>CBDBLK010000002.1:0-7712 GCA_965206965.1 Bacteriovoracaceae bacterium | reverse complement strand
TTCTTTTCTTCTTAAAGTCCTTCATTCAAAATGGGATGGAGTGTGTGTGATGGCTGAGTAGTTATGCTCTTGGGCTAAGAACCCCTGGGTTGTGAGTTCAAATTCAGCACTGACAGGAACCTTTCCTGTCCTTTAACGTCTTCCTACACCAGTGCACCCAGCTTATGTTGACTATCTTCTGGTGAGCCCTGGAAAACTGACACATATCTCACTTGAATGTCAACAAATGAGAAGAAATTCTCATGCAGAAGAAGATTCAAAATGGGGATTGAATCCATTAGCCCAACATTTCATTGTTTCGCTCTACCAATTTGAATCAAACCATAACCACACCTATTAACTACATACCTGACGAAACCCAATTACCATCTGATCATCTGACTAACACCCTTATCTAGATAGGGGCCACATCAATATTTTAGTAGGTTAATTTTACTAATCTTATGTCAGAAAATGAATTGAAACATCAACCCTGTAATGACGTCTTCTTATCAAACAATCTTAGGTAATAGATAACTACCTTAAGATGCCTTCAGGTATTAAAATCAGAACTCACACCCTCTCATTAATACTGTCGTAGTTAACTAACAATTAAATCATTGGTCCACCAGCAGATCTATCCCACTCAATCCTTTCATACTAAAGTGTAGTTCTATCTCATGTTTCCAATCAAAATTGTAGCGACCTAGCTCATGCCGTGATCTGAACTCATATATGTACGATTAAAAATAGATGAACAGTCCAACCCTTGGAAGTGGCTGCATCTCCAGGATATCGCAATTCAACATCGAGGTCGGGGCATTTGTTATGCCATTCATCCATTTCAACAATTATTTGACTATTTATTGTGCTATATTATCATGGTCAGAGGTACTGCGGCCATTACATGGCCTAAATAATTTGTCTTACCATTTAAATTTAGATACCACTATTACGAAGGCCACACCCCCAATACTACAAGCCCACAACTCACATGGAAGCTATGTTTTTGTTAAACAGTCGACACCCCCTATTTTATGAGACTAATTATCAGCCTATCGTACTTAAGACCAAATAATTAACACCCCTTATCGCTAACTTACGGAGTCGTTTTGCCAAGTTCCTCAAGATAAATTATAGCATCACATAATGCCCACTTGTGTTAGTTTTAGGACAGCCACCAGAATAATATATTTTAAAGAAATTATGTCACCCATTATCCAATTCAATTTACTTGATTAAGTATTACCTTACCCAATAGACACAAATTTTAATTGGTAACTTTGGGCCATGAATAACAATTATTACATTATATTTAGTATTCATGTTCACCTTATCACTTCAGACATACTTTTGTAATAATAAACTATAGAACGTTCTAGCTACTACCATAATAAAATATACAGATTTTTGGTAATTTTATTAACTTCAACCACTCAGATTTTCAGAACATATCAATTCGTTAAGTGAGCTGCTACGTACTCTTACAAAGATGGCTGACTCCAAGCCTACATATTATCACACTTAATAACCTCCTGTAACACTTAATTATGTTTTAATAACCTTAACTTCTGATTTAGGCTGTTACCTTTTCAACAATGAACCTTATCGCCCGTTGTCTGCCTATCCTTTGTATTTGGACACTTTCATAGTTTGATTTAAAAAATACAAGCTAACTAACAAGTATTACTATAACAAGATACTCATTTTCTGTAGCTATATAGCTAGCTATTAAATATCTAGCTCCACACCAAAAGTAGCCAAGTCTAAAAATAAAAAATTTTTACAAAATAGCTATATTTTATCATGACAAATCAGAAAGTCTTTGATCCTCATTTTCTGTACCTGAATCAGAGATAGATGAAACTGAGGAGCAGTATCAATAGGATCTGAAGGTATGAATAATTATTGCACTCTCCCAAGGGACAGATCTCTTCATTTATTCCTTCAGATTTCCAACTCCCCAACTCTTTCTCAGTTGCTATTGCACTAAATGTCAATGTGCTGCTACCAATCCTGGACTTACTGGTGGAATTGGGCCTCCTGACCCCAGGAATTGTTGAAGTTAGTTGAAATAGCATATCACTGACATTCAGTTTTGGCTGCAGATGTCCACTTATGATGTCAGTGACTAGTTACACCCCCCCCCCCCCCCCCCCCCCCCTCCTCCCCCCCCAACAGGAAGTAAAAATTTTAAGCTAAGTTGAATATTGGACTAAAATCTTCCAAATTTTTTTTTATACTAGGTTATGCATCAAAGACAACAAAATAAGACAATAAAAAAAAATGTTTTTTTCCAGTTCAGTTACTTTTTAATGTAGAAAAACCAAATGAAAGCCTCCTGTAGAGCTCAATGGGATCTTATCGTCAATTTATTTGTAGCATCTTCACTACCATTTCAATTTCACCGGTTTTTATCTTGAGATAGTGGGATATTCCTTACGCCATTCATCCATTTCAACATTTTTATTGTGCTACATTATCATGGTCAGAGTTACAGGGCCATTAAATCTTACCTTATCTTACCATTTAAATTTAGATACCACCACTGGGCAGGCCACACCTCCAATACTACAAGCCCACAACTCACATGAAACTATGATTTTGGTAAACAGTCGACATTTCCTATTTTATGAGACTAATTATCAGTCTATCGTACTAAAAACCAAATAATTACCACCCCTTATCACTAACTTACAGTTATTTTGCCAAGTTCCTTAAGATAAATTATGCCATCACTTCATGCCCACTTGTGTTATTTTTTAGGGCAGCCACCAGAAAAAATATATTTTAAAGAAATTATTTTTTAATTTACCCCATAATTCAACTCAATTTACTTGATTAAGGATTGCCTCACCCAATAGACACAAATTCTTAATTGGTAACCTTGGGGACACCAATAAATAATCAGATTATGATTCACCCATCCTCTATCTCTTCTACCCATTTTCATCAACTTAGTCGATCAATAACCAAGATAGTTACCTCTTATTTATGTAAAGCCTGTATCACCTGCTAAGAACGACTCCTACAGAATCAGACACAATTACCAATATTTAACAGGAAAGAGAGTTGAACTCTTCTCTCCTCTCCTCCCCTCTCCTCTCCTCCCCTCCCCTCTCCTCTCCTCTCCTCTCCTCCCCTCCCCTCTCCTCTCCTCCCCTCCCCTCTCCTCTCCTCTCCTCTCCTCCCCTCTCCTCTCCTCTCCTCTCCTCCCCTCCCCTCCCCTCTCCTCACCCTCTCCTCTCCTCTTCTCTCCTCTCCTCCCCTCTCCTCTCCTCTCCTCCCCTCCCCTCCCCTCTCCTCACCCTCTCCTCTCCTCTCCTCTCCTCTCCTCCCCTCTCCTCTCCTCTCCTCCCCTCCCCTCTCCTCTTCTCTCCTCTCCTCTCCTCTCCTCTCCTCCCCTCCCCTCTCCTCCCCTCCCCTCTCCTCCCCTCTCCTCCCCTCCCCTCTCCTCTCCTCTTCTCTCCTCTCCTCTCCTCTCCTCTCCTCCCCTCCCCTCTCCTCCCCTCCCCTCCCCTCTCCTCCCCTCTCCTCTCCTCTCCTCTCCTCCCCTCTCCTCTCCTCTCCTCTCCTCTCCTCCCCTCTTCTCTTCTCTTCTCTCCTCTCCTCTTCTCTTCTCTTCTCTTCTCGGTTTACAGCCGATTCCATACCACCTCTGGCCTCCTGTTAGTGCCCCCAATTACGGCAGAGAAAGGCCATTTCCAGAATGGAAAATTCAACCCTCTAATTAAATAAAACAAAGGTAAATTACATGAGGGCGCCCTCATTTCCTTATTACAGGAAGACATGTTGGAGTGATGCGGCAGAAAAATCACCGGACACAAGGGGAAGACCCAATTAATTGGTAGTCATTCTTCTGGCACCTCCCCCACCCAGGAAGAGAAAAGGACACCTAAATCAGCCAATTTGGGAGCCATATCCAAAAGAACATGCTGAAACACCTCTTACAAGATAACCTACCGTCTTACCCAAAAAACTGTTAAAAACCTCATGAAATGCTCTTCTAAATTATAAATATCAAGGTGGCCTTTAAGTAAAGAGTATTATCGATTATAGACAAACTTATATTTTAAGAAAACCACACCAGAACCATTATCAGTTTTTTCTATGGCACTTAAAACTCAAGCAATCATTTTCATACATCTCACCAAGATAATCTATTTGAGACTGATTGAAAAGGCAAGTAAACTAATTGATAAGATAGGAAATAAAACCTTCTCTCATCCTGCACCCTTCCTCAAATAACCCCTCTGTAATTGAGAAGAGAGGCCTTAATTAGACGAGGAGATACATTTAAAGAGTCAATTACTTGACGATGGGGGATGGAAAACTATATGAAAGCAGAGAGGAAGTCCTAAACATTCATGTTTGTGTTTGGATAAAGGCAGGTGGAAAGGCTTTTAAATCCATTGGAACCCACAGGGTATTATTCGATCCCGATTAAACCCCCAGAAACAAACACCAACAACCCCCAAACTCAATGGTAAATAAGATTTTCATAATAAATACATTAACTGATCATATCGGATTCGAGGATAAGTCCCACTTATAAAAATAAATAGCAAAAAGAAAAAACATTTATATTCCAAATCCCCCGCTACCAACCACCACATGGAAAGACACTTTAACACCTCCCTCCCTAAAATAAATTACCTCTAAAGCAGATATTAAAATTATATGACAATAATCCACTTAAAACAAAGCGGAGGCCATACTCGAATATTCCACATTAAACCCTGAGACTAACTACAACTCACCCTCTGTTAAATCAAATGGAACTCTATTAGTTTCAGCTAAGGCAGACACAGAACACATGATTGTAGCTGGAAATAAGGGTAGGAGATATCACATTTTATCTTGAGAGATGGCCATCTCCATTAAATTAAAATCAACAGAACAACAGAAATAATTATTAGCCCAATGGACACTTCATAACTTATCATTTGAGCCTCTCCTCTTCCCCCCCCCCCCTAATAAAGCATAGTTGGAATTACTCAATCAACCCAACATTAATACCGTGTAAACACTAATTAAAGATATCGCCAATAAATGTGAAATACCAAGACCGATATCGCTCAACACCACCCCCTTGGCATATGGAATGGCCCCTCAAACCATCAACCCCAAGTTAAAGAGAGAAGTGGAGAGAAGAAATAGATATATCTGTTGACATGATTGGGAATTATCATTTCTTTAGTGAATAATTTGAACTCATCCACTAAAGGTTGTAATCCTCCGTATCAACCTATGATATTGGGACCCTTTCTACCTTGAATATACCCTAAATCCTTTCTCTTGGCTAGTATTAAATAAGGTATTGGAACAAACAAAGGCCCCAAAATACAGAGCACTTTCATTAAAACTACCATCATGGCACTATCCATGGGAAATAGCCAAAACCAAACTAAATCTATCATCTAATCCAACAAGAAAGAAAAGGGAAGAGAATGACATCTCCATCATCGACTAAAAGTAGCCATTTGTAACCTAATCAATCACTTCTAGTCATAATGACGATCAGAAAAAACAAACCCCAGAAATAATCCGATCGATGGACCTTAATTTAAAGAGCCTTATAATAGACTTTATCACCCTAAAATAACCCTTATAATCATCCATGAATTTGATAACACAAGGGAACTAAATTAGAAAAATAAGGGCTATTTATAAGACCATACATCATATACTTTCTTGGAGAAATTTTTATCTTGCCACCTTGCCAAAATATAAGTGAGAGAATCACATCCCTGGTCAAACCCGTACATCACCCGCCATCAATTTTGGTATCGAATAAGAAAAAAGAGAGTGTACACTTCACTACCTCATTCGAAGATAAGGGCTTTTTTCCTAATTTATCCAAGATTTGGATCTATTGATCACCCCTAATAAGCTACTTCTGGCCAGAAAAAGAAATGATTATGCCCTATACCTTGCCACCAATTACATCCCTCTAACAAACTACTTCAACTAGACAACATTTCACATTCACCCCACCCAAAGGGATCCAAAGAAGAAAAACGAGGAATCAGCCAATTAAAAGCCAATATTCCACATTTGAGAATACCATATTACCCGACTAGGATGCTAAGACCCCCACAAATTAGTCTTATATTAACCCCCTCTTCCATTTGCATATTTTTATCTTCAGGTTCTTCAGTTAGTTTACCTCCTATTTTAACCACTTATTTAACTGAGAGCGGCTTTCATCCATGGAGATCAAGGGCAAAGATAACCTTCAAGTAAAATGGGAACCAGAATATGAATCCAGACAGAAAACCAATAATCTGTTAGGTAAAAACACCTTCAAATTAAAGATATGTTCTCTATCCCCATATCACAATATATACATGAGGAGCCAAAACAACCTCATAAATTATAACAATGATAACCTTTCCCTATCTCATCCTCTTGGCCAAAGAAAAACCATAGCGGCCACCTGCTCCTAGATTATCATTTCCTTTGGTAGCCAGGAAATCCCTTTTATAAAGACTGATTGGGTGATCCTATTAGGCAACTATGGGCAATAAATAAGGATGAGAATCATAACCATTAGTGGATTATAATTTAAGGATAAAATATGGGAGACCTCCAAATCACATAGAAACAGATGAGGCGCCTTCCAGTCCAAATAACAGAAACCTTATAAGTATATGAATCCATCTTGTCTAAATCAGGATTGACCCTGAATTTAATTTGATAGCAGAGATAATCTTCTCCCGTAAATAAGTTTTTGACCTCCTAAATCATCTCCTGAAATAACAAGGACCTTCTAATTTAACTATTCAGGTAGAGATAAGACAAGAGATAAGAGGCACTTACAATGAACACCACCAGGTTATCTACTAACATAAAGAATACAATAAAAGAGAGCCAAGAAAAAATCCCATATCGTGATGCCTCCTATTCTTAGAGCTAATAGATAGGGAAACAACATCACACATATCAGGTAACATGAAGCAGAGGAAATACCCCCATTCCTGAGATTACCCCCACATCTCCCCATGACCAAAGAATCACCAAATAGTATAGGACTCTTTGCAGCTGGTCTACTTACTTTTCAATTTTCCCTTTCTTTTCTGGTGCACAGAGCTGCCACAAGGCTGCCAAGATCTTCAAAGAAAGTACAAAAATTCACCAATTTAAAAAAAAAAAATCAGTTTTTAATTCACTATTTTGATCACTGGAAGATGCAAACTAACTCCTCATGAAATGTTTTTACCACATTGCAAATGAGTATCTCTCTGCAGCTGGGCTACTTCTTGACTTCCCCCATCTTTCCTGATACATAGAGCTGCCACAGAACTTGCCACATTAATTCCTATCAATACACCTCATCAATACAGCTGCTCCAATACACCCTGCAACATATTTGGTGGTTTATTCCACCTTGCCAGGAATAAATCTTATCAAAAACATCTTTTTAAGTACCATGTTCTGGAGGAAGAGAGAGAGAGAGAAAAAAAAAAAAAAAAAAGAAAGGAAAGGAAAAAAAAGAGGAAAGAGGAAAAAGGAGGGGGGGGGGGGGGGGGGGGGAAGAAGGGGAAAAAAAATGAGTGAGAAAAGAAGAAAAACAGAACATTACGAATAGAACCTGGGACTTCCATCTTGGAAGACCCAAGTCTTTTCAGTCCCTTTTTTGTATGGAAAATTGGATTTCTCCTTCCCCCACCAGTGTTTGCCACTTTATTTATTTTTATTTATTTTTTTTAAAATTTATTTATTTATTTTCT
>CBDBLK010000001.1:0-8570 GCA_965206965.1 Bacteriovoracaceae bacterium | reverse complement strand
AGCTCATTGTCAATACCTCCTATTATCTTTTTAACACCCAATGATTAGACATGACTTCAACTCTTAATTACCCCAACATAGCAACTATACCTACCCAGCTATGACAACAAACAAGCCTTCAGCCCTGGTGGTGTATAGTGCTTCCTGGAGGTGACTGGTTGAGGATTGCACCTTCAGAGGGATTGCAAACATCTTTTCTATGCTGCTCATTCCATAGCACAACAATAACATGACACTCTGTTTGAGCATACAAACAGCCATGGATCCATGCAGTGAAGTGTGCTCCTATTAATATTGGCTATGTCTCACATACAAGGAAGTGTTTTCTACATATGAAGTACTGAATGTCTTTCAAGTATATATATATATATATATATATATATATATTGGCTATCGTTCTGATAGTTTTAAGTGCCATTATATATTTTTCTTCCTGTGGCACACAGGTCTAAGAACACTTGGAATGGTTGGGGTGGGTGAGGGGAGGCATACATCCATAGGTTTTTCTCAAGAATGATTTTTGGGCTAATTGTTTACTCTGAAAACACAAAAGTTTATTATAACCTCTCGTTGCAACTAAGTCCCTTTATTGTATGGAAATCCAAACATTTGTTGTAACCTTGGTTTTCTAAGTGATTTCATTGTACAGAAACCCATAAAGTTGCAAATCTTACCTCAACTTTAGCTTCATTTTTAGTGTTTAAATAATCATTTTGCCAGATCTAAAACGTTATGCTCTTATGGCTGTTAAGTATTTATTTGTCACAGGTCTTAGTGTGGGACTGCTCTTATTTTATGTGCTTTATCTTTTCTTAAGTGTATTTAACATTCCTTAATTGATAACATGCTGAGGTTCCTGTTCTTTGAACTGGTTTTACAAGGAAATAAAATTTGTTAAAATATATATATATATATTTTTTTATGTTTGGGATGAACGAAAATTTATTAGTAATCATTGGAATTAACGAGTAAGACTAGATGATGCATTCCATGCTGGTCATTCCAAACAAACTGTTGTGGAGGTGTAGTGCCTTGAGAAATAGTTTTCAGTCTTCACTTTGTCCTAGCAGCAAGGTCCTGAGAGGCTCAGGTAGCGTTGGTAGAGGAGGAAAGATATGTCCCACGTATGCCCAAGGTTCACCCGAACCTAAAATAACAAAATTCTACCTCGTGCTTGGTTTCTTTGAAACATTTGAATTTTTTTTTTTCCTCCTCTTGACGTCCACTTCTGATAATATTGATGTGCCCATAATGAGCTCAGGGTCCACCAGAACCCACAAAAATATATTCAACTGGTCAGGTCCACTATACTTAAGTGATGCTTGGCTTTGGATTAAAAAAAAAAAATTTAAGTATTTCTCCCTTTTGGTAGTCCACTTTTAAAGAAAGAAAAACACCCAAATATGCCCATAACGACTGTTGTATCAGGACCCACAAAAAATGTTCAAGCTAATCATGTTCACCATTCTTCAGTGATGCTGGAATAATCCCTCCCCCCCCCCCCCCCCCCCCCCCCCCAGAAACTCTCCTTTATAGATACTGGACAGTTTTTTGGCTCACCTTTGGTGGTGCTGTAGTCACAAAAGTGTCTGCTTTGAAGGCATATGTTGTAGACTTTTAAAACAAAAGTAAACGTGATTAGGTACCTATGATATATCATAGTAAGTACCAGTGCTACACATGTCTGTGGGTATAGCTACCTAGGTCCAAGTGTTATTTAGAAGTACATTTTTGTCATTTTTTGGTCTTATATACTTAAAGGAAGAGGTGTGGCCAGGTGGGATGCACCCCATGTTATTCACAGAATCAAGTTGTGTTTGCATGCCAAGTTTTATGCTTGTAGCTCCTTTTTTTCTGGTAAAGTACCTATTTGGGCTTATTTGCTTAGTACATAAAGGGGTGTGGCCATATAGACCTACTCGAGAAAATTCCCCTGGTGACACTGATTCTAAATATATGGGTTTGTGGGTCTATCTTTAACCCTTTAAGCATGAATCGCAGATACATGGGCAGACAGACAGATGGACGGACAGACAGACCGACGGAAGGATGGACGGACGGACAGACAGACACTCAGACAGTTTTCGCTTTATTGTATAGATGATGTCCATGTTCTTGGTAATTTTCCTTTTATCTCATGCATGTCTCTATGTGAAGAGTTTAGTGTTTGTGTATTAGTGGTGTAGTCAACCACACTCCTCATGTATGTGCATAGAAGTGAGCCATTGGAGTGACCAACTCGGGTTGACGTAGGTACAGCATTGTGTCCCTCCATTCCTATGTCCTCTTCTTTTTTTTTAATATTTAGAACCATTTTTTGTGCTCACTTGTCAATTTTTAGGATGTATCATTAGATGTGTTATTAAGTATTATCCCCATTTGAAGAAACATAACTTATTTAAAGGAGTCTGACCTATAGAGTGTGGAGTTGTTTGAAAGAGAGAGAGAGGGAGAGAGAGAGGGAGGGAGAGAGGGAGGGAGAGAGAGGGAGGGAGAGAGAGAGGGAGAGAGAGAGGGAGGGAGAGAGGGAGGGAGGGAGGGAGAGAGGGAAGGAGAGAGGGAGGGAGAGAGGGAGGAAGAGAGAGAGGGAGGGAGGTGGGGAGGGATGGCCTGACTATAAAAAGACACAACTAAAATGTTATATGTAGAGTGTCCATGTTGTAATTGAAAGTGTCATATTTTATATTGAATATTGGAAAGATCATTGTTTTGTTGCTGGTACAGAGAGTCTCTGACCAGTATTTAATACTATCTATTTTGAAGGGAGACTAAGTGTGTGAACCTACTGTTGGCTACTCATAACCACAGTTAGGTAGCCAACCTAGACCTGGTTTGAACCACTGACTTAGGTGTCTCTTTCATTCAGTTTTTGGATAGGTCAGTCCACAGTTAGCTCTACCATAAAGGAGACCTGTGAGTTCATATGGGATGTCCTCAAGAAGACACACGTGAAGACCCCATCATGTGCTGCTGATTGGGTGGGAATCAGCAGAGGGTTTGAGCAGCTGTGGAACTTTCCTAACTGTATTGGTATATCATTGTGTAGAACTTCATTGTCAAATGTGAAAATATTAAGTAATAATCTTATAATGTGAAAATACAGGAGCTACTGATGAGAAGCACGTGGTCATTCAAGCTCTCATTGGTGCCGGTTCCTCTTATTTTAACTACAAGGGGGCTCACTCTATTGTTTTGATGCCAGTTTGTGATGCTCGCTATAGGTTGGTTATTACTTAGAAGTTTAATGAAAAGAGCCAGGGAAATGAATTTTATGTTTATTAAATTTAGGTTCATTCTCGTGGACATTGGCAATTCTGGACGCCACAGTTATGGGGGAGTACTTTCTAATTCTGATTTTGGTCAAGCTTTGGTAAATGACTCTCTCTTTATTCCTGATCCATACCCCCTCACAGGTACCATGCAACCACTCTGGCCTGCCTCCTTCACCTGTTATTCCATGACAAGAAAGATTATGTAATTTAAAATTTGTGGGAGAAGATTCATAATCAATGCTACCTATATTTACCTTTTTTATCTCCCTTACAAATCTATCCCTGAGGGACTTCCACTTTTTAAGGCAATCCTTTGCCTTTACTTGATTTCCAACCTTTAAAAATATAATATTATAGCTGGTTAGCTCTGTAGATACAAATAGTTTACCAAATTGCTTGTAGTTTACCTCCATATAGTTTTGTACCTGAGAGTCAACCTCTTTCCAGGTATTCTCCTTAGCCCATAGGTCTTTAAACACTGTGGAAGAAACCTGCCACAAACAAGAGTACCTCCTTACCGATTCAACCAGTTTTTCTTCATCCATTTTTAATGATTTTTCTGGCTGATGGTGGATTAGAATTTTTTTCTCTTCCAATGTTGAACTCATCCATGGTTCACAGAACAATGCTAGGTTAGGTTAAGCCATTTCAATGACCAATGCTTGGATGAGTGGCACTCTGTGAACCAGCAGCATCAAACTGTGAACCAACCTTTAATCTTCAGGTAGCCTCATAATTACCTTTCCATTTAGTTTCTCAGATGGCTCACAGGTCATATGATGAATGGCCATCATTACTAGAAGTAAAATGAAATGCATGGCAGTAATTGTTGATATCAATGCACAGTTGCTAAAACAGGGACTTCTTTAAAAATTATAATCCCCATGGGTGGGTGAGGTAAACAAAATCAACTAATTAAAATATAAAAAAATAATAATAAAAAATATATTGAAAAAAAAGAAGTACTCTTTAACTTTGTTACTGCTTCAATGAGCCTTGGTGTATTTTTCAAAGCAGTTATAAAAAAAATCTCAGTTGACTTCTTGGATATCTTGAGTTTGGTTTGTGAATATGTCCCAGCAGCTAAGATCAACTTGGTAAATGCATATTCCACCACTCACCTCCCCACAGAAAAAAAAAGGAGTAAGCAAAACCCCAAAAAAGCAGCTATTTCCAAACCTTGGTGGACTGAAGCCTACCCCATTTAATTCTTCCAAAATTATTATCTTACTTTAATTTACTAAAGATGCAACTTCTTCTTCCTCAGACTACTTATTAGTAGGTGGAATTTTTGTTTTTGATGCTATTAAGAAGTTTAAAAAAATGAGTTTGTTATTTACTGACAAAAGTTATTAGTTAAAGTATTGGCCTTTCAACACTACTGGAGACAACATCACATAGATTTTATCTATATACATGTATCAATGAACAATTAATTAAAATAGAGTAAAGCTGAATCTGTATTTCTAAGGCATTTGCAGTCTGGAAAAATAAACAAAAACAATCCAAGAAGCCAAAATAAAGAAATATGCCAAATAGAAATTTCATAAGCTAAGCCATTTGAAAATGTAGCCCAAAAAAGGAGAAATATTTGGTTCAGATTTTTAGCTATACAATTTTACCTCTAAACTGCTAACAATTCAAGCCCAATAGGTAAAGGGTTTTCCTAGCAAGACATTCTATGCTCTGCTGGTATTTATGGCAAAATACCCAACATTCTAAATTCAGTCATCCAAGCAGGTGTAAATTCCCCTCTCACCTATATTGGGGTGAATACACAAAAGTTTATTAATAAAGGATTAACTTACAGTGAAGGTTCTAAAATAGCATGGATTTCAAGCATCCTTCAATCTTAGCACTAACTTTTGCTGATTTCCAAACAATTGCCAAGCAGCTACCAAACGATTGTAGCAATTTTACTTATCATCCTGTCCATGGGGCTTGTCTGGCTGGGGGACAATTATCATACTGTCCATGTGAGCTACAAACCATATAAGTTGAAGCTCTTCAAGGAACCGGATTTCTTAGTGCCTGGTAGGATCCAAATAAATGGATTCCAGAAAAAATAAATTTGTTTAGAATAACGGAGCCTCCACCAAAAAAAGGAGAGAAAAAGTGTAGGATCTATAATATTGAGTGTGAATAGTTGGTCTGTCTGTCTGTCTGTCTGTCTGTCTGTCTGTCTGTCTGTCTGTCTGTCTGTCTGTCTGTCTGTCTGTCTGTCTGTCTGTCTGTCTGTCTGTCTGTCTGTCTGTCTGTCTGTCTGTCTGTCTGTCTGTCTGTCTGTCTGTCTGTCTGTCTGTCTGTCTGTCTGTCTGTGTGTCCTCATCAATGCTTGAAGTTAGACTCTTGAACCAATATATGTAGAATTCTTGGGACCAGGGGAAGGTCATGAGCATGTCTATATGGCCACAACCCCGATACATACTTTTTTTTATCCCTATTTGAGGTTAGATGTTTGAGGGAACACATGTATTCAAAGTGTTGCCCATTCCAGTGCTCTATTTGCTCCATTCTCGGTTTATTTATTGTTCTAGTGTTTTTTTTAAAACTTTTTTCAGGTACTGAGTCTGAACAAAAAAAGTGTCAGTTGATTTGATTATTTTAATACTGGTTAGAGCATGTCAGATTTCATTATCACTTGTGACAACACTTCCATTTCGCCCACTTCTGTATTCATCTCTATGAGGTTTGATTTTGGTGAGGGGTCCCATTACAACATCACATTAATTGGTCTTCTGCTAACTTTGTGATCATTAAATATTGATGGCATTGTTTTATGGGGTTCAACACTGCTTTACATGAATCAGTATCATCAAGGGGATGGGGGAAATATCCAGGGCAGGGCAGGGAAATTAATGGAATGAAAGCAAGTAAGATCAAAATGGCTAAATCTTAACAAATTAATAACTATGATTTCTATTTCTGGACATGCTTAAGAATCTCATAGAGTGAAAGAGTGAAAAATCAACAGAGCCAGAAAATATAATAAAACAATAAAAAAAAAATTAAAAAAAAATACAAAGCAACCAATTGCCCGAGATCTCTTGCACCCACTCACTAATGCATTGATCAGTCATACATACTGCTGTGGTTTTTACACATTCTACAGAACAATGGACACCAGGCTTGCCAGATTTTTTAGGAACTATGCCAAACTTGTTGAAAAATATGCAAACTCTGATTTAAAAAAGACAAAACTCTCCCAAGTATATAATTTCAGAAGCAAAATGTGGTCTCATAGGGGACAATAAAAGATGAAGAATTTAATACCAAAAATAATATAAATCTTCCTATATCTTTGTTGACTTTAAAAATGATGAAATTGGTGAAGAGGAAATCCAAAAAAAGATCTTTAATTTCGTTATTGAATTTTTTAGTAACATATACTTTTCATTTCATTGCTGTGATAGGAATTTTGTCAGTATTGTCAGAGTCCTTTTATCAACACCATGTGAGATCCATCAACTTCATTCTTTAAAATGAGATTATTTCCTCTGCCAGTCAGACTTAATCTTCTGGAAGCCTCATGATATCCTTTCCATTTATATATATATATATATATATATATATATATATATATATATATATATATATATATTCCCATCACAACAAAGAAGAATCTATGTCCAAACCTGAGTGGACTGAAGCCTTCCCTATTTAATACTGGTACCCAAAATTATTATCTTTCTTCAGATTAAAAAAAAGTGCAAGTTCTTCTTCCTCTGACACTTCACTAGAGGTTGGATTTTTTTAGAGGAGGAGAGGGGGGGGGTGTGGGGGTTTGCACTAAGCTAAAGGAAATTTTATGAATGTGAGGGGGGTGGGGGTTTTTTCTGCAGATTAAATAAGTGGTTAGAATGTTGGCCCTTCCTACAGTACTGAGGACAAGATCAGATGGATTTTACCTGTATACATGCATTAATGGAGAAAAAATTTAACCAAAGTAAAGCCAGGTATATATTTTTATGAAAATTTGCAATCTAAAATTTAAAAAAGAGAAGAAAGGAAAAGAAGCAATTAAAAAGTAATTTGGCCAATAGAAATTTTATAAGCCATACCATTTGAAAACAAAGCAACAAATAAATAACACTTGGCTTCAATTTTTTTTCTAGACCATCTACATTATAAACTACTGACAATACAGGCCCAATGGGTAAAGGGTTTAGCTGGGGAGACATTCTACAATCTGCTGGTATTTGTGGCACAGCATCCAATAGGAACCTTAGATAAAATATTACAGATCCAATCATCCAAGCAGATATAAATTTTTGTCTCCTTTGGAATGAATCCCCAAAAAGCTTAATGTATTATTTTAGTCATAGTCTCCCAAGCCAAATATAGGGAGTGGGTAAAAGGTCTGGAAGCTGAAAGTGGGGAGTGGGTAAAGGAGTAAATAGCAGTGAAGGGTCTAAAATAGCGTGGATTCCAAGCATCCTTCATTGTTAGCATAACATTTTGCTAATTTCCTAATAATTGCCAGGCAGCTACCAAATGATTGTAGCAATTCTACTTATCATCCTGTCCATGGGGCTTGTCTGCCAGGGGGGGATTATCTTACTGTCCATGTGAGCTATCAACAATGTAAGTTGAAGCTCTTTAAAAAACCTGATTTCTTATTGTCTGATAGAATCCAAATGAATGGATTAGAGTAAAAACAAATTAGCTTAGAATGACAGAGCTTCCACAAAAAATGGAGAGAAGGTGAAGGAGCTATAATAAAAAGTGTGAATAGTTGGTCAGCTTGTCTGCCTCTCTATCTGTCTCTGTGTCCTCATCAATGCTTGAAGTTAGATATATGAACCTATATTTTTATTATCCTTGTGACCAGGGGAAGGTCATGAGCATGCCTAT
This sequence comes from Bacteriovoracaceae bacterium, assembly GCA_965206965.1. Classification (GTDB taxonomy): domain Bacteria; phylum Bdellovibrionota; class Bacteriovoracia; order Bacteriovoracales; family Bacteriovoracaceae; genus CBDBLK01. The sequence goes on along the minus strand of CBDBLK010000001.1, from coordinate 444 downwards.
ATGGCCACACCCCCTGTATGTACTGGTTTTGTCCCTATTTAAGGTTGGACGTTCGAGGGGAGAATTGGATTTAAAGTCTTGTCAGTTCTTGTGCTCTAATTGGTCCATTCTCATTTTGATTTATTGTTCTAGTGTGTTGTTTTACTTTTTTCAGGTGCTGAGTCTGAACAAAATAGTCTCTGTCGATTTGATTATCTCAATACTGGCTGGAACATGTCAGATTTCATTATCACTCGTGACAACACTTCCACTTCGCCCACTTCTGTATTCATCTCTATGAGGTTTGATTTTGGTGAGGTCTTTTTACATCACATCTATTGGTCTCCTGCTAACTTTGTGATCATTATGTTTTGATGGTACTGTTTTATAGGGGACAGTAGCAATTCCAAACAAGCACTGCTTAATGCAAACCTTTATCATCAAGGGGAGGGTGAAATGTCCAAT
>OZ242254.1:2707500-2913731 GCA_965206965.1 Bacteriovoracaceae bacterium | reverse complement strand
GCATTTTTTAGCTGTTCACAACTTAGATATTGAATTTTCCTACGATATTCAAGATCACCAAAATGGTGTTTTTGAGTGGGTGCTTGAAGGGGAAATACCAATGGAGGGTTGGAAAGGAATATTGGGTAGGTTTTTCTTAGGTGATCGATTCAAGTACCACGTTAAATTTGCCGGAGGCTCTATCGTCTCCATTACCTACGGGTCAGGTCAGCGTTTTTTAGGGTTTAAACTACCTTCCTTACAAATTCTTTGGGGTTGCACACCACTGGAAAGCGGTATTAGCAAGGTGAAAATTTTCTTTGTCACGAAAAAGGCTAATGGCTTTTTCTCTAAAATAAAAAATATCTTTTTATATATGATGACTGCCGGCTTGATTTGGCTTCTTCGCGATGAAGATATAAAAGCTTTTCCTCATATGAGGTTCAATGCCAATTGTCTTATCAAAGAGGATGAGTCATTGAGTCGCTTTATAGCTTTAACAAATAAATTAGAATTTTCTAGTTGGGGCGAGATTCGTGGCGGTTAGAAAGCTAACTCTCGAAGAGTGGTTCTTATACTATCAATTAAGGCATATTAAGAATAGGCATTTTCATTTACCAGGGTTTATTGAAGTCGACTTATCGAGAGTCGCGACTTATTACAAAGAAAAGGGAAGAAAACTGCCTTTAAGCTTAATACTTGTAAAAGCCGCGGGACTTCTCGTAAGGGAGTGCCCTGAAATAAATCGTCAGATATTTAAAACTCCTTTTGGGCTTAGATTTTTAGAAAGTGAGAGCACTTCGGTGAATGTACCGATTCAATTAAATGTTGAGGGGCATCGCTACATTAGTGCTATGGTTATTAAGGATGTAGGAGTGAAGTCGGTAGGGCAAATTGGAGAAGAGATTAAAAAGTTTAAAAGTCGTACAAAAAAAGATTTAGTAGTCGGCAAGTATATTATTGGCAAGAAGAATACTTTTTTGAACAGGATGAGACTGAGATTGATTCACTTCATGATCAATTCATTTCCTCATTTACAAGAAAAATTTGGAGTTGGAGGAATTGCTGTGAGCTCTCTTTTAAATCTCGATTCTCAGGGGATTGATGTGAGGTTTGTGGCCAAAGGTCACAATGCTTTTACTATCTGTGCGTGTACTTATGAAGAGGAGTCTATGCATTTAAAACTGGGTATTGGCTGGGATCACTATACTGGTCATGGTGTCACAGGTGTTGAAGTCAGCATGGTTTTAGGTTCTATATTGCAGGCAGAGAATAGCGAAAACTTTAGGGCCCTCACCGATTTTTAACTCTGAGTTAGACTTTGGGTTTGAAAAGACCAGCAGAGAAAAAGAGATCACAATGCTTTATCGGGGAGAATTGGTGGGATTCTCTGGCCAAGACGGCTGATTTTCTATCTCCCAGAGTTTGGCCCATTTGAGAAAGACGGAATAGGCAGCACCGACGGAGATAATGAAGCCACTTTTCCCATCTAGAAATCCTCTTTTAATTATATAGGTTTCAATAAATTTGGAAAGGGGTTTCAAACAGAGCTGCCATGTGGAGAACTTTTTTTCTGAATCAAAGAGCTTTTGTGCTCCTAATCCCGAATAGCGATTGTTAGTTTCTACCTGTTTAGTTAGGGATTCAAAAGGGAAGTGGAGAAGACAAGAAGAACTGCGGTGGATTGTCGTTGCCTGGATCCGCTCGTGAACGTGTCCGCCTACCCAAGTCGCTTTCTGGCGATGAAAAAATCTCTGTTGGTAATCTGGAAACCAGCCTCCATAACGCACCCAACGCCCTAAATAATAAGATAGCCGGGGAAATTCTAATGCATCCCAAGAAATGTCAGACTGCTGGCAGTAATTTTGAAGTTCCTTAGAGAGTTTGTCGCTTAAAGTTTCATCGGCATCTAAAGAGAGGATCCAATCGTACTGACAAAGCTCAACCGCCCGCTCTTTTTGGCTTCGAAAGCCCCTCCACTTTTCATTAAAAACCCGAGCTCCCAAAGAAGTTGCAATTTCACGTGTACGGTCTTGGCTGCCACTATCGAGGACTACAATGTCGTTGACCCAACTGGCTGAACGCAAACAACGCTCAATGTTTCGCTCTTCATTAAGTGTAATAACGGCTAAAGACACTTTCAACATGGAGCTGATTGTTTTCTTTTCTACAATATCTTGTCAACTTTCTTCTTTTAGGTCGAGTCTTTGGTCCATATTCTAAAGAGCCACCTTTTACCGTATGTGTGGAGGGGAATGATATGGGGTGCTTTGGCAAATTTGATAACTATAATGACTTTGTGAAGTTAGTAATTTAACTCGGTTACTTAGGTATATTTTCTTACAATATTGCTATGAGTAAAAAGAATATACATGGATTAACAAAAAAAATACTTGCAAGCGTTAGAAAAGAAGTTAGGAGTAGATGTGGCTAGCGCGAAGCAAATAAAATAACTCTTCTATGTCCAAAAGAAGCGTGAAAAAGCAGGGGGTTTACCGAGTGACCTTAGAGCTTAGATGAAATAAGGATATAATCATGGCCCTGTTTAGAAATTAGTTCCAAAGAAAGTGGCTTTTTTCTTTAGGGGTTGGCAGGCGGCAGGGCTCTTATAAATGATGGAACGATGATAAAGATGAAGAGAAGGTTCCAAGGAATACCTCGCTGTTTAGAAATGTGTAATACTGTTGTCGATTTTTTATAAAGCTTTCCATTTTTGTAAAAAATAATATTGTTTAAATTTTTATTATTCATTTTTATTTTTGATTAGTAATGATTCCATAATTGTAATCTTTAAAGAATTTGAAATATTCTGGATGATTCTTTTTTAAATTGTAATAGACCTTTTCTGGATTATACTTAGCTAGTGTATGTGATTTGCAATTCCAGTTTAGTACGGGCTTTAGCTTTTTTCGAATAAAAGGATTGCCAAATGTATCCATTCTATATCTATTACTTTTACCTTTTTTATACCGTTGTCTAAATTGCCCCCAAGAAATTTGTTCATACTCACCTTTTGAGCAATAGTATTTTCCAAATCTTCTAGAATAATTCTTCTTAAGGATTGGATCTTTTATGCCACGTACATGACTTCTATAGATGAAAGTATAGTATTCATCGTGAAAAAATCTTAACTTATCTGTTAGGCAATAGTTAATATTCGAATTTTCAATTAAATCAGTTTTTCCATCTTTTGTATAACCTAGTACAAAATAACATAATCTTTGTTCTGGTACAGGTCTTTTAAACATAAACATGTCTCTGTTGTGGATAAGTGTTGGAATCATTAAGATTTTTTGAACAGCATTTGCAACTGGAGGGTACCAGTTGGGTGCTAAGTGCTTGGGGTATCCATCCATTAACCCTAGAATAATGTAACTGATAAAAATAATTTTTAGACTCGTTTTGGGTTTTAAAATTTGATAATTGGGTTTGAAAGCTTCTATTTTTGTTTTAATAAAAGGTTTTAATGCGCTTAATATCCATTTGTCTGGCAAAAAGAAGAGTAGGGTTAAAATCATTACATGTTGCCAGTACTGAATAGTCGTTGTTAATTCCAACGTTAAATGTAGTGAAATTAAAATAAGTGCCAGATATTTAGCATATCTCCCATACAGAATTAGTCCACTAGCAATCCATTCAATATAAAATGTAATCACTGAGATACCGCTAAATAATTTTTGAAGGTTGAAAAAGTCGCCGTAGTTAAGCCTGGTGAAAACACCATGGTTTAGGGCCAGCACAAGTGCGTACCCTTCTTTCCATTCAGGAGAATCTAACCTGTTCCAAGAGGATATTAAATAAACAAGACAGATTTGAACTTGAATAAAACGAATGGGGAGAGCTGAAACTTTCCATTCTTTTAAAGGAAGGATTTTGTTTTTTCTTCTAGCGTCTAACGAAAAGAAACGGCCAGAACTAGTGAACAAAAGGAATATTAAATAATGCCTAATCATGAATCCCCAGCCCCAAAAGTTGGTTGGAGAAGTTAATAGGAAAAATGAATGAATTAAGAGGACTATAAAAATGCTGAAATTGGTAAAAAGTCCTATGATCATTCCAATAGCTCCTAGAAAAAGGAGTATAAGGCTTGGTGTGTACAAAAACGAAATGGCTTCTGGTAAATCAAAGGCCACTCCTCCTAAATGTTGAGTTGAAAAGATTGTTTCAAAGTTGGGCAATACCGTTAGATAATGGAGTAGGAAAATGAGTCCGAAGCCTATTCGCAAAATGACAACGGGAACTGCAGACACTTCTTTGAATAAATATTCATCAAATTTTTTTAATAACTTGTTCATTAAAGGTAATATAGAGAAGTTTTTATATGCAGTAAAAGTCACATGAAAAAATTATAGCTATGAGCAGTTATAATTAGGATTTATGTTGGCAAATCTATTTACCGTTAAGGGTTTGGTCACTGGAGTACTGGAATCCACCTCCTATAACATTTAACTTCTTTTTACAGCTCCTGTAGATAGCTTATTGGCTCTACAGTAGTGTGAAGGAATAAGATCTAAAACTTCCTCAAAAGAGATAAGTTTAAGATTTTGATTTCTAATATAACCACGGTGATCTATGTTTTCCCTGTTCTGAACAATAAGTGATTCTGGTGCAAAAAAATAATGCTCATCTATTCTTTTTGGCCTTCCGATCAAGTACTAAATAAACTTTGATTTGGAGACTAAGATGAATCAAACACTTGAATTTAAATGGAAGCATTTCGAAGCAGGGATAATTCTTCTTTATATCAAGCGGTAGGGAATTCATTTCCTAGCAATTTAAACTAGAAAGATTATTTATGGATTCTTAATAGATTAGACTATTTTTTGGCAACTAAGTTCAAAGAAGTAAATGTTCTTTGAGATCATTCCTCTTTTTGGAAAAGCATCTGAAAACTACCATGGCATCGATTTGAACACCTGTTCGGATGTTATCACAGTTGGTGGTCGTGACAAGGATTGAACTTGTGACCCCTGCCATGTCAAGGCAGTGCTCTCCCACTGAGCTACACGACCACAATAGCTTAATTAAGGTACTCTGTTATAGAATTGATGCCTTTCTTAGTCAACTATGACCTGATCCCCTATTGGGTTCGAGGTGACTTTTTGGTATGGTCATTGAAGTGAAAAAACGCCTTCATCGCAATCTCGCCCAATTGATTAGTTTTCAGTTTTTGGAATTTGGACCCTATTACCTAGGGGCCTTATTCTGCCTCTTTGCGACTCACTGGATTCAATCCCATTTGCCTTTTCTCACTAAGGAATTGGCTGACTTAATCGAAAAGGGCGATGCGGTTATTGAAACTTCTCCTTTTCTTTGGCTGGCGTTGGGAACCATCGTCTTTAGGACTTTATCGAGATTGCTCTTTTTTTATCCGGCTCGAGTTCTTCAAAAAGAGCTTAGAGTTGAACTTCTCGATCGCTTAGAAAAGAGAAACCCATCTCGTTATAGGAATTACAATGATGGACAGATTTTTCAAATTTTAAGTTTAGATATGGAACAATTGCGTGCCTTGATAGGGTTTGCTCTTTTACAAGTCGGAAATATCGTGGTGGCGATGATTATTCTCGTTCCTAAACTCAATCAATTTAACCCTGATTTGGTGATGGCCATGATACCACTAGCTTTGGCCTTTCTTTTTTTTACGGTGATTGTCTCGCAAAACCACACCCTCTATCGCAAGACACAGGACCTGCAGGGAGAAGTGCAAAATGTCATTATGGAGTCCTATGCCGGCAAAAAGACTATTAAAAATTTTCATGCTGAAGAATCTTTTATCGATTGGTTCAGAAACTACTCTTGGAAAGAGTTATCTAATTTCTACCGAGCGGGAATTAGAGTGGGCATTTCTATTCCTCTCATGCCTTTGGGGATAGGCTTTAGCTTACTTTGGGGAGCTCATATTGTTAAAGCGCAGGAGCTGGGGGCTTCGAGCTTAATTTTGTTCAGTGGGTTTGTTTTTCTTTTTTTAGAGCCGATGATGTTTTTATCTTGGATTGGGGTGGTCTTTACGCGTAGTTATGGGGCATGGCGCAGAATTGTAGAGCTTGTCAATGAGCTCGATCGGCCAAGCTTGAGAGAGCTTGAGCTAGAGAAGAACAACCCGAGTTTTGGCGTTGAAGATTGCCGATTTTCTCTAGAGTTTTGGGGGCAATCGTTGAGGCTTAAGTACACACCTCAAACTTGGACAGTGATAGTGGGTAAAACGGGTTGTGGCAAAAGCCACCTCTTAACCCAAATTGCCGATGTTTTAAAAGGCAATGAGATACCGATCAGTTTTGTTAATCAAACACCCTATCTTTACAACGATACAATTGAAAAAAATATTTTTTTAGGGCGAAAAATTGATTTAGAAGAAAGAAGACAGGCGGCAAAACTCTTGAAGCTTTTGGCCCTTGATTTTCTCGCTGATAGTGAGGAGACCCTACTGGAATTGGAAGTGGGGGAAAATGGAAAACATCTCAGTGGAGGTCAAGCCAAGCGAGTGGCCCTCATTCGCAGTTTGATGAGTGAGGCCCAGATCCTTCTGTGGGACGATCCCTTTTCCTCAGTGGATTTAATTCTCGAAAAGCAAATTGTTAGCCAGCTGAGAAAACACGATTTTATGCGAGAGAAAACGGTTATTCTCACTTCCCATAGGGTGACAACAGTCAGGGCCAGTGATGAATTAATTCTCTTGGATAGAGAGCGCGGAATTGTAGAGAAAGGACCTGTCGAGAATCTTCTCTCTGTTGGTAAGGAGGCTTATGCCTATTTCGAAAACCAAATGGTTTGAATTTTTTCTTTTTAAAGGAGGGGAGAAGCTCATTGGCGTTGTTGGGGTTTGTCTGCTCATCTCTTCTCTCTTAGGTGCTCTCACTCCTTTAAAAATTACTGAATTGGCTAAGAGCTATGATGATACTGTGGCTTTTCAAAAAAGCTTGAAGTTTTTGGGTTTTCTTTTTATTGGAATTTATTTCAACCGAGCTCTGTACCAGTTGTTTGTCAATCGTTACATTCTTTTGTTGATGCAAAATGTGCGTTTGGCTTGTTACCAAAAGTGGCTTCACGCTTATGATATGCAAACAAATAAGGATGGGCGATCGGAGCGCTACCCTCAAGGCGAAGTTGTTTCGCGAATTATGAATGATACAGAATCTCTGAGAGAGTTGATGACGTCGGGGACATTCGGTATTTTTATTGACATTTTTTTTGTAGTGTCTTGCTTGGGAAGTTTTATTTTTTTAAATAAAACTCTAGGTTTCTTTCTTGCCTTCGTTGAAGTTGTGGCCATGATTTTATTGGTTTGGGGCTCTCGCTATATGCGTGAAATTTTTTTAGAGGTCAGGAAGAGTCGAGGTATGATGAGTCGTGTTATAGCTGACTTGGGAGGGGGTTTTAAACAGTCTTATTACACTCGACATGAAAATTATGCCAGCCAAAGAGGAGCAAGTGTTTTTGATGATTTTTTAATCAAAATTTTGCGCTCTAATATTTGGGATGCTGGGTACTATTCTTTAGCAGAGAGTCTTTATCCCGTTCTCTTAGCTTTGGTTGTTTTGATGGCCCCTCACAGTGGTATCACTCAAGCGGCTATGATTTTTGGTGTTGTCGATTTAATCCAACGTTCAATCAACCCGGTTAAAGACGTTTCTGCTAAGATTGCCAATATTCAAAGAGCTTATTCGGGGATCTGGCGCATTCAGGAATTCTTGGGTGATTTAGAAGAGCTTCCCTCCTCGGAAGGGCATCAATATCAGGCTTCGGATCAATTTCATACCTTGGAAATTGATATCAAACTATTTTCCTATCCCAAAAGAAATTTTAAAAAAGAGGGGCAAGCTTTTCACTCTTTTGAGTTGAGAGATATTCACTTTAAGGCGCGTAAAGGTGAGCTCTTAGGAATTGTCGGATTGTCAGGTTGTGGCAAGTCAACGCTGCTCAATATTATCGCCGCCAATATTATTCCTACGGAGGGGGGATTGCTTTTGATTCGCGAGGAAAAGGATCAACAGGGGATTGCTTTTCCCGGTAATTCTTTTAAGGACATTGTGAAATATCGCGAGCAAGTGAGTCTCGTATCACAAGAGAGTCATCTTTTTTCCGAGAGTCTGGCTTTTAATATTAGTTTGACTCCTAAGAGAGTTGAGGGGCTAAAAGACTTTTGGGATTGGGTGAAACAGCAAATTCCCTATTTGGAACACTGGGGAGTCGAGTTGGAGGGTCAAATTGATCCTAGGGAACTCAGCTTGGGACAGAGACAACTACTGGCGGCCATTCGGAGTTGTTTTCTTAGAAGACCTGTTGTTCTTTTTGATGAAATTAGTTCGGGTTTAGACTGTGAATTGGAAGAAGCTTTGAGAAAAATGGTTTTGATCATTCAGCAAAACTCTCTCACCGTCATTGTCGCTCATCGTTTGGAGACTGTTATGGGAGCTAATAATATTTTAGTGATGCACAATGGCCGAGTCGTTGACTCTGGTCATCACTACAGTCTTCTTGAGGAAAGTCAGGTCTATCGCCAATTCTTGAAGGAGTTGTCGCCTTCCTATCCCCTTTAGGCTAAAATCGATTTAAAATTTTTTAATTCATTGAGTGGAAGCAAACTTCACGAATGTGGGCCATTCGCAGTGTGAAGCCAAGAGGAGGAAAGAATGAGAGAGAGAGTTAATTTTCGATTTGGAGTTTTATTGCTACTCGCTTTAGGGCTAGTTGCTTTGGCTTGCTCCAAGAAGGCCATTAGTGGTCCGCAATTTATTTTTAAACCAGCACCAAATGATAAGGTCGCAGCCAAGTTTCTGGGGGAAGAGGTCACTTTTGAAGAACTTTCCCGTGGTGTTGAAAGTGATATTTTTGATTTAGAAATGAAGATTCATGAAATAAAAATGAACAAACTTCGAGCTTTAGTTTTAAAGAAGCTTGTCGGTGCCGACCCTAATTCTAAAAATTTGAGCAATGATCAGTATTTAAAAAAATATATTGCTAAGGATGTCAAAATTACTCAAAGTGCTGTTGATAAATTTATTAAAAAGAGAAAGATTCCTAAGCAACATATTAATGAAAATATGAAGAAGCGAATTAAAGAGTATCTTGAAAGAGAAGAGAAAAAGAAAGCTGTTGATCGCTGGTTGGGGAAAAAGACGGCAGGCACACCTATCGAGGTCTATTTTCGCAAGCCTAGTCGACCTGTTTTTGATGTTGATATAAGTGGTGCTCCTATTACTGGAGGGGTATCGGCTAAAGTAACAGTTGTTGAGTTTTCTGATTTTCAATGTCCCTATTGTGCTAAGGGATCAGAAATTTTAGGTCAATTAAAAAAGAAGTATGGAAAGAAGTTAAAAATAGCTTTTAAAAACTTTCCTCTACCTTTTCACAACCATGCTCAGCTAGCAGCGGAAGCAGGCTTTTGTGTTCACGAGCAAGATGCTAGAAAATTTTGGAAAATGCACGATAAGATGTTTGCCGATCAGAGCAAGTTAAACAAGGAAGGCCTTTTAGCCAGTGCTAAAGAGATGGGTGTCGATATGAATAAATTTACAGCTTGCCTTAATCAAGGAAAGTACACCGCTAAAGTGAAAGAGGATATGGAGCATGGAAAAAAAGTGGGTGTGAAGTCGACTCCGACCTTTTTTGTCAACGGTAAGATGATCAATGGAGCTCAGCCTATCGAGGTTTTTGCCGAAATTATAGATGAGGAGTTAAATAAATAATAGTTATCGATGGCTCATGGCAAAATTTTCATGAGCCATCGATTTTTGTGCTTCGTGGTATAATAGAGCCGTCCCATGAGATTAAACCCAGGCTCCACGAGAGGACCGATGGGGCAAGGAAGGCCCAGGTAATGGCGGCAAGCATTAATGGCTATGGTAAAAGGTTAGCTGACACGAGAACTCAATATAATGAGGCGGCTGCTGAGCTTCGGGATTCTTACCGAAAGGATCTCAACAAAAAAGAAAAGCAACATACAGAAATTCAAGAAGATCAAAAAGAAATTTACTTAAAACAAAGAGATAAGCTAGAGCAGACTCAGGCCAGGAATTTGGGCCGCTACGATAGGAAACTCAACAAAAATGTTGAAAGGTTAACGAATCGTTACAAGGATGGTTTAGAAACTGAACAGAGAAGCCATGTCCGGGATCGCAAAAAGCTTATGGAAGATTACAACACTAAGTTGAAAAATATTTCAAAATCTTTTAGTGATGCTGGCCAGGAAAATGAAGGAAGAATTGAAGCACTTAGAGAACGACAAGCTGAAAATTTGGAAAAGAGAGAGGAAAGCTTTAATCGAACACTTTCCGATCTCTATAAAACTAGTGTTGATAAATATGATGAGCTTCGTGACACCCACAAATCGGAAAAGCAAAAGGTTTTAGATCGCCATGTGCGAGAGAAAAGGGCTCTTGTTCAAGATGCTAATTTAGCTAAAAGTAAATTAAATGATATACATCGACTTGAAAAAAATACACTGCGAGAAGATCACAGACGGGAACTCGAGACAACGAAAAATAGTGCAGAAGAAACGCAAAAGAGTTTATTAGCTTCCAAGCAGGTCGAACAACAAGAGCAACACCGGACCTTTGAAGAGTTAACTGAGCGTCTTAGCAACAAAAGCCGAGCGAACCTTCAAAAGCTTAGTGAGAAAAATAAAGAAAACAAACGTAATCTTGAAAAAGACTTTGCAAAGCAAGTCAATTGGTTAAAAAGAAAAGCAAATAAACTGGCGGATGAAGGGCATACGAGTAAATCAACTAAGTTTCAAAAAGGAGTGGACAATCGTTGGCAAGAGCGACTCGATGGTATTCGTAGTGAAATAGAAGAGCTGAATTACAAAAATCAGGAAAATAATAAAAGAATTTCGGAGAGCCAGCAGGAATCTTTGGAGCAGTTAGAAAAGGACTATAAAAGAGAAATCGATCAAGGTAAAGCGGAGACTCGTCGTTTTCGCGATGGTGAAATCGCCGATCTTCAGAAAAAATTTGAAAAGAGAGATCAAAATCGAATGAGGCATCAAAGATATCTCGAGACAGAATTTGAAAATCGAGAGCTAGCGGCAACACATAAATCTAAGAAGATCTTGGATCGTACTAAAGTGGATCACAATCACTTAGTTAACAAGATAAATTATACTCATACTCAAAATGCAGAAGACCTCAAAAAAGAACTTCTCAAGGAGCAAACCACTGTTATTGAAGGTTCTAAAAGACAGAGTTCTAGAGAGAAGGCAGAATTGAGAAAAGATCTTAAATCTCAACACGCACGGAGAGAGGATGGTCTCAGTAGAAGGATTGAGGCTAAAGAATTAGAGCGCAAAAAAGTAGTTGAAGAGTATGAAAGAAAGATCGCTAGAATTAGAGGTAAGGCTGCAGAGGAGATAGTGCAATCAAAAATATTAGAGAACGAACGTCGCTATGAAGATAAATTGTCGGTAGATCGTGAGCTTAAAATACGCGATGAAATTAATCAAAAGGAAGCCGCCATAGTTCGTTTTGAAATGGAAAAAAAATTGGCAAAATCCAAAACAGATGCCGATATTTATGTGACTAAATTAATAGAGAAGTATGAAAATGTGCTTAGAGAAGAGAGAAGGGAATTCCAAAGAACCCTTCGGCGTCGCCTCAGCTCGCTGAATGCTGAAAAGGATCGCTTAGTAAGGCGTGCCGAAATTCAGAGAAGTAGTCTGATTCAACAATACGAGAGCAAGATAGAGGACCTTAAGCAGGCGAACAGAATCGCCAATGAGCTCAAAGAAACAAGGCAGCAATCCTGAAGTTTATTTGTCCTCTTCTCATAGTGAGTGGGATGATATAATCACCTGTGTGAAAGTTCTGATAAAAGGGGTGTATGAGAAGAGCCAAAATTGTTGGAACTCTAGGACCGGTATCTAGCAGTATTGAAACTATAAGTAGACTCATTCGTGCAGGACTTAATGTGGCCAGGATTAATATGAGTCACGGTAGTCATGAACTCCACTCCCAAACAATTGCTAATATTCGCCAAGTTTCACGAGAGCTAGGAAGGGAAGTCGCTGTTCTTGTCGATCTTCAGGGTCCTAAAATCAGAGTTGATAAGCTTAATCAGCCTCTTAATCTTAAGAAAGGTGAGACCTGGGTTATTGGTCGAACTGAAGATCAAAAAAACTATCCAGAGTATAAGGATCACTATATCCCAACAATCTACGAAAAGTTGGTAGATGATTGCCATAGTGGGGCCAGGATTCTTTTTGATGATGGCCTTATCATGACCGAAGCCCTCGAGAGAGATCGCGATGTTTTCAAAATAAAAATTCAAGAGGGAGGGGTTTTAAAATCAAATAAAGGCATTAATTTGCCCGATTGTGAAGTGTCTGCTCCTGCTTTTACAGAGAAAGATAAGATAGACTTAATGTTTGGCCTTAAACATGGTTGTGACTTTGTGGCTTTAAGTTTTGTTAGGAAGAGAGAGGACATTCAAGAGGTGAAGTTTTTTCTCCATCAATTAAAAAAAAATATTCCCATTGTTTCTAAAATTGAAAAGCCTCAAGCTATAGACAATTTGCAAGAGATTTTAGATGTTGCCGATGTGGTCATGGTGGCCCGTGGAGACATGGGTGTCGAAGTAGGCAATCATCTCGTGCCAAGTGTGCAAAAGCATATCATTACTGAGTGTAACGCTCGCCATATTCCGGTTATCACTGCCACCCAAATGTTGGAAAGCATGACTGAAAACCCTGCCCCTACACGGGCCGAAGCCAGTGATGTGGCCAATGCTATTTGGGATGGAACGGATGCGGTAATGCTCTCAGGGGAAACCGCCGCAGGAAAATATCCTGTGGAAACCGTCAAAGTGATGGATCAAATTATTGAGGAAGCAGAAAAAAGCCCTAAAGAGAGACCTTTTCTGAGAAATATTGACCTCTCTAGTGTGAACTCTTCAGTCATGGTGGCGGCTTCTATGATTGCTGAAAAAATTGAAGCAAAGAAGATATTGTCTGTGACTGAGTCTGGGCATTCCTGCTTGAAAGTATCAGGGTTTAGACCGCGTACGGAAGTTCTAGGGATCACTAATAATCTAGCTACTGTCAGGCGTTTGTGTCTCTACTGGGGTGTTTCTCCCTATCATTTGTTTGACTACAATGAAGATGATTTTAATTTTCAAAAGGATGTCATTAATAGAGTTAAAAGGGATTTAAAATTAGTCAATGGAGATAAATTGGTAATTACTAGGGGAGATGGTCGCTTTTTTTCTCGAGGATCTTCTAATTCCGTTAAAGTAGAAGTCATTAAAGAGGCCCTCTCAATCTCTGAAAATCAAGATAGCTTATTGGAAGCCTCTGATGATAAGAAAAAGATTTTACTAGACACGACTATTTGTGCTGGTTGCCAAAGCTGTATTCGCATTTGCCCTCACGATATTTGGGTAGTTTCTGAAAGTGTCGATAAATCGACGACTCTCAACCAAGCTAACGTGGGTGCTTGTACGATGGATAATGAGTGCATTCGTGTTTGTCCTACAGGTGCCATTGAAATTATTCCGATAGAAGGGTAAGAACCCTTTATGGTTTTGGACCCCCATTTTTTAAGTACCCTTGGCATTGTTGATTTTGGTTATCTAGAAGGCGATGAGGCCCTGAGTTTTGATCGTTATGAGAAATGGGTCGATCGAAAAAGATATGTTCCCCTCAATTATCTAGCCGATCATCGTAAAGATTTGCGTAGAAGTTTAAAAAATTACTTTCCCCAATTCCAATCAGCTCTTGTCTTTCTCTTTTCTTATGCTCAGGAGAAAAGGGATTTAGATAAGTTTTACCAAAGTGATGAAAGTAACGGGCTCAAAATTGCTAGTTACGTCTTTGGGTTTGAAGGTCGCGATTATCATCAAGTGGTTCGAGAAAAACTTTTGATTGTCAAAAAAGAATTGATAAGAAAATATCCCGATACTCAGATAGATTTTTGTTTAGATATTCAACCTGTACTTGAAAGGGACATGGCCTTTCGTGCGGGCCTTGGTTGGTTTGGAAAGAACTCTATGCTCTTATCGCGGGCTCATGGTTCCTTTACTATGATTGGGAGCTTATTGCTTTCTCGAAAGTTGCCAATAGAAAAAAAGGTTTTAGAAACAGATCATTGTGGCCAATGCCAGCTTTGTATTGAGGCTTGTCCAACGAAGGCCATCGACTCTGAGACGAGGACTATTTTGTCTCGCGATTGTCTTTCTACTTTTACAATTGAGTTGTTTAAGGGAGATGAATTGGCACCAGTGGGTATGGAGAAGGGGACTGGTGAGATCTTTGGGTGTGATATATGTCAAGATGTTTGTCCTTGGAATGAAAGACCATTTCGCCATCGTCAATTTATGGAAGAGACGAGTGAGATTACTCTGTTAAAGGAAGCTCATTCACCTTCTCAAAAACTTTTTCAGTTTTTCTTAAAGCGTCCGATTGAGATGATCATTGATGAATTAGAGAGATGGTCGAATAAAAAATTTAAGCGTGAATTTAAAGACACCCCCTTAGAGCGAACGGGTCGAAAGGCCCTCTTGCGAAACCTTAAATCTCAACGCCAAATTCTTAAAGAGAAAGGTAACCTTGACTCTTGAGCCATTTTTTTAAATGGGGAGCGGCTAGCTCTGGGGTGTGATGGGGGAGTTTGATGACTTTTTCTAAGCTGACCTGATTATTGTGGTCTTGGAGTATTTTGGCCATGCGTTCGATCCCTTTTTTTCCGACGACCACATCGTCCTCCCCTGAAAGGAGGTAAATCTTTTGTTGGGAAATATTCATGTTTTCTTTTTCTTCTTGAATCCAGGGGAAAACATTCTCTGGGGCTAACTCTGGTGCAACAAGTTGGGCACGGATGGCCAATGTACTTTTGTAAAAGGGGCTGGCGAAGACGTGGGGAGCATCTTTGGGAGGAAGTCCTAATCCAACGGCAATGGCCGTTTTGTTGTCATACTTTTGAAAGCATTTGAGTTCCAATGCTTTGAGTGCCAAAAGTCCACCGAGGCTATGCCCTCCGAGAATAATTTTGAAACTTTTGTTTTCAAGCTGTGATTGGTATTGAGGAAAGCATAAAGAAAACTCTTGTTTGAGCTTGTCATAGGCTTGTTGGTAAAATTTGTGGGCTTGTTTTTTAAACCAGTCAAAATTGGGGACTTCGCTAAAAGATCCTAAATAGTGGCCGGGAAGATCAAAAAGAATATTAGAAACGCCTTCTTCGACTAACCGAATTGACCAGTTGAGGATTGAGGCCTTATGGCTAGTGAAGCCATGGGTGAAAAGGGCAAAAGAAGGGATGATAGGACCATTGGGGTCGGGCAGAAAGAGCAGGGCATGGGTTTCCTGCCTTGGCCTTGTTTCCACTGGACAGGGAAAGGGCAAATAAACCTTTTTGACCCGAATTGACATGGGCTCAAGCTTACATTTCTTGGGAAGATATTTCGAGATTTAAATTGACGATTTCTTTGGGTTTCCCTAGATTAAGCATCGCTTGATCTTTCATTTTGCGCCCTCTTAGCTCAGTCGGTAGAGCAAGGGACTGAAAATCCCTGTGTCCGTGGTTCGATTCCGCGAGAGGGCACCATCTTTATTTTCAATCCATTTTAATCTATTGATTTTAAAGGCTTTTTTCCTTGATAGAAAGAGTTAAATAAATAGCTTAATGGGCCACTCTCGATCACATGATTATACAATTGATAAAACTTTTGGCTTCGAGATTGTCCCAAACTGAACCGTCTGAACGACATCTTTCATAAAATTAGGATGAAGAGCTGCGTATTTTTTCGCCGTCATTTCTACTGTGCTGTCTAGGTAGAGATGGGAAAAGGGTACTTTTCATACATGGTCAAAACGGAAATTCTATCTGTAGTAAAAAATAGAGAAAATAAGTGAATCACACTTATTGCTTCTATTGGGCCCATCGTAGAAAGCTTGAAGACTTCAGTTTTAGTTTCGTGTGATTCTATAGTGGTCGATACCAATTTCGATCATTTGTGGCCTTCCGCTGAGTGCTTTTGGGCTTCGCTTAAACTCAGTACTCGTTACGTTTTTGATGATACGATGAATCCTTTCTCTCGATGCCCCCGAGTTCTGTCGCCGCTCACTGCTGGTACAGTTGCTTTAGTTCACGGTCCACAAAGGAGGTTTTAACAAATTGAGTTGAGTTTTTGAATATAGCAGTTGTGAATAGGAGTAATCTATAAGCGTTCGGTAAATGTTGTTGATTTAAATGACTTGGCTTTGAAAACATTAAAACCCCTTGTTTTATATTATCGAACTCATTAAAAAATTAATTAGGTTTAAGATAAAAATGATAGAGGTCTCTTGTGGATGAAAAAGAGTTTTTAAAAAAAATTGAAGATTTATCATTACCCGCTGATAAGTTTAATCATAGAGGTCATCTTTGGCTTGGTTGGTTATATATACGAGACAATGATTTAGGTGTTGCTAGTCAAAAGTTAAATACAGGAATTAAAAAATTTGCCAAATCATTGGGAGCGCACGGTAAATTTCACTATACTTTAACGACAACATTTGCTTGTGCGATAAAAAGTCGTTTCAGAAACAATGAGACATTTGATGAGTTTCTTAATTCTAATCAAGATTTTGTGAGTGAAGCGATGAAAATCATAGGTACTCATTATAGTTCAGAGTTATTGGGCATAGATGAAGCGAAGAGGGGGTTAGTAAGACCTGATAAAAAACCTTTTCCAGTGGAGTATGAAAAAGAAATAGGGCTTATTGATAAGGATTAGGTCGTGTGGTTTGAGATGGTCTCTATTGGGTTAATGCACAATTCCCTGTCAGTGATGTATTAGGGTGCCATTTCCAGTATTACGGTTCGAGAATCGTCCACTAAGAGACATCATTTAAACACTTATTGAGCGATTTCTAGGCTAAATTCTATTGTTTGCTTCATGGACACAACTTAACTTTGTGAAAGGTATTGGCATTTATTTTTGGATTGTTTATAAAGAAAACCTAATATTTTATGCGGGCTTCCAACTAAAGAGAAGGCCGTGATCGTTGGTGATAAAAAACAGGAGAAAATTTATGAAAATATTAATAATGGGATTTGCTTTTCTTATTTCGACATCATCTTTTGCTTCTTCTTTTGGCGATGCTTGCTTTAAAGCAGCCAGTGATGAGGGACTCAGTGTCTCAAGTGCTGCTGAAAAATGTAAGGGTTCAGTCGGCGATGCTTGTTTTAAGGCCGCCAGTGATGAGGGGCTCAGTGTTTCAAGTGCTGCTGAAAAATGCCGAGGTGCTGTTGGCGACGCTTGCTTTAAGGCCGCCAATAGCGGTAGCGGGCTCAGTGTTTCAAGTGCCGCTGAAAAATGCAAGGGTGCAGTGAGCGACACTTGCTTTAAGGCCGCCAATAGCGGTAGCGGGCTCAGTGTTTCGAGTGCCGCTGAGAAGTGTCGAGTTATGCTTTAGCCTGGTTTAGGATGGGCCTTCATTGGCCCTTCCTGACTCTTGTTCAAGGGTAAGTGCTTGTCTAGAAAAATACTCGAACAAATTGAAATTTTTGATGAAACATTAGACCTTGCTAAGGCTAAGACGGCCCCTAGCTCTTGGTACACTCATCCCGAGTTTTTTTCATTAGAGCAAGAGTCTATTTTCCGGCATCATTGGGTTTATGCTGGTTATCTCGCTCAACTCAAAGAAGTTGGGGATTATTTTACTGGTGAGTTTTTATCTCAGCCCTATATTGTAGTTTGTAATGCTCCTGGGAAAATTTCAGCTTTCTACAATGTTTGTCGCCACCATGCAGCCTGTGTGGCCAAAGGAGAGGGAAAAGCTTCTCGCTTTGTATGTCCCTATCATGGATGGAGCTATCACTTAACAGGTGAACTTAAGAATGCTCCCAATTGTGAAGGGTTGCAGGATTTTTCTTCCACGGACTATGGGCTCAAACCAATTCCTATTGAAATTTGGCAAGGTCTTATTTTTTTGCATTTTGGACAACCTCAATCATCTTTAGTTAAAGATTGGGTGCATTTACAAGGTGAATTAGAGAGAATGCAAACATCCCAACTCCAGTTTGTGGCTCGAAGGCGTTATCAAGTTCAATGCAATTGGAAGGTTTTTGTCGATAATTATTTAGATGGAGGTTATCACGTTCCTTTATTGCACCGAGGTTTGAGTGGGCAGCTCGATTTGGCAACTTATCAAAATGAGATTTTTGCTAAGTATTCCTTGCAAACATGTCGAAGTCGAGAAAATAAGAGATCGGATTGGCGAGATGATTTTGCGGAGCGATTGGGGAGTGAAGCTCTCTACGCCTATCTCTACCCCAACTTAATGATCAATCGCTATGGTCCCATCATGGATGTTAACTGGGTAATTCCCAAGTCTGTAGATTTAACTGAGGTTGTTTTTGATTATTTCTTTTTGCAAACGACGGGAGAGGAAGCTCAAAGCTTTATCGAGAAAAGCCTTATCGCTAGCGATAGAGTTCAACAAGAAGATATCGATATTTGTGAATCTGTACAAAAAGGCTTAGTTTCCGATGCTTATCATCAAGGACGCTATTCACCGAAGTACGAAGAACCTATGCACCATTTCCACCGCTTGTTGAAATTGGACTACCAAACGGGTTTTCATTAAACTTTGATCTTTTCTTACAAAGTATTTTTTAAGTTTAGCCCTTGTAATTACAGTAGCTTCCGTAATTAAAAGTGAAGCCGTATTTTAATTTTCCTCGTAGTCGGTTATTGGTGCTGGGGGTAAAATAGGGATATGTTGGAGCGGCAAGCGAGATGAAGAATTTTGTAGTGTCCATTTTTATTGGGCTTGTCGTTGTCTCTGGAATCGTTATCCTTAAAATGGGCAAATCCAATCGGCTTTTATCTAGAAACCCTTCTGGGGAATCAATCAATTTTTTTGTCCGCCCTAAGCTCTTGGAACAATTGGAAGAAATTGCCACCGTTGAAGTGATCGCCCTTATGAATAATAGAAGACCACTCGAGGTCAATCAGGAGCAGGTTCAAGAACTCAAGGACTTGGTGAATAGCTCTCAGTATCCTGCTAGCCACTGGTTGGCGATTAGTCGTTTGGCCCGTATTTATCATAAAACTCAACCTGATGGTTATAAAGATGAACTGGCTCAAATGTTGAAGGAGAAATTTACTTCTTGTCATGGTCACTTTAATTGTCTTCAAATGACGGAGCGGCTTTTTGAGTTAACGGAAATCATTCCTACTATTGTTATTCATCATTTGCCTAAAATTAAAAAGAAAATTGATCAATCGAGTTTTATCAATAACCTTATTAATTTTTCGTTTCAAACAATTGATGCTTATGCTGCTTTTCTTAATTACACAGACATTATGAATTCCCGCAGCCGCTTGAAAGTCAATAAAACTTTAGGTGTATCATCTCGAGAGCTTAAGGATATCCGCATCCAATTAGAACATGTTAACGGTCTGTACAAAAATCTTGATACAATGTTTTTTGAGCCACAACAAAGAAAAGATTTTTCTGTTTATATCGATTTATTTGAAGGAGAGGAAAAGGCACTTTTTAGGCAATTCAATCCCGATGTAGAAATATCCCAATATCTTCTCAACTATATCCGTCAAAAGATGATCTACTTGCATCAGGCCAATCGTGCTCTTCATCTCTATACACAGCGGTATGAAGCGAGAAACCCCATCCCCTGGTTGAGTGCTATTAAGGAAAAGACAGAGCTTCCCTCGGATGATCCCGATTATTTGTCAGCAACGGAAGCTTTTTGGTTATTGGCCAGATTTTGTCACTTTGAATTTGAGCTTCCTTATCGCCATGAATGGATGAAAGCGATGAGTTCTCTCGCAGAGCTCGCTTGGCAAAATGATCCCGAACAAGAGGAAGATATCAAAGGCTTGCTCGCTCAAAAACAAGAAATTTATGAAAATATCAATAACTTCTATCAAAACTTTTTTAAGGAAGATTACGGACACCTCTCCTCACGCGAACAAAAATTTATTAAAAAACAATTTGGAGAAGAACAAGAAAAATATCTTTTTGATCAGGGCGGGGTTTTTTTGAGCTTTCTCGATGAAGCCTTGAAAAAGATTGAGTTCTATGTCCAGTTAGAAGAAGTTTCGAGGAAATATAAAGAGAGCAAAAACAAAAAAGAACGTAAACGCTATGAAAAAAAGTATTATCAATTAGTTGATCTCAATAGTGTCCGTTGGCTTAGTTTACAGTGCAGTTTTATGGTGGCAACTTCCCATCTTGCTGGAGGAGAATTTCAGCAAACTAACTTTCTGTCATATCCTCATTGGCGAAGGACTCCTATCGTTCATGAAAACTACTCGATGCGTGAAGCTTGTTACTTTTATGGGACTCACCTGCGCAAATTGAAACAATTTGCTGCTAGTCCTACTATTTCTGAGTACACAAAAGGCTATATTACGAAATTGGCTCCGCAACGGAGGATGTTAACAAAAGTACTCAATTCAACGGAGTTTCAGCTAGCGCTAGGTATTGCTGCTCTTTATATGACCGGTGGGACGTACACTTTAATTTTAAAAGGAGGGAAAACAGTGACTCAAATGTTGGCTAAATCTACAGCAAAAAAAGCTTCTCAAAAGATGGCCAAATTGCCCCCTTCATTAACCAATGCCACAGGTCAAGCTCTTGCCTATATGGGAAAAGGGACTTTAAGTTCGTTAATTTATACTTTAATGCATGGTTCGTTGGCTTTGACGGTTGGGAATAAAAGCGTTTTCAAATATTTTGGCGATTACTACACTTACAATGCCATTTTTTACTTGGCTTATCCAGCCTATATGAAAGTGGCTGGAATGGCTTTTCAAAGGGCTTCTGTGACTTTGAAAGGCTTTCCGATGAGCAAGAAGTTGATCCAGATTCCCGCTTTGAAAAAACTAAATCCGGTGATGAATCACTCTCTCATGCGCGGTTTTTTAAGCGTCAATCATCAGGCGCTTTCCTACCTTCCGGTCTCTCCGATGGTCGCTGTTGTTGATAATGTTTTGCGTGATAAAAGTAAGAAGTATTGGAAAAATACTGAAGAGCTTGGTCGAGAACTCTATGCTAACTATCTTTACGTCATTTTTGCTCGTAGTGCTGTCCACTTGATTCATTCTCATTAGATTTTTCTCATCTTCGATGATTTTAAAAAATTTAACTGATACTTAGAATTTTTTATTAGTGAAGTCACTTCTCTGGGACTAATTAGTAGAAGTTTAATGCAGTTCTCTTAACTTTAGAGCAAGGACCTTTCAGGTCTTGACTCCTTAAGTTTTCTTTAAGATTATGCACTATTGTCATAATATAGAGGAAAAAATTTCTCCTATAAATTTATAAAATAAGCGGGAAAACTTAAAGGGATAGGAACATAAGCTGGAGGCGAAAAAGTGAGCTACGTATTAGAACATGAAGGTGAAGCCAATAGACTTGAAAAACAAGCGCAAATGGTAAATTACTCTTTAAATAAGGAGCTGAAGGCCTTAGAGATTCCCAAGGGGGCATTGGTGATTGATGCTGGCTGCGGGAGCGGTTTGGTATCTCGTTATATTTCAAATAACTTTAATAATGTACAAATACACGCTTATGATTTTTCAGAGATTCGATTGCAACAGGCTAAAAAGCTTACAATGTCGTATGGGTTGGAAAATATCACTTATATGAGAAGTAATTTGGAGAAGATGGACCATATCAAAGATGGCACGTACGACTTCTTAGTGAATCGTTTTGTGCTTGAACACTTAGACTTTCCTCAGCGTGCAGTTGATGAGTTTTACCGCATTCTTAAACCTGGGGGGAGTGCTTGTGTCGTTGATCTTGATGGAATTTTTATGAATATTTACACGGCTAATTTAAAATTCAATAGCTTGCATAAGAAAGTTATTGAATGTTGGCCTACAGACTTATTTGTGGGAAGAAAAATTCCCTGTATGTTAGAGAGGGCCGGTTTTAAAAATATTACTTTTGAAAATCAAACTATGAACTTTAAAGGCAAAGATTTGGATGATGAATTAGAGTTGACAAGGGAGCGATTGGAATACATTACTCCAACGTTGAAAAATATATTAGGTTCAGAAACAGATTTAAACTTTTATAAAAGCGCTTATCAAGAAGAGTTTAGAAAAGAAAGCACTGTTCTTTTTTATAATAAGTTTATTGTTTACGCTCAAAAAGCCGGTTAGTGGAAAGTTTTATTTTTTCCTCAACAACCATAGATAGAGACCTCCTGTGATAAACATAAAAAATGAGTAGATTCCACCGGGGATCATCATTGCTTCGTTCTGAAGAAATGTTAGAGCTATCATGATGGCGAGTGTTCCATTTTGAAGACCGCATTCAAGAGTGATGGCGATGGACTGGGGGCGACTCAGTTTGGTGAGCTTGGCCGTGGCTATGGCCACAAGCATAGCGACAAGGTTAAAGGTCAAAGTCATTGGTCCAACAATACTGAATGAATTGGCTAACAAACTCCACTTTTTAGCAATGGCAGCAAGAACAATTAAAATAAAGAAGACAGTTGCTGTCTTCCTGGTGATGGGTTCGATCCACTCCGCAAAATCCTTTTTTTTGGCTTTGATGGTCATGCCGATGAGGACTGGGACTGTTGTGAGGCAAAAAATTCCTCCAATGGTTTTGGCAATAGGGAGGGGTGTTGAGTTGATCGAGCCCATAAAAATGGTGTGGCTATAGTTAACGACAAAAGGAATCGTAAGGACACTAAAGAGGCTAATAATAGCGGTGAGAGAAATGGAGAGTGCAGTATCTCCTTTTCCCAAATGAGTCATTAGGTTTGAAGTGACTCCACCGGGGCATGCGGCAATAATAATGAGACCGACTGCTAGTGCTGAATTGGCTAGACCGAGAGAAAACCAGAGCTTGGCAATGAGGAAAGCTAGGAGCGGTAAACTTACGATCTGTAGGAAAGCGCCAATAAAAAAAGCTTTAGGAAACTGTGCGACCTTTTTGAAGTCATCAATGGCCAGGGCAAGCCCCATTGAGAACATAATGAAAGCCAGGATAAGAGGTAAAAGGATTTGCGTCACAGGCTCCATAGGAAAGCTCCATTTGTTGGTGTTAGAAATCAGCTTTTACTCTACATTTTTACTTGGGTTTTTAATAGGCAAAATTTTTAGAAAGGAACTAGGCCCTATTTTATTTATTTGTTTTACGATTTTCTTTGAGTAAGGAAAAAAACTCAAAAAAGTAGGTTGATTTGAGAATCCTTTAAGGAAGGAAATCAATTTTCCCGATAATAAAAGAGGGGAGGAATAGGTTTTGGTACATTCCCATTTGAAATTACTTTTCTTTGTAGTAGGGCTTTTTCTCAATAGTTGTGTTCCCAATCAACAAGTGAGAGGGAGAAAGGCCAAGCTTTCTTCTGATTCGGGAAGTGGTTTAGGTCAAGGAGCGACAGGGAAGGCCCCCTCTGCAGGTCCAGGAAATGGGAGTGTTGGCAACACAACTGATGAAATTTTGAGAAAGGGCAAACAAGAAATTCGCCACATTGTCGATCCGTTTGACGGGACTTATAAAACCAAGGTCACCATTCCTAAAAACTATAAAGGGTTACTTTACCTTTCTGGGTTGAATATATCTTCTCTTGCCGACAGGCTGGTTAGTGCCCGCTTTCGCTTTGGCAGAGAGAAAGAAGAAATTACTGTTCCCGCTTCTATTGGCAGGGCTCCTGGCATTACTCCTTCGACTGATATTGAAGTTTTGATTCTAGATATGGAAAACCAGCCCTTTCGCAATATTCGTCTTCTCTACGACCTTTTTGATTATACGGATTACGATACCAACAATGATCAAATTGAATTTGGAGCGGGTGATTCTATTACTGAACCAATCAATGACCCTAGAAATTCAGGGATTTATTGCCGTGGACTAAAACTAGAGGATGACCCTACTTTTCAGATCTCTTCGACCAATGACCAATGCGATACCTCTGGGGAGCGTTGTCTTTATGCTTATGCTAAAATTAGAGACTCTGGTTTGTATTATACAAGTGGTACAAACAAAATAGCGATTAACCCTAGCCAGCCGGCAGTTGATCTCAACAAGCAGGGTTATGCTAACGAGTCTCAATCTGAAGTATTGAAGAAATGCTTGCCTGACACGAATCACCGAACTTCTAATCAAACGACTTTGCAAACAACTTTAACGGGGTCTAATGCTAATATTCTGTCTTACGGCAATACGGCTTTTAGTGGAGCTTATGAATATCGAGGTCCTTTTAGGACATTGGACCGTTTTGATTGGGAGATAAAAGCAGGTGCTCTCTTCACTGATGTCGCGTCAGGAGTAGAGGGGAGTGGCCTTTTCCAATACTCGATAGCTGATACCCCTATGGCAACGGCCAGTGATCCTAATATTGTTGCGGAAGGAGGAATTAAGTCTTTTCTCTTTCCTCGCGCAGGAAAGATGGATCTCAAAGCGAATGTAGAGTACTTAGGGATGAGCAATTTATCAGATCCTCTCGGTTTAAATAATGGCAATGCGGCGAGGGCCATTAAAAAATTAGTGGCTTCAGGGAAAACAGATTTCATGGACGGCTGTAATATACGAGCGACGAATTATGACCAAGCCACTAATGAAGGAATTTCCTCTTGCACAGTATCGGCTACGATTGATCTCATCTATGAGCAAAATGGAGAGACTAGGACACTAACGAGTTCAAAGGCGGTTAAGCTGCAATTGATTCGACCGAGCTTAACTGATTATCAAGGGCGAGAGGTTCTCTACTCTTCTTTAAAAACGTGCACTAATAGTCAAGTTTGTGGAACTAACGAATGTTGTTTTAACAATAGATGCTGGGGCAAGGAACTTGTCAGCCAATGCTTGGATGATGTGCCTGGTGAGGGCAATGTTCCTGTTGGTGGGGCTTGCTCGAGTGACTTTCAGTGTTCGAGTTTGTGTTGTTATCCAGGGACTGGGGTTTGTGCCGTCCATAATTTGGACTTGGAAGTTCTTTGTTCGAAATCTCCCGGTCAAACTTGTATTTCAAAAGATTTTTGTCGGAAAGAAAACATTCCAACTTGTTTTATTGTAAAGACAGGTCTTAATCCCCAAGGTCAGACGACCTGTGCTTTAAGGTGTTACAATGTACCCACTTTTGGTGAGTGCCAAAACGGGACTTGCCAACCACCTCCTACACCTACGGTTCCCGATTTTGATCCAAATTCAGAGGGGGCTTGTAACGGGGCCATCGATCCCCCCACAAGTTTTTGAGAGTTTTGTCGATTTGATCATCAGTTATTAAAGAGGGCATAATGAGTCGTGCAGAGCTTTAAGTGGTTTTATTAGCGGAGTGAGAGAAATGCACAATTGGGAAAATGAATCTTTGAGAAAATCCTTGGCTGGCTGTCATCTTGATCATGTTGCCATAGCCGTTAATGATTTAGATGCGGCTTGTAAGACCTACCAGGACATTGGAGTTTCTTTCGAAGAGAAAAGGGAGGTTGTGGAGTCCCAAGGGGTGACCACTGCTTTTGGTGCTATCGATTATTGGGCCAAAATAGAGCTCCTTGAGCCTTTTGGAGAGGAGGGACCACTCCACAAGTTTCTTGAAAAAAGGGGACCAGGAATTCATCACATTTGTTTTTGCGTTGCTGATGTTAAAAAAAAATGTGAGGAACTAAAAAAGCTAGGTTATCAACTTCTCAATCCTGAGCCTGTGAAAGGGGCTCATAATTGTCTGGTAAATTTTATTCACCCTAAATCTACAGGTGGGGTTTTGATAGAATTATCTCAGCCCACAGGTAATCCTTATTAAGCTAATGAGGATTGATAAACAAGTGATTGGTTATGAACCAGTTTTTTCTTCCTCCTCTTTCTCGTGTTAATAAAGGCTTATTAATAGTCTTTGTTGGGACTTTTATTCTTCAGACCCTACTTGAACTGGGTGGACTCTCTCTCGTTGGCTTTTTAGGTCTTTCGGGTGCTAAGTTTTTTTCAGGTCATATCTATCAGTTATTTACTTTTCCCATTTTACCAAATGGTTTTTTGGGGCTTTTGTTTAATGGCTTAGTTCTTTGGTTTTTTGGTTCAGAGCTTGAGGATCGTTGGGGCATCTACCGCTATTGTCAGTTTATGGTGGTTACACTATTAGGGCAGGCTTGCATTTACTTGGGAATTATGTCCCTCTTTTTTTCTGGTTCAACTCTTTTCTACTACCCACTAGTAGGTCCTGCAGGCTTTTGTACTACTCTTTGTGTGGCCTATGGAATTTTATTTCCTAACCGGACTATGTATCTCTACCTCTTCCCCGTTAAGGCCAAGTGGTTTGTTGCTATTGTCGTTGTGATGAGTCTGTATCAGGCCTTGCCTTCTAAAGGAGGAGTGTATGCCTGGGCCCAACTAGGGGCCATGCTGAGTGGTTTTTTGTGGATGGTTTTAGTTTCTTCTAAAGAGGGGTGGTTAGCTGGTTTGAAGGCTTGGCTCAAGTTGGGTCCAAGCCGTTTGAAAGGTTCAAAGGGAGGGGGCTTTGGTCATCCCGGCTTGCGAAAGAAGTCCCATTTACGGATAGTTAGCGATTCCGATAAAAGTAGTGATGAAGAGGATAGAACGTATCACTAGTGCTTCGTCCTAAAAGATTTTTCACTCCGTTCGATGGTTTTTCCTTGGAAAAACTGCCGGACATGTGAAATAACCTCTCGGACGGAGCACTAGCTTTTGTTTAACTCATTGATAATTTGTAGAATATTTTATTGCTAAAGGTCTTTTCATTTGTTAGCTTGGCTTGCTGTGTGTGCCAATCTTAAGAGAGGAAAAATCCCATGCGTTTATCGAGGGCCCTTGAGGATAAGAAATTAGACTTGCGTTTAAGAGATAAGCTTATGCATGAAGGTAAGTTAAGTAAGGCCGATATCGACCAGTACTTAGCAACACTTCCCGATGACTCTGCCAATGCCGCTACGACTTCATCTCTGGGAGGTGAGGAGAGGGCCCAAACAACGGGTTCCTCAGAATCTTAAAAAAAGCTACTGCACGACAAAACGGGTGAAAAAAATTTCTCTTAGTGTTGGCTGGGAGAAGAATCCGTTGATCCTCTTTTTAATCCTATCTTCTAAAAGAGTTTTACCGTAGAGAGAATTAAGCTCTTCCGGTTTCATGTGGCTTGCTATGTCAATAATGGAGTCATAAATAAAAGCTTTGTTTTCTTGGAAAAGGTCGGTTTGTTTAGGTTTAAAGGGTCGGAGATACATTTCAACATCTAGGAAGCGTAGGCGGTTTTTGTGGCTGTGGAGGTTGATGATAAGCTTGTCTATCTTGTAGGCTTCAATAAATATTTTCTCTTTAGTAATGGTCAATAATTCTTTCCTCTGTGCGGAATCTGAAGGGATGGGCTTTTGGTACACCACCTGGGCATAGATAAAAACCCCTAGTACTCCAAGGCTTACCAGAGTGCTGAGTCCTACTAGGGCTGTATCAATTATTTTATTTCCCGTCATTTTGAATCGGATCCCCCCTTAAATATTATGCCTTAGAATAGGGGGTTTTCTCAAATTGTGAAATAGGGCCGGCAAAATGAGAGAAATGGGGTTTTCGTTGGCCTTATCAAATAAACTAGAAGCTTAGTTTAGTATGAGGAAGGTTGAGATCATTAGCAATCTGTTGATAGACCAGATCTCCTCGAAAAGTATTGACTCCCAATTTGAAGGCTTGGTCGGCTTTGATAGTTTCTTCAATACCTATTTTTGCCATCATTCGCGCGTATTTTAAGGTGACATTGGTGAGGGCATAGGTGGATGTTCTGGCCACAGCTCCAGGCATATTGGCTACGCAATAGTGAACGACACCATCGACTTCAAATGTTGGATTTTCATGAGTGGTAGGTTGGCAAGTTTCTATACAGCCGCCTTGATCAACGGCAATATCGACGACAACAGAGCCTTTTTCCATGTGGGAAATCATATCCCGGGTGACTAACTTTGGGGCTTTTGCGCCGGGAATAAGGACAGCCCCTATCACGAGATCAGATTGAAGGACTGCTTCTTCAATATTATGTACATTAGAGAAAAGGGTTGTGATTCTGGTGTCAAAAAGGTCATCCATTTCGGCTAGCCTCTTGACATTGAGATCAATAGCGGTGACGTCAGCTCCTAACCCCATGGCCATTTTAATGGCGTTTGTCCCTGCAACCCCACAACCGATTACGGTCACTTTCCCCCTTTTGACTCCGGGAACACCTCCCAACAGAACGCCTTTGCCTCCTTTGTCTTTTTGGAGATAGCTCGCTCCGATTTGGGTGGCCATGCGTCCGGCGACCTCGGACATGGGCTCGAGCAAAGGAAGACTGCCGTTAGGCAGTTGAATAGTTTCGTAGGCCACGCAAGTAGAATCAGTGTTCATAAGGCCTTCGGTCAACTTCTTATCGGCTGCTAGGTGAAGATAGGTGTAGAGGAGATGGTGAGGTTTGAGTAGGGCTATCTCTCGAGGCTGTGGCTCTTTGACTTTAATGATCATTTCAGCAGTGTCAAAAACATCTTTTAAGCTGGGCAAAATCTTAGCTCCAGCTTTTCTATACTCTTCGTCAGAGAGACCGATCCCTTCTCCGGCATTGGTTTCTATATAGAGTTCGTTCCCATCGAGGACTAGTTGACGAACGCCTGCGGGGACTAGGCCAACGCGATTTTCATTATTTTTTATTTCCTTAGGTACACCTATTTTCATGAGAGACCTTCCATTTAAAAAGAGAAAACTTCAAAGAAATTTGAAAGCCACTATAAACAATCGGATTCAAAGACGAAAGAGGTCTTTTTTCCCTGTGTTGGTTGATAGAGCTGGTGCTTTTCGGTGGAGGGTCATTGCTATCTTGCCAGATTATTTTAGTTTTATTACGGTAGCTTAGCCTTTTAAAACTTTGATCTTAGGACAATCTTAATCATGAATTATTTTCTCTCTGCTCTCGTCGCCCTAACTTTAATGCTTTTTGCTGTTCCTTCCCATGGCAAAATAGACCTATCTGTCTCAACGGGAGTGAGAAGTTACCCCTTATCCGGTGCCCTTAAGCTGGATATGGGAAAAAGCTTAATGCTTTGGGGTACCCGGCACAAAAAGGGAGAGAAACCTAATCCCTTGTACGGTTATGCAAGGGCCGGTTTTAACCTATCTACCGCCGGGACACACAATAGAGGTTTGGCTAAATTAGAGTTTTATCCTCTATCTTTTTTGGGTTTCACTGTCGGCGGAGAGATTATAAAAAACAGCAAAGATTATTCTGGTTACAACTGCTCATTAAATAGGTGTTTAGGCCGTTTTTCTAGTTCTTTTGGTGATGTCTCTTTAACACTCGGGTATCAAGACTTTTTTTTATTAAGCAAGTATCGCCTGACAAGTATCTCTGCTAAAAAAAATGATATGGCCACTTTCATTGAACCGAAACAGGGATTGCGTGCTCGCAGTCAAGGAGATCGATACTTCCAAATAAAAAATATTTTAGGTTTTAAACTTTCTAAAGAATGGATACTGGCTTACAACAACCAATATGCAAAGATGAAAAAGGTTAAAGGAACTAGCAAAACCAATACCCTTAATGTCATCTACAAGTATGATAAATGGTCTTTTGCTATTGGTGGTGGAATTTTTGAATCGAGTGTGAGAAGTGAAAGCTTTACTACCAATTTATTGGTAAAAAAGACATTTTCTTCATCATTGGCACTTTTTTAAAAAGCTACAAGAGCAAACCCTAAATATAGAGTTACCACTCGCGGTAATTCGATTCTTACCTTAATGGTGGCAATATCAGATTTTTTACCGATGGTTTTGCTATGAATAAGACAGCGACCCGCAAGAGCTTTGGAATTTTAATGACTCGATGAGCCGGTAATTGGTAAAAATAACATATTATAGGAATATTAGGGAGCTTGTATTGCTCTGTGTAGGCAGAGGGGCAAGAAGAGAGGGTTAGGCGTGAGGTTATTCGTATTTATCTTGCCTTCAATAGTTATTTTTGACTTGCCTAGGAGGTAAAGTTAAACCTCCCCTTTCATTTGTATGTCCTTGGAATTAATCTATTTTATGAAAGGTTAAGGAGCTTTATCCATGAGAAAAGAAGGAATTGTTGTCATTCTTTGTCTGCTTGTTGGTTTTTCCTGCTCTCATTTTGGCAAAAGGGGATCAATTCACTCGCTACGAGGTCTTAAAGATGCCACTCAGATCAATTTAAAAGTTAAAAAGTATACTTTAAGAAATGGTCTTCGTGTTCTCATTTACGAAAATCATCGGCTTCCCATTTTTAGTTATTATACTTTTTTTAAAGTAGGTGGACGCCATGAAGGTCCTGGGACGACAGGAGCGACTCATTTTTTAGAACATATGATGTTTAAGGGAGCTAAAAAGTACGGTCCAGGACAATTTGATGGCACTATTGAGGGGAATGGTGGTCATACAAATGCCTATACCAATTTTGATAGTACTGTTTATTACGAATCAATTTCTTCCAAGATGCTAGAAAAAATTATTGATATGGAAGCAGATCGTATGCAACATCTACTGCTCAATCCCGTGGCTTTTGAATCTGAAAGACAAGTGATCTTTGAAGAGCGCAAAATGCGTTATGAAAATCGCGACAATGGTAAACTCTACCTCAAAATGATGCAGTCAGTGTTTGAAGGAACTCCTTACGGAGGATCTGTTATTGGGGATGTGGAAGATTTAAAGGCTCTGAAGCGCAATAATTTGATGGATTTCTTTAAGAAGTTTTACACTCCCGATAACGCAATTATTGTTGTTGCTGGTGATGTGGATGCTGAAAAAACTATAACTTTCATTCGGCAAAAATTTGGCCATTTGAAATCCTCTTCTCGCAAGATTAAAAAGTATAAAGCTAAAAAAGATGCTTTAAGTAACTATCGACACCGTGGACGATACGGGCGCCATGTTAAGTTGAGAGGGGAAAGTCCTACTCCCATGTTTCTTATGGCTTACCCTGGAATGGCTTTGGGGAGCCGTGAGTCCTATATTATGGATATTCTCTCGTCGATACTAGGTGATGGGGCGAGCTCTTATTTGAGCCAAAAATATGTAAGGGGTAAGAAGCCTCGTTTGACCAGTGTTTACGCCTCTAATTACACATTGATGTTTAATGGAGTCTTTTTTGTTGGGGGTAAATTTCTTCCTAAAGTTAACTTGAAGAGTACATTGAGAAAGATAAAAAGGGATTTGGTTAAAGTTTGTGTAAAAAACTTAAATGAGCGCTCTCTTCAAAAGACGAAGAATCAGTATTTAATCGATTATTTTAGTGGCATCCAGACTAATGCAGGAGTTGCTCAATTCATTGGTTCTCGTGAAATGTATTATAACGATTATTCTCATTATAAAAAAGAAATTGAGATTTATGATTCTGTTAGCTTGGATGAGGTAAGAGCTTCCTGCAAAAGAATTTTTGCAGGAAAACCTATAACTGTTTCAATTTGGAAGAATCATCCAAAGTCTTAAATAAGGTAAAAAGCTATGCCAGTGAAAGGAAAGAGTTGTCTGTTTTTTATTTTAATTATGAGACTTTTCATTTGGGAAGTATGGGCCATTGATGAAGAAAATATAGAACGCTTTAAATGGAAGGATTTAGAAGTTGTCTATATAGAGGATGAACGCTTTCCTACTTATTATATAAGTTTATTTTTTGCTGATGGTGCGTTAGCCGATAGGAGAGTTAAGGGTGAGACTAAGAGTATGTTTGAGCTTTTGAAATCAGGGACTCGAAGATTTTCCCAAAAGGATATTGCTGATAATTTAGAATTTTTTGGAGTTTCAGCTAGCTCGAGTGTTACCCACGAATACAGTGTCTATAGTTTTTCAGGGTTAGCTAAAGACGTTGTACCGACAACTAAGAAGATATGTCATTTGTTCTCTGACGCCACTTATCCAAAAGTCGAGCTTAAAAAGTATAAAAAAAGTAAGATTGCTGGACTTCGCTCTTTAGTCAACAACCACGGAGGATTGGCTAGTCGTGCTTTTCGGGAGATCTCTCTTCAAAGAAGCCCTTATTCTTATCCTGTGGGAGGGAAAATAAAAGACGTGAGAAGACTAAAGAGACAGCATCTTAAGAAAAAGCTGACCTATTTTAATAACCAAGTCAAAAAGAGAATTTATCTGACAGGTCCTCGAAATCTTCTCAATATTAAGAATATTGTCTTAAATGAATGTGGTTGGAAGGGGCAGGCCAACTTTGTTCGTAATGTAAATTATAAGAGTGTAAAAAGGCGAAGCCCCAGGGTTGTTCTCGTTACGGTCCCTAAAGCAAATCAGGCTCAAATAAGGATAGGGAGATTATTGAACCGTGGGGAGTTTGGTAATACTGAACTTTTAAGCCTAAGTAGTGAGTATCTTGGAGGAGGTTTTACTTCAAAGTTGATGCGAGAATTAAGGGTCAAGCGAGGGTTGACCTATGGAGTAAGTGCTTCTGCTGGAGGACAAAAAGAATATGGTAGAGCTGTTATTAGCACTTTTACGAAGAACGAAACAGTAGGGGAAGTCCTCGGAGTGACCAAAGATGTGGTTGAAAAATTGTCGCGAAAAGAATTTCCTGTTCATGAGTTGAATAGGGCCAAAGGAAGCTTGGCTGGAGGTTACCCTTTTCAATTTGAAAAGACGTCGGCTTTTTTGGGGCAATTAATGTTCTTAGATCACAAGGGTAAATCTTTTCGGGAGCTTCAGCTTTATCCAGAGAAGGTGAGGGCTTTTTCCTCTAAGGAGGTAGCCAAAAATGTTGGGGATATTTTTGGATGGGAAAAACAAACGATTGTTGTTTTAGGAAATAAGAACTTAATAAATGAGTTAAAGGCATTTGGGAATGTTGAAGCTATCAGCTACAAGGATTATCTTTAAGAGGGTCAGTTGCTATTTTTAATCAGTTTGACCTGTTATATTGACGATAGCTCCTGGGTGAATAACTAAGCTTTTTGACTTTAAGTCAACGTTAACTTTTCCCGATGGATAGATTGTAATTTTTCCTGATGAATTGATTTTTCCTTCGATACTTCCGAAGATTTCAAGGTTGTGACATTCGAGGTTTCCTTTTATTGAGCCGGTGTGTTCGATAGTGAGGGTTTGTTCGCTATCCATAAAAACATCGCCTTCAAGTTGGCAAGCTAGGTGAGAGGTTCCTTTTAGGTAAATTTCGCCCTTAAGTTTTGATCCCTCTCCAAGGAAGCAGTATTCTTGTTCCTGAATATTGATTAACTCTGCCATATTTGTCCTAATTTCTAATGTTACGGGAAATGATCTGCCTAAAAATGAGATCGCCTGTTTTATTGAAGATGAGTGTTTTGAAGAGAGCTTCATTTGCTTTAGGTAGTGAGAAGATAGCTTTTACTGGTCGAAACCGGCTAGTGGCAAAGAGTTCACCATTATTGAATTCGATTTGCATTTCTTTATCTGCAAAAGCATTGTTTGGCCAAACATTTATTTGGTTCCCTGCTTGCATAATGACAAATATGTAACCGCTCACTCGTCTAGTTTCTTGTGTTAAGTTGACGATCTTGAAATCAACTTCAAGGCTTTCACTTAAGGGAGTAATTTCAATTTCTTCGAGTGTTAATTCGGGAGACTTTGTAAGGTCTCGTCGCCCGGCACTTTGTTTAAAGAATTGTAATGAATTTAAAGCACCTTTTTGTGATTTGTTTCCCAAGGTGAGTTTGTTGGTGAGGTTATCTCGTTCTGTTTCTAGTTCTTTTAGTTTGTTGACTAGCTGAGTTTTCTCTTGCTTTAGTTGATTTATAATAGTGGGTTCTTTTGTTTCGTTTAAATACTGAATTTGTTTAAAGTAAACCCCCATTGTCGAAATAGCTAAAGCGCAAAGGAGTGCAATGGTAGGGAGCCCAAAAAATAAAAAGCGGAATAAGCTTTTTTTAATTTCAAAATAGCGTGGTGAATTTCCTGGCTCATAGATAATAAAAGATAATTTAGATGGTTTCATGTGTTTTTTAAGCCGATTATTTAATTATTACTGCTATTTTCTTGAGAGTTTTCTGTTCTTTTACTTAAAAGTGTATCACCCAAAATTTGGGCTGGGTTACTAGTTTTAAAAAATCTCATTGAAGGTCGGAAAGAGACTTTTTCATTTGTATCGGTGCTAATACCGGCTTTACTCCAAGCTTCCGCAACAATTTTCCAATTGTAGAACTCATCTCTTTTTAAGTAGAGGGTCTTCCTTCCAAGGTCTTGAATTGTTTTAGATGTGTAAGCTTGCCTGAAAGTGACGACAGCGTACTCCCTACCTTGAAGAATACTTGTGCTATCAATTGAGATTTGAGGGCTTCCTGGTTGGTTGAAAACAGCTTTTTTGTATATCTTAAACTGGGTAAGGTTTCCTCTGATGGGGTCTTGAAACTCTTTGTGATAAGAGGATATATAGGTTTTGAAGTCTTCAGACTGCCACGCTTGGATCCAGGTGGAAACGGTTTTTTTAATATTATCTCTTTTTTGTTTCCACGCCATTTCGTTAAGCCAGGGAAGATCGTGGACAACTACTAGAGATGTGCGGTTAAGTTCAATATATTTGGCAATGTCAATTAAATGAGTGTTGGCCGTGACGATGCAACCACGACTGTCGAGGCCCTTATCGATACGAGTTTCGTCGTTAGTGGAGTGAAGCCAAATGCCTCCTCCTGTTTTTCCTTTGCGGGAGTCGATAGGGTTGGGATAGTTGAGTACAAAGGCTCCTACACCATATATTTCCCCTTGCTTTCCGTGGCGATCGATAAGGTCCTTGTGTGTAAGGAAATCCTTCAAAAAATAAACCCCTTCAGGGGTTCGGTGATCTCCTTGAAAGATTTTATCGCCGGCTTTTTTTCCCGTGGCCATTTGATAGACCTTAACTAACTCGGGAAGACCGTTGTTATTGCGAAAGAGATAAAGTTTATGAGTTGATTTTTCAGCTAGGATAATATGATGAGAGAAATAGCTATCTAATTGCATAATGGCTTGGGGAAAGTGGTTTTTTGGGACTTGAAAGCTATAGGTGGAAGAAAGACAAAGGAGCCATAAAAGCAGTAATTTTAGAAAGTATCTTGGGTTAAGGGTTGATTTCATGGACGTATTCCTCTCAATATTTCCTATGCCTATCAAAGCTTCTAATAAAGTGTTTTAGTCGGTTAAGCATAAATATTTAGAATTTATAAACTCCTGCCCCATTATTTTAATTTATCAATGGCCCTTTCTTCAACTATGAAAAGGAATTGGTGAGGTTGTGCGTGTAGGGCAATTAATGTTCCCCTATTGCTATGCGCATTCATTTAATATCATATAGATAGCATCTAAATTTAGGGTTAAAAGCATGCTGATATTTTATAGTGCAGATGACGCAATTCAAGAAGCTCTTGAAGAGCTTGGGATTCGCGGTGTTCGTGTGACTGACAGTCAGGAGCGGGTTCTCGAATGGCTTGAAGAAGTTGGGGAGAGTGGAAATTGTTTTTTATTTCTCGATTTTGATTTTGAAAAAAAACGTACAGAAAAGTTTAACGCTTCACTAGTCAAAAAAGATAAGTTGATCAGAATTATTTTTGCTGGAGACGTCAAGCTCAAGGAGTTCAAAAAACATCAAAAAGGTAAAACGGCTGCTAATGGCTATGTTCGGAAACCGTTAACAGCTAAGGTTATTTCAGGTGTTTTGAATGATTTCCAATTGGCTGATTTCGTTTTTCAGAACGATCTCTTTGACGAGGGAGTAGAGGTGCCTCCTCTGCCTGCTGAAGGCGCTGGTTCTGCTTCGGCTAAACAATTTGGTTCGATGGGTAGCTTGAAGCCCGATGATGAAAGTGGGAGTTTTGACATTACTGGTGCACCTGTTGAAATGAAAGTGGACACTAGGGTTCGCAACCTTATTAAAGAGCACTCTGTTGGCGGAGGGGGGAGGCCTTACGAGTCTTCCGTTAACGATGAGATTCAAAAGAGATTTGATGAAATTTTTGGAGTGGTGAAAAAACAAGAAGCAAGAAATGACGAAGAAGAGCTAGATATTCCTTTAACTGGTTTTGATCAGGCGGAGGAGGAAGCAAAGGGCCCTTCTTTTGATTTAAGTCGAGAAAGTGAAGAGAGGGCAGTTGATGGAAGTGATGCACCGGAATCTCTTGAAGGGCCTGAATTTGAAGTCGGCAATGATGGTGATGAAATTGATCTTTTATTGGGTGAAGAAGAGAGCGCCTCTGATGATGTTGAGATAGATTTGTCTGCAGAGGAGGATATTGAGGAAGAAGAATTAGTTCTTCCGGGTAGCTCTTTGGAAACGAGCACTTCAAAGGATGGGGTTGAAGAGAGAGAGCTTAAGCAAAACTCCGGAGAAAATATTAAACTTCCCCCTGTAAAAGATCTTGAATTTCCCCAAGACGGTATAAACTCTGTTGACCTCGGAAGTGAAAAAATATTGGAAAATGCGTCACAAGATGGAGATTCAGCTCTTTCTTTAACAGATGAAAAACAAAGTGAGCAGCTTATGTCTGATGAAGATGATAATGATTCCTTAGAGCTGGGCGAAAGTGATGGATTGGAAGAAGGTTCTTTAGAGCTGGGCGAAAGTGACGGATCGGAAGAAGGTTCTTTAGAGCTGGGCGAAAGTGACGGATCGGAAGAAGGTTCTTTAGAGCTGGGTGAAAGTGATGGATCGGAAGAAGACTCCCTTGAGCTTGGTCTAGGGATGGGGCCTGCTGAGGCGGAGGAATTAGAGTCTAGTTTAGGACTCGATGAGGAAGGGGAGCTTCTCGATACAGATGGTGAGGTGGCCATAGATGAACTTTCAGACACGGGTGAAGAAGAAATTGGTGAGAATACGAACCCAACAATGATTATGACAAAAGAAATGACTGAAGAGCTTCTTGGTGATGGTGAAGAAGAATCTTTAAGGGAGTTTAAGGCTCAAGTACCGGAAATTGAGGGAACGGCCAATTTTACTATTAACGAAGAAGATTTAAAAAGCTCTGGAAGTGAAATCTTGAATGAAGAAGATCTCACTGGTTTTAATTTAGATGGTGCAAGTAAAGAGGAAGATAGTTTTGATGATGAATTTTTGGAAGAACCCGGCGATGGGGAAGATGATTTAGATTTTGTTGGTACAGAAGAAGAAGTTGATGATGTTATGACTGAGTCCTTGAAGAAAGAAGAGGAGCTTATTGCCATAACACCTCAAGAAGGAAGAGTTCCTCCTTCCTTTAATGAAGGGGAGATGCTAAGGCTACAGGCTACTATACGTCAATTGAGAGAAGAGAGAGAGAAGCTACTAATTAAAATGAAGGAAGAAGAGGCTGAAACAAAAGTTCTTGAACAGGAGAACTTAAGTCTTAAGGCCGAGCTAGATGAAGCGAATATTGAAATTTCCATTCTTAAGAAGCGTCATGGTGATGAGATTGATGAAATGAAGTATAGGCTTCGACTCTCTGATGAAAAACGTATGGTCGCGGAGGAGAAAGCTCGTAAACTACAAAAAGAATTTGATCGCTTACAGCAAAAGGTTCGGATGGATTTTAATCAAGTTAAGCAGCGTGAAAAAGATTTAGAGTCTCGCCTTGAGCTGGCTCAAATGGATAGTGATGCCCAAGTAAAAACTAGAGATCAGAAAATATTAGAGCTCAAAAGAAAAATTGATCAATTAGAGTTTAATATGGAAAACGTTACAATAAAAGAGCAAAAATCGAGAGATGATAAGCTTAGATTGGAAGAGAGCTTATCAAAAATTATGAAAACTTTGAGAGGCAGTATCGAGCTGTTAGAAGATGATCTTGACCTAGATCCTGAAATCAAGGATCGCTTGGAACGATTAAAGTAGAGAGTTAGATTTGGCTACTGATAGGCATATTTCGAATCAATTGAAGCATTTACTGGATTTCGCTGTAGCTTTTGATCAATTTCAAGATGGTAAATTGATTTACAGTCAACTGAATGATTTTTTGAGACAAGCTTTAGTTGCACGTCCTTTGATTGTTTTTTCAAAGCCAAAAGGGGTGACAAAAAGGCTTGCTAAGGATGCCCCCAATTTATGCCGTATAGTATTTAACCGATACTCTTATGAGGCGGCTTACGAGAAAAAGGAAGTTGATGAAGTTTTAGTTCGTATTTGCGGAGATAAATCTATTAAAGAAACGTGGAAACTGTATCGATTGGAAAAAGAAGGAGTGCCTTTCGTCGCTTTTTATTGTGGTCTTAGTGAGCGGCAATTATTTTTTGGTATTTTTTCTCCTGGGATGGATGTCGAAACTTTATTTATGGAGAATTTAGTACGCCTTATGGTGACGGTCTCAAGGGGTTTGGATAGAATGAGACGTCTAAAAAAGCTTGAAGATTTAGTTCATATTGATGATGTAACAGGTCTCTATAATCAAAGGAAACTCTTAGAAGATTTGGGGAGTGCGATTGTTCGGCACAAAGAATTAAAAGAAAAATTTGCCGTTCTTTTTATTGATGTTGATTATTTTAAGAAGGTTAATGATGGTTATGGGCACCTTGTCGGGACTCAGCTATTGACGGAAATCGCTCTTCTTTTAAGGAAAACTTTGCGGGAATCTGATTTAGTTTATAGATACGGTGGGGATGAGTTTGTGATGATTGTCCCTGATGTCTGCTCTGATATGGCTCAAAAAATTGGTGAGAGAGTTTTGAATGCTGTTAAAGTAAATGATTTTGAATTAAGAGACAAAGATGTCTTTGATGGCTCTGATATATTTAAGCTAACTGTAAGTATTGGTGTGGCAGAGTTTCCAAAAGATGCTCGAACACGAGATGGTATCCTTGGTATTGCTGATAGAATGATGTACGAAGCTAAGAAAAGAGGTCGTGGACAAGTCTGTTACGCTCGAGACATCTTAAACAGTGTCGAATTCTTAAAATAAGAGAAAATCAGAATTGAAATTAATAAGTGAATTTTTATTAGGTCATAATCTAGTTTGATATTAATTTCTAAGAGAGGTCGGACTCGGGGGGAGACTGCACAGAAATGACAGAACAAG
Organism: Bacteriovoracaceae bacterium; assembly: GCA_965206965.1. Classification (GTDB taxonomy): domain Bacteria; phylum Bdellovibrionota; class Bacteriovoracia; order Bacteriovoracales; family Bacteriovoracaceae; genus CBDBLK01. Next base: position 2,874,893 of record OZ242254.1, on the reverse strand, counting down.
CCGATTTTGCCATCCAATAGTCGTCAGAGGTTCCTTTGATATTGCTCCAGAATGTATGAGGACTACCTCCAAATATAAGGAGGTCGTATTTAATGGTCATATCGACAACAGTTTGAATTTCGCTTGTGCCTTTAATAATACTCGTTGTCGTCCTACTCGTACATTTTTTAGATTTTTCAAGTAGTTCTTTTTCTGCTTTTTCTTTATCTTCTTTTGATGATGTTAGAGGGAGATATTTAGTCAGTGTGATATCAGCCTTGTAAACTTCAGCTAAATGATCTGAAGTACTGATAACAGTATCATCGTTGTGATCTCCCTTTAAATAGACAAAGATCTTTCTAATATAACGAACGCCCTTATCTTTAAAGATGCCTAAATGGCAACTTAAGTGGCCTTTGAGCCAGCCCATGGGATTGTGAAAGGTAAAGGCTCCTGCTGTTCTTCCTCGCCATTCGATTAAGAGCCATTGGCAGTGAAACCTTTGGGAGATGTGGTAAATGGTTTTAGAAATATCGTGTGAGACAACAGGGTCGAAAGCGATTGATTCTTTCTTTTCTACCGCCATGGCGACAACTCTTCTTCTCAAACTTTTTAACTCTACAGGTTCTTCCATAATATCACCGAGATCTGTTTGCTCGGGAACTTCGGTGATATGGGCCACTTCTAAATTGCCCTGCTCTGCGAGCGCAATACCCATTTCAATAAGCATCTCGGGAGAACGCTCTTTACCAAAAAGGGTGACGACAACATTGGCATCTTTATTGAAATCCATGAACTCAAGACCAGTGTAGGTAATCGGTTCTACTTTCTCGTCAACTAAGTCTTGGCGTTTTCCTCTGATGCCGATAACGCCTTTTCTATCGGTGCGATTTCGTGAGTAAAAAATGTAGAGTAAAATGCCAGGAATACCAATGGTAAAGACGGCTAGACTAATAAGGTGGAATCCCATTCCGACGAGGAGGGCCCCTGTGCAGATAATACCGAAAATTTGAGTGAAGGGATACATAACAGATTCGTAGCTTGGTTTGTACCACTGGACTCTGGTTTCCCTTAAGATAACGACAGCAAAATTTTCGGCCATGTAAATCATGAGGATGAAAGCTGAAGCAAATTTGGCAATTTTGGCGGCATCAAGTTTGATAACAACAATGCCGACCACTAAACCGGAAATAATGATGGCGTTAACTGGAGTTAAAAACCTTTGGTGCAGATCCCCAATGAGAGAGGGGAGAAGCTTGTCTCGACTCATGGCAAAGGGGAAACGGCTAGCGGCTAAGATTCCCGAATTGGCCATAGAACTCATCGTGACAATAGCTACGACAGCAGTAATGACCTCTAGAGTTCGACCACCGACTTTTTCGGCTAAAAGGTGAATGGGCTTAAGATTGCCTGCGAGTTCGCTAATGGGAATATTTCCTACGAGAACAAATGTTGTGAGGGTGTAAACTAGAGTCACGATTAGGAGGCTAATCATGATTCCTCGAGGGAGGTTTTCTTCTGGACTGCTAATTTCTTCAGCGATGGCAGCAACTTTAGTGACGCCAGCGTAGGATACAAAAACAAGGGCTGTTCCGGCCATAAGTCCCTCGAATCCACTGGGAAATAAGGGCGATAGAAACTGGGGATCAAAGTGGGGAACCGCTGAACTACAGATAATTGCGAGCAAGGCGATGCAGATACCGACAACCACCATTAAAAGGCTAGAGACCTTTCCCACTCCTAGGATATTGAGGATGATGATAAAGATAAGAATAGAGACTGAGGTAGGTACTAGTTCAACTTGGGGTGCCAAAACTTTCAAGTAAGCCCCAAAGCCCATGAGGGCAAAAGCTGACTTTAGGAGCAGGGAGAGCCATAAACCAAGTCCTGCGACGGTTCCAATGAGAGGGCCGAAGCTCCTTTCTAGATAGACGTAAGTTCCACCGGAAGTGGGCATCGCCGTAGCCAGTTCCGATTTTGAAAGGGCGGCAGGGAGAACGGCTAATGCCGCGAGAAGATAAGCTAGCCAGATAGAGGGTCCAGTAACGGTAACGGCGATGCCCGGTAGGACAAAGATTCCGCTACCTAGCATTGAACTGATGCTGATGGAAACAACAGCTCCCAATCCGAGCCGTCTTTCTAGTCTTTTCACTTGTATAGGTTACTCAAATTTTACTCATTGGAAAACTTAAGTCTAAGAAATTGTGGGTATTTTTATTAAACTTAACCAAAAAAATAAGAACTTTCTCGTTTTGCTGCTTATTGTTAGAGACTCTGGTAAGAATCACTTTTAAACGGTTGAAGCTCTTTTCCTAGTCGCTGTTTTTTTTCTTGTCGTTTTCTTTTTAGTGGTTTTTTTCTTAGTCACTTTCTTCTTGGTGGCTTTTTTCTTCGTCGTTTTCTTTTTGGTTGTTTTCTTTTTACTTACCCTCGGGAGATAGGATTCGATAGTTTTTTGAAGTTTATTGAGTTCGCGCTTTTGATCATTAATAAATAAGGTTGCTTTTTTAATTTCGTTATTGATTGTTCTTTCCACTATTTTTTCGAGAGATTTTTTTTCGCTGTTAAATTTTTTAATAAGCTTGGGGAGATCTTTATCAACGATGTTTTTTACATCTCTTTCTGAGGATTTAATGAAAGCGTTAACTTGCTTTTGAACTTCTTTGGCACTGGAAGAAGACTTTTGGGCTAAATTTTCAATTTCTTTGCGAACCTGTTTCCAAGATCTCAAAATGGTATTAAATGATTTTTGGCTCACGGTATTTTCTCCTTTTCTCTTCATGCTTGACAGGATGGCCTAGACTATTCAAATTTCATTTATCTGTCTATAGCTATTGACCCATTAATATATTCAAATTTGTCTAGTGATAGGCATACGGTAGCCGAAACCGAAACTTTTAGCTTTTAATTTGATAATGGGACAAAACTGGCTTCTTTTGTACTCACTTTTTGTGTAAAGATCGTACACTTTTTGAACTTCGCTCGAAGCGAAACCGTGATCAATGAGGTCGTTAGGGGAGTATCGATAGGAGAGAAGCCCCTCCAGAATAGGGTCGAGCCTTTCATAGGGTGGAAGGTTTTGTTGATCGGTTTGGTTTTCTCTCAACTCGGCAGATGGAAGGCGAGTTATGATGCCTTTAGGGATTGGGGCTTGATAAGTTTGATTAATGAATTCGGCGAGTTGATAGATCTCAGACTTATAGAGATCTCCCAATAGAGAGAGTGCTCCGACACTGTCGCCATAGAGAGTCGAGTAGCCAACGGCAAGCTCTGACTTATTAGAGGTGTTAATAACCATTGAGTTGTTTTGATTAGAGCGGGTATACGACAACAACCCTCTTAGGCGGCTTTGAATGTTTTCATCAGCCAGACCTTCTAGACTTTGCTTAAAATTGTCTTGAAAGGCATGTTTGATAGTGTTGTGAAAAAACTTGATGGGTTGATTGACGAGTTTGATATTTAAATTTTGACAGATTTCTTGAGAAAGCTCCCAAGAAAGGTGTGCTGAGTAATGACCAGGCATATAGAGAGCTTCAAGGCGGTGGCTGTCACCAATGATAATTTTTAAAAGAGTTAAAACGAGTGCGCTGTCGAGACCTCCTGAAAGAGCCATTAAGAAGTTTTGAAAACCACATTTGCGAGCATAATCGGTAAGTCCCAACTTCAAAGTTTTGATAATAAGCTCGCAATCTTTTTCGGTGAGAGGGAGTAGCGTTGGTGGTGATGTCGTCAGATCGAGGGAGGGTTTAAAGAGAGACTCCCAAGTGTTTGGGATATCTGCTAATTTGGGTTGGGAGGGATTGCCTTGAAATGAGGGGAGGGGAAGAGAGGCTAAATCTTTTTCAAATTGGCGGCATTGATAGATAACTTCTTCACCATTGTGAAGGAAGCTTGAACCATCAAACTGGATTTCATCTTCTCCACCAACTCTATTAATATAGACGAAAGGGGCTTGGAAAAGGGTGCTTACTTCTTTTACTCTTTCCCGTCGAAAACTATGTTTACCTAAAAAGTAAGGGGATGCAGAGAGATTGATAATTAAGTCCAGTTGAATGTTTTCTTGAAGGCATTTTTCATAGAGAGCGATTGTCGGATCGTATTCATGAAGACCAGTAAACCACATATCTTCGCAAATCATGAGCCCCAGTTGGTATCCTGCAAAAGGGTGGATAACAGGTTCATAGCGAGGGGAAAAGTATTTTTTTTCGTCAAAAATGTCGTAATTAGGGAGCAAGGCCTTAGTGTAAATCCTGCGTGGGGCTGTGCCTGAGCGGAATTCATAGATAACGTTTTTAATAGTGGCCGGGAATCCGCAGTCGTCAAATATATAATGAAGGCCACCCACTAGTGCGGTATTTTCTTTTTCGGTTGGTTGTTGGGCCAAACAAAATTGGCTCATTTCTTGGAAGTGTTTCAAATACGTTTCAATAAAGGTTCTTTGAATAACAAGATCTTGGAGAGGATACCCTGTGAGATAGAGCTCAGGGTAAATATGGAGTGTTTCCTTAGTGTGAGGAGCTTGCAGATCTTGTTTGAGATCTTGAAAAATTTTTTCAAAATCACCAATCGTATGGTGAGTTTGGTGAAGAAGCATTTGCATAGGAGTGTCCTTTCCAGTATGTCTCTATCGTGATTCTACCATTTTAAGCATTTAAGGGTATAGCTAGGGAAAAGCCAAATGCAAAAAGTGTTAATTATTGGAGCGGGCATGGCTGGGAGTGATGCGTCGTTTTTTCTTGCCGAGAAAGGCTTCTCTGTTGTGTTGGTGGAAGGTAAGACGGTAGAGAAAAATCCCGCCCAAAAAATGTCTACTTATGCCGAATTGGTTTGTACTAACTCGTTGAAGTCAAAGGATCCTCACTCGGCCCATGGGTTGTTGAAGTATGAAATGAAGGCGATGGGAAGTTTGACTTTGAGATGTGCTGAGAAGCATGCCGTTCCGGCAGGTGAAGCCCTTGCTGTTGATCGCGATCTTTTTAGTCAAGAAGTGACTGCGCAGCTTAAATCTCATCCCAGAATTGAAGTGAAGGAAGCCATTGTAGAGGATCCAGTAACTTTTGCTAACGAACAAGGTTGCCAGTGGACCATTGTAGCGACGGGTCCTTTGACTAGTCGTCCTCTTGAGATGTGGATTCAAGAGCATATCTCAGGAGAGGATTTTTATTTTTACGATGCGATTGCTCCAGTTGTCGATGCCGATGGTTTAGATTATCAGAGGCTTTATTATAAGGATCGCCATCGACCAGTGCCCGAGGAAGAGGGGATGCAGGCAGACTATCTCAACGTTCCTTTGACAAAAGAGGAGTATGAAGATTTTATTCAAGAATTGGTTAGAGCAGGGAAAACACCGGCTCAGGATTTTGAAGACTGGAAATTCTTTGAATCTTGTTTGCCCATCGATTTGATGGCCGAGAGGGGGAAGGAGACCGCTAGGTTTGGCCCAATGAAACCGATTGGGCTCGAGCTGCCAGGGGGAGAGCTTCCCCACGCTTGTTTACAACTGCGTCGAGAGAATCTCCTCGGTTCGGCTTTTAACTTGGTAGGCTTTCAAACGCGACTTAAATACTCTGAGCAAGTGAGAGTTTTTCGTCAGTTACCGGGATTTCAGAAGGCTCGCTTTCTTCACCTCGGTTCTGTTCATCGCAATAGTTTTCTCAACTCAAAAAAAGTTTTGAATTCTGATTTGAGCTGCAGAGAGTTTCCCTCTCTCTTTTTTGCCGGGCAGATAACTGGTGTTGAAGGCTACACAGAGTCGGCAGCAATGGGGCTTTATGCTGCTTTCCAAATATGGAGAAAGAGTCAAGGTTGGGGGCCATCTCTCTTTCCCGTGGAGACGGGGATAGGGGCACTGGTAAATTATATTATGACTAGCCAGCGCCCTGCGCCTTCAAATATTAACTTTGGTCTTCTCCCCAAAGTGGAGTTGACGAAAGAGGAAAGGCGCGATCGCTACAAGCGAAAGAAGATAAAAAAGGAAAAAGCGGCGAATAGGGCGAAGGCTAGCTTTGATAATTTTTTGCGGGAAATGGAGATTTAGTGTCGAGTATTTTTTTTATTATTTCGGCTTGTACTTTATGGGCGTTAGATACACTTATCCGCTATCCTCTCCTTCGGGCGGGTGTGCCTGCATCTTCTATTGTTTTTACCGAGCACTTTTTATTGGTGATAGGCTGCTTGCCTATCTTATGGGGTATGCGCCAGAAATGGATTCATATTAGAGCTACGGATTTGTTTTCTTTTCTTTTTATAGGAGGTATTGGCTCAGCGTTGGCGACGATTGCGTTTACTCGTGCTCTTAGTTTGATGAATCCTAGTCTGGTGATTCTATTGCAAAAATTTCAACCCATTGTGGCCCTAATTTTAGCGCGAATTGTTTTAAAAGAACCCATGAAAAGAGAGTTTCTGTTGTGGGCAAGCCTATGTCTTGTGGGTGGTGGGTTCATTTCTTATCATGATTTGGCTCCCGGTTTAGAAAATTTGGAATGGGATTTGTCTTTGTTTAACAAGAAATTTTTGGTGGGTTATGGCCTAACTTTTATTGCTGTTTTTGGATGGGGTGCCAGTACTGTTTTGGGAAAAAGACTGACTTCTCGGAATTACCGAGAAAGTGAGATTATGAGTGGGCGCTTTTTGTTTGGTCTTTTCTTTTTGCTCCCCTTAATGGGCAGCGAGCAATCACCACTTCCTTCAAACACTGCTGTTGTGGGGAAAGTTTTTTTGATGGTTGTTTGCTCAGGCTTTTTGGGGATGTATTTTTATTATCGAGGTCTAAAATATCTGAGTGCCAGATTGTGCACTTTGTTGGAAATGTTTTTTCCCTTTTGTGCTGTTGTAGTCAATTGGGTTTTTCTCGATGCCACTTTAACTCCTTTACAGCTTTTAGGAGCTTTGTTACTGATGCTCGGTTCCACAGTTATTCAAATTCGTCATTATTGAGGTTTGCCTTTAAAAAGTCTCGTCGACAAATTTATAATGGCTGTCTTGCTATTTTTTGTTGATCTGGAGAAAGTGAAAATAGAGAGGTCATTTCAACTACTAAAGAGCTTAGTGTTGAGTAGTTATTATTGATGGGAATAGAGCTTGAGGACCTAGTGTGAAAATAGCGATTTCTTGCGATAAAGTTTTAGAAAGAGATTATGCTATTAAGGTTGTAGAAGCTTTATTGGTGGTTTACCCTGATGCTGAGCTTTACACTTTTGTCCATAAATCGGGATCGGTGTTAGGCCCTTTAGAGCAAAGAAAAATCCACTCTTCCTATTTAACCCATCTTGTTAATTGCGATAAGGATTTTTGGCGTCAAAGTTTTTTAATCCCTAGTGCTGCTAAAAAATTAAAGATTCCGTGTCGATTTGATTTAATTATCAATGTTTCCTCTGGTTTGAGCCAAGGCATTGACCGCTGTGCTAGTAGCAAACAAATTTCTTACGTTTTAGGCGACGAGTTTTTAATGAGAGCGACTCCTAGCTCTTTTCGTGAGAAGTTATTCGGCGCTTTTGTGAAGGATTGGAGTTTGCGTGCTTACCAACAAGCTGATTTGGTTTGGGTGACCTCAGAAGAGATGAAAAAGAAAGTCATAGTGTCAGCTCCTTGGCTAAGTCAGAGTGTTGAGGTTCTCGATCCCTTTATTAAAATGGAAGATTATCCCTTGTTTCCAGACGCTCAGAGTTTGTTGTTCCCCAAGGACACCTATTTGGTGGAAGCTGAAAAAACGCAGTTAGAGCAAGCCTCTGAAATTTCTACCTTATTAACGGAGAATAAATTAAAGTTTAAATTTGTTGGAAGGGACTCCCATTTAAGATCGCTGAAAGACCTTTTGGGTGAAGAAAGCTTCTTTGGTGATCGGTGTGCTGGTGAAATGACTCCTCTTTTGGCGGGAGCGATGGCTTATATCAATTTAAATCCTGGGTTTTTCCCTGAGAGGGCAATTGGCTCATTGGCCGTTGGGAGACCTGTTGTTTTGGGAGAGCGAAAGGGATTGAAACCACTGCTCAATAATGAAGGGGCTTTTTTTACCTCTGGGGTAGCTAACTTAGCTGCTATTCTCGATGAAGTTAAAGCTAAAAACCATCAGCTTGAAAGTAAAAAAATGAGGGCCCGCGTGCAAAAGTTTAATGATATTAAATTTAAAGCTGAAGTGAAAAGGCGTGTGGATCGGGTGATGACTTAAACTTGAGAGCTTAAGGAGAAGGCCCTTTACCCTTTTCTCCTTCCCAATCTTGATCGAGCATTTTTTGTATTTGTTTTTGCGCTTTTTGGAGGTCGAGAGCAGAATCTCTTAAAGCTTTTAGCATCGAGTCTTTTTCAATCAATTGATTGATCTCTTTAACATTGGGACCTGTGCCTTTGGTAATGGCTTCATTGATTTCTTTGGGGCTCATTTGGCTTATTTCTGAACCTTGGCTTTCTTTATCTTTACTGGATTCTTGAGATTCTCTAAGGGCTTCTTTAATTTCTTTAAAGCTAATTCCTTCGAGTGAAGAGTTTCCCGCAAGGTTAGAGCAACTTTGGATAGAGTTAGATTGATCCAGAGAGACCAAGAGATCGACTTTTCTTTTCAGGGTCCTATTACCGTAGATTTGGCCATTTTTCTCTAACTCTAAGTGTAAAGGGAGATAGCCGTTTGCCGGATAATTGGGTTCGGGCTCGTAAGGTCCTAAACTCATTTTTTTAATACGAAAGCGATTGTGACCGTATAGAGTGTCTAATTGAAAGCGGATTTTTCCTGTGGCATCTTTGAGATGTTGTATTTTAATAGCATTGCTCCCAGATACTTTAACTCCTTTAAAATTCTCCAGACAGACCCGCGAGCGAGAAAGCTCTGAGCGGATGGTTTGAAGGAAGTTGCTAACCTCTAGATTGGCTTCTAGGCTTCGTTGCTGCTTTTGCTGATTGGTCATCATTTTCATCATCATTAAGCTAAGAAAGCCCATAATCCCTGCCACCATAAGGACCTGGATTAAGCTGAAACCAGACTGATTTGCCCCTTTCTTTCTCATTCTTCTCCTGCAGGACCGCCTTCAATTTTATTATCTTACAGATTTTCAAGCTGTTTGGTGGAGAGGAAAATTTATCTTTTACAATAACAGAGTATGGGATTCTGGCTTAATTTAGGAACTTGTCTTTTTTAACAAGATGCAGTTTGATAATTTTTATTATATTGCCACGCATGAATGGCTAGACGATTGCGATAACTCTTGCGATAACTACCGCAGCGTTGAACCTATTAAACTTTATTGGAGAAAAAAATGAAAGTTATTATGCTGGCCTTTTTCTTTTTAACTGTGAGCTCAGTTTTTGCGGCTCAAGGAGAAATTCTAAAAAAGGTGAAAAAGAACAAGAACATTAACTGTGGTGTCACTAGCGGTGTTGCAGGCTTCTCGGCACCAGACTCTAAAGGCAATTGGAAAGGACTTGAGGTAGATGTCTGTCGAGCTATGGCGGCTGCTGTTTTTGGGAACCCCAACAAGGTTAGATACATTCCTTTGTCAGCACAAGCTCGCTTTACGGCTTTGCAGTCGGGAGAAGTTGATGTTCTTAGCCGGGTGACGACTTGGACACTAAATAGGGATACGGCTCAAGGTCTAAATTTTGGTCCTACCACTTTTTATGATGGGCAAGGTTTTATGGTCAAAAAAAATCCTAAAATAAAATCGGTTAAGGATCTAAATGGAGCATCCATTTGCACACAGCAGGGAACGACAACAGAGCTCAACCTTGCTGATTACTTTCGCACTAATCGTATGAAGATGAAGTTGGTGACCTTTGAAAGCCGTGATGAGGTGACTCAAGCTTTTTTTAAGGGGCGTTGTGATGCTTATACAACGGACTCTTCTGGGCTTGCTGCTGAAAAATCAAAGGTAAAAAACTCCCACGATTATATGATATTGCCCGAGATTATCTCTAAAGAACCTCTGGGACCTGCCGTTCGCCACGGGGATGACCAGTGGTTTGATATTATGAACTGGACCGTTTACGCTCTTATTACTGCTGAGGAGTTGGGCATCACTTCTAAGAATATTGATTCTTTTAAAAAGAGCAAAAATCCTAACATCAAAAGGTTTCTCGGTCTCACTAGAGGCAATGGCGAGTCCCTTGGCCTTCCTGAAAACTGGGCTTATAACGTCGTTAAAAAAGTCGGCAATTATGGCGAGATCTTTGAGAAAAATGTGGGAAGAAAGACTCCTTTAAAATTGGAGAGAGGCTTGAACGCTCTTTGGAATAAAGGTGGCTTGATGTACGCACCACCCATGCGTTAATAAGGGAAAATAAAGATAATGAAGAGGCCCTGTTCAAGGGCCTCTTTTTTTTGGTTGTCTTTTGTCTAATTTTTTATTTTTAAAAATATCTTTTATTAAAAATATGACTCGTGTGTTAGAGGCTTGCCCTGTATTGTCAATAACACTGAAAAGATATAGAGTGAGTCTATGCTTTCTCACGATCAATCTGTTTCCTTTTGGCAAGATCCTAAAAAACGCGGTTATTTGTACCAGTTCTTAGCTCTGCTTGTTGTTGGAGGCATTGTTTTTGGTCTCTATAGCAATACTGTAGCGAATTTAGAAAAACAGAATATAGCTTCGGGCTTTAGCTTCCTGGATAGGGAAGCAGGTTTTGAAATTTCTGAAAGTGTGATTGAGTACTGGAGTGATGAAAGTTACACTAAGGCATTGTGGGTTGGTGTCCTCAATACTCTCAAAGTGGCTTTTTGGGGCAATATTTTGGCGGTTTTTTTGGGCATTCTTATCGGAATAGCCCGTCTGTCACCCAATTGGTTATTAGCTAAAATGGCTCATGTGTACGTTGAATCGCTTCGCAATGTCCCTCTGCTTTTACAATTATTTTTTTGGTATGCTTTTTTCACAGAGCTTCTTCCGGGCGTAAAAAAAGCTTATCAGTTGATTCCCAACGTTTACCTTAGCAATCGAGGCTTAGTTTTTCCTACACCAGTAGAGAACCCCGTTTGGACTTATTCCTTTGTCGCTTTTATTGTGGCTCTTCTTTTAGTTTTTATTGCTCGAATCTTTTTCAAACGCCTTAAGGAAAAGAGAGGTGAAGGAGTGAAAGGATGGCCCTATTATTGGGGAATTATTTTGGGTCTGCCAGTAACTGTTTGGCTGGTCGGTGGCGCTCCTTGGGATTGGGAAATCCCTCAACTTAGTAGTTTTAACTTTAGTGGAGGGTACACTCTAACGCCGGAATTCGTTTCTTTGATGCTAGGTCTTGTTCTCTACACTGCCGCTTTTAATGCTGAAATTGTGCGCGCTGGAATTCTTGCTGTGAGGAAGGGGCAGTGGGAAGCCGCTCAATCTCTTGGACTCACGCGGACACAGGTGATGGGCTTAGTCGTCTTGCCGCAAGCATTGAGAGTGATTATTCCCCCCATGACCAGTCAGATTCTAAACCTGACAAAAAATAGCTCTTTAGCAGTAGGAATTGGTTATCCCGATTTTGTTTCTGTCGCTAATACGACAATGAATCAGACGGGACAGGCGATAGAGGCTGTCCTCTTAATTATGGGTGTTTACTTAGTGTTTAGCTTGTCGACATCTCTATTGATGAATTTTTATAATAAAAGTGTAGCTCTAAAGGAGAGGTAATAAGTGGAGGGTCTAATAAAGGATACACCTACCAACGCTCCTTTACAGAGTTTTGCTCGTTGGATGAAGAAAAATCTTTTTTCCTCTCCCGGCAATACTATTCTTACGATTTTTCTCTTTTGCCTTATTCTTAAATTAATGGGACCCCTTTTCAATTGGCTTGTTTTTGAGTCTATTTGGGAAGGAAATGCCGATACTTGCCGAGAAGCTAGTGGTGCTTGCCTAGCGTTTGTTCGTGAAAAGTTTCAATTTATCCTTTTTGGCTTTTACCCCCGTGAATTACTTTGGAGACCGATAACGGCGATGGGCCTTTTTTTCTCTTTTGTTTGGTGGTCTAAGGAATTGAAGCATTGGAATAAAAGTTTAATCTGGAAATGGTTTGGGCTTTATTTTGTTTGTGGATGGCTTTTGGCTGGAGGCATTTTGGGCATGGAGCCTGTTAGCGTCGATAAATGGGGGGGCTTATGCCTGACATTGATGCTTTCCTCTATTGGCTTCTTATTCAGTTACCCTTTGGGAATACTTTTAGCTTTGGGTCGAGGAAGCCATCTTCCCCTGATTCGCGTTTTATCTGTCGGTTACATTGAACTGATTAGGGGAGTTCCCCTCATTAGTTTGCTTTTTATGGCCAGTGTAATGTTTCCTCTCTTTCTTCCCGATGGTTTGATTTTACCTAAGTTGGTGAGGGCTCAAGTGGCCATCATTATGTTTGTTTCAGCTTATATGGCAGAAGTTGTTCGGGGTGGTTTAGCGGCTGTGCCAAAGGGACAATACGAAGCAGCTGATGCTCTTGGGTTAACCTATTGGCAAAAGGTGAGATTGATTATTCTTCCTCAAGCTCTCAAAATTGTGATTCCTCCTACCGTTAACATAGCCATAAGTATGTTCAAGGACACTTCTTTAGTTGTCATCATTGCTTTATTTGATTTACTAATGACGACTAAGACTTCTTTACAGGACGTCGACTGGTTGGGGTTTTCTATTGAAGCTTATTTATTTGTGGGCCTAATTTATTTTATTTTTTGCTTTTGTATGGGGCGCTATAGCCGGCGCCTTGAAGTCGAGCTCAACCAAGGACGTTCGCGATGACAAAGACCCAACATGGGGAAGGAATTATCCTCATGGAAAAAGTTAATAAATGGTATGACGATTTTCATGTTCTAAAGAACATTGAATTAATGGTCGGCAAGGGTGAGAAGATTGTTATTTGTGGCCCATCCGGCTCTGGCAAGTCGACATTAATCCGTTGCTTAAATCGTTTAGAGGTTCATCAACAAGGAAGGATTGTGGTTGATGGAATCGAGTTGAACAATAATTTAAAAAATCTCCAGGCCATAAGAGCTGAAGTGGGGATGGTTTTTCAACATTTTAATCTCTTTCCTCACCTTACTATTTTGGAAAATCTAACATTGGCTCCTTTTTGGGTGAAAAAAACGCCTAAGGAAAAAGCAGAAAAGGTGGCGATGGAGCTCTTGGAGAGAGTTCAAATTGCTGATCAGGCCCTCAAGTACCCAGGGCAGCTTTCAGGAGGGCAACAGCAGAGAGTGGCGATTGCCAGAAGCCTTTGTATGCAGCCAAAAATTATGTTGTTTGATGAGCCAACGTCTGCTTTAGATCCGGAAATGGTTAAAGAGGTTCTCGATGTTATGGTAGGGTTGGCTAATGAAGGGATGACTATGTTGTGCGTAACTCACGAGATGGGTTTTGCTCGACAAGTTGCCGATAGAGTTATTTTTATGGATGAGGGAAGTATCGTTGAACAGGCCGATCCTGAAACATTTTTTAGCAATCCTAAACATGAACGTTCAAAAGAATTTTTGGCTCAAGTTATTCACTGAAGAGGTTCAATAGAGAATTTCATTTTTTCAGTGAATGGATCGATTTTTTTGACGGCGTAGTAAGAAACCAATTTGAAATTGACTGACCTGAGCTCTCGAAATTCATGAAGAATAGAGAATAGGTGAAAATCTTTGAGTTGGATTTTTTGAGCAAATGGGCTTTTGAGAAGGGTCTTCCATTCATTATCAGTGTGTCGGTATCCCTGGTTGAAAAGTTTTTCTATTATTTTTATGAAACCATAAGGAGATTTGACTTGGGATAGATGTTTATGTGGCTTTTTGCTCGCTAAAACTTCGAGAACAGAAAAAATGGCTTTGAAATGGTAGTTGATGCGATTGATTTCTTTGAGGGGTCCTAACCTGGTTTGAACAATTGTTTCTAAGTGAGGATTGAGGGTATAGAGGATCTTAATTAAAGGCATGCTTTTTAAAAGCTCTAAAAGTCTATGACCTTGATAGCGTTCAATATTCATACGTGACCAAAAAGATCTTAATTCTTCTAGAGTTTTAACCTCTTTTGATAACTTCTTTAGGGTTAGATAAATGGCTTTTTCAAGTGCTTTTTGAGGAGTGTATTTTTTTTTATAAAGAATGAGGTTTTTTAGTACAGAGTGAGTTAAGGCACGTTCTCTGAGCCATAAATTTTTCTTCAAAAAGTAAGTAAGGCGTTTTTGTTGAGTCCAGTTGATATCGCGGATAAGGTAGGATAATTCGTCATAGTGGGAAGCAGAAACAACTTCTTTCCAGCGTCTTTTTCCCGGGCCGACGATATTTTTAAAATAGCTCCCACAATTTAGGTTTTTACTGATTTTTTTTTGAATTTTAGGTGTTTGATTTTTAGTTTTCTCCTTTAGATTTGCACAGGAAGTGGTGAGAAGTACTAGAAAAATTGCATACAAAGCCGTATTGATCATAGGTAACTATTCGGAAGTACTTCGTGCAATGTTGAGACTATCCCTATTAAAAAAGGGAGCTAATAGGTGTTTTTTTTAGTCTGGCTTTAGAGTTCCTCTTGATAAATAATGCTGGCTTCGGCATAGCTCCAGGATTTAATGCCAAGGGGAAGGCCAAAAAGGCCTTTATTTATGTTGATGATAATGCTGCGAATTCCAATAGCGTTTTGATTATTAAAACTCCAATCATCCCCATTGCGGTCGTAACTTATTTCTTTTCTTATCTTTTTTCCTGTAAAAATGTTGCGAGGTATTGTCACAGCAATATTTCCCCCTTGGTGGGCACTGAAGTTTTTTCCCTGGACTTTAATGTATTTTTTAAAAAGGCCTTTTTTAAAGACTGTTCCCCTATGGAGATCTTCTATACTAAAATAATTTTTCTCTGTTCTTCCGTTGGGGCGAATGAGTTTCCAGGCCATTGAGGCAATGTCTTTGTTCTTATCAAATTCGATATAGACTTCTCCCTGATATTTTGAGGCAACAGTACTAAAGTGGAGTATTTTTACTTCTTTAGCTTGGAGGGAAAGGCCAATGAGTAGACTAATAAGAAGTTTCGCGAAATGTGGCATTAAATGTCTCCTTTGGGGAATCAGAGTTAAATATCTTTAATTTGCTAGCTGTGGGGTGTCAACGACAAAGAGCTAAAGGGGTTAGTATTTTTAGGTTTAAATCCTTATTATTCTAGGAATGAATCCTGAGGAAATGATCAATTCTTTTCAATTAAAACCCCATCCTGAAGGGGGTTATTTTAAAGAGACTTATCGCTCTGAGGAGTCCTATGAGGTTTCTCAAGGCATTCGCTCGGCTTGTACCGCCATTTTGTTTCTTTTACAGGAAGGGGAGTGCTCCCACTTCCATCGCCTTCGATCAGATGAACTTTGGTATTTTCACACTGGAGGCCCTTTAGAACTTTTTGAAATAACCGTGTTAGGAAAGTTGAAGAGAACAGTGTTGGGTTTAAATTTCTCCCTTGGAGAAAGACTTCAATATTGTGTTCCTAAAGACCATTGGTTTGCCTCTCGTCCTTTGGAGGGGGAGAAGTATAGCTTGGTGAGCTGTACGGTGAGTCCGGGTTTTGAGTTTTGTGACTTTGAGTTGGCCACCAAGAGAGAACTTTTAAAGCTCTATCCCCAGTACCAAGGGGTGATTGAGAAATTGTCTCTTTCTTAGAGACTTAAAAAATACCTGATTATTGAGATGATGATTGGTCAAAATTGCTAATGAGATCACAGCGATAGGTGCGATCGAGCTCTTGAAGTTTAACATTCATCTTTCTCGATTCATTGATATCTAACATGATATGACCAATGCGCTTTTTACCCCAAGTTGTAGTCCTTTTATTAAGAACCTTGATCGCTTGTTCAATAGTGTATTTCTCGCCGTGAAAATGAATGAAGACTTCGCGTTCAAGGTCTTGAGCAGAGTATTTTTTAGAGCTGTTTTGAGCACTGATGATTCGACGAGCTAGAATAGCAGAATGGGCTTGCCTGAGAATTTCTTCTCTGTCTCCAGCATTGTCATCACTGATTAAATCGTTATTTGTACTTAAAAAATCATAACCCAGTTCGGCCCATCTTTGGGCATATCGCCATTTTTCGCGCAAACTTTTAGCTGTTACGCAAGCTAATTGTTTTTCATCTTCGTTTGTATTGGCAGGATTTTTTATTTTTAAATTGTTGATATGGACAACGACAGGTCTCTCTCGCTCGTGATTGTCGTTATCGTTGTTGTAGCCGTGATTACTATGGTTTTCAAATTCAAAATCACCTTCCATATATTTTACGGCAAAATCATAGGAATCTTCAATGAAATCGGCATTGAGATCTTTGGCTTGCACGACCATATCGGAGATAAATTCTTTTCCATACTTTCCGTAAATATAATTTTTGATATTGTCATTGGCTTCAAGAATTCTTAATAAGTTACCGTCATTGGAGTCCGTGCTGCTGAATTCCTTTTTACTTGTTAAGAATTCAAGGCGTGCTTTTATAGCTCTAAGTATTTGGAGATTTTCTTTAATATTAGCAAAATTTTCCTGTATGGCTTCTCCCTCTTTTAGACGTTGACGAATGTCTTTGACTTTTAATGTTTGGTGATTGACGGTGATTAAAGTGTCTTCATAGTCTTTTTCTTCTTTTTGATCATTTTCTTTTGAAAGCTCTTTTCTAACTCTTAAAAAATGATAAGACAGACGATTAAGAAAATCTTGATTGAATTCAGGGATATCCATTTTTTCAAGTTTCCTCACTTCTTCGCCATGACCATCTTCATCTATTTTATCTAATAGCTCCCTCAAGGTTTTGTTCGAGCGACTTAAAGATTTACCCGATGAGGAGAAAAAATAACCGCTTTCTAAAGAGGAAACTAAGTTATTGTGATTAAAAGTTAATTCATCGAGAATGAGGTTGCGTTTATCTAAGGCCGGCAGACCTGGTTGATCGATAATAGGGTCTTTGATGAGTTCGTGGAGTGATTTGAGGAGCTCGTCAAGTTCTCTTGAGGCAAGAGTATGCTCTTCGATTTTAACTTCTTCAATATTTTTAAGAAGGGCGCTCCTTTCATTATTCATTTGCTTTAAGATATTTTCTAGTTGTGGGATAATTTCTTTTACTTCTTTTAAGTCTTTGAAGTGTTGTTCTGTAGAGATTTCGAGAATAGCTGCTTCTTGCATTTGGTTTCTGAGGTCGTAATAAGCACAGTTGAGTTTAACAAAGGTTTCTCGGTCTTGATTTGATTTTGTGAAGTTAAAGCGAGAGTTAAATAAACTGGAAATTAAGCGCAATGTACTAGCGACGGCGAGGCCACCAAAGGCAATAGTGATACCTTGGGGATTAGGGCTATACAAACCAAGTTGAGAGAAACTTTGGATAATATTAGCTGCGCTTTCCATGAATGTACTGCTATTGAGATTTGAACACTTATTTTGAGTAAAGACCTGGTTAATTCCATTAATGACGCTGGCCAATTGTTGTCCATTGAGGTTTGTCCCTGGGATTGTTGGAGGTTCCTCTAAAGGGCTTTCACTGGCGTTTTCAGTATCGGGTTTGGCTTCGGCTTTTGACGAGAGAATGGCTTGACTGATTTGAGTTTGGATGTTTTGAGTTTCGTTTAAGACCTGGCTAATTAGGGCCTGATTGCCGTCGAGGCAATTGCCTTGGAAAGAAGCTTCAATGTTTTCTAGGCCTTGCTTAAGATCAGCAAGGGCTCTCGTACTGTTTAAAGGGCAAAATTTAGGTCTAGATTTTAAGACAATATTGCGACTTTTGAGCTCTTCAATTCTTATTTTAAGATTATCATCAATTCTTCTTGATTCTAATGAGTTGATTTGATGATTTAGTTCGGTTGGCGTAATGGCCAATGCTTTCATTGATAGGGTTAAAATTAAAAATGCCGTTAATTTTGAGCTTTTCATATATGCCCTTATTTTTAGAAAAACACAGTTAAATTAAAGCTTTGAAAGATCATATAAACATTGTTAATGCGGAGCAATGATAACTGGTAATATTTATAGACTGTTAGTATCCTAACGGCGATAATTCTCAGGATATTTGAATTCTATTGTTAAAATATCCAGTAATATTAATAAGTTAGCTTGACTGGAAGAGAAGGGGAAGAAAATGGAATTTTCTGTGCTCATTTTAATAACTCTCAATCTTTTGGCCGTTCTAGGGATCGCTTTTTTTCTCTATTTAAAGCTTGGCCAAGGGGATAATCATGACCTCCTCCAGGCGCGAATGGGAGAGACTTTGGCCCGTAGCAATCAGGATGTTTTAAAGGGATTAAACGAGTTTTTGGAGCTTTTTCGCTCTTCACAGAGAGAGGAGTTTGAGGGGCTTCGTAGGGCAGTGGAGGGTCGACTCGATCGGATTTCTCAGAAGGTTCAAGAAAATCTCAATGAGGGCTTTAAAAAGACCAACCAAACTTTTGCTTCTGTTTTGGAAAGATTGGCTAAAATTGATGAAGCCCAGAAAAAAATCGAAAACTTGAGTTCTAATGTTGTTAGTTTGCAGGATGTTTTAACGGATAAGAAAACACGAGGTGTTTTTGGAGAAATCCAACTCAATCAAATCCTTATCAATGTTTTTGGTGAAGGGAACGCGAGTGTTTATGAGATCCAAAAAATTCTTTCTAACGGTAAAATTGTGGATGCTCTTTTAAATCTTCCTGAGCCTTTGGGAAGTATTCCCGTCGATAGTAAATTTCCTCTGGAAAATTATAAGAGGATGGTCAATAAAACTCTTGGCGAAGAGATAAAGAAAGTGGCGGAGCGAGAATTTAAACGAGATCTCAAAAAGCATATTGATGATATTGCCAATAAATATCTAGCTCCAAAAGAAACTGCTGACCAAGCAATTCTCTTTTTACCGGCTGAAGCTGTTTTCGCTGAAGTCCACGCTTATCACTCTGACTTAGTGGAGTATGCCTATACGCAGAGAGTTTGGTTGACTTCACCTACAACTTTTTTGGCTACATTAACAACGGTTCAAACGATACTTCTCAATCTGGAGAGAAATAAATATATGCATGTAATTCATGAGGAGATTAATAAGCTTGGCCAAGAGTTTTCTCGTTATCAGGAAAGATGGGGTGATTTGGCTAAGCATATTGGAACTGTTAGTAAAGATGTGGAAAAAATTAATATTACCTCAAACAAAATCTCTGATCGTTTTCAAAAAATTATGGAAGTTGAAATCGCTCAAAGAGGTTTGGAGTCTTAGAATTGAGAGTATCTAAGACTTGAAGGTTATAATTGATATTTGTCTTGTTCCTCTTGGTGTAGGGGTGTCTGTTTCTCCCTATATTGCTCGTTGTCAGAAAATTTTTGAAGAAGCTGGTTTAGCTCACAAACTTCACGCTTACGGAACAAGTGTTGAGGGTGATTGGGATGCTGTTATGTCGGCGGTTAAGCGTTGTCATCGAGAACTCCACGATGAGGGTGTTCCTCGAATTACTAGTTCAATGCGTTTAGGCACTCGTATCGATCGGCAACAATCGATGCAAGATAAAATAGACTCTGTTTCTTTAAAATTAAGAGATCGTGAATAAAAATCTTAATGCTTTAATTTTTGAATATAGGCAACAGCATTATGGCTGTGTAGGGATTCGAAATGTTCTATTTTGGCTTTCCAGTCGAGGATTCTAGGTTCTTCTTCGAGAGAATTTGAAAGTCTACGGGCTACGTGTTCAACAAACATAGGGTTTTCTCCATTGAGGATAGCAAAAGCTTGTTCGTCGACGCGTTTGACCAGTGATTGAGTTTCTGTAGGGATAGTTTTTCTAAGCAGAGCGATGAGTTCTTCAAAAAAGAAATTGCAATTGACACCAACACGGCAGGTAACAGTGGCTTGAGAGCGTTGCCCATGAGCCGTTGCAATTCCAGTGCCCTCTGTAATATTTCCTAAACGGAAGTTTTTTTCGTATTGCTTGGCCATCGATAGGCTGCAAGGGCATGTCGAGCTGTATTCGTAATGGACTGTTATATCCAGATAGTAGCCTTCTCTTTCCGTTTCAACACCGTGTATTTCTACATTATAGTATTGCCAACCCCAGTTTTCGCTTTTGAGACTTTTTTGTTTTATTGGGTAACTGAATTTTAAGACTAACTCTGAACGAGGAATGAGTGGTTCTTTTTTAAAGTCTCTCAACTCCGCTCGGTAACGCCTTAAGATTTTTCTAAAAAAAGGTTTATCGATGGGAGAGAGGGTCGCTTCCTCTTGCAAGATAGAGCAGAGACGGCTCATATTAACACCGGTTTTATCGTTGGAGAGAAAGATGAACATTGAAGCTTCGGTATCGTGATTCATAACCAAACCTTCTGGGTGGTAAAAGCGAAGAGGGATGCGGAACCTCTCTATTCCAACTCGAGGAATGGTCACACCATGCTGATTGGGTAGCTTTTGAAAGTCATTTAAACCACTTTCATCTTTGGTTGCACAGTTGAGAATGTCTTTTGAGTTTCCCTTGAAAAGATTTATTTCCATGACATTGATTGCCTTATTTCTTTTCTCGTTTTTCTTTAGAATATAGCGTTTGTAATCCTAGAAATAAGTCTTATTTTAACGTATATTCTGGACGCTTCTAGTTATATTGGGTTAGATTGTGAAAGGCAAGGTAAATTCTATAGGCTTTATAAGGGTAAGCCTTGAGGGAAGGTAAATAATGAAAATTTCTCTTTTTTATCGCAATGTGACGGTGCTGGACTATGCCTATTTAGATAATGATTTGGGTGTTGTTGGAGACTCCCTTAAAGTCAATGTTGAATTTGTTGGTCACACTGATAAAGAAGGCATCGTTTATGATTTCAGTCATGCTAAGAGAAAGGTCAAAGAGATTATAGACCGCGATTGTGATCACCGTCTGCTCATTCCTCAAGGGATAGCAGAAAAGACGCGAGACGAACGCATTCAACTTAGATTTTCTTATGGACTTAAGGATGAGTTGGTAAAATATGATTGTCCTGAGCAAGGTATTTGTGAGATACCTTACGCCTATGTATCAAAGGCTAATATTCAGTCTTTTCTAGAAGTCCTTGTTTTGAAAGAGATGCCCAAGACAGTTGATGCCGTTAAAATAGAGTTGATTGAGGAAGAACTACCACTTGATAAAGTGCGTTTCCATTATACTCATGGACTTAAAGAACATTATGGCAATTGCCAACGCCTTTTTCATGGGCATCAAAACACTGTCGATATCGAGGTGAATGGAGTGAGAAACTTTGAGTACGAACGTTTTCTCGCTGAGGAGCTGTTTAAAGGGAATGTTCATTTTTGTAAGTGGGATAATGTGGTCAATAAAGATGATATCATTAAGGCTTGTGGGGAAAAGCGACCTGAAGGGCGTTATTTTGAGCTTCCTCAAGTCGAAGTTGAATACCAAGCCTCCCAGGGATTTTTTAAGGGAGACCTTCCAGGGAGGGCCATTTACTTTTTGCAAGAGGAGAGTACCGTCGAAAACTTATCTATGCATTTTGCTAAATTGATCAAAGCAAGAGTCAAAGAGACTGACATCGTTACGGTCAATGCTTATGAAGGAATCGCCAAAGGAGCGAGAGCAACTCTTTGAGTTTGGACCTGACAAATTGTAAGAAATCAAATAATTTAGAACCTACCTTTGTTCTCACGCCCTATAGTTCAATCGGATAGAACGCGGCTTTCCTAAAGCTGAAACGGGGGTTCGAATCCCTCTAGGGCGGCCATTTTTTGTCATTCATTTATGGGCAAAACCAGTAAAGTAACAAAAAAGACTTCTAAAGAAGAAGTTTTAATAGTCAGAATTCCTGGGGCAGTCTATTAGCGTTTGTGAAAAATAATATTGGATTCAGATGCTATCTTAGTCACAAACATTTTTTATCTCGATGCCAGGGGTGTTGATTCTTACATAAACATAAGTCGCGGATGTTGTGAGTGTACTTTGGCTTTTTAAAGTTGTCAGAACGATAAGATAAGTCTCCCGGACAAAAAAGTGGATAGTTTTTTCTCATCTCGTCACTGCACTTAAATGTGTTAACTGGATAAAAGATTCCTCCGACGTCAAGGCACACATCTCTAAGTGCAGTACAACCCTTATCTTTTAAAAAAAAGTATTTCTTTTTACAATGACATTCACCATAGCGATTCCATGGATTTTTTATCCATTTACCTTTTGAACTGGCACATTTTAATTTTTCACTCATTTTTATTTTATGAATATTTTTACGGACAGATATTTCTTCTGGTGTAGCTTTTCGACACCCTTTAAAAACTAGGTCGTCTGTGCATACATCAGCATTGCAATAAGAAGATCCTCTTGTAACTGTACATAAGTCACTTGCGAGGCAATCTTTTTCACTTAAAAGGGTGCACTTGATATGGCTCCAGGAATAATCACTAGATAGTATTAAAAATATGATGATCAAATTGAGCCATTTCAGTTTTATTCCCAGACTAGACATTAATTTTTTTCGCATTTAAGAGATATCGTTCATAAAGTCACCGGTTTATTATCGAGTCCAATCCGGTTTTTTGTCTAGTGGTAATTGACTATTTCGACTTTATCACACCCACCTTTGGTTATTAATCGTTCGAGAAATGCTTCACGATTTTTTTCCTATTTCTTTTAATTTAATATTTAGAATTAACTCTTTGACCCCTAATACAACAATGGCTTTTATTTCTATAGGGCGAGAATTAGGCTTAACTTCTTTAATGAAAACCTATTGTTGTAGATGATCGTAGTGTTTTTATTTGAGAAATGAGTTAAGCGGCAGCAATAAGTAATTTTGATCACTTGGCCAGTGTTAGTTTTTTAACAGGTATGTAAATTATGGATGATATCAAGCCGGGTTACTCTGGTGTGTTATTTTAAAGCTTAAATGACAAGTCATTCAAAGGAGATTCAAATGAATATAAAGAATTTTGGATTAATGGCAGGCATAGGATTACTGGCTTTACAACCGACTTATGCTGATAGTGTTAAGTATTTCAATGCACGTGATGAGCTCAATTGTTCAGTCAGGGCGATAACTAATAATGGCCATAGGGACGAAGAAAGAGAAAAAGATCAATATTATGCTTATCTTGTTCACGAAAATGTGACCTTTGGTTTTATTGACTCTTATTATCTTATTGGTGGAAATGGAAATAAAAAAGAGAGCAAAGCGATTTGTGGTGCTGTCGAAAAGTTGATAGAAGAGGCAAGACAATGGGATATAAGGTTGATTCTTACGAGAAAGTCAAGACTTGAAGCTGATCTTGCACTTGAAGATTCCTTGAGCAGAAGGGTTCAAATCAATTCTTACTTAATTGGTGCATTGGTCAACAAGTTGGCAGACATGACTCTTGCTCAACGAGAACTCGCAAAACAAATTGATGAAATGGAAGTAAAGCATGGTGAAATGAAAGGAGACTTTCTCTTTAGAATGAATCGTTTAAACGCTAGGTTAGAAGAGCTGAAGAGCTCGGATAGCGTCCAGGCCGAAGAGATCAACAATCTACTTTCTGAGCAAAATTCACTCAAATTGGAATTTCAAAGAGAAAAATTGAAAATGGCCGTGGATTCATTAACTGTTCAAACTGAAGAAGCTTTCGCCTCTGTAAATCAAGCCCTTTTAAAGGATAACGAACTAAAGAGGAGAATGGAGATAGAGTTAAGTGACATAAAAGAACTTCGGTCAATTGTTCCCCGTGTAGTAAGCTTTGATGAACTAACTGGGGCTTATGCTAAATATGATGATATTCGTGCTAATTTGGAAGGAATTTCTAAGGAGCTAGAGAGTGCAACGGGCAGCTTGTCCTATCGCTTAAGAAATTTCTTTCTTTAGTGCTTAGCAGAGTTCAGGCGACAGTACTATTTTAAGTTTTAAAAATTTCAAAATTATAAAACAGGTCGTACTTTTCGACCTGTTTTATATTTTGAGTTCTTCTGGCTTTCTTTGACGGAAAAGTAACTAAAGACACTATAATTCTTTGTTTGAAACCTTAAAGGTACTAAGTTTATTCGATGAAATAGAAAATAATCTTGCCAGGGGAATAGGCAAACGATTTAATCACCGCATAAAGGTTTTAGTATGTGCTTAATAGCATAAGGGTAGAACCCAAAAAATGTAGGCATGTAGATATCAGCATGCATGATATCATCTCTTGGCATTACCCTTTCTCTATCAGGGCAACGAGAATCAGCATAAACATCAGGCAGGCCAAGGTTATGATTAAACTCATGGACAAATATTAGGCACCTGTCTCTCGCCGTTAAGTTTAGACCAAGACTTGTGTGTGTTGGCCAATTAGAAGAATTGGGTCTACTGTGATGATCGTGTAAGGTTATATGATGATCACAATTTGAACTCTCCTTAAGCTTATTAAGGTATTCCTCTGTTTCTCCAGGCATTTGATAAAAATTAAAATCAGGTTTTACGCCGTGTCTAGCAAAAAAATCTTCTAAGCAAGATTTGGTGTCTTTTAATCTTCGAAATGAATCATTGCGATTATTCACATCGCCTTCATAAGAAAAGCATAGATTGATTGACAAAACTATTTGTTCATTTTCTTTTTTTAGGCGATATTTTTTCAATTTTGTTTGATACTTATCAGGTGATCCGTTTATTTTTTCACACAAAAAAGAGAAGGTTTCATCTACATCGACTTCTTTTTTATCAATAGTTTTATCAAGGCAGTTTAAGATGTATTCATCTCTTTGTGCATAAAATGCTACTTTTTTGTCTAGCCCCTCTTTCCCATTAATCCACCCTTTAGAGATTTTATTAACAACGGATGAAGGGTATTTTTCATTATAAGAGGGGCAAGCATTAAAATTAACAATATTATTTATTTCTAGAAGAGTTTCGGTCCAGGATTGGATATCTAGCTTTTTTTTAAGTCCTCTCATTTCTAGAAATTTGTGCCTTAATTTAGTTTTTATGACCCTTTCTTCTTCTTCGAAGTGTTCTATTGATTTTTTTTTCATGGCCGAAGAGCGAAGTCGAGCAGTCGATTTTCTTTTTTTTAAATAGTGCTCATGTTTGTCTTTTATATCGCATCTTAAGAGATCGATTTCTTCTTTAAGTAGAAAATAACGATCGATATCATCCTCTTCATAGGTGACTTGTGCTGATGTAATCATTGGAAGGATGGACAATAATACAAATATAAATTTCAATAGATCCCGCTAGTGAAGAGGAGTTTCTATGCAATATTAACATCAATAGTAAAGATTCTAAATTCTAGGAAAACTTATCTTATATCACTTTATTATTTATCTCTTTAACTTCTTGTAATTCAATACTTAATCTTTTGTTAAAGCAATTAATTCCAATCCATTGACGGTGTGTGATCGCCTTTTTTTGCTTTTGATTCTCAAAATTAGTTGTCATTGCTTGCTCTTACTTTAATTTGTTTTGAATCTCTTTTGTCTACGCTGTGTTCTTTATTTTTAAAATATCCAATCTTTTTGAAGTTCTTGTATGAAAGGGTTTTGCCAATAATATGATTTAAATCAAGATTTCTATAGGTTTTAATCAATGCTTTTGATCATTAATTTATCGTAAGGTGTAACTCTTACTAAGGGATAAAACTAAGGGATAAAAATATGAAAAAATTAATGATTTGTGTAGATCTTAATGATCGCTCTTTTAATTTGTATAGAGAGCAATTAAAGAACTGGAAATGGAGTGAGTGGGATGAGATCTATTTAATTCATGGATTTAAAAGACAACTCTATACAGATAATTTTTACTTTACATCATATCCCTTAGAAGATCAGATCGGAGCTGTTGTTAGCTCGGTAGAAGATGTGTTAGAAAATTTTTCTAAAGATCTATTTAAAAATAATTTTTCTGGAAGAGTTGTTTCTAAGTGTTTATTGTCTGGGGCACCAAAAGAAGCACTGAAGGATTATGCTGTAGAAAATGATATTGACGATATACTAATTGGAACAAGAGGAAAGCAGGGAATTGCTGGATTATTTACGAGTTCTTTTGCTGAATATATGGTTAGATATGCTCCATGTAGAATTATCATTTTGAGAGATAAAGAAAAATGAAAGCAATTGCATCTGTCTCATTCGGTGATTTAGAAAGCTATATTCGTTCCCTTGGATTTTTGAATGATGAAGAAAAATATGGCAATAATTTTCATTTGAATTGTCGGCTAGAACTTAAGGTGACGATAGCTTTTCTAGACCCCAAGCTATAATGTCGACACCACGGGAAAAATGAAGTGTGTCGGGAGCATTATGGATTGGTAGAGACAGGTTTTTAAACAGCGTGTTTTCCTCAATTTCACATAGAGCACGTTCTAAGGGCCAAGGTCGATGGTGAACTTCTACGCGAAAGAGATCCCCATTGGCAGATATTGAATAGAGGCAATACCGTTCTGTTAGAAAATAATCGAGGGTTCCCTGCTGGGCTTCAAAAACTTCAGAGATGGATTGGTAGGAAATCGCTAGCTTTGAGTTGTCTCCTTTTTCTTTTCGAATTGATTTAAAAATAAAGGTTTCCTTTTCCTGGTGGACTGACATCTTGGCCCTTTTATAAGGTAAGTGAAAAAGTTTTCTTCCGGCCCAAACGGCTAAAGGGTTGGTTGCATCTAGGCTGAGAAAAAATACACCGGGTTTATTTTGATATTCCACGTACAGGCGGATGTTGAGTTCACAAAAATTCGAAACCCATGGAAGGTGAGGAAGTGGCCTTCGCGTGACTCCTTCCATTTTGAAAGGGACAACTCCAATAAATGTTTCCCCGTTGAACTGTTGCAGGTTGAGTGGCTTGGGAACGAGAGGTTCTAATATTTCCTTGGGTATTTTCCAGTGAGCAAAGAGAAGGTCGTTCCACGATTGTCGCCAGCTCCAGTTTTGGGTCGGAAGCTTCCATGGACGGTGTTTGGTTTTGCTTAAGGATGGGTGCATATCACTATTTTATTATTGATTGAGAGCAGTATTGGTGCCAATAAAATAAATTGCTAAAAAAGGTAAATAAATTGTGATTAGTTATCTAAGGGCAGAGAAGTTGAGTAAAAGACCGAGCTTTTTTGCAATGTAATTGGGTGGGTGAAAAAAATTTTCGGGGTAGAGGTGGAAGGGTGCTTTGCGTTAAAATGAAGTGAAGAAAAGAATTTTTTTGTGGAAAAGGTATGAGTAGTTCAATTGATTCAAAAGATTATTCAAAAGGGCTTTTGCAAGCAGAGCAAAGGAGACAGCACCAAGTAAAGGAATTAAAAGAAAGCCATAAAAGCCAAGTCGAGAATAATAAGAGAAATCACAAAGAGCGAGTCTCCAAATTAAAAAAGTTTTTTAGTGAGGACAAAGAGGGTGTTGTTAAATCCTATAGCACGATGCTAGCTTCCGGCCAAAAAGAGTCGGCTGAAAAAATAGCTAAGCTTCATCAAAATCGAAATAAAGAGCTTATAGAGCTCCACCGAGAACAAGAAAAGGGAAGGCGTCTTTTAAATAGAAAATTTCAAGAGCAATTGAAAGAGCTTAAGTCTAGCTATGAGAGGATTATTGCCGATAAAGATAATCATATTGAAGAACTCAATTATCAGCACGATCTTAAACTAAAGCGCCTCTCTGAAAAATCAGAGGAAAAACTTCAAGAGATCAAAGAAAACTTTCGTGAGAGAACAGATTCTCTTAGGGAAACCCATCAAAAAGATCTAGATGATACAATTCGACGCTTTCGCAAACAAGCTTAGACTAACCTCTTTTTTAAACCAGAAAATTGCCACCAATAGTGGGCACTTCGCCCTTTCCCCAAACACCTGCTCCACACCTCAAACATTCGTCATTCCTAAAACTTAAAAACCTTCCCGCCAAACTCAACAATCTCCGTGGTTTAATTTTACTTAACCAATATCGAGCTTCTAACCGATAGGAATTTGGAACTCTTAACTAAAGGTCACCGCTCTTATGAAAAAGAATCTCCTCCTCCTCTTTTTCGTCCTCCTCTTCCTCTCCCAGTTCTCCTCTTGTTCGGGTAAAAGGGGGACCACAAAAGCTAATGTTCTCGTTCTAGGGGCTGCTCTCAGCAATGCTAGTGGTGGTGTGATGGTCTACGGACACAACCGCAACACTGGGGATTACTTTGCTGAACCCCACACCAGTGGTGCCGAGGAAAAAGTTTTAGAGCTCAAAAATGGGGAGTGGAGCTTCACCGCTATCTCTTGGCAGGGTGCGGATATTTTAGAGGGCAACACCCGCTGTGCTATTGCTAGTGCCACACTCGCCGGTGGGGATATCGATGTAGCGATTGATCTAGCGGGAGAGAACTGTGGTGAGGGTAGTTTCTTTGGGAGTGCCCAGAGTCGCAATCAAGAGCAACAGATTAAGAGTTTAAGCTTTGCTACCTGTGCTAATGACAGTGTTCTCAATTCGGGAGCGAGTGTTTCCTCTGATTGTCTCAAGGGGGCGGCAAGGTCTTATCAAATTATTCTTCCCGCCAAAGCGCCAGAGGGAGAGGTTGAACTGGGGCGAGGGCTTATTTCTCAATGTGTTGACGACACGACCCCAAACACAGCTCTTCACGACTCGAGTGTTAAGCTTCCGCCTTTGGGGAGTGAAGAGATACGAGTTCCCATGGTGATTCAAGCGTTCTCGGGAGCTGGTTGTGGGGGCGAAGAGGAGACTTATTCTTTTACCAGTGGTCGGCATATTGCTAGTGGCAAGGGAGAGATACGCTATGAAGAAGGCAAGGTCTATGCGGTGTTAGTGGGCAGGGGTTATTGCCAGGGAGACAAGCTAACCAATGCGCCTTTTGCCAGTGGGGGCTTTAACTCTACCGGGCTCAATTATATTTGTACGGCGGATCAGTTGAATAATATTGGTGATGATTCTGCTCACGTCAATGGGGATTATATCCTCATGAAAGACATTGATCTCTCGGGGGGTGGGTTTCAGAGTATTGGTGCTCCAGGGGATCCCTTTCGCGGGGATTTTTATGGCAACAATAAAGTTATCGCGGGTTACACCGCTTCTTATAATGCGCGAAACTTTGTTGGTTTGTTTACTATCGTTGATGGGGGTAAGATTAAAAACTTGGTTTTTCGCAACCCTGAGGTCAGCTGTATTGATTGCCTCCAGGTGGGAACTTTGGTCGGAAATATGAGTTCCGGGGCGACACTGAGTCACGTTCGAGTGGAGAATCCCGCAGGGGTTGAGAGTTTGGTGTTCTCTTCAAATGGGAGCCCTCATTACGATTTTGGTGGTGTCGTTGGTAGGGTTTCGGGATCCAAAATTGAATTCCTGGAAGTGGAAGGGCTTATCCTCCGTCACAATAATGGAAACAATTCTTTGAGCAAAGTGGGAGGAATCGTTGGTTATATGGAGTCCAATGCCATTATGGAAAAAGTTCAAGTCTCTCGTCTTGAGATAACCAGTGATGAAGATGATGCCAATGATTTTGATGATATTGGAGGAGTCGTAGGGAAAGTAGAGGATTCTCAGGTCAGTGATATCAAGGCCACCAATATGACCATCGAAATTGATGCAGGGAGGAGTATTGGAGGACTTATTGGGCACTTGAGAAATAATACCGATTTTAAAAAGGGCTCTTTTCAAGGTTACCTTCGCGGAGGGAATGGAAATCCTGCTCAATGGGTGAATCAAATGGGTGGGGCTGTGGGAAGGGCCCATTCTAGTTCATCTCGTAGAGTGGAGCAGGTCAAAGTGAACGCCGAGGTGGAAGGTTGGGGCGAAGACATCGGTGGTGTGGTTGGTGCCTTAGTTGATGGTACGATTCAGTACGCTCACTCTAAGGGAACTCTCAATTGTCGAGCGACTGGTCCTGGAAGTGATACCGGTTGTGGTGGGATTGTCGGCTCAATTAACACTGATGTCACCAGAACTCTATCTGAAATGACCATTCAAGCTCCGGCTACTGGGGTTAATTACAATGGAATTGGGGGAATTGCTGGAACAGTTCAAGGTTCGGCCGTTGTTGATCGAAGCCATTTTACAGGAGTGATTGAGATGCCCGACGGACGACTAGTAGGAGGGATTGCCGGGCGCACGAGCAGTGACCAAGGCTTAAAGAATAACACTGTACTAGCGAATATCTCAGCTAACGAAGTTTGTGGTGGTCTAACCGGCTTTTTAGAGAGTGGGTTTGTTGAAGATGGCGTTTCTGTAGGGGATGTCGATTGTTCGGGGGGAAACAGTGGCCTTTTAGTTGGAGAGGTGCAAGCTCCTGCTGAGGCGAGAGATTCATTTACCATTGATCAAGGGGGAGCAGCACTGGTCGGCAACGGTGTGACTTGTTTTAATTGCGGTAGTTTTAATGGTAGCGATATGAGGGACAATTCAAACTTCTCTGCACAACTGGATTTTTCGCCGGTCAATGATTTGTGGTTTCAAGAGGATGGGGTGACTTTTCCTCAGCTCAATTGGTTGAAAAAATTTAGTAATATTGGTGGTTTTGAGATTGGCTCTCACTTTGATCCCATCACCATCCGAAATGCTAGTCAGTGGAATGCCATTGGAGATTATAGGCCTTTTATGTCTCTCACCTTTCAGCTGGCGAGTGATATCGATTTTGCTGGGGGGGAGATCAACCCTGTCGGTAGTGACTCTAGCTCGTTTCGAGGAACATTGCAGGGCAATTACCGCGTGTTTAAAAATGGAGAGATCAACTCTCTTCCCGATCAGGGACACACCGGTCTCTTTCGCAAACTCTATGGACACAACGGTCCTCCTCTTCGGCAAGGGGCACGGATTTATAATGTGGGTTTTCAAAACATTAGCGTCTTTAATCAAAATGACAATGGAACTCCAGCTTATACGGGCATCTTAGCGGGTGAAGTTAGAGGTTTTGGATCGACTGTTCCCGCACGGATAGAAATCAGTGGTATTTCAATTGCTGCGGACTGTTTTATCGAGGTGAGTGGGTCTGATGATGTCGCTGGAGGTGTTGTTGGCCAGATTGAAAATGCTAATCATAAAATGGTTTTTGAAAATATCGTCAATCGCGCTACTGTGATTCATGCTAGCGGTACTTGCGAAGGTGTTGGGGGAATTGCTGGAGTTTGGATTTCGACTCAATCTATAGAAAGCCAAAATATATCTAATCATGGCAGTGTGGAAGCAGTGGATTGTGATAATGTTGGAGGAATTGTTGGCCTTCTCAAAGGTCACGTGAATTTACAGGGGACCTTCAATTACGCAAGTGTTGAAGGGAAGTCCAATGTCGGTGGACTAGTAGGAAAAATGGATCGAGAGAGTGTCACCGATTCCGAGGCCCATATTAAGAAGTCGGCGAATCGTTCATCGGCAGGGGTTTCTGGGGATGAGAGAGTGGGCGGTATCGTTGGCTACCACGTGCGAGGAAGTGTGACGTATGTGGGAAATACAGCGAGTGTTTCAGCGGCAACAGGCCCTGCTGGTGGGGTTGTCGGTCAGTTCCAAACAGTGACCGGGCAACTGAGAAATTCTTATAACGCTGGAGAGATTACGGGTGGTGCGAACAGTGGTGGTTTAGTTGGCGGCAACGTTGGACCACCTAATTCGGGGAATTACTTTTTTGGTCCTCAAAATGGAGCTTCGACTGGGGTCGGGATTCCTTTAAGCGTAGAAGAATTAAAGGATGGCACTAATCTTGGTGGGCTTGGTAGCGATGTGTGGAGTTTTCCTAAGGGTGACTATCCGCGTTTACCACAAGAGCTTTAAGTTTCCACTTTCAAATTAAGGTCGATCTTCACGAAGTGAAGGAGGCGAGGTATCTTTGAAGCCATTTGTTAAAGGCTTTGAAGAAATGTTGTACAGCAAAAGAGATAAAGTTACTAAATTCTACGATGCTATTGTCATTGGTTCTGGTCTGGCTGGAATGACCGCCGCTAATAAACTGGCTAAAAATGGACGCAAAGTCCTGCTTTTGGAAAGCCATAACAAGCTAGGGGGCTTGGCGACTTGGTTTCGTCGTCAGAAGGGAGAGCATATTTTTGATATCTCTCTTCACGGTTTTCCTGTGGGAATGATAAAAACTTGTCGCAAGTACTGGAATCGCCCTATTGCTGAGCGCATTCGCCAGGTGAAAAAAGTGCGCTTTATTAACCCTCAGTACCAGATTGAAACCGATTTTACTCGAACTGATTATATTCGCCACCTCAACCAACATTTTGATATTCCCCTAGAAACGGTGGAAGCTTTTTTTGCAGAGCTAGCTCATATGAATTTCTATGATGGAAACCAAATGACCAACAGGGAACTTTTCCAAAAATATTTTGGTAACCGCAATGAAGTCATTCGCTTTTTACTTGAGCCCATCGTTTACGCCAATGGATCGACGTTAGAAGACCCAGCTATTTCTTACGGCATTGTCTTTTCTAACTTTATGAGCAAAGGAGTTTATATTTTTAATGGAGGCACTGATCAACTGATTCAGATGATGAAAGAGGAGATGCTTGAAAATGGCGTTGATATTAAGTTGCACTCTTTTGTCGAAGAAATTGTTGTGGATCGTGGTGCAACCCGAGGAGTTCGCTTAAACGGAGGTGATTTGATAGAAGCCAAATCTGTTGTCTCCAATGCCAACTTAAAAGCCACTATTTTTAAAATGGTGGGCGAAGACAAGTGGTCTTCTGACTACATTCAAAAGGCTGAGCAAGTTCGACTCAATACTTCTTCTTGCCAAGTTTTTATGGGAATTAAAAAAGGGGAGTCGATACCAAATATTGGTGAATTGGTTTTTTATTCTGAAGATGAAATTTTTAGCACAGAGAAATTGCTTTCTCCCAAAATTGGCTCTCAGACATTTAGTGTTTATTATCCCGAAATTCGTCCTCATTTAGAAGATCGTTACGCTGTAGTGTCGAGTTCTAATGCCCGCTACGAAGACTGGTTGGGTCTGAGTGAAGAAGAATACTTTAAGAAAAAGGCTTATACTGTAGAGCGGGCTTTAGAATGTTTAGAAAAGCTGATCCCTGGGGTTCGCGATAAGATTGACTTTATTGATTCTTCAACCCCCCTAACGGTGGAGCGTTACACTCACCACCAAAAAGGGGCGAGTTTTGGAACAAAGTTTGAGGGACTACCTTTGAGTATGGGGATGCACAAAGAAATTCCCGGGCTTTTTCATGCTGGATCGGTGGGCATTATTATGTCGGGATGGTTGGGGGCTGCCAACTATGGAGTGATCCAGTCTCACGAAGTTGAGACTTACCTTTCCCAATTAGATAAAACTATAATGAGGGAATCCTTTCAATCCCCCTAAAGGTGATAATGATGAAGCTTTTTCAAGATCATACTGTTGTTGTAACCGGGGGAACTCGTGGAATTGGTCGAGGAATTTCGGAAGCCTTTCTCAAAGAAGGTGCGAGAGTCATTGCCACCTATCGAGGTAATGATGAAGCGGCTCAGGCTTTCAAGGGCTCTCTCGGTGATCTTAGTTCTCTACTAGAATTAAGGAAATTTGACTTAGCAAACCACGAGCAAGTGAAGACTTTTTATAGTTGGCTAGAGGAGAGCTATCAAACGCTAGATATTTTGGTAAATAATGGAGGAATTCGCCGAGATCAAATACTCGCTTCTTTGGATGAAAAGGACTGGGATGCTGTTGTGGACACCAACTTGAAAGGAACCTATCTGATGTCTAAGGGTGCTGTTCTTCTTATGTTGCAAAAGCGCTATGGAAGAATCATTAATATAAGCTCTGTTGGTGGCTTTTTGGGTTTAGCGGGGCAGGCGAACTATGCGGCTTCCAAAGCTGGGCAAGTGGCTTTGGCCAAATCTTTAAGTAAAGAGGTGGCTAAGAAGGGAATTACCGTCAATAATATTTTGCCTGGATTTATTGAAACTGAATTGATCGCTGATCTTTCCTCTGAACAGATACAAGAATACAAAAAGCAGGTGCCGATGCGTCGTTTTGGTAAAACGGAGGAAGTGGCGACTGCAGTTCTCTTTCTGGCTTCAAAAGAAGCCTCTTATATAACGGGTGCTAGTCTTGAAATTACAGGAGGGCTGTAATGGGTAGGCCAACAGATGAGGTATTGAAGTGTATTCCTCAAAGAGAACCCTTTTTATTTGTCGATGAGGTCATTGACCGTGAAGAAAATCGTATTATTACTCGTTACGAGATGACTGGTGAGGAAGGTTTTTTTAAAGGTCATTTTCCAGGCAATCCGATTGTACCTGGTGTGATTCTTCAAGAAGCTACTTTTCAAAGTGGTGCTGTATTGATGAGCTATAAATCATTAGAAGAGGGCCTAGGTGTTGTCAGCCGAGTTTCCGAGGTTAAGTTTAAAGAATTTGTTAAACCTAGGGATGTTTTAGAGATAGATGTAAGTCTCGATGAGCAATTAAAGAATGCTTTTTATATGTCTGGTAAAATACGTGTTCGCGGAAAGATCGTAATGACAATCCGATTTACGGGAACTTTAGTGAAGAGCTGAGGGTGGAGTAGGAGTGGATTTTTTAAAATTAAAGGGAAAGAAATTTCTTATTACAGGTGTGGCCAATAGAAAATCTGTAGCTTATCACTCGGCGAGTGTATTAAAAGAATCTGGGGCTGAACTCATTTTTACTGTTCAACACGAGAAGGCCAAAAGCAATGTTGAAAAGCTTTTTCCTGGGGCTGAAGTTTTTCTTTTAGATGTTGAAAATCAAAAACAAATAGAAAGTTTTGCCGAATGGCTTAAGGATCGTAGCTACAAGCTCGATGGCTTTCTTCACTCTATCGCTTTTGCTAACTTGATTGATATAAAACCTTTTCATGAAACATCTTGGGAAGATTATCAACAAGCAGAGAGAATTAGCTGTTTTTCTTTAACGGCGATGAGTAATGCTCTAAAAGATGTTTTTCAGGACGAGGCTTCCGTTGTCACTATTTCTATCTCCAATACGAGGGCGACGAGTTACGGGTATATGGGTCCTATCAAAGCGGCCCTTGACGCTACCGTTGCTTATTTAGCTAAGAGTTTTAGTTCTTTTTCTCAAGTGCGTTTTAATGCCATTCAAAGTGGCCCCCTCAAAACGAGTGCTTCGGCAGGGATTCCCGGTTATATTGATAATTATATTTTTGCCGAGAAACTGACATTGCGAAAAAAGGCCTTGAAAACAGAAGAGGTCGCCGATACTGTAGCTTTCCTTCTAAGTCCGCGGTCGAGTGGTATCAACGCTTCTGGTATTTTGATAGACGCTGGAATGAGTTGCAATTATTTTGATGAAACTGTTGTAAGAACAGTTACTCAGAATCTTTAAAAGGACCTTTAATTAAGGCCTTATTCTCTGTAAATAAAAAATATTTTCAATATTGCCTTGGCTTCTAGTCACTTTTTCTACTCGTTGAAAACATTATGTCTTCCTCTTTTTCTCTTTTAATTTATTGATTTTATTAACTTCTCTGGAATATCTCCTTGGGCCAGGCAAAGGATTGCTAGCATAGATGGACTCTCAGGTTTCTGCTGATCTTTCTATAGATTGAGGGGGAGAAAGTGGCGAGGAGAACATCCCTAAAATTAAAATTTTTCTTTTTTATCGCAATTAGTTTTTTTGTTCAAAGAGCTTTTGGTAATGAGTTCCAAAACTTTAAAATTAAAGATTGGCAAAAATGGGAAAACTTAAGGTTGGCAGAACCTCCTAAAAGAAAAGCTCAAACGCTTTCTCCAGGGCTGTCTATTGATTTAGTTGAACATAGCCCTATTTATCGCGACATCTTGTCTTATTTTGGCCAGCATTATCAAAGTATCTCAGAGCGCCAGTTACGTGCATCAAACAATGGTCAAGATTTAGTTTTATGGGGAGGGCTTAACCATATTGGTTTAAGCTACACGAAACCTTTTGCTAACTTCAATGTTGAGCTTCAAAGACAAGTGGCACCTGATTTATTTGAGGACAGGCGTTTTATCGTGGCTGATATCATGAATATTTACATTGATGCCGTTAAATTACTTGGTAGCTTAAAAGATCGAGGGATTATTGAAATTTCTGAAAAAAAATTATTGGCTTTTTCAGGATTAACTTTCAAGCGATCTTATCAATATATTCATTTTGCAGAAAGTTATCAGAAGGCCATTACTCTCAATTTAAATCGACTTTTTTTTAGCTTTCTCAATTTTCGTTCAAATAGTTTTCTTCAACTTGCACCTTATGAAATGCTGACAAAGGAAGATTATTTTGGTGTTCAGGGAGGAGCTTTAGGGAACCTTCCCTTAACAACTGGTCTCTCAGCTAGTATTGGTGGGATTGTTAATTATTATAAATTGGCTAAGACTGAAATTCAGTCTTTAGGTCCTGAAGATCAAAAAGAACGCCGAGATGAAGCTTTGCGTATGAGTTTTCAAACTTCAAAAGTTTTACAAACAGGTTTTCAAGCAGGTGTTTTAGCTGATTTCTTTCAAATTATACGAGTGACACTTTTTGGATTTGACTTCAATTATGCTTTAGGAAGCTCCTATAAGATAAACCTTAGTCTTAATCGGGAAGCTATTCGAGAAGTTCAAGAAAGAAGTGCTTTGACTGAGCAGATCGGCAGAATTTTGAAACATAAAATGCCTAATCTTGAGGTATTGGCACCTCATTTGGTTAGTGAAGAAAGAAGGAGAAAAGAAGTTTTAAAGAGTAAGTATTATCTTTTACTCTTCGGTCGTTTTAAAAACCAAGAAACTCAGTATATACAGATTGCTAAAGAGGGAAGAGTAAAAACATTTTTTCGACATAATTTTGAGAAATCTAATTATCGTGAAGATTTTCTGGGATGGTTAACGGCCATGGCCTTAAGATCTTTTTTAAGACTTGATGGTTGGGTGAAAAAAGGTCTTGTCGAATCTAAAGGTTTGAGAATAGAGTACGATTCAAACAGGAACCTTATAAAAAGTAGGGAAGATCTCGTTTTAAAAGAAAATGATGAAAAGCTTAGCCTTAATTTTTTTCGAGAGTTCTACGTCTACAAAACGATGGGACTATGGGGTAAGAGTTATAAAAAACGAATTCTCAAGCTTTTGGAGAATTATTCGGGGGCTGATCCTCTTATTCCTAAAAGATTGAGAGAAGGGCAATTAGTAGGACCTTTTCGCTTCAAGACACGCCTTTCGTTGGGAAAAGCGGCAATTGATTATTTTAATAACCTATCCCTCAATGAGGTTTACGATAAAATAGATAATCTATGTGAAGTTAAGGGAAAGAGTAAAATATGGAGATGGTTGAGAAATCCTTTTCGTAGATGCCAAAGGAAACTTCGTAGAAACTATGACGATTATTTAAAAGAGCAGCTTTACGACGATTATACTGCTAAACAATACAGTAATTGCCGCAAAAGGGTTAAACGATTGAGGAGAGGAAGATATTATAGTTCTTCTCGTAAAAGGAAATTGATTAAGAGTTGTTTACAAAAAGTTTCGAAGAAGCCTTTTAAAAGGGCTGTCGTTGAAATTCCTCTTTGGCGTTTAAGGTTTTTCCTCCAAAATATGCACGACGAAAGTCGAACCAAATTGGATATCTACTCCTTTTTTGGTTGGAATAATGTTTTTATCGATGGGAATTTTCAAGCCAAGCGTAGTGATGGAAGAGGGATTTTTATTAATTTTTTTAAAGAGGGTGTTTTTAGAGGTACTGGAATAGTAAGTAAATATCTTTTGGAAAGACCTTCTCGAGAAAAGTTAAATCGCCTTCCTGCTTCTTCGTTTGAGGAACCTGATCTTTAATGTCTATAAATTGGGGTTTAGTTTTTCTAAGGCTTGAGTAAGGCCAATTGTGGGGCGCCAGCCCAAAAGGCGGTGAGCTCTTTCGTGATTGTAATAATGGCTTTTGGCCATTTGAAGGGCCACAAAACGAGTCATGGGCGGGTTGATATTGTACTGCCCTATTAAGCTAAGAAATTTTTCAATAATATGACCAAGCCAAAAAGCTCGTCGGAAGCTTATTTTTTTTTCGATAGGAGGTACTTTATATTGTTCTAGTATTTGATTGATGAAAGTCCATAAAGGCACAGGTCCTTGGCCGATAAAGTAGGCTTTGCCATCAACGGGAGCTCCCTCGACAAGCTTTTCAAGGGCGAGCCGGTGAGCTTCTGAAGCATTTTCAATATAGACCACATCGACGCGGTTATGCCCTTCACCAATAATTTTTAGTCGTCCCTTCTTTGCCGACTCAACTAGGCGTGGAACTAAATTTTTGTCGCCGGGGCCAAAAATTAAATGAGGGCGAAGAGAGAGGGTTTTGAGGGTTTGAGTATTTGCTTGTAAAACATCTTGTTCGGCGAGGGCCTTTGATTGAGCGTAAAAGCTATAGTTTTTTTTGGGATAGGGAAGATTTTCATCGGCTCCCTCAATACTTTGATTTCCAAAAATAACGCTAGGGCTGCTTGTATAGATGAGGTAGGGAACTTTCTTTTCACGACAGGCTTGGATAACATTTTGAGTTCCCATCACATTAGTTTGATAAAAATCTTCCCAACGCCCCCACATAGCAACTTTCCCTGCTGTGTGAAAACAGGCGTCGATGTTTTCAAAGTGGGGCTTGATTTCTTGGCTATTTTTGAGATCGGCCCGAATCATTTTAATACCTATTTTTTCCAAGTGAGGATAATGTCCTCTGGCAAGACCTATGACTTCGTATCCACAATTGATTAATTGTCGAGATAGAGAACTCCCTAGAAATCCTCCAGCGCCAGTAACTAGGACTCGCATTATGATAACTTTCCTTTTGAAATTTCATTACCTAAGCGGAGTCGATCGATTTTAATATTATGTCTAACATCAACAGGAAAATTGGGGTGGTAAAAGAAGTTCTTTATTTCCTTTGTATGTTCTGTTGTACAGGCCATGTTGAGTAGTTCTTCTTCGAAGTTTTTTCGCTGAGTTCCCCTCGGCTTGGCTCCGTCTTTTCTTTCAATGACAATGGCAGGGAATGATTGTTTTCCTTGTCGATAGGTTATTAAAGCTGTGCGTTTGACAAAGGGGTGTTGATTAAAAATGGCTTCACATTGGACACTCGAGAGAACTTTTCCTCGCCATTTAATATAGTGAGACTTTCTTCCTCCAAACCAGAGTTGTCCTGTTGTATCTAAATAACCGATATCTCCCATGCGGTGCCAGGTATTTCCTAAGTGATCTTTCATTTTGGCTTGTTCTGTTTCTTTTTTAAGGTCTACGTACTCTGGAGTCACTGTTTGGGATTGAACAACTATTTCTCCCATTTGTCCGGGTTTTAAAAAGTCACATTCCTTAATATAAGGGATGGGGCTTTCTTTAATGGGAACGATTTCAATGCGAACGCCAGGGGCTGGTGTTCCTAGGAAGGTTCCCTTTCCCTTTTTCATAAGGTTGTGGGGACCATTTAAGATAATCTCACCAGACGTAACAGCCACTGGCAAGCACTCGGTAGCTCCGTAAGGGGTGTAGGTGGTGCCATTGGGAAGTATTCTCTGAAATTTTTTATGCAATTCGAGAGATACGGGAGCCCCAAACATAACTAAGGATTTTACGCTGGGGAGCTGGAGGTTTTTTTCTAGACAATAGTTGGCGAGATTTTCCCATATAGCAGGGCTTCCTGCTACGAAATGAGCTTGGTGATCACAAATATTTTGATAGAGTTTTTGAGGGTTTGCTTTAGCTGGTTTGCTAGGATTCATGGCGGGGATCGCTGATTTCATCCCCATCGCTACTGTAAATAAACTAAAAAGGGGGAATCCCGGTATATCGACCTGTCCGGCTTGGAGATTAAAGAGCTTTTGCAGTTGATCTGTTTGTATTTGAAATATTTTGTGAGTGTAGAGGACTCCTTTCGGGCACCCTGTACCACCACTGGTAAAAAGAACCGCTGCAGGATCCTGTGGACTGGGAGTGAATAGAAGGGGGGGGGCTTTCACAAGAGGCGTTGATTTGAGATCGCGGAGTCGTTTATACTGACTTTTCTTGAAGAGGCTCCAACTCCATCTTGAATTGGTGACAATGTGTCGAATGGAGCGAAAGGCCCTAGGGAAAAGGAATCTAACTAAGTGTATTTCTGGCTCAGCAATTAATACTTGAGGTTTGATTTGAGCAATGGATCGTAAAAGATTTTTTCTTCCCATACCCGGGTCGATAAAAATGGGAACTAAACCTGTTTTGAAGAGAGCGAATGTAACGGCACTAAAATCTAGGCTTGGTCTAAGAAAGACGAGAACCCTTGCTCTTCTTGGTATATTCATTCTCTGGAGTCCTTGTGCAATAGCTTCAGAGGATTGGAGGAGTTCGGCAAAGGTTAAATTCTGGTAGGAATATTTTCCTTTTTTATAGTGTTTGGGAAAGCTGATAGCAATTTGTTGAGGGGTTTTTTTGGCCCAATAGTGAAGTCTCGAAGCAATGTTGTCACAATTTTGTTGGAGCATAATTCCTCATAAAAAATGAATGATTTCTTTTACCACGGCATCTTTTTCATCTTCTAAAAGATAATGACCTGCTTTGTAAAAGAGTTTAGTTTGCGCTTCGGGATAGATATGGGTCCACCTTTTAAAAAAATGGGGAGTGAAACAGAAATCTTTCATCCCCCACAAGATAAGTTTTTTTCCCTGTATAGAGACTAGGTTTTCTTCTACTTTTTTTAGTGTTGAATAAGAAGGGTGTGTCTCTTTCATCGGAATGTCTTGAACAAAGCGGGCCGTGGCAATGCGGCTTTGGTAGTCGCGATAAGGCCAGAGAAAACCTTTCTTAATGTGGCGAGGGAGCGGTTTTTCAACGGCCATAAAAGTGGCTGGCCAAGCAAAAGCGTTGCAATGGCGAATTATTTTTTCACCTAATAGAGGGAGGCGGCAGAAAGCTATCCGGCGAGAGATATGTTGGTCGATAAAAGCAGCAGTATTGAGGATAACAGTTTTTCCCTCTCGCTCTTTTTGTTGACCAGCTAAACCTAAACCAATTGCCCCGCCCCAATCGTGGACAATTAAATGGTAGTGTTTGACTTCTAGGTGATGAAGGAGGGATTTTAAGTTGGTGATATGATTATCTAGACAATAGTGATGGTCTTGTGGCTTATCACTAAGGCCACAGCCTAAGTGGTCGGGAACAATAATTCGAAATTGATCTTTGAGTGCTTTAACCAGGTGTCGATAAAAGAAACTCCATGTTGGATTTCCATGTACCATAACAACGACAGGATAGTTTTTTTGTCCCTCATCTAAGTAGTGTATTCGTTGCCCACTAGGAAGCTGGTAAAAATGATTTTGAAAGGGGTATTCGCGTTTAATTTCTTCGGGAAGAAGAGAATTATTTTGGTTTTGATCACTCATATTTGAATTCCTAGCATGAGGCTTGTTAACCCTGAACCTATTCCCAGTAGGATCACTTTTTCTCCTTTTTGGGGACGCTCTTTTTGTTCCATCAATTTGGCTAAAGTAAGGGGGAGGGCCGAGGAGCCCGTGTTGCCAAAGTCAGGGTAAGTGATAAAGGTTTTTTTCTGTTTGAGCCCGAGAGCCTCTAAAACTTGCTTTTCATGGGCTGAGCCGACTTGGTGACTAATCACCCAATCAATCTGCTCGTGATTCCATTTAAGGTTTTGTTGAGTGTCTCTAAAGTTTGAAATAGCCAGTTGCACTCCCTTTTTTAAAAGGGTTTCCGAATCTGTTTCCATGGTGAGGGAATGGGTTCCGCCATCCCCCTGGCATAAATGATGTGCTTCTGAATCCGTCGTGATGGCCCCACCAACCATCTGGGGATACGTTTTATTGGGATCGAAATTTTTGTGAGTGAGAAGAATAGCTGTTGCTGCTGAACCTATAGTTAAGGAAGCAATATATTTTTTGAGGTCTTTTCTAGTTAGATTAGTGTTTTTAAGTAGAGAGTCGATGGTGTCGAGGATAAGGGGACCACCATTTTCTCCACTGACGATCAATGCTGATTGTATTTGCTCTCGTTCAATCATATGGGCTGCTACAACCATAGCGTTGAGAACACCAAGGCAAGCATTGGAGAGATCAAAGATCATACTTTTGGGAGAGAGCTTGAGATGTGAGTGTATGACTGAAGCAGTTGATGGTTCTAAAAAGTCTCGGCAAACAGAGGCGTGGATAAGGAGATCTATTTCCTCTCTTGGAAAAGAGGTTTGTTCAAGCAATTGTTGAGCAGCCCGAGAAGCTATTTGGCTGGGGCGGGTTCCCTTAGGCCAAATGTGGCGTTTTTTTATTCCAGTCATGAGCTCGAGTCGCCCATAGGGGAGCTTGAGTCTTTCATAGAGTGGCATTAAGTGATCTTCGATCTCTGAAGAGGTAATGGTTTTTTCAGGGAGGTGATAGTTGAGACCGGCGATAACCGTTTTTTCAAAGTTCATGCTTTAATTTCCCATGAGGCCGTGTAAATTGGCCATTGAAACTCCACTCAAGAGGCTTCCAACAATTCCTAAAAAACCTTGGTCTGTTCCGCAGAGGAAGAGACCTTGGGTTGAGGTGCGGCCGTCTCGAATTTTATCGGGGCTTCCATAGACTGTTCCTCGGAAGTGACTTGTGTATTTAGTAATTGTGGTGGGTGTAAAAACATCACTAAAGTCGAGATGACCTTCCCAGCCAGGAAGGAATTTTTGGCTTAGATTGATGGATGCCTGAAGGACTTCTTGTTTCTTTTGCCGGTAGGTGACCCGGTCCATGTCAGCCCATTTTTCATAATGGGCCATAAAAGTGAGCCGAACGAGACCCTCTGTGTAATCGTCCTGTTCGAAATTGTTGGGAAGGCAAACCACAGCACTTTCTCTGTCATATAAGGTGGTTGGCTTGCGGTAGTGATATTGAGGGCGATTGTTGTAAAAGATGATGGTTGCGTTTTGCTTAAACTCTTTAGGTTTTTTATTTAAGCATAAAATGCTTTCGGTGAAGCTTAGTTTGCCAATACGGGGAGATATTTGAGGGCATTTCTCTAAAAGGGAATGTGTTTCTGGATGACCTGCTGAACTAAGGACAAATTCTGTTTCAATGACTTCTCCTGATTCGGTAAGTACACCTTTAACTTTATTTTCTTTGGTGAGGATTTTTTGAACACCTGTTTTAAAACGCACTTCACAGCCCGTTTCGTTTAATTTGTTTTGGAGAATATTGATAATTCGGCGTACTCCTCCTTGTGGTCGGGCGAAACCTTCCAAAAAGAGGCTTTTAAACATAATGACAAATTGGGTAAAATCCATATCGTTTTCCCAA
This sequence comes from Bacteriovoracaceae bacterium, assembly GCA_965206965.1. Taxonomy (GTDB): domain Bacteria; phylum Bdellovibrionota; class Bacteriovoracia; order Bacteriovoracales; family Bacteriovoracaceae; genus CBDBLK01. The sequence goes on along the minus strand of OZ242254.1, from coordinate 2,831,977 downwards.
GCCGATCCGTAAATTAATAAGGGACAGAAAATCATTTCAAGCAGTTTGGGTTCAGTGATGAAATTTTTGACCACTTCTTTAGCAGGCAAGTACTGATTGGTGAGAGAAGTTTCATTGAATTCTTGTATGTGATTTAAGAGTTGGAGGAAGCCATCGACTTGATCGGGAAAGTAATCGCTAATTTCTTGAATCAAAAGATTAATGTCGTTAGTAAAATTAAGTGTTGTTTCAGGAAATTGAATTTGGCTATAGGATTGCTGGCTGAGTTGGAACTCGTCGTAGGGGATCCTAAGTTGTTTGAGAAGCTTCGTTAAGGGTCTCTTGCGTTCGCCTGCTTTTGCAAAATTGGTTAAAGCGTGAAGACCGACATCAAGGTCTCTCTTTCCCCTTCGGTAATAACTATTCAGACCACCTGAGATCGTGTGCTTTTCTAAAATAAGAGTTTTTTTTCCGAACATGGCCAATCGGATACCCGCCGCCATTCCAGACATACCAGCACCGATAATAATGGCATCGTATTTTCGCGCCATAGATAAAGACTTTTCCTTAGTGTAATTTAGGTGCGAGGTACTCAACGCAACTTTTGAGAGAAGCTAGCTGTGGGTAGTCTATTTGGGGAACTTCCACTTGGTGGCGTTTTTTGAGTTCCATAACAATATCGAGAAAATCCATGCTGTCGAGGTCGAGTTGTTCGCGCAAGGGAGTGTCGTCTTTGAGGTGACTAATATCTTCATCTAGCGCAACGTCGGCAATGATATCCAGGACGAGTTTCTTAACTTCTACTGTTTCCATGAGAGAACTCCTTATGTTTAACTCCAACAGGTTGGGGTTAGTGTTTTTTAATAATGACCGTGCTGTTAATCCCCAGCATGCCAAAGCTATTGTTTAAAATGTAGTGGACTTCTTTTTGAATGGACCCTTTGATAACGAGGTTCTCTAATTGGCACTCCTCGTCGAGTTTTTCAATATTGCGGCATCCATGAACCATATCGTCTTGGAAAGAGGGGAGGTTACCGGCCAGTTCTAAGGAACCAGCAGCTCCCATACAATGCCCAATAAAGCCTTTAGTGGCGTTGATCTTTGTATTGGGAGAGTGACCAAAAACCTGGTGAATGGCTTTGCACTCCTGGATATCTCCCTGTTGGGTACCTGTCGCGTGCATACTGACAATGTCAATTTGATCCGGATTTAAATGGGCTTTCTTGAGGGCCTTTTGAATACATTCAATTTGGCGTTCTGTATTGGGAAGGACGAAGTCAGTAGCATCACTGTTGACAGCATATCCAATGAGCTCGCCATAAATTTTAGCGTTTCTTTTTTGGGCCCTCTCTAGGGTTTCTAAAATATAGAGGCATCCCCCTTCGGAGACGGTAATACCATTGCGTTTTTTATCGAGGGGTCGTGTTGCCAAGGTCGGGTCACTGTGTTCTCCTAGGGCCCCTTGAGATTTAAAAGCGGCAAAGATGCCAAAGGTATGGGTAGACTCACTAACTCCTCCAGCGAAGCACCAGTCGACTTCACCAGCCCGGATCATTTGGGCTCCGTGGATGAGTCCCAAGTTGCCAGCGGCACAGGCTGCCCCGATAGTATAAGCTGGCCCGGTTAAACCCAAATTAAGAGAGACTTCTCCTGCTGGGGCGTTGGCCACAGTTCGAGGATTGTGGTGGTGAGACCATAAGTCAGTGTCGAGATTGTTTTGATAGAGTTCGTGGATTTCATTTTCCGTTTCTACATTACCGTGCTCTGTAATTCCGAGGTAGACACCAATGCGGTCGCGGTCGCATTCGTTTAAATCTATTCCTGAGTCAATGAGGGCTTCGTTGGCACAGTAAATACTGATGGCCCCTGCGCGAGTGCCGCGTTTGCGCATTTTGCGATTTTGATACTTTCTTTCGTCAAAGTTGCAGTTTCCCGCTGCGACGCGACCCATGTGGCGAGTTTCCATAAACTCAATACCGCTTTTTCCCTCGAGAAGAGCACGACGAAAATCTGCTAAGTGATTTCCGTTGGGAGCGGTTAACCCAATACCAGTGATAACAATTCGGTTCATATTAGGCGTGCTCCCTAGGTGTTGTGTCATTATTTCTTGATGGTTTCCAGAGTGCTTCGGTATCCCTCTTTTGGTCCTCTTGAGCAGGCCACTTTCCGGGTAATGTTTCGGGAGCTATTTTGATAAGTTTTTCTTTGAGCTTAGAAGTGAACACATTGGTTAAACCGCTGGCTATTTGGCTTAGCGGCTCTGTTCCATAAGAAATTGTTTCCAAGATTTTGGGAAGCCTTTTGACAATCTCTTCATAACCGGGAGTTTCTGACTTTGAGGTTAGATTAATGACAAAATTCATAACGGCTTCGGCAATTTCACAGGTGTCAATAAGGCTTTTAAGGCGCTTTCCCCTAGGGCCACCGACTTGCTCTGTTTTTCTCAAAATGCGTTTGGCCATGGCCTTGAACTCTTCAATGGCTTCTTGTTCCCGTTTACGAAAGACTGTGGCGACGATGGCCAGACTATCCTCTTTAGTTGAATGTAATTTTGTTCTTCTCTCCCGAGACTCTCGAGTTTCAATGGCACCAAAATGAGAGAGTTTCTTAAGCGCCATACTGACGGTACCTTGTGAGAGGTGAAGTGTGCTCTCTATTTCTTCAGAGGTTAAGGGACGGTAGGAGAGGACGAGTAGACCGTAAACGGCTCCTTCGATTCTTTTAAAACCGACTCTTTTGAGGAAAGTTTCAAATCCGTGGAGTTCTTTGAGAAGCTCGGGCTCGATAATGGGTCTCGTTTCCATGACCTTTTTTATTCCTTAGGGATAGTTGAATCTATATTTTAAATATTTCAAAAATTTAATATTTAAATTTTAAACCGGCAAGCCCAAATCTATTTCTTTAACTTGACCTATTTTAAAGGAGTTTTATTTGGTAGAGCCCTTGAGGGGAGTGGAAGTTGGGGGCTTGAGGCGGATGACGGAAAGCCCAATAAGTGTTTCCTAGTTTGTGAACTTTGAGGACAGCAGTAAAGCCGATGGCTTTGATATCTTTTTGGGAAAAGGGAAGCTCTGAGAGTGACACTTCCCACCCTGTCGAAGCGAGAAGAGGGTTTTGACAGGGTGCTTCTCTCTTTCCTTGGCGGTAGGCTGAAAAGGCGTAAAGATTCCATCCTCCCCTTGGTGATTGGTTCAGCTCCCAATAGGGTCCTGTTCCTTGGGGGTGGGTGTGAAAAAAAACCTCTAGGCAAGTTGATTCCCAGAGTCTATTCCGGCGATTTTGAGGATATTGTTTAGGAAACTGAACTCTATTATTAGGATCAAAGAGAGTAAACTGGGTTTTAAAATCTTTTTGCCAATCCCAGGAGACTTCTAATTGCAGTTCCCCTGGGATGGACTGGAAGGGGACGAGCTTCACTTTTGGGTTAAATGCTCGAAAAGCTTGATGGGAATAGGAAAAAAGTTAGTGACTTGGCCTTCGCCGTGAGAGATTTCTCGAACTGTATCGAGATACCTCAAGGTAATGGCGTTGTCCTGTTTACCGAGAATTTCGGCAGCTTCAGCCAATTTGATAGAGGCTTCAAGCTCTCCTTCCGCTGAAATAACTTTAGCGCGCTTGTCGCGCTCTGCCTCTGCTTGTTTGGCCATGGCCCTTTGCATTTCGATAGGAAGGTCGATGGCCTTCACTTCAACTGTGCTCACTTTGATTCCCCAGGGCTCTGTTTGATCATCGAGGATTTCCTGCAAGCTCAAGTTAATGCGGTCTCTGTGTTGGAGAATTTCGTCTAGCTCGTATTGGCCGATAACTGTTCGCAAGGTTGTCTGAGCAATTTGGGCGGTTGCTGAGTAAAAGTCTTCGACGGCAATCACTGCTTTCTCAGGGTTGCTAACGCGAAAGTAAACGACTCCATTGACTTTGAGGGTGACATTGTCCTTTGAGATAATATCTTGAGAGGGGATGTCCATGGTGACAGTACGCAGGTCAATGCGAACCATTTTTTCTAGGCCAGGAATGAGGAGAATAAGGCCTGGTCCTCGAATCCCACTAAAGCGTCCGAGGCGGAAAATAACAGCTCTTTGGTACTCCCTTAATACTTTGATTGTATTGAATAAGAGAATAATCAGAATAATGGCAAATAGGAATAAAGGGTGCATAGTTCCTCACTTGAGTAGGGCCTTGTTTAGTTAGGCTAAAATTAAAACGATGGTGTTTTCCTCTTGGTCCTTTACTTCAGCAAAATCTCCTATTCTTAAAATTCGGTGAGACTTAGCTTTCCAGACTTCTCCACCAACTTTGACTTGGTAGTGAAAAAAGTTGTTTTCGGCACAAGGAATTTCTCCTATCACTTGGGCTTTGTGTCCGACAAGAGAATTGAATTTTTCTCGTCCAATATTTTTTTGGTCTTTAAGGAAAAGAATGAGGATAAAGCCTAAAAAAACACTGAGTGCAGCGACAGTGCTATAGACGAGAGTTGCTGAAAATTGAAGATAAGCGTCATCGGTGCGGAATAGAAAGAGACTTCCCGTGATTAGGGAAGCCAGTCCTCCCAGTGCGAGGATCCCATAGCTGGTGATAGAGACTTCCATAGCTAGGAGGACAAAAGAGAGGACAATTAACCCTAGGGCACCCATATTGAGGGGCAAGACCTGAAATCCAATACCGGCCATGATTAAGCTAAAAGTACCGAGGGCTCCTGCTATAAAGCCTCCTGGTGCTTGTAGTTCTAAGTAAAGGAGGGCTGCTCCAATCAAAAAAAGAATATAGGCTGTGCTGGGATTAGCAAAAGTATTGAGAATTTCTTGGCCTAAATCCATGGGGTATTCAGTCCATTCAGGATTTTTGAATGAGAGAATAAAAGTTTTTCCTTGGAGACTGAATGCCTTGCTCTCGAGTTGTTGAATAATCTCTTCTTGGCTATTGGCCAGTCCGTTAATAAGCTTTCTCTTTTTAGCTTCTTGAGAGCTGAAAGAGGATGCTTTTTCTATCATTTCACGGAAAGGTTTAGGGTTCCTTCCATGGGTTTCACTAAGGCTGACGACCAGGGCGGTTAAGTCATTGACGGCTTTTTTGTGCTTGTCACTTGATTGGTTGTTGTCTTTTCCCAGTGAGACCGGTGTGGCGGCTCCAATATTCGTTCCTTGACCCATAAAAAGAAAGTGGGCTGCGCTGGCAATAATGGCTCCTGCACTTGTCGCACTAGCTCCTGCTGGTCTTACCCAAACGACGAGAGGAATGGTGCTTTCTCCGAATAGAGTGAGTATTTCTTTTGTCGTTGTCACCAAACCACCCGGAGTGTTTAAGGTGATGACAAATAAATCAGCTTTTTCTTGCCCTGCTTTTTGAAAGGAGTTTTCGAGATAATTGAGAGTGGCTGGGTTAATAGAGCTTTTAATATGAAAATGGGCTATCTTTTGGACGGAATACTGTAGCGGAGTATTGGCCCATAGGGAAAAGTTGAGAGCTGTAAGGATAAGCGAATAAAAGATTTTTTTTATCATTATGAGAAGGAACTAGACTTTTTTTCAGTAGGCATGTTGGTCATAAAAGCCAATTTTTGTAAAGAGGGTACCCGAGAGAATTCGTGAAGTCATTGGAAAAAATACTGAACCAAAAGGGTATCCTCTCATTACATGCATTTATGTCATATAGCTTGGAAGATTTTCTAATTGATGCAAGTTGCTTTAAAAGAAGGAAGAGCCTGATTTAAACCATTCGGTAAGCCTCAATAAATTGCCTTAAATAATTGAAAATATTGAAGAGTTGAATATTGATGGAATAAGTTTGTTTAAAATAGCTACCAAAATTCATTTACTGGGGTTAAATTTATTTAAACGTGGTTAAGAATAATTAAACGGGAAGGGTATCAAATGCGTTGCTTTCAAAATGTCGCAAAGCTTATTCGAAGAAAAAGACTTGGTCACCCTAAGGGCTATTCTCAGTCAGAATTGAGTCAGCAATTGGGTTACAAAAATGGTCAGTTTATTAGTAATGTGGAAAGGGCTTTATGTAATATTCCCTTAAAAATGCTTAACCGCATATGCGAGATTTTAGGCATTTCCCACGAAGAGGTTAAGGGCGCTATTCTTAAGGATCATGAAGAAACGCTTAACAATTACCTTAGGTTGGCAGGCAAGGCTCCACTTAGCAGTGTGGAAAATGAAAATCCTTTTACTCGTCAAGTGAGTTAAAGGCTTTCAGCTTTCCTCTTCTTCTTAGGAACTTTTTCCTTTCTTTTTAAAGTCTTTTGAGGATTCCGCTTGGTCAAAATGGTCAGGCGGCAAACCCTTGTAGAGCAGGTAGTCTTCTAGAGTTCCTGTTGACTCCTCTCGATCGTGAGAGTGCTTCTCTCTTTCTTGGCTGGCAAGGTGATGGGGGTCTTCGCTTCTTTCTTCAAGCTTGCTGGGCTCAGTTCTCGCATTGAGGTTGTGATTTTGAGAGTAGGTGGTGTCGAGGTTGAGACCATCGAATTTTTGGTGAAAACTTTCAAGAAACTCAGGTTTAATAGTGGCTTCGTATTTTCTCAACTCCTCTAAGGAGTGGTAAAAATTCTTCTCTAATTTAGCTAGTTGTTGAGGATTGGCCCGGTGAAAGTGTTCAAAATACTTTTTGCGGGTTTGGAGGTGTTGTTCTAAGAGATTAAGGTAAGTTCTTTCAACTCTGTCAAAGCCGGTTATTTTAGGTGCACGTCGCCGACGGGAGGAGCGTGAGCTTCTTCGGTTGTTGTAGCGAGGTTTACCGGGGCGACGGCGATACCGTGAAGAGTTTCCAGATTTTTGTTCAGAAGACATAAAAAGCTTTTATCCTTTATTGTGAAGATCAGTTTTTTATTTTTAAATTGGCTAAACTGTCTCGTCAAATCGGTTAATCAAATTTATGGAGGGAGACTACCCGCGACTAGGGTGAGGGTCCTATTAATGATACCTTAGGGCAAATTACTGTTCTTATTCCTTGTTCTTTAGAGTAAAGGAGCACTCCGATGACAAAAAGAGTAAAAGTGGCTGTGACTGGGGCTGCCGGTCAAATTGGCTATGCCCTCTTATTCAGAATAGCTTCTGGTCAAATGTTTGGTCTTGATACTGAGGTTGAGCTTCAGTTGTTAGAACTTGAACAAGCTCTTCCTGCTTTGAACGGGGTGGCGATGGAGCTCGATGATTGTGCTTTTCCCCTGCTTAAAAATATTGTTTGTACCTCTGATTTGAAGGTTGGCTTTAATGAGGCAAATTGGTCAATATTGGTGGGTGCTGTTCCTCGTAAAAAGGGGATGGAGAGAAAGGATCTCCTCAATATTAATGGAGGAATTTTTACTGAGCAGGGCAAAGCCATTAATGATAAGGCGGCGGATGATGCAAAAGTATTTGTGGTGGGTAACCCTTGCAATACTAATTGCTTGATTGCTATGCACTCGGCTCCTCGGATTTCTCAAAGGAATTTTTTTGCTATGACTATGCTCGATGAGAATAGGGCTAGAACTCAATTAGCTAAAAAGGCCGGTGTTGACGTCAACACGGTTAAAAATATGACCATTTGGGGAAATCACTCGGCGACTCAGTATCCTGATTTTCACAATGCTAAAATTGGTGCTAAGAGAGCCCCTGAAGTGATTTCAGACTCTTCTTGGCTAGAAAATGACTTTATTACCACTGTGCAAAAAAGAGGGGCTGCCATTATTGAAGCAAGGGGCGCTTCCTCGGCGGCTTCTGCAGCCAATGCTGCTGTGGACGGTGTTTGCCACTTAACTCACGACACTACTGGTGATGATACCTATAGCATGTGTTTGGCCTCTCAAGGGCAATATGGTGTCGAAGAAGGGCTCATTTTTTCTTATCCGTGCCAAACAGTGAATGGTGTAGTCAAAGTTGTCGAAGGAGTTGAGCATGGGTCTTTTGGGCAAGAAAAGTTCAAGGCGACTCATCAGGAGCTTAAAGAAGAACGTGAAGCCGTTAGGAAGCTAGGTCTTATCTAATATTTTCTAGTATTGCGGTGGAATCACTCTTGCCGTGCAGTTTTGAAATAGTCTGTAATTATTGTTGACGACCTAATGGGTGTTCCTTTTGGTAAGTTTGCAGAGCTTGAAAATAATACCTCTGCTCGTCAATGCTTAAGGGTTTTATTGTTTCGACATTTTTTCTTCGAATTCCTTTTTGACGAATGAGATCTCCTGCCACTCTTAATTTTTGGGTGATATTTTTAGCAATTGTAATAAGCCATTCAGGGCATTGTTTATTGAGCTCTGTAACAGGTATTTGGATTAATGTTGAATCTTGGACGCAGATGACATGAGCCGAACGAGGCTCTTGATCGAAAAAACTTAACTCTCCTAAATATTCACCGCTCTTGAGGTAGGCCAAAGGAGTGACTTTTGTTCCATCACTAACAAAAACGAGCAGCTTGCCGGTGTGGATAAAAAAAAGATCACACACTTCTTCTCCTGCTGCACAGACGAGCTCTCCCTTTTTAAGATTGAGTGTTAAAGGACCAGAAATTTTTTTGGCCATAGGATTTCCCTGTGTTTAAATCTTTAAAATATCTTCTATTTTTTGGGTTAATTTATTAATAAGCTGATCATAAAAGATGTTTTGAGGAAAGATATCATCAATAAAAAGTACATTTTGACCGAACTGAGTATTGACGAGTTTGTTAAAGTCAATGATGTCAAATTCGTTTTTCTCTGCGATTTGAATTTGGATTCGATTGAAAACCATATTGCCTCGGAAGGGGTGGCAGTCAAAGGTTTGGGCCCTGTAAAGAAGAGATTTAGCATCTTTAAACAAGCCTATTTTTTTTAAAGCTTGTCCTAATAGGTAGTAGACTTGGGCATTACCAAGATTCTTTTTCAAGATCTTTTGCAGCTCTGGAATAGCGGATTTAGTTTGCCCTTTTTCAATCATATTGGAAATGGTTTTAAGTTGTGCTTCTAACCTTGGGTTTGTGGCATTTTGGCAAATAGACTTAGGGGTTATATCTAGATTGTGTGGTGGGGCTATAACAATTAAATTGGCGTCGCGTTCTCTTAAAAACTCAGTGAACTCTCTGTATTCGGCAGTGTAGGTGAGGTAAGTAAGCTCCATTATTTTTTGCCTATCTTGGGAGGATAAAGTTTTTTCTAAAGGGCGATACTCTCCAGTTATGATTGTGTGGGGATAGGGTTGGTAAATTAGTTTTGATAAAAAGGGAAATGTTAGGATGAGGGAGTGGAGTTTTTTGTTTTGGTGGCGTTGGTAATTTTTAAGAATGATTTTTTGATATTTTGGCTCTAAGCGCTTTTCAAAAAACTCTTCAGTTCCACCGTGATAAATGATGATTTCAGGCAAGCGTTTGAGTGATTTAACTTTAGCGAGAGTTCGGTGAAGGCCTTCTCCTCGTCGGGCCCAATTGTAGACTTTAAGCGGTTTTTCAAGCTTATCTCTAGTTCTATCGATGAGTGAATCAATATATTGGGTGAGATTGGCACCTAAGCGGTCACCAGTAATAAGGATATTACTCTTTTCTGCTTTATGGGTTTCGGAAGAGTATTCTACGTTTAAAATGTAGGGCTTAGGAACTTGCTCGACAGGGTTGTTGAGGTAGGGAAGGGTGAGGTAAGTGCCTCCTGTTGCTAAGCTAATTAAAATCAGGGACTTCAGTTTTTTCATGGTCTCCTTTATTGTAGGCTATTTTTTTGCTAGTTACATCTATGCTTGGTGACTGGCTAAAAACTCAAGTCAGAAGAGTCTAAACCTAAAGGAGAGGGAATGACTCGATGTGTTCCAGAATTGTTAAGCCCCGCTGGCTCGCTAGAAAAACTTAAGGTGGCCATTATGTATGGTGCTGATGCCGTTTACCTAGGGGGAGAAAAATTTGGATTGCGCTCTGCGTCTGAAAATTTCTCTGAGCGAGAACTGCGAGAAGGACTCGAGTTTGCTCATTTTCATGGAGCTAAGGCCTACGTCGTTTTAAATGGTTTTTTGCATGATCATGAACTGGCTGAACTACCGAATTTCTTGAGCTTTCTAGAGGAAATAAACTTAGATGCTGTTATTGTTAGTGATCTTGGAGTTGTTAAAACGGTAAAAAAGCACAGCTCAATTCCCATTCATCTTTCAACTCAGGCCAGCTGCCTCAATGCCGGTGCTGCTTTATTGTGGAAAAAAGTAGGGGTTGAAAGAATTGTTTTGGGAAGGGAGGTTACCATTCATGAAGCTTTGAGCATTAAACAAATTTCCAATTTAGAGTTGGAGATGTTTGTCCACGGAAGTTTGTGTATGGCCTACTCTGGAAATTGTGTCATTTCTAATTACACTCAAGGGAGAGACTCTAACCGAGGAGGATGTGCTCACAGTTGTCGGTTCGAGTATGGTCTTGAGCTTTCTCAATACGAAAAAAAACAGGCGACTTTTATGTCTTCTAAAGATTTAGAAGGACTGCGGGTTTTAGAGAGCTTTGTTCACACTGGCATTGAGTGTTTGAAGATAGAGGGAAGAATGAAATCCCATCATTACGCAGGAACTGTTACAAAGGTTTACCGAGAAGCTTTAGATTTTTATCGCGATCATGGTCATTTTTTGTCCGACGATCTCGAGCGTTGGGAAGAGGAATTGAGAAAAGTTTCTCATCGGGATTACTTCACAGGGAGTTTGGAGATGCCTGCTGACACTAATTCTATTTTTGTTAAGCGCGAGGCGACTGAGGGGAACTACCGGGTAGGTGCTGTTATTCTCGAAGCCATACCTGGAAAATATCTTCTGGCTGAAGTGCGTTCTAGCTTCTCTCCTGGAGATGAACTTGAACTGGTTCCCTTTAAGGGAGGGGTTCAATCTTTTAGATTAAAACAGTTGACCAATATTGAAAATCGGCCACTGAAAAAGACAAATCCTGGGTCTCTCGTCAAAATCCCTTATCGAAAGGGAGCGGAACGTTTAAACCTCTTGAGGGTTCGAGATTCTGGATCATAAGGATGTAGCTATAAGTTCCTTGCTTTGTGAAGTGAGAGGGAGAGGAAAATGAAATGGGTTGTTCCTATTCAAAGGTGGGAGGATAGAGAAGAAGTTTTTACTTCTCCTGCCGATGAAGTTTTAGTAGGGGCTAAAAGCCTGAGTCGTTTAGGAAGACTTGATTTGAGTGAGCTCCCTGCTGTCGCTAGCCAACTGCTGGCGCAAGGGAAAAAAGCGATATTAGTTTGGGATATTCTCATGACTGAGGAAGTGATGAGAGCTGTAACTAAATTGCTGAAAACAATAGACCTTTCTTTTTTTTCCGCTATTCGGATTCAAGATCCAGGTGCTTTATTGTGGGTTCAGCAAAACCTTTCTCAAGTGGATGTTCATTTGGTTTTAGAAAATGGAAATCATAACTTAGAGGCATTGAAGGGATGGATAGAGTTAGGAGGAGCACAGCTGAAACGTGTCGTTTTTTCCCCTCAAATTCCTAAGTCGAAATTGAGAGAATTTATTTTTTTAGCTCAATCTTTTAATGTGGGAGCAGAGCTCATGGTTTTAGGCTCTCTTCTTCTCTTTTATAGCCCAAGGAGCTTGGTAAAGAGGTTGTATGATAGAGAGCCAGAATGCGATTATCTAATGATTAAGGCTGATAGTGAAGAAAGTCCTCACAAGGGTTTCCCTGTCGTTGAAAACGATTGGGGTACTTTTATGTTTCACCCCAAAGATCTTGGTTTGGTTGAGTCTATTTTTGAGTTGCGGGATATGGGGTTAGAAGCTGTAAGGTTTGATCTCTTTGACGGCCGCCCTCTCAGCGTGATGACTCAACTTAAGATGGCCTTAAGTCCTGCAGACATTAAGAAGGTGTTACAAAGAGAGTACCCCTATCCGCTTATCAAAGGTTTTTTTCAGGTTAATAAGTCGGATATTCTTTTTAAAAAGCTGAAAAACCAGAAGATTGCTGAACGAGGGGAGAGTTATTTGGGCGATGTCGTCGATGTTGAAAAAAAGAGCTATATTGCCATTCATATTAGGAATCCTAAAAAGGATTTGCGTTTAAAAGATATTCTTGAATACCGAACCCCTGAAGGGAGGGTGAAAACTTCTCAAGTTGTTTGGTTGAAAAATTCTGATGGAAGAGAGCGTGAAAGCTTATCTATGGGGCAGGTTGCTCTTTTGAACCACACTTCGGGCATTTCTGTAAAAACAGCCGTTTATTGGCAATAAGGGTTTTTTGAGGTTCCCCATTAGTTCATGACAAAGTGAGAAAAAAAAGCTAGCTTTCGTTAAAAGAAATAATTAGGGAGAAGAGGTCGGCCATGCCAGATAAGGTGGAGACTTTAGAGTATAGAAAGCGCCACCATATTGAGTTGGCAAAGAAGTCCCAAATAGAAACTCATCAGCTTAATCAATGTTTTCATTACGAGCCCCTTTTGTCTTCTTTGCCGAAGAGAGATCAGCATTTTCAAAAAAAAATTTCTTTTTTGGGTAAAACTATGCATGCACCTTTGTGGGTTTCAAGCATGACAGGAGGAACTGGTCACGCTGGATCGATTAATCGCAATCTCGCTAGAGTCTGCGCTGAATTTGGTTTGGGGATGGGGCTTGGTTCATGTCGTCCCTTGCTGGAGTCTCGGGTTTTCTTTGATGACTTTAATTTACGACCTCTTATTGGGGATGAACATCCTCTCATGGGTAATTTGGGAATTGCTCAAATCGAAGAGCTTTTGGGCCAAAAAGCACATGATAGAGTCAGTCAACTTGTTGATAAACTCTGTCTTGATGGGCTTTTTGTCCATATCAATCCCTTGCAAGAGTGGATGCAGACTGAAGGGGATGCTATTCGGCGACCCCCTCTTGAAACCCTCCAAGAGCTACTCGAATTAGTTGAGTTTCCTGTGGCCATCAAAGAAGTGGGTCAAGGCATGGGTCCAAAAAGTTTAGAGGCAGCCATTCAGCTTCCTTTGGCAGCAATTGAGTTTGGGGCTTTTGGAGGAACAAACTTTAGTTTCTTAGAAATGTTGCGAAGTGTTGATAAAGATCATTGTGAAGGCTTAAGCTTTGAAAACCCCTTTGAACCGATGGCTTATGTTGGCCATTGTGCCGAGGAAATGGTATCCGAAGTCAATACCATTTTGGAGAAATTGGGTCCGCTGGCCCTGTGCCGTGAATTTATTGTTTCAGGAGGAATCTCTTCGTTTCTTCACGGTTTTAGTTTGGTTCAATCCCTTAGTGCCAAAGCTGTTTATGGTCAAGCGCATGCGCTTTTAACTCACGCAAATGGGGATTACGAAAAGTTGAGGGCCTATGTGAAGAGCCAGCTGTTGGGATTAGAGTTGGCCAGTCGGTATTTAACGTTGAGGTAGGGTGACTTTGGAAAATTTTTCTCAAAAGGGACAATCTTCTTCTAAAGCTTTTCGATTCACTAATGGCTTTTCCAAAATGTCTAAAGACGAAAAAATTGATTATGTCGTCAGACACTATTTAGACAATTCCCCTAAAACTAAAGAAATTATTAAGAGCTTTTGGCACGAAAATACTTCTGAGCAGAAGGTTTTTGATGAATTTAGTGAAAATACTCTGTCGAACTTTTACTTTCCTTTCGGTGTTTGCCCTCATGTTCTTATCAATGGAGAACTTCACTGTGTTCCCATGGTTATTGAAGAGAGCTCTGTTGTGGCTGCGGCTTCTAATGCCAGCAAGTTTTGGCTAAATCGTGGGGGTTTTAAAGCCGAAGTTATTTCCACTAAAAAAATTGGTCAGGTGCATATGATTTGGTCGGGAGGGCCCTCCCAACTCAAATCTTTTTTTGACGAACAACGAGAGTGTTTGATTGAAGCGATTGTTCCTTTAACTCTCAATATGAAGGAGAGAGGTGGAGGGCTTTTGGGAATAGAGCTCCTGGATAAGACTGATCAAGAAGAAGGTTATTTTCAAATTTGGTGTGAGTTTGAGACTTGCGATGCGATGGGAGCTAACTTTATTAATAGCGTTTTAGAAGCTATTGGATATCAATTTAAACAACTTGTAGAGGAAAAGCTTTCGAAGAATAAGGGGGCAGGACTACAAGTGATTATGTCTATTTTAAGCAATTATACACCTGACTGTTTAGTTAAGGCTTGGGTTGAATGTCCTATTTCTGAGTTGAGTGGGGTCGCACCAGGAATGATACCGGAAGAGTTTGTGGAAAGGTTTCAAAAAGCTGTTCGAATAGCCAAAATTGATATTCATCGAGCGACAACCCATAATAAAGGAATTTTTAACGGTATAGACGCAGTGGCATTAGCTACTGGAAATGATTTTAGGGCCATTGAGGCTTGTGGTCATACCTTTGCGGCGAGAGACGGTCAGTATCGTGGTCTGACCGACTGTGAGGTTCGAGAGGGCATTTTTTCTTTTTCCCTTGAGCTCCCTCTTGCCTTGGGTACAGTGGGTGGATTAACGACCCTTCATCCTTTAGCTAAATTGTCCCTCGATCTTTTGGGTTGTCCTTCAGCTTACAAGCTTATGCAGATTGCCGCTGTTATGGGGTTAGCTCAGAACTTTGCAGCTCTTAGAACTCTGGTGACAACTGGAATTCAAAAGGGTCATATGAAAATGCATCTCATGAATGTGCTTAATCAACTTGAGGCATCGCCGGTGGAAAGAGAAGAGGCTAAAGTTTATTTTGAGGATAAAGTTATCTCTTTTAGTGCTGTTCGCGATTATCTCGGTCAGTTGAGAAAGTGGCACTAATGTTAAAAGGTTATAAAAGATGATGGTTGAAAGTGGCTCTCGAAATAAATCAATTAATCTTCTTTTTCCTAATGTCTTTAGCGATAAAGCTTCTACTAAAAAATATGATCAGTATTTTTTTGGGCATGGTAAAGTGCTTCTTTCTGGTGAGTATTTTATTTTAGATGGTGCCGATGGATTAGCATTGCCGACAACGGTCGGACAATCGATGGGGGTTTGCTATTCTAGTAGTTTTGACCCCAAATTAACCTGGCGTTCTTACGATGCTAGGGGAAACCTTTGGTTTGAATCAAGTTTTGAATTTTGGCGTTTTGATTGTTTAGAGGAAAACCCTTGTGCTGAGGTTTTGCAACTACAAAAAATCCTGCGTGCTGCGCGTTCTCAGAATAAACACTTCTTGCGCGACGGTGGAGATATTTTAGTTGAAACTCATCTAGGTTTTCCTTTGGAATGGGGCCTGGGGAGTAGTTCGACCCTTATTTATAATATTGCTCAATGGGCCTATATTTCGCCCTTTGAGTTGGCTTTTAATACTTTTGGTGGATCAGGTTATGATATTGCTTGTGCTCAAAGTGATAGACCGATACTTTACCAAAAAAAATCTCTGACACCTAAGTGGTCGACTGTTAGTTTTGATCCACAATTTAAGGACAACTTATATTTTATTCATCAAGGGGCGAAAAAAGACACTCGTGAAGCTATTGATTACTATAATAGAAAGCGTCCTTTTCCTTCTGGTCTGATTAACTCTATTTCCGATTTGACGAGAAGAGTTTTAGTGGCCAGAAGCTTAGATGATTTTAACCAATTTCTTCGAGAGCATGAGATGTTGGTTGCCGATCACCTTAATTTGACTCCTCTTAAAAAGCTTTGCTTTTCTGACTTTTGGGGTGAAGTGAAGTCTTTAGGTGCTTGGGGAGGAGACCTGGCTTTGATCACTTCCGATCGTTCTCGTGAGGAGACACATCATTATTTTGAATCTTTAGGTTTTAAAACAGTTTTAGGTTTTAATGACTTGATTTTAAAAGCTCCTCGACCTTCACTTAGCCAAGAGGATAAAGGTCTTGTCCATTAGCCATAGAGATCATTTGCCAGAGTGCTTTGAGACCTTTGAATGTGCTTGGGAAGCACCCAGTAATATTGCTATTGTTAAGTACTGGGGAAAATCGGGAGTGCAATTACCAGCTAATCCCAACTTTTCCTTTACTTTAAAAGAGTGTGTTACAAAAACAAAAGTGCGTTTTATACGCAGAAGAGAAGATTGTTCTTGGTGTGAAGTCTTTCTCGAGGGACTTCCTAAAGAAAGTTTTCGTCCTAAAATCGAAACATTTTTGGAGAGAGCGGCTCATCATTATCCTTGGTTAAAAAAGACTCAGTTGATGATAGAAACTTCTAATACCTTTCCTCACGGGGCAGGGATGGCTTCGAGCGCTAGTGGAATGGCGGCATTGGCCCTCTGTCTAAGTACTTTTCAAAGAGAATTATTTCGAGAAAGAAATGAAAATTTTTATCAGCAGGCCAGTTTTTTAGCTCGTCTAGGTTCGGGCTCTGCTTGTCGCTCTATCTTTCCTCAGGCAGTGACTTGGGGAGTAAAAAGCGAGGAATATGCTTCCCCTTTTGAAGGTTTGCACCCTTCCTTTTGTGGGATGAGGGATACCATTTTAATTGTAGATGATAGAGAAAAACTGATCTCATCGAGGGTTGGTCATACTAAAATGGACAGTCATCCTTTTAAAGAGGCTCGCTATCGACAGGCGAGAAAGAACTGGAAGCAGTTGGAGTCTATTTTGAGAGCGGGAGATTTTTTTCAATTTGCTGAGATTTGTGAGGAAGAGGCCCTCTCTCTTCACGCTATGATGATGACCTCCAGACCTGGGTATATGCTCTTTCGACCGCAGAGTTTATTAATTATGCAAAAAGTTCAAGAGTGGAGGAATCAAGGGCACCCTCTTTGCTATACCTTAGATGCTGGTCCAAATGTTCATTTATTATTTCCCTCGAGCCATAAAGAAAGTATTACTTCTTTGATTGAAAGTGAATTAGTGCCCCTTTTGCCAACAAACCGATGGATAGAGGATCAGATGGGTAGTGGCCCTCGACCTTGGGATTCTTCATTAGCTGGTTAGGTAGAGATGACTCGTGAACGAAGTTTTTATTCTAAGATTCTTCTCTTTGGTGAATACAGCGTCATTCTTGATTCAATGGCCTTAAGCTCTCCTTATCCTCTTTTTGAAGGCATGTTAGGCTTTAAAAGGGAGAGACAAAAATTAAAAGATCCTGAGCTCGCTGCTCTTGCTCAATACTTAAAGAATCTTGAAAAAAAAAGAGAGTTAGATTTTGAGCTTGATGTCGCTAGCTTTGCTTTTGATATTGGACAAGGGCTTGTCTTTGATAGTTCAATTCCTCAAGGGTATGGAGTGGGTTCAAGTGGTGCTTTGTGCGCGGCTGTCTATGATCGGTATGCGACTTCATCAGAAGAAAATAAAGAGAATATTGGAGAACTCAAGCGTCGGCTGGCTTTGATTGAATCCCATTTTCACAGTTCATCTTCAGGTATCGACCCATTGATTAGTTATCTTGGCCATCCTATTTTGATAAGATCGGGGGGAGAGGTTGGTCTTGTCGATCTCCCTAAGATTCCTAAGGGGGAGGGAGCCATTTTTTTGCTCGATACAGGACGTTCTCGAAAAACGGAACCCTTAGTAAATTTATTTTTAGAGAAATGTAAATACCATAAATTTAAAAAATTCTGCCAACAAGATCTATTGCCTGTAACCAATGCTTGTGTGACTCATTTCCTTGAAGGTGATATACAAAAGCTGGAAGCTTCTTTTAGAGAGCTTAGTTTTTATCAGTTGGATCATTTTAGACCAATGATTCCTAAACTTTACCACGAAGTATGGAAACATGGGCTTGACTCTAGAGAGTATTATCTCAAACTGTGTGGTGCTGGGGGGGGAGGTTTTTTCCTAGGTTTTACCTGTGACTTTAAGGAGGCCATGCAGGAGCTTGAGGGATATGAAATTCGTCCTCTTTTTCATTTTTAAAATTTTAACAACTTAGCAAATCTTTAAAACTACTTACCTTTTTTCCTGAAAGGCTAATCCTCGAGTACCACCCCCACTCCTCGATAATCGCGTGGGTTTTCGATATATCATTAAAGCGACAGTAGTAAACAATTCTAAGCACTTGGCTAGTGCTGGTTTTTTTACAGGTATGTAAATTTGGGGAATGGGCTAGCGGCGCAAGTGGTTTTGCTTTAATTATGAAAGGCAAAGAATTTGTGAACGATGGGCATTTAAAAACCATTTGGTTAATAAAATAGGAGAGTTGAACTATGAAAAATTTTTTACTATCTTTTTTATTTTTACTGGTTTCAAATGCCAGTTTTGCCGAAGTTGACTGCGACTATTCCTCCTTTCAACATGCATCTAAAGAAAAATTGAGAACTCTAGAAGAGTCAAACGCCTGCGAGTTAGGTGCCAGCTTCATGAAAGTGCTTGATATCAAATCGGCAATGGAAGAATGTAGAAATACATATTCTGCAGATAGTGTCGATAAAGCTTATACTTCCATGGGGAAACTTCTTGCTGTTCATGAAAATGGGGATATGGAAGCAATAGCAAAGAATTATCGTCGTCACAGAAGATCAATTGAAGGAGAGTTGAAAGCTTGCTTAATCGGGGTGACGAGACAAATACTTCTAGTTAAATGAATTAGTCCTAGTCGGAAAAGCTAGAAATAAAAAACAGGCTGAAGGGCCCGTTTTCTTTTCGTCAAGTTAGACTTGACTCTTCTAGCTTCAGGTAGGGTTCTACTTAGAAAAACAGTCAGCCTTTAAGCAAAAACAATTTATTGAAGACGTGGTAAGATTTTCTTATAAATGATGAAATTTTTTTTTTATTTATTATTTTTTCTCAATATATTTTTTTATTTATCTTGTCGGCATCAATCGGAAACGAGAAAAACGGCTTCTACTGAAGAACCCTATCTCTATATTGTTTTTGATCTCGATTGGACATTGATAAGTCAAATTAAAAGTGTTGAAGGAATTCCTGAAAATAAAATTGTTCACTTTAAAAATGAGTTCTATCGAGTTCATGACGGGGCAGAGGAATTAATAACTTTGTTGTCCCAGTATAAACGAGTTAAAATAAATTTTTTTAGTGGAGGTAATCAAGAAAGAAACTTAAGTGTTTTGTCTCAAATGAGACTGACTGATGGTTCGGGGAGAAGTTTTCTCGATATAGCGAATAAGACTTTACATCGATCGGACTTAACAGAGAAAACAACTTCAAGTATTCGTTTTAGTGAGAAATTTAAAAAAGATCTTTTTAAAATCCACTCCAATATAGATCAAATTATTATGGTTGATGATGATCATCTCTTTGCTATCGATATGGTCCAAAAAAGTCGATATTTGTGGTTAGGTCCTACTTTTAAACACTTTGAGAGCTGGTCTCAGAGACTATTACTGGATGGTAAAACGAGTGCTTATATTCCTAAAAGTTTTAGTGATTTTATTTATCAAAGGAATCGCCTTGCTATTGTGGCTGAAGTTTTACTGGGGAGCTTAGACTCTGAACAAGATGACATTTTTCTTTTAGTAAGAAAGACCTGGAATTCTTTAAGGACTGAAACGGGAAAGATAAATTTTAAGGCAAGGGAGCTGATGTCCAAAGGAGTAAGACGTTTGGGGAGAAAGCACTTTCCTTTAGAGCAAGAAAAGATTTGCTCCCAATTGATATTGCCTTTGCTGTCGATTTAGAAATTAAGATCTGGTCTAAAACGTTTATTTTTTTTTATTTTTTCTGCCATTTCACGTGCGCTCGTAAATTCTTCAGAAGGTGTTTTTTTCCAATCACCTGACTCCAGTGCTGCTAGTGCAAAAGCAAACTCATACTCTTGACCCCTCTCCCACTCTGGAGAAGAAAACTCTAGAAAGCTTCTCTTCGTTTGGATACGTGTAACTGGTGCTTGTGTTGAGATTTTTTCTAAAATTTTACTTCCTAAGTCTTGTTTATCATTATAAAAATCGAGAAGAAAGCCGGCGTAGAAAAGGCGTTCAGCATTGATTTGGGCGGAGGATAGAACCCATTGCTTAGCTTGAGAGAGTCCCACTAGTTGGGCCAAGCTTGAAACACCTCCTGCGCAGGGAACCCATCCCTTTTGAAGGGAGTTGAATGTAATTTCACAAGTTTTTTTGGCAATTCTTATATCGCAAGCCATAGCCAACTCAATACCCATTCCGGATGCTCCTTCTTTGAGGTCGCAGATAATAGTTTGAGGGAGGTGTTGGATTCCAGTGATAAGTTTTTGGAAACGTGTGAGGTATTTGTGAAGCTTTTCTCGACTCATAATTTTGAGCTCTGATTGGTCAAAACCACTGCAAAAGATTCCTTTAGTGGAAGATAGGCAAACAGCATTAACTTCTAGATGGGAAGAGAGCCAACCAAATAAGCTTTCTAACTCGAAGAGCATTTCAACATTGATAGAATGGTCAAGATCAGGGCGATTGAGGAGAATGTGAATACTTCGCGTTTCTTTGTCTAGAGTGACATTGAGGGTGTTGTAGTTAAAGAGCATGTGACCTTCCCTGGTTTTTTCTTTACTGAATGGAAAATATCCTCATTAAAGTGGATGAAACCCACTTTAGACAAAGGGTCTTTTGCTTCCTTGCATATACCTTGTTGTCTAAATTATTGTTTCAAAGTCTTAAGGTGAATGTAAAGGGTTCCTCAGTGAGTCACCTTTCAATGTAAGGTATTTTCAAATGAATTGGTTTGGGATGAGGGAAAAAACTAAATGGTTTAAATTTTATTGCGCCGGCGAGTCAGTTTTCGCAATTCCTTAAGACGGCGTTTTTCGGCGGCTTCCGTCTTTTCTTTACGTTTTACTGAAGGCTTTTTATAAGATTCTCTTTTTTTATATTCTTTAATGATTCCAAAGGCTTCACATTGGCGCTTAAACTTTTTCAAGACATAATTGACATTGTCTCGGTCAGTTACTTTAATTTCAATACTACTCATTTTTCCCATTAAGTTGCCCCTGACCTCCCCTCTCAATTTTGAAAAATATTGATTGGTGATTGTAATTGTTTAACCTTTATTGTAAGCCACCACGTAAAAATAGTCCAGTCTAGTGGTCTATTTAAGAAAAAGGGTTTATTTTTGTTCTTCTAGGAAGCGCTCCGCTCGGATGGCTGCCATACAACCTGAACCCGCTGCAGATATGGCTTGACGGTAGTAATGGTCTTGAACATCGCCACAAGCAAAGACTCCTGGAATATCGGTGTCCGGGTGGGGAGCACTGCTGGGAATAATATAGCCTTGTTCATCTGTTTTAATTTGATTATCGAGAAACTGGGTATTGGGTTGGTGGCCTATTCCCAGGAAAAAACCGTCAGTCTTTCTCTCCGTGATTTTACCCGTTTGATTATCTTTCACTTTGATGCCAGTAACTCCGGTATCATTGTAGAGTATTTCTTCTGTTTCCATGTTCCATAAGAACTCTATTTTTGGGTTATCAAAGGCCCTTTGTTGCATAGCTTTTGAAGCCCTGAGGGTCTTTCGGCGATGGAGGACGTAGACTTTGCTTGCAAATTTTGTAAGAAAGATGGCCTCTTCCATAGCGGTGTCGCCGCCGCCAACCACGTGAACAATTTTATCTCTAAAGAAGAAACCGTCGCAGGTGGCACAGGCGCTGACACCATGACCGATCAACTCTTTTTCGTGAGGAAGACCTAGGTATTTGGCGGAAGCTCCCGTTGCAATGATAAGGGTTTCGGCTTTGTACTCCTGGCCATTTTCACAGATGACGGGGAAGGGGCGATGAGAGAGATCAACTTTTTTAACAAAGGTGGAAAGGTATTCGGTTCCGAATCGTTCCGCTTGTTTTTTCATTTTGGCCATGAGCTCTGGGCCCATAACTCCATCGGGAAAGCCTGGGAAGTTTTCTACATCGGTGGTCGTTGTTAATTGCCCACCTGGTTCTGCCCCTTCAATGACAAGTGGTTTAAGGCTAGCTCTAGAGGCATACAGTGCTGCTGTATGGCCAGCAGGTCCGGAGCCAATAATAATTACTTTTTTAGTTTCCACTTGAAAAGGACTCCGTCCATTGGTTGAGTTTTAATTTTCTTTGATGAGGCTTTGCTCTTTTTTTACATTTTCTGGTCGATCATCCATCTCTGGATGAAGTTCGTAATAGGCAGAGACACTGATAAGTTCCTCGGGGTTGGGGGCTTTTCGGGTTGTTTTGTATTCTTCACCAGTCATTGTGCATTCGTATCGGAAAATTTCTCTTTTTGCTTTTCTGGCCACGGTTCAACTCTCCAGTATGAGTATTGGTTCCTTACCAGGGCAATATAAGTCAAAAGGAGTTTCTCGGCAAGTTTGAGTGTTAGATGGAGGAAGTTATGGGGTGCTCTTCCTTTTGCCCAGAGTTTTTGGAGGGGATGGTGAGGTTTTTCCTTAAGCCTTCTTTTTTAAGGGCCCGTGTTAGAATTGAGTTGGGTTCAACTTTGTGTGAATGACCGGGCAAGGAAGTTCTTTTGAGTAGGGTTAGAGTTTTTGCTGCGCTGCTTTATTTGCTGAGTTTTGAAGGGTTTTCTGAAGCCCAAGAAGCTGTCTATGGCAAGAATCCCTCTATGGAAGGAGTCAGGATCGAGCAAGCTAGTACTTCTCGCAAGTCTGTTGTTTTGGATAGGGGATCAATGGAGGGCATTCGCGTTGGTCAGGTCGCTAAGCTTTACTATCAGTCTTCAAGAGATAAAAACAAGCCACAGTACACTTATATCGCTGAAGGGGAGGCTATTAAAGTCCATCGTAATTATAGCTTCTGGTTTTTACGAAAAATTCGTCATTATCGGTTAATTAAGGAGGGAAGCCTCTTAGTTATTCTTAGGCAAATGATGGACGCCCGCAGACCTTATGTAAATCGCCACACTCAAAAAGTTTTAACAAAGAATCAGTCGAAAAGAGAGCTGAGGACCCAAGAAGAAAAAGGTGTTCCTAGGGATCTTATTTTGAAAGAAAAAGACTATTTGGATTCGAGCGAGTTAGTTAGTACAACTCCTTTGCGGCATCAAGATATGGAAACTGAAACTTTGACTCGTTGGAAACGAGTAGGGACCAACGAATTTGATGAAAAGTATAAAGCAGAAAAGCCAATTTTTTTTGTTGAACCTGCCATTAAGCCAAAAACCATTAAGTCTATTAAAGTTGATCGTGAGAAAGAGGTTTGGAGAAGCACGACTCAAAGTAGTATCGATAAAGTCAATAAACTTCCTTTCGGTTTGGAAGGCTATTATGCTGACTCTTTTCACAATCCAGAAACAGGGGTGAAGGTAAAAGCAGATGCTGTTTCAATTTATGATAGAGAATTGGAGAAGAAAAGTCAGGACAACTTAATCTCTCCCGGTGCTATAAAGAAGATTGAAACAGAGGGGCTAACTTTTTCAGCAGATATGGATGATGAGCAATTGAGACGCTTTTTTATTAACTCTGGTATCGCTGAGGAGGTTGAAAGGCAAAAAAGGGCTTTGTTTGAAAAGAGTGGTTCAGAAATAAATTTTGGTTATCATTCGGCTCTTTCGAGTCATACAACCAATGAGGATAAGAATTATCAAGGAACAGATTATTCTTTGTCCTTGGGTTATGAGTACCATTTGGGAAATGCTTCAGCTTTATTAAGTCGTCTTTCTCTTGAAGGTAGCCTTGAGACTGGTCTTGGGTTTTACGATTTAGGGGGAATTAATGCTCGATTCGCAGAGTCAAGTTTTAGGGTCTATAGTTATTTTTATTTTTTATACCCTCCCAACTCTCTCAACCGTTTGATGCCTTATTTAGGTTTAGGTTTTCGTAGAGGTAAGGCAAGCGTTTACAGTCCCAATTTTAGTAAAGGCACTAAGGAGTACACTTACCTTTTAGTTGCTTTTCCTAGTTATCGATTAGGGGTTAAGTATCGCTTTCAATCGGGAGATTCTAAAAACGAGGTTGTCAAATTTGGCTTAGGCTTAAACTTCCAAATTCAATATGAGAGTGTCAGTATTAATAGCAAAGATGTTCTCCAAGATAATATTTTTGGTAAATTAGATCTTGATCAGCTTAGGCTTGGTTTTGGCATTAGTGCCTACTTTTAGGTGGTTCAGATGAAGCGCTTGATGATTTTTTTTAGTTTTTTATTTTCTTTTCAAAGTTGGGCCCTTGAAATTGATGAGAAATTGACGACGAGATTTTTAAAGGTTTCTCGCACGAAAAAGACCGCTTTGATTAACAGAGGTTTAGAAGATGGATTAGTGGTTGGTGATCATGCCAAATTTTTTCTGACAACAGGAGTAATTGCCAGAGGGGTGATTGTTAAAGCAAGTCCAACGCGTTCTATTTGGTCTATTTATCGGATTATAGATAAAGACAGCATTTATCCTGATAAGGCCGTTAATATTAAGATAAGCACTCCAGTTAGAGTAACCGACGACCCGACGAAGAGTTTAAAAGGTGAAGTTGTTCCAGCAGGGACAGAAGTTGTTGTTAATTCAGGGGTTGAACAGAGCTCGACTTTATCAAGGGAGTCACTCAGCGATGAAGAGAAGCGCGATATAGAGTCTCTTGGAGTTTTGCCTAATGATATCAAGGTTAAAGATGGGAGTGGGGTGAGCTATGGAAAGACTTTAGAGTTTTATGGGTTGGTTCATTTAAATAGCTTAAGCTCTAGTATTGACCAAGGTAATAATGGCTCGTTTAATGGAGAAGCAGCCGATGTCGATTGGTCTGTTGGTATTGAAAAATACTTTAATTCGAAAGGAAGCTTTTTAGCCAATATTTCTCTCAAGGCACTAATTCATTCAAGTATTGTAAAGGTTCAATCTATCGGAGGGCAAGTTGTATCGAATTCTGTTTTTGAGTACGGTATTGGAGGTTCCTGGCACTTTATGGCTGATCCCTTAAGCTATCGCCGCTTAATTGGTTTTGCTGACTTTACTTTGGGGGTAGGAAAGGCAACTGATGTTGCAGGAAATGCCCAATTAGAAACGTCTGAGGAATTGAGTGGATCGTCCAGTTTTTTTTCTTTGGGCATTGGTTTGAAGTATTATGCTAAATTGGGCCTAGGAGCGCGTGCCTTAGTTTCTTATTACCGCCGAAGCGAGTCCTATGCCTTTGAAGCTACAGATAGTAGCTTTACTAAAATTTCTGCTGGTCCTCGCTTATTATTGGGCTTAAGCTACCGCTGGTAGTTATTTATGTTAAAGAGTATAGGCTTTCTGGCAGGGATTGTAGTTTCTAAAACAGTTTTAATCCTTTTAAGTCAACATTCAAAATCCCTAAACGTCTTTCTATGATGTCTTGGTTGGTTCTGGGCTTTTCGTTTTGAATAATTTTGTCGATATCAGATTGATTAGGATTCCACTTTTGGAAAGGAGTAACAGTACTTTTAACTCTCAAGGGAGATCGGGAGAGTTGAGGATTGTAACTAATTTTGAATTTGCGAATAAGCGGAGCAACTAGGTCGGAGGCCATCAAACGAAAAGTTGTATATTTTCCTCCTAGAATAACGTGGATCCCTTCTGCGGGTTGATAGATCTTGTGATCTCTGGCCGTCTCATTGGCTTCTATTGCTAGGTTTTCTCTGATTAAGGGACGTATGCCGGCAAAGTAGCCTAAAATGTCTTTTTGAGTCACTTTGGATCTAGGAAAATAGTTCTGCAAGTTTTCAATTAAATAATTGATCTCTGCTTGAGAGGGTTTTAAATCGAATTCGACATTTTGAACGGGGACTTCTGTCGTACCAACTAAAATGCGTTCTCGTTGGGGGATAACGAAAATGACTCGTCCATCTTTAGGGGTGAGGACCATTGGGTTGGAAATATTGAGGGCTTTTTCTTTTAGCCAGAGATGGCTCCCTTTTGAAGGAAGAAGTTTGGGTTCCCAAGGGAAAGCTTTTAGCTTTTCAAAAAGCTGATCTGTGAAGGGACCTGTGGAAAATATAATTTCTTGAGTTGTGATTTCTTTTTGCTGGTTTGTTAATTGATCCTTTAGAGTTAATTTCCAGATTCCATTTTCTTTTTTTAATTGCTCTAGGCCAATATAGTTGAGAGCTTCACTTTCGTTAGAGCAGAGCCCATCGTAAATGACTTCTAACGTAAGTTTAGCATCGTCGACAATGGCATCACTATAGATCCCTGAACCTTGCAGTTCTTCTTTTTTGAGCTCGGGAAAGGCCTGCAAAGTTTTTTCGATGTTTGCTGAGGAATGGGGTTTGTTTTGGAAGCCTGAGAGAGCGTCATAAAACCATAAACCCGCTTTAATCATCCATAGGGGACGTTTATCATCTTTAAAAACGGGAATGTAAAAATCCTCTTGGTAACAAAGGTGAGGTGCTGTTTTAAGCCAATGATTTTTTTCTTGGAGAGCTTCTTTAACAAGTCTAAAATCAAAATTTTCAAGGTAGCGGATTCCTCCATGAAGCATTTTTGATGAAGACTGGCTGGTTTGTCCTGAAAAATCTCTTTTATCGATCAAGAGACAAGGAATTTTATGGAGTGAAAGTTCTCGGAAAATGCCTGCACCGACAATGCCACCACCAATAATAACGATAGGGTAAAAAGTGGGAGTGTGAATTAAAGGGTTGTCCATATCTAATGACCGACGACCCAAACGGCATTACCAGTACAGGTGATTTTATAAACTGATTGATTGGGGTCTTCTTCAGTAACTAAGGGAGTTATTTGATAGTTGACACCTATCACTGCATTAGCCTCTAATTTATAAGCTTCATTTCTCAATTCGCTGGCAAGCTCTTTATAGACTTCGTTTAAACCGAGAGAGAACTTATCCCAGTTGTGGCCTTCTTGCTTTGAGTCTTCTTGGGAAGGTAAATACTGGTGTTCTTTTTCATAAGTTTCTTCAGTTATTTCCTTGGCCTTATGAAGTCTTTTAAGTTCATCTTGATCGATTAGAGTATGGCTAGTGATAACTTGGATATAACGGTAAATAGTATAGTTTTCTAATGTTGGTGTTGTGGTCAATAGAATACTTTCAAGCTCAACAGTTCTGGGGATGAGGTCGACGTTTTCGTCGATGTTTTGTTTTAAGGAGTACTTGCTGACTAAACCACGATTTTCGCTTTCATAGTTTTTTGAAGGATGGAGTTCATCACTTAGACCTACTTGAATATCGACATCAAATCTTCTCAGGCGGTGGGCTAAGTAGATGGCCGAGTATTCGCTAATTTGCGATAGAAGAAGACTGCCGTTTTGCAGGGCGTTGGATAAAGTTTCTTCGTTATCTTCGCTACAAAGGCCGTGTTCTCGCAATATCGTCAAGATATCATGGGCATCTTCTTGATATTGAATTCTCCTGAGAATTAAACTAAAAGGTGGATTTCCTCCTGTACTGACAACGCCGTAGTTGATGGAGTTGCCAAAATCTCTAAGGTCTTGAAAGTTTTCTTGAGAAGGGGATGGTGAGGTTTGGCTCGACTCTGGAGGCGCAGGAGATACTTGCTCATCGAGCTCTTGTGTTAAGAGCCTATTTAAATCTTCATTGGGCAGTGGGGGAGATTGCCAATCAGCTGTTGTTTCAGACTCTGTATTTTCAGAGGTGAAATTGAGTTCCTCCTCGTCAATAGGGATTTGATCGTCGAATTCAGAAGGATTTGACTCGATGTCTTCAAATTGAGTTTCTTCCGCTTTTTCATTTTCTTCAAAATTGCTTTGGAAATCTTGTTCTTCGGAAAAATTGTCTTTTGCTTCCCTGTCGGTGTTAGTCCCTTCTTCAAATGAGTTAGTGTCATCATTTTCGATATTTTCTTCATGTTCGTCAGAGAGGTTTTCAAAGGAAGAATCCTCTGTGGTAAATTCGCTTTCATTTTCTTCTTCTGTGCTATTTTCAAAACCGTCTTCAAGTTCTGGTTGGGTTTCCTCTTCGTTAGAAAAATTGTTTTCAGTATTCCAATCGTTGTGAGAAGACTCCACTTCTTCCTGAAAAGGAGGAGCATCGCTGTCATCGGATATTTCTTCAGGGTGGGAATCTTCTTCTTCCTCAGGATCGGTTAAGAGTTCATCGGGAATAGAGGGAGGGGATGAGGTTTCATTTTGATATTCGCTTTCTGCCTCACCAAGGAGTCGATCTGTCTTTGAATCGAGTTCGTGAAGATATTCGGAGAGATCCTCAATACGAGTGAGGTCTGCTTTTTCCTCATCATTTTCCTGTTCGTCGTCTGAGCTCAACCATTAACCTCCATGGCAATGTTTGAATTTTTTGCCCGAGCCGCAAGGGCAGGGGTCATTTCGGCCGACTTTGTTTTCTTTTCGGCGGATTGGTTCTGTCCTCTCTCTGGCTTTCTCCTCTTGGGCCAATGCTTGACGATGGGACTCTAGTTGCCTTTCAAGTTCCTCTTGGTGGCGTTTTTGGAGTTCTTCAATTTCTTCTGCCGAATATAATTTTACACTAAAAATGTTGTTGATGACGGCTTTTTTCACTTCGGTTCGCAGGTTTTCAAACAGTCCAAAAGCTTCGCGTTTGTACTCTGTGAGAGGATCTTTTTGAGCATAAGCCCTCAGGTTAATCCCCTCTTTGACGTGGTCCATGGCCAATAGGTGATCTTTCCAGTACTGGTCAAAAGTTGAGAGAAGAATTTCGCGGGTGGCGATTTGGACTTGTTCTGGATCGTACTCGGAGAATTTTTTGGCCATTAGACCTTTAGCGATTTCGGCAAAATAACTCTCTAATTCACCATCGTATTGGGTTAGACATTCTGTAGCGTTAACTTTGTAGCTGGTGTGAAAAGTATTTTGGAAGCCGACTTGCATTTCATCCCAAGGCCAAGCTTCCAAAGGGATTTTTTTGGGCGGACGGTAGTTTTCCATGAGGATTTCAGCAACGTCTTCTGTTAGTTCGTTCAAGAATTCTCTGTTTCCTTCATCTCCCAAAATATCTCGGCGAATGCGGTAGATAACTCGCCTTTGCTCATTCATCACATTATCGTATTCGAGGAGGTGCTTGCGGATTTCGAAATTGTGCCCTTCGACCTTCTTTTGGGCTTTGGCGATAGCATTGGTGATCATTTTATGCTCAATGGGCTCATCTTCTTCCATCCCCATCGTATTCATAAACCCCTTGATTCTGTCACTGCCAAAAATCCTCATGAGATCATCTTCTAGTGAAAGAAAGAATTTTGACCTTCCAGGATCACCTTGCCGACCAGATCGTCCCCTCAGCTGATTGTCGATTCGGCGGGCTTCATTTCTTTCTGTTCCGACAATCATGAGTCCACCAAGGTTTATGGTCTCTTCAGTGAGCTTAATATCGGTTCCTCGCCCGGCCATATTGGTGGCGATAGTCACGGCTCCTTTGTGACCTGCTTGGGAAATAATTTCAGCTTCTTTTTGGTGTTGTTTGGCATTGAGCACGTTGTGCGGGATACCTGCTTTCTTTAGGGCCTGGTCAAATATTTCTGAGCTATCGATAGAGCTGGTTCCCACTAAGACAGGTTGTCCTCTTTGGTGGCAATCTTGGATCATTTGGGTAACGGCTTTGATTTTAGCTGCTTTTGATTTGTAGATAACATCGGGTTCGTCGCGACGAGCGATGGGGACATTGGTAGGAACAACGACTACTTCAAGGTTATATATTTGCTTGAATTCTTCTGCTTCGGTATCGGCTGTCCCCGTCATTCCGGCCAAGCGGTCATAGAGGCGAAAGTAGTTTTGAAAGGTAATAGAAGCTAGTGTTTGATTTTCTTGCTTAACGGGCACATTCTCTTTAGCTTCAACAGCTTGATGAAGTCCATCACTCCAACGGGAGCCATCCTTTAGGCGACCTGTAAACTCATCGACAATAATCACTCTCTTCTCTTTGATGACGTAATCCACATCGCGATTAAAAAGGTGGTGGGCCTTGAGTGCTTGGTTGAGAGCATGGAGAACTTGGTTATGTTCTAAATTAAAAAGATTGGGTATTTTGAGAATTTCCTGAACACGAGAAACTCCTTGATCGGTAAAAATCGCTGAGCGGGATTTTTCATCAATTGTGAAATGGGTTTCTTTTTGCAATTGAGGGATAACAGAGTTGGCAACACCGTAGACTTGAGTGTCGCCTTCACTTGGCCCACTGATGAGAAGAGGTGTTCGGGCTTCGTCAATAAGAATAGAATCGACTTCATCAACAATACAAAAATTATGGCCTCTTTGGACATAGTCCTCTAAGTCAAATTTCATATTGTCTCTAAGGTAATCAAAGGCAAATTCATTATTGGTTCCGTAGGTAATGTCAGCTTTATAGGCAGCCACTCGGTCTTCATCTTCCATGTCGGCGACAATAACTCCAACATTAATTCCCAGCCATTGATAGAGAGGGCCAACCATTTCAGTGGCATCCCTTTTGGCCAGGTAGTCATTGACAGTGATGAGATGGGCTCCTTTTTGAGTTAGCCCATGCAAGTACATGGGGAGTGCTGCCGTTAAGGTTTTTCCTTCTCCCGTTTTCATTTCGGCGATTTTACCTTGAAAGAGAGTCATTCCTCCCATCAGCTGAACGTCGTAAGGTCTCATTCCTAAAACTCGAACAGAGGCTTCCCTTACTGTCGCAAAAGCTTCAGGGAGAAGAGACTCTAGTTCAGAGCCCCCTTCTAATCTTTGTCTAAATTTGAGTGTTTGCCCTTGAAGCTCGCTATCAGAGAGCTTTTTCATTTGTTCTTCTAAAGAGTTGATTTCGTCGACTAGTGGCTTTAATTTTTTAAGTTCTCGGGAATTCTTTGTTCCTAAGAGAGATTTAAAGATCATTTATGCTCCTATACTTTAAGCCATTTCCATTTTGTAAGTGATTTTAATCTAAGACAAAGTACAGGGGATCGACAGGGGTTCCGTTGACTCGGATTTCATAGTGAAGGTGGGGACCAGTAGAGGAACCAGTGTTTCCAATGGAGGCAACTAAAGCTCCTCTTTCAATAACTTGTCCGCGTTTAACAAATAGGTTTTTTGCATGAGCATAGAATGTTTCAATGCCATAACCATGATCGAGTTGAACGAATTTTCCAAACCCTGGTTTAATCCCTGCAAAAGCTACTCTCCCGTCTGCTGGGGCAACAATGGGTGTCCCAGGTTTAGCCCCGATATCCAAGCCTTCGTGCATTCTCAATCGTTTGGAGGTTGGACTAAGGCGTGGGCCATAGTAGCTTGTGATCCATCCTTTAGTGGGAAGGAGGGTTGGTGTTGATCGTAGAAAACTGTCTTTATCTAGTAGATAACTATCTAAACGATGAATATTAACTTCTAAATTTCTAGTAAAGTCTTTGACTACCGAAAACTTATAATCAAACTCAGCATAATTGGCTGCTAACCCAAAGCTTTGTTTGGTGAGTTGATCCCACTCCTTTGTATAGGAATAACTTGTTCTTAAGCCAAAGCGAGTGGCAATCTTTTGCTCGTAGAGATTTTTAAGGCTTTTGTATTGTTTGGCCTTATCGAAATCCTTGAGGCTTTGTAAGTTTTTGAAGAGAGATTTTGTAGGTTTTAATTGGGTGGTTTTGTCTTGGTCTAGCTCAGCGTCCTTTTCTCCCGATTTATTTTTGGGAAAAGTCCCTGGTTGATTGAGCTCTGTTTTATTCTTAAGCTTACGGGTCATATCAACGTTTTCGAGACCAGTGATAATTCTCAGTTTTTTTTCGAAGGTGTGGATTCTCTCTAAGTCATCAGTGAGAGAATTAATTTTCATTTGAAAAAGTTGAATTTGTTCTTTGAGCTGCCTATTTTCGATAGTAAGGTGCTTATTTTTGTGAATTTCCCTCAGTATTTTCCAGTAGTCGTAAGCGAAGATCCCCAATAAGGTGAGAGTCGCGATTAGGAGGAATAAAAAAGCGTGAAAAAAAACTTGTGGGATTCGAAAAGATCTCACGCCTTTTTCGCGCTCTGGAACAATCATGATCGTAAAATAACGGTCCATGGCCAACTATTTTAAGTGGTTAAATGGGAAAAAGCCACGTCTAAAAAAACTTATAACTGCGCATTGCACTGTACTCAGCGGAATATTTTATTGGGCCACGACGATAATGACGGAGATATTGTCATTTCCTCCATTTTTATTGGCTTGGTTCACTAGACTTTTGACGGCTTGGTCCACTTGATTTTGGGTGGCTTTTTCTGGTTGGGGAATAGAGGAATTGACGATATGAAGAAGGTCGGGGTCACTGACCCTTCCGTGCAGTCCGTCAGAGCAGCTGATAAAAATGTCATTGCGGTGAACTCTATAAGAATAAATATCAACTTCGACATCTTCTTCAAACCCCACTGCTCGGACGAGAACATTTTTGTGAGGGTCTTCTGCTGCTTGGGCGCGGGTATAGAAGCCTAAATTAAGTTTTTCCTGAACGAGATTGTGATCGCGTGTTAGCTGAAAGAGTTTTTTTTTATGGACTAAGTACGATCGACTATCTCCTACATTGGCGATGTAGAGATGGGAGCCGCGAAAAAGTTGACTGACGACTGTTGTTCCCATTCCCGCTAGGTTTTTGTCTGCTTGCCCTCTTTTTTTAATGGCTAGATTGGCGCTTTTTATGGCCTTTTTTTGAATTTTCATGGGATCGTCGTCATAGTGGGTCAGAAGATAGTGAGGAACTTCTTTGACGGCCGTTGCGCTGGCTATATCTCCACCGTTGTGTCCTCCCATACCATCGGCGATAATGAAGATATGCTTTTCAGGATTGAGGTAAATGGCGTCCTGATTTGATTTACGCTTTTGTCCGACGTCGGTTAAACCCGAAGATATGAGTCCCATTAGGTTCCTTGAAATTGGAAATAATAGGGTTTCTTAATTCTCTTATTGTCTAGTTGCTCTGGATAATTGTCAATTGTGATGGTTTTTTAGTGGATCGGAGAGGTGGGCTTTAGATTTTCCCTGAAAAGTGAAGCTGATTGGGTTTTGTTTAAAAAAATGTTTTAAGTGTTTGAAGAAGAGACTTTTTTCATAGGTAAAGATGATACTATAATTAGGGGAGAGGCGGGTTTTTCTATCGGAAGAAGTGGCCTTGATATGAGTGCTAATAAATTTCAAAAAATCTCTTCTAAGGACGGAGGAATCTTATGGGCAACAATATTAATATATCTGAGTTTATGGCAGAGAACTACAAAGCTGAGGACTTTTCCTATCTTCATTGGTCGGGAACTTTCCAAAGTTATGTTGATATGGTTTCTCAGGATCCCAGAGTTGGGAGAAATGCCTTTCAAAGAATTCATGACATGATCATGTCCTATGGGACAAGTCGTTATACAGAATATAAAAAAGAAATTATTCGTTATCATTTTTTTGATGATCCTATAGAGAATGGAAAAGATGCTGTTTTTGGGATTGATGTCCATCTCATGAAATTAGTAAATTTCTTTAAATCTGCGGCTTCTGGTTACGGAACGGAGAAGAGAGTTCTCCTGCTCCACGGCCCTGTTGGTAGTGCGAAGTCTTCTATTGCTCGACTTATAAAAAAAGGACTTGAGCATTACTCTCGGACTGATGAAGGAGCAATGTATACTTTTGAATGGTTTGATGAAGAGGAGACAGAAATTCTTGGTGGTCGCAAATTTTTTCCTTCTCCCATGCATGAAGAGCCTATGAAGCTGATCCCTCTTGAGGTTCGCCATTCTTTCCTTCAGGAAATTAACCGTGGCCGGCAAGATGGGGAGTACAAAATTAAGATTAAGGGGGAAGTTAACCCTGCTGATCGATTTATTCTCAATGCCTATATGGAAAAATACAATGGGGATTGGAATTGTGTAACGAAGCATGTGCGAGTCAAGCGTTTATTGCTATCTGAGAAGGATCGAATTGGTATTGGTACTTTCCAACCCAAGGATGAAAAAAATCAGGATTCAACCGAACTTACTGGTGATATCAATTATCGCAAAATAGCTCAGTATGGTTCAGACTCTGACCCTCGGGCTTTTAATTTTGATGGTGAGTTTAATATTGCTAATCGAGGAATTGTCGAATTTATTGAGATGTTGAAGCTTGATGTGGCTTTTCTTTATGATCTTCTTGGTGCCTCGCAAGAACAGTCTATTAAACCAAAAAAGTTTGCCCAGACAGATATTGATGAAGTCATTTTAGGGCACACTAATGAACCTGAATTTAGAAAGCTTCAAAATAATGAGTTTATGGAAGCCCTTAGGGATCGAACGGTTAAAATTGATATTCCCTATATTACTCGGCTTGATAATGAGGTTAAGATTTATAAGCGAGATTTTAACCCGGAAAAGATTCCGCATATGCATATTGCTCCTCATACTCTCGATATGGCTGCCCTTTGGTCAGTTTTGACTCGCATGGAAGAACCTAAGAAAAGTGATTTAACCATGCTCCAAAAGCTTAAGCTCTATAATGGAAAGACTTTACCTGGATACAATGAGGACAATGTTAAGGAGCTGAGAAAGGAAGCTGTTCGTGAAGGGTTAGAGGGGATTTCCCCTCGCTACATTCAAGATAAAATTTCAAATGCCTTAGTTAAGAATGGTGGTTCTGGATGTTTAAACCCTTTTATGGTTTTTAATGAGCTAGAAGCGGGCTTAAAACACCATAGTTTGATTAACTCCCCTGATGTTCTTGAAAAATATAGGGAGCTTTTGGCTGTGGCACGCCAAGAGTTCGAGGACATTGTTAAGAACGATGTCCAGAAAGCTATTAGTGTTGATGAAAATGCTATTCAAACACTATGTGCTAACTATATTGATAACGTTAAAGCTTACACACAAAGAGAAAAAATTCGCAATAAATACTCTAATAGGCTTGAGGATGCAGATGAGAGATTTATGCGTTCTGTGGAGGAGAAAATTGATATTCCTGAATCTCGTAAGGACGATTTTCGAAGAGAAATTATGAACTATATTGGAGCTCTTGCCATTGAAGGTAAACAATTTGATTATAAGATGAATGAGCGACTTCATCGAGCTTTAGAACTCAAGCTCTTTGAGGATCAAAAGGATACTATCAAGTTAACGACTATTATTTCTAAGGTTGTCGATAAGGAAACTCAAGAGAAAATTGATGTGGTGAAATCTCGCCTTATCAAGAACTTTGGATATTGTGAAATTTGTGCCACAGATGCTTTGAACTTTGTCGCTTCAATTTTTGCAAAAGGGGACTCGGCGAGGTCTTAGGGTTTTCGCTGATTTTCTGTAGGGAGAAGGGATGGATCACCCGATTAAAAGGGATCACACTAGGTTTCGCAAAATTGTTAAAGGCAAGATTAGGGACAATTTGAGGAAGTATGTCTCTAATGGTGAGATGCCTGCACCCAAAGGTGGTGGAAAATATAAAATTCCTATGCCCTCTATCGAAACGCCTCGTTTTCGTTTTGGAGACCGGCAGCAGGGGGGTGTTGGGCAAGGGGAGGGACAGCCCGGGGACCCTGTTGAGGGACAAGAAGAGCAAGGGCAAGCAGGACAAGGAGAAGCGGGGCAAGGAGAAGGAAATAAAGAACTTGAGGTTGAACTATCCTTGGATGAATTGGCTTCCATATTGGGTGAGGAGCTTGAACTTCCCAATATTGAACCTAAAGGGAGAAAAACCTTACCCAGTGCTACTGATAAATATAGTTCAATAGGAACTGTCGGACCTGATTCTTTAAAGCATTTTAAGCGCTCTTATAAAGAAGCCCTTAAACGGCAAGTCGCAAGTGGTACTTACAATCCAGAAAATCCCATTATTATCCCTATCAAAAGTGATATGCGTTATCGCAGTAGTACTCAAGTTGTCGAAAATGAGAATGCTGCGGTCGTAATTTATATGATGGATGTTTCAGGTTCGATGGGTGATGAGCAAAAAGAAATAGTGAGAACGGAGTCTTTTTGGATCAATTTGTGGCTTAAATCACAGTATAAAAATATTGAAATTCGCTATATTATTCACGATGCGACGGCGAAAGAAGTGGATGAAGAAGTTTTTTTTCGAACCCGTGAATCTGGTGGGACTCTTATTAGCTCGGCTTTTAAACTTTGCCGAGAGGTTATCCAAGAAGATTATGATCCTAGTGAGTGGAATATTTATCCCTTTCATTTTTCTGATGGTGACAATTGGTCGACAGATGACACAAAGCTTTGTTTACAGATTTTAGATGAAAATATTTTACCGGCTAGCAATGTGTTTTGTTATGGGCAAGTGGAAAGCCGTTATGGATCAGGTCAATTTTATAAAGACCTCCATACGGCCTATGGAGATAGTGATGAAAAGGTCACATTGTCAAAAATAAAAGATAAAGAAGCTATTTTGGATTCAATTAAAGAATTTCTAGGGAAGGGCAAATGACAACGCGAACATCACCCCTCACTGGAGAGCTTCGCAAATTGAAAGAGGAAATCCATCAATATGCTTTAGATTATGGACTAGATTTTTACCCTGTCGTTTTTGAAATTTGCGATTACGATACAGTCAATATTTTAGCTGCACAAGGAGGTTTTCCTCATCGCTACCCTCATTGGCGCTTTGGAATGGAGTATGATCAGCTTTCAAAATCTTACACTTACGGCTTGTCTAAAATATACGAAATGGTGATTAACACTAACCCTTGTTATGCTTACCTCTTAAAAGCCAATCATCTCGTCGATCAAAAAATTGTTATGGCCCATGTTTATGGACATGCTGATTTTTTTAAAAACAATGCTTGGTTTAGAAATACTGACCGATCTATGATGGATGTGATGGCTAACCATAGGACCAAGATTCGACGTTATATGGAACGTTATGGTCAAGATCGTGTTGAAATGTTCATTGATCGGGTCCTTTCTCTGGAAAATTTGCTCGATATTAATGTTTTATTTGAAACTCCTGATGTTCGGCGCTCTCGTGTTGAAAAGGAGCATCAGTACAAAGAGCAGTTTTTTCATGATGATGATGAAGATGGGAGAACAGAGCATTTAAAGAGCTTTATGCGCTCTCAGCTTTTTAATCCTCGTGAACAAATAGAATTACCTGAATTGGATGATGATAAGCCTATTACTCGCCAACCAAAGGGAAACTCTAGTCCTCGTGATGTCATGATGTACCTCATTGAAAATGCACCATTGAGAGAGTGGGAAGCCGATATATTGGGTTGTTTAAGGGAAGAGGCTTATTATTTTCTTCCCCAGAGGATGACAAAAATTATAAATGAAGGCTGGGCCAGTTATTGGCACTCAACAATAATGACTCAAAAAGCTTTAAAAGCTAGTGAAATTATCGACTTTAGCGACAAACATGCAGGGGTTATGGCCATGAGTCGCAATAACATTAATCCCTATAAGATAGGCATCGAGTTATTTAGAGATATCGAGTACCGATGGGATACCGGGCGATTTGGTAAGGATTACCAGAGTTGTAAAGATATGGCCGCTCGTAACAATTGGAATGAAAAAACAAATAGGGGAAGAGAGAAGATTTTTGAAATTCGAAAAACTCACAATGATATTACTTTTATTGATGAATTTTTTACTCAAGAATTTTGTGAACGCCAACAGCTCTTTACCTATAAATATAACCCGAGAACAGGGCGTTTTGAAATTGATAACCGAGATTTTGAAGCCATTAAAAGTAAATTATTGATGTCGCTGACTAATTTTGGCAGTCCTGTTATTGACATTGAATCGAGTAATTTTGGAAACAGAGGGGAGTTGCACGTTGTTCATAGGTATCAAGGCGTTGATTTAGATATGTCCTACGCAGCTGATACATTAAGGAATCTATACGGTATTTGGAAAAGACCCATTAATTTAACGACTGTACAGGATGGAGCTGAGATCACATTTGTCTTTGATGGTCAAGAGATGCGCCCAGTGAAGTCCTAAATTGACCTATTTCCAACTCTGGGCAAAAATACCTTATAACTTTATTTCACGGTTATTGAAGATGAAACGAATTACTTTTTCATTAATTTTAGTCTTTCTTTTTAATTTTCCAGGGAATGACTGCTGGGCCAAAAAAAGCTCTCATGTTGCTGTCGTCATAAAAATTCGCGGCAAAGTGACTCAGTTAGTGTCGCCCGAGCGAATTGCTAGAATTGTCAAACTCGGGGATAAGCTCAAAGAAGATACCTCTATTTTGACTTATAAGAACTCGTTTATTGAGATCAAATTTAGTGACAAGTCGGTGATGAGTTTAGGTCCTCAGTCAAAAGCCGTTATCGTAAGAGCTGAAGAAGGAAAAAGTGGTGTCGTAAGTCTGCTAAAAGGTCAGGCTCGGGCACGAGTGAAAAGATCGAGCTATGATGAAAAGAATAAGTTCTTTATTAAAACGCGAAGTGCTGCTTTAGGGGTTGGTGAAGCAGACTTTCAGACTGTTTACAATCCAAATAATCAGCTTACAAGCCTACTAACCTATGAGGGACAGGTGGCGATAGCTAAATATGAAAGTGCTAAAGGGAATTTAAAGTACGCAAAACATCGGGTTGTACGTGATGATCAAGGAAGGGTGAAGCTAGAAAGGGAACCGACTATAAGATTAACTAGTGAGAAGGAGTTATCGCTAGTTCTCGAAGGTGATGAATCTGTTGTTGCTAAAAGTGGCCAACATGCAAGTACGGTAAAAAAATTAGGTACAGTGAGCCAGCCGGTTAAAATTAACTCTACACAGCTGAACTTGCTCTACAAAAATACAGAGTTTCGATTAAAAAAATCTAAAGATATTAAAGCAGCGAATCTCTCTCAAAATAAAAAACAGGTTCTTAGAGCAGCTCGGCAAAAAGCTCCTCCTGAAGGTGTATTTGATCCTGAAGAGAAATTATATGCACCAAAGGCGGGAGGACTTGTTGATTCAAGTACGGGCTTCTATATTCCTCCTTCAAGGGATGCTCTTTTTGATCAGAAAAGTCAGGTCTACCGGACACAGAAGGCGGGCTATGTAGACTCAAGGACTGGTCAATACAAAGCACCAAGAGGACTGAAGTTGGATTCGGTAAAAGGCTTTGTAACCGATAAGAAGAATGGAAAGCTTTTAGCTGAATATAAGCGTGAAGCCAAGAGATTAAATGATATTTTAGAAAAAGAACTCATCGTTGGCCAAGTTAGAAGAACGGTGAACCCTTCTTTTAAGCACTTTACCAATCGTGAACTTATAGCTAAGAACAATCTTTCGATTGGTTTTCTTCCTTATTCCCAAACGTTAGAAGTAAATAATGACTCTTTTACTGGAGATTCAAGAACTTATAAACCAGAACGAAGTCGTCTTGTTCAAATTGTTTGGGATCATAGTTCGGGTAGTCGATGGCAGCCAACAACTTCCTTTTCTTTTGGCAATTTTGAGTTAAATGAGCAAGAGAGACGAGGTTTTGAGCAGGTGGGGACTCGTACTGTTGGTTTTATGCTGGGTTTAAAGTATTCCCTTTTCGATGGCTTGGAGCTCTTGTCCGAAGTCAACCTCCAGCAGAGTTATTACCTTAACCACCAAACTAGTAGCACTGGAACAGAAAGTCAGTTTATTCGAGTGACAGTACCCAATATTAACTTTGGTTTAGAAGCTCGTTTGGTGAGAGGGAGCCGCTATAATTTAGATTTCAAAGTTGGTTTAGGAAGTAATCTTGGAAAAGAGGCGGGAACTTTTAAAGTAAAATCTGGATTTTCACTTTTTTCTACTATTGAAAATCGTTTTTGGTTAAGCCGAAAGACTTGGCTATCTCTGGAAGGTCATTTTTTAAAAGAATCGCAAAAGGTAGAGAATACTAGTTTTACTGCCGATGTGGAGCGAAGTACTCTCGGTGGTGGTCTATACTTAGGATTCGTTCTTTAAACTCTTTCAAAGCAGATTGACAGAATTAGAGTCGAGTTCTTCGATATCTCTTTGATCGATAATAATTTTTTCTTTCATTGGTTTTATTTCTGCTTTTCCTTTTAGCTTTTCGATAGAAAAACTACTGAGACTTAAAGTTTTTTCATCTCTCTCGATAGTAAGACCTAAATTTTCCCAATAAATTAGTTGCATGGATATCCAACAATTGAGTCCGTCATAACGGCGGCATTCTTTTACTGAGCTCTCTTGCAATTTTTTCATATCGTGTCTGCGTAAGGCCACATAGCTTTTCATGAGACCAACTTCTTTAGGATATTTTTTTTTAAACTGAACTTCTAAAAGATTGAGTTGTTTATAGGCATTGTCAATGTCTTCTATACGAATTTGAAAAGCCGTATCTAGAGCTAATTTTTTTCTTGGATCAAGTTCAGGTTTAATGAGTCGGTTTAATAGATTGAGGCCATCTTGCCATTGCCCTAGTATCCATGTAAGTGGAATGGCTCTCTCTAGTGCATTAAGCGAGTTGTGCTTTTTTTGAAGAGCTAGTTGAAAATGACCCAAGGCGAGTTCATACTTTTTTTGTTTGAGATAGATATTCCCGCGGATATTATCTGCATTGGGGCTTTCTATGTCTTCAATAAACTCTAAGGCTTCCTTGTTTTTGCCTAGACGATACATGGCAAAACCGATCAATTCACGGATTTTTTTCGATTGATAGGCCCTACTTGGTAGTTCTTCGAGGGTTCTTTCTATAACTTTTTCTTTGTTGAGAAAGAGAACAAGCTTCATCCAAATTTTTATGGAGTTGATGTCTCCAAATACGTTTTTTAAAATTTCGGCTCGATTTCCTAATAAGAGATCTTTTTTCTTCGTTTTTATATCAGCTAAAGCATCAATCCAAAATTGATTTTGATTACTGTATTCACGTGTTAAGCTTGTGCAACTTACTTTTTCTTTAGCGAAGGCTTTTATCTTATTAAGTGCGAGTAAATTAGCTAACCTGAGCATGCATATTTGAGGGTAGATTCTTCCGTCGTTAAACTTACCCGAGGATATGGCATTGAGACTTTCTTGGAATCGATTTTCAATAAAAGCGATGAGAGCTTCGTAGCGGCGTTTGACCATCAAAAGCTTTGTCGATTTGCCGTTGATTCTTCTGAGGTAGAATTTTGCCATTTTTAAGTTGCCGTTAATCAAGTGGTACTTTGAATATTGCAGGGCTAAGTGGTCAGCAAATCTTTTATCCCTTTCTTCAATTTGTTGGAAAGAAGTCACTTGATCTTTTGTATAGTAGGACCAATCATTCAAAACCTCGATGCCTTGTCCACTTTTTAGGGAGAGAAAAAAAGTCAGGCATGAGAGAATGATTTTCCGGTTGAGAGACTTCATATAAAACAGATCGGTAAAAGTTCCGACAACTTAATGAAACTCAATAGGGAATTTTTTTAGGGATGAAAAAGATACCGGAGAAAACCAATCTATCGAACCTTCAAGGTTTTACTAAAACCTATTTTAAGCTTTTGATCCTAGTCAATTTTTCTTTATTTTCTCTCCAAAGCTGGGGTTTGATGCCGATGGAGAGTCTAATCTTGGGTGATCTTTCCAACAAATATATTGATGCTGATAAGGATCCGATTGATTATATATTCAAAGATTTTAAAGCATCGAAAGGAGCTTTCTCTGAAGATCCTCATCTTAAGTATAAATCTGAATTGGGACGATTTCGAGGATTTGTTGATGAAGGCTTTGGCTTGGATCAAAGTTGCCGCAACCGAGAGCCTATTCAGTATTCCATCAGTTGGGAGCGCGACCAGGTTAAGCGTTCGATGATAGCTTCGCTTCAATATGTTGGTCTCGACCTCACTTTGAGAGCACTTTCTGCTTATGCTAAATATTTTGATTTTTCTGAAGATGAGTATCAAGCTTTTACAAACAATCTTATTGGTAATTATTGCTCTCAGAATGTCAGTATTATTAGTTTAAAAGAATTGCATAAAAATTTTATGGTCAAATTTAAGCAGAAGCACTCATTTGCTCTTCCTAGTGTAAAGGGAAATCCTCTTTTCCCTCAACAGTTAGTTCGATTGAATAGTGAAGATAAATCTCGTCAACAAGAGTTTGCTTGGACGATTGAGTTGTTTAAAAGTTTTTGCAGTTGGGGTAGTGATACCGAAGACTTTAGACTTATGGTTCCTTTGATTCGCAGTCCCGTCATATTGGCTTTTGTTATCCGCCAAATGACAGGAAAAAGGGTTGTTTGGGAACCTATAGAAAACAAAACACTTCTTATTGATACAGAGAGCACTGTTCAAGTTCGGTGTGAGAATGTTGTTTGCCGCCGTACTAACCTTGAGACTTTGAAGAGAAAACTCCCTCGAAGTGTCGGTTCAAATGGTTTATCGAGTGATCTAGAAAGGCTTTATTGCCAAGACTTAAGAGATGCCCACTATGTTTTTAAAGGTCAGGTACCCAAAATTGCTAAAAAAATGAAAAATATATCTTTTGATGACCAAAATTTAATGACAGGCCAATTCTTTGCTCTTTTAACAGGAATTCCTGACTTTCTTGTTCAAGCTGATAAATTTAATGATGGCCTAAAAACTCTTCGAAGTAGTGTCGATCACACTTGGAACCATTGGGCCGAAGGACAAAATAGAGATTATAGAAAAGAGATTTACTATGAAGAGGCTTTGACTATTGAACTAATCGATCGAAAATTTTACTTTAACCCTTTTCATCCTCGATTTCGTGTTGAATTTGATATTAATATGGGTGAGTTTGATCGTACCAATGTCCTTGTTGGGAAAGTGAAAACTAAGTTTTATATAAAACTTTCCAATAAATTTTTGGCTTGGGTCAAAGAGTTGTGGAAAGGACCTGGAGAGACAGATAAAAAAACCACTAATAAAGTTTTAAAAGTGTTTCGGGCTATTATCTCTGATCAAGTGAAAGAAGCGCAGACCCGTTGGCAAATAGCGCCTTGGAAAGGCGATATTGAAAATTTGATTATAAAAGAAATTTTAGAGCAAGTTCTTATCTCTAAAAGTAAAGTTTTTGAAAACCCTAAAGGAATAGAACAAATACCTATTCACCTCAATTATGGACTCTTTGCGTTGAGATATTTTCACTTTAAGTGGCTAGCTAAGCAAAATAAAGAGAAAAGAAGGGAA
Organism: Bacteriovoracaceae bacterium; assembly: GCA_965206965.1. GTDB lineage: Bacteria > Bdellovibrionota > Bacteriovoracia > Bacteriovoracales > Bacteriovoracaceae > CBDBLK01. The sequence goes on along the minus strand of OZ242254.1, from coordinate 2,789,446 downwards.
CAGGTGAAATCCAGACCAAGCCTCTCATTGAGATCACCCTGAAATTTTTATTCCTTTATGGTATAGAGAGAGCATGTCGAAAAATAGTTCTAAGAAGACCAAAAATCGCTTTTTAAAGACATCCAATGGGAAGAAAGAAAAAGTCCAAGTTGTCGAAGCAGAAGCCATTGAAGTTCTCGATGTTGAAAGAGGGCCAGAGGTTGTTGATATTTCTCCTGCGACTGAAGATGCTTCAGAGGCGTTAACTTCAGCTAACCAAACCCTTCCGGCACAACCGATAGTAACAGACTTAGTTCCAGTTAAGGACAGGGACCGGGACTCTTTATACCACTACCTTCAAAATATTGGCCGTTACCCTCTGTTGAGCGAAGAGCAAGAGAAAGGCTTGACTAAGGCCCTCGCAGAAACGGGGAATGTCGAGGTGGCTAAAAAGCTGGTGCTACACAATTTGCGTTTGGTCGTAAAAATTGCCATGGAATATAAGACGGCATGGCAAAATGTTATGGATCTTATTCAAGAGGGCAATGTCGGTCTTATGAAGGCCGTTTCGAAATATGACCCCAGTAAAGGGGCTAAGTTGAGTTATTACGCTTCTTGGTGGATTAAATCCTATATTCTAAAATTTATCTTGGACAATTTTAGGATGGTTAAAATAGGGACAACGAATGAACAAAAAAAACTTTTTTTCAACCTTATGAAGGAAAAGTCTCGCTTAGAGGCCCAAGGTATAAAACCCGATTCCAAAGCTATCTCTGAGAGTCTCGGAGTGAGTGAAAAAGCTGTATTGACTATGGAACAGCGTCTTGGCCCAGGTTCTAGCGATCTTAGTATAGATGCTCCTATTGATGCTTCCAATAGTGCAGGCAGTAGTTTTGTTGATATCTTGCCCGATGAAGGTATGGGACCAGAGGAGATGATCTCAAACCTGCAGAGTTTGGAGATTCTCAAAGGTCACTTGAAAGAGTTTGTGGCTGCCCTAAAGCCAAGAGATAGAGATATCTTTAAAAAACGGCTACTTAGTGAGGTTCCCCAGAGCCTTCAATCTATCGCTGAAGACTATGGGGTGAGCCGTGAGCGCATTCGGCAAATTGAGGTTCGGTTGATGGAAAACTTAAAGGTTTACATGCGTGATCATATTAGGTAAATTCCCGAAAACTTTAGAGGCGCCCTTCTCTGGGATGAGATTTTTGGAAAGCGATTTCTTCTCGGTCAAGGGTTAGTAGCAACAGAATAAGCTAGGAGATGGCCATGCTTTCTAAACAGCAAAAAGTTGAAATCACTAAAAAATTTGGGACTAAGTTTGGCAAAGGTGAAGAGGATACGGGTTCGACCGCCGTTCAGATTGCCATTTTGACTGGTCGCATCAATGGACTCAAGGATCATTTCGGTAAACACATTCACGATTATCACTCAAATCGCGGCCTTCTTAAAATGATTGGTCGCCGTCGCTCTCTTCTTAAGTATTATAGGGGCAAAAGTGAGGATAAGTACCGAGAGTTGATTAAAGAACTTGGCTTGAGAAAGTAAGAAACAAAATGGGGAGGCTTAAGGCCTCCTTTTTATTTTAGGTAGGGCGTGGAAGTGTCTAAGGGATTGTTCTTCAAGGGATATTTGTCGTTTTTAAAAATGAATTGAAGACGAGAGATATTCTTTGGAGAGTTCTTGCTCCAGGCCTTCACCCTGACAATATTTTCGTAGGATCCTTTGCCTGGAGGTAAAATTGCCTCGATGGCTGGGATGCGTGGAGGTTTTATGAACGAAAACAAAAAAATTTGGACCATCAATTATGGTGGCAAAGAAGTTACTGTGGAGACAGGTCGTTTGGCCAAACAAGCTGATGGCTCAGTTTTGGTAAGTTCTTGTGGGACTCAGGTCCTAGTAACGGTGTGTTCGGCTACAGTAGTTAAGGATGGTCAAGACTTCTTTCCTCTTCTCGTTGAGTATACTGAAAAATTTTATGCTGCTGGAAAATTCTTAGGGGGTTTTAGAAAGAGGGAGGGGCGTCCCACCGATCAAGAAACCATTAATGCCCGTTTGATTGATCGTCCTATCCGCCCTCTTTTTCCCGAAGGGTATATGTTTGATACAGTGGTAAGTTGTACTGTCATGTCTTATAGCCCGGAAGCCGATCCTGAAATTTTAGCAGGATTGGGAACTTCTGTGGCTTTAACAATTTCAGATATTCCTTTTGCCGGTCCGATCGGTACTTGCAAGGTTGGCCGGATTGATGGGCAATTTGTTTTGAACCCTTCCTATGATCAATGGGAAGAATCGGATCTGGAAGTCGCCGTGGCAGCGTCAAAAGATGCTATTTTAATGGTGGAAGGGGAAGCCGATATTGTTCCCGAGGATCAAGTTTTAGCAGCGATATTTTATGGACATGATCAAATTAAAGAATTTGTTGCTTTAGCGGAAAAAATTCGCCAAGAAGTTGGAAAGCCTAAGAGAGAATTTATCTCTGCAGCGGCTAACCAAACCTTGGTGGATAAGGTGACTGCCGATTATTCTACTGAGGCTCGCGCTGCTTTAGATATTTCAGATAAAATGATGCGCCAGAAGGCTGTCAAGGACTTAACAGCTAAAGTTAAAGAAGCCATGAACGAAAATCCCCAGGCTTTCGGTTTAACAGAGGAAAATTCTTTTGGAAAAGAAGCTTATAAAGGAGTTGATGAACTTCTCTACGATATGATGAGAGAAGACATCCTCGATAAAGAACACCGTATTGCAGGTCGAGGAATGAAAGAAGTTCGTGATATTGAGACTGAGGTCTCCGTTTTAAAAGCACCTCACGGTTCATCTCTCTTTACGCGAGGGGAAACCCAAGTATTAGCTACTGTCACAGTTGGAGGGAAGACTGGCGAGCAAATGATTGACCGTGTGATTGGCTTGTCCTATTCCAATTTTTACCTTCATTATAATTTTCCACCCTATTCTGTTGGTGAGGCTCGTGGTGTTCGTGGGGTTGGCCGTAGAGAACTCGGGCATGGCAATTTAGCTGAGCGTGCGGTTAAAGCGGTTATGCCTAAGGAACCAGATTACGGTTACACTACTAGAGTTGTCTGTGAAGTTCTCGAATCTAATGGCTCCTCTTCGATGGGTTCCGTATGCTCGGCTTCGATGGCTTTGATGGATGCAGGGGTTCCTTTGAGTGCGCCAGTGGCAGGGGTTGCCATGGGATTGGTGACCGATGGGGATCGTTTTAAAGTTCTCACCGATATCTTGGGGGATGAAGATCATTTAGGAGATATGGATTTTAAAGTGGCGGGAACAGAAACAGGTATCACTGCGATTCAGATGGATATCAAAATTACTGGGTTAACTCGTGATATTGTTGAGTCTGCGATGACTCAAGCTCGTGAGGGACGCTTACATATCTTAAACGAAATGGCTAAGACGATTGCCACTCAAAGAGGTGATTTTAAAGACGGGGTTCCCCGAATGGAAATCTTTAAGATTCCACCCGAGAAAATAGGGGCATTGATTGGCCCTGGTGGGAAAAACATTAAGGCCGTTCAAGAAAACTTCGAAGTAGAACTCAATATTGAAGAAGATGGAACGGTTAAAGTTTTAGGGACAGATCGTGAAGTTATGAAAGATTGCATTTCTGTTTGTGAGCTTCAAATTAATGGTCCTAAAGTCGGTGAAATGTATGATGCCACTGTCGTAACGATTAAGGATTATGGGGCATTTGTTGATCTTGTTCCAGGTGTCTCCGGCCTTGTTCACGTTAGTGAAATTACTGACGAGCGAGTCAATGACGTTGAAGAATATCTCAGTGAAGGGGATAAGGTAAAAATTAAGGTGACTGAAATTGACCGGATGGGGCGTTTAAAGTTCTCTATTAAAGAAGTTGAGCCCTTGAAGGCAAAGCCTGACTACGTTCCCAAACCAAAGAGCGAAAGAAGTGACAGTCGCGGTGAGAGAGGAGAGCGTAATGACCGTGGTGGACGACGAGGTAATGGCGGTGGACGAGAGCGCGGAGGTCATTCTCGCCGAAGAGATGATTAGAGTGATGACCTCTAATGTTGAAGTAAAAATTGAAAGATTAGATCACTTTGATGGTGAATTTCCACTACCTCGCTACGAGAGTGCAGGAGCGGCAGGAGCTGATATTCGGGCAAGTTTGCCGGAAGAAGATCGAGAACAAGGTCTTATTATTGAACCTGGTCGAAGGGTTTTAATTCCAACAGGGCTTTGTATGGAAATTCCTGAAGGTTTTGAAATTCAGGTTCGACCGAGGTCGGGATTGAGCTTAAAAACCGGCTTAATGGTTGTTAATAGCCCAGGAACTATTGATAGCGATTATCGTGGTGAGGTTAAAATTATTTTAGGTAATTTGGGTAAAAAAGCGGAAGTTATTTCCCACGGTGATCGAGTGGCACAACTGGTGATAGCTCCTGTCACACAAGCCACTTTTTTTGAAGGAGCATTGTCGGAGACTAAGAGAGGGGCGAGTGGCTTTGGGTCTACGGGAAGAACTTAAAGAGAGTTCTGTTAATGTAGGCGAAGTGGGAGAAAGAGATGGATTTATCTGTTAAATACCAGCAGGCCAGTGGCCCTGAAGAAGCTTACAATTTAGCAAAGGCTCAGATTACGCCAGAATATGTGGCCAAATTTAATATACCTGCCGATATTTCTTATCAACCTGATAACGGAGTTATCGAGGCAGTGGGAAGAGGTTTTTCTTTGAGCTTGAAATTCACTGAGGCAGAGGTGCAGGTGAGTTTGAATTTGACCCTGCTTTTGAGGCCTGTTCGTGGCAGAGTCCTTGAGGCGATAGAGCGTAAGTTAAGGAAACACATTTGAAAATTTATTGGGGAGTCAGGTTGTATGAGGCATCCCGTTCATCTCTATCTTAAAGATGGTAGTAAAAAAACAATTTATGTTGAAGATAACCTAAATCTCCTGGAAGCTCTTCGGAAGGAAAATTGTTATATTCGCTCTAGTTGTGGAGGCCATGCCTCTTGCTCTGATTGTGTTATTAAAATTACAAGGGGGGAGGATTATCTTAATGCCCCTACGTTTGAAGAGATTCAGCTACTAGGAAATGTCTTTCATATTACTAAAGAGCGTTTGGCTTGCCAGTCTTTTGTTTGTGGAGAGACTGTCTTGGATATTTCTTCTCACGACCAAAGCGTTGATCAACAGCGTTTGCAGAATAAAAACCAAAGTTTTCTCAAAAATCGTTCTCCTATTAAAGTTAGGAAAAAAGCAGATTATGAAAAAATAAAAAAAGAGCGATATGAAAAGGGAAAAGAGAAAGATGAAAAAAAAGAGGAATGGCGCAATCATTGGGAGAAACAACCTAAGGATCAGCAGAGAACTAAGCGCCTTGGAGGAGGGAAACGCCCTCAGCCATTTCAAATTTCCAATAATGAAGGTAAAAGTGAGGACCCTAAGCCTAAGGATGGCAAGCGGTCTGACTTTCAAAAGCAAAGAAAAAAATCAGACTAGTGCTTCGTCCTGAAAGATTTTCCACTCCGTTCGGGGATTTACCCAAGGAAAAGCTACTGAACATGTGAAAATACCTTTTGGATGGATTACTAGTGTTTAAGTAAAAGCTCTCGTATTTTTTTGATTTCTCCTGATTGGGAGTGACGATCAATAAAATGCATCTCTCCTTTTTTGCACTCTGCGAATAATTGGTGATAGCCACGATTTTGAAAACTCTTGAGACGAGGGTCTTGGTGTTTGGCAGCTATATTAGGTGAGTCCATAAAATGAGTCGTCGTAAAAGATTCTGGATTTTTCAAAAAGATCGTTTTTCTCCAACAAGGAATCCAAAAGAGTTTATGAGTTAAAATTAATATATCGCCTTTTTTTTGGATGATTTTTTCGTAAAAAAAGAAACTTAGAAGAGTTAATGGAATGAGAATGAGAAGGGAGAAGACACTGATACCTAGTAGTTTGTTGATGGGGTCGGGTGTGTTGATCAATTTTATAGTGGGGTTTTGGATCGCGAAATACATGAAGAAAATCACCACTAAAATAATGGCCATATAGCCCCAAAATATTAAGGGAAGACCATAGTTTTTTAACGTCACCTCGCCCTCTTTGATGCTAATGCGGTCGTCTAGAGGGTTCTCTTGAACGGGAAATTGATAGATTAGACCCATGAGAAACAAGTTACTGTCATTTCAATGGGTTGGAAAGGCTTTTTAGGGGAGAGCTCCAAGTTGACATATTTTTCATAATGGGGATTACTTTATTGACAGTTTTTTACTATCTTATTATTTTTTGATGCATTGAGCGGGGGACTTAAAAGAATGAAATTTAAACTGTTTATTTCTCTTATGAGTGTACTTTTTTGTGCCTTGATTGAAGCTAGAGTCGTGGTGATTTCGGACATTGATGACACTATTAAAAAGGCCAATAGTGAAGGAACTTCAAGTGGGAGAACTTGGCATTTTTTCCGCAAACGAATTTATCCTGAGATGCGCGATCTCTTTCAAGAACTAGATTCTTTTTACAGTTCTAAGGGGGTAGACTTTTTTTATGTTTCGGCTGCTCCTGATGCTATTTTTGATCAATACGAATGGTTGGACAAACATCAATTTCCCTCTGGTAAAGCCTTTTTAAGGCAATGGGGTGATGGTTCCATTTATAAGTACAAGCGAAGAGTGATTTTACGTATTTTGTCTCGCTATAGGGATGTAGGTGAACTCAAGGTTTTCTTTTTTGGAGACAACTCTTCTGAAGATGCTAAAGTTTATTTAGATGCTGTAAAAGAACTCAATCTTAAAGAAGCTTCCATTTTTATCCGCGATGTCAGTACGATGGCCACCAATTGGTCTACCGGCTGGTCAATAGAGAGTTTGCCCGGTATTCACTATTTTTTTTCTGAAAGAGAGCTTATTGGTCATATTGATCTCGATTTTATGTCCCTCGATTTAACTAATCGTATCCATAAAACTTATCGTAAGCGCACTCTTATTCCTGAATACACTTTTAATACTTTATACAGGAGAGTGGTCAGTAAATTAGACTGTGGGGATTACGACTACCCTTGCTATCTTGAAGCCTACATTTTGACTGATGACTTTTGGCAAGATTATTACAATCGCTTTTAAAAATTTTCTTTAATAAAAAAGGGGCCCTAAATTTTTAAGGCCCTTTTTATTCTCTCAAAGAAATCCTTGGCATTCTGATAGTATGTAGTGATCTCTTAATGTAGAAAAAGATGGTTGTTTAATCACAGTAATTTCTCCATCTCCCCTGGGAGTGAGAACGCCAGAGTGGAAGTCTTTTTCCACTTTGAGTTTGAGTGTCGCTTCAATGTTTTCTTCTTCGGAAAGATTTGTTTTCAGATCGAGCGAAACCTGATCTTTTTGAATATCAAGGTCTTTTGTTAATAGGTGGAAAGATGTGCTTTGGCTGCCTTGTGCATGGATGTGAATAGGACCTCCATCGAGTAAAGACCCTTTCATCGCACTGATTGTGATAGTGATAGAGGGAACAATGATTCCGGTCGTGTTGCATATAACAACATGCCCTGTTCGGGCCAAGCTCAAGGTTGGAATGAGAGTTAGTAAGATTAATAACTTTTTCATTGGAGACTCCTTTGTGTGAATACAGACCTCGATGGAGGTCGTTGCTTTGAAGCTTTATTTTGGTATAGGGAGTAAAGGTGAGCTTTATCAAAATACTTCGTTAAGGCCCGGTGAATAGTCCAGTAGAGGAATTGATCGATTTTGTATTGATTCCCAAATTTTTGAATTAAGTGATAGAGAGGACGAGTTAGCCATTGACCTTGGTATTGGGATTTTATGACAGCATTGAGAATAAGACCTATGTTTTGACTCACACCGATTGTTAGCATGGCTACCGCTTGTGAGTTTTTATAGAGAAAAATGACGAAATGTGGTTTTTCTAAAGAGGCCAGAAAAGGAATAAGTTTTTTAAGAAAGTCTATATTTTGAGGAAAACCATCTTGAAGTAGCTCCCAGTAAATTTTTTTTCTTATCGCCTCTTTTAGAGGAAGAGTTTTAAATTCTTTAATATTTTGATGTTGCTGGTTTGGACTTGAGTTAAAACTTCCCAAATAAAAAGTTTTTAGCCACTCTTGCCCAACTCTGTGTGGGACTTGTGAATCGATTTCATGAATGAGATTTAATTTTCCAAAAGCTGGAGACATCAAAGGATCCTGAAAATTAGGAATATGAAAATGAATGTTTTCCTGTTGAACTTTAGATGAAAGTCGATAATTGGCGAACATTTCCTCCCAGTAGGTTATTAAAGGATGCTTCACTTTGAGACCCTTAAGGGGATTTTCTTAAACCCTGAAAAGGCCAAGGAGTAGTGGTCGCGAATTGCTTCCTCTGAGGGATCGAGCTCTATTTTTGATGAGCGCTTGAGTATTTGATCAAAAAGAATATTCATTTGCATTCGTCCAAGTCGAGCACCTAAACAATGATGTGCTCCATAACCATAGGCAAAATGAGTAGGGGATTTATTTGTAAGGTTGATAGTGTCAGCATTTTTTATGCCCCGAGGTCTATTGACTGCATGGTTGCTGATAAAAACGGTTTCTCCTGACAATATTGATTGATCGGCGATTATGGTGTCTTCTTTGGCTACGCGAAAGAGAAATGTGACTGCTGGATCAAAGCGTTTAAATTCTTCAATTGCAATAGGTAACAAGGAAGGGGTTTGGCGTATTTTTTCTTGAACATCTTGATGGTTTGCTAAGAGAAACATATTGTTTCCTAACTGATCTGTTGTGGTGACTTGCCCTGCTACCAGCATCATGATGGCTTGAGATATAACTTCCTCTGATGTTAGTTGGAAGCTTTTAGCTGCTTGCAGTAAATGCGAAACATAATCATTTCCTGCTTTTTGCTGGCGCTTTTGAATGAGGTGAGAGAAGTAGTTTTTAAGCGCCAGGGCTGCTTTATTAACTCTGATGCCATCTCTATTTTCATAAGCGACAGCTCCTCCGAAAAAGGCGGTCATAGTGTTTGACCATTCAAAAAAATTTTCACGATCTTTGCTGGGAATGCAAAAGAGATCGGCTAAAACGATTGAAGGGAGTCTCCTGGCAATTGTGCTAACAAACTCTATTTGATCTTGAGAAAAGGTCTGATCGATCAAGGTTATGACGGCTTTTTCGACCTGCGTTTTAAAATTATCGAGAATAGGATCTTCTAATCCCTTTTGAGCACAGCTTCGCCTTTTAAAATGCTCGTGGCCATCGCTCATCACCATCATTTTAGAGACGACTTCAAAAAAATCGGTAATAAGAGAAAGATCTAAATTAGGCATTCTCGAAATAAAAAAACGACTTCGATCAGCACTAAACTGATCTGATCTCAATATATCTTTGGCCAGCCTTGTGTCAGTAACGACATGGAATTCTCCTTGGGGCCAATAGTAGATATCACCCATGCCTTTTGCATATTGAGAAAAAGTGGAGGGAAACTCTGATGTCAGTGAATTTCTTTTAAAATCGAGAAAAGACTTTCCTTTTTTTTCTTTACGTTTGAGGGTTACTAATCTAGACATGGCAAAGCTCCTATAAAACTTGAATTCTTTTAAATTGCCTTTGAGTATTTTTACCTAAAGCACAACGTCCATGAATCGTATAGCGATTGTCGATGATAAGAAGATCACCTTCTCTCCACGAATGCTTGTAGAGGTATTGATGAGAGCGAATCTTGTTTTTGAGAAAACGATAAATGAACTCTGGGTGGATTTTTGATGAATGTATTTTTAATCTTACGGGGTTGAGTTGATTCTTTACTCTTTCAGCAAAGCGAAGAGTTTCCTTTCCATCAATATTTTGGATTATGTTGACTTTTATTTTTCCACCATAGTGAGCTATTTTTTCTGTTTCATATTCAATAGCAACATCTTCTAGTATTGATTTTTCCTTTTTGGAAAAAGACATAAAGAGTTTCTGTGTATTGCTAAATAATGTTTCGCCTCCTTCCCCTTGGCTTTTTAAACAATTAAAGATCAGGTAGCGCGGCTCTTGATGAAAAGCTCCATCCCAATGCAAAGGAACTTCTTCTCTCGAGTAAAGGTAATTCTTTGCATTTGGTTTGTATTGCATAAGCATAATTTCTCCAAAGTCCCATTTGAGAGGGCCATGACCGAGTTGGTGAGAGAAATTGATGAGTTGTGCATCGGATATAATTCCGAGTTCTCTTTGGAGGAAAAAATTTTTTTCTTTTAATGTCTTTTTAACTAACTTCATAGAAAGCATAAATGCCCTTAAGGTAGTGAACTTTGGCCTTTAATTTTAAGGCTTCTGCTCTTTTTAATAAGAAGTACCCCTTGGGAGTTTTAAGGGTGACATTGTGCCATGGTGTGGCCCAGCGCCCCTCTCCCTTGATGAGACGGATGCCAAACTTGGGGTGATTAATGGGGTAGGGATGGATAGAAAAGCGAAGAGCTTGTTGGTATTTTTGATTTAATAACTTGTCCCAGGCCTGTGAGCGTTGGATCACTTGATAAGTCAATTGCTTAGAGGTGTGAGCGACTTTATTTTTAGAAAGATGGCCATAGAAAAAAACTAAATCTTCTTTGATAAAACGATGGAGTCCACAAAACATGAGTCGAGCAGTCTCCTCTCTTTTCACTTGGTCTCGAATATCATCGATAGAAGGGGCAAATGTTTTGATCAGCTCTTTTCTCATTGCAGAGTAGTCGGAGTGATTTATTTGCTTTTCGAAATAATTTTCAAGATCGTAGCATTGGAGGTGTTTAAGAGAGAATGTTTCAATAATTTCTCGTATTTTATCTTTGTAAACTTGAAGAGCTTGATCACTCACCATGACGAGATCATTAAAAACTCTTCCATCACTGCAAATGACAACTTCAGCAGAGGGAGGGTAGATCGTTTCAATGCTTTGGCACAATTGATTGAGGCTTTGCAGGGTCAGTACTTCTCCCATGTCAGGTAATGGACTATGGGTTTTGTTGCGATTGGCGCTTTTAGCGGGAAAGGCCGGAAGGATAAAGGTTAGCTTCTCTCTTTTTTTTACCTTTTCTCTAATTTGAGTGAAAAGAGGTATTTCTTCTAGAGAAAAGAGGGACAAGGATTCCCTTGATACATTTCCCATCTGAGCAATAGTTAAAAATATTTCGATAGAAGTGGAGCTCTTTTGGTTTTGCTGAGAACTTAGTGGAATTGATTGCATAACTTACTCCCTGGCAATAATTTATAGAGGGAGTTGTTAAATAATTAAAATTAATAATATAAATGTTAGTGATAATTAAAATTTATGATTAATAATAAGGTGTGAAAAGTCAGATAGGTGACCTCTCTTTTGGAAAGGTCACCTATCTTGATTCTATGATTAAATTTCTGAAATTGTTAGAATATTTCTGCGGATATGGGCTCCAAGACCAATGGCTTCTTTAGAAAAGAGTCCAAGTTCAAAGGCAACTCCTCCGTTGCTCAGTTGAAGAGAAAGGTCTGGTTCATAACCAAGGTTAAACAGTGTTGCTCCGGCGCTTATGGAAACTCGAAATTGTCGAGTCATTTGACCGGGATCCGATACTCCAACATTAAAGGCCTTAACATCGACATTAGTAATGCGGGCCAAATCATAGCCAAAACCTAGTGCTACCATTTTTAACATGACTTTTTTGGTAACGGTATCGCCGTTGATGGAGGTACAGTCTAAGTGAGCCTCTCCTTTGAGGTAACCAACACTAATAATAAACCCCGCGTCATAACCATCGATATTGCCCTCGAGATTGCATTGCCAAGCGAGGTCAGCGTCGGCAGAAACTGCAGTTAGAGAACCCAAACAAAGCATGGCTGCTACTAGTAACTTTTTCATTTTCTCTCCTTATAGAAATAGAATCTATTCACTAAGGCTTAGCTTTCTAGCATAGGCATCTCTTCATCTGCAAATAAAATAAATTGATAATGATAGATGAGAAGGTTTCGCTTTATCACCCACACTAAGCATTTAATAAAAGGCTTCTTAACTCTGTCGATCTATTTAATATAGGCGCGAATTTTTGAAGAGCTATAATCCATTAGCCATACAATAATAGCGATTGTAATGGCCAACAATCCCACTTCATTCCACTTGGCCAAACCTTGGTATTGCATCAACATGGTTCCGATGCCGCCTCCACCGACGAGACCAATGACAGTGGCCATCCTGACGTTGATATCCCAGCGATAGATAGTAAAGGAGAGGTAGGGAAGGACAATTTGAGGGACGACGCCATACCAGATGACTTGGATGGGGTGGGCCCCTGTTGCTGTCATGGCTTCAATCGGGCCGTCGCCAATATTTTCAATTTGTTCTGAATAGAGTTTAGCTAGGGAAGAAATGGAGTGGAGGCATAAAGCTAGCATTCCGGCAAAAGGGCCAATCCCTACCCAGACGGAGAAAATAATCGCCCAAACTAAAGGTTCTATTGAGCGGGTGATATTGAGAAAGAAACGACAAAAGTTATAAATAGCAAAGAGAAGAGGGGAGCTACTCATAAGATTTCTGGCAGCAAAAAAGCCGAGCATGAAAGCAAAGGGGAGGGCCACACTAGTGGCGATGAAGGCCATGTAGATGGTTTCAATAGCGGCGAAAATAGCATCTTCAATAATAGCTAAATTGGGACTGAGCAAAGCTCCGAAAATTCTTTTAGCTCCATTGAGACCTGCCGGAGAAAAGAATTCGCGAACAGAAACTTGCGAGATAAAGATACCGGCAATGAATGTGATAATGATGATAAAATAGCCAAAGAGAGTAAATGGTTTTCTTGTTAGGGATTCATTTTCATCGAAATGGTAGAGACCTCTGGTCGCACGACCTATGCTCATTTTAGTAAAAAACAAAGTTACTGCAGCAAGAAAGCCTACGCCAAGAGCGTAGAGTGGTTGGCTCCAACTGAAGTCGGCAAATCGTATCCCCATGAAGATCTTTTGGTAAATGATTTTATAGCCGATTAAAAATGCATAGGACCAAAGGAAAACGTCAATGCTTAAGGCTTGAAGAGTTTTTTGCATTTGAGCCACACCAATACCAGGGCTAGGTTGGGTTTGGGTTTGAGTGTTCATTTTTAATTCCCTTTTTCGTTCCTTTGAGTCGCTTATAAAATTTTTTACTTAAGCTAAAATTAATTAATTTTTACTTCGACAGCCTCTTCTCCATATATGGTTTTAAACCACTGCTCATCAATGTCTAGTGGATTTCCTTCGTATATGAGTTTTCCATCCTTAAGGGCGATTACTCGAGTGGCGTATTGGCGGACTAAGGAGAGAAAGTGGAGATTGCAGATAACAGTGACACCGAGTTCTTCTTGAACTTTTTTGAGGTATTTCATCACCGAGTGAGATGTCGCTGGATCTAATGAGGCAACGGGCTCGTCAGCTAATAAGATACTCGGATCTTGCATTAAGGCTCTAGCGATGGCCACTCTCTGTTGTTGTCCACCGGAGAGGTTATCCGCTCGATGGTTTTCTTTTCCAGAGAGCCCAACTAGCTGAATAAGATCTCTCGCTTTTTTTTTGTCTTCTTCTGAGAAAAGACCCAAGACTGACTTCAAGACATTTGTTTTAGAGAGTGTTCCTGTTAACACATTTGTTAAAACAGTTTTTCTTGGAATTAAATTAAAGTGTTGGAAAATCATACCCATGCGTGATCGCAAGGATCTGAGGGGTTTGCCCTTAAGGTCAGTGATATCTTTTCCATTGAACTTGATTGAGCCTGTTGTTGGGTTGTGGAGCCGGTTTATACACCTTAAAAGGGTTGATTTGCCTGATCCCGAGAGCCCAATGACAACAAGAAATTCACCCTTATTGACGTTAACGTCAAGGCCTTTGAGGGCATGAGTTCCATTGGGATAAATTTTTTGTAGGTCTTTTACTTCGAGAATAGGAGTGGTCATAGGGAAAACCTTGATTAAACTGAATTTTAGGGCTTCGAGGTGAAGCCCTAATGTTTTTTAGTTGAGAAGCTTTTGTGTGTCTAAGTCAATAGTCTTAATCATTGTGCGTAGGCCATTGTAGTCGCTATCTGATGTATCGACGACACCTTCAACTGAATAAATATTTTTAAAAATCTTTTTTCCCTCTACTGTACTAAGGAACTTTTTGACAGCAGAGACAAATTTCTTTGTGATTTCGTCAGGAAGACCCTTTCTAACGACAAAGGGATCGTTGGGGATCTTTTCAGTTGTCGCTACGATTTTAATTTTTTTCTCCACGTCAGGAAATTGTGTTTTCACTCTGGCGCGAGCATCTCGAATTGTTCCATCTTCAGCCGGAGCCGAGTAATAAGTGGCTCCCGCATCGACTTGCTTTTGGTAGATCATGGTTACGACATTGTCGTGCTTACGGGCAAAGGTTGTATTCCCCGGTTCAACGCCAACGTCTTTAAACATTTTTCTAGGGAACATATAACCAGACGTTGAAGAGGGATCAGTGTAGGCAAATTTTTTGCCGGCAATGTCCTTAAGACTTTGTATGCCTGAATCGATATGGGCAATAACTTGTCCTTGGTAATAGTCGTGACCGTAGCGAATCACGCGAAGTTTAGCTTTAGCACCGTATTTTTCATTGGCCATAATATAGCCGAAAGAATTCATTACACCGATATCAGCTCTCTCTGAGCCAAAGGCTTCGACAACGGCTACATAGTTGGTGGGAATGCCTGTTTTGAAAACGAGACCTGTTTCTTTTTCAAGGAATTTAACAAAGTCATTTGAGTTGGAAGTAATAGTGTTAGCGTCGACAGAAGGCGTAAAATAGAGTTTAACAGGATTGTCTTTTGTCCCTAATTGAGCTTTTTGAGAGCAATTTGTTAAACCTGTTGTGAGGGCCAAAAAAGCCAATACTTTTAACCAATGGGACATGATTGATCTCCTTTTCTTGAGTAAAAATTCAAGATCTTTAAAGCATAAATAGGCTAGTTCCGTACCATTTTTATAGGGAGTTTGCTAGCTCGAATTGCTATCTGTTGTTGCTGCTATGCCTCAATATAAAGAGGCTTTGTTTTGCTTGCTCAACAGGTAATTTCGGCCCCTCAAGTACTTCTCTTCTTCTTTTTCTCATTCAGGCTTTTGTTTTCGCCGTAAGGCCTTGTATCCCGTCGATCTTATTTTTTTGAGCTTTGAGTTAGTGGGTGGAAAGAAGAGGGTTTTTATGAAACATATTTTATTGTTTGTTGTCCTTACTTTGCTGTTTCAAAGGAATGCTCATAGTAAAATCTATAATTTGGGCCTTGATAAATGGAGGGCCAAAGCGGTTGAAGTTGATAGACTTTCTGACAGTGTGGTTGTTCAATTCAATCTCGAGCAATTTGAATCTAAAAAGATTTTTGCAACAGCACCATTGAAAGGGATGTTCGATCATTTGACTTTCGGGACTCTGGAAAAAACATCTCAAGAAGGGCATCCCACTCTTCCTTACAAAAGCTTTATTGTCATTGGTAGACCTCATGAAATTGCTGTTCGTATAGAAAAAGGTCCGGAGTTTTTATTTCCAGAGCTTCGCCCCCTCCCCGCCCCTCGGAGGCCTTGCCGTTGTTCTAAAATGGATGTTGAGACGGCCATGTTTAAGGCCTCTGCTTTTCGAGACTCTGGTTCTTTGGTGCGTGTTGAGGCGCTAGGAGATTATAGGGGAACGTTTTTTTCTAAAATTATTATGACTCCCACTCTCTTTAAAGATTCAAAGGGACTTGCCGTTTTTCCTCGCCTTAGAATTGAAATTGAGGGAGGGCAACTTTTTGATGCAAATGAGATAATTCAAGAAGCAAATCGAGAAATGATTATTGTATACCCCGATGAACTTGAGGAAGGGGCGTTGGCCTTTAAAGAATTTAAGGAAGAGCAAAGATACGATGTTGAGTTGTATAAGCTTTCTAGTGTCGGTCCATCACCTAAAGATTTAGCCAAATTTTTTCACGAAAGATTTAAACAATCGAAATACCAATATGCTCTTCTTGTCGGTCATGAAGGAAATATGCCCACTCATATGGTGACGACTAGCTTTGATGTCAACACTCCTTCAGACTTACCTAATTTCCTTATGGGGGGGGAGGAAGATAAAATTCCAGATGTTCACCATGGAAGATTAGTTGCCAACAATAATAATGAGATTTTAAGGCAAGTTCAAAAGCTTCGTGAGTATCAACTGCGCTCTTGGAAAAAATTCAATGGAGTTCATCACTATATTGGGATTGCCTCAGATGAAGGTTTTGATCCTACGGATGTAGAGTATCTAGATGGTATGGTAGATGGTTTTGACGGGCTGTTTGGTTGGAAACCTAATAAATTTTTGCAAGAGAGTAACGATTCTACTGTTCCCAATATTACCCAAGCTTTAAATCAAGGTGCTTTATGGCTCAATTATATTGGTCATGGGCTCGGAGATAGTTGGTCTTCAATTTATGAGGGAGAATTTCGTTCAAAAGATATTAAAAAGATTGAATCGGGATTGGTTAAACCTATTATTATCGATGTCTCTTGCCAAAATGGACGTTTCAGTTACCAAGGTAAACTTGGTGAGAGGTTTATGAATGAGCATAAGAGAGGAGAGCCTATTGGGGCTCTCGCTTATTATGGTGGATCTGTGGATATTACTTGGCATCCTCCGGCCATTATGGCGGTGGCCATCAGTAAGACGATTAGGGGAAGGAGTGAGAAGACACTTTTTGGTGCCATTCTAGTAGGGCAACTGCACCTTTTAGGTTCTCATGATGACTTGGAAGCTGCTGCTGAAAATTTGCGTTGGTATCATTTGCTGGGAGATCCTAGCCTAGAGTTGAGTTTTTAAAAGGCAATTATTTTTGAGAGGCAGGTCTTCTCATACTACGATCGAGGGTCGGCACAGTAAAAAAGCGGTTGCCATCAAAGACATTGCTCTTTCTGTGTCCTTGATCCCCCAAAGGGTTGAATTTAGTTCGAGAAGCGATTCGCATATTCATCATTGTTCTGAGGGTGTTGAGAAGAGCATTTGGCTTTAGAGGAAGACAGTCTTTTTCGGGGTCGACGTTATTTGTACTAGACAGCATTATGGGTGTGGGGTTATCAGTTACCGTTTTGGCTTTTGGGTCTTTGAGGACAAGTTGAATGGTGCTTTTTTTGTTAACCATATCGAAGGCGTAATTGACTCTCGTATCAAGTCCTAGTCTTTTTTTAAATTGAACAAAGATATTTTTGAACTTAGGGCTAGAAATAATATTTCGGTGGAGCTCATAAACTTTTTTTTCCACGCAGCCTCGACGGGATCGGCTGGTGAGAAGAAATTCTTGGATGATATCTTTGCCCTTGTCAGAGTTTGTATTAAAACACTGATATCTGGCGGTGTCCGATATTTGGTAGAGAGGATTGTGCCGCTCTGCTTGGCTGCATTTTCTAAAGCTTTTAAGGTTTCTGTGAATCCTGCAGTTACGTCTGATTCTTTGGTATTTAAAGTCTCCACAGACTGTAAAAGAAGAGTGTTCATCGACTAGTATTTGCTCAAGATTCCTATTTTGAGGGTCTTTGGCCAATAAGTTCGGAAGGTTTAAAAAAAGACCGCTGACGATGAGAAGTGCCGTTTTAGATACTGAGTAGGAGTATTTCCGACCTTTTTTTCTTTTTTGTCCTGATTCCAACGGAACGTCCTCCCTTCTCAACTGATAATTCACGATTTACCCATCGGATTATCTAATGAAAAACCTTAGTCAAAAGGTTTGGTATAGAACTTGTAGAATAACAGGTTGATAACTCGCTGCGTAATTAAAAAATAAAATATTTTAACTATCTGAAACTACTAAGCTTAGATAAAGGAGAAAAAGAGGCAAAGTTGACTTTGGCAAGAATTATAGGCATATCTTCAAAGAGAATGACTTATGGATCACTTGCCAGGTTTATCTCTTTCCTCCAAGATTTTCTGCAGGTTAAGACCCTATTGCGCTTGGGGAAACAAAAACTATGGCATTTTTAAGCAAGGTGGTGTTCAGGTGAGAGTGAGAAATTTTTTAAGTTTGGTATTGATGGTGAGTTGCTTTTCATTAGCGGCTCAAGAGAAAGTTTTTCTCTCCTATTGCTCTTCTTCCTTCGGGGATGGGGTTCCTTTTTCTTTTCAATCTTGTGTGAATCGCAACTTTTCTGAAATTGGGAGAAATGTAGATAGGGCCTATTTCTCCTATTGTTATAATGCTGGAGAAAGGGTTTCTTTTAGTTTTGTGAGTTGCCTTCAAAACAATTTTCGAGAGGCTGAAAGGGAAATTGGAGACTTGCTCTATCTTTCTTATTGTTCCAATTTTAGTGACGATAGACTTGATTGGAGCTTTATTAATTGTGTTAATGGGAACTTTCGCTCTATTGAGAGGGCTTTAAGTAACTTATCACTTTGATTATGATCTAGGTTTTTATCTTTCAATAGTGGTCTGTAGTCTTTTCTTTTTTCATTAAAATTCTTTTCAATCCTCGAAGGTTTATGCGATGACCGGTTGATGGATTCCGATTCTGTTGGTGAAAACATTTACGTTGGACAGAAAGCGTGGTCTTTTGGTGATCGTGTGCCGGAGAGCTTTGCTCAACATGTAAGCCGCTCTGTTCCTGGTTATGAAGAGGGCCATCTCTTAACCGTTCAATTGTCTGATTTTTTTGTTAAAAATGATTCCACTTGCTACGAACTAGGTGTTTCAACAGGAACCCTTATAAAAAAACTGGCTAAGTATCATTGTGATCGTGGCAGAAATCATGTGAGGTGGATTGGTGTTGACAGAGAACTGGCTATGATTGAGAGAGCCGAACTAGAAATAGAAAGTTTTGATCCCTATCTAAAAAATATTAACCTGGTTGTCGAAGATTTAAAAAACTTTCAATTTGATACGACTGATTATGTTGTCAGTTATTATACAATTCAGTTTGTTGATCCTCGTGAGAGGCAAAAACTTTTTGACCGAATTTATGAAGCATTGAATTGGGGGGGAGCTTTTGTCTTGTTTGAAAAAATAAGAGGGTCTGACGCTCGTTTTCAAGATATTTTAACCCTCTTGTATCAAGACTATAAATTGAGCCAAGGGTATACCCCAGGAGAGATTTTGACTAAAGCGCGAAGCCTCAAAGGGGTTTTAGAGCCCTTTTCTTGGCAAGGGAATTTAGATTTGCTTAAAAGGGCTGGTTTTGTTGATGTCCAACCAGTTTTTCAGAACATTTGTTTCCAGGGAATTCTAGCTATTAAATAGGGCCTATCACGAAGGCTGCAGTTTGGTTTTGATATGGACGTAAATAATGTCTAGAAGGTCTATTCGTGGATTCATAAGGAAACTAGTTGACTTGTGTAAGAGAAGAGAGGGCATTTTCATTTCTGAGCGAAAGAGGCGCTGGAGGTGAGGGTTTTGAATCTGGTTTATTTCAATATCGGTTGTTCCCTTAAGTATTTTTTCTAAACGAGCTACAAACAGCAAACAGTGATCATTGAGGTAAGGAGGAAGTTGAGATTCCATTTCTCGAAATTCTTTTAAGAGTTGGGCTTGCCCTTTAGGGTGAGTTTCATGAATGTACTGGAGAGCGAGAAAAAAAAAGTGACTGATAGTGGCTTCTGGTTTTCCCGCAAAGTGAATTTCTGCGGCTTGAAGGTAGTGATAGGCTTCGTGTCCGTCGCCTTGGTCGTGGGCCACTTGTGCGGCCATAAGGCTTTGTTGACCTTTCCACATATTGTTAGGGCTTTGTTTTCCTCGCAATTTACGTTTTTGGATTTTGGGTCTATCAAAAGAGTTTGTAATTTCTATGATTTCTCCTTTGAAGTGCTTGGGTGAGGGACCAGGCATAAAAAGGGCTTCTTGGCGTGCGGGACACAGGCTGACAATTTGGACTGAGCTTGGTGTGAGGCTATCGGCTTTCCATTCGCGAGCGGGGGTTTCTTTTTGATCCCATGGAGTTCCCATCACTTTTATGAGTTTCTCCATTGTTCTTGGTTTTTTACTGACTGGGCCGGAAAGGTTTTTCGCAATTTTTTTGTTCGCTATGAAAGAGCGCATTTCATTATAATTGTTGAACCCCAATGGATAGAAATCTTGAGAATTTAAATTAGAGTTTTCGAGTTTGTTACAAAGATAAACCACTTTTTTAGGTTCGACTTGATGGAGGTTGTAATGAAGCTCACTGCCGGCAATATCCGCAGCCAAAACATCTCCATTTTGAAATCCCATATAAAAGCCCCAGCAGGTCAAAGAACGGCTTTTTTTAAGGAACTTGATAACATCCTTTCTATTAGAGCAGGACTGCAGCATTTGAAAGATAAGCTCAAATACAGGTGTGCCTTTAGAGTCAAAAATATTAGTGAATTTTTGGTGAAGGGCAAAGCTGATTCCTTCAGAAGTTTGACAAGTGAGTGATGGGTAAGGGAAACCGGCTGTTCCAAAGGAAAGAATTCTAGGGCCTTGGTCGAGTTGGGTGAGGAGGGCCCGTTCACCAACGTCAAAGCTTCCCATAAGAGGAAAATCCAAAATCCGGCCGTGAACCATAGCATCTCTTTTATCATCCCAAATAAAATAACTAGAGCAACCAAAAAGGGTGCAAGGCAATCCTGGTATCCATTTGTCCATGAAGCTTGCCAGCTCGGGCATAAAGCTCGATAAGGCCAATTCCGTTGGATTTCGTCCAATACCTTCGGCGTAGGCCGAAAGGTGGCGAGCAAAACTTGGGTGAGAGGCCATCGCTTTTTTCATAATGGGTTTAGACATTTTTTCAAAGGCTTTGTTAACGGCTTTTGATGGGGTTTTAATTAATTTTTTACTTTGAATAATTAAATCTGAGCAAGACTCTCGGTCTTTGAGTCCTAACTGGTAAAAGTTTTCTTCTGCGTCGCCGAAGAGTGTAACAAGGGGCAGCTCTCTCATGATGGGTCATTATAGCAGACCTTAGGCCATAGAAAAGCAATGAGGGTAGGGAGTGGATGATTTAATGGATTTTCTGTCTAATCTTTTTTTTGAAATGTCTGGAGTAACGCTATTGTTTTTCTTTGGATTGGCCATTTTTCGAATTTGTTTAGAAATAGTCGGTTTTAATTTTAGACAATTGCCTATGAGTAAGGCCTTAGAAAAGAGGGCCGGTTACCAAGCAGTCTATAATTTTCACAGAACTGGATTTTACCTGTCTTTAGGATTTATCTTCTTTTCAGCTTTAGAGCTTTTTCAATTTTATTTTTAAGATGATTTATTTAGCTGGAGTGTTGATTTGAGGGAACCCCTCATAAAGTTCGACAAGATGTAGGTTTTTGTCAAATACTGAAGGAATTTCTATTTTATCTTCTTTTACTTTCTTTCGAATATAGATTTTTAAATGAAGATTTTTTTGTTCATTCTTTTTCCATGTATTCACTTGATTTGAAAGTTGGTAAATTTTATTTAACAATTGCGAGTTTTGCTTCCGATTCATTTGAAAAGCTTTAAATTTTCTTAGCAGATTCCACAATTTCCAAGGGGCCAGTCCCTCAACAAGGAGTTTAGCTAAGCTCAAGTAAATAATGGGATCAGATTCAAAATTGTCTCCCATTAAAACAAGGTGGTGTGGAGGACCTGTCATGAGTAAGATATCGAGAAGATGGTTAAGTTTATAAAGCCCCTGAGTCTTGAGATCTTTAGGGGTGAGATCTCTTTCAAAAAGGCTAAAAACTCGCCGGTAATCCTTAAGAAAAATTCCTGCAGTAAAAATTTCGTTTTTATAGAGCCAATCTCTCATCGCATCTTCATAAAAATGAGGAGAGGCAGATAGGATAAAAGGATGATAGCCCTGTTCAATATAGTTTTTGATAAGAGCAACGGAGTTTGTAACAGTTGGGAAGTATTCAAGAGGACGTGTGAGGGAGTTGTATAGTTCTCGTGTTGTCGAATATTTAGTATCCACAAGTGTTTTATCAAAGTCACAGATGATGATTTTTTTCGGGTTTTTTATTTTTAGAGGAATAAAAGTGCCTAGATGGATTTCTAAACCAGGTTGTTTACCCACTTCGTATATTTGAAGTGCCGTTATTTCTTTGCGTTCTTTATTTAGTGGTATTTTGAGACTTAAGTTTCCAAAACTATCTGATTCAAAAACTTTTTTGTAAATTTCTTTTTGATTTTCATCAAGACCTACTAATTTCATTTTAAATTCGTAGCGATTGAGAAGGCGATAGGCTTGTATGGGAAAGCTTGGCTTGGGTATTTCTTTTTCTATACCTTTGGCTATCTCAAACGCAAGACCAGAGGGTTTTCCTTTAGCTATAGTATTTTCTTTCATGGTAATAGATGACTTGATATTGAGGTGTTCCTCAGTCATGATAGCAAGGAAATGGACGAGCGTTGGTCTTTTCACGGAGAAATTATATCAATTGATCAGTCTATCGAATAGTTTTTGAGAAACGCTAAGCTTTATTAATTTTATAGTAAAGTCGGTTATTATCCCACTTTTGGGTCATCTGACGTGTGTCGACAATATCGGGAACGTTGAATTCTTTAGTGAATGTTTCTGAGCGATGAGTACGGTGGACATGCCCTTGCTGATCTTCGATTCGATCTTGAAAGCGTCGGGCCATAGAGAGACGGATCGTTCGCTTATCTGCACTGAGAGTGAAGTTGTTTTTTTCGTGCTCAGAGACAGGGAGGGAGATAATATAATGGTCTTTTTTATCCTCAATTGTTGGTTGTAGTTTTTCGATATGATAAAAATTGTCGCTCACCTGTTTTTTCTTTGATTCTATTTCTTTGCTGTGAGACAAGGTGAGATCTTTTAGTTCTTTATCAAATCTCGACTTCAGGGTTTCAATAATTTTTTTATGATCATTAACTAAATGAGTATATTTTTCCTTAAAAGCTTTATCTTGGGTTTTTATTGTTTCGTTGTGTAGGTTTTGCTGGGCTGTTACGAGATCTTGGTGAATTCTTTGACGAGCTGTGAATTCACTTTGATTAGCTTTTGTTTGAATTTTAAGTTGTTTATGATGTTGTTTATCTAATATTGCAGCTTGGTGAGCATTTTCTGCTTCTTTTCTACGGATGCTAGCGGCACTTTCATCGCGGGCTTGGATGAGCTTCATTTTGTTTTTATAGGCTACTGAATCTAACTGAAGCTTCGCGTCATGACTTCTTTCGGTTAGTGTTCTTTTCGTTTGGGCTTCAAGATCTTTA
The DNA here is from genome assembly GCA_965206965.1 of Bacteriovoracaceae bacterium. Taxonomy (GTDB): domain Bacteria; phylum Bdellovibrionota; class Bacteriovoracia; order Bacteriovoracales; family Bacteriovoracaceae; genus CBDBLK01. Next base: position 2,766,383 of record OZ242254.1, on the reverse strand, counting down.
ACTTTGTTATTGACTCGAAAATTAATATCCCTGGTTTGTTCTTCTCCTTTTTCAAAAACTTCTTGTAATTGTTCAGCATCGGCTTGTTTTTTGAGAGTGACCCTTTCATTATGATTTCTTTTTAACTGCCCTTCTTCACTGAGGAGTTGTTCTTGAGTATTTTGAAAGTTTTCTTTGAGTGATTCTAGTTTTTGTTGTTTGTTTTCGATGGCTTGAATAATTTCTTTGCGATGATTTTGTTGGGCTTGATAAACCTGAGTTTCACCTTCTAGTTTCGTCTTGTTGATTTTGTCGTCATAAATTTTCTTAACTTTTTGAATTTCTCTTTCTTTTCCCCCGATGAGGCGATTTTGCTTTTTGTGAAGCCTTTTTAGATGGGCTTGGTTTTGTTTGGTTTGCAAAGGATCTAGTTTCAAAGGGCTAGTTCTCCCTTTTTGGTATATTGTTAAAATTCTCCAACGGAGGGTCACAAACCATCTTTTTGGCCGTTGAACCAAAACACATCCAAGAGCGGAGTAAGTCGATACTTAAGCTCTCGGGACCACCGTGATAGGCTTGATAAGATGTTGGGTTGAGAGTGCTTGTGATCATATAGGCTTTTTGATCTATTGCGTAAGGGTTTTTGGCTTTTACGTAGTATTGATAAACCCGGTATTCTGCTAAAGTTTTGGTTACGACAAGAGAGAAGAGAGCAGTGATCAATGTTTTGATCATTGGAGCTCCAGTTTAAGATCGAGTATTTTATTCTCAACCATCTTGAGAAAAGCGCGAATGAAAAGGTTTCTTTCTTTTTCATCTAGAGAGATGAGAACTGTTTTTTTGCGATCTAGGGATCGGTGTTGACTCACTCTTTTGAAAAGCTTTTTGGCTTTTACCTTTTCATTACCGGTTAATTTTTTGGAATTTTCGCGAGCTTCCCAGATCCATTCCTTTTCAAAGAGAGGAAAAAAACCTTTGACCCCCAGCTCTACAAGAGATTTAATGGATTGGTTGCTGCGGTGGTGAAATTCCAATTAGCCCTCCTTGGCTCTTTGAGTTATAAGCGATGCTCTACTCTATTATGCTATCAACCGGCTCTATTTCTTAGGTATCGGGGTAAGCTTTTCCGACAGTTGCTACACTGTCTTATTTTACTCAGTCTTTTCACTTAACTAGCTGATATCTTGATGCAAGGACGAGAAAGGCTAAACTTGGTTTCATCAAAACCTTAGGGAATAAAAGGGACTGGTTTGCTCGAAGCCCTGGCCCTAGATAAAATAGGTGTGAGGTGTACAGACCTCAGGTATTTTCCGACTTTTCAAGGAATGGGAAGGAAGCTAGGTATGAAGTATTTTTCTTTGCAGATGGTTTTATTGTTTTTTATTGTCGGTTATTTTGGCTTACCAAAGTCTTGGGCGTTAGTGGATTACACAGCTCCAGAAAGGATTGCACCACGAAGTTCAGGTGCAACTCTGGTTAGGGAGAGGAGTAAACCTAAGGTCCGTTCTTTTAAAAAGGTTTCCTCAAAGAGACGCAGCGAAAGTTTTCAGGCCATCAAGCTTGGTTTGAACTACGAGTCAGTTGATTCAAACTTAAAAGATCGTAATGGTACAGTTCATTTTCTTAACTTGATGGGAAGGTTTCAAACTAAATATAATTTTTTTCTTGAGTTAGATTATTGGCAGGCTCAATCAAGCTCTCCTCTTTTAAGTGAAGAGAGTGGTTGGCAAAAGGGTAATCCTGAAGTTATCTTGGGTTTTAATTGGCTTCAATTTGGTCCTAGGGAGAGCGCCATGACAATAGACTTTTACGGTGGCTTTCGTTTGAAGCAGGAAAAATCACAGTATGCCACAAGTCGGACGGATAGAATTGTAGGCTTAAGTACGGCTAAACGATTTTTTGACTTGGCCCTAGGTTTTGGTTACGAAATGCGCTTAACGGGCCGTCCTTCTGAAAAAAGTGAAATGCGAATTGGAAATGTCTCGAGATTTATGGCTAGCTTGGGTTGGAGAGTTAGTTCCGATATTAAGATTTTATTAGAAGCAAATAATTACTCGATTAATAAGGGAAAAAATGAGTCTCATCCTATCGTTCTCGATCGTAAATTAAAGTTTGCGACTTTGAACCCCAAGTTATTATTGTCTCTAGGAGGACCTATTCAAATGGAATTAGGTGCTATTTTTCAATCGCGCCGACTCGATCAAAGTGAACTTCTTGCAGCTAAGCTTTGGAGTTATAAAGGAAGTTATGGAGACTCTGTTTATGGTGGCCTTGGAGTTTCATTTTAATGGGCCCTAAAAACCCAATTTATTATTGTCAAAATTGTAAAGATTTAACTGAAGATTTAGAGTCGCTTTTATTTGTTGAGGATCAATCATCTCGAGGTTTTTGCTCTGAGCAGTGTATTGAGGAGCACTATCAGCACTTGGTGGATTACTTCAGTCATTGGGAAGCTAGCTGGCGTGAAAAAGCCAATTTTAAAAATGAAGATGTACAAAGTTTAATTGGTCAATCTAGCTTTATGAATAGAATGCTGGGGCAACCTGATGAAGTTTGGATGCTAGAAAATGGTTTGCAAGAAAAAATGTATAGTTTTATTAAAAGTTTTAATGATCCTGTGCATGGCCAATTTAGTATCAGCCTTGTCTGTTTTATGTTTGAGAAACAGCCAAGTTTTATTTTAGCTGCTTCGGCTTCTAGGAGTGAGGATTTTATTAATGAGTTTAGAATTGGTGACCGTCAAGAAGATTTTGAACTAAGAGGGGCTGTGAAGCAAGGTCGAGAAGTTATTGAAATTGATGAGCGTACCCTGATGGCTGTTGAAAGTAAAAAATCTCTTTATTTGGCTGATATGATTGATGAACGAAGCCCTGCCGATATTCCCTTCGAATCTTTTCATCTTTATGAATCTTTTTTTGATGAAACTATGCGAGAGCCTGATGAAATTTATCTTCACTTTGATACCGAAGGTGATCAAGTGAAAACTTATATTAAGGCCCATGAAAGGGAGGGTATTAGCTTTTATTATTTTATTGTTTGCTTGGATTACGATAAGTATAAAAGCGAAGATAAAGAGACACTAATTCCCATTCTTAGTTTTCCTACCCTCGATGGTGATATGTATCGACGTTACCGCAAAGGTCAGCAGATCTCTGGAAGTCTTAAATCTTAAAATTGGTGATAGTGGTAATGACCATTATTTTTGAATGCTAGACAGTAGCTTGGATCTCCGTATTGGGCAAGCCATTGGCTACAAAAAATATAGGCATCAGGACTTAAGACATATTGATAGAAAGGGGCTGGATAAAAATAAGACTTATCTTTCATAACGATGACGCCAGTTACGGGGTATTGGGTAAACCCCACTCGATTTTTTATTAAGTTAACTTTGTAGATTTTTTTATTATTAGTAATTGTTAGGCATCGTGGTTCTCCAACATAGACCTGATTACTCCCACTATGGTAAGTGGGAAGGAGGCATACTTGGGAATCTGTGGAAGGGTGTTTAAGTTGGATATAAACATCAAGCTTATTACTATTGTGCTGACACAGGCTGATATTGTTTTCAGAAGAATTCGATTCGTTTTGGCTAAAGTGTTTGTTGCTAAGAGCGTAACCATCAACGCCATTGAGAGACCATGAACAATGAGAAATTTCTTGAGGTATGGCAGATTCTGTAGGGTCTTCAACGGCAGGGTTTTGTCCGTTGTTGTCACGGCCATTGTTATTAAAGCCGTTGCCGTTATTAAAAATACCGTTTTGTGTGTATCCGGCTTGAGTGATAGTTCTCTGCGTTCTTGGGGCATCACAACTGATTAGGTTGAAGATAGTAAGACCGATGAGTCCAAAGCTTTGGTATTTTTTGAGTCTTTGCCATATCAACATTTAAAACCTCTACGTATAAAACCTGATCGGAGTTTGATGATAAAGTTTTAGAGTTAATTGATCCCTGTTGCCGTTTGGGCTGCAATAATAGCCGATAATAAAGATTGTGGGTTAAGACTCCGAAAAGGTTTCAATAAAATTAATGTACTAAAAAGATAATATTTAAGTAATTTGGGGAGAAATATTAGGATAAGAGAGTATTTGTTTTATGAAAGAAAGGCTTAAAACAACTATTTTTTTGGGGTTAATTGCAGCCATATTATTTGTTAGCGGTCTTCTCGCTTTATCTGTCCCTGGACATTTTTATCAAAAGGCCATTACAGAGGGAGTTTCTAGTCCTCTCTTGAGTTTGAGGAAATTACCTCGGCAATTTTATTCTTCTTCTCGTTTTGAATTTAAAAAAATGAAAGAAGTTAGTTTTGATGATCAAGAAATGTGGAAAAGTTTTCACTTTTCTGATTATGAAATTCCTTTTCCTGTGCATCACCCTTTGTATTTAACGGTTCCTATTATTAGTTGGGAAAATAAAAAAACTCAATTAGGATACAAGTTGCTTAACCATAGAAAAAAAGAAGTGGCATCGGTTCGCTTTTTAGGTTTTAAAAAACTTAAGTTTGATTTTAAAGAGAATAAAATTTTTCAGTTACCAATCTTTAAATCAGGCATTCTTGCCAAAGGCAGTCAAAGCCTATGGAAAGATTTGTTTACTATGGATATCGAACGTGAGCGCAATATTTCTTATGATTGGAAAAGCGATATTTTGAAAGATTGGGAAAAGACATTAAAAATAATGATAAAGAGGTTATTTATTATCCATAATAGGGTTAAGTTTTTTCCTATTGCTACACGTGAAATTACTTATTGGTCTGATCGAAACCTAGGGGTTGTTCGAGTTGAGGACCAAGAGAGTCGAAGTGGAAGAGCGAAGCAATATTATCAGGAAGTAGTTTATCTTTTGCATAAAAATCAGGTGCACGCTATAGAAATTCGAACCTTAAATGAAGATCAATCAGCAGAAGTTTTCCGGCGAAGATTCTTCAATGGGTTGAAATATCGAATGAGTAGTCCTGATAATTCGATTCATCTCTATAATGACTATAAGAGATTGAGCTATAGACAAAGGCTTGATCAGGAGGGGATGGTCTATTTATTTAGTGCCTGGACTCACTCTTTAGAAAATAGAAAGTACTTACAGGAAATGATTTTTTTCTTGGAGCGAGGTAGGCAAAATTCTATTCACATTCAACCTCTTTATGGATATGGATATGAAAGATGGGGAAATTCTTTTTCAAATCAAGAAGAAATTTTAAAAGAAACTGAAGAAGAAAAATTAAAGAGAAAAATTGCTGAAGAGTTTGAAAAAGATATGTCGATAAGACGATCGGAAAATTTTGTGGAAACAGACGGGGATTTTAGTGATAAAAAAACTAAGGTTAAGTTTTTTCTGAATAGGGCCAAAATTAAAAATTCAAATATTGATGAAGAAGATAATGTTTTAGTTGAAGAGTAGAGTTGCTTTGATTAGCGAGAGTTATGAGTAACCTTCATAGCGAGTTTAGTGAGAGGTTTTCCTGTAACTCGATAAATCGTCCACTCTGACATTGGTTTAGCTTCTAGTGATTGATAGAAATCTATTGCCGATTGGTTCCAGTTGAGGACGCACCACTCCAGTCGTCCGCAATTGCGTTTTATCGCTAAATTAGCGAGATAAGTCAGTAAGTGTTTTCCATGACCCTTTCCGCGGTATTCTGGTTTGACGTAAAGGTCTTCGAGATAAATTCCTGGTTGACCTAAAAATGTTGAGTAGTTGTGGAAAAAAAGAGCGAAGCCAACTTTGTTTTGATTTTCTTCTAAAAAAATAACTTCTGCGTACCGCTTCTCTCCAAAGAGAGTCGATCGAAGTGTTGTCTCATTTGCTACCACCTCGTGTTCGAGTTTTTCATATTGAGCAAGTTCGTTAATAAAATCGAGGATGACAGGAATATCTTCTATCTTAGCTTTTTTAATGACAGCACTCATTCTAAATCTTTAGTTTTTTTAACTGTTGCAAGCGTGTTTCTAGGTTGTCTGTTTGAGTAATGCTTCTTCCCATGACAATGAAATGAGCTCCTTCACGAAAGGCGTTTTCTGGGGTCATGACTCTCTTTTGATCGCCTGTTTCGCAAGTGTCTATTTCGTCTTGGAAGCGGATACCAGGACAGATTTTGATAAGTTTGAGGGATTTTTTTTGCTCGCTGTTTTGAACAAGCTTTAGTTCGTGGGCGGAACAGACGACTCCGTGAACCTTCGTTTCTAGGGCCAGGTCAAAGAGGCGCTCAAAGGCTTTTGGTATTTCTTCTTCTTTGATGCCTTGAATATTGTGAAAGTCTTGTTTATCGAGACTCGTTAGATAACTGACACCTAAAAGCTTTGTTTGGGGAAGGGCTTCTTTGGCCATGAGTATGGCTTCCTCTAGCATCCCTTTTCCCCCACTAAGGTGGAGTGTTAAAAATTCGATAGGCAATCCTTTTAGTGCATTGATAGCTTGAGCAACAGTATTGGGAATGTCATGAAGCTTGAGATCTAAAAAGATTTTTTTTTGATGCCTATTAACCACTTCTTTAACAAATTGAGGACCTTCTGAGCAAAAGAGCTCTAGACCTATTTTAACCAATTCTAATTCTGCTCCCGCTTTATCTAAAAAGTGGAAAACATTAGCTTTGGGCATATTATCTAAGGCCACGATAACTTTACTTAAAGCAGAGCTGCTCAAAATAATCCTCCCTGTATTTGGTGAGCTTCTTGGAGTGAGCATGGAGTGAGTCCGTGTTGAAGATCTCTTGTTCCAATAATGGCTTCCATAACAGATCGGATGTTCTCTTCTCTTGTAAAGCAAGGTATTCCTAGCTGTATGGCCCTATTGCGAATGAATTCTCCATCTGATTTAGAAGAACCGGTATTTTGAGGGGTATTAAAAACCATGCGAATATCCCTGTCTTTGAGGACATCAATAATAGATTGATTATTCTTGCCCTCTATTTTGCCTACTTTATGGCAGGGAATTCCTTGCTTTTCAATATAACGGGAGGTTCCTTCTGTCGCGATAAACTTGTAGCCAAGTTTATTTAAAGTCTTGAGATAAGGGAGTAGTATTTCTTTATTTTTATCAGCGAGAGAAATGAGGATTTTCCCTGTCTTATCTAAATAGGGGTAGTTACCGAGATAACTTTTCATCATAGCTTTTTCTTTGTCGATGTCGAGGCCCATCGTTTCCCCCGTTGATCTCATTTTTGGACCCAGTATAATATTGTCTTGTAAAAAACGATCAAAGGGAAAAGTAGATTGTTTAACCGCAAAATGAGTACCGACTTCTCGGTGCCAATTGGGAATTTCTTCTTCCAACATAGCATCTGTTGCTAGTTGGGGAAGAGAGATATTATAGGCTTTAGAGAGAAAGGGCAGTGTTCGTGAGCCACGTGGATTGGCTTCAATACAGTAAATTTGTCCTTCTTTAACAGCGTACTGAAAATTGATGGGTCCAATAATTTCTAGCAGCTCTGAAAGCTCAATAGAGATTTTTTTCATTTTTTGGTAGACAGGACTCGTTAGGGTGACAGGAGGAGATATCATTCCACTATCTCCTGAGTGAACTCCCGCGTGCTCGATATGTTCACAGACGGTAAAAACGGTATTGCCAAACTTGTCTCGAATTAAGTCGACATCGTACTCAAGAGCGTCTTCAAGGTAGTTTTCAACTTGAAAAGTCGTGGTAGAAGCTTTGAGTTGTTGCTTAAGGGCTTCGGGTAACTCGTTGATGTCACTGTGATTATAAAAAATATACATGCTTTCTCCACCGATGACATAACTCGGGCGAATAATAACGGGCATACCTATTTCGACTATGGCATTAATAAGGTTTTTATGACCTTGAATCTCTAGGGCCCTTGTTTGGGCAAGGTCGACGCTTTTAGTGATTTCACCAAATAATTTTCTATCCTCTGTTAAGTCAAGGGTTCGGAGACTAGGGCCGAAGAAGTTAAATTGATAAAATTCGCTTCGGAAGCTGTGCTCAATATGTTTTCTTATTCCGATACCTGTTTGCCCTGAAAAACTAGTGATGACCCCCTCCGGATTCTCGTTGATGAGGATGTCGAAAAGATCTTCAGAGAAAAGAGCTGAAATATAAAGGCGGTCGGAGCTATCGTAATCTGTAGAAACTGTTTCAGGGTTGGAGTTGATCATAATAGCTTGAATGTCTTTGCTTTTAAGATGTTGGCATGCTTTGACGCAAGAATAATCAAACTCGATACCCTGGCCAATCCGATTGGGCCCTGATCCTAGAATGGCCACGGACCTTTTTTGTTGAGATAGGGAAAGGGCTTCATTTTCAGTCGAATAGACTCCATAGAAGTAGGGAGTTAAGGCCTTAAATTCACCAGAGCAAGTATCGACGGCTTTATAAACGGGAAAGAGTTGATGATCAGCTCTAAATTGAAAAATTTCTTTTTGACCTCGATTGGTGAGGTAAGCTAAGTATTTATCGGAGAGTCCGAGGGCCTTAGCTTCTTTGAAGTTCTCTCGGTTAAAAAGATAATCAGGCTCTTCTTTTATTTTCTTTTCTAAGTCGCTAACTTCTTGGATTTGATCAATAAACCAAGGAGTGATGGAAGAGAGCTGGTGAATCTCTTCTCCATTTAGGTTTTGCCGAAGAGCTTCGAGGGCAGTAAGGAGGCTTAATTCACGAGGGTTTTTTAAGCGTTCTTTTAGGTAGTCGATATCGATATTGATGGGAGAAGTTTTTAATTGAGATAACTTGGGAATTTCAAGGCCAATTTCAAGGCTTCGAAGGGCCTTGTAAAAAGCTTCGTTAAAACTTCCACCGAGGGCCAACACTTCGCCAACCGAGCGCATGCTTGGTCCCAAGATTTGAGAAGAAGTGGGAAATTTGTTGAAAGGGAAAATGGGTATTTTGAGGGCCACATAATCGAGTGTCGGTTCAAAAGCTACTGGGGAAGCTTTGGTGATATCGTTCAGGATTTCTCTCAGACTATAGCCGACGGCCAAAAGGGCAGATATTTTAGCAATAGGATACCCTGTGGCTTTGGAAGCTAAAGCGGAGGAGCGAGAAACCCTCGGGTTCATTTCGATAACGACGATATCATCTTCATCTTGGGGGTTGACGGCAAATTGAACATTGGCTCCTCCGGCCACCACACCCATATGTTTAGCCACTTCTAAAGCGATAGTGCGCATGTTTTGGTAACAGCGGTCACTAATTGTTTGTGCAGGTGCGACAGTAATGGAGTCACCGGTGTGAACTCCACAAGGATCGACATTCTCAATAGAACAAATAATAACACCGTTTTGTTCGGCATCGACCATGACTTCAAGCTCTATTTCTTTCCAACCCAGGAGTGACTTTTCCATTGTGACGGGAAAAGCAATATCACTTGCAAAGACTTTTTCAAGGTCATTTTTGTCATAGACGAGGACTGCTCCTTTGCCTCCTAGGGCAAAGTCTCGTCTGATGATGAGGGGAAAACCAACTTTTGTGGTCGCTAGTTGTTTGGCTTCCTCTCGGTTTTTTGCTTCGAACCTTTTGCCGGTGGTGTAGCCTAAAGACTCGAGTTCGCGAGCAAAAAGGTTGCGGTCTTCAGTTTTTTGAATGGTGTCAACCTTGGCTCCCAGCAGAGCGACGTTGTGATCACTAAGCCAACTTTCTTCCTCTAAGTCGACGCATATATTGAGAGCTGTTTGCCCACCCATGGTTGACAAGACGGCATCAACTTTTTCTTTTAGGATGATATTTTTAATATTTTCCTTAGTAATAGGCTCTATATAAGTTCGATAGGCCATATCGGGATCAGTCATGATTGTGGCAGGGTTAGAATTGAGAAGCACGACATCGAGACCAATCTCTTTAAGGGATTTGCAAGCTTGAGTACCCGAATAGTCAAACTCTGAGGCTTGTCCAATTTTAATAGGGCCAGAGCCAATAAGAAGTATTCTTTTATAGGGAATATCTTTTTTGACCTTCTTATTGAGGTCAACCAAAGGGGTTAATTGACTTGGTTCGATTATGGTTTTAGGGGAGTTGTTGAGGTAGTGACGTATTTCTTCGAAAAAAATGGCTGCATCAGAAGGACCTGGGTTGGCTTCTGGATGGAATTGAACCGCTCTCATAAAATGATCTGTTGTGGCTATTCCCTCTACCGATTGATCAAAGAGGCTTCTATAGGAGATAAAGATCTCTCGTTTTAGAGAGTTGTCTTTATGGAGGGATATGAGGCTGCTTTCCTCAGCGGCGTAACCGTGGTTTTGAGAGGTGATAAGGATATGGCCACTCTCATGTTCAAGACAGGGATGATTAGCCCCTCGCTGTCCAAAGGGGAGTCTAATAATTTTACCCCCTAGGGCCAAGGTGAGCAGTTGGTGCCCCAAGCAGATGGCTCTTAAGGGAGTGTTGAGTGTTAACATTTTTTTGACTTGCTCTATTTGAAAAGTCATATTTCTAGGATCCCCTGGGCCATTGGAGAGGAAAATAAGGCGTGGGGAGTAAGCTTTGATTTCATCTGCAGTGGTATTGTAAGGGAGCGTGACAAGAGGGTGCCCTAAAGATTTTAAGTTTTCGACAATGGCCTTTTTGCAACCATAGTTTATTAAGACTATAGGTTTTTCTCCTTCTTTAATAACTTCGGGTTGAGGTTGACTGACTCTAGAGAGGTCATCGCAGTGAAGCTTAGCAATGCGAAAAGCCTCCTTCCCTGGGTTATTGGCTTGGGCCAATATGACTGATTTGTGGGAGGCTTCATTTCTTGTTAAATATTTGACTAGTGAGCGGGTGTCGAGCCCCCAAAAGAGAGGGGTATCAATTGTCTCTAAGAACTGATTGGGGCTAAAGTGGCGAGCTATGAGGCAAGTGGCATGACAGTGAGAGCTTTGCTCGGTTCTGGCATCAGCTTCATAATTGCCTACATGACTTGTCGAAAAAATAATGTGCTGTCCTAGAAAGCTGGGGTCGGTCATAGTCTCTTGGTAGCCACTCATCCCCGTTGTGAAGGCTGCTTCCCCCCAAATTCCTTCTTTGAGTCTGAGGTCATTTTTGTCGAGGTTAATCCAACCCTCAAATACTTTGCCATCTTCAAAATGGATATAGGCTTTTGTTTTTTTTATTTGTCGACGGAACTGTTGAGAGCGGCAAGGATTTGATTGGTTCACAAGAAGTCCCCCTTGAACTTTATCTTTGCAGAATAGGAATAGATGAGGTTGAGATAAAAAAGAGATGCTCCTTCCCTGAAGGAAAAGAGAAAAAGAGTTGTTTGGTTAGGGCAAGTCACCAATCTGTCTACCATCAAATTTGATTCCTACATTGTGGTCGTTATTTTGAAGGACGGCTTGAATAATGGCCATTCTCATATAAATTGAATTTTGAACTTGTTCATACCCAAAATAGTAAGGGCTTCTTAATAGATCTTTAGAAATTTCTACTCCAATATTAGCTGGCCCAGGGTGAAAGACAGGTATTTTTTTACGCTGTTTTTTGAGGTATTTGCTATTGATTCCATAGTCGTTGGGGTAGTTTTCTATAGGGTAATTCATCTTACCTATGTGCCTTTCTTTTTGAATGCGCAGAAGATACAAAAGGTCTGTTTGCTCTATGGCTTCATCTCTGCTTGTCGTCATTTTTACTTGGGGGTGAGGGGATTTTTCTGGTAAGAAATCTCGAGGTCCGCAGAGTAAGACATTGACTCCATATTGAGTGAGCAAGTCGACGAGGCTGTGGCCAACTCGGGAGTGGATATTGTCTCCTATAATAGTGACTGTTTTTCCCTCTAATTCTAAGCCTATTTCAAGCATCGTGAAAAAATCGAGCAAGGCTTGTGTGGGGTGCTGGTGTGTCCCGTCTCCTCCATTGATAATTTTAATTGGAGGGTGATCTTTGAAGGGTTTGAGCTCTTGGCTAAGACTCGTTCGAATAATACAAAGATCGACTCCTTGGGCATTGAGTGTGAGGAGTGTTTCTTCTAGGGTTTCCCCTTTTTTTAAACTGGATTGGTCGGCTTGGAAGTCAACGTATTGAGCCCCTATTTTTTTTATCGCGATAGCAAAACTATGTTTGGTTCGCGTACTATTCTCGAGAAAACTAGTGGCGATAATTGGTGTTTTGATAAAGGGAACGGGGAGGCCTTGCCAGTCGTTAGAATAACTTTTGAATTTTCGTGCTAGTGCTAGAAGTCCATTAATTTGCTCAATCTTGAGGTCTTTAATAGACTCTAAAACCGATGGAAAATGATGCATTTTTCCCGTTTCCCATTAATTTCATAGAGAAATTTGAACAAGCATAATTCACAGGCTATGCTTTGCCAACAATTCTTTTATGCAAAGCTTCTTGAATCATGCAAAATTGGAATCAACTCAAGACGACTGCCCAATCTGAGGCCCTAATTAATGAATTAAAGGGTAATTTGTTTGAATTTCTAGTGGGTTTAGAAATGGCCAGAATGGGAAAGTGTCGCGATCAATTCTTTCGAGAATTTGGAGGTTCCTATAAGGAACAGCTGAATCGTTATGAGACTTGGTTGCGTAAAAACCAGCCTCATTTGACAAGCCAATTGCCTCATTTGGCTAAAGAGTGTGCCTTAAAATTAAGTCAATATATTGGAACTAAAATAGATAGAGTTGTCGTTTTAGGGAAGTTAGCAGGAGCTTCTCACAATTCCACTTTTAAAGAGGGTGATGTTATTTTGCTTAGTGGAGATCAACTGATTCCCGTAAGTTTAAAACTTTGCAAACAAGGTGCTTTTGTCAATACTAAATCGGCTGGTATTTTTAGCTTTTTAACAAAGTACTTTTCTTCTTTCTATGGGGAGGTAACAGAAATTTTACAAGCTCGACTTAACCAGAGAGTTTATTCAAGTTTTCATCAGATGGGAGGAGAGCTCTACGATTTAGCGGAATTAGACTTTCATGGACGTTTTGATTCCCAGTGGATAAATGCTGGCCATTCCGAGTTGCCTGGACAGTTGCCGAAGGAATATCAAGCCGTTGTCCTTCGGCATTATCAAAGAGTGATTAAAGAGTTGTATCGTGCATTTACTATTTTTTTAGAGAAACCTTCTCTACTTCAGCAGGCCTTGGCTCCTATTATTGGTTTTGGTGAAAAAGATTTGATCCAACTGACTTGTTTTCATCAAGGGACAGACAATTATCGACTGGAAGATGTCGAGCTCCTAAAGGGTGGCGACATGGAGGAGATCTTTCAATCTCTAGATATAGGGACACCACCTCATGATATGGCTAGTTTTGAAATTCGATTACATCAAAGAATTCTTCAAATTAGAGTTAAACCTATGAATAAATTTACAGTAACTGGATTGAAGGTTAATTGCTCTGTTAAAAAGGCCGTTCATGGATAGAAAAGAATGGTGCCAAAAAGTAAAACAATATTGGAATCATTTATGTGATTCTCAAGGGCAACAAGAAATTGAGGGGTTTTTTCTAGAGGTTGAAGAAGATGGCGCTTCTATCGATTCACCTGATTTCTTGACTATGCTAGAGGATTGGTTTTATCGGGCATTACATTTTAAAGGGACTAGCTTGGCTGTAAAGTACGATAGAAAGAGAGATGTCTATTGTGATACTGGAGTGAAATTGATTTTTCGTTCCAATGAAGAGCTTTTTCAAGAGCTTCCTCTTTATCCAAAAGGTAAATATAAGGCCTTGTTTTTGGATCGTGATGGAGTGATTAATACTGATCGTGGTTACGTTTACCAAAAGGAAAACCTAGAGTGGCAAGAAGGCATTTTTGAGTTGGTTTCTTGGGCTATTGAGAATCAGTATCGCATAATTGTACTGACTAATCAGTCAGGTGTTGGAAAGGGTTACTATACAGAAGAGGATATTAGAGACTTACATCAGCATATGAATCGAGAGTTTCAAAGTAGAGGGTTGCCAATATCTGCTTGGTATTACTGTCCTTTTCATGAACAAGGAGCAGTGGAAAAATTTCGGCGAAAAAGCTTGTTGAGAAAACCAAAACCAGGGCTTGCTCTATGGGCAAGGGAAGAGTGGGATTTAGATTTATCAATTTCTCTTATGGTAGGGGATAAAAAATCAGATCGTTTGGAGGGACTCGCTATCGAGACTTTTTTCCTTAAGGGTCAATATGATTTATTAGGAGAAAAAAACATTTTTAACAATCATCGGGAATTGATAGTTTTTCTTAAAAATCGAAAGAAATGCCTATGATGTTAAGGGTTAATTTAAAACCAGATACAGAAGGGCAAAAGATAAAGGTTTCAGGTTTTGGGAAAAAGCTTTTTATCATTGGTTTATTGATTGATGCTGTTATTCTCATTGCGATTCTTTGGTTTTTTCTTTTTTTTCCACGACAAGAAATAGCTTCTTTAAAAGGTTCTTTTGTTGAAATTGATTTAAAGGGAGATAAAGCTGACTACTGGATCCTTAAAGAGAAGCCCTTTTACTGGGTGAGTTTGAGGGATATCGATTATACGGCTGCTCATGCTTTTGTGGTGAGTGAGGATTGGTCTTTTTACCAACATTCAGGTTACGACTTGAAACAAATTAGAGAGGCTTTTACTGAAGCGATGAAGGGAGGAAGAAAAAGGGGGGCATCGACAATTTCTCAGCAAGTTGTTAAAAATATTTTCCTTTCACCTGAAAGATCGTTGTCAAGAAAGCTAAAAGAACTTGTTTATTCTATTTATCTCGAGAGAAACGTCCCCAAAGAGAAAATATTAGAAATATATTTAAATGTAATAGAATTTGGTCAAGGTCTTTTTGGGATAAAGAAAGCCGCTTATTTCTATTTTGAAAAGGAACCTAAGAGTTTGACTCCTCGGGAAGCAGCTTTTCTCTCTATGCTTTTACCGAACCCTAAACGCTATGCTGAATCTTTTCGCAAAAAAGAAATCACCGATTATGCAGCAAATACCATTGATCAAATTTTAGAAAAAATGGTTGTGGCCAAATATCTGGGTGTTGAGCAATTGGAAAAGGCCAAACGCCAAAATTTTAGTTGGGAGCAACCTAACAAATATCAAGATGAATAGTCGCCTGCTATTTTTGTTATGGTTTATTTTCATTGAAAACCATCATAATGAGTGTATTTTTTTTAAGAAATTGATTTGTCCTTTACAAGTATTTTTTTTAAATGCTAGAGCATCCTTTAAATAGAAAATTTTTAGATTATCGACTTATCAGTAAGAAAAGGGTGATTTTGATGAGATGGTGTTTTTATGCAGCTTGTTTAATGCTTTTCCCGGTCATTACGCTAAATGCTGCTATTATTCAGATTCTCCACACAAATGACATCCATTCTTTTTTTGATCACGCCCTTCAGAAGCCTGATAGGGGAGGATACGCACGGCTTAAAGAAGCTATAAAGAAATATAAAGAAGAGGCAGCAGAAAAGGGAATTAAGACATTCGTAGTGGATGCTGGTGATTTCCTCGAGGGCAATTTTCTCTATATGGCCGATCGTGGGCGGAAATCTCTCCAGCTTCACAATGAAATAGGCTATGACGCTGTTGTTGTTGGCAATCATGACTATTTGATGGGAGTTCGAGGGCTCGATGACCTTTTGGGTGAAGTCCCCCCTAACTTTGCTTTTCTTGGGGCTAATTTTTCAATTAGTAGTTATTACCGAAATATTCGCTCCCATATTAAGCCTTACCACAAGATTGAGTTGGATGGGCTTAAGATTGCCTTTTTAGGGCTTACTACCGATGAGCCTCAATATAAATGGAGAATTGGAAAAAGCGGAGAGATTAAGGATCCTCTACGACTGGGAAGAAAGTGGGGTAGAAGATTGAAAGGTTTTATTCGAAGATACGATGCTGTTATTGCCCTTACTCACCTGGGGCTTAAGACCGATAAAGAATTAGTTGAGACCTCGCGAGGGATTGACTTGGTCATCGGTGGGCATAGCCACGACTTTCTTCAAACCCCTGTCTACATAGATAATAAGTTGGGAGAGTCCGTGCCCATCGTTCAAGCGGGGCACACTGGCGAAGTTATGGGGCGGCTTTTGCTCGATATTCGCAAGGGACAGCCACTAAAAGTTTTAGAATACGAACTTATTCCTATCGAGGCTTTAAATTCAGATCCTTATGTTGAGGGATTAGTCAGACAGGCCAAAGAGGATTTAAACCAAGTTTATGGAGAAGCTTGGCTGTCTGAGGTGCTTGGCCACTCTTTTCTCCCGGCTCACTCAGAGGAGGCCCGTGCCCAATGGAGCTCTTTTGTCACTGAGGCCATACAAGAAGCTACTGGTGCCCAGATTGCTTTTCACTCCCCTCTCATGGTTGGAAAGAATTATCCGATGGAAGGGCCGATCACTCGTTATCATTTATTCGATGGCCATCCGCGCTTTCTCAACTTTAAAGATAAAAAAGGCTGGTCGATTTATCACACTGTGATTAATGGATTTTGGATTGATGCTTTTGCTAGAACGGCGGAGAAACTCGGCTTACCTTTGACAATGGTGGGGCTGAAGTTTGAACGACAGAGACTCCCTTCGGGAGAGGAAGTGCTTCGCTTACTTGTGGGAAAAAATAGTCGTCCACTAGATACCTCTAAGTACTACTCTGTCGCGCTTCCTAGTGGGGTTGTAGAGGGAGTTATTGAGTTCTTTGGTGGCCCGGAACATGCTTTTGTTTTTGCTCGGCTTCGCCAGATGAATATGAGTGTCATCGAAGCCATTGAAAAAAAGCTTTTTCAAAGCGAGGGAGTTGTAGGAGCGAAAACTCGCTGATTTCTGGGGCCCTTGATCGTATTCGATAAAAACCTTTGGCATAGACTTTGCTTTTTATTTCAGAAGACAGTTTTATGATCAATGCTAAGTATCTGATATCACATAGCTTAGCTTGATTTATTGTGGCTTTGTTGACCATTATTTTGATGGCCGGCAAAGGACTAGGCGAGTTGTCTATGGAGAAATTGTGCTTAAAAAAGCTATTTGGCCATTAATTTTTATTGCCTTTCTCTTCGAGGGAGCTTTATCTCCCAATTGGGTACAAGCAGATTTAGGAAGGGGAAGACGCTTTTTGATGGAGAGGGTCGATTTCCTTTTTTCCTCAAATGAAGAAGAGGAGATAGGCAAGGCCTCGACCACGGTCTCTCCTGAGATCGATATCAATCAGGATGTGTGGGAGAAAGTCGCAGAGAGTACTTTTGGAATTGTTGAGGAGTTAAATGATAAGTCTCGTATAAGTCATAATCCCACTCTCGTGTTGTTGATTCTTCGGGCGATGGCAAAAATAGGAGAGTATGAGCTTTCTCATCGAGAACTTATGATGTTGATGAATGCTCTTAATAAATTCCAGAGAAAAGAACTTGATCCAAAATTGGTTCTCATTTTAAAACAAATAGAAAGAATAAAATTTGGGAAAAAAAGAGGCCAATATTTTGTTCGTTTTTACGCTAAAAATCGTCGAAAGGGAATTGTTGTCCCCATCGAGCAAGAGGATTTTAAGCAAGGATTTGTTAGAAAAATTATTATTGAAGATACTTGTGAGCTTTATTTTAAAGAGGCAAGTACTGGTCGAGATCGGAGGAGTATTCGAAAATTTGTAAAAGAACCAGTTCGCCTGCTGGGCATTTTCCAAACACAAGCGGATCGTCTCGATAAAATACACCCTGCGGTTAGGGATAATATCGATGATTATTTAGAGGAAGATGAAATTGCTGGTGGACCTGTTTTTGTAGGTTTAAAAAATGTTAAGGGCGAGGTTGATACGACCACTATTTTTGGACAGGCCATGTTTCATTTTGATCGAGCTATTATCTTACCGGGAATTGAAAGTGAGGATGGGGTTATCCCTAACCTTGTGGTAGGAGGGCACTCTTACCTTCTGAAGCTTAAGATGTCCGTGGAGGAATAAATGAAAAAGGGAAAATTGAGTTGGTTTAGATTTTCATTGATTTTTTCTATAGTTTTTTACTCTGGATTTCTTTTGGCTGACGAAGAAGCCCCTGACTGGAACATTAGGGGTGGTCAGTCTGAACTCAGTACGAGTTTCTTTTTAGAAAGAAGCTTAATTGGTCCAAATACGTTGGGGCTAGGCTATGGAAGATTTTATGGAAGGCTTGTCGGGAGTGATGACTTTGATTTAGTTTCTGGATTTCATCAATACTCTCTTCAATACAATCGATTTATTTGGGGTAATCGATTTAAGGACGGCTTTGTTTTAAGGCTTTCGTTAACTTATAGCGAGCTCAAGAAGGGAAGCACGATTAGTTCTTTAGAGACAAAAGAAGGGAAAAATATTGTTACTGCAGGTGAAGGCGAGTGGGGGCATACTTTTGCCTTGGGCTATGAATGGTATTGGTCGCATCTTAATTTTTCTTTGCAGTCTGAGTTGGTTAGGATAGGTGGCTTTGAAACTTGGTCGCCTGTTAGTATTTGGCTTGGGTTTACCTTTTAATTCTAGATTTAATGCCTTTGGTTTTTTCTAAAACCCGTAACGTTGGGTGAGTTTTTGAATATCTTTGGTGTAAGAGGTTTTTTCATTGTCCGAAAGACTAGAGTGAACAAGGATATATTGCATGGCTCTTAGGGTAGCCACCCCTTCAATACCAATTGTACTTTGAGAGCTTTTAAATATCTCATTGCGTATATAGTGGTCTACGAGCTTTAAACGAGCGCTATTCCACGTATTGGCAGTCACCTTGGCGTACTCTTGCCATTTTTGATTAGGAGGGCCAGTAATGAGATTGAAAAGTCCTCCTAGGTTGGAGCTCGATTGGCCAATAAGATTGTGGGTCAAGTACTTTTTCCCTTGTTCAGAAATACTGGCGACGGCCCTTGAGGGAAAATGGTTAGTTTGAAACTCTATGGTGGCTAGCATTCCTGCTTTTGATATCCACTCTGAACTATTTAGTATCCTAGTTAGATGACGGTAGAGGACTTGGAGCTGTTGTCGGGCTCTCTCTTGGTGTTGAATTGATTTATCAAGAACAGCCAGCTCAATCTCAATATGGTTTTCTTCTGTCTTTCTTTCGAGATCGCGTACTTCTTTGAGTAAATCTTGTGCGAGAACAACGCCTGCAGTACCTAAAGGTGTATGTGCTGTGAGATTTTCTAGAGTGTTAACTAAGCAGCTATGTTTTTCTTTTTCTATACAGTAATGAGGTGTGTGTTTTTTAAAGGGGATAAAACTAGATCTTAAATTTTCCATTCGACAAATGTCTTCAAAAGTATACCAAGAGTACTGCCATGAGATGGGTGCTATTTGAAAAATTTTTTGAGCTAAAAACTGTCCTATATGTGTTTGTGCTGGCCAAGGAGCATAGGGCATACATTGGAAAAATCTTTTTTCAAAGCGTTTTTTTCCTACGGAGATATGAATAGTGTGAAAGGCTATGATGTGCCCAAGCAACATAATGAATGCTATGGTATTTGCAGATAAAACTTTGATCCAAAAATTTTTTAACAGGAATTTAGGGAAGGCTTTTTTAAAATAATAAAGAGCAAGACTGGTGGGACATAAGAAGAGCATAAAAGCTGTGATAGCTTCCCAGTATTTATAGTGTGGACTGTGCTCTTGGTAAAAATAGAATAAATTGGCAGCAAAAAAGAGGATAGTTTGCCCTAAGATGAAAGCTATAATGAATAAAGCACGTTTTCCTGCGAACACTAAAATATCCCCTGTGGTCAGGGGCTTATCGGCATTTTATTTGGCTTTTTTAGAATCGAATGCCAATTCCAAATTTACTGTTCAATATGTGGGTAGATTGGGATTCTGAGTCTATAAAGGCTTCAGTCGCTGCAATAGACTCAAAGGTTCCCTCAAGCATAAGTGAATAACTAGGGGATATTTTGTTAATGTACCCGATCTTGGCAATCGGGAGAACTAAGGCCCTTCCCGTTGAAGTCGCTTCATCGACAGTTGTGCTAGATTGGCCATAAGCTAAACCTCCGCCTATATAAAAATTGCTTTTTGAGCGATGAAAGCCGAAGTGATAAGTGAACTCTGCTGCAGCCATAATCCTTTGGGAAGGCACATCGAGAGCTGGATTTTCTAGTGTAGAGTTCTCTCGATCTATTCGAATTCCCACGGCATATTCCCAGCTAGGAGAAAATCGCCTAGCAAAAAAAGCAGACACTTGGAATCCAACCCTTCCTAAATAGCGATCATTATCTGTCTCAGAGATAGACTCACTAAGGGCGTAACTATAATGACCGCGTAGTATCCATCTATTTTTAGGTTTAAAAACGAGTTCTTTTTTAGTTTTTAAGTAAGTTTTTAATCGATGCTTTGATATTTGGGTCCAAATATTTTGGACTGAGTTTGAGTAAATGACAAGTTCTCCTTTTTTAAAGGGAACAGAGCCCTTATTTTCTTTGATCTCCCAAACTGAGAAATGTCTATTGACGATTTTGGCGATGGCGACAAAACTAGCGTTTTTTGTGGTGAAAAGGGATTCTTGCTTTCTGGCGATACCATCAGCAAAACCACGGCGGATGACAAAAGTTCGCCCACTGGTTGAAATGGCCTGGATCAGGACGACCTCTTCATTGGCCTTTATTTTGTCAGGAATAACAAAAAAAATTGAGCAAACCATTAAAATGGATGCCATTTTGTACCGAAGAGAAAACTTGTCAATAAAATTGTTCACTCTTCTTATTATATTAAAGAGAGTCGAGGAAACCACTGAGGTAAAATGCGCTTCTCTTGGAAAAAGTTTTTTGTTTTAGGAGTCCTTCTGGCTTTAGGGTTAGGTTTTTGGGTTTTTTATCGCAAAGTTGAGATAGCAGTTCAGGCCATTCAGCAGAGAAAGAGAGAAGAAGAGCGGCAAATTGTGGTTAAGACCCCTCAGGCTTTTCGATCTCCTGCCAGTATAAATTCAAAATCTTCTCTACAGGCGCCAGAAAAGCCTTTTAAGGGCAATCCTAAAAAAATAAATTTTTATCGAAATCGAGCTGAGGAAAACCAGAAAAATCAGAGACGAAAAGAAAACCTTAGAATGGGTTTAATAGAGAGTCCCCTTGTTCAAGTGGGGACTCAAAAATTTGGATTGAGACTTGATCTTTCTCTTTCGACAACCCAGGGTGTGGATCAGTTTGGTATGGTCTTTCCTAGAGTCGTAGGGCAATTTGTCGACTATAAGGCAAGGGCTAAACCACCTAAAAATGTAGGTGAACATCGAATTGTTCAGGATCCAAAAACTGGTCGTTTAGGATTGATGACAGGGTATATTTTTATTACTTTTAAGGATTTAGAGGCGCGTAAACGCTTTTTAGAGCAGACAGTCTACTCGGTCGTACAAACTTATGGGAGCTCTCTTGTTGTTGTCGTTCGCTCTCGATTGATTGAGAAGGCTCCAGAGGTTGAAAAAGATATTAGGGCCTTGCCCGGCGTGAAAGAAGCCAAAACAGATATTCTTTTTTCTCGGGTCCGTCCTTTCTAACTCATTGAGTTTCCGTTCTTTATTTAAGATTTTTCCTCATTTGTCGATAATTGATTAATTTGGTCGATGATATAATTGAATGTAGTGATCAACTACAAAGCCTTAGGGGGCAGGAGTGCAGTCTAGGTTAGGAGTAAAAAAGTTCCAAGAGAGGAGAGAGACCAATAGCTTGGGGGCAAGAGGCTTTTATTTGTGGCTTTTGGTCGCATTGATGACTCTAGAGACTTGCGTACCTCAGAATGCTTCAGATAACAGTGGAGCTGCTATTGCAGTATCGACTCATGTCCCAGGGAAATATTTAAGTGGTTCCCCTACCACAACGGCCGTTGAAGGTTTCGATTACTCCTTTGCTCCAGTTGTGGACTCTCGTGCTTCACTAGTTGTTAAAAGCCTGCCAGCGTGGGCCAGTTTTAATCCTAGTTCAGGCGTTATTACGGGAAGCCCGAAGGGCAGTGGAACTTTTCACGATATTGAATTGACAGCGACCTATCAGACTGCTGCCAATCAGAGTGAATTTACCAAAATAGGGCCATTTTCTATTTATGTTTATGGGGATCCCTTGACCCAATACACTTGGCATCTGGACAACTCTGGCCAATCGAGTTTTTCAGAGTCAGGGGGGAGTAGCGGGATTGATCTCAATTTAACCAATACGATTAAAGACAATTATACGGGCAATGGTGTGACTGTTTTAGTCAGTGATGATGGAGTTGAGTTTGCCCACCCCGATTTAAATAATAATCTCTATGTCAATAAATCAAAGAATTACCAATTAACTGGACCCAATTATATTGGAGCTCCTGGTCCTTTAGATTCGACTGACAATCATGGAACGGCAGTCGCCGGAATTATTGGTGCTGTCGGCTGGAATGGTCAAGGTAGTCGAGGTGTAGCGCCTGAGGTTCTTCTGGCCAGCACAAATGTTTTATCAGCTTTAGTGAACTCAGCTATGCAAAATGTTTTTATCTTAGACAACCTCCAAGGTGATTATGATCTCTTTAATTATAGTTATGGGCAAGCTCCTTTTCCGGGCAATTCTCAAATTGACTCCGCTTATGAAGCCCTTATTAAACAAGGTTTTTTGCAGGGAAGAAGTGGGTTGGGAAACAACTATGTTAAAGCAGCCGGCAATTCCTTTTATGAATGTGATATTAGTAACAATTTTTCAGTAAATGTCTACAATTTGGGAGGGCTTTGCCTTCCTCATAGTGCTAACAATGACCCTGAAAATAACAATTATTATACTATTGTTGTAGGTGCTGTGAATGCCGCCGGAAAAAAGTCGAGCTATTCAAGTATTGGCAGTAGTCTTTGGGTTGCTGGTGTGGGTGGGGAATACGGTTACGACAAACCGGCTATTGTGACGACAGATAGAATGGGGTGCAATGCTGGTTATAGTTTAAGCACAAATCAAAATGATTTTAATAGAGGGGTTCACTCTTTAAATGAGTCTTGCCACTACACTAGCCTCATGAATGGCACATCGGCTGCGACTCCCTCCGTGACAGGGGCATTGGCTCTTATTTTAGAGGCTAACTTTAATCTCACCTCTCGAGATGTGAAAAAGATCTTGGCGGCAACATCACGCAAACTTGAGACGGGAGTGACTTCGAGAAGTCATTATGTTTCGGATGCTAATTTATCAGGTCATACATGGGAACAAGGTTGGGTTACCAATACTGCTGGTTATAGCTTTAATAATTATTATGGCTTTGGGCTCGTTGATGTGGACGCTGCCGTTGCAATGGCTAAAAATTATAATGCCAATTCAATGGGAGCCTTAATTCAAGTTAACGAAGATTTTCAAAATAGTAGCTATTGGTACAACCAAAGTGATAACACAAGTGACCGACTTACAATTCCCGATAACTCGGCAGGGGGAGTGAGCTCGGCTCTTAGCGTTTCGAGTAATATCACTGTTGAGGCCGTTGAGGTTAAAGTTGTGATCACTCATGGACGTCCTGGTGATCTTGGTATTGAGTTGACCTCTCCCTCGGGTACAAAGAGCATTCTATGGAATATTAATGGATCTTGGTTGTTTCCCCAGGAATCAGGGGGAAGCCCTGTTTGGAGCTACCCTAACGTGGATAAAAAACTGTTAACCAATGCTTTTTATGGAGAGACGGGAACGGGGACGTGGACATTAAAAGTTATTGATGGCTTACCCGGTGATTTGGGAAGCGTTTTCGATCAGGTTGGTTTAGCTAATCAAAAAGGTCAATTAAACTCGTGGGCAATTAATATCATTGGCCACTAGCTATCGATTTGAATCTTTCTTTTTCTCAATTTTGCTCAGGAAATATCGATAAGTTACTGAGTTATTATGAGAAAAATAAGACCATTCTTAGAAATTATTCACTTGTTTGTGGTCTTTGCCCTTCTATCGGCTTGCGTGGTGGGAGAAGGGGGCAAAAAGAAAGCCAATTGTCTTCCCGATCAAAAATTTGATACGATTTCCCGCTCTTGTCAGGGTGCTACCGTTGAAAGATCTCCTCCAACACCAACTAAGTCAAATGCTAATTTTAGTGAAGATTCGGGGGTTGTTCAAGTTCCTCTAACCTACACAGATAGGGAAGGGGATTTAGCGACAACTTGTGAAGTTCGTTCTCTTATGGGTTTAGGAGTTCGCAAGTATCTAGATATCTCTAATGTTCGCTTTTTTTCTAAAGCGACAGTTCTCGATGCCCACAATACTTATGTTCGCCTTAATCCGACGGGTGCTTCACCTATTAATGTTACTGCTACTGGCGGGGCTCAGGCTTTGTCTATAACGAGAATTTTAACAATTGAATATAATTCATCTTCTCACAGTCAAAACGATATTGTTAACGCTATTCAGGCCGATCCCTCTGCCGACTCCTGGGTTGATGTTTCGAGTGTTGGCGCTGGAACTGTTACTGGGAACGCAAGCTATGAAAATATAACTTCAATTTCTTGCTCTTGCTCTGGTGGTTATTGCCAAGCCAGCGTGACTCCAGTCGATAATTTCCCTGCTAAAAGTTTAAATAATATAAATTTAAATAACTCTTTAAGTGTTTATCGTGAATGGCCAAGTACTCCAGGGAGCCAGGCCATGGGGAATATAGGCTATTCGGATTTTGAATACCGTTTGATGGATGGAGATGGAACTTCGGCTTGGAAAACAGTTCAGTTGCAAATCTCAGAGGTTAATGACTCTCCAGTGATTTTTGGGACACTTAATTCCTTTAATATTCTCGAGCCTGAAGATGCTACGGTCGATAGTTCGCATGATTTGAGAAATTCAGCAGGAATTACGTTTGAAGAAATTGAGGAGCAAAATATTTATTTTTGTGAAGTGTTGGGAACTCAACAAGGGGATTCAACCCTGGATTCTCTCACTGGCTTATTAACCTATAGAGTAGGGCGAGACTTTAATGGAAGTGATTCTTTTACGTTTAAAGTTTGTGACAATGCTTCTTGTCCTAGTACTGGCTGCTCTAATAATAGAACATTAATGATTAATGTGAGTGCTACAGCAGATCCTTTTCGTGGGGGTGATTTAACTGGACAATGGGGCTTAAATCTTAGTGCCTTTGACGAAGACGGCTTAGCTGATGGTACGACAGATATTATCAACAATTTGTTTTTTCAGGATACTGATGGAGGGGAGATGGCCATCAGTTGTGCTTTTGATCGCGCTAATAGCACGGGGGTTTACGCTTCAACTAATTGTAGTTGTGTTGGGGGTGTGTGTTCGATTGGGATTACAGGCAAGGCCCATTATCACGGAAACAATGCTCGCATTGCCTATCGGATTACGAGCAATACCTCACCAGATGCTGTGGGAGAGTTAAGTTATTACACTGTGACTATTAATGCTGTTGACGATAATCCTGTCGCTTTTGGAACATTGGATACGACGGTTTCCCATGTAGCCAACTTTGCTGGTGGCAACACTACTGAGGATGCCAATTTCTCAGGACGTCTTCGATTTAATGAATCCCCTTCCCATGTTCCTCCAACCGTTAGCTTTACTGTGGCGAGTCCTTTTTTAGCTGATGCTAGCGATAGTGTGACTGCCTATGAGATTGTCTCTCAACCCGTTAATGGAACACTGACGGCCTGTATGGGGTTGGGGGGTGCTTCGACCACTGATCGTGAATGTACTTATACACCGATCAACGGAAATTTAAATGATTCGGCTAATTTGAGTGATAGTCCTATCGACAAGGGTTCTGTTTTGAGTGGTAGTGGTTATTTGCGTTTTATTGCTAAAGAATTTGGAGATTCTTCAAATTCTTTGAAGGTGCAATTGATTGATGCCGAAGGTGTTGGTGGCGGGAATGAGGAAGTTTGGCTCGATGGAGATACAGTAAAAATCCTCTACCAAGTGGGTGTGTCTAATGCTAATGCAGTAAGCACTGCGGTGATAAACGGAGCTTCTGAGATAGGGAATTTATTGGAAGTTCAAGTGGTCTCCAATACTGTTTTACCTGCTGGCGATGAAGCTGTTTACACCCTTAGTTCTGGAACCCCAACAGCGGATAAATTTGTTTATCGAGTGAGAGATAGTGATAATCGTTATTCAGCGAATAAAACGTTTCATATCTCAATTGTACCGGTGGATGATCGCCCTGTTGTTTGCGAGTACTCGAGTTATAGTCAGCAGCCTAGCTGTGGTTTGAATGGTTGCATTGGCAATGGTGCTCCTACTAGTTTGGTGGGAATTAGTGAGGGGGCTAGTTATTACGATAAAATGTCTTCGGCTTGTTGGAAATATACTTCTGGCTCTTGGGGGTTGGTTGAATCATTAATTAAAGACCGTACTGTTAATGAGCTTCAAACTATTATCATTGATAAAATTGTTATTGATGAAGGAGGAGGGGATACTTCAGAAGATATCCAGAATATTAGATTGGTGAATATTGACAGTTCTAATACTGCTCTCGTTCCGGTTGAAAATATTAAATTAGTCTTTTCTGGAGATAGCACCTGCGATACTTTATCCGACAATTGTAGTGGTGTCTCTCCCCTTCCTTTAACTTTTGAAGGTCTTGGTGATGCTCAAGATTCGAGCATGGCCCTCTACGTAACACCAGTGGCTGGTCAAACGGGTAACTCTGTTATTGAACTAACGTTTGATGATGGTGTTGAGCAAACTGAAGTTGAATTTAAGTTAACGGTAAATCCTAACTCTGCCATTCATGGTGGCTGGGTGACGTTGAATGCTACTGGTCCGAAGGTGAATAATTTTGGTCATGTTGTAGAGTCGCGTATGCATTGTCCTTACTCTTTTGATCTTTGTGAGGGTGGGAACAAGTGTACGGGTTCGGCGAGTCCTGTCAATAATTCGGCTTTTACTCCTGACAATGTGAATGCCGTCTATTTGCACGAATCGGGTAGTAACACTTATGCTTGTTTTCGTATTAGGCGAATGATGGTTCAAAATGTGCTTTATTCTCCTAAGACAACGAGTTTCGTTTCCATTCGCTACATTGATACCGTTTCGGCTGGATCGGAGAGTGTCTCTACTACAGGTGCCGGTACAAGTTCGAACCCCTATATTATCACGGTGGCCATTGAGGATGATACTTCTACTACGAATCAAATTATTGCCGCTATTACAGCTGACTCTTCGGCTAATTCCCTGATTGCGGTACTTAATCAGAAAGCTAATGAAACACAGGATGCTCAAGGTGCTGTTGCATTAGGGAATTTAAGTGAAGCCAATTGGGAAAGTTTTGAAACGACTTGTGCTATTACTCCAACAGATTTTGAACCAGCTTGTTCTCTTTATGGTGAAACTTGTCAAGGCAAAGGGGCTCCTACAGTGACGCCTACTATTGTTGATGCCCGTTATTGGGATGAAGAGGGTGGTGTTTGTTATCGCTCAAAAGGGTCTTCCGGTAGTTCTGATTGGATAGCCTACGACGCTGTTGGAGAAGTAAGCTTAACTTGGAATGAGTTTTCTGTTTCAGGGTCAGGGACAATTAGTGAATACCGTGTCTTTAGGAGGCTTCCCAATGAAGAGTTTGATTACGATGCCCCTCTTAATAGGCAAGTGATCAGCGCGGGTGGCAGTACCAAGATTACTTTTGTTGACAACTATAAAAACAGCTTTGAACCCCCAATTCCCAATACTGTTTATTTTTATGAAATTAAACCAGTGATTGGTGGTATTTTGACGGGGACTAATCAGATTTTTAAAACAGTCAGAATGTTGGCTCCTCCTAAGAATATGTCTTTTGTTCACCGTTGGATGGCCAATAAAGCTATTTGTGGCCTTTTACAAAGGGGTACTGATCCCGCTGATGATTACTCCTGTACTTATAGGGGGCCAGGGGATTCCACTAATGATGCTGGAAGCTTTGTCTACGATATTGGAAGTGATTTCTTAGTCGATCGTTATGAAGCAGGATGCGCTTTTAGTGTTAGTCCGGCTTGTATGGGGACTGGTGATGGATCGTGCGTTGGGATCAACGACCCCACTGCTGAAGGTGTTACTGCGAGTAATGGCTCTGTGTATTACGAGAGAGGAACAGGTAAATGCCATTTGAGAGATACTGGTGCTTGGGTTCCTATCACCTCAACTGCAACTATTTCGTCTTATTTATCTTTAGTTGATAATAGAAGTCTTGTGGTCAATGATCCTCAAAATGATGAGACATCTGATACGGATTACAATCGAGCGCACCTCCCACCCCTCGTTCATGTCACTCAAGAGGATGCCCACCATTTTTGTCGCAATTTACAGAGCTTAAGTGCTAGTGAGATTTATGGTATTAGCACTGACTTGGCTAAGCGTTTACCCAATAGAAAAGAGCAAATGGCTTATTCCCAATGGGATTTGAACAAATTGACTGACTCTGAAATCGCTACCCTGGAGACGGGGCTCTCTATCAACTCAACATCTAAATGTAACTCTAGTAGGGCCAGTGGGCTCGATGGTGGCTACTCGGATATCAACGTTCCCGATTCGAACAATTATTACACTTTGCCTGGAAGCGATACTTCAAGCATTCGCTCTATGATTACAGGTTCGACTGAGACAGCCGCTTGTGTTTCTCAGTTTGGATTGCAAGATACTGTGGGGAATGTTGCGGAGTGGTCGACGATGAGGATAGATTGCGGAACTTTGTCTACTTGCTCTGTTATAGAGAGTGGAGCTCAAAAATTAGCGGATGATGATGCCTCTCTCTACAGGACTGATGACACCAGTGATGCTTACGGAATATGGGCACTTGACGGTGCCAAAGGACCTTGTGTCGATGCCAATGGTGACAATACTTGTGACAGCGGTATGAGCAATTGGAGTATTGAAGATGAACGTTTTGGTGCTGGTCGATTTATCATTCCTTTGGGGCTCGTTGCACACGTCGATTTTTTGGCTAATAACCCTTTAAGCAATGTGGATCTTTTTGAAATTGGACCGACCTCGGGTATTACTTCTTTGCAGCTTCACGACGATGCTATTACCTTTAATTCAGATAGGGCTTTTGCTTCGAGCAATCACTGCGCAGGAATGGCGACAGGAGGTCATTATGGAGCGGGCAATGGTGCAGGTGTCTATGGCTTTGAGTACATTCCTTGTGACAATGATGCTCTTGGTTCTATCACGATTCAGGATATATCCTATCGGGCCAAAGTGAGTCCTGCCAACAATATTAGCATTCGTTATGTTAATGGTGATGCCGGTATTAGCTCGATAAGTGTGACAGGGAACAATATTATTGTCGATGTAGGAGATCAGACTAGCGATGCTGCTGTTATTGCTGGAATTGTCAATGGGAATCCTAGCGCTTCAGCTCTTGTTGAAGCCGTTGTCAGTGGGGGAGCGACTCAGCTACAAGCAGCTTTTGCCACAGCTCAAAACCTGACTAACTTCCAGACCCAAGCCACTAACTCGCGTGTGGATGTGGGCTTTCGCTGTATCGTCCCGATTGATCCAGCGACAGCTTACGATGAGTAAGAGAATCATTGTTCTATTTTTTAAGCTATTTTTATCGTAGGATAGATTATCGAGATTATGGAGTCATTAGACATGAGGAGTTGTTAGTATGAGTGAGGATCTTCAAAAAGAAATTGAAAGGCTCAAGGCGGAAAATGAAAAATTAAAAACTGATAAGAAAAAACCTCGTGATATTTCCTTTAAGGTTAGTCAGAAGGGCGCCGTTTCAGCTTATGGTCTCGGACGTTTTCCTGTTACTTTGTACAAAGAACAGTGGCATAGACTGCTTGATCAAAAAGAAGAGCTGCTAGAGTTTATTTCAGAAAATGAGGATTCTCTAAAAACCAAAGACTAAACTTCCTTTGTCTATTTTTGAGTATAATCCCTATCGTTTTATCTAGTTTGAGCTAAAAGTTTACAAAATTCAGCGATCTTGTTATGTGTTATTAACATTAAAAAGCAAGAATTATTGAACTTGAGGATGTGAGAGGGGACTATAGCGAAATGACCATCTCGCTTTGGCTCAAAGAATATATTGATGAAAAATTTTATCGGGTATAACCCCATTTTGAAAGAATTCGTGCGAGAGTGGGTTAATACCTATATTGAATGCTTTTCTGTGATGCCTGTTCGATTCAATGAAATTTCAAACTATTTTAGAACTGGTGATAAAAACACTTATAGCTATAGGCTTGCTTGAGTTTTATGGAAAATATTGAGAAGACATTGATTAAAATTTCAAGAACTCTTGATTGGGATTGCAAAGAACTTTGTGACCACTTAGGTTTAACAGTAAGAGAATTGAGAGCTTTTAAAAATAATTTTCAAAATATTCCTTTATATAAAATTTATGATTTTGCTGAAAAACTACACTTGGATCCTGGGAGAGTTATAGAGGGAAACATCGATTTTGATACACTTTATAAACATAAAAATGGATATCCTTTTGAACTTCCTGACAGGTACACTCAATATCCTAAAAGTAGGATGAGAACGGTACAAAATGCAATTGATTTTTTGGAAGCTTTTTCTTTTAGGGATTGCTTTATAATTTTAAGAAAGCTGCAAGTTAGCTATGCTTCTTTAATTGAGCCAGAAGAGTCTATAAATGTAAGATTGGTTGATGATATTTATAATGAAATGCTGAACCTTGGTTATAGGGATCGCTTTTTTGTCGCTCTAGCGAAAGAGGGAGCTTTGAATTACAAGAATTGCTTGTCTTTTTATCAAAGATTTAAAGGTATCAGGACTCCTAAACAGCTTTATGAAAACTTTTTCGATGACCATATCAAATACCTCGATCAAAACTGGGATTATAAAATAGTCAAATCTACTCAAAAAGAAATGACTTTTAATGTTGTCACGAATCAGCAACTTCAAGAAACAGTCAAAAAGAAGCATTTCGGTTGCCGTGGTTTTACTATGCATCGTATTGGTTTTGCTCAAGGTCTTTTTAATTATCTCGGCTTGGATGGATTGAAGGTCAAATTAAATAAAAGTATTCATGACGGTCACGACTTCTGCCAGTATTCCTTTAAATATGCCTAATCAAAATCAGATGGTCCTCTTTCTGATTTTTTACCCCTCTCCATAAAAAGAGAGTACTTATGATCGATCACGCAAGAATCGTTATTACAGGTGTCGGTTTAACATGTCCTGGTGCTAACAGTCTTGCTGAGCTTAGAAAAAACCTAATCGAGAACAAATCCCAACTATCAACTCAAGAGATTGAAGGATTAGGTTTAGTTCCTGTAGGTCTCTGTTCTTTTGACGAAGAAAGATATCTCTCTAAGAAAAGGAGAAAGCGAGGTACAAGGGCCGGGAGTATTGCTGTCTACTGCTCTCATGAGGCCCTTTTTAATGCAGGTATTATTTTAGATGACATGACCTATCTCAAAAATAGAGTGGGTATTTATCTTGGGATTACCGAGCATGGAAATACTATTACGGAAGCTGAGTTTGAAAAGTATATCAAAGGGGGAAGAAAAATTTCATTATGGTCACCTCATCATAACCCAAGGTCAATTGCCAATGCTCCCGCTGGTGAAGTTACTTTAAACCTCAAGGTAACAGGCCCTCATTACACTTTGGGAGGAGCTTGTGCTGCTGGTAATATCGCGCTCATTCACGGTACCCAGATGCTCAGACTTCGAGAAGTTGATTTAGCTCTATGTGGTGGAGTGAGTGAGATGCCAAATAGTCTTACTTTTTTTGCTTCTTTTAATGCTCAAGGGGCTTTATCTCTCGATAAAGAATCTCAAGCGATTTGTTGTCCTCTCGATAAATTGAGAAATGGGATTGTGATTTCGGAAGGAGGGGCCGTATTTTGTTTGGAGAGGCTAGGTGACGCTCTGGAAAGAAAAACTAACATACTTGGCGAAATCATTGGTTACCACATTAACTCTGATGCTACCGATTTTGTGAATCCCAATAGCGGTATTCAAGCTGAATGCATCACTCAGGCTTTAGAAAGAGCAGAGTTAAGGCCTCAGGACATTGATTTAGTCAATCTCCATGCGACGGGGACAGAAGTAGGGGATAAGACTGAATGTGATGCAGTGAGTAGGGTTTTTAAAGACTCACCGCAAACCTACTTTAATTGTACGAAGGGATTTATTGGGCACGCTATGGGGGCAGCAGGTGTCCTTGAATTGGCGGGGAACCTTCCTGGCTTTGATGATGGTCTTATCCATGGGTCAAAAAACACGAAAACTTTAGACTCGTCTATAAACTTGAAAACAGTTGTCATGGATAATCACACAATCAATAAAAAAGTGAAAACAATAATGAATATCTCCTTTGGTATGCTAGGGATAAACTCATGTCTTATTGTTAGAAAGTTCGAGGGGTAAGATGTGATATTTTGTTATTCAGGTTCAATATTAGAGAATTATTTAGGGCCTCTATTGCCTCCAGCTCTTTTGGAGGAAGTGACAAAAAGCCGAAGTTTTTTTAAAGCTCAAGAAAACTCCCGAAGTATTTAATTTTTTGCTACTTGTAAAAGCCTCTTATATTAAACCTAGCTTTTAATGCATATTTTTAAATAGAAAATAAGTTCCTGGAAATGACCTCCCTCAATTAAGTTAAGTCCAAATAAAAAGTGCGGACTTTCATCCTAATTTTGTGAATGATGTAGTTCAAACGGTTTAATTTAGGATGGTCCTAAGAAAAGTAGAGTAAGAAAAACTTTGTCTTTGGCTTAGCGTGACTGTGTTGGAAAGATAGTAGCTCATGGAGCTCTAAATAACTTTTCATTTATAGGAAAAATCTTTTAAAAACAATAAGTTATGGAGTTATTGAGGAAGAGCTATGAAGACATCTCTAGTCTTTTAGAAGGTGGTCATGCTACTCTTTGGGGCAATATGGAGGTTTTCAAAAGATGGGTATTTTCCCTAAAAGATTAAGGCCCTTTGATAAAGAGGATTCCCCATCCTCCCCGAAAGGAAAAGTTATCGCCTTTCTTAATCAGAAAGGAGGGGTAGGGAAAACCACTATGGCTTTTAATACCGCTCACGCACTGGCGGAAAAAGGTCATAAAGTTTTGTGCTTGGACCTGGATCCTCAGGCTAACTTAAGTCTTTTATTTGAAATCGATTTGGCCAATTCAACCAAGCAGTGTCGACCTTCTATGAACCAACTTTTACTAAATAGTGTTCGCGAACTTAAAGCTTTGCATGCACCCATGACGGTTCAAGAAGCGATTGTCAAAACTCGAATTAAAAAAAAATGTCTCGATATCATCCCCGCGGCTCAAGAACTCTCTGGTTTTGAGCTTTCGGTAGCGGGAATCACTTCTCCTCGACAGCTCGTTTTAAAGAATTTTTTAAATAAGAACAACTTATTAGATCATTATGATTATATTATAATCGATGGCCCTCCGACGCTTGGCTTGTTGGTTGTTAATATCTTATGTGTTGCCGATGGGGTTTTTGTACCTTTTCGGCCAGATGAGTTTTCACGCAAGGGTCTAGGCCATTTTTATGAAGTGATAG
This sequence comes from Bacteriovoracaceae bacterium, assembly GCA_965206965.1. GTDB lineage: Bacteria > Bdellovibrionota > Bacteriovoracia > Bacteriovoracales > Bacteriovoracaceae > CBDBLK01. The sequence goes on along the minus strand of OZ242254.1, from coordinate 2,733,206 downwards.
AAAATGTTCAAGACATGGGGGTTGTCGAAGCACCCACTGTTCTTGGATATATCCCCAATCTTGTCGATATTCGACGCCGTCAAGAAGAGGATGACTTGCTTAAGATTCGTTCGGAGTTAGAAAAACAATTTGGCGAAGGAACGGTTTTAGAGCCTTTCTTTAATCGAGCCCCCTTAGTGAAGTCCCAGGCCATGAAAAAGTCTGTTTATGAGTTTGGTGGTTCTGAGTTTAAACTTTTACAAGGGCAGTTTGACTGTATTGCTGGCCGTATTCACCAGTGGAAAGAAAGCTATGCCCAATAATAATAAAAATCCTCTATTTGTGGTGACCAATAATGGACAAGATGTCGAAGAGGCATCAAATCTGATGGATGCTTTGATGAAGAGATTTGGTCTTATTCCTTGGATAGAAACTTTTAATCAATTGCTTGAGCTTTTAGCTGGCCAAGTTCAGAGCTATGCCGTTTTTACAGTTGTCAAAGAGTTTATTGATCAAATTGTTGAAGCCTTTGAAAGGCTTTTGAAAAAGATTGATCCAGTTTTGGCTTTTTCTGTTTTCAAGCGTTGATACAAGCAAGTTTTTTCACTTCTTAGGCGGGGTTAATGTCACTCCCACCAATTTGGCTTAGTTATAAGTATTTGCGGTTTTTTGACCCATCTTCTTCAAAGGAAGTTCTGGGATAATGGACTTGAGTATTTTCTGCTTCCTCAAGATAGATATGATAATTAACTTTTTCGACTTTTACTCCAGTCTTTATTTCGCCGCAAATCCGCTCCATCATGCGGGGGTGGGCATTAAAGATAGCCGTTGTGACCATGATATTTCTTTTTTTGTCTAAGGTTTCTTCGTAGAGCTCTAAAATGTCTAAAGTCTCAGAAAAGATAATATCCTTTACTGTTTTTTTAATGGAGCCTCTCGAGAGAGTATCCAAGCGGAATGTTCTTTGATCTTTTTGTTTTTCTAGCATGTGATAAATAGGATTAATTAATTTGAGTACAGTGAGAACAGTCAGTGAAAAAAGAGCTGCCGAGAAAGGGTAACCAACGCCTACAGTATAGCCAATCGCTGCGACAACCCAAATGGTGGCTGCAGTCGTTAGTCCAATGATATTGCCTCGGCTTTGAATGATGGCCCCAGCACCGAGAAAGCCGATCCCACTGACAATTTGGGCCGCCACACGGTTGGGATCGGGTGTTCCTGCAGTGTTTTGCAGGTGAACTAAGCTCATGGTTGTATAGAGACAAGCTCCGATACAGATGAGGATATTGGTTTTTAGGCCGGCAGCTTTCATCTTTTTTTCTCGGTCATAACCAACAAAACCCCCCAAGAGGAGAGCACTTAGAACCTGGATTCCGACACCTAAATAGATATTGGTAGGGCCAAGGAGCTCAATATAAATGGTGCTGTCATAACCTATAAGCTGCATCCTGGAATTATAGCCCAATTAATCTTATTTGTGCAAAAGTGAGGCTGGATGAAAAATTCCGGCCTCACTAGTAGAGAAGGGTCTTCTGATTAATTTTGATTGTTGAGATTTTGAGGAGAAAGAAAGCGCTTACTAATGATTGACCCCCATTGGTGGTCTTTGAGGGAAGCGCTGAGGGAGAAGGTTGTGGCCCGTCCGTTGAATAAAGCTTTAGCAAGGTGTTGTCTCCAGCCTTGGGCAGTCGCTTGTCCATCGACTCGCTTTATTCTCACTGTATTCCAACCTTTGGTAAAAGTTCCTTTATTGGTGATAACTAATTTGAGTAAATTTCTCTGACTCCACCTAGGTGTTTGATCTACTTTTGCGTAGAGATATTGAGGGGTTGCAGGGAGTAGAAAACTAATTTTTATCGTGTCGCTGTCTTCGACTTCAATCTCTAAATTCCTAATGTTAGCTTTGGGATCGGTCAAATTTCTTGGTCCAATACGGTCCCAGCTAATTCGTCTATTGGCTTGGTAGCTGATCGTATCTATTTCATCGATGTTTTTGCCCGATTGGGATATTTGACCAAATAATTTATTGGCTTTGGCAGTTATGAAATAGGCTAGCTCTTCTCCCTCTAAGACTTCGCGAACTAATTTAACGAGAGAGATATTGTGGTTAACAGTTTGAAAGAGTTCGGCTATGACCTTGGAAAGCTCTTCTGGCTTTTCTATTTTTCTTAATGTTTTCCAGCGGCGGTGAAACTTTCTTGCCAAGATGAGCTTGCCTCCATTCTTAAGATTGACATTCAACAAGGCCAAGGGAATGTTGAGGAGAGTCGCGTAAGAGTTAGCGCCAGTGTGGATAAATCTTCTCCAGCTGTTATTCCAGCGACCTTTTTTAATTCCAAAGGCTACTTCTAGCGCTGGCCACATCTTTTCTGGTGGATAGTGGATAAATTTTTCGACGAGATTTCGAGTGATTCCCACTTGGTAGTAAAAACTTGTTTTTCCGTACCGGGCGTGGGGTGGAGGATTGGAAGAGTTATTTTCGTCATTATTTCGCTGATTTTCAGACTCGGGAATAAGGAGTGGTGGCCTTTTAAAGAGGCCATGGGTTCCTGTGGCCATCTCAACTTCATCCATATAGGTATTGATTTCCTTTCCGTTTGTGTGGCTATCTTCGATCCTTCCTTCAATAGTCATGGCCAACCCCTTACCGTTATTGAGGTAATGGTCGCGATCAATAGTTGTTGTAAAAGTGTGTGAATGGGCTTCTCGGTTTCCCCAAAGTGTATCGTAGGCTCTGTAATTGCGGTTGATGGCCTTAAAAATATAGTGCTGTTTCCCGTCGAGAGTGATAACTGCCGTTCTATGAGATCGGGAGTTTAAGTGGGCGCGTTCAAAAAAAAGGCTTAATTGCATTTTGTATTGGCGGTTTTGCGAGTGGATGTCTTGTTGGCGGTCAAAGGATTTGGCGACACCTGAATCAGATTGAAAGGTGAGCTCTTCTGAGAATTTAAAGCGACCTCGCACGGCTTCCTGATAGGCTCTTAACGCCTTAGGGTTTTTGAGGTCGTAGCGGTAACCAACATCGAATTGCTTAGTGTAATTGGGATTAACTGCTAGGCTAAAAGGAATAACTGGTTTTGAGATTCTTCCAACAGTGGCTTTAAAAACGACAAAACCTCTGAAGATTTCGTGTCGGCCGGTGGAGCCTAAGGCCGCGTTACTGCCCCTTTCGCGAGATCGAGTGAGCTTGACTTGAGCGTGGTCTTGAGACTCTTTCCAAACAGAAATCTTGTGGCGACCTGTAAGATAAGTTGTTAAACCGAGCCCTGAACTAGTGTTATCTATTGCTAGGTTTCCTATGTTAAGGCCTGACCAGCCAACAGAGCCTCCCAGTTCAATGGTTCCGTCAGCGGAGTAGGAGACAATTTCTCCTGGAGCCATTTTTTTCAAGCGATTGGCGGTAAGGGGGAGCTTAAAAGGATGGATCAGTAGGTTCCAAAGTTTATTGTAACGAGCTGTTGTCTGTGGGTTTTGGGTGGCCCAAGGAAGAGTTTCGATAACTCGGTTTAAGATTGAGGGTTCTCCTTCCTCGGCTGTGACTATCTGGTAATCGCCCTCTTCGTAGGTGTCTTCTCTCTCTCCCAATTCTTGGGCTTCTTTGGCTTTTTCTTCAAGTTCTTTGAGAGAGGGAAGTAAGTGAAAGTTACGGGGGACGACTTGTCTGATATGGACGGCATTCAACCCGAGGTTTAACCCTAGTTTGAGCCCAAAAGTTCCACTTCCCACCGATACTGAAGGATTTCCTAAGGTAATAGGCAGGTAGACGGGAACTCGAAAAATGTCAGCCACCGTCCACGAGTCGAGGATGTCGTGGTTATCAAATGTTCGTCGTTTAATTTGCAGCTTAAAGGTAGCGTCGGAGCCCAGTTCGATGCTAAGGATTTCTTGGTCGGTGAGAGATTCAAAAATAGAGGCACTCAAACGTTGACCAGCATCGTCCCACTCTTCGCCAACCTCTTGGCCTATTCTCGCTAGAAACTCTGCCGGCCAGCTTTCGATAAGGGGAGAAAATGGATTTGAGCTTTCACTGTTTTCGTTGCTTGATACCGTTGATGTTTCGTTTGATTGAGCCTCAAGGCTGAAATTAATAATGAGTGCTGCGAGTAGGAAAAAGATTTTAGCTACTTTCATGACCTTTTGTTTATCCTTTGTCTCTTGCTTTTATTAAAAAAAGTTTTGTTTTAATGTAAGCTAATACTGCGTTGATGGGTTTTTTACATCGTTTTATGATGATATAAAAGCTCTTTTTTCAAAGGTTTACTTTTTTTCTTGGAATCGATTTTTAACGTTGACGTTGACGTGGGCGCTTAAAGCTTTCGGGGCTTTTGAGGTATCGAACTTCTAGACTTGAAGTTGTTTCTTCTAAGTTTTTCAAAATCGTGTGGCTTGAGGGCTTTTTTTGACTCGACTGATGGACAGAGACCTCGTCGGTTGCCCATTGGTTTTTTAGTGATGAGGGCGTATCCACTTTAACTTCTTTCCCTGTCGCGATAGAGAGTTCGTTCCATAAGCGCGTTGAAAGTGTAGTGGCTTTAACAATACCTGGTAAGATCGATAAGAGTAAAAAAAGGGAAAGGTCTTGTCTTATGCCCATAAGCGTGCCAAAAAGCCAATAATTCATTAGTTAGTTTATTATGTCAGATTTTATAGGAATGGTACACTCAAGTGGCTCGACCCTTCAAGGGGTGTCGATAAGCTTTTTTTTGAATACAGAGCAGGTTTTATGCTTTCGCTAGATCATGCTTATCCCCCGGTAGAGAGTTCTTCAGTGGATTGGATGTTGGAGAGCTATGGTTACTCTCTTCCAGAAGAGCGGATTGCTCAAAGACCGCTAATACCTAGGCACGAAGCGAAGCTTTTAGTTTACCGCCAGAGCGAAGACCGGGTAGAACACACGACATTTTTGCAATTAGCTCAATACTTGCCTACTTCCTCTCTTCTCGTAACCAATCAGAGTAAAGTCTTTCCTTGTCGCTTGTTAGGTGTGAAAGAGACTGGTGGCAAGGCTGAAGTTTTTCTTTTAAAAACAGAGCTAGGAAAAAGGGGATACCCTACTTTAATCCGAACATCTGGTACGAAAAAAGTGGGGGATGTCTTTTTTTTTGCAGAGGGAATAGAAGCAAAAATTGAAAGTGTTCAAACACGGGGAGTTTTTGAGGTTTCTTTTAATCGAGAACTTAAAGTTATTCTCGAGACAGTGGGTAATATGCCCATTCCCCCTTATATTCGCGGTGGGCAGGCCGATCAAAGAGATTTGCGAGATTATCAAACATCTTTTGCTGTTGAGACGGGAAGCGTGGCTGCGCCAACAGCAGGACTTCATTTTACACCCGAAGTTTTTGACTCTCTCGAGAAAAAGGGAATCGAACGCGCTAATGTGACTTTACATGTTGGGGTGGGTACTTTTGCTCCAGTAAAATCGACCTCTATTCTCGATCACCAAATGCATGCGGAGGTTTTTTCCCTCAGTGAAGCAAGCTGGCGTAAAATGGAAAGGGCTTCCTTTAAAACACTTGTTGGTACCACTTGCCTGAGGGCCCTCGAGAGTTTTTTAGCTTTAGAAAATCCTCAATTGGAGCAATTTCATCAAACAGAACTCTTTCTCTATCCGGGCAAAACAGTTCGAGCTTGTGATGCTTTGGTGACTAATTTCCACCTTCCTCACTCGACACTTCTCATGCTAGTTAGCGCTCTCATTGGGAGGTCGAAAACTTTAGAGCTTTATCGAGAGGCCTTGCGTGAAGGGTATCGTTTTTTGAGTTACGGCGATGCTATGTTGATTCTGCGAGAAAGGAATACTCGTTGTGAATAATAAACAGCCTTTTTTTGAGTTGCAGGCCCAATGTGGAGAGGCTCGAGCTGGTCGACTGATTACTCAGCACGGGGTGATTGAAACGCCCATTTTTATGCCGGTGGGCACGAGGGCGACCGTCAAGTGTATGACCTCTGAAGATTTAGAGGAGATGAACGCCCAAGTCATTCTCGGTAATACTTACCACCTTTATCTAAGGCCGGGGGCTGAACTTATCGAGCGAGTAGCAGGTGGTCTTCATCAGTTCATGTCTTGGGAAAAGCCGATTTTAACTGATAGTGGTGGTTTTCAGGTTTTTAGTTTGAGCGATCTCAATAAACGAACAGAAGAAGGGGTGACGTTCCGCAGTCATTTAGATGGCAGCGTGCATTTGATTACGCCTGAGAAATCTATGCAGATTCAAAGGGCCCTGGGGAGCGATATTGTGATGGCTTTTGATGAATGCCCTCAGTTGCCGGCTTCTAAGGAAGCTCTACGAGAGAGTATGCACTTGACTTTGAGGTGGGCCAAGCGTTGTCGAGAAATCCCTCTCAAGGAGCATCAACGCCTTTTTGGCATCGTTCAAGGAGGGTTGCACTTGGACTTGAGAAGGGAGTGTTTGCAAGAACTTGAGGAGTGGGATTTTCCAGGGTTGGCCTTAGGCGGTTTAAGCGTTGGGGAAAAAAATGCTGAAATGGTTGAATTTTGCCAGAGCTTTGCTCCGGTTATGCCCCGGTATAAGCCTCGTTATTTAATGGGGGTGGGAAAACCACTCGATGTGTTAACGGCGATTAAAAGTGGTTTGGATATGTTTGATTGCGTTTTGCCGACTCGCAATGCTCGCAATGGTCAGTTTCTCACCCATCGCGGTCCTCTTAGTATTAAGAAGGAACGTTTTAAGGAGGATACCTTGCCCCCCGATCCTGATTGTGATTGCCGTGTCTGCCAGACTTACTCGAGGGCTTATATCAACCATTTGTATAAAGTGGGAGAGTATTTGGCTGGGCAGCTGATAACCTACCACAATCTTTATTTTTATTTGCGCATGGTGGAAAATGCTCGGAAAACTATTTTAAGGGGTGAGTTTGACGAGTTTTACTCGAACGTTTATAAATCTTACAGCTCGCAAGAGTGGGCTTAGTATCCCATATTATTGAATAATATTAAGAATTTAAGCAGGAGATAAGAGAAGATGGAATGGTTTATTCCCCAAGTAGCTGCCCAGACCGCCGATGCCGCCAATCAACCCAATCCTTTAGTGTCGTTAGCCCCTTTTGCTATTATTTTTGTCATTTTTTATTTTTTGATGATTAAACCTCAAAAGAAAAAACTGCAGGAAGAACAGGCCATGTTGGGAGGGCTCTCTAAGGGAGATGAAGTCTATACAAAAAGTGGTCTTTTAGGGACTATTGTCGGTATGACGGAAAAAGTCATTACTCTTGAAGTTACCGATGGTGTTAAACTTAAAGTTTTGCGTGGTCATATTGGTGGAATGAGCCAAAAACTTTTTGAGAAAAAAGAAAAATAATTTTGATAGCAAGGTGATGGCGTGTTTGGCTTAGGTGTAGGTGAGATTCTCATTATTTTGGCTTTTGCCTTAATTTTTATCGGACCTAAAAAACTTCCTGAGCTAGCTCGTGGCTTAGGTAAGAGCATTCGTGAATTTCAACGAGCCAAAGACGATCTTCTTCACCATGTTAGCTCAATTGAACCATCCGATGAAGCCCCCACGGGTGTTGGGGATGGAGCCGTCTCAGATGGTTTAGATGATATAGCAGAGAAAACCTCTTCCTCAAGTGACGATTTGCAAGACTCAAAATCATCTGTGAAATCCGATGCTGGATAGATGGCAAACTTCTGTTTGCCCTATTTGTTTAAAATACTTTATAATTTCCGCTGGCTATGTCGCTAATTTTGTAGGCTCTCGGTGTAGAGAAGACCTGCTTTCCTTTTAGGAGTCCCGCCCATGAAAAGAAGTTGGTGGATGCGTTTTTCGTTTCTATTATTTGTTGGATTTACTTCCCTGATGATGGTCATTCCTACGGCTCTCAATTTTAAGGAAGAGTCTCAATTTCCAGTGAAGAGTAAAGTTAACCTGGGCCTTGACCTTCAGGGAGGGCTCTATATGATTTTGGGAATTGATTTTAATAGGGTTTATGCTGATGAAATTCGAGGTCATGTAAAAAAGATTCGGGATATCCTTGAGGATGAGGGGATAAAATCGGCAGAGGGAGAGACTGATGTCTCTGACGTGAATGACCCAAAAGCTTCTATTCTTATTTCCCGTCCGGAAGATAAGGAGAGTGCTAAAACCAAAGTTAAAGAGTATTTTCCAGGCTATCTCCGTTTGACAGGAGAAAGTGAAAAAACTTTGACTTACGCCCTGACTAAAATCATGAAAACACGGATTGAGGAACAATCGGTTGGTAAATCTATTGAGGTGATTCGAAATCGTATTGATGAATTTGGAGTGACTGAACCAGAAATTTTTTCTCAAGGAAGCGATCGAATTGTTGTTCAATTGCCTGGTGTTAAAGATATTGAAAGGGCCAAAGAACTGATTGGGAAAACAGCGAAGCTGCAGTTCCAGATGGTCAACGATGCAGTCTCTCAAGCCACGGTTCAGGCTTGGTTAAAAAAAGCTGAAGAATCGGGAATCTCTTATAAGAAAGGTGTTCGATTTTCGAAATACTTGGCACATTTAAACCAATTTCTTAAAAAAGATCTCCCGAAAAAGCACTCTTTGGCCTTTCAAAAGACCTACTCTAAGGTGACAAATGAAGTTGAAGAAATGATTCCCTTTGTTGTTGAAGCTAAATCGGATTTGGATGGGGAAGCTCTCCAGGATGCTCGAGTGCAAATTGATCAACAGCAAAATGAACCTTACGTTAGTTTGGACTTCAAATCTCGTGGAGCTAAGCTCTTTGAGCGCTTAACTGGAGAGAATGTTGGGCGTCGGATGGCCATCGTTTTGGATGGTAATGTTTATTCTGCTCCGAATATCAATGAAAGAATTTCAGGCGGGCACGCCCGTATCACTTTAGGGCGAGGTAATTTTAATAAAATAATGAAAGAAGCAAGGGATTTGGCTCTCGTTTTGAGGGCCGGGGCGCTGCCGGTGCAATTGGAGTTTGAAGAGCAGAGGACAGTTGGACCAAGCTTAGGGCGCGATTCTATTGAAAAGGCTCGGTACGCCTCTTTAGTTGGAGCAATTGTAGTGTTTCTTTTCATTTTAGTTTATTACAAGATTTCCGGCAGCATCGCTATGTTGACTTTAGTTTTGAATATCCTTTTTGTGTTGGCTTGTCTTGTTTCTTTTGAAGCGACATTGACTCTTCCCGGGATTGCCGGCATTGCCTTGACGATTGGTATGGCGGTTGACGCCAATATCATTATTTACGAGAGAATTAGAGAAGAGGTGAGAAAGGGTTTGAACTATTATAAAGCGGTAGAATCAGGCTTTGCCCACGCCTTTTGGACTATTATTGATGCTAATATTACAACAGCTTTAGCGGGATTGTGCTTGCTAAATTTTGGGACAGGCCCTGTTAGAGGTTTTGCTGTCACTCTTTTAATTGGCATTGTCGCTACCGTTTATAGCTCTTACTTTGTTGGTAAACTGCTTTTTGAGTTTTATATGAACTCTGTTCAGGGTCAAGACTTAAGTATTTAATAACTTAAAAAAGGGATTCCCCCATGTTTCAAATTATTAAGCCCGACACAAAATTTGATTTTGCTAGTAAATTTGGCTGGGCTTCTAGCTTGTCTGTGATTTTGGTGGTGATCTGCCTTGTCGGATTGTTTACTAAAATGCGTTATGGTGTGGATTTTCGTGGTGGCGCTGAAGTTCAAGTAAAATTTAATGAAAGTATTGAGGTTAATGAACTTAGAAAGATTCTTAAAAAGAGTGGTTTCCAGGTTGTTGTTCAAAGTGTTGGCGAAGTTCGTGAGAACGAATACCTTCTCAAGGTGCCGGGAGATGAAAAGAACTTGAATGAAATAACTCAATCAGTAAATGAAGTTCTTAACAAAAATTACGCTTCACAAGGTGTTGATATTCGCAAGGTTGATATTGTTGGTCCTAAAGCTGGTGCAGAGCTTAGACTGTCTGGTTTTCAGGCCATGCTTTGGGCCTTGCTTGCTATTATGGTTTATATTGGCTTGCGTTTTGACTTTAAATACTCTCCGGGAGCTATCGTTGCCCTTTTTCACGATGTTTCAATTATATTGGGTATTTTTGCTTTTGCTGGGCTTGAGTTTACGTTACAAACGGTAGCAGCTCTTTTGGCCGTTATTGGTTATTCGGTCAACGATACTGTGATTGTTTACGATAGGGTTCGCGAGCAGGAACAAAAGCATCCCAATCGAGAACTAAGAGAACATATTAATATAGCCGTTAACGAAACTTTATCCCGTACGGTCTTAACCTCAGGTACAACTCTCTTTATTTCTATTACGATGCTTCTTTTTGGTGGATTGGCCATACGAGATTTCTTTTTGGCTATTACACTAGGGGTTTTGATTGGTACTTATTCTTCCATTTTTGTTGCTGCACCAGTGACTCTTCTTTTTGATAAACTGAAAAAAACTAAGCAAGACCCAGGGAGAACAGCAGGTGCTAAGGTTTAATTTTTTTTTTTGTTTTTTATAAGCAGCCTTGTTTTAGGGCAGGTCTCTTCTCCTCCGGATAATAACGACTCCATAGAACGATTGGAAAACCGTATGCAAGGACTTAAAAACTCGCAATCGGAAGCCTTAAAACTTTTTCAAAAAATAGACATTGGCGATCGAGAAAAACTTATGCAGGCGCTACAGTCTGGTGATAACCGAGAGGTTCGCAGATTAATGAAAAAAATTGAAAAGCAATTAGCTAGTAAAGGTATTGGTAACAATCTTAAAACTATGGCCACTACAGGGTTGCGCATTTTTCAAGAGCAGTCGGAAGCAAGTCTTTCCCTTCAGCTTGAAGATTCTTATAGAGGTACTTTTGTTGAGAAAATTTTTCAAAAATTCCCTAAACTCAAAACATTCACTGTTCGCGTTTTGAGAGATAAAGATGCCCTCCCTACGTTTTTTAATATTATCGCTGATAGAACTCGACTCATTATTTTTGCCGTTGTTAATTTAGTGGTTATTTTTATCAACTTTTTTTGGAAAAGGAAGATAAGAAATAACCATCAATTGGAAACAGGAGTAAAGTTTAAAAAGCAGTTAATGAGAATGTTTCTCGTGAAAACTTTTCAATTTGGATTTTTGGCTATTTATTGGAATAATGAATTATACCCTTTGTGGGTTGTTTTTCGAAAAACTTTTCTGGCTTAAAGTTTTTAATCTAGTGCTGGAGCACAACCAAAACGTTTATCAGGGGGGCGAATAGTATTGTTGAGTCCCTGTGTAGCGCCTTCTTTGCCGATATCTGTCGGGTAGCGAACGGTATAGATTTTTTGCGTAGACTTTCTTACGTAGGGATCGTTAGTATCAGCTGGCCAATAAAATCTAGTTGTTTTGGATGCAGAGGTGACTTCGTCGGGGACGAAGTGTTGGTTGTTTTCATAATAAAACCAAATTTTTTTCAAAAGTCCTTCTCTGATGATAATGACGTCTTGAGTGAAACTCCCTGGAGATTGGGTGACAGGCTCGCTTTCGGCAAAAAAGATTCCTTCGGTATCGACACCAACAACTTCTTTTAATATTTGAAAGATAGGATCAGGTCCGTTGTAATCGTCTTGACCTGGACAATAGGCTCGGCCACTTTGGGGATTAATCCAGGGGAGCATGAAAAAGCCAACGTTGGGGTTTTCAACTTGATTGAGGCCATCAACCGTAGGCATATTAGGCCAGTTGAGAAGATTGAATGTATTGAGGCTTCGAGTGATACCGGCTTCTTGTCTTAGGCGAGTTTCTATCTCTTGGTTAATATCAGGCCTTCCATCATTGTCTAGGTCGACAAACCTAATATCTGACTGATCCCAAAGGGCAAAGTGTTGGGGTATGAGCTCAAGCCTTGGGTAAAGAGGGGAGTCGTCTCGACCATGAGTATTGATATCGTGACAAACTGTTGTTTGAATACCTGCGGGTAAGCTTGGCGGTGTAGCATTACTGGCGAAATAAAAGTGAATGCGAGCTTCTTTCTCAAAAGTAAAGTTTCCACTGTTTTCTGTCGCCAAGCGAGTGATGCATGTATACTGACTGACAGGCATTATTTTTAAAGGGCCTTGAACCGTGCTTGTATCGGGTTCTTTTTTGTAGATTTGAAAACTTGAGCTTTTGGCATTAGAGCCAGATTGAGATTCCACAATTGTGGCCACATAGACTTTTTTATAATTAAGGCTTTCTATATTAACAGTGAAGCTATTGCCGTTGGCCGGAATTGTGATAGGCAAGGACTGTGTTGAACTTCCGTCGTAGACCTGAAGAAAACAACCGGGTGCGGTGAAGTCCGAACCAGTTATTTCAGCATTACACCATCTTTCAAGATTTCCAAGTTCGTTGTTTAGCTCAATTTCTGGCCCTAGTGTAACTGAACCGTAGAGAGTTGAACTCGTTCCCGATTTAGAGGAACAAAAAGTATCGCAACTATTGACGATATCGGGCTTTCCATTTTTGCAGGCACAGAAATCACTTTTAACAAAAACAGCTCCTGATGGTCGTAAAATACCTGAGCCTTGGACGCAAATTCCTCCTTGGGCAGAGTTGATATTGTCTAAAATATTTTTGTGTTGTTCTGAAGTGATATTACCGTTGTTGAGCTCTTGGTTGAGTTCTGTGATGGCCTCTTGCTTCTCTTGTTCACTGGCCAAGTGAGTTCCAGTTCGGCAAGCTGATTGGCAAGAGAAGTTTGCTAGATTGTAGATTTGAGTACAAAGAGTGGTGGTATCGTCGGTTGAACCAAATTTTTTGATAAGAGGGCGACCTTTCTGTCCCTTTTCTGATACACAAGAGCTAGACCAGACCATGGCCATAGTGATGACGACCATCCAGAGAGGGCCGATAACCCTTGGATGGATGATAACTTTTCTTTTCACGCACCCTTCCATGAGATTTGGGGGAATTATTTTCCCTATGTTCTGATCGTCATACTCAAGCTTTCCTTTAGGAAATTCTTATTTTTAAGGTCCTTTTTTTGGTGGTGAAGGGCTTTGTTGAAGTCCATTTATAGTGATCCAACGGCATTGGTAACTATTTGATATTATTTATAAGATGATGAGTAAAAGGAAATATATACCTAGAATTAGGCTTATTTTTTTAGCTAAGTCATGGATATTTCGCTTGCCTCTTCTACTCTGCGTTATAAATTGGATAAAAATGTTATTTCTCTTGAGGATTTTTAGGTACTTGCCGAAGAAGGGAACGAATAAAATAATAATGAGGCTTTTTTTATTTGGGAAATAAAAGAGGTCGGCTCGGCTGGAAGGCCTTTGTAGTATTTTTTAATGGAGTTGACGGAGGTAGGATATGACCAAAGCCGATTTGATTGCCGCTCTGGAAAAACAGGCTAATTTAACTCATAGGCAAGCAGAGACAGTCGTCAATATTTGTTTTGATTCTATGATTAAATCCCTCTACGGTGATGAGAGGATTGAGATTCGTGGGTTTGGCTCTTTTGCCAATCGCAATTATAAGGCCTATGAAGGACGCAACCCTAAAACGGGAAAGGTTGTTAAAGTTCCCCCTAAAAAAGTGCCTTTTTTTAAAGTGGGTAAAGAGCTTAAGGAAATGGTGGATGCTGGTAAGGATAAATACGTTATTCGTGAAGCTTAATAAAAAAGGTTTTGAGTTCGGCCTCTTAACTCTGATTGACATCTTATTGAAATAAATTCATTATCTTGGGTCCATTTGGTGGAAATGCAATTTAGGGAGACGTGCCTGAGGGGTCCAAAGGAACGGTTTGCAAAACCGTAAGGCCGGCGGTTCAAATCCGCCCGTCTCCTCCATAAAATCTAATTCTACAGATGAATACATTGGATTGGCTCGCTTTGAAAAAAAGGGGAGCAAAACCCTTTTTACTTATCGCTCTTTTATAAAGCCTCGTTCGGTTTTTGCTCGTTTTGTTAAGTCTAGGGCCAAAGATGATATAAAGTCTACAATTAAGGAAATTGTAAGATATACGATTTTTTTAAATAAAAAAGATCCTAAAAAAATGAATCATTTTAAAAAGCTCATTTTAGATTCTATTAATGGTCATAAGGTTTATTTGAAATAGAAATCTTTTTGGAGAATTCCATTAGTGATAAGAAATATTCCGATTTTTATAGATGGCCGTATAAATAGAATAAGAGCGCAAAAATATCGCGCGAAAATAAATGCTGCAATAGGGTTAATTGAAGATATAAAAAAGACAAAAAAAGAGAAATCTATTTTAGGACTGATAAAAGAAATTCGACATTGTGCAACTCTAGGCTCGGGTATCCAAGTGACTAGTGGTAAGTTTTATATTGGTAAAGGATTACTTGAAAAGGGAAGTGTTCAATACTTAGCTAGCTGTGTTCTTCATGATGCTTATCATGCTTATCATGTTTATCAATTTATAAATGGTCTTGATGGATATAAACTTTGGTATTCTAGGCACAAGTTGAGTGGTAAAAACCAAGCATCTATCGAAAGAGGTGCCATTCATTAATGGAGGGATTATGAAAAAATTATTTTTTACAGCATTTCTAATGTTATTTTCAACTCTAAACATCTTGGCTAATACTTGGTATTGTCAGTTTATGGCTGGAGAATATACAAGCGCTATAACGGCAGATGTTCGAGTAAAAGAAGGAAGTGCTAGTATAACGACTATGGGGAATACTCTCGGTAGCTGTGAGTACAATCTATTTGACGAGGTCATGGCCGATCAAGTTCTTCGTTATAAGCTTGATGCAGTTGCTATTTTTTATGGTGATGAAGCTGTTAATAAAATTCGTGAGACTTACAAAGCGCAGCTCGATAAGGCTACTGGTGGGACATTGGTTGCTTGTAAGCTTGATGGTGTTTCTTCTGTTGGTATTATCGCTAATGGAGAGAATAGCTTTGTCGTTATGGACGGTGGTAATGCTTATTTTGATATGACAGAGGGGCGTTGTAATTAGAGGCTTTTATGTCTGGTTTCATGGAAATATTAGTCTTAACTCCGTTCAAATTATTTTTCCAATAATTGTATTATGTTTTAAATACTAAGGCTGTTGCTTTCTTGTTTTTTATTTAGTACGAGACTATGAGTTGTTAAATATTAAGCTTAAAAATGGTTATATTATGAAGTCAAAAATAATCCAGCTTTCTCAAGGTGAAATCGCCTATCTTGAGAATTGTTCTGATGGCCCTGTGGTTCTTTTTATCCACGGTAATAATTGTGCGAAGGAATCCTTTGAGAAGCAATTCAAAGATAGCGTACTATCGAGCTATCGCTTAATGGCTTTAGATCTTCCTGGGCATGGTGAGAGTTCGAAGATGGAGGGTTTTTACTCTTTAAAGGGGCTTGCGAGTGTTGTCGTAGAGTTTGCTCAAAAATTGAAATTAGACAAACCCATTCTTGTGGGACATTCTTTGGGCGGTCATGTTGCTATTCAAATTGCCAATGATATGGAGATTTCAGGGCTTGTCATTTCTCAAACGCCACCTCTTAACTCTGTTGATGACATGGCTAAAGGTTTTAATCCTTCGGAAGCCTTAAATTTTCTTTTTACACCTGACTTAACGGGTGATCAAAAAACTATCCTGGCTGAATCATTAGCTGGAGATCAAGAGCTTCAAGAAAAAGTTGTCAAATGGGTTACTTGTTGTGATCCAAGATTTAGGGAGTTGCTGGGGACTTCCATTGCTTGTAGCTCTTTTGGGGAGATTGATATTCTTGATTGTTTAAAGGTGCCTTGTATCTATTTGGGTTCTTCAAATGATGCTTTGATTAACCAGTCTTATGTTAGGAATATTTTAAAGGAAAACTTATTTGAGATAGAGAGCACTGCTCATTTTCCTCATTTTGAATGGTGGCATCTTTTTAATCGTTATCTCTCTATTTTTCTAAAGGAAATAGAGGAAATTCCAGATGGTATTATTGATGGTCGTGTTTCCTCTAATGACTCTTTGCAATTTTGAGAATCATTTTAGAAACCAACGTTTTTGCCAGTACTGAATTTCTTTGCCTCGTTTTTTTAGAATTTTTCTTAAATAATGTATTTGAACATCAACATTTTTAGGCTCAACTTTTTCATTACCCCATATTTCTTGGAGAATGTGATCTCGAGTAACACCGTGAGAACTGTTCATTTCTAGAATCTCGAGAATTAACATCTGAGTTAAGCTCATTCCCGATTTGAAGTTGTTGAGTAGGGTGCTTTGATTTGCTTGTGTCGCTCTTTTTAACTTAGTTGCGAGCTCTATTAAGTTGATAGGGGGAATAAAAATATCCTTTATACCCAATGATAAATAATCGTTAGCGAGGTACGCTTTAGACTCACTGAGAATGAGAAGAACTTTGCTGAATGAAACCATTTTTTTGAAATAGTTTAAGTCAGTAGCTGACTCAATAGTTTCTTGCTCTATGGTGATAATATCACATAGTTCAATATCGGTATTTAGGTCGACGGGTGTTTTAAAGACGAAAGTGAGGTCCTCACATAAGTTGCGAAGCTGAAAGTAATTGATGGAAGAGTTTTTATGGGCGACGAGGAAAATTTTCATAATTTCCTCCTTCTCCTTTTTTATTATACTTTATGATTTTACTACATAACATTTTTTTGATTATCAATTTTGAAAAAGTTGATTTGAAAAATCGATAGTATTTATTTTGAAATTGATGCGAAGATCTCCAATAAATTAACAATATTTATTTAAATAAATAAACTCAAAAAACTTAAAAAATTTAATTTTTGAGATCGACTAAACTAAATTTAAGCAGAGGTCTTCGTTTTGTATGAGAATTTGAACTTCTTGAGAATTCTTTTTTAAAAAGGCTTTTGAGACAATTTGAAAAACACGGTCACTTTGATAGTGGAATCGATCTTCTAGTGAAAGTTTAAGCTCAAAGAGTTCGCAAAATTTATTCCAAAACTTGGGCTCTACACTAGCAAGGGCCGCATAGTGACCATCTTTAAGTCGATAGAGTGTGTAGCAAGGGTAGCGGCCGTTGTGTAAAAACTGTTGTCGAGTTTCACGGAGCTGTTTGGGCCAAAAGGGAGAAAAGATTTCTTCAGTACTCTCGAAAAGAAAAGTTTTGGTAAGGATCGTCGATTTTTGTTTTTGAGCACTTAAGAGAGCAGCTAAAAGGTCAAGCGCTGCTTTAGCACCGAATGAAATTCCCGCAATAGGAAGAAAGGGTGGGGGTAAAATATTTTGAGTGGCATTTTGAGTATGGAGTTTAAGAAGTCCGGTTAGGGCCAAAGCATTTAAGTCGTGGAGACTCGCTTGGTGTGAAAAGCTAGCGGCTAACTCGACGACGGCCAATGTTCCTTGCCTGGCCCGCAACTCTTGATCCGTGAGCCCAAGATGGTTTTTGAGCTTGGGAGGAAGGGCCAATAGGACACCGTCAGCTTGGTGTAAAAGTTTTTGAATCTCATCTTTAATAGAGTCTGACTTAAAGTCGAGTCGTAGAATTTCTTTAGAGTGGTTGAGTTCTCGGTACCAATGGGTAAAAGATTCATCTATTTGGGGAAAAAGTCCCTCGATAAAAGGATCCTTAAAAGTTTGATCTTCGACTTTTAGGATTCTGGCTCCTAAATGGGAAAGAAGTAAACACCCCAGTGGTCCCGGAAGACGGTGTGTGAAGTCGAGAATAGTAAAGTCTTGGAGGAGATCTTTTTCAAGCATCTTTTGGTCTCAAAGTTTCAATAAAGTTTGCTAGCCCGATGCCGTTGAGTTCACATTGCTCTGTTGTGCAAATTTCCCAAATTTCTTCTTTTTCCCAGTGATAGTCGAGGACGAAGCGAGGCAGTAATGAGTTAAAAAAGCCAATAAACTCTGCTTTTTCAAGCCATATGGCGGGTATTTTGATGACTCGGTAAGCTTGGTCCGGGTAGACACTGGAGCGGAGTGCTTCCCCGGCGTTTAAAGGGTTTCTCAAAGAGTGGTTCTTTAACTTTTCGTGGGCTTCTTTGAGTTTTGAGCCCATTTTAGGATCTCGGAAGAGGGCACGGGCACGTCTCATGACCCCGATTAAAGTTGAAGCCGCCGATTTAAAGGAGCTGTCAAAACTGGTGGCTTCCTCATTGGGATAAAGATAATGGTCGTCAGTTGAGCAGGTCCTGGTAAATAGTTTTCCCTCTTCTGAGACAAACTCCTTGAAAATAAAATTGAGGGTATCCTTTAAATTGTCTTTAAAGAGAGGGTTGGCGGTGACTTCGTAGATCCTTAATTGTGCTTCGGCAAATGTCGTGTAGTCTTCAAGGTAGGGAAGGCTGGTTTTGAGAGTCGTCGAGTGGCGTATTTGCATGCCACTACTCTCTTGATTAACTAAAAAATTGCGGTATAGGCCTTCAACTGTTTTGTTAAACAAATCACTGGCCATTTTTCTCATGAGATCAATGCGACAGTACTGCATAACATCGACTAAAGCTGAGACAATCTGAAAGTTCCATGAAGCGACTCCTTTATTATCGGTAGCCGGAGGGATACGGGCTTTGCGATTTTCTAATAGAGTGCGACGAATTCGCCTGATAATCTCCCACGAGTCAGGGGTTATAATATCGTGTTTTTTTTGAGGGTTGAGAGAAATGACATTGAGACCGTTTTCAAAATTGCCCTTCTTAGTGATTTGGAACCAAGACTTTATTTCTTCCATTCTAAGGGTTAAATGATCCTCTTCATTGCTGGCTTTATTGACAACAGATTCGAATTCTTCTTCGGTATAAGTGAAGTATAGCCCTTCTTGACCTTCACTGTCTGCGTCCTGGGCTGAAAAGAGATACCCTTTTTCGGAAAGCATTTCAGTGGATAAGTACTCTAGTGTGTTGACAAGGGTGTCGTAGACGAGAGGACCAGGGGAAAGCAGACTCAATTTAGCTAAGACTCTTAAGAAACCAGCTTGGTCGTAAAGCATTTTTTCAAAATGGGGAATAAGAAACTGATTGTCTGTTGAATAGCGGTGGATTCCTCCGCGTGCGTGGTCTACCAGGCCACCCAGGAGCATATTCTCTAATGATTTAATAATATGTTGGCCAGATTCTTCACTGATCATTCCTTCAAGCATTTGTTCGAGAGCAAATTCGTAAAAGGAAAAATGGGGAAACTTGGGAGCTTTTCCAAAGCCTCCATTTTCTTGGTCGGCATACTCGGAAATGGCCTGCAAGATCGCTTGGGGAGCTGGGAAATGATTGGGGTAGTCAATTTTTTTATGAGAGGCAAGGTTGTCCCTTAGAGCACTGGTGACTTTAGTGGCATTTTCTTCAACTTGGGTGCGCTCTTCTCGATAGGCTCTTTCTAGTTCTCTAATGAGCTCCATAAAAGTGATCCCTTCTTCCCGGCGACTTTTAGGGTAATAGGTTCCAACGAAAAAAGGGCGAAGATCGGGAAGGAGGAAAGCCGATAAAGGCCAGCCACCAGTTTGGATAAAGAGCTGGCAGGCCTGCTGGTAGTAATGATCCAAATCGGGATATTCCTCTCGGTCTACCTTGATACAAATAAAATGCTCATTGAGGAATTGGGCCGTCTCCTGGTTTTCAAAAGATTCGTGGGCCATGATGTGGCACCAATGGCATGAAGAGTAGCCCACTGATAAAAAAATGGGTTTGTCTTCATTTTTGGCTTTTTGGATAGCTAGTGGCCCATAACTCCACCAATGGACGGGATTGTCTTTATGCTGCAATAAGTAAGCAGATTTTTCATCTTTGAGTTGATTAAAGGATATTGAATTCTTTGCCTCAGTAGACATTATGACTCCATGCGTATCAACTTTTGACCGTTTAAAGAAAGCTAACTGCAAGATAATACGCTGTTTCTATTAGAGAAGCCAAACCCTAAAAGTCTTTTTGAAAGAGGTTAAAGGAATGGTGGGCCCTATTTTGTATGTAATTAATAAAGCGAAACGAGTTTGGGATTGCCAAGCCTTTTTCTTAGAGCTAGATATGGGCGTTTATGAAAAAGGCGTTAACTTTGGAAGTCCCTTACACTACGGGGTTTTGGCAATTAGCTTACTCTTGGACTCCTCCTGCTCGGTGGATTGTGTTTCTTTTTGTTGTCATTGTCTGGCTATTGGGAGTTACCGAGCTGGTCGCTTATCTAGGTTGGGGTCGTACTTTTATTTCGGAAGTTTCCTATGCCCCTCAAAATCACCATGGGCCTTATCCCTTAAAAAGGTACCAGGGAAGAATTTTAAATTTTGAATCTACTCTCGTGGCTTTTGGAAATGCCCCTGTCCATCGACTCAATGAACTAGATTTTGAAAAAGTAGAAGCAATGCTTTTATCGACTGTTCCCTCGCGGATGAAACGAGATGCGATCAAGGTTATTGACTCAGCTTTAGAGTATGCGGAAGCCTATCAAGTTGATCCCTTTTGGGTTTTAGCGGTTATGTGGACGGAAAGCCACTTTAAACCACTGGCTAAAAGCTATGTTCACGCTATGGGGCTCATGCAGATTATGCCTGGTACAAGTCATTATCTTACCAATAAAATGGACAGGCGTGTGGGTGCAGAGTTAGCTTACCAGTTGGCCAAAGAGCCAAAAATGAATATTGAAATGGGTGTGTACTATCTAGACTACCTTCTTCAGAATTTTGCTGGGAGTTCTCGCTTAGCGACTGTTGCTTACAATATGGGGCCGGGCAGAGTTCGTCGAAGGTTGCGAAAGAGGTTGCCCGTAGGGGTTCAGAACCAATACTTATCCAAGGTGCGTCGCTATTATTTTGCTTTATCTAAGCCTTTTCGCCAGCATTTTCAAGGGCGTCCTTTTCCCTATGAGGGGACTTATGTGGCGAGAATGAGACGAGTAGACCAGGAGTGGAGACGCGATATTCTTAAAACGATGGACCTCTACTTGGGGCCAGGGCCTAATGCTAATCTTAATCGTATTGATGTGGCTGACTTTCAACTATTCGATATCAGTGAAGGGGCTCTTTACCCTGGGGCAAAGCTCCTATAAACCAAGCTGACAAAATATCTGTTGCAGAGTCTCTCGACTTAACCGGCGAGGTTGGGCTTATTTCGCAATGGATTCTAGAAAGTCCTCATTGCCAATGATAGACTTCCAAATCATGGAAAAAGTTGTTGCTATTGATGGGCCGAGCGGTTCGGGAAAGTCAACCTTAGCGCGCCGACTGGCTGAAGTGCTAGGCCTTCTCTACGTTGATACAGGAGCTATGTTCCGTGCCTTGGGGTTAGCTTGTCATCGACGCCGTCTCGCTTTTGAGGACAATGCTCAAATGCAAAAATTTTTAAGGGAAGTGAACTTTTGCTATGGTCCACGAAAGGGTGTTTTAGTAGAAATTGATGGCGAAGACTACACCACGGCCATTCGTCAGCACGATGTCAGCCAGTGGGCCAGTTTTATTTCGATGATCCCTTCAGTACGCACCTATCTTTTGGAGTATCAGAGAACATTGCCTCGAAATTTTATTTGTGTGATGGAGGGAAGAGATATTGGCAGTGTCATTTTTCCTGGAGCTTTTTGCAAAGTGTTCGTGACGGCTAGCGTTGAAGTTCGAGCTAAAAGGCGTTATGAGCAATTGCAACGGCAAGGACAAGAGAATCTTAGCTTAGAGAAAATTTTAAAAGATGTAGAGGAAAGAGATCAGCGAGATAGAAACCGAGAGATGGCCCCTCTTATTCAGACCGAGGATGCCGTTCTTATTGATACCAGTCGTCTTGGTGCACAAGAAGCTCTCCAGCAGATAGTAAGCTTAGTGCGGGAAAAGGCCATTCAGTGTCAATTAAAGCTGCCTGAAATCCTATGAATATTATCATCAATCGAACTGATGCCATCGGTGACACTTTATTGACCCTTCCTATTGCCAAGCTTTTAAAAGAGAAAGATTCTAATGTTAAAGTGGGTGTTTTGGTGAGTTCTCGTTGTGGTGATTTAATGTCTCTTATTGACTGTATTGATGAGTATTGGGTTTTTGATACAAGTTGGGATTTAAAAGAAAAGTGGAAATTTCTTTCTCAAGTTTTTACTGGTTTTAACCCTGATACCTATCTTTACGCAGGGGGGAGCCACTTTCCGAGTTTTTATGCGTGGATTAGGCGGATTAAAAACAGGGCTGGCTTAATTTCAAAGTGGCCAAGTTTTCTCTTTCTCAATAAGGGAATGCGTCAATCCCGCAGTCGTGGACGTGATCATGAAAGTGATTACAGTATGGATTTACTTTCTCCTTTAGGTATTCATTATCGAAAGGAAGAGCGAGAATTTTATCAGGCTAAAATTGTTTTAGATCCTAGCGAAAGAAAGGAGGTATGGGAACAGTTTAAAAAAGAGCAAGGGGATGAGCGTCCAATTGTTCTCATTCATCCGGGAATGAGTGGGCATACACTTAATTGGCCATCTTCTTTTTATGGTCAACTCATTAAGGAACTCGCCAAGTGTTACCCTGGTCGGTATCTCTATACTGTTTCTTATACACCTTCTGATACCCTCTACATAAAAGGATTGCGTGATTATCTAGAGGTTGAAGCTAAAGAAGTTCTCGAAAAGGATGTTTGTTTTTATGATGGATCAAGAAAAGGTTTGAGGTATTTCACCCATCTGATGGCCAAAGCTCAGCTTTTTATTGGACCGAGCACAGGCACTACCCATATGGCTAATGCTTTGGGACTAAAGCAAGTGTGTTTTTATAGTCCCATAAAGGTGCAATCAGCTCAGCGTTGGGGTCCTTTTAAACGCGATGAGCAGGTTGTTCTTTTAACCCCTGATGTGGTTTGTGAAGAACGATTTAAGTGTGCTGAGCAGGCTTGCTCGTTTTATCAGTGTATGGCCAAAATAGAAGTGGTAAAGGTCGTGAACTCATGCCGTCAGTTGCTCGAGGGCTAATTTTCAAGAGGGGTAATAATGAGTAGGCAACAAAATTTCATGGGACATCTTATTGATGAGAAACGCTTCCTAGAGATTATTAATAAATTGACTTCTATTGAGCCTATCGCTGTTGTTGGGGACTTAGGAATTGATAAATATACTTATGGAGAGGTCACTAGAATTTCTCCGGAGGCTCCGGTTCCTGTATTATCGGTGACGAAAGAATGGGAAAAACTCGGTTTAGCCGCTAATATTGCTCATAATTTAAAAACATTAGGTATCGAAGCTACTCTTTGTGGGACTGTTGGCGATGACCAAAAGGCCGTTTTATTTGAGGATCTTCTCGAAGAATGTGGTTTAAAAACTTGGGGGCTAGTGCGTGATCAAAGTCGTCCAACCATTTTTAAAGAGCGTATTACAACACCGACCCAGCAAATATGCCGAATTGATTATGAAGAAACATCATCGGTTGATAAGAGCGTTGGCAATAAAATCACTGATAGAGTGAGAGATTTTTTAAAGGATCATGAGGGAGTCATTTTAGAGGACTATTGTAAAGGTACTCTCACAGAGGAAGTCATAGGTAATGTCATTGGCTTAGCTAAAGAGGCGGGAAAGGTTGTTGCTGTTGACCCTGGGAGGATGACGCCGCCTCATTATTATAAGGGGGCGACCTTGTTGAAACCAAACTTCAAGGAAGCTCAAATGATGGTAGAGTCAATGGGCTATACTTATGAGAAAAAAAATTTAGAAGATATGGCAGCTATTTTAATTGATAAACTTGAAATTGAGAAATTAGTTATCACTCTAGGCTCAGAGGGTATGGCTTTATTTGATACTAAGGATGAAAAAGGGTTGCATATTATCCCTACAGTGGCTCAAGAAGTTTTCGATGTCTCTGGTGCTGGGGATACCACCATTAGCCTTTTGGTTGCTGGTTTGTTGGCAGGGGGAAGTTTAGAAGAAGCTGCTTGGTTAGGCAATTGTGGTGCGGGTGTTGTCGTGGCCAAAAGGGGAACGGCAACTGTCGATAGAGAGGAGCTGACTGTCTTTTATCACCGGCTTTGTGAGCAATACCATTGATTTGGGAACGATTATATCTATGGCGATCTTTGCTTCAAATGATCTAGGGCAGATGTGTTGCTGTGATTTCAGTTTGATTATCCAGGTTGAGGATGCGATGATCCCCAACCGAAGAGTGAGGGGTTATGCTCGCAAAATTAGATCAAATATTTAAAGAATTTCAATCCCAATTGCCAGGACTTGATCGAAGTGCTGATGTTCTCAACTTGAAGTCAGAATACTTGGGAAAGAAGGGCAAAATTAGTGAGATTTTAAAGGGTTTAAGGGATGTCTCTTCCGAAGAAAAAAAGAAAGTGGGCCCTCGTGCTAATGAGATTAAGGATCACATTCAGAGGTTAACCCAAGAGAAACTCCTTTCAATAGAAGCTCTTGAAGTGAATCAAAAGCTTGAAAAGGAACGTATTGATATTACTCTTCTCGAGAGAGTTAAGGAAAAAGGTGCCAAACATGGGGGTTATCATCCACGTTGGCTTATTCAAAGAGAAATAGAAGATATCTTTCTTTCGATGGGGTTTGAGATTTTGGATGGCCCTCATATTGAGGATGAGTTTCACAATTTTGAAGCCCTGAATATTCCTGGTGATCATCCGGCTCGGGATATGCAGGATACTTTTTGGTTTGATGACCCTAAGAGTTTAGAGGGACGCAAACATCTTTTGCGAACCCATACTTCAACGATTCAAGTCCGCGGTATGATGTCTAAAGAGCCTCCTTTTAAATTTATTGCGCCAGGGACAGTTTTTCGCTGTGAGCGAACCGATGCTAGTCATGAGATGGTTTTTAATCAGCTCGAAGGCATGATGGTGGATAAAGAAGTGAGTGTCGGGCATTTGATTTATTTTATGAAGACACTTTTGAAAGAAATTTTCAAGAAAGAGGTTAAGGTTAGGTTGAGACCAGGATTTTTTCCCTTTGTTGAACCAGGATTCGAGCTCGATATCAATTGCTTGATTTGTTCGGGGAAGGGATGCTCTGTTTGTAAACAGACGGGATGGGTTGAGCTTCTGCCTTGTGGGATGGTTCATCCCAATGTATTGAGAGCAGGAAATATTAATGCTGGAGAGTGGAATGGTTTTGCTTTTGGCCTTGGTCTTGATCGCTTAGTCATGATGAAATACGGCATTGATGATATTCGTCACCTCAACTCGGGGGATTTGCGCTTTAATCATCAATTTAGAGCTTACTAGACTGATCTTGAGGTCGGAGTACCTATGCTTATATCATTAGACTGGATTAAAGATTTTACTGAAATACCTTTGGAGCTCTCTCCGAGTGAGCTCGGCATCAAGTTGACAATGGCTACGGCTGAAGTGGAAGAGGTTGTGTGTATTGGCGACTTTTGGGAAAAAATATGTGTCGTTGAGGTCGTCAAAAAGGAAAAACATCCAGAAGCTGATAAGTTGAATTTGGTCACTTTTAAAATATCAGAAAGTGAAACGTCGAGAGTTGTTTGTGGAGCCAATAATGTCGAAATCGGTATGAAAGCAGCCTATGCTCCAGTGGGTGTAACTTTACCGACGGGATTAACTTTAGAGGCTCGTAAGATTAGAGGGGTTCTCTCCGAAGGGATGCTCTGTTCAGAAGAGGAACTTGGCTTGGCTGAATCTTCTGAGGGGATTATGAAGCTTGATTCGAAAGCGCCTTTGGGACAGAAGCTTTTGGATTATTTTGATGAAGGCAAAGATGTTTTGTTTGACATCGATAATAAGTCTTTAACCCATAGACCTGACTTGTGGGGACACTACGGGATGGCTAGGGAGTTTTCGGCGATTTTTAAAAACCCGTTAAAGAATCCTTTTACTACTGAATGGATCGAGAGTCTTCGCTCTCTGCAGTCTGGAGCAAAAACTCCTATTGTTGTTAATGTTGATGAGGACTCGAGTTGTCTGGGTTACTTTGGACTTTCTGTTGACAATGTAGAGATTGGAGAAAG
>OZ242254.1:0-2702500 GCA_965206965.1 Bacteriovoracaceae bacterium | reverse complement strand
CTAGCGGCTTACCAAACCATATCAAACTCAGAATACCGATGAGTCGAATTAGGCAGTGAGACTGCGGATGCTAAGGTCCGTAGTCGAAAGGGAAAGAGCCCAGATCGTCAGCTAAGGTCCCCAAATCGTATCTAAGTGGTAAAGGTTGTGGAACTACTTTGACATCCAGGAGGTTGGCTTAGAAGCAGCCATCCTTTAAAGAAAGCGTAATAGCTCACTGGACCAGTGGTTCTGCGCCGAAAATGTAACGGGGCTAAAGATACGTACCGAAGCTACGGACTCTTTTTGAGTGGTAGGAGAGCATTGTGTTTGCTGATGAAGGTGTACCGTAAGGAGCACTGGAGGTCTCACAAGAGCTGATGGTGGCATAAGTAGCGATAAGGGATGTGAGAATCATCCCCGCCGAAAATCTAAGGGTTCCTGGGCCAGGTGACTCCGCCCAGGGTTAGTCGGATCCTAAGGCGAGGCCGAAAGGCGTGGCCGATGGTTAACAGGTTAATATTCCTGTACCAGGTAACAATTGTTTGACTTGGAGGAGTGACGGAGAAAGGTAGCGAATCCACCTGTTGGATGGTGGTTTAAGTCAGTAGGGGGACTGGGTAGGTAAATCCGCCTGGTTGTTAACCCTGAGAGGCGAATACGAGGCGCAAGCCGAAGTTCGTGATCCTCTGCTTCCTAGAAAAGCTTCGTAAGGAGATTGTTATTTGTCCGTACCGTAAACCGACACAGGTAGATGAGGAGAGAATCCTCAGGCGCTTGGGTAAACTCTACGTTAAGGAACTCTGCAAATTGGTGCCGTAACTTAGGGATAAGGCACGCCCTTGATGGTGAAATCACTTGCTGATGGAGCTGTTGGGGGCCGCAGTGAAAAGGGGGTAGCGACTGTTTATCAAAAACATAGGTCTCTGCGAACTCGTAAGAGGAAGTATAGGGACTGACGCCTGCCCGGTGCTGGAAGGTTAAGAGGAGGGGTTATCCTTCGGGAGAAGCTCTGAATTGAAGCCCCAGTAAACGGCGGCCGTAACTATAACGGTCCTAAGGTAGCGAAATTCCTAGTCGGGTAAGTTCCGACCTGCACGAATGGCGTAACGACTTCCCCACTGTCTCAACGAGAGGCCCAGCGAAATTGGAGTGCGCGTGAAGATACGCGCTACCCGCGGAAGGACGAAAAGACCCCGTGAACCTTTACTGTAGCTTGGCATTGGCTTTTGAGTAACAATGCGTAGGATAGGTGGGAGCTTTTGATGCGTGCGTTCTGGCGTACGTGGAGGCATCCTTGAAATACCACCCTTTGTTACTTGGAATCCTAACCTGCGGTCGTGAACCGGCCGGGGGACAATGTCTGGTGGGCAGTTTGACTGGGGCGGTCGCCTCCTAAAGAGTAACGGAGGCGCACGAAGGTACCCTCAGGCCGTATGGAAACCGGCCGTAGAGTGTAAGCGTATAAGGGTGCTTAACTGCGAGACAAAC
Organism: Bacteriovoracaceae bacterium; assembly: GCA_965206965.1. Classification (GTDB taxonomy): domain Bacteria; phylum Bdellovibrionota; class Bacteriovoracia; order Bacteriovoracales; family Bacteriovoracaceae; genus CBDBLK01. The sequence continues at coordinate 2,701,030 of OZ242254.1, read as the reverse complement.
AAGTCGAGCAGGTGCGAAAGCAGGTGTTAGTGATCCGGTGGTTCCGAGTGGAAGGGCCATCGCTCAACGGATAAAAGGTACTCCGGGGATAACAGGCTGATCTCCCCCAAGAGTTCACATCGACGGGGAGGTTTGGCACCTCGATGTCGGCTCATCGCATCCTGGGGCTGGAGCAGGTCCCAAGGGTTTGACTGTTCGTCAATTAAAGCGGTACGCGAGCTGGGTTCAGAACGTCGTGAGACAGTTCGGTCTCTATCCTCCGTGGGCGTAAGAAGTTTGAGAGAATCTGTCCTTAGTACGAGAGGACCGGGATGGACGAACCTCTGGTGTATCGGTTGTGGCGCCAGCTGCATTGCCGAGTAGCTAAGTTCGGAAGGGATAACCGCTGAAAGCATCTAAGTGGGAAGCCCATCTCAAGATAAGACTTCTTTTAAGGCAGCTTGTAGACTACGAGCTTGATAGGCCAGAGGTGTAAGTTCAGTGATGGATTGAGCTGACTGGTACTAAATTGTCGTTTTGCTTTTGTGCTTACTTTTTTTAAATTTTTTTGCAAGTTTGGTTTTGTTTATGGTTCTGTTTTGTGAGTGTTGAAGGATATTTTTTTGGTGTCTCGTTAGCGACAGGGAAACACCCGATCCCATCCCGAACTCGGAAGTTAAGCCTGTCATCGGCGAAGGTATTGCTCGGGAGACTGAGTGTGAGAATAGCAAGAGGCACCAATGTTTTTATAGAAAGGGAAGCCGATGGTTTCCCTTTTTTTTGTTTGGATTGGTTGAAGGTTTTTTAGAGGCAAAGTTGGTTAGAAGTTTAACTAGTTAACTCTGTCCAGCAGAATATTTTCTCGTTTGATGTTTAATTCTTTTGCTAGTTCTAATATTTCTTCTTTTTTGTTTTTATTGTAGTTAATGATAAGTTTGAGAAATTTTTTTGTGTTTGAGCTAAGATTAACTTTTTCAATTAGTCTCAATTTTTTATCTTTTGTTAAACTATCATCAAAAACAATACTGTTAATGTATATATTTGCCCCTGCTACACGGTAGCTTCTACTCTGGTAAGCGCATCTTCTTTTAATAATTTTTCTTGATACCTCTAAAGCTTCTTTAATTTCTTTTTGAGACCAAAGGTTTTGGGCATGCCATGTACTGTTTATACAGCTTGGTTCTCTTGAGTAGCTTGATTTCCAAAAAGTTTTATAGTTTTTCCATTTAGTTGATTCAAGGTAAGACGAAAGCGAAAGAATAAGGGGAATAAAATAGATTGGCCAAGGAAGCTGTTTAAGTCTGTTGAGTATAAAACCAATAGTAATGAGAAATCCTGTTAGTGGAATTACAAGATATGTGTTTTGTATAAAAAGGGATGTTGTTTTTGTAAAGACAATCAGGAGCGGGAAAAAGAAGAGTGTTGTGACTAATATTTTTTGGGATTGATTTAATTTTTTAGTAAGGTAAACTCCTATCAGAGATAGGGTTAAAAGAATGAGACCGAAAAAGTTTTCAATTGAATAGGGTCTATAGTCAAAGGCAGGGAAAAAGGGTATTAGAATTTGATAAAAACTTCGACCAAATTGCATGAGTGAGTATGATAGCTCTTTTTGTTCGATAAATTTATGCACACCTTGCTGCTCAAAAAATAAATTATTATAAAAATAATAATTGCCCATAATAGCGATAATCATCGTAGGTACTAAGATTAAAGTGATTTCTTTTTTTTCTTTAAGCGTTTTGTTGGTGGAGAATAATAAAAGAGGAGCTAGTACACTTATTGGTTGAGATAAGACTGATAATATATAGAAAAGAATGAGCTTCCATTTTTTAGAAGTTTGATTGAGTAATTCATTAAGCATAAGTAAGAAAAATAAAGAAGAGAGAAGGTGTTTTCGGGCCATAATCCAAGGGAGAACTTCTGAGAGGATTGGGTGGGTTATAAAACATAGCCAAATGAAAAGTCGGACATTTTTATTTATTTCTAATTTTTTAAGTATTGAAATAAATACCCAACTGGAAAGACTCCAAATTAAGAAATTGTTTAATAAAAAAAGATTGCCACTAAATAAAAACTCAAAGGGGATGTCTATCAGGTGGCTTAGGTCACGTATTGGCTGAAAGTCACTTAAACTTCCTGCGAAGAGAGACTCAAAATAGTGATTAATATTTTTAATATTTTTAAGTTTCTCTACGACTAAAACATAGTCAATTTTAACGAGCTTTTTTTCAAAGATGAGATGGCCATAGAGTGTGAGTAGAGCTCCTAAACTTAAAAAGAGCGGAGACCAAGAACTTTGATGGAATTGCTTGGTTATGTGCATAGATAGATTCTAACACAGTCGTTACTCTTAAAAAGCCTATTGATGATTACAACTTTGGGCCACTTGGATAATTTCTTCAATATCGTCGCACTCATGAGAGGAAAGTTGGTGGCAGACGTATTTAATGCAGTCACCGTTGTCATAGTTGTGTTGGCAGGCCTTAGCGATTCTAGTAACTTCATCCTGGTCATCGCACTCGTGTCTCGATAAAAAACTACAGGCAACATTGAGACAAGAGCCCCCGTAATTTTTGCGGCAAGCTTTGGCGATTTCCTCTAACTCATCAATGTCATCGCATTCATGATGAGAGAGATACTGGCAGCTTATGGCAAGGCATTGGCCGTTGTAATTGCCACGGCATGCTGCTCCAACCCTAGTTATTTCGTCTAAGTCATCACATTGGTGGTGAGAGAGACGGCGGCAAACTTCTTGAATGCATAATTTGGGCTGAGGCAAGGGAGGACAATATTTGTTATTAGAGTAATTTTTAGTTTGTTTTGATAGTTGAGTCGTAAGCCCTGAAGTGAAGAACTTGGATGCAAAGGTGTTCATTTTTTGAATTGAGATAGGACTTATTTTACTTTCGGGGAGTGAATATGGCCCTGCCAGAGTAAATGAGCTTGCTATAGATAAGCTGATGACTAAAAAAATGATGATTTTGTTTTTGCATAGCACAGGAACTCTCCTTTTTTTTAGCTGTTAACAGGGTTTTGTATCATGGGATATTTGCCTTTATTTAAGCTTGTGTTGGCAATAACTGAGCATCCCAAAAATTTACCCACTTTTCCATATAAAAAAGTACTTTGTTTTCAAATGATTTATGCTCATTAGGAAATAGACTTTGGGCTATGATATACCAGAGATCGTCTTCGTGGTCGTCGTCTGCGGCATTTAAGTTTTTATCTTCGCTTGAGCCGTGGACGTAGAAATAACCCGATTTAAAATCTATGGACTCAAATATTATGGCATTATTTTTTAGTGCTGGACTAAAGTGGAGTGCAATCATTTCTGTCGCCACTAAGCTTGCGGCGACTTCTTTCAAATCATTTGTCGCTTCGTCATTCCAAACCTCTAGGATTTCTTGGCTTGCTTGACAAGGAATATAATTTTTTTTTTCCTGTTCACTGATTCCGGCTTGTTTAATGACTTTTTCAAAGAGTAGATAGTGTGAGTGATAGGGGCTTCCTTGATAATAACCTGCCTGGTCCACATCTGGGGTAAAGCCTAATTCATCTAAAATATTGAGAGTGATTAAAAATCGGCTGTGCATTTTGGCTCCGCTTATGAGCTTATTTTCTATTTGGTAAGTTAAGACTGCCGCTTTAAGGAGAACGTCTGTAAATTTTTCTACTAGAGGTCTAAAGTTTAAAAAGACCTTCTTGAGTTCATCTTGAGACAATTGTTGTTGGTTTAATTTTTCAATAAAAGGATGATTGAGCATTTTGTGTTTTGACAGTCTTCTTCGAAGTTCTTTGATAAATTGCCAGTTCTCCTCCCATAAGGCTTGAGGCAAGCTGTTTTGTATGGCTTTTCTAGCTATCTCTCGGCAGTTAGGTTCTGAAGTTAACTTTTCCATGTCTATTTTTCCCTTTTTTAATGTAGAATTAAAAATATTCTATGGTTTATTGACATAGATGATATTAAAAGGAATTTAATAATTTTTAAACCTTAATGAGCTCTTAATATTTTTATTGTTGAGTAAGAAGAACTCCCTTTTAAAGGGAGTTCTTCTTATAGGCTCTCTGTAATAATAAAAGAAATTACTTATTAGGTTGGGGTGTTGTTCTGAGATAGGGTTTGATGATCTCAATACCTTTTGGAAACTGCTCTTTGGCTTCATTGTCTGAAAGGCTTGGTACGACAATGCAAGTATCTCCATCTTTCCAATTAGCGGGAGTGGCCACTTGATGGTCTGCCGTTAACTGTAATGAATCGATGACCCTTAAAATTTCGTCAAAGCTTCTTCCTGTTGATGCGGGGTAGGTTAGTGTCAATTTAACTTTTTTGTCTGGGTCAATAATGAAGACACTTCTGACTGTCAGAGTGTCTAGCGCCTTTGGGTGAATCATTTCATAAAGGTTCGCTATCTTTCGATTTGTGTCTCCAATGATGGGATAATTAACAGTTGTTCCTTGGGTTTCGTTAATATCGTTGATCCACTTTTTGTGATCTTCAACAGAGTCCACACTGATTGCAATGACTTTGCAATTTCTCTTTTTAAATTCACTTTTCATCTTTGCTACTGTGCCTAGTTCCGTTGTGCAGACAGGAGTAAAGTCTTTAGGGTGTGAAAACAAGATAGCCCAAGAGTTTCCTATCCATTCATGGAAATCAATTTTGCCTTCTGTGGTTTCTGCCTGAAAATTGGGTGCTATTTCACCAAGCTTAATGGCCATTATTCCTCCTTAACCAAATTTATCGGGAAGGTAACCATGCCAAATTGTAAATCTAAGTTCCATATGCATCTGATCAAATAGTTTTGTGAGAAATAAGTTGCCTTAGTGTCTGATGCAATTAGACTTGTTTTTTAAAAACCTCTACTTAGGATTTGTTTGTGAAAAAAATTCACAAAAAACTTAACTGGAGGAGTTTCAACATGAAAATTTTTTCTGCTATTTTTGCGCTTATCTCTATTACATTTATGACCCAGGCGTTTGCTAGTTCTATGATTATGGTTAATGCATGGAGTTATACTTGTAAAGAATTAAAAGAGCTCATTAAAAAAGAGGATGAGAAAGGGAAAGGTGTTATCCTCAAGTACTCACAGGCTCTGGGTGAAGCCCGGTCGGTAGTCATAGGTTTTGGCAGCCAAACTCGTTGTGAGGAACTCTTTGTAAATAATGTTCTTTTAGAGGAGGGGGCCGTTCTCGCTCTTAGGTCATCTAACCGCTATTGCCATCAAATTGAGTGCGTTGAGCGAAGAGATGGGCCATAGGAAAATAGCATTTGCTCATTTTTAAGTGATTTTATTTTGCGACTTGAGGAGAACCGAACTCTTCGGGTCGCATTTTTTGCTGAACTTTTTCAACTGGCAGATGCAATTCTTTGATGAGAGAGGAAAAGGTTTGGCTAGGTTTCACATAACTATTTGAAATTAAATTGAAAATTAATAGTATTATTCCTATTTTTCTCAGAGGAATAACTTTTGAATTAGGCCTGGTGAGGGAAGGAGAGACTTACCTTTTTTCGCTAGGATTGCTTTTGAATGACACTCTTGGTAATTCCTGCTGATGAAGAATCTCATCAAATTAGGAGGTTGTCGAAGACCCCATGGGATCAAAGGGGGATTCTTGTTTTACCTGTTTAGCGGGCAGGAGACTATTCTAAAAAGGGGAATGGAGGTGACTCTTGTTCCTGAAAACTTTGCTAGTGTGCTCCCTCGAGAGGGGCAGAAGCACGTTATTTCAAACCTTGTTTTTGGAGCTAAAATAATTGCTTATTTGAAAGAGGTGTCGAGTCGAAATCAAGTTGAGGCGCTAATTCCTTTTGAGATACTTTTACCGCGAGAAGATTTTCCTGTGTTGGAAGAGAGTGAGTTTTATCTCTCTGATCTCCTTGGTTTAAAGGTCGTTGACCACAGGACTAAAGAAGAAATGGGGACAGTGAAAGGAGTCTCTGATAACACTGTTCAAACAATTTTAGAGGTAAGAGGTAAAATTAATATTGACTTGCCTTTTGTCGACTCTTTTTTTCCTGCTGTCGATTTGGAGCTTAAGTTTATAGAGATAATTGTGCCTGAGGTAATTGAGGTCTAGGGAAATGAGGCAAAAGATTTGGATTTTGACGATGTTCCCCGAGTTTTTTAGGCCTCTCTGTGAAGTTGGTGTAGTCGGTCAGACCTTAAGGGGAATAAGGGGGACTGGAATTCATTTATCTTTGGAGACCGTTTCTATTAGTCGTTATAGCTCAAAGGATTTTAAAGGAGTTGATGATTCACCCTACGGAGGAGGTGCGGGCATGGTCATGAGAGCAGATGTTCTCAAAGAGGCTTTAATCAAAGGGGTTGTTGAAGCCGGTGATTATGGTCTGGATTGGAGGGAAAGGCTCCATATTGTTTGCCCTGGTCCGAGAGGTCCCTCGTGGAGCGATAGAATGGCTCGTGAAAAAGCAAAAATTTGGTTTCAGTCGAAAAAAGATCTCGTTTTTGTCTGTGGGCGCTACGAAGGTATTGATGAGCGCTTTCTTATCAACTATATCGATGAATATATTAGCTTAGGGGAGTTTATATTGAGCGGTGGTGAGTTAGCGGTTATGGTTTATCTTGATTCGGCTTTAAGATTCGTGCCGGGAGTTTTGGGGAATAAATTGAGCCATGATCTAGAAAGCTATCGAGATCAATTACTCGAATACCCACAATATACAAGGCCTGCCAAGTTTGAAGAGGTCGAAATCCCAGAGGTTTTAATAAGTGGTCATCACAAGAAAGTTGCAGAATACCGTGATCGAGAAAGATTGAGAATGACCCAAAAATATAGGCCGGACTTACTAGAGGAAAGGGGAGAGGAGTGAATCTCTATTTAGGTTTGATTCACCACCCTATTAAAAACAAGTATGGTGACTTAGTCACTACATCGGTGACCAACTTAGATATTCATGATATCGCCCGTAGTTGCCGCACGTTCGGTGTAAAAAATTATTATATTGTGACTCCTTTGAAGGCCCAGCATGATTTGGTAGGGCGGATTCTTGGGCATTGGGCACGCGATGAGAATGGGGCTTACAACCCAGATCGACAAGAGGCCCTCAATGTGGCGAAGCTAGCTAATAGTGTTGAAGAAGTTTGCGAGGAAATAGAGAGGAGCGAGGGGTTAGCTCCAAAATTAGTAGTGACCGGAGCCAATTTCCGGAAATTTAATAGCTCATGTGATTTTTTGCGTGAAAAAATGAAAATTGACGAAAGACCTTATTTTTTGGTATTTGGTACAGGTTGGGGACTCCATGCTTCTTTGACTGAGAAGTCTGACTTTATGCTAGAGCCCATCTTAGGGAACTACCCTGGGGGTTATAACCATTTGTCAGTTCGATCGGCGGTAGCCATCTACTTGGATCGATTGATTCGTTGACCTTGGCTTGATAGGCTTCTGGAGTTTCAAATGAACGTTGTGATAAGAATAGAATGGCCTATTCCTCTGACAACGAATTTTTGTAGGAGTTGGTAGAGATGAACTTGATTGACGTTGTTAAAAAGGATCACGAAGACAAGAATATGGTTAAAGTTCCTTTTTTTAAAACTGGTGACACTATTAGTGTACACGCCAGGATTAAAGAGGGAGAAAAAAGTCGTATTCAAGTATTCAAAGGTGTCGTAATTTCAATTAAGAAAAGAGGTGATCTGGAAGGACATTTTCGTGTCCGTAAAGTTTCCTCTGGTATTGGTGTTGAAAGGGTGTTTCCTTTCCATGCCCCCAATGTTGAAAAAGTCGTTGTTGATCAAAGAGGTAAATCTCGTCGATCTAAGCTTTATTATCTCCGCGATCGATCCGGGAAATCGGCTCGTATTGCTATTGATTATGATCGCAAAGATCCATCCAAGTAAATTTCTTTAAAAGATTTTTCTAAGATAGAACTATCCTCTACTCACGTAGGTCATTGTGAAGTTTGATCGAGAAATTTTGAATTGCTATAACCCCGCAACTCTCTACGGGGTTGATGAAGTAGGGAGGGGTCCTCTCGCTGGGCCAGTGGTGGCTGCAGCATGTGCTCTCTGGGGTAATATTGAAGAGGGGCTAGAAAAGCTAGCAATGCTTAAGATTACCGATAGTAAAAAATTGAGTTCTCGCGATCGAATTGAGAAGCTTTCTCAATTGGGGCTAAAGATAGATAATATTTGTAATGGTCAAAAATGGATAGGACAACTGACTTCTAAAAGTTGGATCGGGTTTTCTATTTACGAAAATTCAGTGGCTAGGGTGGATGAAATCAATATTTTGCAAGCAAGCTTAGAAGCTATGGTAAAAGCTTTTGAAATTTTAAAGAGAGAGGGCTCATTTTATCTGTTAGTGGATGGCAATTACTTGCCTAGAGAGTGGCAGTCTTTTCATGAAATTCAAACTGTGATTAAAGGTGATTTTAAATCACTGGTCATAGGCGCCGCTAGTATTGTCGCTAAAGAATATAGGGATGCTCTTATGGTAAAGCTCGATCAAAAATGGCCAGGGTATGGTTTGGCTCGGCATGCAGGGTATCCAACTAAATACCATAGGGAAGCCATCCAGTACCTGGGGGTCTCTCCCTGCCACCGTAAGACTTTTAAAGGTGTTAAAGAGTATCTTTAAGAAAAGCAGAATAAATGGACAATCATTTGAGTTACTCCTCTCAAGAGAACTTCATGGCCAGGGCCTACCTGTGGCTTTAAGTTCTCTCCTTTTGAGAGAGAGGGGTTGTGGTCAAGTTGATATCGCTAGGTTTCGTCGAGGTATTGGTCTAGAACTTTACGAAGCTAAGTCTCGAGGTTCGAAATTATCTTTTTCTCAAAAGCTGAGGTTAAGGCGCAGCGCGCAGTTGTGCTCTTGGCTCTTTAACCTTCCTGTGAGAGTTTATTTGGTTCGTCAGAGAAATTTGCCAAACACACCAACCTTCATTACCCTATTTTAAGGACTAAGTGTTGAGAATTTCATGAGAAGCAAAATTATTATCCCTGTTCTTTTTGTTTTTTTGATGGTGGTCTTGCCCAGTAAGGCTCAGGCTCAAATGGATCCTCGTGTTAAGGCCGTTGGGACGATGGCGCTCTATGGCACCGTTGGAGGATTGCTATTGGGAACAGCTTCTTTGGCTTTTGGCACTGATGGCCGGAGTGTAGCTCAGGGTGCCTCTTTAGGGCTCTACGCCGGATTACTTTTTGGTGGATATGTTGTTTCTTCCCATTATTTGCAGAGGCAGAGGGAGCAGAACCCTGTGCCGCAAGATAATTATTATCCCGACTCAGAGAGTCCTTATGAAGGCGATGAAGATCAGCGTTGGAACCCTTATTTGGAATTGAGCTGGGAATCTTTAGGGCGAATGGACTTGGGGAAGGAAACTTTTCGGAAAAGGGAGATTCCTCTATTTTATATAGATCTTGTTCAATTTAATTTCTAGTTTTCAAAAGTTCGTTTTCGATTGGCGAATTTTTGAGATAAGAACTTTGTTTCATTAGTTTCAAATTCATCTACTAAAACATCCATGAGATCTAAATCAAAAAGCTTAAAGACTTTAATAAATTCGTTTTTAACATTGCTAACGCGAATTTGATCACGTTTGTCATTAATGGCTTTAATAGTTTCAACAAAAAACCCAATTCCAGAACTGCCTACAAAATCTAGGCGATGAAGATCAAGAGTAATTGTCGATGATGGATTCTGAGTGGTAATTGTTTCTAATTGTTGTCTGAGAGGGATGCTGTTTTGGTAGTTTAATCCACCTTCCATGTGGATAGTAATATTACCACTGGCATCAGTTCTCACTCGGGCCTTCATGGACATGCTGTATTCTCCTCTTCATCTCAATATTTCAAAACTTTTTGGGAGTTTTGTTAATGTGGTCTGTAGTCTTTGAAACAGAGGTTGGACCAACTATAGGGATTAGTTTAACATCGGATATTATGCGTTGCTTACTGGGGAAAAGATTACAATGGAAGAATTTTCCTCTAGCGAACCGCAAGGAATGAGAATTTGGCTGATCTGCACTTAATTACATTGCCGATAGGAAATATAAGAGATTTAACTCCTCGGGCCTTTGAAGTTTTAGGGGCTCAAAGAGAATTTTATGCTGAGGATACTCGTGCTTTTAAGACTCTACTTGGGCACCTTGAACTTCCTGTCGTTGAGTACCGTATTAGAAGCTTTCATGATCAATCTCAAGAGCAAGCTAGCCGATTGATACGAGTGCTCGATGAAGGAAGAGATCTTTTTTATGTCTCTGAAGCGGGAAGTCCTGTCATCAGTGATCCTGCTTACCCTATAATTTGCCAAGTCCTTAAAAAAGGACATGGTATAAAAACTTATCCTGGAGTGAGTGCACCTATAGCGGCTTTAGAGTTGAGTGGCTTACCACCACACCCTTTTACCTTTTATGGGTTTTTACCGAGGGAAGAAAAAAAGAAAGAAGAACTTTTCTTGGGTTTAAAGGAGAAGCATACGCATATATTTTTTGAGGGAACTGCTCGGGTTGGTAAGACGTTAGAGCTTTTAGAAAGAGTTTTACCAGAAATCAGTGTCAGCCTTTGTCGAGAGCTTACTAAAAAGTTTGAGCAAGTTGAACGGTTTAAGGCCAAGGAATGGTCTTCCAAAAGAGATAGAGTGCCTTTGAAAGGGGAATTTGTCCTTTTGTTATATTCACGTGAAGGTTTGTCTTCTTTTAGGAGAGAGCGAGTTTATTCTGCAGAGAAGGCCTATCACTTAGCTAAGGAATACGTGGATAGACCAACACCGAAAGGCCTAGCCAAACTTCTTGGGGCTCTGCTCGATCAGGATGTGAATAGATTATATTTACAGCTTGGGAAAAAGCATAAGAAAAACTCATAAAAAATTAAACGTTTTTAATTTCATGGCGATAAGCACCTTAAGCCAATCTTAATTGGCTTAAAATGCTTTTAAGTGTTTTTATTGAGTGATTATTTGAAAGGGATAAAGTGAAGGCTATTTTAGAGTTATAATGGTTTTTAAGAGGTTGCGATGTTAGTTAGAGTTATTGGTGGACACGGCGGTGTTTCACCAGGGTATAGAAATACAAGCTACCTTATCGATGGTAAGTTGTTGATAGATGCTGGATCGGTTGCCTCGGGGCTGCAAGTAGATCAGCAAGTTCTCATCGACCATATTCTCATTTCCCACTCCCATCTCGATCATATTTCAGACCTAGCTTTCATGGCCGATAACTGTTTTGGATTGAAGGGAAGGCCATTTGAAATTCACACTTCTCAAACGGTGAAAGATAATATCGTCAAACATCTTTTAAACGATGAAATTTGGCCAGACTTTACCCAGCTGCCTAACTCTAAAAATCCAACTCTTCGCTTTAACGTTGTGAAAAGCCACAGCACAATTGAGGTCGGGGGGTATAAAGTCACTTTTATCCCTGTGAATCACCCCGCAGGAGGGCATGGATTTATTATTGAGAAAAAAAATCGCTGTTTAGTTTTCACTCAAGATACAGGTCCGACAGATGCTATTTGGGAAGAGGCTAAAAAGCGAGACAATCTGAGGGCCATCTTTACTGAAGTTAGCTTCCCCAATAGATTGGCCAGTGTGGCTAAGGACAGCTGCCATCATACACCCGAGAGTATAAAAGCAGAGCTTAAAAAAATGCCGCAAGAAACCCCCGTCTTTTTAGGTCATATCAAACCCAATTATCAAACGGATATTAGTTTTGAAATTGATGATTTGGATGATGACCGGATCAGCCTTCTTGCTGATGACGATGTCAGTTTTGTTTTTTAGTACTAGAATTCAGTAATTTATCTTAGTTTACATGGGTTAAAAAAAGGGCTTGTCGTTTTATGAGCTGTGGCAGAAGATAGTAAACCTGTGCTGTAAATAAGCTATCTTGAGGAGCATAGACTGTATGGGTTGGTTTGATTCGATAAAGAGCCCCAAGCTTAAAAGTTCAAAAAAAGTTCCAACAAACACCCCGTCGGGATTGTGGAAGAAATGTGTGAGTTGCGGGGAGATTGTTCAAAATGATCGCTTAAGAGAGTCTTTTCAAGTTTGCCCTTATTGTGATCACCATTTTCGATTAAGCGCAAGCGAACGTTTAGAACTCCTAATTGATAAGGACAGTTTTCAGTTGTTAGGTGGTGGCTTGGCCACAAAAGACCCCCTCAGTTTTGTCGATAAAAAGTCCTATAAAGAGCGATTGGAAAATGCTTTTGAGAAAACAGGCTTTTACGATGGCACGATTGCAGGGTTAGGAAAGATAAAAGGGCACGAAGTTGCCATTGCCGTCATGAACTTCAGTTTTATGGGGGGATCGATGGGTGTTGTTACCGGAGAAAAAATGGCTATGGTAATGGACCAAGCCTACGAAAAAAAGAGACCCGCTATTATTGTGTGTTGCTCTGGCGGTGCACGGATGCAAGAGGGGATTCTCTCTTTGATGCAAATGGCGAAGACTTCGGCTGCACGTCAAAAATTGAAGAATAGTGGTATTCCCTTTATTAGTGTTTTAACTGATCCAACGACAGGGGGAGTTGCCGCTTCTTTTGCTATGCTTGGGGATGTCAATATCGCGGAACCAAAGGCCTTAATTGGTTTTGCTGGACCTCGTGTCATTGAGCAGTCAATTCGCCAAAAACTACCTGAGGGCTTTCAAAGAAGTGAGTTTTTAGAAGAGCATGGTTTTATGGATAGAATTGTTCATCGCCATAAGCTTAAAGATGAAATTTCTTTTTTTATTTCTATGTTTAGCTCTAAGAAATAATTCGAATGATTATTGGTGAACTTTTTCATCCAGAGTTAGACCATTGGTTGGAAGAAAAGGTTGGTTTTGAATTTTTTCAAGAAGATGAAATCCATCCTAAAATTTTTTTTATTGATTTAATAGAAGAACTCAATAAAAATCATCCCTTCATTGTCACTGTTGCTGGAACGAATGGAAAGGGTGAGACATGCCTTTGTTTAGAAGACCTTTTTCGAGTTCATGGGTTATCAACAGGACTTTTTACAAGCCCCCATATCTTATCTCCAGTGGAGAGGTTCCGATTTAATGGCAAGCAGATATCGTCTGACTTGTTATTTAAAACTTTTGAAAGAAATGAATCTAAAACTGAATTTTTAAGTTATTATGAATTTCTTTTCTACTGTTTTTTGGATATTGCTCTAAAAGAAAGGCCAAAAGTTCTTATTTTGGAGGTTGGGCTCGGGGGAAGACGAGATGCGGTTAACTTCTTAGATGCTGATATGACGGGTTTAACTTCGATTTCTCATGATCATACTGAAATTTTAGGAAATTGCTTAAAAGGTATTTTGAGAGAAAAATTGGGCATTACTCGTCCAAGGGTTCCTCTGGTGAGTACTTTAAAAGAAGAAACTCTTATTTCATTAGCACAATTTTTTTGTCGAGATCAAAAAGTTCCCTTTTATCAGCTTGATATTGAGGATAAAGCAAGTTTTAAGCAGAGGAATAAAACTCTAGCAGAAAAGATCTTTCAAATGAGCTGTGAGAAATTGCAGGTTAAAACTAGTTTTTTTAAAACTCCTATTGAAAAAATTAGTTTTGGTCGAGGTCAGGAGATGACATCACCTTGTGGAAGACTTATGCTTTTAGGGTCCCATAATATCGATGGGTTAAAAGAAATGATGCGATGGGTGGTTAACTCTGCCTCTTTGCCTGAAAACAAATCTAAATTTGCAGGAGTGATTGCTGGTTTTTCAAGGAAGAGTTCCGAAGATTTGGAAGATTGTCTTAATGTTATTTTTGAGACTCCTCATTTGGCTGAGTGCTATTATTTTTGCTCTTTTGAGCACATTAAAGCCACGCCTGAAAAATTATTGGAAAAGACGATTTCTAAAATTGTTGAAAATTATGAACAACAAAAAACCATCTTCTATTATAGGGAGATTGCAACTGCTATTGATAAGATCGGTATTTTCCCAGAAAAACGATACCTTGTTACCGGATCTTACTATTTTTTGGGTGCGTTTCTTAGGAGTTTACTGCTTCGTTTTCCACAACTTACTCTTTCTTGATTTTGCGCAAGGGAGAGAAGCTTTCAATTTCGGCATTGCAGATAATATTCATATTATTTCGGATAAAGCCTTTAGACGTTCCCAAGAAAATGAATTTATGGCTATTGGGAATGTCATTATTACTCATGGAAAGGATACTGTTTATGGAGAGAAAGCTAGTCTCCAGTTCGATACAGGACAGGTCATTGTAGAGGGGAATGTCCGTTATGTTGGGCAGAGGGGAACTCTATATGGGAGTAAATTAAATTATAATTTTAAGACAAAGCTTTTCAATCTAAAGAATGCTCGTATTTTGAGTGATAATTATGTTGTTTTAGGAAAGGCTTTTTCAAGCGTATCTGATAGAGAGATTGTTTGCATTAATGCCGAGTATACTACTTGTCATGATTGTCCTGAATCATGGTCTATATTTGGACGTAAAGTTCGGATTGTTCTTGGCGAATATATTTATATTAAGCATGCCTATATCAAAGTTAAAGGCGTGGTTGTTATGTACGTGCCCTATATTGTTTTACCTATTAAAAAGAAAAGGGATAGCGGTCTTCTCTTTCCAAAATTTGGTTTGGATTTAGAAGAAGGTTTTCGTTTTCAACAACCATGGTTTTGGGCGATTTCGAATAGTGCTGATTTAACATTGACACCTTCTAGTTTTGGTAAAAGAGGGTGGGGGAGTGAGTTTCAATTCCGTCATACACCTAGAGATGGATTATGGTACGAACTAAATAGTTTGCATTTGATGGATCGTATCTATCTTCCAAATAAAAAAGACTATGAAGTTAGTGGAACTCATACATTTAGACATTTTAGTGAATGGGAACATCATTTTAATTCAAGCAAAAACTGGAATCACCATTTTTATTATAATGTTTCGCGAGATCTCGATACTAACCGAGGCATGAATAAGTTTTCTAATGATCGTGTGCAAGGAACTGTATTAGGAGGAAGCTCATTTATAGATTTTAGAGCAAATTGGCTCAGTCTTTCGACTGAAGGCTATTTTAAAAGAAATCAACTTTACCCAGAACCTCGGGGTTTTGATCATCGTTACGTTCAAGTTTTACCTGAAATAAGCTTTAGTCTTATTCCCTATCGCTTATTTCAATCCAATATTCCTTTACTTCATAATTTAACTTTCGATATTAAGGGGGATGCTACTGTATTTAAACAGAATCACAGGCAAGAGGGGGAGTTTATAAGAAATGCTACACGCTACAATCTTGCTCCGACTTTGACTTGGAGTTTGGGAAAAATTGGTCCTATTGTAGGGAAAGTCAATGCGACATTGGACTATCAACATTATCGTTTCCCTTATGAAGTGGAGCAAAGGAGTTTTACTAAGAGAGGGACGATTTACGAAACAGAATTTTTTATTGAATTGGAAAAAATATTTGGCTTGGCTTACTATAAAAAAGTGCCTTTAGAGAAAGTGCTAGCTTTAGAATCAAAATTAGAAAAGAAAGACTCTATTCTCTACCGTGATTATATAGGAAATATTCCTCCTGTTGTTCCTAGTGACGGAAAATCGAGTTATGCTATTTATAATTATAGTTACCGTCATACTCAACAGTTTAAATTAAAACATTATTTTTTAAGTGATCAAAAAGTTAAAGGTAACCAACGCTTTTTAAGTCAAATTCAAAAAAATACAGGTGTTGGTCAGTTCGATCCTGTTGATTCTATTAGAGAAAAAGAATTCCAGCTAACTAATGAAGTTTCGAGGAGCTCTCTTCCTCTTAATAATACTATCGAATTACAGTGGAACAACTCTTTAGTCCGAAAAACTTCTTCAAATAAAAACCTTCTTAGCGATGGACGTAGTTTAAGAGAAAACTTTATTTATGATAAAATCAGTTTTTTAAATATCTCTCAAGGTTATGATTTTAATATTCAAAGCCGAGAGTTTGAAGATAGATTGACCAGGTTATTTGTTGATACAGGTATTAATTTAAAAAGCTTTTCTACTGGTATTCAAGAATATTATTATTATACAACCCAAGAACATATTTTTATTATCAATCTGAGTAAAAAATTCGATAGAGGAAAAATTTCTTCTTACCTCAGGTATGATACTTTTGGTGATCAGGTGAATAAGGCTTTTACTTTAGGGGGAGAGTATCAAGTTAATGGTAGACTTGTTTTACGTACTTTTTGGGATTATGACTATGAGAAAGATAGGACAAATTTTACTAATTATGAAATGATCTATTCACCGAGTAATAATTGCTGGAAGTTAGATTTAAAGTATGAAAAGGGAATAGATGATGTAAAGATTTCTTTTAACTTCCTTTTTAACTTTAATAAAAATAATTTTTCTTCACTCAATGAATTTTAAACTATTTCAGATTGTTGACTTTGACGATAGCTTTACATTAAATATTGCGTCCTTTTTAGCAAAAGAAAGATTCTCTTTCCAAGTTATTAACTGGAAGGTTTGGAGGGGACAAGTTAATCTTTGTCCTTTTACGTTACTTGGTCCTGGTCCTGGTCACGTGAGAGAATATGAATCTTGTTTTCCTAACATTACAAAACTTTTGAATTCTGAGGATTGTTTTGTTATGGGTATTTGTTTGGGGCACCAACTTATTCACTATGTTTTAGATTATCCAATTATTCCTTGGACCAAACCGATTCATGGACAGAGCCGATTGCTTAGCGGTCAGTTTTGGAGTTGGTTGGAAGGCCAAAAGGGAATTAATAAGGGAAGAGAAATAAAGTGGAGAGCACAGTTTTATAACAGTTGGGGGGTTCAATACAAATCACAAGGTCTCAGCTCACTTTATATTGATGAAAGAGGGCAGGTTTTATCTGGAAGAGGAAATCACCACTTAAGTTATCAGTTTCACCCTGAATCGGTGGGAACAACTTTCCCTGATCGCTTATTTGCCCCTGTTATAGAGAAATTAGATATCATAAAAACTGGTTATGATGTATCGAATTGAAGGTATTTATGATCACCGAATAATCCAAAGTCTGAGAGAGCTTGGTATTGATCATTTTGGATTTGATTTTAGACCAACTTCTTTTAATTTTCTTCAACAGCATTTATTCCAGGATTTGGCTTTACAATATCTCACTTCTAGTGATCAAGTTTATTTGCATTTTTGTAATGAGAAAGATTTTATCATTACAAAAATTATTAGCGAAACCCCTTTAACTCGAGGTTCTCGAGGGCAAGTGCTATTGGAATTTTCAGATTCTCTAGATATTAATTTTTATCAAAAATTTAATGTCCCTTTTGTTTGGCATTATCGTCCTGATAGAAATCTTAACGATTTTCTCTATCATCCTTTATTTTGTGGTCTCGTTTTTGATATATCTTTTATCGAAGGTGTTTATGAGCGTGAACAATTGAGGAGTTTGGCCATAAATTTAAGCACACAAATTCATAAGGCCCGCCCTCAAGGACTTCCGCTTTACTTGACGCGCAAATGGACGAGTGATGTTCTTCCTAGTTTTTTTGAATATTTTGATTTTTCTATTATTTCTTTACCCATCGATTCTTCGGTTGAAGTTTGCTATCGCAATGTCGATCTTTTTCTCTTTAGGGATCACTTTACAAAACTTCAAATATCAGGAAAATAGGCATTTAGAGGTGTAATCTATGCATATTTTAGTCTCTAATGATGATGGGGTTCACGCTCCAGGTATAAAGTCTCTTTCTCAATATCTTAAGGCCAATGGAGAAGTAATAGTTGTCGCACCATTAGAGGAGCGCTCTGCAACCGGTCATACCTTGAGTTTAGACAATCCTTTGAGAGTTGTTGAAGTTTCTGGAGGGGTTTACGGTTGTAGTGGCTTTCCCGCTGATTGTACTTTAGTGGCCCTTAGGCATTTGTTGAAAGAAAAATCGATTAGGCCCGATTTGATGGTTAGTGGTGTTAATCGTGGAGCCAATCTAGGCCAAGATATTTATTACTCAGGTACAGTAGCGGCGGCCAGAGAGGCAGCTTTTCATGGAATTCCTAGCCTCGCTGTTAGCCTAACTATTGATTTTAACGAGAATAAAGAGAAAATAAATTTTTTTGATACAGCTTCGGCTTTTGTTTCTCGTCTTATTTCAATGGAGATTGATCAATTCATACCCCCTATGACTGTTCTCAATATCAATGTTCCTAATGTTCCTGCGGAAAAAATTGAAGGTGTTGTTCTGACTGAGCTTGGGTTTCGGCATTACAGCGAGAAGATTGAGGAGAGAAGAGATTTTAGAGGGAAGCCCTATTATTGGGTTGCAGGTATTTATGAAGGCCACGAAGAGCGAGAGGGGACTGATTGCTTTACCGTGGAAAAAAATATGATTTCACTTTCTCTTCTCAACCTTTTGGGACAGCCCACCGATAACAGGAGTGACTGGTCCCAACTTATTAACCAACTGAATAGGTAGGTTATGGGGACCATCGAGGTCCTCAATGAAGATCAAAGTTTTTCAGATAGCCATTTTTTTCATTTTTGTTAGTTGTGCTCATCGAGGCAGTGGTCATTATATAAGATCTAGCTCTAACGATACTTGGAAATCGATCTCTCAAAGGTACGGTATTCCTATTTGGAAGATTAGAGCGGCTAACTCTCACCGGAGAGTGGCTAGTGACAATTGGATTTTTATCCCTCTCAAAAGGGGACTATTAGGGTTGAGAAATGTCAATTTCCCTCTAGAAGCTATGTTTAATTCAAGAATATTTACTTGGCCAGTTCCAAGTTCGAAAAAAATTAGTAGTCGATTTGGAAAAAGATGGGGGCGCCCACATGAAGGAATTGATATTCCTGCTCGTTTAGGTGCTTCCATTGTTGCAGCGGCAGATGGAGTTGTTATTTATAGTGGCAATGGTTTAGGGGGTTATGGAAATTTAACTGTCTTGGCCCACCAGAATGGGTTTTTTACAGTTTATGCTCACGCCAAAAGAAATTATACGAGAAAAGGACAAAAGGTTTACAGGGGGCAAGTGATAGCCCTTATGGGGAGAACGGGGAGGACAACGGGCACTCATCTACACTTTGAAGTTCGTTATGACTCCAAGGCCATCAATCCAAGCCATTTTGGTGCTTTTCGATAGAATATCTTTTGAGGATTTCTAAATACATCAAGGCAGTATTGCGTGCATCTTCTAGAGCAGTATGGGCAATTTTGCCAAGTCCTAAATGTTCGGATAGGTAGCTTCCGCTTGTGCATTCGCTAGGAAAGAAGCCTAGGTCAACAAGGTGATAGGCAACGCTTGAGAGGTCGAGTTGACGGTGCTCAAAATAAGTCCTCATCCACTTCCAGCCTAAGTCGCGATTGAGGAAGGGAAGGTCAATGGCGCTGACTGATTTTCCAAAGAGAGTGACTTTTTCACTTCCAAAGTATTCTTTTATTTCTGGAGAAGTGAGGTATTTTTCTAGCTTTGTTTTAAATTGATTTATGGTGAGTCCTTTTTTGTGGGCTTTTTCTATTAAATCTCTGTTGTGTTCAATAACCCATGGATCGAGAGTTGGCTTTAGCTCTTCAAAAGAGGGGCATTGAATAAAGCAGTGAAAAGATAGCTTTTCTTCGATTTTGGTTTCATTTGTACAAAAGGGAATCATTCCAAATTCAATGATAAAATCTTTTTCTTTGAGGCCTGTGGCTTCGAGATCAAATGAAAGGTATCTCATATAGAACTCAGATTATACTATACGTAAGTGTAGCATTGCATAGATAGTAATTATTTATATTCTCTAAAGAATAATCCTAAGGAGTTACTAACTTCTTGTCTACAGGTGATCTTTCAGGGTTTGAGCTCATGGCAATGTCTTTTAAAGATAATCAATGCTGATTTTAGCGTTCTCATTGAGGATAATGACTTCGAGCGTTGTCGTGCAAGCTAAGAGTTTTTTATTGATGAGGCATTTTTGACAGAAGCCTTTCCCAAAGCAACTTGTGGCAATTGGAATACCTAAGGATTGAAGCCATTCTAATGCCGTTTTTTCTAGATCTTCAGGGCTGAGGTCACCTTTCCATAAGTTTTTTTGACTGGCTGATCCTACAATTTGAATTTGTTTTTTTAGATTTTTCATTGACAGGTTTGATAGACGGGATAGCGATTATCTGTAACAAGGGTTAATTGCTTGCTCGATGTTCTAAAAAGGCCCCAAACTTCCCCTAATTTAGGAGCGTAGTAGATAGGAATATTGTGTTTAAGAAACTCTTCTAGTTGAGACTCTGTTCCACGTTCTTTTTCAAAAAGAATGCGGTTTGGATTTTTAAGTGTCTGGTAGCGTGGGAAGCGTATATATTCGGCAAAACTCTCAAGGTGCTTTACATCCTTTATGCCGTATTGAATTAAGTGAAATAGGTGTTGTCTTGGATCTCTATCCTTCATTCCTAATAAGGCCATTTTCCATTCTTTATTTTGAATGAGACAAAATGGAGCCGGCCATTTAGGTGGTGAGCTTTTAAGGGAATAGGTTTTTTTATAAGATAATATTTTTCGATTTCGTTTTACCTGGTTACTTGTGATAGCAAGAAAGAAATGTTTCTTTTTTTCGTAAAGGGCAAAGGTATTTGATTGAGTACTATTTTCTGGTGATATAAGGAAAGTTGACTTGTCGTAGAGGCTATAATCAGTATTGCATTGAATACTAATTGATTTAGGAAGTGTGTTATTGGTTAATGTATTTTCTATCAACTCTTTTGGTTGGTAGGAGAAAAGGGGTGTGTTTGTTTGGTTGTATCTTTGAGATTTTCTTTTGAGGGACTGATATATGAATTTTTTCAATGAAAAGGCTTTTAGGGTTTCTCCTTGCTGAAGTGGTTGTCCTATCTTAAAGAAATTTTTTAAGAGATTGGTGTCTTGTTTTAAGTTTGTTCGGTTTTGTTGAATAAATTGGCTGAGTTCTCTTGTTATAGGTATGTTTTTAGGAAAATATTTATCTGCAAGTTTTGCTAGTTGAGTTATATTTTTTCGGTTTTTATTTTCCTTTAAGAAATTCTCAAGATTTATAATGAGATTTGTATTTTTTGATTTTAGTGGATTGTAATCTTTGTAAAAAATATTTTTTCCACGACCGTAAATAATTTGAAGTCTTGAGTAGTTATTAGTCGCATCTGGTCTGAGAAGAATTTGGTAAAAAGTTAAAAGAATTGCTTTATCATAAAAAGAAAGTTTGTGTTTTTTTTCTATAGCTTTAATGTATTTGAAGATTTTTTTAGTAGCAGATGGGCTTTGATGAGCTATTTGAATTTTTTGTTTTTGTTTACAGTATTGAGGAGTTTTAGGATCTTTTAAGATTTTAACTTTAGGTTTAGGCTCAATTAGTTTTATGTAGATAGAGCAAGAGTTGGTAGTGATGAGTAATATTAGGGTAAGGATATTAAAGGTCCAACAGTTTTTAATCAATGTAATAGAGCCCTTCAATTCGATCATTGTTTGATTTTAAGGAGTCGTCTTTTGGGAGGTCGATATATTTTTCTTGGGCATCGATTTGTGGGAGGTGGTCATCTTGTTTGATGCTATCTGTGGTTGGTTTTGGTTCTTTCTCAATAGAAGATAATATGTCGTTTAACGAAGGAGTGCCTATTCTGGATTTTAAAACAAAAACAATCCACATACCTGACATTTCTTCTCGGTTTATGTGTTGTGTTTTAAAGTTGATAATCTTATAACCGCGATTGAGAACTTGGCTCATAATGCGGTCAAATTTTTTTTCTCTATAACTTGTTTTTCGAGCGGGAGGACAAGGAATAAAATAGGTAAATGTTTGAAATTGAGATCTCTTATTAGCAAGACTAAAGAATTTTATAAGGGTATTTTTCCAATTCATTCTATAACTTATCCCACTTATTAAATAGTATTTTAAGAGTATCAAATCTATTTTATATAAGCTCGAAAACTTCCGTCAAACTTCATTAAAGCTATTTTTTTGGAAATGTTTGCCTTATTTTATTTTTTCTTTTTTGAGATGCTCGATGAGTTATAATAAGTACGTGAGTGACAGGAAGTTTCTCACCGGATAGGCAGGATGCCGAAAGAGAGGGGCCTTTGCAGGAGGCCCCTTTTTTTGTCAAAAACCTTCAAATTCCAATAATTAAGTCCGCTTTTTAGAATCAAAAACCCCGGTGCATAAGTGGTGCGGGCTGATTTCTAAAAGCATTTCTCTCCTTGGAAGTTTTTAACTTTTAAGGATTGAATTTTGAAATTAAACCAATCAGAAAAATCCCTCGAAAACCTAATCCTCGAATACCTCCGCCACCTTCCTGGATGCGTGGCTTTTAAGCATGAGTCGCAAGGTACATGGGACTGCAAGAGGGGAGTTAGGAGAAAGTCCAACAATCCTCGGATAGTAAAAAATAAGAATCCCATCTATTGGTTTGTGATGGGGGTTATTGTTGCTTGTTGGTTTACCGGCTGCTCCACCCTTAAAGATGCCTACCAAACCAGCAAGGGGTTAACTCAGGACTATGTGGAGTTTAAAACTATTGATGTACGACTGAAGTACAAAAGACAAATCGCGAAGCTTGAAGAAAAGATGGCCAAACTTGAGGTTTTAAAAAAAAAGAAGATCGGTGTTGCAAGAGAAAGGGTTTCGCTAAAAATAAGATCACTCAAAAGAAAGAAGAAGTTTCTCGAAAAGCAGCAAGAAAAGATTGCACCAAAATCATCGGAATCGGAAAGCGAAGGTATCTAAACCCAAGATGCTTAAAGGAATTGTAATGGAACAGCTAATTCCCCTGAATGATGTATCGACCCCGTGGCATATAGAGATGCTAACAACCACCCACGGTGTTTTTTATGGGCTTCTTTTAATGGTTGCCATGTTTCTCATGGTAGCTTTTGTTTTCTTTTTAGAAATAAGGGATTTCAAAAACAATTGCAGGAACCGATGACCTTCGACCAACCCCCTAGAATCAACTGGTTTATTTGGGCAGCAGCTCTTCTGCTTGCTTGGTTTGCTCAGTTTTCTATTAGAGCACATGGCGGTGATTGGAGAGATAATAATCTCAAGGCGCTCGATCACTGCTTTGATTTTTCTCAAT
This sequence comes from Bacteriovoracaceae bacterium, assembly GCA_965206965.1. GTDB lineage: Bacteria > Bdellovibrionota > Bacteriovoracia > Bacteriovoracales > Bacteriovoracaceae > CBDBLK01. The sequence continues at coordinate 2,678,076 of OZ242254.1, read as the reverse complement.
TTGAGAGACCAAAAGAAGTAAACCCCGCGCTCCTATCCACGGTTTGCTTTTTTCTAGAATTGCACAATAGACCCTACTTTCATCACTCGGACTTTAGGAAGTCGCAGCACCACTTCGGCAATGCAATTGATGGAAGGTTCACTGACTATTCGAACATGAGCAGACGTGAAATTTTAATTACCTTCCTCGATGACATAGTTTTAATACAAAAGTTTTTATCCGACTTTGGTTTAATTGATAAGGTGGGTTTAGGAATCTATCCTCAGTCCCAAAATCCGTTTTTTCATCTTGACCTACGTGGAACAAAAGCAAGATGGGGAAGGCTTAACGGGCAGTATGTGGGGTTTGATGTGGCGGTGGAGTGGCTGGAGGGGGAGGCTAGCAGAGGTTTTTAAAAAGCTTGTTGAGTTTCATTGTATGTTCTACTATCATTAAACTATGAATAAAAAACTTACCATAAACTTTATTGTTTTGATGATGCTTGCTTTTTTTGTGAAGCCGGCATTTTCAACGGAAAAAAACTTTACTGCTAATATTGGGTCATTCTTATACCATCCAAGATTTATATTTCGTTCAGGTAGTGACTTTACAGAAGGCTTTGACAATGAGTATTTGGCTTTGGGCTATCGTATTGGGGACAAAAGCCATTTTAATGTTGGTACTCTTTTGAACAGCCAGGGGAATAGGTGTTTACTCACGGGTGTTCAAAGAAGCTGGCATCGTTTTAGTGATAAGCTAGAGTTTGAAGGCTTTTACGGGTATGTTGGGGAATTCTTTTTTAGTGCTTTTGACGATTGTGCTGATCGGGGTGTCTATAGGCAAGTAGAAGAAGCGGTGGGGATTCCTGGTGTTCCTTATATTTATCACGGTCTTGAATACCACTTTTTTCCTAATGTAGGTCTTGAGTTTGGCATTATATTACCTGGGCTTATCGTGGCTACATTACAGTTCAGTTTTTAATAATTTTTTAGCATGTTTCTGACTATTGGCTCAATATAAATCCAAGTTTGGCTTTTGAGGTTTTCAACCAGCTAGGTGGGGGTGAGGTGTTGCGAGGCTCAAGAGGGTTATGGGGGCTCGCCCTTAAAGGGCTCTCATCTTAAAAACCACCCCTATGTAACCTCCCAGTAGGAATTTTGACGAGCGACCCCGGGGTTTCAACCGCTAAAAAAAGGGGGGAAATTCAATCAGTAGGTTCTTTAAAGCTTATGGATTAGAGTATAATTTATTAACTAAATCTCTTAGGAATATCAGTGGATGATTTAGGGAAGAAAGAGATCTTTTTCTTTCACTCCTGGTGCTATTTTTATAATTTCTAATTTTGATTTTTTTACTAGGGTTTCTACGAATTTGAAAACTCCAAGATCTGTGACAACTATATCGACAACATGTTTTCCTGTTAAAGGGAGTTGTGTGTTTTTGACAATTTTTGGTTCTTTTCTTTTATTAAAATGAGTCATCATAACAATAACTTTTTTAGCTCCATTGACCAAATCCATAGCGCCACCCATGCCTGTTACTTTTTTTCCTGGGATCATCCAATTGGCAAGATTTCTATGGGAATCAACTTCCATGCCGCCCAATACTGAAAAATCGATATGTCCTCCTCGTATCATCCCAAAAGAGAGAGCGCTGTCAAAGTAGGATGCGCCTGGTTTGATAGAGATAGTCTCTTTTCCGGCATTGATTAACGTCGGAGAAGCTGTCTGTTGAGTTGGTCTACCTTCTACTCCCAATACGCCATTTTCTGAGTGAATCATAATATTGTGCTCTGGAGGAATGAGCTCGGCGACAAGAGAAGGCAGTCCAATTCCTAGGTTAACGCTGCAACCTGGGGTTAGAAGCTGTATAATCTCTTCGGCCATTTGTTTTTTAGACCAAGGCATAGAGCTATTCCTTTAAGTTGCTTCCTTGAGTTTTAAAAACTCGATTTCATTTTGATAGTGAGTCCCACGATATATTCTTTGGGTGAAAATTCCTGGAAGATGAATATCGTGAGGTTTCAGTTCTCCTATGGGAAGAAGTTCTTCCACTTCGACTACCGTTATCTGTGCGGCCATGGCCATTAAGGGGCTGAAGTTTTTGGCCGTTTCTTTAAACCATAAGTTGCCATACTCATCTCCCTTTTGCGCCTTAATGATGGCAAAGTCAGCGTGGAGTGCTGTTTCAAGGATGCAAGGGCGATCAAATGTTTGGCATGCTTTGCCTTCAGCAATAGGTGTTCCGTATCCTGTCGGTGTATAGAAGGCCCTAATACCTAGTCCTGCGGCCCTAATCCTCTCTGAAAATGTTCCCTGGGGAACGAGTTCCACTTCCACTTGTTTGTTGAGCATTTGTTCTTCGAGGTCGGGATTACCTCCAACATAGCTACAAATGGCTTTTGAGATTTTTTTTTGTCTCAATATTTTGACAAGGCCTCGACCTGAATTGCCTATATTGTTGGAAATGATAGTGAGATTATCGATGTCCATTTCTGCAAGGGCATTAATGCTGTTTTCAGGAATTCCGCACAGTCCAAACCCGCCACTCATGATTTTAGCTCCAGAGTAAATGTCTTTAAGTGCTTCCTTGGCATTTGAAAAGACTTTGCTCATTTTTGATTCTCCAGGTATTGGCTAAGTCTTTGCATTCCTGTTTCTAATACTTCTTGGGGCATATTTAAAGCAGGTGCGAGAATGATTGTATGAGTTTTGATGATAGCTGAAATTCCAAAAGAAAGTGCTTTTATCCAGTCGAGCTGAGGAAGTTGAGGGTTTACTTCGATGGCCGCTAGCATACCGATTTTTCTTATTTCGCTAACAGAAGATATGTTGGTTAAATTATTAAGTTGTTGGTGGAAATGAGTGATCAATTGATTGAGTTCTTGTTTGAATTTATTTTTTTCAATGAGAGTGCAAATTTGAGAGATCGCCGAAAGTCCTATCGGGTGTGCGTAGTGTGTGAGGCCACAATGGAGTGTATGGTTTTCGTAATAATCGGCAATATTTTGATGTGTCCAGATGGCTCCCATAGGAAAAAACCCTCCCGTTAAACTTTTGGCCATACAGACGAAATCAGGTTCAATGCTAAAGTGGTGGAAACCCATATTTTTTCCTGTTCTACCCAGACCACAGACAACCTCGTCTAGGATCAATAAGATACCGTACTGGTTGCAGATGTTTTGGATTCCATCATAGTAGGATTGAGGGGGAATGATGACGCCATTGGCACCGGTAATAGTCTCTAAACAGATGGCGGCAATTTTTTGTGGACCATAACGCTCGATAGTTTTTTTGGTAGCTTCTGCTTGGAGATCCTCTGTTGGTTCGGGGAGGCGGAGGATCCAGTCATCTGTCGTCAGGGTTCCCTGGTTTCGCCAATCACCACTGATTGAAATAGCTCCTAAACTGGCTCCGTGATAGCTTTTTTGACGTGATGCTATTACTTTTCTTCCGGTAAAGTCTCGGGCCATTTTAAGGGCATTTTCGATGGCTTCGGCACCACTCAGGCAATAAAAAATTTTACCGTCTTGGCACTTCAAAATTTTTTTTAAATGGAGAGAGGTTTCTTGTTTTTTTGGCCAAGTCATTTTAGGGTCGGCTGCAGGGAGTATTTGGTACTGGTGATAAATGCTTTGTTGAATGGTTTTGTTTCTCAATCCGAAGCTGGCTTGAAAACTGAGAGAACTCAAGTCGATAATTTCTTTTTTTTGCCCTTTGACAGTGTATTGAAACTGATCGGTTGAGAGAACTTCTATAGAGGGTGCCTCTTTTTGGGCCGTCCATGTATAGTAGAAGTGAGGATTGCTCATAAATCCATTATGGCCTCAAAATCGTTATTGGTAATTTTAAAATCTCTAAAGGCATAATTTTTATCTTCGATTGAACAGCCTCTCCAGAGATGGAGGGTTGCCTCTTGATGATTAAAAACTCCTCCACCACAAGTTGTTGAGGGGTCTTTTCCCCCCGTGTTGTAATGTGTACAAATAGATTTAGGATAGTTTTCATGGGATTTTAAAAGAGTAATAAGGTCGCTTTTTGTTTTGAGCTGACTGGCTTTGTCTTGAAGGATTTGATAGCGAGTGTAAGTGGTAGCGCTGATTGAGTTTTTATTTTCTTCTTTTTGAACTTTTTGATTGAGGCAGTGATTAGTATGAAATGCTGCTCCCTTCCTATCATCGGAAACCTTTTGACACAGAGAAGGAGTTACCTCCCAGTGTTCACCAATTTTTTTGTCAGCAATAAGATAATTATGACCACTTGTGACTGGGGCTGATTTTAAAGTTTTTTGCATTTGATCGACATTGGTGTTTTCAAGGAGCTTTCGCACTAAAAAAGGCCAAATCAAAGCTGCCTGGGCATTTTGAGTGTTAATATTATTAACCCCCACAAAGGTTTTTTGGGTTGTTATACCCATCATTCCTAAGCAACCAACCAAGCTAAAAACCATGGCTTGATGTTGGTGCTCATTTGTTTGGGATAGTGGGTATTGGATGAGACAAATATAGCTTTTGGCAGATTGGTGCATGTCCCATGTTTGTCCGGAAATATGTCCATTTTCGCTGTGAAAACCCACTGTTGAGCAGGCTTCTTCGGGCATTTCGATATCTCTGAAGTCGGTGTAGTTGTTGAGAATGACGATATCTTCTAAAGAGAGTTGTGCTCCCTCAGCGATTCCCTCCATTTCCTCAAATAGGGAGGGACAGTATTTGCGAGAAGAGTCCATCTGTTCTTGGGCCAGGGAGGGAATAAAGTTTTTCAAATTAGAATTTTTGCTAAGCATTAAATCCCTTCTGAGGGAGGCAAGTTCCCCGATGGCGTTTCGAAAGCTTTCTCCGTGTTTTTGACCCCAGCTCTTTGGTGTTTTTTCCTGTTCGTATTTGATCAGGGGAAACCCGCAATCAATCACAAGGTAATCCTCATCTTTTCAGCCTCCTAGACTTAATTTTAATGACCAATAAATCTTTTCATCTCGGCGTAGTTGGGGTCAACGACAAAGCTATCTCCCTCTTGGCGAAATAGTTTTTGAAAAGAGAGAGGAAGAGTCCCTTTTATTATTCCTTGGCCATTTCTCAGATTCAGTTGAGTTAGAGGATAATCCTCAAGTTTACGCTCTAATTCCTTTTGAAATTTTTTTCTTATCGAAAAGAATTCATTTTTATTGTTAAGAATGTTGTTCATGGCCCGGTGGTATTGGGCAAAACTGAACTCATCTCCGTCCCAAGTTGAGATCATCATAAGTGGTTTTTCAACAAAGTAATCTTCTTTGAGCATTACGATGCCCGCCTGTCCCCCGAGGAAGGCAAAATGGCCTGTCGGTGTGACCTGAGGGTTGTTGGCTGCAAAATAGTGTTGATCAGAATAGGAAAACATTTGAGAAGATGTCTCGTTGTAGAGAAGGGGTATTTTCTTATTTTCTAGGAGCTCTTTTAAATTTTTGAGGAAATCTAAAGGTGTTTGGGCCAAATCCCTTTGGCGGATGGGCTCTAACCAAATCCCAGAGTACTCGTACTGATCAAGTTTTATTCTTATATCAGCGAGGATTTCTTCCCAGGAATTGGGAGAAGGGTGGGGCAGGATGTCCACTTCAAAGAGTTCTGTAGGGGCTCCACTTAGGGCCCTACTGAGAAAACTCCCTTTTCCAAAGTAGTGGTCTTGAAAAGTTAAGAAACGCGATTTGTGATGGCCTTGATACCAAAGGCTTTTAAAAATTTTGTCGACACACTCTGATTGCCCACTGGCAGTATAGCCGTGTTGGAGAGTTGGTGGAGCCATTTGCAGGATTGATTTTGTGTGGGTGAGAAAGCTTGGGCTGACAAAATTGGAAAGGCATACTTTATTAGTTAAAAAGGGTAATTGCTCAATAAGGTAATCTTCGTCTAAGTCTGAAGAGTCTAGTGGTGAATCGATTCTTCCTGCCAAATAAGGGTTTGGGGTTTGCCATTTTAAGTTAGATGCATAGTAAAAGACGTCTCGGTAGTTTTCAAAGTCAGGGTAATCTTCTTTAAGATAGAATTGTTCGTGTGCGCCTAGGGAGAGATTGATCGTGAGCATTCCAGCTGCTAGCTTGTCCCTATTGCGCCCCTTGATCCGTTTCACTCCTTTGCTCATGGCCAAAAGGGTGAGAGCGTATTTCATCTGGCGACCCCATCCCTCTCCTTGGTGTGTTGGATGAACGGTCGTATCGAGCATATAGAGGGAGTCCTCTTCGTGGAAATGGGGATCTTGTCTTAAACCTCTTTCCAAGGGGTGGTTTTTAAGTGGAGAGCTAAAGGCCATCGCTTTAATTTGGCCCTTTGATTCGAGTACGAGGCACACTCCTTTAGGGTTTTCTGCTGCGACTCTAAAACGTTCTTCACTGGTTTGGCGTGCTGGCTCATAGGCGAGTTTTTGAAGTTCTTGAATAGAGTCCCGGTATTGGGGGTAGTTTTTCTGGCCGATGATCACTAACTTGTCGTGGTCTTCGAGCTTCATAGCTTTGATGATAAGAGGTAGGGCTTGTTCCGGGGGGAAAGCTTTGCTTTTTAGCATCTTAAGTTTGGTTTCGAGAAAAAGCTCTTGCCAGTGATAGGTTTCGGTGGTTTTTCTTTCAATGGTTTGAACTTGACAGTGAAAAGGTTGTTGCTTTCCTAGAAAAATACTTTGGGCCAAGGCATCGAGACGCTCAAAGAGAAAGTCGAGGTCAAAGGAAGAAAATGAGGTGTTCAAGCGAAAGCGCAATGTTTTTTGGCCCGCTGGATAATAAAGTAAACCGTGTTCAAAGCGTTGGTTGATAAATTTAGCTATATCATCAGTATTTTTTAAATCAAAGGCAAAGGAAAGGCCTAGCGCTCGTGGTCTTTCAATGAACTGGTTGTACTTTTGGGTATAGGGTTCGAGTTTTTCAAGAACTCTTTGTTCGAGCTTGTGAATGTTGAATTGGGCCTGGTCGAGCGCTAAGCCGTGGAGATAACCACGAATTACAGATGCAGCTTGGTATTGTTCTCTTTTTTCGATGTTTGAGAGCTCTAATTGATGAGGGCTTGTGACAAAGCCAACTTGGGCTTTTTTAGCGCAGACGAGATAATCGGGATTGATTTGTTCGCTACTTATTCCTTTTAAGTTGAATTGGCGATGCCAAAAGAATTCTCTCCCTAGATGAAATCCTGTTTGAACTTCGTCATAGACAGTTTTAACTTGAAAACTTTTGGCCATGAGAAGGAGCGCTGTATGAAACCTATCGGAGCTATAGCGGTCCCCCCCTTCACATTGCATGGGCTCAATAATAATAGCGAAGATATTTTTTTTAAGGAGCTCATTTCTTATTTGAAGTAGGCAGTCTATTTCGGTTTTTAAGTGTGGGTCTTGGGTCCATTCTTTGGGTATTGAAATATCTTTTTTAGGAGAGTGATCCCAAAATTCTCTCCATTGACTAGGAAACTTTTGATGAATTTCACTTCCCTCAAGTTCAGGGTAAGGGCAAAAGATCGTTTCGAGTCCAGGTACTTGGAAGGGTTCCCTTTTTGATTGATTCCAAGTACTGAAGAGGCTAAGGAGCATTCTTCCATGAAAGCTGCCTTCAAAGGCGAGTACTTTGTTAGCTTTTGGATGATAGCGTCTTTGGTAACAGAGGCCGAGTGCTATTTCGTTAGCTTCAGCACCGCTATTGCAAAATAAAGTGGTGGCGTTTTGCCAGTTTGTTTTGCGTTCTAGGAAAGCTTCAAAGCTTTTTCGTACTTGCTGGAAGTCTTCACCTTGTTGGTTATTGCTCCAGGCTTCTTGGTAATGGGCCGTTCCCATGAAAACGGAGGGATTAAAGCCTAAGCCGAGGGTGGCGATTTGGCTGGCGGCATCCATTAAATAATGGGTTTCTCCCTGTGGGGTTTCGATTCCCATATAAGGTCCCTGGCTTTTTTTTAAATGGGTGAGATAGGTTTTCTTTTCTGCAGGGATAAGTTTGTTGGTGTAATAAACTTGAAGTTTATCATGAGCGTACTGCTCGTCATCCTTGTTAATAAGTTTTATATCAATGGTTTTGTTATTCATTGGTTACCTCTTGCTTAATTATTTGGCTAAGAAACTGATGGTATTGGTGCCCATTATTTTCAAGCATCAAGGGGAACATACTAATAGGTGTGTGACCGGGAAAAGTATTGGGCTCGTTGAGAAAAAGCTCTCCTTTTTCGCTTAAGAAGAAATCTATTCGGGCCAAATGGCGTATGCCTAATCCCAAAAAAGCTTTCTCTGCATATCGCTTAATTTTTTCAAGTGTTGGCTTGTCGAGGTCGGGAGCTACTGTGATTGTTTTGGCTTGACTGTCTTGGTCGTATTTTTCCTTATAGTCATAGAAATCCCCTGAACAGAGAATTTCTCCAGGTTGTGTGATGATTACTTGTTTATCATATTCATAAGCAGAGACTTCTAGTTCTCTTCCACGTATTGTTTTTTCAAGTAAGACGTAATCGGAGAGTGTAAAAGCTTCGGCTATTTTTGGGCAGAGCCCAGCTTCAGAGGTGATGTGAAACGCTCCAATGCTAGAGCCTTGTTGGGCCGCTTTGACGAAGATGTCCCCCTGTTCCTTAAAAAAAGAGAGAGCTTTGTCCATGGCCTGCTGAGATTGATCATATAAAAAGATGAAGGGAGTATTGGGGATTCCCAGAGCATTGAGCCATAGTTTAGTTGTCACTTTATTAAAGCAGAGCCGACTTCCCTCAGGGCGGGTACCGAGGTAGGGGAGTTTCATCAGTTCAAAGACACTCTGAATTTCTCCTGTTTCCCCGGGGGAGCCGTGGAGGCAAGGGATGGCAAAGTCGAGGGTGACGGTTTTTTCACTCTGTTCTTGATGGCTGGGATAAAAGAGCTCTCCAGTTTTGCGTAGCTCGCAAGGACGCCCTTTGAGATCTCGACGGATGCTATCTTTGCCGATTTCGACATAATAGGTTTCGATGAATTCAATTTTTTGGAGTTGATTGAGAAAGTAGCGGGCACTAATGAGAGAGACATCGTGTTCTGAGCCACCTCCGCCACAGAGTAAGAGAACATTAATTTTTTTCATGGATTCTTATCCTTGAATCTATATTAAGAGGATTAACCCCTTAGTTTAGCTGGAGTTTTTTCCAGTTGTAGAGTTTCAAATTTATTGATTAATTCTTCTAGGGAAAGCGTTTCACTTTGTCTTTCTCCATAGGGCCTGAGAGAAACGGTATTTGTTTCGACTTCCCTGTCTCCGATGACCACCATAAAAGGGATTTTTGCTTTTTGTGTTTGTCTAGTTTTGTAACCCATAGATTCATTGCGGTTGTCTAAGTGAACTCGAAGACCGAGTTTATCTAACTTTACTTTGAGATCTTGACAAAACTTTCCATGAGCTTCTTTTTTAACAGGGATGATGACGGCTTGCTCTGGAGCTAACCAAAAAGGAAAAGCACCTGCTATATGTTCAATATAAATTCCGATAAAGCGCTCTAATGAGCCAAGAAGGGCCCTATGAATAACCACTGGGCGTATTTCTTCTGATTTGGAATTTGTGTATTTAAGATCAAATCTTTCTGGAAGCTGAAAATCGAGTTGGATAGTTCCCAATTGATAGTAGCGGTTGAGGGCATCGGTGATTTCGACATCGATTTTTGGTCCATAAAAAGCCCCGTCTCCCTCTTTTACGTTGTACTGATAGCCGCTATTTTGAAGGGCATCTGTTAAGGCTTGTTCTGCTTTATCCCAGGTTACTTCATCACCGGCCTTTTGTTCTGGGCGTGTCGAAAGGTTGACTTTAATGTTTTTGAAACCAAAGTGCTCATAGCAAATAAAAAACATCTCCATGAGCTTTTGAATTTCTTCTTGGATGTCTTCGAGAGCAATAAAAATATGGGCATCGTCCTGACAAAATGTTCTGACTCGTGTCAAGCCTGAGACAGCTCCATGTTTTTCATAGCGATGAAGGCGCCCAAAATCAGCGTAGCGCATAGGAAGGTCGCGATAAGAGTACTTGTAGTGCTTGAACATCAACATGTGGCAAGGGCAGTTCATTGGTTTGACGGCGTATTCGCGTTCGTCAATCTGGCTAAAGTACATATTTTCTTTATAGTGCTCGTAATGGCCAGAAGTGTGCCATAAGTCACTGTCGAGAACTTGGGGGGTGATGACTTCATCGTACCCGTACTGGCGGTAGATTCGTCGCATGAACTCGATCAGTTCATTGTAAATAATAGTCCCTTTAGGCATAAAGAAAGGACTGGCGGGGGCGACCGTTTCAAAGTGAAAAAAGCCTAGCTCTTTTCCCAATTTTCGATGGTCACGACGTTTAGCTTCTTCTAAAAACTGGAGGTGCTCTTTGAGTTCATCTCTGGTGAGAAAGCTGGCGGCGTACACTCTTTGAAGCATCTGATTGTTTTCATTTCCTCTCCAATAGGCTCCTGCTACGTTGAGTAGTTTAAAACTCATGGGGAGGTCATTGGTTTTTTCGACGTGGGGGCCACGGCAAAGGTCGATAAAATCTCCTTGTCGATAACAAGAGATTTCCTCTTTCTCGGGAATGGCTTCAATGAGTTCAACCTTGAGTTTTTGCCCCTTTTTCTTAAAAAAATCAATAGCTTCCAGTCGTCCCATAACTCTTCTTTCGATGGGAAGTTTTTCTTTGATGATTTCTTTCATTTTTTTTTCGATTTTTTTGAGATCGTCTTCAGTGAGGCGGTGGTTCATTTCAACGTCGTAATAGAACCCAGTGTCGATAACAGGTCCGACTCCAAATTGAACTTGGGCTTCAGGCCATAAACGTTCAATAGCTTGGGCCATGAGATGAGCCGATGAGTGCCTGATCGTATCGATACTATATTTGCTCATGGGGGTTCCAACTATATGAAAATTCAAAGATTTAGAGCATTTAAGCCTATCAATTAAAGCCAACTAAATCAACGAACTGCTGTAAGAAATGATCAGTTTTAAGACAAAATTTGGCTTTTGGGTATATGACGTGGTATGACATTTCAGCTTGCCATGATCTTTCTTTTTTTCGTATCGTGGAAGGCACCTGATGGTTGCAGTGAAGCGACTGTCGGTAAAGAGGAAAAGGGGCCCCTCAATTGAGATATTTTGGGGACTTTGAAAATTAAAAGTTTTTCTGTGGAAGAATTTTTTAATATCCTCAAGTTGCCGCGGGCAAAGTGGAAGAGGAGTAGAGTATGAGTCAAAACTTTGAATCGACGATGGGCGATGTTGCAGTCGACTCCACGGAAACTCAAAGTGAGATCGAATCGGCGACCGCTTTGGGTAAATCAGGGCCCAATACTGTTGCGGCTTTTTTGGCAGAGGGGGATGACCTTTCTGTTAATCAAGATGCTTTAAGTAAATATGAAATAGGTCGGGCTTTCTACAATTTAGGTAAAGTTCATTACGATAAATCTGACCTGGTTCAGGCGGAAGAAAATTTTATTCGCGCTTATCAATGCACTGAAAAGCCTAGAGATATTTTTAGCATTTTTAAAATTCTAGGATTTTTGATTCGAATAGCTTCTGAAAAATTAGAGGATGATAAGGCTAATACCTATATCAATGAGGCAGAGAGACTGGTGGAAACATTGACGAGCTCACTGGCTAGTTTGAATGCCGAATACTTCTACAATGTTGGAGCTATTAATACTTACAAGGGTGATTTTGAGGAAGCACGTATTAATTATGAGTTTGCCTATAAGAAGTCAAAAGAGGAAAATGAGCCTGAACTATTGTCTAAAACGTTGTTGGCTTTAGCCGTAAATTCGTTTAATCGTAGAGACTTTAAACAGTCTCTAGATTATCTTAATCAGCTTAATCAGCTCTTAAAAATCATTAAAAAGAATTATCTGTCAGGTGCTATGTACCTCTATAATGCCAAAGTTTTTACAGAGTTAGAGATGTACGATAAGGCGCTCTCTTACTATCGTTTGGCTAATGAAACATTGCAAGTAAAGAAGTGCTGGAACCTATTTGGCTATATTTTACTTGGTAAGGGAATCGTCTATAAGCGCAATGGCAATTATGAAAAGGCTTTAGATTTTTTTCAGCTAGCTCGGGAAGCTATCGATGAGGTTACTTTTCGCCGACTTAGTGAACTTCTTTATGGTGAGATTAAAGATGTAAACGACAGCTCTGTTGATCTTTACCTAGATAGAGTCAATCGCAAAGTCAAAGAGAGAACATTAGGAACCATCGATTTTAAGCACCGCTTTGTCCTCCTCGAAATTCTTTTTCTTTTGGCCCGCAGCCCTGGTAATTATTATGATAAAGAGCAGTTGGCTAAACAAATTTGGAAAGATGAATACAATCCACTAATTCATGATAAACTAATCTACACAAGTGTTAGCCGCTTGAGAAAGCTGATTGAGCCTAAAAATGACCGGGGAGAAAAGCGCAAATATATTGTAAGAGGCAAGGATGGGTATACCTTCAATCCTATGGTTAAAATTCGTTTTCATATGGAAAATCAAAGCCAAAATAGCCGCTCAATTGGCAATGTGGATTTGGGAAGCCCAGTTTAAACTTTGTTTTATTCTCATTTTTTTTCTTTTTTCAACTTTTGATTCATCGGCTCAAAAACAGAAAGATCCAGTAGAGTCTAAGAATAAAGTTTTTTTGGAAGAGATAGCTGTTGCTAGATTTTCTGGAAGGGTCCTCTTTCTTTCCGATATTAAAAGTAAATTGATAGCTTTAAGGAAATTTAGATGTTTTGGAAAAAAAAGCCTGTTAATTAATACGTTTAATTTGTCTCAAATTCCGTTCCCTCGTATTCAAAATTTTAATGTCAGGAATCTAAGTCGTTATAAAAAACTTGTTGATATTGTCTTAACGATGGAAAAAGTAAGGTCTTTTGCCGGTTCTTTTGGACGACGTGCCTCTATGGAGGAATTTCTTTCTAAGTTTCTAACTTCTAAATGTCGACTGGGACCCTATATAAAATGGTCGAGTTCACAGAGAGATATCTTAGGCTTGGAACTCTATCTTCAAGATCGTTTTTTGAATTTGCCTAAAACTTCAAAAACTAAGGATGGGATTGGCTCTTTCTTTCAAAGTTTTGATAAAAGGTATCCTCACGAGTGGTTAGTGGTGTTTAATTAAAAGGTGGCTTTAAGAAGTGCTTAATTTCTTGCCGACAAGCCAAGTATCTGAAACTGAATTAATGAGTGCTTGGTTGTCTGAAAAGAAGCGTCTTACTCCGTTTTGGAATGAGAGTCAGTGGAGAGAATTATCCCAAAAGGATGAGTACTCACTGGCTTTAAAGAAAGAGAAAGAAGGGCAAATACTAGCAGGGGCTTTGTTTTATTTATTGAATCATTCAGGAACTGCTCATTTGCTGAAGATATGGGTAGAAAGCTCTGTCGAAGGCAAAGGCCTGGGGCGAGAGCTGTTGGATTTTTGTGAGCAGCAGCTTTTGGGGCAGAAGTTTTCTTTTCTCTTTTTAGAAGTTCGCCAGTCCAATCGACGTGCTGTAAAATTTTATCAGAAGGCAGGTTATAAAAATTTAGGTTTGCGGAGAAGCCTTTATAGCGATGGTGAAAGCGGTTTCGCTATGCATAAAAAACTCTAGGGCTTTTTTTCTTTTCAGATTTGCTAAATCTCTCGATTTCTGCTAGAAGTGGGCTCTGTCTTTAATGGCTAAGTGATGATTTTTATTATTTATTAAGGGCGGTTTCTTGTTAGGATCCGCCCTTTTTTTTTAGCTGGCGAGGTAACTTTTTGTTGGAGTCGGTTTCTGAAACCAATGAATTGGAAAAGCATTTAATAGAGCTTTGCCTGCTTATTGTTAATAAACAGGACCTAGAGCTTTATGATTGGGAGTACTTTTCTCACAATTCCCTTTTGCGTCTTTATATTCAAAGACCCGGCACTAAAACAGCAGACCTCGATGATTGCTCAAGAGTGGATCGCTCTTTAAGCACTCCTTTTGAAGAAGCAGACTGGGTGCCTGAGGGGATATTGTTGGAAGTTTCAAGTCCTGGTGTTTATCGACGATTGAGGACTCTAAAACAATTTGAAGCAGCTGTAGGGCAAAGAATTGCTTTTCAGGTGCAGGGGGACAAGGATCCCGAGAGTGGTTATTGTGGTGGAAGTCACAAAGGCAAACTTTTTGGAATATTGGAACTTGTAGATCCTGAGGGGCTATTTTTTGAGGTCAATATTGAAGACACTCTCTATAAGTTTTCATTTGATAAGTTAAAAAAAGCTAATGTTGAACCGAACTGGGCGGATCTCCAGAAGGAATAAATGAGGAAAAGAAAATGAGTTTTTCTGAGCTTAGCAGAGTTATTGAAGCATTGGGGAAAGATCGAGGTATTGATAAGGATATTGTCGTTAGGGCTATTGAACAGGCTTTCTTAGTTACTGCTCGTAAAAAATATGGCATCCAAGGTGAGTATGAGACTCGCTATAATATGGATGATGATGAAGTTGAAATTTACCAGTACAAAAATGTAGTAGATGATGTTCGAGATCCAATAACAGAAATTAATCTCAATGCAGCGAAAGAGTTAGACGAAGATGTTGAGGTAGGTGATCAGTTGGGGGTTCGTATTGAAAATCCTAACTTTACGCGAGTTGATGTTCAGACTGCTCGACAAATTATTTTTCAAAAAGTTCGCGATGCTGAAAGAGAAATTCTTTTTTCTGAGTTTAAGCACCGTGAGGGTGAGTTAGTAACAGGGATTGCTCGTCGTTACGAAAGAGGTAATATTATTGTCGATTTAGGTAAAGCCGATGCTGTCCTTTCTCGTCGCGAGATTATTCCAGGGGAAAATTTTAAGACAGGAGATCGCATTCAGGCTTACTTGACTGAAGTGGTGATGACGAATCGAGGACCTGAGATTCGTTTGTCTCGAACAAGTCCCTTGTTTTTAGTTAAGCTTTTTGAAATTGAAGTTCCTGAAATTCAGGATGGTACAATTGAGGTTCGCTCTGCTGCCAGAGAGCCTGGTCATCGTGCTAAAATTGCCGTGGTTTCAGTTGACAAGGATATTGATCCTGTTGGGGCTTGTGTAGGAATGAAAGGATCGCGCGTTCAAAACGTTGTCAATGAACTCCAGGGGGAGAAAATTGATATTGTTAAGTGGGCTGATGACCTTGAAAATTTTGCTAGAAATGCTCTGGCTCCTGCTGATATCACTAATATTATGATTGACCATGATGCTAAAAATATGGATGTAGTTGTCGAAGAAGATCAATTGTCTTTAGCTATCGGGCGCCGTGGTCAGAATGTGAGATTGGCGGCAATGCTAAGTGGTTACAAAGTGAGCATTATTTCTAAATCTAAACTTCAAGAGAAAATCGCTAAATCAGTTGAAAACCTTCTTCAAATTGATGGTGTTACAGATGCAGGTGCACAGGTTCTTGTTCAGGCCGGAGTGACGGCAATAGGTGATTTGTCAGTTCAATCAAAAGAAGATTTAGCCAGTGCTCTTGAGATGAGTGAGGATGAAGCCCAGAAGATTATTGATAGTACGCTTAAGGCTATTGAGGAGGGCAACGTTCAGCTCCAACCTGAAGAAGAAGATGAGTTGGTTTCTGCTTCAGCTGTTCCTGCCTATGTGGGACTTATTAGGAACGAAACAGAGTCTGATGAAGAATCACGTGATAAATTTAGCGAAGCTGAAAAACGCCTTCGCGAAGAGCTTGCGGCTTTTAAATTAAAATAATCCGGAGTGTCTGGAATGCCGAGAAAGATTTTTGAACTAGCAAAAGAATTGGACATAGGTGCTATTGATTTAGTTGAGGACCTAAAGTCTAAGGGTTTTGCTGTCCGTAACCATATGCAGTCGTTATCTGATGAGGATGCAGATAAGGCTCTTGCTAGCTTCAAGCAGACTGAAGAGAAGACGACAAAAAAAGCAAAAAAAACCAAAAAGAAAACAACAAAGAAAAAAGCGACAGGTGCTTCTAAAAAGAAAGCTACTAAGAAAAAGGCTGTTACACGAAAGAAGACAGTCATTAGGAAAAAGACTAAGCCCTCTCCTGAAAGTGAGGGAGATGCTTCTTTTGAAACGGATTTAGAGGAAGTTAAGGTTGTTTCACCTAATGAGTTAGGAGATAGCGAAACAACGATATCGGTTAGTGAAACAATTGGTGGAAAAACTTCAGATAAAGAGAGTGCTGAGGTTTTAGGTAGCGCTTCTCAAGTAGAAACTGAAAAATCGACAGAGACAACAGAAGAGGCTAAGGCTTCTTTTAAAGAGAAGGTCCATAAATTTACCCCTGTTTATATTCCAGAGAAAAAACAAGCTGTTGAGGAAGAGTCAAAAAGCGAGGCTTCTTCTGATACTGATGATGATAAAGATAAAAATCAATCAGCAACAGGGAAGAAGCGCTTGGGTAGCCTAGCTTCTATGATGAGTGGAAAGAAAGCTAGTATTTCTCGTTCTCAGGCACTTAATCAAGAAAGGGCAGATAGTGAGCTTAAGAGTTACGCTGCTTTAAGTGGAACGGGAAGACCAATGTACACTACTGTAAGGAAAAAACGTGCATTTGCTGGTCCGACTAAATCTACTAATATTACTGAGGTTAAAGGCTCGAAAAGAATCGTTAAACTTCATGCGGGCGCTTCGGCTAAAGACTTTGCAAAAAAACTTAAAATTAAGCTTAAGGAAATGATTGATCAGTGTTTGGAACTTAACCTTCTTATTAAAGGTGAGGATTACATAGGTATCAAACTAGCGAATGAAATTGCTGCTCTCTATGGTTATCGTGTGGATAATGTTGCCTTTGATGAAGATGCTGTGATTGGGAAATTGAAAATAACCGATGAAGAAAAGGACAAACTGCCTTTAAGGGATCCTATTATTACTATTATGGGTCATGTCGATCATGGAAAGACTACTTTGCTTGATCATATTCGAGAAGCTAAAGTTGCTGCTGGAGAAGCAGGTGGAATTACTCAGCATATCGGTGCGTACTCTGTTTTGAGCAAAGGTGGAAAAAAACTGACTTTTCTTGATACTCCTGGCCATGCCGCTTTTGCCAGTATGAGACAGCGTGGTGCCAATGTTACCGATATTGTTATTTTAGTTGTCGCCGCAGATGATGGTGTCATGCCCCAAACAAAAGAATCTATTAAGTTTATCGAAAATGCAGGCGTTCCAATGATCGTGGCCATTAACAAAATGGACAAGGAAGATGCCAATCCTGATCGTGTTAAGAATGAGTTAACTGAGTTCAGTATCACTCCTGAAGAATGGGGTGGGGACACTATGATGGTGCCAATTTCGGCACTTAAAGGCGATGGTGTCGACGACCTACTTGAATCTGTAGGGTTACTAGCTGAGGTTCTCGATTTGAGGGCCGAACCCAAAGGAAAAGGTGAAGGTGTTGTTATCGAGTCTAAAGTTGAGCCGGGGAGAGGTGCTGTCGCGACTGTTCTTATTCAGACTGGGACTTTAAAAAAGGGTGATTCTATTGTGGTTGGAGAGTCTTGCGGCCGAGCGAGAAGCTTAACAGATAGTACTGGCAAAATGGTTGAAGCCGCTGGTCCTTCCATTCCTGTACAGATCTTGGGGCTTAATGAAGCTCCCGGTCCCGGTGATATTCTAAATGCTGTTAAAAGTGAAAGGGAAGCTAAAAAAATTGTTCAAAATCGTGTTGATGAGAGAAAGAAATTGGAGAGTGTGCCCAAGAAAGCGACTGTAAGCTTGGAAGACTTTTTCGCTCAAACGACGACCGAAGGAGGAGAGAAGAAAACACTCAATATTATGGTTAGAGCTGACGTTCAAGGTTCTTTTGAGGCTATTAGACAAGCTTTGGTAAACCTTTCGAATCCTGAAGTTGAAGTAAAGGTACTTGGTGGTGGGGTTGGCCCTATTAGTGATTCTGATGTGAACTTGGTGGCTACTGCTCAAGGAATCATTATGGGCTTTAACATGCGTCCTGTTACTTCGGCTAGAAAACTAGCTGAAGATTTGGGTGTTGAGGTTCGGACTTATAGTATTATTTACGAGCTTATCAATGATGTAACACTTGCTCTTGAGGGTATGCTTGAGCCTGAATTTATTGAAAAATATATTGGACGTGCTGAAGTTAAGGAAACATTTAGTGTTCCTAAAATTGGTGTTATTGCTGGTTCTGTAGTAGTCGATGGCAGTATTCGTGTTGGTTGTAAAGTGAGACTTCTACGTGATGGAAAAATTGTTTACGATGGTAGTATGAGTTCTCTTCGGCGTTTTAAAGATGATGTGAAAGAGGTTAAAAGCGGCTATGAATGTGGTGTTGGTCTTGAGGGATTTAATGATGTCAAAGTTGGGGATATCTACGAATGCTACATTATGGAAGAGAAAAAGAGAACTTTAGAAGATGTTCAAATACGGGCTTCCTCGCAAGAAAGCATGGAACAGTCTCAATTATAGGGAGTTCTGGTGAGTGGGAAAGCATATAAAAAAGAGAAGTATGGAGAGCGAATTCTCAATGAATTGAATGCAATATTGAGAAGAGAAATCAGTGATTCGCGCCTTAAATTTGCCTCGATTACTAAAGTTGAGCTTAATTGTGACTGTAGTACTGCTAAAGTTTATTGGGATACTTTTGATGCTAATAAGCGTGGTGAGATAAAAAAAGCTATGCAGAGTGCAGAAGGGAGAATGAGAAGTCTCCTATGTAAAGCTCTTCAAGTTCGCACTGTTCCTGTAATTGAATTGATTTACGATAGTCAATTTGAAGAAGAACAAAAAATATCCGAAATCCTCAACGATGAGGAAAAAATTGGAAAATCATTCTCGTAAATTTTCTATAGCGACAAGTGGACCAAGGATTTACCTTTTCGATAAGCCTGAAGGGATGACCACTTTTGATGTCATTAGAAGGGTAAGACCTTATTTGACAAGAAATGGTAGAGAAAAGATTGGCCATTTTGGAACTCTCGATCCTTTTGCTACAGGTTTAGTTGCAGTTGCGGTGGGAGGGGCAAGTCGTCTTAATAATCTTGTTCATGAATTTTTAGTCAAGAATTATGTAGCGAGAGGAATGTTGGGAGAAAAACGAGATACTGGAGATGTGACAGGGCAAATAGTGGAGAGTTCTCATTTGGAAGCCAGCGTTTTAAAAATGACAAAGGAAGAGCTCGATAAGAATTTTCAATTTCTTGTCAACCAGGACTACTGGCAGACCCCTCCTGCTTATTCTGCTGTTAAATATCAGGGGAAAAATTTATACGAATATGCTCGCAAGGGAATTACTGTTCATAAGGAGCCGGTTTTAAGGAATATTTATAAATTGGAAGTCTGCTCTTATTCATCGCCTCAAATAGAATTTTTAACCCAAGTGAGCACAGGAACTTATATTCGAGTTTTGTGGGAGGACATGGCCCAAAGTTTGGGGTGTCTAGGTTATTTAAACTCATTGAGAAGGCTTTCCTACGGAACCCTCTCTGTTGAAAGAGCTTTGCCTGTACCTAAGAGAGCTGAAGCCGAAACATTTTTCAAAGAGAATTTTCCTGGAGGCCATGTCCCTTGTTTACGACCATATGAGTTATTGGCTTTCCAGAGGGTTTTGAGTGATGAAAAATGGGCTAAAAGGTTTCGGTGCGGAAACTCTATTCCCTTAAGGGATTTAAATATTGTGGTGAAGGGCGAGTTTGGAGCACAGAAGTATTGCTGGGTCTTTGATTCAGAAGAGACTTTGATAGGGCTTGGTGCCATTAATAGGGATGTGGTAGCTCCAAAAGTAAACTTTGTTTGAAAGTGGCGAGTTAATTTTTTGTAACTTTTCACTTGCTAAAAAGAGACTTAAATTTTTAATTGAGGTATCTATATTTACAGGTCTCGAACGTGTTAGAATAGGGCTTTAAGAATAAGGGAGTGTGATTGTGAATCCTACTGTGATAGCGATGGGAATTGCAGGACTCGCTGCAGGTGGTTTAGTTTTTACTCTTGGGGCTGCTAGTTTATTTTCAGGTGGTTTGCATTTTCTTTTAGGTAAGCCAAAATTGAGAGTTTTGAAGTCAAAGTATGCCGATAGAGGTTTTGCCTTTGGACTCGATTGGAACTCTGTGCGGGAGCCTGTTGTTTTTGACAAGGTTAAAATTCGCTTATTTAATCCTTTTGGATCCCCTAGTCAGATAGAGGTTTCTCATACTTTTCCTGGCTTTGACTCTACTTCTTCTGCCGATGTCGAGATGGGACCTGGAATGGATAAAATACTTAAGGCAAAGGGACTCGAAAAGGCAACTATTCAAATAGAAGTAGGCGCTTCTCAACAAAATGTTTTTCATCAATTTGATATGAAAGCCCATAAATTTATGGCCTTGAGAGATTCTGCCTTAGAGTCAGCTGGCCAATTTGCAGAAGAGCATAAAGTTGAAAAAGCAAAACCTCTCTATCCCACTGCTCAACGCTCTTTTATCGCAGGGCCTTTGCCAAAAACGAATAAAACTTTAAAACTTGCCACAAACCCTGTTTTTGCTGGAGAGCTTGCTTCAGCAGGGGCATCGGAAGCACCTCAAGAAAATTTTGCTGTTAATAAGGTATGGATAGAGCCCGGCTGCATTGTTTGTAATGCTTGTGAAGCGATTTATCCCGAAGTTTTTGAAGTGACTGATTCAACTTGTATCATTCGACCAGGAGCTCCTCTTCACGATGGCCTAAAGATTCTTGAATCGGCAGAAGCCTGTCCCGTTGAAGTTATTAAATTTGAGAAAAAAGCTTAATTCTTAGATTTTATGCAAAATTTATAAGAATGCTCCTACTGCATCGACACAGCTGTCGGTGCGTTTAAATTGGCCAGGTAATTGGCGATTGGGAGTGATTTGGCGGCGTCGTCTTTGGGCTTCACGGGCTGCTTGAACTCTTTGCTCGTGAGTCATCGTGTTTTGTCGATCGGCAGCTCCAGGGCTCCATTGTCTTCCTTTCGATGAAAGACTTTCTTCTGCTGAACGGGCGTTGACGGCCCTCCCCCAGGCCGGCTGCTTGGGGTGGAGTGCCAGTTTTTGTTTTAAAGGTTCGAAAAAGAGTGATCTCAAAGCCAAGTCGGTATCGCTAAGTCCCTCTGCTACAGCTGGGCGAAAGTCATTTATGTCTAGTCCCAGGTCATCACATAGTTTTTGAAGGTCTCGAAAGGCCTTGCTGGGATTTTTTAAATAAGCTTCATGGTCAACCTTTTGAACTTTTCCATTCAAGGCTCCATTTTCGTTGAGGGCCTTTGAAAGCATGGCCCTTACTAAGCGTATTTGGAGAGCGCTCTCCATGGCATCCCTAGGAGCATTAAAAAGTCTAAATTCGGCTTTGCGGATGTGAGGTTCGGCACGAAAGGCCCTACGCCACGGCTCGGTTGGGCTTTTAATATCAAAGTCATCGGTGACGAACTCTTCGGGAATGACGTCTTGGAAAAAAGCTAAAAGATTTAATTGAGCGTAGTGTGTTTTGCGCCCATAACGAGTGTTAAAATAACGTTTGTTGTAGAGAAGTTTTTTGAGCTCTTCTTCTGTACCATTAAAATTGATAAGCGCTCTGGAGAGTGAAGGAGAAATATCTAATGGCTCGGCTGTTGGAAGTCGCCCAACGTATTGAAACATAAGAGAGATGATTCCTCTATATTCATGAAAGATGGAGAGGAAACGAGCTAATTGTTTGGGTTTATTTTCAAAAGCTGCTAAGTCAATATTAATATGACCTCCACCACTTCTTATTGTGGGAAGAATATTATTTTTTTCAAAGGCCCTAAAGACGGCCTCCATCTCTTGTGGTTGGGGAGTAAATTTAGGGGTTATCAATTCAATTGAGCCACCACGTACAGAGTCTTCAAGCATTGCCCCTTCTGGGTCATAACTTCGTCCAATACCATCCCATTCTACTGCCCATCTGCGATTTTGAGGGTCGCGAATTTCGTAGCTAATTTCTAGTCCGTGACCATGTCCCCCAGGGTTTTCTATTTCTACAGGCTCGCCTTCTCCTCCGAGTTCTTGAAGCAACTCTTTGGCGACATTTTTAATAACGGCTTTTCTTTCCTTAAGGTTGAGATCCACAAAAGTTTGAATCCAAGCCTTTTTGTTATCAACTAGTTTATCTGGTGTGTACTGAGCTTGTAATCGGACGGGGAATTTACCAGAGTACTCGATTCCAAGATCAATATTATTGACGTCGATGATGGATGAAACAGTAGGGCGACCTGTTGTTTGAGGAATGAAGTGAATGAGGTCGGTTGTTTGAGAAGGCATTCTTTTGGGTTTGATATACTCTCTTAATTCCTCACTGAGGTTACTTGATTTTGTCCAAGTTCTCATCAACTGAAGTACTGAATGGGTCGTATTATCGTCTTCTGCTAAATTGGCAAGTTGAATGATAAAATCTTTAGTGAGGGACTTGATAAACTTCTGTTTGGTGGCACTTAAAAAGGGAATATTGGGATCGTCCCACTTCCAGAAGGGAATGGTGTAACTGGATTTAACCCTTGCATTTTTTAAACGTTTGAGGGCTTTTTTTGCGCTTGCTTGAGAAACAGAAAATCGGTTAGCCAGCTCTTCTGCTGTCCATGCCGGACCATTGTTTGACCAGTCCATAAGGGAATAATCATTGATTTTAGCTAGTCCACTCCAATCGTTAGTAGCTACCCGTGCTGCTAAGGTTGTTTGGGTGAACCTGGCCGTTCTAATATCTTTAGTGCCGGCCCTAAATTCTACCCCGTAGTGATTTCTTCCCCAGCGGTTACTTTCCAGACGAAGAACTCCACGACCTGTATCCAACCCTGCGATTTGAGTGTCGGATTGAACACTTTTGTGACTGGCTTTCTCTATCCCTGTTTTTCCCTTGATACCATCAACGACGATAAGGGCCTGAAGAACTCGATAGAGCTCTGCCAGGTGCTTCTTTTTGAGATCGGGGTGGATTCTAAAAACTATTCTTTGATGACCTGGTGCTTGAAATAATTTACCTGCGTTTTTAAGCTCGGTTCGAAACCACATGACCATTTCTTCAAATTCGCCATAGGTGGGAAGGGCCTTAAAGTTGATTTCCCAGCCTTTTGATTGGCCATGGGCATCGAGGATATATTTTTCTGCTTGACCAAAATTGACTTCCCAAGAGCTAAAGCCTGGAGCATCAAGTCTATTTTTTTTAGGGTTGAGACTGCTTTCTGGACGAAGACCTGGGAGTTCGCCTTTGTAGAGTTTCATTCTCGTTGATGGTCTAATAAAGCTTAGAGGCTTACCATCTGTCATTTCGAGAAATTCATCAAATTTAGATTCAAGCACTTCCAGGCTGGCCGTGTTGTAATTGATACTTCTGAGTCGATCCAGGTCGATTAGTTTTGTGTTTCCCTCAGCATCTTTGACATCTCTGGCGAGGTCTACAGGGAGACCTTCTTCTGTTCGATAGATTCGATAGCTATTCTTATTTTTGATATAATGAGAGAGAAAGTCTTTTAAAAAGATTTTTCGATCCTCTTCTGTTAGGCGTCTCAACCAGTTTTTTAAGCCTCTGTCTGTAGGGGTCATAACACGAGTGATTAATCCGGATGAAGCCTCTTTTTCAGCACCCCAGGTAACTCCCGCATTAAAGCCATTAACGGTGAGATCACTGTCGACAAATATGGCCTTGGCGTTAAGGGAAACCGCTCCTTCTTGAAGTTCTGACCAGATTGCGTAAGCGCTTTGTTCCCCACCTTCTTCGGCGATATTTCTAAATATGTTCTGTGGACTACAAGAAAGGAAGAAAAGAGCAAGACCTAAAGATAAGGTCCAATACCTTGCTTTTTTATTTTTTTCTTGTGAACGCATTATTTCCATCTCCCGACCCTTGGCTTGATCATTGTGTCTCTACTTAAAAAAGCAATTTCTTTCCTTGAGTATTTGATAGCGACCCTTAAGACGATCATCTTTAGCTACCTTACTTGCTAAATGGCGAAAAAAAGCGGCTTTTTTGGATCTCTCCCCTCTTTTATTAGCGTCAACAGCAATTTTTTTCAGCATATAGGCCCAGGCTTCAAGCTCGAACTCAGAGGGGTCATCGGCAAAAATTTTCCAAAATTGATGAGGGTTTTTTTTATCTACTAGACGTACCCCCCCCTGGGGGTCAGTGCTGATGTTTTTGATGGCTTCTATTAAAGCTTTTTGAGGTGCTGATCCGTTCTCTGCTAGGGCCAAAAAGAGAGCAAGTATTTTTCGCTCTTCAAGTTTGACAATACTTCTGCTACTTTTTCCAAAATCTCCCATTTCTAAACGAATCATTTTTCGAGAGATAAATTGATCGAGTTCTTTAGGATTACTCGGAATAATATGGGTAAGAGCGTGGCGAGCCTTTTTGTCTTGGATCACTTGGAGTGTAAACTTAAATCCTTTTTGGCTCAAGCTTTGGTTGACGCAAGAGCTACAAGCGAGGACAGTTGAACTCTTTGTGCCGTATCGATTGGCTAAGTAAATGAGTGTATTGATAGCACTGATAGTGTCGGCTTCGGTTAAGTTTCGTTCTGGTTTGTTAATTAAGTTAATGAGTTGGTTTTTATAGTTTGAGGGAGGTAAATCTTTTAAGATTTGTCTCAATTGCTGCTTAGAAGGCTTAGTGTTTTCTCCACTTAATGCTCTTAAACCATGGTTGATATAATTTTTAACCACAATGGCTTGATCCCCTTTTATCCCACCTTTTTTTAGAAGGGCATAAACTCCTTGATTGGAGAGGAGGAGATCAATAAGACGAATACTAGCTTTTCCCACTGCTTGTGATGGCGTGAGAGGGGCAAAGTTTAAAATTAGGAAGAGTGACCAAAAGGAAAAGAGACGGGTTTTCATGCACTGCACTCCACCTGGCTTTTAATTATTAAAAGTCAGAGTGATCGTTTATTAAATTGATGAGAGCTTTTCGGTATTGTTTCCCGAAATCTTTAGTGCCTTGATTTGCCTTTTTATTTTGGATAATTAATGAGAAGGCTTGCAGTAAAATGACCCAAGTAAAAACTTGGGCCATTTCATTATTTCTTAAAGGGTCATTGTTTGTCTTTGAGGAATGCCAATCAGTCCATTAGTTAACTCTTGCTTGACGACATTTTTACCTTTCTCATCGTATTGATGATAAAGCAGCTCATAGAGATCCATTTCGTTGAGTTTTTTGATTTTTTCATCCTCTGGAGGGACATTCTTGAGCTCAAAGGCGGCCATGGCCATCTTAGTTCTGTGATCTCCCCATTCTTTAAAGAGGGGAAGAAGGAGTTGAAAAAAGACTTGTTGATTTCCACCAGCAAGAAAGGCCAATCGTTCAATTTTTTTAACATCTTTGGCAAAGATATTAGTAAGGTATTTATTTTGAATCACTTCAGCAATGGCCATTTGACCGGCACTGGGCTGCTCCTCTTCTGCTTCGGCGCCAGTATCAGTGGTGGTGTCAGAAGATTCTTGAGCATTATCAATCACAACTTTAAGTGCTTCAATACTCTTTGCCTTGGCATCGAGTTCTCCTTTCAAACGTTTAATGGTCTTGAATGCGAGTGTATTTCTCTCTGTTGCGATGTATTTCTCTTCAAGCTCCGGAATAATATAAGATTCTGTGACAAGGTCATTGTCCCAACTTTGATGAACTGAAGAGCTAAGTCCATAGCGATTAACAGTGATAGAATCTCTAAAAGATCGAGCTTCTTTGATAAAATCAATATCGTTAGGAAGGTCTCTTAGAGGCTCAAGGGAGGCATTGACTGCCATTTGAGTCATCGCTTGACCTAAGTTCCAGTTTTCTTTGTCGGGAAAAGGAAGAAAAATTTGAAGTATCCACTGCATCCGAGGAATACTGGTTTCATAGTTGAGATTAGGTTCTCTCACTGCGTGGTATTTTAATCCATTTTTTGCTTCAAAAGTGGCATGTCCTAGGAGAGGGGCTCCATAGTTGTAATGCTCGATGAGGTTCATGATTTCATCTTTGAAGTCAGGATGGTCGGCAAAAGACATGTGTTGTTTCGCACCAGCTAGTGTGATGAGATCGCGATGGGTTAACATTTCCATGGCCTGTAGTTTCTCCATCCAAAAACCTCGAACTTCTAGGTCTCCGATGTAGTTTCTCACTCCATTCCGATGTAAGGCACTAACGTCATTGTGGTATTTTCCCGTCTCCCCAATCATTTGGATTTGGACAGCGCCATTGCCTGAGTTTTGAGCTTGCTCTTGATAGTGCTTTACAACGTATTGATCATGGCAACTCAGAGGTCGGTAGGAGCCGATTCTACTCGCTGGATTACTTGGCTCTGTCAGCATTGGTCCTTCGATGTAGTTGATGTCTTGCCCCAGGTTGAGAAAAACTTCTTCTGTTTGACCGGTCTGTGATTTTACTAGAGCGTGGCAAATTTTATCAGGAGTTTTGGCCATGTCGAGGAGGAAGCGACCAGCCTTGTAATTGGCTTCAATTGCTGGGTCTATGAATTCACAAAATCCGGCATATTGTGTTCGGAATTCTCCGTGAGGGCATCCTTTTTGGAGGACAACTTCAGGAAATCCAAATTGTCTGAAAATATTGTAAATGACTTGCCATTGCTCGTGATGATTTCGGATTCCTAGTAATCTCCTATAGGATCCTATAAGGTGCCAAATGTGATCACTCTCGTTCATATTTTTGCGACGCCACCTTATATTTCGAAGGGCATAAGACTCTTGATAATCCTGAATCATATAGTTAACGACTTCAACTTCGTTGGAACCCTCGTCAAAGCGATTGCACATCAAGCTTGTTCCAGCATTTTCATCGGTGCAGTATTTAAAGGGGATTCTTGTCGAGGGGTTCATCCCACCTAGAGTTCCTGATATTGGATTGATAGTGACGATAGGTTTCTTACCAGAATTACTATTGGCAGTAGCTAGTTTGTCGTTAATATTGTGGAAAAAGATATCATCTTTATGCTTGTTAATAATGTCTTTGCAGATCGGGGTTTGGTCATTTCCGTGACGGACTTCTCCAGACTCTCGGCATTGGCCAATGGTAGCGACTTCTCGGTTGTAAGCAAAGAGAAGGGCGGCAATATCGTAGGGACCAAATGTTGATAATTCATTTAACCCTGAGTAGGCGTAGTCCATAATTGAACTATGGGCGGCACCTGAGCGCAGACCCAGAATTTTGCGGTTTTTCTCGGTCCAATAGTTGTTTTTGTCGGCAGAACCCTCAAAATTGTGGCGCAATCCTATATTGTGACCTAATTCGTGAATGAGGGTGGGTACGTAAGCGTGAGTCACAAGAATTTCGGTAAGTCGTTGGCGCTGGCTTACCGTTAACCTTGTCCAAGGGCGAAGAACACCCTTGCTGTCTCGGATGCCTTGGACGACGTCGATATCGTCAATAGTAACTTTACCGAGGGCCTGGAAATTAAACATATCGGTTGTATAGCCATTGTTTCGACGTAAGGCATTGAGTCCTTTTTCCTTTCTCTCTAAAGAGTTGAGGATGCGTTTAAGTTGAGTTAGTTGTGAGCCATTATAATTTTCTTTTTCGAATGCTTGGCGAATTTTTGAAGCCAGTGTTTTGAAGCTAATTCTTTCGTATTTTCTATTTTTAATGCGAGCGAGTTCACTTTCAATGATGGCCATGCTTTGTGGCAACTTGAGATCGGTTTTTTTGCTTTTGAAGATTTTTTCAATCTGAATTAAAGCTTTTTGGTATTTAGACTGCGCGAGAGTGGCATTAGCTCCGGTATTCCTAGGGCTGTTAGTAGAAGTACCGACATTGGCTGAACTCCCTGGAGCATTACCTCCTCGGCGGGGTATTGTGGCTAATGATTTTTTCATATTCTCTTCAAAGGCCCTAATTGAAGCATAGGTATAGGGAGCGTAAGACTCTAGAGAGCCTTTGTACATATTCGTATGGGCTTTAACGATCTCACCTGTTTTTGGGTTAGCGACTGACGGTCCATAACCAATCAGAGGAGAGGCAATGTCTTCAACCAGGTTGATCATAGTGTTTCTGAGATCCCCAGGCTTAGTTGTTTCATCCCCTTGTCTAAGAGTGAGTCGGAGTTTGACTCGGCTTTTCTTTAGTGTGAAGTTGATACGGTTGATGGCTTTTATCGTAGCCTTTTTGAGATAGGCGTTTGAGGGCTTAGCAAACTCTTTACTTAATATGTAGTTGAGAATGCGGTTTCCATTTTTGTCGACAGCACCTTCTTTTTTAGGGCTCCAACGGTTAACAATATAAGTTCTCTCAATTTGGCGAGAGGGATTCTTTTGTTTCTTATTAGTTTTAAAGAAACCAAATATAGGATGGTCTTCTACGGGATACTCGATAGGCTTGTATTTTTTGTCTGTAATGCTTTCAAGCGCAGCAAAACTGAAGAAGACGCGAGTATTAAAGGTTCCCCCATTTTCTTCTATCTTGTCTAAAAATTCTTCATAGCTGTCACTTGAGTACCAAAGTTCCATAACGCAACTTTGGCTATTGGAGAATTTATAGGATTTTTCAAGTTCTATATTGATAAAATCGCGAGAGACTTCTCGGTGGACTAGTCGACTGCCTGCTGGCGAGAAACAACTATCATTACTTGTGGGAAGATCGAGAGAGTCTGCTTCATGAACGATAATATCTTCGTATCTTGGGATGAATTGATCTCTTTCTTCCCAACGTGTTTCGCTGTTAACTTCTTCGCGGTTGGTACACTCATCGAGAGTGTTTGCAGCACATCGATAAGCGACGTATTCACCGGGTATTGTTAGAATAGGCTTATTGTTCACCTCATTGTCTTGGAACTCTGAGTTGGTTTCAAGTTGATAAGCTGTTAAACCGGCTTTAGTCCATTTCCATTTGATGATTTTTTCTCTTCCCTGGATATAGGGATTCATCGCTTCCGTGAATCTAGGGACACCGAGCGATGTGGGTGCGTAAAGGTACTCTGTTTGCGTGCTAATGGCCGAACGACTAACGAGATTTTGATCTTTGTAGAGTTCGTCGTAAGGACGTTGTTTGGCACAGCCAAAAACGAATCCACTGATAAGTGCTAACGTTAGAAATTTGCTACTTAAATTCTTTTTGCCTTTTTCCACTGTTGCTCTCCAGAAGGTTCGGGTTGTCATTAGTACGCTAGTCCAAAGCTGATGTAGACAGTTGAAGCATTTTTATCAAAAAACTGCACATTAGAATCGTACCCATTGACGGCCAGGGCTGACCCACCGATAGAGTGACCAATTGAAATATTGAGGCCACTTCCTAAGTCATATCCAAGATTTTGATCAAATCTAAAACTGTCACTGGGTTGTCCGCTATAGTTCCACTGCCTGGTATAGGCATTGTCCAAAGAAAAGCCTAGTCGACTAGTTAAGCTATAGCTCAAGACCAAACGGTTATTGATTGAATAACGCGTATTGGATTTCCCAGTTGCTTGAACTTTATACTCGTGGAAGGATAAATAGAAAGATGGTGAGTAATTTATACTCAAATTTTTTAGGATATCTTTGTTAAATTTATAAGAAAAACTAGGGGTTAGCCTGATTGTTGTAATGAGGTCTTGGCTTTTTCTGGCGGCATCGCTAAGGGGGATTGTTAGCCCTGTTGACCCCGATAAGGTTAGCCTTTTGCTGAGCTGGGTTGAAAACCCTGAAAAGCTGAGACCGGCGTTATTGAGACTTTCTTGGCGATAATTATCGAGCTGTTTGTTAAATGAGAGGCTGAAAGAGCTTTTGAGGCTTTTTGGTGAGGTCAATGTAGTTTTAAAGGAAGTGTAATTCATCGAATTTTTGTTGGGATCGTTGAATTTGTGAAGAGTTGTTTCAAAAGTATTGGAGAGCCCAAAATTGAGCTTGCCTTGGGTCTCTTTGACACCATCTGTTGATTTTAGTTTTGAGGAAGTGGCTTTTGAGGACCAAATATTTCCACTAAAAATTAATAAAATCAAAAATTTAGACACATTGGTCTGGCTCATTTTGCCCCCGTCCTAGCTTGCTTTGAGCATTAATATGCAACTAAAAAGCCATGTTATTTATTTTGGACCCTCTAAATAAACAGGGATTTTCAATATCCCTGATGACATGAAAGGTCAAATTGGCACTGAAAAGCGGTTGTAAATATTATTTATTTACTGTCGATGAGGTTAGATTTTAAAAGAGCTTGTAAACCTGCACTATTTTGTTCCCAAATATTTTTGAGAGAAAGTTTGTCATCAATTAGGGGGCATTCGAAAGTTAAAACTGGGCAGTTGTATTTTTCTGGGGCGTAATCGCCGAGGGAGCCAGGTGTTGGGTGGCCTTGAATGTCGTCACAGATGGGGTAGGAATTATAACGTTCTAAGAATTTGGCAACTTCTTTACAGTTTCCATTGTAGTTCAGCATGGGTTTCCAGCTGTGAAAACTGAGTATGAAATGGGGAGGGAATTTCTGGAAGAGTTCGTCTAAAAATCTATTTTCGGGTTCACTGAGAGGCTGGGACCCAGGGTTGTACTTGGCTTCTCTTATTTTTGGTGACCAGCTTTGGCTGTTGAGGTTTCTGTTGAGGTCGACACCATGGGCATTGGTTCGCGTGCTGGTGCGGTAGCCATCAGGGTTGAGGATAGGGATAACGATGAGAGGTATTTCTCCTTCTTCTTGCTTTTTTAGCCACTCATAGAGCTTTTGAAGGACAAAAACTCCTTCGACTTCATCTCCGTGGACGCCAGCAATAAGGTAGGCGTAACTTCCTCCTGCTGCAGTGTTGCGAAAAGCGGGTATTTCATCTCCTTCAACACTTATTCCTGGTCTTAGATCGATAAATTCCATTAAATCCTCTCTTTGCTGAGAACCTTTTTTCAGCAAACTTTATTTAGTGATTTCATTTTGCAGGGTGAAGCTAGCCGATTGGCCGGGAGTTTCCTCGACTTCAACCTCTAACATTTGAAAGCGAAACTGGTAGCGTTCCAAGACCAGTGATTGAATTCTATTGGCTAAATAAATGGCTAACCTTTCTGCCGACGTATTGGAAATTGGAAGAAGCAGGATATCTTTTTTGGGCAAACTCATGCGAGTTTTATCTGGGGGGTAAATAAGGTAGTTGTCTCCTTCGGGTTCAATAATCAGCTTTGAGTTTTTTGTCGGCAGGAGAAGTTTGTGGTCTAGGGAGTCACAGACTTCGCGAACAATAGGTTTGATATCGAGAAAATCGAAGACCATGTCTTCCTCTAATTGGGAACTGTCCCCTTTAACGGTAACTCGATAATTGTGTCCATGTAAGGGTTCTCTCGTTCCATCTTTGAAAATGAGAAAATGGGAAGAGGCAAAGTTGAAATATTGTTTGTAAACCTTAATGGAAAAGTTTGGATTCAACGAACTCCCCTGTTTGTAGAGATTGCAGCTATCACCTTTTTTAGATTTATCATAGACGTCATGGAGCGAAAAGTTATTCTCCTAAAAAATAGTATTCAAGGTTTATTGAATTTCGTATAGTTCTGATTTTATATTCCCCTACTTGAGTGTAAAAAGGACAAAGGCATGGCATCTAAAAGCCAGTTGTTGAAGGCTCTTAATTTTTTAAAATCTTGCTTAAGTGAGAAGAAAGAAGCGAGTGCTCCCCTTGCTGAGTTGCAGGAGGTTATTGAAGAGGGGGAATGGTCTGAGAGCCAGGGCGGCGATTTTGACTCCTTCGTGGTTCCTCAGAATGTCGTTGCCGCTGGTGGATTAGCGCTCTTTTCTGATGGTGCTTGTCGAGGAAATCCCGGTCCAGGTGCTTGGGGAATGCTAGGTCAAAGCGCTCAGGGAAAGCTTATTTTTGAGAGTTCCGGAGTAGACACTTCAACAACTAATAACCGCATGGAAATAATAGGGGCTATTGAAGCTTTAAAAGCAGCTTTGGATTATTGTTCTGAGTTAGGTAAAAACTTTCCTCTTTGGCTTTACAGTGATAGTCGTTATCTTGTGGATGGAATGAACTCTTGGGTTTCCGGTTGGAAAAAAAGAGGTTGGAAAAAGGGTGATAATAAAGTTCCTGAAAATGTAGAGCTTTGGCAGGAACTTGATCAACTGAATTTTAAGTTTGAAGAACTGACATTTATTTGGGTGAAGGGGCACGCTGGTCACCCTCAGAATGAATACTGTGATAGAATGGCTAACAATGCACTGGACGATGCCGGTTTTTAAAGTATTAGTAATAACTTTGCTGCTATCCCTTGGCTGCTCGCGGATTGAGCGTCGGGCGCGTGTGGAAAAAATTCCTCTTAGAACTGATTTAGTAAAGGTTCCAGAAGAGAAACAGCTCGAAAAAAAAATCAAGCTCCAACAAGCTTTTAAAATTGTTCAATTGCAATTGGAGGCACTTCGCTCTAGACACACCCGACCGGGTCTCATCGTAGATGCCAGTTTGTTTTTGGAACCCTGGAAAAACTCTGTAGGTGAGGGGGTTGAAGGGGTTTGGTGGAATCTCGATTTAATTTCTGGTGCCACTGATTTATTGGGTATTTTAAAGGATAA
Source organism: Bacteriovoracaceae bacterium (assembly GCA_965206965.1). Classification (GTDB taxonomy): domain Bacteria; phylum Bdellovibrionota; class Bacteriovoracia; order Bacteriovoracales; family Bacteriovoracaceae; genus CBDBLK01. The sequence goes on along the minus strand of OZ242254.1, from coordinate 2,645,798 downwards.
GAAAGTTTCTCTTTTATTCTATTGCTTTCGTCAAGAAAGTTGTGATGCTATACAAAATCTACTTTTTAGTATTGGGTTTGGACTGCGAGACAGAGAAATTGTATTAGTTTCTGATGGGAGTTCTTATAAAAAGTTAAAGACTTGGCTTCGGGGGCATCAGAAACCTTTTGTTTTAGGGACGACAGAGGATAAGGTTTTTCAATTTTTGTCGCCCGTTTTAAATCAGGCTTCTAAGGCGGGAGTTTTGGCCCAAGATATGAGGGATTGGAAGCGTCGTATCGTCACTCTTCCCCAGTTCTAACAGATTTTTTTGACTTGAGCCGCCTTGTTTTTGGAACAGTCCAAATATCTGAAATTCCACTTGAATCCCTAGTTTAATACCGATACCCTTTAGCCTTGTTGGAAAGCCCCTTGCATTGTCCTTAAACTGGATTGGGTGCTTCCTAAACGCTGTAAATGGAGGAATTCATGAAGAAAACATTAATGCTGACCTGTGGACTTCTTTTAATGATGGGTTGCCTAGGTAAAAAAGAGGCTGAACTAAAAACTGATGAGGAAAAGACAATTTATGCTTTTGGGCACATCATGGGGACTCGTATGCGAGATCTCAATATGTCTGATGCAGAGGTGGCTGCGGCACTCAACGGAGTCAGAGATGGTATTGAAGACAATAAATCTAGAGTTGACACCAGTAAGTTTAGAATGAAAATTGGTACGTTAATGAGAGACAGAGCTCAAGCAGTCGCTCAACAAGTGAAAAAAGATGGCAAATCCTTTCTCGAGAAATTTATCAAAGAGGGAGGAAAAACAACGTCGTCAGGTTTAGCTTATAAGATTATTCAAGAGGGTAAGGGAAAAGTGCCTAAAGAAACAGATATTGTTAAGGTTCACTACCATGGAACTTTGATCAATGGAAATGTATTTGATAGCTCTGTCGAGCGAAAACAACCGGCTGAATTTCCTCTCAATAGAGTCATTAAGGGTTGGACGGAAGGTCTCCAATTGGTAAAAAAAGGTGGCAAAATTAAACTTGTGATTCCTTCAGAGCTGGCTTACGGAGATCGTGGTGCCCCTCCGAAAATTCCACCAGGTTCAACGCTAGTTTTTGATGTTGAGCTACTCGACATTAAAAAATCTTCGACACCTAAATCTAAAAGAAAAAAGAAATAAAGAGCTTTTTTTCAGTTTAAAAAAAGAAAGCCACCCAATTTGGGTGGCTTTCTTTTTTAGTAAAGAGCTAAATGGCTTAAGAGTTGGGATCTTTGTACCAGCAAAAAGGTCTTAATCCATCTCGATAATTTTCGACTCTAGAGCATACGTTCTCATCGACATCGGTGTCGCTGACATCGTCATAATGATGTTTGTCGCAAAGAGCCCCTTGGAAATAAGTGTCTACGCGGCACTGAGGTGCGGGGTGATTGTGGTTTGTTCTGGTGACGACTTTTGGATCAGGTGTATCGAAGCGCAATTCTGTTTCGATTTCTCGCAGGGCCCGAAAAAGGTTGCCAAGGCTTAAGCCAGCCATAGCTCCCCTTTGGCACATGGCTATGTCTTCAGGGTGGCTAAAGTTAGTTAAGCACTTTTTTGTTGCGAATTCAGGGACCTTCATTTTGGCGACGATGGCCGTATTGTCATCTCGTTCCATATACTTGCGAAGGCACTTCATAGTTCCAAAGTAATCAGCTTGACCCTCATTAGATGCCCATGTTGTGCCAAGCCAGCTTCGCTTTTTAGGGAGTCCACCTAGGTGGTGACCCATTTCGTGGCAAGCGACTAGAGCAAAGCCGTCTTCAGTGATTGTTTCGTGACGAGCCAAGCCTCCAAACATGCTAATTTTCCAAGTATTACCCGTTTGTTGAGCGTAAGCATTGACGGTTCCATCTTCCCATTTGCGGACGACCTGAAGACTCTTTCCTCGGGTTTTTACAATGGGTTTGTAAAGTTCTTCAACTCGATCGAGAATGGCGTTAAAGCGCTCTTCTGTTAGAGGAGAAGTTGATTTAGCGTTTGCCGAAATCCACAGGTTGTTGTCTTCGACGATACCTGAATGACCATGTCTATCACAGGCGTAAGCTGGCGCTGTTAAGGCTGCCACTGCCGCCATAATTAGAATTCCCTTTCTCACTTTTGTCCTCCTTGAACTTGAGAGTAGTAGTGTTAGGTTTTCGTTAGAAAATGGTGTCGTGCTTGGAGGAATCTGTAAAATAAAACACTGTTTTTTTTAGTATTGTTAGATTTTTTTAGAAGTCGTGGTTTTTATTTAGATTCTGATTAAAAAACTAGAGAAATAAACTTACTTTTTCTCTTACTTTAGAGGGGCATATTTTTGTTTTTCCCTGAGTTTTTTAGCCAATAATTCCCAAAAAATCCTAAGAATTTCAAACAAGAATCTAATTGTACTTGAGCGAAAAAGGACTCTATTTCTACTGCTAACTAAATTTCATTTTTACTCCATGAATTATAAGGAGATTTAAATGAAAATTAAAAACCTGATTTTGTCCACCTTGCTAATAGACCCTTGAGCGTGTGCCACTTACACTGCTTTTTCTCGGGGAGTGCAGGATTTCGAAACTGCCGGAGGAAAGGAAGTCTATGGATTGGAGAGCTGCTATCCAGAATTGGAAAGAATTATTAATATATTGAAATTTTATGGGGCTAATTAGAGAGGTAAACAATTTATGAGTGGGCTAGCCAAAAAAACTTGTCTACCTTGTCAGGGCGGTGTTCCCCCCTTACCTTTAGAGGAAATCTTAGAGTTTAAGCGAGAGCTACACTCCGACTGGGTACTGACTCATGGAGAGACTCGTTTATACCGAACTGTGAAGTTTAAAGATTTTGCTATTCCTATGCAACTGGGCCATAGAATAGGAGTGATGGCCGAAGAGCAATGGCATCATCCCGAGCTAGTTATTGGTTGGGGACATTTAGATATAGAGATTTGGACGCACAAAATTGATGGATTGGTTGAAAGTGATTTTATTTTTGCCGCCAAAGTTGATGAAATACTTCTTTCTTATTTTGAGTCTAATTCTACCCTATAATACATCCTCTCAAGGTCCTGATTCGTCGAGTGATATTGATCACCCTTACAAGCTCCAAAAGGATTTGTGGCGGCAATTAAAGCAACAACTTGAAGAAGAACAGGGTCAAATAAAAAGTTTTTTTAAAGATAATTTTTTTGAAAACTTAGAAAAAAGATTTTTTGGCAATGACTCTCACTTTTTCAAAGATTTTGAGCGCTATTTTGATGAGGGGGGAATAGGACAATTATTCCAAGGGATGGGTACTCCTCAAACGGAATGGCGAGAGAATGAAAGAGAAAAAACTTTAGTGATTAAAGGGGTCCCCATCGAAAAAGACCCTTTGAAAATTTCACTTAAAGACAACCTTGTCACGATATCGGGCTCTTTAAAGGTTCACCAGGAGAATATTCAGAAAGGACGCCGTTCCCAAACTCAAAGAATTTATCAATTTGCTCAAACCTTTAATGTGCCGGCCGGTACAGATCCCAATAAAGTAAAAGTTGAGAATAAGCAGGGGGAAGTTCGCATTATTTTTCCTAAAGAATCCTCTTGGCAGGAGAGTCCTTCAAGGAAACTAAAAGATCGGGGAACAAATCCACTCAAGAATCAAAAGGAGCCGAGAACTTATCCTCGGGGTACAAAACCCCTTCAACCTGGTTCTGATGATTTAAGTATTTAATAATTGGTTAGCTTTAAACAAAAAACCCATTAAAGTCTAGAAAAAAAATTCCGATAAGAACAGTAGGTTACGAGGCCAAGGGGGATTTGATTAATAGGACCATCTTAACAACTATTTTTATGTTGGTTATCTATGGACTTGCTTTGTTTGAAGGAGCTCGTGCCCTCGATTATGACTATGGCAAGCCTAAAAAATACTCAGTACCTTTGCGAGAGGTTTCTATTATTGTGACACCAGAGGGCTATTACCCTAAGACTTTGAGTGTTTTTCAGGGTGAAAGGGTTCGCTTTTTTATCACCTCAGTCACTGAAAATAAGAGCTGCTTTATTTTGCCAAAAAAAGAACTTTTTATGGCGGCTGAAAGGGGAATTCTCTCCGAGGGGGAAGCTCATTTTGAGAAGCCGGGACGCTATCAATTTCATTGCCCAACGGGAAAAATAAAAGGGCATTTAACGGTTTTAAGGAAGAGGGAGACAGAGGAAGAAAAGCTAAAAAGGAGTATGGCTTCGGAAAAAGAGAGAAAAAAGATTTGGGTTTGGTATCCCAAAAATGATTGAAAATAATAATGGAGTCATTTCTCTATGAGTGTATTTAGTGATGCGATTGCCACTTTTTTGGCTCCCATCAAGGAATTGTTGGATGACCCTGGTGTCTCCGAGGTTATGATCAACGGTCCTGATGAGATTTTTGCTGAAAAGAAGGGCCTTGTTTATAAAACAGATTGTCAGTTTCACAATGAAGATGCTTTGGTTTCCGCGATGAGGGCGATCGCTCAGTCCGTTGGACGAGTGATCGACGATGACAACCCTCGATTGGATGCCCGTTTGCCTGACGGCTCAAGAATTCATGTTGTCCTTCCGCCAATGGCCAAGAACGGTACCACGGTGGCCATTCGTAAATTTAGCAAGGAAAAGCTGACTCTTAACGATTTGATTGCTTTTGGTTCGCTCTCAAAGACTGCTGCCAGGTTTTTGGATATTTGTATTTATTTGGGAAAAAATATTGTAGTGAGTGGGGGGACTGGTTCAGGAAAGACCACTATGCTTAATGTCTTGGGCTCGCGGATCCCCAATACCCAACGCCTAATTATTATTGAGGATGCGGCAGAACTTCAGGTTAAGGCCGAGCATGTTGTCAATTTTGAAGCGCGCAAAGCTGATCCTGTTCGAGGGGTGAGTGAGGTGACGATTCGGGATATGGTTATTTCAGCGATGAGGCTTCGACCGGATCGCATTATCGTTGGTGAAGTGAGGGGCGAGGAAGCCCTCGATCTCATCCAGGTGATGAATACTGGTCACGATGGTTCGATGGGAACAGTTCACGCTAATAACCCCGTTGATGCTTGCACTCGATTGGAAACTTTGTGCTTGATGGGGGATACCAAAATCCCTCCCGATGCGGTAAGAAAAATGGTGGCTTCGGCGATGCAAGTGATTGTTCAATGTAGCCGCTATCACGATGGGGGGCGGAGAACCTCTCACGTCTCTGAGGTTTTAGGGATTGATGAACATGGAAATTATATTGCCCGTGATATATTTCGTTGGGTTCAAACAGGAAAAGATCCCGAAACGGGAAAATATTTAGGTGAGATGGTACCTTGTAATTATGTGCCTTCATTTTTTAACGATATTGTGGTGAATAAATTACCTTTTCCGAAAAGTTCTTTTCTCGCCCCTGATTGGTACAAGCAGATGAAAAAGGATGCTGCTTGAGAAGCTTGAACTGTGTCTAGTTTTTACGGATTTACATTGCTCGAATTAAAGTGCTTTTTGGAAGAGCGAGGTATCTGGAGTGGTCAATGCCCAGAGCTTTTTCGCACTGTTTATCATCGAGGTTTTGAGGCGATTAAAAAAAATCCTCAATTGGGGGGACCAGGGCTTCAGTTGATTCTTAAAGAGCTCGATTTTAAGTTGCCAAAAATTGTTAAAGTTCAAGAGTCGAGCGATAAAACGGTTAAGCTTCTCTTTGAGTTAGCCGATGGCCATCGAGTTGAATCCGTCTTAATTCCCTTTTGGAAGCGTTATACTGTTTGCCTGTCGAGCCAAGTTGGTTGCGCGATGAATTGCAGCTTTTGCTATACTGGTAAACAAGGGCTTTCCCGTCATCTCAAAGCTTCTGAAATTGTCGGGCAGTATTTGGTGGGGCGAAATTGGCTTACGGAAAAGTCTTTGTCTAGGGTGACTCCCAATATCGTTTTTATGGGTCAAGGAGAGCCTCTCCACAATTTTGATGAAGTGAAAAAAGCCATTTCTCTATTTTTGAGTGTACCCGGCTTGGCTTTAGGTCCCAGGCAATTGACCCTTTCTACTGTGGGCCATTTGCCAGGTCTGGAAAGATTGAGAGAACTGCCGCCAATCAACCTGGCTTTGAGCCTACATGCTACCAAAGATTCGTTGAGAGATAAGCTGATTCCTTTAAATCAAAAATACAACTTGGAAAAGATCTTTCAACTTCTCGATCAGCTTCCTCTAGAGGGTAGCAAGCTAATCAATTATGAATATTTATTGATAAAAGATGTTAATGATTCCCAAAGTGATGCGAATCTTCTCGCCGATTTGTTGAAAAACCGCAAGGCCATCGTCAACCTAATCTCTTTCAATGAATTTCCTGGCTGTTCTTATCAAAGACCTAGTGATGGTGATATCGAGCGTTTTAAGTCTCTTTTAGTCAAAAGAAAAATTCGCACCATGATTCGAACCACTAAAGGGGAAAATATTTTGGCGGCTTGCGGACAATTGGCCAATTCTTAAACGTCTTTACCTGAACTCTTTTATTTGATTCTAGTTTCGCAGATTCCTGGGGAGAGCTTTCTATTTTCAAAAAAATACCGATAAAAAGAAGATGAAAAAATTAATAATAGGAGGAGCTTGTCTCTTCTTTTTAATCTTTACCTCTTTTTCTCTCGTTCAAAGCAAAGGTTGGCCAAAGATTCAGCACTTATGGGAACTGTCTCAAAGAGTCAGCTTTAGGTTTCCGGCCAATATGGTCCTGGATTACGGATGTCACGATCTTTTTTTAAGCTTTCTTAGACCTAAAGATTGGGGGGATTTCACCAAAAAGGATTTGAAGACCTTTTTGACCAAAATCGAATCAGCTTCTGACTTTGAGTCTGATCAACAACTCCAGGTGATGGCCAGATTGAAAGCTGTTCAATTTGACATTAAAGTCGATCGTCTCCTGTTGGAGAGGCTGCGCAATCTTCCCGAATTTAAGAAATCTGAAAAAATAAAACAGAGAATAACTTTTTTAGAGGTTAAATTGACCTCACTAGGCGAAGAGAGCGATGTCGAATTTCTCTTGGGAGAAGTTGCTGAGCTAGAAAAAAACCTTTTGAAGGGAAAATTAAAAAAGGGAAGTCTTAATACAAAAAAACTGACTAAAGAGCAGTGGACTTTTCTATTGAGCTATGGAGACTTAACACCGACTAAATTTCAAAAGAGTCTGTCTTTTGTGGGTTCTAATGCCCTCTCTTTAAGTCCTTTGTTTGTTTTGCCGATGGCTTCTCTTTTGCTTGATGGTGGATTGAGCGCGGCTTTTATGGCGGCTCTCAAACTGAGTGCTGGGATTAAAGGAATGGATAAGGCCCTCGATTTTTTTATGAATAACGCCAGCAAAATTATCAGCAAAGAAAAGCTCGTTTACTTAACAGCGGCGACAACCAATATCCCAGAGCTGGGCGCCAGCCAGGTTTCGGCTTTAGTGGGCGATCCTCTCGCTGAAGTGGCTTCCACGCCTTTGGGGAGTAATCCTGCTAATTTTATTTTAGGAGGAGTGGCCCTCTTGAGCTCTTTTAAAACAGTAGCCGTCACTAAAGGAATTATTAGGCCTGGACAAAGACTAGGTCCTAAAGTTGTGTGGAAGACTTTTAAAGTTATCGATTTTCAAGTTATGAAAAGGCATATGGGAATGGCAGGGCTTTTTATGCTAGATGCTTTGGCCTTTCAGTATGTAGTAAGGCCGGCCTTAAATAATGGCCAGATTCTTCCTCTTGTTGGCTGGTTAACGTTTAATATTCCCCTTTTAGCCAGATATTTTAAAAAATCTCTATGGGATGGTAAAAAAGAGTTGTTGGCCAAAGCTTCTGACTTTGCCCCTCGTGGTCCTGTCGTTTTAGAGCGCTTGATGAAAGAAAATCAAGCTCAATTTAAAGAAACGTCTCAGGGCCTTATGAATGTTGTCGAAAATTTAAAGAAAACTTCGAAAAGAAAAGGGAGATCACTTAAATCCCGCGAGGTAAAAAAAGCTTTTGAAGACTTTAAAAGTGAGCTCGAAGAGAGCCCTAGTTTTCAATTGGAAATAGAGCGAGCCATGCATACACTCGATGATGAGGATTTTCACTTTTTAATGAAATTGGGAGGTATATCCCCCGATAGTCTCAAGAAAAGATCGGCTTCTGAGAAGGTTAAAGTTTTTGGCAGTATGATCGCCGGTGCGGCGGCGATTTGTGCTTTTTCGATGCTTCTCGACGATGGGGTTGTCGATATGACTGAGGCTATCCCAGGTATGGGAAAGAGTGAGGCCGGTTTTTTTATTGTCAGCTTTTTTTCTAGCTTAGGGGAATTTCTCACTACTAAAAAGTTTTTTGAAACAGGTCAGTTTGCAGCAGGTGCTGAAAATATAGCTTTTTCTAATAGTATTAATTTGGCCCTGGCCAAAATGGCTTTGGCCACCAGTTATTTTAAACATCACTTTTTAAGTGAGGAAAGTCTGCCTGGAGAGTAGTGAGACTCTCTTTCAACACCATGAATTGTGGGCAAGTGTTCTTTTTTCTCTGCTTAAAGAGGTTCTAGTTTTAAGAGGTTAGCAGCTTTTGTTTAGGTTAAAAGGGGTAAGGGGATAAAGTTAAAGAATTAATAAACTTATCCGATCTGGGAATGAAAGGTGAGGGGTTTTTTTGATGAGGCAGGTGATCACTTTTCTTTTTCTTCTCTTATGGCTCACTTCTTGTGGTAGAGGGAAGGGAACCACTAAAACTAATATTTTAGTTTTGGGGGCGATTGGCAGCGCTGATGGAGGGCTTATTGTCTACGGACAAAATAGTAATACCGATCAGTACTTTGCCTACAGGCATACTAATGCCAGTGAGGATAAAGTTTTAGAGCTAGAAAATGGAAGCTGGAATTTTAGAGCGATTGCCTGGGAGGGACCGAATGCCTTTGGAGGAGCTCCCAAGTGTGCGAGGCTTAGCAATAAAGAGCTTAATGGCGAGGAAGTCACCATTGATTTTGAATTAACCAACGATCAATGCCACCCGGGAGGACTTCAGTCCTATGACCTTCGCTTTGCCACTTGTTCGAGTTTAGATATTTTCACTCCTGTTTCAAGTATCGCAGTGAATTGCCATTTAAGAGGACAAGCTAAATCTTATCGAATTCTTCTTCCCACTCAGAATATTGAGATAGGAGGGGGAATTGATTTTAGTCAGGGGATGAGTTCTGATTGCCTTAACGACGGGACGCCGGGAAATGCTGATCCGATTCATCAAACTAATATCAATATTCCAGCTGCGCTTTTGGATGGAAGAGAGCTCCTGCTTCCCATCACCATTGAAGCTTTCTCGCTGGCCAATTGTGCGGGAGAAAAGGAAGTGTACGCTTTTTTTGAATCTTCAAGTGCTAGTCAAAGAGATTCGTTGAACTCGAGAGGGAGTATTTATCACTACCGAGATGAAGGGGGAGTGACGGGCACTTTTGCTATTTTAGTGAGTAAGGGGATTTGTCCCGCTGGCTTTGTGCCAGTGACGGGTAATTCAGCGCTGGGGACGACTGACTTCTGTGTTATGCAATACGAAGCGAGAAATGTTGTTGGAGAGGCCCGCTCTAACAGTTCTGTTGCTAGCACGGCCCCATGGGCGAATATTAGAGCTGACGATGCTCAAGATCGGTGTGAGTTTCTCAGTGATTCTGATTTTCCGGGAGCTTTTACCTTAATTTCTAATGCCGAGTGGATGACTATCGCTCGAGACATTGAGGGGACGGCCTCCAATTGGTCGGGGGGAGCTGTGGGAAGTGGGCATATACCTAGGGGTCACTCTGACTCTTCTCCTAATAATGCTCTTTCGATCTCCGATACCAGTGATCTTTATGATGGAACTGGGAATAACTCAGGAGAAGTGCCAGGTTCTGGTTGGGAGCAAAGGAGAGTGCACACCCTTTCTAACGGCAGTGTAATTTGGGATTTTGCTGGAAATGTCGGGGAGTGGGTGGACTGGGATGCTAGTAGTGATGGTTTCACTATTGGGCCAACTGATGTCACTACTGGCCTTCGTTATCTCGATACATTAGCAGGGTCGGTGATGGCTAATGACCTTCAACCCTTAGGTCCCTACAATCACAATCAATCTTTTGGACAGTGGGGAGGTAATTTTCCAGCTGCTACCCAAAGAGGCAGTTCTTGGAGTAGTGGGTTACAAGCAGGGGTTTTTTCTTTAAATTTAAATAATGGAATCTCCACGATAGGTCCGAGAACTGGCTTTCGCTGTGTTTACCGCCCCAATGCTACGCCAGTTATTATAATGCCACCACCGGCTTAATTTTCTAATAAAAAATGGTAAGCGACTTGTCCCCTCAGTGGTGTTTGGCCGTCGAGATTGACTTCTAAAAGCCCTTGCCAATAGCTGCGGAGCTCTCCTTGACGGTATCGATTCAACCTCTCTACGTATTGATTTTGTCTAAGGTATTGGCGAATGCGCTTCTGTCCTTCTATGCTTTGGGGATCAAAGAGGGCCACGTGCAAGACCGGTTTTTGCTGGAGGGCCACGCGTTTGATTTCAAACTTTAACGCCCAAATGATCATTCCGACGGCCTTTTGTTGGTAGGGCCTATTAGCGAGTGGGTAGCGTTCTCGCACGATTTTATTCATGAGCTTTGAGGCGGCATCCTCTAGACGAAGGTGCTCATTTTCTTTGGCCAGTAGGAAGTTCTCGTTTTGTAGATGGGCGATGAGTTCTGTGATTAGGACACTGGCTATTTTAGTTAATTGCTGGCGGGCTTGAGTTATATCGGGTTGATACTCTAATTGATAGGCTGCCAGCTCATAGAGTTTGGCTAGCATCAATTGACTATAGGTCTTTTTTTCTGCGAGGAATTTTTGAGTGGACTCTTTGGCCAATTGCCTCAGTTTTTCAGGAGATTTGTGTTGACCTGCTAAATTGAAGGCCGTCTCTTGGTAGAGAAGAAGGCGCTCTAATTTGCCCTCTTTGAGTTTTGGGATAACTTTTTGTTGAACAATTCTTTTGGATTGCTCATAGATTAGAGGGGCTTGTTTAGCTATTTTAACTAAGCTAGTCCTTCCCATGCTGATGTACTGAAGGTACTGAATGACGATTTTCATTTGGAGGTGTTGATAAAAAATTTGGGTAACTTCTTCTTCCTTTAAACTCTTTCCTTGAAGTTTTTCTTGCACTAGTTGAATGGTCGATTGATAAAAATCAGAAATTTTTGTTGTGGAGATTAAAGGAAGATGCGTTTTTTTCACAATATAATTTTCAAAGCGTTGTACTTCTCTAAGTCGCCATTGCTCTTTCACTCTGTCTTTTTGAAGTTGGAACCAGGTGAAGTAGATTTCGGTTGGAGTTCGCTTTTTTTTGTAAGGCCATCCTCTCTCTATTAATTTTTTGCCAAATTCTTCCCAGGCATAGCGAATGCCTTTTCCCTCTTTTAAGAGTTCCTTCAGCGCTTTGTCTTCTATTTCCTTGGTGGCTCTATAATATTCGGATTCCGTGACTTTAAAGGCCTTCCATTGCTCGGGTGATCCTCGGGTGGCTTCTTTTTCAATAATTTTAAAATAGGTTAGCTGCCTAAGCCCTGACTCAAATCTCTTCTGGCTCCACTGCCGCTTGAGAGTGTTATATTTTGAATAGTCTCCCTTGGCTTCTTTAAACATGGCCAATCTGTTTTGATCGTCAAGGCGAGTGGTTTCGATATAATCCAAAACATCAATATTGCTTATTCTTTCGCTTGGAAGGCGAATGGCGGTCCAGAGAGACCACTCTGGAGCTGTTTGAGTCTGAAGGGAGAGTAAGGTGAAAGAGAAGAAAAGGACTATTCTTTTCACTTTAAAAAACCTCATTTTCATTGATTGCCGAAAATATAGTGTTGATTGACAGGGCTTTTGGAAGAGTCAAAATTGTAGGTTAAATTGATTCCAAAAACAACTTCGTCGTCACGGTTGTCGACGTAGTTGTTGTAGCGAACTTCGACTCCAAAAGTGAGGTGACTAGTGAGGGCCACTCTCGGTCCAGCGGCGATTTGGTGGAGAGAGTTTTCAATATGGGAGTACTCAACTACGATATCGGTTGTTTCGTGTACCCTAACGATGCCTCCTACGGTAATAGCAAATTCGGCTTGAGGATGCTTAGGATTGTTGGAAAAGTAAATTCCCTCGATCCAACCAACCAAATCTCCATCGTTGGATTCAACGATGAGACCAACAGAGGTCCTTCTCTCGTGACCAGTGTCTAAATGATCATTACCCATCTCGGCTTGAGATAGTGTGAAGAGGATATTGTCGGTGAGCATTTTAGTTAAGCGAACTGAAAGACCATCAACTTTTCCAATCTCTAGGTCACCTCCTTCCGTTTCAAAGATAGATAATTCAATTTGATCGAAAATGCCAAAGAGACCTTCGGTGAGGTCTACAGTGAAGCCGAAGACTTCCTCTTGGCCTTGAAGCTCAGCTAGTGGGTTTGCGTTAAAGATAGGCATGGCTTGAACATTTTGTCCGAACGCAACAGGCTGTTTACCAACGATGATGGCAGTAGGGCTACCACCAACTTCTCGGATTTCAATATATGCTTCTTTAATAAACTCAGCGAGATCAAAGTCATCGTTAAAGTCGATTTTATTTTTTTTGAAGATATGCTCAAGTTTGGCGGTGAGAACAGCGCGAATTTTATTTTTCCACTCAGTATTGAGGCTGACATAGGAGCCTGCCAGGTTAGCTCTATCCTCTCCCTCTGTGCTAGTGGTGGCATTGGTGTTGATTTCTCCTTCGTAGCTGATGTGAAAGTCTTCATTCAACCAGGAGAGGTCACTCTGTGCGGTCACCTGAATAGCAAAAAAAGAAGTTAAGAGAAGAGAAGAAAGCCATTTTGATTTCATCGTTTGAACTCCTATAGATCCTGTCGAGGAGTCATTTTACTTGAGGATGGGAGAGAAAGGGGAAAAGGAGAAATTATTACAAACTTAGGGTGTTAGGGAGGGTCTACTTTAAGGGATTAGGGTCTACTTTTGAGTCGATAAGATCTTGAAAAGAGTTAACTTCTCTCTAGGAGGTATTTTCTAATATGAGACATAATGTCTGGGTTTTCAAAGTCAAAATCGAGGAAAGTGATGTACCTCTTAGTCTCGCTATCGACCCAGCAACTATTGACAGTGAATCTCCAGGGACCTGAAGAGCCCAAAATTTCTTCTAATATTTCACCTGTTAAAATAAGGGGTGTTCCTTTGCTTAAAAAATAATTGCCAGTTAGAGTTAAACCAAACTCATTCACTCTACTGACAATGAGGTCGTATTCAAATTGGCAAGGCCAGTTGTTTTCACTAATTCTAAAGTAGGGAAGATCTTCAACACCTCGAGATACTTCTATATATTGTTTAATTTTTTGAGTGAAAAAAACTTCATCGATGGGTTTGTAGATAAAGTCATTGGCTCCCATTTCAAGAGCGCGTGAAATGTCATCTCGCTCACTGCGGCGACTGACGACAATAACGGGAATTTCGTAGCCCATTTTATTTCTGATGGCCTGAACCATCTGGTAGCCTGCTCCGTAGGCGATGTCGAGGTTTAAATCAACCAAACACAAACGGGGAGGGTTGTTTTTGAGCTCTTGAGAAAATTCACTAGGTGTTGTTGTCGTAGTAATTGCCACGCCTATTTTTTCGAGGAGGTTCTTGAGATAGCTATTGAAATCGGGGTCATCATCTAGGGTCAGAATTTGTCTTGATTTCATAAAATTACCCAAATTTATCGTTTTTAATCGACAATCTTAATTTGTCTAATTTTGGTAGCTGTTTTTTCATCTATGCCTTGGAAGGACAACTCTGTTCTATATAACCCCGGATTGGCCACTTTGGTTTTAAGAGAGACGAGCCGGCATGGATTGGCACCCAATTCATCGAGAAAATCTGAGTGAACAGTGATTTGTTCATCTTTTGGAATTTTAGTGCTCGATTGAAGAATACAAGCTGTTTCATTAATCTTTATGAGCTCCCCATAAGTTTTTACACGAACACTTTGTTCAATATCATAGATAACTTCAGGAAGTTCACTTTGTTTAAGTAATTTTTTAACCCTTTGAATGAGTTTGTTTGAGGTTAAAGGTTTGGCGATAAACTCATTGGCTCCCGCAGAGATGCAAGTCATGACCACTTTTTTGTCACTGCTACTTGATATCATAATGATGGGAATCTTGTCGTACTTAGATTCACTACGCAATTTTTTTGTTATTTCAAGTCCTGACTCTCCCAACAATTTGAAATCGACGAGGAGAAGGTGAGGGGCAAAAGATTGCATGCTCTCGAGAGCATCCTTAATATTCATAGCGTGGATGACGTTATGTCCGGCATTGGCCAATATTTTTTTAATAAAGACTAAAGTGTCAATATCGTCATCTATTACCAGAATATCTTTTTTTTGAGTTAACATCATTCAAATCTAATTTTTAATTGATCCATATAACTTCTGTACTCCCCTAAAAGGGCCTTAATATTTTCAAGGTTTTCTTCTTCACTGGCGGCTTCTAATTTAGCCCCAATCTCTCCCAGCTTGGGCAATCCATAAGATCCAGCGTTGCCATTTAAACGATGCCCTATTGTACGTATGGGCTCGTAGCTTTGTTCTTTTATCGCCGAAGAAATTCGTTCTAAATCTTTGCGACGATTTTCTAAAAAAGAGGGGATAATGTCCTCGAGATCTTTATCGAGTGTAATAACAGTTTTTTTCATAAGAGCTATCCTCTAGGGAATATAAACTTCTCTTATTTATTTTAAGAGAGATGAAAAAATTCTCAAGCTCTGGTCAATTGTGAATTGAGTTTAAGAATTTAAACTACTGTCCGTGATGGGAACATTGTTGACTAAAGTGTATTGAGAGAGAGTGAGTGCACGGGGGGCCCTAAGACCATAGGTATGGCTTAAATTGACGTTTGTCTGGGATTGGGAAAGCCATTCAATGGAGTTGAAAATCCTATGATAAGAGTCGTTGATTCTGACATTGTAGAGGTGGGAAGTGATTCCTTTTTGAGGTTCTAAGAGATAAGTACCAAATCGACTGGTGGTAGTGAATTCGCCTTTGGCTGCATTGGTAAAATTCATATAGTGGAGATAATTGATTAAAAGAGTGGGTTTTGAAATTTTCTCCAAAATATCTTTTAGATCAGAAGGGCCTTGACCAGCGGCTAGTTTTAAACTAGCAACGTTGGAGTCATTATTAATGGGGACATCAAATCTATCGCACGTATCTTTATTTGAGTAGAAGAGATTTTTTAAGACACCCTTTTCGATTAAAGAAAAGCGCTTGCGCTGGATACCGTTTAACCCAAACCCTCTCGGGAAAAGTGTATCTTCGCTAGTAGGATCATCAATAATCGTAATATTACGGCCAAAAATTTGATCGCCGAGTTTGTGTTTGTCTTTTTGAAGCATTCCGTTTTTGTACTCGTAACATTCGCCGCTGAGTCCTATCCAGGTCATGTAGGCGGTAATTTCAGCAAAGGCAGAAGCCGAGAAGATGATGTCGTATTGACCTCGTGGCCACTCTTTTCTGGGAGTGCTTTTTTTGATTTTAAAATGATTTTTTAGCTCGAGTAAATTTTGAGTGGGATCAAAATTTTGAAGATGGGTCCCTACACATGATGTACGGATTTCTTTTTTCTGATCTTGGATTAATTGAAGGACGGTCTCCATATTGTAGTCAGAGCCGTAAAAACTTATCGGTCCTTGAACATCGGTATTGATGAGGGCGTAATAAGAGTGACCAGCTGAAAAAGCACCCGATATTTCAACTTCTTTAAGGTCGAAATGACTGGCCAGCAATTGGTAGAAATGCACCATGATTTTTGAATCAATGGCCTCCTGATTGTCTAGGTCAGTAAGGTCTTGGTATTCACCACCCTGAGCAATGGGAGGAAAAGGCTTGAGGTACTCAATTGAGGGTAAGAACTCTAAATTGTCTTTGAGTTGATCAATGGTACTTGTACAAGAAGCCCAATCGTCGAGAGCGCAGGAGAGAGTGGCTTCTCCCCGTTTTTTTCCCTGGATGAGCTCGATGTGGAAGCGGCTGGATTGATGACTGACATTCAAGCTAATTTGACTGCGTCCGCACCTCACTAAATGACTGCTTTCCCCTCGAAAAGTGACTTGCCCTTGAAGGCCCAAGGATTTGATGTATTGATTGACTTTGGCTAGGGTGTCGTGAACTCTTTTCATTTGTGACCTATTTCTACATTTTTAAACCGGCAAATAGGAACACCGTGAGCGAGCCGCATAATTTGGTTGGGTTGTCCTTTGCCACAGTTGAATACTTGTTGTAATTGCCAAGTGGATTGATTCCCCACTTTATCGAGATTGTTCCAAAAGGGAAGACTGTGTCCGTGGTAGGTGGGGTTTCGCCAAACACCTTGAAGCTTTCCACCCGAGATATTCCAAGCGATTTCGCAGGCGAAGTGAAAATTTTCTCGGTTAGGGCCAATCGACCAAGAGCGAGGTGTCTCCATGATCACTCCGTCCTCAGTGGCTTGAATGATGTCGTTGAGTGGGCCATCAGCTCCGTAGTCGATATTGATATTGTTCATTCTTTCAATTGGTGGTTTATTGTACGATTCAGCTCGGTTGGCGCCCCCACTTTCGGAAAAGATCTCTCGCTTGGCCTTGCGGTTGGCTTCTGAAACCATTTGGCGTGAGGTGATGGCCGACTCGAGAAGGCCTTGGCGGATAAGGGTAACATTTTTAGCTTGAACGCCATCGTCGTCGTATCCAGTTGAGCCGGGGGAGTTAGGGACGGTGCCGTCGGCCCTGGCGGTGAGCTTATTGGAGCCAAATTGTAAGTGTCCAAAGTCCTCAAGGTCAATATGGCTTCCCCCCGCATAGCTCAGTTCATAGCCTAAAATACGGTCTAATTCGAGAGCGTGCCCAATAGTTTCGTGGGTCTGTAGGGCCATCATTTCGGGTTTGAGAATGAGTGAACATTTTTTTTCAGGACAAAGAGGTGCTGCCAAGAGCTGATGGAGTTCCTCTTTAATACGAGGGGCGGCGCCAAAGAGCTCTTTAGAAATTAAATTGTCCCAGCCGACACTTCCCTGATGAGGCAAAGGCATTTGGAAGCTTCTTCTTTGTTGAAACCCATCTCGATCGGTGGCTCGGGCATACATTGAGCTGTCGACTTCGAGCAGCTCTTTTTGTATTTGGCTTCCCTCTGTATCAGCATAATGAATTTCTCGATGATAAAAAACGGCTTGGACTCCCCAGAGGTCAAAGCGCTGATCCTTGAGTTGTCGATCGACTTCTTTGAGCCGCTCCCATTTTTCTTTTAAGTTGATTTGAAAAGGGTTCGTGTTGATAGGACTACAATAATCGGCTTTGATAACTTTTTTAGGTACCAGTTGAACGGGCTCTTGGATGAATTCAGAGGCGGCTTGGGCCTGCAGAAGAGCTTGGTCACAAGTGCTTTGAAGTCCCTTTTCACTGCAGTCTTCAGAGCTGGCAAAGCCCCAGGCTCCATTGTAGAGGACCCGTATACCATAACCTCTTTTTTCGGACGTTTGGTGGTTTTGAAGGTCTCCTTTCATGGTGCTTAAATTTTCTGTTCGGTCAAATTCGTGAAACCTAATGTCGGCGTATTGAGACTTGTCTTTTAGTCTCTGGATGGCCCTATTGATAAAAAGCTTTACTTGAGCTTGAGGCATTCTCTCTTTCCTTTCCAAGTTTTAGGCATGCTAAGCTGCTTGCTGGGTTTCGACAAGGGGTTGGTGGATAAACGATAAGACTAAAAGGGCGTTAAATTGGGAAACCAGTCATACCAGTCCTGGGGGTCATTCTTTTTGAGGCGAAGGCAGAGTTGAGGACTCCAAGAGGGCTGCTTAGGCTTTTTGAGGAGTTTCATATGAGCTTCCTCGGGGGTTTTATCTCCCTTTTTGACATTGCAAGCGCTACAGCAGGTGACTAAGTTCTCCCAATTGCTTTTTCCACCACGGCTTTGTGGGAGGACGTGGTCCAGAGTGAGTTTACTTCCAGGAAGCTTTGCACGGCAGTATTGGCATTGGAAAGAGTCTCGCCAAAAGATATTATAACGGCTAAAGCGGACCCTTTTTTCCGCTTTATGGCGATTGTAGAGCCTGAGGATTTTAGGCAGGGTAAAACTTTGAGAAACGCCTTGAACTTTACGATCGATATATTCAGTAACGATCTCGGCTCTTCCCGTAAGCAGCAAGACCATGGCTTTTTGCCAGTTGACGATTTTTATTGGAAAGTAGGTATTGTCTAGGATCAGGGTTCTCATAGGGATCGACTTCCTCATCCGAATACTATTGATATGTTAGCACGAGACGAATTGGACAGGTCAAGGGCTTGAACAATTTCCCAGGGCCATGTAAGAAAATTTGATAACTAGATAGATTAAATGAGGAAAGACTTTAAGGGACTAGGTGATTCTTGAGAAGTCTAATAAGCCTCTTCCACTCCCTTTCACCGAGGGTCTTTTTATCGATAATGAGGTGGTGAAAGCTCTTTTGAAGTTGGTGCTGACGATTTGAAGTGAGCTCTAAACTCCACCGAGTTAATGAGTTTTTTGCTAAAAAGCTTTTGATCTTCTTTAAATTGATCAGTTCGTCTTCGGGGTCGAGAAAGACGATGGTGGGAAGATTGAGGTTTTTCGTTTGAACTCGAAAGAGGCCCTCTCGAGCGGCTTCCATCGCCCGGTAAGCGGCTAAGCTAGTACTTGCTTGGCTGCGGTATTCTTTTAAATTTTGAGAGGGAAGTCCAAAGCTGTCGCTCAAGAGATCCAAGTACTCGGGAAGATGAGCGTACCAGTGAAGAGTATGGGCAGGGGCCATGAGGAAAAGTCGATGGGGTCGATAGTCGGGCCCTTGGTTGAGATAGTCGAGGAAGACGAGGGCTCCTAGACTAAAAGCGACAACGTAGAGAGGACGTTGCCATTGTTGGGACTTAAGGGAAGCCAGGCAATAGAGGTGGTGCATATCTAGAACCCAGTCGCGATGGGTGAGGGATTGTTGCTCTTTGAGATCTCCCCGGTGACCGCTTAAGGCCGCTCTGAGAACAGCGTGCCCTTGTTGGGTGAGGACTTTGCCGATGGCGTCCATTTTGGAGGGTTTGAGGTTGAGACCGTGGAGCAAGAGAACCACTCCTCCTTCTTGGGAGGGGTTACTTTTGAGCCATTGAGTCTTTTCTGGGTTCTCACGATTTAATTTGGAGGGAGGGGCTAACTTTTTCCAGAGAGTGGTTTGGTTGGGGCAGCCTTTTTGAAAGGATTCTTGATAACTAGCATTGGCTCGTTGAGAGGATCGGCAAGAAGCCAAGAGAGTACTTAAGCTAATCATAAGACTCAAGCATAAAGGCAGTCTTATCATAGTGTTAATAGTACTATGCTTGAGTGGTTTCGGGTACTCGAAAGAAAAAGAGCGGGACTTGAATCCAATATTTATGCCCCAACTCATCGATGACTTCGTATTTGCCACGCATGTTTCCGGTAGGCGTTCTCAGTGGGCAGAAGCTAGTGTACTGAAACTCTTCTTGAGGGGCTATTGTAGGGCGTTCACCGACAATTCCTTTCCCATTGATACTGCGTTGGTTTTGTTGACCATCTTTAATGATCCAATGTCGGTTTAAAACTTGGATAGCGAATTGATTTAAGTTTTTAATAATGACCCTGTAAGCGAAAAAGTAGTAGGCATTTTTTAAGCTACTTTTCTCGGGCACAAAGAAAGGGGTGACTTCGACGAGAATATTTTCAGTTGTTTTGTGATAAGAGAAGGTTCCGGTCGGAGAGTGCTCATGAGTCTCTGGTGGGTGCATTTCTTTTAACTTCTTTTTGTATGGGAAGTGGTGAGCAAACGAAGTCTTTTTTAGCAAAAAATTATTTATTTGGCAATGAGTCGTTTAGGGAGTGGAACCTTTTCTACTAGGTTTTTTTAATATTAGTTTGATCTAAAACTTTATATTAGTTTTACTAAAAATACCTGGCCAGCCTCTGCCAATTTAGAGAATATGAGCCCGTGAAATAACAAGCGGTTGAGAGGCATTTATGTGTGGCGTTGTGGGTATTATCGGTCCCTCCGAAAAAGTGGGAGTTTCCGTTTCAGAAGCGACGGCTTCGAAAGAGAATTTGGAGGGGGAAAGGGTTCCCTTTTGGGCCGCTTATGAAGCCTTTCGGGGTTTGCTAACTCTTCAGCATCGAGGGCAGGACGCCGCAGGGATTCTGAGTTTTGATTCTTCTCGTCAGAGATTTTTTCAAGAAAAAGACCTTGGTTTAGTGGCTCAGGTTTTTGATCAAAGTAATCTCTCTAATCTCTATGGCAATATGGCCATTGGGCACACCCGCTACGCTACCGTGGGAAGCGATGGTCGCAATGACCTTCAGCCTTTGGTGACTGGTCTTCCCTTTGGAATGGGCATGGTTCACAACGGGAATTTGGTCAATTACCACTCTCTAGCGAATTACTTGAAAACTGATCTCAAACAGCAGCTTCTCACCAATAATGATCTCGAAGTTCTTTTAAACTTATGGTGCCACAATCTCCTGTCTCATCAGGAAACAGGTGAACAACCGATTCTCTTCGAGCATTGTGTAAAGGCCGCTCAAAAAATTTTTGAAATGGCCAAAGGGGCTTATGCTGTCGTTGGGCTGATGGCCGGGACAGGGCTTTTTGCTTTTCGCGATCCCGATGGAATTCGCCCTCTAGTTTTAGGGAGGCGTGAGAGAAAGGGGTCTCCTGGGGTTTTTGATTACTGCGTTTGTAGTGAAACCTTAGCGCTTAACTTTCTTGGATACGAGTATGTTCGGGATGTAGCCCCTGGTGAAGTTCTCTTGATTACTGAGCAGGGGCAAGTTTTTTCAAAAGTTTGCGAAACATTGACCCAACCGAGTCATTGCATGTTTGAGTGGATTTATTTTGCCGGGGCAGAAAGCGCTCTTCAGCAGCGCTCTGTTTACTCTGTTCGCCTGAACTTAGGCCGTGTTTTGGGAAAAAAAGTGGCTTCCCTTATGAAAAGTGGAAAAATTAGCCCTGACTTTGTTTGTCCTGTACCCGATACCAGTCGGACGGCTTCGATCTCTTTGGCGGAGTCCTTAGGTTTACCTTATCGTGAAGGGCTAATAAAAAACCGCTATATCCAGAGAAGTTTTATTCTCGATAGCCAAGAAAAAAGGGAAAAAGCGGTGGAATTAAAGCTTTCTCCCGTGCGCAGTGAAATTGAAGGTAAAAATATTTTACTGGTTGATGACAGTGTTGTCCGGGGGACAACTAGTAAAAAGATTATTGAACTTTTAAAACGCTATGGGGCTAAAGATGTAACTTTAGCGGTGACTTGTCCCCCCTTGAGGCATGGTTGTTTTTACGGCATTGATTTTCCACTGCCTTCGCAGTTGATTGCTCGTGGAAAATCTGTTGAAAAAATAGCCGAGTGGGTGGGGGCTAATCGAGTGATTTACTTAGAGGAAAAGGATTTGTTTGAAGCGATTGGGCTTGAGAGCTTGTGCATGGCTTGTGTGAATAGTCGCTATCCAACAGCAATTGATGATGCCGAGGAGTTTCTCCGGCGGCGCTATGAACATAAAAAATGAGGGTGTCTTTATGAAGGTTTTTGTGGTTTTTGGTTCGTCGAGTGATGAGCGCGTCTACGGACCACTTGTGGAACAATTAAAAGAGAATTTTTCGGTTGAGTTTGAAGTGATTTCGGCTCACCGAAACCCGATTGAACTCGGTCAGGCCTTAGAGCAAAAAGAGTACGATTTTGTTGTGGCGGGGGCTGGTTTAGCGGCTCATTTGCCTGGCGTTGTCGCCAGCAAAGTGAATCGTCCCGTCTTTGGGGTTCCCGTCGATGCTGCCTTTGGTGGGTTAGATGCTTTTTTTAGTATTGTTCAAATGCCTTTTGGAGTACCGGTGATAGCTTGTGGAGCCAATCGAGAAAAGGAAATTTTTTCTTGGGCGCTAGCTGGTCAAAATTTGACTCAATCAAAATTTGAGAAAATCAATGTTGTTGTCGACCCCAAAATTTTTGATTACGAATACGCCCAAATGGAGTGGAAGAGAACTTGTGAGTACGCCCAAAAGCGAGAAGTCGAACTTCAAGTGAGAGAGGAAGCTGTGGCGGGAGAAGTGAATATCGCTATGATCACCGACCCCAATATGGTGGTTGATGATCCCAAGGATGCTTTTGTTTTGCATACCTCTTTAATGGAAAAAACGGCTCGTCAAACTCCTCGCCAGGCCCTGGATATATTTCATTGCGTTCATGAAAAAGGTGGGCTTTGGGTAGGTGTCAACAACACTCGCAATGCTTTATGTGCCCTTCTCAAGTGGCGAGATATTTTATAAGGAGTGATCGTTATGTTTCCACTTTTTCATCAAGGTAGTGTTAAGGATATTTTAGGTCGCCAAGGGGAGTCTCCCTATATTTTTCGTTATAGTGATCGCTATTCTGTTTTTGATTGGGGGGCGATGCCTGATCAATTAGAAGACAAGGGAAAGGCACTCGCTTTTATGGCTGATTTTTTCTTTAAGCAAATGCAAAGTCCCGAATCTTGGCAAAAAGCTGAACTGTCTCCACTGGCTAAAGAAATGGAAGTTTACCGCGAGCTGACTGTAAAAGGTCTGGCTCATCACTCACTAGGGTTATGTGATGAGCAGGGGCACTCTCTGAATCACTCCCGGGAATGGGGTGCTTTTTTAAAAGTAGAACCTGTTCAAATTGTCAGGCCAGAGTTTCGTGGTGGAGAGTACCATTATGAGAAGTATCGCGATCGCCCTTTAAAGGCTTTAGTTCCGCTCGAAGTGATTTTTCGCTTCGGAGTTCCCCAGGGGTCGAGTCTTCTCAAGAGAGTCGGAGATTTGAGTTATTGCCGATCTTTAGGTTTGGATAAGGCCCCCCAAGAGGGAGACCGCTTTGAAAATCCGATTATTGAGTTTTCCACTAAATTGGAGAGCACCGATCGCTATATTGATGAATCGAGAGCCTGTGAAGTAGCGGCGTTGACGAATGGTGAGCTCAAACGGCTCAAAGAGAGCGTCTTAATTTTAGCTCTTCGCTTAAAAGAATTATTTGCCCAGTCTGATATTGACCTCTGGGATGGAAAGTTTGAATTTGCTTTTGCCCCCCAATTGAGAAGTGATGGAGAGCGCGATTTTTGGGTTGTCGATAGCATAGGACCAGATGAGCTGCGCTTATCCTATCGCGGAGTTCAGTTGAGCAAGGAAAATTTGCGCCAGTTTTACCGAGGATGCTCTTGGCATTTGGCTATTGAGGAAGCTAAGAAGATGGCAAAAGAGAGAGGAAGTGATAACTGGAAATCGATTTGTCTCGAGGAACTCAATTGTGAACCTTCCCCTTTAAAAAGTGATGTCAAGGAAGCGGTGGAAATGATGTACCGAGCCTTGGCTAATGCTCTTTCCCAGGCGGTGGGAGGAGAGCGAGTTTTTCCCAGTGCTTGGGAGCTTGAGCAAGTGGTGGCCCACTGGAGCTAGTGAGACAGAAGGGTTGAAAATGAAAGTTTTAGTTATAGGATCAGGGGGAAGAGAACACGCTTTAGCCTGGAAGTTAGGGCGTGAGCGTGGGGTTGAGGAAGTTGTTGTGGCTCCGGGAAATCCCGGTATGGAGCAGTCTCCAGGTCTTCGTTGTACTTCTCTTAAAGTTTCCGATCACTCTGCCGTTGTAGAGCTGTGCCAACGTGAAGCTCCCGGTTTGATTGTGGTGGGGCCGGAAGCCCCACTAGCGGCAGGCTTGGTCGACTTTCTTTCGGGCCATGGATTTAAAGTCTTTGGTCCCACACGCGAGGCTTCTCTGCTGGAGAGTTCAAAGACTTTTTCCAAAGAATTAATGCAAGAGATGGGGGTTCCCACCGCAGCTTTCAAAACTTATGACGACTATGAAAGCGCCTTGGCTGGACTTGCCAATTGGGACTTTGAAAAGGGAGTCGTTCTCAAAGCCGACTCACTAGCGGGAGGCAAAGGAGTTGTGGTGACTCACGACCGCAGGGAAGCTGAAAAAGTGCTCCATGACTTTATGGTGAATCCCGAAATTTCGGTGAAGACCGAGAGGATTCTTATCGAGGAAAAACTGATCGGCAAAGAGGCCAGTGCTTTTGCTCTTTGTGATGGAGAGAATTTTCAATTCCTTGGATTTGCCTGCGATTACAAGAGATTAAAAGAGGGCGATGAAGGACCCAATACCGGGGGGATGGGGGGGTACTCCCCTAAAGATTGGCCGGGGGAAAATGTTTTAGAGATAGTCAAAACTCAAATTATCGCCCCTATTCTCAAAGGGATGCAGATGAGAGGGCACCCCTTTGTGGGCACTTTGTTTGTGGGACTGATGATCTCTGATGATCGTGCCAATGTTGTTGAGTTTAACGTTCGCTTTGGCGATCCAGAAACTCAAGTGTTGATGCCGCTTCTCGAAGGGGAGCTCCATCGCGTTATGTTGGCGTGTGTGGAGGGAAAGCTCGGCGCCCTTTCTCAGGATGTATTGAAACTGAAAACTGAGACTTCTATTCATATCGTCTTAGCGAGCCAGGGCTATCCCAGCTTGGATAAGAGGGCCCCCATGAAGTTGAATTGCGAAATCACTCTAGAAGAAGAAGAGGAACCTTTGGTTCAACGCTTTTTTGCTGGCGTGAAAAAAGAGGGAGACAGACTAGTCAATAGTGGTGGTCGAGTCTTAGGAATCACCGCTCTCGGTAGGGATAAAGAGGAGGCGAGAAAATTGGCTTATCAGGCTTTGGAGCGAGTCTCTTTTTCTGGGGCTCAATGGAGGAGAGATATTGGGTTGTAAACCTTGTTTTTTTATCATGGCTTCGGGGACTGGCTCCAACGCTGAAAAATTAGCAGAAGTGGCTTTAGAGAACCAATGGGAGTTAAAGGGCCTCATCTGTGACCGAGAAAAAGCTCCAGTGCTTGAAAAGATGGAGCGCTTGGGCGTGCGCTATTGGGTGGTGCCCTTTCCCCACAAGGAAGAGGGAGTTCTTTTAGAGAGGAGAAAGGCCCATTGCGATCTGGTTGTTGAGCTTATTAGTGAGCTTGTCAATCCAGAGGAAGAAATTTGGCTTTTCTTAGCGGGTTACCAGCGCCTTTTATCGCCAGAGTTTCTTCAGAAATTTTTTGATAAAGACCTTAGGGTTAATCGTGTGATTAATATTCATCCCTCGCTCTTGCCTTTATTTCCCGGTCGCGATGGCTATGGCGAAGCCTACCGAGCTCAAGTGAATGAGAGTGGTTGCACCGTTCACTTTGTTGATGAGGGGATGGATACGGGACCTATTATTGTTCAAATGAAATTTCAGTGCAATCCAAAAGATAGTTTGGAAGAGTTTAAGGCCCAGGGACTGGCTCTCGAGCACAAAGTTTACCCTAGGGTGCTAAAAGCGGTTATGTCTAAGCAGTTTTACTTAGACAAAGAACTTAATTTTTTCTTTACCGAGGAAAGTCGATGAATTCCTTTCGCTCAATTCAAAGGTTTGAAGTCGTCTCTCGGGTGCCCCAATTGGGCTTCGAAGCTAAAAAGGAGACGGCGGCTCAGTTTTATGGTCTCAATATTGAAAATCTACAAGAGATTCCCTTTTTTAAGGTAGCTTTGGAAGGTGAAACAACTCTTCCCAAAGAGAGAGTGGAGAGTCTTTTTTTTGACTCTGTTCTAGAAGATATTTTTAGCTCAAATTACACACTTCCTGGCCATCCCACTTACACTGTTGAGATTGAGTTTCTCCCCGGCGTAACGGACAATACAGGAAGGAGTGCTGAAGATGCGTTACAACTGATTGGAGGTAAGGGAAGAGTTTTTTCTGGACAGCTCATTTTGGTTTATGGTGTGAGTGATCGCTGGTCACTAGAAGTTTTTGCTCGCGAGAATTTTGCTAATCCCCTCATTCAAAAAATTGAGATTTCTTCTCTTGAGGAATTTGAAAGAAAGGAGAGGTTTGAAAAAATAGAGCTACCTATCGTTGAGATGGATCACGGAGTGGAAAATGATCCCGTTGCTTTAGATATCAGTGAAGAGGCCTTAGAGTCTTTAAGCCAGGAGTGGTGCTTGGCCTTAACCCTTAGTGAAATGAAGGTCATTCGCGATTACTTTCTTCAAAAGGAAGTTCAAAGGGAGAGGTCGGCGCAGAGGCTCGCTATTTGGCCAACCAAATTAGAGCTGGAAGTGATCGCTCAAACGTGGTCAGAGCATTGCAAACACAAAATTTTTGCCTCTCATATTGAATACACTGAAGGGGATTCTCATTCCTACCAAGACCTTCCCCAGCAAAAAATAAAAGGTCTCTATCAAAGCTTTATCAAGCAAGCGACCCGAGAAGTAGAAAAAAAACGTGGTCTCTGCTGGCTTCGCTCGGTCTTTAGTGACAATGCAGGTATTGTTCGCTTTGATCAAAATATTGACCTTTGTATTAAGGTAGAGACTCATAATAGTCCTTCGGCTTTAGACCCTTACGGTGGCGCTTTGACGGGAATTTTGGGAGTCAATCGGGATATCTTAGGTTGTGGTCTGGGTGCTCGACCGATTGCCAATACCGATGTTTTCTGCTTTGGCAGCACTGAGCTTCCCTACTCAGGAGAAGAAGAGCTGATGCCCGCTGGTTTGATGGAACCTAAGCGCTTATTGGCAGGAGTTCATCGAGGTGTGGAAGATGGGGGCAATAAAAGTGGGATCCCCACGATCAATGGAGCCATTCTTTTTGATGATGATTACGCGGGAAAGCCTTTAGTTTTTTGCGGTACCGTCGGGGTGATGCCTCAACAGATCCAAGATGGTCGAGAGACGACACTTAAGGGGGCTCGGCCTGGTGACTTTATTGTCGTCGTTGGCGGGGCTGTCGGTGCTGATGGGATTCACGGAGCGACTTTTAGTTCGCTAGAGTTGAATGAATCAAGTCCTGTGACTGCGGTTCAAATTGGTGATCCCATTACTCAAAAGCGCGTTTCAGACTTTTTGATAGAGGCGCGTGATCGTGGTCTTTACAGTTGCGTGACCGATAATGGGGCCGGTGGGCTTTCCAGTTCGGTTGGAGAAATGGCCACTTTAACCTGTGGGGCTCGCTTAGATCTCCAAAAATGCCCTTTGAAATATCCTGGTTTGAGTCCTTGGGAAATTATGATTTCGGAAAGCCAAGAGCGTATGACTCTGGCCGTTCCAAAAAAGGATCGAGAAGCCTTTTTGGAATTGGCGGGGCAAAGGGGTGTGGTGGCCCATCTTTTGGGAGAGTTTACTGATAGTGGTTTCTTGGAGGTTTTTTTTGGGGAGCAATTAGTGGGTCGATTGGATTTAGACTTTCTTCACAATGGACTTCCTCCCATGAAGCTTTTAGCTAAATGGGATGGCCCCAGAGGAAATTGTGGGGAGTATCAGACAAAACGCTCCAGTTGGAAACCTCTTCGCCCTTTAAAAAATTTTGAGAAAATAGGTCTTTCTAGAGTCTTGCCGGAACTTCTCAGGCGAGAAAATATCGCTAGTAAAGCTCATTGGGTGAAACAATACGACCACGAGGTCCAGGCCGCTACTCATATAAAACCTTTTGTCGGAGAGAAGCAGCAGGTTCCCGGTGATTCGGGGGTGATTTGGTTAGCGCCCCACGGGGGCGATGACTCCCGGGGAGTGGCCATCGGTTGTGGCCTCGCCCCTCGGGTGAGTTTGTTTGATCCCTATTTGATGGCCCAGTACAGTGTCGACGAAGCGGTGAGGAATGTGGTGGCCAGTGGGGGGGACTTGGATCATCTATGTCTTCTCGATAATTTTTGCTGGCCCGATCCCATTGAGAGTTCCAAAAATCCCGATGGGGCTTACAAGTTGGGTCAATTGGTGCGCACTTGTCAGGGGCTTTACGATATTTGTGTGACTTACGGCACTCCTTTGGTCAGCGGAAAAGACAGTATGAAAAATGATTTTCGAGGGGTGAACAAAAAAGGTGAGCCTTTGCTCATTTCCATTTTGCCAACCCTTTTAGTGACCGCTATGGCCAGAGTCGAGATGTCGGCGACCACCACTAGTGAATTTCAAAAACCTGGCGATATTGTCTACCGTCTAGGGGGAAAAGCAGAGGGAAGTCTCTTGGGAAGTGAATTAGCTGAAATGATTTCTCTCTCTGGCGATGAGCTCTCCCCTCTTGAGAGCTTAGATTTAAAGCTCAACACTGATGTCTACCGAGAGCTTTACCGGGCGATGAGTGCGGGGTGGATTCAAAGTTGCCACGATATTAGCGATGGGGGTTTATTGTGCGCTTTGTGCGAGGGTCTTTTTAATGGAGGTGTTGGGCTCGATCTCGCGGTGGAAATGGAGAGGGCCTTAAGTTTTCTTTTTCACGAAGGACCCGGGCGATTTGTGGTCAGTGTTTCCCCTGAAAATGTTGTCTCTTTTGAAAAAGCTTTTCAGAATCTTCCTTTTCAAAAATTGGGAACCGTGTGGGATCGTGAAGAGGTTGTTTTAGAAACTAATAATCAGCGTTTTCACTGGAACGTACCAGAACTTTATCAAGCCTGGGAGAGAAAATGGTAGGACCTAAGAATGGCCGAATGGGTCCCTCTTTTTTAGTTTTATCTGGAGATGGTATCAACTGTGAACGAGAAACCGCTAGTGCCTTTGAAATGGCCGGAGCTAAGGCCAAAGTGATCCATATCAATGACCTTCTCAAAGCCCCAACTCTTTTAAGAGAGTTTCAAGGTTTGGCCATTCCGGGGGGATTTAGTTTTGGTGATGAACTTGGTTCGGGACAGATTCTCTCTTTGAAAATAAAGTATGGTCTTGAACAGGAATTTTTTCACTTTTTAGAGGAGAAGAAACCAGTTATTGGTATTTGCAATGGTTTTCAAGTCCTAACAAAACTAGGCTTACTCCCCAATTTTAGAGAAGAGCGAAAGGTGGCCCTGGCCCGCAATATTCAAGGACAATTTATAGACCGCTGGGTTTCCCTTAAGAGGGTTGAAAAGAATGTTTGTGTTTGGACTAAGGGAATGGAGGAGTTTTGCCTGCCGATTCGGCATGGAGAAGGACGTTTGACTCTGAGACCTGGTCGAGAAGAGGTAATTTATCAAAGTTTAAAAGGAGCCGGTCAAATTGCTCTTGAATACACTGAAGAGGTCAATGGCTCTTATCGCTCTATTGCTGGACTTTGTGATCCGACAGGTTTGGTTTTAGGACTCATGCCCCACCCTGAAGCTGCCGTTTCAGGGTACACTTATCCTGGGCGTCAGCACTTAGCTCCCGGAAGGTCTTTTTTTACCAATATTGTGGAGTATCTCAACAAAGCCTAAAGGAAAGGAAAAGATGAATAGGAAAATTGAAAGGGCCCTCTTAAGTGTTTCTAATAAAGATGGTCTTGTCGAGTTGGCTCAACTTCTAAGCACACAGGGTGTGGAGATTATCTCCAGTGGAGGAACGGCTAAAGTTTTAAGAGAGAAGGGTATTCGTGTGACGCCCATCCAAGAAGTCACTGGCAACCCCGAGGCTTTTGGGGGGCGTATGAAAACTCTCAGTTTCCAAATCGGCTCGAGTCTTTTGTTTCGCCGAGGGGAAGCGAGCGATGAAAGAGAGGCCAAAGAATTGGGGATCCAAGCGATTGATTTAGTGGTGTGCAACCTCTATCCCTTTGCCAATGTGGTAGAGAGAGGAGGGAACTGGGAAGAGCTGATTGAAAATATCGATATTGGAGGCCCAACGATGGTGCGGGCGGCAGCTAAAAACTGTGAGTCAGTAACTGTATTGACCGATCCCGTTCAGTACGCTCATTTTAAGGAGCTTTTCCTCAAAGGGAAGGGGACCATTGAGCTTGAGGCCAGGAAGTGCTTTTCTCTACAAGCTTTTCGCCATACGGCCCTCTACGATGGCATGATCACTTCGACTTTTGAGCGCCAGCTAGAAGGTCACTCTTCGACACTGTGTTTTTCCTCCGGGGAAGGGCGTTCCCTGCGCTATGGTGAAAACCCCCATCAAAAAGCTTGGGTTGTTTCCCGTGAGAAAAAGGGGAGAGGGCTCGCTTCGGTGATTCCCCTTCAAGGAAAGGAATTGAGCTATAACAATCTTTTAGATGCCGATGCCGCTTGGAGGTGTTTGAGTGATTTGCATTCGTTGGCCAATGAGCGGCGACCTTGCGCCGCTGTCGTTGTTAAGCACTCCAATCCCTGTGGTGCGGCCTTGGCCATTGATGGTCTCGAAGCTTTGAAGAGGGCCTGGCAGGGAGATCCCATTTCCGCTTTTGGCTCTATTATCGCTCTCAATTATGAAATGAAAAAAGAGGAAGCTTCATTTTTAGTGAAAAACTTTGTTGAAGTGGTAATGGCTCCTCGTTTTTCAGCGGAGGCCAAAGCCATTTTTAAGAGCAAGAAAAATATTCGTTTAATTGAAATTTCTCCCCACCGAGGAGAGCACGAAGACTTAATGGTGAGAACAATTAGTGGGGGTTGGCTCGTTCAAGAAGAGGACAATAAGCCCGACTGCGATTTTCGTTTGGTGACAAATGTTTCCATTCCCAGTGATAGAGAGGATCTTCTCAAATTTGGTTCGTTTGTTGGTAAACACCTCAAGAGTAACGCTATTGTTCTGGTGGCAGAAGAGGGGCAGAGTCTTCAGGTGATCGGAGCGGGGATGGGAAACCCCAATCGCTTAGTCAGCCTCGATCAGGCCTATGCTAAAGCATGCGAAAATGGAGTTGAAAATCTTTTTAATATTATCTTGGTGAGCGATGCTTTTTTTCCTTTTAAAGATAGTATTGAACACGCCCATAAATATGGAATCCGCTTTATTGTTCAACCGGGAGGCAGCATCAAGGACTGTGAGGTCATTGATTGTTGCAATGAAAATCAAATGGGCATGGTCTTTACCGGACAGAGGCACTTTCGCCATTAAGCCAGTTTTAGTGAGGAAATGGGGATGAAAGGAAAAAAGGTTTTAACTTACAAAGAGGCCGGTGTTGATATTGAAGCGGGTGAGGACCTGGTTGAAAAAATAAAAGCTAAAGTGAGATCGACTTACGGAGAGCGAGTTGTCTCAGGTATTGGCGGTTTTGCTTGCCTTTATCAATGCGGTGATCGCTACCTGGCGGCGGGAACGGATGGGGTAGGCACTAAGCTCAAGCTCGCTCAAGAGTTGGGACAACATCGTACTATTGGTATTGACCTCGTAGCTATGTGCGTCAACGATATCCTTTGCACTGGGGCTAAACCCCTCTTTTTTATGGATTACTTAGCCACGGGAAAACTTGATGTGGGAGTGGCCGAAGACATCTTGGAGGGGATTGTCGAAGGTTGCCGGCAGTCACAAGCGGCGCTTATCGGTGGGGAGACGGCAGAAATGCCTGGCTTCTATCAACCGGGAGAATATGATTTGGCCGGTTTTGCTGTTGGTGAAGTTTTTCCCGACAAAGTGCTCGATGGAAATCTAATTGGAGAGGGGGACGCTCTGATTGGTTTGCCTAGCTCTGGTTTTCATTCCAATGGTTATTCTTTGTTGAGAAAATTGGTTGAGGATAAAGAAATAGCACTCAAAGAGAAGCTTTTGATTCCTACTCGGATCTACTGGAGTGAAGTTCGAGATCTTTTATCTAAGGGATTAATCCATGGACTCTCCCATATTACAGGAGGGGGATTTCTCAATATTTCTCGTATGAATAATCGCTTTGATTACATTGTTGAAAGTGATTTCTACTGGCGTGAAGCACCTGAATTTATGAAGCTTATCGGTGAGCGCTGTGGAACTTCTCTAAGTGAACTTCACCGAACTTTTAATATGGGAATTGGGCTCGTCTTGGCCACTTCAAATCCTGACCAAGTCTTAGACGAACTCCAAGACAAGGGAATAAAGGGCCATCTGATAGGAGTGGTTCAGAAAGGAGAGGGCCATGTTATCCTCAAAGGTGAGAAACTTTGAAGAAAAAGGTCGTCGATGTCCAATTTTTTGGGGATTGCACCACAGCCTCTAAATGAACCAAAGTGGCGCCGCTTGTGGTGGATCTTGGTATTGGCTTTTGTGGCCCGTGCGGTCATTGCCTTGTCAGGTGATTTTGTCCTTCACCCCGATGAAATTATGCAGTATCTCGAGCCGGCCCATCGCTTGGTTTTTGGCCATGGTATTTCTTATTGGGAGTATTTTTACGGGGGACGCTCATGGCTATTGCCAGGGGCAATTGCTGGTGTATTAGGAGTTTGCCAATGGCTTGGCCTTGACTCTCCGACCTTGTACATTGGGGCGGTCAAATTAGCTTTTTGTGCTTTTTCACTTCTTATTCCCTACGGCATGTACACTTCAGGGCGCTATCTTTTTGGTGAAGGGACGGCCCGCCTGGCTTTGCTACTAGGGGCTTTTTGGTATGAGTTGGTTGGTATGGCCCATAAGCCAATGACGGAGTTTGTGGCAACTTCTCTTCTCTTTGTTGTCCTGATTCTTGCCGTTCATCCGTCTCGTTTGACTCGACAGCGAGTTGGCTTCATTGCTGCCCTTGGAGTTTTGCTAGTGGCGATACGCTTTCACTATGCCTTTATGCTCGCTCTCGTTTGGTCCATTCCATTTTTCCGTCCTGACAACCGCTTTCGCTTAACGATGCTTTTTGTTGGATTTGCTGGTCTGATGGCCATTGGTTTGTTTGAGTTTTTTGTCTGGGGAAACTTGTTTCACTCTTATTGGGTTAATTTGAAAGCGAATTTAATTATTATCACTAATCGCATCGAATCGAATCCATTATTCTATTTACTCTGGCTAGTTATCGCTAGTGGAGGAAGCTTTTTAATTTCTCTTGTGGCAGGCCTTAACCTGCGCCGAAGAGGGTTTTTTCTTCTGCTTTTCGTCGCACTTTTATTACCCCATATGTTGGCAGGACATCGCGAGTATCGTTTTATTTTTGCGGCCATTCCCCTATGGCTACTTTTGTTTGCTGATTTTTTAGTTGTTGGAATGAAAAATTTGAATAGCGACTGGATACATAGTAAACGGTTGTGGTTGGGACTCATCTACCTGGGGTTGATTTCTTGTGTTGGCATTTTTAATGCTCTTCCATTTCAGCGCTTTGTCTATAGGGCGTTCACTAATGAAACTGGTGTGGTCAACTTTATTCGCTATCAAGACCCAATCTTTTCACTTTACCGCCATCTCTCTTCGGAACCCTCTATCCATGGTCTTTGGCAGTCTGACCGACCTTACTTTAATACTGCCGGTTATTATTATTTGCACAAAAAAATTCCATTCTACGATGTAAATACCTGGAAGTTTCATTTTGCGCCGGAGGAGAGCAATCGTTATGTGAGTCATATCGTGGCTGGTCCGGCCATTGATTTGGAAGGTCTTGTTCAGTCACCAAAGGGGGCTCTGTTATTAAAAGCGAAGAATGGTCAATTTATCTCTTTACCTCGTTTGATTAACGATAGTGCTTTAAAAAAATTGGTTTATTGGACGAAGAAGGGAAAGGCGGTAGCGCTAGATCGCTTTGTCTTGTCTCAAAACTTTGGCTACCTCTCTGTTTGGAAATTATCGGATGACAGGACACCTATAAAGAAATGGCAAAATTATAGAGTTAAGCCTGATAGTGAATTTATGTATCCTCTTGTTAAAAAGGCCATCGGTGAAAAGGCTCGCCGACCAGTGACTAACTTTGGTATTCGCTTTATTGATAGTGAATAATCTAATCCTTTAAAAAGAATAATTCTTAATTGACTTGGAAAACTAGAGGGATTGTGCAATCGAGTTGCAGTGATTTACTTTGACAAGTCATTTCCTGCACTCGAGCTATTGTGATTTTTCCTCGATGAAGATTTTTTCTTTTGAGAAAGGCGGTGATTTTAGGGCCATAGAGTTCGAGAAAATCATTTTGTTGTTTTTGGGTATCAATTTGAAAATTTCCTTTTTTCTTTTTGTAAGGAAAGGTTTTGACAAGTATTTTAGTATCCACATCTTTCTCTTTTTCACGGACCGAGCGTACTATAACGAGATTGCCTTTGCTAAGGATAGCATCCCCTGTTTGGACTATTGTGTTTTCAACAAACTTTTTTCCACCTCGGTGGGCAATAATAGTTTCTGTCGTTTGCTTATAAGTACCCCAAATATCTTTGTTTCTTTTAAAAGATTTATGAATATTGATTTTGATCATTCCTTTTGGCTGTTGGAAACTTTGCTTAGCTATCGTGCTAAAAGTTAAAGAAATAGAAAGAAGTATAATAAGCATTGTTTTCATACCAATTTTTAATGCATTTTTGATGCCTAAAATAAGATCGATATTTTAATAAGTTAGATGGTTTAAAATGGGAATCGATGTGTGGAAAAGAATTCAACTGTTTAAATTTTTGACACTTTATTGAGAGGATTTTTAGCTGCCCTACAGGGTCATCAAAACAGCTAATTATTAAAATCCATCTTTAGAGCCTGTGAAAAGCTCTCGCAGATAGGCCCTTCTATACTTTTGGTAGTTTAAGATCTGGTAATAGTTAAGGACTGAGGCCATCAGAGATTGTTGAATGCCATTCTCTTTAAAATTGTCGTGACCTCTATTGAGACTGCAATGACCTAATTCGTGAAAGATAACGGCTTCGCGAGTATCTATATTAGTGTTAGCAGACCACCACTCTCTATTGATGGTGATTCTTTTGACTCCGTCAGAGCGTTGCCAACAAGTTCCCGCAACATTTTCAGCACTGGTGGTACCGAGCCTAATGGGTATACTTTGAGCGTCGGTTTGTCTTCCGTACTCTTGTGCATATTGGGCAAATCGCTCGATAAAGGGGTGAAACTCTGTGTTTGTATCGGGATGGATATTGAGGGAGGGCGAGGTGTTTGGCTCTTGCTG
The DNA here is from genome assembly GCA_965206965.1 of Bacteriovoracaceae bacterium. Lineage (GTDB taxonomy): Bacteria > Bdellovibrionota > Bacteriovoracia > Bacteriovoracales > Bacteriovoracaceae > CBDBLK01. The sequence goes on along the minus strand of OZ242254.1, from coordinate 2,611,112 downwards.
TTGGGGATTGTTAAAATTATTTTCTGGGTTTTCACTGTCGGTTTGATCCGTTTCTTCGTTATTGTCATCACTACTTTTCTTTTTGTTGAGGTCGATATACCGGTGATCACCTTCGAGGATGAGTGGAGGGTAACCACAGGAGATGGTTGCCAGGGTGAGCGTGATACTGAGGAGTACTTTTGTCGTTGTTTTCATATCGATATGAAAAAGGAGCAGTTTTGATGCCAGCTTATGATTTTTTGTTTTAGGGCAGTTAAGGCGGAGAGAGAAGAGAGTAAATGGGCATCTGTCCAATATTTTTTCAATTGAATGATTGAAGAAGTAGTGGAAATTAAAGTTGCAAAAGATTAATACCGATCTGACTTTAAATCGTAAAATGCCCTCCGGAACTAAAATATGGAATAATAATGATCGAGACAGTTATAAGAAAAATAATATTGATTTTTCTATCGATTTTAATTTTAGGATGTGGTCCCAATCTTCCCAACCCAAAGCGCAGTTCATCAAGTCTTCAGAGGCAAGGTGCTAATTGTAACCTTAACTCAGGTGCTGTTTGTGGTCAGCTTCCGAGGGTAAAATCAACTTGTCCTTGGCGCCGAGTACTACCAGAACCGGTAACCTACCCAAACGAATGCTCTATGGTCTCTGCTGAGGCAAGCCTGATAAGTGTCGGTGCTTGTCCTTAACAAAAGCGACTCTAAACAATGGCTAGTTTCGAAGTGCAATTCAATGAGTTTAACTTTTTCAAAGGGTAAGAGAGACCAGCGTTTAAACTGGTCTCTTTCATTGGAAATTGAGATCAATTATGAGTCGGTGTAAATGAGGATGGCGTGGTTAGAGAGAAGCTCGAGCCATTCGTATTCCCTGAGAATAATTTTGGCGTTGAGGGGAGTTTCCTCGCCCTCTCTCTCTAAGTCGTAATCATAAAGTGGGTTACCCTTTTGGGGATAAATAGAGTCTCGAACGTAGAAAACACCTTGGCCTTGACAGCCTCCCTTTTCTTGAAAGGCGGTTTGGACTACCTGACCACGGGTGCGGAACTTGGCGGCCTTGCGGAGAAGTTTTCTTTTGATTTTGGGGTTTACTTGACGGTTGGCTTCTTCAACGATGGCGTTGGCCCTTTGGTTCATTTTTTCGTTATAGCTGGAGACAAAGGGGCAGTTGCCGCTAGAGGCTTGATCGTTAAATCCAGCGATCATGACGGCGTGCCAAGAACCGATATGATTGTAAATAACAATGACAGGTGAGTTTTTTTCTTTGATGGCCTTTTTGACTCTCGTGACGATATCTCGTGGAGCCGTTCCTACATTCCATTGGTTTTGATTGGGATCGGCAAAGAGGATTTGGCGTTTAAAATAGGGGAGGGAGAGAAATGGTTTATTGGTCAATTCTTCCCATTGAACGATCCAATTGTAGGGTACGCCGTAGAGGGCCCCTTCTTCATTTTCTAGAGCAGGGACTCTTCGACCATCTTGGTTTTTTTTATACCAACCTTTGGTAAATCGATAATCCTTATTGAGATAAAAGCGTCGGGTTTGGTTGAGGCGATAAATGGTGTCTGTTCGCCAATTGGTGACGAGGGTGTCCCCTATAGAGGCTTTAGAGAGGTTCATAAAGTATCTTTCGCTAAGGTTAAAGCTTCTCTGTTCTCTTTGATTGAGAATGACTTCGGTCGCTCCAGTATGGGACATGAAGAGGCAACTTCCAGCATTTTCTTGACTTGGAGCTGCCACAATATGGGAAAGGAGTTGGTTGTAACCCCCTTTAAAAGAATCTTCATTGGGGAGAAGGGCCTTTGTTTGAATGAGAGGTAAGTTTCTTTCCTCCGGGTCATCCTCCGGATTGGGGTATTTCCATCCCCAGCTAAAGCGCCTTTCCTCGGACAAATCGGATTCTTGAGCCAAGAGGTGGGAGCTTAGAGAGAAGATTAAAAAGAAAATAGATAATAAATATTTAGCCATCTTGACCTCTCTTTCTTAAAGAAATTGGAGTTTAAATTCAATCTTAGAGAGGTTCCTTCGTCACGAAGCTTTGTGTTAAATCGATATAATATTATTTTTAAGAAAATCTAGCGGTAGTCACTATTTTTAAAGAATTCGACCTCTTCGTTTTTTTCACGGGCCAATTTGAGGTCCCACGGGCTTTTGACAGAGAAGCAAACCCGGTTTTTGTGGTCATAACAGATGCTGGAAGCATTTTGCTGGATAAAGCGTTCTTTGATTTTATCGTTGGGAAATTTGAGCCAGCGGATTCCGATGAAAGGGTAAGGTTGATATTCTCCTTGAACAGCATACTCATCTTGGAGACGGTGTTTAACCACTTCAAATTGCAGAGTGCCGACAGCCCCTAAGATTTTTTCGTTTATAGTATGACGTGTGAATAGTTGAACGGTGCCTTCTTCACTAAGTTGGCGGAGTCCTTTGTCGAGTTGTTTGGCCTTCATCGGATCTTTTAAAATAATTTTTTGAAAAATTTCAGGAGCAAAACTTGGAATGCCGGTGTATTGGATTTTTTGACCTTGGCTAAAGGTATCTCCAATTTGTAATTTACCAGTATCGTGCAAGCCAATGATATCTCCAGGGAAAGCTTGTTCGGTCACTTCGCGATCTTGGGCTTGAAAGATGAGAGGGGTAGAGATCTTCACCTCTTTCCCTGTTCGCACATGATAGAGTTTATCCCCCCTGCGAAAAGTTCCCGAGCAGACGCGCATAAAAGCCACTCTATCGCGGTGTCGTTTATCCATATTGGCTTGTATTTTGAAAATGAACCCAGAGAATTCAGTGTCGTCAGGAGCGATTGTTTTACTTTCTGCTGTCTCATCAAAAGGGGCCAGCAGAACCTCTCTTGCCTCCGGTCCAGGAGCTTGATCGGCGATCATATTGAGAGTTTCCATAACTCCAAAATTGTGTAGGGCCGTACCGAAAAAGACGGGAGTTTGGATGCCTGCTAAAAACTCTTCTCTATGGAAAGAAGGCATACAACCTTCAATCATTTCTAAGTCTTCTTTTAATTTTTCGAGGAGCTCTTTACCCAATGATTTGAGAATTTGGGGAGAATCGAGATCTATGGCTTCAATAATATTGGGTTTGGTGGGGTCAGAGCTATCTTTAAAAGAGACTATTTGTTTCGCAACTAAGTCGTAAACTCCCTTAAAATGGCTCCCGTCACCAATTGGCCATGTCATAGGGGTACATTGAATAGAGCAAATAGATTCGATATTATCCATCAACTCAAAGGGATCCATAGTGTCTCTATCGAATTTATTCATGAAGGTGACGATGGGCGTGTCGCGCATGCGGCAAACTTCCATTAATTTCTGTGTTTGTTCTTCAACTCCTTTTGCTGAGTCGATCATCATTAAGACGGACTCGACAGCGGTGAGAGTGCGGTAGGTATCTTCGGAAAAGTCCTTGTGGCCCGGTGTGTCAAGAAGATGCATAATCCTCTGTTTATAGGGAAAGCTCATAACTGATGAGGTAATGGAAATACCTCTCTCTTTTTCTATTTCCATCCAATCTGACTTGGCATAGTTTCCTTGTTTAGATTTAACCATTCCGGTCTCGCGAACAACTCGCCCAAACCAGAGAAGTTTTTCTGTCATGGTTGTTTTTCCAGCATCGGGGTGGCTGATAATGGCGAATGTGCACCTTTTGGTATTGGCTTCAGTGGCCACTAGAAATCCTTCGAGATTGAGCCTTTATCCTAATGGACTTTTAGAGGCTTGGCCATGAAAGTGTATTGTTGAAAAGCTGATCATCGATTAAAATGGATGTATTGGTAGAGGAGGGATATTTCTTTGTTTAGGATTTTACTATGGTTTATGATAAGTCCACTTGCTTTGGCTAAACCCCTTCTTATACTTCATACCAATGATTTACACGGTTATTTGGAACACTCCGTTTATCAGCCTAATCAAGGTGGTTACGCACGTGTTCGTCAGGTGATTGATCGTGAAAAAGCCAAATATCGAGAAAAGGGTATTGATTCCCTAGTCCTTGATGCCGGGGACTTCATGGAAGGGAATATGTTTTATTTAGTTGGAAATGGTGAGAGAGTTTGGAGATCTCTTGGACTCATTGGTTATGATGCTGTTGTTATGGGAAACCATGATTACTTGATGGGGCCAAGGAGTCTTAACCAACTTTTGAAGAATGCTCCTCCACCTTTTGCCTATCTGGGAACCAATCTCAAGATGAGCGTTGGGGATACTTTGTTATACCCGAACCTCGTTCAGGAAACGAAGTCTCATGCCTTTTTTAATAAGGGGGGCGTGAAGATCGCTGTCATGGGGTTGACGACAAATCAAATTGTTTATTCCTGGACTTTAAAAAAGAAGGTGAAGATAAGAAGCCCTATGCGAACGGCTAAAAGGGTTGAAACAAAACTCAAGGAATTGGGAGCTGATTTTGTTTTTGCTCTCACTCACCTAGGCTTTAAAAAGGATTTAAAACTAGTTCGTCGAACTGAGCATATTGATTTAGTGGTTGGTGGCCACAGTCATACGCTCATTGATCAGCCTTTACTCGAGCGCAATAAAAATAACCTTTTGGTTCCCATTGTCCAAGCCGGTAGTCATGGTAAATATGTAGGGAAGCTATTGGTCGATTTGGAAAAAGGTCAGCCATTAAAGATTTTGAGTTATCAATTGATACCCGTGGATGAGAGTGTTCCCGGTGAGCCCGAACTGGAAGCCTATGTGAGTGAAACCCGAGAGCTTCTCGAAGAAGAGTATGGCCGCGATTATTTAGATGAATTTTTGGGCTTGGCAGAGATTCCTCTAATTCACTCCAGGAAGGATCTCACTCCTTGGACGGCACTTTTGACAGATGCTCTGCGCGAGTCGGTGGATGCCGATATTAGTTTTCATAGTCCTTTCTTCGGTGGGGCTAATTTACCTGCTGGACCGGTGACTCGCGAGGATATTTTTCAAAGTCATCCTCGCGTTTTTAACTTCAAAAACAGAAAAGGTTGGAAAATTTATAAAGTAAAAATTCTCGGCCTTTTTCTTCGCCCCACTATTAAACTCATATTGCGAAATAGACTGCCTGTTAGTTTTAGTGGGGTTGACTTTGATATTGTACCCAAGGCGGTGGGTGGTCCTGTTGATTTTCCAAGAGGAAGGTTTAAGGTCAGAAATCTTCGCATTAAAGGAGAGAAAGTTAAGTATTTTAAGCGCTACTCAGTGGCGCTAAATGAAGGCATTGTGGAGGGGGCCCTGGGCATATCGCGTTTAGTAAATATATTTGTTAAGAGTATTTCAAGGACTCCTATATCTGTATGGGAAGCCATTTCTCTAAAAGTTAAAGAGGTCGGGGCGATCTCTAGAGATTACGGGAGGAGTGATGGGCAAATGAAGCAGCTGGGAAAGAATTTCATTTATAAAGCCCCTCATCGAATGTTTCGCCCGGCCCTCGTACAAGACGACACTAACAGTTCTAAAGATTAAATTGTGTTTTTTCGTGAGCGTTAACGATTTCTCTGAGGATATCTTGAAGAGGCATTTCTTTAAGTTTGCCTGGAGATATTTGGTTTTCTTTCACAAAATCTAGGTCGCTAATGGGCTCTTGCAAGATGAGCTTTTTATTGGCGGCAACCTCGTCAACCTTTCGAACCGGAGTGAAGTGGGGAACACTAGTTAAAACTTGAGGGGTTTCATTTAATATCTGATTGACTGCTTTTAGGATTTCAATGAAGCGGTCTAGTTCTGTTTTGCTAAAAGACTCAGTAGGCTCAACCATAAGGCCATATTGCTCGGGAAAAGCGACTGTCGGGGCGTGTAGACCAAAATCTAAAAAGAGCTTTCCAATGCGAGCAATCGCTTGAGTCTTGGGGACTCCTGCTTTTTCAAGTTTAGCAAATGTTTCTTGATGAATAGTGAGAATGAACTCGTGCATTCGAGGTATATCTTCACTCTTTTCAGGTAATGTCGGATAAATCATTTTTAATTTTTCAAATAAGTACCTTGCAGAAAGGACGGCAATAGCACTCATCTCGCGAATACCTTCGTCTCCGAGAGCCCTTAGGTAGGTGTAAGCGCGGACTTTGTGGGCAAAATTTCCCCAGTGGCGATGAAAACTTCCTATCGTTTTTACTGGCGTTTTGGAGCGGAAAATCTTCCCTTCAAGAACAATTTGTTTTCCTGGAAGGTAATCAATAAGTTTTTTACTGACAGCGACGATGGCATCCCCCGGTCCACCACCACCGTGAGGTATGGTCCATGTTTTGTGAAGATTATTGTGAACAGCATCGACTCCCATGGCTTCGAGATCTACCCAGCCGGCGATAGCATTCATGTTGGCGCCATCCATGTAAACGAGGGCATCCACTTCGTGCAGGCGTTCGGCAATTTCTTTAAAGCTGTTTTCAAAGATGCCCGAAGTATTAGGGTTAGTGATCATGATACCGGCCACTCGGTCTCCATATTGATCCATCAGAGAATGGAATTGTTCCAGATCTATTTGTCCCTGTTCGTCGGCATCGATCGATATTAAGCCTTGAGGAATTCCGTTTACTGTTTTGGTTTCAAAACCGGCCATTGTCGCTGTCGCAGGGTTTGTGCCATGAGCACTTTTAGGAATGATGATAATATTTTTTTTGTTACCGTAACCTCGGTCGCGGTGATAGGCTTGGAACATCTTAATTCCCACCAGTTCACCTTGGGCTCCAGCCACTGGTTGAGTGGTGACTCCGGGAAGGCCAGTGATGGTCTTAAAGTACTCTTGGATGTGGTATAAAACTTCTAGAGAACCTTGGGCGTCTTCTTCTGGTGCTTGAGGATGGAGATCGGTAAAGCCTGTGAGCACGGCAGCATAATCGTTGATATAGGGATTGTACTTCATTGTACAACTTCCCAATGGGTAGATATTGTCATCAGGACTTACGTTTTGATCACCTAACTTTCTGTAGAAGTCTTCTAGGTTCTGTGTTTTAAGATTGGGAAGCCCAACTTTTCCTTTTCTAAGGAGCTTGGAGATAGAGGGCCAGGAAGTCCTTTTCTCTTGATCTTGTTGTGAAACTTTCGTGCCGAGCTCCTCTCGAAGAAAGTTTTTGAGCTTTTCTAAGTCTTCAATCGATTGAGCATCGTTAAAAAATAGTAGCAGAAGGTTTTTGTCACCGGAGAGGCGGCTACTTACGTCAACACCTAAATGAAGGCCTTTTGATGAAGCTTTCTTGATAAGCTCAGAAAGATTACCCTGGTAGCTTAGACAGATTTCATTAAAGAAAGGACTATCGGGAAAAGCCAGTTCTATTTTGTCTAAGTGATTGAAAAACTCTACCATTTCTAGTGTTCTTTTTCTTGAAGTTTCCAGAGTTTTGGCTAGACCTTCCTCCCCTCGCCCTAAGATCGCTGCTCCAGCTAAACTGGCCAGAAAACTTTGATTCGAACAGATATTAGATGTCGCTTTCTCTCGGCGAATGTGCTGTTCTCTTGTTGAGAGAACCATACTTAAGCACTCTTGCCCTTGGATATCGAGGGCCTTTCCGACAAAGCGCCCGGCAGTGCTTCTGATTGCTGTTTTGTTTTCTTTATGAAAGCGGATGCCAAAGACGCCCAATCCAGGGCCACCGTAGTTAGGCCCAATGGCTAGGTGTTGCCCTTCCCCGACGATCATATCGGCTCCTTTTTCCCCATATTCGGAGGGAGGAAGGAGACCATTTTGACCTAATAATATAGGATCGATGACGGCAATGGCGAGGGCCTTGTGGGCTTGGATTGTGTCTGTCAGCTGGTGAATATCTTCGAGAAGACCAAGAGAATTTGCTTGAGGGTAGACGACGGCAGCGAGTTCTTCTCCCAACTGGTTTAGCTTTTCTTCAAAACGAACTTGATCTGTCAAACCAGATTGAGGACATAGGGGAAAGGTTTCCACTTTCATCGGCGTTTCTTTGGCTAAGGTTTGAACAACTTTAATGTCTTCAGGGTAAAGACCTTCTGAGAGGAGAATTGTTTTTGCTTTTTTCTTGATTCTAAGAGCGGTGTTCATAGCCTCAAAGAGACATGTGGCCCGCTCGTAAAAGCTGGCGTTAATAGCTTCAAAACCGGTTAATTGAGAGAGCGTTGAACTGTAGATCCAAAGAGTTTTTAAAGTTCCTTGGCTTCTTTCTGGTTGATAGGGAGTGTAAGCGGTGGTGAGTCCTCTAATTTGAGAGACGTAGGGGACAATAGGGTGAACCTGATACCATTTCAATCCATCACCAAGGAAGCTACTTTTGATTTGGTTTTTGTTAGCTAGCTCATTAACGTGGTCAGTTAACTGATCGTAACTAAAGCGCTGACAAACCTTTGGAGTTTGGGGGAAGCGAATATTTTTAGGGATGTGAGTAAACAAGTCTTCTCTTGATGAAAGTTCAAGAGTGTTGAGCATTTGTTGAATTTCCTCTCGACTGGCTGAGATATAGTACTCTTTGAGCTCTCTAGGGAGCTTGTGGGGATTGTAGTTAAGGGGAGCTTTGATTGAACGTTGTTCTCTCTTTTCTGTGTCGCTCATATTGATAGGCCCTTTAAGAATAATTGAAATGAAATAAGAGGTTCTAACATGATTTTCCCCCTTTTTTCTAGTACAATAGCTCAATGCACTGGCTTGTTTATAGGGCCCCTGAAACTCCTGAATTTTCCTTGTCCAATAAATTAAAGATACCTTCTTTAGCTGGGGTCACTTGGCGCATTAAAGTATCGGAGAAGGGACCCATTCCCGGTTATTTATGGTGGGAGGAGAAAGGGCTTTTTTTAGCTTCTCAACAGGGAAAGTGGAGGCTCGATTTTCAAAGCTATTGGGAACACTGGCAGAGAGAAGCTCCATCGATTAGGAAAGAGCCCTTGGGAAAAGCATTAGGACTTGCTCAGGACAAAGCTTTTAAGATTTTAGACGCTACGTTGGGAACCGCCAAGGATGCTTTTCTCCTTCTCTATTGGGGACAGGAGGTTTACGGTGCGGAAAGAAATCCCGTTGTCTTTGTTCTCTTGAATGATGCTTATCAACGTTTTATTAAATCAGGGCACCCTTTTAGCGCCGAATTGAGAGAAAGGTTCCACTTGGCTTACGGCGAGAGCTCTCTACTTTTTTCGGAGGTTGATTTTGAGCGTATTTATTATGATCCGATGTACTCTTCCCTAGGCCGTAAATCATCGGCTCTCGGGCGTAAGGAGATGGAGGGTTTAAAATTCTTATTGGGTGTTGATACTGATGACCGTGAAGTCTTTCTCATGCTTTGGCAGAGATGTCCCTATGTTGTCGTGAAACGAGGCCCTTTGTCTCCGGCCCTTGACGAGAGAGTCAATGCCCAGTGGAAGAGCAAGGCTTTGCGATTGGACAAATATTTGAGGTCCTAAGCATCTCACATCTAAGAAAAATCGTTTAAGAATTTTAGACCATGGTCGATGAGTAGAGTATGAGAAAACTATTCACTCTTATTGTTTGTTGAGCTCTTTTAGCTGGATGTTCTTCGACCAGTAAAAGGGTCGTTTTAAATCAAGGCAAGAATGTTTGATTCTTCAATAATGCTGATGAGGTCATCAATGAATTGAGGGGATGTGAATTCATCATTCAGGAAAAAATGGATGTCACAGACTACTACAGTGGGGATTATCTTTCTAATTTCATTAGAAACACTGTTGCCCAGAGAGGTGGGAACTTTGCTATATAAGAAGGGAGGGGTTCGCAGCAACAACATTGTGTAAATGGAATTCTTTCTGGTACAATAATTCTTGCGCCTATTGGGCTTCCCATCCTTATTATCGCAATATCTAACAGTAAAGCGACGGCAATAGTTGATATTTACAAGTGCAAAAAATAGTTCGATTAAGGGCCTTAATCTAGCACAACTCTCCTATGGCTTCTCATCGGTGAATGACGCTAGTGAACTGCTGGGCTTCGAGGTCATAAGGATAAGTTTATTTTTACTGGTTTATTTTTTTAGAAATTTTGATTTTATTACCCGTGATGCTTTTGAAAAGAGCGTAGTGGAGGGTTGCTCCGCGGATAATATTGCATTCTAGGCTGAAAGGCTTCCATCCTCCCTTTTGTTCGAGAGAGCTCTTGCCACTGGAAAAATCCACAAAGCTATAGGAATAATTATCAAAGTTGCTATTGTTTTGCAGTTTTTGAAAACTGAGAGGAGTAAGCTGTGCTCCCTTGTCCATAAAGGTACTTTTCTTTTCTTGAATTTGAACCCTGAGTCCACACCAGTGGGATTTTGAATCAAGTCGACTGCTCGATTCGTGAATTTTACCATTTTGAAAAAAGAGTGTTCTCATCATGCCATTTTCTTCGGCTTGCTCGTGGGGAAATGTTAAATAATCTTGAATTTGAAAAATAATTGATTTTTCTGAAGCTAAAAGTTTGTCGTCAACTTGCATCTCTTTTAATTTGGCTTTATTTTGCTTTCCTTTTGAATTTTGAGGGTCACAGTATATCTGTGTTCTCAGTCCTACTTTGAAGTAATAATTTTGGCCTTTTTCTTTTTTTTCTTTACTGGTCATAGGGAATTGAATCAGAAGAGGGGCTATTCCTTGCTCTCCTCCTTTTAATTTGAGAAATAAGTTTTGTTCTTTGCCCCAAATGAGAAGTTTCATTCCCTTGTATTCAATAATTTTTCCTTGTTTTGATTGTGTGTCGAAATCGAAGTCTCGAAGGTATAAATGTTTTTCTTCAGGTGAAAAACTTTCTCCCGGTTGTCTCAGATCGATAGAGCAAGCTAGTTTTACCGCAGAAACCTCAAAGGTTCCCAAAATGAGCACAGAAAAGAATAATAGTTTAGTTTTCAAGTTTTTTACTCAGAAGTGAAAATAAATATCAGTTATATTGTAATCCCCTAGAGCGAAATAGGGCAATTTAGTTTTCAAAATGAAGTCCTTTTTTGATAATGGAAGCTGAATAATGTTGAGATAAAAACTAAGAGACCTGAAAATTGATTAAGTAAATTATTAGAGGGAGATGGTATGAATGCCGCGATTGTTGGAATTTCGGGACTAATTTTATTTGTCTTAGCTTTTAGGTTTTATGGAAGTTTCATCTCCCGAAAGATTTTTGAATTGCCCGGACTTGATAGAGACAATATTCCCACCCCTGCTTGTGAGTACAATGATGGTGTCGATTATGTGCCAACTAAAAAAAGTATTCTCATCGGGCATCATTTTAGCTCAATAGCAGGGGCAGCACCTATTGTTGGTCCCGCCGTTGCGGTTATTTGGGGATGGGTACCAGCAGTTCTCTGGGTTGTTTTAGGGGTTATTTTTATGGGGGCTTGCCACGATTTTGGAGCTTTAGTTCTCAGTATGAGACATAAAGGGCGCAGTATGGCCTATGTTAGTGAGAAAGTTCTCGGGGCACGGGTGAGGACACTTTTTTTAATTGTTATTTTCTTTTTGGTCTGGATGGTTATTGCTGTTTTTGCTCTTGTTATTGCCAATCTTTTTATTCAATTTCCAGCGGCGGTTATTCCCGTTAATTTCGAAATTATCATTGCCCTTCTCATGGGCTTTTTTATTAATAGAGGAGGAGCCAGTCTAACGCTTCCTAGCCTTTTAGCTCAGGCCATGCTGATCGTTATGATCGTGGTGGGGACAAAATATCCTATTTCCCTTCACTCGACCTTTGGAGATGGCGAACTTATAGTCTGGATTGTTTTTCTGATGCTCTACTCTTTTATCGCTAGTATTCTTCCCGTTTGGTTGCTCCTTCAGCCAAGGGATTATATCAACTCTCATCAATTGACAGTCGGGTTGGTTCTCATGATTTTGGGACTTGTTGTCACGTCTCCTAAAATTGTTGCACCTGCTTTTAACTTCTCACCGACCGGTGCCCCTCCCTGGTTTCCCTTTTTGTTCATTACCATCGCTTGTGGAGCCATTTCTGGTTTCCATGGGTTGGTTTCGGGGGGAACATCATCAAAGCAAGTACACCATTGGAGAGATGCTAAAAGTGTAGGCTACGGGAGCATGCTGGGTGAGGGGCTTCTCGCTCTCCTGGCTACCTTAGCAGTGACGGCTGGCTTTGCTAGCCCTCAAGCTTGGCACGCACACTACGCTAGCTGGAATCAGGCCAATGGTCTGGCAGCTAAAATTGGAGCTTTTGTGACGGGGGCAGGTCGTTTTGTCAGTGGGTTGGGTATTCCTGAAGATATCTCTCAAACAGTTATTGCCGTGCTTATCATTTCCTTTGCCGCCACTAGTTTGGATACAGCAGCGAGGATTCAGCGCTATATCATTGGAGAAATTGGAGAAGGTCTAAAGATAAAAACTTTAAAGAACCGCTACCTTGGCGCGGGATTGGCTACCGGTTCGGCTTTTCTTCTTATGTTGACAGCCGAGGGAGGTAAAGGGGGGCTTCATTTATGGCCATTATTTGGTGCTACCAATCAAATGTTAGCGGCATTGACATTATTAGTGATCTCGACTTATCTCATTCTCAATAAGAAAAATGGTTTAGCTTTTTTGCTTCCGGCCCTTTTTGTCATGGTGGTGACAACGATAGGCTTAATTCTTAATATTAAAATTTATTGCCGGCAGGGCCATTGGTTTCTCACGGTTTTGAGCCTTATTCTCTTTCTCTCCCAGTGTTGGATTCTAATGGAAGCTATTTTAGCGGTAAAAAGATCGAGAGAGGCACGTTTTTTATGAAGCTTTTAATGGCCATAGGCTTGTGGGGGCTGTGTTTTTTATGTTTTTCTCAAGAGCTTTCTCAGGAATCTCAACCAAGTTTGCGCCAAATCTTGAGGGCCCACAAATTTTCAGCTAATAATCTTTATTTTGCTTTAGTCGATTTAGATACGGGCTCTTTGATTCAAGGGCACCGTCACTTGGAACCTTTTATTCCGGCTAGCATTATTAAAATCTATACGGCGGGCTACGCTCTGGAAAAACTCGGTCCTGACTTTCGCTTTGAAACAAAATTGGGAATTACTGGGAAAATAGTGAAAGGTCGTCTTAAAGGAGATCTTTACTTAATAGGTTCAGGAGATCCCAGTTTGACGATGGCCCGCTTAATGGATTTGGCCATGGAGTTGCGTTCAAAAGGGATTCAAAAAATTGAAGGAAACTTTTTCTTTGATCCTGGAGAGCAAGAAGAACAAGCTCAGATTGCCGACTTCGGGTTGGGTGATCAAACTTACAACCCCGGTTTGGGAACTTTAAACTTGGGATACAATCGTTTTTGGGTGTGGCGAGAGGAGTCCTCTTGGACTAAGAAGGCCTTGTTCCGCGTGATGCCTCCCTTAAATCACCTTTCTGTTGAATTGGTGAAAAAAGCTTTCACTCCAGGAAAGAATTTTCACTTTGCCGAATCTGAACCCGGTGAGGTTTGGCAATTGAGTGAAAAGCTGCGCTATCGCAAGAGAGAGGAAATACCCGTCCGTCGTCCTGCCCGCTTTACAGCGGAAACTTTGCGCTATTTTGCTCAATTTTGGGGTGTCGATCTGCCCCCCGTTCGTAGTGCACCTGTACCTAAAAGGATTCGAGTTATTGGGAGGGACAAAAGTCCACCTCTGCTCGAGTTACTCTCTTTAACTTTGGAGTACTCCAACAATCTTTTTGCCGAGCAAATTCTTATCAAGGCCAGTGGGGCAACTTCTCTTCCGGTTGCTGCTAAGAAACTTCAGACTTGGATAAAGGATAAAGTACCCAAGTCAGAACCTTCCCTTGTCAATGGATCGGGACTGAGCTCGCAAAATAAAGTGCTTGCTCTTGGTTTGGCCAATTTTATCCAAAAATGGGCTTTGAGACCCGTTGGAGGGAGAGGTTTTATGAGCTTATTTTCTATTAGCGGTCAAACGGGCTGGTTGAGAAAGAGGCTTTCCAGTGCCAAGACAGCCTATCGCGTTTGGGCAAAGACCGGAAGCCTTGACTATGTTGATAATATGGCCGGGGTTTTATTTACCAACTCAGGAAAACGTTTAAGCTTTGCTGTAAGTGTGATTGATAAAAAGAAGAGGAAGCTCTTAGATGGAGCTAACTCAAAAAGAGTCAATAAAGTGAGAAAGGCCGCTAGGTATTGGCGCAAGAAATCGAATCGTCTTCTCAACCAATTGATCGATCATTGGGTGAGCACTCTTTGAGAGCTAGCGCTTTTTCTTTTTAGTTTTTTTCTTAGCGGTTTTTTTAGGGCTTTTTTTCTTGGCGGTTTTCTTTTTAGCTACTTTTTTAGATGCAGCTTTTTTTGCCGTTTTCTTTTTTGTTTTTGTTGTTTTTTTCTTGGCTACCTTTTTGCTGACCTTCTTTTTGGCTTTTGTTGCTTTTTTCTTTTGTTCCTCTTTCTGGACTGCTTTCTTTATATTTTTTTCAATTTCTTCTTTCGTTTCTTCCACTTTTTTGGTGACATTGTTGACCAATCTTTTAGTGGTTTTTTTAATTTGTTTAGCTTCTCTTTCCACTTTCTTGACAACTTCTTGGGCTTCCTTGAAGGTGTGGTGACCAGCAACTCGCTTCGTTGTTTTTCGTATTTGGATTCCAGCGGACTCTTTCAGTTGATTGAGCTCATTAACTAATTGAGCGTAAAAACCCAGTATCTTTTTCTTTTGAATGTTGATTTTGTCATAACGGGATCGAAAAACTTTCATTAGCTCAGAATGGCGCTCATTATTGAGCTCTTTAATTTCACCGAGTAGGCGCAGGCATTTCTCGCGAAAGTCTCCTTTGGGTGTTTCTTTATTGGTTTTTTTTTGTTGGTCTTTTAGAAAATCGGGAATAGACACATTAACTCCAATGCTCAGGGATGACTCACCGAAATTTATTATAGTTTACCAGAGATAGGGAAGAACTGTGGGAGGAGCGTTTTTCCCTTTTTACTCCTGACAAATTCACTATTCTTTACTAGGATGGTGCTTTTGCAAGAGCGACTGAGAAGATTTGAGCTTTGAGAAAAAGGGTGTCTATGAAAAAGTATCATATTTACGGTATGGGGAATGCTCTCGTCGATATGGAAATTGAGGTAACAGTTGATTTCCTGACGCATTCAAAAGTTGAGAAAGGGCTTATGACTTTGGTTGATGAGGAGCGCCAATTTGAGTTATTAAAACGAGTGGATGGCCATCAACACAAGCGAACTTGCGGAGGAAGTGCTGCCAATACTATTATTGCTGTTAGCCAATTGGGTGGGCGAAGCTTTTACTCCTGTAAAGTGGCCAATGATGAGTCGGGAGATTTTTATTTCACTGATTTATTGGAGCAGGGAGTACAGACTAATTTGCGTGGAGAACGTGAGCAGGGAGTGACCGGTAAGTGTATGGTTTTTATCACTCCTGATGCCGACCGGACGATGAACACCTTTTTAGGCATTACCGCCGATTTTGGTCAAAGTGAGTTAGATCTTGAAGAATTAAAGGATTCAGAATACCTCTACATTGAGGGTTATTTGGTCACCAGTCCAACCGGTCGAGCAGCAGCTATTGAAGCCAAAAAGGTCGCTGAGTCGGCAGGGGTGAAAACGGCTTTGACTCTTAGCGATCCTGGAGTCGTGGCCCATTTTAAAGAGGGCTTTCGGGAGATGATCGGTTGCGGAGTTGATCTTCTTTTTTGCAATGAGATTGAGGCACTTAGCTTTTCTGGGAAAAACACCGTTTTAGAGGCGGCCCAATCCCTTGGTCAACTAGCTAAAACGGTAGCGATCACTCTTGGCGATAAAGGGGCTTTCATTTTGGATGGAGGAAAGGAAATAGAAGTTGTTACAAAACAGGTCGATACCGTCGATACCAATGGTGCTGGGGACTTATTTGCAGGGGCTTTTCTGTACGCTCTTACTCATGGCCACTCTTGTGCCGAAGCTGGTAAATTGGCTTGTTGTGCTGCTAGCTTGTTAGTGACTCAATTTGGTGCTCGGTTAAAAAGAGAGCAAGCTGTAAGTTTGTATAAAGAGCTCTTTGCCTAATATTCAGAGGTGAAAAAATGAGACGGACAGCTATTCGGGAAATTTTAAAGGCGAGCTCTATTGGGTCAGATGTCTTCGTTCAGGGTTGGGTGAGAAGCCTAAGAAATAGTAAAAGCTTTAGTTTTATTGTTCTCAACGATGGGACTTGCCAAGGAACTCTACAGATTGTTGTCGATGCTCATTTGAGCAATTATGAAAAGGTTAGTTCTCTTTTAAATGGTTCTTGCGTTGGTGTTGTCGGCAAACTTGTTGAATCCCAAGGTAAAGGACAATCTGTTGAGATGCAGGCATCTCAGGTTAAAATTTATGGGACAACTGATATGACCTACCCTTTACAAAAGAAGGTCACGAGTCTGGAGTTTTTGCGGGAGAATGCTCATCTGCGGGCCAGAACCAATCTCTTTGGTGCTGTCTTTCGAGTTCGCCATGAATTGGCGATGGCGACTCATCGCTTTTTTCATGAGAGAGGATTTTATTATCTCAACAGTCCTATTTTGACCGCTGTAGATGCAGAGGGAGCAGGGGAAATGTTCAGTGTCACCACTATGGATTTGGAAAAAATTCCTCTCGAAAAGGGACGTGTTGACTATGCTCAAGACTATTTTGGCAAACCTTCTAGTCTTTGTGTAACCGGACAGTTGGAAGCTGAGTGCTTTGCTCTGGGGCTCAATGCTGTTTATACTTTCGGACCTACTTTTCGTGCAGAAAACTCAAATACCCCGAGACATCTCGCTGAATTTTGGATGATTGAACCAGAAGTAGCTTTTATGGACTTAGAGGGGAATGCTCAATTAGCTGAAGATTATATTAAATACCTAGTTCGAGCAGCGATGGATAATACGGCCGAAGAAATGCAGGCCTTAGTTCATTATCATAAGTTTGCCGCTAAACAGAATAAAGAAGATTATCATAATCATTTAGAGCAGCTTGAAATTGTTGCGGGGGCGACTTTCGAGCGTCTCAGTTACACTGAAGCCATTGATATTTTGCAGGCGAGTGGGGAAAAGTTTGAATTTGTTCCTGAATGGGGAGAGGAACTCCAAACTGAGCATGAGCGCTACTTAGCTGAAAAGCACTTTTCTGTTCCAGTTATTGTGACAGATTACCCTAAGAATTGTAAGGCCTTCTATATGAAGCAAAATGAAGATGGTAAAACAGTGAGGGCCATGGATGTCTTGGTTCCTAGGGTAGGAGAGATTATTGGTGGCTCACAAAGAGAAGATGATCTTCAAAAATTAGAAAAGCGAATTGATGAGATGGAGATGGATAAGAAGCCTTTGTGGTGGTATCTCGAATTGAGGAAATTTGGAAGTGCTCCCCATAGTGGATTTGGATTAGGTTTCGAGAGGGCCGTGCGTTACATAACGGGGATGAAAAATATCCGCGATGTTATTCCCTTTCCTCGAACGCCTCGTAATTGCGATTTTTAAATTTTTTATTATTTTCGAGGATTTCTTTTTTTGTGTTTGTGCGACCCTTGATTTTTAGAAGAATTCTTTTGCTGTTCGGATGGGCGCCGGGTTTTTCTGTGATGAGATTTTTTGCGTGATTGATTTTCTGGAGAACTTTTTCTTTCTTCGGCTCTGTTATGCGATCTGTTTGAGTTTTTGATCTGATGGTCTTGATTTTCTTTAGATTGGCTTTCTTGTCCATGGTCAAAGTATGTGTCCTCTCCGAGTCTTCCATAGTTTTCTTTGAATTCATCGAAGAACTGGGATTCTGAGTCGAGAGCATTGAGATTGGCGTGGGCCAGTTCGCGTTCGTTTTGATCATTAAGAAATTGATTTGACTTAAAGGCTTCTTCTCTATTGATTCCAATAATGGTGTGAAGCTCATTGCTAATACTGTCAAATTCTTGAGGGAAAGCAAAGTCCCTAGGGAGAAGGAGTTTTTGATCGTATTGATTTTGAGCATAACGACGAATTTGGCCTTTGACAGTTATCATATCAAACTGTCCAATGAGAACATGCACTTTTCTCACTTTGCCTTTATCTCCGTTGAGGGCTTCCAAGTATTCACCCTCTTTAGGAAGCTCCTTTCGCTTCTCTGTATAGACTTGATCTTCGTATTTTATACAGCATTTTATTTGCCCACAAACGCCATTCAATTTACTAGGTATAAGGGCCAAATTTTGATTTTTGGCCATTTTTATACTGACGTGCCCGTAGTTTTTGAGAAAACTCGAGCAACAAGTTGAGAGTCCACAAGCACCTATGGAGCCAAGAGCAGCAACGCGGTCTCGCACTGATATTTGGCGTAGTTCTATTCGCATTTTTAGTTTGGCCACCAGGCGTTTGACGAGCTCTCTAAAATCAATTCGTGCTGGAGCAGTGAAATAGAAAACCATTTTCTTTCCAAATTGAATGCTTTCGACATGGGTAATGTTCATTTCGAGCTCAAGTTTTTCAACGAGATCGGCACATAAAAGCTCAGCTTCTTTTTGTTTGCTTATACTTTCTTGTTGTTGAAGAAGATCTTCATTGGTTGCTGATTTGCTAATACTTCGTATTGGCATTAAATCTTTGGTAAATTTTGTTGTGTAGGGAAAAGAGTTAATATAACCGATATCGATTCCACGATCGCTCATGGCCACAACTTTTTGCCCGTAACGAAAATCTCTTTTTCCTACATGAAAAGGAAAACTTCGGGAATTGCCGGGAAATCGAACACGGACCATCTTTAATTCATCACCCTCCTTCCAACGGTTTTTTGATTGATTCTCATTTTGAGAAGAAGAAGATGGATCTGGTCCTATTTGATTTTGAGAGGAAGAAGTTTCATTTTCACTAGAAGCGGTATCCTGCATCGAGTCTAATTCCTTGCGTTCTTTTTGCCGGCTATCATCCCTTTATTAGTGGAAGAAATCCAGATTTTCTGTAAAGAAAAGCCGTTTTTCTCACTTTTGTTGAAAGGTTTGGTAGAGCAGTCCAAAAAATCGCTCTGAAGGGGAGTTGTGAAATGTTTTGGCTTGTTGAAACCATTGTATTTCATT
This sequence comes from Bacteriovoracaceae bacterium, assembly GCA_965206965.1. Classification (GTDB taxonomy): domain Bacteria; phylum Bdellovibrionota; class Bacteriovoracia; order Bacteriovoracales; family Bacteriovoracaceae; genus CBDBLK01. The sequence goes on along the minus strand of OZ242254.1, from coordinate 2,592,260 downwards.
GAGAATGTCATTTTTAGCTAAGTAATGAGACTGGTTTTTTTGATGCCATTCGAGAATAAGATTAAAAAAGAGGATTTGAAATTTTTGATCTTTTTTAACCGCGTTAAGGATTTCATATTTGTGTTTAGGGTCGGAAAAAAAGGCTTCGAGAAGAGATTCGTATTTATTCCATAGATCACTATGCTCTTGCCATTTTTGGCGGAACCAAGAGGTGATTTCTTTTGGTTTCGTCAAATCGTTTTGGTTAAATTGAAAAGGTTTTTCTAAAGTCAGCTGGAGATGAATGGCCCGCGATTCAATGGTAGCCAAGAGTGGTTTAAGACTACTTGTAAGAAAAAAAACAGTCGTATTTTTTTGGGGTTCTTCTAGATTTTTTAGCATCTTATTGCCGTACCTTTCGGGAATATATTCGGCGTCGGCGATAGTGATTAGTTTTTGCGGTAGTTCGATAGGCTTATAGTTTTGAGTTTGAAAAAAATCTTTGAGATCTCCTGTTTCAATTTTGTAGTACTCCAAAGGCTCCTCTTGGATGATTGTTAGAAGATCTTGATGACCTAGCTCTATTTTAGATTGGGCCTGTGAAGAGTTTATTTTGAGGACTTTGACAAAATAGGTGTTTAAAAATTGAGAGTGCCATCTCAGCAAACTTTGACGGGGTGTGGGGTCAAGTCCTGATGGTCTAATAATGTAAAAAGGAGCAGCTTGGGCTTGCTCTAATTTTAGGAGGAGTTGGGGTTCCCAAGGGATAGTCATCGTCGGGCGCTCGTATTTTGATAGATGAGAGTATCTATTTTTTCTCGAATGTTTTCAAAAACATTTTCTTGAGTTTGATTTCCTTTTATGACGGCAATACGCTGGGGGAAAAGTTGAACGGCTTCTTCGTAGCCTTCTACTAATAGGTGGTAAAAATCAATTCCTTGTTTTTCAAAATAATCTTTAGGGGCGTTGCGGATCTTTTGGCGGTTGAGAGAGAGTTCGGGGCTAATTCTAATATAGAAGGTTAAGTGAGGAACTAGGGTGAGAGGGAATGTTTGGTGAAGATTTAAGACTGTTTCACTTCCTAGATTTCCGGCTTTACCTTGGTAAGCTAAGGTACTATCGATAAATCGGTCATAGATAATAACTGTTCCTGGTGTGGCCAGCTCTTTGAGTGTTACCTCGTGGAGGAGTTGGGCTCTAGAGCTAGCGAAAAGGTGTATTTCCGCCGCAGGATGAAGAGTTGATTGAGAAGTGAGAATGGCTTGGCGTAACTTCTCTCCAAAAGGGGTTCCTCCAGGTTCTCGTAAGATAAGAACCCTAAAATTATTTTCTTCTAGGTATTCTTTAGTTCGAACAATTTGAGTTGATTTGCCGGCTCCTTCAATTCCTTCAAAACTTAAAAAATAACTACCTGGAAAGGCTGGAGAACGAAAGTTTTGGGCTAAAGCTTTAAGTTTTTCCATGCGCCATTATACTCTTTTCGAACGCATAAACAAGCCGAAGGGAGAGTCTTAAGGCTTGACCTGGTCTTCGTACTCGGGGTCTTCCTGTAATTCATTTTCCTCTTCTGTTGACCAAGGACTATCGGGTGAAGTTTCCGCTGGCTCTCGCTTGGCGTTACCTTCGCGTGGTCCCTCGTCTTCAAAGTAATCTTCTTCAGGATCTAAGGTTTCTTTTGAAACGATTTGGCGAATCGGATCATGTTGAACAGGTTCTGTTCCATCATCGTAAGAACTGTCTTCTTTTAACCTATTACTGTCTTCTAGGAGATTATCTTTCATACGATGAGCTTTTCTATTGCGAAAGCTATCTGTTTCAGTGAAGGAAGCCGTTTTTCTCGAAGGTGTTTTTTTCTGTGGGCGATAGAATTTTCTTTTTGATTTGATTGGAATCTTTGTTGGCTTAATGGCTTGTTTTTGAGCTATTTTTTTCTTTGGTGTACTGATTTTCGATTTTGTTTTTTGGGTTATTTTTTTCTTTGATCTTTCAGAAGAAAATAAGAAGAAGGTTCCTCCTAAACATATTAAAATGGTGAGGGCGTAAACCCAGGTATATCCTCTATTTGTTTGAGAAAGAGGTGCTTGCTCAAACTCTGTGGTTTCAGCTTCTTGGTTGATCGGTGAAGACATCTTCTCTTCTGATTGAGGAGAGGATATTTTGAAGTCCATGACGTTAGCTGTACTCTTTCCCGATTTGACGTTTTCAATAAATGCTAATCTGGCGAGGGCTTCTTCTTCTATCTTTTGATTTGTTAGTGTTTCTAATTCACTCCCGACTTCAGAGTTAGAATTATTAAAAACCTCTTGCAGAGGAGTTGAAGGTAAGTCTTGTTGTGGGAATTGTCGACGATCGAATTCTTCAAATTCAAAAAGTCGATTCCAAGAAGCTCCATTGTTAAAACTAACCATATCTGTAAGGAGTAGCTCTTTATCCGCTAGCAATTGATGGACTTCTTGTTGGCTAAAGGGCCCGGTTTTATGGCCGTCTTTTAAGTAATAAATATGACTGTCTCGTTGACTCTTTTTAGTATTTTTGGAATTGATAGGTTGAGGCTTTCTCCTTTGAAAGTAGGGATGCTCATAAAGGGGAATAAAGTGGCTTTCATAGGTTTCTCTAATTTTAGTGTGAGTTGGGAGGTTGTTGTCTCGAAGAAAGTTTTTGAGTTCTGGACCTTCAATAGGTCCCACTGGCTGAGAGTCTTCTATGATAAGAAAATAAGATTTTTTTTGGTTTTCTCTCTTTTTTTTATCTTGTTGAGCGAGCTTTCTTAGAGCGGCTATGAGGTGAGGACTATAGGCGGGTGGTGCCTTCATTTCTACTCCATTTTTCACGACTTACTTTTCTTATTGGGTAAGTTGAAATTGATCCTATAGAGATGTATCGGGGGAGCGTTTTAGGTTTTGAGTTTGAGAGTGCTTGAGAGAAAAAGCGGAAAGAATTGACTCGAAAATAAGGCAAAAATGAAAAAAGCCGATCTCTACGATCGGCTTTTAATAGTTTAAAATAGTAGAGTTTCGCTGATTAAAAGGCTGCGATGCTAGCAGCTACTGCCATAGAAAAATTTTCATCGATGTTTTTGGCGAAGAGGCGATTGTCATCAGACTCCATTGTAACAGCGCCTAGAGAAGCACTTACGGTTAATTGAGGGTGGAGTTGATACCATGTTTCCACAGTAGTGCTGAGGTTTTCTATATCTGTCGTTGCTGGACTTGCCTTGTTTTCACCTTTTTTAAATAATCTGAAATATTCATTAGTTAGTCCAACGCCCCACTTATCGGTAATAGAATAGCTTAAGGTTGGGTAAGTGTAGAAGTAAGAGGCACTTTGGCCATCAGCACCTGTTACGCGATTGTAAACGGCAAAATAAGTGCCCCAGCTTAAAGAAAATCTTTCAGCCAATTTCTTAGAGAGAATAACACCAGGTCTAGTGTAACCAACGAATGTCTTTTTTCCCGGAACTTTGGCGATTTCACTTTTTAAGTTTTCTGGATAAAGTCTCTGGCGAAAGTGAAAGGTAGCATTAACACCATGGTCTGCTTCCTTAAGAAGACCTGAACGGTAGTAGTTAAGTTCTGTATAGGTCCAGCGAGTTGTATTGCGATCACTAATACCTCTGTCTTCTTTGCTGTCCCAGCGGCTGACGTAGCTAACTTTGTTTTTGTCGCTAAATTTGTATCCCAGGGAAAAGTAGTTCATGATTCCAACTCCCCTGATGCGTTTTGGGTTAGCAGGGTCGCGGCGAGCTGAAATTTCATTAATATATCTAAGACTCAAGGGAGATTTTTTTAATTCTTGGTACCAGCGACTTATTTTATTTGAGGAAACTTTAGTCGAGCCACTAGTGGTTGCAGCCTCATTGCTTACTGTAATTAGGCTCATTGCGATTACGGCAACAATTAATTGAAACTTCATTGATTAAACTCCCTTTTCTTTATGTGTGAACTTTCTTAATTAAAACTAGCTTTGACAAACTCCTAGTTTTTTCTTGATCTGGCAAGAATTGAGAGGATCACTCACTTATTTTTGTAACTAAATGTAAGAAAATGTTATAATTGTTGGAATGCGTGTTAAGGGAAATCTTTCCAAGCGCCTGAGCAGATGAGAGAATGCGGTAGCGACTGGTTGATGGGCATATGGTACTGAAAGTAACTTTCCTATTTTTTAATTTTTTGAGAATTTTTTGGGGACCTTTACTGGTTTTGTTTTTGCTTCCCTTTCCCAAAATGCGTCAGCGTTTAAAGCTTGAGTGCACGGCTTTTTCTCCCCACAGCAAAGCCCCTGCACAGCTTCTGGTTCACGTCAGTAGTGAGGGGGAATTGGAGCAAGTACTGCCAGTTTTAAAGCGTTTTCTTCAAAGTCCTAAAAACCACCGAGTGCAAATACTTTTTACTTCCCCTTCTGTGCAAAGCAAGGTTGAAGCTCTCTCTAGAAAATACCCTGGTAAAATTGACTACCGTATTTTACCTATTTTTCACTATCCCTGGGGGCTTTTTTGGGCCGGTGGGTCGTTGAATAAATGGATAAAAGCTCCCGTCTGCTTAATGGTTCGCTATGATTTTTTTCCCGAATTAGTTCTCGCATTGCGCAGTAATGCAGTAAAGCTGGGTCTTTTATCAGCGACATTGAAAGGTAAGTATAAGGCTTTGGCAAACTCTAGGCTGAAGAGTTGGTATTGGCGTTCTTTGATGGGTCAATTTGATTTTATTTTTTGTACGACACAAAGGGACCTTACTTTTTTTCGAGAGCTTTTGGTGAGGCAGAAGAAAAAAGTGGAGTTAGATTTTTTTGAATTTAGAGTAGAACAAGTTCTCGATCGCCTTGCTAAAGCTGATCGACGGTTAAATGGTTTTTTTTGGTTTAAAAATTTAGAGAAATTTTTCCAAAACTATTCTCGTTCCCAAAGGATTATCTTGGGAAGTGCTTGGGAAATTGACCTTGAGATACTATCTCATCCCCAAATTGTGCAATGTATTTTACACGGAAAACTGGGTGTTTTTATTGCACCTCATATTATTTCAGATGAATTTATTGAGAATTTAAAAGAGTCTTTATTGAGGATTTCAAGCCAATTTAAAATTGATATTTTAAGAGAGGAGGAAAACTCTTCTCTTTTTGCTCCCATTGTTATCAGTCGGGTTCCTGGGGTTCTCTGTGAGATGTATTCTCTTTTTGATCACATCTATATCGGGGGGGGGTTTGGGCGCAGTATCCACTCCGTTTTAGAGCCCTTTTGGACGGGGGCCCACTTGTACTTTGGACCTAAAGTTCATCGCTCTACAGAATATGATTTTGTTTGGGAAAGGGGACCCAAGCAAACCCACAAAATAAGCGCTCCTGGCGATTTTTTTGGAGAGTTTGAAAGTGCACCAAAAGATGCTAGGCTTAGGGAAGCTGTAATAAAAGAGCGCCAGGAATTGGGGCATCAATATCTTGATAATTTGGAATCAGCTTTTTCATTAGTAGGTCTAGATGTGAGCCATTCAGCATGTTAGAGAAAAACTTTGATATAGCTGTTATTGGAAGAAACTATTTATCCTTCCTTTTTGCTATTGGGCAAGTTGAATTAAAGCAAAAGGTCCTTGTTCTCGATGATCAACGCTTGAGTTTTGGTGATCTCTATCAACACGGTTTAGGCCCTATTGAGTATTATTTTTTAAAGACTTGGGGGGAGGATCGAGGAATTACACCTCTTAAAGAAATTGATCGTTACTTTGTTAAGCGTCCCCTTCATATCTTTTTTAATGACCGATGGTTGCAGCTTCGCTCTAAGCCTTCTCAAAATATGCTAGAACTTTTGCGTCGTTTTGGTGAACTTTTTGGAGAGGATTGCAGTGTCTTTTGGAAAGGGCTATTAAAGGAGAGTCAACGCCAAAAGTTTGACGAAGGAGTCGAGCAGTTGGCTAAGCTTTTAGGACAGAATGCCTTTCGCTATCAAACAGTGGAGAGTTTCAATATTGATTTTTTTCTTAGTCAATGTCCTCCCTTTCTTAAAAAAATTTTTGAAGCATTTCGTTCTTATTTTGAAGAAAATCGCTTTAAAAGTGAAAAGAATGGCTATTTGCTAGCTTTTTTATCTCGTGCTTTTTTTCTGAAAAATTTATCCCCTAATATAGCGAGCTATGAGATCTTTCATATGTTTATCAATTTTCTCGGACCTTCTTATTCCTTAGATCAAGAAAAATTAGAACAAGATTTAGTTGAGTTTTTTGTCAATTGTGGAGGGCAATTTAAAAAAACAGAAGTGAGGGAGTGGAAATTTCACAAGGGGCGACCTTGGTGTTTAGAGTTAGCTAGCTTCGAAGGAATTATTCATCCTCGTAAAATAGCCTTTGTTGGAGGGAGACCTCAAGGTATGCCTTTAAAATTGAGCGAGAAGAGTTCTAGCTACGAGGGAATTATTCTCGAAAACTCAGTCTCTTTAAGGGAAGCTAGACATTTGCCTAAGGGTAATTTTATTTTTGGTGATGCCTCAAGGGTTGGTACGGCTTTTCCCTTTTGGTGGTTTGAATTACTTGGGGAGGTTCAAGGACGTCAGCAATTTAGAATTCATTTTCTCTCTTCGCTAGAGTCTGGCTCTAAGATTGAATTTTTTCAGGAGCAAATACTTTCTCTTGTGGAAAAAGATCTATCGAAAGTTTTTCCTTGGGTTTTAGAGGAACTAGAGGGATGGAGCATTGGCGTTGGTTCTGAGATTTATGTCCATGAAGCCTATGATAAAAAGAAGACTAATTTGCCTTTGGGAAGGAACGTTGATTTTTTTGACTATTCTTCCCCCTCTTACGGTAAGCGGATTAAAAATGTCTATTATTTTGGACCCTATTTGGAATCACCTCTGGGTTTGCTGAGCAAGTTTATGGAGATGAAACAAGGGCACTACTATCTTTAGACCTGCGAGAGAGATAGAATAATGTTATTGTGAAATTTAAACGACTTTCAATTTATCCTCGCTTCTCACTTAAATTTTTGACCTCTATTTTCAATATTGGAGTCAGAAATCAGAAAGGACAAACGGCCATAGAGTACGTCTTATTGATTGCAGCTATGGCAGCCATTATTTTCTCCTTGATGGGCTATTTAAAGGGGCAAATCCTTGCTGAAGAGGGCTCCTGTGCCGCTGGGGACAACTCTCTTGGTTGTTCTTTACAACGCATTTCCAGTAGTTTAGGTACTTCTGATCCCACTTTTCGCTTTTTTATTTTAAAACGCTAAGTTATTGTTTTTAATCTAGTATTTCTACTTTAAAGACCTTTTCTTGAGCAAAATCTTTGTAAAAAATTCATGCATTGCGCAATAGGTGGGTAAAAAGAGTGAATTTTTGTTATAAAAGATGTGTTTTATTGCGTCATTTAGGAGAAAACTTAGATTTTCGCCATTTAATGAGGAGATTAAAGATGAATAAGAAAAACGGCAAAAACTTGATGTGGCTGGTCTTTATGGCCTTGGCCGTAATGATCTCAGTGCCGGCTCAAGATGAAGATCTTCTGGAAGAGGATGCTTCTAGTTCTGATATTTTTAATTCGGAACAAATTGATGTCGATGGCACTTTTTCCCGGCGTGAAAGCCCTGCTGAGCGATTGGCAAAAATGAGAAAGAAGCTTGAGAAGAAAAGTGAACAAATGGTTCAAAAGAAAATTGAAGACATCCGTGTAAAGCAAGAAAAAGAACTTGCTGGAAAGTTGAGAAAGGCCTTTCGTGGTAATCTTCAAGCTGTTGATCAGGTAAGCACGACTCAAGCAGCACCTCAAGCTCAAGCTCAAGCCAAACCTCAACCAGAAGTTGTGGCCCTGCCAACTCCTGTGAAGATTGAAGTTATAGCTCCACCTTCACCGGCGAAAGAGGAAGAGGAAACTCCAGAAAATAAAGTAATTCCTTTCGCTGGCATTCGTCAGTACAGCGATAGCGGAAATAATATTGATTTTGAGTCCAATATCAATATGGGGCTTAGTCTTGAAAATATGTTGAGTGATAACTTTAGTCTTGGACTAGGTGTGAGTTACTCTACTATGGATATTACTTATAAAAATACATTTAATAATTTTGGCTATTATTACAACAATAGTTTAAATGGTGATGAAGTTTATTACACTAACTTAAACCTTAACCTCAATGGAAAGGTTTTTTTGAGTGCGAAAACTCGGATCAAACCTTTTATCGGATTTCAGTTTGGTTACAATCGTTCGAGTCTCGAGTTCGAAACTCGTCAGACCTATTTTAATAGGGTTAATAGTGGCAATCAAACTAGCACAACTGTTTCGGGGTCACATATGACTGGAACTGGTCTTGCTGGTGCTGAAGTCGATTTTTCTAAAAATGTTGGTTTAGTTCTAGACTTTCGTTACTCTAGGGCCCTGACTGATGGTTATAAAGAAGACAATAGTGTGGTTACTGTTGGAGGCTTTAATAATCAGTCTGACTTGGATAAGGTGGCTCTTCGCAACCTTGGCCATAGAATTGAAGGTGCTGATGTAGCAAGTCTTAACATCGGCTTAGTTGTTCGTTTCTAAAAACTTTCCTTTTCGGAAAGTCGTCATATTTTAGACGAATAAGAGGTGGAGGGTTTGTCGTTTTCCCTCTGCCTTTTTTTTTGCGTGGAAGAGTTCTAGTTTTCCTCGCTCATAAATGGGTGTTAATGCTTCTATTGGTCACAAAGTTTTGACGACCGCTAATAAATGTATATTCTCACTAATAATCTTAGGTTTTAGACTTAAAACTCTCCATTGGGGGGCTTTTTATCGTTCTCTGCTTTAAAAAAGAGGGAGATTTATTTGGAAAAAAAGGTTAAGTCGTTTAGAATCTTGAGGTTTTCTTTAGATAGTACCGAGAGGGCCTTATGTCATCAAATCCAGTTTATATTGTTGAAGCCAACCGCACACCCCAATTAAAAGCCGGGACCGATCTTAAAGAAGTTGCTGCTCCCTATCTTGGCTCTTATTTAGTTCGTCATATGCTCGATAAAACAAACATTCCCGATAGCGAAGTGGACGAAGTCATTTTTGGAAATGTAGGCAATCCTCCGAAGTATCCCAATTTGGGAAGAGTTATTGCTCTTGAAGCTGGTTTAGATAATAAAACAAGTGGTTATACAGTCCATCGCAATTGTGCTTCTGGTATGGAGGCCTTGGCGCAAGGGTTTTTGAAAGTGGCTAGTGGGCGTGCCCATATTATTGTGGTGGGAGGGGTTGAGAATATGTCTCAAATGCCTCTTATTTACTCTGCAGAGATGACGGAACTTTTTGTTCAGATCATGAAGGCTAAGACCCTCTCTCAAAAACTGGGGGTTCTCTCTCGTTTTAGGCTATCTTATTTGAGTCCTGTTATTGCCATTGAACAAGGATTGATGGACCCTTTTTGTGGTTTGAATATGGGACAAACGGCAGAACTCCTGTCTAGAGAATTGGCTATTACTCGAGAAGAGCAAGATCAAATGGCCAATCGCTCTCATCATTTAGCTGTAAAGGCTCAGCAGGAAGGGAAGTTTGATGATGAAATTGTCCCTCTTATTGTTGGTGAAAAACTCTCTCGAGTTTTAGACCGAGATGGAGGACCTCGTCCTAATAGTACGGTAGAAGGCCTTGCTAAAATGCGTCCTTATTTTGATAGAAAATCGGGAACTGTTACCGTGGGGAATTCTTGTCCTATAACGGATGGAGGCTCTGCTTTGCTGCTGGTCGGAGAAGAGACACTTAAAAAATATAATCTCGAGCCTATCGCCAGAATAGTGGATTATTACTTTCATGGTTTAGAGCCTGAAAGAATGGGGATGGGGCCTTTGCTGGCTTCTCACGGTATCTTTGAAAGGACCGGGATGAGCTTGGATCAGATGGATTTGATAGAAATTAATGAGGCTTTTGCAGCTCAAGTGCTGGCCGTGCGTAAGGCTTTTAAGGAAAAAGCGATTGCTGAGCGTTTTGGTCTAAGTCAAGCATTAGGTGAAATTCCTGATGAAAAGTTTAATGTCAATGGTGGTGCTATTGCTCTTGGACACCCTGTGGGTTCAACGGGAAGTCGTTTGGTTGTGACATTGGCTCACGAGTTGAAAAAGAGAAAGGCTCAATATGGTGTGGCCAGTTTATGCATTGGTGGTGGGCAAGGTGGGGCTACTATTATTGAGAATCTGCAGAGATAGAGCGGAGGGGTTCTATGCCGAATGGTCTAAAAATAAGTTTTGAAATTGAAAACTCGATAGCCTATATCGGTTTTGGGTACAATTGTAATAAAAGTATGACAGTTCTCGATGAAGAAAGTTTGAGAGAGTTAGACTCTATTGTTGATGAGTTAAAGTCTAAAGGGAAAAGCCTTAAAGGGGCTATCTTTTTCACCCATAAAGAGCGTTGTTTTTTGGCAGGAGCTGACATTAATTTAATCTCTGCTTTAAAAACAGAAAGTGAGGGGGCTCAAGGGGCTGAAGCTGGTCAAATTATATTTAATAAAATTGAAGATCTTCCCTTTTTGACGATAGCTTGTATTCATGGAGTTTGCTTGGGTGGAGGGACTGAGTTTTCCTTGGCTTGTAAAGAAATTTTCGTATCGAATGATCAGTGCACAGTAATAGGGTTGCCTGAAGTTAAGTTGGGTTTGATCCCGGGATTCGGTGGTACTTATCGTATGCCTAAAAAAGTTGGTCTTCCAAGCGCATTAGATCTTATTTTAACGGGTAAAAGTATTCGCTCTCGTAAAGCTAAAAAAATAGGTTTGGCTTATGCTGTCTATCCGAAAGAGCGCCTGGTCGCGATGGCCGAGCGTTATCTAACAGGCTCCTCAAAAAAGAAAGTTGGCTTGAAGGGGTCTTTGAGTGATTTGATGATCGATAATTTTTTTAGTCGAAAGGTTATTTTTCAGAAGGCCAGAGAGGGGGTCCTCAAAAAAACGAAAGGGTTTTACCAAGCTCCTTTAAAAATTTTGGATACTATGGAAGCTGGTAGTATGAAAGGGAGGACTAGTTACCTTGCCTCTGAAGCTCAAGCCTTTGGTGAACTCTGTGTAAGTGAACAATCCAAGAACCTCCAACATATTTTCTTTATGACGGAGAAAGTAAAAAAATATACTGGTCCAAAGGGACAAGGTAAAGGCCCTCAACTTAATAGGGGGGCTTGTCTTGGCGCAGGGACGATGGGGGGAGGTATTGCTTGGTTGATGGCTGATAATGATATGTTTCCCATTATGAAAGATTTAAATGTTGAGGCTCTTGAGTTGGGATTAAAGCAGGCTCAATCTAACTTTCGAGGAGCGGTCAAACGTAAAAAAATGAGCCCTACCGATTTAGAGAGAAAGATGCGCACTATCACCCCTAGTCGAGATTATAATGGTTTTCAAAAAGCAGATCTTCTTATCGAAGCGATTGTTGAAGACATGGGGATAAAAAAGAAAGTTTTTTCGGAAACTGAAAATTATATGCGTGATGATGCCATTATAACTTCGAATACATCTTCTCTTAGTGTTGAGGAAATGAGTGAAGCTTTAAAGAAACCGGAGCGTTTTGCAGGTCTTCACTTTTTTAACCCTGTTCATAGGATGCCTCTTGTCGAAATTATTACTCATTCGAAGATAACTCCCGAAACTATAGAGGCCCTTTATCACTGGGTCCTTAAGGTTAAAAAAACTCCTGTTATTGTTAAGGATGGACCGGGGTTTTTGGTTAATAGAATTTTGATGCCTTATCTGAATGAAGCAGGATTTCTTCTCGAGGAAGGTGTTTCGATTAAGGATTTAGATGAGGCTTGCCTTAATTTTGGAATGCCAATGGGACCTTGCCGCCTTTTGGATGAGGTTGGTATCGATGTGGCCGTCAAAGTTGCTAAAATTATGCATGAAGGGTTAGGTAATCGTGCTAAATTTACTCAAGTATCTTCTCTGATGGTTGAGAAAGGTCTATTGGGCAAAAAATCGAGTTCTGGTTTCTATCTTTATGACGAAATGGGAAAAGAGGTCGGGGTTAATAGGGAAGGACTTGCTTTTCTTCCTAATAGGAAGAAAGAAATGGATGAGACTGAAATTCAGATGAGAGTCTTTCTGCCCATGATTAATGAAGCTTCTATTATTTTACAAGAAAAGTTAGTTGAGGGCCCTCTCGATGTAGATTTAGGGTTAATTTTTGGCATAGGCTTTCCACCTTTCCGCGGAGGTCTTTTAAGGTATGCTGATAGTGAAGGACTAGATAAGATTTTAGAAGCTCTTGATCGATTAGCTAAGACTATTGATGGCGATCGTTATCAAGCCAGTCATTATTTGAAAGAATTAGTGGATCAAAAGAAGAAATTTTACGATATTGAGGCTTGAGCCATTTGTTTCCAGCTTTTTTAAAGTATTTTACGATTTATATTTTTAGGGCCAAGACTCGTCAGAAACTTTTGTTTTTGGCCGTACTTGGTCTTTTTATTTCGAGTTTTGCCCTCCTCGTTTTACAAAGTACGATGGGTGGGCTTCAACACAAATTGATTGGGCGCTCTAAGGCAGTCAGTGGGCATGGTGTTATCATACCTCATTTTGATGATGAAGTTGGTGTTTTTGAAATAGTTAAGCTTTTACAAAAAAGTGGATTTAGGGTTACGCCTGAATACGAAGCTGAAGTTCTTTTGAAGTCTGGGCAATATTTAGCTCCTGTTATCGTTCACGCTATCGACCCAAAAGGATATGTACCTAATTTTTTGGAAGGACGTGATTTTAGTGAGCTAGTACTTCCAAGAGATTTATCTATTAAACTTGGGGTAGAGACTGGTGAGCTTTTAAAAATGATAAGTCCTGCTCATGTGAACAGTTTTCTTGGTGATATTCCTAGAACTGTAAGTCTTTATGTCGACTTTTTGACTAGCACCGATGTCCCTGAAATAGATCAATATCATGTATGGGTTGAATTGAAAAAGATGCAAAATTTGATAAGAGCTCGATCTCTTAACAAAATTCGCCTTTATGAGGCTTTTAAATTGGATGCTCTCAAGGATGTGCTGGATAGAGACTATGAGGGCAAGTATCGTATTATAACTTGGGAAGAAATGAATAAAACGCTAGTTTGGGCATTGAAACTAGAAAGCACCGTGATGATTTTTTTATTTATTGGTATGACCCTACTTGTTGGTTTGTGTATAACGAGCGGTTTGATGATTTTTCTCGATAAGATAAAAACGGACTTGGCGAGTTTTTGGATTCTCGGTTGTAGTGAAAAGGCCCTAGGCAAATCAGCTGATTTATTTTTGCAAGTAGTTGGTATTGTCAGTATTTTTTCAGGGATAGGGGCAGCCCTTTTGTTTCTTTGGTTTCTCGATCAGTACGGAACAGAAATTATGCCCGATGTATTTGTAGATAGAAAAATTCCAGTTCACATAGAGTCTGGAGGGTTATTAATCTCCTTTTTGGTGCCTTATGTGATGAGTACCTTATTTGGGAAGCTTACCCTCAATCTCTTTAAAAAGGACACAGACTATCTAGAGCAAGTCCGCTCTGCCAACGCCTAATCTTGTTATTATGTTTTAAATAGGAGAGACTAGTACAACATTATTAAGTTCTTTAAATTTTCAAGGAGAGAAAATTTATGAAATTGGCCATCTTGCTTTTCTTAGGTTTGTTTTGCCTCAAAGGCCATGCTTTTCCTGAAGCGCCTTTTAATGCTCTTGAGCCGGGTATTCTTCTTCCCTTTGATCCACTGTCTCAGTCTTATAATTTTGAAGGTATTGTAAAGTTGTCTAATTGCAGTGGGGCTATCGTCATATTTAAGGGGCAGCCTCTGAGTTCAAAGGCTTTTGTTTTGACAAACGGGCATTGTATTGAAGGACGCTTCCTTAGATTTGGTGAAGTCGTTGAGAATAAGCGCAGCCGAAGAAGGATGAAAGTTGCAGATAAAAGGAAACGTTTCCACCGCATTCGAGCCGAAAAAATTGTTTATGCTACTATGACTGGAACTGATGCGGCCCTATATCAATTGAGTGAAACTTACGATGATCTCGACTCTATAGGGATTTCTCCTTTTGAATTAAGTGATTTTAGACCTTATCTCGAAACTGAAATTGAAATTATTTCTGGTTATTGGGAGAGAGGCTATTCCTGCTATATTGATGCTTTTATTTACAAACTTCTCGAAGCTAAATGGATTTTTAAGGATTCTATTCGCTATAGTGATCAGGGCTGTGAAATCATTGGAGGGACTAGTGGTTCTCCCATTATTAGGAAGGGTTCTAGGACTGTGATAGGTGTCAATAATACGAAAAATGAGTCTGGGAGAAGATGTACGAGAAATAACCCTTGTGAGGTTGATCAGAATGAAAATATTGTTGTCAAAAGGGAGAGAGGCTATGGACAGCAAACCTATCTCTTTTATTCCTGTTTGAATGATGACTATGAAATAGATTTAAAATTAAATGGTTGCTTACTTGCTAAATAAGGTTTTTTAAGCAGTCATTTGATTTTAAAGTTTTTGAGAGAGGCGAAAGCCTTGTTTTGAAAAGAAGAATGAGAAGGGTTGTGAGTTTTTTTTCTATTTTTTGGAGGTGACTTTTTTTTATTATTGGATGCTTTTAAGGTCTTTTCGGACTTCTCTGTTTTTAAGCTTAAGGAGATTCGACCTCGATCTCTGTCGACGCCGATGACTTTGGCTTTAACTTCTTGCCCTATTTTAAGGAGTTCTAATGGATTTTCTACAAACCTATTGGCCATTTCACTAATATGAATAAGCCCATTTTCTTTAATGCCGATATCAATGAATGCTCCAAAATTGGTGATATTGGTGACGATACCGGGATATAATTGGCCGGTTTTGAGGTCTTCTATAGTTTTGATATCTTTTCTAAACTCAGTAGTTTTGAATTCTTGGCGAGGGTCTTGTCCCGGTGCTCTCAGTGAGTTGATGATATCAATATGGGTAAAGGAGCCGACTTCATCTTTAAATGTTTTATCCTCTTCAAGGTTTGAAATGACTTCTTCGTTTTCAACTAGAGTTTTAAGCTCTAGACCTTGATTTTTGACCCAAGTGGAGAGTACATCGTATCGCTCGGGATGAATAAAAGTTCGATCGAGAGGATTTTCTCCTTGGTATACTTTGAGAAACCCCGCTGCTTGAATAAAAACTTTTTGGTTAAACCGAGGAATTTTTAGAAACTCTTGGCGGTGTTTAAAGCCTCCTTGTTTCTCTCGCATTTTAACAATATTGTGAGCAAGGTTGGGACCGATTCCCGAAATATAACTGAGAAGGTGAGGTGAAGCTGTATTGATGTCAACGCCGACGTAGTTAACGCAATCCTCCACCACTCCAGAGAGACTCTTTTTTAGTTTGGATTGGTTGAGATCGTGTTGGTATTGACCAACCCCTATTGATTTGGGGTCGATTTTGACAAGTTCAGCAAGAGGATCTTGAAAGCGTCTGGCGATAGAAATGGCGCCTCTAATAGTGGCATCTTTATCTGGAAATTCCTGTTTGGCCACTTCACTAGTTGAATAAATTGAAGCACCCGATTCGTTAACTAAAACGACCTTGGTTTTATTTTCCTTAATCATCGCAATATTGTTTTCGACAAACTGCAAAGTCTCTCGACCAAAAGTTCCATTGCCAATTGCTATATACTCTATTTGAAAGTGGTCAATGAGCCGACTAAGCGTTTCTATTGATCCTTTGGTATCATTCTGAGGGGGGTGTGGGTATATAACAGTATCAAATAAGAATTTACCTGTTTTATCGACGACTACTGTTTTGCAGCCTGTTCGTATTCCAGGATCGAGGGCCAGAACTGCTTGGCTGCCGAGATAGGGTTGAAGGAGGAGGTTTTTTAAGTTGACGTTGAAAACATGAATGGCCGACTCGTCGCTTATTTTTTTTAGCTCGGTTTTGATTTCTAGATCTAGGCTGGGGTGAATAGAAGTTGTTATGGCCTTTTTCGCGCACTCATAGAGTAATTCAAAGAAAGGGTGAGTGTTTTTAGGAAAATGTTTTTTTTGAATTAGTTTTATGGCCACGGATTCTTCGTACTTAATTTCGACTTTGAGCACTTTTTGGGTCATTCCTCTGCGCATAGCTAAAAAACGATGCCCTGCTTTTGCTCTTTTAAGCTCTTGAAGTGACTGGGTAAAATTAAAATAGTCTTTATATTTATGGGAATCTTTAATTTCTTCAGCGTTTTTTCTTTTAGAGCTTACTAATTGAGCTTCTCGCCAGTAATTTTGTCTAAGTTGTTCTTTAATCTCGATATCGTGGGCAAAGTGCTCAATGATGATAAAAGAGGCTCCAGAGAGAGCGTCTTCCCAAGATTTTATGCCTTTTTCAGGATTGTGCCAGTGATCGGTTTGCCTCTTAAGCTGTTCTAATTTTTTTTCACCTTTTAAAATAGATTCAGCTAATAGGTTGAGACCTGCCTCTTTAGCTTTTTGCCCTTTCGTTTTTCTTTTTACTTTGTATGGAGCATAGAGATCTTCTAATTGATTTATTGTTGTAGCTGTTTTTATTTTCTTTTCTAACTCAGGAGTTAACATTTCTCTTTTATTGATAGTTTCTAGTATGTATTCGCGCCTTTTTTCTCGCTCGATAAATTTTTCGTAAATACCCTGTATTTCTCTAATTTGTTCTTCATTGAGTCCACCCGTTTTTTCTTTGCGGTAACGAGTTATAAAGGGAACGGTGCATTCTTCTTGAATAAGAAGCTCGAGTGTCGCGGAAACCTTTGCTAAGGGTATATGGGTTTCTTGTGATGTATAGGCACTGGCGTTGGGGTGAATTACTTGAGCTTGGGGACTGATGGTTTGTGACATCAACCTTGCTCTCCTGTATATTAATTTGTAGAGAGCTTAGCTTAGCGATTCTTGAAAAGGCTGCCAAGTGAGCTTAAGTAATTTTTTAGTTAGGTATTATGTCATTTGACCTTATTGTGGTGGGTGCAGGTCCTGCCGGGTACACTATTTTAGATCAGCTTGCCGATTTAAAGTTTTCAGGCTCTATCCTTTGGTTATCTGCACCGGTGCAAGCTCCGGCCTGTGGTTTATCTTCTACCGCTATTGTGGCCAAAAATGGTCTTCAAAAAGGGATTTCCCCACTCGGTGATCTGCTTTTAGAAGGTTTTGAAAATTTTTCGCGTTGGCAGTTTTCCAAGGGTTTAGAGGGAATTGATTGTTCGAATAATTTTTACTTGGCAGGTGCTAAGAATTCTTCTCTCTATGCTGAAAGAAAGCAAGGGCTTTTAAGGCGCTTTTCTTATTTGAGGGATTTGGATGATTTTCCTAGGAAAAATTTCTTGTTGGGTCAAGAGCTTGATCTTCAGGGATATCGTGAGAAAGGCTATCTGATTTATCCTCGAGAGTTTTTTAGCGCTTGGAAAAAGAAAATTGCCTCAAAATTAAATTTGAGAGAAGGAGAGGCTTTAATGACATCTCTCTACGAAGGCCAGAAGATGGTCACGATTGAAACGCATGCGGGGGATTGTTGGCAAGGGCATCGCCTTTTTTTAGGTACAGGAGCTTATGGCCTATTGTGTCAAACTCCCGACCTTCCTAAGTTTCCGGGAAAATCCACACCCGGTCATTATTTTTACTGGGAAAAGGTTGATTGGAGAGTTCCATCTTTTGTTTTGTCGTTGGGAGGTCACAATCTTATTTATCGATCGAGAGAGAAGGCTTTATTATTGGGAGGAAGTACAGAGAGAGATACCTTACTGGCTCCTAGGAGGGATCAGCTTAAACTTTTTTGGAATGAATTTCATCTTTTTATGAAAGGACTTCCCCCCATAGAAAAGGCGAGAGTGCTGACGGGAATTCGACATAAGGGTAGGAGAAGGATGCCTTTTTGGGGAAGAATTGAAGGAAAGAGAGGAGTCTACACTATGGGAGGGCTCTATAAGAATGGATTTACTCTTCCTTGGGCGTTAGCACCTCGAATTGTTAACGAAATGTTAGCTTAAGACTTCAGTTTGTTTTTTATTGAGGGCTTTGTGATAACAGAGCTTGTAGAGGAAACAAAACAAAGTACAGAGAGTTCAAAAGCTTTGTCTGAATTCTCTGTACCCCGTTAATTTTCTTTATTATCGACACTTTCGACGAGAGACAACTTCACTTTCAGAATCGCAGCCTTTAAGTATGCAACTACCGTAAGAGCGATAGCACTTGTTCATAGCTCTTTCTTCTGCTCTCCACTGACGGCGGGCCCGTGCATGAAAAGTTCGAGGGGATGTGTTATCATAATTATTACCTTCTACCGTGCAGATATAGTAATTCTCTTTGCATGTTTCAATACATCGACCATGGTGCTTGAGACAAGCTCTACAGTTGCGATGTCCACCCCAATGTTCTTCCCAACCACGATCTTGGGCCGTACAGGTTAAACCGCGACGATTTGACCACCGGTTAAACTTATTGAAGGCTTCTGGAGAACTTGTCTCACCACTTTCTGTTTTGATAAGCATTTCTTGTAATTCATGCTCTTGGCTTGCTGCAGCTTTTTTTACACTCCCAATCATCCCGATTGAAAGATAAAGTAATGGAATTAACCAAAGAATTTGTTTTTGCATAGTTTCCTCCTGTTTTTTGTTTTTCTACATCTAAAAAAATTGCAACAGTTATGCCAAGCTTTATTGTAGGTTTTCTAAACACTTGGTGCTTTGCGTAGAGCGATAAGGAACTAGGGGAGAAAGCATTTTGATACTGATAATTTCTTGATCCTTAGAGGCGAATGCATGATTCTGAATATTAAGGTGTTTCCCACTTTTTGTGCTTTAATTTCAATTTTTTTACTTTATTCAGAAAAAACTTTTGGGGATACTTTTTTCATTTATTGCCCCAGTGGTTCTCGTAATATATCTTCACAGCTTTTTTCTTTTGAAATGAAGAATCATCAAATATCCGATTATGATTTTAGAAAGCCTACAGTCGTGAGAGTAAGAGAGGACTTTGTTTATTTTATTGAGGAGGATTTATATTCAGGATCATCGGGAATCTATTATGATGTTTCAACTTTTGATCTAAAGAAAAACAAACTTATTCATTCATATGTACAAATTTATAATAAAGAGAATTATGAGCGAAGGAAAGCTGAAGCTAAAATGAATAGACACTCTATTCTCCATCCAGATCAGTACCCAAAACGCTATAACCCTTCCTTGTTGGAGGTTATCCCTTATAATTTAAAAAAAAATGAAAAGGCTTTCGCTTTTGACAAGAGTTTTTGGGAGTGTCGGCGTATCACAAGGTTGGAGTATATTCTAAGAATTCCCATAGAGATTTTATTTGCCATTGTTTCTGCTGTTTAAAATGATTTGGCGAAACCGATTGCTTTTGTTCACTGGATCGAACACTCCCAACCCCTTTTCTCATCCCCATCACGCCTCGAAAACCTTGCGGAGTTAAGCAATTTTGAATGCTTAACAAAAACTATTAAGTTTTCATTTGAGGTAACGATAAGTTTTTTGATTGACAAGAGTTTCCAAGGGGTTGAAATGAAAAAGTTTTTTCTAGTTATGCCGATCCTCTTCCTTGTTTTAACGGCGTGCTCTTCTTCAAAAAAGAGTGTTGAAAGAGGGGTTAGCTCAGAAGATAGAGAGACCCATGTGATTGTTTCAGATAAAACTTTTAAAGAGTTAACTCGCCCAGCTCTTGGAGCAGAAATAAGTGTTATAGACTATAGAGGCTATCGCAATGCTTGGTCGGTTTTTCGCTGGATCGTGCGCAAAAAAAATGAGATCAATAATATCCCTGTCGAAGACCTTTGTGGAAGCTATGAAGAAACTAAAAAATTAGCTATTAAAAAAAACATCAAACGCCGACTCGCCTGTAGTGCGACTGGTGGATGGATCTGCCCCTTTGAGGTAATTGCGGAATGTAACAATGGTCAAGTCCTTCAGTACTTCTCACCCTATGAGCCCAGGTTTTTCAGCATTGAAGATTAAGAGGGCTATTTCTAGCCTTTAAGTCCTTGGAACTCGTTTTGCCCACGATTACGGGCCATAACCTTGGCTTTCGTTGTGTTTATCGTCCATAAATGATTTAGGTGACGATATGTCTACAATTCCCATAAAGCGAACTGTTCCACATAGAAAAACAGTCAGCCTTTAATTAAAAACAAGGATTTATATCTAATTCGTTGGTGGCTTGAGGCAGATTTGAACTGCCGACCTTCGGGTTATGAATCCGACGCTCTCACCAACTGAGCTACCAAGCCACAAATAAGGGTAAAATGAGGTTGAATCTTAGTGAAGGCCCTAGTAATTGTCAAAAGGACTTATGAAATCTTATCGAGATAGTCCACACCTTTTAGAAGCTCATGTTTTAGAGCACCTCGACCAGTTTATGGTTGAAGCTTCTCTCTATCCAAAGCCTGGAGAGAGGGCTTTAGTTGGTGTGAGCGGTGGTGTGGATTCGATGGTTTTGGCTTGGGCCTTGACCAAGCTATTTCAAAGGAAAAAAGACCTGGCTCCTGTATGGGTACATATTAACCACGGTACTCGTGAGGGGTGCTCTAGTGAAGAAGAACTTGTAAAGAAGCTCGCTCGCTCTTGGAACTGTCCTTTGGAAATTTTTCATTTGAAACTTGAGAGGAGAGCCAATTTTGAATCTAAGGCCCGCAAAATGAGGTATGAATGTTTTCGTAAGGCCTTAAAGGAATTTAATTCGAAGAACTTTTACTTGGGTCATAATATCGACGATTCTTTTGAGTGGCATTTATTGCAGCAGTTTCGTTCGTCTGAATACCCTGGAGCTATTGGTATTCCCGTTGTCAACGGAGTTTTTAAAAGACCTCTCCATTGCTTGAGTAAAAAGCAGCTCTATCAAATCGCTAATGTTTTGGGTATTCCTTACTGCGAAGACGAAAGCAATAGTGACCAAGCTTTTGAAAGAAATTTTATTAGACATTCAATAGTCACTAAGATTCAGGATCGCTACCCCTCCTATCTTAAAAATTATGTGGTGAAGGCTAACCAAATGGCCAAGACCCATGGCTTATCAGCTTTTCGATATGACCCAGAGGCGAGTTTGATTCAAGATTCTCTAGGGGGAGTGTGTTTGCTTCAGCCCAAGGGAAGAGGAACTTTTAGAGGCCAAGAGGAAAAAATTAGGGAGGCTATCTTTTTACTCTCTCAGAGTGAGCGTGGAAAGGTTCGCAATCAAGTACAAAAATTGATTAGGGCCCAGCAGCAGGGAAGGTTTGGGCCTATGCAAATGTCTGGGGGAGTGCAAGTGTTTATGGGACCAGGGAGTTTACTTATGCTGGCTCCTCGCCAGCTTGAAGCTTATCGTCAGTGGGATCAGGATGTCGCTAGCTATTTAAGGACCTTCTCTGCTTCGCAGATTACTGAAGGTTTATTAAATCCTAGAAACTGGGAGTTATCTCTCAATCAACTTGTTGCACCATTTTGGATTGTTGGTAGCCCCGAGCAAGCTTCTCATCTCTTTAAGTCATCCCTCCAAAATCACCCACTGTTTCCTCAGTTGTTTGAAACTTGCCGGACTCAAAACCTGTGGATCCGCCCTATGGGGCAAGTCCTCTCTCTGTGTCATCGCAAAAGTTTAAATCCTAAGAGTTTTGGTTTAGTCCCCTTGGCCATGGTTTGATAGAATTTAATTTTTTAAGAGAAATTACCAATCTTGGCTTTTGGGAAGCCTAAGATTAAAATTGTGAACTCTTAGGTAGTTGTTGCACCTAAAAAAATGAAGGAGAGGGTCTGGTGAGACCTCAAAGGAAAATTGATGAAACAACCTCATAAAACATTCATGATGTGGCTTGTCATTTTTATGATGATGCTTTTCATCTGGCAAGTGGCTCATAAAAACCAAAGCTCGGTGAAAGCGATCGATTACCCTACTTTTGTTAAAGCGGTAGAAGAAAAGCGAGTCGCAGAAGTGACTTTGAAAGGAGATGACGAGATCTCGGGTCGCTTTAAGGAAGGTTATGAACAAGGTGATCAGTTTAAGGCAGTCGGCCCGACTAATGAGCAAACTTTTAAAATCCTTCAGCAGAACGGCATTCTTCCCATTTACGAGGATGAAGAAAAGCAAACGCTTTTTACTAGTTTACTGATCAATTGGGGTCCAATGATCATTCTTATTCTTCTCTTCTATTTTTTCCTACGTCAGATACAAGCGGGAGGAGGAAAAGCTATGAGCTTTGGCAAGTCGAAGGCTAAAATGCTTGCAGCGAATGAGAAAAAGGTGACTTTTTCCGACGTCAGTGGGGTGCAAGAGGCGAAAGAAGAGCTCAAGGAAATTGTTGATTTCCTCAAAGACCCAAAGAAGTACACTAAGTTGGGTGGTAAAATACCAAAAGGGGTTATTTTGATTGGACCCCCCGGGACGGGGAAAACTCTTTTGGCGAGGGCCGTAGCGGGAGAAGCTGATGTTCCCTTTTTTAGCATTTCGGGCTCAGACTTTGTTGAGATGTTTGTAGGTGTGGGGGCTAGTCGTGTGCGCGACCTTTTTGAGCAGGGTAAAAAGCATGCCCCTTGTATCATTTTTATCGACGAAATTGATGCTGTCGGGCGCCACCGAGGGGCTGGCCTTGGTGGGGGACACGATGAGCGGGAGCAGACGCTTAATCAACTTTTGGTGGAAATGGATGGTTTTGAATCAAATGAAGGGGTTATTCTTATTGCCGCTACCAATAGGATTGATGTTCTCGACCCCGCTCTTTTGAGGCCGGGCCGTTTTGATAGACGAGTGACTGTAGGTTCGCCGGATGTTCGAGGTCGACTGGGTATTCTTAAGGTTCACGCTCGCAAAACGCCCTTGGATGGAGCGGTTGACTTGGAAGTAATTGCTAAGGGAACTCCCGGTTTTACTGGCGCTGATTTAGCTAATTTAGTTAATGAGGCGGCCCTCAATGCTGCTCGCTTGAACAAGAAAAAGCTTCAAATGGGAGATTTTGAAGCGGCTAAAGATAAAGTGCTCATGGGGCCGGAGAGAAAATCCATGGTCATTTCGGACGAGGAGAAGAGAGTCACGGCTTTTCATGAAGCTGGCCACACTTTGGTTGGTTTAAACCTTCCCCAAACAGATCCTATTCATAAAGTTTCGATTATGCCGCGTGGTGGAGCCTTAGGGGTGACTCAAACTCTTCCCAGTGAGGATCGGCTCAATTTGACCTCTGAAAAAGCGATGAACTACATTGCTTTTTTGATGGGAGGACGCTGTGCTGAGGAACTCGTTTTTGGTGAGATTACCAATGGTGCCAGCAATGATATTGAGCGAGCAACACAGCTGGCGAGAAGCATGGTTTGCACTTGGGGAATGAGTCAGAAGTTGGGGCCTGTGAATTACCACAAAGAAAAATCTTCACCCTGGTCTGCCCCCAGTAGTGACTCTGGTTATAGTGAACAGACGGGTCAGGATATCGATTCCGAAATACATCGCTTGGTCGATGAAAATTACCAGGAGGCCATGAAAATACTAAAAGATAACCGAGAGGCCCTCGATAGATTGGCTGAAGGTTTAATTGTTTGGGAAACTTTAGACAAGCAACAAGTTAAAGACTTAGTGGCGGGAAAAGAGATTGGCGTCCCCTTAATTGATGATCACACTGATGGAAGTGGTGGCAGTGAGATGAAAGAGACTGCTTGTGATGAAGATGATAAAAGTGAAAACTCAACTCAAAAAGTTTTTGGTAATACTGGAGATGACCCTCTTCCTGTTTAAATGAATTTGTTGAATTCAATTGATTTTCAAATAATGGGAGTAATGAATGTTACCCCTGATTCCTTTTCTGATGGAGGAAGTTACAACGACCCTAGTCGGTTCTATCAGCGAGGTCGAGAGCTTCTCGAAAGGCGAGTTCCCGTTTTAGATATAGGGGCTGAGTCGACTGCACCTTTTAATTCGAAAATAGGGCTTCAGGAAGAAAAGGATCGCTTGTCTCCATTTATTGATCCATTACTCAAACTTTCAAAAAAATACCTATTTGTTCTCTCTTTAGATAGTTATCGCTTCGAAACAGTTTTTTTCTTTTTTGATGAACTTTTAAGAAGAAATTGGCAGGGAGCTCTACTTTGGAATGATATTTCAGGAGTTAGAGATAATTCGGTTTTTCATTTTTTAAAACATTTTCCTGAAGCAGAATATGTTTTAAACCATAATTTGGTCTCCGTGCGTGAACGGAGTTCACATCACATGGAATATCTTGATGAATCTAAAGACGGCGTGAGTTTGTTACTAGAATCTTGGGTGGAGGATTTTCGTTGTTTTGAGGGCTCTGGTTTTTTGCCTAGAATTTGGTGGGATCCTGGTTTTGGATTTTCTAAAACTTTTTCTCAGAATGAAGATATTCTCAGTTTTTTTGCTGAAGAGAGGCAATTAAAACAGCATTTGCCAAAAGGGCTTAATAAATTTCTTTTGGGTATTAGCAAAAAATCTTTTTTACGCAAACGTTTTCAACTAGATTACCCTGAATCACAGAATTGGAGTCAAAACCAGCTGCTTACAGCATCGGAGAAGGTTCACGCTCAATGGTTGATCAAATGGAGAAAGTCATTGGGAGGACAAGGTCTTAAAGGAAAAGTGCTCATTCGCCTTCATGATCCTCGAACATTTCCTGTCGAAGGGAGCTAGGGATGGGTCAAGTCGCTAGCTTTTTTTGTGCCTAAAAAGAGACTTCTAAGGCATAATGATTTTATGGGTCTGTCTATTAGTTCTATTGTTCTTTATAGCCGAAATCCCGAGAGCTTAATTCGCTTTTTAAGTCATCTTTTAGAGCTAGAGATTCGTCCTTCTGGCCCTGAGGAAGCTCCTGTTTTGTTGGGAGAAAAGATTCGTTTTCATATTTTGAAGGCATCGGCTCAACACCTTTTTCAAAAGGCAGAAGAGAGAGATATCACAGTTGATTTTGAGCTCTCCGAACTTAGTGAGCTCGAAGACCTTCTGCATAAAGTTCAATTTATGGAATACCGCCAGGTGGGGGGAGAGCAGGACTCTCTTGCTAACGCGAAGACTCAGCTCAGCAAAAAAGGCCCTTTTCACTTCTTTTGGCTTCAAGATCCTGATGGTCGTCAGTGGAAATTTTCTTACTGTGAAAAGTAAGAAATTAACAAAAGAAAAACTTTCAACCAAGCAGTCCTGATAAGCTATCAAGAAAATGTTAGATATTGTTAGTTGTCAGTTTTTTTAGTGAGTTGTTTAATCTCTGCACTCATAAAACGGCAATACCAAAAAGGATAAAGAAGTATGAAATTAAAATCCCTCATTGCTCTGGCTTTAAGTTTCACTGCGTTAAATGCTCTGGCTCTTAGCTTTGGCTTCGATAAAGTTATTTATGGTGATGATCACCGCCGGGATATCCTCGATGTGCAAGAAGCTATGTACTTAGACCTTGCCAAATCGACGGCGGCAATGATTTCCAAATCAACTTTAGAAAAGGATGAGGATGGGGTGTATACAAAAATTGTTGCTAATACCCTTGGCCGTCGTCAAAACCTTTGTAGCGATGAACCTTTCCGTGACCAGCCTGCCGCAGCCAATTGCTCTGGCTTT
This sequence comes from Bacteriovoracaceae bacterium, assembly GCA_965206965.1. Lineage (GTDB taxonomy): Bacteria > Bdellovibrionota > Bacteriovoracia > Bacteriovoracales > Bacteriovoracaceae > CBDBLK01. The sequence goes on along the minus strand of OZ242254.1, from coordinate 2,566,868 downwards.
TTAGTTGGTGAGGATTTGTTGGTGACTGCAGGGCATTGTATGAAGAAAAATTGGAATGGCCAGTACGCCAATTGCTCCTCTTATGCTTGGGTTTTTGATTTCGCGAAAAAGAATTTTAGTCAAACTGAATACCGCGTTGAAACAAGCTCTGTCTACAATTGTAAAGAGGTGATCTCCCAGACTCTCGACAATGGGACAAAAAATGATTTTGCCCTTATCAGGCTCGATCGCAAGGTAACAGATCGCGATGCCTTGACTGTAAGAACGGAGGAGAAGGTGAGCGACGAGGCACCTCTTGTGGTCATTGGACACCCTTCTGGTTTGCCGACGAAAGTTGCTGATGGCGCTAATGTGAGAAGTAACGAAGATTCTGTTTATTTTGTCGCAAATCTCGACACTTATGGTGGAAACTCTGGTTCTGCTGTTTTTAACTCCCATACTGGTGTTGTTGAAGGGATCTTAGTTCGTGGAGAGCAGGATTACAGACGAGATTCACGTGGGTGTGTTTCTTCTTATCGATGTGCTGATGATGGCTGTCGAGGGGAGGACGTGACCCGAATCACTAATATTGAAGAGTTGATGAAAATAGCTCGCAAAAAATAGCTGTAAAAGAGAGGGCTTTCGGGCCCTTTTTTTATTGGAGCAGGAATTTTAAGTAAATCTCTAAAAAGTGAAAGAAATTGTCAGACTTTAAATTTAGACGCTTTTTAGTTTCATTTTGATAATAGTGGGTAGGAAGGAGAGTGAAAAAATGAAAGTATCATTGTGTTTTGTTGTATTATTTCTCTTTTTAGTACCCCGTATTGATGCCTCTGTTGTGGCCATTATCGATTCAGGTACTGATATGCGCCACCAAGAGATTGCTCCTAAGGCTTGGGTAAATCCGTTAGAAATACCTCAAAACGATCGTGATGAAGATCGAAATGGTTATCAGGATGACATTCATGGGTGGAACTTTGCTGAAGGAAACTCTTTAGTTATCGACTACACTTACTCGAATTCTCTAACCCCCGATGTTCGGCGTTTTTTTACTATCCAAACAGACTTTTTTGAAGGACGGGCTACAGATGAAGATTTAGAGTGGATGCGGGATCGAATCCAAAATCCAGAGCATCGTAATTTTCGTAAACAGCTTCAAATCTGCGCTAACTTTATTCACGGTACTCACGTTGGCGGTATTGCTATTAAAAATGCCGATCGGGCAAAGTTGCTAGCGGTGAAGTTGATTCCTACGGAAGTGAAGCTTCCTGGGCAAAAAGCCATTAGAGAGGCTCAAGAAAAAGGAATTAGTGACTTTCTAATAAAGCAAGCACTTCGATTTTTGGCTGTGCAACAAATGAATGTTTTAGAAGAAATCGGTGCTTACGTTCATGGGCATAAAGTCGATGTCGCCAATAACTCATTTGGGACGGGGTACACCCAAGCGAAGGCCATCGTTGGCCTTTTGGTTAGGAAGCTAACGAGAAATCCAACCCCTGAGAAGATTGAAAAACATACAAAGTTTTTTTTAAATACTTTAATTCGTGAGGGAGAGCGTTTTGTTTCTGCGGCACCTAATACATTATTTGTTTTTGCTGCAGGTAACGAGGGGCTGAATAATGATGAATACCCAGCTAGTCCGACTAATATTCAGGCACCGAACACGATTTCCGTTGCGGCTACTTTGCGGCGTAGAGTTCTTGCGCCTTTTTCGAGTTTCGGTCAAAAAATGGTCGATGTAGGAGCTCCCGGTGTTAGTATTGACTCGAGTGTCCCTGGGGATCAATATTTAAAAATGAGTGGTACTTCGCAAGCAGCACCTTATGTTTCCAATATTGCTGCTAGAGTTAAGGGTATTAACCCTGGCTTGACTCCTAAACAGATTAAAAAAATTCTTATGAAGACGGTTGATCTTAAGGAGTGGCTGAAAGATAAGGTTTCAAGTTCTGGAATAGTCAATAAAGGTCGTGCAACCAAGGCCGCCCAGTTAAGTCTTACTTTAGGTCTTAATCAAGCCATTGCAGAAGCTCGAGTTACCGTTAAGGATGTAGAAGAAAGTAGTAAATGGTTACCAGAAGATGCTTCTCTTCCTTTTAAGGGTCTCGTTTTACCATTGTCTGGCCAGTTTGTTATGAGTGAAGCTTTTTAGACGTGGATGGAGTAGACTTTTTGTGAAAGTTCTTTCATACCGCAATCTAAAAACTTTGGATTCTTTGCTGTGACCATTTCTTGGTCGAGAAGTGTGATTTGAAATTTTTCGTGACAATAGTCTTGTATTTCTTTTTCTGGAACAGAAAAGGGAGGGCCAGCAATTTGATTCTGATCGTATTCGAGAGAGATAAGTAGCTTTTTAGCGCCCTGCTGAATAATAGGACTTAGCTTTTTAAAGTAAAGTTTTCGTTTGATGGGAGGAAGCGCAATAATGGCGGCCCTATCGTAAATAAAATGTATGGTTTCTATTTTTTTAAAACTGAATTCAAAGAAGTCTTCGTTGAAAATTTGAATCGATAAATTTCCTTCACTCCTAAATGATGTCCCTGTCTTTGAACTTTTTTCTTGATAATTGAGTCCATTTTCGTGAAAAAATTGCTGACTGGCTAAAGGACTTAATTCAATACCTATGACGTGATGGCCTTGATTGGCCAGCCATATAAGATCTAAGCTTTTCCCACACAAAGGAACGAGTATATTAGCTTTTTTAGGAAGTTCTTCTCTCGGAAAGTGCTCTATAAGTTTGGGATGATAGCTCTGGCGATGAAAGCCAATTCTATTATCGTTCCACGCTTTAAGCCAAAAGTTTTTTTCCATTTTTACCCTCGGTGTGAGAGCGCCATTTTAAAGGTATTTTCTTTTTCTTGGCCAGAAATTATTGAGAATAAATAGCTCGTTTTAGAGCTACTGTTTTAATAGAATTAGAGTTATGGAAAGATCGAAGAGAGTGAAAATATCAATATTTATTGCCTTTTTATTCGCTTTTGGATCTATTTCAACCTATTTCTTTTTAGATTATCGATCCTCCTCAGTAAGAGGTTTAGCGAATGATGAATCTCTTTGGCAAAATACGGCTTTTGTCCTCGATCGCTACGCTGAAAGTATACAGGCCAGAAATGCTTATGCTAGTGAGGAAGGCAAAGCCATTTCGGTGATGCATTTTATCGTGAGAGAAGATCCCGCTGGACTTGCTTATTTATCAAAATTGAGAGAAGCGGTGAGAAGAGGAGTCAATGTCAGATTAATTTTTGATTATTGGGCTTCTTTGGAATCTTCAAGTGAAAGGCGTTTAACGCGAGCTATGGTTAAACATTTAGAAGAGGAAGGTATTGAGGTACGCTTTTTCAATAAATTTGAAGATAAACGTTCGATCTTGAAATCTCCTAAAAGATTATTGAGGAGAATGCACAATAAGGCCCTCTACTTTCATAGCTCTAATACTTTTTTTATTGGAGATCGTGATATCGGAGGGAGTTATTACGGTTTTAAAGCAAAGGGTGAGGCATTTCGCTCACGTGATGTTGTGATAAAGGGTCTTGTTGCCAAAGATTTTCTTAAGCATTTCAATGAAATGTGGAATGATTTACTCGTTGAGCGGCTTGATGAAAATTATTCAAAACTTTCACAGGAAGAGATTGCTCGGGCCAGAGAAAGGCTTGATAAAATTCAAAGAAGAATGACTAAATCAAAGCTTTTTGATCGATTCAAAAAAATTCGTGATTGGTCTTGGAAAGCTAAACCTGTAAGAAAAGCCATTTTTCATGCAGATAGAGCGGGTAAGGGATGGAGCAATACTGTTCACGGTCGTTTTCTAGAGTTATTAGAAAATGCGAAGAAAAGTGTGGTTTTTCAAACGCCTTATCTTATTTTAAACCCTAATAGTAAAGGGAAGCTAGAGACTGCCATAGATAATGGTGTTAAGGTGCAGGTTTTTACTAATGGTACATCCATTACTGACGAGATTTATGTTCCTCCAGCCTATGATGTTGACTCGAAAGTATTAGTAGGAATGGGTATTGATCTTTATGAGGCTGACCCTGAAAAGACACAAAAGATCTATCATTCAAAAACAGGAGTTTTTGACCAAAAAACAACTTGGCATGGAACGAATAATTTTGACAATCGCTCAGAGGTTTGGGATCGAGAACTGGCCGTTGAAATAGAAGATGAAAGCTTTGCTAAGCAAATGCAAAGCTATATTGATAAGGATATGGCTTTTATGAAAAAAGTGCCTAGAGGCAGAAGCCCTCTACGTTATAGAAGTTGTCGTGATTATATGATGTATCTTTTTAGTAATTTAATAAGACCTATCCTGTAGAGAAATAAACTGTTATGGTGAGATAATTTAATTTTTTTCTTTTAATATTTCGATTAATCCTGTTTCACCATTAAAACGAATTTTATCTCCTGTTTTAATTCTTTTGGTGAGGCCCTTAAGGCTGACGACCGTCGGGAGTCCCATCTCTCGGGCAACGATAGCAGAGTGAGAGAGAAGACCTCCTCGCTCAACTAAGAGCCCACTAGCACTGGGATAAAGAGGAATCCAACCGGGATCTGTTCTGTAGGTCACCAAGATTTCTCCATTGAGTTCCATGTCATCATCTGAGCTTAAGATGACTTTGGCCACACCTTCTACAACACCTGGACAACAACCCAATCCTTTCATTTGATTTTCTTCAAGTTCAAATTCTTCCTCTTTTATTTCTTCTATTGGAAAGTGATTGTTTTGCCAGTAGACGGGACCTCTCGTGGTAAAACGACTATTTGGTTCTTCTCCTCGTTCGTATTCAGCGTATTCTTGCTTTCTCATTATTATTGTTTTTCTAAGATTTTGAACAGTGTTATGACCTTCAAATGAACCTTTTAATTCACTGAGAGAGAGGTAAAAAATATCTTCTTGTTGATCGATTATATTTCTGGCTGCGAAATCTTTTCCCATGGCATAAAACATCGCACGAACAACTCCGTAGACTCTCGTACGGCAAAATCGAGTGTTTTCTCGGTTCATAACGGCTTTTCGAGCATGTTTGAGACTCCACTTGTAAATGATTTTTTTAAAGCCCCTAAGGTTTGAATTGAGAAGATTTTCTGCTTTTTCACGAATAGCTTTTTCTCGTTCTTCGTAAATTGTGATATCGGTTTGGCCGGCATTAATGAGATTTTTGAAAAATATAAATAAAAGAGAAGGATCTTGATGGAGATCTTTTTGTTCGAGTTTCATCTCGCTCATACAACGAAAACCAAATTTATCGATATATTTTTCAATTTTTTTGTAGAATTTTTGATGTTCTGATTGCTTGAGGGCTTCTAGACAATGGTGATTGTTCGTCTCTTTGATAAGTCTTTTGAGATGTGGATTGTTAGCAATTTCTCCTGCAAGCCGTATTAAGGTTTTGGTTGGTTCTGCTGATTCAAGGTTTCCATTTCCTGCTAACAAGTCATTGTGAAAGTTGTCTCCTAGCTGATTGAGCCATTTTTCAGTGAGTTTTTTAAATATTCCAAAGTGAATCATACAGAGAAAATCATTGATAATAGGAGCATGCCAGTGCCACAAGAGTTCTCTTTCTAACTCGAGGTACTTTTCATAAATTTGATCAGAGGTCATTTGATCGTAATTCATTTGGCGGTATCTATCGTAAACTGTATGAAAATAGCTTAGAAAGTGATCAACAATGTTTTGAATATTGAGATGAAAATAAAAAAACTTAAATCCCGTTATAATTTTTTTGATCCTCGCTCCAAATGTATTTTGATAAGCGGGAGGTCTAATACGCTCGGCTATTTCATCGGCAAGGCTCTCATTGGTTCCCATCATTGTTTCCATAAATTTTCGATTGAATTTATAACCAGGAAGGATGTTGGTTAATTTATACCAATTAAGTAGGTTATAATAAACTCTTCCATAAAAAAGCCCAAGCATGTTTTTAAGAAAATAATCCATTTCTCTGATGCGTTTTTGAGGAACAAGTAAGATTTCGCAAAATTGAACATAGACTTGATGGTAGACATAGCGAGCAAATCCAAAAGTTAGAGGCATAGTAATACCGCCATAGGATTCCACGATATTAGAATTGTCCCAAAGATTAAGAGTTCCCTTGTCCGCTTGTATTTCTGTGGTAATAGGACGGGTTTGAAGGAGATAGAGTTTTCCTGCCCTAAAGGTCCATTCGATATCTTGGGGAAATTGGTAATAATCTTCAACTTTTTTGGCTAATTGAAAGAGTTGCTTTTTCTCTTGATCGCTCAGACAAGGTTTGTTAATTAACTCTTGAGGGACTGTAACTTCTTTAACCGTTTCTTTCTCATTGTCTTGGATAAGTTGTGTTGTCTTTTCTGCAACTTCTTCTGATATTTGTTCTCCCGTTTGCTTATTTAAGATGGTGGTGTCTCCTTCGAGAAGTCCTGATACTAGCCCTTCTCCTGCGCCGTAGACAGAGTTGATAATCAGTCGATTGGGATCTTGGTTAATAGGATCGCTAGTGAAAATAACTCCTGATTTTTCAGATAAAATCATATCTTGGAAAATAACGGCGACTTTTATATCAGTCAGATCAAGGTTGTTCTCTTTTCTGTATACTAAACTTCTTTCACTATAAGCACTTGCCCAACACTCTTTAACGGCCAGTGTGCAGGCCTCAAGTGTTCTGATATAGAGATATGTGCTGAGTTGTCCGGCAAAAGAGTGTTGAGCAGAGTCTTCATCGATAGCTGAACTACGGACAGCAATCGTGGTTTTATCGAGTTGATGATAGGCTTTCTCAATAGTTTCTTTAATGGATTGAGGTAGTTTTTGCTCGATAATAATATTGCGTATATCTTGAGAAATTTGTAAGGCTCCAAGTGATTTTTTTTCTTGAAGAATCCGTATAGATTCCCCTGCTGTGGTTTCTTTAAGAAAGTTCTCAAAGACTTCTGATCCTAAGGCCAGCCATTGAGGGACAGGCATGTCTGCTTGTGACATGAGAAAAAGATTAAAAGCTTTCCCCCCCGCTTCTCGTTTGGCAAAATGTTTGGTGGAGGACGGTGTAATAAAGAGCATCACTATAACCTTATTGAATGAGAGTGTAGTTAATGAGGAACCCAGCATAAATGAGCACAATATAAATTGAGCTAAAATTTCTGTATAGAATTCCTGTTTTAGGGGTTCGTGTTAAGAGGTAGAGGGTTCCAACGAGAAATAAAAGGCTTAAACAACCTGTTTGGGCGTATAACATAAAGGAGTACTCAATTGTCGATAGCTGCAGCGAGAGTATGGTCACTGCTATGGCGTGGATGAGTACTAAAGAAAAAGCCCCCCATTTTCCCCAGACATTTGAATATGTGGGAACTTCTTTTTGTTCTTCATCTGGTTGATAAGTTTTTCTACCGAGTTCAAATATATTGAATAAAAACCAACTCATAAAACTAAATAGAAAGAAATCAAGGTTTTGACTCCAGGGGTAATGATTATTGAGAGCACTAAATATGCTCAGAGAGAGAAAAAGAGTGACGACTGTATGACTTGTAGCATAGGTGGTGAGGTGAGGGCGGATAGAAGAAGCGATAAAGAACTCTTTATACATAAGTAGGCTATAGCCAATAGAGAAGAGGATGGCGATTAAACTATTAAGACCACATGTTGCAAAGAATATAATTTCTAAGATAATGCAATTTTCAATTCCTTTTTTAAGGTCAAAGTGGTTTAGCAAACCACGAGGAAGAGGACGTGTTGGATTTTTTTCCAAATCGACTTCGTAATCCTTGATCTCATCGTAAAATCTCAGCTTGAGAAAAAAACATCCTGTTCCTAAAGAGAGCCAGAGCACTTGGACAGGCCTTAATGTGACCTCTCCCATCGCTTTGGCCATCATATAATGAGCGGCAAAGAAGATCAGTATCATAAAGAAATGGCTGATGGGCTCAAATCTTTCGTTGATAAAATTCATCCAGCGAGAGAGTTGCTCCCTTCGAATCTCTTGGTAATCTTCTTTCCCTTTCGATGGTTTCACACTAACCCTTTGTCTTTTAATTGTTGCCTAAGGACAGCGTATTCCACTTTGCTATGATGTCTAGGATCCATGGGGATGTCCTCGGTGTAGATAATTTTATCCACTAGGACTCCATTTTTATCCATGATCCTTCTAATTTCACTTTCCCACTGGGCAAGTTGCTCTCGTTGAGGGGTGGTTTGGCTCGTGTATACAGCCACTGTTTTTTCTCCTAATTTGGGATCGGGAATGCCGAGAAAAGCCGGTTTATCAACGAAGTTTAGTTTCTTGAGAATAATTTCGGCTCGTACAGGGTATTGGTATCGACCATCTCGATTGATAGCATTATGAACTCTTCCGACTAACCAAAGATCCCCTGTCTTATCAACTCTTCCGAGATCGCCTGTTCGATGCCATACAACTCCATTTTCATCCCGAATTTTAGCTCGGTAAAAAGCTTCTTCATTATTAAAATAGTTTTCACAAACGTGCTCACCACTAACAATAATCTCACCGACTTCACCCTCTTGAACCAAAAGCTCATTCCAATCGGATTTACTCTTGATATAAATAGGATCCTTTTTTATTTTGAGATAACGCACATCTAGGCCTTTATCAAAGCGCCCTACATTGACACCTTCTTCAACCCAATTAGGGTCTTCATTTTCTTTTCTTGAAATCATATCTTTAGCTTCAATATGGGCCATTGGTTCAACTTCTGTTGATCCATAGAGAACTAGAATCTCTGCATTAGGGGCGATTTCTTGAGTTTTAACAAGGTCGTCACGACTGACGGGAGCTCCTCCTGTCACGATCCTTTTCAGGAAAGGTAATTGATGCTTTTCTTTTAAGCAAAAATTGTACATGGCGCGAAGAAGACTGGGGGACAAAGTCGTGCAGTTGGTCCCTGTTGCTTTCATTTGAGCTAAGAGAATAAGGGCATCCTTGTCACTGGGGACGCCAACATCGATGGCCGGAATAACAGTTTTGACACCAGCAGCGAGATTATTTAAGGAGAAAATAGGAAAGGTAGGAAGGTCGGCATCTTGCGCTTGGTAGGGAATATGTCGATTTAAAGCGTAATGTTGGGCGGCTAAGAAGCGGTGTGTTCGATCGGCGCCTTTGGGTGTTCCACTTGAACCCGTTGTAAAGGTAATAAGGGCGGTATGCTCTTGTTCTACGGCCTTTGCTGGAGTGTAATCCTCTGTTTGCATAAGCTCTTCAAGCCTTGCGGTATAGTCTCCCGATGCTGGACCAACCACAATTTTGTTGGGTATCTTAGCGATTTCGGGAACGCTCGAGAGGTATTGGAAAGCTTTTTCTACTGATAGTATAGCGTTGGCATTGACAACTTCAGCGGCAATCCCCATTTGATCCCGCCTGGCCCAGGAGTCTAGGAATACTGCAATCGCTCCTATCTTTTGGAGTGCAAACATGGCGGCGTACATGGGAAGAGACATGGGAATAAAGACGATAACGCGATCACCTGACTGCACGCCTAGCTTTTTAAGTCCGGCACCAATTTTTCCAACGAGGGCATCGAGTTGACGAACGGTGACACTTTCGTGAGGGAGTTCATCGTTTAAATGAAAACTCCAAGATTGAAGCTTTGAAGGATCGATCCAGCTCAATATCTCTTTATCGGGAATTTCATTAACATGCTTTGAGAGAAAGGAGGAAACATTATTGAGCCTATTCCGATCGGAGTAATAACCAAAGGGGCGCTCTGGGCTCGGTTGGGGACGTTTATTGAGGGTCATATTTTTATCCTTGTTGAGTGGTGCTCGTGAGGTCGTCTAATATTTGAGAGATTTTTAAGGCCACTTCTTTAGGGTGTGTGTAGGGAAGGGCATGTCCTGCCTTGGGCAAAGGGAATTCTTTTTTCATTTTACTTGAAGCTTTGAGTTTTTCAAATTGACTTGCACTGCTTTTGTCACTGTCCCCATAGATGAGATAAAGGGGGATATTGTGACTTTGACACTTTGCTAGCCATTTTTCAATATTGTTTTTATCGATATTTTTCTCCAAGACTGAAGCCTTGAGGATATTTGTACGCATAAAGTAAGGTGCTTGCTCTCGGTAAAAACTTGGGACTTGGTGAGGGTGTGAAGATGTTATGAGCATTTCATCGATGGCCATTTTTGCTTTTGAGGCGAGGATTTTTTTTCCCATCAGGGGTGTGTGGAGGATCAATTTAGTTAGGGCTCCCGGGGTTTTGTTGGGGTAAAGGTAAGGGGCGATCAGGATGAGTGCTCTCGTTATTTTGGGGTTTTGAGCGGCATCCTTAAGGGCTTGAACAGCTCCAAAACTATAGCCCATTTGGACTATGGAATTATTTTTTTCTCTAAATAAATGTTGATCAGTATCGCCGTAGCGATTGAGACAAAGTAACTGTAATGAGGAAAGAGAAGATAAATGCTCTTTGAGTTGGTCGAAATCCCTGGGAGAGCCGGGGGAACCATGATGGGATATTATGATATGATTGTTCACAAAATCATTCCTTGGCTTATAAATTGTTTGACTTGTTGGCGTGTTGGGTTGCGTGTAAACACCTTTTTTTCTGATTTGTTTGGGATACCCTTGGGGAGACTCCCCAATTGGTCAATATCTTTTAGGAGATCCATTATTTCTTGGGCTTCGGCATCGACCGTTTGGCTTAAATAGTTGAGATAATTTTTTTCTTTTCCACTGTTAACTTCTTTGATTCTTAGTATTTTTCCAGCATCGATTTTTTGATTCATCTGATGAATAGTGAACCCCGCCGGTCTGCTTTCGCTAAGAGCGTAAAGGTCGCATAGCGTCCCTCTGTACTTAGGGAGCAGTCCATGGTGAACGTTGAGGCAAGCTATTTTAGGCACTGTAAGGATAGGGTTTTTATAGATACACCTCGTTCTCAGGTTGAGAATAATATCAATATTTTGTTCCCGAACCCATTCGATGACCTTGGGGTCATTCATTGTCTTCCATTTTAAAACGGGGATATGATAGGACTGAAACAGCTTTTCCCTTTTTTTTTGAGGAAGTTCTCTAATATTTCTTAGTAATGTTTTTCCCACATTATAAGCTCCCCAAAAAAAAAGACCCAAGATTGATTTCATTGTTTTTCTATCTAGGTTTTTGAGTAAGATAAGCCCTGAAGGACGAAGGCCAGTATTGAGCAATTCTTTAAAAAGAGGGAGGTAATTATCGGGCATGTAGGTTATTTGACTGGTAACCAAAAGCACTTTGAGGTTATTTTTGGGTTTAGAGTCCATTTTTTTTTCCTGGCTCGTTTAGGTGGAATTAGATTCGGAGGCAGGTTTATCAGTATTTGTTGAGGGATGTCTATTGGAGAGTCATTTTGTTTAAAAAAACTATAGTCTTTTTCTTTTTTACATACTAGGTTAAGCATTTGAAGCCATAGGGATATAATGTCTTTTATGCAAACAATAAGCGTATATCTTAACCAGAAGGCTTCGAATACTTCTTTGAAATACTGGGAAAAGAGAATTGCGCAGAGTCTTTTTCAAAGTCAGCTTCGCTTTCGTACACCGTCTTCTTTAGAGACCCTTTACCTGCAGCTCCAAGAGGATATCGAGTCGGGAGTGGATGCTATTGTTTCTGTAGGAGGAGATGGAACAGTCAATACTTTAATTCAAAGTTTAGTCAAGCAAGATATTGGTTTATTGGTTATTCCTGGTGGTACGGCAAATGATTTGGCTTATGAGTTGGGAACTGAAAAGAGTTTTAAAAAAGTGATTCAATATATCCGTTCTGGAGAATTCAAAAAAATTGACCTTATTAAGATAAATGATCGTTATATGGCCACAAATGGTGGTGTGGGATTTGCTGGAACTGTTGCTGAAAAGGTAAACGAGATTCGTCGTAAGTTTCCTATTTTTAAAAAAGTGATGAAATTAACGGGTAAAAATATATACACCCTTATCGCAGGCATTGAACTTTTGGGAATGAGTTTTGATTATGATAGTTTGCATTTAGAGTGTGAGGAGTTCTCTGGTCAGGTAAATTGTGTGGCCTTACTGGTTAACAATCAACCTACGCTAGCTGGAACTTTCCATGTGGCACCAGAGACAAATAACCAAGATGGAAAATTTAATGTAGTGATTTTAACTCACCCTAGCAAAAGGATGCTTATTCGTTGTGTTTTGAGGGTTCGTCGAGGATTTATCCCTAAAGACGATCCTCATTTCATGAGCTTTGAGACGAAACGTCTTAAAGTGAAGAATCTTAATCCCTCTAAAAAAGTGAAGTTTTTTGGTGATGGAGAAATCTTTTCTGAGAATCAAAATAATTGGGATATTACTATTGAACCAAAGGCCTTAAAGGTTTACTCAAAGTGTTCAGAGAATAGTCCCGCCGATTTGGTGAATTAAATTAGTATGGGTAAAGACTTTATTGTTTAAATTGATTTCCTTATTGGGTTTAAAACTAAAAGAGTGAGTTGATGAAAGTACTGTTGACCGGTGGTACAGGTTTCTTGGGTAATTATTTAGTAGATTTATTAAGTGAAAAAAGTGATGAACTCTATTTGCTTGTTCGTTCTAAAAATTTTGAAAAACTACAAAGAAAATATCAAAACTTTTCTCGTATAAAAATAATTGTTGGCGATATATCAGATCCCAATCTCATTAATGGAATCGATAAAAAGAGTGAGCTTATTAGAGATGTCGATACGATTATCCATGCGGCAGCCTATTATGACCTTGAGGGGTCTTATTCTGATTGTTTTATGTACAATGTGGAAGGCACTCAAAACGTTTTATATTTTGCTCAACAATGTGAGAATTTAAAGTCTTTTCATTATATTTCAACAATTGCTGTTTCTGGCAATTTTAGTGGAGTTTTTTTAGAAGACGATTTGGATATTGGTCAATCTTTTTCTAATCACTATGCTAAGACAAAGTTTGATGCTGAAAAATTGGTTCGCTCTTGGACATCAGGTGATATTTGCAAAAGAATTTATCGCTTGGGTATTCTCGTAGGTAACTCTAAAAATGGTGAAATATCTAGAGTTGATGGGCCTTATTATTTTTTCCAAGCTTTAGGTCAATGGTCTAAAAAAATTTCTTTTTTAAAAAAGTTAAAAATTATACCTCTTCCTTTTGATCCTAAGAGCATTTTTCCAATAATTCCTGTCGATGATGCGGCAAGTGTTGTTCTAAAGGGAGTATTTTCTAAAAATAAGCAATTTAAAACTCGAACTTATCATATCTTAAGCCAGAAATGTCCTACTCTTCGTGATTTAATTATGGATACTTTTCAAGCTTTTGGTTTTGCCGCTTATCCTCTTGCTTTGCCGAAGTCTCCACTCAACTCTATTTTAGTTAAAAAAATAGGACTTCCTAAGCAGCTTTTGGCTTATATGTACGGAAATGTTCAATTTGATGAAAAAAACTTAAAGCAAGACTTTTCTTGTTTGGAAAGAAATTTATATTCAGGATATAAGGACACTATGTTTGATTTTGCAATGAAAAATTTTGGATAAAATAATTAAAAGGTAATAGAAATGGTTAAAAAATATTTTAAAGAGCTTAATTATACACTAGGAAATGAAGATACATCTTTTGATGCCGCCTTAACTCAGCGTCTGGGACCGGAGTCTTTATTTTCGATAGCAGGGTGTGGATCGCGTGCTTTCCCTTTGCTCAATGAGAAATCTAAACGTTTGGTTTTAGCCGATTTTTCGAAACCACAATTGCATCTGTCGGCCTTACGTTTGGCCACCTATAAGCATTTAGATTTTGAAAATTTTCTTATATTTTGGGGCTTCCCTCCTTTTGGTACTTATGATTATAGAGTTCAGAGGAAAGAATTATTCTATTCACTAGAACTTTCGATAGAAGTAAGAGAATTTTTCGAAAACGTTTTCTTAGAAGTGAATTGGGTGAGTCTTCTCTATTTGGGTAAATGGGAAAAAACATTTAAAATATTAGCTTCTCTCATGCAAAAGATTCTCGGTTGCAACTTTGATAGAATATTTGAATTCACCAAGTTAGAAGATCAGATCCAGTATTACCGCAATGAGTTTCCTCTATATCGATGGAAAGCAGTCATTTTTCTTTTGGGAAATAAAAGTGTTTTTAATACCCTCCTTTACAAAGGGGATTTTATTAAAAAAAATGTGCCTGAAAGTCATTTTGAATACTATTTTAAAGCTTTCGAGAAATTATTTACGAATCAACTTGTTAGAGAGAGTTTTTTTGCTCACCTTTGCTTTTTTGGCGAAATATCCCATCCTGATGGTAAGACAATTGAAGCTAGAGAAAACAATTTCTCTCTTGTAAAAAAATCCATTGATCATATCTCTATCGATTTTTGGCAGGGAGATATGATATCTTTACTTTCTGGAGCTGGTGAAAAGTTTGATTTTGTTGCTCTTTCCGATGTACCCAGTTATTTTACTGGTGATACTGAGAAAAATTTCTTGCAAAAAATTCGAGATAATATTTTACCAGATGGTCACGTCGTTTTACGCTATTATTTAAGAGTCGCCGAAGCCGATGAATGTGGTTACACAGATGTTACGGATAATTTTTTAGATTTAATAGCAAAGGAAGCTGTTCAAATGTATCGTATCAAAATTTTGAGACGAAACTAATTTTATGAAAAAAATTCTTATTGTTGATGACAATGAAGACCTCATGAAAGTTTTATCCCTTTTGTTATCTGGGGATCAGGCATCAAAACTTGATCTTCATGCCGTTAATAATTTGCAAAAAGCTCTTTCTTTAATGAATAACATATGTTTTGATCTGGTTATCTGTGATTACGAGCTTTGCGATGGACTTGGACACAAAATTTTTCAAAAAAATATAATTCTCAATAATGCCCCTTTTATTCTTTTTACCACTAAAACTTTTGAACAATGCTCAGGTTTTGAAAATTTAAAAAATCAAAACTCAATGAATCGCTATATAAAAAAAGATCACTCAGGTCCAGATTTATTAGAAATAGTTAATGAGATCTTAGGTTTGGAGAGAACTGAACGCTCTTATATTCCAATTCCCTTTAATATAGTAGAATCATTGAAAACACCTTTAGATAACCTTTATTTCAAACTTAATGATAAAAAATTTATTAAAATTGTAAATGAAGGAAGAGATTATATTGAACTTATTTCTCATTATAGAGAGAAGGGCATTGAACTATTTTACTTGCCTTTGACAGAGGCTTCTTCTTTTTTAAAACGAGTTCTTGAAAAAATTCTTCCCTCTTCTGTTGAGATCTATAAAAATGTTCAAGTTTTTAATATTAGCTTTGATGTCAACGAAGCAGCTTTAAAAAATATTGGCTTGAGCGATTTTCATCTCGAGGTAACCTATAAAACAATAGAATCTTTAACTGATATTATTAACAAAAAAAAGGCTTTAGGCGACGTTTTGGGACAGCTTGAAAAGACAGGTAAGTTCACTAAAGACCATGCTATCTTATGCCTTTTTTTATGTACCCCTATTGTTAATGGTCTCGATTGGAAGGGACCAGAGACTATGAATAAACTGGGCATGGCCGCTTTTTTTCACAATATACTTTGGAGTGAGTCTGATGTTCAGGATAGGGAAGCTTTGAGTAAGCAGGAACTTGAGGAAAAGGGAGATATTTGTTTGAAACAGGCCATTGACCATGTTCGAGAGATTGTTAATGTATTGGGACCTTTTGATGAAATCAGTAGCGATACGTTGACAATTATATCTGAGCATCATGAAAACCCAGACGGAAGTGGCTACCCTCTAGGTTTACAGGGAAGGGGCATTTCTGGTTTATCGGCTGTCTTTATATTGGCCCATCGTTTGGCTTGCTTTTTATTGAAAACAGAAGTGACTTCCTATCGAGTGCAAGAATTTTTATCTTCCCTCCCTAAAAACTATAGAGAAGGAAGTTTTGAGCGGCCCTATCGCATATTGGAATCTCTTCAAAAAAAGGAGAATCTTAAGAGCCACACATGACACAATCGTCAGGGTTTTCGATAGAACAGCTCATTGCCGTGCGTTCTTGTTCATTGGTTGGTTTAACTTCTTGATCGTTTTTGACGGTAAATTGAACGGCATTAACTGCTGCACGGGTTCTTAGGTAGTACATACCTGTTTTTAACCCTGCCTTCCAGGCATAAAAATGCATTGAAGAGAGTTTTCCAAAATTTGGTTCTTGCATGTGAACGTTCATGCTTTGCCCTTGATCGATATAAGGCCCTCGTCCTGCGGCCATATCGATAACTGAGCGTTGTTTGATCTCCCATACTGTTTTATAGAGGGATTTCATTTCTTCCGGAATGCGCTCGATAGATTGAATTGAACCGTTGTGGGCAATGACTTCATTTCTCATGGAATCGTTCCATAACTGTACTTCAATCAGGTCACGAACTAGATATTTATTAACGACGGCGAACTCCCCACTTAAAACTCTGCGAACATAAATATTGGAAGTGATTGGCTCGAAGCATTCATTGTTTCCAAGAATTTGAGATGTCGAAGCTGTCGGCATAGGAGCTACAAGGAGACTATTACGCAAGCCGTGCTCTTTAATTTCTGCTTTGAGTGTTTCCCAGTTCCAGTGCTTGTTAGAAGGTTGGACACCCCAAAGGTCAAATTGAAGTTGTCCCTGGCTAGTCGGGCTGCCTTGATAGGTTTCGTAAGGGCCTTCTCTCTTGGCGAGATCTTTAGAGGCGGAGAGGGCGGCAAAGTAAATTGTTTCAAAAATTTCGTTATTGAGTTCCAAAGCCTGTTTTGATTCAAAGGGGAGGCGCATTTCAAAAAATGTGTCGGCAAGTCCTTGGACGCCTAAGCCTATTGGGCGATGACGCGTATTAGATTTTTTGGCTTCTGGGACGGGGTAGTAATTGATGTCGATAATTCTATTGAGATTTAAAGTCATGCGGTAAACTACATCAAATAATTTTTTATGATTGTAGCTATGCTTGTCTTCGTTTACGAATTTGTTTAAGGCCACTGAGGCTAAGTTGCATACAGCCACTTCATCGGGGGAGGTGTACTCCATGATTTCCGTGCATAAATTGGAAGACTTGATTGTTCCCAAGTTTTTCTGGTTGGACCTCTCATTGATCGCATCTTTGTAGAGCATATAGGGAGAGCCTGTTTCGATTTGGCTCTCGAGAATGGCAAACCATAGATCTTGGGCCCTGACGACTTTTTTAGATTTGCCTTCATTTTCATATTGAGCGTAGAGGTTTTCGAATTCTGCACCATAGGTTTCGGCTAAGCCTGGGCATTCGTGAGGGCAGAAAAGGCTCCACATACCATCGCTTTCCACTCGCTTCATAAAGAGATCAGGGAGCCAAAGGGCATAGAAGAGATCCCGTGCTCTTTGTTCGTCTTTTCCTGTGTTTTTTTTCATTTCTAAAAAATCAAAAACGTCGGCATGCCAGGGTTCTAGATAGATGGCGAAAGCCCCTTTTCTTTTTCCTCCCCCTTGATCGACATAGCGTGCAGTGTCGTTAAAGACCTTGAGCATAGGCACTATTCCATTAGATGTTCCGTTGGTTCCTTTGATAAAGGAGCCTTTGGCCCTAATGTTGTGAACAGAAAGTCCAATGCCCCCCGCACTTTGGGAGATGAGGGCCGTTTGCTTTAAAGTGTGGTATATGCCTTCGATGCTGTCTTCTTTCATTGTCAATAGGAAACAACTAGAGAGCTGGGGCTTATTTGTTCCGCTATTAAAAAGGGTGGGGGAGGCATGGGTGAAGTACTTTTGACTCATCAGGTGATAAGTTTCGATAGCGGCTTCTATGTCATTGAGATGAATCCCCACTGAAACGCGCATAAGCATTTGTCCCGGTCTTTCGACAATTTCGCCTTTCATGCGCAGAAGATAAGAACGTTCTAAGGTTTTAAAGCCAAAGTAATCGTAGTTAAAGTCTCTTTTGTCAATGATGGCTTTGTCGAGCTTTTCTGCATTAGCCACTACCGTTGTGTAGAGTTCTTTTGAAATAAGAGGGGCGTGCTCTCCCGTCGCTGGATTGACAAAATTATACATGGCTTTAATGTTTTCAGAGAAACAGCCACGGGTTTCTTTATGGAGGTTGCTGACGGCAATGCGACCGGCTAGGACTGCGTAATCTGGATGCTTCGTAGCAAGATAGGCTGCCGTTTCTGCGGCCAGTTGGTCGAGCTCTCTGGTGCTAATGCCATCGTAAATACCCTCGATAACTTTTTGGGCAATGGCCGTGGGGTCGACAAAATTTTCTGAAAGGCCGTTTCTCAGCTGGTCAATTCGCTCTGTAATTTTATCAAATTTAATAGGTTCTTTTTCGCCGCTTCTCGTGATGACATACATACCTAAAACTCCGCATCCAATGTGAAGACTTGTTGTGATCTCTCTCCCATAACACCAGATTTTTGATACTCTGAAACTCTTTTTTCAAAGAAGTTCGTTTTCCCTTCGAGTGAGATGAGCTCCATCCATTCAAAGGGATTTTCTGTATTGTAGTGTTTTTTGTGAATTAAGTGTTCTAGCCAATAGTCGGCTACGTATTCAATATATTGAGACATCATTTGGGAGTTCATTCCAATGAGGTCGACGGGGAGTGCTTTTGTAATGAATTCTTTTTCGATTTCAACAGCTTCGGTAAAGATTGAAGTGATTGTTTTGTCGTCAGCCTTTTCACTTTGACTGAGTAAGCTGTGGAGGAGACAGGCGAATTCACAATGGAGACCTTCATCTCGACTGATAAACTCGTTGGATGCGCTGAGCCCCGGCATGAGTCCACGTTTTTTGAGCCAGAAGATAGCGCAAAAAGAACCGGAGAAGAAAAGGCCTTCAACTGCGGCAAAGGCAATAAGTCGTTCGGCAAAGCTTCTCTTTGATTGGATCCACTTCATGGCCCAATTCGCCTTTTTTTCTACATGGGGAAGGTTTTGAACAGCGTGAAAGAGTTGATCTTTCTCCACTGGGTCCTTGATATAGGTATCTATTAAAAGACTGTAAGTTTCGCTATGGATGTTTTCCATGGCCATTTGGAAGCCGTAAAAACAGCGGGCTTCAGGGACTTGCACTTCATTGTAAAAGCGCATAGCTAAATTTTCATTGACGATACCGTCACTGGCAGCAAAAAAAGCTAGTACATGCTTAATAAAATGTTTTTCGTTTTGATTGAGCTTTTCCCAGTCGGTGAGGTCGGGGACGAGGTCAATTTCTTCGGCTGTCCAAAAGACGGCTACATGCTTTTTATACATTTCCCAAAGAGATTCATACTCAATGGGAAAAACGACAAAACGGTCCTCATTAGGGGCTAGTATGGGGTCCAAGATTCCCTCCTTTCTCATCCCACGGTTTTTTCTAAGGTCTTTATTTTTCAGAAAAAGACAGAAAAGTAAAACCGCTTTAGCCAAAAATTCTTGGCCTTTGTTTTGGGGCCAAATGTTTGGGTTAAACTTTGTTTTTCTCGTCGGAAGCTCTTTTCTCTGTTTGGTGTGTAGGTGAGAAAAGGCTTTTTTGAGAAAGTGCCAAAGTTATAGATAATGTCTCTAGGCAAAATCATAACCTGGGCCTTTAGCTTGGGATAGATAAATTTTTGATGACACTGGACAAAGTGGTAGAGAAAAATTCTATACTTCGAGTGAAAACCTAAGGAACCTCAATACTTTTCTAAGCGTCAAAATAAAGTTAAGAGAATCTAAAAAGTTCTTTCACTCGACTTTTCTCTCCTTTATTGAAAAGGCCCAGTTTCAACTGGGCCTTAAGATTTGGGAGTAATTAAAAAATATTTATTGTCTACTCTTTTGGAAGAGTTAAAGCCGAGGTCTTCTTCTCGTTTTTACCTTGATCTTTTTGATGACAAAAGAACCGCGGGCGATGAGGTCGAGATCCATCAGTTGAGTAGAGTGACCTTGGAGAGTGACCTCGTTTCTTCCCTCCTGCAAATGGACCTTATCCTGGCATTGGCGCGGACGTTCAGAGTAGTGGCAAAGCTTAACCTTTCCTCTGGCGCTGTGGTTGCGAATTGTTAAAGTCACGGTTTTAACTTGTTTTTCTGCTAGGCGATAGCCAATCGAAAGAAGTTCTGAAAGAGCTATTCTTTCGCGTCCATCAATAACTTTATTCACTCTCTTTTCAATAATAAAGGGGCGGTGACCCTTTCGACTGACTCCAGCATGAGCGTCGTAGATGAAGACGGGTTTATCAAATTTAATTTGAACTCTGTGAATATCAGCTCCGATTTTCTTATGAGGGCGATAGAGGGTAAAGCGAATAGTGTTGAGCCCGTCGCGCCCATAGATCATTTTTTGATTTCTTGTTTCTCGACCATTGATGACAAGGGTTGCAGTGACCGGTCCTCGAAAGGGGGGAAAGAAGTCGAGGAAATCTCCTCTTTCCCTTCGGGAGCGATCTCGACCAAAGCTGAAGAGCTTTTCAACGTCGAGTTCAACATACTCCAGGTTTTTTCCCTGATGTTGACCAAATAAACGAAAAGTGCGACCGATTTTTAGATTTTTTTCAGGTCCAAAGGTTTTGTTGACTTGAGCTGATAATTCACGAATGCGGCCAGATCGGTCTTGGTGGTCGAAACCCCGGGCCATTCCTAGCGCCGAGGCCATAACGCAAATAGTGGCGATTCCTATTTTAAAGATTTTCATTGAACACTCTCCTCCCGTTTCGACGAAGTCCATCTTCGTCAAGTTAGCTATGCCGAAGCTCAAGCAGGCCTTATGCCAAAAATAAGACTTGTCACGAGGAAAGGTGAGGGGACAAACTGACTCTTTAGGAGAAGCTTGACACCAAGGGGTAGTGACTCTTTTACCCTAGGTAAGGATATTAGTAACGGAGTTTTCTTATCGGAGAGTCTGAAACTTTTTTTCGCCGTTTATCATATTCTTGAGTCGTTTTAACTGAGGAGTGATTCACTTCTCGAGCGACACTATAGATATCAACGCCAGCTTCTAAGAGTTCTCCAATAAATGTAGCGCGAGCGGAATGGGGAGAGATACTAAAGTTGAGTCCAGTTTTTTTGCCGTAGTGATTGAGTATCTCATTAATTGTCTTGGGGTTGAGTGGTTTATTGAGATTATTAGGATCTCGCGGATTTTTTGTTGGTTGGAAAAGCCAGTCTTCGGGCTCATGCTCACGGCATTGTTCACGCATCCATTGAAGATAGTCTTCAATGGCCTTGGTCGCCATAGAGTGAAGTAGTTTTTGTCCCGTTTTGCCACCCTTTCCAGTAAACTCGATAACTTTATCTTCGTTGATTTCCCTGTAGTCTCGAAATTTGAGATTGAGAACCTCACTCTTTCTCAGCCCCGTCGTAAAAAAAGTGACCAAAAGGGCTTTGTGCATAAAGCGGCAGGGATTTTCTTTTTTCTCAATGGCTTCAAATAAGTCGCGCACTTGTTGGCTGTTCAGGGCATTAGTTGGTTTTAGGACTTCGCGTCTTGGGCGCTTCACTGATGTTACGGGGTTGAGTTTGCACTCCCCCTTTTCAATCAAGAAGTCGAAATAGCTAGAGAGTGCGGCCAGTTTACGGGCGACTGTTTTAGGGGCAGAGGGACGCCCTTCCTGACCACCCGTTTCTGACAGGTAATTGCGGTAGTCGATAATGTGTTTTCTCTCTATTTTGGCTAAAGTATTGGCTTTTTGGGCCGCTTGAGCGAGGTAATCAAAAAACTTAGAGAGGTCATTGCGGTAGCTATTTCGCGTGTGTTGGCTAGTAAAGTTAGAGAAAAATTCTTCATAGAGTTTAAAGGGGGGAGAGGAGTTCTGTTTTTCTTTTTTATTTGAGCTCATACTCCTTATTATAAGGTAAAAAAGCTGAGGTTAATTGATCGATAGAAGGGGGAAATGAATACCAAAAATGAATAACCGAGTTATCAACGCGGAATCGAAATGACTTCAATTGGAACCTGTTGAGATTTTTTCTTAAATTTTCTTACTATTCGATGATTCTTTTTATTTTTTTTGAACTTAAGTTTTTTAACTGTTTATTTTTTTTTATGCTTGCTAGGGCTTAACGATTTCAACATTAATAAGGAGAATTCTAAATGAAAAATCTTGTCGTCATTTTTTGCGCTCTTTTATCCTCAACTCTTTTTGCCCAATCTGTTGCTGTTATTACAGGTGATGAAAACAAAGAGGCTTTTTTTGAAGAAGAAAAATCTAATGGTCAGCACTCTCGACTGGTGAAGCGTTTGAGAAGAGTAAAAAGCTTACTCGAGGAAAATGATGTCGACCGCGCTATCCGCAAGCTCGACCGAATTATAGAGCGTCTTGAACAGGGCGGGGGTATCGGGAAGACTTTTAACCGAATTGGCATTGTCTATAATACTCTTGATTACAGTTTTCGATGTAATGGCTTTAATCAGGACCGCGCTAAACAAATTGCTGCTGACTCGGCTAAGAGTCTTTGCTTTCGAGCAGGTCATCGCCGCTGTGAGGTTATGAGCAATGTCCTTACAGGGAATGGTTATATCGGTTATCTCAACGGTATCTATTATGGGTATGGTTGTACTGCCTCTGCTGTCGTTCACGGTTACAATTACTAAGTGTTTAATAGGGGAGGGGCTTATCTCGGCTCTTCCTCTGTTTCTTCCCTTCTTTAGTCGCGCTCTCTCGAATCTAGGCTTGACACGAAATCGATACTGCTGGTAGAGAAAGTGTCATGAAAATGACTGCAGTTTTTAGTTTCTTGTTTTTTGTCAACCTCTGTTTGGCTCGAGGGCATTATCCTCAATCACCGGGGTTCGATGCTCTAAAGCAAGTTTCTGAACACAACCAGAAAGCTGCTTTTTTTGAAGAGTTTACCTCTGAAGTCAAGTTTGATGATCAGAGTGTTCAAGTGCTGCCTTTTGCTGAGTATCAAACAACAGGTTATTTGTTTTTTAATGACAGTGATTACTATGGCCAAGTGGCCCGTGGGATGAAAAAGACCATCGCTGAAAATCTTCCGAGCAATGTGACTTTAGTTGTTTACACTACTGTCGATAATGACATTTATTTAAAAAAGCTTAAAAAAAAGTATCTTCAGTATAGAGATGAATCTCAATTGATTATTTTAAAGCTACCGAAAACGGGGACTAGCGATTTTTGGAGTAGAGATAATTTACCTGTTCCCGTTTGGAGTGAGGGAGTATTTACGCTGGTGGATGCTCGTTATTACTACGGCTTTGAACCAGATGACTTTTTAGTTTCACTTTTTTCAACTTCAAAGACTCATCACGATTTCTTTTTTGAAGGTGGGAACCTGGTGGCTAATGCCCGGGGAGAATGCCTAGTTGTGAATCGAAAGGTATCTTATCCCGGAGGGGTCTCTGATACTGCTGCTATACCTGACTCTATTTTTAAGAATCAATATGGATGCAAAGAGTTGACGCGTTTTAAGCATTTAAAAGGAATTGGCCACGCCGATGAAGTGGTTAAGTTTATGACTGATGATATTATCGTCACCAATACTCCCGAGTATGTGAACAAATTGGAAAGGCTAGGCTATCAAGTTCACTTATTACCTGA
This sequence comes from Bacteriovoracaceae bacterium, assembly GCA_965206965.1. Classification (GTDB taxonomy): domain Bacteria; phylum Bdellovibrionota; class Bacteriovoracia; order Bacteriovoracales; family Bacteriovoracaceae; genus CBDBLK01. The sequence goes on along the minus strand of OZ242254.1, from coordinate 2,543,481 downwards.
GTCTGGCTCGCAGTATGAGACTTATGTGAACTCATTACAGGTTAACGATGTTTTATTTGTACCAAGCTTTGGTAAAAGTCATGATCAAAAAGCTGTTGAAATCTATGAAGATCTAAACTTAGGATTTAAAATTGTTACGGTGCCTAGTCGTAGATTGGCCCAGCGAGGAAATGGAGGACCTCATTGTATTGCCATGAATTACCCACCGGCCGCTTTAAGTGAAATCATCTTTTCTTTTAAAGCTAAAATTTACTAATGAGGGCCTAAAAGATTTAATATTTCTCTTGCTCTAAGATGACCTCTATCGCGTATCTCGCTGACTCTATAGAGGTACCCCCACTATTGGACCTCGCTTCCACAGAGTCTTCATAACCGTTAATCGTTTGACTCTGTGAGGATTGCTCTATTTCATGAACCTGCTTGCCCTGCTGATCTGCTTGTTTAACGAGATCGGCGACTTGGTTATAAGCATCTCTAAACCCTGTGCCCTTATTGGCGAGGTCATTAGCGATATCGGTGGCCAAAAGATGTCCTGTTTGGAGCAGGCTCTTGGCCTTGTGTTTATTGCACTTTAGACCGCCTATGAATTCGCAGAGTATGGCGAGACAAATCTTTGTTTCATGAAAAGAATTGAAATAAGTCCTTTTCAACTCGTGCAGGTCACTTCCATAACTAGGAACGACGGCCTTATTGAGATTAGCTCCTTCTCCGGCACAAGAGATAATCCTGGAGGTTTTGGCCCTGACTAATTCCAAAACGTCAGGGTTTCTTTTATTGGGCATAATCGAGCTGCCTGTCGAGTAGTCTTTTGGCAAGATAATAACGCCAACGGCGGTTGAGCAAAAAAATATTAATTCTTCACAAAGTCGCGATAAGTGGACGGCCATCAAGGAAAAAGTGTTGAGCGTTTGGAGGATGAAATCTCTATCCCCAACGGCATCATAACTGTGCTGTAAGGGCTGAAGGAAGCCAAGCTCTTTGGCCATGGCGGTGAGAGAGATGGGTAGATTTGTTCCTGAAAAAGCGGCAGCACCCAAGGGGCAGTATTGTCGGCAAGTTTCTGCTGATTCAACAAGTCGCTGTATATCGCGTTTGAGCCCATAGCAATGAGCGGAAAGAACATGGCCCAGGCGGATGGGCAGTCCCGATTGAAGGTGAGTCATTCCTGGGACTAGGACCTCTAGCCACTCTTGTGATTTATGGGCTATGGCTTGGATCAAATTTGTCGTTTGTTTCTCTACTTCGTGGATTGAGTCAAAAACAAATAGCCTAAGTGTTGTAGCAATCAGATCATTTCTTGAGCGGCCTAAGTGAATTTTTTTTCCTAAGTCGCCTAACTTTTCAGTTAGAAATCTCTCTAAGTTGATATGAATGTCTTCGTCCTCTTGTCGCCATTCAAATTGATTACATTCAATAAGCTGTTTTGCTTCAAATAAGGTTTTTTTTAGTTGTTTTGATTCTTGTTGGTCGATTATATTGGCTGCCTGAAGGGCATGGACCCAGGCCACTTGAACGCGGATTTCCTGGGTGTAGATGAGTTGATCAATATCTAGGCCTTGGGTGAAAGAGAATAATGACTCTCGTTTTGATTTGTTTAAACTGGTTTCTAAAACTCTCATCTCTCGACCTCTCCAACTTTTCCGGCCATTAAGTTTGGGTAGGTGATAAATTTACTATAGCCCAGGGAGGCTTGGTAAAAACCTAGTTCATCTTCTTCGAAGCTGACGTGCTCTTTTCTGTAGAGGTTGAAAGGACTGCTTCTATTGATGACTTGTATTGAGGGGCCTTTTAGTCTTAGAGCAATTTGGCCGTCGAGTTTTTTTGCCGCTCTTTGAAAAAAGGATTCCAAGGAGAAACGGGCCGGTGTGTACCAGTCTCCATCGTAGATCAATTGGCCGTACTCTTTGGCCAGGTAACTTCCCAATTGGGATAGCTTTCTGTCCCAGCATATCTGTTTGAGTTGTTTTGTGGCAAAAGCAATTAAGGTTCCCCCTGGAGTTTCGTAGATTCCTCTACTTTTGATGCCATTGCTTCTCTCTTCAACGATATCGACAACACCAATTCCATGTTTTCCAGCAACTTCGTTAAGCAGCTTTAAAACTTGCACTGGTTTTAGACTCGTTCCATTAATTTTTGTCGGATAGCCATTTTCAAATTCGAGATGCAGCTCTGATACGTCATTGGTCTTGTTAGGACTCGTAAACTTTAAGATGTCATCGTGATTGTAGTCTTGTTCTAAATGTTCGAGGATTCCCCCTTCTGTTGAACAGTGAAACAAATTGGAGTCGACACTAAATTGGGGATTGATATCGCTATCAAATTCATATCCTTTACCGCTGAGATAAGAGAGGAGATCTCGCCTCCCTTTGAAACACCACTCTTTCCACGGTGCAATTAGTTTTGTCTCTGGAGATAGAGAGGCCCAAGTCTTTTCAAAGCGGATGTGATCGTTTCCCTTGCCAGTAGCTCCATGAGCGATGCCATAAGCACCAATTTTCTTAGCGTGTTTGGCTATTCTATAAGCTATGATAGGTCTGGCGATGGCCGTTCCCAAGAGATAGTCCTCTTGGTAAGTCGCCCCTGCTCTTTGCATAGGAAAAACGAAGTCAGAGGCAAATAGGCTTTTTAGGTCTTCAAAAATAAAGTCGCTAGCTCCGAGGTCGAGGGCCCTTTGCTGAAGCAAGGCTTCGTTGGGTTGGTTTCCGAGGTCACAGCAATAGGCGATGACTTCGGCTTGGTGAACTTCTTTGAGCCAAGGTATAATTGCCGATGTATCGAGTCCTCCCGAGTAAGCTAAGACAATTTTATTTTTCATAGTTATCTCCAAAACTCGAAATTCTTATCTTTCGTATTTTTCAAAATACTCGATGACTTGGTACAATTCGACGCCTTCTCCAATAGAAGAGGATGTAGCATGGTTGATGACGAAGCAATCTTGTTGGGCGCTGTATTCTCGGAGAACCTGTGGCCAAAAGCTCTCGTCTTTGAGTCCTTCAAAGTTGAGCATGCGGTAGAGACATTCTCCTTTTGAGACTTTTTGACCTGGTCCTGCGACAAATTCAACTAAACCTCCGATGGGTGCGTGGTAGGTTTTGTAATCTTTGAGAAGGGCCGAGTATTGATCGCCAGGCCAAATGCCAGCACCTTGAGGCACCATGTTTTTATAGTGGAGGTAGTTGAGGATGCGTTTGGCATCTTCGCGGGCTTCGTGTAAGGAAATGCGTTCCTCTCCGCCGAGTTCTAGGGTGTAAGATTCAAAATGGAGGGGAAAGCTAAGGCCCTTTTCTTTGAGCTTGTGGTGAAGTTTAACCCAGGGGCAGAAGCAAGCTTCGTCCATGGCTCCGGCAAATTTTTCGGGGATGAGAAGAACATAGGGAAATAAAAAATACTTTGCACTTTGTTTCTGATACTCGGCTGAATAGAGGTAGCGTGTGGCAACGGGGCCGGTGTGAAGGTCTAGCACAATATCGGCAGGGGCAGCCATCTTTTGGAGAATCAGGTTAAGTTTTTTATTTTCACTAAGCCCATATTTTGAGTAAGTCTGCAGAGTGTGATCGATGCCGTTGACCAGGAATTTTTTGAAGTTCTTACTTATCTCAGCTGGAGAAGATGTTTTGTGTCGATCGATAAACTGCTCGAGATCCATTCCCGTCGTTTCGATGGGCAATTCCATAAGGTCGCTATAATTGCGGTTCCAATTGTGGCCGGTGATAGGGTTAAAACGCCCCAAACTGTATTGCCCCATTTTTTGATTGGTGGCCTGTGGGTTGGCCAAGGGGATAAAGGTTACCGAACCGCTAAAAGGATTGTGCAAAAAATAGTTCATCAACTCGTAGATGACGGCATTACCTTGCAGTTCTGCACCATGGACTGAGGATTGAATATGGCAGTGAGGACCCGGCTTCTCCCCTTTAATGCGAAACAAATTAAGGGTAAAAGAATGACCTGTTGGCAGCATTTTTAAAGGGTAGTCGAGTCTTTCAAGGGTGTTGTGAGTTGTTTCTTTCAAGTGAAAACCTAATTGACGTAAATTGAGCTTGAGAAGCTTCTTAAACTAACCAATCGACAGGTGTTTTAGGAGTTCTCGGGATCATAAGATTGCCTTCGTAAAGAATAACTTCTGCTGGAAGGTTGTGACAAAGAAAAAAGCTAAGCCCCTCAGTAAATCCATAAGCTCCGGCCTGGTGAAAGGCCAACCAATCTCCGGGGGCCGTATCTTTTGGCAAAGGATGTTCTCCCAGTTTATCAATGGCAGTGCACAGAGGTCCGTGAATTTGAAACGACAGGGTGGGGTCTGCTTTTGACGAGGGGCGTAGGCGTTCGACGGGAAAGGACTGATGAGTAAGTGCCGGGCGGGCTATATGGTTAATTCCCCCATCTAGAACCAAAATATCTTGGCCTCGAACATTTTTACGGTCAATAACTTGGGTAAAATAGCTGCCGAAAGGACCGGTGACGTAGCGGCCAAGCTCCATCCAAATCTCAGGGATGTCGAATTCAGCTTTGAGTTGATTGAGAAGTTCTCCTACTTCTTTGGGGTCAATCGCTTTTTCGGTGTGAGTGTAGGGAATGCCTATTCCTCCTCCTAGGTCGAGAATTTTAAGGGAGATTTCTAGTGTTTCAGCGAGTTCTTTGGAACGTGTAGCGATGCTCCACCATATTTTTTTGAGTTGAGAGAGTTCAAGTATATTACCCCACTGAAAGACGTGAAGGCCTTGCAACTGAATATGGGAAAAGTCTTGTTCTTTAAGAGTCTGCCAAGATTGGATATCTTCTCCAAAAGGAGTGATACTATTTCCCCCTAGGACACTACTGCCTTCCGACCAATCGAGCTGTACTCTCAGTAAAGCGATAGGTCTTTTGTTGAGAGTTTTAGCGAGTTCATTGAGCCAACGAACTTGGTTGATAGATTCACAGACGACAATAGAGACATCTTCTTCTAAAAGCTTCTGTAAATATTGAGTGCTTTTTGCTGGTCCTGTCGAAAGAATGCTTTCGGGTTTTACCCCCGAGGCTAAGGCGTGTTCGAGTTCGCCTTTGCTGGCAACGTCAACTCCAAACCCATTGTTGCGAATGACCTTTAAAATGGCGCTTAAAGGATTGGCCTTACAGGCGTACCACAGTTTGACTCCGGCGTTTTGGTTATGCCCTAGAGTCGAGCTAAGGTCTTGCAAGTGTTGGTTGAGTCCATCGAGGTCATAGAAAAAAAAAGACGAATGAAAACGCTTGATGACCTTTTCGAGATGGGGGCGGTGGTGGGCGTTGATTTGCATAACTCTATCGCAACAAGCTTTCTAGCTCTAGAGAGGCTTCCGATTTTTGATCTCTATATTTTACGATGAGGGCACAGTTCATATTGAGTCCTTGTTGATTGGCCCAGGGCAGTTTAGTACTGACTGGACGACTTCCCGGGACGACGACAGCATTTACGGGAATGGGCTCGCCTTTTTCGAGAGTCCGTTGGTGAACGCAGTCAAAGATGGGGACACCACGAGAGAGGGTCACGCCGGGGGCTAAGACAGCTCCTTGGTGTATTTGAACACCTTCTACGATAATGGAGCCCGCTCCGATAAAAGCGTTGTCTTCAATGATAACGGGAGCCTGACCGATGGGCTCTAAGACACCACCAATCTGAACACCTGCGCTTAAGTGGACATTTTTCCCTATTTGAGCACAACTTCCTACTAGGGCATGGCTGTCCACCATACACCCTTCGTCTACATAGGCTCCAATATTGATGTAAGCGGGAGGCATAATGACTACTCCGCTAGCAATATAGGCACCTCGCCTGACGCTGCTGCCTCCGGGAACCAGGCGTATTCGTCGATCGAGGGCGAACTCTTGAGGCATAAGGTTATGCTTATCGATAAAACCCTCTTTCTCAATCAATTCGCCGGCCTTAAAAGCTTCAAGGATGGCACTTTTAACTTCGGTATTGGCCCTCCACTGCCCATCGATTTTGCAAGCAGCTCTTAATGTTCCTTGCTCAAGTTGTTCTAAAACAGATTCCCAATTCATAATTTGTCCTTTTTATGGCCTTAAAGTGATTGATTCCACGACTGAATTTTACGGTCGGCTTCGATGAGCTGGCTAGGGTTTTCTAAATCCTCGTGGCAGAGGGGAAGTTTGAGAGTGGCACTTTGAATCTCTCCTCTCTGGTGGAGAAGGCATTTGAGGGGGATGGGATTGCTCACTTGAAAGAGAGAATTGACACATTCTTCCCACATTTCTTTCTCTTCTTCTTTTAATTCCCTTTTGAGGGCCAATTTAGTGTAGAGGTGAGTGGCTTCGGGCCAAGCGTTGCTGGCGACGCTGACTAGGCCAAGACAACCGTGTGGGGCAAAAGAGGGTGTCATGGCGTCGTCTCCGCTATATAGGCGCGCTTGGGGAGCTGCTTGGCGGTATTTTTGAAAATCCTCTGTCGAGCCACTGGCTTCCTTAATCGCCCACAGCCGTGGATGTTCAGCCAGTTGTTGAACAGCTTGATAAGAGAGGGCCTTACCTGTTCTTCCCGGAACGTTGTAGAGCATAACTGGTCTTGAAGAGGTGTCCATCAGCTCTTTAAACCAATAGTACTGACCATAGCTTTCCGGTTTGGCGTAGAGGGGGGTCACCATCAAGTAGGCTTGAACGTTTTGAGACTCTAAATAGTCAACCCACTCTTTGGTACTGGGAAGGTGAGTGCCCCCAACACCGACCATGATGGGAGTGTCGGGTTTGAGTTTAATGACGTATTCGAGCACCGATTTTTTTTCCTCTAGGGAGAGGTTGAGGGCCTCACCGGTGCTCCCTAAGATTAAAAGTCCATTTTTGGCTCTTTCTTGCTGGCGCACGAGAGTTTTTAGAGAGGAAAAATCGAGCGAACCATCCTGGTGCAGGGGAGTGATCAGTGCGGTCCAAAGAGGGTAGTCGTTTAAATTCATAAGAGCTCCTTTTGAGCGAGGTTTTCAAACCAGTGAAGTCCCGGTTGGAGAGAGTTATTTAGCAAATATTGAGCGGCCCACAAGGCACCACTGGCAAAGATTGTTCGATCGAGAGCCTGGTGGTGAAGGATTATTTTCTCTGTTGGCGTGGTCAAAGTCAGCTGGTGATCACCAACAATATCTCCTTGTCTTTCACTGGTAATACTATTGGGGAGGTTTAACCAATCACTCCACTTGAGGGCCGTTCCCGAGGGGGCATCGAGTTTTTTAGTGTGGTGGATTTCGTGGATTTTGAAATCGTAATCTTCAAAAAGGCGGTGGGTTTGAGAAAGCGTTTTAATCATAGAGTGAATAAGATTCATTCCCAAACTAAAGTTATGCCCTTGAATCCAAGTCAGTTTTTTGGTTTGAAGTTCCTCGATAAGTTGACTTGGTATCTGGATACCAGTGCTGCCGCTGACGACTGGGAGCTTTGCTTCGAGGAGGTAAGGGCAGACTTGGAGAAAAGCTTCTCCTGGAAGAAAAGAAATAACTACATCGTGGCTTTTAAGAAGTTCAGCTCGAACAGGGTTTTGAGTGGAAAAAACTGTGTGGGCAAGGTTTCGCTCTTGGCAAAGTTGGATCACTTTGCCTCCTGTTTTTCCCCTTCCTAAGATGGCCACTTGCATAAATTACCTTGTTTAGTGAATAAATTCTCGATGCAGTCTCTGGATGGCCTCAGTGGCTTCACCCTCTTTGACCACCAGACAGAAATTGTGGCGACTAGCTCCTAAACAGATCATGCGTACATTAATGGCCTTTTCTCCTTGGGCCAGTCCGTTGAAAACCCTCTGGGCCAATCCCGGAGTGTGATTGATATTGTTGCCGATTAAGCTAACTAAAGCTAGATCGTCTTCTCTGTGGACTTCGGCTTGTTCACTTAAACTTTTGAGAAGAGATTTATTGTTGAGGACTGCCTTGTCAACGGTCAATCCGATAGAGATCTCGGAAGTGGTAATAGCATCAATAGAGACTTGATAGCGGGCAAAGATTTCAAAAATGCGGCTTAAAAAACCATGGGCATTGAGCATTTTTGGGGTCTGAATAGTTAAAAGGCTCTGTTCTTGGCGAATGGCCATGGCCCTAATCAGAGGTAGGTGGTCACAACTCTGACGGATCCAAGTGCCCTGGCTTTCAGGTTTATAACTCGAACCGACAAAGACCGGGATGCTGGCGCGAACCGCTGGAGTTAAAGTCGTAGGGTGGAGAACTTTGGCACCAAAGGTGGCCAGTTCGGAAGCTTCTTGAAAAGTCATCTCGGAGATGGGTTTAGCTTCGGGAACCAAGCGCGGGTCAGTACTGGCTATGCCGGCTACATCGGTCCAAATTTCTAATACATCGGCACTGATAGCCTCTGCTAGAAGTGCGGCAGAGTAATCGCTTCCCCCTCGCCCGAGTGTCGTTGTGATCCCTTCTTCTGTTGCCCCCAGAAAACCTTGGGTAACGTAGAGGTTTTTTCCCTGAATACAGGTCTTCAAGTGTTCGATGGCCAATTTTTGAATTTGTCCCAATTGGGGAGTGGCTTTAGAGAACTGGTCATCGGTGCGCATAACCTTTCGCACATCGAAGAATTTAACTTCTTTATTGGGACAAAGATGAGAGAGGGCAGTGGCCATGAGATGACTTGAGAGCCTTTCTCCTGCGCTGAGAAGTCGATCCAGTGTTTTAGGACCACAGTCCTTCAACAAGTGGATTCCCTTGGTTAGAGTTTCTGCCTCTCGCAAAAGACTTTGTAACTTTTCAACAGTAATTTGAGTGCATTCAAGCTGGCGGGCCATTTCGAGGTGTTTATTCTGAAGATGTTCTAATTTTTGTTGGCATTCTTTCCAGTTTGAAGAGAGTGCTGTTTGGCTTAAGGTGATGAGTTCGTTGGTCGTTCCATAGGTTGCGCTTACGACAATAAGCTGGGTCTGGCGGTTTTTGGCCAGGTTGGCACTTCTCTTTATAGCGGTGGCGTCTTTCATCGAGCTTCCACCAAATTTACTCACGATAAGCTTCTTTTTTGTTCCCATACAGACCTCATTTAGCAGCTTGTTAAGAAACGTAATCTAATCGAAAACAATTGCCAAATGAAAATTAATTTTGAAAACTCGAAGTCAGTCTTAAAGGATTAAAAATCCCGTATATTGAGGGCTTAGAGAGGAGATAACCGTGAAAAAAGTAGGGTTTATTGGCTGGAGAGGCATGGTGGGCTCTGTTCTTTTGTCCCGAATGCGAGAAGAAAGGGATTTTCAACTTATTGAGCCCATCTTTTTTAGTACCAGCCAGGTGGGGCTCCAGGGACCTTTGGAAGGAGGAGAAGTCGCTTTAAAGGATGCTTATTCTCTCGATGAACTTAATAAAATGGATGTGCTCCTCACTTGTCAGGGAGGGGACTACACTAAACGAGTCCACGGAGATTTGCGATCGATCGGCTGGTCGGGGGTTTGGATTGATGCTGCTTCAACTTTGAGAATGCACTCCGACAGCGTTTTAATTCTCGACCCTCTCAATAAAAAGAACCTTGAAAAGGCCTTAACTGAGGGAGGAAAAGATTTTATTGGAGCCAATTGTACAGTAAGTTTGATGTTGATGGCCTTAGGGGGACTATTCAAGAACGGTTTAGTGGAATGGGTGACTTCGATGACTTACCAAGCGGCTAGTGGGGCAGGGGCTCAGCATATGCTCGAACTTTTAGAGCAAATGCAATTTCTTGGAAGTATTAGAGGAGAAGGCCTTTCTCAACAAATTCTAGAGGTTGATCAAAAAATAACCCAACAACTTCAAAGCTCAGAATACCCGGATGATCTTTTTCAAGCTCCGTTAGCAGGGAGCCTCATTCCTTGGGTTGATCAGGCCATGTCTAATGGGCAAACTCGTGAAGAGTGGAAAGCGCAAGCCGAAGCTAACAAATTATTGGGGACTCACCAACCTATTCCAATTGATGGCACCTGCGTAAGAGTCGGGGCCATGCGAAGTCACTCTCAAGGTCTAACTTTGAAGTTAAAGAAGAAAGCGCCTCTCGATGAAATTGAGGAAATGATTGGGATGGCCCATGATTGGGTGAAATTAATACCTAATACTAAGGAGGCAACATTGAAAGATTTGTCTCCCGCTGCTACCTCAGGTACTCTCGCGATCCCTATAGGAAGGTTGAGAAAACTCTCTTTAGGAGAGGAATATCTCAATGCCTTCACTGTTGGTGATCAGTTGTTGTGGGGAGTTGCTGAACCTTTGCGTAGAATGTTGCGTTTGATTTTAGAGATTACTTAGAAAAGAGAAGATAATGGGAATCAAAAGAGGTTTGAAGTTTTCTTTTTTTCTTTTGAGTTTTTTTCTCTTACAAGAAATAAGAGCAGAAGTTTCTGTTGAGAATAAAAGGTGTTTTACTCGGCATGTTCGAGAGGCGATTCAACTCAACAGAGAGAGAAAACCCCTATACAAAAAAATTTCTCAGGGAAGATCAAAAAGCTTGAGCAATAATTTTATTTTTTTTGAAAAGATGATTCTTTTTCTTGCCCGGCTCTATGATCATAAAGCAAAGAAATATCAAAAGTGGGTACCTGAAGTTTTATGTGCTGACTTTGTTGATATGGATCGAACTCCTAAGTTTAAACCTATAAATACGCAGATTCCTGTACCTCCTATTAATCTTCCCAAAACACAAATCAAAAACACCACCAAAAAACTCAAAAAAAGCAAAAAAAGCAAAAAAAGCAAAAAAAGCAAAACCTGGAAAGACCAAAAAGCACTAAGCCTTCAAGAACTAAAGAAACTAGAAAATTACCCCTCTTATTATTGCTTAACTCGACATTTTTTAGAGAGCATCATAAGAACAGCCACTTTAGCTCCTTTTTACAAAGAAAAAATGAAAAATAGGGGAGCTTCTAAAAAACTTATTGTTCAATTTGAAACCTTTCTTTTGAAATTCATTCGCTGGCAGATACGAGGACTTCGCTGGGCCCACCAATTAGACGATCAAGCTATTCCCCTCCAAGCAAAGCGCATTCCTATTTATTGCCAAGACGTTCCTAGAATTGATTACGAAGCCAGAGATGTCCTTCCTCTCTCTCCTTAAAAGAAACGCTCTTCACTTTACTTCTTAATTAGGGCCAGACTGTAACTCCAAAGCCAATTCTAAATAATCCTTTTCGTTAGATTCATCTTTCATGACCTTTTCATACTCTTTGGCCCAATACTCTTCTTTAGATGTTTCCCCGGCAAGATAGCGACCTTTCATCAATCGGCGCGTTTCCTCTGAATTAGCTACCAAATGATAAACTCGATCTTCAGCAACCTTTAACTTGATACGGCGGCTAACTTTTCCCAAGTTTTCTCGAACATCATTAGCTTTGCAAAAAAAGGAAAAGAGACAAAAAGTAAAAATAGAAAGATAACGCATAATTATTCAGCTCCCTTAATTTTTCTAAAAAACCTAAAATTTCATTCAAAAATAGGTTCATTTCGACCTGTTGCAATTAACCACTGGCCTTCTCTCTTTTCCAAAAAGAATTCGTAAAAAATAGATTCAGCTAATTTGTTTGACGAATCCCTTTCCCTGCCTCGAATTTCAATAGTCGTTTTAGCCAGGTAGCCTTCTTCTCGAGGGGTCAAGCGAGGGGCCTTAAAGACGACCTGTAACTCGGACACCATTTTTCTCAAAAGCATGTAATTCTGTTGAAATTGTTTAGAATTTTGTGATTTAAAAATAGCCTCTCTAACTTCAATTTCCAGTTTAAAATCTTTAGTTAAATTTTTAGTTAAACCAGAACTTTTCTTGATGACGCTGAAGACAGGAGCAGGGCCTTGGTAGCTAAAATCCTGAGCAAAGCTATTTAGGCGTTCGAGGATTTTTTGCTGGTCAGTTTTAAAGCAGCCAGAAGCTAAAATGAAGAGGGATAAAAGGAAAGCTCTTTGCATCTCCTAATAATAGTAATCTTTTCTAAGGTATAAAACAATGAGGTAAAGTAGGTTTTAGAGGGTGGTAAGAAACTTTGAAAAATTTGTTGAGTTTAACTATAAGGTATTGGGGGAAATTAAAATACCCTTTCACAAGCCCCATTTTCTTTAAGGCGGACATTTCCAAAGTAATCAACACAAGGTGCCTCTTTAGAAAATAAAAGACCTCGAAGTCCTTCCTCTTTGACTTCAGAGATCATACAACCAACTTTATCATTCACATAAGTTGCCGTGAATGTCTCTTCTTTCAGCAAACCTATAAACCAAATAGCATAGTTTGAGACAGATACAGATTTCTTTTTGTAATCAATTTTCGCACGATCAATAAAGTTATAATCCCTTAAAAACCTATACTGAAAATGCAGGTTTTTACAGCTATCTTCTTCTTGTTCGCTCACGAAAACACATGAACAAATATCTCTCGCCGGTCCTAAAGCAAGGCCATCATTGATATAAAATTCTTCAAGTAGTTGGCTAAAAAATTTATATTCATCTTTTCCATTTTTAGACTCATTAAAAGAATTTGTTAAAAGCAAGTTTTTTGAACTTGGCAGAGTAAGATCTGATTTAATCAATCTATCACCAATACAGAAAAGACCTCCACACCCATCTCGATGTTCTTCCTCCCACAGAATCCCTTCATTGCCCATGCTTTCAGAGAAGAGCTTAAAGAACTTGTTTCGATCTATCTTTCCTCCCAACCCATCAACACTACCGTCACTAGCAAGTCTTACGATAACAATTCCTTCATCAGGTAGAACAGCAAGAGTTTGTCCCCGATAGCCTAAAGCAAGAAATGCATTTTCAGGAAGATTGGGATACGGCCTTTTATTATTCATAGGAAGTTTTTTATTAAGCCACCAAAAATTTCCGTAAGCTTCACGGTTAAGCCTAAGTTGTTCCTCTTCTACAAGATTGGGGTTCATTAAAGAGGGTGCTATGGTTTGTATTGAGTCTTTAACCCACCCCTTTGGAAGCAGTCTCTCTTCTTTGCTAATACTTCCATTTCCATCGACATCCCAAACGCCATCATTTAAAAACAAAAGAGCATATTTAGCTATATCTCGAGGGGTTCCATAGGCGGAAGAACAAGTCAAAATAGTTCCCGAACCATCTTGTTCTATAAGCGTATTTGACATTCCAATCTTGTCGAAAAGTTCACTGTATATGAATTTTCTATATTCTTGTAATCGATTATTGGGATTTGAAAAAAATATCGCTTCTTTCAAAATCCCTGCACTTAAAAGGCAATCTCCAGTTGAATAGTTAAACTTTGCTCCAGGCCTAGCAATCATTTTTCTATTTGATGGATTAAGCATAAAATCCACCATATTACGGTAGCCCAGCCAAGAATACTGCAAATAAATACTACTGCTTAAAATGATTAAGTCTGGGTGCTCTTCATAATAACGAAGACCAGAACTCATTTGCATAAGGTTTGAAATTTTAATGTCCCTAGCATCACCGCTGTTATTGCTGAGAAGATGGATATCCGGGTAGTACTCAGAAAGTTTTGTTTCTCTCGACAAGATACCTTTTCTTTCAGCAACACCAAGAATGCCATTAGTTAAACTTTTACTAAATGACCACAACATATGAGGAGTATCTTTGGTGTAGTTTATGTTATCGCTATATCTCTCAAAAACAATTTTTCCATCTTTGACAACAAGCAAAGAATCAGTTTGGAAACCTTTATTTTGAAATGTGTATTCGACAAATTTTTTAAATTTATCTTTATCAAAACCAGCTTCTGATACTGAATTATAAATCTTCCAGTCAGAATCTTTTGTTGGGTAGTATGTCAGTGCATTTAAGGGGGAGTAACCAAGAGCGAAAGAAGGCGTAAATAGTAATGCTGAAATAAATAAGCATAAAAAACCATTTTGCTTCATTCGCCTAGGCTATATTTTTTTATCACCCTTGTCACTTTTTCTTAGAAACACCTAACCATCTGAAATATCATGCCTACGCATTAATAGAGAATAGAGATAGGAAAGTGGAGCAATAATAAAAATTTAAAACATCTACCCCTCATAACTACCATTATATGGGGTAAGCTCAGGGGAGAGATTCAAGCCTTTAAAACCACTTGTTGCTGTGCTTAGTGAATTGTTTTAGAAGGCGCTTTCTCAATATCGAGAACATTTTGAATTTGGACCTCAACGGGAGTTCCGGCCAATTCATCCTCCAAAACTTCGTGAGGAAAGGCCCAAAGGCCCCAGGAATCTGAAGGAAATTTTTCAGAAATTTCTTCCAATTTTTTAGTAAGATCGGGTGAATACATAGAGCAGAAGTATAGAAGATTTCCTTTCTCTTTTCACCCTTCTTTGTAATAAATACTTAAGACCAACAAAATCATTCTTGCTGATATTTAGAATCATAGGCTCGAAGACGACTTGTTCCATCGCTGCACATTTTCCGCCATTCCCATTGAGAAACGAGTCCATAAGGCACACCAGTCGCTTGAGAATTGGTTTGTACATAAAAACGCTCAATTCTTTCGACTTCATACTCAGAAGAGTCTGTCGGGTCTTTTCTTTTTCCATAGCGAACTAAGTAACCATCCTGAAATCTCTTTAAAAAGCTAAACTCTAAAAGCCTGTCCCCTTCAACGCTTGTATTACGAGGAGTTGTTCCAGCAAAAAGCTGGCGGCAAATAGAACCTAAATGTCCGTTATCATGGGTTTGAACAACCCTGTTATAGGGACCCATAAAGGAGGGTGCATCAAAATACATCACATCATTTGAGTCAAGCTTTAAAGTGGAGTTAAATGACTCAATTTTTTTACTTTGATCACAGTCCGTTTTTTCCATTTCAAACCGAAAAAGCTTATTGAGACGATCAGTTCGAAACCGAGTGCCCTTAGAGCGATAAGCATAACAAATTCGAAGAGCGACACTCACTTCCTCATCACTCAAAGAGCTTCCAGTGGGTGATATCGTCGCCCCCAATGCCTCTATATCACTCTGGAGACTGCTTGAACCATTGAAGTCACCACAGCCTAAGGGAGTAAGTAAAAAAAGGCCCAACCAGATTTTCATCAGCCAAATCTTCAAAAAATAGCTTCCCCACTTATATTTCATTAATAGTAGACACAAACTCCTCGGGGGTTTATTGATGGAGCTTTAGAAAAAGCTTGAGAAAACATGACCAAAGAAATCAAAATAAGTGGAGTATTCGAGGGAGATTTGGGGCAATATCGCATTGTCAAAACACGCGATGGAAGTACCAGTTTATATTCCGAAGCCTTCGACGAGGCTTGCCACTCCATCGACGGTGCTCGCGAAGAAACTCTCCACAACTATATTAAAGGCTGTCAAATCATTGAAAAAGCTGTAGATTGTTGGCGAGAAAAACGTCCTTTGCAAATATTAGAAATCGGATTAGGTCCTGGATTCGGTGTCGTGGTCACTTTCCAAGTCCTCCAAAACTGGTTTAGAAAACAATCCCTATTGGACAAAAACAAGAAGTTTCAAGTTCACTTTATCACTACAGAAATCGACAAAAGCTTAATTGATTACAATCGAAATTTTTGGAAAGAACAATGGCCAACCAAAGAGAATACCCTACTTAACTTTGATTTTAACCTTACAGTACTACTCGGAGATGCTCGCCAAACACTCCCTCACTTTTGTCACTGCCACCCTAATATTTCAATTGAGGCTATTTACCAGGATCCTTTTAGCCCCAGAAAAAACCCTGCACTATGGACAGTTGAATGGTTCACCGACCTCAAAAACATTTCCTCAAAACAGGTCACCCTCACCACCTACAGTGCCCACCCAGGTATTCGCAAGGCGATGCTCTACGCGGACTGGAAAATAGAAAGAATGCCTGGTTTTGCCGATAAGAGGTCGGCAACGCGAGGGTTTTTGAATCATCCAAGTGACCTCTCACTTGTCGACCAGCTCAAACAAAGTGAAATACCTGCTTTTATTGATGCTCCTCCCCTATCCTAGATTAAAGGAAGTTTAAATGAACGCCCCTCAAGAAAATCGTATTTGCCAACTCCTCAATATAAAATACCCCATCATTCAGGGGGGAATGGTTTGGGTAAGTGGAGGAAAGCTAGCGGCCGCAGTGGCCAATTGTGGATGCCTCGGTTTGATTGGCGCTGGTTCTATGAAACCTGATCTTCTCAAAGGCCATATTCAAAAAGCCCAGACCCTTCACTCCAACAAAGACGGTCAAATCGGCGTCAATATCCCTTTGCTCTATAAAGAAGCTTCTGCCCAAATTCAAACAGCCCTAGACCAAGGGATCCAAATCTTTGTCACTAGTGCAGGCAACCCTAAACTCTTTACCTCGCTCCTTAAAGACCGGGGAGCTAAAGTCATTCACGTCACTTCTTCTCCTCTTTTAGCCAAGAAATGTGAAGAAGCCGGCGTCGATGCCATCGTTGCAGAAGGGTTCGAAGCCGGTGGACATAATGGACGCGAAGAAATCACTACCATGGCATTGATTCCCCAAGTTCGCGACTCCATCACCCTACCTCTCATTGCCGCAGGAGGGGTTTTTGACGGGAGACAAATGGCAGCCGCCTTTTGTCTCGGTGCCGAAGGGGTTCAAATTGGAACAGGCTTTGCTGCCACTCAAGAATCAAGCGCCCACCCCAATTTTAAAGAGGCCATCGTTAAAGCAAAATTTGGTGACACTAAACTTTCCCTCAAAAAACATGTGCCGGTACGCCTGCTTAAAAATACTTTTGCCGAAAAGGCCCAAGAACTCGAATCCCAAGGAGCTTCCCGAGAGCAATTAGAAAAATTCTTAGGCAAAGGTCGAGCCAAAAAGGGAATGCATGAGGGGGATTTACAAGAAGGCGAATTAGAAATCGGTCAAGTTTCTGCGATGGTGACCAAAGTTCCTAAAGTTGAAAAGTATGTAGAAACCTTGGTCCATCAATTTCATCAAGCTCAAAAAACTCTAGCGGAGTCTTAAGCAATAGTTCTTCCCTGTAAAGCGGCAATTCGTTTTTCCAATGGTGGATGGGAACTAAAAAGCTCCATAAAAGAAGATCGGCCCGATATAGACATCACTTCTACAGATTTATCGTGCTTTTCAAGCTGCCCATAGTTAGCCTGTAAAGCCTGAAGGGCGGCAATCATTTTATGTTTGCCAACTAACCTTCCACTGTGAGCATCAGCTCGGTACTCTCTCCAACGACTCACCCACATAATAAGAGGAAGAGCTAAAAAGCTAACCACAGCATGAACCAAACTATGAATTATATGATATAAGAAAAAATCACCTATCCCACTCGGTCCATCGTCATCATCGCTTCTCATAGCATTCATAATCGCCATACTTACGAGATAAGCCACAAACATGGCCAATGAATTAACTACACCTTGGACTAGGGTCATGGTCACCATATCCCCGTTGGCAATATGGCCGACTTCATGAGCTAAAACAGCATCGACCTCATCTTCATTCATGCGCTCCATCAATCCGGTAGAAACGGCCACCAAAGAATTGTTGCGAGAAGGACCTGTGGCAAACGCATTAATTTCAGGAGAGTGGTAGATATAAATTTCGGGCATTTTATCCAATCCCGAACGCCTAGCAAATTCGTGTACTTTTCTCACTAGAGCAGGTTGATTGTCAGCAGGGACCAGTCTCATCATCTTTTTGGCCATCCACTTACTGATCATAAGCGAAATAAAACTTCCCCCCATTCCAAAGATAAAACAAAAGACAAAAAGCCCAATGTGGCTTCCCATCTGGATGCCCAGATATCCCATGACAACGTAAGCAAGAGCACTGAGCGCTATCATAACAAGAATATTAGTCACAAATAACAATACCCATCTTCTCATTTCAATTCCCCCAAAAGTATTTAGCAAGCCAACATTCTAACTCTAACATTTTGGTATGGCACTCAATTTAGTCAAGACTGTCATCGCCATTTAAATTACCCTACTAGGAATTAATTTCTCTAAACAAGTCTTATTCGTAAAGCCCTTCAGCTTTAATCTAAAGAATCCGATGGGCTACTATAAACCCTTAAATTAATTGGACATGCAGGGTGAATTTGAGTCATGTTAAACCAAGCAAAACTGACAAGAAAAGAAAGTATTTGGATCGGAATTATTTTTTGGGCAGTCATGTTTACGGCTGCCGAAGCCCCTTTTACACTAGCTTTCAACACTCGTTTTCAAAACTGGCAGATCTGGACTGACGTCACCATTTCTCTTCTTTTCATAGCCGATTTAATCTACCACATAAAGCGGTACAGAAAAAAAAATAATGCTCATTTCTATCAAACCAGTGAACAAAAATGGAAAGCTTATTTTGGATTTTTTATTAGTGCTCTTGCTTGTATTCCCTTTGACGTTATCTTTTATATGTTTGGCTTGGGAAGCGCCAATAAGTTGCTCAAACTCCTTAGAATCTTTCGACTGATAAGAATTGTTAAGTTGATTACACTTTTTAGTAATTTGCCAACAATCCCCCGCACAATTAGAGTCCTGCTAGTATTTGTGGGCTCTCTGATGATGATGCACTTTTTATCGTGCTTTTGGGTCTATCTTCATCCCCCTCCAAACAAAGATTTTACGGCCTACTATATCGAGTGCTTTTACTGGACGATCACCACACTAACGACCGTCGGCTACGGCGATATCACTCCCACAACAACAGTCGCTCGCCTCTACACAATGGTCGTCATGATGGGCGGGGTCGGCTTCTATGGTTTAGTCATTGGTAATATCACTAGAATCTTTGCTGAAGAGGCCCGCTATAAAGAACAAACCAGAGAGAAGTTTAGCGAATTATCAGCCTTTATGAAACATTACCATATCCCTGACAGATTGCAGAATTCAGTTTTTAATTACTATAACCATATCTACTCAAAGCACTTGAGCGATAACGATCAAAAAATCATCTCAGATCTTCCCCATGCCCTTAAGGATGAGCTCCAGGTCTATATGAACATGAAGCTAGTCCGCAACCTGCCTGTCTTTAGGTATTGCTCCCACACCTGTTTAAAAGCTGTCGCCAGTGCTTTAAAGCAAGAGCACTATGGGCCAGGAGACACCATTATTAGAATTGGAGAAATTGGTAATGAAATGTTTCTCATTGGCCATGGAATTGTCGATATTATTTTAAAAAATGGCAATACTGTTGCCCAACTTCACGAGGGACAGTTTTTTGGAGAGGTCGCCCTGCTCAAAGAAACGACGAGAAATGCTAACGTGAGAGCCGCCAGCTACTGCGATCTCTACCGTCTTCCCAAGGATCAGTTTTTAAGCATTATTAAGGATCACCCAGAACTCTTTGAGAATATTGAAAAAATTACTAAGCAGCGAGTATCCAAATAAAAACCTGAAACACAAGCACCTCCCCTTATCAAAAAAAGTGTAAAAAATTCATTGGTTAGCAAAAAATAAGAACCTTTCTCCAATACACTGAGTCTTTTTGCTAAATTAGAGGCTCATGAAAAGTCTCCTTTTTTGTTTCTTCCTTTTCATCTCTCATCAAACGGCTCTTGGTAAAGACCGAGGAGTTGAGGCCCTACTCTTGTGGAAACCTCACCCACAAATCCCCACACTTATTCTTCCAATGAGAGGAGGAGAGAGCAAAAAAAAGGCTATCAAACGCTACCTCAAAGCCATGACAAGCCATCCAGACTTAGAAAGCCTTTTCCAGCGCAGTCAACTTCGACTTAAAGATCTCAGCATTAAAAACATCCAGGTTCTCAACCACTCTGAGGTAGTCAAAGACTCTCGACCTTATTTTCTATTTATGACCAATTCCTATAAACAAGTCTCTCCCAACCATTGGCTCCCCAAAGCTCTTTTAAAGCCCATTAGGCTTTTTGGAGGAGAAAGTTACACTCTTCCTCCCGCTGCCGAAATAGGCTTAAGTCGAAAGGATGCTCAAAAGTTTCGCCAAATGATCTCAGAGACATTCGACTCTCTCTTTGCCCTGGGAGGAGATGATGTCCACCCCAAGCTCTACGGGGAAGAGGTTACCTACTCTCACTTACACCACCTCAACTGGACGAGGGACATAACAGAATTGCGTATGATTCAAACTTTTAACAAAAAAGAACGCGGGGTTTTTTACGGGATTTGCCGAGGCAGCCAGCTCTGTGCCGTCTCCAGAGGAGCCAAACTAGTTCAAGATTTAGAAGAAGAACAAAGAGCCGAGTTTAAACACTGGGGGGGAAGTTATCACCCAGTCGAAATCAGACAAGGTGAAGACAATCTCCTCGCCCATTTTGTTAAAAGAAAAAAAATGATGACTAAAAGTCTCCACCACCAGGCCATCAAACCAGGAACAGAAAATAGCCAAATTGTTGTCAATGCTCACTATGGTCAGGGTAAAGAGTTCGTGGTGGAAGCCTGGCAATTCCCTAACAAGCTAGGATTGGCGGTTCAATTTCATCCAGAGCTTTTCACTGAAAATAAAGACAATGAAAACCTCTTGCGAGGAATGGTCCAATACGCTGGCCATATTAAAAAATTGAGAAGCACTCAATCAGATTGCTCAACACTGATGAGTCACTTGCTCCTTCCTAAACTTTAGATAAAGCCTCATTGACCATAACTTTACGTTCACGAGCATTTTGCCAACGCTTTTGTGCCTCAGTAGATAGCTTGTGGATGGGATCAAAGTAGGTGAAAAACTCACCAGCCTTCACATAGGGAGCCTTCCAGACAGACACACCACTTTCTTCATCATAGTATTCATAGCTAGCCACGTGTCTTTTGCCACCGCCACCGGGAAGGTCACAAACAAATGTTGGGGTGTTAAAGCCCGCCGTTGTCCCCCTAACGGCTTTTTCTAATTCGATCCCCTCTCGCAAAGTCATTCTAAAATGTTCACAACCGGGAACCATATCATGCATATAAACATAGTAGGGTTGAATATTAATAAAGGAGAGTTGGCGAGTCAGCTTCACCATCAACTCGACTGAATTATTCACTCCATCTTGAAGAACGGCTTGGTTTCTTACCGTAATCCCCTCTTGAAAAAGACGATCCATAGCCATTTGAGTCCATTTGGTAATTTCAATAGGAGAAGAGAAGTGAGTGTGAACAACCACTTGCTTTCCATAGCTCCTTCCCATTTTGTGAACATCACTCAAAGCCTGAAACCAAGCTTGATCAGATAAAACTTTTTGGGGAAAAATGGCAATACCTTTAGTGGCGTAGCGGATGCGGCGAATATGGGGTATCTTCAAAAGATTTTCCCCAATATATTTGAGCTGCTTAGGTGTGAGCATGAAACTGTCCCCACCGGAAATAACGACATCTTCCACTAAAGGGTTGCGTTGCAAATATTCAAAGACATCATCCCAATTCTTCTGATTCGCTCCATAGGTTTCCTTTTCCACACTCTCTGTCGATCCCCCAATAATTCGACTTCTCGTACAGTAACTGCAATAGACAGGACAAATGGTAATAGGAAGAAAGAGAACCTTATCGGGATAGCGATGAGTTAGCATGGGAACGGGGGAATCCTCATCTTCTGACAAACTGTCGCTCAGATGCATAGGGTGATCAGCAAGAAATTGACTTCCCAAGGGAAGAAATTGCTTTCTCAAGGGATCACCCCAAGGGTCTTCCCAGTCAATCAAACTAAAAATATAGGGAGTGATACGAATATTCATAGGGGTTTTGCGCTGACCAGCTTCAATATCGCTCATTAGTTCTGGCGTAGCTAAGCTCCCCAAAGCTTTAGCCACTTGATCTATTTTTCTAATAGAATTTTTCATTTGCCAATTGTGATCAGCAAACTCCTCCCGAGTCACTGAAGCCCAAGCAGGAATTTGCTTCCAAAATTCATCATTTCTAAAAAGTCGGTGCTGCAGTTCAGGAATCTTTTCTAAAACCGAATCATTAATGTTTAAATTTCGAGCTTCACTCATTGTTTTCCTCTCACATAATGTTAACGTCCTTTCATTATACCTAAGGACTAGAAAACCAGCTTTGCTGGGAAGCTTTCATCTTTTCTTTTTTACAAAGAAAAAAAGTCAAACTCTCAACTAAATCACTGGAGATAAGTCTATTAAATCTTCTTTAGGTAAATGAAGTTTAGGAGGAGTCGAGTTTTCGAAATAATTAAAAAGCCAACTCAAAAAGATATCTGCCATCATAGATAAAATGAGCAGCCAAAGGACAACCTGGACCTTAGAATTTAAAGGAAGATTCCAAAAGCGATTGTGAAAATGGATGAGGTTTTGCTTCAAACCAAGGCCTTTTTTCCAGCAAAAAGTTTCGATCAAAGGCGCTTGAAAGTGGACCTGAGTTTCGCAAAGGCAACGAGGGCAAGAAACCCTTAACCTCTTTCCAGGGCGAACCGGAACCCTCAACATTTGACGGCACTGAGGGCAGTGAAAAGTTTTGCGAGTCAGTTTGTACCAACCCCTTTTTAACGCAGCTTCCATAATTTGGCATTGTGCCCTTTCTCTCACAATCTTTCAATCACCTCACCAACTATTTTCCTATTAAAAAGGTATGCCGATAACGAAAACCTTATGATAATAGAGTACTATTCATTCTGAGGAGAAAAGAAATTGATACGCCAACTTTTAGCCATAAGCTTTTTGTCGACAAGCCTTTATGGCCTAGCTAGAGAGCCATCTCAAAATGACTTAGAGAGAATTTTAAAAAATAAAATCAGTGCTAATATTGGATTTGGTGGAACCTATATCGACGACCAACAAGTCGAAGCCCGGGTTTTTGGACTCTCTGCTCACCTCCATCTAGACCAGACTTTTACTTCTCAGCTAACCGGGCGCTTAAGTGCTGGTGCCAGCCTTGAAACGGGGAGCAATAATAGTCTTGTTCTCGATGAATATGCTCCAGAAAGGCAATGGATTTTAAACGAAGGTTTTCTTGCTTGGAAGCCTTTTTCTTTTTTTCACCTAAAAGCGGGAGCCATTAATCAATCAGATTACAAATCCCCACTCTTAGTGGGAAGCAGCACTTTTTTATCAATCATTGAAGAATTTCATTTTAAACGAGCATCAAATAGCTATTTTCAGTTTTATCTTAAGGCCCAGCAATCAATTCCCAATAACCAAAACCTCGCCCAAAGAATTGGTACTGTCCAAGAGGGGACTCCTACTTTTTATTTAGAAACGGTGGGAGTGAGCTTCCAAAATAGCTCAGTTGACTGGAGGGTAGAAGCCAGTCACTTTGCCTACAATAAACTCAGCAATGGAGTTGCTTATCGCTCTCAATTTATGGGCAATAGTATTAACCCCAACTCTCAACTGGCTGCCAAGTTTCTGTACCAATTTCGAGGGTACAACCTTTCCTTTCACAGCAATGTAGATCTCAATTCATTTCTGGGACTCGAGTTTAAAGGCCAGTATTTATACAACGACAAAGCTCCCGATGGACGCAATCTAGGGTTTATTGGTTCAATAGGAACCCGGCTCGGTCTCTGGACACCGTTTTTTGAACAGTTTCGCAATGAAAGCGACACCTCACCAGGTTACTATAATTCAAAGCTCTATGGTCACAACAACAAGAAGGGAATGCGACTGGGTGTTCAATACCATAACCCCCAGTCCAACTTAGGTTTCACAACTTTTTATGGCATCCACAAACTTTTAAAACCTAATCTTTACCAGTCCGACACCAAGCTTTTTGCTTTCAGCATCAACCAGGACTTGGACTTTTAAAAAGAGCTGCTCCAGAGTGTCAAATCAACACTAAAACCTTAATCTATTTCTGACATTTTCTTACATTTTATTAAGAAGCCCATCCCACCTGAAACCAAGCAATTGACTTCCCTACTAGAGCCATCTAATTCATAGAAAAAAGGGAGAAAAAAGTGAAAAAATTTTTATGGCTCTATTTTATTCTATCATCGTCAACCTGGGCGCAGGGACAACTCCATGACAAGGTCCTCAAGTTATCAAATAGAATCAATGATCGAATCTATAATGAAGTCTATGACCTTTCAAAGCAGCAACTGAGGCAAGTTATCAAACACCTTCGACAAATAAGACGAACCCTCAACAATCACGATCTCCCTCTACCCCCGACAAATCCTCCTCGAGATGAAATCGATGCCAGAAGCGTTATTTTAGCGGGAGTAGAAGCCTCCACTTCAAATGAATCAAAAGGAAAGTCTGGCTCTGCTGGCCTACAAGCTTCCCAAATTTATGAAATGCAGAACCTGGCCCAGGCCTGTGATGTCACCCAAACATGGAAGGCCCACGCCGAATGCGTCACCAATGGCTTGCAAAATTTGCGAGGCTATTTCTCCATAGATCTACTGACCACTAAGGATCTGATTGTCAGTATGTGCAATGCAACTAAAACTTGGACTGAAGATGCTAGCTGTTTTTCTTCGGCCATCGATGCCAGCCAATCTGATCAACTCTATAATTTGGCGGTGGGCTGTCACAATATATCCCACTCGGAAAGCCAATCAAAGTGTTACAGGTCGGCCCTACAGTAAAACTCAAGAAATCTAAAAATTGGGTACCGGTCATTTTATTCAAAACAAAAAATTCTGACCGGTACCCTAATTCTCAATAATTCACACCAGGAGCTGACTTAACCGCAAAGGGTTGAGTGCCTCTTATTCCCTATCCGAACCTAAGCTATCTTTTGAAAATATTTTTAACCCTAATTTGTTTTAAAAATAATATTAATAACTTATAATTAAAAAAATACCTATAATTTATATTATTGGAATAAATATTGGAAATAATCTTAGAATCAGAATACCGCAAAGCCCTCGAGTTTTACCTAGAAATCCTTGTCTCCCAAAATAAATCGGCACACACAATTGTTAGCTATCGACAGGATTTATTGCGATTTCTAAGCTGGTATCAAACTCGTTATCGGCGTTCTCTCACAAAACTCAATTCTCAAACTATTAACGAATACCAGCAATTTTTAACTCACGGAGGATCAATAGAACCTCTTCAAAGTTGGAAAATTCGCTGGAGACGCTTCTTGCAAAAAGGTTGGGGATTGGGCCCAAAAAAAATTCTGATTTCCAGCCTCCTAAAAAAGGGGGCTCTCGGAGTCAATAGCAGAAGACGTAACATGTCGAGCCTTCAAAACTTTTTCAATATCTTGTTAGAAAGCTCTTATTTTAATAAACAACTCAAACAAAACCCTATCAAACCGAGCCTCCACAGGGTTAGAGTCAAAGAGACCGATATTACTCCTACCTTGGTCCTCGACCCAAAGGACTGGGAAGCCTTAAACGAGAAAACATGGAAAACAAAAGATCGATTGCTCATCCACCTTCTCTACTTTGGAGGGTTGAGACTATCTGAACTGACAAATTTAAAAACCTCCTCTTTAAACACAAAAAGTGGAGTATTAGATTTTGCACGGAAAGGAGGTAAGCGTCATCGCCTTAAGCTCTGGAACAATCACCATATTATTCCTTTATGGTTGGCTAATATACAGCAAATCGATCTCAACAAAAGCAGTGAATCCCCTTTATTTAAGGGGAGAAAAGGCAATGCCTTATCCCCACGAGGTTTAGCCAAAAAAATACAATCCCTTCTCAATAAAGCAAACCTCAATCCAAAGCTAAGCCCTCACTCCTTTCGAAAAGGTTGCGCGACAAACCTCTACCAAAAAACGAAAGATCTTCTTTACGTAAGGGACTATCTCAATCACTCTGACGCTAAAGTTACACAAACTTATATCGATGAAATAGGAATCACAGGATTCGACTCTTCTGGCCAATAATCTCTCAACAAGGCCATAATAGGGAAACAGGAATTGTTATGTTGAAATGGCTCCGTCTTTTTATTGTTTTCATACTCATCATATTGGTGAGCTTACTAAGTTTGCTCATTCTCCTTTTTATTCCCTTCAGCACCAACAAAGTTCAGATCTTAGGAAGGCTTTTCGGTGTTCCTATCATGAAAATCTTAGGGATTGAAATCATCATTGAGGGAGCCGAAAAATTGGGAGCCCATCATCCCTGTATCTATATTTCTAACCACCAAACCAGTTTAGATCTCTTTATCATTGCCACAATGGTACCAAAACATACCGTCAGCCTTGGAAAGAAATCTCTTAAATGGATCCCCCTTTTTGGCCAAGTTTATTGGTTTACTGGGAATATTCTCATCGACCGAGCTAATCAAAAGAGGGCCTTCACGACCATGCTGAAAGTAGCTCAAGAAATTCTTGAAAAAAAAGTTAGTGTATGGATATTTCCAGAGGGAACAAGATCTAAAAGCCGCGGACTCTTGCCATTTAAAAAAGGGGCTTTTTATACTGCCATTCAAATACAAAGACCCATCGTACCTATCATTTTCAACAGCTACGATACTAGTCTCAATTTAAATCGTTTTAAAGCAGGGGCAGTACATATACGCATTCTCGACCCTATCCCCACCAAAGGGAGAGATCGGCAAGAAATAGTAACCCTGAAAGAGACCTGCTTCGAACTCATTAAAAACAATCTTCACGATCTCAATCAAAAAGCCATCCAGGAACAAGCAGCAACATGAAAAATCCTTTAAAATTTCCTTTTCAAGGAAACTATAATGGCCAAAGTTTCGAGATAAATAGAGCAAACGATCAACATATTCAAATTTACAGCCTTCATAGAGAAACAACTGCTTATGCTATGGGGCTCGCTCACTGGCTTGATAGGGCCATGCAAATGTACCTCCAGAAAATTGTTGTTCAGGGCAGGGTAGCAGAACTTCTTGAAGACACACAAGAAGCTTTAGAGATTGATCTCTATATGAGAAGGATGGAGTTTTATTATCTGGCAAAAATAGAAAAAGAAACCTTAAAAGGAGAAATACAAAGCTATCTCCAAGCTTATTGCCAAGGTGTCAACGATGCTATGAAACGCCATTGGCCATTTGAATTCAAACTCACAAAACTTCCCTTAGAACCATGGAGTCCTGCAGACACACTGGCCATAACAAAACTTATGTCTTTTCTCGGGCTGGCCCAGAACCAGCAAGATATGGAAAAGTTCATCATTCAATCCTTAAAGTCAGAAGTTCCCTTAGAATTTCTTAAACTATTATTTGAACCTCATTTGGACCAGCTTAGTGCTAACTTGAACGAAATTATTAAAAAATTAAAATTGTTTCACTTACCAGTACCACAGAATCTATTTCACAGCCCTTCTCTAAAAGCCAGCAATAACTGGGTATTGTCAGGCAAAAAAAGCTCTTCAGGGAACCCTTTGGCCTGCACAGACCCTCATCTCGATGTCCAAAGACTCCCTTCCGTTTGGTATGAAATGAAAACTCACGCTGACGACAACTTTGCTTACGGCATCACTATGCCTGGTATTCCCGGCATTATTATGGGCAGGACAAAGCAATTGAGCTTCAACTTTACCTACGGATTTATGGATACCCTCGATTATTTCATAGAAGATATTAAGGAACAAAAATTTAAACTAGAAGGACAATACAAAGAGCTCAATACAAGGCAAGAAGAAATCAAAAGAAAAAATAATTCCTCAGTATGGCTCAATTTAAACAAAACAGAATGTGGCAGACTAGAGTGCACAGATTATTACCGAGAGGGCCAACCCTCACCTCTTCTCGAAGATGGGTACCACCTCAGTGTCACTTGGACAGGGAGTCACGGTGGGGCAGCTAAAGCCATTGAAGTTTTAGCTAATATGCCTCAGTGTAAAACAGTCGAGGAAGCACAAGAACTTTCATCAAAACTATTCATCAGTTGCAATTGGCTCTTCAGTGACACCACTGGAAATATTGGTTATCAGCAATCGGGCTACCTCCCTATCAGAAAAGGGAGTGGTCTCACACCTTTAACCGCCTGGGAGGAAGAAAATCATTGGAAAGGAATTCACCCTCCCCACAAGCTCCACCGAATTACCAACCCTAAAGAGGGCTTTCTCGCCACAGCCAATAACGATATGAGTAATATCCAAGGTCCTCTAAGCATTAACCTCTCTATGGGTGAGTGTCGCTCTAAGAGAATCCATCAAGAAATAAATAAAAGAGATCGACTCGACTTAGAAGATATGAAGGCCCTGCAAAGTGATGTTCTAAGCCTCCAGGCCCTTCAATACGTAGATAAAATAAAAAATATCATCCCCGACACACCTAGTGGGAGAGTTTTATCTAAATGGGACGGGTATTATAGCGTTGACTCAAAAGGAGCTTTCCTATTTGAAAAATTTTATCATCGGTTGCTCAATATTACTTTTGGAGAACATATCTTTGGTTCCAGTGCATGGGAATATTTTCAATCTCAAACCGCTTTATTAAATAATTATTACCACTTATTTGATCGTTTGCTCCTAGAAGTAAATGAAGAGCAATGGAAAAGATTTTTCTCTCTAGATCGCTCTACTTTCTTTGAAAGATCTCTTGATCACACTCTAAAAAAATATCCTTCAGGTAAACTAAAAAGTTGGGGAAAAGAAAATAGCTTTTGTATGCACCATATCTTCTTTCAAGACAAATACTCCCCTATCTTGAAATGTCTAGGCTTTGCCAAAGGCCCCTACCCTCTCCCCGGATGCCGAGCCACTATCGCACAGGGTTCTCTATTTAAAAGAGGAAAAAGACTAGAAAGCTTAGCACCGAGCTGGCGCTTTATCAGTGATATGGGGGAGAATTTCGCTTTTACGAGCCTTCCTGGCGGTATTCGAGATCGATGTTTTTCAAGACAATACACCAATGATTTATATAAATGGCTTAACTTTCAGTACAAAACACTGATTCCCGATGAAAAAAGCTAAAAGCGAACAATCCTATCTAAATTCGTCGATTCATCAACAACTCTAATACTACTGGGTTTAATCATCCATTTGGGTTGATTGGGGCGAAATTTTTTTTGATTCGCATGGTATCGATAAGGAAGATCAGCAAGAACTTTTTTTGTTTTTTTATTAAAAATTAAAGCTCGCCATTGAGCAATAATAACTTGTGTGCCCGTTTCTCCTGAATTATAGATTACCATCTCTATATTTTTAATCTTAGTCTTCACAACCTTCAGAAACTTTGGTCCTCCTGCATGAACGACAAGAGGCACGCGCACGTTAGCATTTCCTTTATATTCAAGATAAAATTTGTCATAGAAAGAAATAACTTTCCAAGCAGCATTGGCTTCGGTACTAACCGAAAAAACTATTAACAATAAAAAAAAGAAAAATCTTATTTTATTTATAAACCACTCTTCTTTTTAGAACTCTTAAAAGCTTATCGACCAAAAAATCAGACTTATTAATCCATTTCTTGACCGTCAAAAAACTAGACAGCTGCCTTTTATTATCTTTTTAACACATGACCTAACTGATTGATTTTTCTCTCTTCTTGCTGGCATACAAGCTGCATTTAAGAAAACTCTAATGAAGAACCTAATCTGTAAAAAATTGATTCACAAGGCCTTAATCTTGGGAAGCCTTCTCATCTTGGCCTCTTGTTCAAGTCGCGTGGATGAAAAAGAGAGCGCGCAATCAAGTTTTGAAATCAAACGTATTCAAGCATATCGAGCCAAGCCAGAGTTCCAAGGAGTTCAATCTTTTGATTGGAAAGGATTTGCTAATCACAATCTTGTGCATATTCAAACATGTTTAATCGACAAAGCTATTGGTGTTCCAGTTGAAAATGAAAAAGTTGAAATTCAAACTCCTTATGGGAAAAAAGTCACACAAACAGAAAAGGATGGATGCCTAACTTGGAATGAAGCTATTAACTTTTGTTACTTTAGCCAAGAACAATACTTTTCCTATCCCATTACTATCCGAGGTCTTGGAGGACATGTAGGAAGCCAGTCAATTGAGTTGGCCATTAACCCTTGGCAAAATGATGCCCGATCCCTACTTGATTTGAGATTCGATAAAAGTTCTTTTGAAATAGGGCCTAAAATAAATCGATCTCTAAATTCATCTTGCCCTCAACATTCTCCAAAAGAGAGTAGCAATCCCCTCTATATCAACCACGTCAGCCTTAAAAGCATTCCTAAGGCACCTGTTAATGAAAACAAAAATCTTTATCAGTATGATTTAGAAATGACCGCCCAAACAAAAAGAATCAGTTTAGATGGCACTCTAGTTTTGGAAAATTTAGATATCGCTAGATTTGAACTAGAGTTAATCCTTTTAGAATCAGAGAAAGATCAAAGTAAGCTTTGGGAATTATCTCGTACTCAAATAGATTTAAAATTAACCGAAGGGAAGGCATCCAAGCGTATTGCATTTTCTCTTTCTCGAGGAAAAAATATAAATCCGAATAGCCAGTATAAAATCCTTTTTAAAATCTATCCAACGCTTAAGAAGTCGAATATAAAACCCATCATTGGATTCCTCAAAATGCAAGGGATACAATCGACAAGTTCAACAATTCTTGATGACCTCACCAAATTACACCCAGAGCTTCTCAATAAGAAAATAAGTGGTGTTTCAGAAAGAAAATTGCTTGGTATTGAGTTAAAACCTATTTCTGCAGACATAATGAGAACAAGACTTAATCAAGAACCAAATCAAGAAAGTGATAAATTGGCATCAGACGATGATTGGGGTTATGAAATAAATGCTATTTCTCTCTCATATGGTGGGCACTTAGATAGCTCTTATCAAAAAAGTAACAAAATTTTACGTGCAAGAGCCGAAGTTTGCATAGTGGATTCACAATCAAATCTGCAAAACTCTCCTTTAACAAAAACCCATTTTGAAGTAAACGTTATTAATAAAGATGGAAAAACCGATGGGTACCCTGAAAAAAGAATACATAAAACACGTCCTGATGGTTGCTTTGAAACTTATTTTTATACTCATTACAATCGTTTCCAATGTGAATCTTATATACCCAGTACTTTCATTATTAAAGCACTCGATGGTAATGTAAAAAATATTGAGAAATCGAGAAAAATTGCCATAAATCCATGGAATAAAAGTGACTTCGGCTATGATCTTGGTAGGGGACAGAATCCCCCGGCTCTCAATTGCGTCCCACCAAAAATAGCTTTAGAAAAAATTGAATATTCACACCAAGGCAATAAGCAAAATGGTTACCTTATAAACCAATTCCTTCACCTTTCTTTAAAGAAAAAATACCGTCTAACACTTAAACCGTTAATACAACAAGTTACTAGTTACCAGAGAGAGTCAGCCCCAGAGAGCTTAACTTTTGGAAAGATTAAGGTTGACCTTGCTATTTACACACCGAAGAGAGCAGAAGTAGATTACCTATCCCCTAACCTTTCACAATTCAAATTTTTAACATCAACAAGTGAAACTTTGACGATATCACCACTAGGCCTTATCGATTATGAATTTGATATACCCTTTATGGTATCAGACCTTCCCTTGCTTGGGCGCAAGAACCTTCTCATTGTTACGCTGACCCCGCTAAAAGACCATGGCCCTCTACGACCTGGTCATTACAGCGTACCTTTCTACGGAATACCCAAGGGTGCAAGTCTTACTGCCAGCGAATACAATTCCAATATCCCCGCAAAAGATCAAAAAAGAATAGATCAGATCAATGCAATCGGTACATTGTGGCCAGGCTACAGAGATGGAGAAGATTTTACCAAATCCCCGTTAGAGATCTACAGAGAAGAGTTTAAACGCTCAGGGCGTTTGAGAAATGAAAAAACAGAGTCCTTCTTTGGTGATATCGATACATTTAATAATATGGAACCTCTAAACGGTCACTGGAGAAATGGTTCAAATCAAAATAAAAAACTGTACTATACCCAAATTGATCAACACGATTTTAAGTTACTCTCTCGTGAGTCGGGTAGGCTTCCAGAAAAGCAACTCAAAAAATTCTGTCGAATTTTTTATCCACTACCCATTCTAAAGCCAAAGAATAGAAGAATTGGTGGTAACGAATACAAAGCATGTATCCAAGATCCAAAAGATCACATTGATATAAGACCTATGACTCATATTCAAGAACTTCTTAAATCGAAAGAAGCAGATACCACTCAAGCTCCTGGCTTAATGATTTTAAATCCTAAATACAAGGGTGATGATCAAGGGAGAATTAATCGTGGCAACGCTTTTTTTGCTGCCTATGGAGATCGCTCTAGTCTCAGTAAAGGAACGAGAAAATCAAAAGTCCATAGTTTGAATTATTCCCTTGGTATCGAAATGCCTGGACCCTATTATTTCGGCCACACATTAGGTATTAGTCAACAATATGACCGCTTTCAAGTAGAAAACAATACGCAGATGAAAGCCGCTTTCAATCGAGCTTACACGCTAAGAGAAGTTGTTAATCTTCAATACAACCAACTAATACTCAGCTTCAATGCCAAAATTCGCTACTGCATCGCAATCTTCAGCAAAAAAGGTCGCCCTAAACAATATCATCTCTGTGAAAAAGTTGACCGTTTAAAGCGCATGGTAGAGTCTTGGTTTTTCTTGGGCAATACAAATGCTAATGAACACGGACTTATCGCTGATGGAAATCGTCCTGGAGAAAACAATCGAGGTCAAATTATTCGCGGTCAATACAATTTTAATCGCCTATGGAAAGCTTTTGAAAAAGACGATACGTTAACGATTATAGAGGAAACAGGTCAAGTGGATCTCAAGGATGCTTTTCAACTCTATATTCAAAATCGACCTTCCAATCTTCCCTACGAAAACTATATCGACAATAGTTTTCCGGGGCTATTTATCCCCGAGGACTACAAACCTATAACCGAGTGCACCGGTTGTCAGGATCCATAAATTTCTGACAGGCCTTATACTCATCACTCACTTTTTCAATTAAATGACCTTCTTCTCCAAAATCATCGAGACAGGATTCAATTGCTTGACAAAAAATTTCACCTTTTTGAACAGCATCAGATTCCCTCGAATCTCCAGGAAATAAGAAATACCCATCTGAATCTAATTCTAAAGCAGTATTTAATTCATCTGTCATTTTATTCAAATTCACTTGAAGTATTTTGGCTTCCTCATCGAGCTCTTCATCGAACCTGTAAGTCTCGTAGAGACCAAAAGCCGCTAAATAAATCAAGGCCCCCCTCATATAGTAACGCTTTAAAATTTCATACCGGGCCCTATTCTCAAGTCTCAATGAGAAAGGTTTTCCTGTTTTCGTCGCTAACTCTCTCTCTAGTTTATCTAGGAGCTCATCACTAAGGCCCTTGTTAATTAACTCCTGGGCCAAGTTCTCACTAATTCTAAAAGGTCGCATGGAAGGTAAAAAAAGAGGGGGAACACCTATAAAAACAGGCAGGTTAAAAAGTCCGATGCCCAAGCTCCTACCAAGTTTACTGCGAGCAAATTTTTGATAGGATTTAGGTCGATCAGAAAAAAAATGCTTCTTCGCTAAGAAGCTCTCTAGACCTCTCCTTGAGATATCTTCTTGAAGAATTCTTACTAAAGCCTTCTTTTTCAAAGTGGAATCGCCCAAATAAGAAGAAAAAAGATCTTTGACTCCAAAAGCTGGTCCGTAAGCATTGAGGTATATTTCAGCACTAAAATTTTCCAAGAGCTCTTTATCAATTTTTTTTTCTTGAGATATTTTATTCGCTATTTTTTGAAGACCTCTTCGTGAAAAAAAGCCCAACTTTTTAAGCCGAGGATGAGTTAGACCACGCTTTTTAGACAGGGCCTCAATATAGGCCAACACTCCTTCTGGGGATAGCTCTACCCGCTCCACTGAATCCACTTTTCTTAAACTCAAAGAGTATTGCTCTCTAAGAAAAAAAAAGCGCTCCCTATCAAAAGGACGGCTTCCATCCCACCTCTTCCAAATTTGCCACCAGCGATAGCTCCCCTGTAAAGAGGTTTCTTTCAAAAAATCGTCAATGCCTCTATAACAGCCACTAGCTTGCGAAGAAGGCCTTCTTCCTCCATCTTCAAATAAATCGTACTTCTTTTTCCAATAGGGAGAAAAAGGGAAAAGAAGTCCAAAAAAAAGAAAAAAAGAAAGGGTATTAACCCACATAAATAAAGCCTTATTCAGGAATAATTTCCTATCGGTTATCCGATGCGAATGCTCAAGTTAATCCCATAAGTGTCTAAAGTTTAGACAAAGTAACTATCTATTTTCTAATAGTTAGGCAGAGCTTAACGGCATCTTTTTTGCTTATATTTAGGAGTGTCCGAAACACAAAACGATTTAAGATTAATGGTGAGTACCCTATGAGAAATTTCTTATCCCACTTCGGTTTAGCGATTCTTTTTACACTAAGCAGCTTATCAGTTTCAGCAACTGAAAGAGAGTGTCAATTGCCTGAAAAAAACATCTGCCGAATGGTCAAGCTTAAAAAAAAGGTCATCAACCAAAAAAGGGAAGAGTTCAAAAAACTTGAAGAACTTCAAGCGAGATTGATGGAAGCTAAAGCCATTCGAGAAAGACTTATCAATAAAAATTCAACGCGTGAAATAGAAAACCTTGAAGAGGATACGATTAACGAGCTGGCCCTTATCGCAGAAGGAAACGAACGCAACGCTTACGAAGGAGTCGCTAGTCTTGGCGGCATTTTACTTTTTTCTTACCTTATTCACGATCTCAAGCGCAAAGGTAGAAAAAGTCTTGTCGGTCGTTTAAGTGTCAAGATGGGAACAAGTCATCTTGCCGAATTTTCTAGGCTTATTCTCTTAAGAGGAGGACTCGGAATAAGTATTTTTACAACATTTTATGTAGGTCATAAATTTTTTCGCAACTATCAAAAGAAAATTGAATTAAAAGAAGTTATCGAAAAACTCAACCAGATCCAAGATCAAACAGAAAATATTATAACAATACAAGATGAACTAGAAGAAATGGATATTTGCTTTGAAATCCAACTAGAAGAACTTATTGAAAGAAATTTAGCCAAAACCAAAGAAGAAGAAATTATCTGTCAATAATAGAAATTGGCAAAGCTTTCACATATTTTCCATATCGTGGCCACTCCGAAGAATATCTTCTACTGAAACCAACTCCTTAGAAAGCAGTTTGAGAAGTTGAGCAATGCCATATAATTCTTCACAATCATAACAAGCTTCTTTCGATTGAAAAGCAAAGAGAGAAGCCAATCCTAAAAGCCCTCTTTGCACTTGAAAAAGTCTAAAACAAATATCTTCAAGTTGATCATGATTTAAAGGTTCTAGCTTTTCCCCCATGTCGACTCCCTTTTTAGAAGAAAATA
Source organism: Bacteriovoracaceae bacterium (assembly GCA_965206965.1). Classification (GTDB taxonomy): domain Bacteria; phylum Bdellovibrionota; class Bacteriovoracia; order Bacteriovoracales; family Bacteriovoracaceae; genus CBDBLK01. The sequence goes on along the minus strand of OZ242254.1, from coordinate 2,508,535 downwards.
AAGTAGCTTCATTACTTACTTGGTTCTATTTCATCAGAAAATAGCAAAAGATATAAATCTCAAAATTGAAGCTAATAAATAGAACAAGAAGCAAAGTTAACAATTTTAGGGTAAAATAAAGGGAGTGTTTACTGGAGTGAGAGGGTGCGTTTTTTATTTTTATTCACTGTAACCGTAAAAATTTTAATTTCTTCCAATACTCTAGCAGAGATGCAAGGGCGTCCCCTTCCTAACCCTCATGAGTACTTTTATGATGAAGTTGGAGTTTTTTCTTCTAGCTTCAAAAAAAAAATAGAATATTCCCTCAAAAAACATCAGCAGCTCTATCAAAAGAGAATTAGTGTACTTTTCTTAGAGTCACTCCGAGGGGAGAGCATTGAATCATTTGCTTTTCGCTTCATAGAAAAACTGAGTTTAGAAATCAATATACCGACAGCCATCCTTATCGTTAGCGTTAGTGATAGAAAAATTCGTGTGGAACCAAATGCCCAAAGTCAAAAAACGTGGCACCCTCAAAGCTCTGAAAAAGTAATCTCTGCCGCCGCACCCTTTTTCAAGGAAAGGGCCTATGAACAGGGAGTCCTTGCCGCTTTAAATCAAATGGCGACTAACTTTGGTGCTGAAACAAAAGGACCAGGATGGTTTCAAAAAAGACACCATGATAGATATAACTGGGCCATTATTGCCACGGTTCTCTTTTTTATTTTTCTGTTCGGCCGAGGAAGGAAAATCAAAGAGTCTTGGTTTTATTATAAAAATAAAGATCAAAACTACAGATCTTCAAAAGATCTTGCAGGAAGATGGTAATGGGTCAAAAAGTTAGAATTTCTCCAGCTAAAATAGAAGACGCTATCCAAAATGCTGAAGCTCTAACAAGCGCAGAAATCATTCCAATTGTCTTGGCCCAAAGTGATTTTTACCCTGCTGCTCACTTTCGATTAGCTATTTTATGTGCATTGAGTCTCAATCCGATTATCCACTATATTCCTTGGGAGTGGGAAGAGCCAACTTGGTACCTATGGGTTCAAGTACCTGCACTCATATTTGGTTACTTTTTAGGCTTCCGACCTTCGTTCAAAAAACTTTTTTCAACATCATCTGAAATCAAAGAAGAAGTCCATCAAAAAGCCTTGGAACTCTTCCATCGCCACAAAGTTCATACAACAAAGAATCGCAATGGAGTCCTTATCTTGGTCAGTCTCTTAGAAAGAAGGGTCGAAATTATTCCTGATCACGGCATTATTCAAAATATTGAATCCAATAAAATACAACAGATCATCAAAAGAATGACCCGAACCATAAAAAGAGAAGGCGTTGAGTCAGGTCTCATTTTTGGAATACAAGCACTGGGAGAGTTATTCCAGGAAAAATTCCCGATCCAGAGCGAAACAGATCGACCCAATGAACTCTCCAATTCCTTGCAGATAGATCCCGAATTAATTGAAGAAAAGCTCACGGTTGAGAGGGAAAGCCTCTCATCTGAAGAAGTTGTATCCAGCTCTGAGAAAGTTGGCGAACCTGATGAAGACCCATCACCCCAAGAAGTTGATTAAAAAGAAGAGGGGTGACGGTCTGGGGATAACCTTCAGCATAATAAGTGTACTCAACAGGAAATTGAGGATCTCCCGTCTCTAGGGCCAGAGCTTCGATCAAACCAGTTTTTTGACAAGTCTTGCAAATCACTTCAAAGCTCCTCTTCTGCCCGTAAGAAAACGTTTTATTGAGAACAATCAAATAAAAATCTCTATGAGTAGAGCGAACTTCATAAGAGGAAGAGGATCGTTCTCTTTCCTCCTTTTTATAGTGAATAAAAAAACTCATTTCAGGAATGACGATCTGAAAATCTCCCTTTTTTAAATCAATCTTTAAATCGAGGAGCTGGCTTCGTGTTGTTTTCACTGCACCTTTTTTACGCACAAAATATAAAGAATAGATCAAGACACCATTATTTCTAAACTGTATCCCCTCTTTTAAAAAATCCCCTTTCTCAATCCACAGAGGACAAAGCTCTAACCTCTGCATAGGGACAGGGGAATGCCTTCCTCCATAACGCATGATTAAACAACCTGAACCAAAATCTTGAATTTCAGACTTTTTCTTTACACTTCGAAGATAGCTTCCAAAAGGTTTTAGTATTCTATCAGTCATGAAGCTTTTATCAGGGAGATGGGAGAAATGATTAATACTTCTGGCGCTAGAATTCACCATTTCAGTCAAAACAATAAAAATAAAAAAAATAATTTTATTCACGGGGACGCTTATCAATAATAAAATTGCTCTCAACAGCAGTTATCAATTCTCTGACATAATTTCTTACCAAATTCAATTCTGTATTATTCAAAAGCCTCGTCAACATGAGCTTAAGTTCACTCATAAGTCTCTGACTTTGGCCAACAGCACTTTGAAACTCTGTCGTCGGAAACCAATGCAAATGAAAATTAGTCATGTTTTTAACATGACTGAGCCCTCTTTCAATAGAGAGCCAATTAATATAATTTAAAAAAGAATTTGAGGACAAACGCTCTCCCTGGGAAGAGAGGTAGACAATAGGATCTGGTCCTTCACTCCGAGCAATAACCTTTAAACTGAGAGGGGTAAAATTTTGAGCAATATTCATTTCATACCAAGGAAAACGCTTATAACTCACCTCATAAGGCTCATAGTGATAGATCACCCGGCTTTCCTTCAAGCCTAGGACCTTTCGGTAACGAATAAATTCTTGACCTCGTATATGGAAACTAGCCAGAGTTCCATTTCTATATCCATCCTCAATTTTTCTCACGTAGAGTGAAAAGAGCTCTTCTCCACGTTCATTTTCTAGACGGTAAACTTTCCGTTGAACACCCTCCTCAAGCTCAAAGTTACGCTTTCCTTGAGAAAAGTCATCAAAATTTAGAGGTTTCACTTTTTCGCCAAAAGAGTAAACCTTTTCGACTAATGAAAGTTGATCCCCACACCCTGAATAGCGGAGAGTTTCGGTTAACTCATGGCCTTCTTTTCGATAAAAATACTCAAAACGAGAGAGAATAGCACCCGCTTCCCACTTTCTCCACAGACAGTGAACTACTTCATGGGAGGTAAAAGTAAGACTATTACCGGCCCTTCTGACAATATAGTTTTTACTCAATTCTTCGATCTTAACACGAAAAGGACCACGAAATTCCTCGACAAAATCGTTAATTGTATACAAAGCCCTTGGTAAAGAGAGACTCGCAGCCTCTGCTTTCTGCCCATCGAGAAAAAAGATCAACACAAAAAATGCCCTAAAAAATTTCTTCATTGTTATTGAAGCCAAGTATTTCTTTCGGGGTCGTAATAGAGAGTTTGGTGAACACCTTGACGACCCCAAGTCCCTTGACCATGGGGTCTAAAGCGAATCTTTACTTTTACTTTCGGACGATCCATATAGCGCACCGAAAATCGATCAAATTTAAATCCACTCAACATAAGATTTTCTATCGAACGCATTTTTTTCATCTTCAAACCACCACCAATGACTTTAACTTCGATATCTTTTTTGATGATGTCTCTAGCCGCTAATTTTTTATCTATCTTAAAGCCAACGATACGATCACCAGAAGCCGTCATATAAGCGTAAGGTTGAAGACTTTTTAAAACTTCTTTTAGGGGACTGCCTGTAGCCGGCAAGCTCTGAGTCTGCTCCTCAGTAAATGTGCGGTAGAGTTCAAATTCACGATGACGCTGCATCTCTTGTACATAATCCTCAAATGTCATCCCTTTGGCCCGAGTCACCACCATCAACTTGGAAAAAGTACTATTGCGATCGCGGCCAAATTGCAAAATTCCTCGATTCTCTCCTGCACTCGTCGTAGTCGTTTGAGTGCTCACAATCATCGTCGATAGGCCATTATAGAGATAGAGCTGGGGGTTAGAAATGGATAAAAGATTGACTCGCTCTTTATCACTCTCTTCTCCCCTAAGAACGACACCGTACTTAAAACTATAATCTTTTAAGAGAACGAGGTTGGGATCCCCTGCATTAATGGAAACAGAACCCCCTAAAGTAAGTCCGGCTTGCTCTTCTTTAACAATCCCTGCCGTCGGTGAAATATAGATATTAGTTGTCCGCGAGTAACCAATACGAGCAAGATTGGGAATCAGTTGAACAACTCGAGTCAAGCGGGTTGAGTTAACTTTTGTTTTATAGGCTCCAAGGACGGCGCTTAAGAGCTTGCTGCTCAAATTGAGCGACAAATCGAGAACGCCAGCATTATTGACAATATCAAAATCGGGATTTCCCACAGTATCACTACGAGCGTGACTAATAGTTGCATCAATATAACTTAAACCTTCTTCAGAAAGACCATAGATCTCTGTGGTTAATTGAACGAGGTGACTAGGCGAGCCTGATTCCATAACATCAATGAGGGGAAGAAGAGCTTCAAAACGCGCGCGAAGTTCTTCATTAAAAAACCAAAAGCTTAAAACCTTTAAACTTTCTACATTGATATAGCCTTCACTAGGCAAAAGAACATCACCTGGTTTTAAAACCTGACGAATTCGGGAAGCCAAAGTCCTAGCGGTGAGGTTTTGAGCAATATAGGTACAGCGCATAGCTTCTTCCCGACACTCTATCCGCTCGGTCTCCTCCTGACCCTCTCCACCGTTAAAAACCTGGGAGAAACAAAAGGGAGAAAGGAGAATCAAAAAAATTAAAGCCAAAGATTTAAAGTCCACCTAAAACCTCTCAAAATGCGGGTTTATCACCTTAGCAATCCGCTTAATGGACGTCATCCTCATTTTTGATAAGACACCCATAAGACCCATTTATACCTTCTCTAAGATTTCTAGAGACCAAGCTGGGGATTGACTTTGCGCTACAAAACTCTGCGACTTGAGAAGCTTCCAACAGAGATGCTCAAACTCAGGAAAAAAAGCATCGGCCTTTCCATCAAAGTCGACTCGACTGAGGTAGAGTTTCTCAGCATCGTTTAAAAAACTAGCGTAGACCTGCTCTCCTCCACAAACAAAAACCTCAAGCCCACCTTGCTCCTGAGCAATTTGAAGAGCTTCTTCTTTAGTGTGAGCTACAAAGACATTGGGATGATTCATCTGGTAATCGGAATTGCGAGTCAAAATGATAGTCGTCCTTTTAGGAAGAGGGCGACCAATAGATTCGTAGGTCTTGCGCCCCATGATGAGGGGATAACCTAAAGTCGTCTCTTTAAAATGCTTAAAATCCTCTTTGATATACCAAAGCATTTGATTGTCTTTTCCAATTTGACGACATTTACCCATCGCTACAATCATGCTGATTTTCATACCTAACTCTGCCAACTGATCTTTTCTTCAAGCTAAATTTTCAAATAGCCACTTGGGCTTTTATATGGGGGTGAAACAAGTAATTTTCGAGCTGAAAATCCTCAAATGTAAACCCTGTGATGCTTTTCACCTCGGGGTTCAACTTAATTTGGGGAAGAGGGTGAGGCTTGCGTTTAATTTGCACGGCTGCTTGCTCGAGATGATTGAGATAAAGGTGAGCATCACCAATGGTGTGAATAAACTCACCTGGCCGTAAGTCAGTCACTTGGGCCATCATCATCGTGAGAAGAGCATAGCTAGCAATATTAAAGGGAACGCCTAAGAAAATATCAGCAGACCTTTGGTACAGTTGGCAGCTCAAGCGCTGGTTATGACTTACATAAAATTGCATAAACATATGGCAAGGTGGAAGGGCCATTTGGGGAAGATCAGCAGGGTTCCAGGCGCTTACAATTAAACGCCGACTTTTTGGGTTCGCTTTAATCTCTTCAATAACGTTGGCAATCTGATCAATGCAAAACCCCTCACGAGATTCCCAACAACGCCATTGTTTCCCATAAATAGGGCCCAAATTTCCTTCTTCATCGGCCCATTCATCCCAAATAGAGACTCCATTTTCTTTGAGATAGCGAGTATTAGTATCTCCTTTCAAAAACCACAAAAGCTCATAAATAATACTTTTGAGGTGAAGCTTCTTAGTCGTCACGAGGGGAAAACCCTCTTGTAAATTGTAGCGAGTTTGCTGGCCAAAAACACTCAGGGTTCCTACGCCAGTTCGGTCATGACGCTCCTCTCCGTTTTTAAGTACATGCCTCATTAGTTCAAGATATTGCTTCATTGTAAAATGTCTCCCTTAAAACAAATAACAGCAAGGTTACCTTTCCCACCAACATTCTCTACACCTGTAGGGAAGTTGTCCAAGAGAATAAACCAACTTAAACTCTCTGGCTTAATCAACGACGAAGGAAGTAAAAAACTAACTACTGAATTTTAGGATATCTTCACTTATCGGTCATAAGAAGCTTCGCGCAATGGCTCGAAGTAATTGGTCGGCAGCTTCATTTCACGCAACAAATCATTCATCATTTTTGTCAAACCCGGCTTCAGAGGTGGAGAAAACTCGCGGCTACGTTTTTCCATTGCTCTAAGAAAAGTAGCCGGCCATTTCTTTTGAAAGAAATTCACTATCCAGGAGGGAATTGATCCCTTAGGGTCTATAGCGGCAATAAATTCAATATAACTTTTATCAAGGCCAACCGGACGAATAGCAATATAGCTATAGCTCATATAGGCTTCGACAGCATCGTCTGATTTAGGAGCATCTTTGTGTTGGACTGAACGCGAGTGAACGACGAGGAGCTTTCTCTTTTTATCAAGCTTAAGCACGTTATGGAGGACTAAAGAACGATCGTACAAAGGCCAAGGCATGGCTGTCAAACTATAGGTAATAGCTTCTAAATCACTAATCTCATCGAGGGTTGTTTTCTTGAGTAAATCAGGCGTCCAGTCAGTAGCACTTTCAACATCTCTCAGATTAGCCATAAGGGAAGGCAAAGGCGCTTCTAACGTCCCTACAGCTCTAATTTTTAAAACTTCAGAATCTGACTCTTCACGAACATAGATGGTAAAGCCTTTAATCACTCGATCCTTTTTCCATCCTTCCTCATTGAAAACTGCTGAATCGTATTTGGGAGCACCTAAATCTGTAGCTAAAAGAGAAGCTAGTGAGACTAAAAAAAAGAAAATAAATTTAAAAAACCATCCCTTCATTAAAGCCACCCTGGCACGACCATATTCAAGCAAAGATTCCTTAAAAAGAATGTGTTCCACTCACTTAAATTTGGCATAATAGAGGGAAAAGGGAAAACGCCCATGGCTAAAATAGAAACAGGTTTAGATATCCTCATCGCCAACAAAACTAGTCAATCCTTGCTTCAAGGTCGCATTGGGTACCTATGCCATTCGGCAAGTTTAAACAAAAATTTAACCCATGGAGTGGAACTTCTTACAAAACTATTAGGCGACCAAATAAGTTGCTTTTTTGGTCCTCAACACGGCTTCGTCTGTGATGTCCAAGACAATATGGTGGAGACCCCCCATTTCCACCACCCCTATTTTCGCAAACAGGTCTATAGCTTATACGGAGAGACACGTTCACCCACAGAGCAAATGCTCGATTCTATTGACACTCTTATTATCGACCTTCAGGACGTTGGCACAAGGGTCTACACCTATATCACTACCCTGAGCCTCTGCATGGAAGCCTGTGAAAAAAAGAAAAAACGTGTGATTGTATTGGACAGACCCAACCCTGCAGGCCCTCTCGTAGAAGGATATGTCCTCAATAAGCAGTGGAAAAGCTTTGTCGGTCACCACCCTATCCCCCAACGTCACAGTTTAACTTTAGGAGAGATAGCCTGTCTTCAAAAAAAACTTTTCTCTCCAAATTGCGATCTTCACGTTGTCAAAATGAAAAATTATCACCATCAAATGACTTGGCTTGAAACAGGATTAACTTGGGTCAATCCCTCCCCTAACTTGGCAACGCCTCATTCGAGCCTCACTTTTCCCGGCACTGTTCTTTTTGAGGGAACTAATATCTCCGAAGGCAGAGGAACCACCCGTGCCTTAGAGGTGGTGGGAGCACCAGGTATCGAACCCTTTTCCTTTAGGGATCGAGTTCAAAAAGAATTCGAAGCTTATGCCATAGAAGGAGTCATTCTGCGCCCGACTTATTTCCACCCCATGTTCCAAAAGCATAAAGAAGTTTCTTGTGGAGGTCTTCACATCCACGTAACAAAGCCCTTACAAGCGCGCACATGGCGTTTAGGTCAACTCCTTTTAAAACACTTTAAAAAAACTATGGGAAATCAATTTGCCTGGAATCATCAACCCTATGAATACGAGTTTGACCGATTGGCCATCGATTTCATTAATGGGGGAGAATCTCTGCGCCATTGGGTGGAAAAAGACCAGAGCGCTTCAGAGCTCCTCCACCTTGAAAACGAAGGCATGGAAGATTATCTTAAATTGAGAGAAGATTGCTTGCTTTACTCTTAGACTTCGCTAACAGACGCCCAGTCATTTCAGCATAGGAAAAACGCACTTCAGCATAGGGCGAAGCCTTTACAATCTTCCTCCTAAATGATCATAATGGCGAAAATTTAATCCCAATTCACAATCGATAAAGGAGAATGGGGCATGAAAAAGACGACGCTATCTTTAGTCGCAATATTAAGCCTTTTATTAACTTTTGGCTGCAGTAAGAAAGAGAAACATCCAGAATCCTCTAACCAAATCAATTTAGGAGCAGTTTTTCCGATGACAGGGCCAATTGCTACTTATGGTCAAGAGTCCATTAACGGCATTAAAATGGCCTTAGATAAGATCAATGCTGAAGGAATCAAAGGCAAAACGATCAATCTTATCGTAGAAGACAACAAGGGTGAGCCAGGAGAGTCCGCCAACGCTGTAAGAAAATTAATCGATATCGACAAAGTTTCAGCGATCATTGGTTCAGTCGCCTCCTCCAATACATTGGCAGGAGCTCCTATTGCCCAAAAAGCTAAAATCCCCCTCATGACCCCTGCTTCAACAAATGAGAAAGTCACTCAGACTGGCGAATACGTCTCTCGAACTTGTTTTACAGACAATTTTCAAGGTGTCGTCATGGCCAAGTTTGCCTTCGAAACACTTGGAAAGAAAAAAGCGGCTGTCATTGTCGACAATGCTTCCGATTACTCAAAAGGGCTCGACATCGTTTTTAGAGCTAAGTTTAAAGAGCTTGGTGGTGAAATCATTGAAGAGCAATTCACCTACACTCAGAAAGATACAGACTTCCGTTCCCTTCTCAAAAAAGTTGCTGGGCAAAAGCCAGATGTTATCTTTCTCCCTGGCTACTACACCGAGGTAGGCTTGATGCTTAAACAAGCTCGCCAAATGGGAATCAACACTCCCTTTTTAGGTGGAGACGGCTGGGACTCACCTAAACTTCAAGAGTTAGCTGGAGCAGAGGGCGTTAAAGGCAACTATATCTCCTCTCATTTTTCAGCAGAAGACAATGACCCCAAAGTTAAGTCCTTTGTTAAAGAATACGTGGGTAAGTACGGCCAAAAGCCAGGAGCTATGGCGGCCCTCGGATACGATGGCATGCTTGTCATAGCAGACGCTCTTAAAAGAGCAGATAAAATTAATGCTAATGCGATTAAGGAAGCCATTAACAGTACCAAAGGATTTGAGGGTATTACCGGTTCTATCACTATCGATAAGAATAGAAATGCCCAAAAAGCAGCTGTCGTTCTCGAAACAACGGCCAAAGGAATGTCCTTCAAACAAAAAGTTAACCCTTAACAAAAATTGACTTTACAGTGCCTTTCCCCAAAAGAGGGAAAGGCATCTTTTGCTCCTACCTAGGTAAACTAACTCAATCATGAGCGAAAATATTGTACCTATTTTTTACGATCTCCTCACCTATCTTTTAAATGGCATCACTCAAGGCTCAATCTACGCACTAGTCGCCTTAGGCTACACAATGGTTTACGGAATCATTAAATTAATCAACTTTGCCCACGGTGAATTTTACATGATCGGAGCTTATCTTGGCTTCTTCTGCATTGTTTCTGGCGTGCCTATTTGGTTAGCCCTTCCTCTATCTATGCTTGGCTCAGGGCTCTTGGCCGTTGCCGTAGAAAAAATTGTCTACCGCCCAATCCGAGATGTTGGACGCATACCAGCTCTCATTACGGCATTAGGTATCAGCCTCTTCTTCCAATACGGAGGTCAAAGAGTTTTAGGAGCAGATCCTAAATCATTTCCTCAAGCTATCGAAGTAAAAATTTACCGAGTTGGCGAGCTCTATATCACTAACACTCAGCTTATTATTTTCTTCGCTACCTTTACTCTAATGCTATTTTTGTGGTGGTTGGTTAACAAAACAAAAATAGGCAAAGCGATGAGAGCGACTTCTTTCAACATGAAAACTGCCCAGTTGATGGGCATTAACACCGATAGAGTCATCTCCTTTACCTTTTTTATCGGTGCAGCTTTCGCTGGAGCAGCCGGTGTCTTAGTCGGTCTTTACTATAATATAATCGATCCCATGATGGGTCTTATCCCTGGGCTGAAGGCCTTCGTCGCTGCCGTTCTTGGTGGAATCGGTATTATTCCCGGAGCCGTCCTTGGAGGACTAGTATTGGGTATCGCCGAAAATTTAGTTGTCGGCTTTTGGGTTTCTACATACAGAGATGCTATTGCCTTTACCATCCTCATCTTAATTCTCCTTTTCAAACCGGCAGGCCTACTCGGCACGAATCGGAAGGAAAAAATCTAATGAATTATTTTCTCGATATGGCCCAATTGTGCGGAATCTCTATTATTTTGGCGGTCAGTTTGAATCTCATCAACGGAATCTGTGGTCAGTTCAGCTTAGGACATGCAGGCTTCTGGGCCATTGGTGCTTATACCGGAGCAGCATTTACTGTTCTTCTCAATCTCCCTCTACCTGGACCTATCAATCTTATTTTAAGCTGCCTCTTGGCTTTCATTACCGCCGCAATCTCAGGACTTATCATTGGGGTTCCCTGCTTGCGCTTACGTGGGGACTACTTAGCTATTGCCACACTAGGGTTTGGCGAAATCATCCGCATCATTATTATGAATATGGATTCAATAGGAGGCCCTAGAGGTTTTACCGACATCCCCAAACTCTCTAGTCTCTTCTGGGTCTATTTTTTCGTCGCTCTTACTATCATCTGCTGTGCTAACCTCATCAGGGGCACACATGGTCGCGCTATTATATCTATTAGAGAAGATGAAATAGCCGCAGAAAGTATGGGAATTTATACCTTTAAATATAAAACCCTAGCTTTTGTCATTGGAGCTGGCTTCGCTGGTATTGCTGGAAGCCTTTTGGCCCATACCAACCAATTTATCAGCCCTACCAACTTTACTTTTATGTGGTCGGTAACCATTTTACTTATGGTTATTCTTGGGGGATTGGGTTCTATTACGGGCTCTGTCATTGGTGCTATTATTCTCACCATTCTCCCTGAGCTTTTGAAATTTTTCGGCTCAGTAGTAAGCGAATGGCGCATGGTCATCTATGCCGTCCTCCTGATTGTTCTCATGCTCGCACGCCCCGGTGGTCTCTTTGGCAAACACGAATTTGATTTATTTGCTCTTCTTAAAAAGAAAAAAGAGGAAAATATCTAATGCCTACCCCAATCCTCAAAACAGAAGCTATAACTATGCGCTTTGGAGGTTTGATTGCCGTCAATCAGTTTACCATGGAGTTAGGTCCAAACGATTTAGTCGGCGTCATCGGTCCCAATGGCGCCGGTAAAACGACCATCTTTAATATGATCACTGGTCATTACAAACCCACCGAAGGAAAAATTTATTTATCTGGAAACTGCCTCAACGGAGAAGTTCCAGCTTTTATTACTCAAAGAGGAATCGCTAGAACATTTCAAAATATTCGCCTCTTTCGAGATCTCTCTGTTCTCGACAATATCCGTTTGGGTGCCCATTTTAGAACCAACTATGGGTTAGTCGCATCTATATTGAGAACAAAGCACTTTCATCGCGAAGAAGCGCGAGTAAGACAAGAAGCCATGCGCCTCCTAAAAATATTCAGCCTTGAAAAAAAGTGGAATCAATTAGCAAAAAACCTTCCTTACGGTGAGCAAAGACGACTCGAAATTGCCAGGGCCTTAGCGACTCAACCTAAAGTCTTACTTCTCGACGAACCTGCAGCAGGGATGAATCCCAAAGAAACCCAAGACCTGACCAAACTCATTCGCTGGGTAAGAGATGAATTTAAAATCGCCGTTCTTCTCATCGAACACGACATGAGATTAGTTATGGAAGTTTGCGAGAGAATCTATGTTGTCGACTACGGCCAAAGGATCGCTCATGGAAGCCCTTCTGAAATCCAAAATAATCCCAAAGTCATTGAAGCCTACTTAGGAACAGAGGGGGCGCAAGCCACGCGAGGTCAAAAGTGAGTCAACCCATTCTTCAGTTAAAAGACATGCATATTCACTATGGCCCTATCCATGCTATTCATGGAATCAATCTCCACGTTCACACAGGAGAAATAGTCACTATACTAGGAGCCAACGGAGCAGGAAAAACAACTACCCTGCACGCTATTTCAGGTCTTGTCCCCCTCTCTCGAGGTGAGATAATTTTCCAAGAAAAACCTATTCACCAACAAAAAGCCCATGAAATTGTTAAGATGGGAGTGGCCCAAAGCCCGGAAGGACGGATGGTCTTTCCCGATATGACCGTTAAAGAAAACCTGGAAATGGGTGCTTATTTACGCAGCAAAAAAGCCGATATACTCAAAGATGAAAATTATGTCTTTAATCTCTTTCCCAGGCTTAAAGAAAGACACAAACAATTAGCCGGTACTCTGTCGGGTGGGGAACAGCAAATGCTCGCCATCGCCAGGGCCTTTATGGCCAATCCCAAACTTCTTTTGCTCGACGAACCGTCACTAGGAATTGCACCTATCTTAGTACAAGCTATTTTTAAAGCCATTAAAGAAATTAACCGAAGAGGAACAACTATTCTCCTCGTCGAGCAAAACGCTTATGCCGCTTTAAAAATTGCCCACCGAGGTTATGTTCTCATGAATGGTGAAATCGCTATGATGGGAAAGGCTGAAGAACTTATTGCCAACGAAGAAATTCAAAAAGCCTATCTAGGCCATTGAGAAAAATGATAGGGAAAAAATATGACTTTCGATGAAGCCGTTAAACTCCTCCGAAATGCCGTTAAACCCAGCCATTTAGCCAACCAGCCTCACATTGATTTAACCCTAATCTCAGCTGCTGAACGCTTTAAATATGAAAAAGCCTTAATGATTACGCGCCAAGAAGTGGCACAAGGTCGTATTAGTGAAAACCAACTCAAAATACTTTTAGGTCTTTTATAATCTTTTTTGTGACTCAAGTATCTTTTTCGTCTAGCACTCTAAATTCAGCTTCTACAACGCCATCATTCTGAGAAGTTCTCTGGGAACGTCTGAAAGCTGTCTCACCAGAGTTGTAGGACCTCTCTTTCTGAGGGTTCTGTGTATTATCCATAGCCTGATCCATCTTCCCACGGATAAAAGAAATTGTTTTATAGGTTCGATAAATATTTCGTGCCACCAAAAATAATAAATAAAAGAATAAAATTTTTACTAAAGCCGAAACAATCATTAACTTTATCCCTAATAAAGAAAATCCTATTATAGTCTTCCTCAGACGGCCCGGCCAGTCTCTCTTCTCCAAATCTAAAAGCCATGGCCGTACAGCTCTTAAGATGGTAGGGTTTCAGGCTATGTCAAGGAGAACCGGCAATGTCTCAAAAGGCACCCAGCCTCATCCATTGGGCCGACATAACTGCTGACCGCATTATTAAAATCCTAGGAGAAAAAGAGAAGTACGTTGTGGCCTCTGGAATTACACCCTCGGGAGTCGTCCACTTTGGAAATTTTAGAGAAGTCATTACCGTTGACCTAGTCGCCCGAGCGCTTAGAAACAGAGGTAAAGAGGTCCGCTTTATCTTTAGCTGGGATGACTACGATACCTTTCGAAAAATTCCTAAAAATATGCCCAACCAGGATCGCCTCAAGGGGTTTATGTTCCAACCGATTGTCGACACACCCGACCCCAACGGAGAGCATGCTAGCTATGCTGCCTGCCATGAGCACAACTTTGAAAAGCAGTTAAAAAAGCTTGGCATTGCTGTCGAACCCCTCTACCAAGCGACAAAGTATAGGGCCAAAGAATACGCAGAGAATATCTTACAAGCTCTTGAAAAGAGAGAGGCTATCCGTCATATCCTCAATCAACACCGTCAAGAGCCCTATGGTGAAGATTACCTTCCGGTTAGTGTATACTGCCAAAAATGCAACACCGACCACCAAATTGAGGATAAAAAATGGAAGAGTGGTGAGCTCTTTTATCATTGCAAAAACTGCGGACACCAAGGCCAAGAAAACCCAAAGCACAGCACCCAACTTAAACTCCCATGGCGCATTGATTGGCCGATGCGCTGGGCTTATGAAAAAGTCGACTTTGAGCCCGGTGGAAAAGATCACTCCAGTCAAGGCGGCTCTTATACAACGGCTAAAGAAATCGTCAAAGAATTTGGCTGGCGCGCCCCTGTTTATCTACAATACGACTTTGTCGCTATCAAAGGAGGAGGCGGTAAAATGTCCTCTTCGAGTGGCGACGTCGTCACTGTCGATGATGTACTTAAAGTCTATGAACCAGAAATGATTCGATGGATTTTCGCCAGCTACAAAACCAATATAGATTTTTCTGTTAGCTTTGATTTAGATGTTATCAAAACTTACGAAGACTTTGATCGTCAAGAGCGTTTAGCCTACGGAGTAGAGGAAGGCAATGCTAAGAAAGTAGCTATGGCCAAACGTGTTTTCGAACTCGCACAGCTCTCTCCTATCGAACCGGGTGCACTCAACGAAAAGGAAATCCCCATTCAACCCAGCTTTAGGCATTTAACTAATATACTTCAAATTAACGACGGAAATATTGAAGCAGCTAGAAAATATTACCAAGAAAAGCTAAGAACACAGAGAGACGAACGTCGTTTTCTCGAACGCTCTCAATGCGCTTTATTTTGGCTCAAAACTTACGCCCCTGAAGATTTTAAATTCTCCTTAAACTCTGAAGCTCCCAAAGTCGAAAGAGACAAGCAGCAAAATAACTTTCTCTCTAAACTCAAAAACTCTCTTGAATGTGAATGGAAACAATTCCAATCCGATAAAGATCTCCACGAAAAAATGTACGAATTTATCCACGAGGAAGAACTAAAACCCAACCTGGTTTTCCCCCTGCTCTACCAAATTCTTATCTCCAAGGAAAAAGGACCGAAACTGGCGGGATTTATCCGTACTATTGGTCAGGAGAGAGTCCTCTCCCTTTTAAATAGCGCCCTTGAAAAGTAATGAGGATAAATATTACTCTATGGTGTCACAATGCTTCGCAGAACCCTTTTAAAACCTTACAAAAGCTTATTTTTTCAATAAGTTAGTCAATTTAAAATAAACACCTTAAAATCTAATTTTATAAAAAAATCTTACATTTATTGAGAAATAAGCCATTTTTAGAGCTCCCAATTTGAAGCCTAGGGAAGACCTAGATAAAACCGACAAACTAGCATTAAAAAGACTAGAGAGAGGAGATCAAATGAAAAAACTTATGCTTAGCTTGGCCCTCATCGTAGGGGCCCTTTTCACCGTCACAAATGCCGCCCAAGCCAGATCTTGTACTATCGTTTTAAAAAACCACCATGGATACGAATTAGACCGCTTTCAAAGATACGGTCCAAGGGCCTGTCGAGATGCCCGTCACGATTGCAAAGTAGCTTTGAGCCGGTGGGGGCGGAGTGGTCTTCGCTGTCAAGAAATAGGACAGCGCCCCGTTAGAAGAAAATGTGAATACTCTATTGTCACAAGAAATGGAAGAGGTCGCATTCTTCAATCTTTTCCTGCCCGTGGACGCGATGCCTGCTACCGTGCCCGTTCAAAATGTGAAAACGCTCTATGGCAGCGCCAAAGAAACGACCGCAATCCCCGTGCGGTTTGTCAAAGAACCGATCGCAGTGGCTTTCCTGGTCGTGACTTCGTCACTCGTTCCTGTACAGTAGACAGAGTAGGTCCTTTTGGCGGCTTCATCCGATCCTATCAAGCATCGGCTGATGGCTACCGCGGAACAGGAGTTCGAGAGAGGGCCTGCCAAAGAGCTAGGAACCGATGTGTAAGAGACGCTATTTTTCGTCAACAATGCATTACTCAACGGAACCGGTTTTAAAAAAGATTTATCTCTTAGGCCATTGACGTCCTCTTATATTGCCTAAGTGATTCTACAAAGGCTTCCTTCGGGAAGCCTTTTTTATTCCAGGCCTACAAAAAAGAGATATACTAGTCCCTATCTCATTTTCTAATAAATTCCAAATCAAGGGAGGGTGTATGAAAAAGGAATTAGCAATCTCATTGGCCATCACAGCTTTAACGGCAGCACCAGCTCTAGCTAGCGAGCAAGAGGATAAAGAAAGATGTTACGGTGTAGCCAAGAAAGGTCAAAATGACTGCGGAACAAAAAGCCATAGTTGTCACGGCCATTCAAAACTTGACGGTCAAAAAGATGAATGGATGTATGTACCTCGAGGTCTCTGTCGCAAATTGGCTGGAGGATCACTAAAATCTTCGCCCGATCCTCGTTTGAAAAAAAATTGATTCATTCTCACTGCTTTCCCACTAGGGCCTAAGCCGTAAAAAAGGATTCCTTTTTTACGGCTTAGGCCCTAGTGTCTTCTATTGAAAAATAAAAAATCCTCCCTCAGAAGGTTTGTCAAAAGAGAGAAAAGCAGTCTATTATGGCCCTAAATAAGTTTTCAAAAGTCATCAGTCACTCATCAAAAAAGTGAGATCAAAAATTGATGGAATCAATGTCTTATAAGGGCCGTAGAAGCTCGCTGGCTAAAACTATTAAAAACGGTCTCATCATTGTACCTGCGGGCTCTCCTCAAGTGAGATCGCATGACACTGAATTTCCCTTTCGCCAAAACTCCAATTTTAAGTACTTAACAGGGTTTTACGAGCCCCAGGCTTGTCTACTAATAAAAGTTCACGATGAAACCGCTAACGAAATACTATTTGTCAGACCAAAAGATGAACTCGCAGAACTTTGGTGTGGAAGTCGAACCGGAGTAGAAAAGGCAAAAGATTTAATCCAAGTCGACCAGACCTTTTCTATCGATGAACTCACAGAGCGCTTAAGTGACCTCATGGAAGGTCATGAGAAAGTTTATTTTGATCTCTATGACAAATCTTTAATGCCCCAAGTTCTCAAAGCTAGTCGTATTACCGACCTCCGTCGAAAAAAGAAAGTCTTAAAACCTAACAGCTTCCACCATCTCCCCCCAATTATCGGGCGCATGCGACTTATCAAAGAAGCCAGTGAAATTCAATCGATGAAAAAGGCAGCCCGAGCTAGTGAAGTAGCTCATAAAGCAGCCATGGCCTTGACTCACCCCGGAAAAAACGAAAGCGAAATCCACAATCTCATGGAATACCTCTTTCGAAAGGAAGGGGCTGAAGACAACGCCTATGAGCCTATTGTCGCAGGTGGGACAAATGGTCTTATTCTCCACTATATAGAAAACAACTCCCCCCTCAAGACAGGAGAAACTCTCTTGATTGATGCCGGTGCTCAAGTCGATCTCTACGCTAGCGACGTCACCAGAACCTTCCCGATCAGCGGAACTTACACGGGTCCACAAAAGGATATCTACGCCCTAGTTCTCAAAGCCCAAAAAAAAGCTTTTGAACTTTCAATACCAGGAAAAACTCTCGGCGAAATACACAAAGAAACTAGTCTGACCCTTATTGAGGGAATGATTGATCTCAAAATTTTGCAAGGTGATCCTTTAGAAATATGGAACCAAGAAAAACACCGCAAATATTATCCCCATGGCACTGGTCATTGGCTCGGCCTTGATGTCCACGATGAAAGCCCTTATCTTGAAGAAGACCTCAACGAGGTCAAACTTGCTCCAGGAATGGTTTTCACTGTTGAACCAGGGCTGTACCTTCCTGAACATGACTCTTCTATTCCCACCCAATACAGAGGAATCGCAGTGAGAATAGAGGATGACCTCCTTATCACTGAAAAATCTCACGAAAATCTTACTGCCAATATCCCCAAAGAAATTAAAGAAGTGGAGGAGGCTTGCCAACAAGATTATCAGCAATTTCTGTAGCCTTAATGACCTTATTTTTCTTGGCTTTAATCTCTCTCGCTAAGGCACAGAACCAATACATTTATGAACACGCTAACTGCCAGGTTCGAATCAAAAAAGATTCTAGCGAATCCTCCTACCTTTCCCGAGAAATGGCCGAACTCCTCAAATCTCGTCAATACAAAGTCAATTTTTTAATAGACAATAAAAAAATTCTTCCTGGAGAATTATATGCTCTCCTCAAGGTGACTCATCCTAAGGGAAAACTCTGGCGAGATTGTATTGTCGACATGAAGCTTAAACAAGCAAAGGGAAGAATTCTATCACCAAAAGACACTATTCTTTTTCAAAAACAAATCAGACGAAGAGTCCCCAGGGTCACCTTTGGGGGGAAAGAGAGATGTATACGAGCCCTCAAAGAAACCTTTATTCATATTCCCTACTGCCAATCTGTAGGCTACATGAAGACTAAGTCAACACCAAAGTAAATCTCACATTTTTCTATTTTCAAGATATTTTAAAAGAGAAAGAAGAGGTTTTTTTGCCTTCACGAGACGAGCGGAATCGATTGTTTCAAAGAGCTCTACTTCCATAATATCTAAGAGCTCTCGGCATCTATTTAATCTTTGAAGAGCTTTTTTTCGCACAAGAGAAAGAGCTTCATCTAATCGATCGCTATGAAAAAGATCGACAATATCAACTCCTGCTTTAAACTTTTCATAAATCTCAGGATGGAGAATAAACCACTCATAAACGACGGCATTTACGACTCCATTTTTAAGATCGAGATGGGTCTCTTTATTTGAGATATCACTAAAATCCAAAATATCGTCCAATAATTGAAAAGCCACACCCAATTGATTACCAAAATCTCGAGCGTGTTCAACAACTTTTGGCCCTACACCCTTTATCAGTGCAGGTGCTACCGCACACCAACTCATAACACTAGCAGTTTTACAAAAAGCCACTTTAGCAATGAGATCGTGAGAGTAATGCCTCCTCTCAGCAGCATCTAGTTGAAGCCATTCCCCTTCACTCAGTGCTGAAATCACCAAACTCATCTCTCTGACAAGCTCTATCTTGCCCAATTGAGTCAGCTCTACAATGACATGGGAGAGAAGATAGTCACCCGCTAACACCGCTCTTTTATTAGAACTAGCAACATTAATGCTTGGACTCCCTCGACGAGTTCTGGCCTGGTCGACAACATCATCGTGAGACAAGCTAGCCGCATGAACCATTTCTATAGAACTAGCGCAAACTTCTACTTGTGACTCTTCGACAGCAAAAAAATCGGCCATGAGAAAAGTCAAAAGTGGCCTTAAACGTTTTCCTCCTAGGAGTACTGTACGCTGCAAAAGGGAGTTGATTTCGCGATTGCAATTATCGGAGGGAACATCCATTTGGAGTCCCTGAACTCTTTTAATAACAGAAGGGCTTAAGCCCCCAATAATGCCTTCTAACATGATCCTCTGAGTCTCATCTTCGGTTTTGTGGTTTTAACACCCCCAGCCCTCACTGTAAACGGCACAATAAAAACATGCAACGCATCTAACCCCAACCAGAGGACTTCTTCCCAAAAGGTCTCATTATTGATATGAAGCATTGTATTTCACTAATTCACACAAAGGGCCTATTGATGTCAACGGTCATCGAAAAGCGGAAGAAAGAGTCCTACAAAATATTCGATGAAATTGCTTCGACTTACGACCTTCTCAATCGAATTCTTAGTGGTGGAATCGACATCTATTGGCGCCAACGCCTCATTAGAAAACTGCCCCTAAATAATGAACTTCTAGTTCTTGACCTGGCAACGGGAACAGCCGATATGGCCCTCGGGCTGGCGAAACAAAACAATGTAAAAAAAGTTATTGGGCTGGATCTCTCCACCTCAATGCTTGAAATAGGCAGAAAAAAAATTGCTAAAAAAGGGCTCTCTCACAAATGTGAACTTAAATTAGGGGATGGATGCCATCCTGAATTTCCTGAAAATAGTTTCGACGTTGTCACCCTAACTTACGGACTACGAAACTTTTCTAAACCCCAAACTGCTTTAAATAATATTTACAAAGTTTTAAAACCGGGAGGGTGCTTACTTATTGAAGAATTTGGTCTTCCTAGCCACTTTTTAGTCAAGACCATTTACCTCTTTTACTTCCGCCAGATCTTGCCCAGAATAGGGCATCTTTTCTCTCGCCATAGAAATGCCTACAGTTATCTCAACCAAACAGTTGAACATTTCCCTTATGGAAAGGAACTTCTCCTCAATCTCAAAAAAGCTGGTTTTCAAAAAACCGAATCCAACCCTATGACTTTCGGAATCTCTTATCTCTATTTAGCTTATAAAGATCTTAAATAATGACGATAAAACTACTGCAAATTAAAGATCAACTCGTCCAGCAACTTAAAGAAAAATTTAAGAATGGCCTTCAATATCATCAAGATTCTCAAAATCGAGAATTTGAAATAATTAGTCTTACTATTGATTCCCTCAATCTCGAAGAACTCCTTCCCTGCACAGACACTTTTCCTCGCGCCTATTTCAGAAGTAAAGATATCTTTGTTGAAGCCCTCGGCCTAGGCTCAGCATTCTCACTTCAAAACCCCGAACACCGATCCTATATTGATCAACTAAAAACCCAAAACCCTCGTTTAGTTTTCTTTGCCTCCGAACAGTTTGATGAAGCCCCTCAAAATGCTAGGGAATGGTCCGCATTCTCACCTTGCCATTACCTTTTGCCAAGAATCACTTTTCTCAAGAGCTCTAGCACAAAAAATCAAATGGAACTAAGGATGGCCTTCAAAACAGACATTATTAATTGCCAAGATAAGCAAAAGAAACTTCTCTCAGAAATTGAGGATATTTTAAACCCTCGCCCCTCTAAAAAACAATTGCCCGGTTTAAAAGAAATAGCTCAAATACCTAATCGCTCCCTATGGGAAGAAGCTGTCCAGCATATTACACATGATATTAAAGAAGCCCAATACGAAAAAGCAGTCCTCTGTCGCAAAATAAAAGTTACTTATGAAAAGAATTATCCATGCTCTCACTTACTTTCACTCCTTTCAGAAAAAGCTCAAACCAGCTACCTCTTTTACTTCGAGCCCCAAGATGGCCATGCCTTTATCAGTATGACCCCTGAAAGATTGTATTGGCGTTGCGCAAATGAACTTATTGTTGACTGCCTTGCCGGTACTACTTCAAGAGGGATCACTCCTCAAAAAGATCACGAACTTGGGCAAGCTTTACTCACTGATCCCAAAGAAAAAGAAGAGCATAATATAGTTAAAAAACAAATCCAATCTGCCCTATCAAAAATATGTCTACAATATTCTATACCTAAGGAAACAGAACTACTCAAACTTCCCTACATTCAGCATCTCTATACAAAAGTAAAGGGTCAACTCAACCCTCAAATAAGTTTTTGGAAAATACTTAAAGCACTTCATCCTACACCCGCGGTAGGAGGACGCCCATGGACTGCAGCTCGCCAAGCAATAAATGAATATGAGCCTTTTGAGAGAGGACTGTATGCCGCACCCTTTGGGCTTCTCTGGGACCAAGAAGAAGAATTTGCTGTTGGTATTCGCAGTGCTCTAGCCACCGAAAATGAACTCCACCTCTTTGGCGGTGCCGGTATTGTCGGTGCTTCAGAGCCTATTCAAGAATGGCTTGAAACGGGAAACAAAATGAAAAACTTTCTTTTACCACTCCTTCCAAATAGAAACGACCAAGGAAATTTGGAGATTTAGGTGCCCAACAATCAAGAGCCATTTTCCAATCTCAATCGCCTATGGGCTTATCTCATTATCAAAACTCTTAAAAATTTAGGCACAGAATATTTCTTTCCAAGCCCTGGCATGAGAAATGCTCCCTTTCTTTGGGCCTTGGGAAAGCATGAAGGAAAAGTTACAGCGGGAAGAGACGAGCGCTCTCAAGGTTTTATGGCCCTCGGCTCAAGTAAAGTCACTGGCCAAGCGAGTGCCCTTTTTTGTACTTCGGGATCAGCCCTCTCCCACTACCTACCCGCCATTATGGAAGCCGACAAGACCGATCTCCCCCTTATCGTCATTAGTTCTGATCGACCAACAGAATTAATTCAATACAATGCCAATCAAACAGTTCAACAAGAAAATATTTATAAGAATTTCTGCCGAGAAAGCCTAAACCTTCCCTGCCCTAGTGAAGACATATCCCCGAGAAGATTAGAGGGACTTATTCAAAGCCTTATCAACAAAGCTTGGCATCGCTCAACTCAAAGAGGTCCAGTTCATATCAATATTAGATTCCGTGAGCCATTGGGATTCGAAAGACAAGACATCTCTAAACCCTACCTCGAGGAAGCTTTTGAAATCATCGGTGAAGCTCCTCAAAAAACCTTTTCATGGAAGCAAAAAGTAAGAGATATTCCTTCGCAAGCTATTGTAGAAAAAATTTGGGATCGCCTATTGAGAGCTGAAAAACCTCTTTTAGTTATCGGTGAGCTACCACCATGGCAAGAATACCCTTATTTGCGTCAATTTTTAGACAAAATCGACATTCCCCATTACATCGATATTACTAGCGGATTAAAGTTTTTGAACAACCAGTCGGAAGGTCAAACACCCACCTTCGATCACCCAGAGGTCCTCAAAACTTTTGAAAAAACCCCTCCCGATTTCATTCTTCATCTCGGAGGGCGAACAACTTCAAAATATTACGAGTACTTTATCGAAAAGCATTCTAAAACTACTCTCTACCACGTGGATCAAGCTTTTCATCCAGTTAATCCAGGGGGCGCTGTTAACGAAAATTTCAATCTAATACCTGAAAAACTTGTTAAAGAATTTCTTCAAAAAGGACCACTTCCCAAGACCAATTACCAATGGTTTTGGAGTTCACTCGTTGAAAAGAAATCAGCTCTTATTGACAATGCTCCCCTCTGCTACCCAAGTTTAAGCAAATTATCAATCGAAAATCTAAAACCTCAGACCTCTCTTTTTATTGGCAATAGCACCTTCATTAGAAGTTTTAACTCATATGCTTCCAACTCATTAAAAAAAGATCTCCATATTTTCTGCAATCGCGGTGTTTCAGGAATAGAGGGAAATCTCTCCACCGCCTTGGGTGTTCAACTCGCTCTAAAAAAACCACTGATACTCTTCATTGGTGATATCAGCCTTTATCACGACCTCAATGCCCTGCAAGTCCTTAGTGAGCATCAGCTCCCTTTATTAATCGTCGTCGCCGTTAACAAGATGGGGGGCATATTCAATCTTCTTCCCGTTGCCAAAGATCCAGAAGGAGAAAAATACCTTTCACTCCTCACAACACCTCTTGAAATAGACTGGAACTCTTTAAGCCAATCTTTTTCTTTGAAATCCCAAGAGGTCAGAACCCCACAAGAATATTTACAATGCTTGAAAGAATGGCAAAAAAATCCTCAACCTTTAGTTTTAGCAACAATGTTTTCAGACCAAGAAAACCAGCAGATGTATCAAAAACTTCAAACTATAAGACTTTGAAAATACTCATGAAAATCAATCAAAAAATAAATTTTAAAATTTGGATAGAGGCGATCAGACCCAAAACACTTTTTGCTAGTGCAGGACCTGTCCTTTTAGGGTTGGCCCTGGTCAAAAGCTTTTTAGGTTCCCTCAACCTCATTCTAAGCCTAATAACTCTAGCTTGTACCCTTCTTCTCCAAATCTCTTCAAATCTTATAAACGATTATTACGATGGCATAAAAGGAGTCGATCACGATGGGCGTCTTGGTCCAAAAAGGGCCACTAGTACAGGCCTGATTACTCCTCAACAGATGAAAATCGGATATTGCCTTACTCTTAGCATGGCCTTCCTCCTTGGAACTTTTCTTATTTTAGAAGGAGGGCTCCCTATTTTTCTCATTGGTTTTGCCAGTCTTTTTTTTGCCTGGGCCTACACAGGAGGACCTCTTCCTCTAAGCTACTGGGGTCTGGGGGAAGTTTTAGCGTTTCTCTTCTTTGGTCCTATCGCCGTTTGGGGCACAACTTACCTTCAAGTAAAAACTCTCTCCAATCAACAAAACACAATAATACTCATTGTCGGATGTGGGGTGGGTCTTATTAGTGCCGCCCTTATGGCCGTCAATAATTTGCGTGACAGAGAATCCGATCTCAAGACTTCTAAAAAAACCCTGGCCATCTTTTTAGGAGAAAAAGGGGCTCGCTTATTGGTCATCACTTTAATTGCCTTAAGTGCTCTAACCCCTCTGACCCTTGTATTTAGAAGTTATGGACAAGCATTCCTTTCTCTCACTCTACTTTGGCTTTTCTTTTTTTCGACATGGAAAAGCATCATCATAGACCCTCTCGATTCCTCTCTCAACCGCGCCTTGGTCCAAACTGGTCAATATTTATTTCTTTACAGTTTAATTTTTTCAGCAATATTGATGACAACACCTTTTTAAACCATAATGAACCGTTCTTTTCATCAACTCGAAGACATTTATTTCTCTCCTCCTCTCAATATCAATGGAGAAAAAGTAAAAAGCCGCAGTGGAATTATCATTGAAGAATCCAAACAATTGGCAGAAATACCTTATATTCCTCATCTTCACATTGGCTCAAAAGAAGAACTCTATGACCAAGTTCAGAAATGGCAAAAAGGTGAAACACTAAAACAAATTTTCCCTCATTTTTCTTTTGCCCTCTCTCAACTAGAACTTTGCCAATCTGGCTCAATAAAAAAATCAAAGCTACAGGAGATTAAACTTCAAGGTTATTTAAACAAAGAAAACCCCGACTTCTCGCAAAATTTAAGTGTCTATAAAATTAAAATTAACCCTCAAAACCTTTCTCTTGATATTCTTTCACTCCAGCATTTATTTGAAAAAGCTCCAACGAATACTCTTTTTAGACTCGATGCCAATCGAACTTTTACCCTTAACTCCTTTTATTCTTACTGGGAGAAAATAAAAAAATATCGCGAAAAAATTGATTATTTTGAAGAACCTCTCTCAAACTATCGAGAATACCACCATCTTGAATCTCTCGGTGTCCCCTACGCTTTAGACGAATCAACAGCACTTTATTTGAAAGGAAATACCTCTTTTTCTCCTAAAGCTTTAGTTCTCAAACCTTCTCTTTTTGGAGATTTGAGAGTGATTCAATCAACTCTCTCAAAATTAGAAATTCCTATCATCATTAGTTCGACTTATGAGAGTTCAATTGGTCTTTTGGGTAGTTATTGGCTCGCTCAATTTTATCCTCAAATGGTTCATGGTTTAGATACAGCAAAACTTCATCAAACCCAGGAATATACGAATCTATAGAAACCTAAAACCTTCATTGCCCAAAGGCTGACAAATTTACTAAAGTTTATTAGCTCCCCCTCCGATAAGAGTCTAAATCACCTTATGGCCAGGAGACAGGGGCAAGTAGATGAAACAATACGCCTATATTTTCGTCATCTTTGGACTATTAACGCATCTTCTCTCTTGCGCTTCAAAACCTCAAAGGGGTATCGCCTCTATCTGCCAAAACAATTTCCACGGGGAGCGCCAAGACGGTCTTCAAAGCGAGCAGCATAGGCATCCTCACAAAGATGCCCGCTGCCCCAAGTATTAGCTGCTAATTAGTACTGACTGACTTCACCCTCTCCAGTAACGTGAAAAGTTTGACCAGCCGTAATATTTTGAATCATGCTAGAGATTTTATATTGAATTTCAATGGTGGCTCCCGCAACCGGATCGGCTGCTCGCCCACGATTAGAAATAGTGACAAGTTCAGAAGAAGCATCAAACTGGAATCCCCAAGCCACACTAACTTGAGAAGCTGTAAATTTAAGCCCCGTTAAGTACTGTCCCTTGCCTCGATATTCGCCATTGGGTTGAAAATGAATCATATAGGTAAAAGAAACAACATTCATTCCCCAGAGGTTAGTGTACTCAACGTGGTACTTTCTCACTTGGGGAGCAGACCAATTCTCCATTTCGGAGAAAACTTGCCCTTCATCACCAGTTTTGGGGAGAACTGATATGGGAGTGGCCATTTGAACGTTAGAAACAGGTCTTCCCTCTTTTATGATTTCCCAGATTTTAGTGCCCAGGGCAATTAAGTTTTGGGCCGTCATAATGAACGAGCCGAGTTCTTTCTCCACTAGGCCGTCAGCCCGATCTTCTTCACTCACCTCTAATTCTGTCACCTTAATGTGTTTAATAGTAAAATAGCCCGATTCCTTTTGCCGATCAATGAAATCACCGGAAGAAAAATTCTCTTCAGTCTCAAAACTTAAATAGCGAACATCTCCTGGAGCAGCCCACATATTTGATAAAAAAAGAATAGTGATGATTAAAAAAGTTAGTTGTCCTTTCATTACCCCTCCTCTTCACACGACGAGAAACTCACATCTCAGAACAAAAGCCCCTCATTGATAAGTTTAAATTTAGTGTGAAAGCTTAGAAAAAGTGCTTTTCTCTCGTCAACGAACAATAGCTTACATTATCGTCAAACAGAACAATCTAAAAAAAGAAACCTAGTGGAAATGAACAATGGGTCTCCCTCGATAAAGCGACCCTTAAGCTTCACTCTATTTATTAAAAAATGGCTTTGACTTACGCCCAACTTACGCTTAAATTAGAATTATGGGATTAACAAAAAAACAAAAAAAAATCTACGATTACATAAAAAGCTACACTCAAGAGCAAGGCTACTCCCCTACCCAAAAAGAAATCAAAGAGCATTTTGGCTTTAAATCTTTTGGCTCTGTCCAGCGCTACCTCAAATATCTACGCGAAGCTCATCTGCTTTCGACAGACTGGAATGCCAGAAGAGGAATTCAAGTATTAGAGGATCAACTCAATCTGAAGGCCTCTTTCTCTCCCACAACCACTCAAGATTCCATCTCTGAAGAGCTCCCTCTGCTCGGCTCAGTTGCTGCAGGCAATCCTATTGAAGCCATTGAAAACCCTACAGAAACAACTTTCGTACCCAAGAGTTTTCTCGACCCAAAAGCCAAACACTTTGCCCTAACGGTTAAGGGAGACTCGATGATCGAAGATGGAATCATAGAAAATGATACTGTTATTATCCGCCAACAAGAAAATGCCCAAACTGGACAAACAGTCGTGGCCATCATCGATGGAGAAGCCACTCTCAAAAAATATTACCCTCAAATTGATCAAATAGAGCTTCACCCAGCCAACTCTCGCCTTTCCCCCCTAGTCGTCAAAGATGGCGATTTTAGACTCATAGGAATTCTCGTTGGACTTCTCAGAAGCTACACTCCTGCTGTTAATTGGCAATGAGAAAACATGGACAATTCAAACTACCTTCTTCCACTTTTTGGGCAGATGACCTTCTCCTTCTGGAGAGGACAATCTACCGATATTCAAATCAAACCCAAACTTGCGTTTATGAAGAAGGGGATCCCCTGCAGCTCAATTACTTCCTCAACACTCTCGGTGCCCTTTTAAGCGGAAAAAGAGTGGTACTTCTCAGTGCAAAAGATTCATCACTCTTCCGCCAAAAACTAAAAGCTATCGTCGACCCTAAAGCCCCTCCTCCCCGAGAGGGAAGCTTAGTCATTTTCACATCGGGCTCCTCTGGCCCTCCCAAAGGAATCGAAATTACCTTGTCGGCACTAACTGCCTCTGCGAGATCTTTTTCTCAATTTTTTGGAAACGGAGATGGCCACAACCCCCTTCCTCAAAATCATATCGGTGGATGGATGGCCTGCTTTCGAGCTTTCCTTTCTGGTCACAAGATTTTTTTAAAACGAGGGAGCTGGGAACACTCACAAAAACACAATCAACTTCGAACTTCCATGGTACCCACTCAGATATACAGGCTTCTCCAACAAGATATCAATTTTCTAAAGCTCTTCGATCTCGTACTCATAGGAGGAGCTGCCTGCTCTCCCTCTCTCTTTGAAAAGCTAAAACAACACAAAATTAAAGCAGCTCCTAGCTATGGACTCACTGAATCCGTCGCCGTCCTGGCTTCAACTCATCCAGATAGACTTCCAACAACACCCAATACATTTGAAGTGCTTCCCGATAGAGAAGTGAAAATCATTGAAAATCGTCTGGCCTTTCGCTCTCAAGCAAAACCCGAAGGATTTTGGGAAAAAGGAATGTTTAAAAAAACCCCTTTAACCAATGGCTATTTCATCACCCAAGATCTGGCCAAATGGGGCACCTCTCTCCCTCACTCTTCTTCCCAAAAAACTATCCATATTTTAGGTCGAGCCGATCTAGTTTTCCAATCGGGAGGGATTAATTGCCACCCCTTGGAGATCGAAGAGGCCCTCGAATCAACTCTCCAACCCTACTTGATTGACAAAGTTATTATTGTTCCCCTACCAAGTACTGAATGGGGAGAAAAACCTTGCGCTCTCTACCACTCCCCCCATTTTCAAAAACTAGATTGGAAGCAAATAAAAAAGGCCATCTCTCAACTCCCTCCCCATTTTATCCCCAAAAATTGGCTTCCTCTTCCTCACTCAACGGGAATAAAACCCAATCGTTACCAATTAAAGAAGTACGCTTGGGAACAACTCCAATGAGAATCCTCTTTCTCCACGGCTTTATGGGCTCCGGTCAAGACTGGCAAACTCTAATAGAATATTTATGGCCTCTCAACAGAACTTCTTCTTTAGAGATCTTAACTCCCGATCTCCCAGGGTTTGGAAAGACTCCCCTTCCCCACCACAACCGACAAGAACTCTATCAAGAACTGGGTGCTCTTTGGTCTCAATGGAAAGCTGATATTGTTGTTGCCTACTCTCTCGGAGGAAGGGTCGCTCTCGAATTAAGCCTCTTGCACAACACCCCTCAAATCTTAATCTTAGAAAGCGCTGGACCAGGTTTAGAGAAAGAGGGAGACAGAAAAAAGCGTCTTGAGCTCGATAAAGAGAGAGCTCAGGAACTCAAAAAAAATCGCCCATCTTTTCTCAAAAAATGGTGGCAAGCGCCCCTTTTTGGAAACCTGATCAAACACCCTGCCTACCCAAGCCTACTGCACTCAAGACTTGTCGATCCTGGAACAAACTGGGCCAAAGCGGTAGAACTCTATTCACCAGGTCACATGCCTAACCTTTGGCCAGTCTTAACCCAAATAAAAGGCACTCAAGTTTATTACTTCCATGGGGAAAACGATCCTATCTACCACCAATATTCAAAAAAGCTTCAACGCCAAAATCTAAAAAATTGGCACTTTAAAAAATTTTCGGGAGTCGGACATAATATCCACTTTGAATCCCCAGAGAAACTCGCCGAACAAATACGACCTATCTTTCAATCTTTAGGAACCTAAGGGCCAAAAAGATCATAAAAATTAAAAAAAAATTAACTTCTGAGTTAAGAAAAATTATGCACGCACCAAATCAATTTCATCTATAATTTAAATCAAGTATTAAATTAAATTAATTTAAGGTTTGTCACCATTTTTCCGAAGTGATGACTCGAAACATGAGAAAACCGGAGTGTTTGTTATGAAGGTCCTAAGAATCCTCCTCATCTGCTTCAGCCTTTACTGGACTCAGGTCCACGCACCGGTTTTGGCCACAGATACTAGCCCCGATACAAGCAGTATCCAATTTAACCCCTCTCACGGTTCCGCAGATGATACTGAAGACGCTACAGCAGATAGCGAAGCCAATATTCAAGATGGGCTGGAGACGGGTGGTTTTGTTAAATCCAGTATTTTACTATTTGCCGTGGTTTTCGCGGGCATCACAATTGCCAAGAGTTGCTTGAGAAGGGCCAGCTCAGCAGTTTTTTTAGTGACGGCCTTTATCTACGTCGCTTCAGAAATCGCTTTGTTCTCTGGCTTTTACCACGATGGAGCCGAAAGTCTTAACAGCTACGAAGCTCAAGATTACGACGAACAAGTTGAATCTCTTCGCGAAGCTTCTGATCAAGCCGACAAAGCCTCCAAAGTGGCCATTGCTAAAGCGGTCGTCCAGGCACTGGTTGTCCTTGGATTTGTCGTTGCCGCTGTCATCGCTATTATCGAATCCGTTTTCGATTGGCCGAAATTTACCGGAGACTGCTTCGCTCAAAACGATCGACAAAAAAATGACCTTGAATACTATGCCATGATAACCCCAGGCTTTCAGCCTAGCCATTATATCCAATCGGCAAAAAACGATGTCGAGGCACTCATTCGCTTGGAAGAAATGGGAAGGTTTATCAATGGAGAGAGAAGCTCAATGGATCTGCAAACTGCCGAAGCTAAATCTTTCCAATTTTCCCTCGCTTCTCTTCCCGATATAAAGCCTCTATTAAATGTTTCAGCGAACTTTTTTGCTAACGCCTTCTTTCCCTCTGCCCAAGCTGGCGACAAGGGAGGCGCTGCTGGTGCTATGATCGCGGCCCTTGGTATTGGAGCCATCGCCGGCGCTGCTATCACTTCCTCGATGGCGGGAACTTTAGGAGCCAGCTACGCTGGTATGATGAGTAGTGGTTACGTTCGTGCCGCCGTCTACGGCGTCTTTGCCGGAATCGCCACTTGGTCAGCCGCAGAATCAGGAGTCGTTGCAGATGAGCTCAAATCAAATGCCACAGAATACGATCGCCTCGCCGATCAAATCAGTAGGCTTACAACCGAGACCGAAAGCTTTAACGCCCAAGGCTCCACAACAGCGGCATCGCAACACCGGCTTCCTCCAGGTGGACCCGATGCACCTGAACAGGAAAAACTTCCTCCCACCACCTGTTTCGAAGGGAAAAGCCTAGCCGATGACGTTCAACTTGACTCCGATTGCTCTTGCCGAGAAACCAATACTTGTACTAAATCTCAGCTCCCTGCGCTCTCCCAAGGGCGACCAGATGTGCCTGGGGGAAGCGCTCTCTCCGACGCAGCAAACAGCCTAACAAGATCAGCCGATGCTATTTTCTCAGGAGATATCAATCAAGCACGGCTAGAGGGAGAAAATGCTGCACAACTAGCAGCTAGACTCAAAAAAAATAAAGCAGAATACATTGATTTGGCCAATGAAAAAATCAAAGCCTCTGGTGGCAAACCTATTGATGACTGGGATGAATTGGAAAAGAAAACAGAGCAACGCTTGATAGACGAAGTCAATACTGCCTTTAGTAAACTATCGGACAAAGAAAGAGCAGCTCTCGCGAAACTAGCACCGGGCATCGCTAAATCAAAAACAGCCAAAAAAGATTCTAAATCTACTGACAAATCAAAAGAAAAAACGAAAAAGGCTTCTAGTTTAGCCAGTTTGGGAGGCAAAGGAAAGTCTTATAAAAATAAAGGATCAGGGAATAACGGTTTTGAATTTTTGGACGAAGAAGGAAAAAAGAAACGAAAGAAAATAGCTCGTAAATTGGCCTCAGAAAAAGATTCAAAAGATAAATCGGCTAAATCAAAAGGCAAGCAACAGGCAGATGCAGGAATCGCAGGAAGGGATCAAAACCTTTTTCAACTCATCACTAAGCGATACAAAAAGTCAGCCTATCGATTTTTCTTTGGAGAAGATGAAGATAAAGATAAAGACAAGCTTTAAAGTCCTCTACTCAAGAGTCGCTTTTTTTCTTTTTCTTCTTTTTACCTTTGCGGAGCTTTAAGAAAACACCACCGCCAACAGCAGCAACAACGATCCACAATAAATTATCGAGAAGGCCTCCTCTCGATCCCACTCGCCCTTGACGACCTTGACCAATTCCATACTTTTTTCCGGCATCGGGAATAAACTGAGTATCACGAATAAGATCCCCTTCTTTTCTCCCTCCATCAGCTAACTTATACTTGGAAGGATCAACTCTCTTTTGGCGGAAAACTCTTAAAGTTTGAATAATTCTATCAAAGACATTTCTATAACTATCATAGTGATCTTTTGATACTGAGAAAGTTACTGCTACACCAAGATCTTCTTTTACAGTAGCCATATAACGAGTGTAAAAACCAGGAACTTCAGAAGCTAAATGTAAGCTATCAACCCAGCGATGACTATTAACAGTCGTGACTTTAGAATATTTTGGATCAGAGACCTGTGTTTTCCCATCCGGCAAAGTAAAAGTTTTGGTTTTTTTCAAGTAAGCTTGATATTGCTCTAAAGAATCTTGTTTTCCTCTAATTTTAGCCGCCAAAATAATAATCGCTTCTCGCTTACGGTCTTTATTAACCGATTGGCAAACCCACTCGGTACCCTCCAAAGCGCATTGCCATCCGGTAGGCAGTTCAAACTGACAATATTGAGAAGTAAAAGTCTTGGCCAAAGCTCCAGGCCCTAAAAATCCAATAGCCAATAAAGAGACCTTTAAAAACTTGGCGATCATACTTGACTCTCTCCCTTAAATATTAAACATTAAATATTTCCCAAACTCTATTGTAGACCAAGCCATTGATTTAACAAGATAGAAATTTCAATACTTCTTTTACTGCCCTCGAACAACAAACCCCTTTTTAATTTTCATTTCTCTGATTTTCCTAGTCAGTTTTATAATAGCTTTTGAGCCCCCAGCTTCATAAACAATCCCTTCGGCTATAAGTGTATTTCCACCAAAAAAGTCTGTTTTAAAAACATCAAACTTCATCCCCTTTTCAATATCGCTGGAAATGCCTTTATCAATCTGAATAAATTTTCCTCTGGGACTTACCTTAATAACTGTAGCTTCAATATTGTATTCCTTAAATTTCTCTACTTTTTGCTTATTCCTGGAAACTCCCTGACTCCCCCACAGAAGATTCATAGAAACCCGAGTTCCTCCATCTGTACTCACACCATAAGTCACTTGGGCTACCTCCAATCCCAATCTCCAATTAGAAAAAGCATAATAAAAGCCAGCATGGGGAGCCAAGTATTCGCGGTTTAAGCTATTATAAAGATAGGTCGCCCCTCTCGCTTGACCAGGCTTTTGCTCGGGTACATCAGAAAATTCATCATTTTTAAGGCTATAAATTCCATCGACGCCTAGATAGACCGCTAGCCTTGTCCATACCCAGGTGGCCTTTGCCAGGTAAGGAACTTCGTAACTCAAGCTATTGCCAGGCTGCCTAAAAGCCACCCAAGAATCTAGAGTCGTCGTTGGAGTCCATTGATAGCTCAACCCTAAGCCCAATGATAATTCAGTCCCAGAGTCCCCTAAAACAATCTCATCTTGAGGGACTTCCGTGGCCGTATTATAATCCTTATTATCATAACTAGTTTGTCGGGCCTGAAGCATCAAAGCATAAACCAGATTTTGGCTGCTCTTCATCGAGTATTGAGCTCCTAAAGAATAGCTTTCTAGTCCAGCGGCAGTGACAGTCGTGATCTCGCTTCCTACTAAATGCATCGATTGGTTTTGGCGGAATCGTAACCCTGCTTCCCATTTTAATTGGCGTGAAAAACCGTAACGGAGAGAAATATCCCCATCCCAACGTGAAAAACCCGTTCCTTCATCCATAGAAACATTAATTCCATCATTATCAAAATAATTAGAAGTGATAAAGTAAGTCCCTTTGAGCTCTACTTCATAAGCTTTCAAACGAGGACCCAAAGCTAGAGGACGATAAAGGTGAGGGTATTTTTGTTTCGCCAGGACATCCCTAAAACACGGTAGAGCCATTAAAGCCAAAATCAATACTCTGTAGACTAAGGTAGAAACTCCCATAAAAATCTCTTCTCTAACGAACCCCCAAACGAGGGAAATTGGCTCCCTTAGAGATATCCTCTTCACAATCTGCTTCAAGTTTATCAAAGAGAAAGAGATTCTTGCGAAGAACCCACTGATTAGGTGCTTTCTCAAATAGAGCAATGGCCTTAAGTGCTAGATTAAAAGGATTGTTAAATTCTAACTGAGCTGTTTTGATGGCTAACTCCAACCCTTCCAAATCGGTTAATCGACCAATAGGAAGAAAAGTTTCTGTATCAGCATAAAGTCCACTCACTGATAACTTTCTTTTCTTAAACATCCCTCCGTGAGATTCAATAATTTCACGCATAACTTCTTGGCAATGAAAAAGGTCATCGGGAAGCTCTGGCCTTAAATAAAGAACACCACCTCGCCCTGTTTTAAAATCAAAACCATTAAAAGGGATGACAAATTGATGATCAAATCCATGCAAATGAGTCTCGAGTTCTTCCTCTAAATGCTCAACGAGCTTAGCCACACCTCCTTTGAGCTTGCCAGATACCCAAAAAGGGGGAAGTAAAGTCATTTGGGAAAAAGAAGAGCAACTATACTTTTTATCAAATCGGCAACGAAACGAATCAATCTTTTTATAGTGGAGATGACTTTCTTGAAAAGTTAAGCCGACAAAAAGCTTCATGGCCATTCCTCCTGAAATCTGCCAACGAGCGAGAAGTGAAAAGCTCCTCTCCTTGAACTCCCTACAATAGGTTAAGCTCACCCCCTAAACCTGACAAGAAAATTATCTACTTTCTAGAAGATAGAAAAAACCTTGAACACACTCACACTGCTTTGGGCCATAAATTTTCTTTCTTTGGCATGGGAAGAAAAACCTCACTAACCCAAAAACCATCGATAATATAAAACTCGAAATGTCCCCCCTGTTCACGACACAAACCATTAACCGATTCTAAGCCCAAGCCTTCAGGGTCATTCTTCCACTGAGAAAAACTCCCCTCAAGAATCATTTTTTCCAACTTCTTCGTCAAATATTGGGAGTCATTTCGAAGTTTAAAAATTCTATTTTTGAGAAAAACAAAGAGGCCTTCTGGTCGGTAATCAAAACAAATTTCAACCTGATCAGTATGAGATTCACTGATGTTTTTAATCAGGTTATTCATAATACGATACAAACTCGGATAATGAACCAAACAGGCTTCTCTTTCTACCCGAGAAGCCTCCCTAGAAACAGCACCCTTAAAAACAAAATGAACATCCACTTTCTGCAAAAATTGATTCACAAGTTGATAAACTGCCCGCTCAATCAATTCAAAACGAACTAACTCAAAACAATTGCGAAGATCCTTATGTTTATAACCATAATGATCTTTAATGAGACTTTGGAGCGTCTTCACTTCATCTCTTAAAGTTTGAGTTTCCACCAAATTCAAACTTTGCCGATGGCAAATTCGATGTTCTAAAAAGAGATTAACTCCGTGGGTAAGATTAATGAGATCGTGAAAAAAAAGACGCCCTCGCAACTCATCTTGCTCCTCTAACCTCGACTGTCCTAAATCATTTAAACTTTTCTCCTCAGACCTAAGCCTTTCTCTTCTCCAGTAGTCTTTGACATTTCTCAATGTTCTGACATTCAACCAATAGAAGATCCCCATTTGCCAAGCCAAAAAAAGCCCAAATACTATTAGAGAATGACCTCTCCCCTCCTCTGAAAAACAGCTCAGTAGTACCCAAGTATAAGTGGCCAGACCAATTAGGCTTAAAGCCCACTCTTTTTTCCATTTCACTTCTTTCGGGATATCTCTCCGCCCTCGAATAAAAGAGAGATTTGTCGCTAAAGGGATCGAACTCAAAAAAAGAACTTTTTGATCGCCCATTTCAATAGAGGCTCCAACCAGAGAAAGATACTGACTCAAAAAAACGAGTTCAGAAAGAACGCTTTTACTCAAAACAGCTTGAAAAGAATAACCTTTTATCCAAGTGTAGAGAGAAATCAATACAAATATAGTGAGAAAGAATCTTTCACCAAGCCCCGGGTAAAGCCCACCCAATAAGACAATTTCAGATAACCAAAACAAGCACCCAACTAAAGCAGAGGAAAAAAGGTACAAACCAAAAGGATTAGAAACAGAATCAAAAGAGTTTTTAATAAAGTAAAGCATTAGGCCCTCACCACCATTCAACGAAGGCCTAAGATATTACCGAACAGGGTCGTAGTGCGCTCGGTCCCCCAGGGCCTCCTCAATACGAAGTAGCTGATTGTACTTCTCCGTCCTGTCTGAGCGGCTAGCAGAACCTGTCTTAATGTGACCTGCTCCAGTCGCTACAGCCAAATCAGCAATAAAAGCATCTCCTGTTTCACCAGAACGATGGCTAATAATCGCTTTAAAACCATTTTGGAAAGCCAGGTCGAGAGTTTCAAAGGTTTCAGTAAGCGAGCCAATTTGATTGACTTTTACTAAAATGGCATTGGCTTGTTTCTTTTCGATCCCTTGGCGAAGAACCCTTTTATTCGTCACAAAGAGATCATCACCAACTAAAGCCACCTTATCTCCGAGTTCTGCTGTCAATTGGATCCAACCAGCAAAATCGTTCTCGGCCAAACCATCCTCAATAGAATAAATCGGATATTGGGCACACAAACCTGAATAATATTTAACCATGTCTTCAGTAGAGAAAACTTTCCCCTGCATGTGATACTGGCCATCACGATAAAACTCACTAGCAGCTGAGTCTAAAGAAAGGCTAATGTCTTGGCCTGGTTTGTATCCGGCCCTCTCTATCGCTTTGAAGATACAGTCAATAGCCTCTTCGTGAGAACTAAGGTTAGGGGCAAATCCCCCTTCATCCCCCACGTTAGTACTATGTTGAGCTTCAGTGAGAACCTTTTTGAGGTAATGAAAAACTTCCACACCAGCTCTTAAATTCTCCGAAAAGCTTTTGGTCAAATGAGGAACAATCATAAACTCTTGAATATCAAGATTATTTGAAGCGTGCTCTCCTCCATTAATAATATTCATCAAAGGAGCAGGAAGACGCAGCTTCCCCGTTGGATTGGGAACACTAAGATCTTCAGCCAAATACTGCCATAAAGGCTTTCTTTTTTCATCGGCTGCTGCACGGCAAGCAGCCATAGAAACCGCTAAAATAGCGTTAGCACCCAAGTTGGATTTAAATTCTGTCCCATCGAGTTCCAGCATGGTCAGGTCAAGAGCTTTCTGATCGAGGGCATCTCTACCTACCAACAGAGGACAGAGCTTGTCATTGACATTGGCCACCGCCAATCTCACACCCTTTCCCAAAAAGCGACGAGGCTCCCCATCACGTAACTCCAAAGCCTCTTTGCTACCGGTCGAAGCACCACTGGGAACAGCGGCACGCCCCCACCCCCCGGCTTCAGTCCAAAGGTCAACTTCTACCGTAGGATAACCCCGAGAGTCTAAAACTTGGCGAGCGATCATATTCTTAATGGCCGACATAATCAGTCCTTGAAAAAAGTTGAAATAAAGCGACCCAAGTATGCCTCAAGAAAATGGCCATAGGCTAGCCTTTATCCCAGGAGTTGAGCCATTTTTAAACGGTAAAAAGGCTTCTCGGGTGAAGCTGCAAAAGAAAATTCATTTTGCTTGATATCATCAAAGGAAAGAGCTGGAGTCCTCTCCACATTGGGGAGGTTCCAGCCAAAAACTTTTGCCGAATGCCGAACAACAGCTTGTGAAGGACACACTGTTGTTAAACGGTATTTACTGGCAATCATATCGGCAATCAATGGGTAATGGGTACAGCCTAAAATAGCGTGAGAGTACTCACCATAACTTAATTCTTTGAGTATCGAGTCAACACGCAAGCAAAGCTCCCGATCATCAATATCACCCCACAATCTCTCTTCAATGGCTTCCGCTAACCCTGGTGCCTGAAGGTATTTCAAATTATCACTGGGATCGAAACGTTCTTTTAAATCTATAAATTTACTTGAAACGCTAGTGGCTTCAGTTGTAATAACAACTGCCTTCATCTGACGAGGACCGTGATGCAAATAATTGAGATAAGGCTCTATCCCAACAACAGGTATTGAAAATTTCTGTCGTATAGACTCGATACCAAAAGCTGTCGCTGTATTGCAGGCAACAACAAGGCCTTCGACCCCTGATTCGAGAAGTCGTTCAGTCAGGACAAGGCAGCGCTCTTCAATCAATCCTCCCGCCAATTTTCCATAGGGTGCATACTCTCGATCACAAAGATAGTGATAACTAACCTCAGGGAAAAACTCCATAAATTCCCTAAGAAGGCCTAACCCTCCCAAGCCTGAATCAAATAGACCAACAGATTGAAGACTCATATTTCGTACCCAATTAAAACACAAACAAGGTGACTATAACTTAGAGTAAAACTCTGGTAAAGTCTCACTATGGCTCGATTTAAAATCCACATTCCTTCTCTGCAAAGTATTTTTACAACTCAAATCCCTATCCAAATTAGCGATCTCAATTATGGCAATCATATGGGAAACGATCGCGTCTACCTCTTCTGTCATGAAGCTCGAATACGTTTTTTTAAAAAAAACAATCAAAGTGAGTTAGACTTTTTGGGCTCCTCTCTCATTATGGCCGATAGTGCTTGCGTTTACAAAAAGGAGGGTCACTGGGGCGATACACTAAAGATCAATCTTCACGTAGGGGAGTTTACTACTTTTGGTTTTGATTTTTACTATCAACTCAATTCTCAGCAAACTTCAAAAGAAATAGCCAGAGTTAAAACGGGCATGGTCTTTTACGATTATGCAGAAAAAAAACTAAAAAAAATCCCTTCTGAAACAAGACAGTGGTTCGACCGACTTTCTATAAGCAGTTAATTCTAAGCCGCCTTTTTTTGCAGTTCAAAGAAAATCTTCTCTTTATTTAACGGTTTACTAATAAAACTATCAAAACCAAGTCCAAGAAGACGATCGACATCCTCTTTTTTATTATGGGCTGTCATAACAATTATAGGAGTCGGAGATAAAGCATTTTGTCGTTCGTACTCTCTCATTTCAACAACGGCCTGATCCCCCTTCATCACCGGCATATCAACATCCATAAAAACAAAATCAAAACATCTATTCTTAAAAATTTCAAGTCCTTTTTTTCCATCATCAACAATAGTGATCTCACAAGGTTCATTTTTAAAAAAAATTTTAAACAACACCTGCATATCCTCACTGTCCTCTACCATAAGAATTTTTAATTCACGCTGAACCTTAAGATTTTCTTTTGCCCATTCTTTTCGACCATTCTCTAAACATTCCTCTCTATAAAGACCTAACTTTTTAACAACAACCCTCTCTACGTCCTCTAAATCGAGAGGCTTTGAAATTAATTCGCATACCCCCAACTTCTCAACCAAATCATCAGGTAAAACTACTCGATTAGAAGACATCAAAACGATTGGCACATTTCCATAGTTTTCAGCTACTATTTTACTAAAAGTTAAACCATCGAGTTCAGGCATTCGTATATCGGAAATAATTAGTGCAACAGAGTACTTTTTCAAAAGAAACAAAGCTTCAACACCTGATTTAGCTCGAATAACGTTAAAACGCAAAGAGATTAACTTCTCACTTATAAGCTCACGATAATATTCTTCACCATCCACAACTAAAATAGTTTTTGCTCTTCGATCTACAGCACTTCCTAACAACTTTTCTTTACTTGGATTTAAAATTTTATGAATTTTTTTATTGAGCTCATTTAAACTGATATCTATGGAAAAAAGATCATCAGCAGCACGACCAATAATCTCTACCTTTTCCCTATCCATCTGTTCTGTGACAACAAAAACGGGAAGAGAAGCCGTTTTTTGGTTAGCTCTTAATTGATCAAGAATATCAGCACCGTTTCCTTTTAATATATCAAAATTGAGAAGAATCAAGTCAGGAACCCTAATATCGATCGCTTTTAAAACCTCCTCACTCCCTTTAACCATAATAACTTGATAGCCTTCTTTGCTAATCAGCCGATACAAACTGTTCAGTAACCCCATATCACTATCCACCACCAGAAGGTGATAATTTATCTGTTCCTCAATATCACCAGTCACTAGAGAAGAGTCAATAAGACGAGGAAGAGTGACAACAAATTTTGCTCCCTGCATTTCACTCGATTCAACCCAAATATCACCTCTATGAAGAAGGCAAATATTCTTAGATATTGCCAACCCTAATCCCGTTCCAATTTTGCGGTCTTGAGAACGAGCCTGTTCAAATTTATTAAAAATTTGATCCCGCTTATCGACTGGAATACCAGGACCACTATCTTGAATCTCTAAATACAAATAATTCCACGAACCATTAACCCTTTGCCCACCCTGGACACTTTTTACCCTCAAGGTGATCTCTCCACTATCGGGTGTAAATTTAAGAGCATTTCCTAAAATATTGGAAATCACCTGAGCTACACGACCATAATCAGCTTCTATTTCAAAATCGTTTTCAAACATAGTATCAATTCGGATATTTTTCTCTCGGCTTTTTAAATCATAACTATCGATCATCTCTATTATTAAATCTTTCACTTTAAACCTTTCAAAATCAAGCTTAACACCTCCCTCCATTCGAGCAAGGTCAAGTAAATCAGTAATTAAATTCAAAGCCATTTGTGCATTATTTTTAGAACGCCTTACCAAATCAGAAGCTGTTTCATTATTCAAAATATTGTGATCTTCCATCAAAACATTCATCGAAGCCTCAATCACGGCCAATGGATTTTTAAGATCGTGAGAGACTACGGCCAACAACTCGTCTTTATCTTTATTCACACTCTCCAGTTCTGTCTTTTGAGTGCGAATATTTTCAAGAAGTCGATTTTTTTCAACTAAGGACTGTTCTACCTGTACCCTAGCTTCATAAATATTCCTCTCTGATTCACGAAGAAATTTAGTTCTCTCGTTAACCTGCCTAATCATTCCTTGGAAATTTAAAGCTAAAGTACCAATTTCATCATTAGAATTAACATCAATTTGTAAATCACTCTCCCCCTCTGAGTAGCGTTTGGCAAATTCTGTAATATCGTTAATATTTTTCATCAAATAACGAGCAAAAAACCACCCAACAATCGCTGTAAAAACAAGGAGTAAAAACAAGAGAATAAATAACTGTCGCCGCACACCTTTTAAAGTCTCAAGTACTTTTACTCGAGGGGTTGTCATTAAAACACCAATATATTGAGATTTCCCCTTATTAAGAAAAAATTTTTGAGAATAAAGTAAAACTCTTTCTTTCTCTACAATCTCCAAACGACTCAATTTCAATCGATTAATATCAAAAAGAAAGTTCTCTTCTTTCAAAACGGGGAACTCATCTTGAACAAAGTAGCGAGAACCAAGATCAAAACCAAATCTTCTAACAGGGTTAGGATGGTACAAAAAATCACCATCCTTATTAAACAGATAAAGATCGACACTTTCTCCTACTCGCTGCTTTAAATCGAAAAATAATCGACTCAAATCAATCGTTAAACCCAATGTACCCACTTTCTTTGCCCCTCGAAAAACAGGACAAAAAAAACTGACTACAGGAGTATGAGGTCGAACAACAACTCCCTTTTTTCTAAGAAGTTGAATACTCCCCCTTAAAATTTGACCTTTCTTCAAAAGACTCAAAGAAAACTTTAAGTCAGACTGAATAACAAAGCCATTATCCCACTCCCTCACTGTGCTTCCAGTATCGCTAACAGGAAGTCCCTTATCATCTAGCCAATCAAAAGCAAGAATAGAGGCCCTAGAGTTTACAATCGATATAAACTCATGTCTGTTAGTTGCCATCAATTGAGAATAAAAAAGGATATCTTGAGTGATTTGAGAAAATTTAGATTGAAAAATTTCTCTTACTTGATTTCCTGAAATCTCTATTTTTTCAAACTCTCTTTCAAGTTTTTTATCAACAATGACACTGACACCACCAAAATAAAAAACCATCCCCATCAGCGATGCTGTCATCATCACTAAAATAGTAATAAACAAAGAAATTTTTGAAGCAATAGACTCACGAACAAGCCTTAACATAAGCGGCTCCCTCATGACTTATCGACATTAAAGATTCATAGGTTAAGAATCAATAACTCCACTTTCTCAGAGCTTTCCAATCAAGTAATTATCAAAAAACCTTAAGAAATACTTCCTCAATAAATATTGACTCCCTTGTAATACTTTATTCTCGAGCCCTATAATAAAACTGGCTTCTACAGGTAGAGTAATCTGAGATCAAAAATAGCTGGCATAATTCTGAAGTCAACATCGATAAGTGTTTTTGTAAGCTTTTTGTTATTTAGCTGTGCTAATACTCAGCAAGGAAAGCATTTTTGGAGTCCTAAAAAAAAGATCGCATCAAAAAAAAAGGTCAAAGCTCAAAAAAAGTTTTCACATCATAAACCTTCTTCCCTCAAAAGAAAGAAATACCAACACCAAACTCCTCTCTTAAGAAAAAAAGTCTCAAAGAAATCAAAAAATAAACAAATTTTTCTGGCTTTAATCTCTAACGATTACAAACCTAAAAGCTATAACCTGGCAATTGTCACCAATAGAAAGAATCAAATTATTGCCATAAAAACACATAATAACCAAAAAAATAAAACTAAAACCTACGGTGTTGATTTATTTAAAGGAAAAATACCACTAACTAAAGCATCAAGTATTTCTTTAATAAAACTCCAATGCATCAACTTTGATCCAAATAAAGGGTGTCAAATCCAAATTGAATACCCTCACAATATAACCTATGGTTCTTTTCACTATTTTAATGCGTACTTAAAAAAAGAAAAAGGACAATGGGGTCTCTATAGTAAAAACCGCCGTTTTACTCACATCCGTTTAATAGCTAAAAAATGGTTCGGGCTTCCAGTTGGTATTCAAAGAGTTGAACTTCAATAATTCACAGCTTCTTTATGCTAACGAAATTTGACAACACAGTAATTCTTTTTTCCTTTACGAACGACTAAGGCAGATTCACTTGCCAATAAAGATGGAGTCACTTTTAAGTCAATACTTTCAACAGCAGCATTATTTATGTAAACTCCTTTTTGCTGAATACTTCTCCTCACTTCACCTTTAGATTTAAAAAGAGGTGTTTGGGCCAACATCTCCAGAACATCTCCTCCACCACCAGTAAGAAATTTTTGAGGGATTTCGACAGAGGGAACATCAGCAAAAAGACTCTCTATTTCTTTGTCATTAACATTCTCTATTTTTTCTCCAAAGAAAAATTGAGTGGCCCTCTCGGCAGCTCTCAATCCCTCTTCTCCATGAACAAGAAAAACAACTTCCTTGGCCAAAGCTTTTTGGGCTTCTCTTAAATGAGGCTCCACTTCCGCTTTCTTTTCCAAAACCTCAATTTCCTCAAGAGAAAGAAAGGTATAATAACGTAAATACCGCCCAACAATAGAATCTTCACTATTGAGAAAAAATTGATACATCTGATAGGCTGAAGTCATTTCGGAATCCAAATAAATGGTCCTTCCCCCTTCTGATTTGCCAAATTTTTTCCCTTGAGCATCCGTCACTAGTGGAATCACTAAACCAAAAACCCGTTCTCCTTGCATCTTTCTCGTTAAATCAATACCTGCTGTTATATTGCCCCATTGATCAGTGGCTCCTAGCTGGAGTTGACAAGCATAATTTTTATTGAGGTAAGCAAAATCGTAAGCTTGTAAAAGCTGGTAACTAAATTCTGTGTAACTCAAACCAGTTTCGCTGTTTAATCTCGACTTAACCGAATCCTTGGCTAACATTTCACTTAATCGAAATCGCTTTCCAACATCTCTCAAGACATCAATGAAAGAAAAAGAATGAATCCAATCATAATTATTCAA
Organism: Bacteriovoracaceae bacterium; assembly: GCA_965206965.1. Taxonomy (GTDB): domain Bacteria; phylum Bdellovibrionota; class Bacteriovoracia; order Bacteriovoracales; family Bacteriovoracaceae; genus CBDBLK01. The sequence goes on along the minus strand of OZ242254.1, from coordinate 2,465,112 downwards.
AATAAGAGCAGACTGCTCACCGCAATCAAAATCTAAAAATCTTTGCAGTTGGGCCCTTTGCCCCTCAATATTAATAGCCAAAGTTTCACGATCGAGAAGATTCCTCTCAGCACTTTTCCCAGAGGGATCACCAATCATACCAGTAGCGCCACCAACAACAACTAATGGTTTGTGTCCGGCCCTCTGTAAACGCATCATGGTTATAACGACAAAGAGATTGCCTATCTGCAAACTCCTCGAGGTAGGATCAAAACCTACATAAAAAGTTAGCCCTCCATTATCTAGCTCTTTCTCCAGTTCTTCATGCGAGACGGCTTCCAAAATGCCTCTAGCCCGAAGGTCTGCAGTTAAACTCGTCATACTCATTCCCATTTTTCACTTCTCATTTTACCATTATGCGAAAGCCTAACTAAAAGAGCAAACACAACGACAAAACCCACCCTCTGGTTTCTAGTTTTCTATATCATTTCTTCAAGTGCCAAAAAAGACATCTGATAGCGATACTTTCGGATCCATTTCTCTCCTAAACAAGAATAACCCCCTTTCCCCCAACCTTCACCCCAGCTATTGAGGACAAGGTAACAATGCGCTCCTTGTTCTCTCTTTAGGGAGGAAGGCAACTCAATATAGCCAACTATCAGAAGAGCATGCCCTTTAGAATGCACCCCTTCTCCTAACACAATCGAAGGATTGTAAAAAACAAACCCCTTATTTTTAAAAAAATCCTCCGTCAGTCGAAAACCTCCAACAACAGGGTGACCATCTCTTAAAGCCATTTTGATATCACCCAGATTTTTAACATTGCGAAAACGCCCTACTTTGTAAGCTCCTTTAAAACATCTTGATCCTAAAGGAGTATAAGTTACGTTCTTAGAGTCAACATTAGGCGAGTAGGGACAATCCTTTTCTAAAGGGATATCCAAAGAAGCTGAGCTTTGACTTCTAAGAAATCCTGCCCGAACCCAAGAGCCTTTTTTAGAACAGGGGGAATTCTGGCAACGAGGTTTACTCGCCCAGTAAAAGTACTGCTCTGAAAGATCAACCTCTTCCTTTCTTTTTTGTAAAATTTTAATTTCCATGGCCTTAATACCAGCAAAGCTAGCACAAGTGGCCCTAGTTCCTTGGTTTCGTGTTGGCGAGCGAAATGTTTGAGGAATTAAAACGATCTGCTCCTTTCCCTTGAGTAAAGATTCACGATCAAAAGGAATAAGTTTCTTAGCAGGTTCACCTTTTAAAGTTTTTACCCCCAGCTCAAATTCATCAAAATCAACCATGGCCTTTTTATATAAAGGAAGATCTTTTAAAAAACGCTTTCTGGCCAAGAACCAACGGTGTATTAGCTCTTTTCTCTCTCTCTCCCAATCACTCTGCAAAGATTGCTTGCCCTTCCCCCAGACTTCGAGTTCAGAGGATCGTTGATTGCCCCAACTCCCTCTTCGCCTTAAAGTAGATGCCTGCTCCTTTCGCTGCTTCGCCAAATTGGCTCGCACTTTAGCTTTCATTTTTTCAACCTTAGCTTGACCAACTGAAAGCTTTTCACGAACAGGCCTTGCCTTTAATTTATCAACCCCACCAGAGTCAAAAGACCACTTTACATTAAAACTTTTCTCTACTTCTTCTCGAATACTTGAGAGAACAGTTTTTCGATAAGTATTTTCGGCTAAGGCACTTAAAGAAAAAAAGAAAAAACACAACCAAAAGCTATAATTCAGCATTTCTCCCCCTAAGAAAAACTATCTCTCTCTCGACAAATTGAAAAGGTCAAACTCCATTGCAGGCCTTGATAAGAGATGATATTTTAAACTCCAACCTAGGACACCAAATGAAACTAAAAAAAAATCATTCCTACCAATATGACCTTTTTGTTATCGGAGGAGGTTCTGGTGGAGTTCGCGGAGCACGCTGGGCAGCTTCTCTAGGCGCTAAAGTAGGAATCTGTGAAGAACGCGATTACGGAGGAACCTGCGTCCTAAGAGGTTGCGTGCCTAAAAAGCTGATGGTTTACGCCAGTCACTTCTTGGAAGAAAGAGAAATCATGAGAAGCTATGGGTGGAACTCCAAACCCCCAGAACTCGACTTTAGAAGACTCAAACAAAATCGAGACAGTGAAGTCCACAGACTCTCTGATTTGTACAATAAAATTCTCGATCAGAACAATGTAGACGTTTTCCAAGGAAAAGGCTGTTTTCTCGACCCCCACACGATTCAAGTAAGGGACCAAACCATCACCAGCCAATACGTTCTCATTGCCACTGGTGGTCGACCTTGGACACCCGAGCTCCCCGGAGCCGAACACACCTTGAATTCTGATGGGTTCTTCGAATTAGAAAAAAAACCGGAGAGCATCCTTATTAGCGGAGGAGGCTATATTGGTGTTGAAATGGCCGGAATTATGAATGGACTGGGAACTACTGTTCATCTAATCATTCGCGGGGAGCATGTCTTACGAGGCTTTGACAAAGAATGCGCTCTCTTTGTTCAAGAGGAAATGAGCAAAAAAGGCATCACCATTCACACCCAAACCACCATCGAAAAAATCGTCAAAACTAAAAACGGCTTAAGCGTTTCTCTCTCTGGCGAAAAGGACCTACAAGTCGAACAGCTCCTCTTGGCTACCGGCAGAGTTCCCAATACCGCAGGGTTGGAGCTTGAGAGCATCGGCATCCAAACAGGTCCTAAAGGGGAGATCCTAGTCGATCAACGAAGCCAGACAAATATCGAAAACATTTTCGCTGTAGGAGATGTCACCAATCGCATGAATCTAACACCAGTGGCTTTAGAGGAAGCAGTTCTCATCGCAGAAGATCTCTTTAATCAATCAAAAACAACAATGAACTATGAAAATATCCCCAGTGCAATATTCACCCAACCACCGATGGCCACAGTAGGAAAATCAGAAGAGGTATTGAAACAAAAAAATATTGAGTACAAGGTCTTCAAAAGCCATTTCCGCCCCCTCAAATACACCCTCTCAGAGCATTCTGAAAAATGCTTTATGAAACTTTTAGTTTGTGCTCAAACAGAGACCGTACTGGGCTGCCATATGGTGGGAAAAGATGCCCCGGAAATTATCCAGGGGTTGGCCATTGCCCTGAAGGCCGGAGCTAAGAAGTCTCACTTTGACGAGACCATAGGCATTCACCCCACAAGTGCTGAAGAGTTTACTACGATGCGAACTGCTAGCCCTTAACCCTACTGCGAGGAGTAATCTCCACCGGAAGGCCATCTCTCCACATCTCAAGCCCTGGCCAATGCTCTCGCCAAGCTTCCTTATCAACAACAGACTCAAAAGGGCCCTCACTCCACGGGGGGTAGTGAACTGATTTCAAGAAAAGCCCCTCAGGAGGAGCAATAAAACCAACTTTTTTTCCCAGTAAGCGTAAACTTTGCTGGAGCTGCTCCAATTCAATTTCTCCTGTCCCTAAGCGGCATAAAGCCCCGAGCATAATTCGGATCTGCTGCTTGAGAAAACCTCGCCCCTTAACTTGGAGGACATAGACACCCTTTTGATCAAAAAAATCGACTTGAAAAATGAGTTTTTGCAGAGGAACAATGGCACATTTAAAAATTTCTCGCTCAAAATCACCTTTGACTGTCGAACGGTGCTGAAAATTAACGAAGTTGTGTTTTCCCTCAAAAACCTGAGCCCCTTCTCGCATTTTTTTCAAGCAAACCCCTTCAGGGAGGAACGGAAAAGGTGCCAAAACATCCCTATGCTCTTTAAAAATGTACCAATACTCTTTTTCAGTAACTAAATGACTCACTTTGAAACTAGGAGGAATCCTCCTGGCTTGAGTAATCTGAAGTGCTTCTCCAAGCAATTGATTCAACTCCTCTTTGAGAATCTCTGGCCCTCTTCTCACCGGAAGTAATGTTTTCACAACTTGCCCAAGAGCATGCACTCCTGCATCGGTTCGCCCTGCTGATCGACACATCATTCTCCCACTAGGGAAGAGCTGACTAGCGCATTGAAGAAAGTGCCCTTCAACGGTGGGAAGGCCTGGTTGACATTGCCAGCCGTATTTTTTGTAGCCGTTGTAAGCTAAATGAAAGAGATAAAATTTTCCCATTTGATAAGCTGCAGTTTAATCATTTTGTTACAAATATCCCAGCGTGTGTTTTGCTCTCTAAAGAGAACTCTTGAGCCTATTGTTTTCACCAAAAAATCCCGGCTTTTTCGGCAGGGATTTATTCATTTATCTAGTGCTTCTTTAACGATATTCCAAACGTGATCTGGAGTAAAAACCTCCAAACAAGTCATATCCTCACACTCAACCAACTCGCAGTAATGTGATATTTTTGTCCGGCATTTTAAATCATTTAGAAAGAAATAGGGATGTTCCTTATCAGAGTAAGGATGCCACTCTTGAGGCTGCTCAGGTCCAAAAAATGTATAAGATTTTACTCCCAATGAAATCGCAATATGCTTTAATCCAGTATCATTTCCTATATAGACTTGAGATTCAGATAAGATTTTAGGTAATTCACATAAATCAGATTCAACAAAGCTAACAGAAGGTGGTAGATTCATACCAGATAGTTTTTTCTTTATTTCTTGATCAATATCATTTTTAGATAAAGGTATTTTAATTTTAAATGAAGGTTTATTTTTAAAAATAAGCTTTGCAAGTTTTGCATAATTTTGTAATGGCCAAATCTTAGTTTTTCTCGTAGCAACAACACCAAAAATAATTATATTTTTAGTAGTATTATTTATCTTCATAGACGGGCAAAAATTAAGATACGAAGGAATAGGCAATTTATACGGTTGCCCAAGAAAACTCCATGCTCCATCCAGATCTCTCTGAATATTAGGTTTGATTACTCCTTGATCGTGCACATGACTAGTTAAGATGTGGTGATTATGAAATACATAAGGTTTAGGGAAAATTTTAAAAAACTTTCTTGTACGACCAGATTGATTCATTTCAAAAACAATATCGGGATTTATTGTCTTAATAGAGAGAAAACACCTAAGCCAATCCATTATTTTTTCTAACCTCAGAGGATAAACTTCGTCAGCACAAATTTGTACATTTTTAAAGAGATCAGAAACCCAATAAGGGACAGCATAAACAATTCGACTATAGGGAAATAGACTTCTAAGATATTGAATCGTAGCTAAGCCAATAACAGCATCACCTAAACCTCTATTTTTGACTACAAGTATCGTATTTATTTTAGGAAGTTCTTTCACCAGAATAGTACTAATAAATAGTTATTTATAAAGCAAATGGTTTCTGAACAGCTGCTATTCATAAATTCTTCGCCTTTTAATAACACACCAGAATAACTCAATCTCAATTAATTATTTAAAATTACTTACTCAGCCATTTTTTCTATAGCAGGGTACGGCCCCCTCAAACTCTGTTGTTGAGCAATACCAATCAGCGATAAACCTTGGAGGAGCTAATTCTTTACAACGAACACCCTCGATAACTAGCTCAAAATTGTATTTAGCTGTGCTTTCAAAGCCATCGTCGTCTAACGTATAGAGAAAATAATCATAATCTATCGTTTCTCCGTCCACAGAACCAATACCATTTCCCAAATAGGGAGAAATTATATTAAATGGACTAACCTCCACGATGAGGGGAGCATTTGACCCATCATTTAAAAGGTCATCAGCTACTTTTTCCATCATTTCAGCTGCAACCTCATCACAGCTATCAAGAAGATCGCTAGCGTAATTTGCCTTGCTTGTTGAGCAAACAGCAGTCATTAAAAAAACTAAAGTTAATAATCTCATATATCCTCACTTTAAAAGCCATCAGCTTTCTACTTAAAAAATGGACAAATTGGCACCATTAGAAAACTAACAGTCTGTAAATATTACCCTATTATATTTTATGGCGCGCTCCACTCACGTATTATACCTATCGAAACACTTATAGATCATTAATTATGTATGGGCACGTTGAAAAATCATGATTCAAAACTTGACCAAGATTAGTTCACATCTCTCACTATTAGGAATCATTCTTTTGATCCTTGTGGCCTGCCGTAATGGTGTCGAGGACAGAAGCCAAGAGCAAAAGCAAAGCATTGAGGTTGAATCACTCTCTTTAAGCGATATTCAAAATATTTCCCAAACCTCTGCCGCCAGTAGTGCGATTGAAAAAAAATACTATACTGTCAGGGCCTGTTTAGTAGAGTCGGCCCTTAGGCAAAAGATGGACGGTCGTAAAGTGAGTGTTAGAGGGACCCAACTTAAATCCCCTAGAACAGATACCGCAGGTTGTATCTACTGGGAACATGAAGTTACTTACGACTACTCGGGAATAAATCGTTGCCTAAAATTTCAAAAGACCATTACACTCCAAGAAAGCCAGCATAAAATTGATCTTAATTACACAATTGATTCTTATAGCGATAGAATTAGTGATCTATCAAGATCTCGTGGGTGTCTACTCCAAAGAGAAAAGGGTCAAAATGCCCTTGAAACACCACATGAACAAATCGTTGTAGAGGAAATCAAGCTTCTCTATGTAGGGGAAACAAGTACTCGCAAATCCGACCTAAGATACAAGCAATATGATACAAAGTTATCGACTTGCCTAAAATACCGTTTATCCAATTCTCCAATCGCCAATACTTCAATCAAAATTTCTATTACCGATACAAGAACTAATAAAACAATTAAAATATCCAACCCAATAACAGATGATCGAGGCTGTTTTACCAAAGATTACAACTCTACCCATGAACATTATAAATACAGTCATTGGGAAACCAAAAGAATGGATATAACCCTTCAAGAAGGTCCTCTGAAGGGAACTTCTCTCTCTCAAAATTTTTATGCAAACCCTTGGGAAGCAGACTATAACTTATTTGGAATCGATCCAAGGTATGGTTCAACAAAGAGAAACCCTTTCCCAAAATACAATAAACTTCATATCGATGGGGTTATGTATATTCAAATAGGCAATGATATAGAGAACTTTAAGGTGAATAATTACCTAGGACTCGCCGTCTCTAAAACTTATCAAGTGATTCTCTCACCCAAAGTTGACAGGGGACACCTATTCTCTCCAAATACTCAACGCTACACCAAACTTAGAGATGGAAAGTTCAAACTAAAATTTATGATATTAGCTCCCGAAAAAGCTAATATGCTGATCGATAAAACTAACTACAAAAATTTTGATTATATAACGGGAGTTGAAAAGGAAGTTGAAGTTAAAGATGGCGTTATCAACGCTCTAGTTAATCTTCCCATTAGGTTAGTCGATCTTCCACGCTTAGCCACTAGAGCTATATCTATTTTAAAGTTAGAACCTCTTCAAAATACGGGATTAAGACCTACCACAGTCACAGGTTTTTTTAAAGCAAAAATAGCCTGGATTCGAACTAATGTGATCCAATCAAAGATTTTGCAAACAGAAGAAAAAGAGTACATTGAGAACTACAGCCCTGAAACCCATAATAAAATCACTGAAAAATTAAAAAGCTGGAGTACAAAAGGAATATCACTAGAAGAAGGCCTGATGGCTGAATTAGAAGGTTTAAAAACTTTACACGACAATATAGGGGAACGAGACAGAGAAAACCTCGAAGAGCATTTCTACAAAAGATTTATCGAGCAACACTTCGCCAAAATTACTCAAACAACAAAGCAATTAGTATTTGGTGATCCCAAGATTTTTTTAGGGCACACACCACGCTCTATCTTTACCCGCCATCTTAAAAAAGAATTGAAAAATATCACTACCCAAGTGGGTGGCAAAGAAAAACCAAAAGATTTTGTTCCCTTATCCGAAAAAGCTATCACGAGTCTTTACGACAAAGGCTTTAATACCACTGAAGAAAACCGAGACCTCATTAAAAATATCTGTCGAAAAATTTTTCCTAAAAAGAATTATCATTGGTCTTGGCTAAAATATTTTGACCCAGCGACAGATACTAATTTTCAAAGCTGCCAACGCCGCCCTCAAGACTATTTTGAAATGAGTCGATTCATGCACTCTGTCGCTATCGAAAAAACAACTCCTCTCTACTCCAATGGGTTTAATTTTTATCTAGGGAGCCGATTTGTTACCAATTATAACGAAAGCTACACTGAGTACCTCAGCAAAAGAGTAGGTGCCGATATGGGGTTTAAACTCCCCTTTGGAGAATTTTTTGGAGCAGGCATTCGACTCTTTGATATCTCCTATACCTGGTCTGATTCAACATCGAGCCAAACTAATTTTGGAGACGATCTCTCCGCTCAAAAACAAATCGTAGTGGAAAAATTCAATATAGAAGTCGCTGGCCAATTTGAGAAATGCGTTCTCTTAAGGGGAAAAAAATATTTACCTACCGACTATAGAACTCATATGGCTTTGTCGGCTGGATTCGACTACACCTTGATACCAGAAGAGTTTGAAGTTAAACTCGACAAGAATTTCTATTTCTGCACAAAGCCCAACCACCAAAACTATAAGGAAAGCTGGTATTTTATTCAAGCTTACGTTCACGACACAACTCTTCTAAGGGATAGCTATGGCCCAACAGAAATCAAGTTTCTTAAGGTTATCCGTAACACTCAAAATTTCTCCCAATTTGAACAAATTTTTAGAGACAAAACCAAAGTCTATCTGATCCAAAAAGAAAGTGCCACCGAGACACCTGATATCAAACTGTATGAATCATGGGGGCATTTGATAAACACTGAAGAAGAACCTTCGGCCATCAACAAAATTATGATCAATAATATCGAAGGAAGTTTTCCAGGAACAATTAAAATCCCAAATCGACAACAGCAATAAAAAAACTTTCTATTTGAGAAGATCTCGAGAAATAATTTCTTTCATAATTTCTGTAGTTCCAGCAAAAATTCTCTGAACACGAGCGTCCAAAAAAGCTCTCGCAATAGGATACTCATTCATATAACCATAACCACCAAAAAGCTGCACACACTCATCAGCCACACGCCCCAACATCTCACTTGTCCAATACTTAGCCATGCTAGCACTGACTGTTGTGTCTTGACCTTGAATATGGTCTTGCGTGCAACGATCAACCAAGGACTGGCCCAATTCTATTTCAGTGGCCATCTCTGCCAACTTAAAGCGTGTATTCTGAAAATCAGCCACTCTTTTTCCAAAAGCTTTACGTTCTTTTACATAAGCTAAAGTCATATCTAAGCAGCGCTTGGCCGTCGCCACACACCAAATAGCTACAGTAAGACGCTCTTGGGCCAGTTCATTGGTCAAGTAGACAAAGCCCTTACCTATCTCACCAAGAACGTGAGAGTCAGAAACCAGGCAATTCTGAAAACTTAATTCTGCAGTATCCTGGGCCTTAAGTCCCATTTTAGAGAGATTTCTCCCCCTCTCAAAACCGGGTGTTCCCGTTTCTACGACAAATAGGCTCAGTGGTTTGAAGCGCTGTTGAGGCCCTTCCGATTCCGTCTCTGCACAAACAATAATAAAATTTGCATTGTGGCCATTACTAATAAAAGTTTTGGCACCATTTAATACCCATTTATCTCCCTTTCTCTCCGCTTTTGTCTTGATGGCCTGGAGATCAGAGCCCGTTCCTGGTTCAGTCATCGCAATGGCCGAAATCAGTTCACCACTAATGAGTTTGGGGAGCCAAGCCTTTTTTTGTTCTTCTGAACCATAGTGTTCAACGTAGGGGACAACAATATCAGAGTGAAGAAAAAAGGCCACACCACTTGCTAGAGAGTAAGCCAATTCCTCGATCATCAAAGCAGCAAATCGAAAATCAAGCCCTAAACCTCCATACTTTTCATCGGCACCAGTACAGAGAAAGCCTTGTTCTCCGGCCTTTAAATAAAGCTCTTTAGGGTGAATCCCCTGCTTTTCCCACTCTTCGTGGAAAGGAGTGATCTCACTTTCTACAAAGCGCTTAAAACTATCTTTAAAAGCCAACAATTCATCATTCATTAAGCTGGAATGCATAATATCCCCTTTCGTTTCAACTCCTGCGAAAGGTCCTGGGCACCACTGTTCAGAGTCTAGACGAGCTATTTTGGCATGCTCCCTTATTTTTGGCAAAATGGGTCTTATGAAAAAAGACAACACAGCTCCCCTCGAGGGAATCAAAATACTTGACCTGACACGTCTCCTACCTGGCCCCCTAGCTTCTCTCTACCTAGCAGACCTTGGAGCAGAAGTGGTAAAAATAGAGGACCCGATCACCGGGGACTATATGAGAAAAATATCCTCTCAACCCAAAGGGGAAAACAACAGTTTTATCTTTCAACTCCTCAACCGCAATAAATCGTCTTGCACTCTCAATCTCAAAGAGGAAACCGATAGAAAACAATTTCTAGATCTTATCAATAGCTCAGATATCCTCTTTGAAAGCTTTAGACCCGGAGTTATGCAGAAACTCGCTCTCTCCTATGAAGAGCTCAAGACTATCAACCCTCAAATTATTTACTGCTCCTTAACTGGTTATGGACAAAAGGGCCAGCACTCTCAAATGGCCGGTCACGATATCAATTATCTGGCCCTATCTGGTGTACTTGAAGGAATTGGAGAAGACCCCAATACGCCTCAACTCGCCAGTTGGCCAATAGCCGACATTGCCGGAGGGAGCCTGATGGCCCTCACAGCTATTTTAGCAGCACTGTTTCAGCGATCGCGAACAAAGCAGGGGACCTTTATCGATATCTCCATGACCCGAAGTATGCTGAGTCTTAACCCCACCAATTTGGGCCTTCTCTCTTCCGGAGTTAATTTAACCAGAGGAGAGAATCTTTTGAATGGAGGGCATCCTTGCTATCAGATCTACCAAACTAAAGATCAAAAATTTATGGCCTTAGGCTGCCTAGAGGAAAAATTTTTTGATCAGTTTTGCCAATCAGTTGGAAAACCTGAATGGATTAAATACCACTCTCGACCTGATGAGTTCAAAACTCTTCAAACTTTACTTAAAAACTTATTGGCTACCCAATCCCGCGATCAGTGGTGGGAACTTTTAAAAGAGGTCGATTGTTGTTGCACTCCTGTTCTCACCCTAAAAGAATCCCTCGATTGGCACAAAAAAGAAGATAGGCTCTTTCAAATTGAGCTTCCAACAGTCGATGGAAGCTCAATAGAAACATGGACGATACCTTTTCAGTTTGACAACTGGAAACCTCAAAATAAGCAGGCCGCTCCCCTTCTCGGAGAGCATAACCCTCACTACTTAGAAGGTGAAAGTTAAGAAACATAAATTTTAATTGAGCCAAAAAACACAAAATATCACTTTAAAAATTCTCTCTTTTTCAAAAAGATTTACTTGCCCCTAAATAAATTCCCTTGGAAAATGGTATTGATGAGCTTTTTTTTCTCTATTAAAAGAGTAGTTGACTACTTTCTTCCTAAAAGCTTGAGAGAACTCTCAAAAGCTAACCAGTCTCATAAAAACTTGAGAAAAACGCGCTTAATAATCATCTCCTCTCTAGGGTTAAGCCTTTTTCTTCTCTCCACAGCGGTTTTTAGGCACAGCATAGAATCAGGACCCTTTCATTTTAAAACGCTCTTTTCTTTCGTCGTAAGCAGCCTATGCCTTGCTAATCTAGCGACCATCAAAAACTGGGGTCAAAATAAAATGCCCGGTCTTTCTATAGCGGCACTAAGTTGGATCACCATTACCGTTCAAAGCTATTTTACAAAAGGCTTAGAGGGACCCACTGCATTCTGGTTGGCCATTATCCCCGTGTTTACGGCCATCATCTTGAATTTACGCTGGAGCCTTTTTTGGACCTTCATGAGTCTCGTTAGCCTATTAGGTCTTCTGCTCGGGCATCAAGCCGAACCAACGATAACCAATAACACTTTTCTTTTTAATAACTTTATAACTTTAACGGCCCTCTGTTTAACTTTATTCATTTTTAGCTTTATTTACGAGTCAGAGAGAAAACAGTACAAGCTTTACATCTTAGACACTGAAAAAAAGAAATCTATCGAGGAAAGAATCAAAAGCATGGGAAGAGTCGCAGCAGGAATGGCCCATGAAATCAATAGCCCTCTTACCGTCATATCGGGGAGAACATCTCGGATGAGCAAAAACCTAAAGGGAATTGATCCTTTTTGCCAATCAGATAATATTTCTTCCCTAAAAAGAGAACTTGAAAAAATAAATATCACCGTAGCGCGGATCTCTCAGTTAACCCAAGGGCTCATTTCTTATACTCAAGGTCAAGGTGAATACAATATCGACGCTTTCACATTAAAAGAGCTTTCGGGTAAACTCAAAAAATCGATTCCCCCTCTCCTGGGAACATATCAGTTCAAGCTGATACTTCCAAAAGAACAACCTCTTCAAGAAGGCATCATTCAAGGACATATCCACCTCATCGAAAAAGTCGTTCTCAGCATGATCGAAAATAGCATCCAAGCCAATCACGAACATCCTCACCCATGGGTTCATCTCGAGTTTAAAACAAATATAAAAAATAAAAATACTTTCATCCAAATTTATATTACAGATTCGGGGGAAGGGATCGAACCCTCTATAGCAGAGAGAATTTTTGATCCGTTCTTTACCACTAAAAGCTTAGGAAAAAATAGAGGCTTAAGTTTAGGACTTTCCCGAACAATCATAAAACAACACGGGGGAGCTTTAAGCTACAACTCAATCAACACTAACACTCAATTTATCTTAGAACTTCCCCTCGTCAATCTTTTCTAATAAAAACTGAAACCTAAGCCCCTTCCCGTGTTTTTGGTCCTCTATGAGGCTCTCCTGTTAGATTAATAATTTCCTGGGGAAAATGGTCGAGAATCCAAGTCACAACATCCTTGATAGAAATCATTGAAACAGGTTCATTTTTTTCATTGACGATAGGCACGTGACGATAGCCTCCAACATGCATATTGTTGAGAACATAAGCAATTTCATCACCTGCTTGAAGACTTTGAGGATGAGAAGTCATCGCTTCATGGATAGGATGATTTCTCCAGTCCTCCATTTTTCCAATTACTTTCATCAACACATCACGCTCTGTAAATATCCCTTCAAGCTTTCCTTTTCTCGTAATTACAACAGAGCCAATATTTTTCGACTGCATGAGATCAATAGCTTCACCAATAGTCGAACTTATATCAATCGCAATCACAACGGGCATAGCAACTTCTTTTATTGGGTGAAGAAAGCTACGTGAGCTAATTGTCGTCCCATCAGAGTCCTGCTCACTCATTATTTGTATTTCTTCATCTAAAAAATCATTCACAAAAAACCTCCCCCCAAGACTTAGGAAACTCCTTAAGTAAGATTTATTTATTATACCTCAATTTTCCTAGAGTAAAGAAGGAGAAAAGTCTCAATAATAGACAAATTTTTAGATACTTAGCCATATTACCTCTTGATCCATCCTGCTCTTTACCAAAAACTTTTCCTTGAAAACATAGAAAAGAGACATTCTTTATTCCTCCTTTTACCTAACAAATAGTCAAGTTTTAACAGGTTAAGAGAAGTGCTTAAAGAAAGATCACTGGGCAGTGAGTTAAAATCAAAAGACTTTTTTTCAGATGTTAACGAAACAAAAACAAATGGTGAATAAGGACCGAAAGCAGTCACATTATTTAACCCTGCCTTTTCCAAAGTATTCATCAAGCAATCAATTAATGGTGCCTTACTTTTCTTTCGATCTCCTATGACAGGAAAGTCGAGAATAAAAAAACCTTGTGGTTTCAAATGGTTTTTAATCATATGATAAAACTCAAAACTATAGAGCTTCTTAAGCTCATCACTATAAGGATAAGGAAAATCAATAAATATAGCATCATACTGCTGATGGCTTTTTCTCAAGTAGGAAATGGCATCATCTACAATAAGAGTCAAACGCTGATCTTTTTTTTCTAAAACATGGTCATTGAGGCGAGCCAAAATGGGGTGAGTCCTGGCCATCTCTAAAATGACAGGATCAAGCTCAACTAATGTAATCTTATTAATACTTTTTTGTTTGAGAGCTTGATTGAGGAGTATAGCATCACCACCTCCAAGAATAAGAATATCCTCAAGCCTTTTCTTGGAAAGATTAAGGGCTCCAATAAGCATCGACTCATGATAGGTCTTGTAAGTATAGAGATCAAATTGAGGTCTTCTATTGAGATAGAGAGTTTGATTGCCATGAAAAAAAGTTTTTTCATTAGGATCCTCGGAAACCAAATCAATTTTTTGATAGGGGCTATAAAACCTTTGAATATTCCCATACTGCTTGAAAATTTTTTGAAAATCCTTCCACTGTTTAAGAGAATTTAGTTTTATCCCAAAATAATACGCCGCTAATTCTCTCTTTTTCACCTCTGGACCCAACTCTAAATTCAATACCATAAGACCCAGAATTGGTATCGCGAAAAACAACCCTTTAAGAGAACGTCTCATAAAAACTAATGTTAAAATAGTGACCATATTCATCATAAGAACAAAAAAATTTTGCAGATAAGCTTCGATACCTTCGGCGATAAAGTAATTAATCATCACACCTGAAACTAGTGCACCAGCATAATTAATAATTAAAATAGGGTTCTCATAGTTCACCTTCCATTTTAATAGCAAGGGTAATTGAAGCCCTGAGAAAAACCCTAGAATAAAATAGAAAAAAAAGTGAACAGAAAAAATAACATGGCTAGGTATTTCATAAGGAGCAAAAATATTAATATTGAAAAATAAAAGATAAATTAAAATGAAACCAGAACTTAAAGATAAAATCGTACTCCCACTTAAAGTCACTAATAATTCAACCTTAGTCAAATAAGAAATTTTTCTACGCCAAGAGTTGATAAGAACAGATCGTCCTTCAATCCAAGCACTTCCCAAAGCTATGCCTCCTAAAAAGACTGCCAAACCAAAAGCTTGAGCAATCGTTTCTTTACCACTTATCACAGCCAATTGGTTTGAACTTATAAAATAGTAAGCGAGACTAGTTAATGAAGTCAGAAAAGAAACAATGATGAGTCCCACATTCACTGAATAAACCTCAAAACATAAAGGTAGGATAGACTCGAGTTAATCACTTCTCTAAACCCAAATAAAATCACAACGATAGAGGCATAACTGATCATTAAGATCCCTTTGAAAGGTATCAAATTCAACGTCAAAAAAAGGAAAAATAAATTGGTGAAAGCCACGACCAGAGCAGAGGATCCCACTCCAAAACAAAAGAGAAGAAAAAAAGGTGTTGCCACAGCGGCTAAAACCATCCCCAAATAATCAGAAGCCAGAATCACCCCTTGGTGATTACGCAATAATTGAATCATCAAAGGCAATTCAAAACCTGAGAAAAAGCCAATAAAAAAAATCAAACCTAAAGAAAAAGTATAAGCTAAAAAATGAGGCATAATATTAGCTGAAATAACGATAAGGAATGGCCCTAGAGAGCCCATTATAGCTAGAGATATTTCAACCCATAGAAAAATTTTTTTCCAATGATATTTGGGAAAAAGATGATGAAAAACAAGTGTGCCAAAACCCAAAGAACAAGTAAAAAGAGAAACTGTAAGATTGTATTGTTTTAACTGAGAGCCGAAAATAACACTAAGAACCTGAGTAAAAATTAGTTCATAGGCCAGAGAACAAAAAGCTAAACCAGCAGTAATAAAAAGAACATATCTTTTACTCAATACAAGAATCGCTTATTTTATCGCTTCAAATGAATTGAGAAGAGCATCTAAAAACCCTTCATTATTTTTAAAGAAAGTTTTCGACTCTTTCATAATAAATAAATAGCTTCCCTTACTATCGGTGCGTTTAACGAGAGCCGCAAAAACTTGCCTGTCTTTATCACTGGCTCCACTAATCACTTGCACTGAAGCAATGCCCCTTCCCGGAGGAGGAGGCACATTTCGAGTTGGGCTTTTAAGCTTAAAGTCACCTTTTCGAACGTGGGGAAGAGAACCACTTTCTGAGTCCAAATACTGAACAAGTTGATTCACGCTAAGAGGTTTACGAGTGGCCATCATTGAAAACTGTCTCTTTCCTTTCCTATCAGAACCATAAATACCAGTAATTCCCTGTTCAAGATCCAATTTTATGTAGTTTAAATTCTCGGGCAATTTTATTTTTGTCTTGGTTTCATCTTGAAAGTTACCTATTAATTCTTTTTGCTTTTGACCTTCTATAGCAGTCGGATCCTCTACCGTGGGAGCAGCTTTGAGTTTCTTAGCAAGTACAACATCTCTAGTCGAATCGACCTCTGGGCCTTCTTCTGTATCAGAAGCCACTTCCTCCTCAACATCACCCTCTCCCTGAGATTCATTCTCACCCTGAGAGGAAAGATCAGAGACACCCACTGGAGGTTGGCCACTACCACTTCGCTTCGAGCTCTGCCATTTCCAATAGCCAAATCCCACTAAAATGATAATTAAAACCAGAATGTATTTGGGATCACTTTTTGATGAGCTATCTTTTTTCATTTCTCTTTCTTTTTCTTAAAGTTGACTTGATACTCTCTTTAGTCCACCATCTTTCTATTATTCAGTCAATATTTTTTATTTACCAATGAGTCATAACTCTTTTGCTCAAATAAACTTTCAAAGACCATCCCAATGGATTTTTGGAGCTTTTTCCTTCGATTTTTTCTTTCTCCTTATGCCTGGTCCCTTTATCCTGCTCGCTTCACTTTCGCCCTATCAAACACCAGCAATAAATAAGCTCCTACTCTTTATCTGTTTTGCCACTTTTGATTCCGGTCACGTCTACACAACCTTCTGGAGAACTTGGCTCCATCCCCAGGAGAGAAAGCGGCTCAAAGTTTACTTTTGGGGCCCGATAGGACTGATCACTTTCTTCACTCTCTACCTCTGGCTCGGGATCCCTTACCTATGGAGCTTGGTGCTCTATACCACCGTTTATCACTACGTTAGACAAATCCAAGGCTTCTATCGTTTTTACGGCCAAGGTCTTCCTCTTAAAGCAAGATGGGAGGAGTACCTCTTTATAGCAATGATTCTTTCCCCTTTTATTGCCTTTCACTTCAACAAATGGGAAAAATCATTTTCCCTTTACTCCGAAAACGATCTCTTTTTTTACCCTTCAGAGACTCTCTATCAATTGACGCTTATTTTGATCCTCTTTCTACAAACAATTTGGATCTGTCGCCAGCTCTATCATTGGTATCATCGCACATTAAATAAAAGCCAAACTCTCTACCAGCTCTCTTTTTCATGGTTTTACAACGGACTCTTCCTCTCGGGTCTCTTTTCTCCAGAAATCATCCTAATGGCGCTAGTGACCTCTCATGCTTTGCCCTACGAAATCCTCATCACTAAATCCCTTATCCGCACTCGACCTTTTGCCTTTATGAAAAAAGTAAAAATTACAATTTTCATAGTCTCCCTGACAGCACTCATTGGCGGTGGAACAGAGTTCTTTCTCGAAGCTCAAATAATCGACACGAGCAATAGCTATCTCTACTCCCCTCTCAGTTTTCCCAAAGCCTTTTTATGCGCCCTTTATCTCACCCCTCTCTTTTGTCACTTCCTCGCCGATGCCTTAATTTGGAGGAGAAAACATCCAGAGTTTTACCTTTCTCTCGGTCTTAATTCCGATTACACCACATGCATTGAAACCTACTCGGACCAACATAATAGGCCACAAAAGGGGGGTTACAATTAACAGAAGCTGCTTGGGCAAACTGGGAGGGAACGCCAACAGGAATACCTGAAGGAATCGAGGAACCGGAGAACCCCCCGGCCTGAAGAGCGGCAAGAAACGTAATAGGGTTGATGGTAGCCTGTGTTACCCCTTCTTTAGATATAAAACAATCCAAATCGGGCTCACAGGCCGCAGCCCCAGGACTCACAATCCCAGTGTTGTAAGCGCCTCCCGAAAGAGTACAGAGGGCCCCCTCAGTATAGCGACCAAAGCAAGAATAAAGCTTACGGCTACCACTAGTAATCTTATAGTAAAGCATTAACTCAATCTTAAAATGCTCGTACTTAGATAGTTTAAGGGGAGGTGTTCCCTTTTTGGTATAAACGGAGAGCTTTGCGTTGACAGCAGTAAACAAAGGAGAGGAAGCAATGTCTCGGCGAATCGGAGTCCGAACAGAAGTGCTCTCGGAGTGAAGAACTAATTTATCAATGACAGCTCCATCGGGGCTTTTCCAACCCGAGTTCACAGTTTGAGTCCCTCCACCATACGCCAGGGAAACCGGTAAAAGAGAAGTGCCAGAAGAGGAAAAAGAACTCTCAATATTTTTATCCTTCAACATTTCAGTGCAAGTATGAGGATCTTCAAATTTCACTCTCAAATAGGAGACCAAGCGAGTGTAACTTTGACGGTTTTTATTGTTTCGAAAAGAACTCTCGACACCAGTTAATTGTTGCATCAGGTACAAACCTGAAGTCATCATAGTGACACTAGCGATAAGAACGTAAATAAGAGCCGAACCAGATCGACTATTTTCTTTCTTTTGTCTTTTCATGGACATTCTAAGCAAGTAAACCATTTAGCGGTATTTATAACTGTATCAGTGCATTTTTTTCCACAATCGACATTGTGATTCCACTCGACCGCAGCGGTTTCAGAAGCCAAACTGCCAGACGGACAATTAGAACCCCCTGTCAAAGGGTTTACTGTGGAAGAGCCATAAGCAGAATGACAGCCGTGGTGGCTTGGAGAACAGGTCACGGTAATATAGGTCCCTCTCACTTGACAGGCATTGGAATGCTTACAGCGGCCACTAGTCGTATCAAATTCACCTAGTAAAGCATTACAAATCTCAACAGCATTCTTAATTTCTTTGCAATACTTTACCAATCCAGCACCTGTCGAGAGAACGGGAATATTGTAGTAATAATTATTATTTTTCTTTCCTGCTTTAACTCCAACTTCTAGTTGAAGCATTGTTTTTTTCAAAGTTTCTCCACTGACGCTTATACTTGGCAATGAACTCGAAAGATCAATTTTAGCCTTAAAAGAAGTTATCTCGATAGAGCCCAGTTTGCTACCACTAGAAATGCTCGATTGACCACCGTAACTCCACTGAGTAAAAGAAGCATTAGCATAACTAGTCGAAAAGGTTTTATTGCGAACTTCATCACAAATTTTTGGACCGTAAACGTATCTTTCAAAAGCACTATTAAAACCTATAAGGTCGTTAATATTCTTACCTCGAGAATTGGCTCGATTAATTTGCTGAAAAATTTGCATCGATCCAAGGGCGACAACCCCCAAGAGACCTGCAGCTACCATAACCTCAGCGAGTGAGAAAGCCCTTTCATTTGAAAAAATTTTACACTTCATACCCATGGCCCTATTTGGTGTGAGTAGTTACTAAAAATAAACCTATCCCTTTTAATCGTGACACGACAGTCATAAAAATTTGAAGTTAATTCTCCTTTACTCAAAAGATTGATCAATTTAATTATCAAAAATCGATCATCTTAATAGCTCTCGTGAGTTATCTCCACGAGAAATATTTTTTGGCCAAAATAGTAAAGGCAAAAAAAACCTTTTTATTAGACGAGCTAAAACTTCAACCATTGGAAAAAGAAAAAGAAAGAAGAGATCAAAAAGCCAAGGAGATTCAAGAAAGTTATCACTCCAAACCCCAGCCAACCCAAGCAGGATGATTTCGAGAAGGTAACATAATCCTAAACTTCGACTCCACTCTAAACTGGATAAAAATTTCACCCACTTCATCTCATCCAACTTCTCTTGAATCCAAGATGATTTAGCCAAAGAAAAAATAAAAGGAATCCATAAAAAATGAGCCCAAAATTCATGAGGAGGGTGATAAAACATAAAACAGTAAAACCCAGGTCCAATGGGTGTTTGATAAAAACCACCCCAATAAAAGGGAGTCCATGCAAGAGGCAAAAACCAAACCCATTTCTCAAGACTATTGATAGTACAATCGCTAAATCGTACCCATTTTCCCCAAGCATAACCAAAAGCAGTTAAACCTAACCACGGATAAAGTGGCCAAGCACCTGTTCCCCCTTGCTCACAATTACCCAAAAATATGGCTTGCCAAATATTATTTCCAAAAAAATTTAAAAACGAAGGAAAAGGCGTCAAAGTAGCAATAATAAAAAAAAGATTCATGCCAATAAGAACCTTAAAAGAACATCTACTAAGAACCCCCAAAGACAATATGGCCACACACAAAAAACTATAGATATCCCATTCCCAAAAACTCCAAAAAGATCGCCCTTCTTCAAAGAAAGCAGCCATTAAAACCAATTGTCCTAATAAGAGAATAGGAATCGTTTTCCAGAGTTTCCTCAACGAAACTTCTCGATAACCCCAGAGGAAAAAAATAATAGTGATTAGAGACTGTCCACTAAAAGGTATTAACCTAGCGAATTTGGCAAGGAGTGGATAAACATAAGTCACATCCCCTAGTGGGTAGTGGTCTTGATAGAAAACAAATTCATTGGCATGAAAGCACATAATCGCTATCAGACTAGCTATCTTCAAAATATTGATAATGTGAATAGGCTTACTCATCACTAATCAAGGATAAAAAATAACTAAACTTCCATCATTCCAAAGTTGAACCTTATCTAATGGCAGTCTAGTTTCAATACCGTGATTGACGACAATTTTTTGCAAAGACTCAGGAAGAAGAACGTGTTTAGCACTATTAGTGTAGTAAAAATCTCCTTTCTTCTCTTTATCAAGAGAAAAAAAAGATCTTTTCTCTAAAATAGGTCCTCCTAAAATAAAACGATCTTTAAAAAAATTTTCGACACGTTCATCGTAAATACTTATCAATTTTTTATGATGCCTATCATAGCACTGGTGGCGATAATCATTTTGATTCAAAAGACCTATTAAGCAAAATGTATTTTTAAAAGTTGACCATTTGAGAAACTTGATATTCTTTAAATGATTTGAATCATAAATATTTAAAGGTGAAAGATCAAAGTCCTGATCAGGAACATAAATTTCAAGAGTGTAGAAATTAATCTTTTCTTTAGGAAGGTAGCCAAAACCAAGAGTAAAAGTCTCTTTGCGAGGAAGAGAGGAAGGTGTTAACCAATGATTTCCCAAGCCTAAAAGTTTTTCAATAAGCTTTTTCTCATTTTTTGAAAGATATTTATTCCAATCAAAAAAATTTTTATTCTGCCACTTCCAATAAATATTTGAATAAAAAACATAGTGATTTTTTTGAGGAGGAGATTCCAAAATAGATGGAACAAGCGCATCAACAACAGGAGAAGAAAGGAGCTTTGCAAGAATCAAACAATGAATCATTCTTATTAACAAAAAGACCCTCTCAAATAAGATCAATCGTCACTATATCAACACTCTTTTTTAGCAAACAGTTAAAAGATTTTAATAAAATAAGCCTCTGGCCTTGAACCTCTGCATCATGCTATGATGAGGTCGAGTTATGTGAAGCACAGAGGACCAGAAGTCGCAGGAAGCAACGGATGGCCGGGGTGAAAAGGAGGAGGAAATGAGCTGGAGTTTTTTTGTTGCCCTAGTTTTAATTGGGACTTGGGCGCTTCTTCCCTTGAGCATGATCATCGCGCTCACTCAGTTTGACGATGAACAAATGGACGATGGCCACCATTAAAATCTTTTTCATTCAAATATCTGTTAATAAAACATAAGTGACGATTGAACTTCTGCCAGCACAGCAACAGTCACTAACAGCAAACCAATCCGAAGCCATAGGGCCATGTTCTTTTTCATAATAAAGAGAAGTCCTTTTAAAATTCAATCTGATATCCAGCATAAAAGTCTTCTCATATTTGTAAACATAAAAATCGCTTCTGATAGTTGGACAATTTTTATCAAATATAATTAAATTCCTCGGTTTTTTTTGCGTTTTACAATAAGGAAAGAGAGAATAATGGCAAGTCTTTCCCTCTCAACTCAATCGGCTTCAATGAAAAGATTAGAAGAAGCTAATCTTAACCTCGCCCTTGAGGAGGTGGGTAAAAAACTGATTCAAAAAAAGTAGCGCTTTGCAGGTTTTTTCTTGAGAATGAGGCAAGTCAAAAGTCATGGAAAAGGTAAAAGTTTATAAACTTGATGTCCGTCTCCCTAAAACGGAAAGTCAAAAAGTTAAAGTAGAGGAAACACTCACTGTCGGTAGCGACCCATCCGCAAACTTTATTATTCAAGACCAAGGCCTCGCTCCCATTCACTTCAACTTTCGTCAACAAAATGAAGTCTTAACACTCACCATGCTTGGCGAAGACAATTCTGCAAAAATAGGCAAACAAAAACTCCAACAAGGAAAAATGTATATCCTCGATAAAAGCGACAAGGTTAATATCAACAAAGTCAAAATTGTAGTATGCGAAGAATGGATTGAGACCCATACCCCTCCTACTACACCACCTGAAACATTTGAAGAGGAAATTGACGAAAGTTCTGATACTCAAGAGATACAACGCCCCGGTGACTTTTTAAAAGAAACGACTCAAAAAATCGATGATGACAATAAACCGATTGGTTTATTTGCTAAGATCAAAGAAAAACTCCAGAGGAAATCGAAAAAAACCTCTATTAAAGCTACTGGCGCTAAAACAGGGAAAGGACTTTTTCAAAAGAAAAAACCCAATTACCAATCACCTCCAGGGTTTTTCACTAGGATAGCGGGAATATCAGTAGAAGTATTTTTAGCTTTTAATTTAGGACCCCTTGGAATTCAACTTTTGGGATGGGAAAGCAAAGCTCAAAAAATAGCGGAAATGACCTCATATCAACTTTTTAATCTCTTTTCTCAATTAAGAAATATCAGTCTACCTCATTTGGACAAAATTAAAGAATTCCTCAACAAAATGGCAATACCATCGGAATTTGTCGACTCTTTAATCAGTCTTGCATCGCCTTCACCTCTCTTTCCTTCAATTATTATTCTCTTGGCTTCTTTTGCTATCGTAAGACTTTTACCAAGTCTTATCATTGGAATGCCCTTTCCCTTCTTTTTAATCGGTGTTAAAAATCAAGAAGGAAGCTTCTTTAAAAATAGATTGCGTGCTCTAGCAAGAGAAATATTAGGTTTCTTCACTCTTCCCTTTCTCATTTTTGACTTTCCCGCCATCTTTCAAAAGAGAACCCTCAAAGAAATTCTCACTTGCTCCCGCCTAGGCCATTCAAACCTAATGATTCGTTTTTGCGGTTTTTTTATTCTCAATCCCCTAATTATCCTCGCCACTTTGGCGATCCCCCTACAAATTAATCTTAAAGATTTTATTAGCCCAGTAGAACTTGAATCCTCTCTCAAGTATTGGCGAAACAAAAAACCGAGAAAAGAGGAAACACCCTTCGTCGGAGTTAGCCATTACTGGGGGCTTCAATTTAGAACCTCTTTTGATCAAAACTGGACTTTAATACCCTACCCTAAAAAATTGGGGAAAAATTGGACTCTCGACCTCCTCATCGTCGACAGCAAAAACAAACAACAAATTCAATTCAGTAAAGGTAAATTTCTCAACTATGACCATCAAATTCAAAAATTTCGTTGGTTTGACCCCTTTAGCTATCTCCACTCTCAAAAATTAAGCACTTGGCACCCTCAAGACCAGATCGAAAAAAAGTCAAAGTGGACTATCCAACGCTCCCTTGAATGGTCTGAAATCATCGAGCAATCCGTTCAACTCTCCCTCTTCAATCTCTCTCAATTCGTCTTTACAAAAGGCTTCCTTTTCTACCCCTATGGTCAATTGAGAAAAGATCTTCTTGAACTCTTAGAAGAAAGACGTTTTGAAAAACTCGAAGCTTTTAAATTTGGCTCCGACCAGGGCCTCCTCATCGAAAAAGGCCCTGTCACCAAACTCCTCGTTTTCCAAGGACCTACTTTTTCAACCTGGATGGTAGTCAATCGAGGAAAAAAGCAAAACCTTATACGCAAAGCCATTAAAAAATTATTTGGCTCCGCTAAAAAAGTAAAAACCTCTGAAACTCCCAATCTAGATAAAACTCTTCAATGGAACGGATTCACCGCTCTAGACGCTTTTTCATTGACCCTAAAATCCCAACCACTCAGCTCTAAAGTCATTTCAAACCTTCTTAGATTTACTCTCAAAACAGCAAAAAAGGCCCTTGAAAACGAAGAGGTCTATCTTCAAAAACAATTGATTAGGGCCTTCAAAAGCTACGATAAACTCCTCATCAATCTGATTAAAAAACAAGATTCTGTTCCCCTAAAAGATTTGCGAATAGCCTTCAATCGCACTCAAAAGGCATTAGAGGAAAAAGATATGAAGTACTTTGAAATAAATCTTCAGTAGGTAAATCGAAATATGACCTCTCAAAAAATTCAAGATTTAGTCAAAGAACATTTTAAATTTAAGGTTGTCCACACCGACAAACACACCGGTGCTCGAGCCGGAGAAATAATAACCCCTCATGGCATTATTCCCACACCAGTTTTTATGCCAGTCGGGACTCACGGAGCGATTAAGGCCCTTCAACCTTTCTTTTTAGAAGAAATGAACATCCCTATCATTCTCTCAAACACCTACCACTTACACCTCAGCCCAAGTAGTGAACTCATAAAAAAGGCAGGGGGATTGCATAAATTTATGAACTGGAAGCGCCCTATTCTGACCGACTCGGGAGGTTTTCAAGTTTTTAGCCTGCAACGAAAAAGCATTCGAGAAGAAGGCGCTGAGTTTTCAGATCTCAAGGGAAAAAAAATTCTCCTCAGTCCCGAAACTTCAATTCACATTCAGCAAAATTTAGGCTCTGACATTATGATGGCCTTTGACGAGTGCATTCCCTACCCGGCAACCGAAGAGTACACCAAAAAAAGTATCGATCGAACCCATCGCTGGCTCGATAGGTGTATTGAAGCATGGAGCCAACCTCAACAAGCTTTATTTGGAATCATTCAAGGTTCCACCTATAATAAATACCGAGATGAATGCCTACAAGAAGTTATCGCCCGGGATCTCCCAGGCTACGCGATAGGTGGCGTTTCAGTTGGAGAAGGGTTCGAACTCATGGAAAAGATTGTCAGTCATGCTGCTCCTAAAATGCCCGCCGATAAACCTCGCTATGTCATGGGGGTAGGAAATCCTGAAGATCTATTGATGATCTGGGAGAAAGGAGTTGATATGTCAGATTGTATCATCCCCACAAAGTTTGCCCGTGGAGGCACTCTATTTACTTTCCGAGGAAAAATTAGAATCCGTCACCGCAATTACCGCAGAGATTTCTACCCTATAGATCCCAATATCGACTGCTATACAGACCGCCATTATAGCCGAGCTTATCTCAAGCATTTATTTGACTCCAATGAGATATTAGGTCAAGTTCTAGCAACAGAACACAATATCGCCTTTTATAAAACACTCGCCGAAAGAGCACGCCAGGCCATCTTAGAAAATAAATACAGAGATTTTAAAAAAGAATTTTTAAAAAACTACAAAAAAGATTAAGAGGCGCTTATGTCCGCAAACACCGGAAACCCAAGGCATTTCAGTTATTTGGTTACGTTTGTTTTTATCGCTGTCAACGCTTTTACAACCTATCTTTTTTATCATGTTAACAGCTCTAAACTCTTAGCCATTTTATCTCTACTCTCTCTTCTCCTACCCATTTATTATTATCACTACCCTAAATTTCACTTTAAACTTTCGAGTCTAAATTCAGTTATCTTTGCTCTCTCACCCATTCTGCTCACCTTTCCTGGCTTCCTCTACTCGATGGGCGCCAACAATTACAATTTTGCCTACGAACTTGCCGCTTTTTGTCTGTTTGGGTGCTGGATGATGATCGTCAGAGAAACCTACAAAGATCAAGCCAATCTCGACATCTTATTTAAGGGTATGACCCTTCTGCTAGTCGCCGTCACAATCCACGCCTTCACCCAAGCCATTCAGCAAAATTGGTATCCCGGTCATATCAAAAGCACCTTTGGAAACCGCAATTACTTTGCCGGTTTCCTTATCCAACTCTTTCCTCTCTTTCTCTCCTTGGGACTTTTTGTTCCTAAGGGAGAAAAACGATTCAATACACCAACCTGGATTTATGGAGTAGCCACCTTATTCGCACTTAGTTCCATTCTCCTGATCAAAAGCCGTGCGGGAATGGGTGCCTCTCTCATAGCCGGGCTCTTAGTCTTTTTTAGTCACACCTACTTTAAAGTCTCCCCACAAAAGAGAAAAATTATTCTAGCGAGTTTTTTAAGTTTAGCTATTATTTTCTCAATAATTTACCTTTCTATTTTTCTCTTTAATGAAGAAGCGGCCAAAAGCCGTACATTTAATATCGTTACCTATGAAGGTTGGTACGATCGAATCAACTCCTTCAGAGCGGCCCTAAACTCCGTCAAGGCTTCACCTTTAATTGGTTGGGGTCTGGGAAGTTCTTACAACCTCTATTTTCTCTTTGTCCCACCAGAGTCGCGACTTGTCCTGCAACAGAGAAGTTATAATCACGCCCACTCGGAGCCTTTAGAGATTTTTCAAGAAGGCGGCCTTCTCTCGTTTCTCAGTTTACTCTTTTTTTGGGGTTTTGTTTTTTACAAAGGGTTTAAGCTCATCAAAAAGGAAGGTATCAATACACCCAAAGCAGCACTATTGATTGGCCTTTTAGGCTCCTTTGTCGCTTACAATCTCCAAAGCCTCGTTTCAGTAGCTCCACGAATGGTCGTCGTTAGGCTTCCTCTATTTTTAAACTTGGGACTTTTCTTTTCCCTTTTTGAATTTGACCCCTTTTACAAGGAAACCAGCAAAAAGAGTTTATCGGCAGCTCTAGCGCCCATCTTTCTCTTTATTGTAGCCTGCCTGGCCTATATTCCCTGGGTCCAAAAACAATACAATCACAGTAAGCTCATTGGTCATCAGCATTCAAAAAAAATGGCTCCTTTTTACCGTCAATCTCTCAAGTACAATGATGTTTATACGAGCTCTTTTCTAACAGGTCTTTTTTTCCGCATGGGAATGCTTCCTGAAACTAAAAAAGCTATTGAAAAAACCCAAAAACTCATCCCTCATTATAGAAATATCGATTTCACAGAGGGCTTTCACTATTTGAGAATAGGTAATTTGGAAAAAGCCAAACAATCTTTTATAACCATGCAAAAATATGATCGTTACCATCATGACACAAATAAGCTTCTCACTCAAATTGCTATTGTTCAAAAAGATAAAGATCAATGGATCAATCAATTCAAAATACTCAATAGACTCCTGCTTAAAAAATCAGGTCTTTTAAATAAAAAAACAGCTCTCTATGGCGAAGTTAGATTTTCTGAAAACTCGCTCGGGACCATTCTAAAAGTTGAAGAAAAAGATGAAGCCTATCGCCTTATATATGAAAAATCATTTGCTTTAAAACTCCTAGAGGAACTCAATAGTTTAAAACACTCTCCTGGAAATCAACGCAAAAACATAGAAAAAGCTTATCAACTTATTATTAATAAAATAAATAATAATCCCTTCTTTAGAATGAAGCTCAAACCAGGAACCCCACCACAGGGCACCCTACAAGCCCAAAAATTAATCCGCCAGTATATCTCTCTTAAAAATCAATCCGAGGGAAGGCGACTAAAAACTTGGCAAGCAAAGCAACTTCAAAAACAGATTGAAAAAATAGAAGAAAAAATAGAACTCTATGTCAATTGGAAACAATTGGCTCCTAGACTCAATTTTTCTAGGCTTATGGCCAAGCACTTGGCCATCGATGGACTTGGTCAAATAAAAGCTCAATGAAGATAAGACTCAATGGCATGAGATAAGAGCTTGGTCAATTTTTCAAGATCTTCAAATTTAATATTGTAAAAAAGAGCAATCCGAAATTGATTGCGCCCAAGCTTTCTATAAGACTCAATACCATAAACCACTTTTTGCTCGCGAAGTCTCTTTAAAAGAGGAGTTACATTAACTCTATCGTCCACATCAATTGTCGCCACAGCACTCGAACGAAATTCTTCCTCTTTAACATAGGGCCTGAGATAATCTTTTGCTTGTGCCCAACCATAAATAAGTTCAGCCCTTTTTTTACCCTCTTCAACAACAGACTGATAACCAACCTCCCTCATCAATTCCAACTGCTCATTGAGAAAGAAAAGTGAGGACACACAAGGTGTTGTATAAGTCTGATTTTTTTGGGCATTGTTTATATGAGTTTTCCAATTCATGATATCGGGTATATAGCGTGAAGAATCCTCTGCCAATTCTAAGGCCCTTTTTTGGGCCTTCGCTGAAAGCACTGCTATAAAAGTCCCTCCCTCACTAGCAAAGACTTTTTGTGGAGAAAAAAAGAAGACATCCACCTTGCTCACATCACACTCAACTTGCCCTCCCCCACTTGTCGCATCAACACAGAGGAGTACATCCTCATCAACCGAGGGCAAAGAGGGGACGATAACCCCAGTTGAAGTTTCATTTAAAGTGCAACAAATGAGATCAGCATTTTCACGGCTCTCAGCATAAACCCCATGTCCCAATTCAACGGCCATATTTACAGTTTCTATCCAAGGAATATTCTCATGGGCCTTCCACCATTTGGCAGAAAACTCCCCACAGGTAAAGTGAACCGACTTATGGCGAACAAGTCCTAGTCCAATGGCATCAAAAAGAAAAGTAGCTCCTCCATTCCCCACTACCACTAAATAATCTTCACTCAATCCGAAATACTGACGAACTCTCTCTTGGATGATTTTAACAAGACTCTTTACTGAAGCCTGGCGATGACTCGTTCCCAAAAGGTGGGGTCCTGTACTGTGAAGCTTGCGAACGAATTCTTCAGGGAGCAAAGAAGGTCCACACCCGAACCTGGGATCAGAGGGAATTAATTCTTTTGGAGGAAAATAGTTTTCAAAATCTTGTGACATAAGGAAACACCATGGCCAGAGGAACTTAACACCACAAATACTACTTCAAATACCTCTGACTGACTAGATTCCCCTTAACTACACATTGCCATTGTTCCCCTACCTTTGCGAGAATAAACCCAAGCTAAAGGAAAACCTTATGACCAAGCTTCTCCTCAAACAAATTATTCCCCCTCTAGCGATAGCTTGGTGCTCCATAATTTCCAGTTTTGGCAGCCATTTTGACGGCATTTCCCTGGGCGCTGGCCTTATTAATCAACACCTCAACCACTATCAAACCAACCGAGCAGGGGATAAAAATAAATTCGATCACCACCCCTTCTTGAGTCTTGAAGGTTCCTATTCTCTCAACCAAGAGGCTTCATGGCATTTGATTGCCGAGGGAGGATTCGTTTGGCCCGGTGGAAACGATCACGAATACATCTCCAAAATTAGCTATTTTGCCAATGGGCACCTCGCCTGGAAGCCCTCTCAGCACTGGCAAGGTCGATTGGGTGCAGGCTTGTTTATGACTACCATTAGTGGTGACGGAGGCTCTGCCGAGCTCCGCAACGGAGGAAGCCTTCAAAGCTTTCCTATCCCTAAAGGAAGAAGTACAGCACGTAATGTCACCAGCTTGGCTAGCCTTTCTTTTCACCCAGTCGAGCAATACTCTCTAAAGTTTCAAACTTATGTTTTCAATATAGCCAACTCACGCAACCGCACCTTTTCCTACACCCTCTCCCTTCACTACCATTTTGGGGATTCTCTATGGAAATAAGAATCTTGACCATCCTCTTGGGAACACTCTCTTTTATTCATCAGATTGAGGCCTTCACACTCAATAACAGTGCTGCCGCCACTTTTAAGGATGATGAGATCTCTATCAATGTGGCTTCTCTAACCTGCAACAATCTCGGCATCACTAATGATGAACTCCTTAGCCTCGCTGCAGAAGCCGCCGATCGCTTTTGGAATCAAGTACCCACAAGCCGACTTCGCTTAAAAAGAGGCAATCTTGTCAATGTCGCAGCCGCTTTTGGAAACGACGTTGTCTGTACCAGTACAAGCCCTTGTGTTATTAATCCTGCTTTAAGGGTCAACTCTGGAATCCTTATCGCTTGTAATACAAACCCAACTAACTATAGCGGTGTTTTAAGCGTTTTAGGTGTCACTGTACCCAACAATATTTCAGGAGGAACAATTAGGGGAGCCCTCATTTTAGTCAATGATCAACCTGGCAATAGCTTTAACGCTAAAGAAAGAGATGAACAAATTGCCATCATCGCACACGAACTAGGACACGCAGTCGGACTTGGCCATAGTCAATATGACAAAAACCTTATGTACGCTGTTACTGTTCCCACACGAATGTTGTTAGGCCAAGACGATGCTGACGGAATCACCTGGCTCTACCCTACGGAACAACCCTTTGGAGGGTGTGGAAGTCTCAAATGGATAGATGATCAAAACACAAACCAGGGATGGCCAATACTGGTATTAGGATTTCTGTTAAGTTTTATTTTACTTGCAATCAAGACATTTTTACCAATCCGCTTCTTTCGAGCCATTAAGCTAAAGATGCCTCTTTAAAGTGGCAATCCTTCAAGTCCCTCTTTAATCTAACCATTCGGGAGGCCCTCCAACACAGCTGTAGAGATCTCAACAATATTAGCCTGTTACATCCTAAAAAAAAAAGTTTAGGATTTTTTAACCATTTTTTTAAATTTGGCTAAAGTTTCCTACTACTCTAGACGAGGAGGACTCCAAGTCGTCTTTCACAATTATAGTTTAGGGTAGGTTTCATGAGGTTCAGTATTAAGCAAGCCGTTTTCGTTATTCTCTCGCTCTTCCTCTTAAAGATTACTGTTGCCGACCCCATTCGTGGTCACAAAAAAAATAGATCACAAATTCCCTCTCATTTCATCAAATAAAAATACTAACGTTTAATCTATTTCCTTTAGAAGAGATTCATTCGCAAGTACTAGGGAGCTGCCATCTCCTAAGATAACAAGTAAGCTTTGTCCTTCATTTCGAGAGCTAAACTTAAAAAGAGACTTCGCTGCAACTTCTTCACCAACAACCTCTACATTAATCACTGAAAAAGCTCCAGAGAGTTTCATCGCTGCCAATCGACGGTGATCTAAAGTCCAAAAACGGCCTTGAATATCTCGAAAAACTCGAATTCGAAAAAACTCTTCAGCTCTTAGCGTTCCCTTCCTCAATGACTTAGCATTATCAATCACATTATACTGACCATCAGAACTTGTATTGCGCGCGCTAAATTGCAAAAAGCGAATATCGTTAATATTCACCCTCACTGGTCCCAATGGCCAGGATTCATCGACTTGAGGCAATTGCTGTCTTTTCAAAAAACCCACTTTGAGCTTATCGATAAAAAAGCGGCGAATACGAATGGCAAGGCGACTATTTTTTCTCCAGGGGATGACATCGAAATAATCCAATTCAGCTTTATCTAAATCAGCTTTTCTCTTCAAAATATCCTCTGGTGACACTTTTGGAAAACTCGAGATGTTTTCCGTTAGGAAGTTCTCTATTAAAGAATGACAAGAATCAACAAAGTCACCCCCTAAAACAGGGGAAAAGTAAAAACCTGAAACTAAAAGAAAAGACAATAAAGATTTTGATAGACGAACTCTCATTGATTTCCTTTTACCCAAACGATCAAGTTTCACCCTCAATCAAGTTGGGTAGTGTAGCTTCTCTTGATAATTTGAAAGGGAAGCAAAAGCTCTTTAGGCAGCTCTTTTTGGTAATCGTAATCGTAATGGTCTTTAAACACTCTTTTATTGTCACGAAAGTGAAAATGACATTCGCGAACATTCATCTCATCTAAACCATGATAGTTTTGCAGCTCTCGGCGAAGGCATTTCATAGTAAAAGGACTGGGAAGATCGTAATTCATTAAACATAAATTACCCAAATAACGATTTGTCCAGTGACCCGAGTGAATGGCCTCTTTACACTTTTTTAGAACTTCGTCTTCAGCTCTAACGGGAAAACTTACTAAGAAAGAAATAACGAGAATCAATTTTAGATAATGAGTCATAAAAACCTTCTTTTTTCCCAACACTTATACCACATCGCATCAAAACAATGACTAACCCCCCAAAGTTTACACGATCATTTCGCTTGGAGATGAAGTCATCGTTTTCTTAAATTTAGTTATTTTAATGAGTTAGAACGAAAAAAAGAATTAAGAACTCTCAGCAAGGCCTTTAAAATGCTCCCCCCTCTCAATGTAATTTTGATACTGATCAAAACTGGGGAAGGCCGGACTAAAGAGAACAATGCCGCTCTTCAACTGCAACACAATCCTTTTCCAAGCCTCCTCAAGGTTAGTGTATTTTTCAGTATTAGGAAAAACCTCAGCAATAAGTGATGCCGACTCCCCTATCGCCAAAATCTTCTCAACAGAATCTCTCAATTGCTGGATTTGATCGAAAGAGGGGTAATCATGCTTTCCTCGCCTTTGCCCTCCACAAATGAGCCAAACTTTTTGTCCCTCTTCAGAAATGGCCCTCACTGCAGTCAAAGTAGCTTCCCAGTTGGTGCTTTTAGCATCGTTAAAGACTTTTAAGGAAGGTCTTGATGAAGGAGTAAGCAACCTCTCGAGGCGGTGGGGAACCCCTCGAAATTCTCTTACGAGATGAGGAAGTCCTTCAAAGCCTTTCCCCAAAGCCTTTAAAGCACGATAAACAAACCACAAATTACCTCTATTGTGGGCACCTGGCAGCTGAAAATCTTGCATGGGAAAAAGCTCCTTGAGAAGCGTATCCACATCAGATGAATGGGGAAAGTGAATCACCGAAAGACCTTCTGGCCAAGAAAAGTCGTTGAGCTTCTCCACTCTCCCAAGAATCAAAGTATCTCCAGATTGCATATTGCTAGCAATTTGGGCCTTAGCCAAGGCGTAACCATCCATCGAGCTATAGCGTTCCCCATGATTTTCGTCGAGGTTGAGGATTAAAGCCACTCGTGGCCGAAAAAGAGAAAGGCTTTCCAGCTGGAAACTGGAAAGTTCCAAAACGGCTACATCGACTTGAATGTTATCGAGAAAATAATCGAGAAAAGGCTTGCCAATATTCCCTCCCAAAAAAACTTTATGGCCGGCGAACTCTAAAGCTTTAGCCAACATTGTCGCCGTAGTGGTTTTGCCATTAGTTCCGGTTACCGCCACAATCGGCTTGGTAAAATGGCGATAGGCTAACTCTATTTCACTCCAAATAGGGACCTGATTTTGTAAAGCCTCTCTTAAAAGATGGTGCTCACGAGGAATGCCCGGGGAGAGCAAAATAAGGTCTTGGCCCGCCAAGCACTGAGCAACTTGTTCTTCTTCTTGAGAAAGACAATCAATCTGAGAGTACAGAGATTTTAGGTCTTGCGGCCACTTCTCGACCTGCCCTTGATTGACGACAGTTAATTTAGCACCCTGTTGAAAAGCGTAGCGGAGAGCTGATTTACCAGAAATCCCCAAACCAAAAATGGCGACCTTTTTTCCTTTGATTTCCACTTAAGACCTTTGTATGACTAGATCCAAGAATCCAAATTAATTGAGTATACAATTGCCATGGAAAGTGTGCCACCCATAAATTTTAAAAGCCATTTTAAAGCCCTTTCTGATTTCTTAAGGCCCTATACCTGGGTTTTCAATCGAGAGATCATCATGTCCTACCCCGATTGCCTAGAGCAATACCCAGACAAATGGGCCGATCAATTAAAGACCCTCACCCTTCAACAGCAGTGGCAATTTGATGCACAGATCGATTTTAGGGCCCTTAAAGGAACAGAGTTAGGTCACCTCAGGGAGGCCATCCAACACCTTTGCCAATACAAAAATTTTGAAGCGCCAGACGATCTCAATCTCCCCAGCTGGGCCTTTTTTAAAACGGGAGGGAAAAAACGCCATGAAATTGCAAAGCTAGGAAAGCTCCTCCAATCCCTTTTTGAAAAGCACCAACTCGAGCGCCTTATCGACATTGGAGGCGGTGTTGGTCACCTTTCTAGGGTTTTAGCTTATTATTTCCAAGTACCCATGCTCTCTATTGACGCTAATAAGGAGTTTCAAAAAACCGGTCAAAAGAGGTTGATACGTCATCCTATTCCCCAAGATGCTCAACCTGTCGAGTTCTACCCCTTCCACTTCAATCAAGAGAAGGCCCTCAAACTCGGTTTATTTCATCAGGGCGTTGGCTCGATTGGGTTGCACACTTGTGGCCCACTGGCCATTGAACACCTTAAAACCTTTCACTCTTCAACATCAAAATTCGCCCTCAATTTCGGCTGCTGTTACAACCGCCTCTCAACTCAAGACCTCTGGCAAAGCCAAATAGCAGCAAGGCTAGCACCTTTTCAATTGAGCTCATTCGCCTTAACCCTAGCGACAAGAGGTCAAACGCGATTTTCTCTCAAAGAATACCAATTTAAAAAGAGGGTGAAGTTCTTCCGTTATATGCTCCACCTCTTTTTGAGAGAACATTATGGTGAGCAAAAATTCGTGCCAGTGGGTTCTTCCCACCCACGACTCTATCAAGGAAGCTTTGAAGCCTACGCCTTGGAAAAACTTAAAAACGTACCAGACAGTAAACGACCCAAAGCCAATCAGCTGAAAAGTTATTTTAATGATCCTCAAAGACAAGAAGAAGTACACAAAATGTTTTTGTGGAACCTTGTGAGATGGCAATTGGGAAGACCTCTTGAATTCTTAATTATTTTAGACCGCTGCCTTTGGCTAGAAGAAAGGGGTCATCGCGTTTCTCTCTACCAATTTTTCCGAGAAGAGATCTCCCCACGCAACTTGGGCATTCTAACAGAGCGCCAATAGATTAGCGGAGAAAAAGCATATCGTAATATTTAGGTAAGCTCCATAAATTGTCGGGAATCATTTGCTCGATCTCATTACAACATTGAGCCACCTCTTCACTAATCGGCATAAGTGTTCCCGCTATCAACTGTGAGCGTTTTAACTCATCTTCAGGAAGCTCTTTAACAACATTTTTAAGGCCATCTGCACGAGCATAAAGAGTTTCAGTGGCAAAATTGAGACGCTTGTAGAGCTCCTTTTCAACACTCGATTCAAAACCAGTCTCCTTTTGGTTGCGAATCACTTCAGAAAGTTTGTACTTATAATCAACAACAGCTGGAAGAACATACTGATGAATCATTTCGATTAAAGTATTAAGCTCAATCTCTCTCAACGTGTTATAGCGTTCAACGAGAACATTATATCTAGTCTCAAGTTCATCCTTAGTCATGACCCCAGAATTGTAAAGAAAAGCCGTGCCCGATTCATCAACAAGTTCAGGAAGAGCGTCAGCCGTAGTTTTTAAATTTTTAAGTCCACGTTTTTCAGCCTCTTCAACCCACTCTTCAGAGTAACCATCGCCATTAAAAATCACATTATAAGCATTAGTAATAAATTTCTTTTGAACATCGCCCATCGCTTGCTCAACAGTTTTACCACCTGCCGTCGCCGACTCAATCTCCTCAGCAGCCTCTTTCAGAACCTCAGCTACAGCGGCATTTAAAACGGTTAGAGGAAGACCTATCGCGGCTTCAGAACCACAGGCCCTCAATTCAAATCGATTACCAGTAAAAGCAAAAGGTGAAGTTCGGTTGCGGTCGGTATTGTCCTTAGAAAGCTTAGCCAACTGATGGGTCCCTGTATCCATGTCTTGTCTTCCGTCAGAAGAGAATGTTTTACCCTCTCTTATTGCCTCAAAAACTTTAGCCAAGGTATCGCCGGTGTAAACAGAAATAATGCTGGGAGGAGCCTCATTGGCCCCCAGTCGGTGGTCATTTCCGGCAGAAGCAATAGCCGCTCGAATCATCCCACCATGGCGATAAATGGCTTCAATCACAGCAGAACAGATAGTCAGAAAACGAGTATTCTCCTCAGGGTGATTCCCTGGATCGAGAAGATTGATACCGGTATCGGTCGACAGCGACCAATTCAGGTGTTTCCCTGAACCATTAATCCCAGCAAAGGGCTTTTCGTGGAGAAGGCAAACAAAATGGTGCTTTTGAGCCACTCGCTTTAGAGTGGCCATTAAGATTTGATTATTATCCGCTGCTCTATTGGTGGAATCAAAAATGGGAGCAATTTCATACTGTCCCGGAGCCACTTCATTATGGCGGGTTTTGGCCGGTATTCCCAATTTATAGAGTTCGTGATCAAACTCTTGCATAAAAGCCATCACACGATCTGAAATATCGCCAAAATAATGATCATCTAATTGCTGGTTTTTGGAGGAAAGCTGTCCAAAGAGCGTTCGACCCGTCATCACTAAATCGGGACGAGAGTAGTAAAAAGCCGAATCCACTAGAAAATATTCTTGTTCAGGTCCACAAGTTGAATTGACCACTTGAACATTCTTATGCCCTATCGCCTTCATAAGTCGAGCTCCCGCCTCAGACAGCTCAACTTCAGAACGCAATAGTGGAGTCTTAATATCGAGGGCCTGTCCCGTATAAGAGACAAAGGCGGTGGGAATGCCTAACGTTTTGCCATTGACTCCCTCGATAATAAACATGGGAGAGGTCAAATCCCAGGTGGTGTAGCCCCTGGCCTCAAAAGTTGATCGAGAGCCTCCATTGGGAAAGGAAGAGGCGTCTGGTTCTCCCTGCATCAATTGACCGGCAGAAAGGCCTTCAATCGGCTGATGGCGTTTATCAAAAGTCAAAAAGGCATCGTGCTTCTCGGCCGTCCCTCCAGTAAGAGGTTGAAACCAATGACAAAAGTGAGTGGCTCCTTTTGATAAGGCCCACTCTAGTGCAGCTCTGGCCACCACCTCAGCATGCTCCCGCGAAAGAGGTTTGTGAGAAGTTGTCACTTCCACCAGCTCCTTCCTAATAGATTCGGGAATACTCTTAGCCGTTAAACAGTCAAAAGTATGGCTACCGAAATACTCACTGACCTTGAGTGGGTTACCGGCTGAGTCTGATGGGGTTGTCATGGAGCGGAAAGGACGGTGCGTTGCAATGTGTCTTTCACTTTTTTTTGTCAACATGGTCTCTCCTTCTCAAAATAGGTAAGCTGAGGGCCTTTTAAAACCCATTCTAAAAATTAAGAAAGACTCTGTCTATAAATGAATCTAATATTTCCTATTAGCTTGAACTAATTTTATGCTTTTAGCCAAGCTAGTTTTTGACGCGGCATATTTTTGGTTCTGTGGGAAGTTTGCCACATTTCCTGCCCGCACTTTGGAAAGACAAAGCAGACAAGTAGCAAAAACGAAAAAAAGGATTTTGGCTATTAAGGCTTGAATTTCGTGGGGCAACATACCTTTCTCTTCCTCAGTTAACTATTTTATTGACTCCACTAAACGCTCTCGTCAACCTCTCGAATAAAAGCTCTTTATTTATGACAAAGTTGTTGCTCTAAGACAAGAGTTTCGATTAAAGGTATTTCATGATTTATAAGATCTCCCATTCATCCCAGGCCCAGCACCTCTGCCAACCCCCAGATCTTGCCTCCCCCCATCGCCAAAAGCAGTGGCAAAGCTCTCGCTACGCCCTCTGCCAAAGTCTCAAAGAATTGCGCCCAAACTTGGTTTTGAGCACTCCAGGCGACTTTGAGATTCATCGACACCACTGCTTAAAGAGAGACCCTGAAGTCTTAGTCGGACTCTCCCACACTGAGGATTATGGAGCCGCTATCGTTGGGTTAAAATCTAACCAACTGCAAGGGTTAGGAATCGATATCGAAAAAAATAATCGCTCAATCAAGCTAGGTGCTGAAAAGTTTTTTGTTAGAGATGACGATGACCCCACCCTTAAAAATGACCCCCTCAAGTTGTGGATGGCCAAAGAAGCTGCTTATAAAGCCTTCTTTCCGCTCTATAAAGAAAAGAAAGTCCTCGTCCTCAAAGATTTTTGGATTCGCCAGCAGTCCTTTGGGTGGCGAGAGAAACGCCTGGGCCCGATCAAATTCCTGCCAGGGCCCCAAGACCTATCTATCACCATTGCCCTGTTAGAGACGACCTAACGACCAAGCCCTAAAGCTCGGTCAAACAGATCTTTTTTTTCTAAGGTCAGTGAAGTAATTAACTCCGGGGATTGGCCAGCCAAAAATACAAGTTCTAAAACTCTTCCCTGCCGAAGCACCTTAAAGTGAAGCCTTTGACCAGGATCAAGATCTCTGATCCACTGGGCAAAAGAAGCTTTATTCACTTTTCGCCCATCTACCTCTAAGACTTGATCCCCCTTAAAAAGACCCCCTTTATAGGCCGCACCATCTAAAAGGACTTGCTGAACCATGAGAAAAGGCGAAGACAATAAAAATTGAACACCTAAATAACCACAAGAAGCCCTCTCTTTTTCGACCCTAAGACCATAAGCTTGAAAGCCACGAGAAAAATTTAAATCCCCAGGTATAGTCACCCACTCTTCAAACTTTTCAACAATTTCCCTGTCACAGAACTCCTGCAAAATGGCGAGCACTTCGACTAATTTGAAACCCTTATTTTCCCCCTTTAAGTAGCTATCCCAAAGAGACCTCACAAACTCATCGAAACTTGAATGGCCGTGGTAGAGCTCCCCACAAAGAAGAAAAAAAACTAAAAAACCTTTAAGTTGGCAACTCACCGACTGGTTAACCGTTTGCCACCCCCCATCCCCACCTCTCTCAAAAGCTTTTAAACTCGACTCCTCTAAAGACTCAAAAAGGCGACCAGGTGTTTGTCGGTATTGATTCACTCTACGGACAAGTCGACTGAGAAAACCATGGGGTTGAACGAGACCGGCCCTGAGAACTATTAACTCTGCCAAAAAGCCCGTTAGACCCTCTTCCAACCACAAAAGAGGGAAAGGTGCAGCCCATCCAACGGCACCAGTGCTATGTTCAAGAGGACAGACACACTTTCCTAACCAAGCCCGCAAATATTGGCGCGTCCATAAAATAAGCAGCTCAGAATACCCCTCTGCTTCTAAAACTTTTCTCGAATCGCCATAGACAAAACAAGAAGAACCACCTCCATACCCACTATTAAGTTTTGGCAAAAAATG
Source organism: Bacteriovoracaceae bacterium (assembly GCA_965206965.1). Taxonomy (GTDB): domain Bacteria; phylum Bdellovibrionota; class Bacteriovoracia; order Bacteriovoracales; family Bacteriovoracaceae; genus CBDBLK01. Next base: position 2,426,414 of record OZ242254.1, on the reverse strand, counting down.
AAAATAAGCAGTGTATCGAGAAAAAGGAAAGCTTCCAAAAAGTTTGTGGGCCTGTTCACATAACTCTTTTATATGGGTTTTCCAAGTGTATTCTCGCTCTCGAGGAAGCCTCGAGTAAGCTAACTCATGAGAAGCTCCCTCTAGTAAAAAACCATCAGTTTCATGGCAACCTAAAAAAAGAGGTGTATCGACTAAATGGTCATAGTCATTAGCTTCATAGAGAAAAAGCTCCCTTCTCGGAGCAATGTCCTGCAACGACGTGCTTATTTTTGACCAAAGAGGAGGAAATATGACTCTTAGCTTAGGCTTAATGATTTTCTCTTCTAAAACCCCCATAAAAACAGCTGATCCAAAGACATGGGCCCGGTACTCATCAATATAGGCTTCAAAAGCACTCTCGCCTAAAGCCAAAATTTCATAGTGGACTTCATATTCACCCGCACTTGCAAATTCTACTTTCCAACGCCCTAACCCTAGGGGGCGGAAAATTTGCATTTGGCCTTTTTGATTAAAGACTTGAAATTTTCTAACATTTTTACCGAAAAATTGAGGCCCGCAATGCCCAGGACCCCAAAACGGCACAAAGAAAGTGAGTTCTTTTTTTTGATCGACTAAAAAAGAAATCGTCACCTTAAAGCAACGCGAATTGAGATCATTAATCGTCAAGTTGTATTGATAGTTTGAATTCATAGAATAAAGATTTCAATTAAAAATTTTTTAGATAATTCTTTGCCAAGTATCTAAAAATTATTATACAACAACACCCTTTTAAAACCTTAAAAATTGACTGTATGGCGCACATAGACAAAGATCAAATTCCCTTGCCCCAAATTGAGTTCACCCCAGTGGCTAAAAAACAAATCGAGCTCATCCTTAAAAACGACTATACCGTCAAAGATAAGGTATTACGCCTCCTCATTAGTGGCAAAGGGTGTGATGGCTTTGATTACTCCCTGGGCTTTACCGAGACAAAAGAAAATGATCTTCACATTCCATTGAATGGAACTTCCTTTTCTATTGTCATGGATCCCTTTACTGCCTATTACCTCAGTCAAGCTCAAGTGGACTTTGTTCAAGATTTAGAGCATCACAATGAAGGCTTTATCATCACCAATTTAAACCAGACAGAGTACTCCGGTAAATTCTGGAAAAAAGCTCCTGAAAAGACTCCTCCTCTTGCCCTTTCCAACAAGAGCTAAAACCCAAGGTTTTTATGGACTATCGTTACTTAAAAGCTTTTCTTTTAACCGCCCAGCACTCTAGTTTTTCTAAGGCTGCCGATGCTCTCAATATCGCTCAATCAGCAGTCTCACGCCAAATTAAACTCTTAGAGGAATCCGTTAGTGAAGAGTTAATTATCCGAAGCTCTAAAAAAGTTATTCTTACCGATCGGGGCCGCGAGCTCTTTATGGCAGCGGAAAGATTCGATAAAGTTGCCAATAATATCTTTAAAAAAGAAAATGATCACCCTATCAAAATCGGTCTACTCCACGGACTCTTAAAAAACTGGTTAGCCCCCCGCCTAGCTAAATATTACAAAAAATCTAGCCGAAATATAGAAATCACTATCGGCTCACAAAAAGACCTCAGGAAAGGAATTGAAGAGGGTAAATTTGACATCATTTTTTCTAATCAAAATATTCAATCAGAACTCATATCATCACTCAAGCTCTTTGATGAAAAATTAGTCCTCATTTCCAGAGAGGGAGTCAACAAGAAAAAGCTCAATGAATACCGTTGGATTGTTTACTCTGAGGATGACAACATCTTTAAAGTTTCAAAAAAAATCAGCCATTCCATTATCAAGGTCGAAGACATCCACACAATCGTTGACCTGGTCAAAAGCCATACTGGTATAGCAGTTGTACCTCACCATGTTCTAAAGAAAACAGATCAATTCATTATTCAAGATCTTCCAGGAACAGAGCGTTCAGAAATTTTTATGACCACATTAAATTATAAGGCCATGCCCCAACACATTAAAGAAATTCAACAAATTGTCCAAAAATAAAAGAGCTACAAGAAACCCTTTTAACTTCTTTGTTAGACTGTAACTACTCACGCCTCTAGCAAGAAACAGGTTTCGAGCAGTTACGTTAGACTTTAAAGGCATTGATACCCAAAGCGACCATAACTTCCACAATAGCTATTTTTATAGCTGTACTGATAGCTTTTAAACTGACGGATGCACTCCGTCTGGTGGAGTCGATGAGTTTGAGCACTCCCTGTGCGAAGCTTTCCCTTAAAAAGAGCCAGTCTCTCATCACTTCCCGGGGTCAAGAAATCAAGCTTCAAAATCTGTTCCTCTGTCTCTTGAAAATAGGTATAAAAACGGCGCCCTGGAATATCACTAGTGCCCATCATTAATTGACAATTCTGATGCCCTCTCAAACTATCAAAATCTTCCTGACAGTCGAGTCTTCTCGTCTCGAGAGGAATAAAGCAAGCCTCCGAGTCCTCAAAAAGTTCAGAAGTCATCCTCTCAACCTGGCGATAGAAAACCAAATCAAAGCTCTGCCCGATGAGTTCAGAGCTCAAGAAGACGCCTTCTCCACTCTCGAGGTCGGATTCTACTCCTGGAGGGAGTTCTAAAACCAATTCTTTAGTTATAGCAATTCCCCCTTTGAGCGAGAGCCTAAGTTCCTCCCCTTTCTTACTCAAAACAGCTTGATAGGTCTTAGCCGAAACCAAAGCCTTTACTTCCCCTCCTGAGCTAAAAGATATGTCTTTTAAGACTTCAAAATGACCTTTTACTTTGTCCTGGCAAGAAGTCAAAAAAATGAGAAGAATGCACAATCCCCCTAAACTTTTCACAAAAATCTCCTGTATTCTTATTTGAACGCGGCTCTTTCTATAACATTTTTCTTGATTCAATAAATCAAAAATAAGGTCTTAAGGTCATTTTTACACAAGACAATGCACACTCTTGAGAAGATCACCTCAACTGGAGTGCTCATTTTACGAACAAGCTAAAGATTTGTACTGGTCCAGGCACTCTGGATTGGCTACGGCCTCAAGGTTAGAAAGCGGCTTTTGATTGAGGATTCTAGTAATGGCCATTTCCATTTTCTTACCCGAACGAGTGTAGGGGATGCCTTGTATTTCCCAAATATGCTTGGGAACATGTCTTGGCGTTGTATTGGCCTTAATTAAACGCTTAATTTCACTTTTTCGTTCATTTGAAAGTTCTTCGCCCGCTTTCATTTTAACAAAAAGAATAACCTCCACATCTCCCTTTCTCTGCCTCCCCACACAAAGGCTATCTTCAAGCCAATTCAGCTGCTCGGTTTGCCGATAAATCTCCGCCGTTCCGATACGCACTCCACCAGGGTTTAAAGTTGCATCTGAGCGCCCATAGACCTCAACACCACCCCTTTCCGTCAAGCGAATGAAATCCCCGTGATGCCAAACTCCAGGAAAGCGCTCAAAATAGGCTGAACGGATCAGACTTCCCTCTTCATCTCCCAAAAAGTAAATGGGACGACTGGGAAAAGACTTTCGGCAAACTAGCTCACCTTCACAACTTAGTGTCGAAGAACCTTTTTCATCAAAACAGGCCACATCCATGCCCAGCCCGAGGCATTGAATCTCCCCACGGTAAACTGGAAGAGTGGGGTTGCCCAACATAAAACAGCCAATAATATCAGTTCCTCCACTAATCGAAGAAACGCAAACATCTTTTTTTAGCTTTGAATAAATAAAATCGAATTGCTCTGGAAGAAGAGGAGCCCCCGTCGACAATAAAGTTTCTAAACTGAGCAATCCCGAACGATTTTTATAATCACTATCTTCTAAAGCCTTTAAGAACTTAGGTGAAGTTCCAAACAGATGAATCTCTTCTCTATCGATGATTTCAAAAAAGAAATCTAAAGAAGGCCAAGCCGGACTTCCCTCGTAAAGAGTAATTGTGCTGCCAAAATAAAGAGAACTCACTAACCAGTTCCACATCATCCAGCCACAAGTGGTGAAATAAAAAATATTTTTTTCTTCTGAGAGATTTGTGTGCAAAGCCAGCTCTTTCACATGCTGAAGAAGAGTACCTCCCACCGAGTGAACTAAGCATTTCGGTTTTCCAGTCGTTCCCGAAGAGTACAAGACATAGAGAGGGTCAGAAAAAGCCACTCGTTCAAAACTAAGGTCATCAACTTCTGCCTCCATCAAAAAGTTTTGCCATAGAACACCCTTTGATAACCGACTCATATCAGACCCTAAACCGAGAAAGTCCACCACCACAATCTTTTCGAGAAAAGGCAAGCGTTTTTCTATCTCAGCTAATCGCTCAATAAGATCAAAAGTTTTTCCTCCATACTGATAAGCACTAGCGGCCACCAAAACTTTGGGGCAGCTTTGTCCAAAACGATCTAAAACTCCCTCCACTCCAAAGTCACAAGAAGTTGAGGTAAAAACCCCTCCCAGAGAAGTACAGGCCAACATAGAAATAACAGTCTCGGGGATATTGGGCATATAACAAGCCACTCTGTCTCCTCGAGTGATCACCTCACGAAGAGCTGCTTGAGCCTGGGCAACCTTTCGAGCCAGTTCACGGTAATCGATCTCTTTTTTCATTCCCGATTCGTGGACAAAATTGAGAGCAACGCGAGAGCTATGGCGATGGCGAAGGAGATTTTCAGCAAAATTAAGTTTTAAATGGGGAAACCACCCGTACTCCTCAAAGCCGTAGTCTTGGCAGACAGGTTCTTCTTTTCCTTCCCTAACAATTTCAAACTGTTCAACAACCTGACACCAAAAAGAGTCCATTTGCTCAACACTAAAGCGATGAAACTCAGCATAGTTTTCAAATTCCCACCCTGCTTTCTCCACAAAAGCCTCTATTTGACTAGAGCCAATTCTCTTTTGTGAGGGCACCCAAAGCGGCTTTTTCATATCTCTCCCAAGATTTTTTAAAGGAGCTCTTTTAGCTTTTCGCCACTTTCGGCCTCTACTTTTTCATGCAAACTATTTCCATGACTATCCATCGTAACAACGGCAGGGAACTCCTCTACGGTAAGCTCCCATATCGCTTCAGGAGAACCAAATTCTTCTTTGAGGTAAACGTTATCTACTGATTTAATTTTTTCGGCTAATACTTGAGCGGCACCTCCAATAGCGTGAAAATAAACGCAACCATACTCACGATTGGCCTCAAGGGTTTTCTGACCCATTCCCCCTTTTCCAATCACTCCCACGATACCGTGATCTCGAATCACCTCCCACTGATAAGGCTCTTCTCGAATAGAGGTCGTCGGACCAGCCGCCTTGACTTCATAATTCCCACGATTTTTCTCAATAACGACAGGGCCACAATGGTAAATAATCTGATTGCTTAAATCGACAGGGGAGGCATGTCCCTCATGAAGATATTTATGAACAGCGTCCCTTCCCGTAAACAACTTACCGGAAATGAGAACCATATCTCCAACTTTTAATTCGCGAACCTTATCTTTGCTAAAAGGGTAATTTAAATGTTTCATTTACTCCTCTCAAATTAAATTTCAATACAACCAGGATTTTAAGCTTCCATCACTTTTTAACACTACACCTTGCCGGCGATAAGCCCAACACATATAGGAAACCGAAACAAAGTAGGATGCCGGTAAACGATTCAAAACTCCCACTTTACAACCCAAAAGAGTTGTTTTCCCTCCAAAGCCCATCGGACCAATGCCCAATTTATTGGCCGTCTCAACAATCTCTTTTTCAAGTTTAGCTAAGTCTGGATGGGAGTTCTTATCATCAAGTGACCTTAAAAGCTGTTTTTTAGAATCCTTGTAACCAGAGCCACGTTCTCCACCAATAGTGACTCCTAAGACTCCTGGACCACAACCTCTCCCTTGCGCCTTTTGAACAGCGTCGAGAATCACCTTGCGAACGCCCTCGAGGTCCCGACCAGCCCCCAGCTCATTGTAGGGAAGGGCGTATTGAGCCCCCACATTCTCGCAACCCCCGCCTTTAAGCATCATCCGAACTCGCAAACCCCTTTTCAAGGAGGGATTTTCAATAAAATGAAAATCGGGATGACCAGGGCCGATATTCATGCTCTCATTTTTACCAGTCAAAGAATCCACTGAGTTTTGCCGCAAATACCCAACCTCAGTGGCCTTCACAACGGCTTTTATCGCTACCTCTACAAAATCTTTTTGAACATATCCCGCTGGGTGTTCGACAAAAATATGAATTGTGCCCGTATCCTGACAGAGAGGCTGTGATTTTTTCTTAGCTAGCTCGATATTGGCCTTGATGATATTCATCGCGTATTCGGCGGTGGTCTTTTTCTCCTCTCTTTTCAATGCTTGTAAGACAACCTTTTGAACATCGTCGGGAATCACAGTAGAAGTCACTCGCACAAGTTCGAGAAGAGAGTCAAACAACATCTTTTTCTCATTGCCAGTTTTTCTTTTGCTTACTTTCTTTTGAGTAGCCTTTTTCTTAGACACCTTTTTATTTATAGTCTTCTTTTTTTGAGTGGCTTTTTTACGGGTGCTTTTTTGACTCATAGACAGGCTCCCTGGTTGCTCTTCTCCAAGCATTTAAAATATCAAGAAATTTTTCTGTATTAAGCTCCTGCATTTTATCTAGTCATTTCCAAATGGGCCAGACAACGCTAAGTTAGGGGTCATGATTTCTCTCAGCGAACTCAATCCTCAACAGCGCAAAGCAGCGGAGACTATCTCTGGCCCAGTACTCATTCTAGCGGGAGCTGGTTCGGGTAAAACGCGAACCCTCACCTATCGAATCGCCCATATGGTGGGAAGCCTCTCGCTACCACCCCAGCAAATATTAGGGGTTAGTTTTACCAACCGAGCAGCCCGCGAAATGCGCGAAAGAGTTAAATCTCTCTTAGGTCCATCAAAATCGCGCCAACTCACTTTGACAACGTTTCACTCTCTAGGAGTTAAAATTTTAAAAAAAGAAATCGATCAGCTGGGTTATCACTCCTCTTTCACCATCTACGATACCTCTGATCAATTGGCCATTGTCCGCGAAGCCCTCAAGCATTACCATGCCGAAAAAAAATTCGATCAAAAACAAATCCTAAGCAAAATAGGTTATTTGAAAAACTTAGGATTCAGTGCAGATGAATGGAGCGCAAGCACTCTCTTTAACGAAGAAGATCCCTATGATATAGCCACAGATTATGTCTATCGCTTTTATCAAGACAAATTGAAGTTTTATAACGCTATTGATTTTGATGACATCCTTCTTCTCACTGTTAAACTTTTTAAAAAATTTCCAAAAATGGCTCAGAAATACTCTGAAAAATATCAATATATTATGATCGACGAATACCAAGACACTAACGCTCTTCAGTTTCAGTTACTCTTAAGCCTCACCTCAACACATAACAATTTATGCGTCGTCGGTGATGACGACCAATCCATTTACGCTTTTCGCGGGGCTGATATCAGCAATATTCTCTCTTTTGAAAAATATTTTCCGAAAGCTAAAATTATCAAATTAGAGCAAAATTACCGTTCAACCACCCCCATCTTAAATCTCGCCAATCATGTTATTAAAGAAAATAAAAATCGCCGAAAAAAGACCTTATGGTCCAATAACCCTAGTGAATGGAAACCTCATTTATGGGCCATGGCCGATACAGACCATGAATCCCAAGTTATTGCCGATGAAATCACTAAGCACCAAGCAAATGGAGGCTACCTTGGCGATATGGCCATTCTCTACCGCTCTAACACTCAAACACGCCCATTAGAAGATGAGCTCAGACTCTCTCAAATACCCTACACTATTATAGGTGGCCAAAAATTCTACGAAAAAAAAGAAGTCAAAGACTTAATCGCCTACCTAAGTTTATGCCTAAATGACCGCGATCAAATAGCCCTCAGGAGAATCCTCAACGTGCCTCATCGCGGAATAGGAATGGTGACTCTTCAAAAATATATCGAGAGAAGCCAAGAGCTCCAGCTCTCTCTTTTTGAAGTCATGGAAAAAGAACCACAAGTAGCTGGTACTCGCACGGAGAACATTCAAAAGTTCACCAAACTCATTCGCCAAACGCAATATGATTTTCAAAATAACTCCCTAGGAGAAGCTATCAATCAGCTCATAAAAAAGACAGATTACCTCACCTTCATTGAAAAATCTTACCATTCAGCCAAACAAATAGAGCGGCGAAAAAATGATATTGAGCTATTCATTGATTCGGCTAACCGCTTTGAGCGCTTCTACAAGAATTTAGCCAATCTCAAAACATTTGTTGAACGACTCCTCCTACAAGATTCACAAGATAATAATGAAGAAGACAATGATGTAAGAAAAAATTGTGTCACCATGATGACCCTTCACTCCTCAAAGGGCCTTGAATTCAACACTGTTTACTTATTGGGATTCGAAGAAGAAACCCTGCCCCACAAAAAAACGATTATCAATGGAGAAGATATTTCAGAAGAGAGAAGACTTGCCTATGTTGGTATAACTCGGGCCCGCGAAAAACTCTATCTAACTTATTGCAAAGAAAGAAAGATCCACGGTCGACAAATCCCTCGCTTCAAATCGAGATTCCTTCATGGACTCGAACATCTGCTTGTGGAGCAGGATAGAACCACATTTAATCACATGACAAAAGAAGAAGCCGTTCAGTACAAATCTAACTTCTTTGCCAACTTAGCCGATACTTTAAAAGATTTAGAAAATTGAACACATAAAAAGTTCCTGAGAACGGCGTCCTTGCACATCCTCAATACTCAGTTTAGAAACAACACTTCCCGGCATAGGATTAGCACAAACTCCGGTCGGGCAATCGATGGGAAGACCTGTATCTTTTAAAAGCTCAAAGAAAAAAACTTGCCCATTGTGATCAAAAAGTTTGTATTCAATTCCAGAGGGGTCATCCATCACTAACTTTCCAACAAAAACATTTTGTAAACTTTGACCAAGAAGCAGTTCACCGTGAACAAAAGACTGCCCTTTCGTTTGAAATTTTATTGATTTGTGTAAAGTTTGCATAGAGTTACAATTGAACGCATAAACTTGAAAACTCAGTAGAAAAAAGAGTGTCATTAAAAAATTTTTCATGTTTCCTCCCATTCAGGTTTTATTTAGCGTTCTGTTTATAATTTATAGATAAGTTGTTGGCAATTTTAATATTTCTTAACTGCTACCAATAGACCAACCATTAAGCTCGGTTATAATTTCTTTACTAAAAGAAAAAAGTAAACCTGACTCAATAGAGTCGGCAAAAGAAGACAAAGCAAAAAACCTAGCAATGATAAGCGCTATTATTAGTTAAGAAATGAGAAACATTATTCTTCCTGTCCTTTTACTTTTTTTTCATTTGCCCTTAAAGGCTTTCGAACTTCCCCACTGCTTAGAAAAAATAAGAAAAGCTCAGAATCTTGAGCCCTTAAGCACATGTCGAAACTGGAATACTCAATCCATCGTATCTGAGCTCAAAAAAGAAGAAGCTTTTTTTCAAAAATGGGATGAAGTCTACCAACTCATTCAAGAGCTTTGTCTCTTTAATGAAGACCAAAAAAATGAAACCTATTGTGAAGAAACCTTAAACCGTATGTTAACTATCAATGAAAGTAGTTTTGAACAAAAAAGAGATCCTTTGAATAATCTCACCAGTCAAATACAAGAAATTGAGCAATTTCTCCAAGCAGGCAGCGCTCCTATTCTAGGAGAAAAAATGACAACACCCGATACGGCCCTTTGGGATAAGGCCAAAGACTCAGATCAAGCACCTCTTTTCACCCAAGAAATAGATCTCGACAAATTGGTAGAGTGCCTCTTTCTCATCCATAGTGATCGAAAAAAACTAATGACTGCCCTCAATACCTTAGCTCCCTACCTAGAAAAAGTTATGACTTCAATCGATATTGAATTGTCTATTCGAGTCCAAGCCTATTGCGCTCTCGTCCAATACTACGAACTCAAAGGAGGTCACGATCGCTTGATCACCTTTGTCTATCTTAACGCTCCAGAGTCACAAGACCTCTTCTGTCAATAGCTCAACCAATCACAAAAAAGGGCCTTACTGGCCCCTAGTTATCATCCCTGAAACTACCCTTCCATGGACCCACTGAATCCTTAGTGGGATTGATTAAAGCTTCTTTTTATTCCTACCCCTATCTAATGTCCCTTCAACAATGAAAGTGTAGCGGGCCATAAAAGGGAGTGCACTGGCGAAAACATCCTTCCAGGTCTGTTTAATTGTCACTTTCACTTGTCGAACATCGATGCATTTGATTTTTTGCTGACTTAGAATATCCTTGAGAAAAACGGAGGAAGTGGCTCCATGGCCAGCGTAGACTTGTTGCTCGATAACAAAGTCAGACTGATAGGCGACGTCATCAATGACCCACTGACCATTATGAGCTGCGCATTTCCTCGGGCTCACCGCCACGTGCCCTCCACAAGAAACAAGGACCCCCAAACCCATTAAAAGAATTTTAAGAGTATAGGATTTTAAGCCAAGTTTCACTGAGCTCAATTCCCATCTCCCTGCTGAAAAGCCTTTCTTTTAAGAATGCGAACATCGTTGTCAGACTTCAGTCCAAAAGCTGTCATTTTGTAGGGTTTAGGTATGTAAAGACCTAAGCTCAATAGGCTTTTGCAAAAAGATCCAAAAGTTTGGTACTCGTAGAGGCTTATGTTAGCCGCCGACGCTAACCCCTGGTCAATGAGTTCGCGATCCACTTCAACAATTGTATCGGGGCCAATGAGTCCCCATAAGTAAAATTCTTTTTGTCCCGACGTTTTGACAAAAGTATTGTGTTGATCTTTGGGGGTGATGAAAACGGGAATCAAACCACGGCTTTGAAAAGTTATCGAAGTGCAAGCCGATAAAGTAAAAATTAAAACCCCTACCCAATGCACGTCCAAAAATCCTTCTATGTACTTGTTATCACTTAAATTTTCGGATAGCGCAAAGGGCTCTGTCAAGTGCCTTTAAAGTCGGGGGAACGCTTCTCACAAAAGGCCTTGAGTCCCTCAAAATGATCCTCTGTTCTCTGGGTGATCCCTTGATAGGCGGCCAACAAATCGAGAGCCGCTTGCAGTCCATGCAGGTAATTCTGCTTCAAAGCCTTTTTGGTCATTTGAATAGCAATGGGAGCCTTACAGGCGATTGACTGCGCCAACTCAAGAGCTGAAGAGTTCAATTTGTCCTCGGGAACCAATTTATTGAGAAGCCCCATCTCTTTGGCTTCTTCAGCGCTGTAAAGACGACCCGTTAAAAACATTTCCATGGCCTTGGAATAGCCCACCACTCGAGGAAGAAAGTAAGTTCCCCCATCACCCGGAACGAGGGCTAACTGGCAAAAAGCCTCTCCAAAACGAGCTTTAGGTGAACCTATTCTCAAATCACACATAGCTGTAAAATCACACCCAGCCCCAATGGCCGCCCCATTGACGACAGCGATAGTAGGGGTCTTAAGTGCTTCCATAGCTAAGGGAATTTGCTGAATACCACTTTGATAGCGCTCTCTCAATTCATTGGCATCACCAGCGAACATTCCCGTTTTACTTTGCATGGCCTTAATATCACCACCAGCGCAAAAGTGTTTCCCTTCACCAGTAAAGAGAACAACCCTGACTAAAGGATCACAATCGACTTTCTTAATCAAAGACACCAAATCTTCAATCATTTCCACAGAAAAAGCATTGCTCGAATCAGGTCGATTAAAAGTTACGGTTAAAATAAAATCATTTAAAGAAACTTTTAAATCCCGAAAAAGGTGCTGATTGTAATCCATAAGACCTCTCTAATAGCAGAATCAACTTAAGCCAATATTTCCTGGCGCTAAACGAAAAGTCGAGGGATTAGATTCCTTCTTTTTGAGTTTTCAAGCAAGCCAAGCTAACCCAATCCAAATCATGAATTTTTTTCACAGTATGTAAGCTTTGTTAATTTTAACAAAAATTTTCCCACGAAATCAAACTCTTCTGTATGTTAAAACTCCAAATAAAAAGCTACCAACTAAGGATCCTTTTCTCTTGAAAAATCAATTGTTAATACTTTTCTTTTTCTTTTCTATTGCCAATGCTTCCGCTAGCGAATGCCGCGATTTTTACCAAGAGTGGGAGTACACTTACTTTCATGAAATCTGCAACGAGCAAGGAAAACTAGAGAAAAGAGAAGAGTTTTTTGCCGACACCCACAAGCTCTCCTCTGAAGAATGGTTTGACTCTCAAAAGAGAATTATAAAAAAGATTAATTATTCTTCACAGGGAGAAAAGAGATTAACACTTTTCACTTATACTACAACAACTCTAATCCAAACCAATTATCAAAAAGACAGTGACCAAATCGAATCCAAAAGAGAATACCTCCTCTCCAACAAAAGAGAGATTAGAGAGTGGAAATACAAAGATAACCAACTCAAATGGATCGATGATTCTTCTCACCATGAACCAAAGCAAATCCTAAAGCGTCGCTTTGAAGACACCGGGATATCCTATCATTACACCTATCGTCCTCAATCAAAATACGGCAATGAAATCGAATCCTATCAAGTTATTGATGCTCAAGGAAAACTAATCAACCAATACCGCTCCTCTTTTAACGGTGATATCGAATCTATTATTCAAAAACAATTCCGAGGAGAAGAGCAAGAACGTAAATTAGAAATTTTTCGAAATACATCGCGTCTACCAGTTGCCATCATCGACTCAGGTTTTGACCTCTACCACCCAGAAATTAGCTTTCGCCTGCACAACTCTCAAATAGAAGAGTGGGGAAACATCGACCGCGATGGTAACGGTCTCAAAGGTGATACCTTCGGCTGGAGATATGATGACCCAGAAAAGCAAGGACCCAATATCCAAGAAAAAGTCATCATGGTAAGTACAAAGCCTATCCCCCTCTCTCACGGCACCCATGTCGCCTCTATTGCCCTAAAAGATCAAGATCGAGCGGGTCTCCTAGGCTTTGCCACCCAAGACGTCAGTCAACCTCAGTTTTTACAACTTGTCTCCCACCAGCTCAAAAGCAAAAATATTCGCTTAGCCAATATGAGTTGGGGCTTTGGAGAAGCAGGAACTCCCTTTACCCCCGACCAAGCTAGTTATACCGCTCTTAAAAACCTTATCAAAACCAACCCTCAAACACTTTTTTTCGTTGCCGCCGGCAATAATGCTTGGGATATCGACAATGGTCCCAAGACCTTTCCTGCCGCCTATGAAGATCCCAACCTACTGGTGGTAGGGGCCTTAAACGAGGATGATTATCAGTGGTCCAACGATCACAACCTCAGAGTGGCTGAATTTAAAAACCAGATGGGAAGCAATTATGGTTTTCAATCCGTTGATGTTTTTGCCCCAGGAAAAGAAGTCAACGGCGCTAAATTGGCCGGTGATAAAGTCCGCATGAGTGGAACATCAATGGCTTCACCCTACGCTTTGAATAGCACCATCTCCACTTTTTTAGCCAACCCCACACTGAATACTCTAGAGTTAAAAGAAATACTTATGAAATCTGTTGCCTACATCAAAAAAGATCTTCCTTGCGTCAGTCGTGGTTTAGTTCATCCCCAACGCGCCCAGTGGGTCGCCGAACAACTTAGCACTTATCCCACCATGGGAATTGACGAAGCTGTCTTTTTAGCCAGAAAGCAAAAAGATCTCTTTCTCACCGGAGAAATCGAAAAAAATCGAGAAGAAATTTTGGCCATCTGGGAAGAAGTGGAAATTTCTCTAGAAAAGTAGAAAAAGTTCAACAAAACAAATTATTAAAACGCAGCCTCTGACCGATACTCACAGCGCGGCAAACCCCTCAATAGTAGGACTAATAGAGCCTTGTCAAAAATAACTCATAGCAAAAAATATCCCAACATGCTTAGTTATATTGACAAACAATAGGGAAACTCACAAAAATGAGGGCCCGTACTTCAAGACAATAAATTAAGGTAACTCATACAAGGAGAGTTCAGTCATGATAAATTTAAAAAACTTATTGGTTTGCCTTATTATTCTCAGCAGCATAGCCACCCAAGCCTCTACACCCGTAGAAGTATTGGTTCCCGTCGATCATATCTATTCACCTAAAGGCTTTGACTCCAACGACAATATTGAAATTATTATCTCCGGCTACCTTCCCAACTTGTGCCACAAATCACCTAAAACTCTTATCCATGTCAAAGGTCAAAATATTAATATTGAGGTTAAATCACTTAAGTACAGCCTCACCAACCCTTTCTGCCCCCAGGTTATAGTGCCCTTTCTCGAAGCCGTTAGCGTCGGCATGCTCAACAAGGGAACTTATCAAATTACCGTCAATGGAAAATCGCCTTATCAACAGAAAAGCCAAATCACTATTGCCGAAGCCACCACTAATGCCATTGACGACTTTATGTACGCCGGTGTTGAATACGTTGAGAAAATTGAGGGAAGCCGCCAAATCAAACTCAAAGGTTATAACCCTTCAGATTGCTTTGTCCTCGACCAAATCAAATTCATTAACAATGGTAAAGACACCTATAGTGTTCTACCCAAACTCAAGCAAGTGAGCGACTTTTGCCCACTGAAGATGATGCCTTTTACCTATCAAGCTAAAGTACCCTCGGAACTAACAGAAGAGAAACTCCTGCTTCACGTTAGAAGTATGGATGGAAAATCAGTTAATTCACTTTTTAACAATTAAAAAATAGTCAAAATCATCAAGGCTCCCTTTAAGGGAGCCCTTTTTATAGAAAAAATTTAAGGAAAAGGTCCTATTAATTTTTTCTCAGCATTAAGATAAGCTTGTAAAAACTTGCTCGAAGTCTCTCGCTTCAAAACGTTCATCAACCATTGGCTAGTTTCAGCCAATTTATGAAGATCGATACCTGTTTGAATCCCCAAAGAGTGGAGAAGGTAAACCATGTCCTCCGTCGCCACATTTCCACTAGCACCTCGGGCATACGGACATCCCCCTAAACCTCCTGCAGAACTATCAAAATTTTGGATCCCATGAGTCAACCCCACTAAGACATTCGCCAAAGCCATCCCTCGAGTATCGTGGAAGTGCAGGGCCAGACGAGAAAGAGGTGTGTGCTTTTTTAATTCACTCAAAAGGCGATCGACTTGCTTAGGAGTACCACATCCAATCGTATCCCCTAGCGAAATTTCGTAAGCCCCCCCGTCAAATAAAAATTTTATGACCTCTATTAAGCGCTCTGTCGATGTCTCTCCTTCATAGGGGCAACCAAATACTGTACTGACGTAACCTCGAACACGTAGCCCCTCGCTTTTGGCCCTTTTCATCACCAAGCTTAAGCGCTCTAAGCTTTCTTTAACTGTAGCGTTAATATTTTTTTGATTGAAAGAATCACTGGTAGCAGTAAAAACAGCGATTTCCTTAACCCCCAAGGATAAGGCCACCTCTAAACCTTTTTCATTGGGCACAAGGCAAGGAAGCTCAGCGGGAATAGAAATCAGTTGAGGAAATAAAACCCGAGAGTCTTTCATTTGAGGAATGCGATCGGGGCGAACAAAGCTGGTGGCCTCAATCGTTTTTAAACCGGCATCGGCAAGCCTTTTGATAAACTCAACTTTAACTTCAGTCGCCACTAAGTCTGGCTCATTCTGAAGCCCATCGCGAGGTCCAACTTCGATAATTCTTACATTTTTAGGAAAATTCTGAAAATCCACACTACTCCCCAGGTCTCTCCTGAGTAGGCGTCAGCACAACGAGCTCCACTCCCCCTTCGATTTGTTCACCTTCTTTAAAAAGCACTTTTTTAACGATCCCACCACACGGAGATTTCACTGTGTGTTCCATTTTCATGGCCTCCATTACTAAAAGAGAATCACCACTTTCTACCTTCTCACCTTCGCTAACTATAATTTTTAAAATCTTTCCAGGCATGGGAGAAGTGAGATCCCCCTCCTCTCTCGATCGACCTTTTTTTCGAGAATCTCGCCGAGAAACAATATGCAAATCGCTTCCCCTAACCAGAAATTGCCCTTCGGCAAAAGGAACCCAAAATCGTTGTCCCTCTCTCTCTAGAATGATTTGGTGAGCTGTTCGCTCAATCAATTTAAAATGAAAATCCTCACTATCAAAATGAAAAGAAAGGTGATCTCCCACTTGATCAATATTTTTTAATAGTGCTTTCTCATCATTGAGCCACAATTCTTTATTCATCAATCCTGCCAATATAAAAAGTCAGCACCATTAAACATTTCGAAATCCACTGAGACGCTCCCAGGCACCAGCACTCTCCGTCCCCGAAACCTCTTCTCGGTTATTGTGAGAGCCTTTTTTCGCCATCAAATAAGCCGCCAAACCAATCGCCTTATCAGAGTGCTCTAATTTCGGTGCTGAAAGATCAGAGCGGTGAGTTTCCACAAAGTGGGTGTAGGTTTCTCCCGAGAGAAAAGCTGGATGAGAGAGGATTCTATTTAAATAATCGCGATTGGTTTTAACTCCAAAAAAGGAAATTTCTCTTAAGGCCTGTTTCATTTTATAAATAGCGCTTTCGCGATTGGGTGCGTGAACAATCAGCTTAGCTAACATGGGATCAAAACTAATAGTCACGTCATTGCCATCGCGATAGCCGGTGTCTAACCGGGCCTCACGCAAACTCAAAGCACCAACGTGGTGAATGCGACCGATGGAGGGAAGAAACTGGTTGTCGGGATCTTCAGCATATAGTCTCACTTCAATGGCATGCCCTCTCTGATGCAGTTCATTTTGGGTGAAATCAAACTTTTCTCCTTGAGCTGCCAAAATTTGAAGCCGCACTAAATCCAATCCCGTGACCATTTCAGTGACGGGATGTTCGACTTGCAGTCGAGTGTTCATTTCCAAAAAATAATAGGAGCCCTCTTCATCTAAAATAAACTCAATTGTTCCCGCTCCCACGTAATTCATATGCTCGGCAATTTTAAGCGCTGTTTTGGCCATCTGTTGGCGTTTTTTCTCATCAATAGCTGGCGATGGGCTCTCTTCTACAATCTTTTGATAGCGCCTTTGAATCGAGCACTCTCTTTCAAAGAGGTGAAAATGATTGCCGCGGGAATCACTCATGAGCTGAATTTCAATATGGCGAGGATTAGTGATCAGCTTTTCCACTAAGACCTTGTCATCCCCAAAGGCCTTCATGGCCTCGCGTTTAGCCGACTCAAGGGCACTGGAGAAATCCTTGCGACAAGAGACCACGCGCATTCCCTTGCCTCCCCCTCCCGCTGCCGCCTTAATCAAAACGGGAAACCCCATTTTAATGGCTTCTTTTAAAAGAAAATCGACCTCTTGATCGGCTCCGTGATAACCGGGAATAGTGGGGACCCCGATCTTTTCCATCATCACTTTAGAAGCTACCTTGTCCCCCATATTTTTAATGGCCGCTACTGGAGGTCCAATAAAAACGACTCCAGCTTTTTTGAGAGCTTGAGCAAAATCGGCTTTTTCCGAGAGAAAACCATAACCTGGGTGAACGGCATCGGCTTGGTGGTCCTGAGCTATTTTGACCAACTTAGGAATGTTCAAATAAGTTTCACTCAAAGGACCTTGCCCTAAAGAAACCCCAATATCCCCTTCCAAGGCGTGGGGAAGGGTCCGCTCTTCCTCGGTAAAAAGACAAACCGTTTGGATGCCCATTTCTCGGCAAGTTTGCCCGATTCGACGAGCAATCTCACCTCTATTGGCGATGAGAATGCGCTTAAATCGATTCACTTTTCTTTCCTTCGACACTTCCCCAAGCGGGTCGGCGCTTCTCTAAAAGAGCGCTCATACCCTCTTGCCCCTCTTTTTCAACACGCAATTGGGCAATCATTCGACAGGTAGAATCTCTCAAATCTTCTGAAGGATTAGGGTTTCTCCACTTCATCACCTCTCTCACCAACTGCTTGGCCGCACGGGTCGCCAGAGGAGCCGCTCTTAAGAAGCGCTCTACTACTTTTTCAAATTGTTTATCCAGCTGATTCAACGCTACCACCTCATGCACCAAACCCATCGTTTGAGCCCGAGAGGCTTCAAAGCGCATTCCACTTAGAAAATAGGCCCGCGCCTGGGTCTCGCCAATTTTGGCGACGACGTAGGGGGAAATAACTGCGGGAATTAACCCGAGAGTCACTTCCGTAAAACCAAACGTTGCCTCCTCAGCGGCCATCACAAAATCACAGACAGCGAGAAGCCCTGTACCCCCACCTAATGCGGCGCCATGACATCTCGCTAAAATGGGAACAGGACAATTGTTAAAGCTTTCAAAAAGTTGACTCAAGGCCAAGCTATCGCGGTAGTTTTCCTCATCGGAATACTCCTTCATCTTTTTCATCCAATGGAGATCAGCACCCGCACAAAAGCTCTTTCCCTCCCCCGTTAACACCACTAAGCGAAGCGAAGAGTCGGCTTCTACTTTTTTCAAACGATCAGTTAATTGTTTTATCAATTCATCGTTAAAAGCATTGTGAACCTCGGGGCGATTGAGGTGAATCCTCAACACGCCTCGTTCATCTTGTGAATCCTTATAAAGCTCTAGCGGCATCCCACATCCCTTTCTACATCCTAAAGACACCAAACTTAACATCTTCAATAGGGGCCCTCAAACTCGCCGAAATGGCCAGGCCCAGAATGTCTCGCGTTTGGGCAGGGTCGATAATGCCATCGTCCCACAACCTTGCCGTGCTATAGTAAGCACTACCTTCTCTTTCATACTTTTCTAAAATAGGTTTTTGAAACTGATCGACTTCCGTAGCCGTCATTTCTTTTTTTCCACGGGCCTTGAGACTGGCTTGGCGAACAGTGGTTAAAACTCCCGCCGCTTGCTCTCCCCCCATCACTGAAATCCTGGCATTAGGCCACATCCACAAAAAACGTGGCTGGTAAGCCCTGCCGCACATACCGTAATTGCCCGCTCCAAAAGAGCCCCCAATAATAACCGTAAACTTGGGGACATTGACGGTGCTCACAGCAGTGACCATCTTAGCTCCATGCTTGGCAATCCCCTCAGATTCGTATTTCTTGCCCACCATAAAACCGGTAATATTTTGCAAAAAAACCAATGGGATTTTTCTTTGTCCACAGAGCTCAATAAAATGAGCACCCTTAACAGCTGATTCAGAAAATAAGATCCCATTATTGGCGACAATTCCCACTCGGCTCCCATGGATACGAGCAAAGCCACACACTAATGTCGCTCCATACTTTTCTTTAAATTCATGAAATTGAGAGCCATCGACTAAACGAGCAATGATCTCTCTGACATCAAAAGGGGTTCGCGTGTCTTTAGGGATAATGCCGTAAATCTCTTCACTAGAAAAAAGGGGTTCTTCAAAGCGAGTTATCCCATTTCGTGCTTGGAACTCCCGTTGGGAAGAGTCATTTAAGTTCTCGACGATATGGCGAGTGATCAGTAAAGCCTCCTCTTCATCTTCGGCAAAATGATCGACCACTCCTGACTGACTGGTATGAACCTTAGCCCCTCCCAAGTCTTCAGCACTCACCTCTTCTCCAGTGGCCGCTTTAACCAAGGGAGGACCGCCTAAAAAAATAGTGCCATTGCCCTTAACAATGACCGATTCATCGGCCATCGCTGGAACATAGGCTCCCCCCGCCGTACAAGAGCCGCACACCACAGCAATTTGCGGGATGCCTTTCGCTGACATCTGGGCCTGGTTGTAAAAAATGCGCCCAAAATGGTCACGATCGGGGAAGACTTCGTCTTGCCTGGGTAAAAAGGCCCCTCCCGAATCCACTAAATAAAGGCAAGGCAAATGATTTTCAAGGGCAATCTCTTGGGCGCGCAAATGCTTTTTAACGGTCATGGGAAAGTAAGTCCCCCCTTTTACCGTCGCATCATTAGCCACCAACAGGCACACCACACCATGAATACGACCAATACCGGTAATCAACCCAGCACTAGGGACAGGGCCTTCTCCCTCATAGAGACCGTCAGCTGCTAAAGCGGAGAACTCTAAAAAAGGACTGTCTTCATCTAAAATCCTTTCAATGCGCTCACGAGGCAATAACTTCTTACGGTCGCGATGCCGTTCGGCTGAACGCTCACCCCCACCCTTTTTCACCTCGGCTAGCCGGGCGCGAAGTTCTTCAACTAAGCCAAAGTGATAATCTTTATTTTCCCGGTAAGCTTGAGAACCCGTATCCACCTGGGTGGATAAGTCATCCATAGCTCGCTCTCCCCTTTTCATTGACCCCCAACGGCCGTCGCTATTATGCCTTAGCGTTAATGATTCCGTCCACTTGAGAATAAATTAAGGAGCCTTGGTCACAGGATGCGACAAAAGGCCGTATGCGCCCGGTGGGCATCCCCGAGTAGGAGCGAGGGGAGGCTATATCGATAGCCTATGTAGCTGCGAACAAAGATGAGTCGCCTCTTGGATAAAGCGCCCAGTAATCTTACCCTTTGAGCGAATTTCTTCCTGAAGCAAAGGGTACATAAGCTTAACAGACAGATCTAAAAAAGGCCTCTCGGCCCATTCTTGGTAGAGGTTAAACTTCTTTCTGTGCCGCTTTTGCGCGGGAATCACCTGAGACCAGAGGGTCACTAAAGTCTCCTTGAGCTCTGACCCTCTGCCCGGGCATTGGCCTTCAAAAACTTGCGTGAGTTTTCTCTTTTGATCGAGACTCTGAAAGGCCATCAACTGACGAATCACTTGAGTCAACATAGCTTCCCCTTTCCAAGCGCTCGCCCCTAGACTCGGGTGATAGCGCAAGAGAATAAAGTGCCCACGCACTTCTAGTGTGGGCGCCCCAGACTGATCCAAAGGACGCCATAGAGGTAAAATTTGAAAAGGCCCTCCCCTCTCTTTCTCTAGGTTCAAAAAGTCAGCAAATTTTTTGGCAAAGACTTCTCCTTTCACTCTACCCCACTCACGCTTCAAGAAATCGAGTTGTCCTTTAAAAAGAAGACCTTCTTTAAGCGCCAGCTCTTTGATTTTAGATTGTTCCAATCGATAGAAATGAGAGAGAAAATGTCCCTCTTCAACTGTAATTTTGCCCACCAGTTTTTTAAGGGCCTTCTTTACACTCTCGGAGGAATAAAAGGCTTGGGAAAAAAAACTAAGCGAATAGCCTCCTTTACTGAAGAGACTTCTCTCTTCAATCTTAGGAGAATAGCGCCGCCTGATGGTGCTGTATTTTTTTAACCTTTTTAAGGCTTTGGGATCTAAAGCTCCAAATCTTTTTGCCCAAGCCTTTCGGTAAGCTGGATCTAAGTGCTCATTCCACAAGCTGAGTTGATCCATTAATTCAAAAACAATAGCGGTTTGATTGTAGTGCACATTATTAGCACGGGCCGGAGCGAAACAGAAAAGCCAAGGAAAGAACCAAAAAGCCATTCTCTTCATGCGCCATTCTCCTCCAAAAATCGTTGGAAAGCCCGACTAATAAAGAGTTTAACAAAAAAGCTTCACCAGCGTGTAATAATTATGACACGTATTGTTTGCCCCTTTTTTCTTGGCTACAGTCCCCTCGTCCTACTTCTCAATCATGGAGCTAACACTTTGAAATTCCTCATCACCCTTGCCTTTCTCGCCCTTCCCCTTGGCCTGCAGGCCCAAGATTGTGGTGAATTAATCACCAATGTCCTCGAGGGCAGCACTCGCCATTTCAGTGTCGATCAAGCGGTCTCTCTCAGCGCTTGGCAAGCTTTAGAAGATTCAAAAAAGATCTATTTTTTACAAAATGATACCGAAACCCTTAGAGAAATTTTTACTGACCCCAAAGTGATAGCGATTAGCGACCTCAAAGCCATCGAACAAATTCAAAATCCGCGCCTCAAAGAGTTTGCTGAGCAGGCCGTCGCCCGTTTTGATGATACAGTCTATCGGGAAGAGCTAGAGCAAACAGAGTTTGGCCTTATCGAAGACTTTGAATACGAAATGATGATCTACACAAACGAGGGAGAAGACCTTATCCTGGGTGCCCAAGTGAGCTCTTTGGTTAAAGGCTTTGAAATTACTGAAAACCTAATCAGCTCTTACCCTACCCGAGAAGCGGCCCAAGCAGCGGGAGCCGATCTCTTAGACGACATTAATTGGTCGACAACCGGTTATATTGATTTTGACTTTAGAGTCATCAATGAAGAAGATCTCTACTACGAATGGTCGGGCTGGTAAGAAGTCAGTCCAATTATTCAAAAAGTCCCCCCAGGCCAATACTCTCAAGGGCCTTTCGCGCTTTTGATTGGATATTTCGATGCCGTTTGGGATCGGCTCGACCGGTTACCTGGCGAACCGTTTTGCCTTTCTTACCTGGTTCCTTGGGCAAAGCCCAGCTCTCTCCCACCTTAATATTTTTTCCCTCTACCGGAACGAAAACAATCTTACCGGTTTTAGGATCGAGGCGAGGAAGAAATTTATTATCTTCGGGATCGACATAAATGATGCTCTCCCCTTTGGCCAAAAGTTCAGCGATTTTTTCGTAATTTTTTACCACCTTGTAGTCAGCAACAGAGTCGGCAGCAAGGGCCTTAGCCGAAGAGTCGATTTGCGAAGCCTCCAGTTTAACTTGCCCAGAGCTAGAGAGATTAGAGCTCCCCGACTCCCTACTCGAGCGTCCCCCACCACTGGCCAAAGAAGCCGGAGCCCGCCCAGCAGAGGTCCCTGAATTAATGCTGCCGGCAGTGCTAGTGGCTTCAGGAGAAGGCTGCGAACCGGGTCCACCGGCCACTCCCCGCCCTGGTAGAGAAGCCGATTCCCCTCCCTCTGCAGAACTTTTCGACTTGGCGATCACTCGTTCTCTAAGCTTTTCGTATTGCTTTTGAAGCTGCTGGAATTCCTTCAGTTGGCCATCCACCTGGGGATCCTTTTGACTCAATTTATCGAGATCAGAGGCAGACTCAACTTTGTTTTTCTTAAAAGCTTCAATTAGTTCTCGGCGCAACTTTTCGTTGTCTTCGCGCATTTTTTGCATTTCAGATAAAAGGCTGCGCACCTCAGGGTCAGTTGAAGCGCGATTCAGCTCTTCAAACTCAAGCTTCTCATCAAGGTCCAATCGAGACCCATCCTCATCGGCAGAACCGACTTCCGCGCTGGCCCGTCCCGGATTCTTAATGGCCAAACGAGGATCGAGAAATTGATCGTACCAACCATCACCCGGTCGAGGACCGAAATCGCTCTCTCCACTGTGTGAAGTTTTCTCTTCAAAAAAACCCTTCGATTTAAAATCTTTATCGATTTTTTCACCACTTCCCGAAGAGAGAAAACTACTGGCTAAATTTTTCACGCCTTGGCTTCCCTTCCTCTCCTCTTTTGTCCTAGGGTCAAATAGAGCGGCCGAAAAAGAGCGACCAGAGGAACTGCGCAACCCTGCCGCTTTCGAAGCCTTGGCCCGATTGAGCACCCCACTTGAAGATTTATAGCACCGCCGAGGAAAAAAAATCTCCTCCCACGATTCAAGCTCCGCTCTCCCCTCAGAACTACTAACAAGGTTTTCTTTTAAATCTTGACACTCTCTTTTCGTCTTGACGCGAGCTCTTTTCAAGGCGTAACAAGCTAAAAGCGCCGATTTAAAGCTTTCTTGATCGCTAGTTTGATTCCGCGAAAAGCTCTCTGACCTTTTAAGGAGATCCTTGAGTACTTCAGACGCTTTAGTCGCCCTAAAACGAATCGGAGCCCCTTTGTAATGCCGTTTACACATTTTATGAATATCTTGTTTGACGGCCTTACAACCATCAACGGCCTTTATGACTCTCTCTCCTTTTAATTTCATTAAAGCGGTCAGGTAACTAAGGTGATCCTGACCTCTTCTCTGTCCCTTAGATTTTACAGTAGCATCGACCTCTTTAATCAAGTCTTTCAGCATTGCGTCCCCGGCAGTCCTTCCAAAGCGCTTCAAATCCACTCCCAGGATGGGGTCATTCTCAAAAAGCTCTCTCAATTGTTTTCCCGAAGCCGTTTTAAGTTTGTCCGCTAACAATTGCTCATCAATGGCCACCCCAGGCTTCGAGCCAAGTTCCTCTTTAATAAATTGGCGCACTTTATAGCCTAAAAGAGCTGAGTTTTTCACTTTGCTACGAAAATTTGTAAAAAGGCCCTCGCCCAACCGCCGCTGCTTGGCTTGCCCCCCTGAGTCTAAAAGCTTTAAAGCCTCTTTTTTTCGCTCCATCAAAACATCATCAACAAATCGATCTACTTCCGCAGGGTTCCCTTCAACTTTTTTCACCATAGCTTCCCAATCTCTCATAGCACTACGCCAAAAATGACTCTTTCCGCTTCCATCTGGATGAAGGTTTTGATAAAGCTGAGAAAAAAATTGAATCGGCTTATGCTTTGCCTTTTCCCTTCTCTTTTGCTCAGAAACCCGCATATCTAATGTCAAATGACTAAAATTATCAACGCCAGGATGACGACCCACCAATTCGCCATAGTTTTCAGGCAAAAGATAATTGGTCATATCGCAATGAGAACCCGTACGGCATTGATTCTTAATATCTTCAAGAGCATCCTCCATCGCCTTTGGCATACTAACGTAGGAAGCAAAGTCTTCAAAAGTCTTGTCCACTTCGTTATCATAGCCTTCACAGGCTCTCGCTGGATTCAAATCTTTCTCCATAAAATGAGAGGGCAAACATTGAAAAATTTCTGAGAGGGGCTTATTTTCGTAAACATGCCCCAAACGCCCCATCAAAACGGGGTTTTGAAGGGCCTCATCCTGGACTGCGGCTATCCCTTGATAATCCCTAATAATGGCCTTCAAGGAGTTTTGAGTCTCCCACACCGCAAGTTTTTCAGGAAAGCGACTGGCAAAGGTCAAGCGGAAGGAAACGAGGTCATTCCTAGTAAGTTTTCCAATATGCTTATGACAAGTTTGACTTTGATAACGCTTGTCTAAGTCTTGGCAAAAAGCTTCATCATCTATTATACGACTTCCCCCTCTCTCCCTTCTCTCCCTTCTCTCCCTTCCGCTAAGAACTTTAATGTGAGTTGCCAGCAAATCGGCTAAGCCATCGTAATGGCAAGGCTTACTTAAAGCCTCAGCAAGCTTCACAATAGGATCTTGATACATGACTGAAAGCTGGGTCGCACAAGGTCGATCGGAAGGCTCTTCTAAAGGATAGGGCTGCCCATTAGCCACCTGAGAAGCTATTAAAGTGAATGAAGTCATTAAAAGTATTTTTTTTATTTTCACAAAAGTTTCTCTTTTCACCAACACCACCAATTTCTTTAGGGTATTAAGGGTTAAACTTTTCCCAAGCTTGTCGGCTCCCTCAACCTTTTGCTTGAGTCTTTTTCTAAATTATAAAAACCAGTGGGGTCTTCTCCCAGGAATTTTCTCACTTCAAACCCTTTAATTTATTGAACTGTGACATAAGCTCTTAAAATTAAAGAAAAAACTGACCTCTCTCAGGCTTCCCCTTAAGCTCTTCAAAGCGAGCAGAAAGCGCCTTAAAAAATGGCCAACCACAGGCCATCTCTCTACAATACAAAAGTTTACAAACTGACCAGGAGTCCCCATGAAAGCCATTTCTCACCGTGATGAGTACCACTCCCGCTACCGGGCGAGCCTGGAAGACCCCCAGTCCTACTGGACCGAAACCGCTGGTGCCTATCTTTGGAAAAAACCTTTTAAACGCGTCCACTCGGGCAATTTTAGGGAACTCAACGTCCAATGGTTTGAAGGCGCAGAACTCAATATCACGGAAAATTGTCTCGACCGCCACCTAAGCGATAAGCCCTTAAAAACAGCAGTGATCTGGGAACCTAACAATCCTCAAGAAGCTCCCCTTAAACTGACCTACCGGGAGCTCCATCAGCGGGTCTGCCAAATGGCCAATGTCCTCAAAGCTCACGGAATTCAAAAAGGTGATCGGGTCTGCTTTTACATGTCTATGGTTCCCGAGCTGTTAATTGGAGTTTTGGCCAGCGCTCGTTTAGGCGCCATCCACTCAGTAGTCTTTGGTGGCTTTTCAGCGGAGGCTTTGGCCAGTCGAATTCAAGACTGCCAAGCTAAAATGGTGGTAACCAACGATGAAGCTTACCGAGGGAACAAAACAATTCCCCTCAAAGCCATTACCGATGAAGCGCTTCAATCTTCTCCCTCAGTAGAAAAAGTTTTAGTCCTCAAGCGCACGGGAGGAAAGGTCAACTTCCAACAGGGGCGCGATGTTTGGCTCCATTCCGAGTTGGAAGCCGCCGCTAAGGAGTGCCCCGCTGAAACAATGCAAGCCGAAGATCCCCTCTTTATTCTCTACACCTCTGGTTCCACCGGAAAACCAAAGGGTCTTTTACACACCACTGCCGGCTATATGGTTTGGGCAGGAGAAACATTTAAGAATGTCTTTCAAGTTCAAGAAAACGATATCTATTGGTGTACTGCTGATATCGGCTGGATCACCGGCCACAGCTATATTGCTTACGGCCCTCTACTCAATGGAGCAACGACGGTAATGTTTGAAGGCGTTCCCTCCTATCCCGACGCGGGAAGGTTTTGGGAAGTGGTCGACAAATACCAAGTCACCCACTTTTATACTGCCCCCACCGCCATTAGGGCGCTTCAAGCTTCAGACTTAAACTTTGTTCTCAAGCACGATCTCTCCTCCCTAAAGGTCCTGGGCTCAGTAGGTGAGCCCATCAATGAAGAGGCCTGGGAGTGGTACCACCAACACGTGGGCAAAAAACGCTGTCCGATTGTCGATACTTGGTGGCAGACAGAAACCGGCGGCATTATGATCTCTCCCTTGGCGGGCATCACAGAGAGCATTCCCGCCTACGCCACCTACCCCCTGCCCGGCGTTGAGGCCATCCTCGTCAACAATGAAGGAGAGGAAATCAGTGAGAGTCCTGCCGAAGGTTACCTATGCCTCAAACGCCCCTGGCCAGGTATGGCGCGAACCCTTTGGGGCGATCCCCAGCGCTACCGTGAAACCTATTTCTCCACCTACCCAGGGCTCTACTTTACTGGGGATGGAGCCAAGCGAGATGAAAAAGGGCGCTTGCGGATTACTGGTCGAGTGGACGACGTCATCAATGTCTCCGGTCACCGAATCGGAACCGCCGAGGTGGAAGAGGCCATCAACGAGCACCCTGAAATTGTCGAGTCCGCCGTCGTAGGTTTTCCCCACCCCATCAAAGGGCAAGCCCTTCAAGCCTACGTCATTCTCCAAGCTACCGCTTCAAAAAGCGAACAGCAGCTCAAAACCGAGCTCGACCAATTGGTAGTGAAAATGATTGGCCCTATTGCTAAGCCTGATATTGTCCAAGTGGTTTCAGGCCTTCCCAAGACCAGGTCAGGAAAAATTATGCGCCGGATATTGAGAAAAATTGCCGCTCAAGAGCTCTCTCAACTAGGAGATACATCCACTCTTCTCAACCCCGAGATCGTGCAAGAGATTGTGCAAACGAGCCAAAAAGCTCTAGGAGGAAATCACCCTTAAAGAGTCTAACCTATGGAAAAAATCAAACTTGGCCCACTTGAGGCCCTCGCCCAGAGAAATTCATCTCATCAAACTGCAGTTATTTTACTCCATGGTTATGGAGCCCATATGGGGGATCTCGCCCCCCTGGCCAACGCCCTACCGGTCGGCCCTCAATACGATTGGTTTTTTCCTGACGGCCTTTTGTCTCTCCCTTGGGGAGCGTTTCCTCCAAGCAAAGCCTGGTTTCCCCTCGACATGCTTCAATTAGAAAAGGCCTTAAAGGAAGGAACCTTTGAATCTCTTTTGGGACGCGACTATCCCGCCGGTTTTCAGTCCTCAGTTCAAGCGGTGGCAGAATTTGTTAAGGAAGTGCAAAAAAATTATACCCAAATTATCTTGGGAGGATTTAGCCAAGGCAGCATGCTAGCTTTAGAGTTGGCCTTTGGCCAAATGAGATCAATCCACAAATTAGTTCTCTTTTCCACCTCCTTAGTCGCAGAAAAAACTTGGGAAGAAAAATTGGCATCCCCTCCCGATTTTGCCATTTTTCAAAGTCACGGGATGAATGATCCCGTTCTTCCCCTAGCTCCTGCACGCAAACTCAAAAGACTCTTTGAAAAAGCAAATCTTAATTTAGAGTACCACGAGTTTCCGGGAGGCCATGAGATCCCGCCAACCGTCTTGATGAGTTTTAACGATTTCTTACTCTCTCCAGCAGTTAATGAAGGAGCAGGGCTTAAATGAGCACGACCCTCCAGGGTAATATCTCAAAAATGCAAACAAAGCTGGAGAGTCCCGTTGCCTATGGCCTTCCTCTAGGGGAGCATCTGATTCCGCTCAACCCTCTCATCGGCCAAAAGATCAGTCTCAAATACAAAGGACAAATCAACGACATCTATGATGGACAGCCTATCAAAAAATCTTATGGGCAGGGGTTCAGCTACAAAAATTTCATCACTCTGGCCCGTTGTGACTCGTGCATTGTTAAACCCGAGTTGTGTCACTTTGAACAGGGAACTTGCCGCGAGCCTGAATGGGGAGAAACCCATTGCTTTCAACCTCACTACGTCTATTTGGCCAACACCTCGGGGTTAAAAGTGGGAATCACTCGAGAGACCCAAATCCCTACACGTTGGATTGATCAGGGAGCCTCATTTGCCCTTCCCATATTAAAGGTTTCCGACCGCAAGACATCAGGTCTCATCGAAGTTGAAGTGAGCAAGGAAATCGATGACAAAACCAACTGGCGCAAAATGCTTCAAGGGAAAATTGACGATGTCGACCTCTACCAAGAGAGAGAAAATATCTTTGAGACCCTAAGTGATCTCTTAGACGACCTCGAAGCCGAAGATCTCGACGAAGAAGTGGTCGTCATCACCTATCCTATCGAATCCTTGCCCGAAAAAATCAAAAGCTTGGGCTTTGACAAAAACTCATTGATTGAAGGAACTCTGATCGGGATTAAAGGACAGTATCTCATTTTAGATACAGGAGTTCTTAATATTCGCAAACACCAGGGCTACCACATTGAACTAACGACCAGGAGCTAAAGCATGAGTGACCCGATCTATCCCCAAGAAATTCAAAAGGCCCACGCACAGGCCATCGAGGTTAAAAAGAAAGCCCATGCTCCTTATAGCCAATTTCACGTTGGAGCAGTCATTAAATTTATAGGAGAAAAAGAACTGATTGAGGGTTGCAATGTAGAAAATGCCAGCTATCCAGCAGGTCTATGCGCTGAAAGGACTGGCCTCTTTGCCTCAGTCGCTAAATTTGGAAAAAAAGAAATTGAATGGATAGTCATCGTCACCAACACTCACCGACCGAGCCCTCCTTGTGGAATGTGCCTTCAGGCCATGACTGAATTTAGCCAGCGCGATTTTCCACTCTATCTTGGTAACGAGCAAAAAATACTCAAGTGCCTGACCTTCCGCCAACTTCTTCCCCACACCTTCGATACGTTAGGCGATCAAGTGACTTGACTCTAAAAAGCTCAATTCTACTTGGTAAAATCAATCACTAGATTTTCTCTATCGTATTCGGGTATTTTATCGAGAGAGGGTTGGTTAACTTCCATCCAGTAAGACATATCCTGCTCACCTTGCCCCGACATCCACGCCATAAACTCTTTGGCTTCCTCTTTACTGTTAAACTTAACCACAACAACTTTTCCGGCACTCTCTTTAGGTAACTCATCCCCAAAGCAGGCCAAGCACAGAAGCAAAGAAAAAATCAATCCCAATTTATACCCATTTTTCACAGCAAAACCCCTCTCAATAGCCCTCAAGTCTCTCATCATTGATGGGAGAAGGGGCTAAAACTGGCCATCCCCCCTGGTACCACTGCTTCCTTAGTGTATCGTAAAAAGGCTTTTTTTCGTGATAAGGACCGGCCTCATCATAGGCTGACACTATCTGGCTGAGCTGAAGCTGCATCACTCTATCGAGTCTGATGTAATTAATCGAAGAAATTCTCTCTTCTTTTTCCACCACATACTTGGGCAAAATAAAGTCTTCCACCTCAACTCTAGAGTTTGAACTGGTGAGCTTATCTAAAAACACTTCTCTTGAAACCGGATGTTCAAACAAGCTAGGATCAATAACTCTCTGAACCACCTTTCCCGTCTCTAACCTAACAAAGACAATAGGGGCGACATGATAGTACCACCTTAAAAGCCACTGATTATCGGGACTGGCTATCTCCATCACTTCTTCATCTTGGTTAGTCACTTCAACCACAATCTTGGCGAGTTCTACTTGTTTAATTTCGGCATAGGAATTCATTAAATAGGCCCGCGCATAACAACCATCCCATTTAATGTGAAAGGGGATACTAGAACGGGTAGAGAGGTATTCAAACAATTCAGTTAGCTTACTCTCCGAAATGACTGAAGCCTTAAAGGTCTCCCCCGTAAATGGGGACTTCAACTCCCTAAACTCCCGGGCGAAGGACGGCTTTGTCCAAACAATAAAAAGAAATAAAACGAACGCTACCCTTTTTAACATCATAATTTTTCCTCTTGGCGTTTAAAAATGAGAATGTCGAGCCCTTGCTCCCGCGCACTTTGAATCGAATAAGGAGTGCCCTCCTCTAAATACAAATAAGAGCCCTCCTCAATGGAGATCTTTTGATCGCCGATAGCCATTAAACCCTGCCCATGACGAACCAAGAAAATATGATTAGCCTCGCTAGCTACATCTTGAACTCTCTCTCTGGCAGGCATACTCAGATGCTCCATCATCAATCCACTTTCCCCCACCTCACTTCTCTTAACCAAAACCTGCCGCTTTAATTGAGTGGGATATTTATCCAAGGTAGGCAATTTGCCCACAACAGACTCCCTACTTAAAACGGGCAAACCTCCATCAAACACATATTCCACATCTTCTAAATTATCTCGCGGAAAAATGTAGATAATTTCCAGAGGATTATCGGGATCGGCTATCGTATGGTGATGAAGACCAGACGGTAAATAGAGATAATTTCCTGCCTCGAGATCAACCCAACGCTTGTCTTCAGGTGCCCCCAAAAGGGTTCGTGCCTTCCCTTTAGTGACATAATAGATCTCAGCAGCCGCATGTTGATGAAATAAAAGATCGGTGTCAATTCTTGCTGCTCCCATCATAATTTGACGAGAGTTCCCCGAGTTTCTATCCACCAGAGTTTTAATCGCAACAGTACTCGTATCGGGATCCCAAACCTCATAAGATTGAGATTGGGTATTGCCTACCAAAAGACGCGAAGCAAGGCCATGACATCCATATTGATCTATCGACAAAGAAGGGGAAGTGGCCCACACTTCATTCAAAGCTATACTCCCTAATAAAATAAGATACATCCAAAAAAGAGAAGAAAACTGAATATATGCTTTTCTTTTTATCCATTGCCTTTTCAAAGTATGTCTTCCTCCTCATAGAATCAGTGTTCGCCCCATTCTACTAGAAATACAATTCAATGGATTAAAAACCTCCAGACTATCCATTTTTTACAGGCTTTTGTTCAACCTGCCCATAAAGCTTTCATCTCAATACCTAGGTCGTTTATTACTGTTATTAAAAATCAGAATCCGCATTATTGAGAACAATTTTAAAAAAGACTTTCCCCAACGGAGTGAGAAGAAAAGAAAACAATTTATTCGTCAATACTACGAAAATAAAGGACATATTTTTTTAGATATTATAAGAATTCTCACTTTGCTCCCTCGACAAATACGCCAACAAACATCTTGGTCTCCTGGTAGTAATGAAAAGATAAAAAGAGCTCTAGAGGAAGGGCATGGACTCATTCTTTTGACCGCTCACTTAGGAAATTGAAAACGCGCAGTACCATCCTTAAATGTTCATGGTTTTCCTATTTATGTCATTGTTAAAAAATAGAGCTTCTTACCTACTCAATTATTAATTTCACTTAATCGTAAAAGATTTGGATTAAAAGTTTTGTATTCAGGAAAAATGTTTAGGCAAATGATAAAGGCTTTGAATAAAAAACAAATTGTTGTTTTAGTTCTTGATCAACATCAACCGGGCAAGACTGGTATCTGTGTTAACTTTTTTAATAATCCTGCTAGTACTAGTTAGGCCTTAGCGAAATTGATGAAAAGGGTAAAGGCTCCTAATTTGCCATGCGCTGCCTATCAATGTGAAAATGGGCATCAGATTATGAAAGTGAATGATGTCGTTTCTTATCAGAAAGCAGTACAAGAGATTGTTGGCACTCGGAGAGCGCAATTGGAGGAGGAATTCCTCAACACACAAGCTTATGCAAAAGAAACAGAGCAATTAATTTTACATAAGCCAGGACAATGGCCGTGGATGCATCGTCGCTGGAAAGCAGATCAAAGCCCTCTCGCAGAAGAGAAACCTTATATGGAAAACGAATAAATGACCTTATCATCAATGAACTTTTCTCAAACAAAGTTATAGCTTCTTAACTGATAGCTACTATTGACCATAATAATGGGCAAAACTAAATGGTTTAATTTTCTTATCTTTTTATAACAATTTGAAATCTTTCAAACTTAGAACCTTTTTTTGAATCAAGCAAAGAGGAGAAGAAAATAAAAAAGAGCTTAGTGAGTCTCCTTTGCTTATTTAAGAAAGGATTCAACTCACCTAATAAAAGAAGGGAGGGTACTCTCGTGAAAAGAATGACCACATTAATTTTTCTTTCTCTTCTTCTTCTCTTCTCCTGTGCGGGCAAGAGAGAAACAACACAAGCCAATATCCTAGTCCTAGGTGCTCTCTCCGCCGGCCTTGACGGTGGTATTATGATCTATGGGCAGAATAGAAGTACCGGCGAATCCTTTGCCATCTCCCACGGCAATGGGTCGGAAAGTAAAATCTTAGAACTCACCAACGGAGACTGGAGCTTTACAGCCATCGCTTGGGAAGGACCTAATGAACTACAGGGTGAAGCCACCTGCGCTTTAGCAGAGGAAACCCTTGAGGGTGAAGAGGTCTCGCTGAGTCTTCTCCTCTCCACTGATCAATGTGACCACGGGGGAAGAACCAACTCCGACTTGAGCTTTGCCACTTGCGCAAGCCTCAATGTTCTCAACCCCGGTGCCACTGTCGCCGCCGATTGCCCACTGAGAGGTCAAGCCCAATCGTACCGGCTTATCCTATACAATCAAACAGAAGAAGGAAGAGTTGACACTAATGGAGGTTTTTCCTCTCAATGTGTCGACGACGCCACTCTCGCCAACAATGCCCCCACTCACGACTCAGGTCTTCAACTCCCCCCCATCCTACTAGCTTCCGAAGAGATGGCCATCCCTATCGTTATAGAAGCCTTTAACGGTCTCGGCTGCACGGGAACTCGGCAAACTTACTCTTTTGCGAGTGGTCCTGCTATTGAAAGTAGAGATGGAGCTATTGTTTACCAATCCAACAGAGTCTACGCCGTCTTGGTCAGCCAAGGCTCTTGCCCTAATGGCTTTGTCCCTGTCAGAGGAAATACCTCCCTAGGAACCAATAACTTCTGTGTTATGCAGTACGAAGCTAAAGAGATTGTCGGAGAAGCCGCCTCTCTGCCCGGAAGTCTTCCCTGGGTGAATATTACCGCTGCCGATGCTCAAACCCAATGTAATTTCATCAACGACCCCGCCTTTCCCGGTACCTTTACTTTAATTTCCAACCCCGAATGGATGACTATCGTCCGCGACCTGGAAGGGGTTCCTTCCAACTGGTCAGGGGGAATCGTAGGAGACGGGCATATTCCCAGGGGGCACTCTGACGCCTCACCTAACAACGCTCTCCCTGTTGCCGACACTAATGATCCCTATAGCGGAACCGGTAATACTTCAGGAGAACCTCCTGGCTCGGGCTGGGAACAAAGGAGAACCCATACCCTCTCCAACGGAAGTGTAATTTGGGATTTTTCTGGAAACGTTATGGAGTGGGTAGACTGGAAACCCGACCCAGGCCTTAGCTTAGGGCCAACCGATGCTGACTTTAATTTTCAAAACCTCAACATTCTCTCGGGAACCCTAATCGACGCCGACGACCTTCAACCTTCTGGTGGCTACGACGACAGTCAATCCTTTGGTCAATGGTTTGGTGGAACGACAGGAACAGCTTACCGCGGTGGTTCTTGGGACGCTCAAGACATCGCCGGGGTCGCCATGCTCTCCCTCTTTACCAATACAAATCAAACTCAATTTCATGGGTTTCGTTGTGTCTATCGACCGTAACTCATCAAGTTCTCCACAAAGAGGGGAAAAACTTAAACAATGCCCTTCATTTCCCTATTTAGAAACGATAGATAGAGGTCTTATTTTCGCCAATCAATTTTTAAAGACTGCTCATACCTCTAATGCTCTTCTTGACATCGGTGTAAACTGGCAGCCAAGGCCTAAAGGCATTTTTAACAACTTTTTCATGACCGGGAAGCCTTTTTCTTTTCACATAAAAACGATTTTTAAACTCTGGAAAATGCCTAATGATGACATCGGACATTGTCGTTTTTTGAACGTGTTGAATACCCTTCCCTGTATAGTGTTCTTTGGTGTAATAATCAGAAAAGAACGGATCGGCCATCAGCCTTCTCGAAGCCATTAAAGCGAAGATGTAAAAAGGAGTGTTACCAAAAGCATAACCAGGATAGCGATCCGCTTCAGCCAGCGTTCCAACCAAGAGATCCATTTTCTCTATATCGCCACCGTATACCTCATTTAATATTTTTTGATCATTCTTATTTGGAGTTAATTCTTCAAAAGAATTGATCGCTGGCAAATGAAGGGCCCTTCTGAATGCATTGTACTTGGGAACCCCTCTCTCTCGATCTCTGAAAATATCCACAGCTCCCATATCCATGCGTACTGAGTCCTCGTGAGTTTTTCCAGTGTTTCTTTCAGCCACAAAACTTTTCATCCAAGTGGGATAATTATGCAAGCTCATCGCTCCAGGGAACGAAGTCCCAAAAGAATTTAGCCATGTTGCCGACCCATACTTACTAAGAGTTCCTTGGGCTTGACGAAAAATCATCTCTTTGGTGGAAACTTTAGCTCCGGCCTTATTCGATTTACTATCGCGAACTGTTATAAAATCAGGCACGAGAGGATGCATACGGTACACCGCTACGAACTCTTCTGTTAAGGTAAAGGGAACCGAATAAAGGTCGAGAGTTTTCTCTCCAACCAGACCTGAAATAAGGTGCTTAATTCCCCCACTCATTTTTCCTCGCAAAGCAGGAATACTAACACCGAGAAACTCTCTCATTCCAAACCAGTTACTTCTCATAGCAATATGAAGCATTCCATTATCAAGTAGGGCGGGAGTCCATTCAACCGTGTGAATCTTAGCCATAAGAGCCGAATTAATCATTCTGGCTTTTTCAAAAAGAATGTCACCACACTCGGCTTTGGAGACATTTCCAATACAAATTTTCTTTCCAACCACTGGCCTTAAAACACGATCGATAATGCTATTATGTTCGAGATGGAAGAGGGTATGAATAAGCTCAAGGCCAATCCACCAATTGTCGTGAAACCCTGTTACGGGAAGACCATTAAAATCGTATCTCAAGCGCCTATTAGATTTATCAACGGCGATTTTCCCATCAGGAATAAGTCTTCCAGTGTTTTTGCCCTTTCTCCAAACGCTTCGTACTTTTCTGATTGTCTCAGGGTCACTTCCATAGATTTGTGAAGCATCCCACCAGTGGGTCACACGGTTTCTAGAGGTATAGTCATAGCCGTGTTTGTGGTGACCACGCTCCACAGCCGATTCTTCCTGAGTGGCAGGTAACTGCATACCCTCTTTTAGCTCCCGATGAGATTTATGGGCTTTGATATGGTAAGACTTTGTTTTTGAGTTTTTACCGTGGGTAAACCAATCGTGATTCATGGCCTGCAGCCAGGCAGTGGCAAGGACATTAATAACCGGAGCGTCAACTTGTTTACCATTTCTCGAAAGGAGCTTTTCACTAATTTCGAGTGGGCTTGGGTTCATAAGGTCATTTCTCATTGCTTCGTTGGACTTATCGGAATCAATATTGCGACCAAACCTTTCATTAATCGCCCCTATGCGCAGTTGATTGGCAAGATTCTTATCTTGCTCGGTAAGGTGCTCTCTAATATTGAAAAAATAACATTCCCCATAAGCTGTTCGATGAACTCTCTTCATAGTTTGTTCACAGTTAAGCCCACCATTTGGGCTAACACCTGTGTCAAAAAGGTTTTCCTCTAACAATTGCTGCCTTCTTCCGGAGAGCTCAAAGGCAAACTCTCTATTTTTCTTTGAAGCGATCACACCAATAAATTTAGCTTTGTTTTTTTTGCCTGTATAACCATCATATTTGAATTTTGACCACCCTTTACCACGCTTTTCCCAGTAAGCGCTGGCCGCTTCTTCTTCAGTTCTCACTTCAGCAGAAGGTTTTCGATTGGATTTTTTATTAATTGAACAAGCTGTCACTGCCAGCAATAAGACAAGCGCAATATTTACCTTCCTAGTCATACAAGCCTCCCTTGGCCATAATAAAATCCCTAAGATGATACCACTATGCAGGGTAAGGTTTAACAAAAAAATAAATCTTTATTGTGTAAAAAAAGAAAGCCTTTAAATTGTAAATAAAAACTTATTTATAAAGCCTGTTGAAAAAGCGCTAGTCATACCTTTAAGCTCCTCTAATTTATTTTAGACTCAGCACGGATCTTTTTAATATGGGCCCGAATCGTCTCCAGGGCATAGGGCTTAAGGTTTATGGCCAACCCGCGATAAACAATAGAAAAAATCTCTTCTTTGTCTTTTCCCTCCCCAAGAAGCTCTTTAATTTGCTCTTCCCGGTGAAGGCGGTGCTTTAACGTCGCTTCTAGCTGATGGGTCCCCCCCATAATAACTCCATGGCTGGGAATCACAAAACGAGGCTTAAGATCGATCACTCGTCTGAGACTCGAGAAGTATTTGGCCATATCTCCCTCCTTTCCTCCAATGACGACTGTCCCTACCGTTTGAATCAAGTCTCCCGCCAAAAACCAATTGAGAGATTGGGGAGCTAAAGCGAGCTGACCTTCATCGTGACCAGGAATTGAGTAAACTTTAACTTTTTGCCCGAGACTCATGGTGAGGACATCCCCTTCTTTAAAAGTTTCGATGGAAATATCGGCCAAGTAGTTTTTCCC
Source organism: Bacteriovoracaceae bacterium (assembly GCA_965206965.1). GTDB lineage: Bacteria > Bdellovibrionota > Bacteriovoracia > Bacteriovoracales > Bacteriovoracaceae > CBDBLK01. Next base: position 2,389,532 of record OZ242254.1, on the reverse strand, counting down.
CCATTTGCTCTCGATTCTCTGGCACGTATCTTCACTCATGCCCAGGGGTACATCAAACTCTCGCGCCATAAGAGGGGCCATCTCATGGTGATCCCAATGGTGATGAGTTAAAAAAATCAAGTCGACTTCCATTTTGAGTTTTTTTAGGGAAGCAAGAAATTTTTGGTACTCCTCTCGATCCCTAGGAGCGGGATCAATCAAAACTTTTCGAGAAGATTCATCGCCCATCAAAAAGCTATTGGTCCTCTCGGCCGGGGGAAAAGTATGGCTGAGGGGGAGAAATTGCCAAACTCCACAAAGGGGTTCAATCATGGGAACTTCCAACTGGGAGTCGTAGAACAAATTTAAATCGAGAAAGTCGCGACGGTCGATATCTTCACAGAACGATTTAATCAAGGCGATAGTGGGGGGAACAGCTAAAATCTCCCCACGTTTATAAGCTCTCCACAACTCTTGAGGTTTCCCCCAACTAGCCGCTTGAACCTCTCCTCTATCAAAGTCAAACTCTAATAATTCTTTGAGCTCAAAGACAAAAAAGTGGGTTTTAAAGCGATAGGGATTAAAGGGAGGAGTGATGGCCAAACCAATAGCATAAGTGCTCGTGAGAGCTCCTTCGTTTAAAAGCTCGACGAGGTCAACATCAAGTTCTTCTTTCACCTCACGAAGGCAAGCATTTATTAAGGGAAAATCAAAACCTTGCCAAGCAGATGGAAGATCGCCACGGCAGGAAAAGGGCCCCTGCTGGTCTTGAGGATCAACCTTACCCCCCGGAAAGGCCGTGTAGCCGGGAAAAGCACTGAGGTAGTCTTGGCGATGGATAGAAAAAATCTTTCCCTCGGCCTTAAAAATAACGGAAACCGCTTCACGCATCATCGTCTCCCAATCTCCTCTCCATCCTAAAAGAGTTTCAGCCTTCCTTCAACGAGATCGAGCTCGAGCCCTTCAAATTGCCTCAACCAGGGAAGACCCAAGTTTAAACCAACCCCTCGGTCAAAAAGAACATTGTTAGAGAGTTCACGTTGCCACTGACCTTGTAATTTGAGGCTTCCACAAGGGATACTCTCTCCCCTCGAGAGTTGCGCGTAAACGCCATCGGGAACATAGAACCTTCCCAAGTCTCCCCAAACTTGAGAACCTGTATCCAAGCGAATCCCCAGACCATTGGAGCAGGTCCACTCAACGGCCCGCACCTGCCCTTCAAAATCGCTATTGAGTTGAAAAAAAGGCGGGGTGACTCTCGATTTTTTATCGAGAAGTTCTAACGTTCCCTTTTTCCAATTGAGCCGCCACTTTTGATTTTGAAAAAAGCTCAGCCCTAAAATCCCCACCACTTTTGCCCCTTCCAATTCTTTAAGGTCTTTGACCAGAAAAGAGAGATGAGAAAGCTCCCCTCCCCCCAACTTGATCTTTTGCTTGTATTGAACTTTAGGAACCTCAAAAGACCGCCCTAGGCTGTCTCGGTAGATCGTTTCTCCCAAGAAAGAGAAATGGGTACTTTTCAACTGGGTAGCAATCCCTAAGGACAAAACACTATCCATCGCTCCAAGGTCGATCACCATTTTTCCCCAGGGAGAAGAGATTTTTAAAAAGTCTTTCTCTCCTTTGAAAAGAAAAGTGTTTGGTTTTTGAGAGAAAAAAAAGCGAACAGGAATCTGCGAATCATATTGGCGCAGTTTCCCTTTCAAACGAAAAAGCTCCTGCCATGAAGCGCCTCTCAAACGGGCCTTTCCCAACTCTCCACGCCAATAGGCCTTGCGCAAACCAATGACTTTTTTTTCAAACTGACCAGTACCTATTTTCTTCGAGCGAAGCTGAGTTTCTAAGTCCGCTTCTCGCTCTTTTAATTTTTCTAAACTTGCAGGGGCCTTAAGAGTCGCAGGAATAACCTTGTACTTTTGATCGAGCAGCCGGCGAGCATCGACGAGCACAACTTCCCTTAAAGGCCAAGCCAAATAGTCTTTTAAGGTCAAAAGGTGATTCAAAGCCATTTCATAGCTCAATTGATTGGCCTTAACTTTTTTTCCAAAGCGGTAGAAAAACTCTTCCACTTCCTTTTTCTCCAACCAAGACCCCAATTTTTGCCACTCTGCTAGCAGGGTAATAAAAGTTTTGACCTTTTTCGCCAACTCCTTGGCCTCTCTAACTTTCTTTTTTCTCTCCCAATTTTCCACCAATGCCGCTTGCTCTTCTAAAAGGGTCAAAAAGGTGGTTTCCCATTGCTTTCTCTGTGCCGGAGAAAGCACACTCTCCGTTGATCGCGCTCTTTGATAGAGCCCCAAAATGCCTCGCAAACAATCCTCTCGAGCAGCTCTTCGCTTCAATAAAACCACCGCTTGACGGTAATTAACTTCGACCTTTTTAGAGGAAGCCAAAAAATGGCGGTAGCTTTTAAGTGCTAAACCAGACGGTCTGGTTTCAACAAAAATTTTAAAACCTTGGCGCCTCATCTGTTCTTTACACTGGGTCAAGTTCCACTCTTTAAAATCTCTGAGATCGCTAGAACTCAATTGCATCCCGGTACAAAAGCGAATTTTCTGCGAGGAGGAATCAAAAACAAGATGACAACTTTTAGCCTTCTTAATCCCAGCAATCATTTTTTGGGAAAGGTGAGAGAGCTTTTTTAAATTGGGATTAGCGACGACGCTCCAAGTGCCGAAGCACCATCCGAGGCAAACGAGGACGAAAAGGCCCTTCAAAGAGTGACCTCTGCCCGTTGATAGCGAACTTCCCGATACCCTTTGATATTTTCAAGTTCTTTCAATCTCTGGCGTTTTTCCAAATCTTCTCTTTTAATTAGATCTCCAGTGAGCTCACGACGAATCTGCAACGCCATCTTTTTTTCTCGGTCGTGCCAACGAGAAAGCACCCATCTCAAAAGGCGCATATGGCGCATCATCTTAAGCATCCAAGTTTTTGGATGAAGATCAAATTCAAGTTTCATTCCCATAATATCAAAACTTGGACGATTGATATAAGAAAGCCAATAAGTACTCCCCCACCCTCCGTAAAGTTGGCGGTCTCTGTGTCTTTTCATGGGAGAGATCATCATATGGGAGATAAAAATTTCGTCTTTAATAAAAAAAGTTTTGGCTAACGTCCGCAAGGCCATCGCCTTGAGGTCGGGTCTCGAATAAAGCTGAGCCACTTCTCCGGCCTTGATTAAAAATTCTTCAGACTTCCTTCCTCGGTCAAAAATATAAAGATCGTGAAGGTATTGTGCGAGGTGCAATTTTTTTATTTCTGGAAAATATTGAACCAAACGCTTCAAATTATTTTGATAAAACTTGAGGACAGTTTTTTTATTTTGCCAGGGTAGAAGACTCTCCTCAATGGATTGCTCAAAAAGCTTAAGAGTATCAACAAACCCCTCTCCTCCTAAGGACTGAAGGAATTCCCCAACTTTACCCGCCTCCTTTTCAAGCCAAATTTTTCTTCCTAGCTCAAAAGCCAACCAATTATTATCCAGCTCCTCTGCTTTCATTGTCTTTTGAAAAGCACAGTGCATATCTTGAAGGGCAAAAGGCAATTTTCCCGATTGAAAAGCAGTCCCCAACAGCATCGCTGAAGCGTACACAGAGCGCCCTAAAGCCTTCCCGCTGATCTCTTTAAAAGAAAAAGTATGCCCCTTCTCACCTAGGAGGTTCTTAAACTTTTGCTTTAGCTCCTCTTCACTAATGGGTTCGGCCAGTTCTCCTCGATCCAACAAAAGGCTCAAAGGAACCTGAAATTTTTCATCGAGAAGGGCCAGCCCCTGCTTACCGACAAAGCCAATATGTTGAGAGCCATCGAGTAAGTCAGGGCTTAAAAGAAGATCCGCTGTACCGCGCGGGGTAACCGCACCATAGCTCTTGCCTTTGGCATAAATGGCCAAGTGTCCAGTCACATTGCCATTGCGTTGAGCAAGACCTTTTTGATCGACAAATTTAAAATCGAGATCCTCTCGTCCTCCCATCTCTCGGGCCGCTTCGGCTAAAACCCGAGAAATTGTGGTCACCCCTGATCCTCCAACACCAGTGACGACAACTCGAAAGCTTTCCCCTTTAGCAATATCTTCAAATGTTTTGCAGGCGACGGGAAGAGAAAGCTCCTCTATATCAAAACTAAAATCTTCTTGTTTTTTCCACTTGGTGGGATGGAAGTGGAAAACATCCACTTTTTCAAAAGAAGGACAAGCTTTAATCTTGGTGCAATAACTATCCCCCACACAGATTTGGGGATCAATCGCAACCTTACTTCCGTAGGCATCAAAAACCTGAGTTAAGCCAGGACACCCAGTCGATTCCACACAAACTCTACAATCTTCACAACTATCGGTATTGATTTGATAAAAAGTTTTTTTAGGAGCGACACTTCCAGTAGAAAAAAGCTTTCTCTCGTGAGCCTTCTGGCGACCGTGGAAAGTCAAAGCACATTCTTTATCGGAGACGATAACTTTAACCCCAGGCCTTTCAATAAAATCTTGCAAAACGTTTTGGTAAAAATAGCGATCGCTAGGATCAACTTCAATAACAGTTTCTACACCAAGCGCCTGAACCGCCCTGAGCATATCCTGCTCTGGTCTTTTTCTCCCCTCCACATTTTCTCCCGTGGAGGGAGTCATTTGATGCCCGGTCATGGCGGTATTATCGTTATCCAGCAAAATATAGGTAATATTATGGTCCATTTGCACAGAGTTAGAGATGTCTGTCATACCACTATGGAAAAAGGTACTGTCCCCCATCAAAACGACGCTGGGGTTGTTGGTAAAAAGATCCATCCCTGCCCCTAAAGCCCCTCCCTGTCCCATCGCAGAAAGATTGTGCATTTCTTTGAAAGGCGGCAAAAAGCTTAAAGAGTAGCAACCAACGTCTCCGTGAGAAATCAGATCCACCTTTTTCTCTTTTAGCGTTTTTCTGAGATCTTTGAGTAGGCTTAAGGTTTCGCGGTGAGGGCATCCCGGACAAAAAGTAGGCAGGCGGCGGGGCAGGGGATTTTCCCATTGGGGGAAGTCAAAGCAAAGAGAAGGGTTAGGAGTCAATCCTAGTATTTCAAGCCCCAATGCTAGCTTATCTCTCACCAATTCAAAATTAAGACCACCGTAAGCCGGAAAACCTTCTACCCATTCGTCTTTTTTCTTTTCAAATTGTTTTCCCCATATCTTAAGAGAGAGATGGTGACGCTGACAGAGCTCTTTAATCTCTGTTTCAAGAAATCCCCTCTTTTCCTCTATCACAATCAAAACTTTCTTCCCCTCTAACCAGGGCAAAAGAAGTTCATCGACCAGGGGAAAAGAGCAAGCCACCTTGTAGAGAGAAAGACTTTCCAGATAGTCAGCTTCCTCCATCACTTGTTTCACTGTTTCAAAGATGACACCCGAGCTAATGACTCCTACCTCGCCATCAGCTTGGCCAAACTGACTATCGAGATTCAATTCCTTGAGAATCTCTTTTACTTTAGGAAAGCGTTGGTTAACCATTGCCACATCGGCTTTGAGAGAGTTAGGGGGAACCATTACTAGCTTAGAGAGGTCAAACTCTGAGGGATCGATATCCACTTTATCACGAGAGACAAAAGCCTCTTCTCCCAACTCGACACGCCCTCCCCCTTCAGCCATGAAAGTCGTCAAAAGGACTCCTTGATAAACGGAGCTTCGACGGGAAATGGTGAGGGCCTTGCCGATCCAGTCTTTTAACTCTTGAGGGGTTGATGGCTCTAAAAAAGGGATGTGCAGGTGCTTAAAAAGATAGCGACTGTCGGCGGGGGTACTCGTCGATATCGACCAGGGATCATCTCCCACCGCTATCACTACCCCTGGTTTAAGTACCTCTCCAGTGTTTGGATCCCGAGAGGACTCTCCGGGATCAGCGAAATTACCCACACTAAGGGCGTCACTCGCCACATGCAAACCCATGGATTTCATCGCCACCAAGCAGTCCCTTCCCGCCTGTTTCGCCCCACTGGCCATCGCCGCAGCGTTGGCTTCGCTATTGGCGATGACCACTTTAATACCCTTTTCCTGAAGCTCTTTTTTGCGTTGGTAGAGGATATTAAAATAGTCAGCTAGTGGGCTTCCAGGATAGCCCGTATAGAGAGAAAAACCAGCCTCTAAGCCACCCTGGATGATGAGCTCATTGCCATTGAGAATCTCAATCCGATCGGTCATCGATCACCTATTTCGCTCAATCAGCGCAATTAACGACAATGAATCCATCAACTCTTGTATCTGAATAAGGAAAAGAAATCACAATCTCTAGGTCCAACAAAGGGTCGACCACTTGAAGGGTCTCTTTATCAACGACAACACCACGGTAGCAAGGAAACTCATCTGCCGACTCATCGTCAGTAAATTCTAAGTTTGTCAAAAAGAAATAGGACTTTTCAGACTCTTTCTCTAATTTTACGTATTCAACATCCAAGTGTTCCTTGGCACGCTTTTCAGCTTCATCATAGGGGCCCGCAAAAGCCAGCGTCGAAACGAGTAGTGCAATAATAATTTTAATCATGGTATTCCTCCAAAATGGTTTACTGGTAGATAATTTGAAAAAGGGCCTTAGTCAAGAAAGCCTTCATATCCCAATCAAATGGGAAGAAACCATTGGCTACTCGAGATAGCCACGCTTTTGCTGATCCCTCTCAATACTGCGAAAAAGTGCTCCAAAATTCCCTTCGCCAAAAGCAAAGTGATTTTTTCTCTGGATAATTTCAATGAAAATAGGACCAATAATATTGCGAGTAAAAATCTGCAGAAGGTATCCCTGCTCATCTCCATCGACCAGTATTTGCAAATTTTGCAATTCCTTGGGGTCCTCTGTGACATTGGGAACGCGATCAAAAACTTCACGGTAGTATTCATCATCAATATCTAACGTCTCAATAGAAGTGTTCGCTAGTTTTCTCAAAGAGTGACAAATATCGTGAGTGATAAAAGCCAAGTGTTGAACGCCTGGACCTTTATACTCTTCTAAATACTCATTGATTTGCGACTTGGCTTCAGTCCCCTCATTAATTGGAATGGAAAAAGAGCGGTCTGGACTTTGGAGAGCAAAAGAAGTCAGCCCTGTCTTTACTCCTCGGATGTCAAAATAGCGAACTTCTGAAAAACCAAAGATCTCTTTATAAAATTGACACCATTTAGCCATTTCACCCTGGCAGACATTATTGGTCAGATGGTCGATGGCCACAAAGCCTTTATCTTCGACCAGGTCAGGATTTTCAAGAGCGACAAAACCCATTTGCTGGTAGCGCTCAGGGTTTTCGAAGTTGTCGATAAAATAAATGAGGCTATCGCCAATACCATAGATACAGGGAAGATCTTTTCCCAAGCGCTGGTAATCTCCCTTAGCCTGCCGAGCCCCCCGCTCAACAGCTTTCTCAAGAGCCCCCCCAGCAGAGTCCATTTTCCAGCCCATTGAGCAAATGCTAGGTCCATGAAGCTGGCTAAAGTTTCCTCCAAAACTCTCTTCGTCTCGATTGAGAAAGAGGTGGATAGCATTTTGCTTATAATAATCGATTTTTTTAGATTGGTGACGGGCCACCCGAGAAAATCCAAACTCCAAAAGAAGTTTGTGGAGAGAATCCGGGTCAGGAGAAGCAAACTCTACAAATTCAATACCTCTTAAACCCAGATAATTTTGTCCACTCACTTTATCCTCCCCTGCCCATCTTGATGGTTTTACCCCCACGCGACTTGTAGGGCCACTTTTTTTTGAGTAATACCAGAAATTGGTATAAAAATACTATCGTCATTCAACGGGGTTAGTCAGCTTGGAAAATATCATTGTTCAAAACACCTATCGAGGCCATCCTCATATTAATCTTATCACTTTGAATCGCCCCAAAGTTCTCAATGCCCTAGACACAGAGATGCTCAAACAGCTAGTTGAAAACTTGGAAAGCCAAGCCTCCCAACAACACGGCCCAGTAGCTATTCTCACCGGCCATCGGCGCTCCTTTAGCGCCGGAGCCGACCTTAAGCAAATGGTGGAACTCGATGCCATTACTCAGTGGAGAGATCAACGCGAAAGCCTTTGGAAACGCTTTCGAGAAATCCCTTTTCCCATCATCGCTGCCGTCGATGGCCTGTGCCTGGGAGGTGGCCACGAATTGGCGATGAGTTGCGATATCACCATAGCTTCCGACAACGCTCAATTTGCTCAACCTGAAATTGGTGTTGGTATTATGCCCGGTGCTGGGGGCACTCAACGGCTTACCCGTGCCCTAGGAAAGTCCAAAGCCATGTACTATTGCTTAACCGGAGAGCGATTTAGCGCCCAGCAAGCTTACGACTGGGGTCTAGTCGCCAAAGTAGTTCCCGCTCAAGCCCTTCTTCAAGAGGCTTTCGAAACCGCTAAAAAAATCTCTCAACACTCCTCTGTCGCCATCCGTCTCATCAAAGAGAGCTTAAATAAAAGCTTTGAAACCTCCCTTAGCGAGGGGCTTCATTTTGAAAGACGCAACTTTTACCTGAGCTTTGCCAGCCAAGACCAAAAAGAGGGCATGCGCGCCTTTCTCGAAAAACGAAAACCCGACTATCAAGGAAAGTAAATATGTCTTATCAGTATCTCGAAGTCGAAATTATCGGCTTAACTCAAATGATCACCATCAATCGACCCGAAGTTTACGGCGCTCTCAACAAAGACGCTAAACTAGAAATAATTAAGGCCATCAAGGAAGCCAATAAGAGCGATAAAATTCGTTCTCTCATTCTCACCAGTCGAGGTAAGGCCTTCAGCTCAGGTCAAGATCTCAACGACCGAACAGTTCAAGGGGGAGAAAGCGCTGTCGACCTAGGGCACACTCTAGAAACCGAATGGAACCCTCTCGTTAACGCAGTTCGCCAAAGCCCTCAATTAGTTATCGCTGCCATTAACGGCGTTTGTGCCGGAGCCGGTCTCTCAATCGCCTTGGCCTGTGATCTTATCGTCGCTAAACCGGAGGTCAAGTTCGTCAGCGGCTTCAGCCAGTTGGGTCTGGCTCCCGATGCCGGTTCCAGCTTCACTTTCACCCGCGCTTTGGGTTATCAAAAAACCTTGGAATTCTTTCTCTGGAACCAACCCCTTTTTTCAGAGGACCTCCACAAGGCCGGCCTTATTAATCAAATCTCTGAGGATTTTTTAGAGGAGGCCAAGCGCATGGCCGAAAAGCTAAACCAGATGGCGCCCCTCAGCCTCGAGCTCATCAAGAAAAACCTCCAAACGGCCCTGGAAGCCTCTTTCTCCACCAGTATGCAACGAGAAACCCAAACCCAACGCTTTCTGGGAAGCTCTCGAGACTACCAAGAGGGCCTTAAGGCCTTTTTTGCAAAAAGGCCCCCTCAGTTTCAAGGATCTTAGCCCTCTCAGTAATTAAGTCCACAGCAGGGCATTTTAATGAAGAAAAAGCCCAAAAAAACTGATATACCAAAACCAATCAGGTTTTGGCCGTCGGAGACAACCAGCGACCGAGAGAGATGCAGTCTTAACAGCTACGGCCTTGAATTTTAAAACAGTTTAGCTGTATATGAGAAAGGGAAAATAGCATTGAGACCGTACGGAGGAAAATAATGGCTGCAGTAGAATACACTAAGGAAGACCTAAAACTCTTTGATGAAATTGCCAAGGGACGCACTTTTGATAAAAGCAGCCCACTCCCCCCAACCTACAAAAAGCATCTCCTCAACCTTTTGTGGATGCAAGGCGATTCCGAATATTCGGGAGCCTTAGGTTACATGCCTTGGATTGAAAAAGCTCCTGACGTCAAAGAAAAAGTCCTGGTTGCCCAAATCGTAAAAGATGAAATGCGTCACGCTTCCGTCATCTACAAGATGTTACGCGATTTAGGGGAAGACCCTGAAGCTCATATTGAAAAAGTCGACCTCGGCTACAAACTGGAAGAAGACGAAATCAATATCGGTTTTAAAAGGGTCAAAGACGATTTTCGAGTCAATATCTTCTACTATAATATCAGGTATTGGACAGACTTTATTCTTTTCAACTTTTTGATGGACCGAGCAGCTGGACATCAACTAGAGGATACCTTGCATAGCTCTTATCTTCCTTGGAAAAAAGGAATTGAAGGTATCTACAAGGAAGAAGTCATGCACCTTACCCATGGCGATACATGGGTGAAAAAACTCTCTAAAGATCCCGAACAGCTTAAATTTCTTCAAGAAAGACTCAACCTATGGTGGCCCAGAGTAATGAACGTCTTTGGTAAAACCATCGGAGGAGCCAATCAGATCTATGTTAAGCTTGGCCTTAAAAAGCGCACAAACAAGGAAATTCGCGACATTTTCGTCGCCGAAATTGAAAAACTTTGCGAAGAATGTGGTCTCGTCCTTCCCAACTGGAAAGAAGAAGATTATTTGAAACAATAGGGGCCAATTCGAAATGAGTTTAGGGATCAACCTCAACCGCGTTGCTATTCTCGGGGCAGGCACTATGGGGCGCGGAATTGCCCAGTGGTTTGCCCAAGCCGGGGCTGAAGTCGAATTAGGCGATGCCCTCCCAGCAGCAGCCACTCAAGCCCAACAACAAATTCATCAGTCTTGGGACAAACTGCAGGCCAAAGGCAAATTTAGCCAAGATCAAGTTCTCCAATTCAAATCTTCCCTGAGAATTGTCGATCTTCTCAATGAAATCCCCAACTACCGCCAAGACTGCGATCTGCTTATTGAAGCCATCGTTGAAAACCCCAAAATCAAAAATGAAGTTTTTCAAAAATTAGACGCTCACTTTAAAGAAAAAACTCTCTTTGCCTCCAATACAAGCTCTATCCCCATCAATTCTATGGGAAAAAAGCTCTCCCCCTCTCGAAGAGAGCGCTTTTTAGGGCTACATTTTTTCAACCCCGCCCCCATCATGAAATTAGTGGAAATTATCCAAGGGCACTGGACTTCCTCCGAACTCACTCACCAACTCCATAAGTGGTTTGAAAAAAAGGGTAAAAAACCAGCCCTCTGCACAGACGGTCCAGGTTTTATCGTCAATCGCATCGCTCGCAATTTTTACGGTGAATCCCTTCGCCTCGTGAACCATTACGACCAGAACTTAATCCAAGAGACAGACGAAACACTCCGACAGGTGGGAGGGTTTCCCATGGGACCTTTTGAACTGATGGATCTGATTGGAATCGATATCAACTACTCGGTGACTCAATCAGTCTGGGAGGCCTTTTACTACGATCCCCGCTTTGCCCCTCATCCTTTGCAAAGGCAAATGGTTGAGTCAGGCAGGCTGGGGCGCAAAACAAAAGGAGGTTTTTATGAATCCTCCTAATTCTCTCATTATTGTAGCTTCTCAGGATCATCCTCTTTATCCCCTTTTAAAACAATCAAAGCAGCCCCTCTTTGAAGCCAATAGCCCAGATCTTCACCAGCAACTTCACCAATCATCTCTAACACCAAAGAGCCTTCTCTTAGAGTTCACTCTAAAAGACCGCGATGAAAAACAACAATGGGCCCATCAATTGTCTCAGGACTTCGATCTCCTTATGCTTTTAGAAGGCAGCCACCTATGGGGAGAGGCCTTGCTCGATAGTCTTCCCCAAGCTATTGGGTTGCATACTGGAGCTTTTTTTTCTCCCACTAAAAAAATTGAACTCTTCCTCAAAACAAAAGAGCACCAAGCCAGCATTGACTCTTTTTTTGAAAGCCTCGCCCACTCCGTTCACCTAGTGCGCAGCCCGGGAATAGGTTTCATCTACCCAAGAGTGATCAGTATGATTATCAATGAAGCCTATTTGGCCCTAGACGACCAATTGGCTTCCCCCGAAGCTCTCGATACCGCCATGAAATTTGGCGTCAACTATCCCTTAGGACCTGTCGATTGGAAAAAAAGGATTGGAGCCAGACCCATCGTCAAACTCCTCGATGAATTATTAGCAGTGACGGGTAACCCCCGCTACCGAGTAAGTCCCTCTCTAAGACGGGAGTCTTTGAAGCCCCCTTGCCCTTAAAAGGATTTGTCTATGAAAGCAGCCTACCTCATTCACGCCAAAAGAACTCCGATTGGAAAGATAGGGGGAGATTTAGCCCCCGTCCGTGTCGATGACCTCATGGCCCTCTTGTTTGAAGACTTTCTCAAAACACAAAATTTCGACCCTAAAGAAATAGACGATGTCGTCGTAGGATGTGCCAATCAAGCCGGGGAAGACAACCGCAATCTCGGTCGGATGGCCGCAGTCCTGGCCGGAGTTCCCTTTGAAGTTCCCGGCACCACCATCAACCGCCTCTGTGGTTCCTCCCTCGACGCCGTCGTCGACGCCTGTGGGAGAATTAGTTTAAATTTAGCCGAATGCGTTCTCGTGGGAGGAGCCGAGAGCATGACCCGTGGCCCTTTAGTTGTATCCAAAGCAACAACGGCCTTTGGTCGAGACTCTCAAATGTACGATAGCACCTTTGGCTGGCGCTTCCCCAACCCCAAAATGCAAAAAATGTTTCCCCTCTACTCGATGGGAGAAACAGCGGAAAACGTCGCCGAACAACTTAAAATCTCCCGTGACGAACAAGATGAGTTTGCCCTGCAAAGCCATCAAAAAGCCATCCAAGCTTGGGAGTCGGGAGCTTTTAACGAAGAAGTACTCCCGGTTAAGGTTTCCCTGAGAAAAAGAGAGTACTCGGTTGAAAGAGACGAAGGACCCCGCTCTGATACAAACCTTGAAAAATTAGGAAAACTAAAACCAGTCTTCCGCCAGGGGGGAAGTGTCACCGCAGGCAATGCTTCGAGCATGAACGACGGTGCTGCTATGGTGGCCGTCGTTTCTGAACAATTTTTAAAAAAGCACAACCTCACTCCCCTTCTTGAAATCACAGGCTTTGGAGTGAGGGGAGTTCACCCCAATGTGATGGGACTTGGTCCAGTCGAAGCCGTTAAAATTTTATGTCATAAGTACGGTAAAAAAATAAGCGACTTTGATGCTATCGAACTCAACGAAGCTTTTGCCGCCCAATCATTAGGCTGCCTACAAGAGCTTCAAATCGACCCGAGCAAAGTCAACCTCAACGGCGGAGCCATTGCCCTTGGACACCCACTAGGCTGCTCAGGAGCGAGAATTCTCACTACATTAACCCACATTATGAAAAAGAACTCCTCCCTCAAAGAAGGCCTAGCCACTATGTGTATTGGAGTCGGTCAGGGCATTGCCGTTAGCGTCCGCCGTTGCTAAAAGAAAAATATGACTCGTGAAAAAGCTAAAATCTTGGTGAGTGCCTGTTTAGCGGGAATTCCCTGCCGCTACGATGGAAACCATCAAGCTCGAGATTTTATCCAAAAAATGGTTCAGGAAGGTAGGGCCCTCCCAGTTTGCCCTGAGGAATTAGGGAATCTTCCCACCCCTCGAGCACCAGCTGAAAACTTTCAAGGGAAATTTCTCACCACTCACGGCGATGATGTCACCCTTAACTATCGGGAGGGAGCCAAAAGAGCACTTGAGTTAGCCCTCGAAAACAACTGCCAAGAGGCTTACCTCAAAAGCCAAAGCCCGATGTGCGGAGTTGGATCAATTTACGACGGAACCTTCAGTCACACCCTAATAGAAGGCGATGGCGCCTTCACCCAACTTCTTAAGTCTCAAAAAATTAAGGTCAATAAGGTCGACTAGATAGTCAATTTTTCGCTTTTTTTCTTCTTTTCTTCTTCATCTTGCATTGCTTGCTACATTTTTTTGACTTGCAACACTTTTTCTTTCGACTTTTACTGCAACCTGCTTTTCCCTTTGAGTGATCACAACCCCAGTGAGAACAGCCGGTCCCCAACATCGTGCCTGCTAAAACGAAAGCCAAAAACAACTTTTTCATCTCTTTCTCCTTTGCACTCCATGCTTAAAGAGTTTCTCATATAAAAATACAAGATTTTTCTATGATTCTAACACTAGATGAGAGAGTAAGACTACTCAGTAAAATCCTTAACGGCTTGAATGAATTTTTTTTGTTGATCAATAAAAATAGAGTGAGAGGCCCCTTTAAGCAGACGAAAAGAACTTCTCCCTTCACTATCTTGAATACTGTGCTTGATAACGGCTAACTCTATCGGAGTAAAAAGGCCATCTTCGTCTCCATAAATGGCAAAATAGCGACCTTTCTGTGAGAAAACATAATTGACATAATTGCCTTTGATGTAGTTTTCATTCTTTAAAAAGGCAGGCATGGCCGTCCAAAGACCATTTAAAGGTCCTTTTATTGGGTTATCAGCCAGGAGTTTTCTCAACCTAACCTGGTCAGGTGTTGAAACAGAAGTTCTGTAAAGCCCACATTGAATTCCGTGCCCAAACAAACCAGAAACGACAAAAGGCCTCTTATTCAGATCGGGAAAGGGATTCAAAAATAATTGATAGTACAAATAGGTCAACTCCTTCATCGCCTCTTCACGGCCGTTTTCAAAATAGCGACGGGAACAATTATCCACCAAGCTTTTCATTGTGCCCCAAAAATTGAGAGGAGCACTGAGCAAGCCTATCGATTGAGCCACACCAGGATAAATTTGATCAAATTTGGCTGCAATAGCCCCTCCGTGAGAATGAGCCAAGAGAATAGGCGATGAAAGGTTCAATCGACTAATCAAACTCTTTAAATCATTGGCGTAAGTCTGATAATTAAAATCGCTTTCCTCAGCTTTTTCACTCCGCCCCTGACCTCGCTGGTCATAAACGACAACGTAAAAACCCTCTGATGCTAAAGCCGATGCCGTCGTAAGCTCAAAATCATAACTATTAAAACCAGGTCCTCCATGAATAAAAACAATCGGCTGATCAGAGCGATTTCCAAAAGTATTGACGTAGAGGCCATCAATTTTCTGAGGGGCCGTCCAAGTCCAAGAGCAAATCAAAAAAGACGCAAAGCAAATAAAATTTTTCATAGTCTCTTCTAGCACAACATCTCTTGCTGGCAAGCCCAATCTATAACAATTTCCCAATAAACCTATCTTGACTCCACTTTAGTAGTAAGGCATAAGACTGAAAGTGGAGCCAAGAGACCTCAGTATCATTACCGAACAACTAGGGCGCACACCCACTGGTGCCTTAGAAGTCATCGCCCGAGAAAAATCAGGTCAACCCACTGTTATTAAAGTCAGCCCACTAACCAATGAAATCCCTTTTCCCACCCTTTATTGGTTAACCTGCCCAAAACTTAAAAAAAAAATTTCTCATTTAGAAAAAAAAGGTCTTATTAATCAATGGGAAAAAGATAAAAAATTTATTGAAAAACTTAAAGAAGACCATCAACGTTATCAAAGTATGAGGATGTCTTTACTCAAAGAACTCTATAGCGAATGGAAAAAATTACCTGAGAGCAAATTGAAAATATTAAGGGATACAGGAATTGGTGGCATTCGCAATTTCGCTCATGTTAAGTGTCTTCATTTGCATTATGCCCACTTTTTAGCCGACAATAATATCGTTGGTGAGCGAGTCCATTCCCTCTTATCAAAGCCTTGAAATACTTCATTGCAGCTCCTTTTGGTAGAGTAAATTAAAGATTTTTAACCCATCATTTTGCCTAGCTAGATATTTTCCATAAACCTCAAATTAAATGATAAACTCAAAGCCTGGTAGAACTTATTTTTTTAACCGTACTGAAAATTAATAGGTAACAATTCACGCCAAAAAATGAAAAACCATTTAAAGCGAGACATTGAAATTAGTTTTATCAGTGGTTTGAACCAAGAACTTGAGCAAGCTTTTTATAAAATACTTGGAAACCAAAAAGAACTTTCTTTAAACCTTTACTCTCTAGAAGACGAACCTCAAAAACTTCCTATTCATTTAGTTGAGCTAATAGAGATCTATCAATTGATAGATAAATACCCACCCAAACCTTATTTTGATCCCGACATTAAGGTTGTAGTAGGTAAAAATATAACACTCGATCAAGAAGCTGATTTAATCCGCCTAGGGTTTAGTGATGCTATCGATTTAGAGCAAATTAGTTTAAAGGGAATCAAAAGAGTTATAACCAACTCTTACTTTAGAAAAATGTTTGAAAAGAAAAATGCTGAACTTAAAGAAAAAATATTACATTCATCAAAATTAGCTAGTCTAGGGCTTTTAACCTCAGGAATTGCCCATGAGTTAAACAACCCTTTAACTGCTCTTAAAGGATTCACTTATCGACTTTCAAAACAAGACTTATCATCTGAAAAAACGCAAGAGATAACCAAAAAAATCACTTTTGTGGCAAATCGAATGACAAGAGTCGTCGATGGGATTCGTGCTTACTCCAAAGAGAGAAACTATGAAGATACTGAAGAGTTTTCACCCTTTAAGATTCTTAAAGAAGTCCTCGGTTTTATGGAAATGATTCTCAAGCCCAAGGGTATATCAGTCGCCCTTGAAAGCAATATTAACGATGACCTCAAGATATGGGGAAATAGAAGTAAATTTGAAAGTATTTTTCAAAATATTATTTCAAATTGCCGAGATGCTATATCAGAAAAAATGCTCACAGGAGGGTTAATCAAAATCAATCTCGAAGCCACAGAAGAAAGCCTTACAATTAAAATTATCGACAATGGACCAGGGATGACTGAGGAAACAAAATCGAGAATCTTTGATCCATTCTATACAACGAAAGAACTCGGCGAAGGAACAGGTCTTGGTATGGGCATTGTCAAAGAAGCTGTAGAAATTCACAGAGGTGTCATTGAGATACAATCCAGGCTAGAAGAGGGAACAACAATCACACTTACTTTTCCTTTAGAAAGAGGTGATCGAAAAAAAAGAACCAAGTGCAATAGAATTGAAAGCTGTCCTATTGGTAAAGTTTTTGTTGTAGACGATGATCCATTAGTCACAGAAGCTATTAAAATGGCTTTAGAAAAAGATTATGATGTCCTCACATTCAATGATGCATTTGAAGCCCTTCAAGCAATTGACACCACTGTATCACTCATTATCACTGATCTCGTTATGCCCGGCCTCGATGGATTTGAGTTCTCATTAAGACTTAAAAGCCAACACCCCAAACTTCCCATTTGGCTTATCACAACCAATCGAACACTAAAAAGTCTCCAAGAAGACTCTTCAGCCCCTTTTGACAATATTATTATTAAGCCAATAAAAGATTTTTCTAAATTACTAAATGATATTCAAAAACTCTTTAATAATTAAAAAGCGACTCTAAAATTTTTTTACTTTTGAATTGCCGTTGACTCCCCGGGTGTTACACTCTCTCCAGCCTTAGTCCCTTTTACAAATAAGTCATCATCCCGAAGCATAGACCTTAAAGAATGACTAAAGGGTCGACAGTAAGCCGACAATACTTCAATTTTTTGGGCCGGGCTGAGTTGAGGCGATTGGACAATACTATCTAAAGACATGATAAACCCTCCACCAGGACCAGGGACTCCAAGGTACCTTGTGCCAAGACCAGCACCAGTCTGTGGAGCAAAACCAAAACCTCCGGTCATAAATTTATTTTCTTTCGGTTGATAGAGATCACTATTTCGTTTCAAGTGATTACGAATAACTTTTTGAGCTTCTTTTTGATAAGAATCATAACACTTTTTTAGTTTCCCCAATTTAGAATCCTCTTTCTTTTGGGCATCTTTCACAAATTGTCTTAGCTCTCGGCAAAGTTGAACCTCGTTGTGAAAGGTCGTGTGAGTATAGTTGCCCGTTTTTGATTTAGAAATAGTTCTATAGGGAAAGCACTTTCCCCCCTTTATTTTAATATCGGTCACCATTGAGGTCTCCATCGGCAATCCACCGCCAAAAGGCATTCCCATCCCCAATCCACCACTTCCTCCAAACAAATTTTGACTTCCTAAGCCACTTTTCGTTTGAGAAGGGTTAAACTTAGAGTCAAATTGAACCTGAGAGAGTCGCCCTCTATTATCCCTTTTCACAGTGATTTTTATGGTGTGACCGCTCCCTAATGCCATTTGTTTAAAAGTTAAAATTTCCGTTTTTCCTTTCTTATCCAACTTATACTTAGCTCCGGCGTGAGGAGTGATATTACCTTCATCATCAATTTTTACTGGACCTTGAAAAAGTTCTTGGCAATAAGTGTAATCTATTTTATCAGCTTGAATACTTAGACTTATAATCAACTAGAGACAGATCATCAAAATTTTCATTTTTTCTCCTCAAATCATTTACGCCTTCGCACATTTCATAGATTAATTAAAAAACAGAACCCCCATTCGGGGGACTCTGTTTAAAAATCGATGTCAACCTTAAACTAACCGATAAGCTTAAGAGCATTAGCTCCTTGAGCATTAGCTTGAGAGAGAACAGACACACCAGCAGAATTCAAAATATTGAACTTGGCATTAACTGCAGTCTCATGAGCATAATCAGTATCGCGAATTTGACTATTGGCCGCATTTAAGTTCTCAGCCGCAACTTGTAAATTTTGAGCTGTAGAAATCATACGGTTTTGCTTAGCACCAAGTTCTGCTCTTTGCCCAGATACTTTTTGAATAGCCTTGTCTAAAGTACCTAGTGCCCCTTGAGAACTTTCCTTACTTGTGACATTTAGACCTTCAACGCCTAAACTATTCACAGTAGAGTCAAGCAGTTTAGTGCTGAAACTAATACGATCTTCAAATTCATTATTGTTGATACCAACTTGAAAATCGTAAGTGTCACCTGCGCCATCCAATAGCTTCTTACCGTTGAATTCAGTAACTTGGGAAATACGCTGGATTTCCTGCTTTAGATTTTGGTATTCTAAGTCAGTAAATCCTCTTTCGATATCTCCAACTGTATCAGAAGCAGCTTGAACTGATAGCTCTCTCATTCTAATAAGAATGTTAGAGATCTCAGACAATCCCCCTTCCGCAACTTGAACTAAAGAAATACCATCATTAGTATTTCTGTTAGCTTGGTTCAAACCACGAATTTGGGCTCTCAACTTCTCACTAATAGCAAGGCCTGCAGCATCGTCAGCAGAACGAACAATCCTTGTTCCTGAAGACAATTTGTTCAGTGAACTAGCCTGGGCCTCAGTGTTTTTGTTGAGAGTTCTTTGAGCAGAAAGAGATGTCACATTCGTGTTAATACGTAAACTCATAAGATCCTCCTTGTTCTCGGCACATATCCCTATGGCTTGAACCCCTAACCGTGAGATCCAATGAGCTTACTGCTCAACCTCGCTTTAAATTTTGTATAAAACTTGACTGATCTTGTGACGAGACCTTTGTCAAGTTGGTAAAAAACTTATCGGATAGGGAAATTTCTTCTTAAGAAAAAATTTCCTAAAAAACAAAAAGTTTTCAGTGATTGAAGAACTAAAAAAGTCGGCTATAAGCCAGCAACTCTAAGTTTCTATAATTTTTTAGACGATAGTAAAAAGATGAAAAAACTAACTTTAATATTGATTTTATTCAATCTCATTCTCCCCTTATCGGTGAGAGGAAAATCACTTACGGCCCAAGTTCCTCAACATAGTTGTCAAAATACTGATATAAGAGAGCATCTCAAAAATAAATCTCTCCAAGAACATTTTACTCGACCAAGAAGCCAAGATAGTATTGGTTGGTGCTATGGTTTTGCAGCGGCAGACCTTTTGAGCGCAGAACTAAAAACGCCAATGTCCTCTATTCATCTTTCAGCATTATATAATCACCAAAAAAACCAAAAAGAAAAAGAAAGTTTTGCAGTTAAAATCAATCAATACCTTGTAGGAAAATTTAAAAAACTTGAACCTTCTTCAATAACCTATCAATTAGTCAGCGAACTCCACAACAGCGCCCCTCAACGCTCAAGAGCCCATCGTTGGTTAAGTCGTTTTTTTCAAGATGAAAAAATTTACGAAGGTGGATATGTGGCAAACGCCATTAATGCTGCTGTTAAGAATAAAAAAGCTTGCCAAGAGTCTGACCTACCATTTGACGGAGATTACCGAAAAAGCACCAAAGATTTTATCGAAAGACTTGAATCTATTAAAAAAGATCTCCCTCAGGGACAAGTTGACCATGAGCCGATATGCTTAGATCCAAGCACACAACAATTTCTCCCTCAAGATTTTCGGGTCAATCTGGAAGAAATTTACTCTATACTCGAAGAGAGCAACATCAACAAGGCTTTTGCAGAAATAGTCAGTCAACACTGTCATGGGAGACAAGTCGATATCCCTAATTTCAATGTCAAAACTTTAAAAAGACCCAAAGCCCATTCCAAGCGAATCAGGGGGTATCGGGCTACCGCCCAAACAAGAATTAAAGACTATTTCAAAACGATAAATAGCACCCTTGAATCAGGAAAACCTCTTTCTCTCACCTACAATATTAAACATGTAACAAAAAACAAAGGACTCCATGAAAGCCTTATCGTTGCCAGACGCTGGAAAAATGGAAGATGTCAGTACAAAATCCGCAACTCATGGGGTAAAGGATGCTCTATTTATGATACCTCCAAAATTGTTGATTGTAATTTCGAAGAAGGGGCTTTTTGGGTCACTGATCAAGCCCTTTATGAGATGGCCAATCGTATCACTTATATTGATAGCTGAAACACTCGCTTGTGACAATCTATTAGATATTAAGGGTAGACAATTTAAAGTGTGTATCCAAAATCAAAAAGTCTACTCACCCCAGTGCAAAAACCCTAAGCGATGCTTTGATTTCCCTCAAGAAAATTTTATCTATACACCCAATCAGAGCCCTTTGTTCTCACTGTGTTATCAAAGTGGAGGTAAACCTTATTTCGCGAGACTAAAAGAGGAGAAAGATAAAATTGAAATTTGCCTTAATCAGCAAGACCAGGTCATCGATCTCAACACCCTTATGTCAGAATATCAAAAAATCATTGAATGAAAGCGCCCACTGCGAATTAGGGACTTCGTGGAATTCCCATGATAGCAAATCCATCCCAGGCCATATTCACCATCCCGATAGTGGCCTTCGTCTTTTTCAAATCCTGCCCAGAGTAGACGTGGATATCTTCATCTTTTCTAATATTGATCGCACCTCGTTTATTTTTCACACTCACAACACCCTCACAAACACAAAGGTATGAACTCTTCTCTTCTTCTTGTAAGAAAAACTTTGTCCCCCTCACCGCAAATACGGCCTTAGGTGTTTTAACACTAAATTTTGTGGCACCACTTTTTGCCTTGAAAAGGGTCCCTTTTATCAATTGAATTGAATTTTTATCCTTTCTCGCCAATTCAACCTTAGCTTTTCCGTTCTTAAGCAACATTTTTGATCCATCAGAAAACTTAAACTGAATAAAGCCCTTTTTGACTTCCACATGCTGTCCTTCCTTAATATGACTTCCGACCTTGAGGGGCTTTCTCTCGTGATAAGCCTCCCCCTTAATCTTGACCACCTCTACTGTCTGGGCCTGAGCCCAAATGATTGAACAAAAAAGAAACGCAAAAAAGAAAGAAAGAAACTTCATTTAAAACTCCTGAAAAGGCATAGCATTGGCACCCTTCCATACGTTTAAAGCTAAGTCTAAACCTTCTAATGGGTGCTTTTTATTCTTACGATTTTCATGTACATCTATTTGAGCGTAGGTCAGTTGAGGGGTATGACGGCTTTTTCCCCAGTCAAGATAATGCATATCTGTCCAAGTTCCGGTATTAATATAAACTCTCCCATCAGCAAAACTTCGAAAAGCGGGTTCATGAGTATGACCGACAAGGAGACAACCAATATCTGGTCTTTGCTCAAAAATCTCTTCACAAAAATCTTCTAAATTGTGAAAAAGCTCAAGCTCCTTAAAAGTTTTTATTATCACTTCTTTAATTGATCTACCTTCTTTAAAAAGACTAATAAACCTGACCATCGTAAAATAAAATGTATTAGCGATCAAGAAACGAACCGTATAAAGAGTATCATAAATTAAACCATTGATCACGGCCTTTTTAATAGGCTTAACAGCATTGATATGATCGCGTTCTTCCTTAAATTTGTTGATGACTCTAGTCACGTAATAAGAACCCCAAGGAGGAATGAAATACTTCTTCCCCTGCTCATCTTGAACTACACATTCATCCACATAAAACCTATGAGCTATTTCATACTCGTGCCCATGTTGCAACAAAACACCTGAGACAGGACTGTACTCTCCATTTGGACTTACTATTATTTTAAAATTAACTCGATCTTTTTCTTCAAATTGAGCCAATAAATAATTATGTAAACTCTTGTGAACAAACTCTCCATCATGATTACCAATAATAAAAATAATTTTCTTTTTCTTCTGAGCAATAAACTCAGCCAAAGCCCTCATGACTTCAGGATGAGCCTCAACAATCATCTTTAACTTTTCGAGAGAAGCTTCTTCACTCCAGTATTCATCATCAAAAAATTTAACAAAAGGTACAGCCAGAAGATCAAAGAGATCTCCATTAATAATCAACTCAACTTCTCGCCCTAAGTATTCATTGGAACTATAATACTCAATAAAGTCGACAAGCTCTTTATCATAATGAAAATCTTCAAGGTAATTTCTACGACCATCTACAATTGTACCGGCACCCAAGTGAATGTCTGATATGACTAGTATTGTTCTACTAATTTTTTTCTTTCGGAGGAATCTCATAGGGTTTGTTACCTAATTTAAGTTGAACTTTTTGAAAGGGAGGCATCATCGGAACAAAAAATAGCTTAGTTGACTTAGGGAATCTGAGCTCTATGCTCTGACTTTTTCTCGATTCAACTGAGACACGAGCAACTAGTCTTCCATCCTCTGTCTCTACTTTTCCAATTAATTTGGTCAATGTTTCATTTTTAACAATTAAGTGAAGCTTAGGATCCCATTTACTAGGACTTAATACTTTAACTCTCTTGTCCAAAACCTTAACAATAAAGGCATCTGCTTTTTCATAGGAGTGGGCTTGAAAAATTAAACATAATCCTAACCCTATAAAAAAAACCAATTGATAAAAGGTGTGTTTCATCCCCTCATTATACAAGGACCTTCTCGAATTTCTTTCTAAACCTGGAAAACTTTGCCCGTAAAAACTAGGGTTACTAAAAATATTCTTCTGGATGAAGCTCTAGAGAGCCATTCGAGCTTCCATTAAAATTCTAATTTCCTCTCGTACTTTGACTGCCTCTTCAAATCTTAAATCTTTAGCCAAGGCTTTCATTTCAATTTTTAGTTCTTTAATTTTTTGATCGAGAGCCTCTTCACTAAGGTCCATTTTTTCAACTTTTCGCCTCTTTTTCGATTGATCTTTGACTCCTCTTAAAGTTTCAATCACTCCTCCAGAAATATTTTTTACAATAGTCTTTGGAACAACTCCATTTTCTTGGTTATATTTTTCTTGCAACTCACGACGCCTCTTTGTCTCTCTCATCGCCCTCTGCATAGCAGATGTCTCTTTATAGGCGTAGAGTATAACCTTTCCCTCACTATTTCGTGCAGCCCTTCCAATAGTCTGTATTAAAGAGCGCTCTGAACGCAAAAAACCTTCTTTGTCAGCATCTAGGATTCCGACAAGGACAACCTCAGGTAAGTCAAGCCCTTCCCTTAAGAGATTAATCCCCACCAATATATCAAATTCACCAAGTCGCAAATCTCGCAAGATTTCCATTCGTTCAAGAGTATTGATATCAGAGTGTAAATAACGAATGCGCATACCTACCGATTGAAAATAAGAAGTAAGTTCTTCTGCTAATTTTTTAGTTAAAGTAGTAATTAAAACTCGAAAACCTTTTTTAATCACTTTTTTCGCTTCACTTAAAATATCATCCACTTGGCTTTTGGCTTCACGAACTTCCACGATTGGGTCGAGTAAACCTGTAGGTCGAATAACCTGCTCAACATATTCGCCCTTTGTTTGCTCAAGCTCATAATTACCCGGAGTTGCCGAGACAAAAATTAAGTTGTCTAATTTCTTTTCAAACTCATTGAACTGCAAAGGACGGTTATCCAATGCCGATGGCAAGCGAAATCCATGTTCTACTAAATTCATCTTACGAGAGCGATCTCCACGATACATTCCCCCCACTTGAGAACAAGTGATATGAGATTCATCAATAATCATAAGAAAGTCTTTAAAGAAAAAATCTATTAATGTTGGAGGGGGCTCACCTGCACTAGAGCCGGTTAAATGCCTGGAGTAATTTTCAATACCCGAACAAAAGCCCATCTCTTCAAGCATCTCTAAATCCAGTAATGTTCTTTGTTCAAGCCTTTGCTTCTCTACAAGCTTTTTCCTTCTCTCAAGTATTTGAAGGCTTTCTCTCAACTCCAACCTTATAGTGGAGATGGCCTTCTTCATACGATCTTCACTCACGACATAATGAGATTTAGGGTAAATAGCCACTTTTTTTAAGCTATAGAGGACTTTTCCTCTAAGGGGGTCAACCACTGCAATTGAATCGATTTCATCATCAAAAAATTCGACTCTAACGACATCACTGTCTTCATAGCTAGGGAAAACCTCTACTAAATCCCCTCTTACTCGAAAACACCCTCGGCTAAAGTCGACATCATTTCTTTCGTATTGCATGGAAACTAAAGATTTCAAAAAATCATCTCGTTCCAAACAATCACCAACAAATAAAGAAACTTTTTGTTGAGCATATTCATCGGGACTTCCTATTCCATAAATACAGCTCACTGAGGCTACGACAATAACGTCATCTCTCTCTAACAAACTTCGAGTCGCACTATGCCTGAGCTTATCAATCTCATCATTGATAGAAGCGTCTTTCTCTATATAAGTATCTGTCGAAGCAACATAGGCTTCAGGTTGATAATAATCATAGTAACTGACAAAATACTCAACAGCATTTTCAGGAAAAAACTCTTTAAATTCAGCGTAAAGTTGTGCAGCCAGCGTTTTATTAGGAGCCAAGATCAGAGTTTTTTTACCCAACCTCTGGATGACATGGGCCATACTAAAAGTTTTTCCTGACCCCGTCACACCTAATAAGGTTTGTTTTTTTTTGTCTTCTTTGAAACCCTTAATTAAAGCTCGAATAGCACGAGGTTGATCGCCGGTTGGTTCAAATTTTGACTTTAATTTAAAAACATGACTCTCGGGAGCTTTGGGCACACCCGTCTCCAGTTAAGCTCGCTTTTCAAAACAAGAATCTATTTTCGTTTTAACAATTTGAGGCTCAGTACCACCAGTAATTGATATTTCCTGTGCCAACAAATCTTTACATTGATCGAGCATCTTCTTCTCACCAAAGCTCAAATTCTTTTTTCTTTTTAACAAAAAGAGAGCCCTTAAAACTTCAGCGATCTCAATGAGCGAGCCAGTCTTAACCTTAGCCATATATTCTCTATAGCGCCGATTCCAAGTCGAGTTGTCCACTTCTACATCGTGATCATTGAGAACACCATAGACATTTTCAACCTCATCACTATCGACAAGCTTACGAATACCACTAGAGCTATTCGTCGGGACCATAACAGTCATACCATTTGAGATGACTCTAACTTTATAAAAAATAGTTTTCATCTCACCCAAGTCACGCTCTTCAATATCGCAGACTAAGCCTACACCGTGTCCAGGACAAACAGCATAGTCACCAATTTGAAACATAGGTTCCTCCGTGTCGCTTTCGAAGGCCGACGGCTTAAGATTGCCGTAAAAGCCCCAAACACCACATTACCGCATCGCACAAATGGCAGCAACCATCCCTGTAATTTCTATAGGATTACCTCAATATCAGGCATCTGTACGCCGAATAAACAGCGACTTAAAAACGCTCGCAGACCTCACTAGCGTCAAAGAAATACTTAATCTCTCTCTCTGCAGAAGCTGAAGAATCAGACCCATGGACGGCATTTTCCCCCACACTTTTGGCATAAAGTTTCCGAAGAGTTCCCTCGGCGGCTTCAGCGGGATTCGTTGCCCCCATAATTTCTCGATTCTTTTCAACAGCATTTTCTCCCTCGAGAACCATAATAACAACGGGGGCTGATGTCATGAAAGTCACCAGCTCTCCAAAAAAGGGGCGATCCTTATGCTCAATATAAAAACCTTCAGCTTTTTCTTTGGAGAGAGACACCATTTTAGCTGCTGCAATCCTCAAGCCCTCTTTTTCAAAGCGGGCCATAATATTTCCAATATTATTATCTAAAATAGCGTTAGGTTTTATAATACTTAATGTTTTCTCCATATCTCATTTCTCCTCAATATAACTATTTATTCCTACTCATGAGAAGAGCTCAAAAAGCTCTAAAAAATCTACGAATTTTTAACTTTTAAGAACCTGTTCAACTTTTTCCCCTAACTCAGCAGGAGAGCGAGCAATAGTCACACCACATCCTTCCAAGATTTGGAACTTAGCCTCCGCCGTGTCATCCCCTCCTGAAATAATGGCACCGGCATGCCCCATTCTCTTACCGGGAGGTGCCGAAGCCCCAGCAATGAAAGAAACTACAGGCTTGGTCATATTTTTTTGAATCCAACGAGCAGCATCCGTTTCTGCTGTTCCCCCAATTTCACCAATCATAATAACGGCTTCAGTGTCGGGATCTTTTTCAAACAACTCGAGCATATCAATAAAATTAGTCCCATTGACAGGATCGCCTCCGATACCCACACAAGTGGATTGACCTATTTCCCTCTGAGTAAGCTGATAAACAGCCTCATAAGTTAAAGTCCCCGACCGACTAATCACTCCAACTTTACCCGGCATGTGAATATGGCCAGGCATAATGCCAATTTTGCACTCTCCAGGTGTAATCAATCCCGGGCAATTAGGCCCGATTAAACGCGATTGGGAATCTCTTAAGACGGCCTTAACCTTCATCATGTCAATGATGGGAATCCCCTCTGTGATAGCTACAATGAGAGGGACTTTAGCATCGACACACTCGAGAATAGAGTCTGCGGCAAAGGGAGGAGGAACAAAGACCATAGCAGCGTTAGCCTCGGTTTTAGCTTTAGCTTCTTGAACCGAATTAAAGACGGGAAAGCCTTCATGCATGATCCCACCCTTTCCAGGTGTTACCCCTCCAACAAAATGAGTCCCATAGTCGCGGGATTGCAAAGAGTGAAAAGTACCCTGTTTCCCTGTATAGCCAATAGTCATCAGTTTTGTGTCACGCCCGACAAGGATAGCCATTAGACTTCCTCCCCTTTTGTGGCTGCGACGACCTTTTGAGCAGCATCAGCCAAATCATCAGCAGCAGTAATTGTTAAATCCGATTCATTGAGAATCTTTTTTCCCAGAGCCACGTTAGTTCCTTCAAGCCGAACGACAAGGGGGACTTTAACACTCAATGACTTCGCCGCTGCAACAATACCCTCAGCGATAATATCACATTTCATAATGCCCCCAAAAATATTCACTAAAATAGCCTTAACATTGGGATCTTGGAGAATAATAGAGAAGGCTTTCTCCACCGTTTCTTTAGTCGCTCCACCACCAACGTCGAGAAAATTAGCTGGTGCCCCACCATGCAACTTAATGATATCCATGGTTCCCATGGCCAAACCAGCGCCATTGACCAGGCATCCAATATTACCTTCTAACTCAATATAAGAAAGCCCGTGCTGACTCGCTTCTCTTTCCTTTTCACTCTCTTCTGTAGGGTCGCAAAGCTCTTCAATCTCGGGGTGGCGAAAAAGAGCATTGCCATCAAAGTTGAGCTTAGCATCTAAAGCCAAAATATCTCCTGCCTTAGTTAGAACCATGGGATTAATCTCAGCAATAGTGCAATCTTTTTCTATGTACAGTTTGTAAAGGCCGGCAAAAAACTCGGAAGCCTTATTCACTAATTCTCTATCTTTTAAACCAATCCCATAAGCTAGCTTTCTCCCCATAAAGGGAGAAAATCCAGTCGAGGGATCTATCGCTACTTTAATAATTTTTTCAGGAGTTTCAGCCGCCACTTTCTCAATCTCTACACCACCTTCACTCGAAACCATAAAGGTGACCTTTCCTACAGTGCGATCCAAAACTAAACCAACGTAATACTCATGCTCAATATCGCACCCTTCTTCAACAAGAAGAGTGTGTACCTTTTTACCTTCGGGACCCGTTTGGTGAGTGACTAAGGTTTTGCCAAGAATATCATTAGCATGCTCGCGCACTTCATCCAAAGATTTGGCAAGCTTTACCCCTCCGGCCTTGCCTCGTCCGCCGGCATGAATTTGAGCTTTTACGACCCAAACATTTCCCCCCAAGGACTCCGCTACTTTAACAGCTTCACCAACAGTCTTTGCCGTCTTCCCTTTTAGGGTCGCCATATCAAACTGCCTAAAAAGATTCTTAGCCTGGTACTCGTGTACGTTCATAAAAGAAACTCCTCAAAATTATGAAAATAAGCACCTGATTCAATTGTCCCCATCATAGTGGTCAAGGGTTCCATCTAAAAGGAGCATTGCGATATGATCACTTGATTTTTTTACTATTTTTTACTCTTACCTTCGAGCGCTTTCTCCCAATTGATCCCGTTGCTCAAGCAAGGGCCAAACTAGTGGGTCTTTTACCAAACAGGTAAAGTTTAAATTTTCAATTGTAGGAAAAATCAAACCAAAAGAGTATAAAGCCTTTAACTTTTTTCCTTACGAGGGATAACATTATGCCTAGCAATAGCAACCTTTCTCAACAACCTAAATATTCAATTATCGAGCCCGCAAGATTTCGTCTGGATGGAGGTGCTATGTTTGGGATTATTCCTAAACCCCTTTGGAATAAAATCGCCCCTGCCGATCAACAAAACCGCATTGATTTAGCTTTGCGCTTATGGATGATTGAAACCGAAGAACATTTAGTTTTAGTCGACACTGGTATTGGGGACTACCATGGAGAAAAATTTGATCTCCGCTTTGATGTCCGAGGAGAAAAATCCCCCTTAGCCCAGGCGTTAGAAAAGTTGGGCAAAAGCTGTGATCAAATTACCGATCTCGTTATTAGCCACCTTCACTTTGATCACGTCGGTGGTATCGGAGAACTTATTGATGGTCAAATGGTTCCCACTTTTCAAAAAGCTAGGTGCCATGTTCATAAAGCTCACTACGATTACGCCCACAACCCAACAGAGAGAGATGTGGGAAGCTTCCAACCGCACTATTTTGATCCCATCTTGGATCATTACCAAAATCATGGACAGCTCTTTTTCCACGAGGGAGACGAGGGTATTCTTTTTGAGCTGAGTCCTAGTCATTCCTTAAAATTTAAAGTTAGCCATGGACACACCCCCTACCTCATGCACCCCTATGATCACCAATACCTCTATCTTGCCGACCTCATTCCAACCTCTCACCATATCCCCATTCCCTGGGTTATGGGTTACGATATTAACCCAGGTCTTACGACTCAAGACAAGCGCCACTTTTTAAATTTCATCAAGGAAAAAAATCTCAAAGTCATTTTTGAGCACGATCCCCAATACTGGGGTTCAACTATTGATATCAATCAAAAAGGTCATTTTACAAATAGTGAACTTTTCAAAGCCAAGGATAGCCTCGCTTATTCTCTCTAAAAAATTTGATAACTTTTCATTTCAACTTTCAGTCTCCTTATCAAGGAAACACCCTTATGCTCCAGCTGCTTGGCTTCCCCAAGAAATTTCTTTTTTAGTTGGTGGAGAGAACTTCTCTCTTTTAAACGAACCGTTTCCTTGGCCATCCGAGCAGCCAAATCGCCAATATCTTTACCAAAATTCATCAAGTCTTCATAATGCTTACTAGAAGAGGGCTCAGCATTAAGAAAATTAATATGAAGCCGGTTATTATCGATAATAAGATCCCTTAAAAAAGGACCAATTTTTTTATTATAACGCTTTTCAAAAAAACCTGTTGAAAAACTTTTAGTTGAACTACTTTTATATAAAATTTGAAGTTTCGTCAGGAGCGCCAAAAAAGATTGGTAACGTTGAACACGGTCTTTTAAAGGTATTAATTTCTTTTTTTTCACTTTGAGGTGAAATTTTTTAAGTTGCTTAGAAAACTCTTTCTGAGTTCCACTGTAAAAAAGTATTTTACCCTTATACTGCAAATCAGCTCGGCCAGAGACAGGTGCTTTAGCCCTTTTAAAAAAATCTCCCAAACGCGAAACAATACCAACACGATAGCCGTGTATTTCAACTTCATACTGACCAGCTAAAGCAGCTAAGCCTTTTTTTATTTCCCACTCCTTAAAATGTGCGACTCCTCCTTTTAAAAGCGCCTGGCCAGTCATAACAACTTCCCGATGACCAAGAATTTGACCTTTTAGAGAAGTCATCGTCAGAAAAATTCTAGCGGAATGGGGATAATTGGTAGCCATATAGACACTGCTTCCCTTTCTCGAAGTGGCTAAACGAAATCGACTTTGGCCTTTAAAAGGAAGTTTGGTAACCCGCTTTAAAGCTTCTTGGGCATTTAAACTAAGTCTTGATAAGGAGGGGTTAAGTTGGGAAAAAAAAGATAAAAAGGATAACGCCAGAAAAATACCCGAAAGCCCTAAGCCTAAACTTAGAAAAAAAAGAAAGCGATTCGCTTCCTTCTTTACCTCTGTTTCGTTGCCTTTAGGAGTTTCTATTGGCAGGTCAACCTCTTCCTTAGCAACTTCAGAAAAAGCCAAAGAATCCTCTTTAATGAGAGGATTGAGCTCCTCTCGATCTTCAATCAACTGAAAAGTCTCCTGACTAAGCCAAAACTCGAGAGGGGCTTCTCTCAAATTTTCTTCTGAGGAGTCCTCAATTTGCTCAATATCCTCGGCTTCTTTAGCGTTACTACTTTCAACCGGAAGAGTGATCAATTCGCTTTCATCTTCTTTCTTAAATAGCCCAATTTCTCTAATCGGCTGCCATTGGCTCCTCCCCTCACACCAAACAAGTTCTGATTCTTTCAGCTCTTTTTGTTCTAAGAGATCAACCAGCTCCTGCCCGGAAAAAGGTCCCAGATGGTGATCACCCTTAAAGACAAACCAATTTTTTTCTGTCATTAATGACTATGGTAAAGGACAGCAGAAAAACACTCAAGCCAGGGGGATTTTTGCATGGATTGGCTAAAAAAAAGAAAACGAGATCAACTCGGTGACCTTTTGGTCCCTCTTCCAGAAGAAGCCAATTGCCACTGGATCTCTTCTGCCAGCGATTGGGGCGTCGTCCGCAATGGTGGGCGTAGAGGCGCGGCACATGGCCCTCAAGCCATTAAAGCCACCTATTTTAAACTCTCTAAACATAGTGAGCACTGGAAATATTTCGAATGGGAAACCGCTTGTCAAAAAAGTGAAGCCTATCACTTTTCTCAAGCTCAAGAGGAAGAAACTGCTAAAATTCAGCAAATTTTTCAAAAGTTTCCAAAAAGACCCACTGTCCACTTAGGAGGTGGCCACGACCACGCCTATCCTCTGGTCAAAGCTTTTTTAGAGACTAACCTCGACAAAAAAGTTCATATACTCAATATTGACGCTCACCTAGACACCAGAATGGATGCAGATTTTCACAGTGGAACCCCCTTTCGTCAACTTCTCCAACACTATCCTAAGCGTATGAGAATATCTCAAATTGGCATCCACCCTTTCGCCAACGCCAGTGCCAATTATCAAAAACTTGAATCAACAGATATCTACACTCTGAAAACATTGGAGTCTTCTTGCCCAGGAATGAATCCCGAGGCAGTCTATCAATGGGCCCAAAAGTATCTCCAAAAAGAAAAATCGGAAATCCAATTCTTGAGTCTCGATTGTGATGCTCTGAACGTTAATGTTATGGAAGCGGTCAGTGCAGTCAACCACCAAGGGCTTTCCCTTGAAACCGTCCAGGCCCTCTTCCAATTCTATCGAGACAATAATGCTCCAGAGAGTTGGTTAATTGGAGTCTACGAAATGAATCCCCTTTACGACAATCTCTCTCAAAAAGGAGCCAGAGCGATAAGTGCCCTTCTCTATAATATCTTTTATCAAAAGACTCAGTAGGTTTAGCTCAAAATCAAAAAGCCCCTGTGACAGGCACAGGGGCTTTTCGAGAGACATTTGATGGAGTCGGAAAAAATCCTTTTTTCGTAGCTCCTACACACACTTTCATTCTAAGCAATCAATATGCCAGTTTTTAAAAATAAAAAATCTTATTTAACTAATTGAAATTACAAAGAAAGTTTGAGAAAGAAGTCATGTTTTTGACTAGCCCACAGAGTCAATTAGTCAATGAAATGTCATACTACCTAAACTCATAAAAAGGCTTTATTCCCTCAAGTCCTTTTTTTAAGAAAAGTGGTTAAAGAATAAACCGCTTCATCTAGGGCCTCACGTTCATCACAACAACGATAAATTCGCGTTACGTGCCACCAAATTTTTTTGCTTTCCCTTTGAACGATATCAACTTCAGCGGCAAAGCCATCGTGGTGTCGACTAATAATAACTCTCCCCACTCGGCTTTTTTCACCTTCAATCTCTAGAAAGTACTCCTGATTCGCTTCAGGTGTTGGTGTAGTTGTCTTGCGCAAGCAAAAAGCTCCCTGCTAACATAGGCTGCAAGTCTAATCGAAAAACTCTACAATGGGGATAGCTAAGATGAAAAGTTTGAGTTTGGCCCTTTTCTCTCTCTTGGGAACTTATGTCTATGGCCAATGTATCCAAGTCGACCCCAATCATCTCGTCATTCAATGGAAAGCCTTTAAAACACCTTCTAAGGTCGGTGTCTCAGGAAAGCTGCCTAAATTTACTTTAAAGGGCAAAAATCAAGGTAACTCAATAAAAGAAATTTCTCAGCAAATAAGTTTAGATATCGATACATCCCGAGTCGATACAGGAAACCCTTCGCGCGACAAAAAAATCGCTAAATTCTTTTTTGAACAAATGAAAACCCAATCAATTAAAGCCAAGGTTAAACAAATAAAAAGCAAAAAAATGACCTTAATAATTCAAATGAATGGGATAGAAAAGACCGTTCCCATGAATTATCAAATGACTAAAAATAAAATAAAGGCTCAAGGGTTCATTGACATTCTCGACTTCGGTGCTTCAAAGTCACTCAAAGCTATTAATAAAGCTTGCCGTGCATTGCACTCGGGTAAAACCTGGTCTGACGTAAATATAGATCTTAATATTCGTTTTAAACCTTGCAGCTAAAGCTTTCAGTGCAACCCCCCTACAATGGAACTCAAAAACTTCTTTAGAACTTTTGCCATTTTAATGAAATCATCGGCTTCATGCTCGTAATCATCAAGAGTATCAAAATCATATTTTGTATTCACATCGATAGTCGCTTCGGCAACATCCTCAGAAGAGGTAAAATCTTTTATTGATAAATTGATAAACCTTGTTTTAAGCCCCGTTTTTGTTTTCAATTTCTTCAAAGCTACCTTAAAAGAAAACTCTTGAAGCTCTTCTGTTTCCGGTGAAAAAGCAGCCCCCTGAAAGAGCTTTCTCTCAATAATATCTGCAGGACTAACATCTAAAGCTGCCGCACCACCAACAGCAGCAGGGAATAGAGGATGCTGAAATTTAGCAATTAATACGATCCACTTAATAGAAGTATGATCTCGAATGACTTTTTCAACTGCCTGCTCTCTTTCCGTCATATACTCAACTATCTTATCAAAATCAGAGGCATGCTCCTCACTCACTTTTATCACTAAATCAGCTTCTCTTGCCTTTATTTGAAGCTGACAATGTCCAGATTTCGATTCATAAGCAATGATGGGAATATCGAGCTCAACCTCTTTACTGGCTTCCTCTCCTTTCTTCTCATCTGCTTCACTATCTTCCTTCTCTCGGTCATTTCCATTTTCCTGACTATCATCGCTGCTCTCATTCTCTTCACTAATCTCATCTTTATACTCAGCTCCTTTCTTTTCTTTATGCTCTTGTTTTTCTTCCTCCTCTTTCTCAACCTCGCTAACAACCCCTGGTGTCAGAAAAAAACTTTCGAGAGCATTATCAAACTGCGAAGCGAGCTCTCGAACATCATCAATCTCATCAAAAGCGACACTTACCGATATATCAACAATTTTAAAACCTTCTTTTAACATTTCTCTCATCCTTTAAATTAACTAGCAAAGAAAACCAAAACTCCACGAGTTAAAAATCTTTTAAAACACTTCTTGGATTCAAATCAATGAGGTATCTCCATCTCTCCTATCCCTTCTCAAGAAGCTCTCATTAAATGTTCAGCAATTTCTCTAGCTAACTGTCGAGAAGCCTGAGCTTTTTGCACATCAGCTCGGTAGATAAGACAAATCCGATCCTTAAAAACGGGAAAGTGATCGAGAAAGTCTAATTTTTTTCCCCAATCCCCAACAACTCTCCCTGGCAAGACGCCAATACCAGCCCCATGAATAACAAGAGATTTGATGACCTCTAAGTTAGAAGAACTAATCGTTCTCTTAAAATTAATTTTTTTCTTATTGAGCTTTTCTAAAAGTGTTTGAGTCTGAGTCAAATCGGGTTCGACAATCAAAACCCCTTTATTGGAATTTAAATCATTATTAGGGTTTGTCTTTTTGGCCTTCCAAAAACCCACCTCATCCTTAAAAAGCTCTTTGATAATCAAATCGGGATGCTCTATAGGGTTCACTACTAAACCAAAGTCAAGCTTAAAAGAAACCACATCCTCTGTGATACGCCGAGATAAATCATGACTCAATTTCAGTTCCAGGCCTTCAAACTTGCGCATAATCTCGGCCACAAAATGGGGAATTGTGTAGAGGGCCACAGAGGAATGCAATCCAATCGTGTAACGCCCACGGACTTGATACGAATCTTTTTGAGAATTTTCCTTAAGCTTTTCCCAAGTTTCTAGCAACTCCCTTGCCTGAGCGCGCAACCTCTCTCCCGCCTTGGTCAAAACCACTCCCGTTTTTCCTCGCAAGAGAAGCTGTTGACCAAAATTGCTCTCTAAGCGCTTCATCGATTGACTTAAAGCTGGCTGTGTAAGGCCTAAACGCTCGGCAGCGCGGGACATATTATGAGTGTTAGCCACTTCGAGAAAATGAGCGAGATCGCTAGGGCTCGGGAGCATCCATTAAATCCTTTGATAAAAAAAAATTTCTTAACCATTTTTAAAATCCTTAACTTCTTTTTTATACTCAATCATCTTTACTTGAAAAGCGAAGCCTAGGCTTCTGAAAAAACTAACTCGAGAAGTCATCGCTCGAGCCTCATCTTTAAAAATAAAGAACTTAACCTATGGTCTGAGCTAAGTTAAAATTTTCATGTTTTCCAATATTCACGATTCTGATGACTCATACTTCTTTTAAGGAGCAATTTTTCCATGCTTAACATTCCTCTAAAAAGATTTACTTCTTCCATTATAAAAAAACAGATCATGGGAATTACCGGGCTTCTCCTTTGCGGATTTCTGGTCACTCACTTGGCAGGCAACTGCCTCATCTACGTCGGAGCCCAAGCCTTTAATACCTATGCACACACCCTTATTACCAATCCCTTTATTTACGTTGCCGAAGCCATCCTCGCTCTCATCTTTTTTACCCATATCGGTTTAGCTATTTGCCTAACATGGGAAAACAAGAGCGCCCGCCCACAAAACTATTGCAAAAAAGCACGCACAGGGCGAGGAAGCACCTTTGCTTCTTCCACTATGCTCATTACTGGCTTGATTATTTTAGCCTTTTTGATTTTTCACATTTGGCATTTCAAATTTGGCCCCTACTACCCCGTCAATTATGGCGATGGAGAAATGCGTGACCTCTACCTTCTTCTCATGGAATACTTTCAAAATCCTCTAGCGGTAACTTGGTACATTGTCGCCATGTTAGCCCTTGGCCTTCACTTAAGTCACGGCTTTTGGAGTGCCTTTCAATCCCTAGGCTTTAATCACCCCAAATACAATAACTTTTTACACCTAAAAGCTAAAGCCTTCGCCGCCATTATTGCCTTAGGATTCGCAGCACTTCCTCTTTATTGCTACATACAAGGAGACAGGTAAGATGACCGATATAAAAAAACTAGATGGAAAAGTACCTCAAGGGGTTCACATCAAAGATATGTGGGATCAGCACCGTTTTAATATGAAACTGGTCAACCCTGCCAATAAAAGAAAGTTTGAAGTCATTGTCGTTGGAACGGGGTTGGCAGGGGCTTCAGCTTCAGCAACTCTAGCAGAACTAGGTTATCAAGTGCGAGCTTTCTGCATTCAAGACTCCCCCCGCCGGGCCCATAGCATTGCCGCGCAGGGGGGAATCAATGCCGCCAAAAATTATCCTAATGATGGAGACTCTATTTGGAGGCTCTTCTACGACACCGTGAAAGGTGGGGACTATCGAGCGAGAGAAGCCAACGTCTACCGACTGGCCCAAGTGGCTAATCATATCATCGATCAATGTGCTGCCCAGGGAGTGCCCTTCGCCCGCGAGTATGGTGGAACCCTGGCCAATCGCTCATTTGGAGGAGCCCAAGTTTCACGAACTTTCTACGCTCGTGGGCAAACAGGTCAACAGCTTCTTTTAGGAGCCTATTCGGCCATGATGAAAGAAGTTAACAAGGGTAAAATTACGACTCACACACGTGAGGAAATGATCGATTTAGTTATTGTGGGAGGGCAAGCCCGAGGGATTATAACCCGCAATATTATCACCGGCGAGTTTAACTCTTACGCTGCCGATGCCGTCCTTCTCTGTACAGGCGGCTATGGAAACGTCTACTTTCTCTCTACTAATGCCATGGGCTCCAATGGCTCAGCGGCTTGGAAGGCCCACAAAAAAGGCGCCATGTTTGCCAATCCCTGCTACACCCAAATCCACCCCACTTGTATCCCCGTCCACGGTGACGCCCAATCAAAACTCACTTTGATGAGTGAATCCCTAAGAAATGATGGCCGGGTCTGGGTCCCTAAAAACCCTGGCGACAAGCGCCCTCCTGGTCAAATACCAGAAGGCGAAAGAGATTATTATTTAGAGAGAAAATACCCTTCCTTTGGCAACTTGGTTCCTCGAGACGTAGCTTCTCGAAACGCTAAAGAGCAAGTCGACGCCAACAAGGGTGTTGGTTCTACTGGGATAGCCGTTTATTTAGATTTTGCTGACGCCATTCAACGAAATGGAAAAGAAGCCATTAAAGAGCGCTACGGCAACCTCTTTGATATGTACAACCGCATTACCGACGAAGACCCTTACTCCGTTCCCATGCGGATCTATCCCGCAGTTCACTATACTATGGGAGGTTTATGGGTCGACTATCACCTGCAAACAACTGTTCCAGGATGCTTCGCACTAGGTGAGGCTAACTTTTCAGATCACGGAGCCAATCGCCTAGGGGCTTCTGCCCTTATGCAGGGACTGGCTGATGGCTATTTTGTCATTCCCTATACGCTAGGTCACTACTTGGCCACAGAGGGCGATATGAAAATCAAGGTGACAACCGATGCCCCCGAATTCAGTCAATGCCTCACTCAAGCTAAAGAACGATTCCAAAGGTTGCGATCCATTAAAGGCAAGCGTTCAGTCGACACCTTTCATAAACAACTTGGCCAATTTATGTGGGAATATGTAGGCATGAGCCGCCACCAAAAAGGTCTTGAAAAGGGCATTGGTGAAATCAAGACCTTGCGCGAAGAATTCTGGAAGGATGTCAAAGTCACCGGTTCCGACGTTGGTATTAATATTGAGTTAGAAAAAGCCAATCGGGTAGCTGATTTCCTTGAATTAGGCGAGTTGATGGCCAGAGATGCCCTAGAGAGAAAAGAGTCCTGTGGTGGGCACTTTCGAGAAGAATCCCAAACGGAAGAAAATGAAGCAAAACGCGATGACGATAACTACTGCCATGCAGCAGCATGGGAATGGGTAAGTGAAGAAGTTCCCCAAACGAGAAACATCGAAGAGCTCAACTTTGAACACGTTCCTCTCACCCAAAGGTCCTATAAGTAAAATAGCCTAGGGATCTTAACAGCTAGAGATCGTGCAGAATGCGAGAGATGGCTGACCCCAAGCCCCTCAAAGCAAAAAGGAGAAAAAACATGAGCAGTGAAAATAATTTAATGACCCTTAAGCTTAAAATTTGGCGCCAAAATGAAACTGATGATAAAGGCAAACTAATCGATTACAGTCTAGAAGGCGTTTCTCCCGATAGTTCTTTCTTAGAGATGCTCGATCAACTCAATGAAAAACTCATCGTAGAGGGAAAAGACCCCGTCGCTTTCGATCACGACTGTCGCGAGGGAATTTGTGGCATGTGCTCTTTAATGATCAATGGCCAAGCCCATGGACCCCAAAAAGCGACAACTACCTGTCAGCTCCATATGAGATCTTTTAAAAATGGCGACACTATTTATATTGAGCCTTTTAGGGCCAAAGCTTTTCCCGTGCTTAAAGACCTAATCGTCGATCGCACGGCCCTTGACGACATTATGGTAGCAGGAGGCTACGTTTCCGTTAATACAGGCAATGCCCAAGATGCCAACCAAATACTCATTTCCAAAGAGCGTGTCGACTTAGCGATGGACGCCGCTGCTTGCATCGGTTGCGGTGCTTGTGTAGCCAGCTGTAAAAATGCTTCGGCCATGCTTTTTGCTTCAGCTAAAATTTCTCAGTTGACCTTGCTTCCCCAAGGACAACAAGAAACCCAATCGAGAGTTCTCAACATGGTAGAAAAAATGGATGAGCTAGGCTTTGGAAATTGCACTAACGAAGCTGAGTGCGAAGCCAGTTGCCCTAAAGAAATCAATATTTCTAATATTGCTCGTATGAACCGCGAGTTTGCCAGCGCTGTCCTAAGTGGCAAAAAACTTTAAATGCTCATTTATTCAGCGACCCTCAACGCTTTTCTCAAGCGTTTAAAGATACGTACACGCCAAATCCTCTCCCAAGAAATGAGTCTAACCGTCAGAAGAGAGCGTTTTGAGTGGCGAGATCACCTCATTCCCTTTCATTTAGTTGCCTTCGAAGATCCCTCTAAGCTAGGCTATTTCGACTGGCCAACCTATCAAATAGGCTTTAATAAAAAACTTCTTTACCGCGCCCACCCTCAAGTATTAGATAATATACTTCGCCACGAATTAGCCCACTTTTACTGTTACCTTTTATTCCCCGAAAAAAGTCAAATACTTCAAGATCACGGCCCAGAATTTCGAGATGTTTGCCGGCGCTTTGGCTGGGGCAAAAATGTCTACCAAGCCTACACCAATATAGATTTTGAAAACAGCCACTCACTTCCCGACAAAGAGTTTGAAAAAATCTTTCAACGAATTCAAAAACTCCTCAACCTGAGTAGTTCGAATAACAGCCACGAAGCCGAAGCTGCTACTCTCAAGGCCAATCAGCTCCTGCTCAAATACAATATTAACTTCTTAGAGCAAGGAGCCACTGATCATCAAAACCAGGAAGTTTGTGTCAAAAGAGTTTGCAGTGAAAAACGCCTGAGCGCCAAATTAAACGCCCTCTACGATATACTTCAACATTTCTACGTTCAACCGGTCTTCAATCGAGCCCCCCAGCAGGTTTATCTAGAAGTCGTTGGCAGTCGCATCAACGTTGAGCTCGCCGACTATATAGGAAAATACCTGGTTTATGAATTTGAGAGACTTTGGAAAAAGGTACAAAAAGAAAACCCTCACCTCAAGGGGGTCAGTCAAAAAAATTCTTATATCATGGGGCTTTCTAAAGGATTTATTTCTAAACTTCAAAAACAAAAATTACAACACTCTCCAGAGACTCAAAAGGCCCTCGTTATAGTCGAAAAAAACCTTAAATCTCAAGTCAAGATGGCCTTTCCTCGCTTAGCCAGTGCGGGAAAAAGCCAAGGGAAAATTAACCGCGAAGCCATTGCCTTGGGAGCAAAACATGGCCTTGATCTCTCCCTCAGGGCAGGGGTAACACAGTCTAAACCCTCTTTTTCTCTGCCCCAAAAATCCACTTGTGTTGCTGACCAATAACTCGAAAAGGTCCCCCCGCAGCGCAATTGAGTTCTAACACCCTCTGAAAACGCTCTCGAGGAAAATTCTCCCCAGGATTATAGCAGGGGGTGAGGCACCACGGAAAAAAAGCTTTAGGCTTAGCTTTACAAAGCTCCTGATACTTATCAAAAGCTCTTTCAAAGTCAGCGTCAGTTTCCACTACCGATTTGATTTGAAATTTGCCTGAGTATTGATCGACAAGCTCAATGAGGTTCTCGATTTTAGTCACTACCCCTGTAGAAGGAGTTTTAAAATCAAAAGAGATAAAATCGAGAATATCAAAGACCTCGTGAACCAAACGCGTCCCGGCTGCCTCAAGATTAACCCAATAGCGCTTCTCCTTGAGGGCCTTAATCAAAGCCAAAACAGCAGAAATATTTTTGGGGTGGAGAGGGTCTCCACCTGTTATAGAAACACGCCGAATCTGTCCCTCTCCACTCAAACGAAACACCTCTTGCAACACCTCTTCTAAAGTTGTGATCGACGACTCCTCAAAAGCCCAGGTGTCTTGGGAATCACAGTTAAAACAACCAATATGACAACCTTGAAAGCGGACAAAGACTTGGGGGGTTCCAATATGAATACCTTCCCCTTCAGTCGCTAAATAAATGGAATTCACATAAGCTTGCATTCGAGCTCCACGACCCTCTTTTTGGCGGAAGCACCATACCATAACTTAATACCAATTCCAGATATTAATCCCCAAGTATGAAAAAATGGTGAATAATTGGCTTTAAACCAAAACAAAAAACTCAGCGATCTCTATAATTGATGACCCCCATCAAATAATTCTCGCAAGAAAAAGAGTCCAACCTTATTAAAGATACGCCTTTTTGAAATTTAAAAAACGTGAAATAATAAACTGTCACATTTTAAGGACAAAAATACCCTACCCACTTTTAACTATATAAAAAATGAGGCTATTTCTATGCCAACCAACAATGAGGTTTATCTTTTCGACGCCGTCCGAACCCCACGTGGCAAAGGAAAAAAGGGCGGAGCACTCCACTCAGTTAGGCCCATTGAATTAGCAAGAACCATTCTTGAAGCCTTGAAAAATCGCCAAGAATTAGAGACTTCAAAAGTAGAAGACGTCATCTTTGG
Source organism: Bacteriovoracaceae bacterium (assembly GCA_965206965.1). GTDB lineage: Bacteria > Bdellovibrionota > Bacteriovoracia > Bacteriovoracales > Bacteriovoracaceae > CBDBLK01. The sequence goes on along the minus strand of OZ242254.1, from coordinate 2,348,774 downwards.
TTGTGTCACTCAAGTTGCGGAACAAGGAGCCTGTATCGCCAAAAGTGCTGCCCTCTATGCAAATTATCACCACAGCGTTCCTGGCGTCACTCTCAACCGTTTCTGTGGATCAGGGCTTGAAGCCATTAACCAAGCAGCCGCAAGAATTGGAGCAGGCCATCACGACCTTATCATTGCTGGAGGAGTTGAATCCATGTCTCGAATCGCTATGGGAAGCGACGGTGGGGCAATGATGACAGACCCTTCAGTGGCTTCAAAAATTAACTTCGTTCCCCAAGGGGTATCAGCTGATTTGATTGCTACACGGAGAGGCTACACTCGTCAGGAGCTCGACAAATTGGCCCAGTCCTCTCATCAAAAAGCCGCTCAAGCTCAAAATGAAAAACGTTTTGCTCGCTCCCTCATTCCCGTTCAAGATAGAAATGGGCAGGCCATCTTAAGCTATGATGAAACGGTGAGAGGCGACTGCGAGCTCAAATCACTCTCTCAACTCCAACCCTCTTTTGAAAAACTGGGACATCAGTATGGCTTTGATGGAGTCGCTTTGCAAAAATATCCCGAGTTAGAAAAGATTCAACACGTTCACCACGCTGGAAACTCAAGTGGAATAGCTGATGGGGCTTCGGCTGTGCTTATGGGAAATCAAAAAATAGCTGATCAAATGGGACTTAAACCTCGGGCAAAAATACGAAGTGTCGGCTTAACGGCGACTGAACCAACAATCATGCTGACAGGTCCTGCCCCTGCTAGCCAGATAGCTCTTCAAAAAGCCGGTATGCAACTTTCAGACATAGATCTCATTGAAATTAATGAAGCTTTTGCCTCTGTTGTTCTCAATTTTATTGATGAACTCAAAGTCGATTTTGACAAAGTCAACGTTAACGGAGGCTCCATCGCTATGGGACACCCTTTAGGAGCAACAGGTGCTATGCTAGTGGGAACTCTTTTGGACGAGCTTGAAAGAAGAGACCAGACAACAGGTCTAGTCACCCTTTGCATTGGTGGTGGCATGGGAATTGCCACTGTTATCGAAAGAGTTTAGCACTGAAAAAAAAACCAAAAAGGGCCTTATGATCAATATCAACAAAATAGAAAACGATATTATTATCCTTTCTCTAGACTATAGAGAAAAGCCAACAAATATTATCAATGAGAAATTCATTGACCACTTAGAAACTATCATTGAAGAGATCACCCGTGCAGACCAAGCCAAAGGCCTTATCATTACCAGCCAAAAAAAAGAATTTATGGCCGGAGCTGATTTGAAAATGATTCAAGATCAAGAGGAGGCAAATGCCGTTACCGATCTTAGCCTGCGCTTAAACAAAACCTTCCGCATGATGGAAACCTGGAGCAAACCTGTCGTAGCGGCGATCAATGGAACGGCTTTAGGAGGAGGGCTCGAACTCGCTCTCGCTTGCCACCACAGAATCGCAGTCAATCACCCTCGTCTACGTATGGGTCTTCCCGAAGTCACTTTAGGGCTTACACCAGGGGGAGGAGGAACACAGCGGCTTCCAAGGCTAATCGGGATACAAGCCTCTCTTCCCTATCTCCTTGAGGGAAAAAAAATAACTCCTTTAAAAGCAAGAGAAATCGGCCTTATTGACGACTTAGCCGAAAGTCTTGAAGAGATGATAGAAAAGGCTAAAGCTTTCATCAGCCAGAACCCTGAAACAAGTCAGCCGTGGGATCGTAAAGGCTACCAAATACCAGGAGCAGGTATTCAATCGCCGAAGGGCTACCAAATCCTAAGTGCGGCCATCGCTATGACTAAAGAAAAAACCTACGGAAATTACCCCGCTCCCTTAAACATCCTCAGCTGTATCTACGAAGGTCTCCAACTCCCTATAGAGCAAGCACTGCAAATTGAATCAAAATACTTTGGAGCGACGGCCACTACCCCTGAAGCCAAAAATATAATAAGAACTCTCTTTTTTAGTCTTAATGAGTGTAAAAAGGGTCTCGAGCGCCCTAAACGAGAAGCTCAAAAAATTAAAAAAATAGGTATCCTTGGGGCAGGTATGATGGGTTCAGGCATAGCCTATGCCTCCGCCAAAACAGGAATTGAAATCGTTTTAAAAGATACCTCAAAGGAAATAGCCGAGAAAGGCAAAGCCTATTCAACACAACTTCTCGACAAAGGAATTCAAAGGGGTCATTGGAATGAAGAGTATAAACAGAAATTTCTCAACCTTATCCAAGCCACCGACCAAATCTCCGCTTTAGAGGGATGTGACTTAGTTATAGAAGCGGTTATTGAAGACCGTGAAATTAAAGCTCAAGTGATTCAGGAAACAGAAAAGGTTTTAGCTGACACGGCCATCTTTGCCTCCAATACTTCAACACTCCCCATAACTAGTTTGGCCCAGCAAAGCCAAAAGGCAACTCAATTTATAGGCCTTCACTTTTTCTCTCCTGTAGATAAGATGCCTTTGGTTGAGATTATCTTAGGGAAAGAAACAGGAGATCAAGCATTAACCATAAGCTTCGATTATGTGACCTCTTTGGGCAAAATCCCTATTATCGTCAATGATGGAAGAGGTTTTTTCACTAGCCGAGTCTTCACGACCTATATAACGGAAGGCATTTCCTGTTTGGCGGAAGGAATAACCCCTGCACTTATCGAAAACGCAGGTAAAGCTGCAGGTATGCCAATAGGTCCGTTAGCTGTTGCTGATGAAATTAGCCTCGATCTTATCTTTCACGTTTTAAGACAAACGATAGAAGATCTCAACGAAGAAGCCATTGACCGAGGCACTTATCAAATAGTCACGAAATTTGTCACACAATTTAAGAGACTGGGGAAAAAAAGCCAGAAAGGCTTCTATGAATACCCACTAGAGGGGAAAAAAATTCTATCACCCATTCTCTCAAAAGAGTTTCCTCTCCAAGAAAAACAACCTTCTTGTGATGAAATCCAAAAACGCCTTTTGTCTATTCAAGTTCTCGAAACTCTCCGCTGCATCGAAGATGGAATACTGAGAAATACTAGAGATGCCGATGTGGGGAGCCTTTTGGGATGGGGCTTTCCCGCTTATACGGGGGGTGTTATCAGTTACTTAGACTACCGAGGTATTGACAACTTTCTTCACGATTGTCAAAAATTTTCCGAAAAGTATGGGAAGCGTTTCCAACCCCCAAAAATACTTATTGAAATATCTAAAGGAAAACAGAAAAACGCACACGAAAACCTTTCCTTGAGATTCAAAGAATAAACGCGGAGTATTAACATGGCCATCGTTTTTGAAATTGTTGAAAAAGGAAAAAAGAATTACTATCAAATGAACACCGATCTAATTTTTGTTGGAAGAGACACCAGCTGTGAAATACTCTTAAGTGACAAAGGAGTCAGTTTAAAACATTGCCAACTCACTCTAAAAGGTTACACCCTTCTTCTTGAAGACCTCAAAAGCAAAAATGGCACTCTAGTCAATCAGCATAAAATGAAACCACGAGAACGTACAAAAATCTTCATTGACGACATTATTCAAATTGGAGGAGTTTATTTTAGACTAACCTCTCACAATATGAGTGCTATAGAAAAAAAATCTTTTCAAAGCCCAAACACTCTTCCTCGTACGGAACAAGACCTTACACTTCCAACCATGTCATCAATAAGTACTCATCTTAAGAAACCTACACATCGCCAAAATAATCAAGAGATGACGAGTTTTACAACAACAAGAAAAATTAAAAAATTAAGAAATTATTTAAAAAAAATTAGTTAAAAAAATTGTCAAGACAATCTCTTTCAAGCCAATTTTTTCTTTTTATTTTTCGGACTACTGGCATTTTTCTTTAAAGCTGCTCTTTGCTCTTTCGAGAGTGTGAGAAGTTGCGTTACACCCACCTCTCCTTCACCTTCCCCTTGAGAATCCTTTTTTTCCTCTATATTTCTCTGCATTTCTGAAATTTCTTCATCATCAAAAGAAACGGAAAACATACTCGCATCCGCGGCCACACTACCTCCCTGCTCTTGCTTAAGTTTAATCTCTTCCGGAGTCAGAAGTCCCTCGTCAGAACCAGCAAGCAGGGTTCTACGATCCCTTTCCTTATAAAGTTCATCTACAATCTTTTTGTATTTGGCAATTTGCTCAACCAATTGAGAATCTTGAAGATCTTTAATTTTAACCACAAAAAAACCTATTATTCATTTTTATAAATGAATTTCATTCATCATAAACTAATATCATGAGAAAAAAATAATGAAAACCTAACCCCTAAAATTGCCGACAACGATAAATTGACTCTTCTAGTAACAATCAATTTTAAATAGCTAAATTTTGCAATTTAAAATCCAAATGCTAGTCTATGATTATGCAAACAGGGTCTGCCAGTAACAAACCCAAATCACTCGACTACACTACAGCATGAATATCGAGGCACTTTACCAAGACATTCTCGAGCAGTTAAAAGAAGGAAAGCGCCCAATGCTAGAACTCTCCCAAAATGAAATTGATACTCTCGTTCAAGAATGGGAAAGACGCTGTCATTCACCAGAAAATTTGCGACCTTTACTGGCCATCTTCGACCACTGCCGCAAAGAACACCAAGAGTTTCAAGCTCTCTTAATTAAAACCCTCCAATCCGTTCAGGATTCAGAGACATTAATCTTTACCCTTTCAGCCTTTCAAAAACACGTTATCGAATTTTATCAAAAAAGGGGCTTAAGATTCCCCATGAAAATTTTAGAGAGTTTCAAAACTCTTCTCCAGCACCAAAACTTTGAAGTTTTGGAGTGGACATTAAGAACAATTGAGCAACTTGGTCCTCAAGGCATTGTTCTCAAAGAATCTCTCATCATGCGAAAACCAGGATTTCTTCAAGGCCTTCGACCACAACAAAAAATTATCAAACAATTAATTGAAATAATATTTCAAAACTGGGGACTAAACGCCAATGGCAGACGATAAGCTTAAGCCCGATAAAGCCTATCAAAAATTAATGAAGGCCACCAATATGACGGGTCAACAAATGTTTGCTCGCGAACCTATTCAAGAAATTAAAGTTCAAATACGTCCCCATAAAGAAGTCCCTCTAGGAAAGTTTAAAACTGACCCTTTAATACCGGGGGGATACATCGCTCACCCCACCACTATCAGAGCTATGCGCAAAGATCTCTTTATAGCAGGAAGTGATGAGTTTCTCGACCTAGAGGATAAAGTCACCTGTCACTCTTGCTCCCAAGAGATTGATAGGCAGTTTTGGATTTTTTGCCCATTTTGCGAAGCGCTATTCAATGACTTTTAATCGTGGTAAAGTTTGTTTTTACTCTCATTGTCAGAATAAAGTAACTCTTTGTTAGAAAGTCTCTATTGCCGTAAGGCCCTCAATATAGGATTTTTTCAAGCTAAAGCCATAAAAAACAAACAAAGATGGGATTGTTTTCAGACTTCGATAACCAAGCCAGGAAAGCCAATATCGAGGAAAGGATGATCGAGAAAAACGGAAGACAAAATAAAGCTTAGGAGCCAAGCGATGGGTAAACAACAGAGACAAATCGAGCCATTAGGCTATCACCTCTCAAACAAAGAACTATCATTCCTAAAAGCTAAACTTCTCACAGAAAAAGAAAGAATCCTCAACAAAGACACCGATCAGTCGCACTTTCATTTAGACAAAAATGAGCTCTCTGATCCCGTCGATGAAGCCTGCGCTAATCATATGGCCGAAACAGAAAATCGATTTCGCAACCGCGAAAACTTTTACTTAAAAAAAATAGACAAGGCCTTACAAAAAATAGCTAAAGAAGAGTACGGCGTTTGCAACGAATGTGATGCCCATATTAGCTTTGAAAGGCTGGGAGCCCGCCCCACGGCAGAGCTTTGTATCAATTGCAAAGAAGAACAAGAGAGTATGGAAAAGAGCAATATTTTTGGTAAACGCTCCAAATCTCTCGGCAAAACAATTAATGAGTTAGGGCGACGTTAGCGGCAATTAATCATTAACCCTTATCAAGATATCATTAAAGATACCGTTCGAAGTTTCTATGAAAAAGCTGCAACCGATGTCCTCATTGGGCGTCACTTTAGAAAAAAGCAAGAATTCCCAGGGACTCATCCTCTAAAACCACCAATAGAAGCTTTTTCTTCTCACCTCCCTAGAATTAATCAATTTTGGGAGCTCCAATTACTAACAAAACAAACCTATTACCAGCAAGAATTTTCTCATCCCAAAGGTCAACAATTGCCATTTAACTTGATTAAAATACACGCCCCTATGCAATTCCCCCTAGGGGAACTCAATCGATGGCTTTACCTCTTTAAAGAAACCTTAGCAGAAAGAGAAAAATTCTATGGGCATCCAGATTTTTTCAATTTATGGAGACAAAAAATCGAATTTTTTGAAAAGAAATTTAAAAACTCAAAACTTCTTTTCTCCTAATAGCATTCAAAGCTTTTCTCGGGTTTTTTAGCATCAAAGGCCTTCTGAACAAAATCCTCCAAAACAGGCTCATCAGTCACATCATCGAAAAGCCAATTAAAAGCATACCACTGCCCAATGGCCTTAGCCGCCTCACAGGCTTGTTTTCTAGTCTTATATTGAATAGTCAAAAGCTCTACTAAACGAACCTTAATCCTCTTACCACTACCGGGAATGCATCCTTCCAGCAAATATTGAGAGCATACCACTCTCCTACTCTGATTAGACTTAGCTGCAGCAAGGAAGACTAGCTCTAATCTTGGCTCAATTTTTTCAGCTCTCTCCCACATTTCTAGTGGCCCTAGTGCTCCCACATCTTGTTTTGTGCAAGAACAAGAAGCCATTAGACACAGGAGAAAAACTGACCCCAACAATAAGGTAAATAACTTTTTCACAAGATTTATTTTACCAAAAAAGCCATAAGAAACTATTATCTTCTCCTCCTAAAAGCCATTCTTTCAACTTTAAAGAAAAAGAAGTCGACTAAAGCCTTCAAACAATATGCACCATATTTTTTTAAAAATAAAAATAGTGTAAGCTCTCTAAAGAGTTCCACATTTATCTTCCCAAGGAAAAAAACATGTTCAGGAAAATAACATTTTTCTCAGCCCTTTTTCTCTTATCACTCTCTCTACAAGCAGGGCTATTTCAAATAACTTGTACTGGAACCTGCCCAAGCCAAATACTAGAACTCGCTCGACAAATTGAAAATGACATCAATGACGATTTACCCGATGCCAATGCCTCAACATATCTAACAGGAATGGCTAACGCGAATGTGCTCTCAGGAAAACATATCGGCACAGACTATGCTAACGATATAAATGCTTTTATCGTCGCCCTAGGACTCGGAACAGGTCTTGACTTAGGTAACCAAAAATTTGGAGACGTCTTAAGTGGTGATGTTGAAGGCAACCAAATACGAGGAGTTGGTATTCAACCCTCCGCCCTCTTGGGAATCAATTTAGGTCTTTTTGACCTTCCCTCGATAGGGCCTGTCGATCTCAAGCGATTAAAAGTCTTTCTCAACATTGGTGCTTACGATAAAAAATCAGATAGTCTCAGCTTCAAAACCAAAAACTTTGGTATCCATTTCCGCTACAAATGGAAAGACCCCATTATGACTGTACCTGGAAGAATGCTCTATTGGACTGGTGTCGATTTTACAACAGGTTTTGAAAGCCAATCTCTAGAGCTGACCATTGCTGAAGCTCAAAACCAAAGCTTTACCTACGGAATCTATACCGCCACAGTCAGCGGAACCGTTAGGGCAGGTGTCAAAAGTCAAACGATGTCTATCCCCTTTGAAATTTCCACAGGAGTCCAATTGGGCTACATCTTTACTTTATACGGTGGCGCAGGCGTCGATTACAATACTGGTTCAGCTGAAGCCACAGTGGGTAGTGTCGCACCTATCAACCTTAACCCAAACGTAGCAACTCTCACAGGCTCACTCAATTTAGGACAAAAAAGTTCTCCTGATGCCTTTGGCGCCAGACTCTTCACTGGGCTGCAATTTAACCTTCCCTTTTTAAAAGTAGCTAATATCCAACTAGACAACGACCTTGTCAATAAGACCTGGGCCATTGGGCTTAGGGCCTTAGCCATTACTTGGTAAAAAAGGCTTTGATAGGATTAAGTGCAAGCGATAGAGGCAATTCCAGAGTCAACGTAGACAATTTGACCACTCACACCACTAGCCAAAGAACTCGCCAAATAAGCAGCCGTTCCTCCCACGTCTTCAGTTGTCACATTTCTTTTCAGTGGTGAACGCTCCTCAACAGTGTCAAACATTTTGCGCATTCCAGGGACTCCGCTAGCCGCCAATGTCCGAATAGGACCTGCTGAAATGCAATTGACGCGAACCCCCTGCACTCCCATGTCAACGGCAAGGTAACGAGCAGAAGCTTCTAATGCGGCCTTCGCCACACCCATAACATTATATCCAGGCACCACTTGCTGCGAACCATGATAAGTCATAGCAATAACTGAACCACCTTCATTCATTAAAGGTTTTAAGGTTTGGCATAAACCGATCAAAGAAAAAGCTGAAATATCACAGGCCATCTTAAAACCCTCACGACTTGTATCAACAAAAGAGCCTTTAAGATCTTCTTTATCAGCAAAAGCGAGAGAGTGGACCAAAATATCGAACTTCCCCCATTTTTCTTCTATCGTCTTCTTCATCTGTTCATAATGGGCTTCAACAGTAACATCAAGTTCAAAAACAAAATCGGCATCAACTTTCTCAGCTAAAGGAATAACTCTCTCTTTAAGCTTATCATTGAGATAACTCAAAGCAAGAGAAGCGCCCTGTTCCTTCATGGCCCGGGTAATTCCCCAAGCAATGGAGCGCTCATTGGCAATACCTAAAATTAATGCTTTCTTTCCATCCAAAAGACCCATCATTACCTCTCATTACTCTTCAAGACCTATATAAACATTGTGTATCTTAGGTTTCTACGGCTTGTTTGTTAACCACTTTTTTCACTCAACCCAAAAAGCTATACCAGTCTTCCCTTAAAAAAATCTCATTTAACTGACCTCAATAGGGGTATCTACAAAACAGCCTACATTGATAATTCTGCTGGCTCTTTTGGGCAAAAACGATAACCCACCGAACGAACTGATTGAAAATAGATGGGGTTTTTCGGATCAATTTCAAAGTATTTACGGAATCGAACCATAAAGTTGTCGACAGTTCTCGTTGAAATACTTCCTTGATAACCCCAACCTACCTCCAAAAGTTCCTGTCGACTTAAGGGGCGATTCGGATTTTCAAAAAATAATTTCAATATTTTGAGCTCCTGATCAGTTAAATCTCTCTCCCCACCCTTTGTCTGGGCCTTATTTCGGATAAAATCCACTTTATTTTCTCCAAATTTAAACTGCTCTTCCAGGGAGGGAGGAACCTTTTCCAACCAAGAGTGGCGAGTCAACAACCTTTCAACTCGCAACAAAAATTCTTCTAAAGAAAAAGGTTTATTCAAATAGTCATCAACACCGCTTCTCAAAGCACGAACTTTATCAGTCGCTTCATTTTTAGCAGATAAAATTAAAATTGGAATTTTTTCATCATCTTCTCTAATCCGATTTAAAACCCCATAACCATCAATTTCAGGCATCATAATATCTAAAACAACAAGTTCTGGTTGAAAACTTTTCCATTTATTCAATCCTACATATCCATTTTCAGCAACTTCAACTTCGTGCCCTTGAAAAGTAAGGTTGAGTTTGATGCCCTCAGCAATATGGGCTTCATCCTCTATAACAAGAATTTTTTTTCCATTATCTAAGCTCACCCGCTTTCCTCCCATCGTAAACTGTGTAGAGTTTTCTATTAGATAAAACCGTCCCTATTCATCCCTTCATTTCCTCTTCTATTCTGATTAGGCTCCATTTACGACCTCTGACTAAATCGATAACGAAACCTTTCTTTTTGATTATTGATACAATCCATATGACTTAAATCCAACGGTAGATTAACAAAAAAAGTTGTCCCTTCACCCGGTCCTCGACTGAAAACCTTTATTTGTCCTTTGTGTAATTTAACTATCTGTTGAACTGTGTATAACCCGATGCCACTCCCTTTCCCTTTAGATTGAATTTGGTAAAATTTCTTAAATATATTCTTCTGTTCTTTTTTTAGTATACCAATCCCATTATCCTCAACCGTTAAAACGATATTTCTTCCTTTCATGCTAAAACTGATATTTATCTTTGGTCTTGATGAATTATTATAAATAGTAGAATTATTGACTAAATTAGCAAGTACCATGGCCATAAGTTGCTCATCAAATTTTACTACAAAATAGCCATCTCCCTCTAAAGTAATATCAGCATCCTCCAACCAATAAGGTGAGCGGTGCAACCACTCAAGAGTAAATTTTTTTAAATCTTTTACAGTCCATTCTGTTTTATATTTTTTATCCTCGATTCTAGCTAAATTTAAAATCTGATTCACATTCCCATCAAGACGATCAGTGTCCCTATGCATATAGCCCAAATACTTTTCCTGTTGCTCTCGAGTTAATTGGTGACGAGAAAATGTATCGAGAAATAATCTCAAGCTAGCAATGGGAGTTTTTAATTCATGAGTAAAGCCATTGATAAAGTTAGATTGCATTCGGTAAAGTTGAATCATCTTCTGGTAATAAGCAAAGATAATTAACAGCCCGCCAATAATCATCGCGACAAGAATAGACATAATAAGAATCATCACCCAAGTTTCTGTATCCAAAAGTTGAGAAGCATTTAAATTGCGCTCCTGAACAAATCGATGAAAAGCACTGGTCACTCGTAGGTAGCTATGGATGTAAAGAAAGAGACTAGTCCCTAAAGCTAAAAGACTAAAAATAAATATAAAGAGCGGATTGGAATACCACCGGCTTCTAATCATGGCCCATTTTGACCAAAGATTGCACCTTTAGTCAATATAATGCCTTGACTCAAAAAAAGCCTTAACTGGAAGAAATGAATCGAAAAAGCTAAAATACGCCATCAAAAATTTCAAACAGGATACCGATGGAAAACCTTAGTAAAGCTATTGATCATACATTTCTCAAACCTGAAGCGACCCCAAAACAAATCACTCAAATTTGTGAAGAAGCTCGCCACTACCAATTTGCGACAGTCTGTGTGAACCCAACCTGGGTCAGTTTGGCTGCACTTGAGCTAGAGGATCATCCTACGGGAATATGCACTGTCATCGGCTTCCCTCTAGGGGCCAATACCTCTGAGATAAAGGCCTTTGAAACACAAAAGGCCATTCAGGAAGGCGCCAGTGAAGTCGATATGGTCATGAATATTGGGGCGCTCAAGTCTGGTGATCAAGAAAAAGTTATCAACGATATCCGTTCTGTGACACATACCGCTGGAAATGCCCTGGTTAAAGTTATTATTGAAACTTGTCTTCTCAACGATGATGAAAAGGTTTTGGCTTGCCAGCTCACTGAAAAAGCAGGTGCTCATTTCGTAAAAACGAGTACAGGATTTTCTAGTGGAGGAGCGACTCTTAACGATATCAAGCTTATGCGCCAATCGGTTAGCACCCACATCAGCATAAAAGCCAGTGGAAATATTAGAGACCGCAAAACGGCTCTTCAAATGCTCAAAGCTGGCGCAAGTCGACTCGGTACAAGCTCAGGGGTTCAGATCCTTCAAGATAAAGGCCCTGCTTCTTAATAGACTACCATCAGCTAAAAAAGTCCATCGGAAGGCCTCCCATGCGATGAAGCTTCTCCATATTCTTAGGAGCAATGCCTGTTTTCATCAATACCCCTTCCTCTCTCTCGGCAATGACTTGAGAGAGAATATTACTCCCTTCCATCCCTGTCACCTCTACCACAGAAAGCACTTCTCTTTGCCCATCGCGATTGCGACCCAATTGAAAAATAAAATCAATCCCTTGGGACATTTGCTTCCGAACCACATTGTAAGGAACATCATATCCAGCCATCAGGAAAAGACTTTCCATTCGGCTAAAACACTCCGAAGGACTATTGGCATGAATAGAACTCATCGACCCATCATGCCCTGTATTCATGGCCTGAAGAAGATCAAAAAGCTCCCCACCTCGAATTTCTCCAATAATGATACGATCGGGGCGCATCCTCAAAGTATTTTTTACTAACTCTCTTGTCGAGAGTCCCACACTATCATTGCCAGAAGTACGGTGTCCTACCTCCAGCCTAACAACATTAGGAATCTTTAAGTTAAGCTCAATTGTATCCTCAATAGTGACAATTCTTTCGGCAGGGCTCAATTCATTGAGAAGAAGATTAATAAAAGTCGTCTTTCCCATCCCGGTACCACCACTAACAATAATATTTAAACGAGCAGAAATACTGGCCTTTAAAAACTCAACCCAATCGGTAGAGAGGCCAAAAATATCTGGATTATCATCAAAGCTCTTTATAAAACGAAGGTACTTGCGAATCGTAATAGCAGGGGAACCCTGGGCAAAAGGCTCCGCTATGATATTGATTCTCGAGCCATCGGGAAGATTACCATCGAGTATAGGGGATGAGGGATCAAATTTTTTTTTATTAAACTTAGCCAATTCTTTAGCAAAATCGTAAAGGTCAGCCTTAGAAAGGTTGACATTCAATTGAATAAACTGACCAGCTCTTTCGACAAAAACTCTCTTTGGATCATTAATAACAATTTCCGTTATTCCTTTTTTATTACTTAAATCAGTAATAAGTTGCCAAACAGAGTTTTCTTGATTTGCCATAATACTTTACTTGCCCTTAAACAATCTCACCACAAAACACATCAGTTTCCCCAATACTAGCACCGTAACTTAGGAAGTTTGAGAATAGCTCATCTCTTTGAAAATCTTCAAGCGAAGCTAAAATTTGATCGAAACAACTTCCTGTTTTTAAATAAGTCTTCAATTTTTTTTCTCCTAAATAAATTTTCAGATGATAAAGGAGTAAAATAATCCAATCTAAAGTAAAAACCTTAAATCGAGAAAACTCTAAGCAATCTAAAGTTGACTCTAAAATCTCAAAATGAAAAAAATCTTCATTGGCTCTCAACTTCTCCTGATTCTGATAAGACATTTCTAAAAAGAAACCCAATAAGAATCCCCTAGAGTAGCCTTCAATTGAATAGGGTTCTAAACGCTTTTCAAAAACCAAAAGATTTTTCACTAATTCAGGCCGATAGGATTGTGGAAAGTGTCCTTCACATTGGTAATAAAGAAAACTGGCTGCCAAGCGATTCCGGAAGCCTGACCATCCAAGACCTCCAACAATCTTTTCCAATCTCATTTTAGGATCTATATCTTCAAAAGTTTGGCAAACAACTCCATAAAAACTTCGATTTTCCCAGACACTCTTTCTCAAATTAAAAAAAGCTTTTCCCTGCGATTGCATATTAGCTTTAAGTAGATTAGTAAAATAATCGGGTAAGTGTTGGTATTTAATTTCAAGTTTTTCAGTCAATTATTAACCTATCTATTTTGGGATTCCTTATTATTGTACACAATTTCCTGCACATTTCCCTTTATAATAGAAGAAATGAAACTTCCCATTTTACAAGAAATTCGCACAAATGATTTTGAACTCCATCACTTGGAAGTCCTCTTTCAAAAAATAGGCGTTGGGCATGTACCTTGCTATATAAACTTAGAATCAAAAAACAAACCTAGCACATTTAAAGCATTACAAAATATTAAGGATACCCTCAATAAAATAAAAATTCATCCCCGCTTCCCTTATCCTGTCTATATCATAACCAAACTTATCAATAACTTTGACGACCTTCCTTTAATCAGAGATCTAAAAGAGCTCAATCAATACTATCCTCAAAAAATGAAACGGCTCCAAGAAAAAGAAATGTGCCTATTAGGCAAATCTCATATTTCAATAAAAAAAATAACCAACCACAACCTTTATCAGGAACATTTGTTTATTAAAACCCAAATCAATGATCAGAAGGAACTTCGAAACTTAGCTCATGAAACAGGATTCTACTGTCAGATACTAAAAAAACTGAGAAATAGACCATGATTGAAAATAAAAAGACAAAGGAACTCATAAATTATAAAAAAAACTTCAAATTAAATAAAAATCATGAATCCTTTGATTATCTCAAAAAAGAAATAGTCCGCCTAAAAAAAATGGAAACCCTCTATTCAACCAAACTAAAAAACTTAAGAAATTACCCTCAATTGCCTCCCTTGAAGGAAGAGCAACGAGAAGAAAGAAATAAAGTTAAAAAGGAACTTCTCAAAATCGTAAAATCTAAAAACTCGATTTTTTACCACTTTCTTAAGCGCGAATTCGACAGGACCTTCTCTTCCTCTAAAAAACTCAGTTAAAGGCTTGTGTATTGAAAATGATAGGTCCCCCAACATGACAGAATTCTTCTACATTCATAGAATTAAAATCATATCCTTCAAGGTGTTCTTTTAGTATTTCTCTGAAATAATCTAAGAATTGTGGAACATTTTCTAAACCAAAACTCTCTTGAAACTCTTCTATTTTTGAATCCAATTCCACCATAATAGTTAAAGGCTTGCCTTCCAAAACAAGTTCAAGAAAATGTTTATACTCTTCTAATGTCACCCCTAACTTCCCTACTTCATGGTCGACATTCTGATAATACCCTAAAAGAAAATTGGCAAAGCTCGAAAGAATAACCGATTCAAAATCCAACTGATCAACATTATAATTCAAATAAAAATGATCCCTTAAAGTACCTTCCCTCATCAGCTCATTTATAACCCTATACATTTTATCTACAAAAGGAAGTATTCCTTCAAAACGAGAAGCCAAAGAATCAAACCTCTTCCACGATTCATAGTCCGCCACAGGACTCGATGTTCCATCCTCATTTTCAAACTTAACAGGTTCATCAAAAGCCAAGTCGAGAAAACCACCTAGTTTCTGACCTAAAAAGCCTTCATTTTTCTGAACTTTCGATTGATTTAAAGCCTTTTTTAACTTCTTTTGTGAAAAAGAAAGAAGTGTATTACCAATTTTATAAATTTCACAAAAGTCAAAATAATCAAATAAAGACTCCTCTGGCCCAAGTGTTAAAACTCCATTTTCTTGATTATCTTCAAGATAGCTATAGCCAAGCTCTAAGAGGGAACGTGTCCGCATTCCAACACGGTTTAAGGCCATCGATCCTTCTTTCAAACCACTCCGTAGTGTTATTGTTCCATTAATGAGCCGAATAAAATTAAATTGCAAAAAATCCCTTCTCTTAGGATTTCCAACTTTAGCTAATTCTTGATAAAGAGGTTCGAGCCCCTTTTTATAAGCAACTAAAGCCGCGCGATCTAATCTTTGCCCCTTTCCAAAATCATCAATATGTGGTGTAAAGGCTACCTTTTTCTCAATAAAGCTATTCATTACAGCAAGATCAGGAAAAGCATTGTCTATGGCCAAAGCATCGTAATAATCAACAAAACCAGCATCGACTAATCTTCCCTTTTTAAAACGGTACTCATCTTCAAGCAAGCAGAGGTATCCCTCAGAAACATATTTAAAGAGGTGAGCATAAGCTGCCTCCAACCCTAAATGAGAGTAGAGATCTCTAATCAACCTCTGGATATCTTCTACACAGTCAAAATGATCATCAAATTCAAAAAGCAAAAGATGGTCATCAGTTAAGAAGTAATTGTCGTGATCGGGATACCTAGGAGCTTCGTCGTCAAAAGTCCAGATGTTAAACTTTCCCTTGAGATAGAGCCCAAATTCAGAACTTCGACTAAAGATCTGTCGTACTTCATCGTCTAAACAAAGAGCATAGGCACGAACCCAGTGCTCAAACTCACCGACGTCCAACTCATCTTTCTCCCAAAGATCTAAATCCAGCATGATAGTTCTTTGTTCTTCAGACAACTTTGGTAGATAACTAGCAGCTTGCTCCAAGGGAAGGGCCTTCATTGCCAAATAAAGAGGCTGTACTGGAACATTGTGTAATGAAAGGCCACTCTCTACACAAGACTCTATCATTTCCATAGAAACATAAGCGTCAGCTTCTTGGATCATTGCTTCTAAAAATGTCGGTGATACCTTTTTAGGCGTCTTTTTCATGGTGTGCTAAATATCAGAAGCCCGCTAGATTGTGTAGCATTTTAGGTGAAAAAGCCTATCTCCTAGCACTACAAGGTTGCACAAATGGAGCTATTTTCTTATAGTTGGTCACCTTTTACACCCAATGTTTAGCTTATTAAACGAAAGACTTATTAGCTTAACTTTGAAGAAATTAGTCCGAAAAAATCACAAAGCGCGTTAAAATAACCGACAAGGAAATTATGGACTCTCTTATTAGCAACCCCTTTAACACATCAATCTAATTAGGGCCTTTCAACCTCTAAAGTACTTATTTCGATAAGAAAAAAATGGAATCTCAATTAACAAAGAAAGTCATATGCCCCTTGAGTTTACAAAATACAAAAACAATGAAAAATCAAAATGGGACCATATGACCGACACGCCTCCAGCACCAGAAACAGGTGCTCATCCCACCGCAACTCGAAAAAGCTTGCAAATAACGCGAAGACTTTTTCATATGGGTATGGGCCTTTTTGTAGGCGTTATCTATCAATTTCTTATCTCCCACAATAAGGCCATTTACACCTTGGGAACCTGCGCTTGCCTAGTCTATATTTTGGATCAGATCCGGATCAACTACCCAGAGCTCTCTTCAAAAATTAAAATAATCAACAGATATCTCTTTAGAGCAGAGGAGCAACTAAAGGAGAGCGCAGGAGTACCTTTTGTCATGGGCCTTCTCCTCACACTCATAAGTTTCCCTAAAGTAGTGGCGCTAGTCGGTATCTATACTTTGGCACTCAGCGATCCTCTATCTGCCCTCATCGGCATCAAATACGGAAAAACACAAATAGCAGAAAACAAGTCCTTAGAGGGAAGCCTTGCTTTCTTTACTTCAACTTTACTTCTAGCCTTTACAGTTCTCTTTTGGCACGTAAATTACCTCTCTACAATGACAAATAAAGTTCTTTTGACAAGTTTTCTTATAGCAACCATCACGACAATCTTTGAAATGCTACCGATAAGATTAGATGACAATCTCACCATCCCCATCTTTACCTCAGGCACACTATGGATATTATGTACTATTTTGAATATCCCATTGTGAGTGGAGGCAGATTTTAAAACATGAAGCGAGGACAAGCACTCTCACAAGGTCAATTGCCGATTCACTTTCTCTCTAACCAAGATATAGATTCTAATAACCAGAACATGGGAGAACGAATATTCCTTTTGCTTCATGGCTATTGCGAAACAGGGGATAAAATCTATCACTGCTTAATTGACACACTTCCCTCAGGTAATCTCATTGTCGCACCCAACGGTTTATACCCTATACCTAAAAGCTTTCCTCTAGAAAAAAGAAAATCTTCAGAAGATTTATTGCAAGGTCACGCATGGTATTTCTATGATGCAACCAAAGATCACTTTCTTATCGATTATGACATTCCCGCTCATTACTTATCTTCTTTTTTGCATCAAATAAATCCCAAAAATCTTCCTGTAACACTTATTGGGTATTCTCAAGGTGGTTACCTTTGTCCGTTTGTAGCTCAAAAATATTCAAAAATTGACCATATCATAGGCATTAACTGCAGCTACCGAGTCGACAAACTAGATACTCTTTCAAAGGTTAGAATTGACTCTATCAACGGAGATTGCGATCTTGTTGTCGACCCTCAGAAAGCCAAGGAACGCCACCAAAAACTTATCCTCAAAGGATGCTCTGGAAAATTTAACCTCATAGAAAACGAAGCTCATAAGTTAACCCCAGTCTTAGTCAATATGGTTAAAGAATTAGTAAAGCAATTTAATGAATCACTAGAATAAATAGGTATTCCCATAAATAAATCCCCAAATTATCCCTCCTAAAACAAACCAACAAATCACGACTATCACTCCTCTTTGATTTAAACGCTGACGAGTTTTTCTACAAAGAAAAACAAAAACAAAACTCAACAAAATGGGGACTGCTGTAACAAAAATATCTTCAAACTCTTTTAGATCAGCTAACTTGACCATAGCTAAGCAAAGAAAAAAAGAAAACCAAACATGACCCATCCACCAAATAAAAGAAAACATCAATGATTGACGAAATCGAAATAACTCTAACTCTTTCATATAGCGCCGATTCATTTTTAAAGAAGAATATTTAGAATTGTTTTTTTCCACTAGCTTAAAGATTCCTCCAATTACAATTCTCAAGCAAGTAAAAGCATAAGAACCACTCAATTAAAATATTTACACTTAAACTTCACTTTAAAAAATTAAATCAATTGATTATAATCATTGAAGAATGAAACTAAAAAATATCGTCATTTTAACAGGTGCAGGAATATCTGCAGAGTCCAGTATTAAAACATTTAGAGATCAAAACGGACTATGGGAAAATCATGCTATAGAAGATGTTGCAAGTCCTGAGGGTTTCAGAAAAAACCCAAGTTTAGTATATCAATTCTATAACATTCGACGCCAACAACTCTCAAGCCCGAAAGTCCAACCCAACCTTGCCCATTTAAGCCTAGCCAAACTCGAAAGAAAGCATTCAGGAAAAATCACTATTATCACTCAAAATGTAGATGATCTTCACGAACGATCAGGAAGTCAAAATATCTGGCATATGCATGGAGAACTTCGCAAAATGCGTTGTCAAATAAGCCAGCAAGTCTATGAAGCTCCAGAAAGTTTTGACGGAACAACAGTTTGCCAATGTTGTAAGAAAAAGGGCCATCTCCGTCCTCATATCGTCTGGTTTGGAGAAATGCCTCTTTATATGCAAGAAATAAATCAATTTTTGCAGCAAGCTGATTGTTTCATTAGCGTAGGAACTTCCGGACAAGTTTATCCTGCGGCGATGTTTGTTCAATGGGTAAATCGAAAAGCAAGAAAAATAGAAGTTAATTTAGATCAAACTCAAATTAGTCCCCAATTCAACCAACACCTGATGGGTCCCGCTAGTCAAAAAGTACCTCAGTTAGTTGATGAATTATTATTTACTGTATGTTGATCCCCAGTAATAGCCAAGCCTAAAAGCAAAAACAAAAGTTTCATAACTTGCTTTATAATATCTCGGCCCCATTAAAAAAAATAGCCTTCTACTCAAGAATGCCGTATAAGCAAGATCTACTTTTCTAATGCTCCGGGCTTTTGTGGCATTTGAACCTGGACCATCATCCATACTATAAATCGTCCCTCCAATACCTAAAGAAAGAGAAAAAGCACCCACAGGCGTATGCGCTGTCAACTTAGTATTTCCCATTAAAATACCTCGTTTAATCTTTATGTTTGGATAATTATCAACATCACCGGTAAGAGTATTAGTACGAATCACATTCGTTTGATAAACAGTATCATCATAGTGAAGTGAAGGTGTAAGCTTTAAGTTCAAATTCCAATTGCCAAAGCTCCTAGGATGCTGAACATTCCTAATACTAACACTTGGATCACCTAAACGAGTCTTTTTGTCATATTTGACGCCATTAAATGTTGCTTCACTAATCGTATACTTGACATGAACAGTCCCACTATTAAGTAGACTTAAAACAGAACAGCCCTGAAGCAAATAAAAACTTAAAATGAAAAATCCCCAAGATCTCATATTTTAATTATAAAAAAATTCCCCCAATGGTGAATAAAAATAAAATTGATTATGATTCCACTATAACGTTACTTGAAACTCAAATTTATCAAGTAAATAACAAGAAATACTATGGCCCAAACTTTTCTCTCTACTCTTTTACTCTTCTTTTTATGCAACTTTGTCATAGCCAATGACCTCGAAGAGCAAAAAATACAATTTCTTCTTGAAAAAATAGAAAACTTCGAAGGAACTTTTATACGTAACGGTCAAGAGCATGAATCTAAAAGAGCTCGAGAACACTTAGAATACAAGCTGAGACAGGCTCAACGCACTTTCTGGTTTTTTGGTCCTAAAAAACCCGTTTCAGCTCAGGTATTTATCGAAAAAATTGCTTCAGAATCTTCAATGACAGGGAAAATTTATCAAATAAAATATAAAGACGGAAAAATTTTTCCAGCAGAACATTGGCTCAAAAAAAAATTAAAAGAATTTAAAAAAAAATCCACTGATTAAGTAGCAAAAATTTAAACAATATTTAAAGAGTTAGCAGTAAATTTAAAAATGTCTAAAGGTCCAACAACCGCTAGAGGAAACTTATCTTCATTAACGATGATTATATTTCTATAACGAAAAGCAGCCATATTATTAATCGCATGAGCTAAATTGTGTTTAAAAAGAAGAGTGTGAGGATCTGGAGTCATTACTTCTTCAACCAAAAGAGCAGAATCTCTAAAATTCATTTTACCCAAAATTCTCATCAAGAAATCTCTCTCAGTTAGAATACCTTTAAGCTTAGTTTCGTACTCCATCAAAAGAACACTGCCTTGCCGTTCCTCTTGCATAGATCGAAGAACTTGCCATAGACTCGCACGATAATCGATCCTCAGAGGCTCACGAAAAATAACTCTTTTTAAAGACGCCATAAAAACAGAACTATTCAATTTATTTTTATCTTTAATCTGCAAAAAAAGATTTTCTTCAAAATCATCAACATGAACAAAACTCCACTCTACTACCGTTCCATGCCGACTGACATCTCTTGGAAATTGCTTAGTTACGAATCTAAGCAGATCGTTAACATTCATCATATATTGCATTTTACCTTGGCTGTCACAAACTGGAAGATGTATAATTTCCTTTAAGCTCACCAATTTAATACAATCGCGTACTTTAGCATCTAGAGAAACGGTCAAAGGGCTAGGGGTCATAATTTGAGAAGCAGGGATCTTACTCCAGTCATCACCCCGAACTATCACTTTCATCAAAAAATCTCTACCAGTTAAAATACCGGTTATACGCCCCTGCTTTTCAAGGGCCACACTTTCTACTCGCTTTTCCTGCACAACCTCAAGAACTTCACCCAAAGGAGCTTCTTGATCGAGACTAACAGCTTCAGATAAATGTATTTCAGAAATAGATATATTGAATAAATCACTATCAATTTCTTCAAGTACAGGGATTGACATAGTTGCTCCTATCAACAAGAACAAAATGAATATAATTATTTTAACATGTAAATACTGCCATTCGTAATTCTCTACGCAATCAGATTTTAAAATAAACTTGACCCTAGCTTCTTTCTCTCCTATATCCTAAATAATACTAATGTCTGTACTTTCATCAAGCCCATTTCACCACCCGATCCCTATCCTCTATCAAGATAGTGAACTCATTGTTGTAGCAAAACCAAGCGGAATAATGGTTCATCCCTGGAAAGGAGGAATCAAAGGCGAAAAGACTCTGATGAACTTAGTTAAAGATCAAACGGGTTTTTATCTCTACCCCCTTCATCGCTTAGATCGCCCTGTTTCAGGAGTCGTCATTTTTGGACTTTCCAAAAAAGCAACCCACAACCTTCAACAAGTTTGGAATACTCAAAATGTTGTAAAAAACTACATTACACTTTGTCGTGGGCATTTAGAGAATAAAGGAGTTTTCGATTTTCCTCTAAAACATCCAAAAAATAAAAAAATATACCAAGAAGCCATCACTGAATACTCCCCTTTAGCCACTTTTACCTTTCCTAAAACAACACTTCTCAAACTAAGTATTAAAACTGGGCGTCGGCACCAAATACGCCGTCACTTTTCACGAAGAATGTTTAATCTCATCGGTGATACTATGTATGGTAAAGGTGTTGATAATTTAATATTTAGAGAAAAGTACAATTTGCAGAGAATCTTTCTTCACTCCTATCGAATTTCGTTCCCTCATCCCTACCAAAAAAACAAGATTCTAGATATCAATTGTCCTTTACCAAGTGATTTGACAAAGACTTTAGCCCAAATGGGCCACTCCTGTATACACAAAGAACTAGGCATTGCACCATCGTTTGATAACTTTAAAAATCAACTTTTACAAAATACTTAGGGCTTCAAAATTGATGCTTGCGATGCAAATTAAAGCCTTGACGAATAAAACCTATCCAAATCAAATCAGCAAAAAAGAGATGGATCAGTGCTGACCAATGAGGGGCAAGCAACACCCAATTTACACATCCAAGAAATAATTGACCGATAAGTAAACAAAGAAATAATTGACCTTCACCCACAGGAATGGCTCCCCTATCTTTCCAACGATAAGTCCCTATCAACATCAATAGGACACTCACAAGGGCAAATAGAGGGTGAAAAACTCTCAAGCGAATCAGCCAGTGGCTACCAGAATCAAAGTCGGCTCGAATACCTTCCATTAAACTCTCAGATGGAAATAGTGTATGCCCTAAAGCAGCGACAGCACCACAAGCACCAACAATAATCAGTAGGCTAATACAAGACCACCAATAAATTTTCTCCCACTTTGTCCACAAGCGCATTTTGGTTAAAACTTTTCTTGAAAAAAAATCTCCGGCACTTAGGGCCGCCAAAAGAAAGAAAGTATTCACAAGATGAAAAGAAATCACTACAGCACGAAGTTTGCTCTGATTATCTGCCACTAAACCATTTTTAACTAAAAAAGCTCCAATTAAGCTTTCTATGACAGTCAAAAAGACAATAAAAAAAGCACTCATTCGAACAGGATGTCCCTTTTTAAAGAAAATAAAGGACAGGGTCGCTTGAAGCAATACCGTTAAACCAAAGAGACCACTTGTGGCCCGATGGGTGAATTCAATAAATTTCTTATAATCGGGAGCTTGAGGAATAACTTGGCCATCACATAATGGCCAATGCTCACCACAGCCAGCCCCTGAGTGACTTAACCGAACCCAAGCACCCCACACAATAATAAAAAGACAAAAAATCAGATTAAAACGAGTAAGAAAAATAATCCAAGACTTATTGATCATAGAATTTTTTATTAATAAAAAATTTAATGGATTCAATTTGACCTTAATCTTGGCACTCATAATAACACTTAATAGAGTGGCTTTCTCAACTCATACCTTAGCAAGATCAAGTAAAACTTCTAACTCTGTCCGCGACTCAGCGACATCTAATAACATTTTACGTGTGTACTCATCAAGAGGGTGCGGATTCATCTTAATAGAATTTAAAGCTTCTTCAATATTATCTGCACGGTAATATAAAATTAAATAATCGCCTTCTTTCTCTCGATTCAAGAAAAAGGATTCAATTTTAATACTTTTATCCCTGAAAATATCTAATAGATCATCCTTTGAATCATTTAAATGATCTGCCCATTCTTTAATTTTACGAAGACTACCCTCTTTCAGTTTTATCTGCTCACATCGTACTTGCATAAAAAACCCTAAATCTCTTTCTTCCGAAAGAAGAAAGCTGTACAGAAAAAAAGAAAAATAAAACTACCCAAATAATGTCCCGACTCTAGCCAAACAGAAATCGAAGCTTCTTGTCCCGCAATGATAGCACCCGTAACAGTATTAAGAGTTCCAATATGAGGAACCAAGGCGTGTAAAAAAGCACCTATTATACCAATTAAACTAAAGTCTTCAAAAACACTGAGAAGAGCGTACCTCTGAAAATAAGAGTTCGCTAACGATATTAAGAGGACTAGAACATACGTTGATACCAATGACGTCAATTTTCCAAAATGCAAAGATATGGCAACGGCCAAAGTCACTGTAGCCAACAGGGAAAAACTGTTAATAAAGATGGCCAATAACAAATCCCAACTGCCAATGATAACCCCTGATTTAGTCGAAAAAGTCAATATAGCAAGTCCGACAGAGAGAAGATAAAAACCCATAACAATGGTGAAAACTCCCAATATACGCGACATTAAATATTCAAATCGTTTTATAGGAAAACTCAACAATTGCGAAGCTACACAACTCTCGAGATCTGTCCTCACGGTGTTGACTCCTAAAAAAACTGAGAGAAAAAAGTTCCAAAAACCAATCCCTCCCATAAAAAAACTCATTATAGTATTCCCAAAACTACCCATTCCCGTTTGGGAAAGAAGCTCATCACTAAAAAAACTTAAAATCTGACTAAATAATAAAATGAAACCAATAGTTATTATTGTTAAAAAAAGTAACACTTTTGAACGGACTTCTTTTTGCAATGTATTTTTATAAACTAGAAATGCTTGAGAAAAATTCATTTTTTAGCTACCAAATTGTAAAAATAATCTTCCAGAGAACTCCCACCAATTAACTCTTTTGTTCGTCCACAAGAAACAAGGTTGCCTTTATCTAAAATGGCAATATGGTCACACAAATGTTCCATTTCCGAAAGTATATGACTGTTTAACATAATAGTCTTTCCCTGTGTCTTTAGCTCTTTAATCAGATTTTTTAACTCTTTAATTCCTATAGGATCAAGGCCTGAAAAAGGTTCATCGAGAATTAACAAATGATTACTACCCATCAGCAAGCTAGCTAACCCTGTTCTTTGGAGCTGCCCCTTAGAAAGACTTTTCACCTTTTGCTTTCTTATATTGGCAATATTGAGTCTCTGTAAAGCCTCATCGGTTTTGAGTTTCAGCTCCTCGCCAAATAAACCTTTCATTCTTCCAAAAAAGCGAACAACACCTTCAACAGTATAATAGGGAAAAAAATTAAATTTTTCGGGTAAATAGGTAACCCCTGTCCGCGATTTCTCATTTGTACTGAGGAGCCCATTCAACAAAGCTTCCCCACGACAAGCCCGAACGAGATCCAAAACAGTTTTGACAAGAGTGGTCTTACCCGCACCGTTAGGACCTAATAAACCAAAAACCAGACCTTCCTCTACAGCAAAGCTGATATTATTCAAAGCCACTGTATTACCGTAGCTTTTAGATAAGTTCTTAATTTGAATAGCACTCAATACTCCTCCCCGAGTCTTTCCATTTCCTGCTAACGCTAACTTCCAGCAATCCTTTGAACAGACCTTGGCCTTCTATCCCTATCAATAGCAACATAAGTAAAAATACCTTCTGTCACTTTAATACGCTCAGGAGAATACTCCCTGGTAGTCCAAGCTTCAACTTTAACACAAAGAGAAGTTTTTCCCACTTTGAGAAGTTTACAATAGCAACAAATAACATCCCCAACAAAAACTGGTCGATGAAAAGACATCGAATCTAAAGCTACAGTAACAGTGTTGCCTCGAGCATGCCGCTTAGAAAAGATGCCTCCAGCAATATCCATTTGGCTCAAGAGCCATCCACCAAAGATATCCCCATTAGGGTTTGTATCGGCGGGCATAGCTAACGTTCGAACAACCAACTCACCCTCTGAATTAGTACTATCCTGCACAGAGAAATCCTTTTTTAATGATTTTATAGAGTTAAAACTCTATCTTTATTTCTCTCAATTCATTTATTTGCCTACGCGAGATCAATTAACCATGACACATCATTTCTCTAGTGAATAAGTTGAGAAATAAAAGATAGTCGATATCACTCCATTAAATTTATTATAAAAGGGCTTGATATCGGATGTCATGTCTATTTTTTACAAAACGGAGTGCCTTTCCAAGGCTCCACTTTTTGATCGTCAAAAATACAACCGGAGAATCTATGCAAAACAATATATACCAATACAAGATAAAAGATATCGAAGGAAACCTAGTCCATTTTGAAATATACAAAGAAAAAGTTCTTCTCATTGTCAACGTAGCCAGTCATTGTGGCTTCACTTTTCAATATGAAGGTCTTCAAAAGATTTATCAACAATACAAAAATAGTGGCTTGGAAATTCTAGGTTTTCCTTGCAATCAATTTAGAGGTCAAGAGCCAGGAAGCGAAAAAGAAATAGCCGGGTTTTGCCAATCAAAATTCTCTATTAGTTTTCCTTTATTTTCAAAAATTGAAGTCAACGGCCCGTTAGCACACCCTCTCTATCAATATCTAAAATCAAAAGCCCCTGGTATCTTTGGAAGTCAATTTATCAAATGGAATTTCACAAAGTTCTTAATCGATAGACAGGGCAATGTAATCAAGCGTTTCTCCCCAACAGATAAACCAGAGTCATTAACAAAAAATATAGAAAAACTTCTTTAAAGAATCTCAAAAAACTGTAGTATAGCCATAAGCAATGCTGAATAGAGGTATCCATGAACATTCTTATTACCGGGGGCACAGGTTTTATCGGCGCAAGACTGGTCAATCGCCTAAGTCGTTCAGGGCATCACTTATTCCTAACAACAAGAAATTCAAACAAATACAAAGATAAACTTCCTTCTCAAGTCAAATTCATTGAATGGAATACTTTGTCTCAAGATTTTCCTATTCAAGCCCTTCCTTCATCCTTAGATGGTGTGATCAACCTCATGGGAGAAAATATTGCCAATAAGAGATGGTCTCAAACTCAAAAAATAAAATTGAAAAAAAGCCGCATTCACGCCACTAGAAAACTTATCAATGCTCTAGAAAAAGCTAAGCTTCACCCCTCTTTTTTTATTAATGCTTCTGCTATCGGTTATTATCCTGTCAATCAAGAGCAAGAGCTCGATGAAGATTCAGCCAAAGGGCAAGGTTTTCTCAGCGATCTCTGCCATGAATGGGAACAAACCCTTACACTACTTCCCGATCCTATCAGAAAGTCTATTATCAGAATTGGTGTTGTTCTAGGGCCAGAAGCAGGGGCCATGAGCAAACTCCTTCCCCTCTTTAAAGTTGGAGTAGGGGGACCTGTAGGGATCGGTCATCAAGTCATGAGTTGGATTCACATAGAAGATCTCATTAAAGCCATTAAAACAATTGTTGAAAATGAATCCTATAGTGGAATATTCAACCTCGTTTCTCCTCGACCAGCAACTAATAAGGAATTCACAAAAGCCCTTGGCAAAGCCCTCAATCGCCCAACATTTTTTATGGTACCACCACAGGCCTTGCGCCTAGCTATGGGGGAAATGGCAACCATTGTCTTAGATGGGCAGATTGTATTGCCAAAGGCACTTCAACAAAAAGGATTCCAATTTGATCACCCCGATATCAACGAAGCTATTGCCAACCTTCTAAAAAAATGAAAAAACGTGCCTTCATTTGGTTTCACAGAGACCTAAGGCTTCACGACCACCGTGCTCTTTTCCTTTACCGTAAAAAACTCTTTAGAAAGCCAAATAGACTTTACACAAAATCTAAAAAAATCTTGTGAATTTAATTATTTAAGGTAGAAGGTGCTTCAATGAAGAACGATTTTTGCCACAGGCTCAAAGAAATTTTTTGGTTCTGCCTCCCTCTTATTGCCGGACAACTCGGTCAAATGCTCTTTGGTATTGGCGACATCGTTGTCGCCGGACGCTACTCAAATGAGGTCGTCTCAGCACTAGGCATTGCCACCGGAATCTTTTCACCCTTTTTTATGATGGGTCTAGGGATCACTTACGCTGTCGGACCCATTGCTGCCCGCCAAAGAGGAGAAGGTAAAAATACAGCCTCTCTAATTCCGGCATCACTGGTTGCCATTACAATAGCTGGACTCATTCTAGGGCTGGCCATGATTGCCCTAGTCCTCAATATTGAAGTCTTCAGCCTTTCAGAAGAAATAGCTTCTCTAGTCAAGTCTTATCTCCTATTATGCGCCCCCTCTCTCATTCCCCTCTTGATCTATCAAATCTTTAAAGAGTATCTTCAAGCCTTTGGTGACATCTTTATGGCCAATGCCATCATCCTAGGATTTAACGTCACCAATATTATTCTCAATATCATTCTTATATTTGGCCTAGGACCTTTTCCAGAACTGGGCATTGAAGGAGCAGCCTACGCAACGCTCATTAATAGAACGGGCATGGCGGTAGCCCTCGGCTTTTATACTTTCAAAAAAATGGAGATGACATTTCAAATCAACTGGAACGACATAAAAAGCGTTCTCGACCTAGGTCTTCCGATTGGGGTTGGAACTCTTACTGAAGTTTTGGTTTTTTCAACGATAACCATTTTAGCCGGCAAGATGAATGTCTTGGCTTCTGCTAGTCACAATATCGTTCTCAACTTAACAGCCCTTACTTTTATGGTTCCATTGGCCATTTCTAGTGCTAGTGCCGTCAAGGTTGGCGAACAATATGGGCTTAAAAATAAAAAGCTTATCGATCAATACGCCTTTGCCTCTCTTTTATTAACAGGTGGATTTATGATCCTCACCGCCAGTATCTACTTTGGGATTCCCAAGGAAATTGTTCGCCTGGCTACCCCTGACCCTGAAGTCATCGAATACGCAGCAGGTCTCTTATTTTATGTAGCTCTCTTTCAACTTCCTGACGGAATACAAGTGACTTTTTGGGGTATTCTTAGAGGACTTGGTGTAACCAGGGCCCCTATGCTTTTGAGTTTGTTGACCAATTGGTGCATTGGCCTTCCTCTAGGCTACTACCTGGCTTTTTCTTGCCAAATGGAAGCTTCTGGGTTGTGGGCGGGGTTAGCCATCGGTCTATTTTTTATGTCCTTTTTTATGTCTTTTGTCTTTTATAGTAAAAGAAAAAACCTTCTTACCAAAAGCCTTTAAGAAGAATAACAACGATTAGGTAGAGTCCAACACTTAATAGATCACAACCACTAGTCACTAGAGGACCAGAGGCAATCGCTGGATCAATCCCTACTTTTTTGAATCCAATGGGAATAAACATTCCAAAAAGGGCTGCAGAGGTCATACTAGCCACCAACGTAATCCCTACTCGAAAAGCTATATAAATATCTCCATAAACCAAAAGAACTAAAGCAAAAGTTAGAACTCCGGCCATGCATCCGAGAAAAAAGCCGACGGCAAATTCTCGCATCAAAGGCAATCGAAACTGGCCAAACTCATTGGCACCTAATGCAAAGTTACGGGTAATAATCATGGCCGTCTGAGTTCCTACATTGCCGGTGGTATTCATAATTAGAGGGACAAAACTAGCAAAAATAATGGCATTACTTGTCTGCTTTTCAAAAAAAGTAAGAATATAGCCCGTCAAAAGAGAAGCGGAAATGCTAAATATTAGCCAAGGAAAGCGCCCCAAAGCCAGCCTCATTTTATTTTGATCTAAATCAGCAACAGACTCTTCGAGGTTCACACCCGCAAAAGCCAAAAGATCCTCACTCGCCTCTTCTTCAATAACATCCTGAATATCATCGTAAGTAATTTGGCCTAAAAGAACATCCGAATCATCAACAACAGGCAAACAACCAAGGTCATATTTTGAAAAAGTAAAAGCAACCTCTTCCTGATCTTCTTCCGGATGCACAGAGTGCTTGATTGGTTTCATAATTTGAGAAATAGGATCTGAAAAGCGTCCAAGGATTAAATCATCAAGATGGATTAAGCCCACCAACCGTCTCTCTCTATCTATAACATAGACATTAAATACTTCACCCAAAAGTCTCTTTTGTGAGCGAATAGATTCAATCGCCTCTTTTATCAACATCCTTTCTCTTAAAAGGCAAACCTCAGTCTGCATAATAGAGCCAGCGCTTTCCTTCGGATAACTTAAGATCTTTAAAATTTGCTCGTTCTTCTCAAGGTCATGAAGAAGTTCTTCTCGCCTATCTCTTCTAAACATTCTCAGTAAATAAGCAGCATCATCTGTCTCTAGTTCATTAAAAACATTAGTCAAATCAAAATTATCGAGAAGATTGACAAGCTTCTCGAACAAACCTTTCTCAAAAAAGGGAAAAACTGCTGCTAAAGTTTGAGTATCAAGTTTTCCCAATATCTTCGGGTAATACTCTTCGTTTACCATACAGAAGAGATCAGCTATCTCTAGAGGGTCTAGGAAGTTAAGATAAGCCTGAATATTTTCATCTTGCCCTTGCTCAAAAATATCTTTAAAATCCACAGCTCTCATGTTTTGAGTTTGGCAGATTTTGAAAGTTTTTGCACCTCAAACTTTTAGAAAGCATACGTTTTATTACAGCTTCACTAAATAATGAGACTCATAAACCTTTATCCAACGTGAGGTAATTTAATTGACTACTGACTGGGAAGCTTTACGACAAAAATACCCTATAACAAAAGATAAAGTTTATTTTATGAACGCCTCTATTTCAGGCATTCATCTCGATGTCAAAGCTGAAATCAACAAATGGATTCTCTTTGAAATTGAGCAAGCCGCCTGTCACGATGAAAAATATTTTGAAGAGCTCGTCCGCACAAGAAATGAAGTCGGCTCCTACCTCCAAACGAAAACTGATAATATAGCCCTAACAACCAGCACTTCTCACAATATGAACCTTCTGGCCCTTATGCTCTCAAAAGATTTAAAACAAAAAAACCAAATCATCCTACCAGAGATCGAATTTCCCTCAGCAGTCTTGCCTTGGTATCATCACGGCTTTGAAGTCATTCGCATCCCTCTTGATAAAAATGGACGCCTCAATCAAGGAGAACTGCTCTCATCTATCAATCACAAAACCGCTGCTGTAGTCATCAGCATGGTTCAATTTCAAACTGGCCAAAGAATCGATCCACAAAAATTAGGTGAAATGTGCTCAAAAGCTAATGTTCCTTTTATTCTCAACGCCACCCAGGCCCTTGGAGCTTTTTCCATTGAGCCTGAAAAGTGGAAGGTCTCTGCCCTCTCCGCCTCCTGCCACAAATGGCTAGGGGCGGGTATTGGTCAAGCCGTTCTTTATCTTTCAGAAATATTTAGAAAAAATAAAAAATGGCCAATGATTGGTTGGACCTCGGTGACAGACCCCTGGCAACTTTCAACAAAACCGCCACTTTTAAGGTCAGATGTAGGCGTCCTAGAGCTTGGAAGCCTTCCCTTTCCCCTGATGGCAGGAGTTAAAAAAGCCATGCAAATATCTCGAGAAATTGGTTTAAAAAATATTTCAGAAAGAATACTCACCCTATCAGACAAACTAGAAAAACAACTAAGGTTACAAGGCGCCACTATAGACAGCCCCAGAGAGTCAAACAAAGAAAAATCGGGAATTCTCTCCTTTAACTTTCAAAATCAAGATTCTGAACTCTTATCCAAAAAACTTAAAGAAAAAAATATCTTCGTCAACTGCCGGAGAGGAAACCTTAGGGCCTCCCTTCACTTCTATAATAATGAAGAAGATATCAATCACTTCAGCCAGGTGATTAGAGATATTCTTTAAGGTCCAATGCAAAAGTTTTGAGTCAAAAGTAAAACAAGCCATAAAAATTTTAAAAACCATCAAGGTATAATTAAACACCGAGTCTAAATACAATGAGTCGACTTCATAATGAAATAAAAACATAAAATGAAGATAACTCACCCCCTTTTCTTGGCAATACCCTGACAAAAATTTATGATGACCTTATTTTTTATCCTCAATCGCAGGAAATTCAATGTCAGAAAAAACAAATAATCCTTCACACCTTATTTTAGGCTTAGACCTAGAGGGTATTCACCAAGATCTCACCAACTCTGGTCTCAACATTAAAGTAGACCGTGTCACCGAAATTGGTGCCGTTCTTTGGGACTGGAAACTTGGCCAGCCGGTCAAAATTTTAAGTGAACTTATCGACGAACCAGATAGACTAAGCATTACAGAAGAAATTGAAGAGCTTACCGGCATTTCTAATGACATGCTAAAAAAATATGGAAACCGTGGAGAAGAGATACACCTCGTCTTAAAACAGCTTAGCCAACTTATCGATAAAGCTGACTTCCTGATGGCCCATAATGCAAAAGGATATGACCTCCCCATGTTGGAAGCTATGTACAAACGCTATGGACTTGAAATACCTCCCAAAACTTGGATCGATACTCAAACGGATATTGAGTACCCTAAAAAAATACGAGCCCGTTCAATGGCCATGCTCGAACACAGCCATGGGTTTATCAACCCCTTTCCTCATCGCGCTATTACAGATACCCTGGCCATGCTTAAGGTCGCTTATTCCTATGATTTGGAAAGAATGGTCAAATTGGCCAAATCCCCAACAATCAAAATTGTTGCAGAGTTAAAAGCACCCAATTGGAGAGACCGCCAAGAAGTCGATAGGTTCAATGTTATCAAGAACAAAGTAGCCAAAAGCCGTTTTAGATGGGATCCCGATAATAAAATATGGTTCAAAGAAATACACAAAATCTTATTGGATGAAAATAGAATTGATTTTGACTTCGATTGGTATGTCTCTGATTAGCTCTAGAACAAATTCTTTTCAAGAGCCTTCCCCTAAAATAAAAACTTTTTCAATAATAGCTTGACTTCCCAATAAGCTAATAACAAAAAGCTTCTCTTTAAGGGTTTTAGCTCTCTTTAGTCTGAACTCCAAGAAAGAATCAAGATTTGGATTGATAACAAGAAAATCAGCCTCTGCTCCTTTAACAAAATTCCCAATGATTCCTTCCAAATTAAGGGCCTTGGCACCTCCTAAAGTAGCAAGGTAAAAAGCTTCAAAAGGATCCAACGCAATCAAAGGATTTTTTAGCTTTTTATTTCTAAATAATGATTTTTGAAGACTCATTACTTTGTAAGCTTCATTCAATGTTTGGAACATTGAAAAACTAGTCCCTGCTCCCAAATCAGTGCCCATACCCACATTAACTCTATATTTTTTGGCCCTATCAAAATTAAATAACCCACTTCCCAAAAAGAGATTAGAGGTAGGACAAAAACTAATATTGGATTTTGTCTTCTTTAAGAGTCGAAAATCCTTATCATCAATATGGAGACAATGAGCAAATACAGAATTTCTTCCAGTCAAATGAAAGTTATGGTAAACCTCAAGATAACTTCTCGCTTGAGGATAGAGCTTTTTAACGGCTTCTATCTCATCAAGATTCTCTGCTAAATGAGTTTGCAAATAAACCCCAGGAAATTCGCGAAGAAGCTTTCCCACCACTCGCATTTGAGCTTTCGAAGAAGTTAGAGCAAAACGAGGAGTTACAGCGTAAAGTAAACGATCTTTCTCATGCCATTTCTTTATTAATTTTTTAGACTCACGATAAGCACTCTCCGGTGTGTCGAGGAGTTCCTTTGGTGCCTTTTTGTCCATTAAAACTTTACCACTAATCATCCTCAATTTTCTCTTTTGTGCCACTTCAAAAAAAGCATCTACACTTTGAGGATGGACAGTCGGATAAACCATAGCAGTTGTCGTACCATTTTTTAAAAGCTCATCTAAAAAAAAAATCGCTATTTTTTTAGCATAAGTTTTATTTTTAAATTTTGACTCTGTTGGAAAAGTGTAAGTTTCAAGCCATTCTAGAAGCTCTTCACCAAAAGAAGCAATCATTTCAATCTGAGGATAATGAACATGAGTATCAATAAAACCAGGGATAATTAATCGACCACTGTAATCAAAATAATTCTTTTTCGACATTCGCGCCTTATACAATTTAATCAATTTTACATAACTGCCTAAATCAAGAACCACTCCTTTATCAACAACCAACAACCCATCCTTATAGTATTTATAAGCACTCTCTCCCAATACGTAGGGATCATCGATAAAATGCAGGATAGTAGCTCTAAAAAATTTCATTTTATTAGTTTAGAGAGGAAAGAGGTCATTGCCAATTAACTTTTAATATCAAAAAATATTCAACAACAACGAAAACAAATGCTAACTGACTTGTTAAAGCCATTTAGCATTCGTTTTTCTTTATTTCAACCTAACGACAATTACTCTTGTCAAAAATTTTGTGATCAGAAATATGATAAAACAAAGGCTCATCAGTATCATCCATTGTATTGCTACTCACACGAACAGTTTTATCAAAATGATCAATATAAATATTTGCCCCATGCCTAGTATCATCAAAAGGTTGTAACGAATTAGGAATTCTCCACTTGAAGTTAGTGTTCAAATACTCACCAGTATTCCTAACAATATTGTGAAAAATAGAAATATTTCGATTACACTCTGGAGGAAAAATATCTGAACGCCAATCACCTACCACAACACCTCTTCGTACAGTATGACCAATTTTATTACCCGAAAGTGTTATCCTTTTTCCACCGACATGAATCCCATTATTCCCAGAGTGATAAATTCGATTATTTGTAATACTCCAATGAAGTTTTAGATCCGGTGAACCAAAATACTTCTTCAAACGAGCTTGATTGTGATGTCCGGTTATGCCATCACTAAAAGGAGGCAAAAAAGAATTTTCATAATCTGTCCACTCCACATTTCTAGCAACCCAAGCAATCCTATTATTTTCAACAGTAATAAAACGCCCACCGGAAAGCCTAATTCCTCCAGTTAGAGTATTTTTTATATTATTATTCCTAATCACT
The DNA here is from genome assembly GCA_965206965.1 of Bacteriovoracaceae bacterium. GTDB lineage: Bacteria > Bdellovibrionota > Bacteriovoracia > Bacteriovoracales > Bacteriovoracaceae > CBDBLK01. The sequence goes on along the minus strand of OZ242254.1, from coordinate 2,314,706 downwards.
AAATTAGAAGCACCATGAGTTTTGATCCCATCAGCAAATCCTAACCAACTCATTCCATTCATCTTTCCTGAAACCTCATTCAAACCAGCATACTGAATTGTATTGCCTGAAATATTAACTTCATCATTATTCATAAAATAAATGACGCTAAGTTGATAGGTATGAGCCGAAAGATAAGGTGATCGATAAGGTCCTCCATCAGGCATAGTAAAGTCATTTTTTGTCTTCTCAAGTTTAGAATTAAAGATAGCCATCCTTGAGCCTCCCGGCACAGAATCAACAATCCTCCAAGCTTTATGGTCACCATCAATCCAAAGATTGCTAAGAGTGGTCATATAGCTTGCCGTACCAGACTGAACTTGAACCATTGAGAAATCTTCAGGAAAACCATTGGCTGCTTGCAGCTTCTGACTTTGCATTCCCATATTGTGCTTTCCCCGCAAAGTCACACCATGATGAACACGCAATCGACTTTTCAAAAAATAAGTTTCATCACGACTCAAAATGACATGGTCTCCCGGTCGTGCTCGATTAAGATAATGTTGAAGCGAACCGATGATAGTAGCATCACCGTGATCTAAAATCGGTCGCCCATTAATTTCGTTGGGTACAAAAAAATTAGCCGAAAAAGCCAATTGAGATAAGCCTAGTTGCATCATCAGAAATAGAATCACCTTTTTCATCTTTACAGCTCCTAAATATTATATATTGATAGAGCTCGTCTTATCGCACCCCCTTAAACAAACTTTAAGAATAGAAAAAAAACTCTAGCGAGCGGCAAAATATTCTCTTGATTAGAGCAAAAAAAGGGAAGCCCCCTAAAAAAGGGGCTTCCAAAACTCTTTGATTTAATTTCTTCGATCTAAAAGAAGGCGATAAGCATCCATGCGCCCTGAAGCCGTCATATTCTCAAAGCTTCTCTTCCGAACAGCTGTCGCCATTAATTGTTCTCTAGCTTCAAGAGGTGTCATATTAGGGTTTTGGGAAAGTAGGAGGCCTAATCCACCAGCAACCATTGGACAAGCCATAGAGGTACCACTCATTTTTTTGTACCGATTGCTGGGAACAGTTGAAAGAATGCTTTTTCCAGGAGCAAAAACGTGAACTTTTTTACCGTAATTACTAAAACTGGCCTTCCTTCCACGGCCATCCATGGCACCAACAGAAATCACGTTATCCAACTCATAATTAGCAGGATAAGAAGGATTTTCATCGTTATTCCTGTAGCTATTTCCAGCAGCTGCTACAAAAATAACCCCTGCTTCATTAGCTTTTTCAATAGAGTCTTTTAAGGCTTGAGAGAACTCATCTCCTCCCCAAGAGTTACTAAGAATATGAGCCCCCATTTTAACGGCGTAATCGATAGCTTTAATCGCTTCTTCCGTTTCCCCACGCCCAGAGTCAGAAAGGAATTTTATGGCCATCATCTTAACGTTATTCATTACACCACGAATTCCCAAATCATTGTGGACCGCTCCAATAACGCCAGCACAGTGAGTTCCATGGGAATGCCCGTCCATCGGGTCTCCATCATTATTAGAAAAGTCATAGCCATAGATATCATCGACAAAACCATTGCCGTCGTCGTCAACACCAGGTTGCCCTTCTTTTTCAGCTAAGTTAAACCACATATTTCTCTTTAAATCTCGGTGGTTGTAATCTACGCCTGTGTCAATAACCGCAACCACAACATCACTATTACCTCGACTTACATTCCAAACTTTTTCAGCATTAATATCCTCTCCCTTTTTTCCCGGAGAAAAAAAAGTACCACTGTTGCGTCCCGTATTTTTAAGTCCCCATTGATTGGAAAACTTAGCATCTCGAATCTCCTTAGAGTCAAGCCCTAGAGGACTCACCGTAAAAGTTTGCGAAGCCTCAATGTATTCGACATCGGGATGGCGGGCCATCTCATCCAACTGAGATTTCTCTAATCCTGAAGTCTCAAGTACAGCAAAGTTCCCTAGAGAAACAGAAAGGTTTCTGACTTTCTGCACATTTTTTTGTGAAAAAAGTTCAAGAGACTTAACTTTTACGTTAGGCTTCAGTTTAACAATAAATTTGTAGGGGTTTAGTGCTGCCCACGAAGAAAGGGAAAAAAACCATCCTATGACCAACAGTTTTTTCATTATTCATCATCCTTGATAAATGTTAGTATGTATTCCAATTCTTTTCATTGGCTAAGTTTAATGGCAAGCAATGTGATGAATTGTTAGGATTTTTCCTGAATATGAACTAAAATGGTTGGACAATGTCCCAAAAAGCTATCCCTTATGAATACTGCTAAATCTACTCACCGCAAAAAAGAAAATCCTTTCATCAATATTCTAGTCAATATCGTTATTCCCTCAATTATTTTGTCCAAGCTGACCAAGCCAGAATACTTAGGTTTTGTCTACGGATTTATTGCCGCTTTAGCCTTTCCCCTTCTATACGGTCTCTCAGACCTTATCCAAAAAAGAAAAGTAAACTTCTTTTCTCTCTTAGGCTTGATCAATACCCTTCTTACTGGTGGAATTGGGCTGCTAGAACTCGACAAGTTTTGGATGATTGTTAAAGAAACGGCTATTCCTCTCATAATGGGGATTGTCGTTTTAGCTTCTCAAAAAACTCGATGGCCACTAGTAAAAACTTTTTTAAATCAAATATTAGATCTTGAAAAAATTAGGGAGAGCTTTAAGCAAAAAGGCCTCGAAGAAAAATTAGAAAAGCGATTAAATATCTTTGGTCTCCTGCTTGGATCGACATTTTTTGTTAGCGCTCTCCTCAATTACATTCTCGCTAAAGCAGTTATAACAGGAGCTCCAGGCACTCAAGAGTTTGCCGAATCAGTCGCCGATATGTTGAAATACAGCTTTCCTGCGATTACTATACCGATGGCCATTATGGTGGGCCTCATCCTCTACTTCCTCTTTTCCTCTATCAAAAAAGACACAGACCTTGAAATAGAAAAAGTCATCCGGCAATAAACCCCACGAGCGACCCAGCAAAGGATAAAAAACTTTCATGGAATACCGTAAGCTAGGAAAAACAGAAATAGATGTTAGCGTTATCTGCCTTGGAAGCATGACCTGGGGTGAACAAAACACCAAAGAAGAAGCTCATCAACAATTAAATTACGCTTTTGATATGGGTGTCAACTTTATCGATACAGCAGAGATGTACCCCGTCCCCCCTTGCGCTGAAACCTGTACAAAAACAGAGTCCATTATAGGTGGGTGGCCAAAGCTATCCTCCCAAAGAGATAAAATCATTCTAGCCACTAAAGTTGTAGGGCCTGGCTTTGATTACATCCGCAATGGGCAAGCTAAGTTTGATAAAAAAAATATTACAGAGGCCATCGAGGGCTCTCTCAACCGACTTGGAGTCGACTATATCGACCTCTACCAATTGCATTGGCCCGATAGAAACACCAATACTTTCGGGCAAAGAGGCTACACCCACAATCCCGAGCAAATGGGAACCCCTATTCAAGAAGTCCTTGAAACCCTCCAAGAACTAAAAAAGCAAGGAAAAGTCCGCCACTTCGGTTTATCTAACGAAACCTCTTGGGGGGCCATGACTTACCTTAAAATCTCAGAGCAAAGCGCCCTTCCCAGAATGGCATCCATCCAAAATCCTTATTCCCTACTCAACCGAACCTATGAAACCAATCTCGCCGAAGTCTCACAGAGAGAAGGCATTGGTCTCTTGGCCTACAGTCCACTCGGCTTTGGCGTTCTCACCGGAAAGTATCGCCAAGGGAATCAACCAACAGGGGCCCGCTTAACCCGCTGGAGGAGATTTAATCGCTATACAAAACCTCAAGGGATAAAAGCTACTGAGCAATATTGCCAACTCGCCGAAAAACATGACTTAACCCCCACCCAGTTGGCCCTAGCCTATGTCAACACCCGCCCCTTTGTAACCTCCAATATTATTGGCGCGACAAATGAAAAGCAGCTTAAAGAGAATATCGAAAGTGTAAATATAAAGCTTTCGTCTGAAATCCAGCAAGAAATTGAAGAAATCCACTCTCTGATCCCCAACCCATGCCCTTAATAAAGTTTTAAAAAAGATAACCCCGCTAAAAGCGCAATAAGCTTGAAGCCCAAGTGAAGCCCGATCCAAAAGCCGCCATTCCAACGAGCATCCCTCTTTTCAGTCTTCCACACTCAATCGCATCTCGCATTCCTAAAGGGATGGTTGCCGCAGTGGTATTTCCATAATCTTGAATAGTATTAAAAATCTTCTCCGGGGGAATACCCATTTCCTGCCCTATTTTATCGTTAATCCTGAGATTGGCTTGGTGAAAAAGGAAAAGGTCGACATCCTCAACAGTTTTACCAGATTGCTTTAAAGTACTATTTAAAGTTTCAGTCATTTTTTTTACAGCATGAACAAAAACCTGACGACCATTCATTTGAGGATAGTGAAGCCCTTCATCTAAAATAGTGTGGGTCAAACGCTCTCCTCCCATCGCATTACCTGGTGCTGGAATCCACAATTCTTTAGCAAAAGAGCCGTCAGCATGAAGGTCACTTCGAATAAGACATCCCTCAGAATCTTCATCGGGATTGTCGACTGCTGAGACAATAACAGCACCGGCTCCATCTCCAAAGAGGACTGAAACATCTCGCCCCTTAGGCGTTTTATCCAATCCCTTCGAATGGACTTCTGCACCTACTAATAAAATATTTTTATACTGCCCCGAACGAATAAAACTATCAGCTATGGAAAGACCGTAAATAAAACCAGTACATTGTTGGCGAATATCGATAGCGGGAATCCTCGGACAGTCCAATTTAGCCTGAAGAAAGCAAGCCGTTCCTGGAAAGTCGTGATCGGGGCTAAGCGTTCCAAAAATGATCATATCAAGCTCATCCTTGGTCAATCCCGCTTCTTTTATCGCCGCTTCAGAAGCCTTTAAAGCTAGGTCCGAAGTGGTCACATCCTCCTCAACCCAATGCCTTTTAACAATCCCTGTTCTTTGCTGAATCCACTCATCCGAAGTGTTGAGCTTTTCTTCCAAATCAAAATTGGTAAAAACATTAGGAGGGACATAAGCTCCTACACCTGAAATCCTGCTTCTCATTTTCATAAAATATCCAATAACCTTTTTTCAATTCACAAAATTAAGCTTACTCTTTGAAAAAAAAGATCACAAATTTTTGACGGAGCCAATTATGGATCTTGAAATCGTCCCTTTTTATGCTGGATTTTTGGGCCTTTATTCTCTTTTTCTCTCTCACTATGTCATTCGCTTGCGTTGGAAAACAAAAACGGGACTGGGAACTGGCGAAAGCTTAGAGCTTCTCAAGTCTGTTCGAATGCACGCTAATTTTAGCGAGTCTGTTCCACTTACTCTAATTTTGTGCAGCTTTTTAGAAATAAACAAGTATCCAGCCACTCTTCTTCACTGCATGGGAATTGTTCTCTTTTTAGGTCGCATCCTCCACTCGATAGGCTTAAAAAAAAGCGCCAACTTTTCCCTCTATCGGTTTATTGGAACATCTCTAACACATCTTGTCCTGCTAGGAGCCTCTCTCGCTTGCCTCCCAATATGGCCAGACTAGATAGTCCCTCTATATTTTACAGGATAAGTAATCAGTACAAATTTTTCTCATGGCATCATGAGCCGAATTAAAGGCCGTAATAATACTTCCCCCTTTCCGCCCAGCAGAGAGATCACCAATTAAAAAAAGACCTGGTACAGAAGTCTCAAAACCATCCTTTACTACAGGTTGGTCTCCATCAAACACAATGCCTAATAGTTTAAGAAAATTTTTAGGAGTCGAGCCTCCTAAAGCCAAGACAATGTGGTCAAAAGATTGAGCCGGATGTTTTTCTTCCTTAAAAGCAACTCTAACTTTTCCTCTTTCTCCAGGTTCTAAACAATCGACATCACACTCCAATAAAATACGAACCAAATTCTGCTTCTCAAGAGCCAATAAGGACTGGAGATTAATATCATTCATTCTAGAGAATTCTCTCCGCCGGTAACACAAAGTGACTCTATTTCCCTCTTGGCTCAGATACTGAGCGTACTCAGAGGCAGAATCTCCACCGCCAACAACAAGAACATTCATGTCTTTTATTGACTTACTGGTGATATCATAAGTCACCTGAGGTCGAACGCCAGAAGGTATTGGATAATTTGGTCGATTTGGTTTTCCCATCATCCCAATAGCGATAGCACAAGTTTTAGCCACATATTCCCTCTTATCGGTACAGATCTTAAAACTGCCATCTCGCTGTTTTTCAATTTTGTAAACAGATTCCTGATAAGAGACATTAATTTGATAATCTTTTATAGCCTTACTCAAATAAGAAAGGGTTTCCATTTTAGAACTATCAGGGATACACATGACCCCCTTGCAAAGGGCTGCATTTCCCTTATAATTCGCCGTCACTAACTTTTGTTCAGGATAAAATTTTCTAATCGACCAACTATGAGCTTCAGACTTTTCTAAAACCAAAATATTGTGCCGGTCGATCCCAGAGAGGATGGCCTCGACAGCCATAGAAATCCCCGCCGGTCCAGCACCAATAATAATGAGTTCCTGGTGCATAAAATGCCTTCTTTTCCCTCTTTTCTTTAAGCTCTAGTATTTAATCCCACCTTTTCTTAGCTGGCTATGAAAATATCGGCACACAAAAGCAGGAACTTACTAAAAATCCTATAGACACTATACAATAAATATCTTGCTGACGCGCTAAACCATTGGTATGAAAAGCTCCAACATAATCAAAATTTGAGAGACACCAACGGCAGGAGAGACAAATATGACGCCTCAATTTAAATGGAATGGACTTTTCTTAATCCTCTTGATTGGCCTTCCTCAAACCGTCAACTCTATCGAACTAAGGCATTATAAACCTTATAACTATGAAGTTTTATTCACTAACCCCTCATGTAAAAGCTATCTTTACGAAACCCCTCTCTTCTCTCAAACAGGGCAAGAGATCCCAGGAAAAACAAAAGATGCTTATTGTAAAAGTGGAGACTCTCGTCGCTCAGGTAAAAGAGAAGGTGCACCTTTAAAACGTTTACTTGAATGGATCGAGGATTCCCAAACAAAAGAAATATTCTTAGCCTATTTATCTTTTTCTAAGCAAAGTATCGCTAAAGCGCTCTGCCAAGCGATTAAAAAACGCAATGTCAAAGTCACCTTGGTCATCGACAGTCGCAACGAAACCGACCCCCACCGCATGGCCAAAGCCAATTATCTCTCAAGGTGTCGACCTCAAAACATCAGCGCCAATCATACTCCTAACGACCCCGTTGTCATTACGACTGGCCATGATGGCCGAGGAAGAGACCGAGTTGGCTATGCCCATAATAAGCTTATCCTTATCAATCCTCACTCTCGAGGAGCGACAAAAATCGGATTTAGCTCTGGTAACCTAAGCTCCGGTACCACAATACATCATGAAAACTGGCATTTCATCACCACTTCAAGCCAGTCCTATTTTGCACAAGCACACAAATGCCTTATGAAAGGTGTCTTAAATCATTCCCAGGGAAAAAAGGCTTACTCTCAATTCATTCAAAAATGCCGAGACTCTATTCAAGCTCCAGAAGAATCCGATATCAAAGTTTACTTTATCCCAGGAAATGGAGATTCGGCGATTGCCGCCATTAAGGAAGCCGCCCACCGGTCACAATCCATCTCGATAGCCGCTCACCGGTTCAGTAACAGTCAACTGATAACCATACTTCAGGATGGCCTCAAAAGAAGCACTCGTTTAAGGCTAATCGTCGATGACGACATCTACTGGACAGCTCGCTACGGTCGAGGAATGGGGAGAAACCAGCTAGGCGAATATGGCAAAATCAACCGTCTTCGCAAAGCAGGAATGAGAGTTAAATACATCGAAACCTATGCCGATGATGTTTTTGAGCCTAAAAGCTTGCAGCTTCAACACAATAAGTTTCTCATTTTTAAATTCAAAACACGAAAAGGCGCTGTGTTTACTGGGGCAGGCAACCTAACAACAGCAGCTTTCACAACTAATTTTGAAAATTTCTACTATATTACCATACCAGAAGTGCATCGAGCTTTTGAAAAGCAATATCACTATCTTTGGAATAAATTGGCACGGTCCTATCAAGAAATGCCAACGGAGTTAGCGCTCCCTTAATCTTAGTCAAGTCCATAATAAAGGCGATTTTAAACCAATCTCTATAAGATCGCCTTTTTCTTGGCTTCTCCCGATAAGTTAAACTAGAATAAGTTCATGAAAAAATTATTTTTTTATGGAATGAATCTTATTCTCGCTATCACAGTAAGCTGTTCCCAACCACAAAAAAGAAAAAAAATAAGGCATTATGATCAAAAAACAAATCAAGATTTTGAATCCATAGAAAAAACAACCTCTCATGCAATCGAACGCTACCGAAGAATGAGACAAAATAATTGGAGTTCGTACACACGCAAAAGACCTAAGAAACCCACCAAAAGAAAAAGGGCCTACCGAAGAAAGACAACGACAACTTACACCCGCCGACGCACAGCTAGACCTCGCTCTCCAACACCTCCACTTTCTCCAGCACAACAAAGAGAAATCAAAATTCAAACTGAGCAATACTCCACCTTCTTTTGCCTAAAAAGGAGGAAATCGAGAAAATTCTCTAACCAAGCAAACTGTAACTCCTACACTCAAAACATTATTCACAACTGTAAAAATAAATCGGGAAATCAATACACTAAAGCCACATCCCGCTGTGTAAAAAGGGCCCTGAGGGTGAAATAGGCTATCCTATGCCTAATATCTATTTTGAAACAATTGTTTCAGGTCATTATAAAAAAGTTTACTCAAAGTTTGACGAACAACTTTTCCATGCCCTTAAGCCTCCCTTAATTCCCTTGAAAGTTCTTCGCTTTGATGGTCAGACACCAGGCTCAGAGATTCATTTAGAAATAGGACCACGTCGATTAAAATGGGTCAGCCTTATTACTAAAGAAGAAGAACTCCAGAGCCAAATCTACTTTATCGATGAAGGAAAAATTTTGCCCTTTCCTTTAAAAGAGTGGAAGCACACTCACCGAATTTGCCAATTAACGGAAAACCAATCGACTATAGTTGATGACATTTATTTCACCTGCGGAAATAAGCTCACTAACACTATAATCTACCCTTTTCTCTACACACAGTTTTTCATCCGTCAGCCTATCTATAAAAAATACTTTGGAAAATCGGAGTCAATATAATTATAAAAATGAGACATTTACTCCTCATTATTACTGGCCTTTATAGTTTTCCACTTCTTCTTGCCTGTGACGAGTGGCAAGATAAGGAAACTGGCCGTATATATCGCTCTGGAAACCCTGCTGAATGTGATTACCATCACAAAAAGGAAACACTATCTTTTAGCAAAAAAGAAGTACTCAAACTTCCAGAATACATTCAACAAAGAAAACATTACCTTAACAAATCATTTAAAGTGGAAGGAAAAGTTCGTCACCCACCCTCCTGTCCTAAATGTCTTCCCAAAACTGTATGTAAACCTTGTTTTAATCAATACTTTGTATTTGAATCAGTTGATAAAAAGATAAAGGTGCCTATTAACTTAAAACCTAACTCTAAGTTCTTAAAAAACGTAAAGAACAATCAAAAAGTAGTATTATCAATTAAATACTTAACCAATATAAATGGAAGTACCATTAGTTCTTTGTACGGCCATTTTATATTGGAAAATGATAAAATCCATATAAACCCTAGCCAAAAAGGCAGGACTTTTTTAAATCAAATAAGGAAATTTATAAGAGACCATCTTTGAATTCATAAGTTTTAATACAAAAATTTTAAAAGATAAAAAACCATTAATTTTTTTCAACATCCGATAAGAACAAATGATTTTTAAAAAATATGGAACCTAGAAAAGTTTTTCTGCTTCTTCTCTATTTTTAACACTCCCAAATCTCTCAATCGACTTCCCAATTTCACAACAACTCGGTACTGCCCAGGGGATAAGTTCAATGAAGAAATCCAGATATTTCGAGGCAGCGTTGTCCAATGCCTAAGGTCAGCTCGCTCACTCTGTCTAATTCCCTTATTGGCGATAGCGTACATGCCTGCCGCTAAAGTAGAAGCCAAAAAATCATTCGTCCCCTTCTTAATTGCACTTCGATAGGTCAAGTAACTACTTGCCAACGCAGAGAGATGCTTTCCAGCAACTCGAAGTCCTGTCTTTGTTTTTATTAAAGCTCTTTGATCCTCAAGTGTCTGATGGGCTATTTCAGAGAGGGGATTGCTCAAAATTAATGGTTTTACCTGAAGAGTTTTTCCCTCTTTCGACTTTATCAACAATTGCCAAGAACGGGCGTTCTGAGAAAAATCGATATAAGGAAGTTCAAAAGAAATAGTCGGTATAGAAACACTTGATATTGCCATCGTCTTTCTTACATAAGTCAAAAAGTCCCTCTTATTAGGAACCCCAAATGGCAAAGTGTTAAATCCAATCGGAAAGTCTATTCTCTTTGCTTTTTTCGGATGAATGAGACCCTCTGTAATAAGAATATGAAGATTGTGATGTTTTTTGCCTTTAAGATTTTTCAGGCGATTATTAATATAGTTCACGAGCTGCTTTGAAAAAAAAGTTTGAGAAATAAATTGCTTTTGCACTTTTTTCTGTCCAAGTTTCGGAAATTTTTCAAAATTCTTCTCAAATTTTCTAAAAGATGAATTAAAAGTTGGATAGCTACTGTAATTCCTAATCAATAAAACTTTGGCATCCCTATATAATTGCCTAGCTATGTTTAGCTCACTACGAGACCCCATTCTCTCGTGAATAAGAGCCCCTAAAAGTTTGGCCATCATATCATCCTTATAAACCGATTTGCCTGCGAGTCCAGTTCGATAATCATCTAGCAAACTATCCCATTCCAAAATGACGGCCCTAGCTGATTGAAGATGTTGCCTTTTTTTCTTAAAAGTTAATACCTTTTTTGGGATAAGTTTTTCCTTCTCCCCTTTTAATTTCACAGTATGAGCTTCATAAAAACCCTGAAGAGAGAGAAGAAAATGATTCAAAGCCTGATAGAAGCGAATCGAAGAGCGTTCGTATTTCTCCCCGTAGTAATTATCACTGCGATCATTAGCCAATACTGATTTTATTTTTTTAGAAAGACTTTTGGTAAAGAGCTTATCAGAAAGATTTTTTGCCTTGTCAAGAATCTTCAAAGACTGGTAGTACTCACCCCTGAGGTGATGAACTCCGCCTTGCTCTAATAATTTTAAAAGTTTTGATTCTTTATCTGAGTAAAACTTCTCACTTTTTGTTAAAGCTAAAGCCTCATTCAAATTTCCTGTCTGAATCAGACCTCTTAGTTGTGCCGTTTTTTTTCTCCCTCCTGTTGAACAGGCCATCAGAAAAAAAGCAACTAAGACAGCAGGAATAAACTTACTCAAAAATCCACCACAAGAGGAAGTCATTACCAACCGCTAGAACTCTGCTCAGAGTACTTATTCACCTTTGTTCGAGTTCTTAAAACTTCGACTCCCTTTTCAATATCGGTCATTCGAATATTAACAGAATACTGCTTAATAGTTTTCCCCTTTCGGCTATGCGGCTTCATTCTAACAGAACCAAAAACTAATAAATCAGCACCAGCTTGTTTCCCAATCTGTTTAGCTTCACTAGGGCTTACCATTCCATCATGCTGATAGGTAACTTCTTTTAGAATCCTCTCTCGAGCAGCAGCATCAATGAGAACAAAATCCCCAGAAGCCGAAAACTCATTTAAAAGCTCATCATTTAAGTCATCTATTGGAAAATAAGCGTTTGAAGTTTGATTTTGAACCTCTGCAATAAAAACTTTTGGTTGGCGGCCGAGTTCTCTCAAGTAACGTCGAAATCCTTTATGAACCTTTAACTGCTTAAGGATCTTCTTGACTGATGTCTCGGTGTCCCTGGCCACCCACTTATCAGTGATTTCAAGGGCCCTTTCATCAGATTCATCTTCTGAAACACGCTTAGCCTTAAAACTTCCACAAGAACTTATTAAAAGAGCAGAAGCTAAAAATAAAAAATCGAATTTCCTCATACAACACCCCTTATCATTCCATCGCTCAAACTATATTAATCTCTATTTCTCAAACGAAATTTGCTCAAGATTTTGCCGAACTTGTCTTTTAAAAAACTTAATAGCATTCCCTTTAGCCTGTGCAAAATTTCTACCCGTTGCTTCATGAGTAAAGCTCAAACTGCCTGATTTCACCATATCTTTATTTTGAGCATCTATTGTAAAAACGAATTTAAACCGATGAAACCCTCTCACTTTTATCGGTAACTCTTCATAGTAGAACCTACCACTCAATAAATGCGTCGCCTTAGAATTGAGACTCTTTCCCTTTGTTACAGAATAGCCTATCGAAGCCAAAATATTTCCCATAAAAGGTTGAAGTACTTTAGGTTTATCCTCTTCAAACAAAAGGTGAACAATGACACCCTCAATAGCTTCACTTTTCCTTTTAAAAAACTCTCTAAAGGAAAGAGGTGGAAGCTTTTCAAAATTGGTTAAAAATGTATAACGCCTTGACAATAAATCTCTCTGCTTTAGCTTTCTTTCAATAAGAAATAATGCTCCCGTTTTATTATCCTTTAAAAGAGCATTTACTTCCTCATCAATTTTTACCATTTCTCTTTCAAAGCTCCGTGCGGCCAAGCTTTTTTTTAAGATAGCTAAAGTGTAAAAATATCCTTCCTGTTCAAAAGTTTGAGGATGATTGATTCCTGATAAAGCAAAATCTGTTGCCACCTCTACATTTTCAGAAATAAGCTCGGACTCAACACCATTGTCACTTACAAGAGAAGATTGAAATTTAGCTTTCACATTTTGTTCAAATATCTGAGCAATAGCCACCGATGCCGATGTTTTCGCTAGACCGAGACTAGGACCACTTCCAACCGCACATAAATAACCTTTTGAGCAACCCTTTGTAACATCATTTACCCAAAGGGGCATTTTGCTATTTCCCCTTCCAAACTTCACTTGTTTCCCTGAACAAGAAAAGAAAAGAATTAATAAAAACCCACAATGTACCAATTTCAAAAGCTATCAACCTATTTGATTTTTAATTGATTATTCATCTAACTTGACTGGTCCATTCAGTTTACTAAATTCTTTTTCAACCTTAGCAGTAGCTTTTTCAACTTTCTTTTTGACCTCAGGGTCAACAACAGAGCGCAAAAATTTAGCTCGAGAATGGCGAACAGCTTTTTCAAGATTTCTTTTACTCATTTTAACCAAAGCAAAACAAGCGTATTTTACTTCGTTTTTAGCAGCACCAAGTTCTATCTTATAGCGACGCTTTTCCCAATAAGTTTTCATCGTTCGAGCACCAACGACAAATGTTTGAGTCTCTTGAGCTAATTGTTCCTGACTATACTCAGAAATTTCCTCATCCTCACCACCTTGAGTTGCCTCAGCATAAGTATTCTTAATAAATTGGACGATTTCTCTTGCAATTCTAGCCGACGCTCTTGCACCGGCGCTCCTCAAACAAAGCCTTTTATTTTTTCCATTAGACTCAGAAACAAAATAGCGATAATTCTTCTGATTCTTTGCTGAATCAGCGGACGCTGGTTTAGCTACCCAGTCAGGAAATCTTTTTGAACTAGCATTGATAAGGTCGTAATCCTTCTTAAGAGTACGAGTTGAACTGCATCCCACAAAAACCATCGAAAAAACTACCAGAACAATCCCTATCTTTTTCATCCCGTACTCCTTGAGAATTCAATTGAAACACAATAAAGAATCACTATTCTCCTAGTCGAAAGAAGTTTTGCCAAGTGAATTTATAATGACTCATAAAAGCTTTTTTCAAAAACCAATGAAGCCCTAACAACAAAGCCTATTTGTTAAACAATCAAAAATAGCTTCAATTCTATTCTATCAACTAAACAAAAAAATAAAAAAGTTCAGGTGTTAGAGAGTTTTTTTCACATAAGAAAGAAATCTAAGATCATTTTTATCTTGTCTGGCAAATGAATGTGCTAAAATAGAACTAAGAAATGAAGCATTCTTTTTCCAAAAAAATATTTTTCTTGAGAGACTTAAGCACACAACAATCTCGAAAGAGACTAGGATGGACTTTTTTGAGATTTTTTCTCCCTTTATTAATTAAAGACTCCATTTTTAGAAGAAGCTTTCAAACCTAGCAAAACTTTGAAAGCTTTATTTTCCAAACAAATTTTTTATATATAATCAAACGAAAAATACGTAGGTCAAAGATAAATTTTAGCTAACTTTAGAGATGACTTTCTCTCTTTGAGTAAAAGGTTTCAACTTATCCTCAAAACTCATTTTTATCCATTGAACTTTTCTAAACTTCCCATCTTCAAAAATCCACTTCCTCGTCAATACCGACAACTTCTGTCTCTTTTTCTTAAAAGTTCCAAGCTTGTTCCATGCCATTTTTCAACTCCGCTTACTCTCTACATAACACATATTGTCATTCAAGAGTTCACTTTTGTCAAAATTGTGTCAGGATTAGGTTAGGAAAGTTTAATACTTTTTTATAAAGTCAATGCCAATTCTAAGATTTACGGGGCCTCTTGCCGGAAGCTTTTGAGTTGTTTCGAGGTTTCTTTAATCCCTTCTTCTCCTCTCGGCTACCCTTGGGCGCTGGGCGGCGGGATTGAGAGGACACCCCATGCTGAGAAAAAACCTTGGTCTCTCCAAACTCTCTTTTAAACATTCCTTTCTTGGCCATATCACTCTGCTCAGTCACCCTAAATTTATCGGCAATCATCAAGCGGTCTGCACAAAGCAGACAAATCCATTCGGCACCAGTTGTTGGGTTCCTATGTTTGTATTTCTCTACATCCGGCTGGGTGGAGCTACAGTGCTCACAGAAACTACGCGTGTGCTGATGGATCTCAGATTGTTTCCTCGGGCGACCTTTTGCCGATTCCCTAAAATTTTCTGTTTTACTAGACTTGAATCCAGCCTTTAACAAAGCATCTTTAAGGCCCATGATACTTTCTCTCCGTTTGGAGTCTCATTCTAGCAAACAAACTAAGTAAGTCATAACTCAATGTACTGATAAAAAAACTAAAGGGCCCTATTTAGCTGAGTGCAATCGTAAGAAAACTCCTGAGAATTAAACTCCCTTACTGCTTGTTTTTGGGCCACCGTCATTCGCCGATCTTCATCAGCAAACTCAGAGTAAACGGTCATATTTAACTGATTCTCAAGTAAAATTCTCTTCGTTCCGTCAGGAAAAACACACCAGTAACCACCCTCGACTATTTCCGTTAAAACGACAAGAAACGTTCCCTTTCTATTTTTCACTGTATCAACCATTTTTTCCAACCTCCAAAAAGAAGCCCTACTACCCCAACCTTGTCGGTAGGCAAGGAAAAGCACTTAAATATATTTTAGTTAATACAGCAAATTATAGCTAAGCAGTGGAAAAATCTTCTATCGATAAGTTGTAGTGATCGGTCTTCCTGCTTTCAGACCTGTTAAATGGCCGTCTTTCATAACCACAACCCCCCCAACGACAGTCATAATAGGCATGCCTTTAACTTTTTTTCCGTGGAAAGGAGTCCATCCAGTACGACTGGCTTGTTCCCCATCGGATAACCGGTGCTCTAAGTTCATATCAATCAGAGTTAAATCAGCGTCATGACCAACTTGAATAGCCCCTTTTTTTGACAGACAAAAAATCCTAGCAGGATTAGTACAAACCATCTCAACCAAGCGGTCCAAACTCAAACGGCCACCATTAATATGATCTAGCATAAGGGGAAGGAGCGTTTGCACACCAGGCATTCCCGAGGGAGATTGAGGGTAGCCAAGCTCTTTCTCTTGGCGGGTATGGGGAGCGTGATCAGAGCCAATAATATCGGCCGTCCCATTTACAACCCCTTCCCACAGAGCTAGGCGATGCTCCTTAGTCCTAATGGGCGGGTTCATTTGAGCATAACTTCCCAATTGATCATAACAATCAGGAGCCTGGAGGGTCAGGTGTTGAGGAGTAACCTCGACAGTACAAAAATCTTTTTTTTGCGCCAAGAATTCCATCTCTTCCCTAGTCGTTAAATGAAGAACATGAACCTTGCGTTGACATTCTTGCGCTAAACCAATCAACATTTGCGTACTTGAAAAAGCTGTTTGAACATCCCTCCAGAGGGGGTGAGCATGAGCACTCGTCGCTCGATCTCTTATATTCTTTCTCTCCCTCAACAATTCCTCATTTTCACTATGACAAGAAATAGTCACATAAGTATTCTCAAAAATTTCTTTAATTTTTTGAGGGTTATAGAGGAGGAGATCTCCTGTTGAACTTCCCAAGAAAATTTTAATTCCACAACACCCCGGTCGAGCCTGAGACTTCTTTAACTCTTCTAGGTTAGTGCCTGTTGCTCCTATAAAAAAACCAAAATGAGTCACCGATTTTTTAGAGGCTAGCTCAATCTTTCTTTGCAAAGCATCCCAACTGGTTGTGCTAGGGCTTGTATTGGGCATCTCTAAAAAAGTAGTGATTCCCCCTAACGCTGCCGCTTGGCTGCCAGTAGCCAAGTCTTCTTTATGAGTCAAGCCAGGTTCTCGGAAGTGGACTTGAGAATCAATAATGCCCGGTAAAAGAATTTTTTGAGAAATATCAAAGGTTCGAATTGAGCTGGTATCCAACTCTCCACTCAAATGAGGTCCAATTTTAGCAATTGAGCCATCTTTTACAAAGACGTCAGCACGGGTTAAGCCCTCGGGAAGATAGACACTTCCTCCCTCAAAAAGAAGGTCTTCAGACATTTTCTTTCCTTTTTTTAACTCTATTGTTTGTACTGGCGAAATTGATTTCGCAAGTTCTCCGCTTCTTCCTCTCTCACCAAAAGTTTGACATAACTTTCAATATCATCGCCTTCGAGATTGATTTTATAATGAGTAGAGATAATTGCTGGGACCCCCTTATCAGACCAAATTTTGCGCTTAAAACGGTAGACGGGAAGCGCCGTTTCAGGGGTTTCAGGGGTCGTTTTCACTTCTTCTACTGCGACCCATTGGTGAGCCAAAAAGAGCCCTAAATGAGAGGAGCAAAAATTCATCCCCTCTTGATCTCTCAAACAATTCTCACAAAAAGCTTCCTGACAAATACTGCACATCCCTTTAGCCACCTCATTGGAGTGAAGAGAACAATAAGCTCTATTTTTTTCGACCTCTTCGGCTTGCTCTTTTATGGCCTGAAGACGCGAATTTTTCACCATTTGAAGAGAAGAAAAATTCTGCCACCTCTTATTCATTTGCAGTGCCAAGTAAGCGACTAAAGCCACTAAACCCAAAATCATCAAGCAAAGAAAGCCAATCAATAAAAAAACCCATGTCTCTAGCATAATAAACCTCACAACACTAAGCGTTGGACAATTTTTTAAAGAAGCCTACAAACTCTATTGTGCTCTATTCCCCGCACCCTGAAAACACCATTCTCTCCTCTTAAAAGCAAACAACTTAAAGCAACCATTTGCCACAAGATCACCAGTCTACTATGCTCCTCTAGTTTGAGTTCTCGGAAGGAAAGCACTCCATGGGACTGGTTGTCTACAATACCTTAACAAAGCAAAAAGAACCTTTTCGCCCCCTCGAGGAAGGGAAAGTAAAAATGTATGTCTGTGGACCCACCGTCTACGACTTCCTTCATATTGGAAACTTTAGAGGAGCTATCTTTTTTAATCTCGTTCGCAATTGGCTTGAACAACTAGGGCATCAAGTCACCTACGTCTATAACTATACCGACGTCGACGATAAGATTATTCAACGGGCAAACCAAGAAGGAAGTGAATCTAGCGAAATTAGCGAACGCTATATTGCAGAATTTGAAAAAGATTTTTCCCAATTGGGCTTAAGAAAACACGACCACAACCCACGAGTCACTGAGCATATCGACAGTATCATCACCACTATCCAAAAAATTATTGATCGTCACCACGCCTATGTTATTGACGGCGAAGTCTTCTATTCTATTGACGCTTTTAAGAGCTACGGTCAGCTCTCTGGCAAAAAATTGACCGAGCTCGAAGCCGGACAAAGGGTTGAAGTCGACTCCCGCAAAAAAAACCCCTTCGACTTCGTTCTCTGGAAACCAGCTAAACCTGGCGAACCCTCCTGGGACTCTCCCTGGGGACCAGGTCGTCCTGGCTGGCATATTGAGTGCTCAGCTATGATACGCTCCCTTCTCGGGGAATCCATTGACATTCACGGTGGAGGTATCGACCTCATTTTCCCCCACCACGAAAATGAAATCGCTCAAGGCGAAGGCTGCTGTGATCAAAAATACTGCCGCTATTGGATGCATAATGAGTTTATCAACTTAAAAGACCAAAAAATGTCAAAATCACTGGGAAATGTCATCACCGGTCGGTCTTTTATGCAAAAATACCACCCTGAAATTTTAAAATTTATCATGCTCTCCTCCCACTATCGAACCCTCCTCAATATCAACGAAGAGCGAATCGACAACGCCATTTCCGGCCTCGCTAGAGTTTATAAAGCGCTCAGAGAAGCTTCACAAACTCTCCAACACAGCGAAGTTCAAAAACAAGGAAATGTCTACAAGACTCTTTCCCAAGCCTTTGAAAAACACGACCATCGGATCATCAAAGCTTTAAACGATGATTTTAACACTGGGGAGATGATGGCCAATATTTACGAAGTTGTCCGCGTCTTTAATGCCCAAAATACCTCAAAAAAATTAAAAGACCCCAACGCACTTGCTTCAGCAAGTGCCTTCCAAGGCTGGGTCCTCAAATGGGGCCAGCTCGCCGCACTTTTTCAGGAGGAGCCTGCCATATTCCTGCAAGAACTCGATGGTATCCTCATTAAAGAAAAAGATCTCGACAAAGCAAAAATCGAAGAGTTAATTGCCAAAAGAAAAACCGCTCGCGAATCTAAAGATTGGAAAAAATCCGATGAAATTCGCGATCAATTAAAAGAAATGGGTATCGAAATTCACGACAGTCCTCAGGGGACAACTTGGGAAATCGCTAAGTAGCAAAAGGACAAACTATGCTGAAAATCGATATTCACAACCACATCCTTCCCCAAGCCATCCCCTATTTTAAAGAAGAGTTTGGTTACGGTGGCTTTATCCAATTACATCCTAAAGAAAACGGATATGCTGACATGGTTCGCGACGACGGCAAATTTTTTAGATCCGTTGAACCCAACTGCATGGACCCAGAAGTGCGACTAAAAGAGATGGAGCAATTCAATGTCGACATCCAAGTCCTCTCAACAGTGCCCGTTATGTTTAGCGAGTGGGCCAAGCCTGAACACACCCAGAAAGTGAACCGCTTTCTCAACGAAGACATTGCTAAAACATGCCAGAAACATCCCAAAAAATTTGTCGGTCTTGGAACCGTCCCCCTCAACGATCCAGAGCTGGGCATTCAAGAACTCCACTATTGTCTAAAAGAACTCGACCTTAAAGGGATTCAAGTTGGTTCCCATTACGGTAGCCTCAACCTCAACAACAAGAGCTTATTTCCCTTTTACGAAGAGTGCCAAAAGCTTGGTGCCGCCCTTTTAATTCACCCGTGGGATATGATGGGCAAAGACACCATGCCTGATTATTGGCTCCCCTGGTTAGTGGGAATGCCTGCCGAAACTTCACGCGCCATATGCCATATGATTTTTGGCGGAGTCTTTGAGACCTTTCCCAACTTAAAAGTGTGCTTTGCCCATGGGGGAGGCTCTTTTCCCGCCACTTTGGGGCGCATTCGCCATGGCTTTCGCGTCCGACCCGATCTCTGTGCGGTCGACAACCCCAAAGATCCCATCCAATATTTAGGAAAATTTTGGATTGATTCCATTACCCACGACCCTGCCATGCTCAACTATGTTGTCGACCTTCTCGGAGAAGATCGCATTATGCTGGGAACGGACTACCCCTTTCCACTGGGAGAACTCGAACCAGGTCAATTAATCGAGTCCATGGATGAGTTTACTCAAGAGAGAAAAGAAAAACTTCTGGGCGCCAACGCCCTTGAGTGGCTAGGTCTTTCCCTCGAGGATTTCTCATAGCCATGCTTAAAAAAGAACGCGCCGACTACATACACAGAGAACTCGAAAGGCTCTTTCCCCAGACACCTATCCCTCTGGAGCACAAGGACGCTTATACACTTTTAATCGCCGTTCTTTTATCAGCTCAATGCACAGACGTTCGAGTCAATCAAACAACACCGAGCCTTTTCAGCAAAGCCGACAATCCCTATGACATGATCAAGGTCTCCATTCAAGAAATTGAAGACATTATCCGCCCTTGCGGCCTAGCTCCCCGCAAAGCCAAAGCCATCTGGCACCTTTCAGAAATCCTTATTAACCAACATAATGGAGAGGTTCCTGACAATTTTCAAGATCTTGAAAAATTGCCAGGTGTAGGACACAAAACAGCCAGTGTGGTTATGTCTCAAGCTTTTGGACATCCCGCTTTCCCTGTCGATACCCACATTCACCGCCTGGCCCAAATTTGGGGATTAACCAATGGCAAGAATGTCGATCAAACAGAGAGAGACTTAAAAAAACTTTTTCCGAAAGAATCCTGGAACAAACTTCATCTTCAGATTATTTTCTACGGCCGCGAATACTGCTCAGCTCGGCAATGCGATGGCCTCCGCTGTCAACTTTGCCAAAGCCTCTACCCCAGCCGCAAAAGTCCAAAAAAATACAACCGCGCTTGAGTTCTCTAAGCTTGCTTTAAATCTCGAACTTTATTTCCTAAATCGCGCATGCGCTGATTCATCTTGCGCAAAAACGACCAAAAAAGTTTAACCCCCATGCGAGGTTCTTGCTTAATAAGCCCCAAAAGTTCTTCTCTATTAAACTTGAGAACCCTAACTGAGCCTACACTTTTAACAGTAGCACTGCGAACTTCTTTGTCGATAAGGGCCATTTCACCAAAAAACTGCCCCGGACCTAAGACAACGACAGGTCTTTTAGAAATGCTCACTTCGACACTTCCCTTTAAAAGGACAAACATATCGTCACCCTCTTCACCCTCTGAAATAAGAAGATCTTTTTCTTTAAACAAGACTGTTTCGCTAATTTCTAAAATTTTCGAAATTTCTTTATGACTAAGGTTTTTAAAAAGAGGCACCTTTTTCATTAGAGAAACTTTCTTATCAGCTCGAACTCTCTCAGGATGAAGGGGAGGACCCCCTCCTCTTCCTACAGCAAGAATGACAACTGTTATATTGTCTTTCCCTCCCCTTTTATTGGCGATATCAATAAAGTGCTTAGGAGATTTATCTATTGGCGTTTTTTGGAAAACCTTAGAAAATTCTTTATCTTCAAAATACCCACTTAATCCATCACTACAAACAACAAATTTGTCATCATCCTGGATCTCAACAAAAACGTGATCCGGTTGAGTCACTTCAGCAACACCTACCGCCCGTGTAATAGCATTAGCCTGGGGATGGCATTCTGCTTCTTTTCGCTCGAGAAGACCCGCTTTTACAAGGTCATTGACGTAACTGTGATCCTCCGTAATCTGATGGCATTCATCATTTCTCACCAAATAACAGCGACTATCCCCAATATGAGAAACAAAAACCCCTCCATCTGCTCGAACAACGACTACTGCCGTCGTCCCCATTCCTTTTTTACTAGGCTCGAGATCAGCTTCTGTTCGAACTTTTTGATTAGCTTCAGCAATACCTTTTTCAATAACCTTTTGAACTCTTATTCGAGAAGCCTTCTCATTAATGGCCTTTTTTAAATCGCTCTTATCCAGATGAGATTTCAAAAAAGAAGTCAATGTTTCAGCAGCCAATTGACTAGCCACTTCCCCTGCAGCGTGGCCCCCCATTCCATCACAAACAATATAAATACCCTCATTTTCATCAACGAGATAAAAGTCCTCATTGTGATCGCGCTTCTTGCCAACATCTGTTTGGTGGAAACAACTAATATCCATAAATTAACCCTTAGACTTAAAAGTATAACTCAAATGAAATAAAGGCACGAAAGAAAGAAGAAAGGCAAAGTAACCCCTTCCAAAGAAGTCTATTATTTAAAATTTTTGTAAATAAGAAATAAAAAAAACCTAGAGAGAAAGGGTCTTAAAAAGGCAAACTAAAACTGTAAGCTTTTTAATCCAACACCACTAGTTTAACTCCTAAATTAATCTTGTGAGCACCGGGAGTTGGATCGGGCATGAGATGAACCACCCATTTCACCTGATCGGTAATAAAATACTGACCACTCTCTGATAACTGCAAACGCAATTGGAATTGTGCTTGGCAGACATTTTTCTCACAGCTTGTTTTAAGATAACTAAAACTATGTATCAGCCCATAATGACCTTCATAAAACTCACGCCTTTCCTCTAAAAACCTTTTGGCTCGTTCAGAAATATAAACAGAAGAATTCTTAGAGCCTTGAGAAGTCAAGTTTATCAAATAACGTCTAATGGCTTCGTCAGCAACAACTGAACCAAAGTCTGACGGCTCATAAACCGAAACAATGGCTGCCCCAATTTGATTCACTAGCTTTTCCATCTTTGAATCGGGATAGAGTCTTTGCCAGGAGTTCCACTCAGAACCAATAAGATTTTGATGAAAATCTTTTAATGGACTATACCATGAATGCCAGGCCATAACGACAAGCTCTAACTTATCGCCTATCACTCCCCCTGAGCAATGCAACTGAGCAAGCTCGGCAATTTCATAAAAAACCCTATGCCTAAGAGGTTGAACCACATCAAGCGAACAGTATTCTTTTGACCATTTTAAAGAAGAAATAAATTTCTCTTGAATTTTGTCTAAATTATCGATCGCTTTTTTAACTTTGTAGTCGTAGACGGGCAGCTTGCTATTCTCCAGTATATATTTGTCTCCCTCGAGAACCAGATCATCTAAGGCTTTTTGCGTCCCTAAAAAACCTGCAACCGGACTAGCAAAAAGTAAGTTAGCGATTAACAAGCAAAATAAAATGATAAAAAAATATCTTAGCGAGCTTTGTCCTACCATTTTGCCCATCCCCTTCTCTGACCGTAGATAATCCACGACCCAATGCTGTCTGGAAATATACTGGCAAAAACATGCGCGATGCAATATTTCTGGGTAATATTTATAGAG
The DNA here is from genome assembly GCA_965206965.1 of Bacteriovoracaceae bacterium. GTDB lineage: Bacteria > Bdellovibrionota > Bacteriovoracia > Bacteriovoracales > Bacteriovoracaceae > CBDBLK01. Next base: position 2,291,641 of record OZ242254.1, on the reverse strand, counting down.
TGCCACCCAGTAAGTTATTAAAAACTCTTTTAATTACAATAAATTAAAAAAATCAAAACAATAATGCCAAAAAAGCCCTTCGCCAAAAAACAAATTATATTTAAGCACATCCGATCTTTTCTAAAGTGAAAAAACCCATTAGCTTAGCTGACGTTTTAACCCTAACTCCATCAAGCCAAGGAATCGTTTATGTCATTTCACCAGCTTAAATTTGCTGTCTTTACAACCAGCTTAATAACCCCTTTTTTTACAGTGGGGGCCTCATCGAATCAAAAGAAAGAAAAAGTGACTTATGAAGAAATCATAGTTTTAGGAACGAGAAGTTCAAAATCGCGCTCAGTGGTCGACTCCCCCGTCCCTATTGATATCATTAACAATCAAGACCTCTCTGCCGTTGGGGGTAGTGCCGATATAACCGACAACTTAAACACCTTGGTTCCCTCTTATCTAGCGGCTCCCGCAACAGGCGATGGAAGTGCCTTTGTTCGTCCAACAACACTGCGTGGAATGGCCGGGGACCAGACGCTCGTCCTCTTAAACGGCAAGCGCCGCCACCGCTCAGCGCTGGTCCAGTTGTTTGCTCCCGCAGCCAATAACGGCTCCCACGGTGTCGACATCGCCATGATCCCCACCATTGCCTTAAAGAACATTGAAATTTTGCGCGACGGTGCTTCCGCCCAATACGGCTCAGACGCTATCGCCGGAGTTATCAATTTTGCCTTGAAGGACAGCACCCAGGGGGGCTCTGTTGAAACCACCTTTGGAAAACATTACGAGGGAGAAAACAGCTGGAGAGTAGGTGCCAATGCAGGTTTTCCTCTCAGTGACCGCGGCTTTATCAACCTCTCTGTTGACAGCAACGATACCAAAGCCCTCTCACGTGGTCGCCAGCGGCCTGATGCTCAAACCCTTATCGACAGTGGCGTTCAAGGTGTTGGAGCCGATGCGGTCTTCGATGACGGTCCTCTAGTCCAAACCTGGGGACGGCCAGAAACCTCTGGCACCCGCTTCTTGCTCAACTCGGGATTCAAGCTCCCCAACAACAAAAAATTATATCTCTTTGGAAACTACGCCCGAACTAAAGGGCGCTTTCGCTTTTTCTATCGCTCCCCAAGCCATGGCTCCCTCAACACAACAAACCACCCCAACATCGCAGCCGCTAACAACTTAAGCCGCGAAAGAGCTGCCGGCTTTACCCCCTACCTAGATGGCGAACAAGACGACATGAGTGTTGTCTTGGGCCTAAAAGGGCGACTCGCTCAGCTCAGTACTAGCTACGACTTTAGTGTGGGAACCGGCTTTAACAAGCTCGACTATACCCTTTATAACACCGTCAATGGCGATGCCCCTTTAATCAATGGAGCCGCTCAAAAAGACTTCGACACCGGCGATTACAAACAACAAGAGCACAACCTCAACATCGATTTCTCCACCGAACTCAGCAGCCAATGGAACCTCTCTTATGGCCTTGAGTACCGCCAAGAAAACTTCACTCAATACGAAGGCGAGCTAGCTTCTTATATCGGTATCGGAGCCAGCGGTATGGAGGGCACCAGCTCTAGCGATGCCGGCAAACACAAACGCAACAATTACGCCCTCTACGCCGACCTCGAACAGGACGTTAACGAGGACTTGCTCCTCCAATACGCCCTTCGGTTTGAAAACTTCTCCGACTTTGGTAGCACCATTAACGGTAAACTGGCTGGACGTTATAGTGTCCTTCCCAACTTTGCCCTAAGGGGGGCAGTCTCTACCGGCTTCCACGCCCCAACACCCGGACAGGCTAACTTGCGAACCACCACCACCACCTTTTCTGGTGGTGCCCAAGTCGATACAAGGCATATCCCTGCCGACAGCGCCGAAGCCCGCGCCCTCGGCGGCACAGCACTTAAAGAAGAAAAGTCCACTAATATAAGTGCTGGTTTTATTTCTGAAATGGGAAGAGGGATGACTTTAACCCTCGATGCCTATCGTATCGCCGTTGATGACCGTATCTATCGCACGCAAACGAGCAGCAATATCTCCTTTTACACCAATGCCCTAGATATCCGCCACCAAGGGCTCGATCTAGTGTGGACTTCCAACCTGCGCAACTGGATCAAAACGATCGACACCTCCCTTAGCTTTGCCTACAATTACAACACCGTCGATGTCGTCAACAACAAGCGAATTAACGGAACACAAGTCGTCAGTGACGATTTAGTCGAAGACATTGAAAACAACTACTCCAAACACAACTTTACTCTCACTACTAACACTCACTTTACCGACCGATGGAGCCTTATGGCCCGAGCCCGTTATATCGGCTCCCACTACGACGAGCGAGGAAATATTTCAGGAACTTCCTCTGATGGCCGATCCCAAGAGATTGACCCCGTTGTTTATATCGATGCCGAACTAGGTTACCGACCTATCAAAAATCTCAACCTAATCGCCGGAGGAGCCAATATTCTTGATAAATACCCTAAAACTATTGAAGATACGCCTGGAGTGGCCAACCGAATCAGCGTCGGTTTGCCCTATCCTCGTCGCTCAATCTCTAATTACGAAGGAGGCTCCTGGTATCTCAAAGCGGTCTACAATTTTTAATCTCACTTCATTCTTGAATCTATCAGTGGCCAGAATGGAGGTTTCCCCCTATTCTGGCCACGACTTTGATCAGAGAATCACACATGGCCATCAGCGCTCCTCCATTTGAACGAAGCTTTCTAACTTTAGCCGCCCTGGCTAGCTTAACATTACATTCTTTAATTTTGAGCTGGTCACCAGGAGCCAGTCAGACGATCCATCACGAATTATTTTTGACCTCTCAAGCAAGTGGAAGTCCCGTACAACTCACTGTTAAAGAGGTAACCGTAAAACGAGTCACAACCCAAAAAAAGCCCATTAAAAAAGTACCTAAACTCAAAAAGAAAAAACCATTACCTCAGCTAAGCAAAGCGATAGAAACGACCTCGGCGCTTACTCAAAACTTTAAAGAGGTTATCCTAAAACAACCTGCTCCCATCTACCCCAAAATAGCCCTGAGAAAAGGCTGGGAAGACAGCGTTTTACTCAAGCTACACATTGGCCCTCAGGGAAACGTCCTCAACATAGAAGTCCTCCAACCAGCTTCCCATAAAATTTTTAATGAATCTGCCATTGCAGCAGCCAAAAACTGGAACTTTCGAACCGATCAAAACCGCAATGAGTACTTTGTGGTCAAAGAAATCAAATTTCGCTTACGCAACGAATGAGGTCGCAACTCCAATTTATTAACCCAAATCAAAAAATCTAAGCATTTAAAATTTTCCTAAAAATAACCGCCCCAAAAAGGGACGGAAAAGTATTAAAGTCTTATGAGTTACCTTCTAATTTACTGTTATTGCTCTCTATAAAGCGGCTTACTTTTCTTAGCATCGAGAGAACCATCAGCCTGATGTTGTTCGACAAGCTTATTGTTTTCGTAATGCAAGCATTGTCCATCAGCTCTTAGTTCAATAATCCCAATAACATACTCACCTTCACCTGGTTGAGTACTAGGAGGGTTGGAAGCTCCCTCGTCCTGAGCTCTAAGCTCTTCCCTTTGGAGGGGATAAAGGCCCTGTAGAGCGTCAATATCAGCTTGAAATGGGTTCCTATTGCTATCGTAGCGAGATAAGGAAGGGCCCATAACCGAGAGGATACCACTCGGTTGGTGAGGAAGACCAATAAAGTGTCCAAGCTCGTGGAGAATCACTGAAGCGAGATCGTGATCCACAGTGCTCAAAGCATCTGTACTAAAGGTGTGATCTGAGTTGTTGACAATAATATCAGCATGATTGAGCTCAAGCCATTCGGTGGGGGAACCCACTTGGCGTCTAAAACCAGAATATTGAGCGACGGCCAAAGCCGAGCTTGAAACATCAGAAAACCATGTCGAGTGGAGATAAATCCCCATTTCACCATCGTTATTATAGTCCCTGATATTAGAATGTTCGACATTCGTTACTGTTGAATTGGGAACTTGAAAAAAAGTGTAAGCACCGATGCTATTCCAACGCTTCATCATTTGTTCAATAGGATCATCTCCATCGGCATCGTTATCAGAGGCCGTAAAGAATGTATTAATAATAGCATCACTCGTTTGAACATTTAATCCACTAGAGAGAGATGTACTGCTCCATCTACGGGGAGGATTGAAAGGCACTGTCTCCTCTTCGTCATCAGAAGGCGTTGTCTCTTCCTCATCATCAGAGGGTGCAGCATCCTCCTCGTCATCGGTGGGCGTCAAGTTTAAAATGCTCAGGGCCACATCGGAGGAAACCTCTGTCGTAAAGACGCCATGGCGTACACTCGAACCAGGCACATCTGAAATTGTTCCCGGAACTTCTTGTAGTCCTTCAATAGCCACTCCGTTAATTGTCAAAGTAGCTAGATTGGGATCATTTACCTTTCGGGTACCAAAAACTTTCACTATGGCATTGTCTTCACCTTCACCTAAAAACACTTCTACTGGTGGTTTCCAATTAAACATTTCATAAGTCACAGTAGCCGATTCCCCCAACCCAAGGTCCACAGCCAATTGAGGCACTCTATAGATGTACTGGGTTCCATGATTGTAGTAAACCCCCCAATACAGGATCGTGTTGTTGTCAACTAAAGCACCGTAAACACCTGACGAGATTTCAGTGAAAACCAGATCGATATCTCTTTTGTAAACGACGGGACCTTTCATTTCCTTAAATTCTTCAAGGTAACTTCGATCATCAACGCTAATAACTCTAGAAGTTGGAGAGTAAGATTCAGAATAATGGGCCCCCTCATAGGCCGGCGTTTGACGGAGAACTTCCATGTAAGGGTTGATCACCTCAAAGATATTGACATTATTTCTGTTAAGAAAAGAGAGTAGTTTGGAATAATCGTAGTCGTGACTATTAATCCAATCCCTTAGAAGAATATGTTTAACAGCATCATAGTCCGCCGGTCCCTGATTTTGGGGTGGCGTTTCTTGCTCTGATTGCTCTTGCTGAGCTTGCTCTTGTTGTTCTTGCGAAACTTGTTCCTGAGGAGTTGTTTCCTCTTCAGGTTGTTGTAGTTGTCTATACCTCTCTAGATGATGTTGATCTTCTATGCTGATAACCCTCACAGTCGGGGAATAACTTCCATACTGCTCTATCTCCCTTTCAATATTGGGGTTAACAATTTCAAAAATTCTCACATTATTTCGATCGAGAAAGCCAAGTAGGCTTGCGAAGCTATAGTTATAACCCTTGGCCCACTCCCTCAACATAATGTGCTTAGTGGCATCATACTCTTCTGATCCTTGCTCTTGGGGAGCTTCCTGCTGAGTCTGCTCCTCCTGCTCGGTCTGAGAATTCTCTTCTTCTTGGTTAGAGGGTGTCGTTTCCTCTCCGTCTTCAGAAGGTGCCAAATTTAAAATGGCCAGGGCCACATCGGAGGAAACCTCTGTCGTAAACTCACCATGGCGTACACTCGAACCAGGCACATCTGAAATTGTTCCCGGAACTTCTTGTAGTCCTTCAATGGCCACTCCGTTAATTGTCAAAGTAGCTAGACTGGGATCGTTTACCTTTCGAGTACCAAAAACTTTTACTGTAGCATTGACTTCACCTTCACCTAGGTGAACTTCAACGGGTGGCTCCCAATTAAACATGTCATAAGTCACAGTAGCCGATTCTCCCAATCCAAGGTCCACATTCAATTGAGGGACCCTATAGATGTACTGGGTTCCATGATAGTAGTGAACACCCCAGTAAAGAATAACGTTATTATGAGTCTCAGAATCAAACATGGCCCCATAAACACCTGATGAGATTTCAGTGAAAACCAGATCGATAGCTCTTTTGTAAACGACGGGACCCTTAATTCTTTTAAACTCTTCTAGATAGCTTCGATCATCGACGCTAATAACTCTAGAGGTTGGAGAGTAAGATTCAGAATAATGGGCCCCCTCATAGGCCGGCGTTTGACTGAGAACTTCCATATAAGGATTGACCACTTCAAAGATATTGACATTATTTCTATCAAGAAAAGAGAGTAGTTTGGAATAATCGTAGTCGTGACTGTTAATCCAATCCCTTAGAAGAATATGTTTAACCGCATCGTAGTCCGCCGGTCCCTGATTTTGGGGTGGCGTTTCTTGCTCTGTTTGCTCTTCTTGTTCTTCTTGAGGAGCCGTTTCTTCTTCTTGATTGTCTACAGAAGTCGAAGTTGGAGGCGGAACCCGCATGCTGGCAAATGCACTCGCCGTTAAAGTAGCCTCATACCATATTTTATTATTAGAGCCTCTTCTACTGAAAGATTGAGTCTGCTGCCCATTAATCGTCAAGACAGCTCCTTCTAGACCCGTTCCCCAAGCTTTTAAAGAATTTCTGTGGCTAGCATAGACCAAGACAGGACGATTATTAGAGCGGTGCAATCGCAACTCAGTATTTTGCTCCCCTCTATTAGTTCTAGTAATTTCACCTTTAAAAAATTTGTTATTGTTAGAATTCCAAGTAACAATGACATCCAGTACTTGTTGTTGGTTGTTTGCAGAAGGCGAAGGTGGAACCTCTATGCTAGCAAATTCACTAGCCGTTAAAGTGGCTTCATACCATATTTTATTATTAGAGCCTCTTCTACTGAAAGATTGAGTCTGTTGCCCATTAATCGTCAGGACAGCTCCCTCTAGGCCCGTTCCCCAAGCTTTTAAAGAGTTTCTGTGGCTAGCATAGACCAAGACAGGACGATTATTAGAGCGGTGCAATCGCAACTCAGTATTTTGCTCCCCTCTATTGATTCTAGTGACATCACCTTTAAAAAACTTACGTTTACTATTAGTTCTCCAAGTAACAGTGACATCAAGTACTTCCACTGCAGTTTCTTCAGGCACAGTTGGCGCTGGAACCTCTACTTCATCTTCATTAGGCCCTGGGGTTGTTACTGACTCTGTATCCCCAGTCGCATCTGTATTTCTACGGCTCTCCCTTAGACGTTCAGCATACTCTCGTGCCTCGTCGTACCTTCCCTGATCGAGCATATCCTGAATTTCCATAACCTCTGCTCGAGTCAGTTGTCCCTGCGCTATAAAAATGGGATCTGTATGCTCATACGAAACACTGGCAGCAAGTACCTCGATGCTGTGATAGGGCAGAGTGCGCCCTGGAATAAAACCCTTACGCAAATCAAAATCAGCTCCGTCAATCTCAACAGTCGTACCCAATAGTGCTGAGTACTCTGACCCCATGGGTACCTTAAGGTAAGTCCCCTCTCCACCAACTAGCGGCACCTCTACAGGGGTGTAATTAACGGGTACAATCTCTAGTTGCACCCCGTATAGAGTGCGAGTCAAAGAAACCCTTGACTGAACTCCGTTGACATTGGCTTCTCCCACAAGCGCATAGTCTGAGACATCGCTCCATTGGACATCTAACGTTTGGATGTTCCCAGAAGCAAAAACGCCCATGGTCGGAATTATTGCGATTAAAAAAGATAAAACAATTAGTTTTGCTAACTTCATCATACGTCCCTCTAAAGTTTTAAACATTTAAGCAAACGAAAAAGCTATAAGTGCTAGAAAGAATAACGAATCTATGAATAAATACAATCGACTATCACAACTCAATTCAAGAGAAGTAAATTCAAAGTATTAGATAATTTCCATAACTTAAGAATTGCCCAAGTATTGAGGCAGACAATGAAATTATAGAGAGTTATATCTCCATTAATATGTTTGTGAATTTCAAGTGAGATCTCTCAATTGGGAGTATTCGTTATTCTACAAAATTCAAAATAACGACTTTATTCCCCTTTACCCCTAAAAATCCTACCGAGTGATTATCGATTTGAAGAATATAACGAAAACCATCCTTTGTACTACCATTGCTATCCTCTCTCCAATTTCTCGGATCGATTGAGCTAATTTTCCAATGCCCCTTTTGTCCCTCGAGAGGAACAAATAGATTGGGACTGGCGTACAATCTCTCCCTATCTGAAAAAAGAGTATTAATATCGATGGGATCAAAATAACTGCCATGTTCATTCTCAAAAACTTTATGAATTACGAGATAGCCTAAAAAACTATGGATATCCTTTACTTCAAAAAAATGCCTTAATACGCTATAACCCTTACCGTTTTTAAATAATTTTCTCTGTATACTTTGCTCACTGTAAACATCGGTCAATTCATCAGGTTGATAAATAGCATAGTAGCTATGGTCATACATATAAGTGGCGCTCAGAACTATATTGATCTTGAGAGGGGAGGAAAAGTTGTGATGCCTTATAAGGTCGCTAATGGTGACCGTCAAACAACCGTGTCCACCACTACCATCACTCCCAAAAAATCCCCCCGCAACGGTAATTTCTGAAAAAGGAACCTTAAAATAATGCTCTCCACCATAAGAAAGTGTACTCAAGGTTGGGTCCTTATCCTTTAGATACCAATCTCGCTGCCAATTCTTATTTCTATACAAATAATAAACAGAGCGTCCCTCTCTCTTCGCTTTTTCTACCAGTTTATTGAGACCATCTTCGGCCATTTTCGTAGCATCAAATAAAGGGTCGGCATGGGTTACAATGAGAGGATTCTCACCCTTAAGGAGTACAAACGGCGAGTCGTTAGAAAAGGCTTGAAGACAAAAACAAAAAAGAGCAAGGGTCATTAATTTTTTAAGAGAAAAGAGAGATTTCATATGACACACCCTTATTGAATCAACAATTTAATACGTTTCAGAAATAGGAACAAAGGTTTAAACCCAATAGAGAAGAAATTTCATAGATTGGAGACAATAACCAAGCTATATTAGGTAAAGTGTTATCGACAATCATGAAACGAGTAAAAGAAAAAGACTCCCTCTTCTGGCTTTACCTATTAGCCAGCTGCTGGTATGGGGTTGGTCTAATCGGTTTAATATCCCTTCCCTTTCTATGGAGGATGTCATCAAACGAACTCCAAAACTCCTTTTCTTCATCGACACTAAGCTTAGCCTATCTTTTTCCCTGGCCAGCTTCAGTAGTCATCCTTTTGTTCACTATTAAGGATTTAGTAAAACGACAAAGTGGTAGCGCTCTTTTAACCGCTCTTCACATTCTCTGTGCCTTTCTATCAGTTCTCATTTGGTACGCCCTAGAAGGAAAAGTCATTCCAGTCTATTCCAAAATATTTCTTTCACCAGCACCCGTTTATATGGTGATAGGAGCCACCATTGGCGTATTTACCATGGGTTTTATTTTCACTAGTTTTATTCCCATCTTATGCACTTATATTGGTTTGAAAATCATGGGGCAACGATCCACTCTTAGCTTTCAACGTTTGCTTGTCATTTTTTTAGTTTTATTACCCGGCTGGCTCATTATCCTCCTTACTGGTTTTATATTTGGAAACGCCTAGATGAAACTACCTATCAAGCACAACCAGGACTTTAGAAAAAGATCACTCCAAAAAATACAAAAGAATCTAACATAGGTACGAAAAATGATAGCTTAATGACTAATTTAGAATATTTATTTTCAACATCGCCTTTAGATGGTATAGAAAAATTGAAAACACTGAAGAGCTTTAAAAGAATTTACGGTAAAGGATCATTCGTGAGCAAAAGAATCTTAATAACGGGCGGAGCAGGATTTATCGGATCCCATTTGTGTGACAAACTCATCAACCAAGGACACGATATTATATGCCTGGACAACCTCTTTACAGGTAGCAAAGATAATGTCAGGCATCTATTGAACCATCCAAATTTTGAATTTGTAAGACACGACATTATTGATCCATTTAAAGCCGAAGTAGATGAAATTTTTAATCTGGCCTGCCCTGCAAGCCCAATCCACTACCAGTACAACCCTATTAAAACTATAAAAACAAGTGTCATGGGTGCTATCAATATGCTTGGTCTTACAAAACGAAATCGAGCAAAAATTTTGCAAGCATCTACCTCAGAAGTTTATGGTGTTCCTAAGGAACACCCTCAAAAAGAAGCATATTGGGGTAATGTCAATCCAATTGGAATTCGTTCTTGCTATGATGAGGGCAAAAGGGCTGCCGAAACTCTTTTCTTCGATTACCATCGAGTCCACAATATAGAAATTAAGGTTGCTAGAATATTTAATACTTATGGTCCACGTATGCACCCGCAGGATGGAAGAGTGGTTAGCAACTTTATTGTCCAAGCACTAAGGGGAGAGGATATCACGGTTTATGGGGACGGAAATCAAACGAGATGTTTCTGTTATATCGATGATCTTGTCGAAGGCATTCTAACCACAATGAACACAAACTCAAATTTCGTTGGCCCAGTAAATTTGGGTAACCCCAGTGAATTTACCATACTAAAACTTGCAAAAACAGTAATAGATCTGGCTGGCAGTAGTTCTAAGATCACCTACAAAGCACTGCCTGCTGACGATCCGATGCAACGTAAACCTGATATTACAATTGCCCAAAATGAACTTCAATGGATACCTAAAATTGATTTGAATCAAGGTCTATGCAAAACTATTGAGTATTTTGATGATCTCTTTAAAAAAAATACTTAAAAATACCTCGGCGCCACTGTAGCCTCATTAAATAAAAAATCATGATTTATGGATGATCAATTCCAAAGCCAATCTTTTTATAAAAGAAATTTATGGTCCAAAGAGGACCAATCAATAGAAATTGAAGGTCTTGAAAAAAAGATGGTTTTCTACCTTCAATTTTATGACCGATAAACTGTCCAATCCAAGCTAGCACAAAAACAACGAGATTAATCTGTAAGAATATATCAGGATAGCTTCTAGCTAAGCAGTATTGCAAATACACCATTACAACAGATTGAATAATCATTCCTATCAAAAAAGGAATAGAAATAGTGGCGTAAAAAATCATACCTAAAAATAAAAAAAGCGTACACCAATTTAACAATTCATGAAATTGAAGAAAGCTTGGCACAGGTACGTACCAAAATAAACCCAAGACGGAAAACATAATACTCGGTACACAAATCTTGTGGATAAGGACATTAGTAGGATTTCTATGACTCACCAAATATTCTTCAAACCACTGTTCAATTGTTTTCATAATTATAAGGATGCCTAAAAAAAACTAATAAGAAAAGCCTAAGCGAACAGAAAAGAGAATAACACCTGTTATATCAGATAAATAATGCTTTCCACTTTGAACTCTTTCTCCCCCTTTCGATCGCACCTTGGTTAGTTACGAAAATTATATTGTGCCTCAATCAATTTTTGCCAATCTCTTTGAATCCAAAATAGAGGGGGATACCCAAAAAGAATTTCAAACAATGATGGATCATATTGATTTTATGAGTTTAAATAAAAAAATTACTAAAGATAGAGTAGAAAAAATAACAAAGAAATTTTAAAAATCAGAGAAGTATTGACCTAAGAAGCAACAAGTCAGAAAGCCTACGCACTCTTCTACCGAGAGTCGAAAAAATCTAGCTCAGAGCAAAAATAAAAGGAAAAATCATCTTTCAGATTGCAAGCAATATCACCAAAGACCCCCTCAGCTAATCCAAAAGCACCTATCAACCCTCGGTTCCTCAACGCCTTTATACCATTAAGAGTTAATTATTGATCAAGTCTTGATCCTCTTTTTTAAACCTGCGATTGTGTTCAAAAGGAAAGAGTCGATTTATAATGAAAAAGTGAGTACTTTTCTTCGAACCACAATTTTATTTTTATTAGTCTTGGCAGTGATTCCCGCACAAGGTAAATCCCGAATGATCCTTTTTCTAGGGGATTCTCTGACCGAGGGCTATGGCATTCCCAAACAACACAGTTATCCCATGGTCGTCAAATCACTGCTCGCCCAAAAGGGAGTTGACATTGAGATCCTCAACGGAAGTATTAGTGGCTCCACTACTGCCAGCGCAACCTCGCGACTAAAGTGGTATTTAAAAGGTCAACCAGAAGTCGTTTTTCTGGCCTTAGGGGCCAATGACGGTCTTCGCGGCATTAAGATCAATGAAAGTAAAAAAAACTTAGCCGAGACCATTGAGTTAGCCAAGAAAAGGGGGATTATCGTGGTATTGGCGGGAATGAAAGTGCCTCCAAACTACGGACCAGACTACGGTCGAGAGTTTGAGAATATGTACGTTGAACTGGCAAAAAAATACGGTATTCACCACCTTCCCTTCCTTCTAGAGGGAGTGGCTGGCGAAAAGAAGTACAATCAAGAGGATGGTATTCACCCCAATAGAGCTGGGCATGAAAAAATGGCTCGACAAGTAGCCAAGTTTCTCCACAACATTTTGAAAAGGGCATAACTGCTCACAAATTAGGAATGAATCATGCTTAAAATACAAGGGCTGTGCAAGAGCTTTTTCCAAGGAGAGCGCTCCATTGAGGTACTCAAAGACTTGGATCTACAACTCAACAAAGGAGAAACTTTAGCCATATTGGGACAATCGGGAAGTGGCAAATCGACCCTCTTATCTTTGCTGGCTGGAATTGATCGCTCGGATAAAGGGAAGATGGTCTTTGAGGGAATCGATCTTGCCACTTTGTCAGAGCAAGACTTAACACGGCTTCGCTCCCAAAAAATTGGCATTATCTTCCAACAATTTCACCTCCTGTCCCATTTGAGTGCTTGGGAAAATACCTCTCTTGCGCTGGAAATATTAGGGCAGGAAGATCGAGAAAAAACCCGCTCTATTTTAAAGGATGTGAGCCTAGAACATCGAATGGATCACTTCCCCAGTCAACTGAGTGGTGGTGAAAAGCAAAGGGTCGCCATTGCCCGCAGCATGGTAATCGAACCAGACCTTCTTTTAGCCGACGAACCTTCAGGTTCTCTTGATGAAAAAACGGGAAACCAAGTTATGGAGCTGATCTTTGATTTAGTCGAAAAAGAAAACAAAGCACTCATTTTGGTCACTCACAACAAAGCCCTCGCCTCTCGCTGTGAAAGGGTATTGGTTTTAGAAGGGGGAAAGCTACATGCTGTGGAAAATGGCCTTTAAAGAAATCCGCCATAACAAAATCTTTAGCTTGCTTTTTCTCTTTAATGTGACCATCGGTCTTTTGGGATTGGTCATCATTGAGAATTTCAAAGTCTCCTTTCAGCAAATCCTTACTCAAAAAGCCAAAGGGCTTTTGGGGGCAGATATTGCCCTGTCCAGTCGCTTTCCTTTAGGGGAGGAAAAGAGAGACACTCTCCACAAATATTTCAAAGGCACTGGCCATTCACAGACCAACTTGCTGACCATGTTTTCCATGGCCAAAGGTCGTAAGGCCAGTCGCCTAGTATTTCTTCAAACACTGAACCTTGCCGAGAGAGGAGAAGCTGGTTACCCCTATTACGGCCATATTGAACTCGATGGCAAAGAGAAATTTCCGATAACCCGTACAACTCTCCCAGGGGCATTTGAACTTTGGGCCTATCCCGAAGTTGTCCAGCAACTTGGTTCTCGAAAGCTGAGAATCGGAACAAAAGATTTTAATATTGCCGCTCTGGTAACTGATGACTCTCAACAGAGTTTTGAAATGGGACCACTCGCCCCCAAGATCTTCATTTCACTACAGGACGCTAAAGCCGCAGGATTGATCCAAAAAGGCTCAACCCTTCGCTATTATACCTTGATCAAAACAGACCTACCCATCACTAAAAAACTCGTGAACAAGTTGGTGGCAGAGCTTAACGACAACTCTATACAAGTCAGTACCCCTGACAAAAGCTCTCAACAGGTGGGAAGAGTTCTTTCCTACCTCTCCGATTTTCTAGGACTAGTTTCTCTAGTAGCCTTTTTTTTGGCTAACGTTGGGATCTTTTATCTCTACCGCTCTCACCTCGGCAGCAAACGCCTAACCTTTGCCATCTACGCCTCTCTCGGATTGCCAAGAAAACGGATCTTTGGCCTCTATCTCCGCCATGTTTTTCTTTTGGGGTTAGCCGGTTCTCTCTTGGGGTTAATCATGAGTGCTCTACTGATTCCCTTGATCAATATCTTTTTAACCTATTTTCTCCCTTTTTCACTCCCTCCTGCAGTTGGAGTAAGGGCATCGATCGTTGGTTTAAGTGTGGGGATAGTGGGCGTCCTACTGCTCTCATACCCCCTCATTTGGGTGGCTATTCATCAAAAACCAGCCTCTCTTTTTCAAGAGGTAGCCGAGCTTGACCAGGGAAAAACTTTAAAAGGATGGCCGCATTTTATCCCCTACATAGGCTTTTTCTCTTTGATGTCTTTTTATACTTCTCAGTCTTTTAAAGTAGGGGGGCTTTTTTTGCTGCTCTTCTCTGGTGCCGGATTCCTGGCTTTTCTTTTGGGGTTGGGGCTCTTAAAGGGAGCCAAACATTGGGCATCATCCTCAGGACCACGGATGAAGTTATCTCTTCGTTACCTCAACCGCTATTGGGTCAGTACGCTTTCTCTCTTTTTGGGTCTTCTCCTAGGCAGTATGCTTTTAAATCTCATCCCTATGCTCGAAGAAGCGATTGCCATGGAGTTAAAAACAGGTAAGGAAACCTCTCTTCCCAGTCTTTTTCTTTTTGACATTCAAGATGAGCAAGTGACTCCACTCAAGAACTTCTTTAAAGAAGAGCAAAATCTCGACCTCCTCTCCCTCTCTCCCTTTATTAGAAGCCGAATTGTCAAAATCAATGACCGAGAAATTAAAGTGAACACTTCAAAGGCCTTGACCCGAGAAGAACAGAGGAAACGACGTTTTCAAAACCGAGGGGCTAACCTCAGCTACCGAGACGTTCTCTCCGCAAGCGAAGAAATAGTGGTGGGTCGACCCTTTTCAGGACCCTGGAGAGAAGCAGAGGGAAAAATGCCTCAGGTATCGGTAGAAATCCGTTACGCCAAAAGAATGGGGATCAACCTTGGGGACCAGTTGGAATTCGATATTTTGGGGATTCCAATTAAGGGAAAAGTTCACAATATTCGCAAAGTTCGCTGGACTTCTTTTTTGCCCAATTTTTTTATTCAGTTTCAAAGCGGTGTTTTAGACAACGCACCCAAGACCTGGCTGGCGGCAGTTCCCGCCCTAGAAAAAGAGCACTTACAAATCGTTCAAGAGCGGCTATTTGAAATCTTCCCCAATGTCAGTGCACTGGATATCACTCGAGTAGTGAAGAGAATTCTTTCCATCATGAGTCAGATGGGATGGGTCCTCAAGGCGATGAGTCTACTCTGCCTAATTGTCGGTCTTTTTGTCCTTTATTCTTTAGCCAATCACCAAATGCAAGGACGGAGGGCCGACATGGCTCTTATGAAAATTATAGGAATGGAACTTTCCGAAATTAGGAAAATGGCTGTCATGGAGTTTGTCTTCATCGGTGCAGTCGCTACTCTTTGGGGAGCTATCTTTGGCCTAGTCGTCAGCTTTATTGTTGGCCACCTATTTTTTGATGGGCTTTGGCAATTTTCCCTCAAATGGCCAATCGGCAGTTTGATAACGGTAAGCTTTCTTTGTTACGGGATTTCCACTCTGGCCACTCGAAAGATTTTGAAGATGAAACCCACCTTTTTTATAAAATGAGCTTTCCAATATTAATTATGAGATTGTGCTTTTACTGAAAAAAAAACAATAATGACATAACACTTGATCGTTTTCTGCTGAGGAGACAAAATGGGAGAGCAGCTACTTAAATGGAAAAACTTTACTGATGCAGATTACCACGAGTTTTCTGTTCGATTGAATGTCCAACTACAAGAACTTCGGGAACAAATTAAAAATCCGTCTTTTAATCGAGAGCATTATACCTTAGGAGCAGAACTTGAGGTATATCTCATCGACGAGAACTGCTCGCCAGTTTGCCTCAACGAGGAACTTCTCAAGCTTGCCAACTGTCCCGCCTTGACTCCTGAAATTAACCGCTACAACTTGGAAATCAACTTAACCCCAGTAGAGGCAAAAGGGGCTACTCCTTTTGCGGCTTTGGAAAAGGAGATGCGAGAGATTTTGACTATGCTTGAAGGTCATGCTCAGAGCTTGCAAGCCAATGTCATCCCTATAGGCATTCTTCCCACTTTAGAGAAGAAACACCTCTCCGAAGAATATATGACTAATCGAACGCGCTATCACGCTTTAAAAAAGAGCCTCTGCGGTGGGAGTCAGAAACGTTACAAAATCAACATTAATGGAAAAGATAATCTTACCTTAGAAGGAGAGGGAGTTTCCGTAGAAGGGGCCAACACTTCCTTTCAGATACACCTTCGACTTCCCTATGACGATTTTGCCAACTACTTTAATGCAGCCCAATTGACGGCCCCTTTAGTCCTGGCCCTCTCGGCTAACTCTCCCCTCGTTCTCGGTCGTCGCTTATGGCAGGAGTCCCGCATTGCCCTTTTTAAACAAAGTGTTGATTTTCGAGAGCGTGGAGATTTGCGCTGGCGCCAGCCATCCCGCGTTTCTTTCGGTCACGGTTGGGTTCGCAAAGAAGCCTGGGAATTGTTTGCTGAAAATGTCGCCCTCTATGAGCCTCTCCTGCCTATTCTCTACGATGACAATGGACCAGACTCTGTCTCATTCCCTGAATTGCGCTTGCACAACGGAACGGTTTGGCCCTGGAACCGGGCCGTCTACGAACCAAAGGAAGGGGGACATCTGAGAATTGAGTTCCGCGCTCTTCCGGCCGGACCAACAATTGTGGACATGCTCGCTAATACGGCCCTTACGATAGGCCTAACTTTAAGTCTGATGGACTCTATGGATTACTACGTCTCCCGGCTTCCCTTTCACTTTGCTGAGTACAATTTTTATCGATCGGCACAAGACGGATTGGAGGCAAAGCTGATTTGGCCAAATGTCGGCAGAGGAGGCTTTCAAGAGCGCCCCATAATCGACATTATCGAAGAATTCCTCCCCGCAGCCCGGGACGGTTTGAAACGATTGGGAGCCGTTAGTGAAGATAATGACCGCCTTTGGAAGATTATTGAGGAGCGATTTGAAAAGAGAATAACAGGAGCGAAGTGGCAACTAGATCGCTTTGAGCACTATAACAAGAGTTGCACTGTCGAGGAGTCTTGCTATCGCATGCTGGTGGACTATCGAGAAAATATGATGAGAGGAAAGCAGGTGGCTTCTTGGAACTAATTTTACTGACAGCCCCTACACCTGAAGAAGTAGGACTTCACTTCCAAGACTTTTTGAAAAAGCTCAAGGGACCAACAGTCATTCACTTGCCTGGGAAAGACAAATCCCGAACCCGCGTTCTCGTCACTCTCACCCATGGCAATGAGTATTCCGGCCTTGAAGCCATTCACCGGTGGCTTCGCGAGGGAAAAACCCCGTGGGTTAACATTGTCGTCATCCTTGGAGGTATCGAAGCGGCCCAGAGAGAGCCTCTCTTTTTCTATCGCCACCTACCGAACAAGCGGGATCTCAACCGGTGTTTTCGGGCCCCTTATGACGATTCTCAAGGAAAGCTGGCTGCAGCTATCCTGCAACAGATCCACCAATGCCGGCCCGAAGCCGTAGTGGATATGCATAACACCTCTGGCCCTAATCCCGCTTTTGCCATCTCATACGGACACGACCCAGCAAAAGAAAGGCTAGCTGGCCTTTTTGCCGAGACATTGATCGTCTCCGATTTGTCATTAGGTTCCTTAATGGAGCAAAATTTTTCAGGTCCAGTGATTACTGTTGAGGTTGGGGGAAGTGAGGAGCCTCGATCATCCCTTGTAGCGTGGCAGGGACTAGAGAAATATTTCCTTAAAGATAAACTATTCGAGACGCCGGAGAAAATAACCACTTTTTATCGACCTTTGCGCTTGGAACTGGATGGCAACCGAAAAGTCGATTACGCTCAAGGCCCTTTAAAGGATTGCGATGTCACTATCAGGAGCGACATCGAATCTCTCAATTTTCGCTCCATTGGAGTGGATGAATTTATTGGTTGGGTCAATACAAAAAAGTTCTCTCACTTGTTTGTCAAAAGCGCCGATACGACTTGCCCCGCTAGAAAACACTTCTCTATCCGAGAGGGAAAGCTCTATCCCAACAACCCGATGACCCTCTTGATGGCAACTTCTAGAAAAGACATTGCTGCTTCCGATTGCCTCTTCTACTTTTGTCTGCAAGAGTAGCTTTCAGTGCCAGGTAATTGAGCTTAAATCGAGAGTTTAACGTAGCGATTGAAAAAATAATTCAGAAAATGGTGCACAGAATGAGAAGTAAAATTATGTTTCAGGTTACTAATAGTTAGAGGGCTGAAAAATCTCCGAGTAGACATTGATTAAAGCAAAAGATACTCCGCTTACTTTTCAGCCTTTTTGTTTTTCAAAATCTAAAAATTAAGCTGCTATTAATTTTTTAAACCCTTCTAGAGGTGCTCTAAAATTTCCTTTATTATAAACTTCAATAAATTCTTCTAAAATTTCATTTTTCAATTCAGGCGTAATCTCTTTATTATAAACTTTGTTTACAAAAGCCTCAGAAATAATAAAAAT
This sequence comes from Bacteriovoracaceae bacterium, assembly GCA_965206965.1. GTDB lineage: Bacteria > Bdellovibrionota > Bacteriovoracia > Bacteriovoracales > Bacteriovoracaceae > CBDBLK01. Next base: position 2,273,279 of record OZ242254.1, on the reverse strand, counting down.
ACATGCCATTGGAAATATACTTGTTGCATTTAAACCTCGTGGATAGCCACTACCATCTGGTTTCTCATGATGTGATAAAATTATTTTATCTACATCAGGGGGCAATCCTTTGCTCTTCCCTACAAGCTCAGCTCCCTTAATCGGATGATTTTTTAATACTTTAAGCTTCTTCCAGCCCAATTTATTAATCTCAGCCTCATCTAAAGCCGTTATATTATAAAATTGATCATCAGTTAAAGCTATATCATGCAACAATGAAGCTGTAATTATTTTTTGAAAAGTTGTCTGGGTTGCCCAGTTCATTTTCTTAGCAATCTCAACAGCAACATAAGATATCAGTAGTCCATGACTATAAAGGTAGCCTCCATTATTTTTTGCCTTATTTAGTAAATTAAATAAATCATCATTATCGTCTTTCATTTTCCTCAAACAAGAATCTGTAATAATATTAACATCTTCAATCACTTGCTCTGAAATACCTATTCTCTGAACAATCTCAGATACGTGTTTAACACCTTCAATTTGCTCGACTATAATACGGTCTTTTGCTATTTGAGTTAACTTAGACCTTACTAACATAGAGTTATACTTGCTATACTTTTCAAAATCACATTTTTTTATATAAAAATTCTCCGTTCCTTTATCCATATATTTTTTAACTATGGATACAGAGTACAAATCACCTTCATTTAATATCTTGATAAATTTTTTATTGGAAATATTTAAATAAATGTCACAGAATACTGAATTGACACCCAACAGGTTTGTCGATGGAATTGGAATATATCCTTTGCTTTTATCTAGATCGACTATTCCAATTTTCTCTCTAATCGCCTCGACAAGTTTTTCCTGAGTCAAGTCTTCCGTTACGAACATAGCATCAGGATAATTTGAAATAGAACTCTCCTTAGCACAATTAGAAATAACCAGAAGATGGCAATCACAATTAGAAACAAACCTATAAAAATCAGATAAATTTTTATCTAAATCATTAATATATAGGATAGTGATTTCAAAATCATCGACTTTATTAAGCATTGACTTCGCATTTTTTATTGTTTTTGCCTCAACGATGTTAGCGGAAAGAACTCTTTCTACATATTTAAAGCTATCTGCAAACTTAGCAGGAATATCTACAGACATAATCTTCAACTATACCACCTTTTTAGTTGAAATATTAGAAATAATCCCTTGTAGTTCTCTAATGCTAATTGGTTTTTTCATAAAATAATTCATTCCTGCATTTAAACATTTCTCTTTATCTTCAGGAAATACGTTTGCAGTTATAGCAACTATAGTTACTTTATTGTCTGAATATAATTCTCTTATTTTTTTTGTAGCTTCAACTCCATCCATTACAGGCATTTGCATATCCATTAAAATAAGGTCATAATTACTATACTCCAATGCTTCAACCGCCTCTAGCCCATTTATTGCCAAATCGGCGTCATATCCTTGTTTCTTTAGCATAGCCAAAGCTAACTTTTGATTGACAGGATTGTCCTCAACTAAAAGAATATCAAGCGGATACTTTTCAGATAATCGTTTATCTAAGAATACATCTTTTGCATCATTCTCTATTTCATTTAATGGGACTTCTTCGGTTAGTATTGTAAAATAAAACTTACTACCTTTACCTAAAGTACTATCGACACCAATTTCACCCCCTAACAATTCAGCTAATTCTTTGCAAATACTTAAACCTAACCCTGTTCCACCATAATATCTAGTCGTCGAAACATCTGCTTGAGTGAAGATTGAAAATATTTTTTTCTGAATATTTTTAGCAATACCAATTCCTGTATCTTGTATTGTAAAATGAATTTCAAATTGATTGCTATCTATTTTCTTTTCTGCATTAACAACTAAGTTTATCTCTCCATGATGGGTAAACTTCATCGCATTACTTAGAAGGTTATTTAATATTTGACTTAATCTAGTATCATCGGTGTAAACACCAAGTGGAACATTTGAATTAATATTGTAGTTTAATTTCACCTCTTTGTGTTCAGCCTCCTCGTGGTAAAGGCTTAAAACACTTTTTATCAATCTATCTAAATTGAAATTCTTTTTATCAATAAGAAGCTTACCTGCATCAATTTTAGAATAATCTAAAATATCATCAATTATCGTTAGAAGATTTGATGAACATTCTTTTATATTTTTAGCAAAACTTCTACACTCAGAACTAAGGTTGCTACTGTTCAAAATCAAATCAGTCATACCCACAATTCCATTCATCGGTGTTCTGACTTCATGACTCATATTAGCCAAAAAATTTGATTTACTTTTCAACGCCTTCTTAGCAACTTTTCCTGCATCTTGTGCTTTCTTCGTCATAATAGCAAATCCGGAAAGACCTAAAATACCAAGAAATCCCAACAACACTGCCATTAAAAATATGTTGTGTACCTCTGAACCAGAAGTCAGGACAAACCCTTTGAGTGGTTTTTTTACCTCTAAAATTCCCCTTACATCTCCCAACTTCCAATCAGACTTTGGGGTCTGTGGATGAGTATTATGACAACTAATACAAGCTGATCGCATTCTATCTGCTCTTGCATATCTAATATAACGAATACCTTTTACATCAGTTAAAACACGGTAAAAACTTTTACTTGGATTTTTATTTAAATAACTCCAAGCATCTTTTCTAAATGAATCGTTTAAACCCCCTTCTTTTTTTTGCCAGGGAAAGGGGTATCCGCTATATAAGAATGCCTCAGAGCCACCATCCATTTTACCCACTTCTTTTCCTATAAGTTTTGTTAAAGTGGCAGGAAGAGGTATAGTATTATTATCTCCCTTGTAGAAGTGAGATACCTTTAACCCTTTGAGCCTCGCTTTTGAAACAACTTCTCTTGTGTATAACGTCCTAAAGCTCTCTAAAGCACTAATCTGAGCCTTTGAATCCTCTATAGCAATATCAATAACTATTTTCTTAGAATAACCATAAAGATAATAAACAAGTGCCCCCAAACCTATGGCCAATAACACTTCCCAAAAAATAATGACTCTATATTGAAAAAAAGAATATCCAAAAGTCCTAAATTGACTGGTACAAAACAAGATGTAACCTGCACCTATTAAAGAAAATAATACTGCCGTATGCAATTCCATAGCAGTACTAAAACCATTAATAGAGTAGTATAGTAATGGCGTGTTGAGAGCATAGCCAAGCAACGCAAGAAAACCAAAAAAGATATTGATAAAGCCTACAGTCAACAAATGCAGCTTCACTCTCTTCATATTAATAGTCACCACAAATCCAGCGATGGCCAAAGATATAAAATTAATCATTGTTCCCAATGATGGTCGTTCGCGCACTGTCGTCATAACAGTTTTTCCTGTTTCCTTAACAAATAAATTTTCAATACCAGTGTAAGAATCGAAAAATAAAGACAACAGCATTGTCCCTATTAGAAACAACATCACAGCTGTACAAATAGAGATCAATATCTTTTTAAGATCAAAAGACGAATTTTCTAACGCATCAGGAGTAGAATATAAAATAATACCACTTAAAAAAAATGACAGTGCCGTTGCAAATTTCATTGTTACCCATCTAGGATGGATACTTTTAAGAAGATCGATATCTAAAATCCACCCAAATATAACCACAAATCCAACAGCAGCTATAAAAACGCCAAGTGATTTGACTATAATTTTATTATTTCTAATTAAGTTCAAATACTCCTCTCATTTCAATACTTATATATCGGTAAACTATGAGTTTGATTGAAAAAATGATGATCCAAATTATCCTAAACCTTCACCTATTTAACCTGAAATCCAAGTCGCTTTTACAGAAGACTAAAGCAATATTATCAGTCACCATGAAATCAACTGCTCTATTGATTCTTCGCACTTAACCATGGACCTCAATGCATCAGTATAAAATAAGTTATTAATAAGACTCGATATCTTAAAATAAATTTGTCGAACATTTACTTGAGAAAAGAAGAATTTACTCTATCACCCAACTAAATCGTAGATAAATGGGTATATTTGTCTAAATTACGGTTTATAGAAATTTACTGTTACAGGAAAGGAAGAAAAAAACATAAAAAGGAAAATCTAAAAGGATTTATCTTTAGCCAGAATAAAGAGGGTAATTCCTCTACCTTTTTTAATAGATTTCATTCCCTGCTCCAAGCAAGCTTATCGATTTCTTTTGATTTATCATCACTTAATTTAGAATGTTTAATTTGAAAAAAGTGGTTCGTATACTCGTAAAGATGGTGCCCGGGACTGCTGGCCCGACCTCGGTTCTACGAAGCCTTTCCCACTATGAATTTCTCAAGAAGTTGAAAAGCTCCACTGGAGCTTTTCCTCGGTCCAGTGAACCAGCACTACGTGCTGCTGATCCCAGTCCTCTCACGAAGCTATATCTTAACCCATAAATTATCCCATGCTTTCTTTGCGTAGGAAAAAACTGAAGAGAACATACATGCGTATGTGACCGAAGGTTTTTGAGTTAAGCAGGGGAATGATGGGATAATTTATGGAGTTAAGATGGTGCCCGGAACTGGACTTGAACCAGCACAGGAATACTCCTACTACGCCCTCAACGTAGCGCGTCTACCATTCCGCCACCCGGGCAAGGTCACCGTCGGAGCGCCAGTATATTCACTTCAGTTCTCACTGTCCACAATCTTTAAAAGGAAAATTAAAGCTTCTTTTTAGGTGAGTAGAGCTCAATTTCGTCGAGATAAAAAGCAAGGCGTTCTTGAAGCTCTTGGAGATAATCAAAGCGGGTCGAAAAATCCCACTTCTGATAGGCTAAGTTTGAATCCAATTGGACCACTTCTTGGTCACTTCCCACAAATTCTTCCTCTAATTCTTTCCAACGAGAGTCGCCTTCAAATTCACGCAAAAGTTCTTCGACGAGATCGGCTCCCTCTTCTTCTAAAATGGGATAGCGATAAGAGGAGGGAAAAACAACGACGTTTTCCTCTTCTCGCTTCTCTTCAGACTTTGATGGAGTTTCACTCATTCTTAAACCAAACCTTAATTGAAATAAAACTTTCCTTCTTAACATGCAAAAAATTGACCAATATGCTTCACCTAAAACTATATAAATACAAAGGCTTAGATACATTATTTTAAAAGGCTGACCAACAGACTAACAAATCGTCGAAACCTTAAACACTGCCCATGGCAAAAGATAAAGGCGCACAAACTGCCTCTCCGGACAAACCCCAGCTTAAAGGCGATAGAATAAGCTTATGACAGACTCCCCTAAATGCCTTTGGTGCCAACACTACTTCTCTACTTTTGACCCCAAAGCCCCTCGAGGTTGCCGGGCCTACCAATTTAGAAGCCTCCCCTTTCCTACGGTTGTAGTGAAAAGGGAAACGGGAAAACCGTGCATGGCCTATGAACCCAAACCTCAATTTCAAAAGAAAAAAAACCTTGAGGACTTAAACGATCCTAAACTATGGTAGTAGCAGTGACCCTCGACAGGTTCGGGACTTCACCTCGCTCATAATAGCTAAGGCCTCTCTTGAAAACCATCCCCCCACCTAAACAAAGGCCATGGCCCTCTTTTTCTAAGTAAAAGACGATACTCTGCCTGAGAGCAATCGCCCTTTGAGGTTCATCAAAACGAACGTGAAGAACGCTTTCTTCCCCTCGCTTCTCAAGCGATTGAATAGTGCAAGCTTGATCCTGTTGACGATAGCGAAGCTTGGCCCAACACCGCAAAGGAAGCTCGTAGGGAAATGATCCCTCTACCCAAGAAAGCTCGTTGGCCCACAACTCATCGGCGTAGAGGGCCGAGTGCTGCTCACCGCGCTCGACAATGACTGTATTTTCACTTGTGATTTTATCGATGACAAACCAGGCTTCCCCTTGGCCCCCAAGACCTAGACCTTTGCGTTGCCCGATAGTGTAATAAGCACTTCCGCTATGTTCACCAACGATAGTGCCATCCAGCGTTTTAAAAGGACCAGGCTGAGTCTGTATATACTGAGAGAGAAAGTTTTTAAAATTTCTCTCCCCAATAAAACAAATACCTGTACTGTCTTTTTTGTCTTTGGTGATGAGATTGTATTGAGCTGCGATCTCTCGCACCTGAGTTTTTTTCAAATGCCCTAGGGGAAAAAGAACTCTCTTTAGAATGTCCTCTTTCATTGTGTACACAAAATAAGTCTGATCTTTGTCGAGGTCGCACCCCTTCACCAGTCGATGCTTTCCTGCCACCTTTAAGTTTTGGCAATAATGGCCTGTTGCCAAAAAGTCGGCACCCAATTGCATGGCCTTCTCAAAGAAAACTTTAAATTTGATTTCACGATTGCAAAGAATATCAGGGTTTGGAGTCAAACCGGCCTTGTACTCTTCGATAAAATGCTTAAAAACATTTTCCCTATACTCTTCAATGAATTCGACAGAATAGTAGGGAATGCCCAGCTTTTCACATACACTGGCTACATCTTCAAATTCCTTAGAAGCTTGGCACTCTCCCTTTTCATCAAGCTCTTCCCAATTCTTCATAAAAAGGCCAATGACATTGTGGCCCTGTTCCTTTAATAAGGCAGCGGCAACAGAGGAGTCGACCCCTCCACTCATCCCCACAACAATGGTCTTTTGCTCTCCATTTATCATAGTGGTCATTTATCAGTTTTCCCTATCAATGGCTTAAGTATTTGAAAACATTTAACCTTGAGAAATATTGTTACTCGTTACAATGTGACAATCTAAAAGAAGGTTATTTTTCACTTAAATGCTCCCCCGAACTCTACCAGCGAAGCTGAATCTTGCAAATAGCTTGGAGACAAGTGGGCATAAATTAGCGTTGATTTGATATCCTTATGCCCGAGCAACTTCTGAAGAGTAAAAAGCTCGCCACCTTCAAGCTAAATATTTTAGGCAAAAGGCTTCTTGTAATTTCGTGGTCGATGACTTCAACGGAGTTATCGATAATGACAAATCTTAATCTTCCCGTGGAACCCTAGTGGAAGCTGAGGAGTCAAACCTGACTTGACGAAAAAGAAAACGAACCGAAGGGCCCGTTTTTTATTCCTAGCTTTTCCAACTAGGACTAATTCATTTATCTAGAGGAAACTGATTCCTGCAAAGAGTTTAAGCTGGTGGTTCTATAATAGGTACAGCAGCAGGACGGTAAACACAGCGAAATCCAAAGTGTGGATTAGTTACCCATCCATTAAAGCCAATATGAAGCGCGAATACTCCAGCCACTCCAAGACCCGAAGGGTTTAAACTAAACCAACCACCACCACGAAGTGCTGCGCCTCCGTCACCATACCACCTACCGAAAGAGCGAGTATGATCATTACTAGCTATAGCAGGGAGGAGGTCGTTTGCTGTCATCGATCCAAAAAGATTAGGAAAATCCAGCCAAGAATTAGGTCCGTCTGTTGGTCCATTACTGAAACCAGTACTGCTAGTATCCCAATCCACCCACTCCCAAACATTTCCAGCAAAATCCCAAATTACACTACCGTTAGAAAGCGTGTGAATCCTCTTTTGCTCCCAGCCCGAACCTGGAGCCTGACCTGAGTTATTACCCGTTCCCGTGTAGGAATCATTGGTACTATCAACAGTAAGAGCGTTACCAGTACTTTGCTGCTCATCTGAGTGACCTCTCGGAATATGCCCACTTCCCACAACACCTCCCGACCAATTGGAAGCAGTCCTTTCAATATCTCGGGCAATAGTCATCCATTCGGGATTAGAAATTAGTGTAAAGGTTCCAGGAAAATTTAAATCACTAAGGGATTCACATTCATTTTGTGCATTATAGGCATTTATAGAAACCCAGGGAGCTGTACTAGCTTGAGAAACTGCTCCCGCAACATTTTTGGCTTCATACTGCATTACACAGAAATCAGTCGTCCCCAATGTTGAGTTACCCGTCACTGGCACATACCCGTTGGGGCAAATCCCCTTGCTCACTAAAATAGCAAAGGTGCCAGTAACTCCTCCCTCATCTCGGTAGTGGTAAATGGTTCCCCTCGAGTTATTAGCCTCTCTTCTATCTCCACTTGAAGATTCAGAAAAAGCGTACACTTCCTTTTCTCCCGCACAATTTGCTAGCGAGAAAGCCTCAATCGTGATGGGGAGAAGGACTTCCCTTCCATCTAAAAGTGCTGCCGGTATATTAATATTGGTTTGATGAATCGGATCGGCATTTCCCGGCGTTCCGTCGTTAATGCAAGCGGAACTCATCCCCTGACTAAAATCAACTCCCCCTCCCACTTCAATATTCTGGGTGGGGAGAAGAATTCGATAAGATTTAGCCTGTCCTCTTAAATGGCAATTGCTAGCAATACTAGAACTTGGAGTGAAAATATCTAAACTCGAACAAGTCGCAAAGCGAAGGTCATAGGACTGAAGTCCTCCTGGGTGGCATTGGTCATCAGTTAATTCAAAGTCAATGGTGACTTCCCCGCCGTTGAGCTCTTTATTGCTAACCTTAGCGCACTTGGGAGCCCCGCCAAAGGCATTTGGCCCCTCCCAGGCAATCGCTCTAAAACTCCAGCTTCCATTTTCTAGCTCTAAAACTTTATCCTCACTGGCATTAGTCTGTCTGTAGGCAAAATACTGATCGGTATTACTATTTTGTCCGTAGACAATAAGACCCCCATCAGCATTTCCAATGGCACCCAAAACTAAAATATTAGTCTTTGTAGTTCCCTTGCCTCCTCCACAAGAAGAAAGAAAAAGGCAAAGAAAGAAAAGGGCAATAATTCTTATATTCATCATATATAACTTGTTTTCCAGACACCTTATCGTCATCAAGCTAAGCTCATTGAATGATTATTTTATTTTACTTTCTCTGTCGATTTAGATGTGAGGATCTAAGACATTGAAATAATAAAAGACAGAGGAATTAGTAAAAAATGGGGAAAAACAAGATGGCACATAATTGTGGCAACCCAGCAACAGCCAAGCTTCTTTAGCTCCTTTTTGATTTCAGAAGTGTTGCCGATTATCCAGCATTCCTTCACATCACCTCCCTGCACTTGAGATAAAACCGCATCATTCGAGCACACTCGATTCTTTCAATAACTTCATCCAAGCTATCGCTGAAAAAAGCTAGGCCATTTGCATTGTTAATATCGTCGATGAATTTTTGCTGATGAGGAGGTCTCTTTTTATTAGCCGGTGATTTGACTTCGATAGCTACGAAGTTTCCATTGAAACAAGCAATGACGTCTGAGACACCATTGCGATGTAGCTTGTTCCGAGATTTCCTTCGCACTCCCTTTTGGGGTCCCATGTACCCTGACTCTCATGCTTAAACGCCACACAACCAGGAAGGTGGAAGGTATTGGAGGATTAGGTTTTCGAGGGATTTTTCCGATTGGGGGAAGGTTAGACTCTTCACAAAGAAGCCCTCCCGAAACCTAGAATGTTACTCAAATTGTTACTGTAATTTTTGGAAAGGCACGAACAGTTGCAAACAAGTGCGGACCGGCGTGGACTTAGATAAATTCTTATAAAGATTGAGATTTCAGGGAAAAATGTGAGTAATTTTGGGAAGTTGTTAAGTTGTTGAAAAACAATTCGTGAACAATTATCAGTTTTACCTAATTAATTCAACCACTCGCATTAACTTGTTTATTAGAGGTCAAAGGCCCAAGCAATCGTGGCACCCGTAATATAGCGATAGGCATGGTAGAGGGTCTTGAGATTAAGAGTTTCTACAAAGTCGTTGGAAGTATGGTAGCGGGACTGGTTAAAGTCATTCTCCCAATCTTCAGTAAAGGTCAGGGCAGGAAAAGACTCCTCCCAAAAGCTAACATTATCTGAACTTTGAAAGGAATTGGCCTTAATTTCAAATTTAACAAAAGAAGTCATCTTCTTTCCGGCCATCTGAAGTTTTTGGGCCAATTGAAGATCTTGAGACGAACCTTTATCTTTTGGTTTTCTTATATAAATCTTCATATTTCCGTAAAGTTTTTTCTTATCGTATTTTTTAGAGTCATGCCCAAGCATTTCTAAGTTAATGTAGCCATTAAATTTTTTCTTTCTCAATTCCTCTTTATACTTTTGAACATAAGCTCGAGAGCCGAGGAAACCCAGTTCTTCCCAATCAAAAAAAACAACCCTCACAGTCTTAGGAAGATCTAGCTGAGAGAGAATTTCTATCAATGTTAGAGCTACAGCAACACCAGAGCCATTATCGTCAGCACCTGGTACAACCATATTGGGATCAATATCTTGATAGTTATTTTTGTTTCCAATATTATCGTAATGAGCTCCAACAATAATGATTTCATCTGGCCTTAATAAGCCTTTCTTTTCCCAAACAATATTTACACCTTTGACACCTCGACGCTTTCCGAGTTCTCTTACCACTGAGTCGGTAAAGTTTTTCCATTTTTTATAGAGAGGATTTTCAGGACGATAGCTCCCTTCAATCTCTTTTTTGAAATCTCGTTTGTACATCTCAATAGCCATATCAACTTGAGGCCGGAAAGTATCAGAATAAAGAGAGCTTAAACCCTTGCTTTTAACACCGCCATCGAGGCGAACGATTTGGTCATAGAGATACTTTCTCGCAATCTTATTCCCTTTAGTTCCCACCATTCGATTAGGGCGACAGCATTGAACAAACTCTCTAATGGTATTAGTTAAATCTTGTCGACTAATTTGAGAAACGATACGCCTAACATCAGTCAAAGAGTTGGGCTTTTCTTGACCTTTTTTAAGAACTAAAGCCGATGGAGAACCATATAGCCAAACTCTTCCCAAAAAGAAAAGTTTAAAAATAAAAACTACTAATATCTTTTTCTTTATTGTCTTTTTCATTTTCATTATCATTATCAAAGTCATCATCTTGTTTCGGCAGGCTCAGAATGTTCCGACCATCCATGACACCTCCTTTTTTTACCATTCCACTAGCTAAAATTCGAGCCGCACCTTCACTCCGACTGTAAATAACACAGTAGTCACCAGGAAAAACATGAATCTTTCGGGTTTCTTTAAGTTCAATAAAAGCGTAGTCATTGTTCTTAAAGTGCAGAACAGCTGATAGAAACTCACCACCGGAATGAAGCCTTATAAAAACATCTAAAGATTTTGTAATATCAAGCTGGTCTTGAATAACAAGATCTCTTATAAACAAACACTTAAGTTTAATATCATCAGGATAAGCTAAATAGATATTTCCATTCCTATAATTAATTTGGGAGACTGTTAATTCTGGTTCAAGAGGATTTCCCATTCTCGACTTAAGGTTTTTTTGACCTAAAAAATAATAATGTATCCCGTCGTGATCATCTAATATAAAGCCGCTTTTACAGTCAATAATAGAACCACGCTTTATGATGGCCCTAGGAACTCTCTGTGCAACAAACCCAGTCAAGGCTTCTGATTTCATGAGGTCGGGGAAATTCTCCCGAGAAGACAGTAGCTCTACGCCCAAAAGATTCGCCACTTTTTCGACTTCTTGCCTGCGCATCTCTGATAGAGGAAGGAGCGTTCGCCCCAACACCTCTTGGCCAAGGCGAGAAAAAAAGAAGCTTTGATCGTATTGAGAATCATTTGAAATATAAATGTTATGATCTCTAGTTTTTTGATTTTTAATAATCTTTGTATAATGACCTGTGGCCATCCAGTAACAGCCAAGTCTTTTGGCCTTTTCCTCTAAAACTCTAAAAATAACTTCGGTGGCATAAACTTTAGGAGCGTAAGATATTCCCTCTACACGAGCTGCTATCACTCGGTCAGTGATATAATACTGATAAACGGAAGAAGCATCTGCGGCATAAAAAGGTATTTCCATCTTCTCACAAATATTTCTCACTTCTTCAGGCTTATCCAAAAGATAAACCCCTTCAAAACCTACTGGTTTGGCAACATCATCTTCCTTGCTATCAAAACAATCCTCTTCTTTCATCCGCGGTTGAAAAACTATTCCAAGTCCATAGACCTTATAACCCTGTTTTTTAAGAAGGTAGGCTGCCACCATAGAGTCAGCCCTTCCCGTTAAAGCAACGAGTACCTTTTTTTTGTCTAAAACCAACGATTTTTTCAGAGTATTTTGATCTGACATAAACCTTCTACCACGACCCTATTATACAAGAAGAAGCCTGAATTAAGACTCTTCGCACCAAATTTGCCTGTCTCTCAAACCCTTACCAAAAGATTTCAAAATAAAAAAAGAATAACCGAGTCGTAATAAGATGAGTAATGTTAAAATTTTAACATCAATGGACATCTTGCTCTTCCCAGTATCTGAGAAGAACTATACCGGTTGCCAATTAAAAACTTTCCTGAGCTTTTTAATTGGTCAAGGAGCAGGACCAGCACCGCGATTTTCTTTTATGGACTCAGAGGGCTCCCTCCTTCCCAAACTGACCCTGAAAGAAAATATCTACCTGGATTCCATCCCCTCTTCTCTAACAAACTCTAAAGAAATACAGCTCCAGCGCTTTATGCAAAAAACAGGAAATACTCACCTCATCAATTTCTATCAATCCATTCCTCTGCTCGATGAATTACCAACTAAAGTGGATGATCAAACGAGGAAAATGGCAGCACTAGTAAAAACACTGCTGCAAGACTCAGACTACCTGCTCCTCGATCACCCTGAAAAATACCTCAGTCAAAAAAACTTAGAACTCCTTATCAGGGCACTAGAGTTCTATGCCGCCTCTTCCAATAAAATGATCCTTTTATCCAGCCCGGCAATCGACTCGTGGGGACCCTATGTCACTAAGCTTGTTTATAGGCATCCCGATAAATCTTTTGAAATCCGACCAGTAGTCCACACTGCCTCAACAAACTCAATAAAAAGCAAAACAAAAGAGAGCTTGGGCCATTTAAGTTTTCGCAATTTTCCAGAACAAGAAGAATTGCCTCAAAATCCAAAAGACAACTCAAAAAAAGCCGCTTAAGTACCACTCTTTAAAAATTTAGAGTAATTGACAAGAGACCTGGGACAATTTGATAATTGAATGAGTGCTTATTTAACTCAAGGAAGACTGCGCTTTATGCCTAAAGCGAAGAAACTCAACTTTATTGATATATTCTCCGGAGCAGGAGGTCTCTCCTGCGGCCTTGAAATGGCCGGAATGCGCTGCTTGCTCGGAGTCGACCATAACCAACAAGCCATTGAATCTTTCGCCGCCAACCACAAACAGGCCAAAACCTACTGTGGTCCTATCGAGGAGCTGACGAAAAAAAAACTAAACCAACTCCTAGGTAACCAAACAATTCATGCTGTCGTCGGAGGCCCTCCTTGCCAGGGCTTCTCCACCGTTGGTATAGGAAATCCAAACGACAATCGAAACCACTTATTTCTCCAATTTGTCAAAATCGTCAAAATAACACGACCCTACTTTATTGTTATGGAAAACGTCACAGGCCTCGTTGCTAAAAAAAATGAAGCCACCTTAAAAGCCATTTTTAATCGCTTCCATCGTTTAGGTTATAGTTTGGACATTCAAGTCATGAGTGCCCAGCAGTATGGCGTCCCCGAGAAAAGGCGAAGAACTATCATCATAGGCACACGCATTAATGAGAGACCTCTCTTTCCCAAACCTACCCACGATACTATTATGGCACGAACCTATCGCCCCCCTATTACCGTGGGAGAAGCCCTCAAAGATCTCAAAACAAAAGAGGGGCTTGTCCACAACCACGACCTAGAAAGCGCCCAAGTCAAATCGAAGTTAGACGAGCAACGACTCCGCCACATTCCCGAAGGAAAAGGAATCCGCTATCAACGAGACGAAATAGCCTATCTTCCCAAACGTCTTCACCTAGACATAGATTGGGAAAACCTTCCCGAGGGAAGATTTCGTCAATGCAAATATCAAAGACTCGATCGAAAACTTCCCGGACCAACTATCATGACTCACCGGCATAGCTATTATCACCCCATTGAAAACCGCTATTTAACAGCACGCGAAGCCGCTAAACTTCAAAGCTTTCCCAACGACTTTATTTTTAAAGGATCAGTCTCGGCTCAATGGCGCCAGATTGGAAATGCTGTTCCTCCCCTTTTGGGTAAGGCCATCGGCAAAAGCCTCATTCAACTACACAAAAAAGCCGATCCCGAAAGACTGATAGGAAAAATAAAAAAGCCAAATAAAATAATCCTTAGTTACGTTAGAGGCAAAGCTTTTGTTTACAAGGAAAGTAGAGCCTAGAGAATCCCCTGAGGGCCTTGTGCTTGATGAAGATTATAGAAATAGCCTTTGCGATGAAAAAGCTCTTCCTGATTTCCCTGCTCAACCAAACGACCCTTTTCAAAGACTAAAATCCTATCGCAATGAAGGAGTGTCGCTAATCGATGGGCAATGATTAAGCAGGTTCTTCCCTCCATAACTCTATCAACCGCCTGATGAACAATTTTTTCAAGCCAGGGATCGATATTCGAAGTCGCTTCATCGAGAACAAGGACACTTGGGTTTTTAACGAGGACCCGGGTTAAAGCCACCACTTGCCTCTCACCAACACTTAAATTAGAACCCGCCTCTAGTATTTCAGAGCTCAAGTTCAGTTGATTCTCGCCCATAATCCTGGCCAGTCCTGTCACCTCACAAGAGTACAAAATTTTATCGTCGGGAACTTCTTGGCCCGCACATAAATTCTCTCTAAGCGTCCCACGAAAAATCACTGCCTCTTGAGAAACAAAACCAATTTTTTCCCTCAGAAAATTTCTCCGGTAATAACGGATCGAATGATGATCTAAATAGATATCTCCCTTTTGATACTCATAAAGACGACTCAAGAGATTCACTGTTGTCGTTTTTCCACAACCCGTTGTGCCTGCCAATCCAACCTTTTCACCAGGTTGAACAACAAAGGAAAGGTTTTTGAGAACCCACTCTTGTCCCTCTTCCTCAGGGGTTTGATATTGCATCCAAACATTCTTAAACTCCAACCCTCCTTTTAAGTTAACCTCTCTAGGGCAAAGAGCACCATCCTCTCCCAAAACGGCGTCCTCAGTGGCATGAGAGAGAAAACTGGCGACTCTCTCAGCCGAGGTAAAGGCCTGTTGAATAACGTGAACCTCTCGGGCAAGGGTCATAATGGGAGTAAAAAAACGTTCACAATAACGAATAAAAGTGACAAAGAGACCAACCGCCATAGCACCTTCAAAAACGCGGTGACCGCCAAACCAAACCAAGCCGATAAGAGGAAGACTACACAAAAACGACACTAAAGGCCGACTCCATGAGTACAGGCGATTGGCCTTGAGATGAGAGGTGCGATAATCATCGACATTATTTTGAAATTCTTTTTGAGACCAACTCTCCAAACCATAAGTACGAATAACTTCTAGTCCATTGAGAAACTCACTTAAACGAACATTTAAAGCTGAATTTGACCGCGACATATTGCGGTTGATTGTCCTCACCCAATTGCGAGTTAAGTAAATAAAGAGGACAGCAGGAAGCATCGAAAGCACTAAGACTCCCCCCAGTTTAGCATCGGTGATAATCATAGCCCCCATCGCTAACGAAGCCATAAAAAGGGCATTGAGTAAACGCCCCATACTTTGAGTAAAGAAATTTTCCATCTCTTCCACATCGTGAGTGACCCGTGTCACAACTCTCCCTTGAGGCTGACGATCGTAAAAGCTTAAAGGAAGTCTTTGAAGGTGCTCAAAAAGAGCCTTGCGAATATCGTAAACAGTCAGGGAGCTGTACTTCGCCAAAACTTTTCTTCCACCCCACATGGTCAGCAAACTAGCCAGCTCAAAAACTATAATAAAACTTGCCCACAAATAAGTGAGCTCTTTATTTTTAGCCAATAATCCTTCATCAACAAGTTTCCCTGTCAGTTTAGCGGTTCCAATCGCACAGAGAGAAGCCAAAAGCATACACAATAAACCAAAAATAAATTGACCTCGATAGGGACGAGCGTAACCCAAAATAATACTAAATGATTTAAAGTCTCCGATAGCACTCTTGGATACCACTTCATCATCTTGCTCATCGGCAAGAAGATACTTCTTGGATTTCACAGTTTTCTTCGAAGAAACTTTTTGGCTCATCACAATTCCATAATATGGTGGCAATATTTGAGTGTCGATTTTCGGTGGGCCACCCATACAATCGTCGTTTCTTTCAGTTCTCGGTCAATATTGGAGAGGATTCTCTCCTCCGTCACAGTATCAATAGCACTAAGGCAGTCATCCAAAAAAAGAATACTCGGCCGGCGAGCTAAAGCCCTTGCTAGAGTTAAACGCTGTTTTTGTCCTCCAGAAAGATTAATGCCCCACTCACCAAGAGGTGTATCTAGCTGATCGGAAAAATTTAAAATATCTTTTTCAAGACCTGCCAACCTAAGAAAATGCCAAACCTCATCATCAGAGAGGCTTTGATCAAGTCGTACATTCTCTCGAATTGTATCAGCAAATAAAAAAGCTTTTTGTCCCACAAATCCAATATAGTTTCGCAAACTTTCGTGTTGGTATTGATCAAATTTTTTACCGTGAAATTTTAGAGAACCTTCTACCTTTCTCTCTAAACCACTGAGTATATTCAAGAGGGTTGATTTTCCTGCCCCAACAGGGCCTGATATTCCCAATCGATCCCCTCTCTCAATATTAATATCAACTCCTTTAAAAACGGGAGTTTCACCATCACTATACTGAAAACTAAGGTTGCACGCCTCTAAAACAAGGTCAGTAGATTCAATATCTTCACCGCTTGTGAGAAGAAAGCCCTCTTTTTCTTGGTTGTAAATGGTAGCGAGTCTCTCTAATGAAGCAAAACTCTTTCTCCACTCAGAAATAATAAAGCCAAGTTCAGATAAAGGATCTTGAAGTAAAAAGATAAGTCCTTGCATGGCCACAAAATCCCCTAAGGACAGTGCACCTTGGAGTACATAATTAACACCAATAGAAAACAGAACAATATAGCTCACAACACTGGAAAGACCCATCGTTGGAATGTAAAAAAGGGAAGCCTCAACCGCGTCCAATCGCTTTCGACGATACTCTTCAGCAGACAACATTAAGCGTTTTTTCCAAAAAACACCCGTCTGAGTAAGACGTTGCAGCCTAATAGTGGAAACAACCTGGCTTCCTAAATCATTAAAAACTCCCAAATATTCTTGGGCCTTCCGATAGCGATCAATCTCCAACTCCGAAAGCCTTTTAATAAAATAAGGAAGAATCAACAAAATCCCTAGCGACCATAATGTTAAAGGAATATGGATCGTGAGCATGGTTCCCAAAGTAAAAAAACCCAAAAAAACGACATCAAATAGAGCTACTAAAGTAAAACCAAAAATAAACCTTCCCGAGTTCACATCACTAGTCATCGCATTCATAAGGACACCTTTAGTGTACTTATTAGCTAAATCTTCTTTTTTAAAAAAACAAACATTGTGCCAGATATCCGATTTCAGCTTAGAGGCAGCCCAATGAGTTTCCCTAGCTAGGGTCATTCGCCAACCCATTCTAGCCAAAAATAAAAGCAAACGTGAACCAAAGAGAAGAAGAAACAATCCAAGAAAAACTTCTCTTCTCTCTCTTCCCTCCAAAAAAAAGGGAGCCGATTGCTGGTCAAAAAAATCTAATATCCAACCCAAAGTTCTAGCCACCACAACCTGCATAAAGTCGGTCAAGATAACCATAGCTAAACCAACGAGATAGATTGACCAGCGATTTTTTAAATAGCTAATCCAAATGTAACGAGCTTGATTTATAAGGGGGATCTGAAGCATGAATTTATCTTAAGCTCTTAAGAAGAACTAAGCTAGCCCAAAAAAATCTTTCAACTGACTCAGTTGGTCCGTATTGAAAATTCCTGATAAAGAATTAAGTTCACTTTTCACCTGTAAGTTTTCACGCCAAACCTCTATATTTCTTAAGAACTCAAGATGTGATACTGTCGGTCCAGATATTTTCTGCAGTCGTCCTTGAGCAAAATAGAATTTATGGTCTCCTAAATTCCAATAAAATTTTGGAGTCTCCCCCCAAATCCATTTAGAACTAACTAAGTTGGTTAACGCAGTCGTATCGAGAACAGCACAAGAATCCACGTCTTTAACCTGAAACTGATTCACTCCTAGAGAAATCCAATAACTTTTAAAGACTTCTTTGAGGGCCTCTATAACGCTATTAACATTAAACTCAAGTGAAGTTCGAGGAACATCATTCAAATTGACAACGGGGCTGCGCTTTGAATCAACTGCTTTAGTTTGAATCTCCCAATTAGGAGGGTAAAGCAATACTCCTAAGTCGTTGATATTAGCATCGATTAAAAGGGTTCCGTGATGTAAAAAGCGATCCCTAGTCTGTTTAAAAGCATTTCCCGAAACTTTGAAGGTTTGACCTCGGTCCTCGTATACAAGATCGTGTCTTTCATTTTGTTTTAAAACAATTCCAAAAAAGCCAATAGCTTTTCTCACCAATTCAAGATGCAAGTTTTTATCAAGCTTTTTTAAATCACCGAAAAAAGCAAAGTTTAAATTGCCTCGATCCTGATAGACAGTCCCACCACCACTTTGTCGACGAACTATCCAAACATCCTTTGATTTAGCTTTTTGCCAATAAACTTCTCGCCAAGGGTTTTGAAAACGTCCCATGACGACACATGGTCTGGCCACCCATACTGCCATTCCAAACCCATGGCAAGAACGCAAAAGAAAATCTTCTGCTGCCAAGTGTTCAAAAGGATTAAACCCTTTTAATACATAAAAAAAAGGTAAGTGTTTCAATAGACAAAACCAACAGCTTTAAAGAAGTATTTTTGCCCAACATCATAAATCATTCTAGGCAACTAACAAAGCCTTTTCGTTCATTAAAATGAATTGAGTTGAAACCTTAATTTGATACTTTGTAGTAAATTTTTATATGACTATTCTCAGGAGGGATATAGCTTTCTTTAAAACGTATAGCGTGCTCTTTTTTCATATAATTCCAATGCGTAGGAGGGGAGAGCTTATCATTAACAAAGACTTTTATTGTATCGAGCTTAGCACCAATTCTCAGGGCAAAAAGTGAAGATAAGCTTACTATTTCTGTTCCAAAACCCTCTAAAATTTTATCAAAAGGTTCACGAATACCCTTGGATACTCCATCCAATTCTTTAGTCACGGCCATATAGCGATTGTTATTTCTAGTATCCGTAATAGAAAAAACTTTCACCCTACTAGGATGGTTTTCTTTTAAGCTTCGAAAATAGCGAACATAAACTCCATGATCAGACTCTGCACTGGAGTCATCCTCATCTGAAACATAAATAATAATTAAATGGGCCGTAGGGGTTAACCAATTAGAATGTCTTTGCAAAAACTTTTTACTCATCTCTAGGCCTCTTTCGTGACCAGAGCCAGAAATACCCACTTTGATTTTTTTCTTAAAATAATCAATAAAGCCTTTTTTATCCTTTTTTGCCTCAGCTAAATTAAGTTTTTCTTCAGAATCTCTATTGGTATGGCCATCTGTCGTTACAATGGCCATTTTGAAATCGACTTCTAATGTTAGAAAGCTCTCAATAAAATTTGTGAAATTAGCTGCCAGGAGTTGCTGTTCGTCGTACATGGAACCAGAATTATCAACAACCCAAACAATCTCTATCGGTGTGTGGGAAGAGCCACCCTTCTGAAAAAAAGTATCGACATTACTTGCCCTAGTGAAGACTTCTTTCCCTCCACACCCAGAGAGAACTCCACCCAAAAGAGCAAAAAGGACAAAAACCATAACTCATCTTTTAGTACAGAGATTATTTTTTCCATCCAACTTAACGGAGTTTTATTAAAGAACTTTAAACCATTCTAGAAATCATCAAAGTAGAAAAGAAAATGCTCCCAGCTAGATAAGACCTATTTCACGTAGCCTTTGGTCGAGAAACTCCCCTGCCGTTATATCGGAATACTTAGCACCCGTGCCCTGACAACTGGGGATACAACTTAAAACAGCTTCCGAATGAGGATGAACAAAGAAAGGCATACTGTAACGAGGAGAACCATCGTCTTCTGGATTGACAACCCGGTGAGTCGTCGCCGGAATCACACCATTTGTCATCCGGCTCAACATGTCTCCTGAATCCACAACTATTTGCCCTGGACTCGAGTTAACATCAAGCCAAGTACCATCCCTATCGAGAAGTTGAAGACCACTTGAAGTGGCTCCCACCAGCATCGTAATCAAGTTGATATCCTCATGGGCCGCAGCTCGAATCGAGTTTACAGTGTCTTCACCCTTAGTTGGTGGATAGTAGATAGTTCGAAGAATTGAATTCCCCTCCTTTATCACTCCAGAAAAGTACTCGCGAGGAAGATCGAGTCCTCTCCCTATCGCTTCCAATAAGACCACAGAGGTTTTATCCATAGCTTGATAAAGTTCTTGAAATGCTCTCTTAAATTCTGGAATATCTTCAGGCCAAACATTATCGGGATAGACCCCCTTGTAAGGACTCGTATCACTTAAATCTCTTCCGACATGCCAAAATTCTTTGAGGTCAGGGTTTGGATTGTCTTTAGCATGCTCTTTTTTGTAAGGAGTATAACCGCGTTGCCCTGCCAACTTCTCATTGTAATACTTCATTTTCTTCTCTAGAGGAAGATGGAAAAATTGGTGGACATAATCATAAGCTTTATCGACTTTCTCCTGGTCAATAATGTGGTCGGTAAGGATGATAAATCCATAATCTTTTAAACCATTCACTATCCCATCAACAAATTTAGCTTGGTCAATGGAATTACCATTAACGTAGCTTAGTAAAGAAAGCTCTGGAACTTTTCTCAGATTTGTTTTAGTCATTACTTCTTCTCCCCTCTCTTCTCATAATTAACGAGATTCTTCAGGTTTAAAAATGGCTGACCCCACACGAATATAGTCTGCCCCCTCTTCCATGGCCCACTGATAATCTGATGACATACCCATGCTCAGTTTTAAATCCGGAAGATCAAAGTCTCGTTGAAGATTACGACGACTTTGTTTTAGCTTTTTAAAACAGGCTTTAGCATCCCTCTCAAAATTATCGGTACGGATTTTAGACATGGTCATAAGTCCGCACATTTTCAATCGAGGATTCGCTTGGGCCCCAATCAAATTGGCGGCTCTCATAAGCTCCTCTTGACCTTCAAACCCCGCCTTCTCTTTTTCACCACTAGTGTTAACCTGGAGAAAGAAAGAAACAGGGTCGAGCAATAAGTTAGATTTAACATACATCTTTTCTAAAATCTCAAAACTATCAACACTGTGAATATAAGAAAGACCTGGAATATTGAACAGTTTTTTAAGCTTATTGGATTGAAGGTGACCAATAAAATGCCATCGGATGTCAGAAAAACCTGCTTCAAAAAAAAATTGTGCCTTTTCCTGTAGTTCATCGACTCTGTTTTCACCAAAGTCCCTATGCCCTGCCACGTAAGCAAATTCAATATCTTCCAAAGGTCTCTTTTTGGTAACAGCCACAAGAATAGGGGGATTTCTGACTGGGTAATCTTTAGAAATTAAGCTGAGCCGAATGGAGATAAGTTCTTTCCGATCCATAACTTAAGAATCTGAAGAAGAAGCTTTCTTCTCCTTTTTCTTCAAAGAAAAGCTCGCCTTCATTTCAATATCATAATTTTCAGCTATATAATCAATAGCTTTATCCGTATCAACTTTTGAAAGATACCTCCGAAACTCATCTCCCAAGGATTTCGCAAAATCTTCTTTAGCTACTCGAGCATTTTCAAGCAATCCATTGACAATATTTTTGGGGAGAGGAATGTCCCCTATGATATTTTTTAACGCTTCCTCTGAAAGAAAGGCACTTCCCAAACCAAGAGAAGAAATTTTTTTAAAAACATCACCTAAACCTTTATCCTCTTTCCCACCCACAAATATTTCCCTTTTTAGAGCTCTTTGGACCGGTCGTGAAAAGACTTCATCATGGCCGGTAGGTTCTTGCTGGTCAATCCATTGACAATCGCCTTCGGAACAAAGCCCTTTATATTCACTTCGAGCCCATAGGTAACTTCAGTTTTTCCCTCTCCTAGATCTTTAAGCTCCCAAGTTCCATCATTTTGCTTAAAAATATCACCGGACTCTAAAACCCAATCGATCCGATGAGGCTTTTGGTGAGTCAATTTTAAAATATAGCTGATTTTCTTTATGACATTTAATGAATACTTTACTCGAGCTCCACCATCACTACTCTCTAAAATTTCAACTTCATGGACACCTGCTACAAATTGAGGATAAGAAGCATAATCGACAATGGCTTCGTATATTTTCTCGATAGGGGCTTCCCAAATTTCTGTCCGTGTGGCTTGAGCCATTGTCTCCTCCTTTTCACTTCACGTCTCAAGAGGCTTTCGCCCTGACTAAAGAGAACTTTCCTATCTCAAAGCTCAGTACCTTGGCTTTGTATCAAAATGATGCTTGGCTTCAATATGCCTAATTGTACCAGACTGAGAGCGCATGACAATGGACTGTGTTTTAGCACCATACGACTTAAAACGAACTCCATCTAAAAAAGTTCCCGTCGTCACCCCTGTCGCCACAAACATAACATTCCCTGCCGCCAATTCATCGATACTATAAATTTTTTCAAGGTTCTCGATCCCCATTTCATGGGCCCTTTCCCGCTCTTCATCGCTTCTAAACTTGAGAATCCCTTGAAAATCCCCCCCCATACAACGCAGGGCTGCTGCCGCAATCACCCCCTCTGGGGCTCCCCCAATTCCCAAAAGCATATCCACACCAGAATCGGAATCACAGCAAGCCAGTGAAGCAGCGACATCACCATCTCCAATTAAACGGATACGAGCACCAGCTTCACGGACCTGATCGATAAGCTCTTTATGCCTAGGACGATTGAGAATAACCACCGTTAGATCGTTGACTTTGCAGTTTTTAGCATCAGCTAAACGCCTCAAATTTTCCTGAGGTGCCTCAGTAATATCAATAAACCCTCTGCCAACCGGTCCAACAGCGATCTTTTGCATATAGGTATCGGGAGCGTTGAGAAAATTTCCCTCCTCTGCAATCGCCATGACTGCGATCGAATTAGAAGCCCCAACAGCACAAACAGTCGTTCCCTCTAAGGGATCTAAAGCGAGATCGAGTTTAGGACCACGGCCGGTTCCTACTTTTTCACCAATGTAGAGCATCGGGGCTTCATCCCTTTCCCCCTCTCCAATAACAACGGTAGCATCACATTCGATAGTGTCGAGCATGGCCCTCATGGCATCGACAGCCGCTTGGTCAGCGGCCTTCTCATCCCCGCGTCCCATCCATCTCGCAGAGGCAATCGCAGCCATTTCGGTAACCCGCACAAACTCCAAAGCTAAGTTTCTGTTCATCCCGCTTCTCCTTACTCTTCAAGACCTAGGCTGCGAGATTATAAACGCCTAAAAAAAGCCCGGCAATGGAAACTAGGAACTCTTTTTAAGAAAATTGAAAGATAGAAAAATTGATTTATTCGGTGCTCAACCCAAGTTTAACTCTAAGAAAATCCCTTGCCTCAACCGGGAGGTGCTCCCCTGGCAATTTTGCCACGATGTCTTGGGCAAAGCTGAGAATGGCCTTATCCACCACCTCATCCATTTGAAGAAGAAACTCATCTTCCTGAACTAAAGGAGTATCAAGATTTTTTCGATTCACTACTTGACCAGATTTTAAACCTTTACCATCCTCGTACTCAATAAAAGTCCCCAGCATCAAAATTTGAAAACGAGAGATCTCTCCATCGTTATGACGCCAAATAAAGATCTCCACAGGACCATCAGCTTGAAGCCAGTATTTTAAATTGCTAGGAAACTCTAGATCAAAGCCTCCCTGGTGGACTGGGCGCATTCCTGAAATAATATTGTCTATGCTTAAAAAGCAGCGAACATTTTCTTCCAGTGCTCCATCCTCATTAAAAGCAATACCTAAGCTCTCACCACTCACCCACTTAACCAAACCCTGGAGATCGAGAGTCGCCCCCCTCCAGTTCAACGTTCCCTTGAGAAGGTCTCCCGAGCGATAATTATGCCCACCATTCTTTAACAACAACTGCATCCCACTATAGCTAATATCTTTAACGGCAAAGACCCGGTCTCCCTCTCCTTTAAAAGTCAGATAATTAAAAGGAAAACGAGGAAAAATACGCTTTTCCAACTCTTGAAAATCGGTTTTGATAAGGCTTAGATGATTTTCCATATGGCCAAACTCCTCAATTCAAACCCTTCTTAAAAAGCATAAAACCTTTTGGGAAAATGTGTTAGGAGGAAAACAGAGGCCTTTTAAGAGCTAAGTAGCTTTGCCATTGTGAGGTTGTCCATGCTATTTTGACGCCTTGACAATAAAAGTTCTAGACCGCTTGGCCAAAATAGGGCAACAATGACCGAGCTAAACAATCAAGCACCAAAACCAAAGGGCCTTGCCCCTCCCTACGATGAATGGGAAATTGATAACCTCCCCAATCGTTTAACCCTTCTACGTATGGTGCTCATCCCTATTATCTCCACCTGTCTAGTCTTTAACCTCAAAAACATTAATTGGTTCAACTCCTTCAAATCGGAACTGGGGTGGATTGCCGCTATCAGCTTTGGTATCGCTGGCCTTACCGATTTTTTTGATGGCTACATCGCCCGCAAAAGAGGAATGGTCACCGTCTTTGGCTCCTTCCTCGACCCCGTCGCCGATAAATTTCTCGTTGTCTCCAGCCTTATCCTGCTTCAGGCTTTAGATCGTATTCACGTTTTAATTGTCATCATTTTGGTCCTCAGGGAAATGTACATTACCTCCCTTAGACTTCTCGCTTCTGAGCGCGGGCTCTCCGTTCCCGTAGGAGTATTGGGAAAATGGAAAACGGGCTTTCAATTAGTCGCGATACCTCTACTGATGATCTACGAAAAGCCTTACGGCATCCCCATGCCCCTCATTGGCACGGCCCTTCTCTACCTCGCCTCTTTTTTTAGCCTTTACTCCGCCTTGGAGTATAGCCTTAGTCTCATTAAAAAAATCAAAGTGAAGAGGCGAGAAAACCGAAAGCTAAATGACCCTCACCAAGCTGGGAGAAAACGTGGCTAGAAGACAAATTTTGATTACAGTAGCGGGTCCAGACCAACCCGGAATTACCGCTAGCTTAATGAAAATTATTAAAGACTTTAACAACTCTATCATCGATATGGGTCAAGCCGTCACCCATGGTCTTCTGTCCCTCAGCATCTTAATTGAAACCTCGGCCAGTGCGGAGGACTCCCCAGTCATCAAAGAGCTTCTCTTTAAAGCCCAAAATCAAGGACTCAATCTAACTTTTCAAGAAGTTCAAGACACTCAAAACTTGTCTAGCAACGGAATAGAAAAGTTTATTCTCAATTGTGTGGCTTCCGACAATTATCAATTGAGCGCTGCTTTCCTCGAACCTCTAGCCAACTGCTTAGCATCCCACAATATCAATATCCTAAGGATTGATAACGTCAATCCTCATCACTTTAAAGCCTTAGAGATTACGACAACACTCCCCAAAGGTTTAAACTGGGAAGGGATCAAAAGTGAGTTGATATTTATATCAACTCAGCATCAAGTTGACATGGCCTTTCTCAAAGATAATGTTTTTCGTCGTTCCAAAAGGCTTATCGTTTTTGACATGGACTCCACTCTCATTCAAACAGAGGTCATTGATGAAATGGCCACTGTTATGGGTGCAGGCGACGAAGTAAGAGATATCACTCACAAAGCAATGAACGGTGAATTAGATTTTGACGAATCCCTACGCTCACGGGTTGCTAAACTCAAAGGTATGAAAGAAGAACAAATGAAGGAAATCCTCGATAGACTTCCCTTTACTCCCGGCGCTGAAAAATTTATCCAAACAGTCAAAAAATTCGGCTATAAGGTTGCCCTTATCAGTGGTGGCTTTTCTTTCTTCGCCAATGCTCTTAAAAAGAAATTAGACTTAGACTATGCTTTCGCCAATGACCTGGAAATAAAAAAGGGGGAACTCACTGGCTTAATTGAGGGAACAATTATCAATGCCAACCAAAAAGCCCTACTTTTAAAAGTTATTGCTCAACAAGAAAAAATTAGTCTCGAACAAGTCGTAGCCATTGGAGATGGTGCTAATGACCTACCGATGTTAGCCACAGCGGGACTAGGCATCGCCTTCCACGCCAAAGACAAAGTCAAAAAAGAAGCCGAACAACATATGAGCTATGGCCCAATGACCACCATCCTCTATTTTTTGGGGATCTCCGGCCACGAACATCTAACCTAGCCCTTTTTCAATCTCGTCCAAAAAATTGACTCTTGTGAGCAAGAAGCCATACTCCTTGAAGCGCAAGGGTCTTTAGTGTACAGTACGCTGGTTTAAACCACTCACAGGAAAGAGAAAGTGAGGGAATTGCTCCAAAGCAAAATACACAAAGCCACCGTTACCGAAGCCGATGTCTCCTACGTAGGCTCAATTACCATTGATCCCGACCTCCTCGACAAAATCGATCTCTGGGAGGGGCAAAAAGTTTTAGTAGTCTCTAATACTAGCGGAAGTCGTCTAGAAACTTATGTTATCAAAGGCGTACGAGGATCGGGAGAAATCTGTATTAACGGAGCTGCCGCTCACCTTATCAGAAAAGGTGAAGAAGTCATCATTATTGCTTTTCAAGTCTCCGAAAAGCCTCTTGAACCCAAATGCATTTTAGTTGATAAACACAATCGTTTTGTGAAGTATCTTTAGTCCACACAGCTAATTTATTGCTGCCAACTCTTTAAAAATTAGTCACGCCCTTAGATTCTCGACCTCTAAATTCTTTGGCGCAAGAATCCTTGTGCTTATCCATATTCTTCTGCAAACATTTTCGGTAATCAGCCATCGCTTTTTGAAGATCTTTAGCATTAGGGTCGTTGGGGAGGGGACAACTTTTCAAAACATTGGCCAAACAACGACTTTTCATAACAGGTCCAGCTACTTGATGCAATTGATCTGCTTTAAAGAAAGAAGTTATCTCCTTAGAGTGACAAACTTTGGGAAGCTTCGCTTTGTGCTCTTTATAACAATCAGGCCCTGTCTGCCCCTCCTTGCAATGTTTTCCCAATTCTTCATAACATTTTTTATGTAACTCAATAGAGGCTTGAACCTTTTTTTCACCAGGCAGTTTAGAGAAAGCAGGAAGAGTCCAAACTAAAGAGATAAAAAAAGCCATTATAGGAGTTTTCATAAACGATTCCTCTCATCTAATTAAGGTTTAAGAGAACTTAATTATTGTCCCACATTTTAATTTATTGCAACAGATAGAGGTAAGGCCCTTGCTCTTAAATACTAAATATCAAGAGATTAACTTTCTTCTTCTCTCCTTGACCTCGCTGGCAACCCCGCCAAAGCACTTCAAGTCAAACCTTTGAAAGTAGGGATACTGACCACAAAAATGAGGCATTTTTCTCCTCCTCAAAGCCCAGCTCAATTTCTCCCTCATTCTTCTCTAAAACATTGCTAACTTACTGAAATTAAAATAGATAAGCCAACTTTTCCCAAGGAAATAACATAAATATCTTGAGGGTTTTTTAGGGTATTTCGCCAGCTGGTTTAAAATTATTAACTGAGGGTAGTGTGAACTCGACTGCTGATTAAAAGCGGAGATGGAGATAATGATGGACAATGGTATTCACCAAAAAATTAAATTCGCAGCGAAAGCGACCCTGAGAGTGGCGCTCACTTTATCCCTACTCCAATACGACTTCTTTATGATCAGGGCCTTTGCCCAGAGCTCTCCCTCCAACCTAGGACCGGATGCAACCCCTGACTCTATTCTAAGAGATAACACAGAAAGAAACCGAGAACTGGCCAGCCAAAACCAACAACACGACCAAACAGCTGGCGATGGACTCCTAACAAAATGCCGAACAATGGCGAGCTATCGCCAAGAGATGTACCAAAATCAAAAAGACTACCGAGAAACTTTTCTCAATCAAGCTATTGATCGTATTGGTCGCCAGAGAAGGGATGCCAGGCAATCCAAAGAAAACCTCAATGTCGCTGAAACTCAGCACGATCCCAATGCTGGAAAAGAGATCGTTCCTACAGGTGAAACTCACGATCAATACGTGCAAAGAAAAAAAGATGAATGGGAAGAAGCTAAACGAAAATTTAGCAATGCCCAGGACAACCACAAAGTGGCCCAGGCTGAATTAAGTGCCGCCGAAGCAGCTTGCCCTGATGATCAATATTGTTCTTATGGAGCTCGCCAACGCTTGCGAACAGCGAGAAGTGCATTCAATCAAGCCGAAAGTAATTTGCAAAATGCTCGAGCAGAAGAAAGAAGAAAAAATCATGAATATCGATACCGAGGCAGAACCGTTCAAAATCGACAGGGTGATATGAGGGATGCCGGTAATTCCATTGAACAAGAAGAAAGCGATTTAGTTTCTTCCCACACCATCTCTGGTTGTGGTGGAGGAAGCGGTCGCCACTCGGGAGAAGGGTGCAGCCTAGCAGGACCTATGTTTGAAAAGGATCAGGAACTCACACGTTTAGCCAATGTCGCCATCGATGAAGCCATCTATTTGTCCAAATTGAGAAGTGAAAGACTTTTAGGACTAGAGCTTCAAAGGGATAAGAACAGTGATTATGAACTCTACGAAGTGGCCATGGCCGACTTCGATGACAATCAACTCAACGGTCGAATGGCCCAGTCAAACTTAGAAGTCATGGCCATGGCGACAGCAGCCGTTAAAAACTTAAAATGTGTCAAACACGAACTCTCCGATGCTGATTCCAAAGCTTATCACCTTTTTAAGGCCGCTTCCGCCACTTATCTCATCGCCCAGGTCAACGAAACCAGTTACTACACAGACACTGCCGATAGCTGCAGGGCCACAGAAGATTACACTGAAGACGATCGCGATCTCCAAGTTAGAACTGTGGAAAGGGCCGCCAACCTACTCAACCAACAAATGGAAAATTTATGCTTGAGGATCACTCCAACAGATCCTGAACTCAAAGCTGAATGTCAAAAGTATCTCGTCGATATCCTTGGCGAAGAAAATCTCAACAAACCTAAAACGAGAGAGCAAGCACTTGAAATGTATCAAGCGGCTCTAGATGCCGCCATCGAAGAGCTCGCGAGTAAAAGGGAAAAAGTCTCCATTGCCCACGCCAACGTTAAAAAAGGTGAAGCCTGGGTCAAATCTGTCCTCACTAGAATTGCTGTGTCCATAGCCCTTACAGTGATGTACTACAGCTTAAAAGATCTCTTTATGAGCAAATTTGTAGCCTCGTGTTCTACTTCCTGCCAAAGTTTTTTTAAAAGGCTATCAGAGCTAAACGCAAAATACGGAAGATATTTTCAAATCCTAACTGCTGTTTACTATGCAGCAGAACTCATCCGCGCCAAAAAGTTCTTGGCCAAATGGAAAAAGCGCCTTCACAGGGCCAAGCATTTCACTCATATGGTTTGTAACTATTCCGAAGCCAAAGGGGAAGAAGAGAAAATGCAACTCATGGGACAGAAAGCCAAAGAAAAACTAGCTGTTGAAATTGAAAAAAAGAAACAAGAAACACTAAGTCGTATACTTAGAGCCAATCGAGAGAATCCTAATGATCCAGAGACCTCCTCACCAACAACTCCTTCCGAGCCCAAACCCGAGCCTCAGGAAACAAGCTATCGAGACAAAAGAATAGAATTTCTACAAGCTATTATTGACGGTCTTCTTCCTGAAGCCCACGCTGCAGGGCCACAGACCCTCCCCAAGCGAGACGACCCAAAACGGTTAGCCGATGCACTCGGTGTAGCAAGTGGCTCAACTTCTTTTGCTTACTTCCTCACTCGTCGAAATTACGAATGGCAGCGCCAGGCTAACGACATCTCGACATCGAGTAATTTCAAAGGGCGATCTTTAGTTAATATCGATGCTTTAACTGTAGACGTCTCTGGCCTCGATGCCGAGGACAACACGGGCTTCCCTATCCCCGAGACGAGAGTCACCACTATTCAAAATGTTATTACCTCGGTTATGACTAATACGGAACTTACAAATGAAGCCCTAGGCGAACTCAGGAACCAAAGAGATGCCTATGTCACTCTTCTCAATGAAATGAGAGAAAGAATGGATCTCGACCAACAAGGTGTTGACGATGTCGATACCCAAGTTATTCCCCGAGCCGTTAATAATGGTTGTTTGAAAAGTTCTCCTGACGGCTCCATTACCATTGACCCTACATGCGACTGCCAAAAAGATAATCAATGTGCCACCTTTCAGTACCCAGACTTTACCAGCTTTACTCCTGGTGCAAGAACTGGTTCCCAACTAACCTTTGATGGTCGAAAGGACCTTAGTGGCCAACTAGGTAAGGGGGATGTTTCCAAAGGAACACTAGGCAATAATGCTGCTCGACTTCAAGAGAGACTCAAAGAGAAAGAAGAGAGTTTGAACCGAGATCGCCTAGCCGCTAAACTCAAAACCAGAGATATCGCTGCCGAAGCCGCAGCCAATGAAGATAAGGCCTTAAAAGGAATCAAAGCCCGGATGGACAAAAACGATATTTTTGGCTCCAGTGAATTTAAGCCAAAATCCTCGTTTCACCAACGCCGAGGCTTTGGTTTAGGTGGAATAAAGAAATTATCTTATAACCAAGCTTCTAGCAGCAGTAAGAAAAACAACACAGAAGAGGAGAAGGCAGAAAAAGAGAGAGAAGCTCTCCTCGCCCGAGCGCGAGCCGAAGCTCTTCGCTCTAAAGCTAAAGCGAAGGCCCTACTGAATGAAGCTTTTCGCTTTCAAGAACAAAATTTTGAATTTTCTATGGACGCACACAATATCGATGGGCTTCCAGAAGACATCGACTGGGCAGCCATGGCAGCCCAACAAGGCGGTGGTGAGGGTCCTTACTTAGAGGGTCATAATGCACAAAAAAGAAGACCAATGAGTTTCTCTAATGGTGTCGACCGCTGGGAAAATAAAGATATTACCTTTAATCGAAACTCTAATCTCTTTAAGATTATATCTCGCCGTTATAAAAAATCATTCTCTGTACTTCTTAGAAGAAAGAAAAAAAGAAAACCGTAAATCATCAGAAATTTTTCTTTCTAGTGGTCCCTTAACTGCTCTTGAGCCATAATACTTTCATGACCCACTTAAGAATTAAATTGAAAAAGAATCAATCGACACTACCAATGGAAAAAATTGGTCCACAAATAACTGGTCTAGAAATACTGAGCGAATCTCTAAACACACTTCCCAAAGAACTCTCAAGCTTATCCAAGCTTCACTCTCTCAGTCTTCATTGTCCAAATCTAGCCAATTTTTCCGATTGGATTCTCGATTTAAAACACCTTCATATTCTCAAATTAAAAAATACACCGATAAAAAAACTTCCAACAAAAGCCCCTAAAAGCTCCTGGCGCTTTCTCCAACTCTCGGGGTGTGACCTAGAAGAACTCCCCAAATGGTTAAGCCTATTAAGAAACATGACTGATTTAGATTTGAGTCAAAATAAGCTTTCAAAAATTCCTGACGATATCGGAAATCTTCACCAATTGGTGCGTCTCAATCTAGACTCTAATCAACTTACGAGGCTCCCCGCAACTTTAGATCACCTTCCCCACCTCAACCACTTGAGCCTAGATCGCAATCCCTTAGAAAAACAAGAAAAAGAAAGATTAAAACAAGTTTTTGGCATCTGGTTTAATTAAGCTTGAGCTAAAAATTCAACTTTATTATTCGCCTCATTCCAGTTGATGACCAGATCACCTGATACCTCCTCCCCCTGTAAAACCAATCTTGAAAGAGGGCGAATCACGAGTCTGTTAAAAACGGCAGCTAGTGGGCGAGCCCCATAAGAGTCATTATAGCCTTGCTCTCTTAGCTTCTTTTCTAAAGGTACTCCTAGAGATACGCTCAGCCTTTTGCTCACCAGACGCTCATTGAGTAACTCTAGCTGTTTTTTAATCAACGACTCCATAACTGATTGATCGAGAGGCTGGTATTCCAAAATGGAATCTAAACGCCCCAAAACTTCGGCTTTAAACTCAGCTTCATAGTTTTGGCTGTTCGTCGTCAGAAAAATAATACTATTTTTAAAGTTGACGGTTCGCCCCTTATTATCTGTCAATCGCCCATCATCCAAGATCTGAAGAAGAATATCGGCAAAATCAGGATGGGCCTTCTCTATCTCGTCAAAGAGTATGACACTATAGGGTTTCCTCCTCACTGCTTCAGTCAGAATACCCCCTTCTTCATAACCCACATAACCCACCGGTGCCCCTATTAACTTAGCCACAGAGTGCTTCTCTGAAAACTCGCTCATATCGAGCCGAATAATACTCGTATCAGAGTCAAACAAAAACTCGGCTAAGGCCTTAGCTGTCTCCGTTTTCCCTACACCACTAGGACCTTTTAAAAGAAAGCTTCCAAGAGGTCGACTTTCGTCCTTCAAACCAGCATGAGCTGTTAAAAGAGTTTCTGAGATTTCATGTAAACAATGACCTTGGCCAAAAACTCTTTTTTTGAGATGATCTTCAAGTCTTAAAATATGATCTTGTTTATCCTTTAGTATTTTCTCTAAGGGAATTCCCGTTTGACGGACAATTACTTGAGCAATATCTCTTTTCCCCAATTTCCAGTCGTGAACATTTTCATCGAGCTGGGCCTTAACTTGGGGAATAAGACTGTATTTCAACTTCCCAGCCATCTCAAAGTCAGCGTTTCTCTCTGCTTGTTCGAGTTCAAACTTATAGCGATCTAATTGATTTTTAAGTTCGCTCATACGCTTCATCGACAGAACTTCTCTCTCCCAACATTCTTTTTCTTGTTGAAATCTCTTTTCTATTTCCTCAATTTCAACCTTAATATCGAGGTTGTCTGGCTCGACCTGAGAAAGAACCTTTTTCGAACGAATCTCTCCCTCAAGATCAGCTAATTTAGGTGGCATTGCCTCTGCCGAAAGCTTTAGAGCAGAAGAAGCTTCATCAACCAAATCGATGGCCTTATCAGGTAGATTTTTATCCGTTATATATTGATCACTAAGAAAGACCGCACTGTAGATGGCCTCGTCACTAATTTTAATACCGTGATGGGCTTCCCATTTTTCTTTAATACCCATTAGGATTTCTATCGCCTCCTCTTTTGAAGGCTCCCTGACAGGAACTGCTCGAAAACGGCGATCAAGGGCAGAATCTCCTAAGATATATTTTTGATATTCATCTTCTGTCGTGGCGCCAATGCAGTTAAGTTCCCCTCGGGCCAATGCAGGCTTCAGTAAATTAGCGGCATCCATAGCACCATCAGTTTTCCCTGCTCCTACCAATTGGTGCATTTCATCAACAAAAAGGATGGCTTCCCCTGCTTGCCTCTTAAGAAATTTAATCAGCTTTTGCAACCGTTCCTCAAAAGCTCCACGGTATTGCGTGCCGGCCATTAAAGCACCCATATCCAAAGCATAGACCGTTTTTCCCTGCAAGACATCGGGAACTTTTCCTTTAACAATGGCCTCTGCCAACCCTTCAACAATAGCGGTTTTGCCCACTCCCGCAGGCCCCACTAAAACAGGATTATTCTTTCCTCTTCTCCCAAGAATCTCCATGACAGAACGGATCTCCTTCGTCCTTCCAACAACGGGGTCAAGTTTTCCGTTCTCGGCCATAGCATTTAAATCGGTTAAAAAACCAGGAACCTCAGAGTCTTGATCCTCGGTAGAAGCTTTAAGTTCTTGAGGGTTCAGCTTTAGAGCAGGGAGTATCTGAGGAAGAAAGCGCAAAAACTCTGTCTCTCCCACCACTTGTTTGCCATTTTGGAGAGCATAGCTACTAGCATAAGTCAGCCAATGCTGGAATTTTGAAGAGGGTCTCAACTGCTCCAGATTCAAAGAAGTACTCACCACAGGTAAGGCCGTCAGCAACTCATTTAAACAAGACCGGTACTTGGAAAGCTCGCGAGAGGTATAACTGGCAGGATGTTTCATGAGCCCAAGCATCAAATGCTCAGGACAAAGCTCTGAATTTTTCCTATCGAGGGCCTCTGCTTGAGCAATTTCCAAGGCACCAGCGACAATAGAGTCAAATTTATTCATAAACTTCTCCTCTTTGCTGCACACTACGAGGGATTTTCCATCAACCCCTGGTTTTCTCTTAAAAAAAGATGGAGTCAAAATGAAATGAGTCAAGGGTTAACCCTGCAAAATTCTTATTGACTCCCCCCCTTAACCTACTCAAACTATCCAATTTAGAGAGAAAGGATTAAAATAAAAAAAATGATCTTTAAACTCAAAACAGGCTAACTTATGCCCAAGCTTTTACTGATAAGCTTACTTGTTCTTTTATCCTCATCGCTGCATGCCACAGAGTCTTCTCATTGGAGGGAGCTGATTAAAGGCAAAATACCCGCATGGACAAGTGAAAAAGCATTCCTACTCATGCACGGCCAGTGGATCGGCTTGTTCGTTCTCACTCTTTTCGGTTTTCTTTTAGAAAGAATGATCCGAGCTTACCTGGCCAACGTTGCCATTAAGCTCCTTGGGCGCAAAGGAATAAATATCCCAGAGGAGCTAAAAAAGAGATTCACGCTTCCAATTAGAATCGTCACTTTTGCACTTTTGTGGAATATAGGCCTTCCCCTGCTTGGAATGGAGTCATCGACATTCCCTTGGCTTCTCCGAATTGGCAAAGTGATTTTCACTTTTGGGATCATCATGACTTTATATCAATCTGTTGATTTGGTCTCTCTTTACTTCCAGCGCAAAGCCGATCTTTCTCTCAATAAATTTGACGACATCTTAGTTCCCTTGATTCGAAAGTCAGCTAAAACCTTTGTCATCGCCATTGGGATTATTGCCGTAGGGGACTCTCTAACTTTCGATATAAAGGGAATTCTTGCTGGTATGGGCATTATTGGCTTGGGAATATCCTTAGCCGCTAAAGACACTCTTTCCAACCTTTTTGGCTCACTCACGGTTCTCCTCGATAGACCATTCCACATTGGAGACTGGGTGGTGATTGACGGAAACATTGAAGGTGTTATCGAAGAAGTTGGCTTGAGAAGCTGCCGCGTGAGAACTTTTTACGATAGTCTCATCACCCTCCCCAACGGACGTCTAACGAATGCTCCCATCGACAACTACGGTAAACGCCAATACAGGCGACTCACAACTACAATTTGCCTGCAATACGACACACCCCATGAAAAAGTTGAAGCCTTCTGTGAGGCCATCCGCCAGCTTATCCTTAAACATCCCCATACCCGCAAAGATTACTTTCACGTTTACCTCTCTCAAATGGCCAGTAGTGGCTTAGAAATATTGCTCTACGTTTTTTTCATCGTTCCAGATTGGTCTCAAGAACTACAAGAAAAACACCGACTCCTCATGGACATTTTGAGGCTAGGAAACAATATGGGAATAGAGCTTGCCTTTCCTACCCAAACTCTCCATATGATCAACCAATCACCGACAACTTACGATAATCAACCAAAACCTGGTGAGATCTTAAAATATGGCCAACAACAAGCTGCTAAAATTATAGAAGAACCTATTACCCCTCAAAGTCATCGATCAGGAAAAAATAAATTCGACTAAATTATTCTCCTCTCTTTTTATCAAAGCTAAAAGTATAGGGTTGCCTTAGGGATAGATACATTTCATTAAATTACGTAGATTTGATCCCGTTGTATTTTGAAGTGGTCCGAAGTGATTATAGGCTCGTCCCGCTAAAAAATGAGGAGTCACACATCTGTAGCGAGCCCCTTTAAAACCACTTCTCAAAAAATTATCAGGATGAGTGCTTCTCTTTTTTTGGCTATTAACTTGCACGCTAAATGTTTGCAAGATTTTATGAACCCCACAGTAAACATTAAAATGCTGAAGGGAAGAGCCTATAAGACCAACCATTTCCTTATTCTTTCTAAAAGAAAGGGAGCAACTTGAATAATCGCGATTCCACTGTCTAATACAAGGATTAATGTTGCCTGAAAAACTGGGAGTAAATTGATAAAGGCCAATATTAAGGCGACTTATAGTAGGTTGTAGAGGATCTTCAAAAAACTTAACTCCAGCTGGTCTTCTATAGTTAGAAGGAGCATACTTTCTAGCTACCCGCTCACTCTCCCGTGTGTCAGCAGTTGAAAGACTTTCAGAGTAAGCTAGGCAACCAAAAAACTTCCCCCAAAGCTGTTCAATAGCTTTTAGGGATCTTGGATCTTTTTTTAAATATTTTTGTCGATAAGAATTGTACTCCCTACGAAATCGATTCATCAAATCAATCGTACGAGCACCAGGAACTTTTTTATAACCTAAAGTATCGGCTAACGAAACACTAGTAACTCGACAGAGAGGATGAGAAACAAGACTTATAGGAAAATAATTTTTATCATCTCTGCTCATTCCATAAAGTGAAGCCACTCCCTGTAACTGCACTCTTTGGCTGTTCGACAACTCCTTAATGAAAAAAGCAAGAGAATCTGAAAAGCGATGCTTATTGGCAAGAGATCGGTGGCACGAATCACCATGAGAAAAAGACTCTTCTTTCCTAAAAATCCCCAGTTTATCATTGTAATAAACTCTATCGACTGTTCGATGAATAAACTCAGAGAGCTCATCGAACCTCACTTCTTCTCTATTAATACTTCTTCGTTCATTAAAGATGGAGGTGGAGGGTAAGTTTTTATTTGGAGTATCACCACAGTACCCTTTCCTCGGTTCGCAACTCACCTTTTTCTCAACACAAGAGGCAAGGGTACAAAGTAAAATTAAAACAATTGAAAATGATTTAACCAAAACATCCATATTTTTTACCAGGTCATGAATAAAAAAAGCCTAAGTTTTTATCACTTAATTTTAATCAACAAACCCCATTATTTAATTCTAACCTAATAATATCAGTGAATTTTAAGTACAGAAAATTTTAAAAAATGGATCATTTCAATCTGGTAAGAGAATATTTTTGGCTTAATAGAAGAAACTACAGCTAAGCTTATAAAAAGCAATTCATTTCATTATCGTAAGAGAATTCTTTAACTTCATTTAATGAAATAATTTGATAACCTTTAGAAATCAACCTCTCCAATATTTCAGGAACAGAGTCGACAGAAGTCTTGTGGATGTCATGCATAAGAATAACCCCACCTTTCATTCCTTTTTTTACTATTCTAGGTTTTCCATATTTTCTATGGTAGAAAAAATCGTAACTAGGTCCCCCTTCCAAAAGGGAAAGTGTAGTCGTTGCAATCTTATCAACAGGATCTGCTAATTTTTTTAGATACCAGTCAGAAGTATCAATGTCCCAAAAAACAAAATTAAAGCAATTTTCACCAAAGACTGTTAAACCAAGCCCTTTGAGTGACTCGAAATGGTGATACCCTTTGGCCTCTGAACCGTAAGCACCATAAGGAAATCGAAAATACCACTCTGGCCCCTCCCAGCCATTGCCTTCAAGTATATCGACTGACTTCACTATCTCTCTTTCAAAATCCTCTCGTGAAAGTTTATTAGAATTAGCATGATTAACAGTATGAAGAGCTAGGATATGACCTCGACGAGAGATATCTTTAATAATATCAGGGTATTTCCTTGCCCTTTTCCCCAGAACAAAAAATGTAGCCTTAACACCATAGTCATCAAGAATATTGAGAAGTCTAGGTGTATGCAGAGGATGAGGTCCATCGTCAAAAGTTAAAACAACCTTCTTTGTTCCATGAAGAGAGATTGCTAAGTACTTGCTAAAACCTTTATCAACTCCTGCTCTATAAGTATAATTTAGATCAGCAAAGTGGTAGGATAAAAGAGTTCTACCAATTTCCCCTCCCTCTCTATCTGAACAAGAGCTCAAATTTAGAAAAATCCCTAATAAAATTAATACCAATCTATCCGTCACTTTCATAATAAACTAAGCCATTATTGACTTTCCCCTTTAAAAATCAATTCCTTTGTATTTTTGACAGACTCCACCTAAAATACAGGCTGTTTTTACCGATGAGAAAAATCAGCGATACCAAAAGATATTAAGTAGATAGACAATACCAAAATCAGTGGAACTCTAATTATGAGCATACTTACAGCGCACAAAAAGAGGATCATTAACAAGAGAACATCCACAAAGCCGTTTTAATATGCTATAGCTAAGAAAATCTAAAGGAAAATTATGATAAGACTATGGATTATAGGGCCTTTATTTGCTCTACTTTTTTTGACCTCTGTCTTAGCTGCTAATCATAACTGCCTAATCAACTCCAGCTATTACTCCCGGTACACTAAAGAGGATCATAAGGTCCGCTTAAAAGAGGGAAGCCTTATTTCCATTTCCACGACTGAAACAGAACTTATTTCAGCCTCAGTTGATGGAGAAAAATTTAGTAATTGCCACAAAGAAATTTTTAAAATTGAAAACATTACAATGGCCAAAAATCTTTTTCAGCACACCGGAGAGACAAACTTTAAACGCTTTATCGGCTTAAAGGTCGGCATGTGTAGAAAAGCCAACAAAGGCTGGATGCTGACCATAGGAAAAGAAAACAGCTACCTCTCCTATATGGGCTCTTCTGATATTGCGCTCTCTCTAGTGGGGTGCACTAAGAACTAGGCCTTCTCATTTGGCCTTAAGAAGATCGGGGCGAACCTTGGCGAGAACGCTCTTTACCTTTTTAATAAAAACTTCTTCATTAAAAGGCTTAACGAGAAAGTGGCGAACACCACTTTTCATAGCTTCACCCATGATGGCCTTATCAAGACCACCACTAATAACAATAACGGACTCAAGAGTGTTCCCTTTGCCTTTGTGGAACTCCTTAATAATATTAACACCCGATTTTTTAGGCATGTTAATATCTAAAAGAATACAAGCAAACTTTTGGTTAAGCAGTTTTTTACTGGCTTCAGAACCATCTCTAGCAGAAATCACATTGCGGAAAAGCCCCATCTCTTCAAGATACATCTCTAAAATGCTAGAAACTTCACGATCATCATCGATAATAATGACATCATCAGTCTCCGGGATGTTGTTTCTCATTCAACCCCTAAATTAAATATAATTTATTTCATTATCCTCAAGCTAACAGAGTGAAATCAAGTGGTATCTCTTTTCCGGCAACCGAGGGCCAAACACAGGTTTACCTACTCACGATCGCAAGGGTAATCAAACAAACACTGCTCCTTCACCTTTTCAGCTACTAAATCGGGAACCATACACTCCCAACCATCTTCCTTATTTTGGATCATTTTGAGAACGGTGCGCGACCAAATATGAAAAACATCCGTATTAAAATTTTCAATATTAACTAAGAACTTTTGATCCTCAAGATAACTGAGAAGGGGCTTTATATCCGCAGTCACTTCAGCTTGCTTGGTCGTCAAAATGCCTCCCTTCTGCCCATTAGCACTAGCTGCTGGATAGACAAAAACTTTAGCTCGATGTCCAATCAAAGCCCCGATTCCACCGAAAATACCCCCTACTGACTTTTTATATTTCTCGTGATTAAAGACTTCTCCCAAATTGTAGTAGCCCATGACAAAAGCCAAATTCCCTTTGGTGCACTGAGAAAGATAATAGCTAAGCTCCCCATAAGTTCCAAAACTTGAAATCAAAACATTGTATCCGAGGGCCCCAAGAAGATCGACGCGTGCCAAGAAATCTTCGGAATCGACCTCCCCTCTCTCTCTTAATTTGTTCATAGAAATTTCTGGCAGAGTCAAAAAACTATCCTTATCCACCCCACCTTGAGACTTTTTAAACTCCACCATCCCCTGCTGGAGCATATCTAAATTGACCAGGGTAGGGGGACGATAAGAGCCACGACAAATGAGGATATTTTTCTTGTAGAGAGCATCCTTTGGCTGAAGCTTTCCCCCTGATTGATCAAACATGACGGCTCCGCAATAGCCCCGCTTCACCAGCTCTAACGACCACAAACGAGGATCCCCTGAAGTAAAAGCCGGCCCTTGAACATCAATAAAATCGATTCTTAAACGATCAAAAGAGAGGTTATCCATCAAAGTCTCAATAAAGCTTTTCCTATCCCCACTGTATTTATAGCAACTGTAGATAAGATTGGTCCCGACAATTCCCAATGCCTCTTGTTGCTGGAGGTTGTCTTTGTCGAGCATCCTTACATGAAGAATCGCTCGACTCGGCTCGGCCTGAGGGCAGTGTTGAAACACCAGGCCCAACCAACCATGGCATTCACTCTTGTACTGGAAGCTCTTAGCCGCGACCGTATCGGCAAAAGAAAAAAAACAGGTCTTCTCTCCTCGACTTTTTTCAAGCCTTTGGCGAAGCTGATTAAATTCTTTCATCAGCATTGTTTGAACGCGTTCTTTTGAGACATACCGCCCGGCCTTACCGTAAATATCATCCGAAACGGCCATATCATAAGCAGACATCGACTTAGCAATTGTTCCCGCTGCCCCTCCGGCCCTAAAAAAGTACCTAGCGACCTCTTGGCCAGCTCCAATTTCAGCAAAAACTCCATAGAACTGCCGGTCAAGGTTGATTTCAAAAGCTTTTTGGGTGGGATCGGGACGCCTTTTAACCATGCCAGCTCTCCTCCTCAGATCAGCCTCGAGAGTAAAGGCCAGAAAACCTAAGTTCGCCTCTATTTTAAAGGATTTACATATCTAATTAAAGGATTCAAAGGGGTTAGCCATTTAAACTTCTTAAATCCCCCTCAAAGAGGGCAACCCCTTAAAAATACGAAAAAACATTAAACAAAGAAGCCCGAAAATCCGATAAGTAGGAATATACGCTATAATTAAGAGATAGCGCCAAGTGGGGAGGTCCTATGGAAAATCAATCAATGCTTATCATCTCGATCCTCGGAACGGCCCTCGGTGGACTTTTTGTCTGGGCCCAACAAAAAAGGCTTCAGCGCAAAAAAGTTCCTGTTCGCATAAAGAGACAAAAACCATCTCCTTAGCTCTTCCTTAAAACTACCATAAATGGTTGTTTTTACTGATTTTTTTCTCTAGATAAAGAGAAAATTGAAACTTTAGGGAAAGCTTTATAAGAAATCGACAGCAGCATTACCCATTTTTAAACAGCTAGGCATTTCTTTACCTCACTTAAACCCTAAGGTTCTTGAGGGAATCCCCTCTTTTTTCACGCTTTTCATGGTACTGATCATCAGAAACCTCGAGAGATGCCAATCTCTTTGAAATTTCATTTAACTTGTCATTCATTTTTTCAATCTCAAAAGAAATTTTATTTCGTTCATCGTGTCCTCGGTCGGCCCTCTGCTCAGCATTTTCATCCGTTTCAGCGTGCATAGCATTCACGATAACAGCAACAAAAAGGTTTAACATGGTAAATGTTGTAATCAAAATAAAAGGAAGAAAAAATAGCCAAGCATAGGGAAAGCTTTCCATCACTGGGCGAACAATTCCCATCGACCAACTCTCCAAAGTCATAACCTGAAAAAGACTATAAGCACTTGACCAAATTGAACCAAACCAGCTTGGAAATTGATGGCCAAAAAGCTTAGTGGCCATCACTGCGCCAATATAAAAAACGAGAACAATAATGGCCATGACCGCTCCTAACCCTGGCAAAGCGAGCAGCAATCCACTTATAACCTTCTTTAAGGAAGGCACGACACTAATCATACGCAACGTTCTCAAAATCCTGAGAGACCTGAGAACAGAAAATGCACCGCTCGAAGGTAAAAGCGATATAAAAACAATAGTGAAATCAAATAT
Organism: Bacteriovoracaceae bacterium; assembly: GCA_965206965.1. Classification (GTDB taxonomy): domain Bacteria; phylum Bdellovibrionota; class Bacteriovoracia; order Bacteriovoracales; family Bacteriovoracaceae; genus CBDBLK01. The sequence continues at coordinate 2,231,757 of OZ242254.1, read as the reverse complement.
TCTCCAAGGGTCATAAAAAAACCTCTTCCGATAAATAAAAACTTTAGCCATGATCTCAACGGTAAAAATGAAAAGAAAAAACCTATCGGATATCGTTAAAAATTCAAGAACACCAGAAGGGAGACCTCGACTCGTTTCTACCCCTAGAGTTATGGCATTCAGAACAATAATAGATGTAATAAATTTTTCAAAGTTGCTGGACTCTACAATAGATTTTAATTTACTCATTATTTCACCGACCTTTCTCACTCTACCTTGCGGGTCGTAGCACTAATACTTAAAACCTATCCCTCTGACAAAAGCCGAGCTGCTTCTTTAGCAAAGTAAGTCAGTACGATATCGCAACCTGCCCTTTTAAAGCTCAATAACATCTCAAGGATCACCTTCTCCTCATCGAGCCAACCATTTTGGCCAGCAGCTTTAATCATGGCGTACTCCCCACTGACGTTGTAAGCAGCAATAGGCAAGGCCGTTTTTTCTCGCATAGCCCTAATAACATCTAAATAAGCTAAGCCCGGTTTGACCATAAGAATATCGGCACCTTCTTGCTCATCTAGAGTGGCTTCACGTATGGCTTCACGCACATTAGCCGGATCCATTTGATAAGTTTTCTTATCTCCTTTCTTAGGAGCGCTGTCGAGAGCATCCCTAAAAGGGCCATAAAAAGCCGAAGCATACTTTGCTGTATAGCTCATAATAGAGGTATGAACAAAACCTTCCCCATCGAGGACCTGCCGTATAGCACCCACCCGGCCATCCATCATATCACTCGGCCCAATAATATCACTTCCAGCACGGGCCTGGAGTAAGGCCATCTGGGTGAGAATGCCAAGGGTTTCATCATTGAGGATTTCTCCTGTCTCACGATCGACAAGACCATCGTGTCCATCACTCGAATAGGGATCGAGGGCCACATCCGTCATCACCAGCATCTCAGGAAAATTCTCTTTTATGGCCCGAATAGCCCTAGGGTAGAGCCCTTCTTCATTCAAAGCTTCTGTCGCACGAGGTGTTTTGCATTCAGGCTTTAAAGCGGGAAACAAGGCCACTCCAAGAAGGCCTAGCCTCTGAAGCGCCTGCACCTCCTCTAAAAGTAAATCTAAGCTCAAACGATGCTGACCTGGCATCGAGGAGATGGACTCTTTTCGCTGTGTTCCCTCAACAACGAAAAGGGGAGCTATTAAATCACTAATATTGATCCGTGATTCTTCAATCAGACGGCGTATCCCTGCTGACTTTCGATTCCTGCGTGGACGTTGAGCTAAAAACATTTCACAATCCCATTTTAACTTTCGTTTGGAAGGCCAAAGCATACATTCGAATTTGTTTCAACATGCTGGCCAAACCATTGGCCCGACTCATCGAGAGGTGCTGCTTAAGCCCAATCTCATCAATAAAATTTTGATTTAAATCTAATATCTCATCGGGAGTTGCCTCACTATAAAGATTGATTAGTAAGGAAACGATCCCTTTAGCAATAGAGGCATCACTATCGGCTGTAAAGTAGACTCGCCCCTCTTTCAATTCAGCCCAGAGCCAAACTTGACTTTGACAACCCCTCACTTTATTAGCTTCAATTTTGTAGACCTCTTGCATGGCCGGCAAGTGCTTACCCATTTCAATAAGCTTTCTATAACGCTCTTCCCAACTCTCGAAAGCTTTAAAGTCCTTAATGAGTTGATCTTTTTTATCTTGTAAACTCGCCACTTAAAAAAATCCTCAAAACTGCTTTTTCGAATTAAACAACGGGTCAATTACCCAAAATAATGGCCCGTAGACTAACACGCCTATCCAGATTTTTAAACTTCTCCCCATTTCGCTAAAGATTAGGACAAAAAGCCAGCAGCGCTACAAAATGAAGCCCTTGTTTCTCTCTAGATGAAGCCCTATGATGAAAATGTGAAATTAACTTTAGTCAGGCATGGTCATGCCCCGAGTATAGATGGTCACTCTCCTCGCTCCTTAAGCCCCCAAGGCATTGAGGAGGTCAGCTCGCTGGCCATTTACTTAAAACGGGAAAAACTAATTCCTAAAAAAATCATTCACTCCGGTATCTTAAGAGCTGAACAGACTGCTACCCTATTGAGAGATAACCTCAATCCTGACCTCTCTCTTGAGCAAGCAGAAAACCTCAAACCGGAAAGCCCCCTTTTTCACTGGTCCAATCTTTTACTCAGTTTGACAGAGGATCTTATGCTCGTGGGGCATATGCCTTATATGGGACTCATGGTCGAGGAGCTCTCAGGAGAGCCCATCCCCTTTCCAACAGGTCACGCCGTCATTTTAGAGAGAAGCACCGAAGGGTCGTGGTCTATCATCAAAAAAAGTTTTTAGCTAATAACAATTAGGGGCAAGGCATTTTACGCCCCGTCTTTTTGTATTCAAATTCTATTTGGTAAGTGGGAATTTCTGTTGTTCTCCCACAGCCCTTGTACTTATGACAATTAACAACTTTGTACATCCTATCAGCCACTCCTAAAATTTTAGTAAACTCCCAACCGTCCTTACGCTTCGTTAAGCAATCTCCAACACCATACAAAGGATCACCCGGTTTTTTCTCAATTTCTTTTTTTTCCTCTACAAATTTCTCTACTTTTGGCTGACCGACGCTCGAGGGTTGGAGGTCAGATAAATCTTTGCCTTGAAGAAAATAGGCGGCTAAACCTATGATGAACAATCCACCAAAGATAATCATTTTAAGCATCTCTTCCCCCAAAGAGTTCATTTTCTAACGTCGGCATAAATTATAAGCCAAATATCGAAGGAAAAAAAGAAAACCAAATTTTATCTATCTTTAAACAAAGTTTCAGAAGTCTATAGCCTCTAATTGCCAGCGCTGTTCCGATGACCTAAATTCCAAATCAAGCGAAAACCAAAAGTATTATTGATGGCCTGACCAACAACATAATTTGCTGATCTATTCTCCCCTTCTAAAATCCAACTTCGCTTTAAATAAAACATGGCGACTCCTTTCCAAGGAACAAAGGGAAAGATTGTATTAAGAGTCAAATCGGCATCGGCGAAACCCTCTCTCGCTGTTAGCCCATATAAATAAATAGCCGTTGATTTTTCAGCCCAACCAAGTTTTCCTGATAAGCTTGTAAAAAACCACACGGGCACTCTAAGCGAAAGTGCCGAATAAAAACCATTATATTCTTTAATGTCTCTACCTAAAAACCCACTTATAGAAAATTTTTTTCTAGGGCCAAACTTGTATTTGATCTGAAAATTGGCTTCCAATGAGCTCTTGCGTTGATTTCGATGATCCTCTCGGTGATCAGAAAAAGAAATCCATGGTTTTCCATCACTATAAAATCGAAATCCTGTTTTAAGCTCTAAGAAATGAGCTTGATCAAAAAAACTATAGTTCAAAGCAGGTCCAGCTAATTTTAAACGCTCGTAAAAAATAAAAGCTGGCCCCAAAATCACTGTTGGTTTCGGCCAGGTTATTGCGCCACGATAAATCCTTTGAGAGGAAAAAGCGCCTGCAAGAGTCACTCTAAATGGCTTTGCTTGGGTCATCGGTAAAATCGTACCAACACCAAAAATGATTATCCCCAGTAATCCTATTAAGGAGATGAAAAAAGCTCTATTAGTGCCCATAGAATCCTTAACAAGTAAATAGAGTGAAATATATTAAGATTTCATTAAAGCTTCGTTTAATCAGATGGGAAAGATATAATTTTTATAAAGTTTAAACACACTTCAACAAGTCTAGATTGACAAAATGGTCAAGAAATCGAAAACTCCCCATCGTTCAGAATCTAAAAATATCTCAAAAATAGAGTTTTTTGAAATGTCTTCAGAAAAAAGAAAAAAATTAAAATCTAAAAAAGCTTCAAACAAAAATTTGGAAACCCATACATCACAATTTATTGATCGAGATCACAGCTGGCTAAATTTCAACTTTCGCGTTCTGAACGAAGCCATAGATCCTCGTACTCCTTTGCTTGAAAGATTAAAGTTTAACGACATTTTTCGCTCTAATAATGATGAGTTTTTCATGAAGCGAATAGGAGCACTCACCAAAAAAATCCAATCAAATGACCCCAAAATATTACCCGATCGACATGCCTTTGAAGAACTTCACCTGAGCATTAGAAAGAAATGTTGTGAACAAATAGAACTTTTCTCAAGAAATTTTCAAAAATTTTTAGTTCCTAAACTCGAACAAACAGGCATAAAAATCCTAACATGGTCCCAATTAAGCACTACAGAACAAAACCAACTCTTTCACCATTTTAAAGAAAATCTCTTTCCCATTCTCACCCCCCTTGCTGTAGACAAAGGGCACCCTTTTCCCTTTCTCTCCAATTTATCGAAATCTATTGGGGTTGGATTGAGAAAGCCCCAACAAAAAGAACGCCACTTTGCACGCGTTAAAATTCCTAGCGAAATACCTCAATGGTTTTGCCTAAAAGAAACTAAAGAGTTTGAATACCGGTTCATTAATATAGATGAAATTATCTCAGCCAATATATCTAGCCTTTTCCCCGGTATGAGCATTGATGGCCAAAGCCTTTTTCGAGTAACAAGAAATGCAGCCATTGATGAGGAGGGTGATGATGCTGAAGATAAAATGGAATGGGTAGAGGAGGGACTCAAAGAGAGAAAATTTGCTCCTATTGTCCGCCTAGAGCTCGCTTTAGACTATGACCCTTGGGTTTCCGACTTCCTCATTGAAGAGTTAAACCTAACTGCCGAACAAGTCTATATTATGCCCACATTAGCTAGTTATACCTCTCTCAGCATGATCTACGAAGTGAATAGACCCAAGTTAAAATATAAGAAATACACTCCAAACCCTTTTGTTGGCTTTGATAATCCTAAAGATTCAGAACTCAGCATTTTTAATAATATTAGAAAAAAAGACCACCTAGTTCACTTCCCTTATGAAAGCTTTAACTCAACAGTTCAGGCATTTGTTAGACAAGCAGCCGAAGATCCTAAAGTTATGGGAATTAAAATAATTCTCTACCGAACAGATACCGACGGAAATTTAGTCAATGCCTTAATTCGAGCTGCTGAAAATAAAAAACAAGTCGCTTGTATTATTGAATTAACAGCACGCTTTGATGAAGAAAGAAACATCCAATGGGCCCAGAAACTAGAGGAAGCTGGTGTTCACGTTTCATACGGTTTGATGGAGTATAAAACCCATGCCAAAATGATTGTCGTCGTTAGACAGGACCCTGATGGTATTAGAACTTACGTCAATATCGGTACTGGGAACTACAATTCACAAACATCAAAAGTCTATACAGACTTCTCTCTCTTTACTTGTAAAAAAGAAATCTCAGCGGAAGTTCTTGAAGTTTTTAATTTCCTAACAGGAAGAAGTTTAAAACAACAATACAACAAGCTACTCGTCGCCCCTTTTAACATGTTTAAGCGCTTTAAAAAACTCATTCACGAAGAAACAGAGCTCGCACTTAAGGGTCAAAAAGGGCGAATAATAGCCAAAATGAATCAATTGAAAGAGCCTCAAATTATTGAAACACTCTATAAAGCGAGCCAAGCAGGAGTCAAAATCACTCTTATTGTTCGTGGCTTTTGCAGCCTTCGCCCAGGAGTCAAAGCTCTCTCCGAGAACATTGAGGTTTTTTCTATTGTCGGAAGGCTCCTAGAGCACAGTCGCATTTATTATTTTGGAAAAGGGCAAACAAATCCACTAAATGGTCATTTTTACCTAGGAAGTGCCGATTGGATGAGTCGCAATCTTCACGATCGCGTTGAAATTATTTCAGCCATAGAAGAAGAACAACACAAAAATAAATTATGGGACTATCTCAACCTTTCTATTAGTGATAATAGGCATCTTTGGGAACTTAAAAGTGATGGCCACTATATTCAAAGACAACCTCCCAATAAACCAAAAGAGATTAACTCCCAGTTAATTCTTATGAAACAACAAAACCATAAAAAAAAGTAAAAAACCCTTAGAGTCGTTCAATAACCCTTTGAAATCTTCCCTCAACCATCGAAAAAAGAATTCCATGGATTAGCCCTGTATCAGGGGCATAGATTTTCTTAATATTTTGAATACTGAGAACACTCAAAACTAAATGTAACGCAGGAATAATGACATCTGCCCGATCAGGTCGTAAGCCAAATTTTTTCATTCGTCCTAAAAAAGACAGCTTTTCAAGCTCTTCTAAGATCGGTCTTACTTCGCCAGGAAGAATAAAATCGATTTCTTTTTTTTCTAAAATTTTTTTTCTCAATTTTAGTAGCCTTTTAAAATTGCCTCCAGTACCAATCATACTTGTCGACTCCATCAGAGAAGTGTGAGTGCTAAGAAATTCCTTTAAAGAAGCTTGATGTTCTAAAATAAGATTTTGAAACTCTAAAGATTGAACTTTAGGATTATCGCTCTTTGCTCGGACCATTTCCAATAATCGAACTGTCCCTAAGGGAAAGCTTTCAGCCCCGAGTACCACTCCTTCTTTCAAAACAGAAAGCTCTATCGATCCTCCACCAATATCAAATAAAAGAAAATTTTTCTGATTGAGATCAATCTTTACACGAAGGGCTTGACGAATCATTTCAGCTTCGAGTTCGCCAGAAATCATCTCTATTTTAATACCACTACTTTTTAAAATTTCTTGACCCAGAACAGATGAATTCTTAGCCGTACGATAAGCACTTGTGGCAACAGCACGAAATAAGTTTACTTGCTCGTGATCGATAACCTTGCGATAACTTGCAAAAATGCTCGCGGCATGTTGAATAGTATAAGAAGAAAACTCATTTTTTGAAAAAGCCTCAGTCCCCAACCTCAACGGAATACGGACACGTTTTATAATTTTTAAAGTACCCTCGTTATCTAAAGCAGCAACTGCCATACGTACAGCATTTGAACCTATATCAAAGGCAGCTATCTTTTCCATTGAGCCAAAAATCTCCCCTCTTCTATACAAAATGAAATCCATCTTGAATCTAATGAAAACAAAGTCAATAGCCTATACTTTATATGTCAAAACAGTCTGTCTTTAGAAAAAGTGAAAACAAGGTGTATTTCCCATAATAAAAAAGGCTTCCTTCGGAAGCCTTTTTTGTAAAACCTCTACTTAAATGCACTAATCTAATAAATCGAAAGGGTTCATATACTGCAACCTAATAACTCTGGCCAAACGAGGCTTTTCCTGACTCTCAAAAAAAGCATAGAGTGCCCCTTCAGTGATCCTTTGGTTTTCATAAAAAGATTTCATATAAAAACTAGCAATCTCTTTAGTCCAAGAAGGAAGAGGAACAAAACTCAAGCCAAGCTCTGCTAACTGAAGAATTATGCGTTTACGGGCAATCTTTTTAGGGCTTTGAAAATCAAAAGACACCGCAGGCATAGAGTTAAACAGGTTTTCACGATCATAAATATTGAGGATCACCTCTCTCCCCTGATAACTAGCTTCCTGAAAAGAGTAATTTAACCTTTCTCCAACAGAGTCATATTTTCGTCGAAGAGGTCTAAAATAATTATTGGCGACACGGATTCTCGCATAAAACTTATCTACACCATACTGAGTCCAGCTTTCTTGAGCTCCCCTAGACTCCCAAAAGGCAAACCAAGGAATTCGAGACTCGTAAACGGAAGAAAAAATCAAATTGGCTTCCGCATGATTCAAATCAAGGTCTTCGGCCTTAAAGTTCTCCAAATAATGAAGAAGTATATTCTGATGAAACTCTCTTCTTTCTCTGATCAATTTTTCAACCTTAACAAGGACGTAGGAAGCCGTATTCAAAAGAGGTGCTTGACTCAAAAACTTCTTTGCTAAACTCAAGGCCCAAACAACAACTTGATGAGTGACCCTTTTGCGATAGAAGTATTGGGAGTCAGAGACATTAGCGAGAACTTTTGGGTCTAACTGGTTGAGTGCATCGGCAAGCCTTCCCTCAAAGCGAGAAATCAACTCTTTAAACTTTGGATGGCCAAAAATAGCTTCAATATCAAGTTTAGCTAATTCGCGAAGAGACTCAATAATAAGCTCCTCTTCATCTAGACCTTGAGCCAAGCCCTGAGCTAATAGCCCTTCTCTAAAATCACCCTCAAAGAGCTCTCGAATTTCCGAATCATAATCTTTCTTGCTTCGAATTCTAGCTTGTTCTTCAAGCAAAGATGTTTTAATAAACTCGATATAGGGGGCAATTTGGAAACGACCCCGAATAGATCTATCCCGTACTTTAATAAGCTTTCCATCTTCACGTACCATTTCAAATCTTTTCTGAAAATTACTTAAATCTACAGCCCACGAATTCAAACCAAATAAAAAAAGTAAAGTTAAGCTAAGCCGACTTGTCATTTGTTTCAAAGGAACCTCCTTCTTGTACCCTTTTGGCCGTTTACCTATCCAATAAATTCTGCCTTCCTAATGAGAATAGAGCCTTATGCTTAACCATTTTAGTAACCAACAAGAATTTTCGCTACGGATGTAAGAAAAGAATAGGCAACTAAACGAGTTCTATAGATATGGCTTAGCTTTAAGCAAACGAGACGGCCACTTGGCTACCAAAAAAGTCACCAACATGGCCAAAAGAAAACTCAACCCCCAAGTATCACTGCCTCCCCCTCGATTTTTTTTAGAATCGATCAAAGCTACACTAGAACATGAACCTGGTGCCTCATGAGGATAAAGATAAGTGCAAGCATCATAGTCATCAATACTCAATTTCTCTTGAATCTTAGCTCCAATCGAATAATACATTAACGCTGTAGGGTTAGCAGAATGACCTATGCCAAGAGCGTGCCCCACTTCGTGAGCAAGAGTCGCTAACTTCTCGCGCTCTGTTAGGTTGGCAAAGCTAGAATCCGTATTATTGATAAGAACGGCTCCACGAACGGAATTATTGGGATCGATAGAAGCAATCGCTAGCGTTCCAGCACCAAACAAACTCGTATTCGTTGAACAACCAACTAAAATAGTATTTTCATTAGCTTTCGCTAAAGCAGCACTCAAGGAGGGATCACTCGCTACCGAAACGCCACTTCTTACACTTCCTCCAGAAAGTTCGAGAGCACAAGTTGGTATACGATTCCAATACTCATCCATCGCTTCGACGACCTTAGTCAATAAATCATTAGCCGAGTTAAAGCCAGCAAGAGAGCATCCATCACCGGCCACATCAACAGTGATTTGGTTAGTGCTAAAATGAGCTTCATTGCTATAAGAGAGAGTAAAAGGCCAAACCTTTTGAGGAACCAGCGTTACTCCTAGAGTTAATGCCCAAAAAATCAAAGTAAAAGCTTTCAAATAAATATTATTCATACATTTATCTCTCTAAATAAGAAGTTTCATAAATAGTAAGTCAAGCTCAATAAATAGCTCACCTTTCGAGCGGTACTACTTAGAGGTGAAAATAAAAAGAGCTCAAAGCGAGGGGCCCAGTTAGAATAGACAGCCATTTCTGCACCGAGATTTAAGGTTGTATTCCACGATGATGTCTCTTTTCCGGGACGATAGAACGTAGTTGTTGCACTTCCATTGCGCAAACTAGTGCTACCTCCTTTGCCTTTTATTTTGGTTATAAAAGTACCCAGTCCATAGCGAAGAACTAATTTAGGAACCAGGAGATATCCTAAATCAAGTAAAATATAGGTTGTCCTCTTAGAGTAATCATCACTATCGTTTGAACCATGAAAAACAAAGCCGAACTCAGGCAAGAAGACTTGAGAAAAAGGAGTTGAAAAAGGAATGACATTATTAAACGCTAAAGCAGGATCAAAACTTAGTGCATTTCGTGAACCATCATTTTCTTTTTGAGTACTGTAACCAAAAGGAACGTAACCACCAAAAGTTATGAAGGACCATCCCTGATTGCTAAATAAAATAACTCCTAGCAAAAAGATAATTTTTTTCTTCAACAAAAAGCTCCCTTACAATAAATTTTTTTCCATTGTAAGGTTATTAAAAAAACATTCCAGAAAAAAATAATTTAATCAGACTTTTGCCCATCGGCTTTAGAAGGTTTCTTCCAATCAAAACCTGGTTCAGAAGCACGATCAATGCGATTGAGAGAAAGTTGATCCTCGACATCAGTAGCCAATGGCTTTGGTTTAGTACGTTTTTCTTCAAGGATTTTATTATGGCGCTCCCAGTAATTATCTTTCTCTTGTTCTCTCTCTTGACTTAGGGGTTCAAAGAAAACCTCGTTTACATATCGTCTCAATTCTTTTTTATCAACTTCAGAAATAGAGTGAATAAGAGCACGATAAAGTTTAGAACCATCCTCATCAATATAAAGTTTATCCTCCTCTATAGGTATAAGATGAATAGACATGGCGAGGGGAAAATTCATACGAAAAGTTTTTTCTGGCAACTCTATTTCAGAAAGAAAAGTTATCTCACTCTCTGTCAAAGTTTTAAGCGTAATAGGACTTTTCACAGAACAAAAACTTAAAGGATTTTTTTTATTAATATAGTAACGTAGTTCAATAAAATCTTGATAACCCAAATGGCGGTATTTTAAAGGAAATTTTTTTTTAAGCTCTTGAAGCTTAACTTTAATTAAATCATCCCTTTTTTGATCCTGCTTTTTCTCATAGACATCCACTAAATTAGCTAAAACATCCATATTAATATGCTCATCATGAGTCATAATCATAGAATATGAATAGGTTTCCTGAAGAGCCTTGCTATTCAAAAAATGAGCTCTGAAAAGAACTAGTATAGGTGAATAATTATCCAAGCTTTTAATTTTTTTAATAACTTTAGAAAGCCATGCTAACTCTTCTTTCTTTTTCTCTTGAATTTCTTCAGTTATCCTTTCTTCTTCTCCTAAATCTTCGATGCCACTTCTTTCAAGTCCCTGCGAAGTGAGCCTATCGAGGTTTATATTGAGAGTTTTATCTTCAACTGAGTTAAATTCACTCATGAGTTCTATCCCTATAACCGAAGGACGAATAACTTCAATATCACTCAAATCGGGTTTAAGAAAAGTTTGGCAATAGACACAAAAGGGATAACGATCTAAATAATTTAAACTATTATCTTTAAGAATACGCATTCTCTTATCAACAACGAGAACCTTGACTTTCTTTTCAATAGATGAATCGACAAAGTTTTTAAGCCATTCTTTATGGCGTTTACGAGAAAGCCGGACTTGCTCTTTATGAGCATCCATTCTATCCTGCCGTTTTGCTTTTATCTCCTTGATCATTTTTATTTTCTTTTTTTCATCACTTTCTTCTCGCAAAATATCTTCATGATCAACTTCTTGAAACTCTGGTTCATCAACAAAAGTAAAATCTAAATTATAACCATATTCAAAATTGTAATAAAGATTATCATTAGTGATGCTATTTACTTTAAATTTATCACTAGAAATATTTTTTTGAGGTATCCCAGTATCTAAATCTATAAGCTGACCTTCTTCGAATAAAAAGTTCCCCTCAGCATGAAGATAATTTTGAGTTATATAGCTTATTCTCAAATCATCAATAATCTCAGTATCATGATGAATTTCACCTCTAGCAAATTCTGGTTTTTTAACAATATTAGGAAAAGCCACAGTCATCGGAGCATAAATAACATCGTGAACCTCACCGCCTTTAACAAAGATAAAGTCAACTCCTGCCCCTAGAAAAGTACGAATTTCTTCTTTATTTTCAGAAAGACCAACCAAGGGGACAGAAGTAAAAAAATTGTCTCTCCCTAAAAACTCAGTAAATAACAGCATTGCTTGAGGATTTTCAGTAAAATCCACATAGATGATAGAGGGTTCTAAATCCAATAATTCACTGAAGAGCTCTTGAGAATACCCTTCGTTTGAAAGAGTCAACCAATGAAATTCGAACTTTTGATCAGGGTAACTAGATTTAAACCAGTGTGAAATAGTATTGCGATAACCTGTATCCGAACCTATATAAACCACTCTTCCAGTAAGTGATTCAAGTGGCATTAAATATCCTCCCTAAGTCCTACCTTTTAATCAAGTCAATATTTAAAAGCAGCTCAATTATAAAAAAACTTTAGTTTTAAGTTCCTAGTAACAAGTTAAGTAGTCTCTACAAATCAAAATCATCATAAAATCGACCAAATCTCTCATCATTTTCCTTAGAAAAATACTTCCTAACAAAATACTGACCTGATCGAATAGTCGTAATAAAGTTAAGCTCTTCTAATTTTCTTAGAGCCTGATAAATTTCTTCAATAGACAAGTGAAGCTGGTTGGCCATCTCAGTATGGCTAAGAAGCTGTGAGATTCCGTATTCTTTATAAAGATTAGGTCGGCACCAAACACGACGATACAAATACATCAAGACCATAATTTCAATACGAGACAACTTAAAAGCCACCAGAACTTCGTCAAAAAATAAATCTGGTATCTCACTGGTCGTTGGAGACCCTTGCTCCTTAGAGTGATTTGTTTCCTGATCCTTGCGACCAGGACCTTTTTTCGGACGATGATCAGCTAGAATTGTGTGAATATCGACCATGGGTTCCCCCTTAAGTCCAATACTAATTGTTTTTAACGCACCCCTCAGTAACCTTATTATGCCAGATGAGTTAGTACTTGTGATCTTTTTTCGTTTAGGCAAACTTTACCTAGTGACTCCCTAACCTTTCAACCTTATGGGTTACTAAGCAAAGAATAAAACCAGTAGAATACAAGTGATTCTCAGAGAAATTTATTTTTCCAATGGCAGTATAAAGCCAAGATTCCCCTCTGGTAGGGTTCCACAGTCGAATTTTGAATTAGCTCTTTATACATGTCCTGCCCTGCGAGCTTTGCAGGGAAAAGCTCTTTAACACTAGCAATAATAATGTACACCGATTTATTAATCTCTTTTAATTTTATGAGATCTTCTCTTTTTTGTTTTAAAACAAACTGGCGTATCTCACAAATAGCTTTTAACTCTAGATCCGTTAAAAAAAAGCCCATGTCCCTATCTTTAAACTTCTCTCTAAAAAAATTTTCATCAAAGCCAAGCAATTGCTCAAGAAGCTCTTTATTATATAGGTGCCCTTTTAAAAAACTTTGTTTCAATTCTACTCGATCAGCAAATCTTTCAATCTCCTCTGAAGATGGCGAATCCTTCTTATAAATTAAATAAATTAAAACCTGCTCAACATTCTTTAGTTTCAAATTGTCGACAGAATGCTTTTCTAAAAAGGAAATTTCAAGTAATTCAGAGGGAATCAAAATCTGATGTTCCCTAACAAGCTTAAAAAAAGATTTTATAAACCTTAAAAAATGAACCTTAAAAGCTTCACGAAAAAAATAAAAATAACTAAACTTTCTCAAATCGAAAATATTCAAACGTGAAAGTAACCTCTCTTCAATAACCCAACCCTCTTGGAGAGAAAATCGAATTAAACGCAAAAAGCGTACAGGATCATTAAAAAAATCTTCAGAGCACGCCTTAAGCCGCTTTGTACGAATATCCTCAATTCCCCCCAACGGATCAATAAACTTAAATTCATCTTTCGTACCAGGAGCTCCAAATTCAATTCCTAAGGCATTGACCGTAAAATCCCGCCTCTTAAAAGCTTTCTCATAACTAAGACAACTGACTAATTCTGCACTAAAATCACTGTGACTAAATGGAGGCTTCCCTTGATAGAGCTCAAGGCGAGCAGGAGCGAACTCTACTGTCCAATGATCAAGCCTCACTCTCAAAATAGAGAAACTCAAAAACTCTATATCGTAATGGTGAACTTCGCTAAGACGCTCTCCGAGCTTTCTGACCCTAGCCATCCATTCATCCTGAGAATACTGATAAAAATGTTTTAACTCAAAATCAAAATCATTTCCCAGTCGCCCGGTAAGAAGATAGTCACGGACGGCCCCGCCAACAAGAGTAAATATAAATCCTTCACGACTTATACGAACTAGCAAATCATAAATATCTTTAGGAATTTGAGAACGTAACGACTGTGCCGATAACAGTGTTTGATCCTTTAAGTTATCCAACAACAAAGTGTTTTCCTTCTCTATTTTTAAAATGATTAATGAATGATGCTAAGGGGATTTTTAACAGATGTTAACCGCTCTAAGGTTATTTTTATGCGAGTAATATCTTCACTATTCTCATGGTAAATAACATAAAACTTACCATTAGAAACTTCAACACCATCCAAGCTCTTCACTTTATCCTTATAGTAACTTCGATGGAGAACATGCTTAGGAACCACAGCAACACCGAGACCTCGCTGAACCGCTTGTAACATATTGCCATGACTATTGATAACATAACGTTTGTTAATTTTTTTAGGAATCCTTCCATAACGCTCGCGACACCACTTCAGATAGAGGCCATCACTCTCATCTTGAAACAAAATAGTAGGATAGCTCGAAAGATCCTCCAAGCTCACATCTTCTTTAATGTCATACTCGGATTCATCCGGAAAAACCAAAACAGAACGCTCTTCTCCAATCAACTTTTTTTCACCGACAGTGGGCAATGATTCCTCTGGCAAAATTAAAAAATCGAGCTGATAATTTTCAAACTCCCTCACCAAATCTTCTTGAAACCCCAATTTAATAGAAATCTTTAAGTCATCATTTTCAGAAGCATACTGCAGCATCTCAGGGGCTAACCAAGACTTGCCAATCCCAGTTAGGGTTCCAATTCGCACAGATCCAGACATTGCATTTTTATCATTTTGGATTTCTTCTAAAGTTTCCTCCATATTAGAAAGAAACAATTGGGCCAATTGATAAAGCTTTTCTCCCTCTGGGGTGAGAACAACACGCTTGCCACTTCGCTTAAAGAGGCGAATATCTATTTTTTTCTCCAAATTTTTTACGGATTGGCTAATGGCCGACTGAGTGACATGTAAATCGTCAGCTGCTTTAGAAAAGCTTTTGGCCTTAGTGACCGCCACAAGTGTTTGCAACTGACTCGTCTCTATCATAGGATCAGTACTCCTCCGTATTGATCCCTTATAGATTAGATTAAACTAATAATCAATGCTTTATTATTAGTTTTACTAAAAATAAACCCGAAGAAACGGATTAATCATCCGAAGCTAATTTTTCTCTACGCTTAGTCATGACTCCTTCCTGAATATTGGAAGGACAATCGGCATAACGAGAAAACTCCATTGTGTAAGTGGCCTTACCTGCTGAAAAAGAACGAAGATCAGAGGAGTAGCCAAACATTTCTGCCAAAGGAACTTCAGCATTAATGATCACTTCACCGTTGGGGTCGGTTTCAGAGCCCTGAATAAGCCCGCGTCGCGAGGAAAGGTCACCAATAATAGTCCCCTGATACTCATCGGGGGTTGTCACTTCAACTTTCATCACGGGCTCGAGAAGAACGGGGTCAGCTTTATTGATCGCTTGGCGCATAGCCTGGCGAGAGGCAATCCTAAAAGCCATGTCAGAAGAGTCTACATCGTGGTACTTTCCATCTTGTAAAAAAACTTCACAATTAATGACAGGGAAAGCGGCTAAAGGCCCTTTATCCATAACGTCTTGAAAACCTTTTTCACAGGCACCAATAAATTCGTTAGGAATCGCTCCCCCTTTAATTTCGTTATTAAACTTAAAGATCTGATCTTCAGCTTCTTTATTGTCCTGGGTTAAAGGTTTCAAAGTGCCGATAACTTGACCAAATTGTCCCGAGCCACCAGTTTGTTTTTTATGCAAATAGTCAAATCTAGCTTCAGTGCGAATTGTTTCACGGTAATTCACCTGAGGGGCACCCACTTCTACCGTACAACCATACTCCCGCCTAAGGCGCTCAACATAGATTTCAAGGTGAAGTTCTCCCATACCAGCAATGCGGGTTTCCCCTGACTCTTCATCTGTATAGACGTGAAAAGTAGGGTCTTCCTTTAAAAAGCGCTGAAGACCTTTCGCCAGTTTCGCTTGATCACCTTTATCTTTCACTGCAATAGAGAGTTCAATCACGGGGATAGGCACGTGAATTCCCTCACAAGAAATATTGGTAAGCAAATCATTTCCCACAAAAGTATCACCAGAAGCGCAGTCTACCCCAACCAAGGCCACAATATCGCCAGCGTGAGCTTCACTAATATTTTCACGGTCATTTGAGTTCATTCGCACAATGCGCCCAATTCTCACTTTCTTCTTAGTTCTCGTGTTATAAACCGTATCCCCTTTATTCAAACGACCTTGGTAAATACGGGTGTAAGTCAATTGGCCAAATTGCTCATCAGTAATTTTAAAAGCCATCATAACCAACTCCCCTTCGGGATCGGGGTCAAGGGTAATGGCCTCTTCCTTTCCATCAATATCTTTTTTCGCTGATGGTTTTTCACACTCTAAGGGTGAGGGAAGGTAGCGAGCCACAGCTTCGATTAAAGTCTGAACTCCCTTATTCTTAAAAGCGGAGCCCATAAAAACAGGTGTTAAAGAAAGTGAATTCACTCCGGCCTTAACACATTTGTGGAGTTCCTCTTCCGAGGGCTCTTCTCCTTCCAAATACTTTTCCATCACTTCATCATCAAATTCAGCAACTTTGTCGATCATTTCAGCCCGCAGCTCCTCCACTTTCTCTGTAAGCTCGGCGGGGCAGTCCTCAATGCGAACCTCTTCTCCATTGTCCCCATCAAAATAGTAAGCTTTGCGAGTTATCAGATCGGCTACTCCCTTAAACTCATCCTCTGCTCCAATCGGACATTGCATAAGAACCGCATTGTGACCCAACTTTTCAGCTAAGGCATCACGCCCTTTAAAAGGATTCGCTCCCATACGATCCATTTTATTGAGAAAAGCCAAACGGGGAACGCGATAGCGCTTCATTTGGCGATCCACAGTAATCGATTGCGACTGAACTCCAGCCACTGAACAAAGAACCAAAATGGCTCCATCGAGAACTCTGAGAGAACGCTCCACCTCAACGGTAAAGTCAACGTGTCCAGGAGTATCAATAATATTGACTCGTGTTTCCTTATCAATTCCAGCAGCAAACAAAGTCCCTTTTCCCTCAAGACCTCGCCAAAAAACGGTAGTGGCCGCAGAGGTAATGGTAATTCCCTTTTCTTTTTCTAGTTCCATATGATCCATTTTGGCGCCATCGCCACCACCGCGAACATCCTCAATTTTGTGGATTTTATCGCAGTAAAAGAGGATCCTTTCAGTCAAAGTGGTCTTCCCAGAGTCAATGTGGGCAGAAATACCGATATTTCTGGTCTTGGCCATTAATTTCATTTTTCCTCCTCTTAGCGGGGCCTATCTCAAAGCTTTAAGCCTTGTCTGAACCATATGAAATGCTAGACTTTTTCAAGCTCGCATATTAAGGGAGATCACAACTATGAGTCAACGCCGAATCAACCGAAAATGAAAACCATTCAGGGCTTTCCCAAACTCACTGAACAACTCTTATTGAGAGGAAAAATTTTGTAGACAAGACAATTTCATTACCAGTAAATAAACTGGAAAAATTAAGCTTTCAAGAAAGGTTTGCCTAAGCAGATTTTATCTTACACTCTTTGAGGTAGCGGAGTACTGAATGCGAAAGCACTCAGCGGAAGCAAAAGCAATAAGCTATCAGTAGATTTTTAATTGGATGAATACGAGAGGCACAGATCTTCCCAAGCAAGTACTTTATGAATCCGTAAAGACCTTAGTCGATACCGAGGCTCCTCACATCCATCTCCCCCAGCAAAAATTGTTCACTTTATTTAGCCTAGCTTTTCAATACTTCTTATTTCGCAGCACAAAAAAAAGCGGTGTTTATCTCATTAGGGTAGAGGATAGTATCCTAAGCGATAAGCTGGCCCGCAAAGCTAAAGACCCAAGCACTCGCAAATTTCTTCAGTCCATTTCCCTGCCCAGAAAACTCAAATATGGAAAATCGACCTTCTTTTTAGACTTTTTTCATGTGGGCTCCTGGTCTCTCACCAGTGATATTCCCCGAGAAAAAATTCAAGGGGCCTTAATTGTCAAAAATACATCTTCAAAGCCTATGCAAGAGTTAATGGAGGACGATGAAGAAGCCTCCAAACCCCTTAGCGAAGTTCCAGAAGACTATTACCTAACCTCCTTACTGAAGTTTGTCCCCAAGACAATCACTATTGCCTACAATTGCCAGTTTGAAAATTTAACCCCAGTCGAGTTTCCCTTTATAAAAAAAGAAAAAGAAAAAGTTCACGGTCTCACCCTCTCCAAAGGGATCGATATTGAATCTATCGAAGACTAAAGGGCGCCTCGGTTAAACAAAAGTCTCGTTTTCAAAATAGTGGTAGGGTTTAAGAAGGTGTCTGACGGAAGTCAACGGACTTCCCTAATTGAGGTTGGTGGAAGGTGGGACGTTGGGAAATGAACAAGTTGTTCCGATAAACCGAGGCAGCCTTTAAAACCAACCTATCTCAATCAACTTTTTGCAACCCCTATGCCAAAGCTATTTTTAAAAAAAAATCGAATTGTCAGCGACTTACAACTAGTAGCAATCTGTAGACAGGTCACCACCAGAGGCAATTTGATCCAAGCAAAAAGTCCAAAAGAGTCCCGATAAGAAACCACTCTAAGTAAAAAGCACCACGCTACAACGCATACAGTCTTAACTTCAACAAGCTGTTTTTAGATTCTCAAAGCTCTCATTTCCCGCTAACTTGGAGATGAATTTCTCATTAAACAACGAGGAGAAAAGCCTATGTTAGTTAAGGAACTCAAGTCTGAGATTAATAAGCATAAAGCCAAGGGACTGGACAAAAACCAAACTGTTGAATTTGTCCTCAACACTCAAAAATATTATGTTTCAGATATTAAGGCCGGACCTAACACCATGGTGCTAGAAGTCTCTCGAAAATCCTATCACCCTTTGAGTATCAAAAGGTTGGAACAAGCTATCGACTGCGCCAACGGAGAACTTACTGCCATCGTGAGAAACGCAGATACTAAAGCAGACCTCAATATCCAATCCCTTCACTGTGGCCTAGTTTATTTAGAAATTTCTGCCGAATAAATTTTGCTCAAAAAATTGTTTAGATTCCTAGAACCTTAAACAAATTTTGCTAAAACTTTCTGCAGAGAAGGCCAAATCTCTTTAGCCTTCTCTCGGGTAAAAAAGTGGGAAAAACTTAAACGAATAGCGCTTTTAGCCAATTCATCAGAGTAACCCATAGCCCTTAAGACACGGCTTGGTAAAACAGCGCCTGAACGGCAAGCGCTCCCATTAGAAACATCAAAGCCGGCCATATCCAAGGCCATCGAAGTAGTATGAGCTTTTGTTTGATAGAGAATAAAATAAATCGTATTTCCATTGCGATGAGGATGATGCCATCCCGCAATTTCGCCCTTTTTGCCCATTAACTCTAAGAGTTTTGTTTCAATATACTTCTTTCCCTGCTTTTGCTCCTCAAAATCATAGTTAGCTATCACATCTTCTAAAGCCAAAGTTGTCGAAAGAATGCCCAGGGTATTTTCAGTGCCAGAACGAAGTCCCTCTTGCTGACCTCCTCCACGAACATAAGGCCGAACCTCTAACTCACTACCTACAAAAGAGTATCCAGTCCCCTTGAGGCTTCCAAATTTATGGCTTGAAAAAGTATAGGCATCTAGCGCGGTCGATAGATTTTGCCATCGATCTATCTTACCGACTGCTTGAACGGCATCAACGTGCACTCGACATCCCGTCGCTTTTTTTATTTTTACTATTCTCTCAAGATCGTGAACCACTCCCGTTTCATTATTCACCCAAGTATAGTTGACCAAAACATCCCCTTCCGCCTGACGAATGCTTTCTTCTAATTTTTGGTCTTCAAAATCACCATTTGAATTCACCTCGATTTTCGTGACAAAATGCCCTTCTCTCTGCAAGTCTTCCGATAAATTGTGAATACAACTATGGTCAGTGGCCAAATAAACCAAATGCATCACTCGGCTTTGAGCTTTCAAAAAGTGGGCATGCCCTTTTAAAAGGGTATTGATCCCCTCACTGGCACCACTGTGAAAAAAAAGACGGAATCTCTCTTCAGTCAGTTCAAAAGTTTGAAATAAAAAATCTTTAGTTTGAGAAATTTCTCTTTTTACTGCCTTGCCTGAAGAGTGAACACTGGACGGGTTAGCAAAAACAAGCTCTCCTTTTAGCCAATCTAAAACTCGAGGAGATATCTTCGAAGTGGCATTGTAATCAAAATAATGGCGTTTTTTGTAAAACATTTTTTTCTCTCAAATTAAAAAAGAAAAAATAAAAAAATTTGTATATGATTAAAAAGAAACATTAATGAGTATTCACACTCAACCTAGCATTTTCTTCTCTTTTAAGCAATGCTAGCTTTTAAAACAGAGTTGAATTCAAATGATTGCCCATTTCAAAAAAAATAGAATTGAAACGACTCTTTTAATCCTCACGATTCTCATTCCCATTTACTTAATTTTTTCCCTTCTCATTGATAATGAAAGCTATTTTGTTCACCTTGAGTACTATGCTAATTTTGCCAGATGTGCCCTCAGAGAGGGCCCAAACCTAGCCTTAAGCGATCTTAAGGCTTTTTTTAACCACTGTTTTGATGGAGGGGCCTCAAGACCAAGGTTCTACACCTGGTTTGTTTGGTCCATCGACACAAAGCTTAGGCTCTATCTTTTCAATTATATTCCCTTTTACCCTCTTCTTTCCTTAACTTGGCTCTTTACTTTCACTCTTCTCCCCTTTTATTTCTTCAAGTTAATGAGAAATCTCACACTCGATACAAACATATCAATTCTTTCGACTTTCTTACTTCTTTGCACTCAAGGCTTTCTTTCCACCCATGCTATGTATTTTCACTCGGGAAAGCCTATGACTTTGGTTTTCCTCGCTATCAATCTCTACATGGCTTCCATTGTCCACCAACGCTCCTCAAAAGGAGAGAGTCTCCCTCCATATTTTTACATCAAGTGGTTTATCACTCTCTTGATGTCTTTATTTTGGGATGAGCTTTTCTACATCTACTTTCTGATAACCCCTCTAATTTTTCGAAAAACTATTTTCAAAAAAGAAGTATTGATCCCTTACCTTATCCTTAATGCTTCCCTATTCGCTATTTTTTCAATCGTTGTCTTTATTTTGTTACCCTACTACTCAGAGTTATTTTTTGATTACAAATTCAATTTTATTAGTGAAGTTTTTCACGAAGATTCATCTCTTCATATAACCTTTGAACAAATAAGTTATAATATCTTGTCTCTCATTAACTCTCATATGAACTTTACAAAACCCATTATGGGATACTATTGGAGCTACGATAACCATTTACCCTATTTAACCTTTTTTATTTTCTTATCTCTCATCTTGATAAGTTTAATAAAGAAAAATAAAATTAATCCTTACCTACCTTCGCTAGCACTATCGCTTCTCGTTTTCTTTATTTTTCAACAATGCTTGCTGACCAGAAGAGGAGGCTCTCTGCTTTACGGAGCTTTTTATTGGTCCTGTCCCTTCTCCCTCCTTTTTACAATCTGGATAGGATTGCTGTTAAACTCTTTGCGCTCAAAACTCAAATACTTAGCCTACCCCGTTATCGCCCTCTTATGCTTAGCAGGATATCACCATTCTAAAGCAGCTCTACAAGGGCACATGCTCGGCGTTTACAATAAATCGAACGATGATAGATTTGACCACTTAGATGTTAAAGAAAAAATCCAAAGATACTCCTACCGCTTAGTTTACGATGTATGGGAAAACAAATTAGATTCTAAAAAAGTTAAACACTTAGTTGGAGACAAAGCAATTAATAGTCTTTGGCTTTTTTACGAAGCTGAACTTTATCGTTACCATCAAAACCTTTTGAAGAGAAAAAATTGATTAGCTATAGAGACTCCTTCAAATACCTAACTCCTCACCCTCAAATAATACGTTTCATATTTAATGGACTCCTCTTTCTCTTTCTTCTCTACCTCACATTAGCTAGCGTAACTAGCCTCTTCCTTGAGCCCCAAACTCCCGACTGGGCCTTTATCTACTACTTTATCTCCTTAAGCATAGCCCTCCCTTTTAGCTGGTACGGGCTTCCCAAAATGCAATCTATTACACCCATTATAAAAAAAAATCCCCTTACATCATTTGCTCTAGCAATCTTTTTGTTTGTCTCGCTAGGAGCTCTCGTTATCCAAAGATACCAGTGGATCGATTACAATAGCGTCTGGTTCGATGAAGCTTATCAACACACACCTGCTAAACTAGACATTGAACACCCCAATCTGGTTCGCCTGGCTTCTGTTCAACAACAACCACCTATCGATTATTTTTTATCTAATTACTCTCTTCATTTCTTCCCCCACACCCCTACTGGTCTACGTTTTCATGCCACACTCTTTTCTTCCCTTGCCACTCTTCTCTTTTTTATACTAACACTGTCCAAAACACGATCTTGGTTCCTAGCTACTTTTGGCACTTTCCTTCTCAATTTTAACCCACTACTCTTTTTTTATGCCACTGAAGCTCGCCCTCAATCAGTCGCCTTCTTCACTCTCTGCCTCTTCCTTTTTTTTCTTGCAGAGTTTTTGCAAAAAAATAATCAAAGAAACCGCCATATGCTCATATTAAGCGGCACTATATGGAGTTGGACAATTGGATTACAACCCCTCATCATTGGATTTCTCCTATTGCTAAGTCTTAGCATAGAAAACTTTATTATCGGCTCTCGCAAACAAGCAAAAAATCTATTAAACATCGGGCTCACTATTTTTATCATCCACGGCCCTCTTCTCTTTGCCTCCATCATTGAGTCTTATCAAGCTGATAAATTCTACGTCTCACCCATTTATCGTATTGTTGAAACATTTAAAACTCTTGGTTGGGAAACACTTACACATTATGCTTCTGCTTGGGGATCAACACTAGGATACGAGCGACCTATCGTACAAATTCTCTTTTTTCCTCTTGTTATTGCTCTATTCTTTTTTTTAAGATTCATTGCTTCAAAACATTACACTCTTAGAAAAGTCACACCTCCTTCTGGAATCAGCTTTCTCTTTTTTCACTTTATGTTTCCTTTCACCTTTGAGATAGTTTTTAAAAGCTTTGTCCACTGGCCCTTTTTTGCAAAGTATTACGTCCTTTACATCGTTGTCTGCCTCTTTCTCTTTCTTTCTGCTATTTCTTGGAGTCAGCGCTCGCAGCCTTTTTTCATACACATCTTTGTTGTTTGCATTCTAACCACATTTCTTGTGAGATATGGACCTAACTATCTAAAACAGCATACTTATGAAATCACACAAAGATCTTCATATCGACCAGATTTAAAAAAATTAACAGAAGAAATTAAGCATTGGTCTGGTCATACCCTTATCCAACACATACCAACTTTCCCTATGGGTCTCAACGTCGCCCCTCCAACCATGGAAGTTGACTACTATCAAGAAAATAAAGCTAATTCACAATTTCAATTTTCAGGTCAAGGTTTTCAACAGATGTGGGAAAAAGAGTTTAAATACCTTCTTATCTGGAAACCTCAATTTTCTCTAGGTAATCTAAACATTCAAAATAGAGTCCTTCTCTTTACTAAATTTGGCTACCATTCTGTAGAAAAAATGAACGAATTTCCTAAAACTAAAAAAGCTCTTCAACACCCTGGTTTTGAAAAAGTAGTCAATGGACAAGGCTTCGTTTTAGTTAAACTCACTTCCCATTACTTTCATAAATACACCATAAAAGACTTAACCTATCAAATCATTGAGATGCTTCCTGAAGAACTTTCAGAGTCTAAATTTCCCTTTTTAGCTTATCTAGCAGAAACAGCCATTCAAAAAAAAGAAAAACAAAAAGCTCTATATTATATTAAAAAACTAAAAGAGCTAAAGCGAGGTAATGACAATCATTTTGGGCAATTCAAACAAAGAAGTACTGCTTGGCAAAGAATGCCCAATTACATTAAATATTTAGAAGATAAAATAGAAAAAAATGAAAGATATTAAAAAAAAATTAACAAATCCTAAAATAAAAAAATTTATTACCCCATTAATAATAGTTCTTATTGCTATTTTTTGTATTTTCACAAAATATGAATTCCTCCAGCTCCCTCTTATCGGAGATGAAAACTATTATGCAAAACCCAATGTCTTTGCTTCTCTCTCAAAGTGGACCGAAATATCTTTTGGGCATCCACCTGGATGGAACCTTTTAAATGGAGTCGTTTATCTTTTTTTCGGATACAGCCCCGGTATCGCTCATTGGATAGGACTTATCTGCTCAACGCTTTCTCTCATTGCTCTTTTTCATGTATCAAGTCAGATATGGTCAGTTTCAATATCACTTTTCGCCATAACGGCTATTTTTAATCAAACCTATTTTCTAAATCATAATTCCCTTAATCATCCAATAATTACAGCTGCGGCATGTGGTTTTTTATCTCTTTTTTTCTTGAACAAAAAAAGATACCAAGCCTTCTCCTTTTTTAGCACACTTGCCGTTTTCTTGCGTGAGTCTTCTCTCATCTTCGTTGCTGCTGGCTGTCTTATGAGAAGAGATAAAAAAACTCTAGCCTCATCACTATTTCCTCTAATCCTTCTGCTCATAACTTATGGGTGGTATTATTTAGAAAAAAACCAACTCATGCTCAACACACAGGTGAGAATTGGTTTAGAAAACTCTCAACCCTTCATAACCCTCGATTACAATCATTTTACAGAATTCTACATAGACTCCATATTTCAATCACTACACCCTATTATCATAGGACTTATCCCTCTCATTCTTATTTATATAGTTCTAAAATTTCGTCAAATTTTCACCCCACTGACTCTAGCTCTTCTCACTGTTTTTATCGGACATAGCCTCTTTTTTGCGCTTTATGCTGACAATGAAATAAGAGATACCTATTTTTCGGCGACAGCAATGATCTTGATTATTTGTGCAATAATGGCCCAAACAAATGAGTTTAAAAAATATCTCCCCTTCCTTTTATTGCCTTTTAGTTTGATTTTTACTTTTAACTCTATTAGTAAAATAAACTCTCCTGACTTCGAATTAAGACTTTTCCAAGAGGAAGTCCCTTTAGTAAGAAATGTCGAAAAATACCTCCACACACTCCCCACCCAAAAAAAAGATATTGATATTGTTTCCACAAACCCTTTATCCAACTATCTAAACGACTCTTATCTTGGTTTTGTTAAGGAAGGAAATCAAATCCGATGGCACGGTGGTGCCCCAGGAAGTACACAACTGGGAAATCCCGACATTATCATCATACCTCTTTATATGGATAATTTTGCCATCGATGATTTAAAAAAACTTTCCAAGAATAAATCAGCATACAAATTAAGTAAATCTTTCCCAAGAAAGGATGGAACTAACGTCGTTGATATCTATATTAAAAATGAGCTCATTGAAACCAATACACGGTAGAAAGTAAGGATCAAAAAATTGCTTTTACACCCCAAATTAGTACGCTTTATTTTCAGTGAATTGCACTTTCTTTTCCTTCTCTATGTCACTATGGCAAGTATCGCAAGTCTCTTCCTTGAATCACAAATTTCTAACTGGACCTTCCTTTACTACTTCTTCTCCTTAAGTATGGCCCTTTATATCAATTGGAAATGGCTTCCCTCAATCCGATCTATTATTTCTCTTATTAAAAGGAAAACTCTTATTTCCCTTACCCTAATAATCTTCTTCCTTGCCTTGCTAGGAGCTCTAATCATCCAACGCCTCCAATGGATTGATTACAATAGCGTCTGGTACGATGAAGTCTATCAGCATATTCCTACAGTGATGAAAGTTAAACAACCTAACCTTGTCCACCAAGCCTCACATCAACAACAACCACCTATCGATTATTTTTTAGCCAATTTCTCTCTTCACTTTTATCCCTATACCCCTATTGGACTACGCATTCACGCCACAATATTTTCATCCCTCGCCATTTTGCTCTTTTTCATTCTAACTCTGTCCAAAACCCGTTCTTGGTTTTTAGCCATTTTTGGCACTTTTTTGCTAAATTTTAACCCTCATCTCTTTTTCTACGCAACTGAAGCTCGCCCTCAATCTGTCGCCTTCTTCACTCTATGTTTCTTTCTCTTTTTTCTCTTAGAGTTTTTACAAAAAAATAATCAAAGAAATCGCCACATGCTCATACTAAGTGGCTGTGTATGGAGCTGCACAATTGGACTGCAACCCCTCATCATTGGCTTTGTCCTCCTTCTAGCTCTTATCATAGAAAATCTTATTACTAGTTCACACAAAAAAGCTAAAAATTTATTAAGTATAGGACTCACTATCTTCTTTATTCTCTCTCCCTTCATATTTGTGATTATCGTGGACTCTCATAAAGTCGAACAGTTTTATACATCGCCTTTTGCGAAAATACCTCAGATAATCAAAACTATTAGCTGGCAAGATCTTATCAATTACTTTTCAGTTTGGGGAGCAATACAGAGTACCAAACAATCCATTATGCAAATTCTTTTCTTTCCCCTTATGATCGTCTTTCTCTTTTTTTTAAAATTTATCATTTCAAAATATTACTCAATAAAGAAAACTATCTTTTCCTTCGAGATTAGCTTCCTCTTTTTTTACTTTATGTTCCCTCTTGTTTTTGAAATAATTTTTAAAAGCTTTGTGCATTGGCCTCTTTTTACAAAATATTATATTCTCTATGCCGTTGTTTGCCTTTTCCTCTTTCTCTCTGCTACTTCATGGAACCATCACTCTGCATCTTTTGTCACACGTGCTTTTAGCATTTTCACTATTGCATTTTTTCTCACTAAATACGGTCCTCATTACCTCAAATCGTACAATCAAGAAATTAAAGCAATGACACAATACCGACTTGATTCTAAAAAATTAGCTAACGAAATTAATAATTGGCTCAACTATACCTTAATCCAACCAGTACCTTTAGTTCCTACTGCCCCTGTGATACCACCACCGAGTGAAGAAATACGCTACTATCAAAACAGTAAAACTAAGCAGCAGCTGCAAATAATCGATCCAGGCTTTAGAAAAACTCGCAACAAACTGTTCAAATACCTTCTCATTTGGAAACCACAGTTTGCTTTAAAGAACCCAAATATTCAAAATAGAGCTATCCTTTTTACCAAATATGGCTACCATCCAATAGAAAAAATGCTCCAATCCCCTGAAGCCAAAAAGGCCCTCCAATATCCTGGGTTTGAAAAAATTATCAGTGGCCAGGGCTTTGTCTTAATTAAGCTTACCTCTCATTATTTTGATAAATATTCCGAAAGCGATTTAGCTAATCAAATCATCAAAATGCTCCCCAAAGAACTTGCTGAATCGACCTTCCCCCTTCTCGCTTATTTAGCAGAGAACTCTATCGAGAAAAAAGAAAAACAAAAAGCCCAACTTTATATCAATAGATTAAAAAGCTTAAAACGAAACGATGACGACAAGTATGGAACATTTCAAGAAAGAGACATTGCCTGGCAGGGAGTACCTCATTATATCAAATTTTTAGAACAAAAACTAAAAGCGATTCCTTGAAAAACCTCTTTTTCAATCATCAAGAATCTAAATTGATAGCCACCTCTCCATGTTGAACAAGATCAAGCCCACGTTCTTCCATCGCTTGAGAAACTCTGAATCCTCCCAGATAGCGCATTCCCCAAGCAAAGAGAAAACTAGAGAAAAAACTGTAAAGGGCAACCACCAATGTCGCCACCCCATTAGCCTTCAATAGAGTCCAAGAAAAAGCCTGTTCCCGAAACCACACAGCGGTTAACAAAGCCCCGAGAACACCCGCCAAACCATGGGAGACAAACACTTCGTGAACGTCGTCAACACGAAAAATATTTCTTAAGGCCCGCGCTCCATAAAAACTAACCAGCGAAGCTAGTCCTCCTGTCAAAACAGCACTGTCTAAAGGCATTGTCCCTGCCCCAGGGGTAATCGCTACCAGTCCACAAACCATTCCATAGCAAATCCCCAAGAGATTAAGTCGGTTAGGGGGGTGCAAAAACTGTAGAACACCCCACACTAAAGCTGCCGCATTCAAGGCCAAAATAGTGTTAAAAAAAGCTTGAAGGGCCACTCGATTGAGAGTTAAAGCCGAACCAGCATTAAAGCACAACCAACCACAACAGAGTAAAAGGGTCCCCAAAAAAATTAGAGAAGTGCTATGAGGGCGACGCAAATCAAAGAAGTCCCTTCGGCGTCCCAAAACGATGACTAAGGCCAAAGCACTGAAACCAGAGCTGACATGCACCACAAGTCCCCCAGCAAAGTCGACTGCACCAAGAGAAGCGATCCACCCCTCAGGTCCCCAAACCCAATGAGCCACAGGGTAATAGATAAAGAGGGGAAAGAAAAAGGCATACCCTAAAATTGCCTTTAAAGAAACTCGCTCGGCGATGGCCCCAAGAGGGATGACAGTAGCCACTAGGCAAAAAAAGAGTTGAAAAACACTATAGAGTAAAGGCTCCCCAGTAAAACCCTCCAGTCTTTGAGGAAGCACTCGATGTAAAAAAAACTGATATCCCCCAATAAAGGAAGAGCTTCCCGGTGAGAAGGTCAGACTAAAACCGATTCCATACCACAGTAAAGTTCCTATACTGCAGACGACGAGGACGTGTACCAAAACAGAAGTGGCATTTTTAAAACGACTACCTCCTGCATAGAGCAAACCAATTCCTCCAATCATGAGAAATACAAAAAGAGAACAAATTGCTACCCATAAATTAGCTGTATCCATTTCGCCATCTCCCCGTGCTAAAGATGCGATACCAAAGCTCTAAAACTAAAAAACAATACAATTTTTTATCTTCAACAAAAGTACGCCGTCCCGCCTTTTGAATCAAACCTAGCATTTTCTTTGAGTCCCACAACTCACTTCGATTCAAACAATCTCGATCAAAAATGGCTTCAAGCTTGCGCTGGAAGAAGATTCGACGCTCTCCATCAAAAGGTAGATGAAAAGCGCGCTTCTTTCTACGGCATAAAACTTTGGGGAGGTGACCATGGGTCATCGCTTTCCGCAAAGCCTTTTTTTGAATCCCCAACCCCAAGCGATCAGAGTCTCGCAAGCTCAAAACGTACTCGACAAGGCGGTGGTCCAAAAAGGGAACTCTGGCTTCCAAAGAGTGAGCCATGGTTAAGCGGTCGAGCCGGTGCAAAGTGTACTTATTATTCCAACCATCAAAATCGAGTTTTGTCAGGGCATTGAGAAAAGGCAAATGAGGTTCAGGGTAAGAAGTCGCGCTCAAGTCTTTGGCCCTATCGGGGTGGAGATAGGAAGCCAACTCCGCATGGTCAAACAAGCGCACAAAATCTCGACAAGAAGCCATGCTTCCATTAAAAGAAACAGCACTCTTTAAAACTTTATCGAGAGAACTTTGGTCTAAGTTCTGCGGATAGGGGTGGAGCTTATTTAAAAGCTCTGCTGGAAAAAACTTTCCAAGAAAAGCAGCACCATTTTTCAATTTGCGAAGCCGATAGAGCCAATACAAAACCCCGTGATGAGCATAGCCGTTAAAAATTTCATCCGCCCCCTCACCACTAAGCACCACTTTTACACGTTTAGCCGCTCCATAAGCTAAAGAGTAGGTGGGGAGAAGAATGCTATCTCCAATGGGCTCTTCCAAGTGCCAAATAACTTTTTCCAAATTGTCTAAACCAAATTCGGTGACTTGATAAGAGTGATGATTATAGAGGGAGGCTATCTCTTTAGCCTGTTCAACTTCGCTTAGTCTCCCCTGGACATCAAAAGTGAAAGTGTCAACACTCAATCCACAAGCGTGAATCAATTCAGCGATAGAGGCGGAATCAATCCCTCCTGAAAGAAAACTTCCGAGAGGAACATCGGCACGCAAGCGGTACTTTACGGCAGAAGAAAGCAAACTATGCAAATGCTCGGGCTCCAGTTTTCGTCTAGGTTCAACCTGTTCCCACTGCCAATAAGAACCCTCTTGAATTCCCACTCCACTGATTTCCATCCAATGTGCTGGTTTTAGAGCTTCTACTCCACGAAAAAGAGTTTTTGCAGAGGGAACATAACGAAGTGTAAAAAAATCGTAAAGCTGAGAAAAATCCAAAGAAAAGCCAACACCAACTGCCAATAGTGGCTTAATCTCCGAGGCAAAAAGAAAACTTTTTTGATCCTGATAAAAATAAAGAGGCTTAATACCAAAGCGGTCACGGGCCAATGTCAATACTTTTTCCCTTCGGTCCCAAATGGCCAGGGCAAACATCCCATTAAATTTAGTAAAAGCTTCCTTTCCCCAATGAGCAAAAGCCATCAATACAACTTCCGTATCACTCTCCGTTCGAAAGGTGAAACCTTCCCTTGCTAGCTGATGTTTGATCTCTCGATAATTATAGCACTCCCCATTATAAGTCATCACAAAACGCCCGTCAGAACTTTCCATCGGCTGTTGAGCCCGGTCATCAAGGTCAATAATTTTGAGACGGCGATGACACAACCCTAAGAATGAATCTCTAAAAATGCCCTCCCCACCGGGTCCGCGATGCTGCATAAATTGATTCATTTTTTCTAAACTCTGGGTCTCTACTTCTTGACCAGAAAAATGAAAAACTCCACCAATCCCACACATTCAAAAATCCCACTCACGTTTCAATTGGTACCCTTCAGGCATTTCTTTCAAGCACTTTGGCTCTATAAAAAGTTCGTGCTCTTGAAAGTATTGGGACTGGGGAACATAGCGAACAGAAAAATCAAATCCTGTATAAAAATTCCCCTTGGGAGCCATCACTTTATCTTCCACATAAACTCGATTTTCTTCAAAAGAAAATTGGCGCTTAAAATGAGTTTTTCTCATCGCTCGTTCACCAACAATTAAAAGTTTGCGAATCAAAATTTTAGCCCAATAACTCAAAAAGCCAAAACTTCCAAAAAAAAGAATAAAGCTGCGAAAAAGAAGAAAGGAGAAGGGGTTAAAACATTGACTCCTCACTTTCACAAGAGGTCCCTCTGTTGAACAACTCTTTTCCTCTATTTCGATCTTCCATTTAACATTAGAGGTCTGACTGCTCAATACTTTTAAACTTTTAGAATCCACCCTCCCCACAACTCCAGCATCGGCTAACACCAATTCGCTCTTCCCTAAATGATAGAGAAGAAAAGCTCCTCCGCGTCGTAAATTGCTCACAAAATAATACTTAGGAGACTTCCGAATATATAAACCAGCTTCTGAAAAATGATGAGTCCAGCATCCTTGACGAGCAAAGGGAAGGGGCCCTACCTCCTCCCAATTTTTCTCGATTTGACCAGCTTCAATATAATCACTCAAACGATAAACCAGATAGCGATCATCCTGAATTTCCGGCCCTAAAGGCAAATCTTCCGAGGAAGAGAGAAGCCAATTCGCCATGGAACGAGCTTCAGGAAAAAAATTGGCCCAATAATTAAGGGCAAAGGGATAAATATGAGAAGTTCCTCGAACACCAATTCGCCCACCAAAGTTTTTATCCGGCCAACAAAAATAGCTCAAAAATTGAAAACTTTTTTGGCAGTAATTTTCTATTTCTGTAAATTGATGGCGAGCATGAATGCGCCCTAAAAATCCTAGAGTCGCCAAATTGTAGCCCAAATCGACCCCATCGTACTCAAGGGACCACCCTTCGCTACATACATGATTCTCAAACTGGCTCCACCAGTAGTGATAGGCTTGCCAAATCCAATCTTCACCGAGAACCTCCCAAGCATCGTAGAGAGCCATTAAAGTCACAGCAAAGTGATTGGCCAGAACATGCCCTTCATCACGCCGCTTAAGGTGCTCAGCTGCTTGACGAATAGCCGTTAGAATTCTCTCTCGCTCTAGTTCCTCCCACTCTTCAGATAAAATTTGATAACCAGACACTAGACTGTGCAAAACATAACCCGTTGGACCAGCCCAACCTCGTTCGTTGGGATACCATTCATCAAAAGAGCCATCTCTCTTTTGAAGTGTGGTCAAATACAAAAGGCCCTGTTTGGCCCAATCCCGAAGACGGGGGTTAGCAAAATAGGGATTTCCCTGAGCTGGCCAGGCCCAAAGTCGAGCCAGCGCCTCACTGCCCATCTGGGCGGCGGCATTGGCAAAATCACTAGTTTTGAAATGCCAGAAATTTTTATCAAAACAACCGTAGCTAGGACTCAACAAACGCCGATCTTGCAGGGAAAGAAGCCTAGGAATAGACTTGAGGACAACTGCTAAATAAGGAGTTTCCTTTTCAACGGCCATGGCGCGCGTGCCGCAAGCCCGTTAAAAAGAGTTCCAGCATCACCATGCTTCCCACTCCAAAAAAGCCAACAAGAGAAAACATTTCCCCAGCAATAATGAAAATCTCTCTGGTTGCTTCTGCCCATCCCCCCAGAGAAACAATGAGCAAAGAGACACCCAATATTATCAACAATAGAAAGAGGGGAAGAAAGTGAGTCATGTGATAACCACACCGAACGATAATAACGGGAAGGGTATAAAAAATATACTTGGGAATAGAAACTAAAACGCGAGATTTCCCCTCTCGAGGAAACCATTCACCAGGGACTTCAACAATTCGATACCCCTTTTGGTGAGCATCAAAAATGGTCTCTTGAACATAAGTGTATATACCTATCATTTCTAATTCCTCAGCGACAGGGCGAACCATTGCCCTTAAACCACCGTGGGAATCCGTTAACGCTAACCCCGTACCCCACCGAAGAAGTCGAATTAAAATCCACCTGCCAAAGGCATTAATCAAAGGGTATCTGTATTTGACCAGTCCAGCCTTTAAACAACGTGAAGAGAGAACTAAATCAGCAACCCCTTCTTGAAGAGGATGTAAGATAGAAGCCAACTCTCTAAGGTTAGTCTGCCCATCAGCATCGATGGAAACAATATAATCCGCCTGAGTCATAGCCGCTCGCTTTAAACCCCGAAACATAGCTTCCCCTAAACCGTAACCACCACCAGAGACAACCTCGACTCCTTCTCTTTTTGCGATCACTCGTGTCTGATCCCGAGAATCATCCGCGATAAATATTTTCTCAATCGATATACCCAACTTTGAACACTCTTCTCTAGTGGCCTCCAAAACTTGAGACAAAGTTTTTTCTTCATTTTTAGTAGGAATGACAAAAGCGACAGAGTTCAATATTAAGCCTTACCCATTAAAACGTGAAATTTAAATTCTCGTCGAAAATTCATAGGGACTTGTTCAAGATCAAAAACAAAAACTTTTATTCCTGAAGAAATTATTTTCTCCCAAAAATTATCATCAATCTCAGGCATAGCGATGACAAGCTTAGAGCTTACCTTTAAAAGTTCATCAAAAGAATTTACCAACTGTAAAGGAGCTATGTCTAATGAACTGATATTAGGGAACCAAGCACGGCCATCCCGTACTCGCCCAGCCAAAGCAAAAATGGAATCTTTTCGAAAGTCACCAGGTTTTCGACTCCACAACCCAACAAAACCACAAACCCCTGGCTCCATCTCTAATTGATTTAAAATTCTATTATGGTGAGATTGATTGCTTATTTCAATCGCTTTGATGAGGGGTGCAGAGATGGCCTTTTTTTCCATCAATTCACTAACAGCCGCTAAATCCTTAGAGAGGCAAGCCCCTCCATACGGTGCTCCAGGACGCAGGTACTTTTCGGAAATATTCAAAGTTCGATCAGAAGTAAACAAGTGATAACACTCTTCCATATCTACCCCCAACCCAGCTCCCAGCGCCCCCATTTCATTAGCAAAAACAACTTTTAAAGCGTGAAAGCTATTATTCATATACTTGATGTACTCAGCGGTCTTCACCCCCACCTTGTTCCAAGTCCCACCCCCAGAAAAAAGGGACTCAAACCACTCACCTTCGGTTCCCAACGTGGCATAAATCTTGAGACTTGGTTTTTGACTATCCTTCCACGCTTGGCCCTGTCGCAAAAACTCTGGGCAATACACCAGTGGCCAAGATTTGAGCTCATCCTCGAAAAAAGACTCCGTTGTTCCAGGAGGAACTGTCGAACGAAGCACAATAGACTTCACCTTCCCCTTTTTAATTTCACTAACAGCGGCCCTAAGATAAGACAAATCAATCTTGCCATTTTCTCGAATCGGAGTGCCCACACAAACGATCACAACATCAACTGCTTCAATATCAGTATAATGACCAAGAGTGAGCTGTTTGTGGATATGTTTTTGTAAAATGGGCTCTAAATCAGGCTCATAAAAAGCTAGCTCTCCCTCTCTAAGACGATTTTTCAAGTCGTCAGATTGATCAATCCCAATCACACGGTGGCCTTTTTCACACAGACGTAGAGCACTAACAAGCCCAACTACACCAAGACCAATAACTGCTACTTTTGTCTCAATCATTTAAAAAATCGATTAGAGGTATATCAGTTGATTCCGATATTTTACCATCAAGATACATACGTGACCAAACTTCGAGACTCAGCAAAGTAAAAATGCGATAACCATGGTGCTTCAATTCTAAAAGCTCATAATCCTTCACCGATTGATACTGAAACTCTTTCCATATTTGATTCAATGTAGATTCCCTATACCAACCACGTTTCAATAAAGAGCGCTTTAACACGGACAAAATATCATGCCGAGGTTTAAGGATGTTATACCACGGAATATCGAAGCTTCGGTTGTAAATTTCTTCACTCTTTAAATAACGAGCCAAAGCCTTCTTGTGAAATCGTCGATTGACCGACTTGCTATTCACCAACCGATGAAATGTCGTCCCCCCATTGACCCATTGATAAGGAAGTTTACAAATAAAATCTAAAACGGGCTTTTGTACCGTGGGCATAAAAAAGGACATCCCACTATTTTCCATAATTTTTGTTTGTGAGAAACCCATATAATTGTAAAAAGCATTAAAAAGCTTGCCTTCAATTAAACTTTCGCGAAACTTTTCATTGGTAAAAGGAACTTCTAAAACACTACGAGCCATCTCACCTTGGCCATAAAACTCTGGGACGAATAGCTGACTCTGAAAGCTATCAGTAAAGTGACGATAAGTGCACAATTTACGCATAAATTGATCATGATAGTTCGGCTGAGCAAAAAGACTTGCCACATGTTCTAATTCCCAAAAGCGTTCCCAATCGGTAAAACGAACTAACCCCTTGGCCATCTGGTAAAGGCTCTTTCGCCAACGAAGAGGAAGGTACTTAACGTAGCGGTGGTATTCGGCAACTGGATAATACTCTCCCCAAATGGTATCCCCGCCATCTCCTCCCAAAAGGACATCAACATGTTGAGAGGCCTCTTCCGCCAAGATTTGCAAAGGAAGAGCCACCCCCACTACAGGCTCCTCTACCGCCCGTATCATAGAAATCACTTTGTCCATTTTATCGGCAGTAAAAGGCACTGGATGAAAATGGCAACCAAACTTCTCC
Source organism: Bacteriovoracaceae bacterium (assembly GCA_965206965.1). Classification (GTDB taxonomy): domain Bacteria; phylum Bdellovibrionota; class Bacteriovoracia; order Bacteriovoracales; family Bacteriovoracaceae; genus CBDBLK01. The sequence continues at coordinate 2,196,583 of OZ242254.1, read as the reverse complement.
GCTATATTTTTCGCATATCGCTCTTCATTGAAAGCCCAATTGGGAAATGTAACTGTAAAAGTGTGAAGTGGCCTAGAAAAAACTTTGTTAGCCTGAATAACAGCAAAGCTAGTGTCATGCCCTCCACTCAAAAGACATCCCAGTTCTCTTGGATGCTTTTGTTCCAAGTAGGAACTAACAACATCACGATAAGTTAGTTCATAGCGATCTAAGTGTTTTTCTAAATTATCAAAAGCCTGACGATTAAATTGGAGCTCCCCTTCCCAATGATTAATCAAACTAAGTTGATGATTTTCCCAAACCAAGCCAAATGATGGTAAAAGTTTTCTAACTCCAGCAATCTGTGTTTGATCCGAATAGGTAAAACCGTTGGAAACAAAACTCAAAATACTGGGAGTAAAAGGTTTTTTTTCCGGTATATACTTCAAGAGATCGGTCAAAGAGTGGGCAAAGAGAAAACCATCTCCCCGCTCATAGTAATAGAGATTGGAGCATTGATGACGATTGTTGCACAAACAAAGTTTTTTGGCTTGCCGATCCCATAATAGAATAAAAAAGGGACCATCTAAAAATTGGTAAAACTCTTGGCCATACTTCTGATAGTAATTAGCAACTAAAGCAGGGTAGTTTTTTGGTTCCAGCTTTTGCTCAAAACCGCTACCCAAAACCCTGGTTATTTGCCCTCTGATAAAAAGGGTCAGATTATCTTGGGCATGCCACCGAGAAACAGAAGAAACAAGGAGTTCCTCTGCTAATGTTTTAAATTTACTCTCTTCGTTACCAGCAATGGAAGCAAAGGAGCCCGCTAACCCAATCATGGGAAAGAATTATCTCTTTGGCAAAAATCGCTGTCAAGAACACCCCATTATTAATAACTTCCATAAAAAAAGCTGGCAAAAAGCCAGCTTTTTTACAGTTACTAAAGTAGGGTCAATTACTGATTAATTTCTTCAATGGGGTTTCGAGTAGCCGAACCCAACTCCGTTGCCTCAGTAGTAGTACTAGTGGGCTCAGGAGCAGCTGTGTTTTCAGCTACGCGAATCTCAGCTTCAACTTCATTAGCCTTACGGGCAAGATCACCGAGAGAAGTTGTCGAAAGATACTCTCTCATAATCATACCGAGGTTTTGAAAATAGTTTTTGCTCAGATAGAATTCAACAGTACTCGACGTTTCAGCTTCACTTCCCAAAATATCCTTAGCAGGGTTGATATTTTCACCAACACAATCAAGAACATCTTTAATAGTAATGTGATCCATTGAGCGAGCCAAAACGTAGCCCCCTCCCGGTCCACGAACAGATTTAACGGCCTGTCCGTTTCTCAACTTTCTAAAAAGTTGCTCCAAGTAGTGTAAGCTGATGTTTTGGCGAGTTGAAATCTCCTGTAAACGAACAGGGTTCCCACTGCTGTGCATAGTGAGATCAAGCATAGCCCTTACTGCGTAACGTCCTTTTGATGTTAGTCTCATTGGTCTTCCTCCATAAATCCAATAAAGCTCTTTAAAGCGTGGTTAAGTCTTATCGTAGAAACAATTGTCGTGCAAAAAAGCGTTATGGTCCTTTATCAACCTTTTTTCAAATAATTGAAGCTCTAATCCTCTCAAAATTGTCAAAAAAGACAACCATGCCGATCAAGCTTCCCGAATATTATGACAGTGAATTTTCATTGCCGTCAACTCGATTTCAAAACAAAATTTGCTTAATTTTCTAATAATAGTTTACAAAACAGCGTCAGTTATTTGAATCCATTGGAACACCCAGTTTTAATAGACCCTCCCAGGTTTGCAAGAATTAACAAATTGCATTATAAAAATTGAAAAAACAATAGCCGACAACATAAGGGTGTCTAAATTAGGACTTAAGCCTCAATTTTATGGAGAGAAAAATGACGAAAAGAATTCTCTTGAAACTCACCAACCTCAATCTTCAGCTGATAATAAGAAAAGTCACTGCCAACCTGCTCTCTTAAAGAGTGGAGGTAAGCTTCTCCCCACTCCACTAAAAAATAATCTTTTCCCTCTAAATAGAGAGGAATCTCTAAATGAACAATTTCATCTTCATTCTTTAAACGATAAAAATCAGCGTGAACAACAGAGCCAACTTCATTAATGAGGGAATAAGTAGGACTTAAAACTCGCCCCCCTCCACCCTCACTCCTGGCATTGATCACTTTAACAAAAGTCTGAACAAAAGTGGTCTTACCTGAACCCAAAGGACCAGATAAAACGATCATAGAGGGCACGTCTATACACTCTTTAAGCTCATAGACAACAGACTCCAGATCATTAACAAAAACTTTTTTCCAACACCTGATTTCACTCAATAACTCTCTCCCTGAATAAAAAACTAACGGCACGTAGTAGGGGCTCCCCTCTCTATTGAGTTCGAAGTTTACAATTTTTCAGTCTGGCCTTCAATTTCAAAAAAAGCATCTGAAAGATGTTCTATGATATTTCCTGCAGTCATGGCCCTTGCCCCTAATTTCTCGACAGCGTGCTTGCCAGCTAAAGTATGAGTGATGACACCAAGTAAAATGGAATTGAAAACAACCGATCGATCAGCAAACATCGAAGAAGTTTTAACCTCCATAGGATATTGAGCAAGCAGCCCACCAAGAATACCCGAAAGAACATCCCCAGAACCTCCCGATGCCATTCCATCGTTTGGAAAATGATTAATATAAGTTTTACCGTTAGGAAAACCCACATAGGTACTCGATCCTTTCATCACAAAACAGCAATTGCATTGGTCAACAATCTCTTTGAGATAATCGAGAGGTCTTTCTAACAATTGACTTGTTTCTACACCTACAAAATGGGCAAACTCTCCCATATGAGGAGTAAAAACTGTTGGCCATTTTCTTTGAGCCACTATATGAGCATCTTCTTTAAGTTTAAGAACTCTAATCGCATCAGCATCAATAACGACCGGTCCAGCAAAATGATTCAAGATCTCCATCAAAGCCTGCCGACTCTTTTCAGTGCGACCAAGTCCTGGACCCACAACAATGGAGTCCCAACGCTCAAGGTTTTTAATAATTTCCTCGACATCCCCTTCCTGAGTGGGAATTAAACCCATCATAATTTCTGGAATCAAACGGCTGGATAACTCAGGGTAAGACTCCTCCCAAGTGCTCGCCGTCACAAGTCCCGTTCCCACCTTCAAAGCAGCTTTCGAAGCCATAATTAAAGCCCCTGTCAAACCAGGAGAGCCACCAACAACCAAAGTGTGTCCAAAAGAATTTTTATGAGCCCACTTACTACGCCCTCCATAAAGACCGCAGACCGATTCACTCGTCAATAAATACTTATCCCCTCCCTCCAACAAAGAACGAGGAAAGCCTCCATCCAAGACAACGATTTCTCCGACATTTTTGACTCCTTTCCCCAAAAAAAGACCCGTTTTAGGTAAGCCGACTGTCAGAGTATAGTCTGCTTCAATAGCATTCCCACTCATAGCGCCTGTATCACTACAAATCCCCGTGGGAATATCAATAGAAACAGTGATATCACTGTGGTCATTAACTGTGTTCACCACTTCAAAAAGATAATTGGATAAAGGAAGCCTGAGGCCTAACCCCAAAATGGCATCTATAACCAAATGATTTCCAGAAGACTGAACAAAGTAGGAAACAATTTGCTCGGTACTCGTCACTTCGTTAATTTTCACACCAAAAGAGCGTGCCAACCTTGCTTGAAGTTTGAGCTCTTCGCTACACTCCTCTATTCCAAAGAGCATGAAAGCACGAACAGCATAGCCCCAATTCGCTAAGTGACGCCCCAAGGCGAGGCCATCAGAGCCATTATTCCCTCTCCCTATCAATAAAAGAATCTCGTCAACCTCAAGATCCCCCAGCACTTGAGACTCAATAAAGCCAGCTCCGGCCATGCCAACATTTTCTATAATTAAAGATTCTCGAAAATCCATCTCGTTGATAGCCCGAGATTCAATCAGTCTCATTTCCTCAGAAGAAACAACTCTCATATATCCTCCTCAACCATGTAATTAAAGACGGAGCCATTTTTACAGTGGTAGTCGCCTCATAACCCTAAACGCTTTAGCCCAAAGGAAAAAGTTTAAATTCTTCTTTTAAGCTTCGAACAACATTCCCCAAACCTTCAAAAACACTTTGAGAAATTATCCAATGGCCAATATTATACTCAACAAAAAGTTTCATTTTAAGAAGTTCAAGAGTGCTCTCATCAGTAAGACCATGGCCGGCGTGGTAGCTCATACCTAGAGAACGGCATAACTCATAACCTTCCTTATACTGCTCAAAAAAATAAGAAGTTTCTTCGCCCTTCAAGTACGCTCGGGCAAAATCTCCTGTATGAATCTCGACAGCATCGGCTTGAACCGAAGAGCACCGCTTAAGATGTTCACTTTGACACTCTACAAAAAGAGAAATTTTTAAACCCTTAATTCCTTCTCTAAGTTTTATACAAGTTCTTTGAACTCTTTCAAAAATATCTTTATCTAAAAGGTCCAAGCCTCCCTCGGTCGTTTTCTCTTCTCGCTTTTCAGGAACTAAACACACCCAGTCGGGAGATGTAGCTAAAGCTATATCAACAATTTCAGAACCACAGCCCATTTCCAAGTTGAGAGGTTTATTAAAGCGTTGAGTTACCAACTGAACAACCACCACATCTGTGTCCTGAATATGGCGCCGATCCTCTCTCAAATGAATGGTGATTTGATCCGCTCCATTGGCCAGAGCCAACTGAGCCGCTTCAACAACGGAGGGATAATTCTCTCCGCGAGCTTGTCGCAAAGTAGCGACATGATCAATATTCACGCCCAGTCTAGGCAAAAGTTTTGACGACATGGCTTTGACTCCAAAAAATCAATCAAAGGAAGAGCCTGATTTTCGCAAATCATCAACAGTTCAATTTGCTTTCTCACCCTTTATATGGCATTTTTTCCCAAGAGAAAATTACTTTAATACTGATTTTCGATATTTAACAGAAGATCATAAATGGTTAAGTCTCAAGAATAGCGAAGTTGTTAAAGACCGCAAAACTTCCTCAAGAGGTAAAAAAAGGAACCTCTCACTTTATGCTTTCAAATAAAATCAAGTACAAACAAACGTATAAAAAAACCCGAAAGTAAGCACTTTAACGCAAGTTTAAGAGGTAACCATGATTAGAATTTTGGTCGTTGACGATGAGCTAGATGTTGAAACCCTCATCACTCAAAAATTTCGTCGTAAAGTTCATCGAGAAGAGTGGGAACTTACCTTCAGCCGCGATGGTGAAGAGGCATTGGAAACACTCAAAAACAATCCAGAAATTGATATTGTTCTCTCCGACATCAATATGCCCAAAATGGACGGTCTAACACTTCTGCAAAAAATCCGCGAAGAAAAATTTGATCTCCGAACAATTATGGTTTCCGCCTATAGTGATATTGAGAATATTCGCTCAGCTATGAACAATGGCGCTTTTGACTTCATCACTAAGCCCATTAATTTTCAAGATATGGAAATTACTATCCAAAGAAGCTTTAACAATCTTAGTGAAATGCGAGATGCTCTACGCTCCCGCGACGACCTCTTAGTGCTCAAAAAAGAACTCAATCTGGCCCACAAGATTCAACAATCTATTCTGCCCAAAGAGTTTAATGTCCACAACAGCTGTGAAGTTCAAGCAATCATGGTCCCCGCCAAAGAAGTAGGGGGCGACTTTTACGATTTTTTTAAATTAGATTCAAAGCATATTGCCTTCTTAGTAGGAGATGTCTCTGGCAAAGGTGTACCTGCAGCTTTATTTGCAATGGTTAACCAAACCTTACTGAGAAACACATCGTCAGCTTTACACACATCAGCAGGTAAACTCATAACCCAAGTTAATGAAAAATGTTCTAAAAATAATGAGAACTGTATGTTCGCGACTCTATTCTACGGAATATTAAATACTGAGACGGGAGAACTCAACTACACGAATGCAGGCCACCTCCCCCCCTTTCTAATGCGTACCAATAGCCAATGTGACAGTCTTCCCTTAACAGGAGGGCTCCCCCTAGGAATTTCTGAATCAGAAAAATTTGAAGAAAAGACGATTATCTTAGAACCTCAAGACACCCTCTTTATCTACACAGATGGAGTCACTGAAGCCATCAATCCACGAGGAGAGGAGTTTGGGACCTCTCGCCTTTTAGAAGAACTCATTTCTGAATCCCAAAGTGACCTTCCTTCACTCAACGATAATATCTATAAAAAAGTCCTCGATTTTTCTCGCGGCACTTCTCAATTTGATGACCTAACCTACCTTTCTTTAAGGTATGAACCCAAATAAAAATAATGATGAAAAACAAGATTTTTACTTCACTTGGAATCTGCACAGCCTTAGCTTGGACTTTATTCTTCTCCAGCTCTTTAGCCAAAGGCACAAGTTTTCCTCTACAGGGAGTCACTGAAAAAGAAATTGCTTTTGGCCAATCAGCAGCCCTAACAGGAGTTGCAAAAGACCTTGGCCTCAATATGCAAGCAGGCCTATTAGCGGCTTTTGAAGAAGCTAACCAAAAAGGCGGTGTATTCGGACGTCAGTTAAAACTCATAACGCGAGATGACGGCTACGAATCAGAAATTGCTATTAAAAACATTCACCAATTGATCAACCGAGACAAAGTCTTTGCCCTCGTCGGAGGCGTAGGAACCCCCACCTCAAAAGCCGTCGTCCCTATCGTCGCTAAAACACCATTACTTTATATAGGCCCCTTCACGGGAGCTTCCTTCTTAAGGGAGTCTTACCCCAATACCGTGATTAATGTGCGAGCCTCTTATTCCCAAGAAACTCATGAAATGGTTTTGCGACTCAAAAAAGATCTCAATATTCGCCGAATAGGAATTCTCTACCAAAATGACTCCTACGGACTCGATGGCCTCAATGGAGTTCGCCAAGCCGTAAAATCCCTCAAAGAGGTTCAAATTGTTTCACTAGGAACGTATGTAAGAAACACAACAGCTATTAAAACAGCTCTACTAGACATTAAAAAAGGGCGCCCTCAAGCTATCATTATTATTGGATCCTACGCGCCAGCAGCAACCTTTATCAAATGGGCCCAAAAGTTAAAAATGAACTCCACCGTCTTTTTATCTGTTTCTTTTGTCGGAGCATCGGCTCTTGCAGCCGAATTAAAAAATGATAAAGCACGTGTCTTTGTCACACAAGTTGTGCCCTTTCCTCACAATGCTAAAACACCTCTAACACAAAATTATCAACGAGCTATGCAGGCATCAAAATATAAGAATAGGGTCGGTCTAGTTTCCTTAGAGGGCTATGTTGTTGGTCGCCTAGTTATTTCAGCACTCAAGAGAGCCGGTGCCCAGTTAACCCACGAAACATTCACTAGAGCCTTTAAACGCGTAAGAAATAAATTTAGCATAGATGACTTTCCGTTGGTTTTTGACGATCTTGATGATAACCAAGGTTCTGACCGGGTCTTTTTGACAAGGATCTACAAAGATAAAATCATTCCTGTAAAAAAATTAAAACTCTCCTCCCTCAGTCGGATAAATAAAAATGAATCAACCAAAAATACAAAAAGAACCAGCCAACAAACAGAATAAAGAGTCGGTAGACACCACACCTGTAAGCGCAAAAAAGTCAAGCTTCCGCTGGACCATTAGTATTCAAATGTATTTGGGACTCGCCACTTTTGTCCTACTCATTTTCATGGCCAGTTTTCTAGGATGGAAATCCATTCTTGAAATGAATGATATACAAAAGACAATCACACAACAGCGGATACCCGAGCTTTCTTTAGCTATAAGAATGAGCCAAGAGAGTGTTGCTCTTATGAATACAGCACCCAAACTCTTAGCTGCTAATTCCGAAGAGAAAATAAAAGAGATCAGTTCACTAATCCATTACAATGCCGAAAACCTATCCCAAGTGCTAAAACAACTAAAAGAGACACACCCTGATGGTAAAAGTCCTGTTTTTGCTAAATATGAATCCCTCTCTCAAGATCTCATTAGCAACCTCAAGATACTTGAAACTTCTGTTGGAAGTACACTACGCTTAAAAACAAAATTAAACACTCTACTCAATCAAGCCTTAGCAAAAACCCGCTCCATTAATAAAGCTTTAATCTCAGAAGTTGACGAGCAAACATTTTTTCTCTACACAGGCTGGAACTCATTAAACCAAAAAAGTCCGACCCCCCTCCATCAGAGGGCCAATAAAAACTCTCTCAACTATTACCGAAGCCTTCTATCTTTAAAAGCACAAAGTCAATTAGCTTCCAATCTGCTCAACCAAGCAACACAACTCTCCAACCCTGACCTCATTCAACCTTTGCGGGAAAGGTTCCAAGCCGCTTTAGGCAATTGCAAACAATCCCTTTTATTAATGGAAAATAACGCCTTTAAAAATAAAATTTTTCAACAAATTGAAACTTTAGAGAAAGCTGGTTTAGGAAAACAATCAGACAAATCCCAAAAAGGATTGTTTGAACTTCTCGAGGAAGTTTTCAAGAAAAAACAATTACAAAATAAATACCTTTCAAACAATCAAGATGTAGTGAGAAGTCTTTCAACTCAAACAGAGCAATTAATCAAAGATATTCAAAATGCTGGATTAGAAACAACCCGTATCTTTGAAGAAACAGCTCTACAGAAAAAAAGACAATTTAGCATTTTAAATTTAGTTTCTATCATCCTAGCTTTCAGCATTGGTTTCTTTTTAGTAGGAAGACACTTCATTGGAAGGGTAAAACGCCTCTCTCAAACTATATTAACTATGTCTAAGGGGAATTTGGAAGTTCCTTTAAACCTCAAGGGCAATGACGAAATTACTGATATCGGCAAGGCCATGGAGATCTTCCGCCAGTATGCCATTGAAGCACAAAAGCTCAATCTTGTTCAAAAACTCGCCCGTGAAGTTCAAGAGAAAAATAATGAGCTTGAGGGAGCTATTGCAAAATTAAAAACAGCTCAAAAACAAATTATTATGCAAGAAAAACTCGCATCACTGGGGCAGCTAACTTCTGGGATTGCACACGAAATAAAAAACCCTCTAAATTTTATTAATAATTTTTCACAAGTATCTCAAGAGCTATTAGAAGACCTCTCGCGAGAATTAGTAGAGCCAGAAAACAATCTCACTGAAAGAAGCAGATCCTTCATTGAAGATACGCTTAGAGATCTCCATGGCAATATGAATAAAATAAACACTCATGGGAAGAGGGCCAACGACATCATTACAGGGATGCTCCAACATTCACGGACGCGAGTCGAAGATACCAAAGAATCTATTCAGTTTAATCGCTTTTTAGATAGCTGCGTAAACTTAGCTTACCACGGTAAACGTTCTTCTGGCTCTAACTTCAATGTCGACTTTAAAAAAGACTATAGCGAAGAGGTCCAAGAAGTCGAAGTTAACCCACAAGACATTTCCCGTGTCATCTTAAACCTAGTCACCAATGCTTGTGATGCCGTAGAAGAAAAAGCTAGCAAACTCTCAGTAGGAGAGAGAGAAAACTATAATCCTTGTATATGGGTTCAAACTAGCAAAAATCAAAACCATCTCGAAGTTCAGGTGAGTGATAATGGCCCTGGAATTCCAGAAGAAAAAACCAAGAAAGTGTTTGATCCCTTTTACACCACCAAACCTACCGACAAAGGGACAGGGCTAGGGCTTTCCCTTTCACACGATATTATTGTCAAGCACGGTGGAACATTGAAATTAGGACGCTCTAAAGAAGGAGGGGCAGTATTCACCATTCAACTTCCTCTCAAATCCCTTAAAAAAGAAGGTGCTGACGACTCTCTAAAGCCCTCAAATGTTGAGATATCGACAACACCTCAACAAGAATCTGATACATCACAGTCTATCAGTTAAATTTAAAAGCTAATTAAAGATGAGAAGATCTTTAACTTAGTTCAGTAGAAACAACTTGAAGAAGCTCATCACATATTTGGGAAACTATTTGCCAATTCTCACCTTCTACCATAACTCTTACCTTCGACTCTGTCCCTGAATAACGAAGAACAACCCTTCCCTTATCTCCCACTTTTTTTTGAGCATCCCCTAGAGCTGCCTGAACAGAAATAACTTCTGACAAAGGTGGCTTATGTTTAACAGCAGCATTTTTCAATACTTGAGGAAAAAGAGGAATCCCCTTTATAAGTGCAGAAACCGGCTTTTTATACATACGCATAGCCTCAACAACTTTAAGAGCAGCTAAAGCCCCATCTCCAGTCGTCGCATGATTTCTAAAAATGATATGACCTGAAGGCTCCCCACCTAAGAGGCTACCTGATTTTTTCATAGCTTCCACAATATAGCGATCTCCGACTTTGGTCCGCAGGAAGTGAAAGCCTAATTCCTTCAAGTATAACTCTAAGCCTAAATTGGACATAACAGTACCAACGATAGTGTCTCCCTTTTTGAGAACACCTTTATCCAATAATAATTGGGCAAAAAGGCCTATCAATTTGTCGCCATCAACCACTTCTCCACATTCATCAATGATAACAAGTCTATCGGCATCACCATCCAAACAAACCCCTAAATGAGCTTGGTGATCCATAACTAATTGACTCGCTTTTTGTGGGTATAAGCTCCCGCATTCCAAATTGATATTTTGGCCGTTGGGGCTCACCCCCAAACTAATAACTTCAGCTCCTAGCTCCTGAAACATAATCGGTGCCACTTTATAGCCAGCCCCATTAGCACAATCGAGTACAACTTTGAGCCCTTCCATATCAAATTCTTCATTAAGAGCCCCTTTACAATGAACGAGATAACGACCAAAAACCTCTCTCAAACGCCTAGCTTTGCCAAGTTCTCCGTTCGTTTTAACAGGCAATTTTTTCGAATCGAGAACCATCTCTTCCAGTTTAAGTTCGACTTCATCGGGAAGCTTAAAGCCTTTTGCATCAAAAATTTTAATACCGTTATCGTAATAGGGATTGTGACTCGCCGAAATCACAACACCGGCATCGGCCCGCATACTTTTAGTTACAAAAGCCACCCCCGGTGTCGGTAGAGGACCAGTCAGGATCACCTCTCCCCCCTGAGCGCAAACACCAGCGCTAAAAGCCTGCTCAATCATATAGCAACTTAAGCGAGTGTCTTTTCCAACAATAATTAAAGGTTTATTACGACCACAAAGGGTTTGAAAGTGATGAGTTACAGCACGTCCGAGTAAAAAAGCAATTTCCCCTGTCATGGGATACACATTGGCCTTACCTCTTATGCCATCAGTGCCAAATAGCTTTTTCTCAATCATAATCCACCTACTTCTCTATAACCCAATACTATGTTCAAGTAATTTTACTTCCTATAAATACAACTATCTCACCGAAACATTAATGTATTTGGGGTGCATCTGTAAAAGATGCACTCCGTCTGGAAGCTTTACTCTAAGTTTTACACGGACTTTACCAGTAGATCTTTCTGGGATCTCAGCAATAACTTTCAACTTATCCCTCAGAAGTTTTTGATCTAGCCCTCTAATCACCTCTTCGGGCATTAAAACATCTAAAGAAACCGTTTTCACTCGCGATCGAAAACGGTTACGCGAAGTCAAAAAATGGATTTTAACATCATTTAAAGTGAAATTGGCCTTATTCGGGCGAATTGTATATTTAAAGTGCACATCATTTAATTTTTCTACAACAACCCTAGGGTCAATAATCTCCAAGGGAATCTTGAGAACCCCTTCCCCTTCAAGAATTGAGAGATCAACAGGTGCCGTTTGTAATTGGCCTATTTTTTTTAGAACCGAACGAGGACCTTTAATCATAAACTCTTGAGGTTCAATTTCTCTTTTCACTAACTTTAGATCTTTGGGAAGTTCACCTACTAACTTACTCCTTACAGGAACCCATTTTTTAATTTCGCGATCTAAAGAGAGCATGACCTGTGTTGGATTCACTTCTAGAACCTCTACCCCAAAAGGAACAGGAATCATTGACTTATCAAAAGTCACAGCAAATGCCTTTTGTTGGTAGGGGAAATTCTTGAGATCAACAAATATCCTTTCTCCTTCAAAAAATAAATCTTTAACAAAAGCACGACTTCCTTTGAGCTTCACACTAATTGTTTTTGGAACTTCTGTATTGACAGCTAAACCACGTGGAGGAAGTAATACCAAACCTACTTTGCGCTCAATTTCCAAAGGCTCAGAGTTCAAAACATAAAACCAGAGAGTAGCGGCTGATACTAAACTAAAAATTTTCAATAAATGTCGACCAGCCATCTGCCCCTTAACACTCATAATCCATGACCTTTGGGATGGATAGGGTTAAGCTTTTCATCTAATTTTTCCTGAGACAAAAGATGTCTTATATACTGACGCAATTGTTTAGAAGACTCACAGCTGTAGAAAGCACCTCCAGCAGAAATATTTATCTTTCCCGTTTCTTCACTTACTGTAATAGCAATACAATCAGTATCTTCAGTCACTCCTAAAGCAGCTCGATGACGAGTTCCCAAATGTCGATCAATCTCTACATTGCGAGCTAAAGGCAGAAAACAACCAACACTAGCAATCTTTCCTCCACTGATAATAACAGCACCATCATGCAAAGGACTCGAAGATTGAAAAATAGCATAAAGCAAATCAGAGTGAATCTTGGAATCTAAAATTGTTCCCGTTGCTTTAAAATTCCCTAACCCTTGATTTTTTTCTATAACGATAAGAGCTCCAATTTTCTCTCGACTCATCGTCATTACTGCTTCTACAATTTCATCAATTTCCAAATAAGAAGCTTCTCGATTTAAGAAACCAAATAAAGTTCTCCCTGTTCCAAAACTAGCGAGAGCACTCCGAAATTGATCTTGAAACAAAATAATAGCAATAATGAGAAAGCTTTCAAAAAAATGATCTAACATCCAATTCAAGGAATAAAGCTTAAAAGAATGAGCTACCCAAAAAAAAGCTACTAAGGTTCCAAGACCAAATAACATTTGAACAGCACGAGTCCCATGAATGATTAAAAGCCCTTGATAGATAAGGAAAGCTACAATCAGAATATCGACGAAATCTTTAAAAGTTACCTGTGCCCAGAAAACTTCAAAAGTCGCCACTCTCTCTCCTCTGCCTTATTCCATTAAATACAAATAATCCTAATTGCTTGCAATCTAGATACTAGATTAAATAAAGACTGTATTTTTCGATAGACAGGTTATTTTTTCAGGAAAAAGTCTGACACAACTACTAGGCTGCTTTTTTCCTTTGATCGGGAAATTTAGATTCAAGTTCATCCAAAATTTGACGAGAAATAAGCAATTTTTTCCGCAAGGCTTCTCGAGAAATACCCATCTCTTTAGCTGCTTTTGATTTATTTCCATTGCACCGCTTGATTTCATTGAGAATCATTTCTCTTTCTACAACAGCCAATCGGTCTTTTAGCGCCAAACGGAAATCACTTACAAAAGGAAGATCTCCAAATATTCTTTGTTTTACATTGGTATTCACCAAAGGAAAAGCTGAAGAATCAAAGTCAATATCACTAATAATATGAGCCTTTGGATTATAAAGAACTGTTCTCTCAACTAATTTTCTCAATTCTTTAACATTCCCTGGCCAATCGTAACCCTTGAGTTTATCTAACATCTTAGGGGCAAACGATTTCAGTAAAAGTCCTTGTTGCTTACACTCCATTTTGAGAAAATAGTCGAGCAAGAACTCAATATCATCAAGTCTCCTTCTCAAGGGCTCAATATGAATATAAGCTTTTGAAATATATTCGTATAACTCTCTATCAAACTCCCCCTCATCAACCATTTTCCCTAAGTCTTGATTTGAAGAAGCTATAAAACGACAATCAATACTAATTTTAGAACCTTCCAGGTTTCCCTCTTTCAAAACATTCACAAGTTTCTCTTGAAAAGGCATTGGTAAACGAGAAATCTCTCTAAAAAATAAAGACCCCCCCTGAGCTCGAGTCATTTTACACTCTGCTTCGTCAGGACCAAAAAGCTGTCGTGAAAGAGAGTCAAAATCTTTAATACCACAGTTGATTTCTTCAAAAAATTTTAAACCACGTTGTCCCTCATAGTGAAGAATCTTGGCATAAAGAGACTTACCCACCCCAGGCTCACCCTCGATAAAAACAGGACTATCAAGATCTTTTATTTTAATAATAGAATTTCTCAGAGAACCCATATGCGGCGTTTTACCAATCAAAGCGTACTCACGATCAAAAGGTGTTGAAAATCGACGAATTTGAGATACTTCACTCATGGGATTGTAATTGTGAAAAACAGAAGAAAAAACTAAAGACAGTACTTTCATAGTTTTTTCATCTTCTACAGTAAAACGATCTTGATTTCGTTTATTAATAACTTCTACCACGCCAATAATTTTATCTTCACGATTGTGTATCGGATGACAAATAATCGATTTCGTTTCAAAGTCAAATTTTCTATCAAAGACATCATTAAAACGAATTTTATCGCTAATAGTATCAATATTAAGAGCGACACCTGTCGTAAAAACACTACCGGCAACACCTAGACGATAATCAAACTTTAACTCATCCTTTTCAATGCCCAAAGCTGAAATAGCTTCGAGCTCATTTGACTCAGGGTTGATCAAGAAAATAGATGCCCTTTGAGCATTCATCACTCGAATAACTTCCTCTAGCATTGTTTCTAAAAAACCTTCTTTATCACCAAAAAAAGTGATATCTCTAAAAATCGCCAGCAAAAGACTGAACATTTCAAAACCATCAGAAGCTTTCGTGTAACGCTCTTTCAAAGCAGAGTTGATCAAACAATCTTTTAATCTATCGTTTGAAAAACTCATAATGAACTGCTGAAGAAATTTCTTAATCCCAGGTTCTTCATCTAACTCAATACCATAAATGATTTCATCATCCTCAACCGAATGACAAAATGATCGAACAACTTTACCTGTCAAATCCAAATGATATTTCTTAAACTGTAAAGAGATCGTTAGAATAGTACCGACACTTATTCGCTCTTTAGTAGAAAAACCAAGTCCTGTTAGAGAAACATCTTCAAGCTTAGCATCCTCAATATAAACATCTTTGCCTAGCTCATTTTCCTTTTCCACCAAAAAGCGTAGGTTATCTGCGGTTTCAACAGGAATCCGAAAAGATTGATAAAACTTAAACTCCGAAAAACTGGCAAGCATTTTTAATACCTCTAACTTTGGTTAAATCGCTTACTCAACAACTTCTCGGAGCATAAAGGTAAAATTTTAGGAAAATTGCCCAAAAACCTAGGCAAAACAAGATATTCTAACTAGTTAGGGCCATAACTAGTAGCGCCCGAATCATCTAAAGCTACATCTATTTCATTCTTTAAATTGTGCATAACTGCCGAGTGAATAGAACCCTTGAAAAGCTGCCAATACTTTTTATGATAGCGGCTATCACTAGAAGGTAGCTCTAAGGTAAAAGTCGGAATATTTCGTTCATTACCTGCCCAATTTCCCAAACTTCCAGGAAAAAATGGATAATTTTTTATACGATAACCTTTAGCCTTTTCACTCATACGTATCAAAAGCTGATTGGCTCGAGAGCCCACCATACCTCCCGTATGCTGATTAGCTGGCCCATCATAGTCCAACATGGTGAGAGGGGCGTGAACGCTAATAATTTTATCCGGTTTAAAGGTCTCTACCAGATCAACTTGAAAAGCTGTTTCAGGCTCACTCATCGGCGACTTGCCTGGGTAACGCCGTTTATCTCTTTTGTAACGAGTCTTCCACATTTTCAAGGCCATTCGACGAAAGTCAGAAGTAGGGAAGTTTCGATTAATATCAACGCCATTAGCATTGGTCCGAGAAGGCCTCCTCTTAAAATAACTGTCGGGAGAAACGAGAGGAGCCACAATCACCAAACGATTTTTCAATGAAGCCTTTTGTTTCTTGCGAAAATCGAAAACATTTCCTTGCTGAACCTTTTTTAAATAAGCCAAAACATCATAACAAAACTTCACAGGTGTGATTTCATCACCGTGAACACCACACATAATGAGAGTGGTATTAAAATTTTTTGGCTTAAGCCCTCTATCTGGAAACCGACCAAATACCTTAAAAACAAGAGGCCTACCCTTAACCGACTTTTTGTCGTAAACTAACCATTTACTTGCCAAGCACTGGCTTCTCCCCCAACCATAGCGCTTAAAGGAGCGTTCCATCTCTCGACAATACTTTCGAACAAGTTTTCTTTCTTTGAGATGACCTAGAGGAACCACTTGAGCCGCTGCTTTCTCCTCCGCGCGCGACTTTACTTCAGCACTTTTCCTCTTCTCGCTCCCAAGATGGCCACAAGCCACCAAACAGAGCAAAGTGACCAACAAAGGAAGAAAAATAAGTCTTTTAATCTTTAAATGATACATAATGTCAAATCTTTCATTACAGCGGCTCCCCTGCCATTATAACTTTGAAACACCAAAACAAAAATGAAATATCGGTTGTCCTCAATGATCCTTATTTTAACTCGAAACCCTTATTTTTATTCAAATATTCGTTTACGCGAGGAATTGACCAACCAAGGTATCCAGACCCAATTTCTCAACCCCTTCAGCCAGGGTTTCCCTACTCCTCTTTCTCAGTCCAATTTTTTGCTCATTTGGCCGAGAACAAGTGGCACTCTCTTTGACGACACAGACCTTGATTGGGTTAGCAACCAGCAACAAAATCACTCCCTCTCAAGCGTCAATTCACCCCAAACACTAAAACTTCTCAGGGACAAAAAAGAGCAATTCGACTGCCTTCAAAAAAATGGCTGGCCAGTGCTTCCCTTTCTCCCCATGCAAGGCCAATTAGAAGACCCTCAACAGCTCACCCCACTTTCTTCCCAAGGACCTTTTCTGGTCAAAACAATACGTGGAAATCAAGGGCGAGGTCAGTACTCTTTAGATCACTTTTGCTCCTTGCAAAAGTTTTGGAATACCCAACTTAAAAAAGGCGATCAGCGCTATATCGTCCAAAAGCTTATCCAAAATTTTCGTGAATACAGACTCCTTATGCTGGGAACAAATATCCTAGCCACTGTAGAGAAGCTTCCTCCTTCTAAAGGGCATTTGCGCAATTGTGGTCACACTACTTGGAAATCTGTCCCCCCTCAAAAAGATGTCACCGATTTGGCCCTTTCTCTCATGAAAAACCTAGAGCTAGATTTCGCCGCCATTGAAATTATTGAAATGCAAGGAGAACTCTTTATCCTCGAAATTAACGGAGTTCCTGGTTGGGAAGAAATGGAAAGGATTAGCCAAAAAAATTTAACCCAAGATATCGTGACGAAACTTATCTCTCTTAAAAAACTTACCTTTTAATAATTAGAGAAAACGACTCTCCGGTATCAGATAATGGTGTTTATTTCTTCCATGGATTAGCCTGAAAAACAAAAGCTCGCTTCCCAGGATTAACACGCTCTATTTCTTCATTAGTGTAAAACTGATGAAAGTGAACATCCCTACCCTTGCGGCCTTTTTTGTTTCCCAGCCCCAATACTTGACGATCATCGATAGTGAGGCCAATGGATCGAGCAGGTCCGTGACCAGAGCTTCCTTTAGCCCACTTAGGGGGATTAGCACTAGTTGTTGTCGAGCAAAAAAAGGTTATTTGCTCTCCCTCTTCAGGGGGCTTAAATTGAGCCGATGGATAGCTTATAAAAGCTTGAATGGCTCTTTTTTGCTGAGCTTGATAACTTTTAAAAACTTTCCCATCTTCTCCCATAATCTTGCGCCAAGGCTCAAGATTATCATTTTCATAATCATTAAAAGGCGAAAATTGCCAAGGTTGCAAAATGATATCTAAAGAGCCAATGCGGGGATTATTTTTTTGCTCTCTGGCCATCCTCACTCTGTTGTCAACGACTTTCATCACAGCGTGCATTTCTTGAAGACCATGCCGAGAAAGCATTCCAGTTTCACCAATAGAGACCAAGGTTTTACCGATAAAATCTTGCTCATAAGAGTTTAGCTTTTTAAAAAGACTACTAAAAACTTTATTGCGATCAAGCCTACCATTAGTTTGGCGATGATCCTCTCCATTGACCTTAGAGAGAATATTATTAAAACAAGTGTGAAGCTGATCGGCATCACCATCCTTCAATGGCTTTTCCTTCAAAATCTGGCACCCTTCAACCCACCCCGATTCATCTCTCTTGGGTTCTTCAACTTCAACAAGTTCTTCAGTAGCAGCAAAGACCGTTGCAACGAGATCAGGGTGACAATCAATTTTTGGGTGTAAACTTTCCCCCAACGCCACTTCAGGTTGAGCAAATACTTCCAACATCTCATTGAGATCTCTTTTCACATAAAGACGACGCTTAATATTATCCCCATCGGCATTGACCTCTTCAACCCAAATGGGAACGAAGGGACCACCATCATAATTTTCAATATCGATAGTATAGAAACCACCTTTAATTTTTTTCCAGTAAGACTCCTTCGTCTCCGGGTTGTAGTCCATAGCTACTGGAGCTGATTGGGTTATTTTTATGTACTTAACTGCACCGAGCTTTTTTTGAGCCTGGTCTCTATCAATCGATTGCCATTGCTTAGGTTCCACATGACTAATCTCTGCAACCACTGGCGCTGTAACAATAGCAGGCTTCCTACCAACAGGACCGGCATCGTCTCGAGGCGGATTCTCAGGAAGAGATTCAACATTACCAACAACAGCAGGTGCTCTCCCTTCTGCCTTTTCCTTTGTTCTTCTCTTAGAAGTATAGGGTTTATCTATTGAAAGATTAGCCTTTTTGAAAAAATCAAAAAAACTCGCCGAACCAGTGTCAATTAGTCCACCACTAGAATCCATCAAAGTAAGAAAACGTGAATCACTACTAAACGGGTAATACACCCAGCCTGTCTTTCCCACTAAACCTTGATAAGCCTGATCTTGCGCATATTGATCAGCAAGCTGATTCACTTGAATTTGAACACCGACCCCATAATCTAAAGGCCCATAGGCTATAATTTCCCCGACTGTATCGGGAGGCAGAGTTCCAGTGATATTGCGGCTTACCCCGCTCTTAAAATAAGCACTATCCCGCAAATTAACCATTCCACTCATTTGGATATGAGAAACTTGCCCAGCCGCTTGCCAAATAAGGCTTAACATAAGCCCGTTAGATAGCCATAATTTATGCCAGCGGGCCAACCAATCCTTCAAAATCCGATCTCCTCTCCGCCCCTTTGTCTGGGGCATAACTTACTCTTCTTTTCGACTATTTTTCTAAAAAACTAAAGAGAAAGCCCAACTGAAAATCTCAAGATATTGATGGATCTAAAATTTCTTCTTTTGAAGGTCGAGGCAGCCGGGCCACCATGACCATAGGGGCGAGCAGAAACAGGGCACCCAGGGTATAGGGATAAGCAGAACCCCAGCGCCAGTAAAGAAAACTAGCAACAATCGGACCAACAACACGGGCCAATGCCCCTAAGCTTCTAAAGATCCCAATACTCTTTCCTTGATATTCAGAGGGGGTATAGAGAGAAACGAGAGCGGTCAAACAAGGTATGATCATCGCACTACCTATCGATAAGAAAAAGAGGCCAACGTATAAAAGCCAAGTGGATTGGACTAAAGCAATGCAAATAAGGCCCGGAATTAAAAGCCCCAAACCTTGTAAGGCCATCTGTTTTTCACCAATATTAGCCGCTTTCCTACGCACGTAGCCCCCCTGAACCAAGGCAATTAAGACCCCAATAAAAATAAACATGTAAGCATTATCGAGACTAGAGTAACCGAGGCGTTCAAAAGCTAAAAAAGTTAAAGTAAACTCCATTCCCGAAAAAGCAGTCAAAAATAAAAAATAACTAAAATTGGTGAAATTTACACCGCTATAGGGAAGGGGTTTGAAGAGCACAAAAAGATTAGTGCTTCGATCACTCATTTTCTTCCCTCGTTTTGAAGCAGGTAAAGTCTCAGGAAACTTTTTTAAAATCCAACCCAAATTAAAAAGACAGAGAACAAAAGCCAAAAGAGCAGGCATTGAAAAGGGATTAACCCCGTAGGCTTTCCATGTCGGAAAATAGAGAGTCAAGTCAATAAGACTTAACAAGCCTCCTAAAGCCGGACCAAAAATAAAACCTAAAGCAAAGGCTATTCCAATAATAGCCATCCCTTTTGAGCGATTCTCTCTCTGGGTCACATCGCCAACGACAGCGGTAGCTGTCGAAATATTTCCTCCCATAATGCCACCAATGAAACGAGCTAAAATCAAAAGGGTAAAGCTTCCACTAAAAAACCATAGAAAATAACTGAGGGCCAATCCAATTAAACTCACAATCAAAACGGGTCGACGTCCGATACGATCCGAAAGAGAACCCCAAACAGGAGCAGCTATAAATTGGAGAAGTGAATAGAGAGCACCTAGAGCTCCTCCAAAAAGAACAACATTAGCGATTTCAACACCACCAACTTCTGTCCACTTTGTTAGTGTTCCAAAAATCAATTGCAAAAAGACATTGTCACTATCGACTGTCAAATAGTACTTAGCTAAGGTAGGAAAAAGAGGAAAAATAATTGAAAAACCCACTAAATCTAAAAATAAAGTGAGAAAAACAATTTTTAGAGTCGACTTAGCTTCGGAAGTTAATGGCGGAGATATCATTTTTTGTGACGGCATGTTTTGTTCACCCTGATATTCTAGTTGGTAATATTGGGACTCGATAGTTTGTCTATCGCTCTCAGTATGGTGATAAACCAGTGTAGCAAAATCCTCACACCATTTATCTTCTGTATTTAAACAAGGAATGAAAAGAACCTCTCCCCCTTGTTTAGTAAGCTCTTGATGAAGCTCATACCCTATCTCATCGACTGTTTCCAAACAATCAGCAACAAAACTAGGGCAATAAACAGCTAACTTTTTCTTTCCCCTTTGAACTAAATCAAGACAGAATTCATCTGTATAAGGAGTTAGCCATTCTTCCGAACCAAAACGAGACTGAAAAGTCATATGAACATCTTCTATTCCTATCTCAGAGAGGCGGTGACTAATCAGCTCAAAGGTTTCAATGCAGTGCCGGTAGTAAAAATCCCCTTTGTAAAGAACTCTCCTCTTGGGAATACCGTGAAAAGAAATGACCAGACCATCGGCAGAGCGACCTTGTTTCTTCCATTGATTCAAAAATTTATCAATTTGAACCACACTATTGTCAATAAAAGCCTTACTTTTGTGAAAATTAGTCAAAAATTCAAAAGGAGGAATTTTCACCCGCTGAATGAGCTCATGAAAAAAACCATCCATACTGCTGGCCACAGTGCTCTCAGAATACTGAGGAAAAAGGGAAAGGATAACCAGGCGAGTGGCAGGTGCTTGAGAGCTCTCTAAATCTTGCTCCCACGCATCCCAAACATCTCTCACTCGAGGAGAGCTTAAAAGAAAGGCATGGTTGACTTCAATTTTTTCTGCCGGCAAATAGGTCTGAACCTTATCAGCGAACTCACGGGTGATCCTCACCAGAGGGAATTCTCCGCCCTCCCAAATTCGAGAATAGGCCTCTGCACTTCTTTTAGGCCTAAAAGGCAGCACAAATAAATGCAAAATAACTTTCCAATAGAGAGGAGAAAGATCGACCACTCTAGGGTCTCCCAAAAACTCTTTGAGATAGCTCCTTACATCATTCACAGCTGGGCTTTTCGGCGAGCCAAGCTGCAGAAGGATGAGCTTGGTCTTTCTTTTTGACAGGATGCTGGCCTCCCCTCTTTTCAACTCTTCTGAGTTGCGTTATTATGCCCAAAATCTTCAGGAAACTTAACACGGTCGAGATTTATCCGGCTACGCTAAGAGGTTAAGAAAGTGCCCAAAGGAAAAAAGAAAAGTAAAACCAAAACAAATCGCCAAGTCTCAACATCTCGACCTTCTGGCGATCTTGAAAGCCTAGCTTTGGGTTCACACGAGACTCTTTATCCTCAAACCTATGCTCCCGAAGTGCTAGCCGCTTTTCCCAATAAGAACCCAAGTGCCGAAGCGTGGACAAGCTTTATCTGCACAGAATTTACTAGCCTCTGCCCAAAAACACACCAACCTGATTTTGCCCGGATCTATATCAATTATATCGCTGATAAACTTATGGTCGAAAGCAAGTCCATGAAGCTTTACCTCTTTAGTTTTCGCAATCATGGGGACTTTCACGAAGACTGTATCCAAACCATCTGCGACGATTTAACAGCACTCCTCAAACCAAAATTCATTGAAGTTTTAGGAGAGTTTACGCCAAGAGGGGGGATCAGCATTTATCCCTATGCCTCTCATTCTAATAACCAAAAAAAATTAAAAAATTTAAGGGAAAAGCGCCTAGCTGAATACGCACCGGGTAAATACACTATACCCTTAAAGCGAATCTACTGATTGGCCACACTCCCCACCTTAGTTATAATATAGGCTAGTCGAGGAGTTTTTATATGTTTGGACTAGGAATGGGCGAAGCCCTTATTTTATTGGCCGTTGTCCTTCTCTTATTTGGTGGAAAAAAAATTCCAGAACTGGGAAGCTCAATGGGAAAAGCTTTAATTAACTTCAAAAAAGGCATGCGCGAAAGCGAAGAGGAGACCGACCATCCAAATGAAAAGCTAGAGCAACCCAAAAAAGATGCTTAAACCCCTCTTTCCAAAAGTTCTACTCTCTACTTTTGAGGGTCTCAATAATCCTATCGATAAGATCATTGAGACCACAAGGTTTGGGAATCAACCCT
This sequence comes from Bacteriovoracaceae bacterium, assembly GCA_965206965.1. Taxonomy (GTDB): domain Bacteria; phylum Bdellovibrionota; class Bacteriovoracia; order Bacteriovoracales; family Bacteriovoracaceae; genus CBDBLK01. Next base: position 2,173,953 of record OZ242254.1, on the reverse strand, counting down.
GTAGCTCCTTTCTCAATCAGTTCACTCTCTGATATATCAGTATCACCTGTCCACAAATAGAATAAAGGCATTTTCTTTTGATGGGCTAAAATCTTTTCCAATAGTTCAATTCCTTTCATCTCAGGCATGCGAGCATCAGATATAACAACATCTACAGACTGATTTTCAAAAACTTCCAGGGCTTCCATTCCTGAACATTTATAAGTAACTTTAAAACCCTCTAACTCAAAAGTCTCAGCGGCAATTTCAGCTAATTCAGGTTCGTCATCTACAATCAAAATATGAAAGTCACTATTGTCCATGAAGCTTCCCTCTAGGAGTTCTTCCGTTATAGAAAGCTTAAGATAGGAAATAAAAAAAAGCTAGAAGAGCCTTTTTGTCACTCTGTTTTCTTTTTTTAACTTAGGATCTTCAAATTAAGGAATCTTATCCACTTTATTAGACTCGAACTTCACTTCAAGCAGAAAAGCTTAAAGTTCAGTTTCTCTACTCAATGATCTCTAAAACAGATCGCTTCTTCAATTTAGTAGAAGCTGCATTAAGGATCGTTCTCAATGCCCGAGCTGTTCGCCCTTGCTTTCCAATAACTTTACCAAGATCCGTTTTGTGAACTTTAAGCTCGATAACAGTCGTTTGCTCACCCAAAATCTCTTTAACATCAACCTCTTCTGGCTTATCTACCAGGGCCTTACCGAGATAATGAATCAGGTCTCTTAGCTCGCTCATCTTTACTCTCTTATCGTGACAAAAATCAACAGAATTTCTCCTTAAGAGATTCCGACCTTAAATAAATACTAAAATTGGATTTGATTTCTTTTTAAAAGAGTGCGAACAGTATCGCTAATGGCAGCACCTTTACCTAGCCAGGTCTTAATGAGCTCTGTCTTAACACTTTTTAATTCAGAGCCTTTTTCAGCCGAAGGATCGTACTGGCCCAGGCGATCGAGAAAGCGCCCATCTCTACTACTGCGAGAATCGGCCGCAACAATAGTGTAGACAGGTTTGTGAGTTCTACCACCACGCGCTAATCTAATAATAACCATTGACAGCTCCAAATATGCAAAAACACAATCGATTCGATAATACCGCAGAAGTTAGTCTCAATCTCTGAGGAAGTCAAGCGACCCTTTTTGACACTCTGTGCAGCGCTTAAAAAAAGCCTCCCCCCCACGGACCTTTCTTTCCCCCTTTTTTGCGCTTTTTCATTTTTCCGGGACTCTGGCGAAAACCAGGACTTCCCCCAGCCCCCATCATTCCTCCCATCCCCGGTAACCCAGGCATTCCTCCCTTCATCATTTGCATCATCCCACCCATCATTTTTTCCATCTGCTTAAATTTGCCAAGAAACTCATGGACGGCTTGCTCAGTATAGCCAGAGCCTTTGGCAATACGCTTAACTCGCGACTCTTTAACCACCTTATAATTCTTACGCTCCTCTTTAGTCATAGAATTAATAATGACCCGGATGCGTTTCATATCGTCTTCAGCAGGACTCAAATCTCCAATATTCCGAAGGGCCCCACCCATACCTGGAACCATTTTTAAAAGCGAAGACAAACTTCCTAAACCCTTGATCATATCCATTTGTTTCATAAAATCTTCAACGGTAAACTGCCCCTTCTCAAGGCGTTTCATCATGTTTTCAGCCTCTCTCTGATCAATAGCCTCTTCTGCCTTTTCCACCAAAGAGACCACATCTCCCTTATCTAAAATACGACCAGCTAAGCGATCAGGATGAAAAAGCTCGAGGTCCTTCATCTTTTCACCAGTAGAGATATACTTGATGGGAACCCCAGTAACGTGACGAATAGAAAGGGCCGCCCCACCACGGGCATCAGAATCCATTTTGGATAAAACCACCCCCGTCAACTCCACCGCATCGTGAAAGCTTTTAGCCACGTTAACGGCTTCTTGACCGGTCATAGCATCAGCAACAATTAAAACCTCAGGCCGAAGGTGGCCGATAGCCTCTTTAACTTCCCTGATTTGACCCATGAGCTCATCGTCAACGTGAAGGCGACCAGCGGTATCAATAATCACCACATCTTTATGCTGTCGTTTTGCTTCCTCTAGCGCAGCAAGGGCAATGTCCTTAGGGTGGAGAGAGAGATCACTATCAAAATAATCCACACCAACACTACCAGCTAAAGTAATGAGCTGTTCCTTTGCAGCCGGCCTAAAGGTATCGGCTGGGACTAATAAAACTTCTTTTTTCTTTTTATGGCTTAAGTGCTGAGCCAGCTTTCCTGAAAACGTCGTTTTTCCTTGGCCATTAAGACCCACTACCAAAATAGGGATCGGGCCTAGCCGATCGAGGTTAACCTCTTCATGAGCCTGGCCCATAATACCGGCTAACTCATCCTGGACGATCTTAATAAATTGTTCACCTGGGTTCACACCTCTTATGACTTTCTCACCAATAGCTTTTTCTTTTACACTGGCGATAAATTCTCTTACGACCTTGAAGTTGACATCCGCCTCTAAAAGCGCAGTGCGGACTTCTTTAAGGGCTTCCTCTACGTTCGATTCTGAAATTATGGCTTTTCCCTGAATATGCTTAAAAGCACTAGAAAATTTTTCGCTCAAATTATCAAACATACTCTACCCCACCTTCTCATGACCCAATCTAACCCCTGTAGACATTAACCATCAAGCCCTGAGGGATTGACGCATAATAAAGTATAGGGCAGGAAGAGTCTATGAAAAGAGGTTCACCGCCAAACCCTCCCTGCTTGTTCTCTCCCGAACTGCAAAAAAAATTAGACGCCCTTAAGGCCATCAGACCAACCCTTTCTTTAGGTCGAGTTCACTTTTCTTCCCCCTTACTCCTCGCTCCAATGTCGGCCATCTGCTCAGCGCCTTTCCGCTTGTTGATGGAGGAACTGGGTGCCGGTGGAACCGTTAGCGAACTCGTTTCCTGTCACGGGATCAATTATGGCAATTTGAAAACTAGGCAAATGCTCAAAATCCATCCCCGTGAAAAACATGTAGGGATTCAACTTTTTGGAGAGGATGCCCAAGCCATGGCCCAAGCAGCCGAAATAGCCCAAGAATCAGAACCCCAATTTATCGATATCAATATGGGGTGCCCTGTGAGAAAAGTGGTTAAAAAAGGAGGTGGCTCAGCCCTTTTACGAGACACTTCTCAACTGGGTCATTTTTTTTCGAAGATTAAAAAAACTCTACAGATTCCTTTGACTATTAAAATACGAACGGGCTGGAATGAAAATTCGATCAATGCCCACGAAGTTATCTCTATCGCCTATAACGAGGGAATTGAATTTGTAGCCATCCACGGACGCACCAGAGCACAAGCCTACCAAGGGCGTGCCAATTGGTCTCTGCTGGAAAGTTTAGCCAACCAGTCACCTCTTCCTCTCATCGGAAACGGCGACCTCCACACCGCTCAAGAAACCCGGGAGAGACTCCTCTCGAGTAGATGTCAAGCCCTCATGCTGGGCAGGGGACCCCTTCGCAACCCTTTTATCTTCTTAGAGAGTTTTTTAGACCATCACCAAGATTCACCTTTTACTCCCCAAGATTACTGGGAAGTCATTTGGGCCTACTTTCAGCTTTTAGAGAACTACGTCGAACGGAAGAGAACCCTTTTAGTTCAATTAAGAAAAATCATCGTTTGGATGGCCACAGGTTTTCCTCACGCCGCTCCCTTCAGAGAAAAAATTTTTCAAACAGACTCACTCAAAGAAATCCTCAAACAAGCTCAAGACTACTTCACCGAGCTCTCCCTCTCTGGATATAAACACAAGAATATTAACCATGAACGCCCTTTTATGGCCGGTGGCCACGGGTAATCGAAAAACCGCCCCAATTACTGGGCACCCAAAAATGGCCCTTTATCGCCTCTTCACAAGAAATTTATTAAGTTATTTTAAGTAGTTAAATTATATCCCTCTATAATAATCAAGTTTTCTTCAGAAAGGGCCGAAAAGTTCTCTAGAATAGAATGAAGTTAAAGACTTCAACTCTTCTCGGAGCTAGCGTGAAAATAAACTTACTCTCAATTATCCTTTTCTTGATCTTATGGCCGAAGCAAGGTCATCCCCAAACTAGTAATTCGGCAATACTCTTCGCTAATTCCGATCAAATACCCAAAACTTGCCAGGATTACCAAAAACACTTCAAGACCCAGCAGCTCAAAATTTTTAATCTCCCCTCAGAGCTTCAAAAGGAAGGTCAATCGGTCAGTTTGCTCTCTCTACAAAGAGAGTTTGACCAACTCTCAGCAGAGCTCTCTCTTTACCAAGGTCTCAACCGTCTCAACAAAGAGATGAAAAATTTTCTCCAAGGAAAAGAAGCTTACCAAAAAGCCGACCAAAGCACAGGAGCTTCCATCCAAGAAATAAATCAATTGGTACAAAAAGCTGAAAAAGATTTCTCTATCGTTGAAAACTATATGGCCATGGACAGTATGCTCTCGGTGATAGGGGATAACTTCACACCCCAAACAAAACAAGGCTCTCCTTCCGCAGAAGAGCAAGTCCATCAACACTTAAAAAGCCAATGCCAACAAAACCAAGAAATGCTCTTTTGCCAACATGTCATCAATCAAAACGAAAATAGCGCTTCCCTGGCAACAGTGAACCGATTCATCTCTGCTTACACCCAAGCTCACTCTACCTTTCTTGGAGGATGGAGCACTGATGGACTGAATAAAGAAAAGCTCAAAAAAATCCTCAACAAAGGCATCGACCCCCGTATTAAAGAGCATATAGGCTCTGCCTTCTTTCAAGGCAAAGCCCCAGAGCAAACCCAGCAAATGGAAGCCCTAAGCGCGGAGTGGGAACAGCACAAGCGCAATTGTTTGGGAACAGCATTTATCTCAGGGCAAGTACCTCAAAAAAACCAACAAGAATGCCTAGCTCAATTTACTCAAGGACCAAGCTTTCAAAATATTGAAAAACTAGCTCAAACAACCTTTGAATATGAAAAACTTTCACTCAATCCTTTAGAGAGCTTTCAAGCCCTCCACCAACGACTCGTTCAACACAGTGAAAATATCGATGACTTCAAATCAAAGCTCACCGAGCAAGATCACCAAAAATTTTCTTCTTTAAGAGAACAAACAATTCATAACATTTTAGATAAATTTGAACACTTCAAAAATATCGAAACCATGGCCAAAAATCTCGATCCTAGTACGGACACTCTCCCTGGTCTCGATAAAAACAGAGCCTTTACAAAAGTTGAAACATTTCTCTTAGGAGCTCCTTCTAGCAATTCTTCTCCTTGGTTTGACAGCGACAATAAAATAAACCTTGAAAAATTAAATGGCTTCATTCAAGCCCTTCAAAACCAAAGTGGAGGAGCGCAAAAACTACAAGAGAAAATAAGCCAACTTACCGAGCGCTTAAAACAGCTCCACGAAGCTATCGAGCAAGTGAAAAACTCTGAACAATATAGAGAAACTAGTTCTCTCAAGGATTATATCGTCTATAAAATGCGTCAATTCTGTTTAAAAGACAACAAACCACTTGGCACTCTTGGCCTTTCTTCTTGTCTCCAAAACAATAACCCCTTAGGAGCCAAAGACTTTATCTCCTTCGGAGACGAACTCGTAGGCCTTACTTCACAACCAGATAACCATCAACTTCTCAAAGACCTCAGCCAATCTTGTGAGAAACAATACAATCAGCTTGAGAAAGTAGAGTATATGAAAAACTACTCTGGCCTTTGCTCTCGGGTACAAGCCGACTTGAATAGGACAATTCAAAAGTCTGTTGATGCCAAAAGGAAAAGAAGTTCTAACAAGAATGACCTTCAATCGAGAACTGTTATTTACCGAGACGGGCAAGGAAAAATCACAGAAAAATACGTTCGGGCCAAAAGCTACACCCCTTGGTTACTAGCAGGTTCTGAAGCTGCAGTTCGCCTAGGCCAGTGGTACGCTGGCTCTTATAAACCAAATGAATATAGTATTAAACTCCAACAAGCTTACACCGATGGAGACTTGCGCTGGATTGTTCCCCCTAACTCAAACCCTTGGGCCAATCACGCTAGCCAAGAAACTTGGGATGCCTACGTTGACTATATGAATACCCGATCCGAATACTTTGCTAATCCCGATTTTTATCGAAGAGTCGTATTAGAAAATGCAGCACCTCTCAACTCCACCGGCAATGCTGGCTTCAATTTTGGTCTCCAGTAGACTCCATTAAGGCTTTTTCTATCAAATCCCGATGGTGATTTGAAGATGAAGGCCATGCTCTCTTTCACATTTATCTTGGCGTTAATTCTGGGAACAATCTCTTGTGTTCCCCAGCAGGCAACTTCCAGCAAACGTAAAAGCACAGCGGGTGGTCTCGTGGGCGGAAAACCCACTCCCAATGAACCCAACTTCACTCCTGCCGGACTTTTCTGGTATAGCGGAAATCAAAACACTGGCTCTACTATCGTCATCAACGAAAATTCTACAACTGTTGTTTATCTAAGAGGAGAAGGCCTCCATAGCTTTTTGAGTGCAAACCAAAATATGTCCAAAGTCTTCTGCTTAGTGACCACTTACAACTCCGCAAGCATCACCGACACCTTACGTCTACGAGCCGTTCCCATCAGCTTCCTCAATTTTTCAACGGGAGTTAGAGAAAAGCTTTTACGAATCGACGTTCCAGAGAGCTCTGTCAATGCTACTATCTGCGACGGACAAGCCTTAAAAATTGTGACAACCCCTCAACACGCTAGCCCTACCACTGCTGCCGCTTACGCCCTCCCCAACTTGTGCCCAACTTGCCAGGGCACTATCAGCTCTACTGACGTCAGTCTCTACGAATCCACTAATGGAGCCATCACCATCAACCAACGGGTTTCTGAAAGTGCTCTCGATCTAGGCACTCTTAGCCTTCGGGTCGATACAGAGTCCTCCAGTTCTAATCCCAATAGCTCGTGCTCCAACTCTGAGTGCTTGGCCAAGGGATTTGATTGTTGTCTAGAAGGCCAATGTGTAAAGGATGGATCGCAAAAGCCTAATGCCTCAAGCCAACCAGATTTTGCCCAGGCGATAGCCGATGTAGCCCAAAACCCAAACCACTTCATCAATTGGCCAAATATATACTTTGTATGCACTCTCCGCCCTCACCCTATCCCTACGCCGACGCCACTGCCCGACGCCCAGGCCACAGCCGACGCTCTCCTCCAAGAGCAGATCAAGGAATATTTGTGCCTCGAGGAGGGTAAGAAAGAAAACCCAGATTTTGCTGGGAACTCAGTGTGTGAACCTAGCTTTGACCAAGCTAGTTACATAACCATTAGAAACAGAGTTTGGGATAAATGTGGATGCGAAGCCAATCCTTTCCCAACCGACCCAGAGGATCCTGTTTGCCCCGACTTTGGTCTCAAAGTCAATCGAGACGCCGCCGGAAATATTACTGAAGTCTTGTGTGATGTTCCCCCTCCCATCGCTGAGCCAACGCCTTTTCAAAATTTAAGCCTTAACGTTCCAGCCCGCAGTGCCCCCCACCGCTTCTATCGAAAAGACACTGGAGCTGCTGTCGACAATATCTCCGATTACTCCGATCAAGTGGAAGCCGAAGGAACGCCCTTTAGCTACCTCGACGACTCCGCTAAAACAGACCCCAACAACGGCCAGTTCAACATGAACTCCTTGACTGGGCAATTTAACCTGACCCTCAATCAAGCCCTTCCCGCTAAAATTGTGCATCTCGATTTTGACCAAAGCTATTTGATCACAACGACTAGTGGCTTTTACACCCCTTGCTTTCAATGTTCCTCCGACAGCTGGTTTGAAACCTTTTCGGCCCATCCAAGTTCAACTCAGGGAACGGGACTCAACGCTGTCGGTTACAGCACCAATCGCGCTAACCTAAGCCAAAATACGACCTTTGGAAATTACGAGGACACCATCTTTGGACGGGCCTGTTGGCTTCCCCCCACCATGATTCCCTTTAGTCACAAGAAAAAACTCAATACTGTCGATCAACGCCGGGCTCGTCTCGAAACCCAAGCCGCTTTCTACGTCAACGGCTACCAACGCGACTGGTACGGCTTTAACAAAGGAGCACTCATCGGCTCTTTTGACGGCGTTACCTGGTTTGCTATTGGCAAAGCCAGAAGAGTGATCTCCACCACGGGAAAGCTCTTCTTAGCCATCAACCAACCCTTTGCCGATTTGGCTGACCCTACAGATATCGTCGTTCAAATTGTACTGGATTATGGCAACGGAAATAGCACAGCTTCCAATTTTGATTACCAACCCGACTTAGCACCCGACCACATCAACCAATCGACAGGGGCGAGCTGCCAACGCTGGCATCAATGTGAGACAGATTCGGATTGTATCACTCGATTAGGCTGGGAGTACAAATGCTCTGACATATCGGCTTTCCGAACCAGATGGCCCAAGTTCAATCCCAATGCCGAAGAAGAAGCCAATCAAGAATACGAGCAAGCTGGTTTTAATCGTATCCTCCAAGGGATTCTGCCTGGTGGCCCGAGAAGGCGCTGTGTTTACCGTGGAGCAGGCTCTCTCTGCAAAAAGGATTTCACGACCCTTTCTTCCACCCAGCAAAAACTCTTTGCCTGCGCTCCCAATTTTTACTGTGCCGATCTCAGTGCCAACAATTATAACTCTCAAGTGGCCAGAAGCCCCAATCAGTTGGCTACTTTTTTCTTTGGTCAAGAAGCCGATGTCTTGGGAAGGCCCTTTAACTACCTAGGGGGAAATAGTGTTTTGACAAACGCAATTCAAGAAAATATTCGTTACAATGCCCAAATCTTCTCAAACGATACTAGTGACTATGGAATCTGCCGTCCCGGCAAGCTGCTTTCTTCAAACTTTTTAGAACAACACTCGCGCGAAGATAATTCGGGTCGTACAGACTTTATCAATCAAATCAGCTCTTGCAATAGCTCAACTACAGGAAATCAACGCACTATCACTTGCCCAGTCATTGAAACACGAGAAGACCAAACCACTCCTCAAGGCGATATCATTTTGGATATCAACTCCGCCCTCGCCCGCGCTCAAAATATGTGTGGCAAGGAAAGCCAGAAGCTCGATAGCGGTGGTCTTTACACATCGTCCTTTAATTTTATTGAGCTTGGTTCCCTCAACACCCTCCCCAGTATCCTCGAGCCAGGCCTCGCCGCCGACGCTTGCTACCGTAGAGCCGGAGCTCTCTGCCACACAGACCTCGACTGCGCTCCCAATCGACTGCACGAAGAGCAAAGCCTTTTTCTCGACAGACAAAGCTTTGGAGGAACTGATGCAGAGTTAATGTTTTGGCAAGAATCCCTCACCTGTGGACAAGCCGCACCTATTCCTACTGTCAGGGACAGCAATTACTTCCAATACAATATGTCTGAAAACAGTTGCTGCCGTCCCATCGGTCGAGATTTCACCATGTACACCCAAGATGATGACGGGCTTATTGAAGACCACTCTGCTAATAATACGAGCCTTAACGTCACCCTCTTTCCCGCTAATAACCCAACCTCCAATGGCCGCTACAGCCGCTATGAGTTTGCCCAAGCTAGCGATGGAAACCCTGCAGCAGCTCCCGATACCGTTTACGCTCAAGCGCCTATTATTCGCGCTGGAACCAACCCCAAAGCTTTTCAGTGGAAAACATTTCAAGACACAGGGGAAACCACTTGTTGCGGCGGAGGCTGGATCAGAAAATTCGCCGACGGAAGCCACGACTGGACCGATTTCAATCGACTCTCTTTTGACATAGAGGACTTCTCTTGCCTCAACTACGCCAGCGAAATTCAAGAAACTCGTCCCGATTTTGTCAACGCCAACAACTACACTAAAGATTACGATCGACTCTGTGTTAGTCCCGCAGACAATGGTTGTATCCAACAAGAACTCCCTGCACCAAACGGCTTTAGTGTAACAAACCCAAGCAATTTCGATGCTGGCGAAGCCACTGCCGATCTCTCTACTAAACCTATCAATTCCCCCTCTGAAGGTGGAGTCGATGGTATTGAACTCTCACTAGAAATCCCTTACGCCCCCATACCCTATCCCAATGCCGTGCCTATGGACGCTAGCGGTGACGACCTCTTTAACTACATGAGAAATGGCGAAACTTATACGGGGGTCAGCTTTTATGTCCCCATTTACCTAGGCTATATAGTCGGAAATGATGACGCCAATTCTGGTGCCGTAAATAATCTTATCGATGTTGAGATTGTCTATGTCGATGAAAGCGAAAGCCCTGAAGAGTTCGCCACTTCTCAACCAGATTTTGACAGCACTTGTGCAATCACAAGCAATCCTGAAACCGATCTGGTGGAAAATCGCTGGTGTATCCGTTCAGAGGGAGGCTTTCTAGTCTTTCACGCTAGGGCCTTTGATCGCCAAACACTCGATTTAGCCGACAATAGTACAGATGATGACTCTGCCGAGTGGGATTACGCCTACATTAAACTCTCTTTTAAAGTTCAAAACCGGGATCAGTACCTCTACGATAACTCACCCGCAGCGACTGACCCCACGCAATCGGGAATGAAACCAGGCAATGACCTCTATTATCTTACCAAGCTCAGTCGCTTTGAACTTCTCGGCATTCCTCAAATTTTCTACGAGCCGATCTACTGCAATTCAAACCGCTCTAAATTGGTCCCCGATATCTTCGATTTAACCTCTGACACACGCTCTGCTTTTGAAGGGCAAGCCTTTACTAGTCAAAATAACACTATCAATGGAAAAAACCTTCAAAGGATATACGACCCCGACAATACAATAAGTGATGCATCCAATCCTAGTGGCCATATCGTCTTTCAAGACAAAGTTGAACTCAATCCCATTTTTTCAAGTAGTGAATTCAAATGCTGTGTGAAAGCCAACGGAATCGTGGATAGTGCTTCTCAGTGCTGTAGCAACTTCGCCACCACCCAGGAGGATCAACTCACCTGCAAAATCCCATCCGGTGTCGATCTCAATGTTTATTTTAATAAATTTGTCTCCGGCGAAGGGGTCGGAGAAGAGCTCCCCTTCGGTGGCTTAGTCGATGAAGATTTTATTCCCGAAACTGGTGAACCCAAACTCATTCAAAGGGTTTACGACAAAATTCAAGCTATTGGGGAAGCCCTCTGCTCTAATGGAACGGTTAGAAGAGGTGCTGCCTTTGGTTATTTTCTCTCAGAGCCCAATGCTGGTTATTACCAACAAGAAGGTGATTTTGAAGACAGCCGTCGCTATTCAATCGTCGACTCCTATCGAGATGTGGACTCTGACAATGAAACGGGAACAAGCTATTTTCTCGCTGGACTCAAATGGGATCACCACTTCTATTGCTCCAATTGACGCCTCAATACACCTAGGCCATGATAGGGCCGCTATGAAACTTAGACTCCTATTACTTCAACTACTACTAGGTCTACCCGCCAATTTATCAGCTGAAGTTAAACCGGTGCTCACTTGCACCCACCCGGAAGCCTGCCGAATGGCCCAAGCAACGCTCGTTAACCCTCATACCTTCCATTTCAAAATAGCTATTAAAATTTTGGGTGACGCCCATCACTTTGACCCTAGTCCTCAACAAATTAAAGCTATGCTTAAAGCAGAAAAACTGATCATGGCGCCGCTGTCCCAACAACCATGGAGCCAGCTCATCGAACTTAAAAGAAAAAGGGAAGCCACTCTACGCTTAGCTTCCCCGACTATTCCAACAGCCTACCGCCACCAACTCAATCGGGCTGCATGGGATCACTTTTGGCTCAATCCCTTTACTTATTGTGAGGTTTTTCAGACATTGGCTAAAAGCCTAAACCGCTGGTACCCTCACATTAAGACTAAAAATTGTCCATTCTCATCTTCAACTCTGAAAACCCTCTTAGAAAAACCAAAAGTATCCCAGCTCTTTATTCTCACTCACGACTCTCTTGCCCCCCTAATGTTAGCCCTTAAAAAAAACTACCTAACACTCAAAGGCTCTCATCATGGCGAAGAATTATCCCCTCAAACACTCAAAAAGCTTTCTCGAGAACTTAAAAAATATAAAAAAATAATTTGGCTAAAAGAAAATCACTTACCCTTTCCACCCAGCCTCCATCACTACACACAAAGAAAAAACACTAAAATTATCGAGCTTTACACGCTTAAGCCCTTTCCCAGTAAAGGCGATCCTCCTCTCAATGATATTTTGAATACGCTAGGATCAAAAAATTGAATTCAAACCTAATTGAAGCTCAAAACCTAAGCTTTGCTTATCCACAAGCAGAGAAAGCGGCACTGACAGAAATTTCTTTTCATATTAAAGAAGGAGATATCTTAGGCATCATTGGACCTAATGGAGGAGGAAAATCAACCCTTCTAAAAATATTGGCTGGTCTTTATAACCCCACTCAAGGTCAGTTATTTTACCGCGGTCACAGCTATACCCAATCTTCGAAACGACCCAAGATTACTTATCTGCCTCAAAAAGATCCACGGGAAATGCTCCTCCCCTTCACAATTAAAGAATGGCTCGAAACCTCTTGTTTTCCCAACCCGGTACCATCTCTCAACGCTATCCATCTGGTCCTTCAAAAAGTAGCTCTCCTTAAAAGTCCAAAAACCCTTATATCCCAACTCTCCGGAGGAGAATACCAGCGCCTTCTCTTAGCCAAAGCCTGGCTGTCTCAAAGCGACCTTATCCTCATGGATGAACCGACAAAGGGTCTTGATGGTCAGGGACAAGACCGCCTTTTATTGCTTCTCAAGGAATTGCGAGAAGAAAAGAAGCTTGGTATTATCCTTGTCGATCACAATATCCAACAAGTCCTAAAACATTGTGATCGCATCCTCTGCCTCAATAAATCTTTCCATTGGCATAATATTCGCGCCGAAATGAGCCAAGAAGTTTTGGAAAAAACTTATCATTGTGAATTCGAACATATCCTCATTCACGAAGGCGGAGGTAATATTCTCCAACATGACCACAATGAACACGCACACTGTGATGGACACCACCATATTTCTGATCCTTCCAAAGAAGGAGAAGATGCGTGAATCTAACCGATTTCATTGAGTACCCCTTTCTTCAAATGGCTTTAGTGGCTGTCATCTTTCTCTCCTTAACATCAGGGCTTTTATCTCCCATCATTATCTCAAAACGTTATGCCTTTATGGGAGCCTCTATTTCCCATGCGGCACTTCTCGGTGTTAGCTTGGGTCTAAGTTTATTCGGGCAAGCTCAAAGTTCCTTTAGTTCAATAGGGCTTTTTTTAACAGCACTGACCGTCACAACACTCCTCTCGCTATTTTTGGCTCACTCAATATTTCGCCAATTCCTTCCTGGTGATGGAGCTATCGGCGTTTTTCTTTCGGCATCCATGGGCCTAGGAATGATCATTTATCAAACTTTCGCTCAAGGGAAAGGCGATCTTCTCAGTTATCTCTTTGGCAACATTCTTCTCTTAACAATCTTTGACTTAATTCTTTTAGGAGTCCTTCTTTGTCTTGTCTTTCTAATCCTTTATCTTCCTCGTCGAAAATGGCTTTTGTACTTTATTGATGAGGATGAAGCCGCTATTCAAGGACTTAATATCAGACCTTTCCACTATGGGCTGATTGTTCTTTTAACAGTTGTTATCGTTTCCAGCGTAAAATTAGCTGGAACTGTTTTAATCAACTCTTTTCTCCTCGTGCCAGGGCTTTTTGCTCTCAAAACCTCTCGTTCAGTTAAAGAAGCCTTTATCCACGCTCCTCTATTCGCTTTATCGACAGGTCTTATCGGCCTTGTTCTAGCTAATGCCTGGGAACTTCCCGTTGGTGCTAGCCTAGCAACCTTTCAATTTATCGCTTTAGGCTTAGGGCTAAAACTCTTTAAACGACCAGAAATTCAATCCCAGCTCTAAAGAAAAAATGATCTACCTAAAAACTTAAATTCTTGCCCAGTTCTCAATCAATTAAAGCCTCTATAAAATAATAATTATGTTTGAAGAATCTATCTTTCGCTCTATTCTTGCTCTTCTCTTCTTCGTTATATCCCTTTTCTCCTTCCCAAGTTATAATGTTCTAGCCAATGAAAACCAAAAAAGTACTCAAACAAAGAATCAAAAAGTAAACAATTTAAAACCCAATACACTTCCTCAATTTAAGCCCCATATGCTCGACCACGTTTATCAGGGCTGCCCAACAAACTCGAGCTGTCCTCCCCGAACAGGGAAACGATATAAAAAATGGGTCGATCTCCTCAAGCAAAGTAAAATTAAAAACACAAAACACTGGACTACCATCAATCGTTTTCGTCAGAAGCAAGGTATTCCTTTGGAGATCTGGAGTTTTCCTAAAGGCGAAAAGACAGAAGGCCTTATTCATTGGGATAGCCACTGCCAAAATCATAATCAGGAAGGTAAAAAAATTCAAATCGCTTTGGCCTTAGCCAAAGATTTCAAAGAAGTGAGAAAGCTCGAAAAAAACAGTCAAAAAATACATATCCCCCGCTCTCTTTTGCTTGAGTCCTCTGGAAAAATAAAGGTGTATATGGTACCAAGAGGAATTGGTCCTCTTTATCTTAATGGCAAATCCTTAATGTACACCAAAGAAACAGAGGGTGTTTATTACGGTCTTCGCATTGGACCGAGAGGAGAACTGAGCATCGTTGACCCTGCCGTTCCTCGCCATTATCCCAAATCTGTTGACTGCCCTGACAAACTGGTGAAAAAATTTTCTCATCACTCGCCCCCTAAAGAACTCTATACAGGAGTTTATTGTCAATCTTTTTGGAATCAAAAAACGAATATTTATCAAACCATGATTTTTGGTTGGAGCTGCAATTAAATGAAATTAGCGTTTCTTAACGCTGAAAATCTCTTTCTTGACCAAACCAAACCATCTTCCCCAAATCAACCGATAAAACCCAAAGAAAAAATTCAGTGGCTGGCGCGCAGTATCCAAGATATCAATCCAGATATCCTAAGTTTATGTGAAATAGGGGGAAAAGAATCTCTAGAAAAATTCTCACAAATCTACCTAAAAAACCAATATCACGAGGCGCTCATACAAGGTAATAGTAATCGCAATATTCATATCGGCTACTTAATCAAAAAATCACTCTCTCTATCACGAACTCTTCACTCATCGCGACACTCCTATAAATTTTCTCTATCCTCACGAAGTAAGAGAAAATCAAAAAGCCAAAAAACATAATAGACCCCAACCTTACACCAGCCACTTTATGAGCCGAGACATCAGTGAATTGAGAGTTTATCAAGATTCACAAAAAAAAATTCCTAAGCTCATTTTTTTGACAGTTCATCTTAAAAGCAAGCTTGATCCAGAAGGTGTTGATGAAAAGGGTAACCTGAGAAGGGAAGCAGAGCTAAGATTTTGTGTAGACATCTACCTCTCTTTAAAAGAAAAATTTCCTCACTGTCCCATTATCCTTGCCGGAGATTTTAATGGCGTAGCACGAGCATCCCACAATAACACAAAAACTTCAGGGGAAAAGGAGTTTGAGGATCTCTTCAATCGCACTAACTTAAACGATATTTTAGAGTGTCTTAACCTCCCAGAGAGTGAACGTACGACATTCCCTAGTTTCGATCGAAATAAGAAAGCCCAATCAATTCAGCTCGATTATCTTTTTTTGGCGCCTAAAGAACAAGAACTCCTCAACCCCAATGAGTCAGGAATTTATCGTTATCGTGACCTCAACGGTCTTCCCCTAGCCCTTCCTCAATCCCCTTTTGAGCACCATCAACTTCCCAGCGACCACTACCCTCTAGTGGCCCATCTCCCTGGTCTCCTCAACTTACCGTAAGAAAATATTAGATAAGAGGATACCTTGTTCTGCAAACTCCTTTCACATGAGACTAGACAAATAAAATTTAAAACTTTCTAATAAGCTTATGAAAGTTCTATTGCTAGTCTTTTTTATTTCTTTTCTCTCTATCCAAAATAACCGAGCTTCACTGTTTCGCTGGGATCTCCAAATTACAAACCCAGACTTTGAGCTCAAAAATATTCAACTGGGAGAAAAAAGCCATAAACCTTATTTAGAAAAAACGAGCTGGCGTTGTTGGACTCATCAAACAGAAAAGAAAGGATCTCAGGAAATAAAGAGCTTAAGCTGTAGTTATAGTATCAAAAAAACAGGCCGACTCACCACCCTTATTAGCTGTTCCCCTGAGCGCCCTTACAGCGAAGGTACCTTAGAACTTTATGACGAAAGAAAAAATCTTACTTTTAAAATTATGCTTATATGCCGCAAAAAATAGACTTTTTAAAACCCATATTGAAAGCTTGCCTACCCTTGATATTCTACGTTATTTCATCGTTATCAGCTCAAGCACAAGATCCCTTCTTTACCATCGCCGTGCTTGATACCGGTATTGATTTCGATCACCCTTGTCTAAAAGAAGTTCAATGGGAAAATCCAAATGAGAGCTTCAATCAAAATGACGACGACAATAACGGTTACCCCGATGACAAAAACGGTTGGAACTTTATCCTAGAGTCTAATCAAATATTTGATCGGAACTGGTATCCTTTTTTCAACAATCAATTTTTCCAATATTACAATATACGTAGCAAAAAAACTTTAGGCACGGCTTCACCTCAAGAATTAAGCTGGTATAAAGAAAAGCTTAAAGACAGAACATTTCAAGAAAAGAGAAGAATTTTCACTCGCATGATTCACGGAACTCATATCGCCGGCCTCGCCAGTGGTTGTCCCCAAACAGGCAGAACTCAATACGACCAAAATTTTTCCAGACCAACAATTCTAAATGTCACCTACCTCGGTAAAGCTAAGAAGGGACTTGCTAAAGAACCAGTCTACATCCCACTTCGAAAGGGAGACTATCACCAACGTTTTGAGCATATACACTCTTTTGTTAATATTTATGTCAACTGGCAAGTTCAAAAATTAAAGCGAGCCATTGATTATGCCACTCCTTTTTCAAAAGTTATAAACGGATCCTTTGGTTCAAGCCTTAAAACAGGAAGAAAAAAAATTAAATCTTGGTACCAAATAGAGTTTGAACTTTCTAGTACTAGTAAAACTGACACTTCCAATTACGATCATTATCGTGAGTTCTCGGCTTTCCAAGAAAAATGGAGCCGTGAACTCTTAAACAAATTGATCAAAAAAACATCTCAGCTACTCACAAAGTACCCTCAACATCTTTTTGTCTTCAGTGCAGGAAATGCAAAAGAAGATAACGACCAGTCCCCTCACTACCCATCCAATGTTAGACTCCCTCATGTCATAAGCGTTGGCGCTAGTTTTGGAAGAGGTCAAAAAGCTTATTTTTCCAATTATGGAAAAACGACTGTTGATCTCTTTGCCCCAGGAGCTTCTATTACCAGTAGCACCCCTGATCAAAGTTATTTACCAACAAATGGAACAAGCCAAGCAGCTCCTCAGGTTTCCTTCGTCGCAATCAACCTCATCAAAAAAAGTAGAGAGCTCAACCTGAGACTCAAAACCCAACAAATTAAGGAGCTCCTAATAAAAAGTGCTGATCTTAAAGCTGGTTTTGAATCCTATTCTGCCAGTGGTGGCATCATCAATCACCAAAGGGCTATAAAGGCCTTAGAACTCTATCAATACTACCCTCTCAAGTTAGCCCTCAAAAAAGCCCGAGAGCAAATTAAGGACCTTAACGACCCTCTCAGAAGCTACCATCAACCTAAAAAACAAATAAACCAAAATATTAGCCCCTTAAAGCCGATTAAAAATATCAACTTTTTAATCGATGACCTCATTTCTCCTCTTTAACCTTCCGGCAGAGGTTTCCTCTAGAAAGTCTTTACCTTAAAAAAAAACACCCAATACCGATGAACAATAGTGAAACCTAAAAATAGAGTTTCTTTTGTTCTATTGGAGTTTCTATGGCAAAAAAATTTTGGCCAATAAGCTTTATGCTCATTTTTATTAATCTTATAAGTTCTTGTTCAAGTCAATACTACAGAAGACCAGAATCCATACAAAGTAAAATGGATCGCTTTCAAGCCAACCAAGAGAACACCAACACAGTACCTCAATTAGATACCATCCCTCACTCTTTCAAATTCAAAATAATAAAAACGACTTCTCAAAAAAAAAGAAGACGAGCACCAGCATCCCTCAATGGAGGAGTGAACTTTGATTTATTGGATATGCCAAGAAACAACAAACAACTCTATTTTCTTACTCTTTATAGCCAGTACAATACCCTAAAAGGGCTCTTTCCTAAAAATTTCAACCCTAAAATAAGGCATTGCCCAAGCTTTCATACCAGTCTTTTAGAGCACAAAGAAAAATTTGGAACAATCTACCATAAAATGAGTCTCAATGTTTCCCATCACTTTCAGAAACTCAATACGCACTCTTCAGCCTATTATCCAGAACTTGCTCTCCCTATTTCCAGTAAAGAATCCAATATTAGAGTCATCGATATTCTAAAAGACCAATCTCAAACAAGAAACCTAGGCGGTACTCGAGCAGTCATTACCAAAGCGCTCAGTACTCATCTAAATAGAACCTATACTGAGCTAACAGAACTATGTGAAAGTGGTTACAGCAAAAACTACTACACCTACGAAAATCTAAGTACTCATATTAGAAACCAGGGTCAGCATTTTTCCCCCTCAAACAAAAATATGAGCGTTCTGCTCAAAACAACTTTATTTTCTAACTGGGCACTCATCAAAAGCCTTACCCATCAATCACACACACGACACATCAGGCGTCCTGCTTCCCAAGCAAGTTCTTCCACTCGCGCCTACGGTGAAGCCATTTCCCATAAGCTTAATATTCCTTGGGCCAAAGCCTATTTTGAGGTTATGATCCGATTGAGAAAATAAAAAATATTCTATTCAAAAACATAGAGACGATTACGGCTAGAGTAGGCTGCTAATTTTCCTTCACGGACTCCAAGCTCACCAAATACAGCACTACTTCTATGACCTAAGTAAATCGATGACTTTATAGATAAGTTTTTTGGGTCTATATAAATGAGATGACCATCCACAGTTGAAATAGCTAGCCCACCCTTCCACAAAGCCATAGAAGAAATCGCAGCATCAGAAATCTTCCTAGAAGCTACTTCTTTAAGGTTTCTGCCTAAAACTACAATTTCTCCATTTACCGTTCCTAAGAAGAGTCGTTTGTCCAAAATAAGAGGTTTCCGAGACACATTGTACTTTAGCTTACGCTTAACAAATCCATTTTCTCTATCCATCACAGCTAACGATCCCGATAAGCTCCCTATAATGAGCTGATTATTAAAGATCAACGGGCTAGCATCAACATCAATAAACTTGGGACCCGATACTATTTTGTTCTCCCATAAGAGGATACCCTCTTCAATAGAAAAAGCAGCAACAGTTCCATCAGCAAAACCAACATAGAGCTTATTCTTATCAATCAAAGGACGACTCGCTCTTTGTAAAGTAGCAATAAAAGGAACAGAACGTTTATAAGCCCATAAAATCTTCCCAGTCTTAGCATCTAAGCAAAAGATTTTATGATTGCGTGTATGATAATAGAGACGCCCTCGAGAAATAACTCCTTTACTTTCAATAGCAGCCCCTAAATCAACATTCCAAAGTAGCTCCCCATTCAATCGGTGGCGAGCATAGACTCTCCCCTCTACCGAACCATAGGTTATATAATCACCCATAAGAACTGGTCCAGAATGATAGGCACCATTATCTTTAGCCCTCCAAACAAGCCTACCATTAGATAATTCATAGGCCCTCATCTCACCTGAACCATGACCGGCATAAACAATACCCTCATGAACAAAAGGACTTTGAAGTCCAATTGGTAAATTACCTGTATCGTACTCGGGGTCGTGGTTTTTAATCCAAATAGGCTTAAAGAAGTTTTTTGAACTTTTGGGACCTTTGAAACCCCATTGATGCAATGTCGAACAAGAGCTCAGAAATAAAAATAGCCATAAATGAACAAAAACTAGACACCAACTCCCTATTCGAAAATAGAGACTATCAGACGAGAAAAATGATTGAGTTCTCCTCAAATCCAAACCCATTAAAGCCCACTCAAATACAACTTAGCCATTTTTCTAAACTCTTCTTCAGAAGCTTTCTCGACAACCCATTCAAAACTCGCTTTGGCTTTGGCCTTGTCCCCTTTTAATTGCTGCAGCCTTCCTAAATCCAAATAAATTTTTCCTTCAAGAAAGCGAGCCGGTCCACTTAGTAAGCCTTGTAAACATTCAATCGCTTTATCGTATTCACCTTGGTCTTCGTAAAGAACTGCTAAGCGAGTGGCATAAAAATAGCGCATATAAGGTCGAGTAAAAATTTGAAAGCCCTTTTCAAGAATACCCTGAGCCTGAGTAAAAGCTCCTTGCTTTATTAAAAGGTCAGCAACACGGAGGTTTTGATAAGCCAAACCAGGGTAACTGCCCATTGTAGAGGTTATCTCCTCGTACTTTTTGACTAAAGCGGAAACGCTTAACTTTTTCTTCTCAAATTGAAGTAACTCATTTTGAGAAAAAATAAAAAGTTCATTTCCATACTTAGCATACCGTTTTGATTGAAAATGAGAAAAAATACCGTAGCCAAACACACCCAAAACAATAGCACCAAAGAAAAAAATCACTAAAATTTTATGACGAAAAATAAAGGTCCCCAGTTCTGTTTCTCTGAGAACTTCATCAACTTGATTAGCTTGAGACATACGGGTTGTGGTGTTCATAATTAAGAATTCCTTAGATTCATATATAGATTTGGCTTTGTTAACCTCAATTCCATCACACCCTGTGAATCAAACAAAACCTAATTTTGCAAAGCCCTCTAATGAACGGTGAACTAAGAAGCTATAACCATCACTGCAGCGAGCGAATCGCTACAGGAAAAGCTAAATCACTTGAGTATAAGTTGTCAAAAATAGGGTGCTAAAGTTAACATTAAAAAGGGTTATAACAGATCAAAATGCAGCCCAAAAGACGCTTTATGGAAGACAAAGGATTAAGATATGACACCACGACGCACCGTTCTACGTAATGTTACCATCTCCCTTTTTCTTTTTCTAGAAATGCTAATAGGACCAACGGCCCTAGCCGTTGACCGCCGCTACCGCTTGGGACTAGGCATGACCAGCCAACTCAAAAATGAACTTCCCTCTCTAAGTTTCAAACTCCAACGCACAAGATCATTCGCTCTTGGTGGCCTCCTCGGATACAGCAGCGATAGCAATAGAGGAGGTCATGCAGCCGGTTTGAAACTTTACCGCAACCTCTTCAACGAACCTCAGCTGAGCTTCTATGGAGCCATGATGGCCGCTATACTCCAAGAAAAAACAGCAACAAGAGATCAAAGTGGCTTTCAAGTTGATCTCTCCCTAGGTAGTGAATTCCATTTCACTGGTCTAAAATCACTGGGGTTTAGTCTTGAATTTGGCGTATCCTTAAACAAAATCGACGACTTTATCATTGAAACAATTGGTAATAATTTCGTTGTTTCAGCAGTTCACTTCTACCTCTAGGATATTTTGCTGTTGAAAAAAACATCTTTTTTACCCTTTTTACTCACCCTTCTCCTTCTTCAAAAACCAATCTCTGGCCAAGTCAATTATGACCCCTTTGCCGAAGAAGAAGGGGCATTTAGCGTTGGGGGAGACATCTTTAACGATTTCAATGAGGATCTCGACAGCACTCAAATAATGGAGGATGAGCGCTTTTTTCGTTACGGCCGATTTTTTAGCTTTCAACTATCCCTGGGTCTCACCAGCTTTGATGGCAATCGAGGCAAAGCCTATCAAAACAACCCCCCCAGCTATGGGTTGGGCATTAACTATTTTTCAGATTTTCAAACATCTTTTGGAATGGGTTTCGAATACTCAAAGCACCACTTTATCCTCGATGAAGAAGTCAACGGTTACAATGATGGCTCCTCAGGCTCTTCCCAGGGTCCTGGTCTCGTAGATGTTTCCATGCTTAGGTTTTATTTTTCTACACGCTACTATATCGATACAAGCAACCTAGGTACAGCTATCACCTATTCAAACCCCTATTTTATAGGCCGTTTTGAATACTGGTACAACACCGCAAAGTTTAGAGACCAAGAAAACATTATTGCTAACGATACAGGGGGTGGTTTAGGCCTTGGACTAGGTTTTGGCCTTGAATTCCCCATAAAATTGAAAAAAAGCTATCTTGGAGTTGAGCTCATATGGCATTCTGTCAGTTTTCACGACAAATACACTCAAAACTACGCCCCCGTTCCATGGGGTTCAGGCTTCGGCTATGAAGACCTCACCGGTAATGTCTGGTCTACCATGGTCAGCTACGTTATCAACTGGTAAAAACTACAACTGTGACTTCTAATTAAGGTAATAAAAAGACTATGGTGCCTTGTTGACACGATCACGACTGACCTTTTTAATTCGTCTAGATAAATCAGAGCTTGTCTTAAAAATCAAATGAACAGGCGTATTGTCGAGAGGGAATTCCTGCCGCAATCCATTTTTCAAATACCTTTTGTAATTTTCGGGAATACCTTTTGATTTATTTGTGAACAAAAGAAAAGTAGGAGGATTACTCTTTACCATAGAAACATATTTAACCTTAAAACGGGCACCCCCAGATTTCTGAACGACAATAGGATTTCTTTCAACTAAACCATAGAGAACTCTATTCAATTCTCCTGTCGATAGAGATCTGCGACGAACAAGAATTGTCTTAATAATGGCCTGTCGAAGTTTCTTTAGACCCTTATTGTGCTTGGCACTAATAGGAATAAGGTCACAAAAATTCAACCAAGGAACATCATACCTTAAATCTTCTAACCATTCCCGGCGCTCTCTTTCTGTTTTTAATTGATCTTTTAGAAGATCTATTTTATTGAGCAAAATAATAACAGACTTCCCTTTCTCCAAAGCAATATCTAATAAGCGCCTATCTTGATGGCCAATTCCTTGAGTGGCATCAATCAAAAAAAGCACAATATCAGACTCGCTAATACACCTTAAAGAACGAAAGACCGACTGTGACTCGACATTATCTTGAACGGCAGACTTTTTTCTTATACCAGCAGTATCGATCAAATGAAGAGAACGCCAAAAAGATCTCCTCTGTCTTTCATCACCCGAGGCTTCTTCTCCTGAATCTTCGAAAGCCTGTTTCCATAGACAATCCTTTATCTCTTCTTCACTCTGGATCGTTTTTTTCTCCAAAGCTTCTTCCTCACTTCTTTCCCCACAAACAAGCCTTCGCTCTCCTAAAAAATCATCCTCTTGCTCATTCGAGTCTAAAAAGTGATTAAAGAAATGAGGGTTATTCTTGCGAAAATCATCATACTGCTGAATCAAAGCCTTATCATCCTTAGAAAAAACTTGTTCCTTATCAAGCTCTTCAGATAAACGACCAAAATACAAATCAAAAAAACCCTCAATAGGATCTACTGTTGTTCCCGGGACATCACTGACTAAGGCCCTCTCCGCACCAATAAGCTGATTGAGGAGAGTGGACTTACCGGCATTGGGTGCCCCAATCAAAGCTAAGCGACCAACAACATTTTCTCTCGGTGTGACACCTTTTTGTAAAAACCTCGCCACGGGGTGGGTGTGATGAAAATCACTGACTCTCTGGTGAAGTCGTTCCTTTAACTCACCAACACCTAGCCCATGCGCCGCTGAAAGAACAAAGAGTTGATCCACACCTAAAGAATGGAATTCGGCTTCAGATCCCATTTGCTTGTCAGTGTCATATTTATTGACCAAAAGCCAAAAAGGTCTTTTTTGAGTTCTAATAAAGTCGGCAATAGTGCGATCAAAAGGTAAAACACCTTCCCTAGCATCCACAACGAAAAGAACTAAATCCGACTCTTCAATGGCCGTATAAGCATGTTGAGTCATAATATTAAAAAACTTATTGGCTTTCTGCTCTTCTTTATCACCAAAAACTTCATCAACCTTCTGAGGGTAAAAACCACCTGTATCAACTAAGATAACGTCACAAGGATCGAGATCCACTTTTTCATTTAGGGTGGCAATTCCATAATGGCGATCTCGCGTTACACCAGGGCGATCATAAGTCAAAGCCTTATGCTGACGATTCATAAGCCGGTTAAATAAACTCGATTTCCCGACATTGGGTCTCCCAATAAAAGAGATCACCATATTTCTCTTCATCGCTCATCTCTCACTTGTGTGTGGGTTAAAGTCTTACGCCATACCCGCGCACTATCTTTGGCCCGAGGAAGACCCAACTCTTCTAAAACAAAATTATTTTTAAACCATCTTGGAGAAACCTTAACATGCAAATTGAGATAAACTTTCCCTCCCAACATGGCTTCAATTTTTTTGCGGCTTCGAGTTCCTATTTCTTTAATCATAGAGCCCTTGCTTCCCACGACAATGGCTCTTTGACTAGGACGATTAACCAGCAAGGAAGCAGAAATATGAGCCCCTCTCCCCTCATCACGAGGAAAGTCTCGGTACTCCTCGACGACAACTGCTGTTTCATAGGGAATTTCATCTTTTAAAAGTTCAAAAGCTTGCTCTCGAATATATTCTGTGGCAAAAAAACGCTCGTTCTTATTGGATACCGAACCATCGAGATACAAATGAGGCCCTGGCTCAGCAGCATCGCAAAGAGCCCCAATAAGAATATTCATATTGACTTCCTCCTTAGATGAAACCACAAAGCTATCTTCGATAGAGGGAATGAGCTCTCTTGCCTTATCAACAATTTCTTTCAAAGGCAGTTGTTCGACCTTTTCAACTAAATCAACTTTAGTAAAAACCAACCAAGCACGGGACAATTCCTGCTCAAGCACAGAAATAAGCATTTGCAGTTGAGGAAAGATATCACGACTGAGATCAACCAAAAGCAAATTGAGATCAACCCCCCCCTCAAGCCCCTCTCTAGCTTGTTGATTGAGACGCTTATTCAGCTCCTGACCCGACTTATGGACCCCTGGAGTGTCCACTAGAATAATCTCTGTATGATCGACTGTTAAAACACAGTGGAATTTATTACGCGTTGTCTGGGGTTTATTAGTCACAGCACTAAGATCCATTCCCAGTAGATAATTAATCATGCTGGACTTGCCCACGTTAGGAGCTCCCAATACCGACACCATAATGCTTTTATTCAAAGGATGTTGGTTTTTTAACAACATAATAATCTCCGGTTATTTTAGCCTTTCTAACAAATTCTGCTTCAATACTTTTCGGGCCAAAGCTCTTTCAGCTTTTTTCTTGCTAGGAGAAGTTAAGCTGGCTAAAATTTGCCCTCTCACCTTCAAAAAAACTTCGAATCCACCATCTACCACTTCTGATGAATACTCAGGAAGAACCTGAAAATTGGCCATCGTTTTTTCCTGGAGCTGACTCTTCGGATCAAAAATTTCAAGCCGATTTAAATCAAAAATTTTTTGAGCTCCCTTAAGATTGAATAGCTCTTCCCACCTATTAAGGATCAAGCAAGCACCATCCCAGCCTAAGCAGACAAAACTAGCACCAACTAAGGCTTCAAAGACATCTGAAACTAAACTATCACTTCTGTGCAGCTCTTGTTCCCACTCCCCCTTCCCAACGAGGAGAAAGTCGTCTAGACCCAAAAGCCGCCCCCACTCTCCCAATATTTCTTCATTGACAACAGCACCTCTAAAACGAGACAGTTGCCCTTCGTTGAGCTCTTCAAAAGAATTGAAGAGCCTAGCAGAACACCACAATTCTAAAACAGCGTCACCTAAAAACTCTAAACGTTCGTTGGGAGGAAATGGCCAATCTAAAACCTCGTTGAGAAGGCTTTTGTGGGTAAGAGCTTCAAAAATAAGAGAAGGGTCAAGGCCGCTCAAACCAAGCCCTGTAATGAAATGAGAAGCTGGATTCTCTTTAAGACATCGATTTAAGTGGTCGCGAGATTCAAAGTTCATTTCTTTACTTTCTCTCGAGAGAAAGAGAAAACTTCTTAAACAGAAGGAAAAATCCGTTTGATTTACAGGAGTTAAGGTCATCTTTTGCACAATCGGCTCACTATCTATTCGAATGTCGTGATAATGATGCCTTGTAGCAAAAAATGAAACCTCCGACAAGAGCCTACTGCAACCTTGTTAATTTTACCGATTTTCTGGTTGATAACTTAACTGCTTGAAAACATTCACTCTTGAAAAATATTGTTACGAAAAGGCTTAAACCAAACGTTTTAAATGGCCTGCGAGTTGGGTTTCTAAATTGTTTTTGCTTAAAGGAGCTGACTACTTTTCTACGTAGAATACCGATAGAAACTAAGCCTGAAAATCCTCCGAGCAATACAAATAATGGTCAAGGCCATAAAATTTAACCATAATATTTCCAAACACATCTGTAACGAGTCCAAAGTGGTCCCCATCATCTCCAACAAAGTATATTTCAACATAGAAGATATTAGTGCTTTTATCTAAATAGAGGGTAAATGTGGGGTAAGTGATTTCATCAAATTCTTCAATGCCATAACTTTTTGCAAAAATATCAACAATCTTCTTTTCCCATTGATTCCAATATTTTAAAGGAATGTAGCCTGCAGTATAACCCCGCGAGTCCAATGTCTTAGAAGACTTAAATTCAAAATTATTTTGATTATCCCAATATGAACAACTACCCAAAGTGTGAGCATAAATTGGTGTACTAATAAAAATATAAGAACCAATAATACTCAATAATAAAATTAAAGACTTCACTTCTCTTCCCCTAGGTTTAGTGGTTAGTTACGGAGAGCTCTAATATAAACTTATGTTTATTGAAAAACATAATAACTTTTTAATAATCACCAAATATAATTTAAGCCGAAATTCGCAGTTATATTCTTTATTTCAAAATCTTTTAATTTATAATTTGCCGCACTTGCAATCGTATAAAAATCCCATTGTTCATTTATAGAATAGAAGCCATTAAAACCTATTTGTTTAAAAGTTCCACTTAGCTCCGTAGAAAAATCATCACTTCCAGTAGCACCATTAAGAATAGCTTCAATCAAAGGAGAACTAGTTTTATAATTGCCAGAATTGCCATAAATGCTTATAGCAAGGTTGTTCGTGGCCTGATAAAGAAACTCGACACCAGTGAAATTACGGCTTTCTTTAACAAAGAATAAATCTAAACTCTTTCCTCTATAGTAAGGTCGAATAGAAACGGACGAATTTAATCGATACCAATAATCAAAACTATAGTCAGAAATTAATAATAATGTAAAAGCTTTTAAACCAAAAGTATGTGTTTCACCCTGATAGAGCCCCCACCTTAAACCAAGGGGGTAAATCCAACTGACATTCTGGCTGATACCGTTCTCAAATCTTATCTTAGGAATGAGTTTTTGCTCCTTCTCTTTTCGCCCAGTAGCAGATTTAGAAGAGTCATTGAAGCTATCTCTGTAACCTTTAATTTCAAAAGATGTTATTGCGATATCATCAGGGAGGGCATAAGGGCGCTCAATCTTCGAGTTATAATAATTGCCCCTGGGGGCAACAGCACAGCCTGAAAAAAGGACAAAGAAGATAAGGGTAATGAGGAGATTTAATTTTTTTGAACTCAAAATTGAAACCTTTTATTCATAACCACAACTCAATGACTTTTAAACAATCACCGCTCACCAACTCTTTACCTTAATAACACAAACTAAACAAGTTCGATCATAGATAGAAAAGCCAGAAGTCATGGCGAGATCGAGCCATCGAAAAACCGCAAGGTTTTTGATGGGTGGCGGGAGGGGAGTTGAGCATTGGTCCAGCTCCTGCTATTTTCCCACTAGTTATTACGAGCTTCTAAGTAGTTATATAGAGCTAGGTGCTAAATTTAGCTAGAAACTCCCGGTAACTCCCACTTTGTGTTGTAAAAGGCAAGCTCAAACAACAGCGTAGTATAGCTATTTGCCCTCAGGATCATTTCTTATGGTAAATAAAAGCCAGGAGTAGGGCCTTGATGAAGAAAATTAAGCCTATTTTGATTCCTCTTTGGTTGTTAGCAATCTTACCCTCGGCAGTCTTGGCTGCCTAAGTGGACAGCTTTACCAATCGATACCAACCTTTAAAAGATTCCAGCGTCACTATTAACGAAAAGACCAATCTGTTGTTTCAAAAAGTTTTAAGTCGCGCTAACAAGGGAAGCCAAGGTTGCCAAGAGAAAAAGTTCTACAAAAGCCTAAGAAAATCTCTACGCATTCACCTCTGGGGAGAATTTATTTTCTGGCTCTGGAAAACTCTCAAAGTCAAGCGCATTAACACCAAAGCTGACCAGGGTATTTACCAGGATTTTTGGAAGTACCAACTCCTGACTCCCTTTGCTTCCCCTCTCTGGAGACCCCTTACTAGTCTAGTTAACGTCAACAGTCACTTGGTTGGAGTGGATAAATTTGAGCACTTCTTGGGGAGTGGTTATCGCTACTTTAAGGCCCATCTCCTCAAGAAAAAGGGGCTGGATGCCGCCTTAAATATTGGCTTTTTCGCTGAAAATGAATTTATAGGAGCTGGTGCCGGCGGAGTTAAATCTTTTGCTGATTTAGCGGCAAATTTTAATGGAATGCGCTTTTGGAACCATCTCCTACAAAAGGATGACGATATCTTAGGGAGATCTTATAACATTGGTCCTTATGTTGAGTGCCAAAACGAGCAGTGGATGCAAGTCAAAAAAGTCGACTGGCGTTCTTATATCGATGCCTCTTTCCTCAAAATATTCGATACAATAGGGTCTGATAGCGTCAGACAGGTAGTCGATAATTAAGCAAGTCTTTGAAAAAAATAGACTTTTAAGCAAAAATAATAATGATTTTATAAAGTTGCTAAGACTCTAAAACTTAATTAATGTTAATTTTACTAATAGATCCTAGTATATTGGCTCAAGCCATTAAAGTTATTGAAATATAATGAAAACAATAAGTACCCCACAAACCCTTCGACCAAGAAATATAGAGTTTGACCACCTCCAGAATAAATTTTTCCAAAAGCTTACAAGTAAGGGACGGAGTAGCAACACCATTAAAAACTACAGAACTGACCTCGAATGCTTTAATCAATTCTTACAAAAAAACCAAAACAAGACTAACTTCAACCAAATCAACATCCCTTATCTTGAGCAGTACGGACATTATTTAGAAAATCGCTACTCAAGTCATAATAGTCGAAGACGTCGAGTCCAAACATTAAGAATATTTTTCGATTTCCTAGTAGAAGAAAACATATTTTCTTCCAATCCTGTCAGAAAGTTGCCCACTAGTCCCAAATTTCTCGATATTCCAAGACCAACCCCTTTTGCCGACATCAAAACACTTTGGCAGCACTTACTTGTAGAATCTCAATGCCAAAATCAAATGATACGTTTATTGGCCAAAAGAAATATGATCATGACTCTGTTCATTTATGGCTCCGGGCTTAAGGTTAGTGAACTCGCCCAACTCAAAAAAGATCAAATATTTTTATCACAAAAAAAAGGGCAAGCCTCTCGAGTCATGATATCCCCGCCCAGAAGAGATCCTTTTACTATCCCTTTACCAGAAGTCTTTATCCCTGTTTATGAAGACTATAGACAAGAGCTAGAAAAAGAAAAAAAACATTCGCATATAGAATTCCAACAAGTTCTTTTTAATGCTAATCCTTACCAAATTTTATCAGGAGGACTCAGCCCTCGTGGAGTAGAAATTGTTTTTGAAGATATCCGCAATAAACTCTCTATCCACCTAACTCCAAAAAGCTTAAGGCAAGCCTGCATTTTCAAATGGCTAAAACAGGATAAAAAAGATGCTCTTATCAAAGAATGGATGGGTGTCGCTCCAAATTACAGCCTTAAGCTTTATAAAGAACACCTCTCAGCCTATCCTCATGATGATAACTTTCTCAAAGAACTTTATAAAAATTATCTTTAAAAAGAACTACCTTTTATTAGTCTTGTCGACTATCCTACCAATACTCTGTAGCTGTAGAGCAGTAGTGAAACCACTAGCTGGCGCTTTTCACCATAATCCACAAGAAGCTCAAAAAAAATTAAGCCCTCAGGCAAAAAAACTAATCGATCAAGCTTTTACAGGAATCAATCTTGCTTGCTTTCAGGATTTTCACATTCATAGTGTTGGAATAGGGACTGGAGGAACTGGTGCATGGGTTAACCCCAAAATGACAAACTGGTTTAATCCAAAGCTGTTTTTAAAATACAATGCCTATCTCTCCGCAGCAGGAATTCAAGAACTTGAAAAAACAGATCAACAATACGCTCAAAGACTACTAGCGCTCATCAATAGCGATAAAAGGTATAGAAAAGCTGTTCTCTTAGCTTTTGACTACCACTATTCCAAAGACGGGAAAAAAATCGAAGACAAAAGTTCCTTTTACATTCCTACAGAATACGTTATTCAACAGGCTCAACAAAGTGCAAACAAACTCATTCCTGCAGCATCAGTTCATCCTTACAAACCCAATGCCACCCAGGAGTTAGAAAAGTATGCTCGCCAGGGTATTCGCTATGTGAAGTGGCTTCCTAATTCTCAACATATTGACCCCTCTGACCCTATGATAAACTCCTACTACGAGATCATGACTAAATATAATATGGTTCTCATTAGCCATACTGGCCACGAAAAAGCAGTCGAGGGGGAAGAATACCAACGCCTTGGAAATCCCTTAAGGCTTAAAAAGCCTTTATCCAAAGGAGTCAAAGTCATCATGGCCCATATGGCTTCGCTTGGAAAATGCGAAGATTTGGATCGGCCTGGATCAATAGTTCCCTGTTTTGATCTCTACTGGAGAATGATGAATAATCCCAAATGGAAAGGTCTTCTCTTTGGAGAACTCAGCGCCACAACGATTTATACGAGGTTTGGGAATCCTCTCAAAAAACTGTTAGAAAACCCAAATCTTCACAAGCGCTTCGTTCATGGTTCAGACTACCCTCTTCCTGCAATCAATATTTTATACCAAACCAGTCAATACCAAAAAATGGGATATATCACTAAAGAAGAAAGACTCCTTCTCAACGAAATTTACCGCTATAATCCCATTCTCTTTGATTTTGTTACTAAAAGAACTTTAAAGCACCCAAGAACGAAAAAAAAACTAACACCTGAAGCCTTTGAATACCCTCAAGAACTTGGGTGTTTAAAAAAACAGTAAAAATTTCAAGATTCAGAAAAAATTTTATTAATTTTTTCTTCTAAAACTTCAATCTTAAAAGGCTTAACGATAAAATCATCAACTCCCGCTTCAACGGCCCTAACAACCTTAGACTGTTCAGCTTCTCCTGTAATAATAAGAAAAGGAGTAGACTTTGTCTTTTCCAACCCACGAACCTTAGCCAATAAATCAAGCCCATTCATTCGAGGCATATTCCAATCGCAAATAATAAATCTAAAGGGCACACCATCAGTTGCCGCCTCTTCTATTAATGACCATGCGGAAGCTCCATCATCAGCTTCTACAATATTTATAAATCCAATTTTCTGGAGCATTTTAGAAACAATTTTTCTCATTGTTACCATATCATCAACTACAATTATTTTCATTCTAGGATTTAAAACCATTTCTCCTCCTCATCACTACCCAATTCATGAAAATGCTTTGATAACAAAGCAGCCCCCTTTAAAAGGCATTTAAAAATGCATCAAGAATTTTTCCAAAATTCCCTTTATTATAAATCGCATTGAAATCCTTTTTAATCTCATCCCAATCTACCATGGATGGATCCTGGCTATACACTCGATTCACCAAATCCTCTGCCACAATGAATATACAGGCCAACGGAGAAATACTCAAAGCACCTATTCCCTTAGGGAAACCCGATTGATCTGGTCTTTCATGATGTTGAAGCACAATTGTTTCAACATCAGGAAAAATACTTTTCCCTTCAGAAATAATCTTAACAGCACCACCAGGGTGATCTTTAACCTTTTCTTGCTCCTTCTTGTTCAGCTTTAAAAAAGTTGGCTCTTTTATTGAACGTATCCTGGCCAAAGCATCATCCTCTAATGCTACGTCATGTAGTATTGCGGCCATGGTCAATTTTTCTAAAGCTTGTTGATTACCCCAGCTCGTCTTTAAACAAATTTGACTGGCCACATAAGACAAAAACAAGCTGTGTTCTGAAAGATAGCTCCGCCCTCTCAAAATATTCTCCAGCTGCTGCTCAAAATTAGGAATTTCTTCTAAGTTTTTTAGACTAAAATCGACCGCTTTTCTCACTTTTAAAGCCGTCTCCTCCGTTATACCAAACTCCCTAGCATATTTTAGTGTATGTTCATAGGCAGCCAATTCAGCAACAACTTGCACCTCAAAGGGAAGCTCTTCAGCCACTTTCAATTTCTCAAAAACTAAACTTCCAAAAATATCGTTAAAATGCTGATAATCTTCTTTTAAAATGTAAAAATAATGAGCCCCCTTATTGATATAACGCTCAACAAATACAGAGTTGTAATTTTCTTTCTTATTAATAAGTTTGACATATTTTGAATCACCTAACTTAATAAAAATATCACAATGAGCTTCTTGAAAATTGAGAAATCTCTTAGCTTTGATTCGCCGATATTTTTCCCTATCATATCCTTCATCACTAGCTTCTTTTGTTAAAGACCAGTCGGCTTCCTCTTCACCTGCCTCACCGGTTTCCTTTTTCAAGGACCAGTCGGCTTCCTCTTCACCTGCCTCACCGGTTTCCTTTTTTAAGGACCAGTCGGCTTCCTCTTCACCTGCCTCACCGGTTTCCTTTTTCAAAGACCAGTCGGCCTCTTCAGAGTTTTTTTTCGTTTCTAAAGAGAGAGAGCTCGGTGATTCGAGAATTTCTTTTATTTCAGACTCTCCCTCCCCTAAACAAGACTCTTTAAGAGAGACAAGCTCATTGCTTACTTTGTCCTTAATTTTGTCAGACAATAAAATTTTATCGACAGCAGAAAGAAGTTGCTCTGTCTTAAAAGGCTTAGAAACAAAAGCATTATCTGAATCCATTGCTAAAGCTTGTTCAACAATATCCATTTTGCGATGGGCTGGTTCCGACAACCAAATAATGGGAACTGGCCATTGATTTTCCCCTAACCAATTAGCAATGAGATCTTGATCCCCCTTTTCCATTTTGACTTCAGTGATAACAAAGTCAATCTCAGCAAGCTCTGAATTCAAAATAGCCAGAGCTTCATCTCCTGAGCCGGCCTCAACAACCTCACAATCGAGCCGAGCTTCCAAAATTGTGGAAACGTAGTCTCTCATTTCAATGTTTTCATCTATACATAAAACTTTCAAAACCAATTTCCTTCACGGAGCCCTTGAGGAATCAAAGTCAGGTTCTGTTGCAATATCAAAGTAATTGAGCTCAATAGAGAGCTCTCCTATATCACCTTTTAAAGGGGTCACTATAGTGATACATCCCTCTTGAGCCTTTAGTTCATGATCCTTTCCGATGCTAGAGTCTGAAGAAGATGCCCTGATACTATAGCCCCTTTCCTCTAGTGATTTGCCTGCATTTCCCATTGTGATATTACAAATTTCTGCTCCAAGGTCTTTAATAGCATCAGATAGCTCAGTGTATTCTTCTTTCAACATTTCATTAGCTGTCTTCAAATAAGTCTCAAGAGGCCAAGACAGCACCAAGCAACCCTGAAAATCTCTCTTGCTTTTCCCACTCATATAAAAACCATTAAGCCCCATGACAGCACTATAATCTCCAAGTGTTAGATTATTTTCTTTGATATAAGGACTCCCTGGATTCACCTCTGCCTTAACCATAATTGAATAGGTCTCTTTAATGGCATCAATAAAAGGTTCGCAAAAATCCAAATAGCGCTTATTAAATTCTTGCATACATTTTCCTCGCGACTAAATAAAAACATTTTACCCGGGAAGTAAGAAAAACTGCAATTTAGGAAAATAGGAAAAAAAGCAACCGTAGATAAAACAAGCACTTTTAAAAAATTTCATCATTTCTGAGCAAGAAGCTCTAACAAAAATACTCAGTCATCAATAAAAACAGGGTCTAAATTCTCAGTAATTAGTCAGTAAATTCTTTGAAGCTAAATTAAGTAAAAAGGAGCAAAAGACACATAAAGTTTACAATGTAAAAGACTTTGGGGATTTTTGAAGCCTTTCCATTTGCCAATTTACAAAGGGTGTAAGCCAAAAAGCTATAGGTGATTCCGTTAGCAATAGAGAAAGTTAGAGGCATGAGAATAATGGCCAAAAAAGCAGGAATCGCTTCATCCATTTGATCCCACTCAATACTCTTAATAGGATTCATCATGGCCACACCAGCCAAAATGAGAGGAGGCGCTGTAGCGATAGCAGGTACTGTAGAAAGAAGAGGAGAGAGAAAAAGAAAAGGAAGAAAAAGAAGACCTGCTGTTAAAGAAACTAAACCAGTTCTTCCCCCCTGTTGAACTCCCACTGCCGACTCAACATAGCTAGTTGCTGGAGAAGTTCCCAAAAGCCCCGAAAGAGTTGTCCCTAATGCATCCACTAAAAGTGATTTTTTAATACGCAGAGGACGCCCCTTTTTATCGACAAGTCCCCCCGCCTGAGAGACCCCAACAAAAGTTGAAAGAGACTCAAATAAGTCAGTAAAAAAGAGGGTAAAAAGAATTGGAATATAGGCAAACTTTAAAGAGCCCAAAAAATCAAGCTTAAGAAAAAGGGAAAAGTCAGGAGTCGCAAAAAACCCCTGATAAATAACTTGAGACTCCTCTCCCCACCAACGTCCAATAGGAATGGCCATCAAGGTAGTGCAAACAACACCTAACAACATGCCTCCAAGTGTGCCTCTTAAAACAAAAATGCTAGTAATGAAAAATCCAGCAAGAAAGGTTAAAGTCGTAACATCGAGCTTCCCCATCGCCACTAAAGTTTCTGGGTTCTTTGTAATGAGACCCCCATTTTTCAACCCAATAAAAGCAATAAAAAAACCAATACCGCAGCTTAGTGCTCTTTGAAGTGAAAGTGGGATAGATTCAACAATTAACTCTCTAACTTTAAAAACTGATATAAAAATAAAAATGATGCCTGACCAGAAGACAGCACCGAGAGCAGTCTCATAAGGAATATTCATCCCAAGAACTAAAGTATAGGAAAAAAAGGCATTGATTCCCATGCCTGGAGCCAAAAGCAAAGGGTTATTAGCATAAAGCCCCATGCCAATAGTGCTTATCATACTCACTAAAACAGTTGCTGTAAGCAAAGCCGGAAAAGGTGCACCCGTCACAGAAAGAATCGAAGGATTAACAACAATGATATAGGCACTCGTTAAAAAAGTGGCTATCCCAGCTAATATTTCAACTTTAGGAGTCGTTTCAAATTTTTTCAAATTAAATTTAACCATTACTTTCAAACCTTTTATCCCTTCAAACCCGGTGGATAAACTGCTCTTTGGAGAAGCGGATCTGAGGACCATAAATCCCATTAGATGCTCTTTTTCCTGCTGCTATCACCATACAAATGGAACATCCACGGGAAAGATTCAATAATTTTTTAACTCTAACTTCATCAAACCCTTCCATTGGGCAAGTGTCATACCCTGACGCTCTAAAACTCAGCATTAAATTCTGGCAAGCCAAAGCCGTACTCTTATTAGCCCAACTAATGAGTTCCGAATAAGAAAAAGGTCCTCGAGGTACAATTCGAAAAAAACCCTTACAAAAAAAGAAGAGCTTCTTCAACACCCCTTTCAATCCCAACCAACCCTGACCGTAAACAAAGGGAACTAATTTTTTGTAATAAATTCTAGCCGCTTCAGGAATCTTTATTTTAGTAAGCTGTTCTTGCTGATCAAAATTTTTTAACATTTGCTCTCTATGCTGTGACCAGGTATCTATCCTGGCTACACAAACAATAAGTACAGGTGCCGTTTTAGCTGCATTTTGTGAAAAACAGGCCTCGACAAGAAGCTTTTTTTTATCAACTGAATTCACCCAGTAAAATTCCCAAGGTTGTAAATTAGAAGAATTGGGAGCTAATAAAGCTGCCTCCAAACAATTTTCAACAACACTATCTGGAACAGGCTCATCGGAATACACCCTCACTGAACGCCTAGAACGCACAACTTTCATAAACTCATCAAAGTCACATTGGGGAGCTTCTTCAGTGTAATTAAGATCGGGAATTTGATTAAAGATATCCGTTTCTAGGTCCATGCACTCTCCAAGGAAGGCGAAACTTATCGTCGATACTTAAGCTCAGTCGGACGCCTTCCGACAGGCACTCCCAAATCGTGATCCAAATGCCATCGATCAATAACGAGATCATCCTTTTCCACACGATAAAATTCGAGATCTCTATCTAGTTGATCCAAGCGATAAACTAACTCTTTTTGGAGACGAACACTATCCTTTTTTTTAGCTAAAAGATCCTCAAGAGCACGCTGTTTGGCCTTTTGAAGCTCAACAATTTTTTGATCGTATCCAGCTACTGTTTTTATTTTCTGTTGATCATACGACCAAACAAAGTGATTGATATCATTGAGTTGATTATAAAAATCTTTTCTCCTTCTTAAAAGGACTAAACGATAGAGAGCCGCATCCCTAACTCTTTCAACCAAAGTCTCAGAGAAGAATAGCAACATTGTTCCTCGTCTAAAGTATTCTCCCCCCGGAAAACAAGGTTCCCAATCACTAACATAAAAAATAAAATAACCTTTTTCTACTGAACGAATAAAGCCTTCGCACAAATCAGACTTGCGAGAAACCATGCGAAAGCGCAATTTATCACCAGTTCGAAAAAAACGTGAGTTCTTATTCTCTGAGCTAACCTTCAAAACATTTGTCGTTTTATCTCGATCCGTCACTCGGCCTGTAAATCGAGAATAGTCAAAATCCGGATCAAAAAAAGAATCTACTTCTTGCTCTTCTAGAGGCTTCCCCGCTCCTTTGGCTTGCCTGCCTAGGGAAGATTTTCTTAAAACTCGATTGCGATACTGCTCTCGATTGACCATACTAGCTCGATCTGAGCTCTTAGCAAAAACTCTTTCCCCTACCCCTAAAAAGTAAATAATGCAAAACAAAGAAACCTTTTTCATTACCCTTATTATGCCCCGGCTCAGTTGCTCAGGCGAGCTTTGGAAAAACTTGTCAAATAAACTCAATCCAAGGAAACTGAAAAATAAATAACTCCTATACCTGAGTTATTTTAACCAGTAGTTCGACGGGGAAGAACCTATGCAATTTTTTTTAGATACGGGGGATATTGAAGAGATACGCTCAGCAACCCAGTGGGGTTTCATTGACGGTGTGACCACCAATCCAAGCCTAATCGCCAAAACGGGCCGCACTCAGAAGGAAGTCATTAGCGAAATTTGTCAATTTATCGACGGACCCATCAGCGCAGAAGTTATTAGCACAAACAAATCCGGCATGCTCAAAGAAGCCGAAGAATTAGCTAAGATTCACGATAACGTGGTTATCAAATTGCCCCTAACAGAAGATGGTATTTCAGCTTGTAAAGTCCTTAGCGATCAAAGTATTAAAACTAATATCACTCTTTGCTTTAGTCTCAACCAGGCCCTTTTAGCTGCCAAGAATGGAGCCACCTACATTTCCCCTTTCATAGGAAGACTTGACGATATTGGGCATGACGGAATCCAGCTCATTGAAGAAATCCGAGTCATTTATGGTCACTATGGATTTCAAACCCAGATCCTTGCGGCTTCCATTCGCCACCCCCAACACGTAAGAAGTGTCACTTTGGCAGGTGCCGATGTCGGAACTATGCCCTTTAAAGTTATGAAATCCCTCTTCAAGCACCCTTTAACGGATATTGGCTTAGAAAAATTTCTTGCCGACCACCGCAGGGCCAACCCTTAAATCACTTCTTCTATTCTAGACTCTAACCTACCGAAATAAATCAGGTTTAGATCATTTTTATTCACGCTTAATTTAGTCAAAGATTTTTCGTCAAGTTTATTTTCTCAAGCCCGATAGGTCAGTTGAGCCCACCAAGACAACAAGGCCGGGGACTTGAAAAATTTCACCATTGCTCTTTTTTTCATCTCCGTCCTCATCTCTGGCTCGGGCTGTATCAAGGGCATAGAAAAAAAAAGCCAAGGCGGCTCAGTCCCCATTCCACCCAATGCTCCCTTTAAGTGGAGTAGTGCCTCTTTAATGGGTGGATTAAATGTTCAAACAAGCGATGCTATTATCAATACATTCTTTACAGCAGCAGACGATGATGCCAGCGGAGACAATCCTGTTGGGCAAATGATGAAGCACTGGAATAACACCGGTACTTACACTTTTTTTCAAGTTCCCAGCTCAACAATAGCAAACGTAGAACATACCGATGTCAGCAACTACATCAATGATGGCGAAATGGGAATTTATCTCCACTCAACATGGTTTCCTAATATTTCGAGTTCTGCTTTGGCGATCACTCAATACTCTGGTGTCAGGCGCCAAGTGGGGTGGCCTACTGAATGGGTTGAACTCACTCATGCCGATATTATCGTCAACTCCTTAAGTTACACCTTCAGCACAGATCCTTTGAGCACTGTAGATTATGACATCACTTCAGTTATTCTCCACGAACTTGGACACTTTATTGGCCTTCCCCACCAAATGAGTGGAGCTCCCTCAGTTATGAGCCCTTTCCTCTCCCTTCTCGACAGTAGCAGAAACCCCTTGTCAGCCGATATTAGTTCTCTACAAAGCCTTTACAACCTTATCCCTCTCCAGCGACAGCTTAAAGCTCACAACCTGAAAATCTTAAACTCATCCGGGTCTCAGCCCGGTGAAGGCGAGTATGTTCTTGGAATCATTGAATTGAGATCCGATGGTCAATGCCTCCATTACGAAAACAATAAGCTAGTCCAACAACACCAGGTTGGCCACTCCTTCAAAGTTAAGAAAAATTAACTATTCTATCTCTATTTTTTAACCCTACAGCTCGTTTCTGAAACCACCTCACTAGATGGATTGTGCCTAGGCGTGTAGTATGAAGGAGTAATCACCGCTAGGCAGAAAACCTTTCTTTTTTTAATAGCGAGGAAAATTCATGGAGAAAGAAGTGAAAGTCAAAGAAACTCAAACAAAACAAGAGATTAAACAATCTGTGCAAGAATATTACGGCAAAACTTTGCAACAAAGCAGTGATTTAAAAACAAACGCTTGCTGCACGGTGGTTAGCTACCCTCAAAAAATTAAAGATATCATGGCCAAAATCCATGATGAAGTGATGTCCCGCTACTATGGCTGTGGCCTTACCATCCCCCAAGAACTCAGCGGGCTTAAGGTTCTAGATCTCGGTTCTGGATCGGGAAGAGATTGCTATATTCTCTCCGCGCTTGTAGGAGAATCAGGAAAAGTCGTCGGTGTAGACATGACCGACGAGCAATTGGAAGTGGCTAACCGTCATTTAGAATATCACCGTCAACAATTTGGACATCAAAGCAGCAATCTCACTTTTCTCAAAGGAGACATTGAAAA
This sequence comes from Bacteriovoracaceae bacterium, assembly GCA_965206965.1. Classification (GTDB taxonomy): domain Bacteria; phylum Bdellovibrionota; class Bacteriovoracia; order Bacteriovoracales; family Bacteriovoracaceae; genus CBDBLK01. Next base: position 2,134,680 of record OZ242254.1, on the reverse strand, counting down.
CCTTAAGGCCTTAGACCTTCCCGACAATAGCTTTGATCTCGTCGTTTCTAATTGCGTGATTAATCTCGCTTCCAATAAGGAAGAAGTTTTAAAAGAAGTCCACCGCATTCTCAGACCTGGTGGAGAAATGTATTTCTCCGATGTCTATTCGGACAAGAGAATCTCCCTATCGCTTCAACAAGATAAAGTTTTATGGGGTGAGTGCCTTTCGGGAGCCCTCTACTGGAACGATTTTCTCGACATTTCCAAGAAAGTGGGATTTCAAGATCCTCGCCTTATCGAAAGTTCACCCATAACTATTCAAAATAAAGACTTGGAAGAAAAAGTTAAACTGATAAAATTCTTCTCCGCAACCTACCGGCTTTTTAAAATCGAAGGGCTTGAGAAAGATTGCGAGGACTACGGCCAAGCCGTCATCTACAAGGGAACCCTCAAGGAGGATCCTCATCACTTTTTTCTAGACGACCACCATATCATGGCCAAAGGGAATGTTTTTAAAGTATGTGGAAATACTTATTTAATGCTAAAGAAGAGCCGCTTCGCCAAGCACTTTGATTTCATAGGCAATTTTTCTACCCATTACGGTATATTCGAAGGGTGTGGTAAAAATCTTCCCTTTAACACAAGAGAGTATACTATTCCTCAAAATAGCAGTGGTGGGTGTTGCTAATGAAAACTTTTATTTTTCTTTTCTCTCTTTTTCCTTTCACGCAAGCTTTGTCTTTTGACCACACACACCAGCAATTTGATAAGATTCTAAAAAAAGTTGTTCACTATCAAAAATCCCAAGGTTTGGTTAACTACCAGACACTAAAAGCCAATCCTCAAAAACTAGAAGCCTACCTTAAAAGTCTTAGTTCCATCAGTAAGAAAAAATATCAAAGCTTCAACCGAAACCAAAAAATAGCCTTTTTAATCAATGCTTACAATGCTTTTACATTTAAGCTTATTATCGATCACCATCCTGTTAAATCGATTAAAAAAATTGGTAGTTTTCTCTCTTCTCCATGGAAAAAAAAGTTTTTTCTATTTCTTGGCGAGCAACGAAGTCTCGGCTTTATCGAGCACGATGTATTAAGAAAAGATTTCGACGAACCTCGTATTCATTACGGAATCGTCTGTGCCTCTATTGGTTGTCCTAGTATCCAAAAATTTGCCTACACAGCTAAAAAACTAGAATCACAATTGGCTAAATCAGAAAGTCTTTTTTTAAAAGACAGAAGCAAAAATCATTATGATAAAAAGGAAAACACATTAGAAGTTTCAAAAATTTTTAAATGGTTCCGCAAAGACTTCAAAGGTCAGCATGGTTCTGTTAAAGCCTATTTGATGAAAAAAATGGAAGTCCAAGGCTCTCCAGATATCGACTATCTCAGCTATGATTGGAAATTAAACGAATGGAAGTAAAGCATCATCCCATTTCCCAAGAGGCTTCGAAAAAGTTTCAAAACCGCTACATCACTTCCAAAGGAGAGCAAAGAGGCTATGTTGAGTTTGATGGTCTTAAAACTCTATGGTTTAATACGGGAACCCTATGCAACTTATCTTGCGACAACTGTTATATTGAAAGTTCTCCCAAAAATGATCAGCTCAGCTACCTAACTCTAGATGATGTTACCCCCTTCCTTAAAGAAATTAGTGACTACCAAATACCAGTAGAGAGTATTGGCTTTACAGGGGGAGAACCTTTCCTCAACCCCTCTATTATCCAAATATTAAGAGCATGCTTGAGTGCCAACCATCAGGTCTTAGTTTTAACTAATGCCTTTCGAGTCATCAAGCGTTGGCAAAAACAACTAGCCCAACTTAAAGATGAGTTTGGTCACCAATTGCGATTGAGGGTCTCTCTCGATCACTTTACACCAGAACTTCACGAAAAAGAGCGAGGAACTGGAACTTTTACCCCTACACTGCAAACGATTCAAAGCTTATACCAGCAAGGGTTTCACCTCTCCATTGCCGGCCGCTCTATGACCAACGAACCTTACGATACGGCCATTACAGGCTACCAAAAATTGCTCCATGAAATGGGTGTCCAACTAGATTTGAAAAACGACAGACTCGTGATCTTTCCCGAAATGATCTCAGGAGAAGATGTACCAGAAATAACCACTGAATGCTGGGGAATCCTCAATAAATCCCCCTCAAGTGTCATGTGTTCCAATCAAAGGATGATTGTTAAGAATAAAGGTAAAGAAAAGCCACAAATTCAAGCTTGCACGTTACTCGCCTATTCAGAAAAATTTAATATGGGCGACAGATTAAAAGAAGCAGAAAATAGAGTTTACCTCAACCATGAATTCTGCGCTAAATTCTGTGTCCTGGGTGGAGCCAGCTGCACCTCAACGAACTAGTTCTCGCTCCTTCAACAAGAGAGAGAATAAACCAGACGTGAGACATAAAACCCGCATAAACGATAAGCTCAGGCGAGCCATGGAAAGTATAACACCAAACACTAAAAACAGCGTACCAAACCCCCGTATTTAACTTTAGTAATAGCGCAGGAAGAACAAACCAGATAGCATACCAAGCATTGTAAACGGGAGTAAAAAACATCAACCCTGCAAAAACTAAGTAAAAAAGCCAGTAAACTAATACGACTCTCTCCCCTTCTTTTTTAAATAAATAAAGAAAGCCAAGCCCCACCAATAAAAGATAAAAAACATAAAATCCAAAAGACACCTGACGGGCCCAAGCCCCAGGAATGCTTAGCCCTCTCGTTAAAAAAGCGTAAAAGCCAGGGTTCCAGACCCAATACTCTCCAAAATTATAAGCGCCGTTGAGAGTCTCAAAACCACCAGAAAGCCAGTACAAAGCCGTTGGTAAAGAAATCAACAACAGTAAAAAGATCAAAAGACGAGCTCCTAATTTATACCGCCTTTGTAAAAGAAAAATAGGAAGAGCCACCAAAGCTAAAACTTTTGTCCAAATACTAAGTCCAAGAAGCCAAGCTTGCTTTCTCAAGCTGCATCTATGAAAACTTAAAAGCCACAAAAGAAAAAAATAGCCCGCCAATAAATCAATATGAATAGCTTGGATAAATTCTTTTTGTACCCAAGGAAAAAGGATCAGCATATACCAAGGTTTCAATCGAAAGCGAAGTTTTTGATAAATTAATACAACAATTAAACTATTGAGAAGCACCATTATAAATAGACCAATAGGAAAATCGAAGTACCCTCCTAACCCAAACCATATAAGTGCCAAAGGCGGGTAAATCGTCGTAAGCTGGTTAAAAGCAATTTTATCCTTAACACTAAAAGAAAGATCCTCTAAAACTCTCGATATTGGAGCATATCGATAAGGGTTTCCACCAGAAAAAACAACCTTGCCCTCCCATAAATAGCGGTAGTGGTCGTTCTCGAACAAAGGCTCTCCCAAAGCTAATATTCCCACACCTAAGCAAAAGACACTAGTCGGTATAGATGCCATGTCTTCTGCTTTCCTAAAAAATATAAAAACAATTAAGGCATAAAAAAGAGTAAATAGAATATAATAGATCCCTCCAGTGTAATTCGATTCAACAGAAGAGAACACTCTCGCTAAAACAAGAAGACCGATCGAGCTTAGAAGCCAAAAAAAAGAGAAATGGGATTTCTTCACAAAAGAAAACATGATAGAGCTAAAGTAACATTATGGTAAAAAAACTCAAAGAAAAAGACACTGTCATTATCATTCCTGCTTTCAACGAAGAAGCCTCAATCGTTTTTGTCCTAAAAAATCTCCCTCGTGAGCGCCTCTTAGAAGTTATTGTCGTCAATAATCAATCGACAGACCAAACCAAAAAGAAAGCCCTGGCTTACGGAGCCCTTGTCATTGATGAACCACAACAGGGTTATGGCAAAGCCTGTCTAAAAGGCATAGAAAAGGCTTACCAATATAAACCGGTCAATATTGCCTTTATCGACGCCGATTTTTCCGACAACCCTTCAGAACTCGAACTTCTTTTAGAAGAACTCGACAAAGGTTATGACCTCGTCATAGGTTCTCGAACTCGCGGAAAAGCACAACCAGGTTCTCTCCTCCCCCAGGCCATCTTTGGTAACTGGTTGGCGACATCCCTCATGCGCCTCTTTTTTGGAGGCCATGCTTTTACTGACTTAGGACCTTTCCGAATTATCAAAACAAAATCCCTTAAAACTCTCAAAATGGTCGATAAAGACTTTGGCTGGACTGTAGAAATGCAAGCGAAGGCCCTCATTCAAGGTCTAAAATGCTCTGAAATTTCAGTATCCTATAAACAAAGAATTGGGGTTTCTAAAATAACAGGAACCCTTGAGGGAACCCTCAAAGCCGGTTATAAAATCTTAATGACACTCTTTATTCTGTGGTTGAAATCTAAGTTTTCAACCGACTCCTCAGCAGCTTCAAAAAGTAAATCTTAAGAAACTACCAACAAAACCAAACTTACATTAAAAACTCGAATAACCAACTAGGCCATTTTATCAGTTTCATTAGGTTGATATAAGTTTGTGAAGCATTGCCAAGAACATCTGCCTTTTGACCATCTTTATCAATGGCCTTTCCCTTTCCTATAATTTTATAAGCACCCTCAAGTCTAAATTTAATATTGTCCATTAAGCGATCTCTCAACTCCCTACTTCCATCACAAAAGATGCCCATTTCAGTGTTAAAATAATCACTTCTATTATCGATATTATAGGTCCCTACATAAAAAGAATCTTCATCATAAATATGAGTTTTATCATGCATCCCCCAACGGGCTTGAGCAAACTCTGGTTCTAAAATACCGGTATCTCCAAAAAATCGACTGTCATGAATATAGGGAATAAAGCCTTTATCTTGGTAATCAAAGACAATTCGATAAAAATTAGCTGATGTATGAAACTGATCAGTGCTCCCTAAACTATTAGTATAAAAATGAACAGGTATCTTTCTCTCTTCTATTTGAAACTTTAAGGCCTTCTCCCAAAAGGAATTCAACATAAAGTAAGGGCTTGTTAACCAGAGTTCCTTCAAACTGGGATCAAACAGGCGTTTTTTTAATTCTCTACTATGTAAGCGATAAGAGTCTCGGTAATCTTGATTAAAAATTTGCTCTGCTCTAGCACCTGGTAAATCAGAAACGTAGGTCGCCCTAGAGCAAGAGTAAATAGGTTCACGATCGAGAAAAGGTTGAGCCAATTTCTCAATTCGTTCGATTGTTTCCTCTACACCTTCACGATTTTCGATCCAATCAAAAGCTTCCTTTCGCAAGCGTTTAAAATTTTTCTTTTTATGCTTATTATAATTGCGATGACCTCGGCGATTTGCTCTAAAAAGCCGATTAGAGTGAGAGTTTAACTCCAATCTCCTCCATTTTCTAATGATAGGATGATTCCAATAAACATCGAAACTGTCTTGAATAGCTTTGGCAATCGGCCCTTTAATATAGATATCTCGGTCAATAAAATTATAAACAGGATCGAGATCAAAGTACTCATTACCAATATTTCTTCCTCCAGTGATAGCTTCTTCACCGTCAATAACAAGAATTTTTCGATGATCACGAAACTGTGCTGTAACAAGATCTAAAGCACGATTATAGTGATGAAGCTTTATTCCATATTTAGCGAGGGCCTCAGAATAAAATTCATCCATCTCTATAAAAGCAATAGATTTATCAATAATAACTCGAACCTCAACCCCTTCTTTCGCTTTCTTAATCAATTCATGAAAAATAATGAGTCCAGAAGTATCTTTTTTCCATATAAAATATTCTAAGCTGATTCTCTTTTTAGCTTTTCGAATTAAATTAATCCGCTTTTGTAGGGAAGCAATACCAGAATTGAGCAGTTGCATCTCATTATTAATACCTCGCGAGGGATTGGCTTCCACCTCTAAAAAAAAAGGATAATCCCTTGCCCCTGACAAAGGAGGATTGGAAACTGGTGCTCCTGCACTCACTGCCAATGGATCAATAATTTCCAATAATAAAAGAAATGCTCCTATAAACCCTTTTTCTTTCAACGAAGTCTCCAAAGCATGATCATCTGCTCAATCATTTAGATTGACTCAATAATTTCAAATACTTAAAAAATTAATGAAACCCCGGTAGCATACCATTACGCCATGCAGAAAATCCACTTCTCTTTCCTTTTTTCAAGTCTACCGAGCTACTGATGACAAAGTCTTGCCCCTGCCTGCGGCATCAAAACTTTCTGTAAGATTGGGCTTTGAATGGGTTCTTGGGGTGTCGTCCACCACCCTGTTGACCTCCCCCTCGCTTCCCACAATATCAAGGACTTCAAGCCTCTCAGTTAAAAGAGCATGGCATTTTGCTAACCCTGTGGGCTTTGCCAATCCCCCTTCACCAGAGCTAGAAAAATCAAGACCTAATAACTTCTCCTGGCAAATTGCTAATTTTTTCTTATAAAGAGTTAGTGAATCAACTTCCACTTGCACTGGTGGTAAGTTCTCACTTCCAAACACATTTCTCATAAAAGCAGCAAGAGAGTTACCACTCTCAAAATCAACAGAGTCTTTTTTGGCTTCTTGTAAAAATTGTTGAAATACTGGACCTGGATGCTGAGCAATCGTTTCGATTTGAGGTACTAATTGTTTTTCCAGTTGAGGAAGAAATGACTCCATCATTCCCTCGACTGAGCCCATGACTCCAAAAAGCATCGTGTGGGCCGTATTTTCTTTTTTATAGATAGGCATACCTTTTGAGAAATTAATATCCAAAGGAAAGCCACCCACATCTATCATCACAATATAGTTACCCGGCTTTTCCGGGTGCGTTTGGGGTTCCTCCACCAACTGCAATTCTATGCTTTTTAGCAAATAATCTTTTCCTTCTGGCGTGGATAAAAAAGCTAACCTCTTCCTAACTTGATCACCTAAATTACGGGCAAGACGCGGTATATCCGATGATTGAAAAGGATTTTTATTAATCTTATGACATTTATCACCATGATTATTTAAAATCTTACGAGCAGATTGCCTATTGGGTACAAGATCGTTGCTTAATTCCTTACACTCATAAACATTAATCTCATCACCATCCGTTGCTTGAAGTAAAAAAGCTTCCCCTGTTTTGAGATTAACCATACCTCCGGCCAAGACCATTTTTAATCTCACGACTAACAACAAGAATAAAATGAGAAGTCTAACAATCAACATTGGCAATCTCCCTCCACTTTATTAGGACTTGAAGTGCTCTAATTGAGAGTTAAAAAATTTTAACCCCTCCTCACTTATTTACCCCAAAGTAAAATTACACTAAAAGGCCCTATTTACCCCAATACCCCCTATTATCAGGTCCTTAAGGACAAAAACCAGGTGCCAGAGTAGCAAAAACTGTCTATTCTTTTTATAGAAAAGTGATAAAAGATTAAACAACCTGCCTATATTTGATGGCACTCTTATGCTCAAGCCAATGTATCAAAACCAAATCCAAGAAATTAAAAAGCGCACCCTCGCCAAACTACAGGAAGTCAATAGAGAAAACTTAGAAGTAACTTTAAAAAAAGACCAATCTTTGGTCACTGAAATGGATCTCTATATTTCCGATTTAGTTAAAGAAATATTCTCTCAATCCCATCCACACCTTCACTTTTTTAGCGAAGAGGATCAACAATCTTTTCAATTTCCAATGATTATTTTAGATCCAATCGATGGCACAAAAGAATTTGCTCGCGGCGTCCCTGAGTGTGCTATTTCTTTGGCCATCATGAACACCCCCGAAATCAATCACCATCAAAACTTTGCTTGGATATTCAACCCTTTTACAGGGTTTGAAATATCAACAACAGATGAAACCAACCCTGCACAAAGTAAAAACTTACTGGAATGCACAACAGGTCTCGTCTCCCGAACCGAGTGGTCAAAGGGCCTTTTTAATGAGGGGCCCTTTAAAAATTTCGAACTTATCCCTCGTGGTAGTATTGCTTTTAAACTAGGACTACTGGCTGGAGGAGCTTGTGACTTTGTCCTTTCACGACAACCAAAAAATATTTGGGATCTAGCGGCAGGTACGTTAATTGCCTATTCAAGAGAGTTAGCTTTTTGGGAAAAAGGAAAACTTGTCAAAAGTCTAGATCGAATTAAATTCAAAAACAGACTACTATGGGCCCATCCCGCACATTTTTCTCAATTAGAGGAAAAAACAAAAGGTAAAATATGGAACTAAAACTCAGCCGACAAAATCTTCCGTAAGAGAATAAACCTTCTTACTTCACAGCTGTTTTGTGAATGGCCTTAAAGCTTTCAAAGTCCCTAGCGGCAATTTCAGCTAACATCTTGCGATTGAGGGTACATCCACTCTTTTTCAAACTCCCCATAAACTTAGAATAAGAGCTACCAAGAGTTTTAGCTCCTGCTGAAATACGTGTAACCCATAGACGACGCATATCACGTTTGAGGAGGCGCCTTCCAATATAGGTATAGTGTAGAGCTCTCTTTACTGTTTCAGCGGTGAGTTTGTACTTCTGACGACGGCTAAAATGAAACCCTTTAGCCAATTTTCTTACAGCATTCCTTCTTCTTCTGGCCTTAAATCCACGCCTAACACGTGCCATAACCACTCCTTTCAACGATACTTGGAGGCCATATTGGCTCTTTGCTTCTTTCCTTCATCAAGGAAATCCCAAGCTTCAGTTATTGACTTTTATTTAAGCATAAGGAAGACAGCGCTTGACTCGAGCTACATCAGATTCATGAACATAGTCAGTCTTTACCGCGCGTTTTTTGCGCGTCTGCGTTTTTTTCTCCAAGATATGACGCAAATTAGCTCTTTTGCGCTTAAAACGTCCAGAAGCCGTGGCCTTAAAACGCTTAGCAACAGCTCTCCGGGTTTTCATCTTTGGCATCCTAGCGTCTCCTCTTAATCACTTCAAAAATACTAAAAACCTTTGAGGGCAAGGTCAAAAAACGAACTTTTGAAGGTTCGTCTTTCTACCAACCTTTTAAGCTCTTGTAAACTGTCTAACTTTTTACTTTCAGCCTTTAAAAACGGAAACTTAGTCACTTTCAACAACAGTGCTCTCTAAAGCTTCCTCAGTAGATTTCTCTTTTTCTTTGAGGTATTTATCTACCGCCTTTTTATCGGGAGCCAAGATAGTGATGATCCGATTACCCATCATCTTCAACTCATTCTCAATACTAGAGCCAATCTTTTCCACCTCTTCAACAATACCTCTAAACTTCTCCATTCCAGCATCCCGATGGGCCATTTCACGACCTCGGAATTGCATAACCAGCTTAACTTTATCACCTTGGATTAGAAACTTCTCAATTCGTTTCATCTTAGTATGCAAGTCATGAGCTTCAATATTAGGGCGAAATTGGACTTCTTTAAGCTGGGTTATAGCTTGCTTCTTTTTTGCTTCGTTGGCTTTCTTTTGTTGGTCATATTTAAATTTTCCGTAATCAATAACTTTAACGACTGGAGGTTTAGCGTTAGGGGAAACTTCAACTAAATCTAAGCCTGCTTCTTGAGCAATGCGCCTAGCTTCCTCTAAAGAAACAACACCATAAGCTGTACCATCGCCTCCAAGTAAACGGCACTCGGAAACTTGAATATAATTGTTAATTCTCGGACCTAGGTCCTTTTTAAACTTTCCTCTGCCCTTTCTTTTCCCTTTAATAAATGACCTCCATAGTAGAAAAGCTTTAGCCGCACACTTTATACGAACCATTGAAAGATGAAAACTCTAAAATTCCTATCAATCGACGGCCTTCTCTCCAATTTCATTCACGAAAGTGCTGTAGAAAAAGCTGCCCTTCAGAAGTGAGCCCTAAACGCCAATAACGCGACGCCCCCCAAGGTAGCTCTCTCCGTTTACTCTGCTCAAACTCCCCAATATCCCTCCAAGAGGAAAAATGGCCAAAACCAAAAAACCATTGCCAAGCCTCTTTTGAGGGTAAATCCACAATATCTAACCTCTCACCCTGAAGAAACTCACAAGTTATGGCCCCAACAACTTCACGGGCCAGGTATGCCTCTGTTGATTCAAAGCTAGAGTCATCAGAAAGTTTGAAAAAACAAGTCAAACGCTCCCTACTGGCCAAAGATAAACCTGGCGATCGTTCAACAAATCTCTCTATAAATAAAAAGTAATTTAGAGGAAAAAAAACAGGTACTTTTTTTACTTTTTTTACAATCAAACGAGAGTTAGCGATAAAAAGGGGTCCAGAAATTTTTTCTTTCAAGATTGAGGAGCTCGGATATTAAAGGTCAATTGGTCAATAAGATCTTTTTCATATTTTTTAATCAATTCGTCAAATTTGACCTTATCTGCAATCTTCAACATGCCCCCACTGTTATTCACTAATCTCTGATGAGTAAAATACTTCAAACTCGATCGTGTCAGAGGCACAGAGTAGCTTTCTTGATAGCGGATAATTCTCCCCATTTTGAGCTCTTCATCAAAAACTTCCTTAAACTTTTTGTTATAGGCATCGGCTTTAAAACCCTCCGGGTATTCCTGGCTCAATGTTTTTAAGGTCAACCCAGAAATATAATAAGCCTCATTAATATAAGCGAGAGCACGGCTAAAAATACCTAAAGTAGACGCAATAATGTAGAGTTCTTGATTTGAAAAATTCATTAATTCTTCAAGGCTTGAAACTCTCCTTCCAATAGCATCACTCACTGTATTAAGGGCTCTATAAAAAAACTGCTTCACAGTAGGAAGGTAAAATTCGTGCTTTAATTGGCGCCTTTGTTGGAGAAAAAACTCCTTTAAATCGGAAACAGATTGAATTTGACCAGAAAAAAGATTGATCCAAGCGCTGCTAATAATAGAGGGAATTAAAAAATGATGAAGAATTGTATTCTTGTTATACAAAACTTCTCTACGGCACTCTTCTCGAATAGAGTAGTATAAACTACCGCGATATTCGCGACCGATAACATTGACACGCCTATTGCCAACCAATATATCCATAGCTCTCTCTAAAGATTTTTCTATCTTTTCCTCTTTTAGAGAGTTTGAACAGGGGATTTTAAATTTATTACAGTAGCCAACAATAGCTTTGGATTTACTAAAAATATCTTGCCACAACATCGCCCCACTAGGCTCATCTAGAAGGACAAGTGCCAATAGAGAAGTGGGTGTAACCATCATATTTTTACCAACTTCACGAAAGCATTTAAAAGCTAAGCTTTGAACTTGCTTCTTTGTAACAGCGCTATCGTTTACCTGCTTAGATAGCTCTGCCACGACAGGCTTTCCCAAACGGATATGGACCGAACCAAACTGATAGGAAAGAAGCTTAAACAACCCGAAAATCTGCCCTATTGATTCTTTTTTCTTTTTACCCCCACCTAATTCTTTAGCCAAAGCTTTAGTCTCAGGGATATACTCATGAGCAATAGACACTGGGATAAAAACCAATTTTTTATCAGACTCTTTTGCCAATTCACGATGAGCATCCACTAACATGCTGTAAAGTCCAAAACGAGGAGAAAGAAGTTTTCCAGTTCTGGACCGCCCCCCTTCAAAAAAGAACTCAATCACTCGCCCCATTTTCAGCAAGTAATAGAGATAAGCTTCTAATGTCAGCTTATAAGTAATATCACTAGCAAAACTTCGACGGATAAAGAAACAACCAAATTTCCTAAGCAAAGTTCCAATAGGAGCAATATTGAGGTTATTTCCTCCAGCCACATAAATAGGGAGTTGATAAGTTTTATAAAACATATAATTAATAGCTACATAATCAGCATGAGATTGATGATTTGGAACCAAAACAACGCAACTATCTTTTAGCAGTTCTCTAATCTGAACAACTGTATCATCAAAGTCAATATCGTCATAAAGCTTGGGAAATGTGCTACCTAAAAACTTGAAGCCAGGTTTTAAATAAGTCGAAGAAACATCTGCTTGGATTTCCTCTAAATTCTTAAAAACCTTTTCTTTTTCTATCTTAGAATTATCTCTCGACTCAACTCGAGCTTTCAATTTAGGATAGTTTAAAACTATTCTCTGTTTTTTTGTCAGCATAGACCTTGCCTTTCCCCCAAGCTTCCCTTTTCCTCTCTCAGCACCCTTGAACTCCATGAGGACGAGACTCAACCATACCTGCTGTCGAAATCTCCATAAAAAGAGCTATTTTAGGCATATCCTCTATTCTTTCGACACCCAAATAGGTCATCCCTGAACGCAAACCACCCGTCAGTTCATTAACAACATGATGAACCGGACCTTTGCAAGCAATCATGGTTGCCTCTCCTTCCGCAGCCATACCTTTGGGTAGCTCCCCTCTCCACGAGACTTGAGCCGACTTTGAAGCCATTCCCCGATAAAGCTTTTTACCACCTTTTACTTCACCTGGTGTTTCCAACGTCCCCGACAAAAGACTGCCGGCCATCACGACTTTAGCCCCAGAACATAAAGCCTTAACAATATCACCGCTATTTTTAATTCCCCCATCAGCGATCACTGGAATACCGTGTTTACTAGCTTCCCTCGTGCATAGGGCAACAGCACTCAACTGGGCCACACCGTGGCCAGTAATAATCCGTGTCGTACACATAGAACCTGGTCCAATACCGCATTTGATAGAGTCGGCACCGGCTTCAATAAGTCGGCGTGTCCCCTCTGAGGTAGCTACATTACCCGCTAAAACATCCACTTGGGGATGGCGTTTTTTAACATAGTCAAGCACCTCCAACATCATAATAGAGTCACCATGGGCAATGTCTAAGGTAAGAATATTAACGCCAGCATCGACCAACAAGTCAGCCCGGCGCATACCCTCTTCTTTAACACCAATAGAAGCAGCTATCGGCGTTTTCAAATCTTTTTCTTGGTGATGCCGATAGATCCGTTTTACCATTTCTACTTGATCTTCGGAGGGCATAAAACGATGGAGAATACCTAGTCCTCCCAATTCAGCCATCGCACAAGCCATCTCCCAACCAGTGATTGTATCCATATTAGCTGATACAACGGGGATATCGAGAGAGTAATTTTTGGTAACTTGAGATTTTAAAATGGGATCGCGCCGAGAGGAAACCTCACTATGTCTCGGAACAAGTAAAACATCATCGAAAGTCAGCCCTCGTCCTCTCTCAAGAATTTCCTCAGCATTAAACATTAACTCCATGTCCTGTCTCCTTCGTAGCATCAATAAGCTCTTTTCTTCTTAACCCGATGTTAATTGGGCGATATAAATGGGTATTATTATATAAAGAATAGTGTCCCGAATAAGGTAAAAGAGAAAAAAATAGATAAAAGCCTTAGGACCAGCTTCCCACAAGCGCTCCAGTCCAAGAACTTGCGCTTTTTTACTCATGGCCACCATAAACCGGCTCTTACCGTAATGTTTCAAAAAAAAACTAGCAGCTCCATCAACGCGACGATCAAAAGCCTTAAAAGCCTTTCCTATAAAACCTAGGGGACGCAAGAATTTGTCCAAAGGCATCATTTTTTGTCTTTTAGCTTTCTGCACCACCAGAGCAAATTAACAAATTCTTTGAGTCTTGAAAACAGCCTGCGGCAAAATGCCTAAATATTTTAACAACAGCCGCCATCTTTTTTCACCCTTTGCTTCAAACTCCATAAAAGAAACGCTAAGACTGCATAGCAAAAATCGCCAATTAAAGATGGCCTTAGACAAATTCATGACAATTTTAAAAAAAGAACTTGCTATAGTTCAACTATGATTCAGGAACTTACGCTGCTTAATCTTTCTCCCCAAAACCCCGATGCTGAAGCTTTAGAAAAAGCAGTTCACCCTCACCGCAGAGAAGTGTTTATTCTCAAAACTTGCCAACGTTTTCTTCTTTTAGGGTTTAACCAGATTCCCCTCTCCCTTGTCCAACCAAAAACTAAAAAACTACACCTCGAGGGGATTAATGCTTATCAATTCCTTCTCGAAACAATCTGTGGACTCAAATCAAAAATATTGGGAGAAAACGAAATAGCCCATCAATTTAAGAAAGCCTATAGAGAATTGACTGAGACTTCGTCTCCCAACCCCCATCTCCTCAACATTTTAGAAAAACTCTTTAAAGATGCTAAACAAATTAGAAGAGAACACCTTCTCAAAATAGGGCTTCCTACCTATGCAGGCATCGTTCGTAAAATGATTGCCAATCAATTGACTAACGGACCCGTAGTCATTGCTGGTTCAGGTGTCCTAGCCGAAGACTTAATTAAGATCATGTATAAAAAATACCAACTGCATCTCTTTGCCCGTAACCAACAGAGAGCAAAGCAGCTCCGCGACCAATATCAAATCAACATTTTAAGCTGGAAAGATATTAACTCACTGGCTTCATATCCTGTTATCGTCAACACGATTGGTTCTAAAAAAGAAATTTTCAACCAATTATTTATTGAGGCTTGGGAAAAAAAGAACCTCTCCCATAAGCTTATGATCTGTTTAGGAGAACCCTCCCCTGTCGCTTCACATTTGAATAAAAGAAATAGTATTCTCAAATTGAATGACATTTTTCGGGAAGGACAAATACAAAAAGATTCCACTCATCAAAAAATCCTGATGGCCAAAGCTGCCATCAGCAAACTCTCCCATACACGCCACTCCAATTTCTCCATTCACTTTCCATTTGGATTTGAAGAACTTCAATTTGCCTAACACTCTTAACTTATGGCCAAAAAAAGAGTCCAATGGTAAAAACCAGCATGAATACTGACCCTCACAAATACATTATAGGCACAAGAGGAAGCCTTTTGGCCCTCACTCAATGCCAACAAATCAAAGAAGAGTTAGAAAAACTTACGCCAGATCATTTCGAATTAAAAATTATTAAAACTGAAGGCGATCTCAATACAGACCAACCACTATGGCAAATGCCAGGTAAAGACTTCTTTACAAAAGAGCTCGACCAGGCGCTACACAATGGAAAAATAGATTTAGTCGTTCACTCTTATAAAGACCTAGGCAGTGATCGCCCACCAGAAATTCAACTAGCAGCAATTACGGAACGTTTTTATTCCGCCGATATTCTCCTAATAAAAAAACAAACAGTAGAAAAACTCTCTCAAAAAGATCACTTTACAGTAGGGACAAGCTCTCCACGCCGTAAAGCCAATTTAGAAAGCTCCCTTGCAGAGTTCCTACCCCATGGAGAAAAACTCAAAATCCAAACCAAAGTACTGAGGGGCAATGTCAATACTCGAATAGAAAAATTGAATCGAGGAGAGTACGATGCTATTGTCCTCGCCCTACCTGGTATTGACCGCTTAGCCAAAGCAGCTTCTTCACGTAAAATTTTAAAAGCACTATCTGAAGATCTCACATTTATGATTTTGCCTCAATCTCATTTCCCCTCAGCAGCCAGTCAAGGAGCTCTCGCCATCGAATGCCTTAAAAACCGAAAAGATAATGGTCTACTTCTTAGCAAGCTAAAAAAAATGGAAGACCCTAAAACTGTCAAAGTAGTTAGTCGAGAGCGCCAAGATTTCCAAAACTACGGAGGAGGGTGCCACTTGGCAGTGGGAATCCAAGTTGAATCCATCCACAATTCCCTTTACATCGTTCACAAAGGAGAACTCGACGGAAAGCCCATTACCAAAGTTGAATACCAAAGAGAAAGGCTTCCCTTTCAAGGAAGCCAGGTTTTCATTGGCCTTCCCGCTAAGCAAAGCTTTATTGATCAAAGTAAAAAAGTTCCCGAAGTAAAAGATGATTTCACGATCAAATCTCCCTATAAAGCATCACTTCCGCAAGAGCCTTCCCATCTCTTAGTGGCTTCTCGCTATGGAACCATGAGCTTAGACAGGACAAAAATCCATTACCTTTGGAGTAGTGGTGCCGCAACGATGAAGAACTTAGCAAAGGAAGGTTATTGGATCCACGGTTCGGCAGACGGCCTTGGGGAAAACCAATGGCTCTCCTATCTCCAATCAGATGCCATCAAATTGATGACTGGAGAGGAATGCCCTCGCCTCATCCTGACTCATCCCGACTCGACAAGCTCATCGGAAAAAGTTGTAGGGTGTTATCATAGAGATGTCCGCCCTTTAGAACAAATCTCTCCAGAGTATCATCAACAATTACAAAATTGCGCTGTTTTTTACTGGACCAGTTACCCTCAATATCAAGCTTTTTTGCAAGCTTTCCCTTTTATAAAGAACAAGATTCATGCCGTTGGTCCAGGAAAAACCTATATGGCCTTTAAAGAGCAAAATATAAAAGTGGAGCTCTTTGCTAGCATGGATGATTTTAGAACTTGGATAGGACAACATGAACTCAAAAAGGACACAAATGGAGATTAAATCCCCCAATAAATCCCAAGAAAAGCTCTTTGAAATAAGTCAGACGATGGTACCTGGTGGTGTTCACTCCCCCGTTAGAAGCTTTAAAGGGCTTCACTGCCCTCCTCGATTTATTGAGCAAAGTTACGGAGCTTATCTCAAAGACATTGAAGGCAACGAATACATTGATTTTTGTATGAGCTTTGGTCCGCTAATCCTTGGCCACCAAGATTCCGACGTCAAGGAACAACTCAAAAAACAACTCGACAAAGGTTGGAGCTACGGTGCCTGTGAACCCTACTCACTGGAGCTAGCTTCTTTTCTTATTGAACGCTTAAGCTTCATCGATCAAATTCGCTTTGTTAACTCTGGCACCGAGGCAGTGATGACCGCGGTCCGTTTGGCCCGAGGTTATACAAGGAAACCTAAGATTATTAAGTTTAATGGTTGTTACCATGGGCACCTGGACGGATTATTGATCAAGGCAGGCTCGGGTCTAGCCGGAACAGCACAAGCGAGTAGCTCAGGCATTCCCACCAGCACTACTAGTGACACCCTTATTTTCGAACTCGGAGATCTTCAGGGAGTTAGAAATTGCTTCGAGCGCATTCCCGATCAAATAGGATTAATCATCGTCGAACCCCTGCCCGCTAATAACGGCTTGCTGCCTCAAGAGAAATCTTTTCTCCAAGGTTTGCGCGACCTTTGCACAAAACACAATGCACTTCTTCTTTTCGATGAAGTTATTTCTGGCTTCAGAATGGGCTTTGGAGGAATGGCCGAAAAAACAGGCATCACTCCCGATCTAGTCACCTATGGAAAAATTATTGGAGGTGGCCTGCCCGTCGGTGCCCTTGGAGCCCGCCAGGAAATCATGCTGCTGCTAGCACCAGTAGGAACCGTTTATCAAGCAGGGACTTTAAGTGCCAATCCTTTAGCGATGGTTGGGGGACTGGCCAATTTAAAGAAGTTGACCCCTGATACCTACACTCAAATCGAGCAAAACACCAAGCGAATTGTCTCTCTATTTAAAAAATGGTTTCAAGAATACGAAGGGGGACGGTTTGCCCATATGAATATCGCTACAGAGGGGAGTTTATTTTGGTTTCACCCAGGAAAACCTATCAGTCGAGCCTGTGATATACCCATCAATTTAGGCGAAGAGTTTTATAAACTTTTTGAGGTGTTGCTTACGAAGGGAATATATTTAGCCCCCAATGCCTACGAAGTTGGCTTTATTAGTCTCGCTCACAATCGTGAAGTAGCACGAGACTTAGAGCAAAAACTTTTTTCTTAAGAGTTAAAAGTCATGAAGAAAACATCCCCTATCTTCCTTACCTTAAGCCTTTTATCAGCCGCACTCATTATGGCCTTAGGAGTATGGTGGCTTTATTTACTTTCCCAGTTTGGAAAAATTCTTCAAAATAGTGGTCAATTAGAACAAGGACAAAATCTTGCTAAAATGGTCAAGTGGGAAGGGAGCACTTTTCTAGCAGTCCTTTTCTTACTCATGGGTGCTTTGATCTTTCTCTATTTTAAAGATCAAAGAAAAAGCAAATCTCTCAGCGCCTTTTACGCAGGAATGACTCATGAATTAAAAACCCCTTTAGCCAGTATCCGACTTCAAGCAGAAGTATTAAATGACTTAAAAGAAGCTACCACCGAGCAAAGAGAGGAAATTACAAAACGCCTTATCCAAAGCAGCAATAAACTCGAAACCCAAATGGATAAAATACTTCAATTGAGTCGTATTGAAGGAGGGGGAAATCTCAACCTATCTAGCATAAATCTCGTTGACTTCATTCATTCATCTTGGAAACGCTGGGCCCCAGAACTTGAGCTAACAATTCAACCAAAAAAAGAAAAAGAACCATTAATAATCAAAGCTGATGAATTGGCCCTCGACCTAGTATTGCGCAATCTCTTTGAAAACACTCTCACCCACACAGCACAAAAAAGTGCTGAAATTAAAATAGCTAGTATTGGACCTCAACTTTCTCTTACTTATAGTGATAAAGGAAGCTTCCAAGGAGATCCCAAAAAGCTAGGCAATCTTTTTTACAAATTTAACTCACCAAAGGGTTCAGGAATTGGCCTTTATTTGATAAAAAAACTAACCCAAAAAATGAACGGCCACTTTCTCATCCAGTACTCTCCCCTATCCTTTCAAATCCAACTCTCAAAACCCTATGAACGTGAGAATACAGAGGGAGTAAAGCATGACCAGGGGATAGAAAATGCTTAAAGCCTCTATTCTTTTAGTTGAAGATGAAGAAAATTTGGGAAAAACGCTTCATGAATACCTCGAGCACCAAGGTCATCAATGCTTTTGGGCCTCAACAAGTCAAAAAGCCAATGAGCTCTTCCAAAAACATTCTCCAAATGTCATTCTCATGGATATTGGTCTTCCCGACGGCAACGGTCTCGATTTAGCACGCTCCTTTCGCCAATCAAACCGAGAAGCTGCCATCTTATTTTTATCAGCGCTTAACGACCCAGAAACGCGAGTGCAAGGACTCGAAATAGGGGCAGAGGACTACATCACCAAGCCATTCGCCCTCAAAGAACTTATTTTAAGACTCGAGCGCATTTTACTCAACAAAGAACGTAACAAAACCTTTAAAGAAGAAATACAACATGGACCCCTCAAAATCTGGTTTTCACGTTACGAAGTCCAAGATGCCCAAGGCAATATCCTCAATTTAGGGCAAAAGCAAATAGGCATTCTTCAAATTCTCTATAAAAACAAAGGTGAAGCTATTAAACGAGAAGATCTCATCTCTGATATATGGGGGAATGATAAATTTCCAACCAATAGAACAGTCGATAACTATATTGTTGATTTAAGAAAGTGGTGTGAAACTGATTCTGAAAAATCTATCGAAATCCAAAGCGTTAGGGGTGTTGGATACAAACTGCTGATCCATCAATAGGGGAGAAATCTAAAATGGGATTATTTAATGACAGGAAAAAAACCAAAAACGGCAAAACACAAGTCCCAGTGTGGTTTATGAGGCAAGCCGGTCGCTACCACACGCATTATCAAAACATGAAAAAAAACAACGATTTCATGAGCCTATGTAAATCCCCAAAACTTGCCCGTGACGTCACGATGGGACCTATTGAGGAATTTCACTTTGATGCTGCCATTCTTTTTTCGGACCTACTCTTTCCCCTTGAACAGATGAATATGGGGCTCAAATACGCCCCTGGACCTCAGCTTGACTGGACACTCGAGCATACAAAGCAACTCAAAGAACTCATTCCTCAAACCCAAGCTTCAGATTTCTACGGCTTTCAAGGACAAGCTTGTCAACTTTTGAAACACGACCTCTCCTCTGAAAAAACCCTTTTAGGTTTCGTCGGTGCTCCCTGGACACTTTACACTTACGCAGCAGAAGGTGGGCATAGTGGAAATTTAACAACTGCTAAAAAGGGTTTTTATGATGGTCGATGGCGAGGTTTCTGTGAAATACTCATCCCTAATCTAATTGAAGAAATGTCCATCCAAGCACGCGGAGGAGCGGATGGAATGTGCCTATTTGATACGGCCGCAGGTGAACTCGATTACTCTGACTACACCCAACAAGTTCTACCTATTCTGAGAGAAGTCGCAAAAGAATTCAAATCCCATCACCCTAATGTACCCATTATCTATTACTCCAAGCACACCCATTTACCCTACCTTCAAGCCATTGAATGTGCGAATATCGATGTTTTGGGAATCGATTGGCGTATGGATCTTCCACTGGCCCTCAACACCCTAGGCAAAGACTATTATATTCAAGGTAATCTCGACCCCAGTCACCTCCATCTCCCTTGGACAGTACTCGAAGAAAAACTGCAAAACTGGTGGAGAAATATGGAACAAGTTAACATATCACTCGATCGCTGGATTGCTGGCCTTGGACACGGAGTCCTGCAAAAAACACCCGAAGAAAATGTCAGCCAAACAGTAGAGTATATTCATAAAAACTTTCTCTATTAACTTTAATATGAATAAAAACGAAACACTTCGACTTCTACTCAAATACCATGGAAAGGGAGCCAGGTATGCCTACTACCCTCCTCTAAGTTTGTGGAGTCAAAATCAACCCTTTTCATGGGAGCAGACTCTTGAAGAAAATTATTGCCCTCGTCAAGGACTCGATCTCTACATCCATATTCCCTACTGCCGCAAACTCTGCACCTTTTGTGGATGCAATATTAAAATCACTAGCTTTCAAGAAGAGGAAGTCCCCTATATAGAGCAACTCATTCAGGAGTGGGACTTAAAAAAGAAAATCCTCCAACCCATAAAACTTTCTTCTTTAACAATAGGGGGTGGATCACCTAACTTCCTTTCACCTCTCATTTTTAAAAAACTTCTCGCTAGTCTTTTCACTGAAGTTCAACTTTCACCAAAATTTCGCTTCTCTCTTGAATTAGATCCTCGCTACCTCAAAAAAAATTGGTTGGAACCATTAAAAGAGCATCCATTTCCAGCATCCTCTCTCTTTTTTTCATTAGGGGTTCAAGACTTTAATGAACGCGTTCTCACCAACGTCAACAGGTATCAAACAGAGAAAGAAATTATCCTAGCCTGTGATCTCATTCGAGAAAATTTTCCTGACTCAGAAATAGGGATTGACCTCATTTATGGGCTCCCTCATCAAAAAATTAATCAAATTGATCAATGGAGCAAACCCCTTAAAAAAATCTTGCCAGATCAAATCGCTTTTTACCCCTTGGCTCAAGTACCCTGGCAAGAAAGTGCACAAAAAGCTTTTGGAGACTTCACTCTTCACTCCCAAGAGGATAAGTATCAACTTCTCTTAGCAGGACATGAAATCTTTACAGCGCTCAACTTCCTCCACCTCGGTTTCGGCCACTATGCAAAACCCCAGAGTACCTTAGGGCACACTTACACCCAGGGAACCTTATATCGCCAAGTTATGGGTTTTTCCCCTCTAAAGGGCTCAATTCAGTTAGCGCTCGGGGTTTCAGGCCTTAGTGTAGCAGGAAGAACACGCTGGCAAAACCAACGGATCTTAGACAAATATCTTCATACGAAGGACCTTACTCAAGCAGAGCGCTTTCACCATCAAACAGAAAAAGAACAAAATAAAGAGCAAGGACTCCATCAAATAGCTTGTCGCAGAATGCTTCCCTCGAACTATTCACCCCACCTAAAAAAGCAATACCAACAAGAAGGAATCATTGGGTCAGATGGAATGTCTCTAACAGAAACAGGAAAGTTATTACTTAAAAGCCTATGTCAAAATTACCTCTGTTAGAGTCATTCACTTTTTCTAAACTAATTGCCAAGGCTATATCATTGCGCTAAATACATAGGCAGTATCGTATTAGTGATTTATGACAGCACTGCGAGGAGATGAATATGTTTATCATTATTGCTTTTGTATTATTAACGACTTCTTTTTCTCATGAAGTTTTTGCTTTAACACAGCAGACAAAAAGTGAGGATTCCCAAATAGCTTGCCGTGAAATCACACAAACAGACTATGGTTACAGTCAATGCTTAAGTCTTGCTCAAAAGGGAAAAATAAATGCTGAAGAAATTCATGATTGCAAGAAAGAGGAAGACTACTTTACTATACGCTGTCTTTATGAACTCGCACGTGTTCGACAAATTTGCGATTGTATAGCGACGTCCTACACTTGCCCATGCTTAAAAAAACGCACTGAAAGTTACTGTAAAAAGCAAGCCATAAAGCTCTGTGGAGACAAATAAGCAAATAAATCTCACTCTTCATCGCAACTAGCAAGATGGCTTGTGGGTCAATATGGCCCCACTCAAAAACTATGAAAAAAATAAAAGCTCCATTGACAGGGAAACCTAAACACACTACAGATTTCTAAACAATAAACTAATCTAACGGCTTTAATTAATTAAATTCGAAAACTAAATAAAAAAGTGAGGAAACGAGGTGAATTTCAATAAAATCTCTATCATCGTTTGTATTTTAGCACTCAGTTCAAACACGCTTGCTCTTAAAACTCGTGTAAAAAATCATCCTTTAATATCTAAGGACGATACTAAGCTTGAAAAGAAAAACTTTAAGGCCCAAAAAAGAGTAGAAAGAAAAAGAGAGAGATTAGCGAGAAAGGAGTGGCGCAAACTTTCAGAAGCTGAAAAAAAACAAAGCGTCTGGACCAACTGGTACCGTAAATCCTTTGTCCCCTCACTGTTGCAATTATCGAAACTAAGAAGTGACTTATACCGAGATAATCTCTTTGATAGCTATATTGAAAGACCGAACTCAAACAATGTCAGCTGCAGTCAAAAAGAAGCTCTTAATAGAACTCTTGATGGCACCTGCAACCATCTTGAAGACAAGATGATGGGTGCTGCTTGGACTCGTTTTTCGAGAAATATTGACTTAAAAGCAAGCTATGTGGATCAGAGAAATCTTCTTTACCCCAACCCTAGAACAATCTCAAATGAACTCTTTACCAGAGATGAATTTAAACCTGTTCCATTTCTCAACTTAATGGCGGTGAGCTGGATTCAGTTCCAAACCCACGACTGGTTTAGCCACGGAGAAAATGAAAACCCTGAAGCTACAACGCCAATTTATATCCCCCTTGAGGACAATGATCCCCTGGGAGAAGAGATGATGGTTCCTCTCACCAGAACTGACCAAACGAGAAGTGAAGAGGATAATAAAAAACTTCCCTATACTTCACTCAACGAAGTCACTCATTGGTGGGATGCCTCCCAGGTTTATGGTTCAGATCTTAAAACGGCTAACTCTTTAAGGACCTTCAAAAATGGCCTTCTCAAGGTTGATGAAAATGGTCTCATTCCCACCACCACTCTAGGTATCGATAAAACCGGATTTAACCGCAATTGGTGGGTAGGCTTAAGCATGCTTCACAATCTGTTTGTCATGGAACACAATGCTATTACCAAAGAGCTCAAAATAAATTACCCCAAAATGACTGATGAAGAGCTTTACCAAAAAGCCCGCCTTATCAATGCAGCCCTCATCGCCAAAATTCATACCATTGAGTGGACTCCAGCCATTCTCCCTAACCGTATTCTGAGAACGGCTATGGGAATTAATTGGAAAGGCTTAATGAATATGACTAATAAAGTTGAACCCTGGTTCGAGCTTTTTAACCAAGAAATTGTTTTTGGTATTGTTGGTGGTAAACGTGATTTAGCCGACGAGCCTTTTCAAATGACGGAAGAATTTGTGAGCGTTTATCGCATGCACCCTCTCCTTCCCGATTATTTGAACATCATGGACAAAGGGACAAAAAAAGTCACTCAAAAAGTAACCCTCCATGAAACGAGAGAAGCCAACTCTTCAACCTTAGTTAAAAAACATGGCCTCCTTGATCTTTTTTACAGCTTTGGTCGGATGAACCCCGGCCAACTCACCCTCAATAATTATCCTCGTGATCTGCAAAACATTGCCATCCCTTTTGCCGGTAATGTGGACTTAGGAGCCATTGACATTATTAGAGACCGTGAAAGAGGGGTCCCTCGCTACAACGAGTTTAGAAGGCAGGCTAAGCTTAAGCCTTTAAAGAGTTTCGAGCAGCTTACTCCTGATAAGGAACTCGTAGCTAAGCTAAAAAAGGTTTACAACAACGATATTGAAATGGTTGACCTGCTTGTAGGCTCTCTTGCTGAAGCTCATCGACCGACAGGATATGGTTTTGGTGAAACTGCATTCCAAATTTTTGTGATCATGGCTTCACGACGCCTGCAGGCAGACAGGTTCTATACTAAAAATTACAACAAAAAAACTTATACTAAAGTAGGTCTTAAATGGATTGATGATAACAATATGAAAACTACTTTATTACGTCACTTTCCTGAGCTTAAAGACAGCCTCTTCGGAATAAGGAACGCTTTTAACCCTTGGAATAAATAAAGAAAAACCTTTGCCATATTATCCCAGGTCATCAAGTAAACTAATGGATAAAAAATCTTTTTTGAGGAGATCAAAATGATTAGAAATTTTTTAATAATTATAGGCTTAAGCACTATCGTTTCGCTAGGTTTCAGTCAGCTCCAAGCGAGTTATGGGCGCGACCTCAATGGAACATATCTGGGTGTTTCCCATTATAAACCCTTTCATCGAGGTCCCAACCGCGCAGCCACACGCCTTTATTTGCATGAAGTTCAAGGAGAAGGTGGCTCTTATTACGCAGTTCTTTTAGAGTATGTGAACCTTTTTAAGATGGCTCCCCAGTACGTGGCTTCTAGCAAACTTCCTGCTGCCAATGAAGTCATTGGTTACCTCAAAGAAATCACAAAAAAGATTTCAGTTTATAAAGTGGTTCCCACTAAAAAAGATGGGACATTAACCATGCATCCCTTAAAAGTCATAGGGAACAAAATAGTAGCCCAGAAAATTAAAAACCCAAGAAAACTAATCCTTCAAAAAGAAGGCGAACTCCCTCACGCCCTGGCCGGTGCCACCATTACTTGCAACCAAGAGGGTCAACCCAAAGAAATCTTCTTTCCTATGAAAAAAGACGGCAAAATCAGTGGCATCCAATACAGTATAGCCAAGCTCGTTTATGAAAAAGTAGGTCTCGACTCTACATGGAGAAAAGACTTCTTGCCCGGACCCTACCTTTCTGCCTATGGTCGTCTAAATGACACGGTCCTGGAGTTAAAGAAAGAAGACTCCCAGGAAACCATGGACTTTGTTCTTAACCCTGAGCAAGCCAATAAACCTAAAAGAAAAAGAGAAAAAATGTTCACCAATGCCAAGTCAGCATTCCTCGAGGGAAGCTTTGATGTCTTGGAACCTGCCGATGGCATGTTTATCTTAAAGCCCATCAAAGCCGAAGCGGCAACAAATAGCATTCTTGCTCAAAGAATTGGCCTGTTTATCGATATCTTTGATGCGACAAGGGTTTTGAATCAAGATGTTGTCGAGTTGGTTTTCGTTAACACTGAAAACCCTGAAGACTTTCTCATGTACTACGAGCATCCGGATAATGGTGAAGGAAGATAAAACACCATTTATGGAGTGCCTATTTTGGATAGGCCTTTTCTTTTTTGAACACCAGGTGATGGCCTTGGATATCCAATGGTTGGGAGCCAGTTGCTTGACAATTAAAGATGAGAAAACCCGCCTCATCTTCGATCCCTTTGTGACTCGCCCACCCTGGTGGAAAGTTCTAACCAACAGTACACTTAAATCCAACAAGCATTTGGTTAAAAAATATTTTGCTCCTTCATCAAAAGAGACTGCTATCATTATTAGCCATACCCATTACGATCATGTTCTAGATCTGCCAGAAGTAGCTAGACTCAACAAAAAAGCCTCTATCTATGGACCTCAGGAGACAGCAAAAATACTAGAACATCAAAACATTAGAAAAAATCGCCTAAACTCTCTTAAAGAAAAAAAGGAGTTTAGGGTGGGTCAATTCAAACTAACGACTTTTGAAGTCAAACACTCCCCTTTGCCCTTAGGAATTGAGTTTTCTCGCGGTCCCATGAATTTAAAAGGTAAAAAAAAAATAGGAGCTTTTGATTTTAAATCCCTTACTAGCTTTTCCTTTTTAATCGAACACCCTCAAGGAAAAATTCTTTTGCATCCTACAGCAGAAGTGCGGCACTATCAAGATCTGCCATCAATTGACCTTCTCATTGTAGGTTTAACTTCGTGGAATACGACTCTCTTGAAAAGCAATCTCATCAACAAAATAAAAGCTAAAAAAGTGATGGCCATTCACCATGACAACTTTTTTAAAAAATTAAATGAGCCTATGGAGAAGATGCCTTTCTCTCCGGTCCTCAATGAGTTCCCTAGAGGCTATTTCCCTCTTACTTTTACCATCAATAATAAGAAAAAGGATAAGGATAATATATGAAACGTTTAGTTCTTACCATGGCTTTGATAACCCAAAGTTTAACCTCACTGGCCCAAATAGATAAGAGCTTACCGACTAATTATCAATCATTATCTGCTTGTGCTAAACAGGAACTCTTATGGGATAAAGTGCAAAACACTACACACCAAGAACTTCCCAAACTTTCACGCTTTGGCCTATTTCAATTAGTAGGAATGTGGACCCAGCCCCTTAGTAAAAAAATTGAATACCAGGCTGATGTTTCACCCAAAGGTTGGAAGAAGTACTTGCACCGAAGAGGTTCTGTCGCCAAAGTACGCTTTGTTCCCACAGAAAACCATCCTTATACAGGAATCCTTAGAGGAGCTGAGTGTGCACTATTGCGACTTTCCATTACTTATAGACCCACCAAAAAGAGAAACTTTGCTCCAGGACTTGCCTTAAAGGTGTTAAGAGATGGAATACCCAGTGCTAACGTTTCGGCCCTTTATCGTTTGGAAGGCCAGGAAAAAAATTACAATATTCTCGAAAACCCTCTCTCCAATATTGTGCCTATCGGACAAGAGTTCGGGCTTAAACTTGTCCACAAAATTTTTAAGAGAGTTACCGCTTACCCTGAAGAACTTCTCCTCAGTCACTTGGCAGAAAGAACCGAAAGTGGAGAAAGAGAAATAAAAATAGTAACCCCTCGCCAGATCTTTTTTGTCCCCACTAATAAGTTTCAATTCTCACAAAAACCTCATGATTTTCGTCATGACCTCAAAAAAATTCCTCGAGGTAGCAAACTCTACCAAGTGTTCGTGCTTCCTTCTGAGCCTAAAAGCACTTCTTACTCTCAATACAAAAACTCAAATATTGAAAATTTTTTAAAAGACTCTCAATATATTGGCGACCTGGTCACAACATCAGAGTTTGTGGCTTCAGAGTTTGGTGATGAGGGGCTCTTTTTTCGCCATGAGGTACGACCCAAATAAAAACAAGAAAACTAAAGTACTAGGCTTTAAAAAAATGAGCTATTAAAAGCGAATTTTATTTCTTTTTATAATTACCATTAACCTTAAAAACAAGATGGTGTCATCGAACTACGACCATTGTCACAAAGATATAATGTCGTCGATTTAGTCATTTTTAAAGATTTTAAATCATAGTTTTTAACAAGAGGGTAACTTCTTTTTTGCCGATCGTAAGCATGGAATGGCCAGCGCACACGAAGAGTCAGAGGGATTTCTCCCTTCTCTAAACCAAAGATAACTCCCTCCTCATTTTGAGAGTTTAAATATCCATAGCTAAAAGAATTAACTCTTCGGTAAAGCTTGCGATTGGTTCTCAATATTAAGGTAGCACCCTCACCATAAGCCACTGCTTTCCTCCCTCTCAACTTAACAACAAAAGACTTTCTTTTCTCGAAGGGGACTTGGTTGTGAAAAGCGTAAATCCTCTGATCAATCCGAGAGTTCCGAAGACCCGTTTGACCAACAATAAGATCTTGTCGACCATCCCGATCGACATCCAAAACGACAGTTCCCGAAGGGTTCACTAAATCAATCCCATAGTCTAAGGCCTTGTCAACAAAAGCGTGGTCAGACTCCTGATGGAAGAGAATCAAGCGACTCTTAGGAGGAAAGCCAGTATTGTCGACAATTAGATCTAAAAGGCCATCAAAATTATAATCCATCCAAGAAGCTCGACGATCTCCCTGGCTCCAAGCCCCTGTCCCATCATCCTTATGGTATTCTGTTCTTAAAAAAAGAGGAGGAGATTCAAGTCGACTCCCCGTTAGAATACTCGATCGATCCACAGTTTCAGGATCATAACTGTGAAAAAGCTCTCCCATGGCCACATCAAAAGCCCCATCATTGTTGTAATCTGAACAAATAGCATAAAAGGTATTTCCTCCACTACGCCTATCTATCCCTCCTTCTTCATCATGAGCGAGCTTTGACTCTTTAGCTTTATCCTTAAATTGACGTCCTTTCGTCAAACGATGAGGGAGATTCAACCACATCTTATTGGAAAAACCACTAGAGCTCGCCACTAAAACATCGGTATATCCATTTTGATCAATATCACAAGCCATCACTCCAAAAGTAGGAGTGGCCTTGAGGTAAGCCTTAAATGTTTTAGAATATTCATGCTCTCCCTTGAGAAGAAAAGAATGGTCCTTAAATTGACCATGATTGCCTTTATACAATCTATCAGGAGCTGCCTGAACAATTTTTTTAGAGTAATCAAACCAGTTTCCAGCATAAATATCCAGTTGCCCATCCATATCAAAATCAAAAACCGCTACACTTGAAGTTGGATCGACCCTCTTGGGAAAAGCTCCTATTTTCTCTTTGTAAAAAACCCTACTGCCTTTGCGACTTCCTAAAAACAAACGCAGAGGAAATTTTGAAAGTTCAGTCTTTTGGTTGAGAACTCCAACTAAAACATCCAGAATTCCATCCTTGTTAAAATCGTGAAAGGAGAGAAAACTAGCCATGACAATCTCTTTAAAAGGGTGAGGAAAAGGTACAAACTTTTTTACCTTAGCCTTATAAATTAAAAACTCAGGAGCTGAGTAGTAATCGGGTAAGAGAACAAGGTCTTGAAAACCATCCCCATTAAAATCAACAGCGTAAAGGTGTACTGCTTTTTTTCCCGCTAAACCCCAAGCAGAGGTTCTATCAACAAAAAGCTTCTGTTTCTTGGGCCATGATGGCCCAAAGGAATGCTTTTTTTTCACTTCACTTTTTTTAGGTGTGGGAGCGCTCTTTTTTTGCCGTCTTTTAACTTGAGAGCAAGAGCTAACGAAAAGAAATCCCAAAAATAGGAAAATCACCAGGGAATTCATTCTCAAAAGAAGTTTCACTAACTTTATCAAAAACTCTAGAAATCGATAATATCCAATCCATAGCCATCGTAAGAACAAACTTTTTCAGATAGCGTCTGAATTTCCTTATCTCTATTTTTGTTCATTTGTTTCAAATTCGCAATAAACTCATAACGAGAACTCGCTAACGCATTTTCAGCCAACTGAAAACAATACTCTTTCTTATCGTCATCAATACTTTCATCATTGAGGATCGCCGTTGTTCGACTCATAACAGCTATCATAACATAAAGATGAATAGTCATATTGGCCAATCTCTTCTGGGGAAGCTCATGGTCAACGATACTCCGACCAAACTTCACCAAAGTATTTTCAACTTGGGTTGAAAAGCCCGCCAAAAAAGAGGAAAACTCATCCCCCCAATCTTCCAACCGTGGATGAACCCCTGCAAGATGCCTTGTTGGCATCATCCTAGAAATCCGATTTTTAGCAAAATCGGTAAGAACCCCAAGAGATTTTATTGGATTTTCGAGGGCCTTTCCCACGTTGGCAATTTTACCCAACTCTTTTAACTTTTCGGAGGGACCTCGAATGCCCGAAAGGGCCAAAAAACAACGCAAAATTTCGTTAGTTCCCTCAAAAATAAGATTAATCCGAGAGTCACGCATCATTCTTTCGTAGGGGTACTCCCTCATATAGCCATTACCAGCTGCGACCTGTAATCCTACATCAACGACTTTCCAAAGGGACTCAGAACCAAATATCTTACAAACAGCTGTTTCTAAATAATAATCTTTCATTCCCTTACACATATTACCCGTCGTCATGTAAACCACGGACTCCACAGCGTAAATAGAGGAAGCCATCTCTGCTAGCTTATCCTGGATAAGACCAAACTCAGCGATACTTTTTCCAAACTGTTTTCTACTTTTAGCATGGGCCGTCGCTAACCTTAAAATTTCCTTCATTCCCCCTACACAGCCAGCCCCTAACGAGAGACGCCCTGAATTTAAAACATTCATAGCAATTTTGAAGCCCTTACCTAGCTCTCCAATGACGTTTTCACGAGGAACAACAACATTGTCAAAATAAACAGCACGAGTTTCAGAAGCCCGAATGCCCATTTTATTTTCTTTTTCCCCAAAGCTTACTCCCGGGAAATCTTTCTCCACAATAAAGGCACTAATTTTCTCAACTTTCTGGCCATCGATTTCATGATCTGTTTTACAAAAAACGGTATAAAAAGAAGCTAAACCACCATTAGTAATCCACAACTTTTGGCCATTAATAGTAAAAGTCCCGTCGTTATTATCGATGGCCTTAGTTTTAATAGAATAGGCATCAGAGCCAGAACCTGGCTCAGTCAAGCAAAAAGCGGCGATCTTTTCACCGCTAGCGAGGAGAGGGAGCCATTTTCGCTTTTGTTCTTCACTTCCCGCAATGAGTAAGGCCCGGTAGCCAATAGACTGATGAGCACCCAAGAAGGTCGCCGTTGAGGCGTCAATAGAGCAAATTTCACTAAAGACTCGTGAATAGAGGGAATAATCGAGTTCCATTCCTCCAAACTCTTCAGGTACAAATAATCCATAGAGCCCCAATTCCGCTAACCCTTTTATTATTTCCATTGGAATTTCAGCCACTGCATCCATCTTTTCGCTGTCGATATGATCCTCACCATATTTAGCAATAGCACTCACCATCTCTTTGGCAATTTCTTTTTGCTCCATCGTAAAATGGGGAAAGGGAAATAAGCTTCCAACCTCTACCGTTCCATAAAAAAAGCTTCCTACCACTGAATTCATTCCCTGAACTTCTGACTCGGTCATAAAAATACCCTTTTATTTATAAAAAATTTTCCCGATCTAAAAATAGAATAAGTTTATCAATAGACTCATCAAGACTACAATAACTTTTCCTAGCTTCCTCTATAACTTCTTATTTTCATTGAGTTTTATTCATCTAGTACAGATGAGTTGAAAACCCCTCGGGACTACTCTCTTTCAAAATCAGTCACACTAAACCAAAGACAAAGTTCTTTTCCTCCACCTTGTTTTCTCTCGACAGTTTGAGACTCAAAAAATTCAAGTCTAAGCATTTGAAATTCAGTCAAGTAAATATGTTAGAAAATTAACACCTGGTATTTAATACAAGCTGGTGCCATCGAGCCATTTTGGTATGTTACAAAAAATAAAGAATTTCTGAACAAAAGACTGGAGCCTTTTAAGCAAAACCAAGTATTCGCAATTATTGACCCTTTGAACTCAGTAGGAAGGAATGAAAATGAAAATACTATTACTAGGTTTATCCCTTTTATTTTCAACAGCTTTATTCTCAAAGGAGTGTGACACTCAAAAGTTGTTAGAAATCTCTAATAAAATGAATAGTTTGTTAACTTCACATCAAATAAGAACAGCTCCTATTAAACCTCAATATAGGTATCGTATAGGAACGGAGGGGGACAAAAGAGTCGAATATATTTTTGCCCAAGCGTTTGAGTATCTACAACCTCTTCTCAATTACAGAGGTGATACAATGCTCAGCTTCTCTGAAATTAAAAACGATATAATTGAGTGTGGCTTTGATGAGTTTAGAGCTAGCTACAACACTATTCTCAATGATTATAGCCGCACAATACTTAGGCAAAATAAGGGAAGAAATACATATCATTTGGTTATATCTCCACAAGAGTTTAATAGGTTAATATTAGAGTAATAGAAATAGAAAGCGATATGTACAACCATCCAGAGTTCACGCCTAAGAAAATTTTTAAGAAGCTTCAGTCACTAGGTAAGCCCTACGATAAAGGCATTATAGAAGTAGGCAGACTTTTAAGAGATTCAGTTTTTTTATTTTCTTTTTCTCCTTATCTTTTTTCTTAGCGAGAACAAAAAAATTTATTTATAAAAAATAAATGCATTAGAATTGTATCTCAAGATTAAAACAGCGTCTTTTGCTTGAGTATAGAAAACCAATTATTTCCGCCCTAGTTAACAAGATTATTCATAATCTACAATAATCAATATTATTTTTTAACAACTTATCGATATTGCACAATGGAGATTTAAAAATGCTAAAAGGAAGAATAGTTCATCTTAATTTTTTGAGTTTAATTTTTCTATTAACCTTTTCTTGCTCTAGTTTATTATGGCAAGACAACCAAGAAGGGCGGTTTCCAAATAGTGATAATGACAAAGCTATTGAAAGAATTGCAAGAGCTTGTAAAGCAAGTCCTTCCAATTTAAGAGGACTGATTAGGGATAATGCCAAAGAGGGAGAAGCTCGTTACTTAAGTGGTGGAGCGGGGTTTCAAACTTTTCTTATGAGGGATGGAAGATTAGTTATTATTTCTGGTGTTAACCAAAGAGCTAAATCCGATAAAAAATGCAAATTCGATCATTTAAGGATAGATGAGGGACCTATTCAAGGGACTTTTGCTATCGGACGCAGACTCTTTATGACAATTAAAAACCACAGTTCTGGCAAGAGAAGAGTTTATGTAATGACTGCTGTCAAAAATCAAAATTCTCCGGAACCTTATCAAGTACACGAGATGAAATACAATAGAAATTCCTCTTATGCACAAGCCTATGGATTCAAAAGAAAAAAAGTTATTATTAATGGAAAAGGAAAGTACGCTGTAAACATTCTCAAAGAAAATGGTGATGCTTACAAAAATCGACTGTTCCGTCCTTGGGAATGGGGTAATAATAATGAAAATATTGTTAAAGCAAATAACGGACGAGCGAAAAAAATTCAAGTTCATGATGAAAGAAACAAAAAAAGAATTAGTCTTAAAAGACAGCAACGTCAAATTGTAACTTATTTGCCAAGGATACAGAAAAATTGTGAGATAGAAGAACGTATCAGCTTTTTCTTTGGTCTTTTTAGCTACACAGAGACTAGAAGCACATCTTGTTTCTAAAAATGGATTAAAGGTTAATTATTCGCCTAAAAACATCTCGACAACTAGGTTGAGGAGGATTTGGAATATCAAACCTTCCTCTGGCAATAGGCCCACTAAAAAATAGTTCATAACGCTCATGTGGTAGTCCCATTTCTGTGAGTATTTCCTTAAATCGAACTATCTTGTGAGCACGAGGAAATTCATAATCTTTAGGAATTTTCACTTCCAGATCCTGCTCTAGGTTTTTTAGATAGGTTAAACGAGCATCCATATATTCCATCTCTAAGAGAAACTCATCAATACTTTGCTGAGGACGATACCCTCGTATTTCAACTCGTCTTTGGGACTCTGGAGTAGTGCTTTTAACATTTCTAAAATTGAGGTCTTGATAATAACTAGGCGTCCAAATACTTTTACCTTCAGCTAACCAGAAAGGATTACTAACATAAACTCTCTTTTCAATTTCTTGAGCCAAATTTTGAAGTGCTGCGAAGTCGTATATGCCCTTTTCATCAAACTCTTTAATAATGTTTTCCATTTGCCAATGAAGACGTCTCTCCAAAGCTGAAACTGGAGGAGCATTACCCATATGGTTACCAAAAATCCCCCAGACTAACTCTGGGTTATTTATTCGATCTACAACAAAGTTTCGAAATAAACGGGCATCTCCATTATCAAAACCGGTTACAAGATCTACATTAAGATGACCACCACCAATTCTTTCATGGGGCTTCATCCCCAAGTCTTTGGCAGAGCCAAAAATAAACTTTTCCATAATTTCTTTTTTATCCCGGAAAGTCGCCAACGTCGAAGGAGTTGTTTGGACTTCCAAGCAACCGGTATCAATGCCCATCTGGAACCACCAATCATCGGGAAAAGTTATGCGGTAAGCTTTGCCATGCTTATCACTTGTTTGAGATACACTACACAAATCAGGGTTACACATCTCCGCAACTTTACCCTTCCATAATTCTAGTTTTTTCTTGTTGACTGGATTGTTGTAGTCGGTGTCACTTTTCATTGCTCTTATAATTTCGTTATCAGTGAATGAAAATTCAGGACCATACTTTGCCTCTATCAGATGTCCGTTCTCTGCAACTGCTCGATAAATCTCTGTTGTCTGAAGAGAGCAGGCCGTAAACGAAGAAATGAATAATACGTTAAATAAAATCCAAGTATTTACTAGCAACTTCACCTAAGCCCTCTCTCTTAATACAAGCGT
Organism: Bacteriovoracaceae bacterium; assembly: GCA_965206965.1. Classification (GTDB taxonomy): domain Bacteria; phylum Bdellovibrionota; class Bacteriovoracia; order Bacteriovoracales; family Bacteriovoracaceae; genus CBDBLK01. The sequence continues at coordinate 2,100,742 of OZ242254.1, read as the reverse complement.
CTCTATTGCCCATCGGATGAAGTTCATTAGAGTTTAAGTTGGCATTGCTTTTGAATATAAAACCCTCAGATATAGAAATAAACCCTATTAAAACAACCTCTTAACGAGGGATAGATAAAATGATTGCTGTCATATTTTTTGACAGTTGAAGGTTTTAATGAATTTTTTAAAGCTTTTTATTTTTCTTTTCATCATCAACTCTGCACTTGCTCAGAATGGTGTTCTCGCCCCTTTAATCAATGAAAGAAATCGCAATGCAGACATCCTAGTTCCTGAAAATTTTGTTTCTTTTGAAGTCAGAGCCCTTGAGAATGCACGTACCCTATACGTCAACAACAGAATTGTGGAAGAAATGGGAATTGATCTCTCAGCAATAAATAATGAAGCCTTGAGAAAAGAGGTGGTCAAAGCATTTGGTTGGATATCGTCCCAAACCTCGCCCCAACCAGGAGCAGAGACAAGAATAGCGTATGCCGATTTCTATGGAGGAGAGGGAATGGGGCACCACCACGGTAGTGCTCGAGCAGGGATTATGGGGCAAGTTCAAATTAAAGGAATTGGAACCACTCCTCTCCATAAAGGAAATCATGGTGGTAAACATGATGGAAGAGCAGGGTTCCATGAAGCGATCAAAGAAGTTATTTGGGGCAACCTTTTAAACAACGAACTTCCTTTTGGAGCCAATAGGGTAGTTGCTTTAGTCGATACCGGACTTAAGAAACAAAATGGAGAACCCCATGTCCTTATTGTCAGAGAAGATCCCCTACGGGCCGGTCACTTTGTCATAAGAACTTATCACCCTGACAGTGCAGATAAAGCTAGAGTCCTAGGAAACCTCATCAACCTCCCGAAGGCAATTCCAGGAGTGAGGAGTCCAAACACCATATTCTCCCAGTACTTTACAGAAAGCACCTCCTCTCAATTTAAAGAGTTGGCCTTAACCGTCGAAGAATGGCTTGACCGCTTAAGTCAGCAAATTGCTCGTAACTATGTAAGAAAAATGTTTCATGGAGCCACATCGGAATCCAATATCAATATTAACGGAGAATTCATTGACTACGGAACGGCTTCAACAAACTCAGGTTACGGAAAGATTAGTTTTCTTTCCCATATCGAAAGCTTTGGTGAGTTTAGTGAAGTTAATAGTTTATGGGGCGAAGGACTAACAAAGCGATTTTTCCTTGGGCTTTCACGTAAGCAAATCAACCGAGCAACGACTATATCCCTAAATAAGATTTTGAGAAAAATTTGGGATAAAAAATTCCAAGAAGCGATGAGTAAGGAGTTCTTGCTAATTCTTGGTTTCCCTAAAGGAAAACTTAAAGCTATTTCTCAAACAGATGAAGCTTTAGCTTTAACAAAAAAACTTTTGCTTCTAACACAAAAAAGTAGTATTCAAAGAGTAATCGATATTCAAAACAATCCAACTCCTGAGAACTCCTCTAAGATTGATTTCCAACGTTTTTTCATTTCCCTTGCTAATTCATCAGAAAGACCCGATAAACTCAACAGGTTTCTCTTAAATCAAAACCATATTTCTCCACGAGACGCAGAAGAAATAAAAGCCCTCTTTAACCCTCTTTTTGAAAGGGCCAAAGAAGACCTTAAAGCTTTAGGTGTCCCAGAGGATCAGGTTTCAAAGCACTTCAAAGCTCGAGCTGAATGGTTCAATCGAAATCTACCGGAACTTTACATTAATAATCTGAAAACCTTTACGACAAATCTTTTCCGATCTTTTGAACAAGGGACTTCAATCGAAACCCTTCAGAGAAAAGTTGATGAGCTCATTGCAAGAAATACTAAGGAAATCAATAAAATTCCCGACTTTTTAGCTCCTAAATCCCTCGAACTTCAGGGGGATTCTTTAATCCTTAAGGCATTTAATGCCAAAACTAATGAAGAACAAACCTTTTATTTAAAGCAAGCTAAAGGTCGAGTTTTTTTCCCTCCATCAGAGCAGTACAGAGGCTGTCATGGACTTCTTAGGGGTCTTTTTCTTCCCTAAGGTCTTGGACCTTTCACTGAGAAAGGCAATCAGATTAAGTCTAGCTATTATCCGATTTTTATAGTCAACATATACCTGACCTTTTTCTTAAGAAAAGTTTGCTTGCTGCATAATTAGAGGTTGTCTAAAATAGGAATATTAAAGGAAAAATCGCCACGACAAGCAAGGACGCTAAGCAGTGAAGAGACCTTATAATCTATGAAAAAACTTAAATTTCACTTTCTCAAAAAGGCTAAAGATAAGATTTCTTCAAGTGCAGATAAAGCCAAAAGCCTCTTAAAAAACTCTCAAGGCATTCCAAGACCACCCCATCGATATTTTTCAAGAGAAAATATTTCTCAGCTCTTCTCAAAAATCGACTTTGACAAAATCTTTCACCAAGTTTTTTCTCCTCACTCTCGCCCTTCCATTCATCAGGGTTTTTTAGTGCTCTTAATCGCTTCATCGGCTTACTTAGCTGGGAGAATGCTTGCTTTATCACTCCAACCTTCTGCAACGAAAAATACCTCTTCACCCACCCTGCAAACAATGACGGTGGCGAGCTCGCCGTCATTGCACGAACAAATAAGATTGATTAAAGGCAGTGATTTATTTAAAGCTCAAGGGGACAAAAAATCTTCTCCTCCTGACTGCCAAGCAACACCAAAAGCTCCCGGCTGTTCTAACCAATCCAAAGTAGACCCTAATTTAGCCTGTCACGATGCCAACAAAAAATCCTCTCTCCCTATCACCCTCTTAGCAACTATAGTCCTTCAGGACGAAGTCAAATCAGTCGCCTCCGTTCAAGTTCGCGGAGAAAAGGCCCTCCTCAACTTAAGAAAGGGTGAAGAAATCCCTCGTCTAGCTAAGATTACAGGAATTCACTCAACAAAATTAATTATCAAAAATAAAAAAAATGGACATTGTGAATTTGTGGTAACTAAAAAACAACAATTACCGAGAGGACAGATTGGCACCATCAAAGTTGAGCGCAACCCTGTTAAAGGAAAAAAATTACTTGAAAAATCCAAAGATACGGGTATTAAAGTCAGCGAAGGTAATAAATTTAAAATCAAAAAAAGTTTAAGGGATGAAATGCTTGGAAATATTAGTGAAGTTCTCACTCAAGCTAGGGCCATCCAAATCAAAAACCCTGACGGAACAATTGCTTTCCGCATGCAAGAAATTATCCCTGGTTCTATCTACAGCAAGCTGAATATTGAAAACGGTGATATTATTAAAGGTATCAATGGTAAAAATTTTACTAATATGAATGAAATCATGTCTCTCTTTGGCCAACTAAGAGAAAGAGACCACTATGAGATCAATATACTTCGAAACGGTGCGGAGCAAACATTTGAATACGATTTTGAATAAAACTAGTCCAGCGAAATACCAAAAATATTTAAGTCCTAAAAGAAGTACGGACACAAAAGGCTTGGCTTGGCCAAACCAACACAACAATAAAATTTATTATCTTATAGAAAAAGCCATAAAATTAACAAAGCCCTTTCTTATTGCCACTCTCATTTTCCATGCCTATTCAACTTACGGTCAATTCGGGAAGTATAAATCAAAGACAAAGTTTAACAGCAAAAACAAAAGTCAAAACTCCTCCAAATCGGCAACCGACTTAATGAAAATAAAACGCTCAAAGACTGGCTCAAGCCAAAAGAGCAACTCGGGAGGTTCAACTGATATCTTTGGTCGAGGGACCGGTATCAACTCTGTCTCAAAAATTAAAAAAGATAAAAACTACGTCAACTTAAATTTTGAAACCGCTTTTGGCCCTGAAGTTGTTACCAGCTTCAACTTCCCCAGCACTTCCTTGACGGATCTAACTAAGCAAATGCAAAAGCTGACTGGCCTAAACCTTATTATGGATAAGGATCTTAAGGGAAAAGTTTCCATAATGGCTCCCTCACCCATTACTGTAGGAGATGCTTGGAGAGCCTATCTCACTGCATTAGAGATGAATGGTTACACCTTGGTTAAATCTGGTGCTTTTTATAAAATCGTCTCTACCCGAGACATTCGCTACACTCCGACAAGAATTTACACTGGAAGCTTTACCCCCAACACTGACAATTATGTCATGAGGATCCTCCCCCTCAAAAACATCAACTCAACAGAGGTCACTCGTTCCTTTAGACCTTTTATGAGTCGGTATGGTCGAATTATTGAAATAAAACAAACCAATACCATCATCATTCAAGACACAGGTTCAAACATCAACCGACTTACTCGCCTCATTAAATTTATCGATGTTCCAGGGCACGAAGAAACCCTCCAAATTATTCCCGTCAAATACTCTTCCGCCCAAGAAATAGCCAAGCTTTTAGATCAAATATTAAAAGTTAAAAGCAATAGCAAATTTAAAAGCACTTCAAAGAGAAGAGGAGGCGATATTTCAAAAATCATTGCCGAGCCCAGAACCAATACCATCATTGCTATGGCCAATGCCGAAGGGGCTAAAAGATTGAGAAGCTTAATAAACAGGCTCGATGTCAAAGGTATCTCCCGCAATGGTGGCCGTATTCACGTCTACTATCTCAACCACGGTGACGCTGAAACTCTAGCCAAAACTTTGAGTTCTCTCGTTTCGGGAACCCAAACCAGAAGTCCTAGACGCCTCGGTCGAAACTCGAGAACCGCTATTAGCAACACGAGTTCGAATAGTCTTTTCACCAACGATGTCAAAATTACTGCCGATAAAGACAATAACGCTCTCGTAGTCACTGCTTCTCCCACTGATTATTTAACTCTAAAAGAAGTCATAAAAAAACTCGATATTCCCAGAGATCAAGTCTATGTTGAAGGCCTCATGATGGAGACTCAAGTCTCGAGGGCCAAAGGGTTTGGGGTTTCCATCCTGGGAGCCTATGGCTCCGGCAATGCTCAGAAAATAGGCTTCACTCAGGGTCGGGAGGACGGTCTCCTCAGTCTTCTCACCAACCAAATTACCAGTTTGGGAGGGCTTTTTGCCGGTGTAGGCTCAGGAAAAACGATCGAGTTTGACCCCGGAAACGGAAACACCATTAGGATTAACTCCATCAACGCCTTAATCACCGCTATTGCCTCCAATTCCAACACTAACGTTCTCGCAACTCCCCAAATTTTGGCCCTCGATAATACTGAAGCTACTTTTGAAGTGGGCGAAAGTATTCCTAATCCCGAGAGAACAACAGCCAATAACGGTTCGACAACAGTCGCTGTCAAACAACAAAAAGTTGGCCTCACTCTTAAAATTAAACCTCAAATTAACAAAGTCACAAGATTCGTTAAACTCAAGATCGATCAAAAAATTCAAGATTTCTCTAGCCGTCCTCTCCCCGAAGGTCTGCAGAATCAAGGGGTCGCAACAGTCGAAAGAGCTGCTACTACGGAAGTCGTGGTGAGAGATAAAGACACGATCGCGATGGGCGGATTAATGCGCGACCGCGACACAACAGTAGAGTCGAAAGTTCCCCTTCTCGGCGATATCCCCGTCCTTGGTTGGCTCTTTAAAAACCGCCGGCGCACCGTCGATAAAGTGAACTTGATCTTTTTTCTAACCCCGAGAATTCTCTCCCATTACCAAAAAGACTCCAGTGCCCAAACACGCGACCTTTTAAATCGGCGCTCAGGCCATTTGAAAAAAGCTACTGGCGAAGACGACCCTTTCGCCTCCACAGTCAAAAGCCTTTATGAAAAAGCCAAAAAACAAGGCGAGGGGCCCCTCTATAACGAAGAAGATGTCCGCCAGTACCACGACAACAACGAGCAGCAAGATGGCATCGGGGGTGTTGACTTGGACCTGTCTTATAACAAATTTGAAGTGCCCAACTATAAAGCTATTTTAAAAAATGCCAATCGCCAAAAAACTAACTTGGGGAGAAATTAGACGGTGAAAGTTTCCGACAATCTCCTAGAGAGGGTCGAAGGCAATATGGATAAGATCGGTGATCTTCTCCTCAAGCATACAACCCTGACACAGGAACAACTAGATGAAGCTCTTAAAACCCAAAGTGAATCAGGGATGCTACTGGGTGAAATCCTTCTCAAAAAAAATTACATTCATCCTCACGATATTATAAAAGTTATCTGCCACCAGGTGGATATTCCCTATCTGATTGACCTTAAAATTGACGAAGTTGACCCCCATATCACGATAGGAATCCCCATCAACTACGCCAAACATAATGAAGTGATTCCCCTTTTAGAAACAGATTATACTGTTACAGTGGCGATCTCTGATCCCTTCCACTTTGACACAATTAACGATCTTCAAGAGCACTTTAAAAAAGAGGTCAAACTAGCCGTTTGCCCACCTCTAAAAATCCAAGACGCTATCAACCGAATTTATGAAAAAGCCAACCAAAATTTAGTCGACTCGCTCGAGGACGAATTTGACGAAAATTTAGATCTCGATGGCCCCATTGATATTCTCGATGCCGGTGCTGATGAAGCGCCTGTTATTCGCTTTGTGAACTCCATTATTTTTAGGGCCGTTAAAGAAAACGCTTCCGATATTCACATTGAGCCCTACGAAAAAGAAACCATTTACCGCTTTCGAATAAACGGGGTCATGACAGAAATCCTTAGGCAACCAATTAAAACCCATCCCTCCGTATCAGCCCGGATAAAAGTTATGGCCAAACTGGATATTGCCGAAAAAAGACTCCCTCAAGACGGAAGAATTAAAATCAAAATGGCTGGAAAAGATGTCGACATCCGCCTCTCAACCGTTCCCATTCAAAATGGGGAACGGGTTGTGATGAGGGTCTTACAAAAATCGGCTGAAGCTCCAGAACTGGAAAAGCTTGGCTATCACGGCAAAGTTTTAAATCAACTCGACGAGCTCTCTCACCGCAAACACGGTGTCATCTATGTCTGCGGCCCTACCGGTTCCGGTAAAACAACAACTCTCTTTGCCATGCTTGGGCGAATTAATTCTCCCGACAAAATGATTATTACCGTTGAAGACCCTGTAGAATACGAAATTTCTGGTGTTTCCCAAATACAAGTTAACCACAAAATAGATCTCAGCTTCGCGCGTGCCCTTAGGGCCATCGTTCGCCAAGATCCCGACGTCATCATGGTGGGGGAAACAAGAGATTTAGAAACCGCTCAAATGGCCATCGAAGCCTCCTTAACTGGTCACTTCGTCTTATCTACTATTCACACAAACGATGCCGCCAGTTGCCCAAACCGTCTTATTGATATGGGCGTTCAGCCTTTTCTTATTGCTTCCTCACTAGCCGGCATTTTAGCGCAAAGACTCATTCAAACCCTTTGCAAAGACTGTAAAGTTCCCTACACACCTACGGCCGAAGAGCTCAGTCTCGTAGATGTCGATAGGGTCCCCAGAGGGTCAACTATCTATAAGGCCAACGGTTGCCCTAAGTGCAACTATCGAGGATACGATGGACGAACAACCGTTTGTGAACTTCTCATGATTAGCGATGAAATTCGGTCTTTAATTTTAGCTAAAACAGATGCTACTACAGTTAAGAAAAAAGCCATCCAACAGGGAATGGAGACATTGCGCCAGGATGGAATTCAAAAAGTTTTTAAGGGAATCACTTCTTTTGAAGAGATCATTAGAGTTATCAATGATGAAGAAGAACAAGAAATGGATTTATAGCGTTTAGTTATGGCAATCTTTAGCTATAAAGGCCTTGACCGTACGGGAAAGGAAATTAAATCCACCATTACCAGTGAAAACCTATCCCACGCGAAACATAAAGTACGCGCCCAGGGAATTATGCTCATCGACATTAGAGAGCAAAAATCAAATTCTAGCACTGACAAATCAACCTTCTCTTTTAGCGGAAAAGTTAATATTGAAGACCTCTCCCTTATGACACGCCAGCTGGCTACCTTGATCAAAGCCAAAATACAAATTGTTGAAGCGCTAACCGCATTGATGGATCAAACCGAAAACAATACCCTGCGGGTGGTGCTCTCTGAAATTCGAGGGAAAGTCAACGAGGGGACCAGCCTAGCCAATTCACTCAAAGATTACCCTAGAATATTCAACCACGTTTACGTCAATATGGTTGAAGCCGGGGAACAATCGGGGGCACTTGAAATCGTCCTGCTGCGCCTAGCAGAGTTTACAGAAGCCCAAAAAGAACTTAAGGGAAAAATACAGGGAGCCCTTACCTACCCTTTTATTATGATTTTTATTGGCTTCATTATGTTTGGGGTCATTTTCACTGTTGTTATTCCCAAAATTACTAAAATCTTTGTCAACATGAAAAAGCAAGTCCCTCTCCCCACCCAAATTTGTATGTGGACATCTAACTTTCTCATCAACTATTGGTATCTAGTCATTTTAGGCTCTTTAGCTTCATGGTATTTATTTCATAAATACATTCACTCGAAAAAAGGACAATTGTGGTGGCATCGCTTCCTCCTCAAAGTCCCCCAAGTGGGGACTCTCATTACGATGATCAACGTCAGCCGCTTCTGTTCAACCCTAGCCACCCTACTCAACTCTGGCGTTCCCATTCTCACCAGTATGAAAATTGTCAAAAACCTCGTCGCCAACGTTCATATGCAAGCCCCCGTGGAAGAAGCCAAATCCAATGTTCAAGAGGGTGCTAGCCTGGCCACTCCCCTGGAAGCCAGCGGTCTCTACCCCCCCATGGTGACGCATATGATCCGCCTCGGCGAGAAATCGGGAGAACTCGAGGAGATGCTCGAAATTGTCGCTAAAAACTATGAAGACCAAGTCAACACCAAATTAGCAGGGCTCACCTCTGTCATCGAGCCTATTATGATGGTCGTCATGGGTCTCGCCGTTGGCTTTGTGGTGTTTAGCGTAGTCATTCCTATGATGGAGTTGAACTCATTCAATCGTTAATGTAAAACTATAGGCTCACTATTGCTGCTTAGGAGGAAACTTAATGCAACTGTTCAAGAAGCTACGTCCTTTCACGCGCCAACTCACCCAACCAGCCGGTTTCTCTCTTATCGAGATTCTCATTGCTCTTACTCTTCTTGGTATTGCTGGAACATTCGTCGCTAGTAAGATTTTTGAGCAACTTACCGAGGGACAAATTCAATCGACAAAAATTCAAATGACCAGCTTCAAAAATATCCTCGCCGACTACAGAAGAAAATGTGGTCTTTATCCCTCTACCGATCAAGGGCTCGAAGCTTTAATTCAAAAACCCTCTGGTGGCAAAGAATGCAAAAACTACCCTGCTGACGGCTTTATGCAAGAAGAAATTATTCCTAACGATCCGTGGGAAGAGCCCTATCTCTATGAGTCGGACGGAAAAAAATTCAAAATTATTTCCTATGGCCCAGATCGCGAACCCGATACAGAAGACGATATTCAATACCCTGAGAAAAGATAGTAGGACGGACAAAGGAAGCGTCCCATTTTATTGAACCAAAAATTTAATAAGCGCTACCAGAACTCCGGCTTCTCTCTCGTCGAGATTCTAGTCGCTCTTTTTCTTATGGTTTTGATGGTGACAATATTCTCTGTCGGCTCGGGATTGTTTTCTCCTCGCCAAAAACTAGAAAGCGCTCTCAATGATATCGAAAGGGCCATCCGCTTCGCTACCGACGAAGCCGCCATCCGCAATAAAATTGTCCGCGTCACCCTCAACCTCAGTAAAGAACCCCATCAATTTAGTGTCGAGTATGGACCAGATGAAAATTTCATTTTGCCAAAGCGCATAACCGAGATTGGTGGTCAACGCTCCCTAGAGGAACTAGAAGAGGACTCTAAAGTTCTCAAAAAGCTCAATCGACAATTTTCGAAAGTTGAAGAGTTTCAAGATGGAGCCTCTCAGTTTTCTGACCAAGTGAGAATTATTGCCGTCGGATCAACCCTAGGCAATCTTTTTCTAACAGATGGAGAAATTTCCCTCTACTTCTACCCCAGTGGAGAAAAGGACTCTGCTATAATAATTTTAGGAACCCAAAATGAGATAGCAACTCTAGAAACCGAAGCCTTTACTATGGATTTCAAAAGGACTATTGCTCCTCTAGAGAATCAAGAGAGGAATGACGATCCCTACGATACCCAACTTAAAAAGGCTCAAGACTTTTACGAGAAATGGTCAAAAAAATAGCAATCATCCACACGCAATTATGCCACCTCTTTCGCCATCGAGGCATGACTCTTATCGAAGTGGCCATTGCTGTTTTACTCTTCTCCGTTTTTGCCGTAGCTTTTATCTCCGGCCAAGGCAGTAATGTTTTCGACTCTATAAGGATCAAGCGCGAGCTTCGTTTAAGAGATTTAGCCGAGCTCAAGCTCAACGAAATTATTCTCGACCCACCTGAATTCAAAGAAACTTTAACGAGTGCAGGAAAAACCACGAAGCCTTTTGAAGAATTTCCCGACTACCAATACACATTAGAATTCAAGAAAATCATTATTCCTGATTTAACCAAAATAGCAGGGGAAGAGGACGAAGATGAGGAAGCCAATAAGCTTCAAAAGAAAATTTTCTCCACGATAAAAGAAAATATGGAAAAAATGATCTGGCAAGTAAGTCTTGTTGTGACTCACAAAGAGAGTACCGACTCCTTTGAAATAACATCATGGCTACACAATAGTGAAGTCGAGGTAACCCTCAATGCATTTTAAAAAACTTTTTTCAAAAGGATTTACCTTGGTTGAAGTCATGGTAGCCATCACCATTATGGCCTTTATGACTCTAGGTATTTACTCTCTCTTAGACAGTGGTCAGCAAACAAGAGATACCGTTATCTCTGAAGATAGAGATTATCTTCAAGCTTATACAGCCCTTTTTCGCCTCAAAAGTGATATCGAGCAACTTTGGTCTCCGCTCTATTACTCCTCGACTAAATTAAAAAGCCAAAAAGAATCTCAAGCCTACAACACAGAGAACCAAGAGGGAAAAAATGCTCCCATCTCTAGTCAACTTTTTCCAAAAGCTTCTGTCAAAGGACATCCAACCCCCCTAATTGAAAATGAAGACAAATCAACACTGGCCTTTTTCACAACTAGCAATAGAAGAAAAATGCAGGATCAAAAAGAAAGTCGCTTTGCCTGGGTTCACTATTCACTAGAAAATGAAGAAACACCAGCTGCTGACACCTCATCAGCAGGGTTGAGCCAATTGGTGAGAAGGTTTAAGGCCCACGACCCCTATGCCGGTGATGTCGACCTCACACAAATCCGAGGTCATGTTCTCATGCGAGGAATCAAGTCTCTCGCCTTTGAATTCTGGGATCCAGAAAAGAAAAAGTGGCAAGAGCGCCTCAAAGATCTCCCCAATCTCGACCAAATGGCTCCTCGAGGCATTAAAATTGTTATCGAGTGGCAGGATCTCTCTCAGCAAGAATACGTGCACGTCAGAGTTTATCGCCCTAATTGGCCTTATTTTGATGTCATTAAAGATGAAAAAATTAAACAAAAAGCTCTTAAGAAAAAAACATCCCCCACTCCTCAAGGAAAATCAAATGTTAACTGATCCTTTGTGGAGAAAGCACTTACACAATCGACAAGGTGTGGCCCTACTGCTCGTCATATCTTCTATCGCTCTTCTCTCTTGGCTTTTAGCTGATTTCACATTCGAAACAAGTGTCAACAAGATTAAAGCCTACAACGGTCAAGACAAGCTTCAAGCAAAACTCAACGCTCAAGCAGGGCTCAATTTTGCTTTAGCCAAACTTCGCCTCTACAAAGAAGCCCGCAATCTATTAGAAAAAAACAAACAAGCAAAAAAGACCATCAAACCTGGAGCCATTGAAAAAGTTGTACTGACTCCTTTTATCTACCCAATTCCTCTACCTAAAAATGCAGGGGCTATCCAAAAGACGGCACTGGAAGAGTTCACCAAAAATACTCTTATCAAAGGCCAACTAGCTGTCAGCATTAGTTCTATTAAAGGCTTTCTCAATCCCAACAATCTGCGGACTCTCTCTCGTCAAAACGGTGAGGAGAAAGAAGATAGCTCAAACCAAAAAGAAGAAAATCAAAAAACACCACAGGAGTACATAGAAGAGAAACTGCTAGCGACACTTAAAAGCTCCATAGAAGAAAAAAGTGAAAACGATGAAATTTTTGATGAACTCTATGGAACACTTGACCCCAATTTATTGATCAAAGAACTTAAGTTCTACGTCAACAACCCCAAAGCTATCAATGATCCAGAAAAAATCGAAATCGAGAGCCTCTACGCCGAACGTGGGATCACTCCAAAACACGCGCCTATGACCTCTCTCGATGAGCTCTATCTTTTAGAGGGGTGGCCAGATGATATCGTTGATTTAATCAAGGACCGCCTCACCGTTCATGAAGTGTCTGTGATAGCCATCAATAAAATTACAAAAGAACAGCTCAAAATTATTTTTCCCAAACTTGACCCCATCCAAATCGAAGAATTCTTTAAGTACCGAGATGGAGATCAAGAGCTTCAAGAAGACCCTCACCCTTTTGAATCAGAACAAGAATTTAAAACCTATCTAGTAGAAACCCTAGGAGTCCCAGAAGACACTTACACGAGTAGGACCAAAGAATTTGAGAGGGCTGGTCTTCGTTTTGGAACAGCAGGAAATCTCTATAAAGTCGTCTCTACGGGAACATTTGAAAGGTCAAGCTACACTATCACAGCTTTTATCGACCTCCCGATAAAGCCCAAGCCCAAATTAGTGAAAAAAAAGAAGAAAAGAAAAAATGAACCACCACTAAACCCTCATGACCCTCCTCCTCCAGATGAGAAAAAGAAAAAGAAAGAACCTGAGCCTTTAGAGTTTATGGAGCCTCGAGTTGTCGAAATAAGACTCGGATGAAAAAGCCTGCTTCCTGCCGAGGAATCTGTTAAAATGAACCCATGAACATACTTGCTATTGACGTCGGCTCTTATAGTGTCAAATTTCTTCAATTTAAACAGGAGAGAAAACAACTTTTCCTCATCAAGGCTCACGAAGTCATTATCGACGAAGCCAAAGAAAAATGGTCTTCTGAACTCGACCTTCACCCTCTTCAAGCAGAGATCGTCAAAAATTTTTTAGGTGAAGATCTAGAGAGCAAAGTCATTATGCAAATTCCATCAGAGTATATAACTTCTAGGTACTTTACTCTCCCCTCTGCCCACAAAAGAAAAGTTGATATGATGATTCCCTTTCAACTAGATGAAAACCTTCCCTTTCAAACATTTGAAGCTCATTACATAACCCATCTTACAAAAAGAGCCAATTCTACATCAGCGCTAGTCAACATAGCTAAACTGGATGAATTTGACAGGTTTTACTCTCACTACTCAAGTCGAGAGGCCCTTCCCTCAATTCTCACTAGTGAGCTGGCCATCATCCAAAGCTACGCTGCTTATAGAGACCTTAAAAATCCCACTATTATTCTCGACATTGGCCATGAAACCACTAAATGTTATGTGATAAGAGAGGGAGAAGTCGTTTCTAACCATATCAGCCACACTGCGGGCAAAGTATTAGACGACGTCATTGCCCAAACTTATCAAATACCTGAAAAAGAAGCTCTCCAATACAAGCACGAAAACTGTTTTTTTCTTACAGAAGCGCAATACCAGGAAGTCAGCCAAGATCAACAAGAATTTGCTAAACTCATGAAGCAAGCCATTTGGCCCCTGATTTTAGATGTTAAACGCTGGCTCTTAGGTTTTCGCGTCAAGTACGGGACCCCTATAGAGTTCGTCTACCTAACCGGTGGAACTAGCCAAATCAATAATATCAATAATTTTTTCACTCAAACCCTAGCAACACGCGTAGAGAGTCTAGAAATAACTCATGCAATTGCTAACCAGGAAGAACTATTAGGAAAAAAACAAGCTCATTACTTCTTAGTCCAAATGATGGCCGACACTCAACATAGCAAACAAAAACCTGGCAACTTTCTCTTTGGTCCCTACTCAGGAAGCCGAGAAGGCTATCTCCCCCTTCATTCTGCCTCCTTTATAGGGGTTCGTGTTCTCATTTTCTGTTTAATCTACTCAGCTTTTCTGCTGGGAGAAGGGTTCATCCTCAAAAAGAAAAAGAATCAAATCTATCGCAAAGTTTCAAAAAGCATAAAATTAAAAAAGTATGGAATCCCTAAAAGTCGACAGCGATATTTGAAAAGAAGACCAGAGAGAATCCTCAAACTGCTCAAGAAAAAAGCACACCAAGTCTCCCAAGAAGTTAAAACGGTTCAAGCTGCAGCGAGAATAAATGCCATTGCCCCTTTGGCCCTCATAAGTCGAGAGATTAGTGCTGTTCCTGGGGTTCAGATGAAACGCTTTACCAGCGACGGAAAATTTGTTCGTGCTGAATTCGTTGGAGATAAAAGCGAAACTCTCAATAAATTAGAAAAAAATATAAAAAGTTCATCACTTCCCAATCTAGAAGTTGAAAAATCCAAAAAAGGCTTAGCTTTTACCCTTATGGTGGAGTAACTCATGAAAAAAATACCTTCCCCATTTAAAAAAATAGATGAACTCGCCTTTAAAGGGATCGACAACCTTCAATCCCAACCGAAATTCCAGCAGCTTCTCGGCCAACTAGAATCTCTACCTGACGATCAAATGAAATGGGTTAATCAAGCCCTAAGCTATCTTGTTATTCTCCTTCCTCTCTGTTTGCTTATACTAGCAGGAACCTATAACCTAGGTGTTAGGTCAGACTTAGAAACTATAACTAATATTCATAGTCAGCTCCAAAAACTCAATCAGAAATCTCAAGAAGCCAACCTTGTCGGACGCTCCATTGTAGGTCAAAGGCTTCTTAATACTAGAGCTGATTTTGAGGGAATTATTCGCGCCCTTATTCGCCAAAAAAAACTAGACTCTTCAAAAGTGCGTCTTCTCAGTTTTGAACAAGCAAGCCCTCAGGGAAATGTGCAAAAATCGATGGCCAAAATAACTTTTGAAAAATTCAGCTCCGAAGAATTCACTAACCTTCTGCATGGAATCACTATTATCCACAAGATCAAAATTGAGCATATCGAAACCGACTTAGATTCTCAATCCTCCCAGCTCAAAGGAATATTGAAACTACTTTACTTTAGTAAAATGAGAACAAACGAGAATACAAAGAAATAGAAGTTGTTTTAGGATTTATGAGAACTAAAAAAGCCACTGATAAAGAAATTCAAGACCAAACCTACCAGCTTCCTCAAAATTGGAAAGCTAAACTAACCTGGTTGGCCATTACTCTCTTTTTACTTAGCCTTTGGCTAAATTTTCCCATTAAGCAATCTCTCGAAACACTAGTAGTGAACCAACTCAATAGCTCTAGGGCCTGCCCCATAAGTTATCAAAAACTCGATTTCAGTTTATTATTTCCGAGTGTCCACCTCTCTCAACCAGTTATTTCAGGTCGGTGCTTCCAAAACCCAAGAGTTAATCTCAAGTTCGATAAGCTCAAAACCGGATTTTCCTTCTTCGGACTCCTTCCCCCTGCTCTCAAATTTCACGCTATCGCTCAGGGCATGGGAAGTGAGATTAAACTCTACCCAAGAATAGGGTTTGGGCAAACAGACATCCGCATTACTAACACGCGTCTTTCAGGAAAGCTCATTTCAAATTTTACCCAATACCCAAAGCTCCTTAAAGGCGACGTTCATATCGATGGCCTCATCGAGCTCGCTGCAGGAATAATTCAAAAAGCCGATCTCAAAGTCAGTAGCCAAAATTTATCTATTCCATCACAAAAAATCCAGGCTGGGTTTATCCCTCTCAATATTCCAAATTTAGAATTTAAAAAGTTAAAGCTTTTAGCGACACAAACAAAAAAAAATCTTCGAATTAAAGCACTGGAATTAGGGCAAGCCGGTGGCCCTCTTCACCTTCAATTTAAAGGAACTATTATTATTAACAAAGCTAATTTTAATTTTTCAGCTCTCAACTTGGAAGGCCGCCTCAATCTTAGCCAAGAAATTTTGGACCAGGTGGCGGCCCTCAAGCTAGTTCTACCAAGAGAAGCCCCCAAAGATGGCTACTACAACCTAAAGCTCAGTGGTACCATCAACCGGCCCGTTCCCAAATTCCTTTAGCTCTTACCCGTAGACTGTGTTAGAGTTCGCCCATGAATTTTGCCAAGCAAGCTTTGCCCCTCCTTTTAAAAAACTTAAACTTTCACCTTCAACGCCATACTGGTCAAGCTGGTTTAGCTAAAGCTTATTCCTATGCCCTCCTTCCTCCTGGAAAATGCTTTAGACCTTTGTTGACTGCTGCTTCATTTGAAGACTTTCACGGAAATGCCTTAAAGCAATTAACCACTCCTCATTCCGATATCTCCAAAGTCTGCTCAAGTGTTGAAATTCACCACGCTTACACTCTAGTCCACGATGACCTTCCCTGTATGGACAACGATGATATCAGGCGTGGAAAACCAAGCTTGCACAAAGCCTATGGAGAGTGGCAAGCCATTCTCACTGGCGATGGTCTTTTAAATATAAGCCACGCACTACTTGCCGACCTACAAACCCCCTTGGCCAATTTGATTAGAAAAGGTTATTCATGGGCACTAGGTCCTAAAGGACTCATCCATGGTCAGTACCTCGACCTCTCAGGGGAAATAGCCAAATCTTTTCCCAAACTTTTGACTACACACCAGTTAAAAACGGCAAGGCTCATTCAAATCTCAATAAATGCCGGTTACCTATCGGGAGTAAAGAGGTGGACTTCTGAAGAGAAAACTCTTTCCTATAAATTGTACCGCCTAGGACACTATCTAGGTATCGTCTTTCAACTTTTAGATGACTTAAGCGAATTTGGAGAAACCCTTTCTCCTCGCGAAAAAGAAATCAATCCATGGCTTTGCTATTATGGATCATCTCACCAAGAGCTTAGAAAAGGTCTTAAGTTTATTTCCCAAATAAAAAAAAGAGATCAAGCCCTCAGCTCAGTTTACCTAGACTACTTTCAAAAAATGAAAAATCTAATAACCAAACACCAAAATCTTATCGAGCTTCATTTGGGAAAATCAAAGGTAGAAGAACTTTTAATTCCAATTATAGCGATACTTAAGTGAGCCTGTGATTTCCAAAAGCTTTCGGATGCTCTCTTTAGCAAAGAGTAGTTTATCAGCTTCACATTGACTTAAATCAGTTTTTCCTAGTTTTGGATTTTCTAAATCAAAACCTTGATGTATCTCAGAAGTCCGAAGGGTTTCATTTTCATCAAGATTAGTTTCCACTTCTTTTTCACTCAAAGAACTAGAGACAAACTTCATTTCGGCTTTTGTTTCCTCAATGCTCATTTTATCTTCAAATAATAATTTTTTAATTAGAGCAATAGCTTCAATATCTTTGTGCTCGTACAGCTTTTGCCCACTAGAAGAAACAATAGGATCAATTTCATCAAACTCACTTTCCCAAAACCTTAAAACATAAGGTTTCACTCCGGTAAGCCCACACACTTCGTTAAGTTTAAAAAGTGATTTGTTAGGTATTTGCAGAGTACGCATACAGAGCCCCTTTCCCTAAAAATCAATCAATATCGATACCATCCTCTGAGCCACTAATAAAACTAGACAGGGCCCGAGAAGTTCCCTCTCGCGAAGCAATACTCTTATCCTCTTTCCCCTTATCATCAAGGCGGTGAGAATAACGAGCAGTTACATCTTCTTTTAAAACTTGAGAAGGTTTAAAAGTGAGAACTCTCCTAGCTGAGATTTCCATTGCATCACCAGTCTGAGGATTTCTCCCAAGCCGTGTCGCTTTGTCACGAATACTGAAATTGCCAAAACCAGAAATCTTGACTTTTTCACCTCTAGCTAAAGTATCTTTAATGATTTTAAAAACTAAGTCGACGAGGTCTGCCGCTTCTTTCTTACTGAAGCTGGCTTCCTTATAAACTCTCTCAACAATATCAGCCTTGGTAAGACTCATATGTTTTCCTCCATGAAAGCAAAGTCTTAGCTTGAAAATCTCCAATTATTCATAGGTTAGCAAGAAAGCGGCTTTCAATCCATAAAAAACTTTAAGAGAATTAACGAACAACCTATTAATTCCCTTAAAAAAGTACATTTTGACTTTAACGGCTACTAGTTCGCCCCCGAGAAGCCCTTCGAGGACCTTTTTCCAAGCGTTTTCTAAGCTCCTTGCGTTCTTTATCCTTATTTTTGATCCAATCAGTCAGCTTAGCTCCCACTTCTCGCAACTCTTCGGTCAACTTTCTCCGAATAGAACGGTCAGACTTAGCCACTTTTTCATATTCTTTAAGTTTAGCGGCATCTTCTTTCACTAAAAGCTTTCGCCTTTCCACCTCTTCTTTAGTCATACGGTAAATGGGCATATCAGCTAGATAGTCACTAAAAATGTATTTCTTTTTATTCAGATACTCCACAAAACTCTTGCGATTCTTTGAACGAGTGGCAACATCATATTCTTTTTGGCGAATAAATTTAATAATCTCACTATTTTGTTTGATTTTCTTTTTTAAATCTTCGCACCAAAGTTCATAGCGACGTTTAACAACCTTTAACCTTTGCTCTGTAAAAATTTGGACAATCTCTTCTGGTCGATTAAAGATTCTCACGCCCCTTTGGCTAATCAAAGTGTAGTTGGGGGATATCGAGGACGTAACCGACATCTTCTTTTGAACTTCTTCCAAAGAGGGTTGCTTACCACGCTTAAAAATCAATTCAATCTTAATATCATTATCGACAGTACTATCGATAAAATCCTTCAAGTAATCACTGTCAATATACTTGTTAAGATAACGGTAAATACGAGAAGCATCATAACCCTTGGGCACTTCTGTAATAAAAATTTTTTCCCCAATTTCTTCAAACCTCATTTTAAAGAGATACTTACCTTTATCTTGCTCTATCTTGCCATCGTAATTATGCACATAAGGTTTGAGACGTTTAGGTCGACCTGTTTCAATACATTGAATCATCGATTCACAAATATCTTGATGGTGGAAACAAGGAATAACTGAACTAAATCCAGTGCCAATTCCTTCAGCCCCATTTAAAAGCATGATGGGAAGTTTAGGAAGAAGGCCTACCGGCTCAACAACCGTTTCGTCATAATTCGGAATCATATCAACCTGATTCATATCATCAAATAAGAGATATTCAGCAATCTTACCCAGTTTGCATTCGATATACCTCCCGGCAGCAGGAGATGTTTCCATTCGCTCGCCAAAATATCCTTTTTTATCAATAAGAGGGTAATTGTTGGCAAAGGTGAAATCTTGAGCCAAATTCACAATAGTTGTTTCAATAGACGCTGGACCATGAGGATGAAGAGTTAAAACAAGCCCCGTCGCAGAACTAACTTTAATTAAACCCTTCCCCTGATTTTTCCACAAAGTGTATAAAATCCTCCTCTGCCCAGGCTTCAAGCCATCTGCAAGGTAGGGAATCGCACGATCCATTAATGTATAAATTTGATATTCGCGGTACTCTTCCTTAACAATTTCATCAAGGGGTACTGATTCAAGTGAATGCAAATAACCTTCTTCCACTCTATCTTCTCGCCTTTCTAGTTACTTTCTTTTTTGCTTTCTTTACCGTTTTTTTAGCCACTTTTTTTGCCTTCTTTTTAACCCCTTTCTTCACTACTTTTTTTCCCACCGCTCTTTTGCTCTTCGTTTTCACAACTCGTTTTTTATTTCGAAGGCCTTTAGATATACTAATCGACTCAGCACCAGCAGAGCTATCATCCATTAAAAGCTCCTTGCGAGGCTTTGAATCCTTTCCAAAACACACGTTGAGCATTTCCTTAGCCTCTTTAACTTCCCCTTCAATAACCTTTGTATAATGCTCCTTACTCATAACGTATTTCCATGCCTCAGGGCTCATCTCACCTAAACCTTTATTTCTATGAATAGCCTTAATTTTAACGGCGCTCTTACTTTTTAGCTCATCCAATTGCCTAGGGCTCTCAACAAAAACGGTCTCTTTGTCCGTAATAACCTCAAATAAAGGGGCTTTAGCTATTTGAACAGCTCCCTCCTGAAAAAGCTCTGGCCAAAAAGTGTAAAAGAAATTGGTTAGGAGCGTATTAATATGACCTCCATCCACATCAGAATCAGCTAAAAAAACAATTTTAGAATATCTCAACTTGGACCACTCAACCGGTTGCCCTAGAACTAAACCAATAGAAGCCATAATATCCGAGAACTCTTGATTATTAAGAATATCCTTGATGGTACTTTGAGCTACATTCATAGGTTTGCCCTTTAAAGCAATCCCTCCATGATAGAGCCGATCCCGTGCAGAGCGCAGCCCTCCAATAGCCGAATCCCCTTCACAAATAAAGAGAGTGCATTTCGTGCGATCTTTTCTTTCGTTGGCATCCAGTAATTTTTCAACCCTTTGCTTTTTCTGCTTGCGCCCTTTTTTCGATGCTTCTTTGAGCATTTGAAACTTATGGCGACTCTTAGCCCTCTCCATAACAATTTCAAGATAATCCTTATTTCTGCGCAAAAACCGCTCCATTCCCTTTTTCATCACCTGTTCAATGCTTTTCTCTAACTGAAGTTCTCGAACTAATTTTCTTTTAGTCTGAGATTCAAAACGAGGGTTGGGCATAGTCACGCCAATAATAAAGGTTATTCCCGTCAAAATATCATTATCGACAATGGTCACCTTTTCCTTTTTGGCTGACCGTTCAAGTTTATCCTTCAGCATATTAACAAAAAGTCTTTTAAATCGGTCCTGGTGAAAACCTCCATCAAATGTTGGCGTTGAATTCACAAAACTAATAAACTTTTCTCTTTCTTCACCTGCGCAATCAATGCAAACAGAGAGGTGCAAATCAATTTTTCCTTTAACCTTCTTCCCTTTGGAGTTGGTTGTTTCATAGATAATAGCTTCATCCAAAATATTTTGAGCATTTTCTTTATCAATCCTCACTGCTAATTCAAAAAGCCCTTTCTTGAAGTGGTATTTTTCCTTATTAAAGAAAAAGCAAAGGCCAGGGTTATTGTAAGCCAAATCAATGATTCTCTTTCTCAAAAGATCTTTATCTATTTTATTATTCTTGTAGACCTCCTTAGCTAAAACTAACTCAACTTTAACTCCAGAATGTCCTTTAAAATTCTTTCGACGAGTTTGAGAAGCTTTTAAAGCGCCATCTTTAAAAGTTGTCGTCTGTTCACCTTTTGAGTTGTAATGCTTAACAGTGGCTTTGAAAAGATCAGCGGTTAAACAAGTCGCCGCGGCACCTAAACCATTTTGACCTAGAGTCCGATAAAGAAAGCCCTTTTCATCAACTTCTTCGTCCTTAAACTTCGACCCAGTCCTAAACTCCGAATAGACCTGTTTTACTTTATTCAGCGGAAAACCAATTCCATTGTCCTCAACAATCACCGTTTGCTTATCATCACTCAAAAAGCAATGAACCTGGGTAACATGTCCTCGATAATACTCATCAACACAATTATCAAGTATCTCCTCAATCGCTTTAGATTTGGCTTGATGAAATTTAACCGTCTTAAATTCAAGCCCATTTTCTGTATAGATATAGGTCTCCAAATCTTCGACACCATTAGAGCCAAAAACGAGAGTAATCCGATTGCGGCAATGCCAACGCTGATCCTTGCTCTCAATCACCGCATCTTTTGTTCTGCCGCGACGTTTAACCGATTCAATCGCCATGAATAGAAACCTTTTGCTTTTCCCTGTAAAATGTCCAATGAGGACGTTCTTTCGAATAGATAGATACCTCTCTTAAAAAAAATGGCTCTTACTCAGGGTAAGAAAGGCCTAAGTTCTCGAAAAGGTGCAATGCAAAACATAAAAATCATAACTATCCTCTGGTGTCTGAAAATAGTGACCCTTTCTGCTGCGACGATCCAAGAGCACTCCCCAAAAGTCCCTAAAAGCAAAACCTTGGAATCTCTACCCAAAAAAATTCAACAATATATCCTTAAAAAGGGTCCCTATGCTTTAGTCTTGGTTAAGGATCTCCCTAAAAATAAACAAAAATTGGATTACCAAATTATCGGCCTTCACTCTAAATCCTGCCAAATAGCTCTCAGCCGAATTTCCCAATACCCAAGATACCGCGAGTGGATCGGTTTAATTAAGGAAAGCCGCTATCACCCGTCTCTAAAAAGGGTTTATTTTAAACTCAGCCATGGCCTTATGCCGTTTACCATGGTCCTCAATTTCAAACTCCCGATCATTAAAAAACCCGGGCAATACCCCTTTCAATTTGATAACGGGTTCCTAAAAGGCTTAAAGGGGACTATCACTGTACGAAAAACCAAGGGGCGGTGTCTATTTCGCACAGAAGCCCACTGGTCAGGCCCCCATTCTGGCATCAATTCAAAAATATTTTCTTTCTTCTCTCGAACTTTAGGAATCTTAACCATGGAAAAGCTATTTAAGATTTCTCGTACCTACTAAGCGTGTTAGTATGCCTTAGTGACTTTTTTAAGTCTTTGCTTTATAAAGATTACCCCAGAAAAAAACAACTTGAGGATTAGCTCGACTTGAAAGTTCTTCGAATTAACTCTACAGACACCTACGAAATCCGTCATCAAATGCTCAGACAAGGCAAACTTTTAGAGGATTGCGCTTTTTTGGGAGACGAAGAAGAACAAACCTTTCACCTCGGTGGCTTCATTGACAATAGACTTGTCAGTGTCGCCAGTTTTTATTTTGAAAAACACCCCTATCTTGAAGACAATTACCAATATCGACTTCGAGGAATGGCAACACTCCCTAAACACCAAGGCAAAGGCTTTTCAAGCGCCCTTCTTCAAATGGCTTTTCCTATTATTAAACAGAATTTCTGCACACTATTGTGGTGTAATGCAAGAACCTCAGCTAAAGGGTATTACCAAAAAGTTGGCTTTGAAAAAATAAATGAAGAATTTGAGATCTCCGAAATCGGACCCCATATTCTCATGTTCAAAAAGATTTACTAGCAACAATACACTAGATAGCTTTAGGGTTGAGGCAAAAAAGTTTAAATTTAGATTCATGAATTTGCTTCATTTGTTCTTGAAAGCAAGCTTCTTGGGAAAAGAATTTCTTTAAGTGAGCACATCGAAGTTTTGATCGATACTTTTTAAGATCTTCTTTACGCCAATCCTTGCATAAATCAAAACTTAAGGCATTAACACAAGCGAAATGCCGATCCTCACAATCAAAAATAAGGTACTCACCAAGATAGTATTTATTAGAAATACGCGGCTCGTCCTTGTTCCTCCTAATTTTATCCGATGACCTAGCTTCTTTTTCAATCTGCTCCCCGACCTCTGCCGTTTGAGCTTTCCCCTCTTGAAAAAAAGCCAAAAAGATAAAAAGGGACAAGCCAGCTTTCACCATAACGCCATCCTTTAATGACAAAACACGTAAATTGTATCATAATCAGCCCCGTCAATTGCGCATTGGGATAAAAGGAAACGCCATGGCAGCACAAGAAAATGTTCAAGCTCCCCAAATGATTAATCCCATTTACACTCAAATCGCCGAAGCTCTTAAGAAGATTATCGATACGACTTACCCCCATCACAATCTTTCAGGAGTAGAGCTTTATTCTCTGCTAGGAGAAGCCCCCAATTTAAAAATGGGGCACGTTGCTTTCGGCTGCTTTCCCTTGGCCAAAGTTTGCCGAACAGCTCCTCCTAAAATCGCCACTGAGTTAGCTGAAAAAATGGTTCCACACCTTCAGCAGTGGGATTGTATTCAAGAAGCACAGGCAGTCGGACCCTATCTTAATTTTTTCCTCTCTCCACAAGGGATTGGAAAACACATTATTGAACCCATTAACAATGGCACCTTTCTCACCCAAACCATCTTAGAGAGCCACGAGCGCTGGATGGTAGAGTACTCTCAACCCAATACTCATAAAGTTTTGCATGTAGGTCATATGCGCAACCTGTGCTTAGGAAATGCACTCGTCCGCATGGCCCAATACGCAGGACAAGAAGTTTTGGCCGTCACCTATCCCGGAGATGTTGGAACTCATGTAGCCAAATGCCTTTGGTACCTTGAATACCACCAAAAAGAGCAGCCTCCCGAAACCCATAAGGGGGCTTGGTTAGGCGAGATGTACACTAAAGCCAATAAAATGTTAGAAGAACAACGCGAAACGGAGCACGAAGAATCTAATAGATCAGCCTTAACCGAAATCCTTAAACAACTCCACGATCAGAAGGGACCCTTCTTTGAAAAATGGAAAGAAACTCGAGATTGGTCGATTCAACTCATGCAAGATGTTTATGATTGGGCCGATGTCAAATTTGACCGCTGGTTTTGGGAGTCTGAAATGGATGCGCCTTCTCTTCAATTGGCCCAGCAACTCCACATTCAAAACCTCTTGATCAAAGATCAAGGCGCCATCGGCATGGACTTAAGCGAAGACAATCTAGGGTTTTGTTTAATGGTCAAATCTGATGGAACAGGTTTATATGCGACCAAAGACGTTCAATTGGCCAAAATTAAATTTGAAGAGTTTAGCGTTGATAAAAATATTTATATTGTCGATGACCGCCAAGCCCATCACTTCAAACAAGTTTTCAAGGTTCTAGAAAAAATAGGATTTAAAAAAGCCAAAAATTGCTTTCATCTTCAATACAACGTCGTAGAGCTTCCCGATGGAGCTATGTCGAGTCGAAAAGGTAATATTATTCCTCTTATGGATTTAATCCAAATGATGGAAAACAAGATTAAAGAAAAATACCTGCAAAAATATCTCAACGACCCTAATAGTGGATGGACTCAAGAAGATGTCGTAAGTACAGCCCGCATGATTGCCAATGGAGCCATCAAGTATGGAATGATTCGAGTAGATAATAACCGCAAGATTGTTTTTGATATGGATGAATGGCTCAAACTTGATGGGGAAACTGGTCCTTACCTGCAGTATGTACATGCTCGAATTCTCAGCTTGTGTAACAAGCTCAACTACAATCCCCAAGCCCCCCTCAATTGGTCTGGTCTGCAAAAAGATAGCGAAATGGCCCTTTTAATCAAGATTATCAAATTTAAAGACGTCATCGCTAGCGGCGTTCAAAACCTCCAAACAATGCACTTATGCGGATATCTGTATGACTTAGGAAAACTCTTTAATAGTTTTTATTCAGAATGCCCCATCGGCAAAGCAGAAACAAAAGAGTTAAAAAATACGCGGATGGCCCTGGCCCATGCGGCAGGCTCCATTATGTATAAAGGGTTAGAAATTTTAGGAATACCCGCGCCCTCTCGAATGTAAAAAAATAATACCTGTATCTTTTTAATTGAAGAGAGTTAACAATTATAAAAATTTAACTAGACCATGAGTTAGTAAAATTTAACCCAATTTCGAACTTCAACGTAGCGCATTTACTTAGAAAATTTTCGATTCTTCCGAAAAGAAATTGATGGCAAATATCTCTAAGATACTTAAATCTAGCATCGTTCTTTATACTCTGTTCGGTATAACTTTTGGTTTGTGCTTCCCTGCTATTGCTATTTTTTTATTAGATGAACCTGACGTTCTTTTTGGAATTATTTCAACAGCCCCTTTTTTTCTTGGTTCATTTTCTTTTTACGCTGGATTCCAACAGGAAAAAACAAAAGAAGAAATCATAGTAAAAACAAAAGAGCTCAATGGTCAAAAAAGCTTATTAGAGCTCATACTTAACAATATGAGTGAAGGTGTCATAGCCGTTAATGAAAACTTTGAGTTTATCATTCGGAATAAGGAAGGAAAAAAAATTATAGGATTAGGAGCATCTAATAAAAACACCCATCAATGGTCAGAATACTACGGTTACTATTACCCTGACCAAACAACACCTTACCCCTCGGAGGAACTCCCTTTGATCAAAGCAGTTCAAGGTACCGATACTCAAGATATACCTCTTTTCATAAAAAATAAATTTATTAAAGAAGGTTGTTATCTAGAAGCCTCCGGCCGAACTTTGCGTGATAATGAAAAAATAATCGGAGGCGTTATTGTTTTAAGAGATGTGACAGAAAAAAGAAAAAAAGAAAAAGAATTGCTTAAAGCAAAACAATTAGCCGAAGAAGGTGTCAAAGCTAAAGCTAGATTTTTAGCTAATATGAGCCATGAAATACGCACACCCATGAATGCCATTCTCTCTTGCACCAATCTTCTTCTAGACAATACTAAAAACCCTGAAAACCTAACCCTTTTAAAAACAACACAAAGCTCAAGTGAAATACTGCTAGCACTTATCAATGACATACTTGATTTTTCTAAAATCGAAAATGGAAAATTGGAACTTGAAAATAAACCATTCAACCTCTATGGCAATATTAAAGACATCGTAGAATTGCTCAGCCCGAAAGCTTCCGAGAAAGGCATTGTCATCAATAGTTATATCGATCCAAGCGTGCCCCATTGGATTGAAGGTGATGTTATCAGGTTCAAACAAGTGATCACTAATTTAATCGGTAATGCCATCAAATTCACCAAAAATAAAATTAAAATAGATGTCACCTCAAAACTACTCACAGGTGAAAAGCATGAAATTACGTTTTGTATAAAAGACAATGGTCGAGGTATTCCTAAAAGCGCTAAATCAAAATTATTTCAAGACTTTAGTCAGGTCGATGCCTCAACAACACGCAAATTCGGTGGTACAGGGCTAGGGCTTGCCATCTGCAAAGGCATTACTCAAGCCATGGGAGGAAGAATTTGGGCCGAGAGTCAATATGGTGAAGGCTCTCTATTTTACTTCACAATAGTGGCCAACAAAACACAAGCAGAAAAAGAAGATAAAAAAGAAGTAGCACTATTTACTTCAAGCTCTAATATGGCCAAAGAACATCCTCTTAGAATATTGCTGGCCGAGGACAATACGATCAATCAGATGGTCGCTCAAAAAATAATCGCTAAATTTGGCTACAAAATCGATATCGCCAAAACAGGACTAGAAGCTGTTAACTTAACCAAAAGCCAAAACTACGATATCATTTTAATGGATCAACATATGCCTGAAATGGATGGAGTCGAAGCGACAAAAGAGATTCGTAAATTTGCTAAAGATAAGCCAAAAATTTTTGCTCTTACGGCCAGTGTTTTCAAAGAAGATCGGGACCGTTGCCTTGACGCTGGAATGAACGGGTTTTTGGCTAAACCTATCGATATCAATGAATTAATATCAGCACTTCAAAGCTGTAAGCCTAGTTCAAAGTCTTAGTAGACAACCTCATCAATGAAATACTCTTCTTTTTTTCTCTCATTAGAACTAGGCTCGTTTTCTTTTTGAGCTTTTTTGACCAGTTCTTCAATATCTTCAACAGCTTTTTCTTCCTGCTCTTTGCTCAAGCCTGAAGAAAACATGGGAATTAAAACATCCTTAGAAAATAACTCCACGGCCTTCCGAGCAGAAGGTGTTTTTCTCAAATGATAACCTCTCTTGGGATCATTTCTTTCATCAACTGGATTACCCCAAGTAAAGTCTTCTTCCGCATCCACACGATACCACCACTTAGCCACCAAACGCTCGAACGTCCCCCCGAGAATTCTATCCCTATTTTCATCTAGAGTTTGTTGAACAATAGCTCCAAGAATACGATCTGCAAAACCATTTGGTGTGGTATCTTTTGCAATAGCCATTTTAGCTTTATTGATAAGATTATCAGGGATTCGGCTGGAAGCTTGACCTAACATTAAAGAACGAAGATAACCATGCTTTAAAGATTTAATGATTTCTTTTCCTTCACCACTTCCAAAAACGCGGTTAATTGTCTCTTTACTCGCTAGCTGCTCAGCATACCAATCAGCTTTAGCAACATTCCTCTCTTTTAAAGCATCACTTACTTCATCGCGAACCACTTGAGCAATCAATCCCTCAATAGCGATGTCAGCCGTTTCAGTCTCCAAAAGAGTATCAATAATTTCTTCCAATTTAAGTTTCTCATCAGTCTCTTGAATTTTCTTTTTTATCTTCTCCTTAAACTCTGTAATCTCTCTTTTTGCTCCTTTTGGATCATACTTAACAGCACTAGCTACTTGAACAAAGATTGTTTTTTCAAACTCTTTGAAAAAACCAATATAAGGTTTTTCCTCTCCAGTGCGAATAGATGGACCCGAATTACTCAGTACTGAAAAATCAACACGAATAGGCTTTCCACTTTTACTCGATGTTGAAAGTACTTCATCTAAACTATCAACTAAAAGATTAATCGTACTCTTCACCTCATCACTTAAATTCTCATTCTCTACTTTGAAAAATTGATCACGAGACTCTTTAAGAAGAGGTCCCGCAATTGTTCCAATCATACAATCCAAAATCTGAGTCTGAAACCACTCTATACCAATAGCCTTTTCTTTGTCTTTATTGGCCTTAACCATCAACTGGTAGTAAAAATTCTCGCTCTTTAGGTTAGCAAGCTCTTCTGGAATAACCGACAATCCAGAATCACCATTTACTCGACGAGAAGCTTCTAATCGTATGCCTTTAAAACACTTCTTTACAGCTTTATCTGTCTCCGCGCGATCGGTTAGGAAATTGTTTTGACGAAGTACACCGACAACATCCATCACCAATTCCTCAAGGATACGATTCAAACAGGCATTCATCCTCAATCCATAGTCACTAGATTTTGAGTTTGTAGGAACTCCACTAGAGCATCTTTTTAATTCTTCCTTAGCACTTTCAACCAAACTTTGAGTCATTGATGTGTCACCAAAAGCCTGTCCAATAACATCTTTAAGAATTCTAGGTAAAACTTCTTTAGTAGTTGTTAAAAGGGCCGTATTAATACACTTATCTATCTCCAAATCAGAGAGTGATTCCACTCTTACGCCTTGATAAATTTGTCGAGCTTTAGCTTTTATATCGTTAGTGCATTCACGCATAGAATTGGTTGAAGCTTCAAAAATTTGAGAATGTTCTTTTTCGAACTTAGCTCGTAGAGATGGTGATGCATTCTCTGGTATTCTGTATCGATTCTCTACCATCCCTGGCACAATTTCTTTAAAAACTTCATACATAGTGTCGGCTTTAAAAGACTCAACAAATAAACTAAAGCTTTTCTCTCTCTCTTTCTTTTCATCCACACTATGAGATGGCATCCTGTTTAATCGAGCCATTTCATTTTTTCGCTCTTCAGTCATCAAACGAGAAAAGATCACCTCAATCGCTTTCTTTGTTCGAGGCTTCATAGAAGAACTATCGCACTGGTTTAAATCTTCACTTTTCGTTGATAGAACGCCTATCCCCTCAAGAAATACAGGATCACAGGCTATTTTTGCCACTAAACGATCATGGAGTACATAAGTCATCCCTTTGTCTTTGACTTCAATCTCACAACGCTTTAATTTATTGTCAAAGCTTTCATTTTTGTTAGCGGTAACTTTTAGGCATTGATTAAGAGTCTTCAAAAAGTAATCTTTTACCTTTTGAGCATCCTTGTCGTTTTCAAAAACTCCCTTAGCGACTAACCCAGAGACTTCTTTCTCAATGACTTCAGGAACAACGACATCAACTACAGCCATTTTCAAATCTTCTACAACTTTATTCACCTCGTGTTCATCTTTAGAGTCAAAAGCCTCAATAAGGCGAGCTTCAAAGCTTGATTCAGGTTTTCCAAAAAGTTTTTTACTGACGAGTGAAATAACTCTCTCTGCTTCTTTCGGAGCGCTTCTAAACATTTCGTTAATTTTGTCCTCAACCATGAAATTAACGACTTCTTTTACGGCTTCCCCTTTAAACAGAGATGCTTGATCGAGGATGCCTTTGACCGTTTTCTCATTAACAATACGTTTGTTAAATTTTGATTTAATCCGTGCCACTAAAATAGCCCTCTTGCTAGCACCCAGTCCTAAATTGGCCCGAGCTAAAGTTTTGTCAAACAAAGGATCTAAAAGAATCGTTTGGACTTCAGAGTCCTTAAGTAGGTTTGAACCGCATAGATCAGTTAAAGCCTCCTGCACTTCAAGAATATCACCGACCTTCTTTAGAGGTCCTATCTGCCTTTCCAAGCAAGCCCTAATCTTTCTTCCCACAACATTTTGCTGATAGGAACCAAAAGGAATATCTTTAAACTCTGGATTCTCCGTCAGTTTATCTTGGACGATTTTAGCCCCTAAGTACTCACTGACTCGAAAGATCCCACCTTTCAAACAATTTGCCGATTTTTCCGCCGCTGCTTGATCACGTTTAGAGCGCAACGCTTTAAGTTCTTCGATTTTTTTAGGATTGCTTATTATTTGGCGAGGAAGAGTACTCAAAAGTTCTTTATTAAGCTCTCTAAAGCAAGAAGCTATATCGTACTTTCCTCCTGGGCGAACCATCTGGATGCCCCCCTCTCCAATCATCTCTCCCATTATCTTTTCAATGACCAACCCAGTAGTGTAGCTGCTTAAATGGCGAACACATTCGAGAGGATCCACTTTGGGAATCGAGATATTAAGCTTTTGGTTCTCCCTTGCCCACTGGCGACGCCTCCCTTTCTCCAAACGATAGCGATCTATTTGATTCTTGCGAGTTTTCATTTGCTGTTCCATGCACTTATCGTAGGACTCAGCAATTGCTTTATTGGCAATAGAGTCGCGCGAGCTCTCCGGCAACTCCTTTACCTCAGCCAATTTAGCCTTCAAAATGGTTTGAACAACTTCACCACCAATATCAGCAACAATATAGTCAGCACAAGAAAAGAGATCTTGCTCAAAAAAGTCAGGTTCAACTGACTCAAGAGCACTAATATGAGTCCTCACTTGCCCGTGAAGCGAAGCTTCCGCCAGTCCCTTCTCTTTTAAACAAGAATAAATTTTTCTATAGGCTTTCTGCTTTTTTTCAACGGAAAAAGAAAGAGGAATTTTCATCTCTCGAGATATTTCCCCAATTTGTCTATCAATCATGGGGTCAGCTGCTTCTTCTAAAATTTGAAAAACGCTAGTGTACACACAGGCCTTAACTCGATCGACAGCCTTACCTTCTTTTTTCTTTTTCTCCTCCAAACAAGCCTTATAAAGCTGGCCTCCAGAGTCATCAACACCCTTTACACATTCATATTTATGCTTAAATAGAGGATCGTAATGCTGCTGAATACAGCGGTAATAACGGTTTTGCGCCAAACCTACAATTTCCTCCATACCGGCTTCACGAAGCTTTAAAGCTAAAATTTCTTTTCCCGTTTCAACATAGCCTTCTCGACTAAAAACTTCTAAACAAGCATTGTTCGCTTCAACATTTCGAGCCTGTGTCGCACGATCTAAGCACTCTTCAAAACCCGAGGTAATCTTTCCCACCATAAGAGAAATATCGCTGGGAGACTCTTCAGGAAGAATGTCCTCAAGCGCTCGTCCCAAGATAAGAGGAGTGAAAGCACGAAAGGCCTCTTCAGAAGCTATTGATTTTGTTTTGATAAAATCACTTTCAAATTGATTTGTTCTCTGTGCCGTTTTATGAGCCACTTCAACCGCGATACGGTCAATTTCCTCAGGCTTGATAAAACCAGCCAAGTCACCATCAGACAAAAGAGATTTACTCGCTTCCTCTTTCACTGCATCTTGAATTGCCTCTAGTTTTCCCCCTTTAGAGTAGAAATTCCTAAAAAAGAAATTCTTAATGCCACCACTTCCCTCTTCTCTTTCTATAGCAAAATCAAAGGGATTATTTCGATTGTCCTTCAAACGTTTTCGATTACCCAATCCAATGATCCCACCGCTACCCCCCAAAGCTATTTCATAAAGGCTTCTCTCCGCTTCATCAAACTCCATTTCACCCGACTGCTTACCGTAAACATCAACAATTAGTTGACCAAATTTTTTTCCTCTTTGGGTTTCAATATCGGCGCTTGAAAAATCCATAATGGGAACTAGTTTTTCACTAATGGGGTCGGTATAAACCATTTCAAAATAGAGTTTTCCATCAATTCCCCTATTCGGCTTTTCTATAAATGAAAGCCCATCAGCTTTAGCCTTTTCAGGGTTGATGAACTCAACACTTTCCACTTGCCCTTTTAAATCGAGAGCTATTTTAACAGGATGTTTTCCACTCATCGCCTTAACATCTAAAGTAAACGTTAGACCTCCGGTAATAATGGGTCGATCGGCTAAAGCAGAATGTATATGTTGATCGTAAAGCACCTCTAATATATTACTAAAAGGTTTTACATGAATATTGTGAAGATAATCTTTTAATGTCTCGACACATCTAACTTGAGAATTCAATAAAGCATAAACTTCATCCTCACTCCATGCTTGACGAGTATCCTCTTTAACTTTCTTATAAAAGAGCGCAAATCCTCGCCAATCGTTCAAAGAATAATGATGTTCCTCTTTCAACTTTCTGTTGCGATCAAAGCCGCGAAAGATAACCTCGTTAGTAGCAGGGTTGTGCCATATTTCATACCAATGCTTATTTCTATCATTATAGGCAGATTTTATCTTTTGATAACCTTCTGAAACTTTCCTTTTGAGAGCCAATAAATCATTTTGGTAATCTCGACGACCCATCTTCAAATCGGAACGATCGAGATTGCGATTGAAGTTCTTTAAAATTTTGTGCAAGGCCCTCTTCATTAAAAAAGGAGTATGAGCTGAATAGACATTATTTTTAGTTGTTAAATAATCTTCGCTATTAGCATCAGCGGCAATATGCAAACCCAACGAAGAGGGGAAATGATAAGGTGGCAACCCACTGCGCTTAGTCTCAACTTCTTTGTAAACATACTCTCCTTTCTCCGAATTGTAATAGACGGCCCGATTCACCTTCCCAAGCTTAACCGATTTAACCAAGCGAAAGACATTTGAACTTCTCGCCAACTTTGAATTGGAGTCCTTAAGCATTTTTCGCACTAAAGCTTCTTGCCTCTCTTGAGAAGAACTAAAAGAAGGATCTTTTTTCACTAGTTCACTTAAAGTTTTCCGTGTCTTCCTCCTTCCCTTCCAAGAATCCAAAGACATATGGGTGTAATCTACTTCAACACCGTAGAGCAAATTCTTACCGTGAGAGTCCCCTAGTGAAGGGAGAGTGGCTGGAAACTCATACTGACCTTTTCCCTCTCTCTGCCGAAGTCTTTCAAACTCTTGACTCCACTTCACCTTTTGAGCAATAAATTGTTGTTTGTGAGTATCGAGATAAAGACCTGTCGAAGAGCCATCACCGTGGGATAATGTCTCCATTAAAACGAAACGCTCTGGTCCTTCTTTGGCCAAAACATATTGCCCTGGTTTTTCCCACAAATAGAAAAACGCTACAATGACCACCATTAATGGATTTCGCAATTTCAGTTTTTTAACTACCTTTTATGATCTATACTCATTTTTTCCTCATCGGAAAAAAGCGCTATCTTCTTGAGCTTTCTAATCAAGATAAATAGTTAAAATAACCCTAATTAATAAAAAATATTTAACCTCAACCAGTCGACAATAGGGGTCCCCCCTATAAAGAAAAAAGCCAAAGAAAAGTATAAAGCCCCTTTCCTGAGAGAAAACTGTTGGGAGAGGGGAAAGATTCCCACCAACATCCCTAACCCGAGCCCTACTCCATGAGCCGAATTAGCAATCGGGCCCATTAAGCCAGTAAAACAAAAAATAAACCATCCTATCATCAAAACTACGTCTCTTTTCGGCAGGGCGTAAGGGTATTCAGGATGAAAACTTTTTGACATCCACAAATGTCCTAAAAGGGCATAAACAACGCCCGACATTCCTCCAAAAGGGGCTGTCGAAACCAAATATTGACCAAAATTCGACAACAGACCAGTCATCAAAACAAAGATTAAAAAAAAGCCCTTTCCCTTAGTTTGTTCCATAATAGAACCCAAGTCTTTTAACCACAGCATATT
This sequence comes from Bacteriovoracaceae bacterium, assembly GCA_965206965.1. Lineage (GTDB taxonomy): Bacteria > Bdellovibrionota > Bacteriovoracia > Bacteriovoracales > Bacteriovoracaceae > CBDBLK01. The sequence continues at coordinate 2,067,111 of OZ242254.1, read as the reverse complement.
AAAAAGAATATGAAGCCACCCAAAGTGAAGAAAAATCGGAGTGATAACTCGCCAAATCTCCCCTTTGGACAAGACCGAGAGTAAAGACTCCCCTCGGGGGCTAAAAACAAACCAATAGAGAAATTCCTCTTTCTTAAAAAAAACAAAAAAAGTGGCCATCACCGAAATAATAATGAGGACCATCGAGATCTGCCCAAGGGGAAGTCGCTGAATGTTTTCCCACTCTTTATCGGGTCTAAAAACCTTAGGCATGCCGAGGGCAACTCGGTAAAGCTCAAAAGCCTCTCCAGCACGAGCCGAATCCTCTATAAAAAAACCAATGAGACCATTGTCTTGCCTCGTTAGATGGCAACCAATACCCTTTTCTAAAGCCTTGGTCCGCAACCATTCGGCTCGCTTCAGATCAGCCAACTCTCCAATTTGAACCATCTCTTCTCAACTCCTCAAGTAGTGCTAGGGACTCCCTCGAAAAGGTTGCCTTAAAAGATTCATCGCCTTATCTCTATCTAATTCTTTAATTTCATGAGAACCCAAGATCACTTTATCATGATAGTCAAAATCTCTTTTACTATAAGTTTTAAATAAATAATCCCACCAAGGTAGATTAAAACCAAAATTGGTATGACACTCTTCTTTGAGAACCGAATGGTGAACGCGATGAAAGTCAGGGGTGACTAAGAAAACCTTGAGCACCCTATCCCAAAGCGCTGGAAGGCGGAGATTGGCGTGATTAAACAAAGCACACCCACTGAGAATAACTTCAAACAAAAAGACCCCTTGGGGAGGTGCCCCCAAGAGGGCAATTACCAATAACTTCAACCAGTAGCTCAAGTAAATTTCTAAAGGATGAAAACGCAACGCACTTGAAGCATCTAAATGAGTGTCTGAGTGGTGAACTCGATGCAACTTCCATAGGGGAGTCCACCAGTGAAAAAAACGGTGTTGAGCATAAATCACCAAATCAAAAAGAAGAACTGTCAAAGCGACTGTCCATTCATTAACGGAAAGGCCTAACCAAGCAAAAACCCCTATTTCTCTTTCAAAAACGACTTGACTCCACTCGAGTGTCCCCCAGGGCAGTAAAAAAATCCCCAAGAGATTACCCACCAAAATCATAAAAAAATGACCCGGCCAACGCTCCCGACGCCTAGGGGCATTTCCTCGCCTAGGAAAAAGCCATTCCAAGACACTAAAGCTAAGAGCAAAAAAAAGAAAAAGGGTCAATCGATTGTCCATCTTTTGAATCTAACCTACTGTTATTTCATATAAATTCTCTCATATTACCGCTTTCTTACTTATCTTAGTGGTTTTTTTCGAAAAGTTAGACTCCCTCCTCCACTGCAAAAAAGCCTTATTTTTCAATAGGTTTTAAAATAGGTTCTCTTTTAACCTATTTTAGGGTAATTAAAATCTAATATTTAAATATTATCGACTCATAAACTCTGGTTTTTTAAAACCTTACCTACGGTATTGGACAATTTGGTCATGATTAAAATTAACAAAAAAGTTGAATATGCCTTAATGGCCCTTAAATGGATTGCTCAAAAGGAGAGAGGAGCCCTCACTAGCGCACGAGAAATCTGCAACACTTTCAACACCCCTTTTGATACGACGGCCAAAGTTTTACAAATCATGAATAACAAAAATATTCTCCACAGCACCAAGGGAATAAAGGGAGGGTATACCTTGGCTAAACCCTTGAAAGAAATTACCTTTATGGAGCTCGCTCGCCTTATCGAAGCCAAAAGCTGGAGCGAGGAAAACAGCCATTTCTGTGTCACACCAAAAGGAATCTGTGACCTCTATCACTCTTGCAATATCGTCGACCCCATTGAGCAGCTCAATCAGCAAATTAACCAATTCTTAGAAAACCTCACTTTAGAAGAACTGCTTATTAAAGAAAGTTTCTGCTGTGGGATAGACTCTAAAACTAACACTTCAATAAACTCCCAGGGCCAAACAGCGGAAAGGGAAGCCCAGTGAAACCCAAAGAAAAACTCCCAAGCCAACCAAAAGCGGATGAAATACTCAACACTGAGTACAAATACGGCTTCTATACTGATATTGAAACAGAGGAGTTCCCCAAGGGTCTAAGCGAAGAAATTATTCACTTAATCGCTCACAAAAAAGAAGAGCCTCAATGGCTTTTAGATTACAGACTTAAGGCCTACCGGCACTGGAAAACCATGCCCAAACCAGAGTGGGCCAAACTCACCATTTCTCCCATTGATTTTCAAAACCTCTACTACTACTCTGCTCCCAAGAAAAAAGAAGATGGTCCCAAAAGCTTGGACGAAATCGACCCAGAGCTTTTAGCCACCTTTGAAAAATTGGGAATTCCCCTAGCTGAGCAGAAGCGTATCAGCGGAGTGGCGGTGGACGCCGTTTTTGATTCTGTTTCGGTAGCGACAACCTATAAAGAAGAGTTAGAAAAAGTGGGGGTCATCTTCTGCTCCTTTTCTGAAGCAGTGAAAGATCACCCCGAGATAGTCAAAAAGTACCTGGGAACAGTTGTTCCCTACTCCGACAATTTTTATTCTGCTCTGAACTCTGCCGTTTTTTCGGATGGCTCTTTTTGCTATATTCCCAAAGGGATAACCTGTCCGATGGATCTCTCCACTTACTTTCGAATCAACGCTAAGGAAACGGGACAGTTTGAAAGGACATTGATCGTCGCTGAAGAAGGCTCTTACGTCAATTATCTCGAAGGGTGCACGGCTCCCCAAAGAGATGAAAACCAGCTGCATGCAGCCATTGTCGAATTAGTGGCCCTCGACAATGCCGAAATTAAATATTCAACCGTTCAAAACTGGTACGCTGGGGATAAAGAGGGTAAAGGGGGAATCTACAACTTTGTCACTAAAAGAGGAAACTGCCTGGGGAAAAACTCCAAAATAAGTTGGACTCAGGTCGAAGCCGGATCGGCCATTACCTGGAAATATCCCAGTTGCAATTTAATTGGAGATCATTCACAAGGGGCCTTTTATTCCGTGGCACTCACCAATCACAAAATGCAGGCGGATACGGGAACAAAAATGGTTCATATCGGTAAAAACACCAAATCAACCATCATTTCCAAGGGGATATCTGCTGAAGACTCAGAGAATAACTACCGTGGGTTAGTCAAAATAATGCCCTCAGCGACGGGTGCCCGTAATTACTCACAATGTGACTCTATGCTAGTTGGCGACCAATGCAGCGCTAATACCTTTCCCTATATCGACGTCAAAAACAATTCCGCAACCGTCGAACACGAAGCTTCGACTACTAAGATAAGCGAAGATCAGCTCTTTTATCTCCAGTCTCGAGGGTTAGACATGGAGAAATGCATTTCCCTGATCGTCAACGGATTTTGTAATGAAGTTTTTAAAACACTCCCTCTAGAGTTCTCGGTAGAAGCCGTCAAACTCCTAGAAATGAAGTTAGAAAACTCTATCGGATAGCTAAAAAACCAATTGAGACAAACTATGATGATTGAAATTAAAAACCTACACGCAAAAGTTGAAGACAACCAAATCCTTCGAGGGGTTAACCTCTCCGTCAAACCAGGAGAAGTTCACGCTATTATGGGTCCTAATGGCTCGGGAAAATCAACCCTAGCTAAAATTATCGCTGGACATCCCGCCTTTGAAATTACCGAAGGTGAAATCAATTACAATATCAATGGCAAAATGACTTCACTGAAAGAACTTGAAGCCGATCAACGCAGCAAAGAAGGTATCTTCTTAGGCTTTCAATACCCCATAGAAATTCCTGGAGTTTCCAATTTAAACTTCTTGAAGGAGTCCTTTAATGCTATTTGTGTCCATCAGGGCGCTCAAGAAATGGAAGAGCAAGGTTTTAGAAACTTTCTCAAGCCCAAACTAAAACTCCTTGAAATGAATGAATCATTCCTCGACCGAGGGGTTAACACCGGCTTCTCTGGCGGTGAAAAGAAAAAAAATGAAATCCTCCAAATGGCCGTTCTCAACCCTAGGCTGAGCCTTCTCGACGAAACAGACTCAGGGCTGGACATTGATGCTCTCAAAATTGTTGCCAAAGGAGTTAATAAACTTAAAAACCGCTTTAACGCCACCATTTTAGTGACTCACTACCAAAGACTGCTCGAGTATACCGTCCCCGACTTTATTCACGTTCTCTATCGTGGAAAAATTATCCGATCAGGAGGAAAAGAACTAGCTCTTGAACTCGAACAGAAAGGCTACGATTGGTTAACCAATCGAAACAAATAATAGATAACGGAATCACTATGGTCAATCCAAAAACAGACTTGGAAAAATTATCAAAGACCTACGCGAAATCCCTTTCAGGAGAAGCCAAAGCCCTTTTTAGCACACTTGGTTTACCCAGCAAAAAGACCGAAAACTACAAATACACCAGCTTTTCCCATCGCCTACCCGAACAATTTAAAAAATCTCCTCTTCAAGATCAATTCTCTACTGCGACTTTAAAAGAGCTCAAGAAATTTCAGGCCCTTGGTGGTCCCCTTCTCGTTTTTAACAACGGCTCTTTCGACAAACAACTTAGCTCTCAAGCTCAAGAGCTCGACCTCAAAGAGATTGATGCACCTGCTTATCCTTATAGTTCTTTTAATGACCCCTTTGAACTTCTCAACCGGGCCATTCCAGAGAGAAAAGTGCTGCAAATTAAATTGAAATCCAAAACATGCACACCTCTCCTTACTATCGTTCACTTAAATGGATCAGGTAGCATCAACAAATGGTCTCTCCCTCAAATAAACATTAAAGCCGAAGCCTTTTCTGAGTCGACTATATTCGAGTGCTATCTCAGTGATGGGGATATCAAATCCTATTCATCGACGATAACAGAAATAGACCTAGAGGAAGAAGCCAAGGTCGAACATATTAAGGCCTTGCTCGAAGGACAAGGACCAACCCATATCGGAAAACTCCAGGCTTCACTCAAAAAACAAGCCAGAATCAACACCCTAACATTTTCAACAGGGTCATCTCTATCAAGAAATAACTTAGAGATCAATCTCAATGAAGAAGGAGCCGAAGCCCAAGTCCACGGGCTATTTGCTATTCGAGGCGAGCAACATAACGACAATTTTTCTCTTATCAATCACAATTGGGCCCACACGAGTAGCCATCAACTTTTTAAAGGCCTTATTGACGATATGGCCCACGGAGTCTTTACCGGAAAGATCGTAGTGGGGCGAGAATCCCAACAGGTCAGCTCTAGCCAATTAAATAAAAATCTCCTCCTTAGTAAAAAAGCCCATATTGACACTCGACCACAGCTCGAAGTTTACGCCGACGATGTCAAATGTGCCCACGGAGCTACTGTTGGCCAAATATCAGAAGAAGAGGTCTTTTATTTGCAGAGTCGAGGTATTCCTCAAGAGCAAGCTCAAAAGATCCTCTGCCATGCCTTCGCCAATGAAGTTTTAGAACTCATTCAATGCTCTTCCATTAAAAAATTGATGACCCAAATTTTATTCGAGCGCTTTGAACAATACGCACTAGAAAAACTAGGCTCTCAAACATGACAACTTATATTGATAAGTTTCGAAACGATTTTCCCGCCCTCCGACAAAAAGTCCATGGCTTCCCCCTCGTCTACCTCGACAATGCCGCGAGTACACTAAAGCCAGAGCGAGTTATTAAGGCCATCAATCAGCACTATCAAAAAGAAACAGCTAACGTTCACCGAGGCATCCACTTTCTCTCTTCCCAGGGAACTCAAAAATACGAAAAAACCCGTGAAACAATTAAGGACTTTATTAAAGCGAAAAGTGAAAAAGAAATCATTTTCACCAAGGGAACGACCGAAGCTATTAATCTCGTGGCACATTCTTGGGGAGAAATAGGTCTCTCCGAAGGTGATGAAATTCTCATCTCAACAATGGAGCATCACTCTAATATTGTCCCTTGGCAACTTATCGCTGCCAGAAAAAAAGCTCGAGTCATCGAAATCCCGATTACCACGACGGGTGAAATCGACAAAGAAGCCTTTAAAAAACTTCTCAATCCTAGAGTTAAACTAGTTTCCATGGTCCATATCTCTAACACTCTGGGGAGCATCAACCCCATTGAGGAACTCATTCCTTTAGTCCACGAGATAGGGGCCCTATTTATGGTGGATGCCGCCCAAAGTATCGCCCACTGTCCTATCGATGTTCAAAAGCTCAACTGCGATTTCATGGGGTTTTCCAGTCATAAAATGTACGGGCCAACAGGGGTCGGCGTGCTCTATGGAAAAGAAGAGCACTTAAACAAAATGCCTCCCTACGAGGGGGGGGGCGCCATGATCTCAGAAGTCCGTTTCGAGGGGACTTCCTATAATGAGCTTCCCGAAAAATTTGAAGCTGGGACACCTCATATTGCTGGTGTCATTGCGCTTAAAGAGAGTATCGACTACATCAAAGAGATTGGATTTGAAGCTATTGAAAAAAAAGAACGCCAACTCCTCGAAGAAGCGACTCAAAGGCTCTCCTCTTTTAAGGGTTTAAAAATTATTGGCACTGCCGAGCACAAGGCTTCCGTCATTAGTTTTATTATTGAAGGCACACACCCTCACGACATAGGCATGATTTTGGACCAACAGGGAGTGGCCATACGAACCGGTCACCATTGCACGCAGCCTCTCATGAGAAGGTTTGATATACCAGCTACGGCCAGAGCAAGTTTTAGCTTTTACAATAATGCTGAAGACATTGATCGCTTGAGTTCAGCCATTAAAAAAGCCAAGGAATTACTCTGATGCCAACAAGCTCAATAATAGGGTTGATTAAAGGAAAGTAATATGATGAGTTTAGAAGTTTCAATCATGGTTCAACCAACCCCCAACCCCAATGCTCTCAAGTTCATTTTGGATAAAAATGTCAAGCAAGAGGGATACTCAACCTATCGCAGTCCCATGGAGTGTGGAGAAAATAAACTAGGCACCGAGCTGTTTACTATTCGAGGAGTTGATCAACTTCACTTCTTTGAAAACACAATTACTGTCACCAAATTTGGTTACGAAGAATGGGACAATATTGAACCTCAAATAACTCAAACAATCCAAAAGCTTCTCCCCGAGCACAACTCTGACTACTACGATCCCGACCCTGAAGCAGAACGAAGAGCTGCTCTCTCCGACGAGCTTAGAGAAATTGAAAATATTTTGGACAGAACGATCAGACCAGGACTGCAAGCCGATGGTGGCGACATTATGACTCTAAGCTACGAAGACGGTATCCTCTTAGTGAGGTACGCTGGCGCCTGTGGCACCTGCCCCTCCTCGACAACCGGGACTCTCTACGCCATCAAATCTATTCTTCAAGAAGAATTCAACCCTGAAATTGAAGTCTTTATTGCTCCTGAATACTAGTGCCTTGTCCAAAAAAATTTTTCACTCCATTCGTTGGTTTTCCTAAAGAAAAACTAACGAAGATGTGAAAAGACCTTCTCAACAGAGTATTAGTCCTAAAAAGCTGACTAATAAGCTTTACTTTCCTCACTCCCCACAAAGAGGTAAAATAAGACTGTTCGGTTTTTTAGGAAGGAAGGCCATGAGTTCAAAGAAGAACAAAGAAAAGACTTCGCCAGCAATAAAGTTCAAACCCATCTATAGTTCCCTTGAGCAATTGTTTGAGCAAAACAAAGGAATATTTAAACTTTTCAGAAAATCTAAAACACCCGGTCTTCTGAGGGCCATATGGGATAGCCGCGAAGGTGAAATAGAGTCCCTGCGAATTCAATTATCCATAACCCAAAAAGAACTCCAATCTCTCCGAGAGCTCCGCCAAACAGAATACAACCACCAACAGCAGAGTGAAATGGATTCTTTTGAGTACTATTACCGACAAGAACGAGAAAATGCTCTCAAACAATCAAAAATTGATCAATTAAACCAATTCATCACCAATTTAAAATCCAAATTGTCCCAACAGAATGGTGAAAGAGAGAAACTTCAAGAAACCCTCTTTCGCTACCAATCTCTCAATCAATCTCTCGAAGTGGCCTTTAAATCTAAAGAAGCAGAGATACTCAAAGAAAAAAGGGCCCAATCCGTTTTGGAAGGAAATCTTGATATCAGCCATATGGGACTTACAAAACTCAATGAAGAGCTCACTAAGCTTCAAGTAGAAATTAAAGAGTGGGAAAACAGGTATAAAAAAGCCTGTGAAAAACTCGAAAAACTTGAAGTTCAAAATCGAAACTACAAGCGTCTCAATAGAAACATGGAAACCGAACTCTTTCGCGTTAATGAAAAACTAGAGCGAACTCAATCCTTGCACAATTAAGCCTAACGGCTACTTTTTCTTCCTAGCAAGATAAGATTTACACCAACCACAGAAGGGCACATACTTATTCGCAGCAAGAGCACATTTGCCATAAGTGGACTCTGCTTTGTGGGCTTTATAAAATTTGCAATTTCCGCAATTAGCACCGGCCTTCCATTTTTTGTGTCCCTTCCCGTCTGGGGCATTGGCTACAAAATTTAAACGCTTTGCTGTTTTACCAGAGTAGTCTAAAAGTTTCTTTTTAATTTTCTCTGCTTTGGGTGCCCCCTGAGGGCAAGCAGCGGCTACCACATCAGCTATTTTAACGAGAGGAAGAAGAGTGATGCTCATCAAAGCTTTTTTTAGGAAGTCTCTTCTCAAATTCGATGGCTGAGTCATACAATGTCCTTGAAAGTCGTTTTATAAATTGAACAGAAAATTTTGCTCATCATAACACTAATACCATTATCTCAAAATAAATTTTTTCCTGTTAGGTCTATCAAATTTTTATTTTCATAGGCTAACCTGGGTTAAAAAAAAACGTAACTACTCACACCTCCAGCAAAAAACGAATTTGCAGCAGGGTAACTGCTCGCAATTTAGGTCAGATTGGGTTGAAGTGAAGAGGAGCGACTGAGGCGTACGACCTGTACGCCGTAGGGAGCGACGATGAAGCTGATGCCCAAGATGGCCTGAAGTGTGAGTAGTTACAAAAAAACTACCATTCTCTCGGCCAGTAATAAGCCATCATTTTTTGATGAACTGGTTTTTGAGGTTGATAATTATAAGTAAAACGACAGCGTGCAGGTAAAGAAATTAAAATGCTCTCCGTTCTCCCTTTCGTCTGCAAACCAAAATGAGTCCCTCGATCGTGAACCAAATTAAATTCGACATAACGACCACGTCTGTGCAACTGAAAATCTTCATCATCCTGAGTAAACTCTGTCTCCATTCTCTTTTCTACCAAGGGAAAATAAGAATCAATAAAGCGATGGGAAATATCCTTCACCATCTGAGCATCCTTCAACATATCGCCAGTATTGAAGTGATCAAAGAAAATTCCCCCAATACCGCGCATTTCACCATCGCGGTGATGGTTAACAAAATATTCATCACATAACTTTTTCCATTGCTCATAAGTTCCATAGGGACGACAAGCCTTTTTCCAAACCTTATGGAAATGACAAAAATCTTCTTCATAAGGGTAATAAGGCGTCAAATCAGCACCACCACCAAACCAAAATTTTTGCCCCGCTTGGATCATTCGGAAATTAGCATGAACTGTCGGCACTCTAGGGTTAAAGGGATGGATAATCAGGCTGAGGCCTGCCGCCCACATCCGATCCCCCTCTCCTCCTATCCGTTTAGCAAAATCGGGTGAAACTTTTCCATAAACTTTTGAAGTATTAACTCCTGCTTTCTCAATAACCTTTCCGCTAAAAGCACGGGTGCGCCCTCCTCCACCATCGTTACCTTCAGCGTCTTGGCGCGTCCACAAATCTTCAACCAGGTGGAGTTCAGGGTCGACCTTCTGCAAAGCATTAGTAATCTCGTCTTGTAATAAGCGTACATGAGTATTAAATTCCTCTTTAACAGATTCTTTATTTCCTAATTCATTCATAAAAAAATCCCAAGCAAAACTCAATACCAGTAAAGTTTTTCAAGCTTACAACAATATGATACCGTTTCTTCTATCAAACCCAATCCAAAGAGAAAATGACTTCATTCATCTTTTCGTACCGATTTCTCCTTTTGATTCTCTTTGCTTTTCTTCAAACGATAGGGAGCACAAAGGGAAGTGCCAATCAAAGTCGAGAAGCTAAACTCCTAGAACAAGAAAAAACGAATAAAAGTCGCAAGCGAGCCCCTCAATACCGTTATGGATATATCAATCGCCACCATAGCAAAAGCGAACACCTAAGCCATTTAGGAGGGATCTATTTAGCCAGTTGGGCCCTCTACCCACTCACTCAGCCCACCGCTTTTCGCGACAAAGGATCCTGGAAGAAGTATAGGAAAAACTTTGGCAAACTCGTCTTTGATAGGGACGAGCCTTTTTGGAACTGGTTTGTCCACCCCATCTCCGGCTCCCAACTTTTTCTTTACTATAGGGCCAATGGATACTCTCGGGTCAATAGCTTAGGAATGGCCTTTCTCAGTTCAGCCCTTTTTGAATTTACTATCGAGATCTATACAGAGCCCGCCTCTATCCAAGATCTCTATCAAACTCCCGTTATTGGTTCTATCTTAGGGATTGGACTAGAAAAATTATCACTCTATCTCTTAAATACCGGCAATTTTTTAGGTCGAGTTTTAGGGCATACTCTCAACCCTTCCACTTTGTTTTGGTTTTACGAAGGAAGAGTAAGGGTTCTCCCCAGCCTAAGACCTGACAAAAGATCGGCTTCGCTCACTTTTATGGCAGAGTTTTAATGAAAGTAAAACTGAGAAAAATAATCACCTTTTCCCTTCTAACCTATGCTTTAAAAATTCAAGCTTATACCCACGACATCGCCCTCAAGGGAGGGCTCAGCTATACATGGGCCGACTTAGAGGCTACCGAGAAAAGTGAAGACAGCCTAATAGGGGTTGGCTTTAACACCCATTTTATCTATCGATGGGACCGTTGGGATATCAGCGCTTCAAGCTATATCTACTGGGGAGATATCGATGGCCTTGCCTTTAAAGCTCAAGGCCAAAAACTCACGGGAGATGGACATTTTAGACACGTCTCCTTTGGCCCCATTTTCCGCTACACCTTCAAAAAATGGCCAGTCTATAACAACAACTGGCATCCCTATTTAGGCCTTGGACCGAGCTGGTCTCTTCAAACCATTAAAATTGATAAACCTCCTTCAGAAGGAAGTTTTAGCAAAAGTCACAAATTAACTTACCTCTCACAGGGTGGCTTCATCACTGTAGGAGTCGAGGAGGAAACCCGTTATAAGGAGATGAACCCCGTCTATATCGAATTTTTATACTCTTACAAAAAGAGCAAAAAAGTCTCAGTCATCGATTCCTCCGACTCTAAAGAAATCAATATATTATCGACCAATGAAGCCAAACAAGACTTCAGCGGCCATTTTTTCATGGTGAGTATGGGGATAACTATTTTCTAAACTCCAAACAAGATAGCTTCAAAAATCCAACAGCTTAAGTTAATAGCACCAAAAATTCTAGCCAATTTTCTGAAACATTATTTGAGCACACACTCTGTTATCAAGAACTTAAGCTTTAGTTAAAAAGAATTAAGTATTATCTGTAAAAAGACGAAAAGCCACAGAGGATAAAAAGAGTTTCTATGGCAAAAACAGTATTGACCATTCTTGTGATTTGGAGCGCCCTTCTCAAGCCAGTATTCGCACGAGAGGGAGTGGCCAAAGTCATCGTTCAACGAAACCAGGCGGAAGGTAGCCTCAATGGCAAAACTTTTTCTGTCAAAAAGGGCGATTGGCTTAAAGAGGGCACCGTCATCACCACTCATCCCAAAAGTTTTGTGAAACTTTTATTTATCGACAAATCTAGCGTCAATATAGGACCCAAGTCCCAAATGAAAATTACCGCCTTTCCCAAAGATATTAAAAAGAAGGCCGGAATTATCACCCTTATCAAAGGGCAAATCCGTTCAAAAGTGACAAAAAATTATTTCAAAGTAGAGGGCAAGAAAAAATCCAAGCTCTTTATTAAAACCAAAACCGCAGCCATGGGGGTGAGGGGAACTGATTTTCAGGTCAACTTCAACTCGGTAAACCAAGCCACTTCCCTGATTACCTTTAGCGGTGCTGTGGCGATGGCCCAAATTAACCCTCAGATCGATCTCCCCCAAGTCGATCAATCCCAAATGGAAAAATGGGTTTCTAGTCCCCAAGCGGTGACGGTTCGAAGAGGTCAATATTCAGGTGCTTCTCCTCAAACAACCAGGGCCACGACTCCTGTTAAAATCTCCCCTGTTCAGCTAGAAGTGCTGCAAAAAAATGATATCCCTGGGGGAGCCAACTCAAACCAAAGCAATCAAGAGTCGAGCCAAAATTCAAGACCTAAAAAATTTAAAAGTATTATTCCCCCCGGTGCCGACTCCAAAGCTTTTGCCAACCAAAACCAAGAAGCCGAAGCCGCAGTCAAGTCTGCAGTTGGAACTCAAGTTATGCAAGAAGTGAAGAGCGAAATCCAAAAAGAAGAAGCCGAAGTAGCTGGAAACGAACCTCCACCAGAGGGTGCCGTCAACACCGCGACGGGAGAAATTGCTCCAACAGCTGGTGGTTACATCGACCCAGCCACAGCTCAATACATCCCGCCTCCCCCTGGAAGTGTCTTTGACCCCAACGCTGGTGTTTACATTCCACCCCCAGAAGTCGGTTATATTGATCCTGAAACTGGTGCTTATAAAAATGATGCTTACGATCTAACACCAGAAGGAAAATTCGTCCCTAAAGAGCAGCCTCGTGTAGCAACAAAAGCAGCACCGGGAAGAGGTCCTGCTTCTGTTAGCGAAGCTGGCCCTAACGATAAAACACCTCCTCCCCCACCTGAAGTAGGACCACTGCCAACCCTGGCTGACCCATCAGAGATCATTGGGGAACGGGAAGAACCTCTCCTGGATGATGAAAAAGCCGTCGCCAATATCCTCGACAAAGTTACCGAAGAAGTTGCCGAAGACCTTCAAGAAAGGCAAGAAAACCCCACTAGACCGACTGAAACTCGAGTCAAGCTCAGGTTCACCATTAACTAACAACAACTGGTTATTTTTTATCAGGTAATACCTCATACCTCTTGGTCTTCCTTTAAAACCGAGTTAAAGTATAATTTCAGATGTAAACCTTAGTAATGTTGAAGGATTAACTTTGCTTTTCAAATTCAAATCCCTACTTTTGGGCGCTCTTCTCACTTTTCACCTTACGGCTTCGGCACAAAGTTCAAACCTTGCCCAAGCCTTCAAGGAATTTCGGGTCGGCTCATACCGAAAGGCCCTCCTCATTCTCAAAAAAACCCAGGGAAACAATAAAGTTTTATCCACTAGGTTTTATTTAGAAGGGTTATGCCAAAACCGGCTGCAAAATTACGACCTAGCTCTCAAAGCTTTTAAAAAAGCTATCCGGCGGGGCAATACCTCGCGAGATATCAACTACGAATACGGTCAATCCCTCTACGCCAACAGTGAACTCGAGATGGCCCGTCGGGCTTTCTCCAAAAGCCGAAAAGCGGGATACAAAGCGACCCACTCCCTTTATTACATAGGCCATATCTCCCAATTATTAGAGGAGTATAAAAAAGCCCAAAAAGCCTATCAGCGCCTTATTAAAATCACCAAAAAAGACAAAAGCTTATTGCAAATAGCCCACTTTCAATTGGGAGAAAGCCTGCTCTCCCAGACCACGCCCCAAGACGACCTCAAAAAAGTGGCCCGTGAAAAAGTGCTTCCCCAACTAGAAAAAGCGATCGCTCTCAAGCCAAGATCTTCACTTTCAAAAGACATAGAAAAGCGTATGACCGATATCGAAAGGCGCTATGGTCTCGACCCCAATTTAATGATCAACGGAAAAGTCCTTCCCAAAAAGCGCTGGAAATTAGAGTTTTCTCAAGATGTAGTCTACGATAATAATATCACCCTCTCTACCGATCTTCCCTCATCCCAGGCGACCCAAAAAGATTCGTTTATCTACAATAGCACTTTCAAGGGCTCTTACATAACCAACTTTAATAACCTCTTCGTCATCGCCCCTAACTTCCGAATCAAAAGCACCAGGCATTCAGATAGAGAAAACGATAACGTTTATCAAAATGACTCCAATAGCATCAACTTAGGGCTAAAAAATAGCTTTGAACACCGGTTGTTTGGAAAGCAGGCCAGCCTTCTATTTGAATGGAGCCACAATCGCATCGACAGAGATAGGGAGGCTAAAAAAGATATCGTTAAATACGCTCGTTCTCACACTTTTACTTTGGGAGAAAAGTTTCAGTATTTTTCCTTTGGAAAAACCACCTTTAAATTTAAATACAAAAGTTATCGAGCCTATACAGACTCGCTAGACAATAACACCAAAACCTTTTCTCTTGACCAAATAGGGGTAACGCCAGCTGGAAAGCTCTGGGTTTTCTTTTTCCAAGCTGATCTTATCGACAGTTACAACAACACTAATTCTTCGACTAATAATTACCTCATCCGCGTTGATTATCTCTACCCTAACTTTTACCCCCAATACACCTTGAATTTAGCCATGTCCATTTCTCTACTCGACACAAAAGAACAAAAAGCAACCAGGGGAACTGAAAAGTCCTACACACCGATGATTAAACTGACTAAAGCCGTGACTAAAAAGCTCTCAGCTTCTACGTCCTACGAATACACCAAGAATACATCGCTCAACAAAACGGCTTACGAATACGAAAAGCAAGTGGTCAACTTTGAGGTGAGCTATAGCTTCTAAAGGGCCTATCAATGATCTCAAAGATCATCAAGTATCTCGGACTCCTTGTTATTGTCTCATTTGCAGCCATTTCTATCTTCTTTTCCCTAACCGATAGAGAAATTGAAGACGATCATTTGCGCAAGAAACTTGCCTATGCGGGCTTTTTTGAAAATCGTTTCTACGACATCCGCATGCTCCAAACAATTGATCAAAACAAAATCGACAAACGAATCCTCCTCGCGGCCATCGATGACTACTCAATAAAAAAGATTGGCCGCTGGCCTTTTCCTCGAGAAAATTACTCCAAACTTATGAAAAAACTTAAGCACTTTGGAGCTAAAATTCTCGTCTATGACGTCTTTTTTTCTGAAGACAGTTTGGTTTGCCCGGGAAGTAATGTCGATGCAGAAATGGCCGAATCCGTGCAAGACTTTCAGTCTATCCCGGGAAACAAAGTTATTTTTGGCTACTCTCTAAGCGATTACGTCCATGAAACCATCTACCAAGAAATCCCAGATATTATGTACAATTTCGTGCTGGACACCAAACAACACGAAGGCATAAACCTCAAGCGCTTCTACATGGAAAAGAATGCCTTTCCGATCCCTATGATAGTCAATGCCGATCCAGCGATTGCCCACGTTCAAGGTACTGCCGATGCCGATGGCATTTTTAGACACTATCCTGTTCTCGGCAATGTCGACGAGCTCTACTTTCCTTCCTTAGCACTCATGACCTACCAATACTTTACTGGTGACAAACCCGTACTGGAAATGCTCGGTTTTGGCGATAGCAGGCTCAAAACTGAAAAGGGAACCCTCACTCTCAACTACCGAGGCGAGACTAAAGTCCGCTGGAGTGGCAGCTATAATTCATTTCCGGCCATCCCCTTTTGGGACATTATCACAGCACCTGACAACGACCCTAAAATGCATCAAAGATTCAAAGGAAATATCGTCTTTATTGGCTCCACTGCTTTTGGCGCCCACGACCTCAGGCATACCCCTATCGATCCCATTATGCCGGGGGTTTATTTCCATATGAATATGACAAAAATGCTCCTCGACGGAAAAATCTTTATCTCCGACAATGATTCTGCTTACTACTCTTGGCTTATACTGATCGTTAGCACCTTAATTATTCTCATTATCCAGATCTTTGGAAATGCCCTGGTCGACCTTCTTTCAGTCATCCTCATCGTGGGAGGACTCTATTACATCGACACTTACGCTCTCATCCCTCAAGGTCACAACACAAAACTCTTTTTCTGCTTCTTCTCCGTTATAGCTTGCTATTCCTGGAATACTTTTTTCCATTTTTATTTAGCCAATAAGGATAAGGCCTTTCTAAAACATGCCTTTGGTTCCTATATCTCCCCTGAACTTATTGATGAAATGTATACAAGTGGAAAGGCGCCCAAACTAGGAGGAGATTCAGGTATCCGAACAGCTTACTTTACCGACATCCAAGGCTTCTCAACTTTTTCAGAAAAATTAACCGCGACTCAATTAGTGGAACTTCTCAACGAATACCTCACTGCCATGACCGATATCTTGCTGGACGAAAAAGGTACCCTCGACAAATACGAGGGAGACGCTATTATTGCTTTTTTTGGAGCACCAGTTCCCCTCGAAGATCACGCAGCCCGCTCTTGCCAGGTGGCCCACCGAATGCAAGAAAAGCTTTCAGAGCTAACAGAAAAATGGACCCGTGAAGGAGATAAATGGCCGGAGATTGTTCACCAGATGCGCATGAGAATTGGCATCAACTCGGGAGAGATTGTCACAGGAAATATGGGCTCAGCCTCTAGGATGAACTATACCATGATGGGAGACTCAGTGAATTTAGCCGCACGGTTAGAAGAGTCTGCCAAGCAGTACGGGATCTTCACTCAAGTGGCTAAAGCCACTGTTGATATCGCTGGAGAAGATTTTTTATGGAGAGAACTCGATACCATCCGCGTTGTCGGAAAGAGCGAGCCAGTCACCTCTTTTGACCTTCTGGGAATAAAAAAAACTTCTCCCGATTATCTTAAAGAATTAAGTCAAAAATTTAAGGAAGGCATTGGACTCTACAAAGTTCAAAAATTTGACCAAGCTCTAGAAACCTTTCGCTATACTCTCGAGTTGGAGTGGAAACGCTTTCCCTCACTCAAAGAGAAAAAAACCAATCCTTCAGAGGTTTATATTCAACGCTGTGAAAACTATATAAAATCTCCCCCTCCAGAGAATTGGGATGGGGTGTGGACTCTCACCAGCAAATAGTGGCTACTGACTCAATTTCTTTAAAGCACCAAGAAGCTCTTTATAGTTTGGTGGAAGATCATTGTTAAACTGATGATCTAAGCAAGCTTGATAGCTTAAAAAAGATTTTGACTGAGTCAAATCTTTCATCAAGACATGAAGATCAGAAAAACAAGTGAGATAGATAATTCTTCCCGGAAAATTTTTAGGCAGTAAATGAGTAAAATAGACTTTAATAGCATCCAAAAAAAGACTTTCTTTTTGCGTCTTTTCCCATTTAATAAGCTGACCAGTTCCCATCGACTCAATTTGTTGTTCAAAAAACTCTTCTAACTTTACAAAGCCTGGTACCGTCGGCTTCTCTATAAATTGGTTCAGCTTTTGAAACTGCTTCTGATCGTGGCTGGCCTCATTCATTCCCCCAGTCAATAGCAAAGTAAGAAATGTTCCCAATAAGAAAATAGACTTCATGAACACTCCTTAGATTCACATAGCAACGAGGGATCCTCTTGACAGATATTGGCCCGAGGAAGCTTACCTTGGCAATAATTGGCTTGAGTTCCACACATAGGAAAGTTCTTTCCCTTTTCTGCACAACGCTTCACTGAAATAATATGCTTTTTCGTTTCCCACTTTTGACCCGAACGAGAGCGCTCCAAATTCCTTATCCAAGTTCCCATCGACTGCAAACCTTCACCCCCACGAAGGGCATGTACATAAAACCCTTGAGTCCCCATATTATAGCCTCCGGTGCAGGCAAAAAAACTCTTTCGCCCTCTCAAGCGGAGATTGTTTTGTTGATGAGTCATCTGGCAATCCATAATGAGGAGCATACTGAGCGCCATCACTACAGAGTGATTACCAGGCAAGCTCACATAGGTTGTGTTGAGCTGTCTCAGAGCAGGTCTCTTTCCTAAACTTCTCCAGTACTCTTGCATAACTCTAGCTCGATGATTTGTCCGGAGTCGATTTTCAAGATACTCAATATCTTTCCGATAGCGCCTTCTCTCCCTTTTTGTTTTCGCTCTGGCTAACAATCCTCTATACTTTTCCACTTCCTTTTGGATATTTTCATTGGGCTCGACTTTAGTGGCTAACATTTTTTTCAAGTGCTTTAAGGTCCTAGTAGTAAACTGCCCCAATCCTCTTGCACCAGTGGGGGAGCTCTTTCCTTGCCAACCAGCCGACTCTCTAAAAATCAAGCAACTAAATAAGGCCTTCACCTCATCTTCGGCCATCTCTAAGCTTTTAGGCATCACTTGAACATACCGCTCTACGGCCCTACCGATACTCGCTTTAATGCCAGTAGTGTAACGTTTTTGATATTTTGACTTCTTTTGGTAACAAGAAAAATAAGAGTCGAGCTCCCTTTGATTTTTCAAATCCGCTGACGAAGTCACCAAAGTTCCAGAGCCTAACTCTGCTAAGCCCGAAGTGGATGAAGAGTCGCCTTTTCCCTCTGGACAACACCCCCTCATGGCCAAGAAGAGTTCTGCTTCGGGAGAAGCCCCCTCAACCTCTTTCAAAAGAGTAATCACTTGTTCGGCATCGAGAATCTTAGTCGACGGATCAAAGTAACGTTTAGCCGTTGTCAACAGCTGGCCATTAAAAAGCTGCTGTCCACTAACTCTATCGTAGACCCTGAGTTTATAGGCCCAGGAGGAATCCTCTTCGATCATCATAAAGTGTTGATCGGTCAGCCGATGCCCCTCCAAAGTCTCAAGGTAGCTTCCTTCTCTCGATAAATAATAGACAAGCTGATTCTCTTCTTCTGCCCAAAGAGAAAGTATCAAGACATTAAAAAATAATCCCATCAATAAAAATACTTTCAAATCACTCTCTAGACAGCTTTATTCTTAATCATTGTCGTTTAAATACTGTGTGCCTTCAAGAAACTGAATTAATAGGCAAGAAGTTCAAGAATGGCCTTCACAATTTTATCACTGTTAGGGAGTGTGGCCCTCTCAAGAATTCTATTAAAACCCACAGGTGTATCGGTAGAACCCACCCTTCTCACCGGTGCATCGAGAAGTTCAAAACCTTTTTCATTGATAAGCGCAACCAATTCTCCTCCGAAACCGCCAAAGACTTTGTCTTCGTGAACGACAAGACAGCGGTTTGTTTTTGCAAGAGAGGTCAAAATCGCCTCTTCATCGAGGGGCTTCAAAGAGCGGAGATCAATGACTTCAACTTGAGCCCCCTCTTCTGAAGCGACTTTTTCCGCCGCTTCTAATGAGTAGTGAAGCGTATTTCCATAGGTCAAGATGGTCAGGTCACTTCCCACTCTTCTAACTCGAGCCTTCCCAAAAGGAACTTCAAAATCCTCTGGAACAGAGGACATCGCATATTTAGCGTTATAAAGGGCCTTCGGTTCCAAAAATACAGAAAAGCCCGGGCTTCTCATGCAAGTTCTCAGCAGTCCTGCAGCATCATCAGCAAAAGCCGGACAGACAATTCGGCACCCGGGTAAGGGAGCCAGCGAAGCCTCAATATTTTGGGAGTGGTAAAGGCCACCTCCAATATAACCCCCCGACGCTAGTCTGATCGTAATGTTGGGAGTAAAAGCTCCATTGCTGCGCCAGTAATCGTGAGTGCACTCCAAAAATTGCTCCATGGCCGGCCAAAAGTAGTCAGCAAATTCAGCCCCTTCCACCACAACTCGAATTTTCTCATCAAATCGGCTAAAGCCATTGGCCGTCCCAAGAATATAATCTTCAGCTATAGGTGCATTGTGCACTCGTTCAACACCAAACTCTTGTTGCATCCCCTTAGAGACATTAAAAATTCCCCCTTTATCCTTGTTGGCCATATCTTGCCCCCAAATAAAGGTCTCGGGATTGTGGCGAAACTCGGCTTTTAAAGTTTCATTCAAAGCCGTAATAAACTTTATCGGCTCACTTTTATCCTTATGGGCTCCCTCTGGGTAGGTCGTTGAAATATACGGAGCCGGTACCACAAAATCATAAATGGACTGAGGCTCTGGGTTGGGGGCCTTCATCGCGGCTTTATGAGCTTCGAGAAGCTGCTGCTGAGCCTCATCATCAATGGCCTTAAGCTCAGCTTTAGTCAAAACCTTATTTTTAATGAGAAGGCTTCTAAATAAGGGAAAAGGATCCTGAGCGAGAGCTTCATTTCTCTCTTCTTCACCTCTGTAAAGCTCGTGTTTATCTGAATTGGAGTGAGAGTGAATCCTAACACAGTTGGCATGAACAATGACGGGTTCTTGTTTTTCCAACGCGTGCTTGCGAGCTTCCGCCATCGCATTCATAGAATCAAAGACATCTTTTCCATCACAGTGAATAATGCGCAAATTTTTGAAACCACTAAAATTGTCCGCCGCAAACTCATTGGCCGTTTGATCGCATTTGGGAACAGAGATTCCATAACCGTTATCTTGCAAGACAAAAATGACCGGAAGTTTTGACGTCGAAGCTCCATTAATAGCTTCGTAGCAATACCCTTCACTAGTTGAGGATTCACCTTGGGAAGAGAGAGAGACTCCTTTATGGCCATAATACTTCATCGCTTTAGCCACACCAACAGCATGCAAGGTATGATTTCCAGTGCAAGAGGAGACATTGTGAATACCCCATTCAGGCTTAGCAAAATGGTTTGACATATGCCTTCCACCAGAAGCCAGGTCGGTGGCCTTAGAAATGCCGTTGAGAATAATCTCCTCTGCCGTCATCCCCGCTGATAAGCACGTTATCAAATCTCGATAATAGGGAAAAAGGTGATCTTCTCCGAGAGTAAACACCTGACCAATAGCCAATTGAATTGCATCATGCCCGGCGCAGGGTGCGTGGTAGCTCCACCCAATAGCTTGCTTTAAATAATTGGGAGCTCTTTCGTCTAGTTTACGCCCTAGACTTAAAAGACTGTACCAGGTTCTAAGAGTATTTTTATCTGTATTTCTTATAGTGTACTTTTTGGCTACCTTCATAAGCATAGAAACCTCTGAAATCTAGAGAAATTTTGCCTAATTTTAAGACTTCTAGTTAACCATAATTGAAAAGAAAGACAAGCCAATCATTTTCTCACTCACTTTATCGACAAATCGACGTCCATAAAAGGTGGGTGACTGACTTCGTCAAATTAGCACTTCTCAAGTTTTTCTTAAAAAAACATAACTCCAAGCACTAACATTTTTTTTTCATTACCCCATTAACGTAAAAGAGAATCTTGACTAAAATAAGGTATCCTCAAATTAAAGTTCATTAGGTAAAAACGCCACTGAAGGAAAAATAAATAAAACTCAAATAACATAAATGAATAATTACTAAGAGACTCAAAAAGGATTCTATCCTATGAAACAAATCGAGAGCGTTGTCATCCGTTTTTCTGGAGACTCCGGAGATGGGATGCAGCTGACTGGTACTCAATTTTCTAATACTTCCGCTCTTATGGGAAATGACATCGCCACCTTCCCAGACTTTCCAGCCGAAATTAGAGCTCCCGCCGGAACGGTCGCGGGTGTTTCAGGCTTTCAAGTCAATATTGGCTCTACCGAGATCAATACACCTGGGGATGAGCCTTTTGTCTTAGTGGCCATGAATCCTGCAGCGTTGAGAGCAAACCTCAATACTGTCCAAGACAGCGGTGTCGTTATTCTCAATATGGATGCTTTTAACCAACGCAACTACGAAAAAGCTGGTTACCAAGACAACCCGCTCGAAAATGGTGAGTTAGACAAATACCAAGTGGTCAAAGTCAACATCACAACTCAAACCACTGAAGCCCTCAAAGAAGTTGATCTCGACAATAAGTCCAAAGCCCGGTGTAAAAATTTCTACGCTCTCGGAATGACTTATTTTATGTTCTCTAGAGATCTCGAACCCACTATCGAATGGATTCAAGAAAAATTTAAGGGCAAAGAAAAACTCATTCAAGCCAATACTTCGGCCCTCAAAGCTGGCTTTAATTACGCTGAAACTATTGAGTCGGTGATCTCCACTTACAAGGTCCCCAAGGCTGAGATTAGCAAGGGAACCTATCGCTCCATCAATGGCAATCAAGGAACAGCCTGGGGGTTTATTCAAGCAGCTGAAGCCGCTAAACTCAATCTTTTTCTAGGCTCCTACCCGATCACCCCTGCCTCTGATATTCTCCACGAACTCTCAAAGTTCAAGCATTTCGGTATCAAAACTTTTCAAGCAGAAGACGAAATTGCCGGAGTCTGCACGGCCATTGGAGCCTCTTTTGGTGGTGCCTTGTCCATCACAACATCATCGGGACCAGGAATTGCCCTCAAAGGCGAAGCTATCGGCTTAGCCATGATCTATGAGCTTCCTCTCATCATCGTCAATGTCCAAAGAGGTGGCCCTTCAACAGGTCTTCCTACTAAAACTGAGCAATCCGACCTCCTCCAAGCCATGTACGGACGCAACGGTGAATCCCCTCTCATCATTGTGGCCGCCAGTCGCCCCAACGACTGCTTTGAAATGGCTTTTGAAGCCTCAAGATTGACCATTGAACACATGACTCCCGTCATGCTAATGACCGATGGCTATATTGCCAACGGAGCCGAACCGTGGAAAATTCCCGATCTCACCAAACAATTTAATAAAATCAACGTTCGCTGGGCCAAAGACCAATACACTCCGGAGAATTTTTTGGCCTATGATCGCGACGAAAAAACCTTAGCCAGAACGTGGGCCATTCCCGGTCAAGCAGGCTACGAGCACCGTCTAGGTGGCTTAGAAAAACAAATAGGAACAGGGAATGTTTCTTACGACCCCTCCAATCACGAAGAGATGTGCCGCATCCGCCAAGAGAAAGTCGATAGAGTCGCCAATTGCATTCCCTCTCAAGAACTCGAAGGAAAAGACTCTGGTGACCTCCTGGTGGTCTCTTGGGGGGGAACCTATGGAGCTACCCATATGGCGGTCATGGAAATGCAAAAACAAGGGCATAAAATATCTTTAATGCACTTAAAATATATTAATCCCATGCCTAAAAATGTCGAAAAAATTTTTAAACGCTTTAAAAAAATTATCGTTTGTGAGCTCAATGCAGGACAGATGCATCAGATACTCAACGGGCGTTACAATATCGGAGCTAGCCAATACAATAAAATGCAAGGGCTGCCTTTTAAAATCAGCGAACTCATCGAAGTGTTTCAGCGAGAGCTCAAAGGATAACCTCGGTAAAGCCACTTTTGATTTAAACATTGGCCTTCCAAGAAAAAGGATAAAACATGACCGAAAACCCTAAATACACCAAGAAAGACTTTACTAGCGACCAGGATGTCCGTTGGTGCCCCGGCTGCGGAGACTATGCCATTTTAAATGCCGTTCAAATGGCCATGACTAAAATAGACAAGAAAAAAGAGGATATTGTTTTTATCTCGGGAATTGGCTGCTCCTCTCGTTTTCCCTATTACATGAGTACTTACGGGCTTCACTCTATTCACGGTCGCGCCCCAGCTTTTGCTTCAGGACTCAAATCCCATAACCCCGATCTCTCCGTCTGGGTTATCACTGGCGACGGTGACGGGCTTTCAATCGGTGGCAACCATCTCATTCACGCTATTCGAAGAAATGTTAACCTCAACATTCTCCTATTCAATAACGAAATCTATGGTCTCACAAAAGGTCAGTACTCCCCTACCTCTAAGGTTGGGACCGTTACAAAATCAACTCCTTTTGGCTCCATCGACCGCTCTTTTCTTCCCAACAAATTGGCCCTTGGCGCTGGCGCTACTTTTGTGGCCCGAACGATGGACACCGATCCTAAACATATGCAGGAGATCTTTTTAGCGGCAGAGAAACACCAAGGTGTTTCTTTCGTCGAAATACTACAAAACTGTGTCATTTTTAACGATAAAATCCACGAAAATTATACAAACCGCAAGATGAGAGACGATTGGGTCTTCTTTTTAGAAGACGGAAA
Organism: Bacteriovoracaceae bacterium; assembly: GCA_965206965.1. Taxonomy (GTDB): domain Bacteria; phylum Bdellovibrionota; class Bacteriovoracia; order Bacteriovoracales; family Bacteriovoracaceae; genus CBDBLK01. The sequence goes on along the minus strand of OZ242254.1, from coordinate 2,043,337 downwards.
ACCTATCACTTTTGGGAAAGCAATCAAAAAAGGCCTCATTCAAAAGGGAGCGAAGTTTGAAGTTGTCAATCTCGACGATGTCGATGAAGCGCAACTCGTTGTTCACGACAAGCGAGATCCCAATCTGGCTTATATGATGGCCAACCTCCGCCCTCATATCGAACCTATGCCCATGGGTATTCTCCACGAAGTCGAAGATATTGTTTACGACCAAGAAATGTGTTCGCAGGTTAAACAAGTCTCCGAAAAAAAAGGGAAAGGGGATATGAAAAAAGTCCTTCTCTCTGGAGCCACCTGGACGGTATAGCTTTAAGCACCACCCTCCCAAAGCGATAGTAGCGCTCTCACTTTTGCAAAGCAAAATAACAAAAAAGAAGTGGCAAGCCCTTCCACTTGGGGTTAAATAGGGCAGTTTAAATTAAGGAGCCCTTTATGCCGATTGCGACTTACCAACAATATACCCAAATGCTCGATAAAGCCTCTCACGAAAAATTTGCTTTCCCTGCCATCAATATTACTTCAACTTCGACAGCCAATGCTGCCCTTAAGGCCTTTGCCGATATGAAATCGGATGGCATTATCCAAGTATCGACAGGAGGAGGAAAGTTTGCCTCTGGCCAAGGCATTGGAGATATGGCCCTAGGGGCGATCTCCTTGGCCCAACACGTGCACCTTATGGCCGAAAAATACGATATCTGTATTGCTCTTCATACCGACCACTGTCACCCTGAACACGTCGCTAATTTTATGATTCCTCTAATCGAGGAAACCGAAAAAAGAAGATCGCAAGGTCTTGCCAACCTCTTTAACAGTCACATGTTCGATGGCTCTGTTTTATGCCTGGAAGACAATATTAAGGAAAGTCGTCAACTTCTTGAAAGATGCGCCAAAAATGAAATCATTTTGGAAATCGAAACAGGCATTGTTGGTGGTGAGGAAGACGGTGTCAATAACGAGGATACCCCTTCAGACAAGCTTTATACAACGCCTGAGGATATGGTCAAAATCGCCCGAGAACTATCCCCTATTGGAAAGTTTATGTATGCGGCCACTTTCGGCAATGTCCACGGTGTCTATAAACCAGGCAATGTTAAGCTTCGCCCAGAGATCCTAAAAAATGGCCAAGCCGCCGTAGAAAGAGAACTGGGAAAAGAATTCCGCCATTGGCTTGTCTTCCACGGTGGATCAGGTTCAGAACTTTCCGACATACATGAGACTCTCGACTATGGCGTTATCAAAATGAATATTGATACCGACACCCAATACACCTACACCAGACCTATCGTGGAACATATGTTTACCCACTACAATAAGGTTTTAAAGATTGAAGGGGAAGTCGGCTCTAAAAAGCACTACGATCCTCGCTCCTATATGAAATTAGCCGAAAACTCTATGACCAAAAGAATCGTTCAAGCGATCAAAGACTTGAAGTCAGAAGGTCGATCTATCCTTCATACCTAAAGCTAAGTAAAGGCAACCATTTAAAAGACTAAAATGAGGGTAAGTTCTGCCCTCATATCCTCTTTTTGTTCAGTATTTTCACCTTCCCCACCAAGCTATCCGATAGGGCCATCAAGAGCAAAGCTCAAGTTTTATGGGGGGATTCATTTGAACCTTATATTTTTACTGGATTGGATCACCACCCCTATCCATTGGATGACTTGGAATCTCGTCAAAGCGATGAAACTGCACTGGACTCGCCGAAGCCCAAGCTTGGCCTTAGCCCTTAAATTCGTTCAAGATATTGATCTCCCGGAAAATTGCCAATTAAGTTTACTCAATTTTGAAGCCCTCAAAGTTATCAAGAGGCGAACTTCTTATTTCCACGACATGGAACTTAATGAAAATCAGAATGGAGAAAAAGAGCTTCTGAGGGTCAGCTCATTAAGTTGGTTTCCTCACGAAACGGCCCAAATTAAGATCATTAACCACCAGGGAGAGCGCTTTTGTTCGCGCATTTTCCACGGAAGAAAATCCTCTCTCAGCCAGTTTGAAACATTGAGATCCGAAGTTAAAAACCTCGTCTTTAGAGCCAGAAAACGCGGTCTATTGATTAAAGAAATCGAAATCGCCCACACTCACCCAAGTCTCGAAGTTATGATTGAACATCGAGGCAAAAGCAAATTCATATTCAATGGCCTTTCAGAAACGGACCAACGCTTAGGAAAGCGACTCGCTCCTTTTTTAGATTACCCACTTCGAATCAAGGCCATTACCCCAACCGCCAATTACTCAAAACTCTTTTAATAAAAATTTTTATGCAAATACCAATAACTCTCATTTTGTCCATATCATTTGGATTCATCAAACCAATCTATGGTCATAACCAAGGTAATTGCTCCCATCTTTTTTCGGCCCTTACTCTGCAAGAAAACCGCACCTACGAAATTGTTCAAAATATTGAATCTTTTCTACACAGAAATTGGCGCCTTCCTAATCTTCAACTAGAGACAGAAATGCCTAAAGATGAAATCACTCAATTAAAGGCTTGGTTCAAACAATACCCTAAGCCTAGTAAAAGGGTTCATTTTATTCCCCTTGCACCAGAAGCTCCAGAGATGGTGACTTATAATTGGAAACCTCAAAACTTTGAAAGGATTAACTATGGTATTGAATCTCACGAAATAAATAATTGGGTCAACAAAAAGAAAGGGTCTTGGAGTGGTCTCTACGTGGCCGCAGATCCTCTCAGTAGCACTCAGTATGGCCCCTTTCTCATGGAAGTAGTGCTCTATAAAGACCGCTTTCCCATCAAAACAAAAAATGCTTTAAGCTGGAAAAAAATAGAGCGTTTTCATGTTGGAATCGATAGTTCAAAGAGGGAATTTCAACACCCTCTAGCGGGAAACACCGGTCATTATGTTATCCAAGATCTTCGGGCCATCAAAGAAATAAGGTGGCCCGACAAAAAAATGATTATTACCACTTGGTTTAGTGCTCATTTTAATAAAGAGAGTAGCAAAGAATTATTTCAAATGGCCGAGCAATGGCTGCTCACCCCCAATTATGGCCTCTCTGAAAAAATTAATATCTTCCTTACAAAGCCTGAGCAAATGAAACATTATTTAAATCATCCAAAATCTTTTCAAAATGTATCATCTGATTATTGGGGAGAATGGCCAGTAAAAATGACTGATACGGCTTCACCGGGGGCATTGCGTTTAAATGGAGTTCTAACGACATTACTACGCTCATCCGAAGATCTCGTTCAGTTATCTACAGGCAATCCCCTCTACTCAAAAGCCTTCAAAAAAGTGATGGAACTAAAAGAAAAAGACTTCGCTATTTTAGAATCCTTTGCCAAAAACATCACCCCCGACTCTCGCCCCGCCTTGATTCTCCATATGCTTATCTCTCTTCGCAAAGGCGATGCAAAAATGGCTTTAGATAAAAAAGAAAAATTAATCGCACTTATCGAAGAGGGTGAAAAAGCAGGTCACAGCTATATTTATTATAAAAAAAAGATTCCAGCAGAGGAGAGGAAAAATATCAATTCTTTGTTCTCAAATATTAGATAAATCAACTATTTTAAAAATTTATAAAGAGCCACAAAAGCAAAAAAGAGAAGAGTGGCCATGTGAAGTGAGTTTTGCAACCAATCGTTCTTATAGCCATCTTTGATCTTGAAATTGTTTAAAATGAGGAGACTTAAAGCTAGAAAAGGCATAAATAAGGCTCCGAGAATAGCGTAGGTAAGCTGAACAAACTCCAGCTTCAAATGAAGCGTCAACATGGGAGCCAATGCGAGAAAAAGAGCAAAGCCACGGTAATAGGAAGTTTCTGAATGATGAGAAGTCGACTGCTTTTTCAAAGAGTGAACGTAGTCTGAAAAGATATAGGGAACACTCTGAAAAACTCCAATCAAGCTTGAAAAAACACCGGCCCAAAAACCTAGCTTAAAAATCCAGCCTCCCAACGGACCGAGAGTACTCGACAATTTCTCTGCCAAAACTAAAGAAAACCGCGCTTCTTTTTGACCACTTAAGGGAAGCTGATCACCAAGAATAATCATCGCCACACTAAATATGGCCATCACCAAATAAGCCCCTTTGAGATCTGTTTGGCATTTAGCAAGCCCTTCTCTCCCCTTGCGCTTGTCTTCACGAATCCAGTAGCCATAAGAGAGAATCGTCAATGTTCCCCCCACTCCACCAATACTGCCAACAATCCAATTGAGGCTTCTATCATCGAGAGAAAAATTGACAAACGACTGTGACCACAAATCCAAGGAAGGAAGCAAAAAGAGAGTTGTGATGATCACACCGACAAACATAATGCCGATGAGAAAACTAATAATTTTAGAAAATTTATCGTAATCAAACCAAAAAACAATCGCCAACCCTAGTAAGCTTTGAATAATGCCCCATATAATCTTAGATGTTTTAAAATCCCCAAGAGGAAGAATAGCATCCATGGCTACCCCGCAGGCACTGATGAGGGCCCCGCCAACAGAGTAAGACCAAATAAAAAGATAAATAATAAAAATCAAATGAAAAAAACGACCAAAATGAGAAATCCAACCTTCAAGCAATGTCCTATCAGTAGCAATCTGATAACGGGCCAAAGATTCATTGAGAGAGTATTTCAAAAGGGCCCCAAAGAGGGGAGCGAAGATGCAAACTAAGCCCACGTGAACTCCTGCCAAAGTTCCCGTAATTAAATCACCAGCCCCGACTCCTGTCGCTGCCAGTAGTATTCCTGGAAGAAAAATTTGCAGTTTATCTTTCATTGCTGATCTAAAGTTTTAAAAATAATTTCATAAACATTTTTAGACAAATGAGGAATTTCTTTTATCTGCATAAGTTCTTCTTGCATTCTTTCTCTTTGGGCAGGCTGCAATTTCTTAAAAAGTCTAAAGCTAGAAGCCAATCGACTAGCGATTTGCGGATTCAACTTATCAAGCTCAACAATTTTATCAGCCATCAACTTATAGCCTTGCCCGCTTTCATGGTGAAAATAAATAAAATTCCTAGCGAAAGCACCCCAGATACTTCGAACGAGATTCGGTACAGTTTTATCGTAAACCTCAGAGCTCTCTAGTTCCATAATCCTTTCAAAAACACCCGGCACTGAGCTACTAGCTTCAGCCGAAAGCCATTTCTGCATAACCAAAGTCTCATGTCTCCACTTTTCAAAAAAGGCCTTCGAGACTTCGACTCTTTCAGGGCAATCAATTTGCTGCAAAATACTCAACGCAGCCATTTCATCAGTCATATTGGAAGCTTCATAGAAATGCCTCTTACCCAAGTCAATAACAGAAGCGTCGCCTATTTTAGTCAAATAGCTCAAGCAACAATTTCGCAAAGAACGCTTTCCAATGCTGACGGGATCAAGGGCGTACTTTTCACCCAAACGATTAGCTTCATAAATCCCAGTTAATAGTTCCCGATAGCTCTTAGCTAAAGAAGTTATGACGGCCTCTCTCACTTCGTGAATAGCCTGAAAATCGATGGGGTCATGACTTTGATGAAGAATACCTTCTCCCGGAATAGATAAAATCATCGCCTTTAACGCTGGGTCGAGTGATTGATCCTCAAGAAGCTTGCCATAGGCCTCAACATAAACAGGATCCAAACTCAACTCTTCAACTTTTTTACCTTTTTCAACTTCCTCTAAACCAGCAGCGATTACCCGAGAAGCTAAGGTTTGAGCGGCTTCATAGCGATTGAACTCATCGCTATCGTTAGCCAAAATGAAGGCCAGCTCTTTAACACGATAAGGAGCCTCAATTTTAATGGGAGCCGCAAATCCTCGGTTAACTGAGAGAACCGGTTCCTGTTCTACATTGTCAAAAACAAAAGTCTCTCGCTGATTTCTAATGTGGAGAAACCCTCGATCTAAATCTGTCTGTAAAGACTTTGTCTCTTTTAAATCCAGCTCAATCTCCTCTCCCTTTTGATCTAATAAACCGATCCCTAGTGGAAAGTGAAAAGGAAGCTTATCTTCCAGATCTGGTGTCGCCGGACAACGTTGTTCAATATCCAGTTGAAAGGTCTTACTGGCTCCATCGTAAGAGTACTTAATATTAACCTCGGGGGTCCCCGCCTGATGATACCAACGCTCAAATTGAGAGAGGTCGTAGTTATCGTTGGCTTCACTCATCGCCTTTAAAAAATCTTCCGTCGTCACGGCCTGCCCATCAAAGAGCTCAAAGTAGCGATCGATCCCCTTTCTAAAACCCTCTTTCCCCAAAAAAGTACGCACCATACGAATGACTTCAGCGCCCTTTTCATAAACCGTAGCGGTATAAAAATTATTGATTTCCATATACTGACTAGGTTTTATCGGATGAGCGGTCGGTCCGGCATCCTCCATAAACTGGACACTTCTCAATCCCGCGACATCTTGAATTCTCTGAACTGTTCGCGAATTCAAGTCACTCGAAAACTCCTGATCACGAAAAACCGTTAAGCCTTCTTTCAATGTTAGCTGAAACCAGTCTCGACACGTGACTCGATTTCCTGTCCAGTTGTGAAAATATTCATGCCCCACCACTGACTCAATCCCAAGAAAATTGCTATCAGTAGCCGTTTTCTCATTGGCGAGAACAAAAACCGAGTTGAAGATATTAAGACCTTTATTCTCCATAGCTCCCATATTAAATGAGTCGACGGCCACAATCATATAGATATCTAAGTCGTACTCGAGGCCAAACGTTTCTTCATCCCAACGCATAGACTTCTTAAGCGACTCCATAGCGTGGTGACATTTAGACTCATTACCCTTGTCACAATAGATTCGGCAGTCAATCACTCTTCCACTTTGAGTCGTGTAGCTATCTTGGATAAAACCCAAATCACCAGCCACCAAAGCGTAGAGATAACTAGGCTTGGGAAAAGGGTCTTCCCAACAAACCCAGTGACGACCATCGTCCAGTTCCCCCTTTTCTGTCGGGTTACCATTCGATAAAAGAACCGGGTATTGGGTTTTGTCAGCAATAATCTTGGTCGTGTACTTGGCCATGATGTCGGGACGGTCAATGAAATAGGTTATGCGCCTAAAGCCTTCCGGCTCATTTTGAGTACAGAAAATATCACCTGACTTGTACAGGCCATCGAGGGCCTTATTGGCCGTAGGGTTAATTTCGACTTCTATTTCCAGAGTAAAAGATTCTGGGACTTGAGAAATTTGAAGACAATCTTCTCCTAAATGATATTCATTTTCACTCAATTCTCTTCCATCAACCCTAAGGTCAATTAATTTAAGCTCTTCTCCATTTAAAACTAAGGGTGTCTTGTTTTCTTTTTCAACTCGAGAAATTTGCAGAGTTGAACTGACTCGAGTTTGGGTGTCGTGGAGGTCAAAGACCAAATCAACTTGAGAAATAGTGTAATTAGGCTTTTGGTAATCTTTTAAGAATATTGTCTTAGGTGCTGCATCTTTCACAGGTTCTCTCTCCATAGCGCATCTATACCATTAAAACGCGCAAGTATGCCTCGGGAAAAAGTTTTTGTCATTTTTTATGATGGGCCACAGACTCCAGTAATTTTTAACGAGAAAGCAAAGAGTCTCTTTTACTGATCTAGTTTTTAGATTAAAATAAGTCAAACCCTATACTATTAAATACTTACGTTTTCATAACGTCCAACTGCCCTATAGAAAAACAATGATGCACAATAGTAAAAACGCTAATCAAAAACATTATTTTCTCACGATCGATGAAGAAGAAGTTCTCACTATCCTCGAAAAATCTGCCATAGAAAAAATACTGATTACAATTTGGACCACCGGCAAAAGTAAAATTGAAGAGTATCAAGTCGAAAACGCTGACATCGACTCAAAACGACTCATGCTTATTCCCCAAGGTGGACTTCTCTCTAAGCTCTCCATCAGCCAACACGCTAATAAAAATATTTTTCTAAAAATAGGCAAAGGAAAATTTCAGTATTTCACTTACACTAAGTTTCACTATGACCAAGAAACAAAAAAATATTGGATTTATCTCAAAGACGACATCTATAAAACACAACAACGCACGGACTACCGCTTAGAAGCTTGCTCATTTCACAAAATTCAATTCAAAATTGACAATGAAAATATATTTAATGGACTCGACATCTCGGCGGGAGGAACCAGCTTTTGCATAAAAGCCGACACTCGGGACCATTTTGAAAAAGACACAGTTTTTAGAAACTGCACCCTCAAATTTAATCAAACAAAATACACAATCCCTAGGGCCAAAGTGGTTGGACTTTGGGAGCAAAAAGATATTACTGGCAACACGACTAACGAAGTTAAAATAGGTATTTCCTTTGAGAAACTACCGAAAGCTACTGAAGAAGCGCTCTTCAAACATATCAATACTGGTGTTCGCCACAATGAGATGAAAAAGAAAAAAGTCCTTATTGAAGAAGAGTGATAATACAAAGCTAAGCTTAACGTTCCTTTTTTTCATTCCTCTGAATAGTGTCTGTTCCTCAAGTTTGTTCAGCATCCATCTTTTCTTGAATCACTTGATTGACCGCTCTTCTTAAAGAAGCCAATTCCCTCTCTCCAACACAATGAATTAAGGCCCTGTATTGCTTCATCCCCTCCTTCTTCCAGTCCTCCTCAACAATTTCATCGACTACTGTCAAAACCATGGAGATAGGCCATTCCACAGTATAAAGTGACCTCTCCGGCAAAGTCTCCCAACATTGAAACTTCACATAGGTTTCACTTAACTCGCGAATTTCAGCTCCCATATGATACTCCACATAACTTTCAGGTGCATCTTTAGGAGGATAAACCCTTTCTTCTTTTTTATGATAGCTTCGAGCAGGATTGTGAGTTTTATCTCTTCCCTCTCGCGATTCGTAGAGACGACAGAACTCTAGGAGTTGTTCTAGATCAAATTTTTTTCTGTAAGCTATCACTCGCTCATAACTCAATTGTTCTTTTAACTTTTCAGAAGAAGATTTTGAGTGAAAAATTAAAACAAAAGGGGAATAACCATCAATACTCTTAATTTGCTCGATAACTTTTTGCTCCTCTCCCTCATTGCTCTGGGAGCATTGAAAACAAATGATACCGGCCTTCACTCGTCGAATAATCTTTCCAAAATCATCAATTTCTTTATAAAAACGAACACTAAAAGGGTATTCGTCTAAGGGTCTATCCGCCTGCTTTACGATACTCAGTTCAGAGTCTATAATCATAAGCTTTGTTCGTTTGGGATGATTTTCGTTGGGGAAACTTTTAAACCAATCAGCAACTTTCTTCATTCTCAATTCTTCAGTCTCTTTTTGATGCCTTTCACCCCATTCAATTTCTTTTTTACTTAAATCTTTTTTCTTTCCCAATGCCGGACGATAGATAAACTTAAAATCTGAAGAACGTTGAAAGTGATAGTAAAAATTTTCATCAATCTCTCGGGCATGGGTGTAGTACTTAATCGGCCAATCTTTTGAAAACCAAGTCTTTAAAGTAAAAGAACTTTTTAGAGGAACTAGATCATGTTCAACATGGAGGTATTTTTTTGTAATAAACCCAACCTTCATCTGGTGAACAAAAGGCAGAACTAAGCCATCATAAACTTCAGCTTTGGCCCACTTTTCTAAATCAACTCCCTCTCGATCTAAAAGAAACATCGCATGAAGAACAACCGAACCGACTTCAACCCCCTTAATATGACTAACAGGAACTCCAGTAATATTTCCCTCACTAATAAATTCCTTGGCCGCAGGGTAATCCCACAGTCCAATAACGGACATTAAATTGGGAAGAACCCTAACTACCGTCCTGGCCACTGTGAGAACTTTTTTTGTCTCCAAGGTATAGTCGAGGAATAGTATTCGAGGGTTCTTATCAGCTATCTCAACAATAACGCTTTGAAAAGTTGAATACTCATCTCTCCAGACTTGAAAAAAACTGAAGTTTGTCTCAGGAAATTCTTTTTGAAAACGCTTCTCCAGAATCCCGAGATATCTTCTATCTGTTCCTAAATAAACTACATTGACCATACCCTCTATCATAAGCTTGAAAACAATAAATTCAAAACACTCATCATTTTAGACATCATCACTAGCTCAATCATTGAAAGATTGTTCCTACAAAGAAAAGGTCTTGATTAAAAAACGAATAGACTCAACGGCCAATCTATTTATTAAACTTCTCTACTTAAATCTTAAACGCTCAACCTTCCTTTTCAAGTCCTTTTAGTTACAAGCGGTTATAAGAATATTAAGCAAGAGATATTTAAATTTTAGTAAGTGAATGTAAGAAGATCCACCTTACAAAAGAACTGTGTGAAATTTAAACTGAAAAGACAGAGGCAACTTGGGCCAACACATGAAATCGGTGGTTGAAAAAGGGAATTTGAAGCCGCCGGTTTTTTCGATTCACTACCTTAGAACTAACAGCAACCGTGATCTCCTCCCCTCCCACTCGGACACTTAATCCGCTGGTAAATAAAAGCCGCCAGAACAGTTCCTAGCAAAGGTCCCAAACAATACACCCACATCTGACTTAAGTCTCCATTGAGTAAAGCAGGACCCAAGCTTCGAGCGGGGTTCATCGAGGCTCCCGTAAGAGGGCCACCAAAATAAGCGCAGACGGAAACAGTCGTCCCAATAGCAATGCCAGCGAGTTCTCCCACCGCCCTAGAGTCAGTGGCAACCGCCACAATGACAAACATTAAACAAAAGGAAAGAATGACTTCGAGACTCAGACCTGCCCCCAAAGAAAGCTCAAACCCAGAAACTCCAAATTGATGCCCACCCCTCCCTAAAATGACCCAATGAAGAGCACTGGCCACAATGGCCCCTGAAAACTGGGAAAGGAGATAGCCAGGTATCCTAAAAGTCGGAAATTTTCGAACTGACCAAAAGGCCAGCGTCACAGCAGGGTTAAAGTGAGCTCCACTAATATGTCCGACAGCATAAATCATCACCGAAACAGTGCCCCCAAAAACCAAGGGAATGCTAAAGCCGTGGACAGAGTCCGGTTGCGTTTGAGCCAAAATAATGGTCCCACAACCAAAAAAAACTAAAAAAAAAGTTCCAATAAACTCGGCAATATACTGTGAAAACTCATGCTTTTGATTCGATGACACCTTCTGCCCCCACACCTTTACTTAAGGTAGCTCTAGTCTTTCTATAAAACTTTTTATTTCATCCCTAACCCTACGGTAAACCTCGAGAACCTGCTGTTCATCTTGTATCCCTTCAGTCAGTCGAGGGGGATCTTCAAAGCCAACATGCTTGACATTAGCTCCAGGAAAAAAAGGACAATTCTCATGGGCATCCCCACAAACTGTGATCACTAAATCAAACTCACGGACAAGGAGTTCATCCACGGTCTTAGAGATTTGATGAGAGATATCAACCCCCTCTTCTTTCATAACCCGGACAGCATAAGGGTTGAGACCATGCTTTTTTGTTCCCGCAGAAAAAGCCTCTATAAAATCACCCTTCAAATAACGAGCGAAGCCTTCCGCCATCTGACTGCGACAAGAGTTACCCGTGCATAAAAACATGACCTTTTTTTTACTCATTTTCAATATTCCTTTTAGGCCCTATCAAATAGAGCTTCTCCTTCCAAAGATGTTATAACGAACCAAAGAGAAAAAAACTACTTCTTCCTCAAAAAAGACTCTGCTGAGGATTTGCTAAAAGTTCTTGTATTTTCTGGTAGCTCTCTGGGGAAAGAAAAGGAATCAAGTCTGGAACGAGATCATTACCCGGACGATGAAGGACAAAGTAAAAATCCCCCCCTTTCTCTGAGGAGTGGGCCTCTCCCTCCAGCCAGTCCCTCCAAACCTGCAACCTTTTCTCATCGTGGACCTTCTGCTCATCACTAAGAAAACGAATGACGTTTTGGTTTCCTGTAAAACTCAAGTGAAAAACATCCCTCCTTCCCGGCGTATCACTGCAGACCATCCCAATATTGCGCTCAACCAGATAGTCTTCAAGTCTTTTGTAAAGCCGGTGGTTTTCAAACCAACTGCTGTGACGAAACTCAATCGCTAAAGGAAAGCCTTGAGGAACTTGACACAAAAAATGATAGAGCTCGCGAGTGTAGTCGCGAGAAAAAGAGGGAGGGAGTTGGAGAATCGATGTCCCCAAAGAATCGGCTAAGATTTCCATATTCGTTAGAAAAGTGCGGATTTCATTTTGACAGTGGAGAAGACGGCTCTCATGGGTAATCAATTTTGGCCACTTGGGAAGAAACTTAAACCCTTTAGGGACAGTATCTCTCCATTTGATAACGGTCTGTTGATCGACCTCTGAATAGTAAGTCGAAGAGACCTCAACACAATCTAAACGCTCTGAGTACTCTTTTAAAAAGTTTCTGACAGGGCAATCGGTTGAGTAAAGTCGACCTCGCCAAGCGGGGATTCCCCATTGAGGAAGGCCTAAAAAAACTCTTCGCCCAAGCTGTGGATGGCCAAGTTTCACCTGACCAAAGGGATAAATCGACTCTGTGAACTGAAAAGTCCCCCTACCAAATTCCATAATGGCCAAGGCTACTACGCTCTCAATAGGATGAACACGACTGATTGCTAGTCAAAGCCATCAAAAATGATTTTGGCTCCTGGCAGAAAGCCCGGTCTGCTAGATTAAGAGGGAATTTTGGCTATTTATAAGCTTCTGATGGCCTCTAAAGGCAGACATCAGCGGTAATGCTATCGACAATTTTTCTTAAGTCACTGGAGTCATAAGGACCCGCTAAGCAAAAGAAATCCTCATCTTCATCTTTAATTTCTTCAGCGCCGGGAATCTTGGATGACGGAGAGCACAGAACGAAAGGAACTTCTAGGCCTTGCTCTCTGGCGCAATTGTAGACTTCTAAGCCTGTCGCTTCAGGCATATCGTAATCAGACAAAATCAAATCATAGGAGTATCCACAAGATTTAACTTTTTCAATCGCCTTTTGCCCATCTTCAGCATAATCAAAAGTTGAAGGATTAAAAACTTTCTGAAGTGAAGTAATATGTGAACCAACTAATTCCAACTTATCTTCGCAAATTAAAATGTTCATTACTTTGACTCCTCTATTTTATCTATTTGGCTCAAAGAAGTAGGTGTATAACTCATGAGGATAAAATGATTCACGCTTACTACTGTATTGGCCCTTCTGATAATTTCCCGTACTCTACCCTAGCCACAAAATCGACCATACTGATTCCAAAGTAGTGGCAAAGCTTATTAATTTCACCAAATCTAATATCCTCTAAGCCCCTTTCTATCCGAGAGATCTGACTTTGATCCTTTCCCAACAAGGAAGCGACTTTTACCTGAGGATCTCTATTTGCTTCCCTAATAGACCGAATCACCATTCCAACTCTAAGCCCAAATTCATCAGTCATTATCTTCTCTTGCATTTCAATCGATTAAGTTAAAGTGTCATTTTTTTCTCCTGCAATAGTACTAAAAAATCTAGGCTAAAAGGATAGAAGCATAAAAGTAGTAACAAATCTTTCAGAAATGAAAAATGTGAGATGATTTAAGAATTATTCACAACTCATTGGTCTAAAACCTACCAAGGAAGCTTCAGTCACCAAGCGTCAATAGCCTCTAGTACGGCAGGTAAATTTTTACATGAAACACCGAGTAAAAACCCTTATTTGCCAAATGTTATCACTAAATTATACAAATATTACATAAATAAAATTATATTATTCGAGCATAAATTAACTTTGATTTTTAACACTCTATTTTGGAAAACGGTCTAAATGAAGAACTCGAGAAATTCAGCTGTCAACATATTGCGTTATCTCCTCAAATCTGAAGAGCTATCGCAAACAGAGCTCGCTAAAAAGATGGGCTGTTCAACAGCGTATTGCTCAAGGCTCTTAAACGGCAAAAGAGATATACACGCCGATACATGGTTTAATATCTGTGAATCTTTTAACCTCGAATATGAGTCCCTGTGCTCGGGAATCATTGAAAACAGAGCAGCCGACTGTCCTGATTTTTTTAAAAAAACAATTCCTCAAAAAGAGAACCTCCTTACATCAGGTAGGATTGCTTACCTTCACATTCAGTATTTCAAAAAATGTTGGGGTGAAGATATTTTCAATCAATTTTGCAAAGAAATAAAAATAGACCCTATCCATTTCGTCAATATCAACAATCCTATCAATTTAGAGTTTAACTTGCGGTTGGTGCAATACTCTCGAATGAAAGGAAGACTGAAGAACCAAAAAGAATTCGACTATTACTCACAATTATTTAACCAAGACATCGTGCACAGTCACATGCCTCGCACCTACGATACCTCGCAAGGGCTAGAGCGCTTAGTGAAGTGGGTCGACAACTCTAATCAATACGACCAAAACCACTGCTATAAAGTGGAAGATTTATGCCAAACAACGAATAGTATTACTCTATCCTACTATCCCAAAGAACACGTCGACAGGAATTTTTACCTTAAAGATCACTTCTTAGGAAACGCTTTAACCAATCTGATAAAGACTTGCCTCCAAGGCTTCATAGGTCCTAACGTTAGCTCTAAAAAACTCGAGTGTTTGCACAATGGAGGAGAAAAGTTTGTTTACATTTATAAGGCCTGCCCTATCTAATACTAAAGAATAGACATGACTATTCATCCTCTAGTAATAAAATAACAACTATGCAAAATCGCTTACTTAATATCTTTCCCGAAAACAAGCACAACAAAGTATGGGAAGTTATCTCTGAAATTCAATCTTCCCTATTTCTCAATCATAATCAAATAGCCGAATTGCTAGGTTTTACAGGAAATCACTTCTGCCGATTAAAGGCCAAGCGCGGTCCTCTTCCAGCAGACCGTTGTCTTGAATTTGTTAAAAGACTTGGGATTCCTTACAGTGCCTTATTCAATGGAAGTATTGACTACCGAGTTTTAACAAGAAATTATTTTAATGATGAACCAGAACTACCTCATAAATACAAAGTTGGCGCTTTTGGAAAACGAAGAACAGTTATTAATATAATCGAATATGTAGCCGGCATACGCGGTAGAGAATACAAAAAGGCTCTCTTAAACCACTTTCAAATGAGAGATGATCTTTTTCTCGATCCCAATCAAAATATCAACAATCGATTCATTGTCGACTTATGTGACTATTTAGTTAAAAGAGGAGGGTTTACAGAAAAAGATTTATTTGAAATGGGGAAATATTCTTTTACAACAAATAAAAACAACCATTTGGGACAAGCTCTCTCTTTGAGCCCAACACCCAGTGCCGTTTACGAGCAAGTCATTGAGGATAAAAAAATTCTTCACTACGATTCCAATTTCCACTACATAATACAAAAGATGAAAAAAGACTTTTGCATTATCAATATAAAGGACAATGAAGAAGTCACTAATATCTTAAAAACCAAAAAATTAGGCAGCTATTACCTCTCCGTTGCCAAAGCAGGAGTTTTTGCTTCTATGCCTGTCTATGCAGGATTTGATCCTTCTGTCGTTAAAATCTTAAAGTGTTCTCACCGTGGTGACTCCCATTGCCAAATCGAAATCACCTTTAACCATCAAGCGATTAAACAGCTAGCTCTTCACTGATAAACTCAATCGACTCTTCGGGGGAAAGGTCAATCCTATTGACCCAAAACGATTTATACTGGGACGCGATTTTTTCTGCGTAGGGAGAGTAATTTTCAAGATGCATCATAACCGCATCTGCTTGAACGAGCGAAGGATGCTTAAAGTCGGGTTGATCAGAAATTGCTCTTAACCCCAACTTGCCAAAAAAGCGATCTGTTTTAAAACGGCGCATCCCACAAGTTATCCACTCCGGACAATTTAAAGCCGAATCACCATGGTAATGGACTAACAAAGCGGCCATCAACTCAAAAAGCCTCATCGCCAGTATCTCATTTTGGCGAATCTCGGGAAGAACCGTCCACGAGCAGTCATAAGAGATATCCAGCCCTCTTTTTAAATTTGAATTCACTATTTTTTTTATTTCGCTTAAGCACTGAGGCTTCACACTTTTTTCGGCAATGGAAATGGCCGGAAAAGGTATGGCAAACTTTTCGCACACCGAGTAATGAACTGTTTTATAACCCATAATAGGCGTAAGCTTTTTCTCTTGGTAATCACAAATAACTATATTTTTCGAGACAAAGTCTGTCGTATCAATTGGCAGAGCGGGAAGAGGATAATCGTTGAGGTATCCTTTAAGTTTCATGGACATGGTTTTAGCAAACAAGTCCCAAACGAACTCATTGCGGCTTTGTTCGTAGGGAGAGTTTAAAATAAATATTTTTAATTTATCCAAACACTGCAACAAAAACCTCCGAAGTCACTAAAAATTCTATGTCTTAAAACTATAAAAATTGTAGCAAGCTCAATACCTCAAAAAGAAAAAACGGCAAGAGTTACCAGGGTATTGAGATATAAGATCAAGAGAAATAAATTTTATAACATGGTATCTAGACATGGTTTCTCTTCATAAGTTTTAGACAGTTGAAAAATCAAAATAAAAAACACCACATCTATAAAGAACGAAAAAAGCACTGCCTTTGCGTAGTAAAAAACATTGTTCTCGGAGAAAAAATAAAATGGATCACCGGATTGTCATTACAGGTGTAGGGCTAACCTGTTCGCTAGGAAATAACCTTCAAGAGTTCAGACGCGGTTTACTAGAAGGGCGCTCGGGCATTCAAGAAACAGAAATAGAACATCTTGGAAAAACGCCGGCAGGACTTTGTCACTTTGATCACAGCAAACATTCAAATGAGAAAAAGCTTCGCAACGGAACCAGGGCCGGCTCTATTGCCACCTATTGTGCCGGTGAAGCTCTAGGCGATGCCAGCGTCACCGTTTCACCATCCAATCGAGATAAAATAGGTGTTTATCTCGGCATCACCGAACACGGTTCAGTGGAAACTAGCCACGAAACCACTCCGCTGGTTAAAAACCTTTCAAGCATCAGAGGTTGGTCTCCCTATCATATGTCTAGAATTATATCTAACGCTCCCGCTGGAGAAGTCTGTCTATCCCATGCCCTGACAGGTCCTCATATGACTTTGGGAGGGGCCTGTGCCGCTGGAAACCTGGGTCTTATCTATGGGGCCCAAATGTTAAAGCTAGGCGAAGTGGACTACGCCATTGCTGGAGGTGTTTCAGAAAGTGCTCAATCTTTTATCAACTTTGCTTCCTTTAAATCCCTCAACGCATTGGCCTCCCATAAAAATCCTACCGAGGCCTCCAGACCGCTAGATAAAAATAGAAATGGGATCGTCGTCTCCGAGGGAGGGGCGCTCTTCGTTCTCGAGCGATTGGACAACGCTCTCAAAAGAAAAGCAAGAATCTATGGTGAAATTGCAGGCTATTCCATCAAAACCGATGCGACAAGTTTTACCGTCGCCAATGCTGAAAGACAGGCCGAATGTATGACCGAGGCCCTCAAACGAGCGAAGATCTATTCATCGGAAGTGGATCTCATTAACTTACACGCCACCGGCACACCCGCCGGCGACATTACCGAATACCAATCGGTCACCAAGGTCTTTGGAACCAATTACAAAGCTCACGTCAACGCCACCAAAGGGCATATCGGTCACTGCATGGGCGCTGCTGGCTCGCTAGAAATAGCCGCCAACATTCTCTCGATCAAAGACCAAATGATTCATCATTGTTTAAATATGGAAGACTTGGATCCCAATTGTCCCTATGCCAATCTCGTGACCAAAGAAGCTCGCAAAGTAGATAAGATCGATTATTTATTAAGTAACTCTTTTGGCATGCTCGGCATCAATACCACCGTGGTTCTAAAAAAACAAAATATCTAAGGAGAAAATGTATGGAATTGCAAAAGACTATCTACAATATCTTGTGTGAAATTTCGACCGAGAGCCCCGCAGAAAAACTCAACCCATCTGCTGAATTTAGGGAGTTCTTTGAGCTCGATTCAATGGATATGCTAGAGTTTTACCAAGAGCTTCAAAAAAATTTTACGATAGAATTTCCGGTCGAAAAAATGGCTGAGATGAAAACAATCAATGACATCATTTCCTTTGTCTCAAAAATGAGCGATCAAATCGCTTCCTAAATCTAAGTTTGCCCCTAGTTTCTTCCCCTTTGCATACGGTAATCGAGCAGTCCCGTTTTCAAAAACTGAACCAGGCCCTCTTTTTCCCTCGCGGTTAAATGGGTTCCGCGGCGTACTTCATCGATCGAGATAAGTTCAATCCTAAGCTTATTTCGCTCTTCATCCGTGTCTAAAACAAAGCGGTCGTGATAGGGGGCTCCATTAAAGGCCTGCAATGTATAGCGCTCAAGACTGCGCTGAGGATGATCGTAGTGCTCAACCACCTCTTCAAGGGTTTGGAAAACGCCAGAGTGCATATAAGGGGCAGTCAGCGCCAAGTTTCTTAAAGTGGGAGTTTTAAATTTAAAACGATCTTCTCTCTTTTTTGTGACTTCAAAACGCCCTTCATCATAGGGGACCGGAATTTTTTCCCAGGTCACTTGAGGGGTGCCAACTGATTCAAATTTAAAATTGGAAAGGTGAACACCATCGTGGCAACGGATACACTGACCACCCTCCAAAAAGACCTTAAGGCCCTTTTTCTCTTCTTCTGTCATAGCGGTGCTATCGCCCTTGAGGTAGCGATCGTAGGGTGTGTCTAGCAAGACAAAGGAGTCCTTAATAAAAGAGCCGAGGGCCTCTCCCACGTGGCCAATATGAAACTGCTGAGCTGTCGGATAAGCTTTTTGCAACCGGGGGAGGTATCTGTGGGCCTTGCTCCCCGTCGTTAATCTTTTGACAACGGCCCGCCAAGCCTCAAAATTGTTTTGGGCCTCAGCGATCTCATTGCCACTCGCTCCCTTCATCTCCAGTGCATCCACGATAGGAAAGATGGCCTGAACGCTTAAAGACATGGAAAACGTCTGGGCAATGTCTTTGTAAAGGGGACCCTCACCGTTAAGCCCGGGCTCAGGGGTTTGGAGGTATCCCGTTAGAGGGTCTCGAAAAACGCGCCCATCCCAAAACATATGGGTCATCTCCGGGTGACCCAAGTTGAGCAAATGGGGAGAATTCCTCCTCACCACTCCGGCCCCGTTCTGAGTTCTCCTCGATCCGAGCCCCTGTCCTCCCTGGCCAATCGAAAAGGGAAGGGCGTCACTGGTGCCCAAACGTGGGTGGTGGCAATCCGCGCAGCTGATATTGCGAGGACCACTCAGCTCCGTTTCGTGAAACAACATGGCCCCAAGCTTGGTGATCTCTCTCGGGCTCCTCACCGGAGCCGTCAGGGCCTTTAATTGATTTTTTTTAATAAGTTCTAAGAGGTCGTCATCTAAGCTTTTCTCCACCCCATAACCATGGGAGCAAAAAAGCAAAATAACCACCATTTTCAAAAGGCCCAATCGACTAGAATTCATAAGAGTCCCTCAAAGAAATTGAGGCAATAGTTAGCAAGAAAAAAGTTTTTTGTCTATCAGCCCCCAGTGAGAAGTCAATTGGTCTTCTGTCTTCTAGTGCTTGCAGTATTTGTTTTTTTAAAGCGGCATTTCCACCATTTCACCCTCTGGGTTTCGGCATCTCGCTATTTCACTAGAAGCTCCTGTCGACATGAATCGAACCTCCCAGCCATTATCTCCAGGATGACAAGAGTATATTCCTGCAGTAGTACCGGCCATCTGAGGAGCATAGGTTTGAAGCTCAGGTTGATAACAATCATAGGTATACCGAATATTTTTAACGGCCAATACGTGCACCCCTATGTAAAGGCCATTACAAGTAGTCGGTGGCCCTGGCAGTTCTGTACCGCTACTGCCATAACCAGCGAGATAAACCACTTCAGAAGAAGCGTTTCGAATTTCGGGTAGGGCCCAATCACACGATCCATCTTCGTGAAGTTTCC
Organism: Bacteriovoracaceae bacterium; assembly: GCA_965206965.1. Classification (GTDB taxonomy): domain Bacteria; phylum Bdellovibrionota; class Bacteriovoracia; order Bacteriovoracales; family Bacteriovoracaceae; genus CBDBLK01. The sequence continues at coordinate 2,023,556 of OZ242254.1, read as the reverse complement.
CACCATGTGTACAGGAATCTGTCGCATAAACACCTATTGAAGCCTCTTTTTCAAACTCTCCCATATATTTATGGGAGTATTTAAAAGAGAGAGTTACATTTTGAACGTGACCGGAAGAAACTTTAAATCCCTTTTTCCCTTGAGAGTTTTCAGTTTCTTCCAATATCACCCCTCCATGCTCTGAAGAAATAAGAGCCACTGTCACATACTGGGAATCAGCACCCACTTCACCATAGGCACCCACTGGCACTTCAATAATACTAAGAGCTCCGATCCGAGTTGAAAAACCATAAGTCTCAAAAGCTGAGTTCACCTTTTCGATAGAGGCATTGTACCTTTCTAAAGATTTTTTCCCCTCCTCAATCGTTTTTAAAATATTTCTTTGCACCTCCGTCGTCGCGGTCGATGTTGACAAATACTTTGCTGTCATTCGCGTAGGCATTAAGGCAAAACGATCCACAACCACACCACTCACCAGTGATCCATTAGCGTATTGAGTAAAGTGGTAAAGAGAAGAAACATTATAATTCCACTTCCTATATCCCTCCCACATAGTGACCAAAGCACTCAACGCCCACGGACCCGAAACCATTTGATTACTTGATCGAGGATTGGTCATCAAGGGACTAAGGCGAATCACATTCTCCATTCCCAAGATCGCCAAAGCAGCTCCATTCATAACATTGATGGATGCCTCAGTGACAACGTCTTCACGAGAATGAGAAGGGTTGTGATTCTTTTGCTCGATTAAAAACGAATCCCTTTTAACTTGAGAGTTCATTTTATTAGCTGCATAAAAATCTGCCATCTCCTTTAAGTTCTCTGGATCTACAGTGAGCAGGTAAACCTTAAATTCATCAATTAGAGAAGAAAGCTGAAACTCAAATTCTTGGATAGAGAAATCCGAAGAGGGAGTTCTTTTCACATTTCTCTTAAGGGTCTCTAATTCACTAGTTAGATAATTAAGAGAGTTATTAATTTGAGGTTTCTCGCCAAAGCTTAAACTCCCTTGGTATTGAGAAAGACTAAGCTCTCCCCTCGCCCCAGGAGGTATTTGATCCGTTAACCACAGATAGAGTCCCGGTTTCTCTTTGACGGCATAAAGAGTTATCTCTTCTTCATTAAAAGTGCCCGTTAAATTCTCACCACTTTTTTTATGGTGAAAATAAAAATCGATAACTTTACCAACGGGGATTTTCTCCCTCTTTCTTTTGACCCTGACTTCTCTTTGCAGCTTTTGAGAGCGTCCCCTTTGATCTAAAACAATCGCTTCGACCAGATGAATTCCCAATTGATCGATCTCGCGAGTGAATTTTCTTTCTTCCAAGAGTGCTCCTCCATCCAGGCGAAAGAAGACTTTTTGCCCCTTTTTAAGTCCAGAGACGAAGAATTCGTATTGGTGAAGTTCGTTTCGATTTTTATTGATTCTAAGATCAAAATCGCCTGGCAAAGACTTAAGGCAGCTCCCCAGAGTGGTTCTGGAAACCACTCGCCCCCTAAGGTTTTGAATCACAGCTCTATCGGAGACTTCACAAAATTGAGCTTGAAAAGAAAGATTTTCTGAAGAGAGAGAACTCAGCGCTGAAACACTAAGAGAAGCGCTTGAGGAAACTCTAATTTTTTGAGCACGCAGAGAGCTCTCTTTCTCTAGTGAAATCCCTTCATTCAAAGAAGAAGATTGGTTGGTTTTTAAATCAATAGCGAAAATAGCATTTAAAACACTACCTTTAGCGAGCTTCACCTTTCTCTGGGACTCTATGATCACTTGATGCCCTTCAATTCGAGCAGAAGCTCCTAATTCAACAGCACCCTCAGCATAAAGGGAAACCTTTTTAGTCGATGATATTTGGACATCGTTTTCTATTAAGATGTTTTTAGCACTCAAACACAAGTTGCCCTGACTAGCTTCCAGTCGATTTCCTCTTTTGACTCTCAAAGTACAAGCAACTCCTAAAGAGAGAGTTTCGTAGGTAAGGTCTAAGTCAACTTTTAAGTTCTTTTGCCTTCCCCTAGTGTCAACGGCGGGGCTCTTTAGATAGCTCTCCAGTTCAGATACTGTACTCACGATGTGGTACTCACTACTGCAATGACGATTGATGGGCACCGAGCACTCATGACTAGCAAAAACTCTAGAGAGATTAAGAAAAAAGACAAGGATAAGAAGAAGGTAGGGCATAGTAACCATCCTTTTTGATCAAAGAACTTAAACCCCCTAGGGGTTATTTGCATACCTTCGGCGAGTAATTAAAAAACTTTAACTAAGATAACAAGACAAAAAGTGAAACTCTCAACCAAGACAATTGAGAGAGATGGTAGAGAACAAATTAACGTCCAAGCGAAAAGCTGTGAACAGAGTCAGTATGCAGAGGAAACCACACTGGCTTTTGTTTTAAAATCACGTCTCCCACTGCGATTTTTTCATTATATACCCCTAAACCCGGACCTGCTGAGTAATATAGGTTATCCTTTATATGCTTAGCTTCCTTTATTAAAGCAAATGAGCCTTTCGCCCACATAACACCATCTATTCTCTTAATTTCATAAAGCTTAACCAGTCTAATATGCCTATGAAAATCAGTATCACCACTTTTTAACTCAACTACTGTACGTTCCTTCTCTATCGAAAAACCATCTCCTGGTTTCTCATAAAGCCTATCATTAAAACTAATAGAAACCCCTGCTCCATTTTTAAAATATTCAAATGGCTCTATAAAACCCTCTTTGCAATAAATCCAGCCATCTCCCGCCTGACACCAATCCTCAATTTTATCATAAACTTCAAAATACCTATATGTCTTATCGGCATCAGGGTAAGGTTGAACTCTTCCTTCATACTTGCCTCTTGCTGCATGGACCTCATCTCTTATCATAATCATTCGATCTGGTTCATAAACCATATAGGCCTCACTACAATCCTTAGGTTTTGTGCAAACTATTTCAAGTCCTGCTTTTTTAACATCCACCATACCAACTGCCGGACCTCTCTTCTTTATTCTCTCTCTTTGTTCTCCATAGATCAGCTCAACAAGCTTCACTCCACCAGCAGGCACTCCTGGTTTTTTTTCTGGATATTTTACCAGTGCCTTCTCTCCGTTCTTTCCGTAATCTATCTGTGCTATAAAAACCATCTTATCTTTTTTGTTTTTCCAATAGTAACGCCAAGCCCCTACTTTTCTACCTTCTCTATGCTGACCAATCCTCCAAATACCAGCGTCAGGTCCGTGAAGTTTACCATTCAAAGTTGTCTTAGCATGGGTCAGACCATCCCTTAATTCTCCATCGTTGTATCTCCAACCTACAATGTCTTGACTCATTTTAGAATCCCACTTCACCGTTTCAAAACAGCTCTTTCCCTTAGGGCGACAACAAAAAATTCCCTTTTCAACAGCAGGTTCATAGTAATCAGCCGGGCAACGAGCAACTTTCATAGCTTCCTCTGTCGTAAGCTTTGACCTCTTCGCAAGAGCAACTTCACTTGATGCAAAAAAAGCTACTATAAATAACCAAGGCATATTAAACCCTTTCCTCTCTAATTAATTCTGTATATGAAAATGCCCCAAGTGACCTGGCAAGTGCTTAATTCCATCTTCATTCCATGATTTTATCGAGCGCGACTCTAAAACATTACTACCATCACCAATATCTAAAACAGGAAGCGCAAGACCATTAAACCAAGCATTTCCATTTTGCTCCCACAATCCAGTTTTTAAAATATTAAAAGAAGTATCGCCAGAAACTACCATTCCCTCAGAGTTTCTACCCATTTTAGTCAAACCAATCACTACTCTCTTTCCTTTGTCAGTGATTTTTCTTATTCCTTTTCGATTTATTTTAAGCCAGCGAGAGTACATTTTTAGATGGTCAATCAAAGGAAGATTACTAATAACTCGGTTAGGAGTATCCCTATCATCTGTTAATTTCTTCGTACAAACATCAATGACATTGACATTCCGGCTAGCCGCCATCTGGCAAAATTTTACAATTGATGCCACCTTATAATCAGAGCTACTATCCTCTAAGACAGCACAGCTCACCCCAAGACCACCAGTGGCACCATCACACTTCACTCTCAACGCTTCCCTGTTTTCTCCAGCGTCAGTGGTGAGGTCATATATTTCCCTGATATCCCCTGCAAAACCGACAAACGCCGTCACGACTGTCTGGTCATTTCCTATTGGGTTATAACGCCACTCATCCTTAGAAGTACTACCCTGAAGTGCCTTATCAAGATAAAAGTAAGCGCCATCAAAGTGTTGTCCGTCACCATGCTCCTCATGTTTAAAACCCCCAAGCCCATAAGGAGGTTTTGTTAAATCAAAGTTCCCTCCAAAAGGAAGAGAAATATCATTGCACCTAAACTGCGCTTTATCGCTACTGTTGTTACCGGCAACATCGGCAAGCACATCTAAAAACGCCCCTCTTCCAAAAGCAATTGGTCTTCCACTGTGACCATGCTTACAAATTTTATCATACGTTGCTGTCTCATAGAGATTAAATAACGGTGTCCAAGGGTTTTCTACCTCTCTCTCTGTCTCAAAAAAACCAGCAAGCCACCTCGCTTTCGCCTCCACCATCAATTCATTTTGGTTAGCATTTCCTTTATCCCAGTCAAAATAATCCGCGACACTCCTGGCATTGCCCCCCAACTCCATACTGAGTTCAATCTTTACACAAATTCTATTGTCCTCAGAAACCTCACAAGGAATTAGCTGACTTTTAGTAAAGTTTATTTCTTTATCCTCTTTTCCTTTCATCTTAAAGATAAGGTCCATTTCTTCCGGCAGACCAAATCCCCTATCTTGAAAATCAACCTGCATATTAAATTTAAAATCGTAGTTACTCCTAAAAGTTTCATAATTACCAGTGTTAGACCAAAGTGGCGCCCCTCCAATTGTTGGGTTTGACTGGGGCATTACATCCACAGGCAACAGACCTCCTTGAGCGAGTAGCCTGGTATTACTCTTTATGCTTCCAATCGCTGGAGCTGATGATTGATATTCCTTCTGCGGTCCCACATAAGATATTTTGGGAACCGACTTATTGAGCGCCAAAAAACAATTGTAGTTGTAATTACCTGGGTGACCTCCTCTTCCGTCTGAGATCTTAAGAAGGGGGCGATTGATTTTTTCGGGAATAGTGACTTTAAAGGTGTAAGTGGGTGCCCAAACTCCTTTTCCTACTCCATGAGCTAGCCCAAAGCGATTGATAAGAGCCTCATCGCTATAAAGACCCATACTTTGAGCAGCTCCCAAAAAGCTCTGACGTTTAGTGACAGGGAAGACTTCTGCCTCTTCAACGATAGCGCTGAGAGGATCTATCACTATCTTGTCTTTCAATTCAAAATTGATCTCAAAAGGAGTTGTTTCGTGAGTAAAAGGAAGCATCGCTGCCTCATACGCTGTTTGATAAATTTCCCTACAAGTTTCATTTTCACAACAAGCTTTAGCGCCTTCCTGGTATTTCCACTTAAAAAAATCCTTGTGAATACTTCCCCCGCTTTGCATAGCACATAAAAAAGTCAGCTCTCTTTTATTCTCATTGATATCAATTGCCTCTAGGGGAATCTCGTTAAAGGCATCCTCAAAATAACCCCCTCCCAATCTCTTACTGATGGCAAACATCCAGCCCTCTACTCCAGAAATTTCAAACTCATCAATATTTTTATCGCTAAAAAGAGGAAACTGAGTGGGATAATTTCCATCACAGCGCTGAGACCACCAGGGATAGCTGCTGTTGATCTCTCCTTTCTTGGGGGAGTGCTCTAAACTTTGGTAGAGTTGATCAAAATCAGGGGCTAAATCTTGAATCATCTTGTTCACTTGCCTAGTCGATAGGTAGTGCCCTTTTCTTGGAGTGGATCGTATTTTATCTGAACTCCTAAGCAAGCCAGAAAAACTTAAAGGCACTGCTACTGATGTCTCATCAGTGATTCTAAAGCTCTCAATAGTTGAATCTCCATTAGTTTTGCTGGCGATGAGGACATATTCCCCTACCGCAAGATTAGAGAGCGTGTGGCTTCTCTCAGTGGTGGTAGTGATCTTTTGATAAAAATGAGCGTCTTCGTTAATAAACTCTAGGGTGAGGTTGTCCTCAGTAAAAGAGATCACCGCTTGCCCTATGCCAAAGCGAAGATTCTCAAGACTTCCTCCATTTAAATCCCCGCTAGCGTCAATGAGATTTAGATCAAGAGTGTAGCTCTTAGTAAAATCAACCCCCAAAGTGGTAAGTGCCGCTTTGGAGATCGTCAGATCACTTCCTGAGATGCTCACCGCCTCTTTTAGATCGTGAGTTAGATCAAAATCTCGGTTAGAAAGAGTGATCCAGCCAAAGGGATAAACTTCTTGGTGTTTTGCCTTATTCGCTAAGCTTCTAGGAAGTGTGGTTTTAAGGGTCCAGGTGGCACTGCTCTTAGGAATAATGTGACTTTTATACCCTTCAAAATAGGGACACACTCCCTCAACATAGCCCCAGGGACAGCTTTGATCCAGCTGTACAATAAGATTAGTATCTGCCGTGTTGTCCTCAATATCGGTGACCGTAAGGTTGATGGTGTGGGCACCACCTTCCGTTAAAGTAAAATAGGCAGTCTCACTAGTTTGGGTTTGACTGCCCAGTTTCCAAGCGTAGCTTTTAATTTTTTTTTGGCCTCTGGATTTGGAGACAAGCTTTAGGGTGTTGGGAGGTTCATCAATAAAAAAGTAAAACCCGCTGTGGCCCTTTCTGCCCTTTTGATCGAGCGCTTCAATCCGCGCTTCGACTTTAGGCTTGACTCCAGAAATGGTCAGTTCTTTAGAGCCCGCACGAACATCAAAGCCATTGTCGTTTACATAATAAAGAGAAATAGGATAAGTCCCTTCTTTTTCAAAACGATGAAAAGCTATTTTGCTCTCATCTCTTTTTTCCCCTGCAAAATCCCAATAATACCCCTCAAAATGATAGTCTCCCCCACAGCGGGCATCTAGTTTAACCAGGAGGGGAGCTTTGTTTCCTTCCTTAAGCAAACAAAAATTGCGAGAACTGGCCTCTTGTGAGTGCCCCAAGTGGCGAATAACTCTCTTTTGGATGCCTTTGTTTCCCAGGGCATCTTTTGCCGTCACGGTGATCTCAAAAGGTCCCGCTCCCAGATAGCGATGAGCTATCGTTTCCCCCGCTCCTTTCTTTCCGTCACCAAAGTCCCAAGTGTAGGTGATATCTGTTGTCGTGTCAGAGCCGATAAGGCTGGCCGCTGCTGCAAAGTTGACGGCGAAACTGCCTCCCCTAGAGTTTTTTTTTACCTTCAGGGAAACATCGTAATAAGCGGGAGCAGTGATTTCGATATCCGTCGACGCTTCAGCGGTAAAACCACTGGTGTCAATCACCCGCAGCTGGGCCTTATAGTTTCCCGGCGTGTCGTAGGTGTGATCGGTAATCGCCCCCGTCGCGGTCACTCCATCGCCAAAGCTCCACTCATAGCGAGCAATTCCCTCGGCATCAAAGGAAGTGCTGGCGTTAAAACTCACTGAAACGGGGGCCTCCCCCGAAGTCGGAGTGGCGGTGAAAAGAGCGTTGGGAGGCGTGTTAGTGTTAATTTGGGAGATAGTTTGGGCCTTGGTCGAACTTCTCCCGTAGGCATCGGTGACCGTGAGGGTAATCTCAAAGGGACCAGATGTGGCGTAAGCGTGGGTCACCACTCGTCCGCTATCATTCGATCCATCTCCCAAATTCCAAGCGTAATTGACATCGAGTCCCGGGCCTCCTGGTTCCTCATTAGTTTCTGCTGTTAGGGTTAACTCAAAAGCGTTACCCATATTTTGCCGAGACACTGAGAAGTCGGCCCTAGGTGGGGCGCTTCTTACTTTAATGGTTTTGGTAGTTTCTGATGTTGCCCCATGATTGTCGACCACTTTAAGGCGCACACCATAGTCCCCTTCCCTAGGGAAATGATGATTGATCTCTGTGCCGGTATGGTGCTCAATCACTCCGTCACCAAAGTCCCAGATATAAGTCTTAATATCTCCACTGGGATCACTCGAGAGAGAAGAATTTAAGGTAAAACTTTGATAATCACTGCCATCTCCAGAAAGAGCAAAACTAAAGTCTGCCGTAGGGGCGGTGTTATCATCGGGCACGTCACTGGAGTTAAGTACCCAGACCGGCAGCCCATGAGTGTACTCCCGGCCTTCCACATCGCGAAGAGTGAGTTCCACTTGGTATTCGCCAGGGGTTTCAAAGGTAAAGCTCGCCCGCTTCCCCAAATGTCCTCTGGCCCCCTCGCTTCCATCGCCAAAGTTCCAGTAGTAGCGATAGGGCCTAGCTTCATTGTCTTCATTTTGGGCTAATGCGTTCACCGTACAAGGTGCCGTGCAGACCTGGTAGTCAATGGTAAAGTTGAGATTGGGAGCGTGATCGCTGCCTGGCGTGTAGCGAGCGGACATCTCGCCGCTGAGTCCGTTTTCATTGGTGACAATCAGCCGAGTGTAGGTATCTCCCGGGCGGTGCAGCTGGCGCTCTATCCAGTGATCCCCTTGATCCCTGGTTCCCTTTGCCAAGAGCCCTTGAGAATCACTCCAAAAAACTTGGTAGTCTCCCCCATCGCCATTGCCAAAATCAATGCCTGAGTGAGTGTCGGGGGAAGAATCGTAAACTACCGGAACAGAGAAATGCTCCCAACTAGGATCAATGGAGAAATTAACCCGGGGAAAAGCATTGGGCTCCCCCAGATCAAAGAAATGCGAGGTTCGATGAGGATTTCCCCAGATGTCCACCACCGTAAGGTTTACTGTGTAATTCCCTAGAGGATCGGGATAGGTTTTTTCTTGATAGCTTCCCCTAGCAGTCGTTCCATCGCCAAAATCCCAGTAGTGCATATAGCTCTGGGCCTGGAGGGAGCGCGACTCAAGCTCCCAATCAAAGGTGATCTTCCCCGGGCCATCCCCATCGAAAGTGGTGATCCGTGAAGTGGGGTTAATGGTGCCATCGGGTTTGAGAACGTGAATCTGGGTGTAGTGCTCTCCCTCTCCCCCCGCTTCATCGCGGGCCACGGTCTTAATAAAATAGCTGCCCGGTCGCTCAAAAACATACTCCACTCGCTCCCCTTCTTTCCACTCAACAGGAGATCCATAAGCTCCATAGTTTCTCCAGCGAATGGAGGAAAGGCCCCCTTCTAAATCAAAACTGCGACTAGCATCTAGGTTCACCGTTAAAGGGGCCCTGCCCACCACCGCAGAAGTCTGGACAATGGGCACGGGAGGGCTGCCCTCTTCAGGAGGAGTGACGCCAGCATAAATGGTAATATAGGATTCTGCTCTTGCTCTATGTTCATCTTCTAAGCGGAACTTAACCCGGTAAACCCCCGCTTGAGTAAAGGTGTGAGTCACTTCTCTTTTGTCACTTCCACTGACTGTGGGGGAGCCATCTCGAAACCACCACCAATACCGGCGGATATTATCTCCGTCGGGGTCCTCTCCACTGGCACTAAAGCGAACCGTCAAGGGAAGGTTGCCAGAATTTTGATCCACCGAGACAATGGGCAGAGGTCTTTTGTTGTGTCCGACTGTAATCCAGCTAGTGGTACTCGCCGTATCCCCCGAATTATCTACCGCGGTGACGCTCACCTGGTAATCTCCCGGAGATTCATAAAAGCGCAGGATAAAGTTTTCATCCAACTCCTCGGGAGAAAAAGTGGAAACCACCCCATCTCCGAAGTCCCAGGTGATCGAAGTGATCTCTCCTCCACCGGGATCACTAGGTGGGGGCCAGGTGCCCATCCCCATCAGGGCGGGCAGGCCATCACTTCTTTGGGAATAGAAAACGCTGCCCACATCGGGAGTGCTATCAGTGCCTGGGTTTAAGAGAGATCTTTTTTTATTTTTACTCTTGAGAACGGTGCGATTGACGTAGGGTTTTAAAAGCTTTCTTTTTCTCACCCATAAGTTCTTGGCTCCTTTCTTTTTTTGATAGCTATCCCAATACTCCGGCAACTCTGCCGAGGAAGACTCCCCTTCGTCTTCTTCCTCTAAATCGTAGCCGACCAAGCGAAGAAGGAGAGGGCCCAAATGTTCAGACCCGGTAGGTAGTTTTATACGCACTTGGACAACTGAGCCTTTCTTAATTTGAGCTCGCCGAATCGGAACCGAGAACCGTAGAGCTTTCTTCAGCTCACTAACAAGCAGATTTGAAGTTATTTTTTCTCCGTTAATAAAAAGAGTGAGGGAGTCTTCTTTTGCCTCTCCCCGAAAAAGACGCTCTGCTTTCAAGCTTATTTTCTTGGTATAGCAAACAAGGTTTTTGGGAAAGTCCTGAGAGGAACACGACCCCAAGCCATGAAAATCCCCCATAGGGTATTGGCCATCAAAGCGTCCCAATTCGAGTAAAAGCCCCGAGCTGTCTTTTTTTATAGGGAGATCAAAGGCAAAGCTTTTTTCTCCCCCCTTAGGAAAAAAGAGCCAGCCTTCTCTTTTGTCATCTTCTGAATTAGCTTCTAGGCGCTTTAGTAAAAAAGGTGAAGCCTCCTCTTCGGCCACGGCAGAGAGAAAACTAAAAGAGAGGGGAATCGTTAGGGAAAGACAAAAAAGAAGGCCAAGCGCCTTGCGGAGAGAACACATGAAAATACCTCCGTGTATGTTCTAAGTGTATAAAACTAGTGATTATCACATAGCAGATTCTCACTCTTGTCTATGCGCAGAGCTTTTAAATAAAATCTAATTTCAGGTGAAAATTTTCCAAGACTGAGTCCCTCCATCATTTTTGCGCTAAATAAAAGATAGACCTTTTCCCAATTCTCAACTAGACAACTCTAACTTTCCCAGACTATAAGTTAGTTGATTTTTAAATATATTTAATTTAGTTTAAAAATACTAAAGCTTATTCAATGGAGGAATAATGCAAGTTGTCCTTATTGTTGCTAGTGATTCTCAAACCGATTATTCTCGACTCAGTGTTCAATCCCCAGACCTTATCCTCATTCCTAAAACCCCTACCGAGTTGGTTTTAGAAGAAAAATCTTACGATTTTCTCATTATTGAGCAAAAGGCGATTGGCAAGGATGTGCATCATTTAAAAGAAAAGATTTCTCTAGAGCGAGTTTTCTTAATCCTTGAAGAATCAAAAGCCGAACTCCTAGACACCTACCTTTCTCTAGGAGTCAGAGACATTTTTATTCAGCCTATTAATTTTACCGAGCTTTCCATCAAGTTAAAACACTCGGCTGACCTGCAAAGAAATGAGTTGTTTGCTAACGCAAAGCTAGGGATGAGTTTAAAGCAGATCCTCATCTTCGAAGTTCTCAAAATGTGCGGACCTCAAGGAGCGAGCAGAAACCAAATACTCGAAAAGATTTGGGGAAATGAAAAAGTAGAGCCTAAAAATGTCGATGTTCACATACATTGCTTAAGGAAAATTCTCAGAGGACAAGGTAAAGAGATTACTTATTGGCAAAACCGTTGGGTTTTAACCGGGTAGACCTTAGGCGCTATACTCTACTTCAGCAATAAACTCGACGATACTGACGCCAAAGTGCTGACAGAATTTATTGACCTCAGAAAACCTAATATCTTCCAAACCTCTTTCGATACGAGAAATTTGACTTTGATCCTTTCCTAAAAGAGCACCCACTTTTGTTTGAGAAGTTTTATGCTCCTCTCTAATAGACTTAAAAATCTTTCCTGCTTTTATTCTAAATTCTTCAATCATCTTTTCTTCCTCTGCATTACTGGCCAAATCTAAAAACCCCTTTTAAATACTGACAAGGCCTAAGTGATTATCAAAAACCAATTCATCAAGAGTTTTTTTTACATCCTTAGAGTTGATTTCATCTCTCTCTTTGAGATAGAGAACATCCATTAAGGAAATGAGAATACTCCGCCCCTCCTCTTCACCAGAAGAGTCAAACCAACTTTCAATAGAATTTAATAATTGCTCTAGCTCTTTTTCTTTTTTACAAGCGAGAGAAACCGCTTCGAGATAACCATAAGGTGGACAAAACTTTCCTGATTCAAAAATTTTTACAAGCTTTAAACTGTTCACCCCATCAGGGAAGGTATAACGAATAAAATTAATTTTTTCTAAATTAGCTATTTGATCTCTAAGCTGGAAATGCGATAAATTGCTTTTAACACGTACATCTTTTAAAAAATTGGCCACAGAGCGAATCATTAATTGGATCAACCCTTCAGTGGTTTGTTCTAAAAGTTCTAGCTCATTAGCGATAAAAGTATCGAGCTCTCTTATCACAAGATCAAAGCTCTGCTCTAATTCCAAAACATTTTGATCACTCATCACTGTTGTGACCACATGCCCACTATCCTCTAAAAGCTCTTTAACCAGGCAAAGCAGCTTGGGGCGGTCATCAACAATCAAAACTTTCATCCTCTTCATTTCTCCTTGAGAATATCGTCAGTCGAACACCTAAAAAGCTTAGATAACTTAATTAAATGGACAATTGAGAGGGTTTGTTTTCCATTTTCAATTCTCGACATGGCCGTCTGATCAATGCCGATAAACCTGGCCACTTCATCCTGGCTATAGCCCACTTTCCTACGTATTCTCTTCACAGTTTCACCGATTTGCTTATGAACCATATTTCGACTTTGCTTTAATAAGGTTAAAAACACGCTAGGATTTTCCCACAAGCCTTTTAAAGGAAAGGATTTGCGCATAGTCCAAATTAAAAAAAAATAAATAGAAGCTTTTATTATTAAGAGGTTAACAAGTTTTCTTCGAGTCAAATATGACTTAGGAGTGCGTTGAAAGAATCATATGGCCGCCTCTACCTTAAATTAATAATCTTTACAAAAAATGTTTTTTCATCATAGCCTGTCCACGTTAATCTACTCACAGTATGTTGAGCTTAATGAGAGCGACATGGACATAAAATCACTAGAGAATAACTGGCCAATAATACTTAAGGCCATCAGGGCCCAGTTAAATGGATCGCAATACGATTTATCCAGATACACAGGAGTTAACCAATCCAGAATTGCTAGAATCGAAAAAGGAAAAGTCAAAAATTCCATTTCAGCAGACGAATTAGAATCTCTTTCAAAACTTTTAAATATCTCCGAAGCAAGTCTTCGCACAGGAAGATTCGATACAACTCCACAAATGAAACAAGCGATCAGACTTTTGGGACTTAGAACTCCTGGCAACCCAAAATATGTTCTTTCAAGAGCGATCACACCACTTTTACAATTTATCGCAGAAGATTTAGGAGATAAAAGAGTTTGGGAACTTATTAGAGACGTTGGACTCAAAGAGGATATTTTTGTTTTTAGAGACTGCAAAATAGACTTAGATAAATTTCATATACTCATTTCGGCTATTCTAGACAATAAAATACTTGAAAAAAAATACTTTGGAGAAATAGCTAGAAAATCTTTTAATTCTGATATGTATGGCGAGCAACTCTACAAAAAGCTTTGCCAAGTCAAAGATCCGCTAAGAAGACTAAAGCTTTATTTTTCTCAAGGACCCGCTCTGGAAAACTTCTCTAAAATTGAATTTAGGCGAGTAGGTCGAGAAAATGCTGTTCTTTATCGCCAATTTAAAGATTTACCCCCAACAGACTTAACCATAAATGGCCTCAAAGACACGTTTTCCAGACAGTTGTGGAGTGAATATTTTACACATCATATAAAATCTATCTGCCAAAGTATGGAAAGCGTTTTGAACTTTGATATATACGAGCCAAACTGCCAATGGTGTGGAGCGGAATATAGCGAATATCAGCTTCAAGTAGACTATTAGGTTCAGATGGAACAAATCCAAGAAAAAATCCTCATTATTCTTTTTGGAACTCTTATTGGCTTTATCCTCATAAATGCGATCGTAAGCTTTGCTGTTTTGAAAATTAATGATCGATCTATTTTCAAACAGCTAGTCGGCTACTGGACAACTCTTTTCTTCGTTTTTATTCTTCAAGGAATCACCCAAAAAAGTGGATACCTAGAAATTTCACTAGCTCATGGGATGTCAGCTATTCCTATGACCTTTCTTGCTAATTTTTTATTTAATGCCTTTAACGAAAAATTTCCACTTAAAATATATGCTGTCCTTTATACCTTGGGGATACCAGCCACTTATTTAGCCAATGCCCTTTCTAGCTCTTTTACCGCAATCGCTGCTCCCTATTGCATCCTCGTTTCCCTGCCCCTCCTTCATGCCACTTATATAGCTCTTATTAAGAATAGGACCGACGAAAGAGTTTTCCCAAAGCTCTTAGGAATCTTATTTCTCCTAATGCCTATTCACATTATGAACTTTGCTTTATTTAGAATGGTAGAGGGAACTCAACTTTGGGGATGGGTTATCTCTTTTAGCATCTATCAATGCGTATCGAGTATCCTGCCTCAATTTATTTTAGAAGAAATAACAAAAAATGAGAAAACTCTCTTTGAGAACACTTTTAGTGAATATAAGAAAAAGATCAATGACCTCGAACAACAAGTAGCCAATAAAACAAAGCAACTTGCCACACTCAAAGAGAAAATGACTTCTTCTTCCATCAAAAAAAAGGTTTTTTAAACACTGTATTGATTTTGAGAAGGATTTACTCTTCTTTGGTTTTCTCCGCAAATCATTTTAAATATAGTTTTTTTGCCTAAAAAATACCCATCATAAACATCCACTTTTTCCCGATACTCCTTACACTCTAACAAAAGTTGATGGGCCCTCTTTAAATTATAGGTAGGAAGCCCAGGGTACAAATGGTGAACAGTATGGTGTCCAGAATCAAAAGGGGCAAAGAAAAAGCTCTCAAAGAACCCTGGTTTAACAGTATTTGAAAAGGCCATCTGGGTGGATTTAGAATGATCTTTAAGTTCATAAAAAGGGTGCTCTCCCATTGCCCGAAGCCTGATATAAACATTGAGAACAAAGAATTGAGCACAAAACCAAAGTATTATTGGAATATACAATTCAAAGTAAAAAGTTGCACAAGCAACCATAGAAAACAAAAAATATAAACTCACTCTCTCTATTAGACTGAGAGGGGGGATGCCTTTTCTTTTTTCCAGAGAAAAGTGATTTGACAAAACATGCCATGGCCAAATTAACTTGGCATTATCAGCATTAAGTCCAAATAAATCCTTTAAAAGCACAATAATAAAACCACTTTTAGTTTGAGGTTGACTCCAGCCCTTTAAAGTATTCATGCTGTGCCAATAAGGGTCTTTGTGACTGTTGGGATAACGATGATGAGGTAAATGCTCTTCTCTATACCTGTTAGTATTGATACCCAATGGGTAACCACAGAATAGGTTGGCCACGAGATCACCAAAAATTTTATTTTTTGATATCCCGTAATGGACCTGATCATGAAGAACAACAAAAAGGCCATGCTGCCTAGAGGCAATAATAAAAAGAGAAATTAGGTAAACCAAGATATTATCTACCCTTACAGCAAGTACAATGGTTGAGACTACAATCAGCCAATTTAATGCAATCAAAGCAAAATACATTGGTAGATTTCTTTTGCATAAATCTAAAACAACTTTTTTTTCAAGCATGGCAACCTCCTTTATCGAGCTTCTAACGATTTGCCAGTTTCTCGTTTACTAAAAGAGGCACTCGCTCGGTTATGTTTTGATAAAAGAGCTTTAATCATCCCAATATAAGCCAGTGCTGATTGTTCCAAGTTTTGATAGACAAGTTTCTTTGTCTCCCCTTCCAACGACTCAATAACTTCTATCGCCTTATCAAGGTGATCGGGATCATCTTCAGCATGAACCCTGATAAACCGTGAAGACTCTCTACCATACAAAGGCTCAACCCGATTTTGAATGAAAGGGCAAATATCCACGGCAGCAGCTTCAAGCGCTAGAATATATCCCATCAGGACTAAAGGGTTTAAATGCTCTATCTTGTAATATTGAGTTTCCCAAAACATGCGAGTCTGAGGAAGTTCACAAAATCTTTCAAAATCAAATCCCAAATTTTTGATATCTTTCTTAACATCAAAATCGTGATTATTTTCTTCGGCGACATGCTTATTAAATCGATTATAAATTCGTGCGTTTTCGTGAGGTATTCTAGACGCAGCAAGGTTCAATAGTCTGGTAGAATGTTTTACATAATAAAAAGTTTGAACAAGATAATCAGCATAGGCTTCTCGCTTATCCCATGGATACCCTTTTAGAATTTCGACCATTCCTGTTACGTAATTCTTCCAATTGAAGTTCATCCTTAAATCTCCTTTTAGTGTTTGAAATTATAAATTTTCTTCTCTGCCATATTTCTTTAGATATTCTTTGAATATACTCATCTTCAAAACTCAGAGCATTTTTATACCAACAAACGATATCCATCGTTTCCCCATCAATATCTTTATATTTTAAATTTTTAACCAAAGCCTCCGCACCACTCTTATAACAAGCAATTTGATTTGATTTTATTTTTCGAGCAGCAGTGATCATAATATCGGCATGAGAGCCTTTAAACCTATGAACAATTAAAGAGAGTAACAACTCTTTCCAAGATATTTGCCTAGCTCTCCCTCTAAATTTTTTCGCAACAGTAAAGTAACTTGCTGTCATAATATTCATTTTGAGAGCTTTCAATTTATTTACGATTTCTAAAGGCCAAGGAGCAAAATAAGAATCTTCCTCTCTTGCGCACTCAGAGAGATTGATAACTTTTTGCAAAGAAAGACCCACGCACTCTCCACGGTAAAAAAGGGCCGGAACTTCATCTTGCCGTGTAAAATCATCAGAATACAACGGCGCCTTTTGGTTCATCTCAAACCTAAGGGCATGGTTCCAGCTCTCTTTCCAACAACGATAAGCGCCGGCATAAAAGGAGCTGTACTCATTGCACGGATCAGTGCTAGGCAAAATAATGTACTCCACTTCCTGGGAGGCAATACCAATATGCATTATCCACATCCTTGTAAAAACAGATGTTATTGTAAAAGCTAGATGAGTTTTGAAAAGGGTTTTATTTCAAAAATTTTTGACTCTCTGTGGGAAAACCCCTCCACAATCAGCCTTAAAAGACTGTGAAGAGACTCTCAATTTGATTCATGCAGCTAAAAAAATAGAGACCTTATCCCAATAATAATAGTAATTTAAAAAAAGTCACAAGGCATAACAAAGAAAGGTGGACCAACTAAAAAAAGAACTCAAATAAACTCCATTCTACCCATTAAAAGAATCCAAAAAACCGTTTCAAATATTTTCCTATTTCGCTGTAAAATTTTTTTAAGAGAGTTTTTATAGAGAAATTTTCTATTTAATTATGGCAAAAAATCATATTCTAGCTTATCTAACACTTAAGAAAAATCTTCTTCTTTAATGAATAAAGGCATTGAATAAATTAGAACAGAAGATGACCGTCAAGAATTTAATGTCATTTCACTTTTAAAGCACAAAAGTGCTATGAACAGGTTAGTGGCAATTGCAGCAGAAAAGATTAGTAAAAAACAAGAGGTTAAAAAGATATGCCCGAACTACCCGAAGTCGAAACTATTCGCAGCCAACTTGAGCGCGTAACCCCTTTCACCATCGAAAAAACTGAATATTCACCGGTTTCATCCTCCATTCTAAAAGAGAAATACCGCGAGTTTCATCCGGAAGGGCGAACGATCTCGCATATCTCAAGAAAAGGAAAACTTTTAAACTTTCACCTAGACGATGACCTACACATCTTAAGTCATCTGGGAATGAGTGGCTCTTGGCGAATTTCTCAAACACCCGTTTGTGAAAAGCACACACATATCCAATTCAAAGGCCGCGATCGAAACCAAGAACACCTCTACTTAGCCTATATCGACCCTCGCCGCTTCGGAAATATGTATTTTCTTTTCGAAAAAACGGCCGAGCTTCACTTAAGCCGCCTGGGGGTCGACATTTCAAGTCCCGGGTTTACTACCGACTACCTGGCCTCTGTCTTTAAGCGTTTCCCCAAGCGCCAACTCAAACCCTTTTTATTAGAGCAAAAATATTTTAGCGGAGTCGGCAATTACATGGCCTGTGAGATTTGTGCCCTGGCCGGAATTCGCCCATCGAGAAAACTCGAGCGCATCACCAAAAGAGAGGTCATTAAAATTCATCAAGCCACCTTCGAAGTCATCCAAGGGCAAATAAAATATCAAGGACTCTCCTTTAGCGGTGGATACAAAGATGCCTTTGGCGACGACGGTGGAGGACTTAACAACTTAGTGGTCTTTCATCAAAAAACTTGTGGTATGTGCCATCAAATAAAAATCAAAAAAACAGTCTTGGCAGGGAGGGGGACTTTTCACTGCCCGAGTTGCCAAAAGTAGCCACCTAAAACTTAACTTTTGTTTGGCCTTAGTTTAACTAACGCAGTTAATCTACCCAATCGTCTCCAGGCGAACTAGTCTGCTTAATATGAACAACTACGAATACACTCTAGAAGATGTGGTCATCAACCAATCAGTTGCTATTTTGGTCGATGGAAACAATATTGAACGAAGCATCCATTCAGCCACTGGCGACCAAGGTAGTATGCTCAACTTTGACCGCCTCGTACCTGTGCTTTTGGGCAACCGAAGCCTCAATCGCTTAGTTTACTTTCGCGAAGGAAAAAACATTTCTACCAAACTTCGAGAAAGGCTCCACAACCACTTTCATGGATCAGTTCGACCTTGTCACAAATCGGCAGATATTCCCCTTTCCATTAAGGCCACTCAATTGGCGAGCAAGGCAGACACAATCATTATACTCTCAGGTGACAGCGACTATATCGAGCTCGTTCGGCATCTGAAAGGAGAAGGTGTCCGCGTAGAAATAGCCTCAGTAGAAAAAACCACATCCTCTATGCTAAAAGAAGAAGCTGATTACTTTCACCCCATTACTGCTGAACATTGGTTTTCTATTAGCCCCAAGAAGACGCAACGAAAGACAACTAAAAAGAAGATCAATAAACATAAAAAGTAAACCTTACTCGCTCACGTCTTCTTTTTCTGCTCGATAAAGCTCCCAATAATACAAAGCCGCCACGACGAGGGAGTGATGAATCACTCCCTCTTTAACTAAACGAGGGGCCCTAGCTAAAGGCAAAAGTTTAATTTCGATATCCTCAAGCGGATCGAAATCAGTCGAAGAAGTTTGCTCACAGTTGAGGGCCAAGTAAGTTTGGCAAGTGTTGCTCATCATAGCGGGATTGGGAGACACCTGGCCAAGAAACTTCCAATGCTGAGATTGGTAACCTGTCTCCTCGCGCAATTCCCTTTGGGCCGCTTTTAAAAACTCTTCTCCAGGGTCAACAGCACCCCCTGGGATCTCCAGGGTCATTTCACTGGTCCCATGGCGAAATTGTTCCACCATGATTAACTTTTGATCTTTAGTTATCGCCACAATATTGACCCAATTTGAAAACTCTAAAACATCAAAAACTCCCTTCATTGAGCCATCAGGTGACTCGCTCTCAACTTGCCAATGCTTAAAAATCCCCCCTCGATGGGTGAGTTTCTCGGAGTTCTTTTTCCAATCACGAGAGTTCCCTTTCATCAATACTTCCTAAAACTCAATAACCATAATGGGACCATCTTTCTCCTGCTCCCGGCGAATCCGCTCATTAAAAGCATCTAAAACTTCTATATAGCGTTTAAAATTATCATTACCAATATACTTGCGAAAAGCCTCTAAGTACTCGCGCTTGATTCTTTTTTCAAAATCTTGCATCTCTCGACTCGGCTCAAAAGTGTAGGATTCACCGTATTTTTCAATAAGTCTTTCATGATATTCTTCAAAGATCTCCATTTTATCGTCTTCAAAGCCCTCTCTCATTTTAAGGTAATCCTGATAACTTTCCCCATCCATGCCAAATTCATCGGTAAATAATCGAGACATTGTGGTATCCCACTCCTTTTCTACTCGATTAAAATACCGATCCAACTCCAACAGTTCATCTTTAGACAAGGTTCTTTCTTTTCTTCGATGTTGATGCTTCACTACCTTCTTTTTTGGAAGAGAAATTTCCAGAGATTCTTTTTTCAAACCCTGATGAGAAGAAATACCTTCATCCTCTTTTCTGACTTCACTTTCAATTAATTTAGAAACCTCTGGTTCAAGAACTTGAACTTCTTTACTCGGCGACCAAAACCAAAAGCCTATTAAAAAACAAAGGGGAATTAAAGCGACAATTATTTTTTTCACCATCTCACTATAGAAAGAAAAATAGATAAAAAAAAGGGCCTAAAAGTGGTGAGAGGCAGGAAGCTACTCCCTCATCACCTTTAGGCCGCCTTCATTATTTAGAAGAGTCATTTTCCGACTTAAGCTCAACTGTTTTTGAGTCATCCGTTCTCTTGTCTGTTTTCAAAAGCCAACTCCATATCCCTTCCTTTCTGCTATTGTTAATAGCTATTTTCTTTGGAAGGGCCTTTTCAACTTTGGGAAGAGCGATCGTTAAAACGCCGTTCTCGTGATGGGCCTCAATCTTCTCTTCATCAATCCCCTCAGGTAAGGTCATAACTCTTTCAAAGCATCCATACTTTTTCTCAGAGTATCCTCCTTTTGAAGCTTCATACTTCCGCTCCCCACTAAGGCGAACTTGAGAATCTTGAACTTCAATCTGGATATCTTCTCTAGGAATTCCAGGGAGATCAAAGCTTAACAAGTAATAAGTATCTTTTTCGATAATATCGCAATGGGGAGTCAAGCTATCCTCATGCCTTGCCCCCAAGGGGAGTTCAGTTCTCCCTAATGTCAGTGAATCAAAAAAAGAGCTCATATCCCTTTCGAACTCGTTGAAAAGGGAGAAGGGATTGGCATCAAAATGTCTAAAACTAACTAAATTCCTCATAAATCACCTCCAGTGACAAAATCATTGTTTTCCTTTTCTTATTTTTAAAATGTTATCGATTTTTTTATTGTCAAGGGGAGCTTAAAAAATATTCTCTACCAATTGAGAAATAGAGACAAGGCCTTAAATCAAGCTTATTTTACTCTCAATAAAAAAGGGCTTCCTGAGAAGCCCTTTAATATATTTCAGTCGTAAAAATATCACTACCTTTTTAAAAACCATCATCATAATCAGGACCATACGAACCATTAAACTCTTCTGAGCAGAAATAGCGATGATCATACTCTGAGTCATTTAAGTCATCGCGAAGATCAGCACACAGATCGTACCCTACAGAACAAGTGTAACCCAAATAAGATCTGTAGCTCGTATTTGTATAGCTATCGACTAATTCATAGTCACAATTATCGAGATGGCTATAACGATGCAAATACCCGTTGTAAACAAAATAGGGGTAGTCGTTGTGCCAGTGGTATCCATTTCCGTAGCCAATGCTCCAACGGATCCATCGATCCCAGTAGATATAGCGGTAGGGAATCGTATAGTGATAAGACCTTGGAGTTCGCCAACGACGAGTGTGGCGACGATACCTTCGGTAAGGAGTATGGCGATAAGCTCGATAGTTCCTATTTCTCCTCCTGTCAGCACGATCTCTTCTCACAACAACAGGACGGCGGTGTCGCCGATGAGGTCTATCGACAACAGGACGGCGGCGGTGTCGCCGGTGAGGTCTATCGACAACGGGACGGCGATGTCGTCTACGGGGACGATCAACATCCCTTCGGTCGCGAATAACTCTTCCGTTCCCCTCTCCTCGGCAACGACGATTTCGACAACTTCGGGCCTCGACTTCTTGAATAGAAATTAAGACCATAAGAAAAGTGATCGGGCCTATTAATAGTTTCATTTTCCCTCCTCTCCCTTAATTCATTTAAAAAAAATCACAATTTGCACCCTATATAAAAAGCTCTCTTTTTTATCCTTACTCAAAAAAAAATTCAAAAAATTCCCTTACCAAAAAGATTCGACAAGCAAAGATGTTAGTCTCTAAAAAAAATCTTACTGTTATTTTCACGCCTTAGAAGCAGCTCTTACATCTCTAACTTACCCCTGGAGCAAGTCGACCCCAGTTATTTAGTTATTTTAAAAGCGGCCAGAAAGGGGCTGCGAATGCGTTGAGGGAAGCGTTCGATAAGTTCTAAAAAAGATTTTACTAAATAGGTCCGATCGACGCTCTCTCCTTGAAAGCGCTTTATCGTGCGCATAAAAATATCACTAATCTCAATAACCTCGGCTAAAGGATGAATTTCTCCACTCCATTGTCCCTTTTCCTTTTGTTCAATAGCGTGGTGCTGACGAATAATCTGGGAGACAACTGCAGGAATCGATTCAATTTGAGACACCATATCAGCCCCCTTGTCAGGGTGGTTCTGATAAATGCGTTCGAGTTTATTTTTTTCATCCCCAAAAACTTTTTGACTCGCCAGTCTAGCAAGAAGTTCTTCTTCATCCACATAACGTTTTGAACTGTCATTAAAGGCATAAAGATCGTCTTTATCCTCTTCTCTCACCAAGCCAACATCATGCAACAAGGCTGCCGTACCCAATATCCTAACGCTCTTTTCTGTTTCCATACCCATCTGCTTTGAGATGACCGAAGCAACGACGACAACGCTTGTGCTATGCTTAAACTGGCTGGCTTCTTTCAGCAAGGACCTTAAGAAATCGCTCTCCTCAGCAGCTTGGTCGACAAAACTAAAAACATTCTTAATATATTTCTGAGTGTATAGAATGGTATCGTTATCGATACCGAGGTCATATAGTGTTCTCATGGTCATTTCGGCTTGGTTAAAAAGGTAACCAAACTTTTTTTGGATACTCACTTTCTCCTTATTAGCGATGGCCTTAGCGATAATATCACAATAAACAATATATTCTTCTTGAGCTTCCTTCAGAATGTAAAAATGCTTCACCCCTTTATTGATGTACTCCATAAACCGATCGAGTTCAAATTTGTCTCCGGCCTGAAACAGCTTAATGTATTTCTCCTCTCTCAGTTTGACATAAATATCAAAAAGGGATTTACTTCCAGGGATAAAAAGATCAGCTCGAATCGATCTATAGATTTGTTCAGGGACCTCTGCCTTTCTATCGAAATCATCGTCGAGTGAATCATCTTTACCCTCATCAGGAATTTGCAAAGACGTACCAACAATCTCTTGAATTTCTTTAACCCCAAAAGGCTTGGCCATAAGTCGACTTATCCCTAAACTTTTGGCATCCACGGCCTGATCCATTTCAACACTCATACTTTCTAGCATCACCACAGGAATAGAAGGTTGATACATTAAAGAATGTTTGACGACTCTCACACCAGAAGGAGCCATAATATCAGGGCTCACAATAACAGCAGCAAACTGATTGCACTTTTCTCTTATGGCCTTCTCGGCTTCAACACCATCTTTAACAACTTGGAAACTAAAAAGAGAGGCCGCCGGGTCTTTTTTAAACCGATCGTAAAAAGAAGCATCAGGATCTGCAATCAAGATATGTTTTATTTTTTTCATTAAGTCATACTTGCCAAAAATCTCCAAAATTTTATCGGCAAGCTTTTACTTAAAATGAATTTAAAGTTTTCTAACTCGATTTAAACCAAGTTAACCAAAAACATTTAGATTAAACCTTAGATTTTATTGAAACCTTTTTGCGCTAATAAACTCAGGTATCGATCGACCAAACAGAGTATCAGTCAATACCTTTCCGCTGTGAAAAGCTAAGCCTAAACCATGAGCAGTGAACCCACCGACAAAAAAGAGTTGAGGATCTGTCGGAAGGGCCCCCACCATCGGTTGCCCATCGACACTAAAGCCCATAATTCCCGACCAGCGATGAGTAATCCTAGCTTTCTGCACGGGGGGAAGATGTCTTTGTAAAAATTCCTCTAAAGCGATTTGGATGACTTCCGTCGTTTGATCGGAGTACCCAACTTCCACATCCTTCTGTAACTGACGAAACCCACCAATCACAAGCTCTCCCGAAGGCAATTGCCTAAAGTAATCCAAGACAAAATTAGCATAGCAAGGTCCTTCCATAAAATGAGGAACCGGCTCTGTCGCCAAGATTTGTCCACGAGTCGGAAAAATTTTATCTTCAAAAAATTTGTTCAAAAGAGGACTGTAACCATTCGTCGCCAACACAACCATTGGTGCTTCAATATAAATCTTTTTTGTGCAAACCAGTTTATTGCCATGGTTTTCTCGAATAGCAAAAACTTCATGATTTTCAAAAATTTCAACTTGTTCTCGAAGAAGATTCTTTTTAATTTCGCCAAGAAGCTTAAGGGGATGGATAGAAGCATCGTCAATATATTTGACTCCTCCAACAAACCCCTCGGTCTTAAGTCGTCGACTGACCTCTTCTTCGCCTATAACCTCCACATTAATTTTATGCTTTTTCATTAAGTTGGCAGATTGCTTTAACTCCTCAAACTCTGAATCCGTGGAAGCTAAACTAAAGCTCCCCCTTTGTTCAAAAAAAAGGCGATCCGCTCCCTCCTCTCCCTTCCGAAAAAGGATTTCTTCTCGAAGCAAGCGCAGGTTCTCCTCACTAAACTTCCAAATCTCGGAAGCCACCTGATCCCCATGCTTCTCACAGAGACGATTAAAGTGCTCAACGGAGCCACAAGTGATAAAGCCAGCATTTCTGCCCGTCGCTCCATCACCCAATTCATACTTTTCAACAAGGGCCACTCTTAAAGAGGGATCTTCCTTAGCTAACCAATAAGCAGCTGAGAGACCGGCGATCCCTCCCCCAACAACGACAATATCCTTGGTAATAAGTTGACCTTTTGAACTGTCCATCCAAAGTGATACACTCATTTCAGCACCTCGGTGGTAGCAATATATTTAATCATCTCTATGGCCGTGCAAAGACACCGCTGGGGAGCGCAGCGAGTGCAATCATAATCAACGGGATGCCAAAATTTCTGGTGCTCACTAACAGACTCAAAGCCTATTTTTAATAAATATCTTTGCGAAGCATTGCCCGGACTTTCAAGCCAGCTATGGCATAAGATCGCTTGGCTTCCCATCTCTTTGAGCACTTCCAACGATCTCGCCGATAAGGCCCCACCCACACCTCGTCTCTGGTATTTTTTTGCCACGAAAAGACTCTTAAAATAGGCTGCTTTCGAGGGAGCCACCTGCCATTTGTGAGGAGTGAGACCTCTCGGCTGCTTCTCCAGCCAGGTACCAGGAGCATAAGTCAAACGAACTCCAGCCAACTCAAAACTTCCCTCTCGATCAACTTCAAAAGCTAAGAAGCTGGCTATTTGTCTGCCCTGACGAGCCAACTCGTAAAGCTCTTCCAACTCGCCAGTAGAATAGTAGTCCTTGCCAATCCAACGGTCGGTAAAAGACTTGACCAGAGGCAAGTCCTCTCTCTCTAAAGGGCGAATCACAATCTCTTGAGAAGTCATTGACACAATAAATCATCCTAAAACTCTTTTTGTGATGTGACAACAAAGCCGCCCTTCTGAAAAAGAAAAAAAAAGGCTAGGATAGAGGGCCAAGGGAGAAAGACTATGCCTCTAACAAAAAAATGCCTCATCGGCTTTCTTTTTTCAGCTCTTTTGGGCTGTGCTTATTTTCAAGCTGATGACCCTCAACAAAGCCATATTTACGGAGCGATAACTGGCAAGACATTGAAGGCCCAAACAACGAGTGAGGAAATCAAAAAAATCCTGACTAAAGAAGAGTCCATGGCCGGAGGTAATTACCAAATCAAGGTCTTCCCTATAACCCGCCCCTATCTGCAAACTTTTGCCCGCGAAATAGCCGACCAGCGCGGATTGAGCTCCCTTCAAAGAGAGCTTCAATGGAAAGGGCTCCAAGAGCAATTCCTAGAAAATAAAGTCTGCTTTGGCTTTGGCTACTCTGTCGTCCGCTTTCCCCAAGCTAGCCAACTTAAAAACTGGAAACTTAAGTTAGTAGACAACCAAGAAGCGCGCTACCCTTTAACATGGAAGTCTAAAGAGCTCGAGAGAGAAGCCGTTCAATCCCGAATCAGCAGGGGTTCTCTCGACCTCGAGCAATGGTTTCACAGTGGGGTGGGTTGTACCGAAGGACCTTTCGATCTGAGTCAAGGCTTTGGAGTTGAAGTCAATGTGGCTTACGTCCAGTTCCCCTTCTCTCCTCGCAGTACCTACTACTGGGAATTCGATAGTTTTAAAACGATTGAAGGTCAAGAAGTCGTCCACAAAGTTAAAAAGCGCCACCATCAAAAGTATAGGGCCTGGTAAAAAAGATCTTAAAGCGTTTTTAAAAACTCCCGAAGATCTCTTTTTTGAGCTTCGCTCATCTTCGGGTTTCCCCTGGCGTCCCAAAAAACCCGGCCATGGCCAGTATTCCTTAGCCCTGGTTTTGTGGTATCAAAAATAGCTTCTCTTTCCCTCCACCACCTTCGAGGAATCTTCTGTCCCACCGGGTAGCCCACACAGTCTTGGTCGTAATCTTGTGGCCCTTGGCTGGGGCCCTGCACCCATCTGGTGGGTCGGCGATCTGGTCGCTCCATTAAAGCACATAGGTTGGGAATTGAGTTATTGTGAAAATAAGGATAGCGCAAAAAGATTCCCTCTAAGGGAGGAGGGACATAACCTTTTTGAGCCACAGTCATGGTATTTGCCCATTGAACAATTCTCAATTTATTTAACGTCTTATCGTATCCCTTCATGGCCATCCAGCGATTGGGATCAGTCCCAACATTTTTAACTGGTGTTCTCTCGTGGTATTCCACGCGAATCGTCTTTAGCCTCTCCCGCAAAGATAAATCCTTAGCATTGGGCAGGGACCAAGCCTTTTGATAAGCTCCGTGACATTTTTGACAGGATTTAGCAAAAACTTTTTCTCCCCGTTGAGCCGCCTCTAGAGAAATAGAATTGACAGGAAAAAAATCTGTCCAATGAGGAGCCTTGGTAGAAAAAACCGCCACGGTCAAATCTTTAATCTTATCCTCTGAGTCTTTCATCCACTGCTCGAGTTCTTCTAAATCAATTCCTCTCCCTATTTCATTCACAAAAATATTCATCAAAATGGGATTCCCTGATACAGTGGAGCCATCGGCAAGCCAGCGCGTTTTGTACTTTAAATTCCACCAGGGCATCGGCTTTGAATCGGCGACAAAATATTCAAATTTACTTCTCCTGGGTTTCCACGCCCAATAAGGATTTTTGCTGGCCAGTCCGTCATCGGCTCTTCTCACTAAGGAAAGTGCTACGTGAGCAAGAGATGTATCCAGTCCCAAAACTTGTGGCTTTTTAGCCCCTACAAACTTGAGGTTTGCCTGGGTGCGCTTAAACATTTTCTTTTCTTCTCGCGTCGCTTTGGTTGCCACTTGAAAAAAACCAGCGGGAATCATCGGTATATACTTTTTGGCCGTAACAAAAAATTCATTTGCTCGAGGCCTCTTGTTGGTCAAACCCATCACTGTTTTACCCATAAAAATTCCCGTGTGGCAGGTCGCACACGAAAAGGTCATCCCCTTTCCCAAAGGAGTTTCCAGAAGGCTGACCCCCACTCTATAGTTGGGCTTAACCCCATCGGGATAGGGAATGCGAAAAATCCCCCTCTCTGATTCTTCAGGAAAAGGACCAAGACCTAACCAGCGGTAGAGACCATCCATATCCTGGTAACCAAATTTGCGTTCAGCTATCCTTTCCACAAAGCGACGCAAAGGATTTTCCTTTTCCTCTTCGAGGAAAAACTTAAGGGGTTGGTAGGGAATCAAGAGCCCGGTGACATCCACCGGCCATTTTAAAGCGTGTTTATAACCCCGCTCTCTCGCCCTTTGAAACTCACCTTCTTCAAGCTGATAGATATTCTCTCGAGTCTCCCCTAAAGGGATGAAAGCCTCAGCACTCCAATCGGGATTCTGCCAGCTGTAAACCCAACCACAGTTAAAAAGAAAAAGGGAAAAAAAACTTATTCTTTTCATAAGTAAAGTCACCAAAACCTCGCCAGTAAAGTTTCTACTTTTGTGAGAGGAATAATAACCTTTAAGTCAGCTCCCTCTGCACGCCCCGTCAAGACCGCCCTCATTCCCTTAAAAAGGGGTTTGCCTTTAATTTTTAATTCCTTTTTGACGTGGTTAACCCAGCCAGAAAAATCCTCTTCTGTAGGGTAAACACACCCTTTGGTCCTCAACTTTTCCAACTCCCCTCTCACATACTCTCTAATAAGAGAAGTGGTCTCCCAGGAATTGATATCTTTGACTTCCTCTCCCCACTCGCTAGGGGTCTCAAATAAAACTGCTAGGTGTTCGGGAAATTCACTGGGAAGAGAGATCTTTTCTACCAGAGCACTCAAGCAACGCTGTTTCCAGCTTTCCTCACACGAATGAAAAGCGTGATCTTTAGGTATAAACTCCTGCCCATAACTCAAGAGAGCTGCGAGAGAAAGTTTACGCATATGTTGACCGTTAAAAAACTTGAGCTTATCCATATCGTAGAGAGCCGGCGATTTGTTAAATCGTTGGAGATCAAATAGGGAGACGATCTCATCTAAATCAAAAATATCTTTCTCTTGAGGGTGGCTCCATCCCAGCAGACAGAGGTAATTAGCCAGCGCCTGGGGAAGATAGCCCTGTTCTTTATACTGAACTACCGAGGTCGCCGCATGCCTTTTAGAGAGCTTCTGGCGGTCCTCTCCCACGAGAAGAGAGCAGTGGGCAAACTGGGGAATAGCAACACCAAAAGCCTCATAGATCATCAACTGGCGAACTGTATTGTTTAAATGTTCTTCAGCGCGAATCACATGGGTCATCGCCATCTTCCAATCATCGATGGCACAACAGAAATTATAGACCGGCATGCCATTAGAGCGCATGATCACAAAATCCCCTACCATGTCCTCGGGGAAAGTGACTTCTCCTCTCACTAAATCGGTGAAAGTGTATTTTATGCCCGGATTTTTAAAGCGAATCACGTGCTCTTCACCGGTCTGCAAACGCCTTTTCACTTCTTCAGAGTCGATGTTTCGGTACTGTCCATGGTAGGCGTGGGGGGCCTTATTTTCACTCTTAGCTTTCTCTGTCAACTCATCCAGTTCAGCACCACTTAAAAAACAAGGATAAGCTTTGCCCTCATCAACCAGTTGCTGAGCAAGGGATCGGTAGAGCTCCAAACGTTGGCTTTGCCGGTAGGGAGCAAAATCTCCCTCTTTGCCAGGTCCCTCATCGTAGTCGAGGCCCACCCATTTAAGATCTTCGATTAAGGCCTCTTCGTACTCTTTCTTTGAGCGCTCAAGATCGGTATCCTCTATTCGCAGAATAAAGCTTCCCCCTGTTGCCCTAGCAATGAGATAGCAATAAAGGGCCGTACGGGCTCCTCCAATGTGAAGATAGCCTGTAGGACTGGGGGCAAATCGAACGCGAACGGACACTCTCTCTCCTCAAACAGGTCCAAATAGAGGGGGGAACCCACTATAGCGTAATCTAACAAATACACAGAGGAATACCAAGAGTGATGAAAAGTGAAGTGAAAAAAGAGAAAAAGAACTTAAAAAAAAGCTCCCCTAGATTCAAAAAAAGCCCTTTTTCACCTTTTTATTAAAGCCCATCATCTGGGAAAATCGAGCGTGATTTTTCAAAAATTGTCTCTCTCCCGTGCGAAAGAGCTCAATATCGCAGAGATGGCAAAGATTGATTTTAACAGCATGCCCTCCACTCATTTGGTAGAACTTGGCAAAGCGGATAGGAGAATCTTTTCCACAAGTAAACTTAAAGTTTCGACCTTCGCTTTTGCAGCAATCACACACTAAAACATCCCCCTGACTGATAGAGACGGTAGGCTTTTATCTATTATTGACCATTGCGTTATACATTATCAACATAATTTGTTTTAACCCTCCTGAAACCAAATAATATTGAGATATTACAAAACCCTATAAAATAAAAAATGGCCCTTAACGGAAGTCTCCAATTTCGTTACATTAACCCGACCCAGCGACCTTAAACTTTTTGCCGGCCCAACTTTTCACCCAAACAAAGGCCCTAAACCTGGGGGGAGACATTATGAGCACCAACCTTAACCCCTTAAAGCTAAAGTACCGGCTAGCGCCCAACCCCAAAACCCCTCCCCTCTTCCAAAGCGTCGTCAAAAATCTAGATAACCAAGAAGAAGTGCTGGCTGACCCTAAGGCCATCCGGGCCCTTGTCGCTCTGATGAATCAACACGCTGTCATCGGGGGAGCCGCCTGTCACTGGGGAGGGCCAGCTGCTTTTGCCGAAATTATGAGTTCCCTCCACGCGCTCATGTTTCGCTCTGAAAAGGGAATCCAATGGTACGAAAAATTTAATTTTATCAACGATGCCGGACATACAGAAAACGGAATCTATGCCCTGCGCGCTCTCTATGGCTTTGACAATTTGGCCTTTAACGACCTAAAAGGCTTTCGCTCTTTAGAAAGCAAACTCACTGGCCACGGCGAAGCTCACCTCAACCCCGAAGGGGTTTTTATTTCCAATGGACCCCTCGGCTCTGGAGTCCCTCAGGCCCAAGGCCTAGCGATTGCCGATCGCCTCCTCAAAAACGACCGAGTGACTCTCTGTACCCTTTCCGATGGTGGGGCCATGGAAGGGGAGACAAAAGAGGCCTTCGCCGCCATTCCCGGCTTGGCCCAAAAAGAAAAACTCAACCCTTTTGTGCTGATTATCTCCGATAACAACACCAAGCTATCGGGACGCATTGGAGAGGACTCCTTCGATATGAACCCCTCCTTTGCTTCACTGGCCTCCCTTGGCTGGGATTTGACGGTCCTTCAAAAGGGGCACGACCTTCAAAAAGTCCATCACCAAATTGAAAAATCGATTCAAAAAGCCATTCAAAATCCAACTAGCCCAGTCGCCCTCGTCGTTAAGACCATCAAAGGGAAAGGGGTTAAATCCACTGAGGAAGCAGCTTCCGGAGGACATGGTTACCCTCTCAAGGCCTACGATCCTAAACTTCCCAGTTTTATCAACGAAATTTACGAAGGCAAAGCCCCAGAGGAATTCCTCTCCTGGGCCAATGATATCATCAACTCAAAACCTGAAAGTAAAAACGTTAAAACTCCCGCCATCAAAAAAGAAAAAGTTCAGCCAGGTTTTGCTAGAGCGGCCATTCAAGCCACTCAAAAGGGGCTTCCCGTAGTGAGTGTTTGTGCCGACTTGCAGGGCTCGACAGGAATCGCCGCTTTTCACAAAGAATTCCCCGAGAGAAAAATTGACGTTGGCGTCGCTGAATCCAATATGATTTCAGTGGGAATTGGTCTCTCCAAGCACGGCTTTATCCCCATCGTTGATACCTTTAGCCAATTTGGCATCACCAAGGGCAACCTGCCCCTCATCATGGCCGGGCTTAGTCAGGGACCCGTCGTTGGCCTTTTTAGTCACATCGGTTTCCAAGATGCAGCCGACGGAGCCAGTCACCAAGCCACGACTTATTTGTCGGCCGTTTCTAGTATTCCCCACGTCGACACTGTTGTTTGTAGCTGCTCAACTGAAGCCGAAGCCTATATGGGTCACGTTCTGCAAAACTTTGCCGAGCAACGCCTACAAGGACAAACACCCCCCAGCACCCTCTTCTTTATGGGTAGGGAAAACTTTCCAGCTCACTATAGAGAGGGACTCTCTTATGAATATGGAAAACCTCAAATTCTTAAAGAGGGAACCAAGGGCCTGATCGTAGCCAATGGGCCAATGGTCCCCAAAGCCCTTCTCGCGGCAGAGGAATTGGCCAAACAAGGCCAAAATCTCACCGTGGTCAACAACCCCTTTATCAACCGTCCTGACACCAAGTTGCTGACCCAACTCCTCTCCCAGAATGAAAGTCGACTCATCACTGTCGAGGACCATCAACTGGTTGGTGGAGCGGGCGCAATGCTGGCCCACTCACTACTTCTCGAGGGGGCTCGATTTCAACTCAAATCAATTGGTAACCATGGAGAGTTCGGCCAATCCGCCTACTGTGCTGATCATCTCTATACAGCTAAAAAAATGGATGAAAAAGCCATCGTTAAGGCCTTTTTTGAGTTCTAGAAAAGCTTGGTGGTCGATGAGACAAGAGATCCCCCAGCTTGGCCACCTCTCCTCGGGCCAGACCCCAATCGGGCGCCCAATGATCAATCAACTCTCGAATTGATCGACCGGTGGTTCTCCACTCTTTTAAAGAAAAAGAGCCCAGGGATTTACTGAGCTTTTGTCCTTTATCATCTGTTAGCAGTGGATGGTGAACTAAGTGCTCTCCACTGGGAAAAGCCCAATTCAAATGGGGCGCTAAAAGCGCCTGGGCCGCCGAAGTCTCCTTGAGGTCTTCTCCTCGGACAATAAAATTAACGCCCATCTCCCAATCATCAATCACTGAAGCCAGTTGATAAGCCGGTTGGTCCTCCTTGCGCCAAAAGAGCATATCTCTTAAACTTTCTGCCAGTTGGTCATTAACTTTAGCTCCACGAAAACGGATCGCTAGCCCGGGAGCCCACTTTAAGTTTTTTTGGTAGCAAGTCCCCGGATAAGCACCATCGGGGGAAAGCTTTCTTATTTCCGAGCGGGTGCACTCACAGGCAAAAATCGGAAAATATTTGAGTTGTTCAAAATAATGTTCTCTCTTTAAAGACTGAGAAAAGCGCTTTTGAAATTGATCCACACCCGAGGGTCCCTCATCAATATCGATCCCCAACCATGCTAGCGAAGCAAAAACATCCTCTAAATACTCAATTCGAAAGCGAGAAGTGTCAGCATCATCAATCCGCAAGACGAGCTTTCCTCGATTAGCCCGGGCCAACCACCAAGTCAAAATAAAATTGTAGGCATTTCCTAGGTGGAGAAAACCACTAGGTGTCGGGGCAATTCTGGTTATTAATGGACCCAAAGAACATCTCCTTTTTTCCCCAATACTTAAATAGGGCTAAATTGCCACTAATAAGCGGAGTCAGCTTAACCCCAAAGTATGAGATTCTTTCCGCTTACATTGGCCCTAGGCCTGCATTAATCCTCACTTAAGAATATCTCTATTGGCAAAAAAATGAAGAGAATCGATCACAAACTAAAAATTCTCCAGTATGTGCCCACAATCATCTTGATTGTCACTTTTTTAATGCTCACCCTACTCAGCGAGGGAGGGCATTAGATCCACTCTTGGCTCCAGTACTGAGCACTATTCCCACTACAGTGGCGACTTTCCATACGAACTTTTAAAAACCCTCTGCGGTTCTCATCGGGAGTTGTATCAGAAGTGTAGACCTCACCCCTATCGATTAGGTAAGGGCGGTCAAGCCCTTCAGCATCCCTTTTAAAGTGAATTATTTGAATATAATGCTTACTGCGGGCCTGAAAAAAAGAGACCTGGTAACTCAGGTTTCCATCTTTAAAAGTATTCTCAGGGCTACCGCCATCTACTAATTCAGCACAAATATCTCTCAAGCGCCTATCTCTTTCAGTCAAAACATCATTGATCAAACCTTCACTAGGTCCTGTCGCCACCAAACGAAGTCTCTCCCCTCTCAGGTGGCGCATTTTAGCCACGATGACACCCCTTTCTTGAAGCCCATCAGAGCAGCCTTTATGAATCATCTGAAAATCCATCTGAACACGGTTATCTTCCCAGGTACTGATCTCTTCTCGCTTCGCCCTTAAAGCCTCACAAATCATCCGCCCTAAAACCGCTTGTTCTCCCTCTATTTTTTCACTTGGCCCTAAAGTTTGATTCCAGAAATAAGTATTTTTGGAATCCTCTTTTTTCTGTTTTTCAAAACAGGACTGAAAAGAAAGTAAAACTATTAATATCCAAGCGAAAGCCAGGGATGATTTCATAAGAGTTCCTCCGTGAAACAAAACCACACCCTTAGTCTAACCTATAGAAAGTAAATTTAAAAATACCTCTTCAAGTAAAAAAGATGAAAAGGATTGAATCTGGCTCACTACTTTAATGAGAAACCTTACAAAGAGAAAGAAGGTTTAAGCCAACATCCTCATCCGGTAACCTTGAAATTTCAGGACCAAAAACACGAAAATTGATTTCAACAGTAACCGCTACTTTAGCCGCAAACATATGCCCACCATAAGTCGAAAAATCGGCAGCCCCTAGGATTGTATGAATGTGAAAAAATGGGTTTCCCTCTAAACTTGAAAGATTTCCCTCCAAGCTGAGAAGTTCTGCCTCTTCAGTAAATAAGCGGCGATCATATTTCTTTTCCTGCAAATGATAAAAACCAAGCTCAACATCCTTCAAAGCCCCAATGCCACTCAAATGCCCCGCGCGAACGCCGGTCTCCTGAGCAAAGTTCTCCAAAGCTTCAAAAACTTTCTCCTCCTTCACCAAACGAATAAAATAGCGATTACCATCCCTTAAATACTCCATTGCAGCTCCCCCATAACCTATTTTGACCTTAAATCCACTTCAATCTGAGGCTTTGTTATCAGAGATAAAGAAAAGACTTGGATTTGAAAAGAAAAATTCACTGACCCGAAAAACAAAAACTTATTTGGCTTCCACAGTTCCCTTCACCATTTCTACAACTTCCTCAAGATCGAAAGGTTTAAAAATGACAGCACTAACACCCAACTTGGTAAGCTCTTCACTCGTATAGTCTGAAAAACCAGTAATAAGAAAAATGGGCACATTACTATTGTGGTTCTTCACATTTTTAGCGAGCATAACACCATCTTCCCCAGGCATGCGAATATCTGAAACAATACAATCAACCTGATTGCCTTTAAATAGCTCAAAGGCATCAAAACCATTTGAGGCTTCCAACACGCGATACCCACACTCGTGAAACTCATCACGAAAAAGCTCTAAGATATCAGTTTCATCATCGACACAGAGAATAGTTTTTTGCGACATCACTAAATCCGCGTGAAAAAGAGCCCATAACAAAGTTATTATACAAAAAAGCCTGCCACCATAGAAATATTTTTTCTTTACTAAGATCAGACTATTTCAATACACCATGTTATAGACTGGGAATAAGGTGCATCACCCTTAACATTTCTTACTTTAAAAAGAGTATTTTTCCCCTTCAATCTCTAAAAGCACATTAATCTAAGGCCTATCCCTCTTTCCCTCCGAAAATAGTGCTATGAAAACAAAAATAATAATCATTACCTTAAATTTACTTACTTGGAGTTTTTCAAGTTCAGCAAACACTTCAAAGACAACACAACAAGAAAGTGCAGGATTAACTCATTTAATTGTCAAAAAAGTTGATGGCCACTTCATAGAGGATCAAGGTCAAGCATCGGCAGAACTCATTCAAGGGCAATATGGAATATTCACAATTATGTTTCCTCAACATGATTTTTTTCTACAAAAAAATAAAAAACAACTTCAACTCCAATACCATCAAATGAGCTTGAATTGGCAGCTTAATAAAGAAGGGTTACTCGACTCACTTAGCCACTTAGAAGTCGACGACCTCAATATAGAATTGGAAAAAGGAAAGCTTTTTCATTTTCAAATAAAAAAATTGAACTTAGAAATCGAAGAAGATCTTCAGCAATTTGACCAAGTAAATATCAATTGTCAGTCCAACTCTAATAAAAATGAAACCATCAACCCTATGTATCCCTGTCTAACTCGAGGTCATTTATCAATTTCAGTTTTTAAGCTCAACGAGCAAAGTGAAAAAGCAATTACCCGAACATTGGGACTAGACAATCTTTTACTTAGCGATCTCCCTCCCGATCCACCTCGAGCTGGTAAATTAGAGAGATTTGAAAATATCCAAATGAATATTACTAACAATCGCTTTGAAGCTTCTTTTAAAGCCATTCCTGTTACTAGTTTTACAATAAAAATCAGAGGAGACATTCACTATTTAGAAGCTCAAAAACAATTAACTCTAAAAATCAATAAGGCCAATGTCGGATGGGTTTCTATCAAGAGCCGTCTGCTTGAGGAGATCAAAGAAGCCAACCTCAAAAATGTACAGGTTATAGGCGATACTATCTTTATTCAACTCTAACTTTCCTTAAGTATAATCGACGGGATCGACATAAGTGGCCCGGGCCTGCACTTGAAAAATTTCGCGCGAGGGCAGAATCAAAGCACTAAGGCTTCCTCCCCAAACACAACCAGAATCAATCCCTACCGTATTTTCTCTTACGGTTAGTCCCATCGCTGCCCAATGCCCATAAACGACTAGTTTTTCCTCCCTGTAGAGCTCAAACCAAGCCGGATTCAAAGGATTATTAAATTCTTCTTTATTCCCACCCCAAGTCCGTATTCTTGTAATCACCCCAGCATCATGTTGCTCAGGGGAGAGTCCGGGTATCAGTCCGCCGTGAATAGCTAAAAATTGAGGATCATCAATAAATGTTGGCAAACTTCTCAGCCAGTCCAAATAATACTTCTTTTCTTTACCCATCTGTTCGAGAACTTGGTCAAAGTTAGCATTGCAACGTTCTCGCTTACCAACATATTTGAGCAGCCCTAGCTCATGGTTTCCAAGTACAACTTCGCAAGCAATGGAGTGAATAAGCTCCAAAACCCTACCCGAATAAGGTCCCTTGTTGATGATATCCCCTAAAAATATAAGGCGATCCTCTAAAGGGTCAAAATTGACCTTCTCAAGCAGCTCGATCAACTCGAAAAAGCAGCCATGGACATCACCAATAAAAATTGTTCTCAGCTTAGATCTAGTCATACTATCCATTTATCTCTACCTATATTTTTTTAAACCCTTTTTATACTCCTTTGGTTTGAATTTTCACGCAAGTGGAAACCCAAACTGTCCATTACAAAGGTTTGTATGCTTAGGCTTCACTTGAAAAGTGAAGCCGGTTGAGTATAACAGACAGGCCACGACCTTTTGCCGTTTCAATTCCTTTGCGCTAGGCAGGCGCTAACGCTTCTGCCATCCAAGCCCTTTGCGCTAGGCAGGCGCTAACGCTTCTGCCATCCAAGCCCTTTGCGCTAGGCAGGCGCTAACGCTTCTGCCATCCAAGCCCTTTGCGCTAGGCAGGCGCTAACGCTTCTGCCATCCAAGCCCTTTGCGCTAGGCAGGCGCTAACGCTTCTGCCTCTCTCAAAGGCTGCTACCGCCGTCAAAACGCTTTCGCCTTTTGCCGCGGGCAGTGTTAAATATTTAGACGGCCGCTAGTTAACTAACCGGTGAAAATCTCCATAGTTCTTCTAACCCCCCAAAAAAACACTGCTTAAACCGGCAATGGCCTTGCATATAAGTCTTTAAGAAAGGGAAGAGAGGGGAATTATTATGACAAGACAGAGCAAAAGGCTGATTGCACCTATAACGATGGGACTCATCCTCAATCTCATTAGCTCTTGTGGAATGCCCATTCCCCTTAAAAAAGATTTTATTATTCGGGATAAACAATCAATTCGCCAGCACAGTAGTACAGATCCCACATTCAAACCATACATCACCCGTTTTGAATCCCATGGTAAAACCCATCTCAACGATCCCAGCTTTACCATAGGAGACATCCCCATCAATTTTGGAGACACTGAAAACCCAACCTTTCAAGGGGTTTGCTTTGAATATGCCGATGGAAAAAAAGAAATCATCATTCGCAAAAATTGGTGGAATCTCGCCCCTGAAAAATACCGCGAATCTCTACTATTCCACGAACTAGGGCATTGCCGATTGGCCAGAGAACATCAAGATGAAAAGTTTGATCACGATGGGGCAACACATAAACTCAGCTTAATGAATTCAGTTATCCTCTTACCAAGCAATTTTGAAGAATTTGAGTCCGCCTACCTGCGCGAACTCTTCACTTCAAATACAGACACTCTCATTCAAAGCTTTATGAGCCCATAATGGCAGAAGCCTTTTCTTCAGCTTCTCTCAAATAGCCTCCCCCAAAAAGGTTGACATGATTTAAGACATGATAAAGTTGATAAATCAACAATCTCTCTTCGTGGCTTTTGAGCAAAGGCCAAACATCCTCATAACCTTGATAGAAATTATTTGGAAAGCTCCCAAAAAGGCGAGTCATAGCCAGATCCGCTTCTCTATGTCCATAATAGACTGCGGGATCGATTAAATAAGCTCTCCCTTCCCTATCAACTAAGTAGTTCCCACTCCAAAGATCCCCGTGTAAAAGAGAGTTCGTCTCTTCATCAACATCCAATCTTTTGAAGGCAACATCGAGAACGGATGGCATCAAGCTATCCATTTTTTGAGAGCTTCTTCCATTAGATTTCATCAATTCCCATTGATATTTTAATCTTCTATGACAAAAAAACTCTCTCCAAGAAAGCTTTAGGGGATTAGAGTTTATCTGTGGCGTCGCCCCTATAAAATTGTCTATTCCCCATCCACAATAACCTTCTTCAGAAAAAAAGCGATGCATTCTAGCTAAGGCCGAACCCAAATTTCTCAAGCTGTTGACCTTTGTAAGTCCCGGTTCAATCCACTCTAATAGGATAAAGTTTGAGCTATAACCAATAACACGAGGAACGAAAACCAATTGACTCCGAGCCATTTCTTTTAAACCCAAAGCTTCTGCAGAGAAAAGAGAAACCTTAAAATTGACTTTAATAAAAAATAATTTTCCAGAAGCTGTTTTGAGACGATAAGCTTCAGAGATACACCCTCCAGAAACTCTTTTCAAAGTTTGGATATCTTCACCGAGAAGCTCTTGAACCTCTTCCTCTAAATCAGAATTTAATCCAGCCATTTCACTCCCTGTTTGAAAAATGAAGAAGGTCGAGTATACCAAAACCGATTAGGTTTTGGCCGTCGGACTTGAGAGCACAGGAAGTGCTCGCAAGCCGGGGCGTAAGCCCCTCGAAACGTGCAGTGGAGAGAAGGCAGCCAGCGACTGATAGGGAGCGATCTTAACAGCTTCGGCACTTGAATTTTAAAACGGTTTAACTATATAATTTCACTCAATGAAAAATAACCATTCCACACCACAGACCTTTTCTTACCAATCCAAAGCCCTCATTTTATTAGTCTCAACCCTTTTAGCCTTGACCCTGGACCAAGTGAGTAAATACTTGGCTGTTGAGTACCTCAAACATTACCCTGCCCATCAATTCTTAAACGGAACAATAAAATTCATCTATGCCGAAAACCGCGGAGCCTGGGGAAGCCTAGGGGGAAATTGGCCAGAGGGATTGCGACTGACTTTTTTGGTGGCCCTCCCTGCTGTTATCCTTTTAGGCGTCGCTATCTATATTCTCATTAATCGTCATATTAAAAAAATCGAAGTTATCAGCTTGAGTCTTATCGTTGCCGGGGGATTAGGGAACTTAATTGATCGCATCCGCTTTGGTTATGTCGTCGACATGTTTTGGATAGGAATTCCAGAAACGATATGGCAAACCAATATTTTTAATATTGCTGATGTTGTCATCATGATTGGTTTTTGCACACTTTTTATCGCTAATATTCTCGATTGGAAAAGAGAAAAAAATCGCGGCTCATAAAACAAGACTTAAAAAGAATAAGTTGTGCCAAAGTCGGGAACTCTAAAATCTACTTTCCTATTGAGTTTTTCCGAAAAATTCTTAAGTGATTTATGAAGCTCTATCTTTGGCTTATCTATTCCCTCGTCAGTTAGTTGGAAAGTTCCAAAGTGAATCCCTACAGACCTCAAAGAAGCCAAATCTTGATGGGCCAACACTGCTTCCCGTGGATTAATATGAGCCGTTTTCATAAACCAACGAGGCCTATAAGCACCTATTGGAATAAAACTCAATACAGGAGCTCCCAATTTTTCTCGAATCAAACGAAAGAACTTCCCATATCCAGTATCCCCCGCAAAATAAATACCTCCCTTCTCAGCATGAAAGTAGAAACCACCCCACAATGTTTTAAACCTAT
This sequence comes from Bacteriovoracaceae bacterium, assembly GCA_965206965.1. Taxonomy (GTDB): domain Bacteria; phylum Bdellovibrionota; class Bacteriovoracia; order Bacteriovoracales; family Bacteriovoracaceae; genus CBDBLK01. The sequence goes on along the minus strand of OZ242254.1, from coordinate 1,983,988 downwards.
CAAAAAAGCCTCTTCCCGACCAATGCTGAGAGGGTACAAAAGAAATTTTTAAACCCTTCCATTTGTAACTATCCCACCAGTCCATTTCAACAACATTTTTGATACCAGCACTTTTCAGCAACTGCCCATTAGCCAAGCCAACCAACACCACTGGAGAATGCTCTTTTTCTAGCCTTTTCAGCGTTGGAATATCTAAGTGATCATAGTGATTGTGGCTAATCACAACAAGATCAATAGGAGGAAGGGATTCAAATCGAATCCCAGGATTTCTTACTCTCTTCGGTCCCGCCCAAGAAACAGGACTCGTTCTTCGACTCCATATCGGATCAGTCAAAATATTCACTTCATCAGTTTGAATAAGAACGGTAGCATGGTTAATCACATTATACTGGATTTCACCCTTCCCCACTCTCTTTAAAGGGACTAGTCTATATTGGGACACAACCCACTCTGGCCACTTTTCTGCTTTTTCAACAAACCACCATTTAAAAAAATCAGTAAACCTCTTTCTGGCAAAAGGCTCAATATTTTCAAACATCTCTCCATCAAAAGGAGCTTTAGTTTTGCCGGCCAACTCTTTTAAAGGATGAGTACAGCACTGAAAACACCAAAGGCACAGGAGCCATAATGATAATCGAGATATTTTCATACTAAAAAATATTATATAGTTTTAAAAATTGATAGGAAAACATTTACTAAAGTTTGGGAAGAAACCTCAACTCTTTGAATCGATGAGTCTTTACATCCTTTACATCTAACCACTGTGGCCGGTATTGCCCAGCCAAAAACATTTCAACCTGGTCCCGATAAAAAGGGCTATTGAAATGCCCAACATTACCTGTTGGTAAAATGCCCCAGGAAAGATTTGGATTTTTAAGATCGATAAGACGCCGAGTGCTTGGTCCAAGTTTCACATCAAAACGATCGTCATAACGGGCCGTGCTCATATTGTCGATTTGGAAATAGCCACCACCGGCTTCAAAAGGTCCTAAATTAAAAAGATAGTCGAGTGGTTGAACTTTACCTAAAGGGTGTTGATATTCAACGGTATGAAGTCTTCCCCAACGCCAATCAGAAGGGTTTGAGCCCAATCGTTCCGTCAATTTTTTTATAGCGATTTTAAAAGATCGACGAATCACATCCTGCCGAGTTTCCTTTGTATCGGGGGTTCCAGAGTCATCCCACCAGGGGCTCTCCTTACGTGTTATAAAAGTTTTAAAAAAATTCCAAAAATCAGCTATCTTGTTAAAAGCCTTATAGCGCTCTTCACCTAAATCGTCTAAAAGAGCTTCTTTACCTAAATAATGAGTCCACATATGGTAGATCGAACTCCCAACGCTACCAACATCACTATTTCCCCGCCATCTTCTAAGCTGATTTAAGGCTTGCTCTTCGATAGCGCCCTCTGGTTTATCAATTCCCTGCAATAGAATAGGCACCATCCAATAAAAAGTTGTCACATACCGATCTGTTTGGAGAGTCTTTAACTCCTCGAGAGACCACCTTTTTTGCTTTGCTAAGAAATCGTGAATTCTTTCAAGTCTCTCCCCCGGCTGCCAATAGCCATCAATAGGCAAAGGACCATTGTATTGAGGGTAATAGTTAGCCGTTACAATCAGCCCGCTTCTAGGGTTTTCCAAGCCAGGATTTTCTTCGGGAGTAAAGTAGCGAGCGTACTCATGTCTCCCAGACCATCCTTCTAAAATCTGGTGACCACGAAATCCTCTTCGAACAGGAATCTTTCCCAGAACTTTCCAAGCGATATTACCTTCCCGATCAGCCCAGCTGACATTGAGCAGTGGAGAGCCTCCATAACTCAAAGCTTCCTTCATCTCTGCTAGAGTTTTAGCTTTGGAAAGCTTATAAAAAGCAGTCATAATATTGTTTTCAGGATGGTGATAAGACCATTTAAGGGCCACATTTTTCCCTTCAACTCCATATTTAGTCTGGTCAATTAATGGCCCGTGAGGAGTCACAACAACAGTTGTTCTAACATCATCATCTCCCTTAACCTTAATGAGCTCTTCATATTTTTTAACCTCAACCCATTTATTTTTAAACATAACTTCATTGTCATTTTGGGGGTTAAATTTTTCCAAATAGAGGTCCATATCATCTATCTGGGCCATCGTAACCGCCCAAGCACTCTCTCGATTGTGCCCCATTCCGGGAAAGGGAACCCCAGGGATAAAATGCCCATAAATTTCATAGTCGGGAGCTTTTAAATGAGCTTCATACCAAATCCCGGGACTAGAAAAAGCGACATGGGGATCATTGGCCAAAAGAGGAAATCCAGATTTTGACCGATGGCCTGCTAAAACCCAAGAGTTGGAGCCATGAAAGAGTCCTAAGGAATCTCTCAAGAAATCATGAGCCTCCAAAATATCCCTATACCATTGCTTGTTCAGTCGATAATTGACTGCTTTTTGTTCAGTCACAATATTTTTATCGTTAAGATGGCGAATGCGTAACTTATCCACTGCCTCACGAGGGTATTGATTGAGAAGATCGCTAAACAAGGGATCAGCAATAATACCTTCAGCAAAACTCAAGGCCATATACCCACTTATTCCCATCAGCTCCTGAATTCTAAAAGGGCGTGGTTTATAACCAAGAAGCTGAAACTCAAGAGGAAGCAATTGGGTTTCCATATAATAATGAACCCCCTCGAGAAAAGCATCAGCCAGTTTGATCATATAGGGATCAAGCTTGTGTCGATTTTTTTCCCAAAAATCATCCATATGCTTTCTCAAACGTAAATTTCTGAACAAAATATCATAGCGAAGAGTTTTCTTACCAAAAACTTCAGAGAGCTGTCCGTTGACCATTCTGCGTAAAAGATCCATTTGAAACAAGCGATCCCCTGCTATCACAAACCCCAAAACCCTTTGCAAATCTAGCCTATCTTGCGCCTCTATGTGGGGAATCCCCCATTGATCTCTAATCACCTTGGCTGGCCCTGACAACCCAGGCATCGTTATTTCACCTTCAGACTTAGGTAAGAGAAGATGAGTGTATAAATAACTCCCCGCTATCCCTCCTAAAAAAATAATCGACATTATGGACAAAATCACTTTCTTCAAAAATACCCCTTAAAAAATAAAAAAGGTGACAAGAAATACAATACAAAAAAGAACCAGGCCAGAAAAGCCCCAATCAAAATTTATGAAATCAACTCCACTCAAGTACGATAACTCAATCGGCTTTCTTTTCTAAGTTAAAAAATCCTTACCTAACTTAGTACTCCCCAAAAAGCTGAAAACCCATCTTTAACAACAGCTCTAGAGAGAATGATTTTACTCAACTTCTATTTCCAAAACGCCATCAAAACTCACATCAGATGCACCGTCAGTATCATCTCGTCTAATGACACCTGACTCCTGCGGTATCTCCTCATCAGGCAAAAGCTTTCCCCCCTTAATAATATTATCAACTTGATACAAAGGAAGAGGAAGATTACTCAACCCATCGCCTAGTTTATTTTTCAAATGGCGAATCTTGGATCTCTTTGCCCCCACCTTAAGGTTTTTACTTTCCGCTTCAAGGTTTCGAATCAAGACCTTCCTTTCGACATTCATTTGTTTAACTTCTCTAACTTTATTGTCAAACTCTCTTTGAAAAGATCGTCTCTCTGCAGAACTTAAACGCCGCGAAGCTCTTCCCACCACCATCTCATCGAGTTCTTTCAACAATTGAACAGTCTTTTTTTGATTTAACAGAATAGCTTCAATCTCCGAAGAAAAATTACCTCCACTGCTCTTAGCAATGGCCTCAGCACGCAAAATATCTTTGTCGCGTATGGGTTGCCCTCTAGTAGCCTTTCTTGCCAATAAAGCATAAGCCAATCTCTTAGAGCTCCCCTCTCCAAATAGAAGAAGACGCTCTTGAAAGTCAAAGAACTTTTTTAAAGTGGCGTTATAAGATTTGGCCACAAGAGAGCGAGCACTTTTGGGGACTTGGTTGAAAACGAGATTTGACATTGAGCCAAATGACCCTCTCAAAGGAATTGTTTTATGCCCTACTTGAAGAACATACTTACCTGCTCCACCCAAAACCTGCATGGGAATGCGACCGGGAATGCTCGCCACTAATCGAATAGTATCAACAGAAACCCTTCCGGCAATAGCAACCGATTTCAAAGGTAAGGCCCCCAGCGCTAAGACCTGACTTGTCCCTCTGGCAATTTTTCCCCCTTGAGAAAGAGCATCAATGACTCCGGAATAACCTCCAACAAAAAAGAGTTTGACAACTTCTGCCCCAACAAAAGCAGTCGTTCCACAAATCATGTTAGCCACTTGCCCACAGGTTGCACAATCCCAACTGACAAAGGGTAAATCGCAAACAGGCTCTTTACCATCAAGAGGATAATGCCTAGGATTTTTCCAGCGCATACAACCATAATTATCTTTAATGCCTGTGGATATATGCTTTCCCATAGCGTGAATCATTTTGGAAGCTTCCTCAAGAACGAGGCCTGGATTATCAAAAAGTTTTTTAATAAAGGCCCAAGCCCCATTTTCAACTTTCAATTGCTTGATAGTCAGTTCATCCTCAAGTCTCGATGAATCTTCCCACCATGAAGAAACCCAACTGGAAGCACCATGGGCAGTAGATTTCACACCATCCCATGCCAAATCGGCTAAGGCCTTTAATCCCCTCAAGTTGCTAACAAAAGAGTCGATCACAGCATGCATAGAACTACTTGCACAACCTGGAGCCTCAGTATTTTGAAAAGAACTGCACTTTGGAAAATCTTTTTTAACTAAACGAAGAAGTTCAATAGCTCCATCAGCGACTAAGCCAAAAATCGTACAGACAACGTCCTGAGCACAAGAACCAGCGAAGCCCCATTTGGCCTTGGAGTATTTTTTTTTCTTTAAGCATTGAGCATCAAAAACCTCTGACAATTTTCCTCCCAAAAGCGCTTCAGGATCTTCAGCTTCTCTAAAAAATTTAATTTTATCTTCGATACTCCATCCTCTGCTCAAACATTGAAGAGCTGAATTTATCGTTGTTTTTGAATCTTGATTTTGGTTCTCAAATTTTTTAAGCAAAAATTTGTAATACTGTTCCTGAACTGGTCGACAGCTAAGAGTTCTAGGTATTTCGACCTGCCTTTCGAGATCAGTAATCACTTCCGCTTCCTCATCAAGCCATTTTCTACTTTTCCCCCTTCCTCTAACTCGATCAATAGCTTCCCTTGCCTCCTCCCACTCGGGGTTGTCAAAATGATCAATGGTAAAATTTCCTTCGCTATCCATGCAATTTCGAAGATGTCTTTGATAGGCTTCTTGCACCATCTCAGGGGCAAGAATTTCAAAAATATCATCTGGAAAATCAGCCACTTCAAAATTGATAACATCTTCTTGAAAAGCCAAAAGAGAAAAAGAAAAAAAGAAAAAGGTCAATATTAGCCAGGACTTCACTTTTTTCCTCGAAGAGGTTTGGGGGTACTTTTACGACACTGAAAACTTTGAGCTACTCCTTCAATCATTTTAGCTTGTCGTCCCCAATCACTATCGCGATAAAGGGACTTCAGGAGATACATTTGACCTCGGCAATTTACATAATAAGAGTTCTCTACATAAACGATACCGCCAATTCTATAGCGGTAACCTATTTGATGAACATCTTCAGAATAAAGCCATTTTGACTTCCGGTGGGGGAAAAACTCTAGAGCATCTCCTTCAAAACGAGCTAGAAAGCGAAGGCGTCCCTTCCTATACTTATTTTGAGTTTTTTTCAAAAATTTTTTCTTTAACTCCACGGCAGGAATTCCCAAGGGAACAACAGAAAGTGTGACCCTTCCCTTCTTCTTGAGTGGACTTGTAATCAAAAGGGGAATGCCCAAAGCGTCCTTATCAGTGCGCCAATTTTTAGGAATGACCAATGAAACCTGGGTCCAATTATTCTCTCTTTTCAATTCATACCAATGCCGACTAGACCCAAAAGCTGAACCAATTATCAAAAAAAGAGATAAAATCAAAACTCTAAAATTCTTTGCTAATCCAATCATTCCACCGCCTTCGCCTCTTTATCGGAGTCAAAGTCTCCAAGATTAACTTCTCATAATAAAAATCAAACTGAATCAATTAAAAGTGCTTTTTAAAAAGAGGAAAGAAAAAGGCAAGCCTTAAAACTCAATCGAGAGGACCAGTAACTGAGCAATAGAATAAAGTTATTAACAGACTCAAAAAAACCACTATAGGATAAAAATCAAGCTTTTACTTCTTCCAGTACTTGTCAATGAAGCGATCGCGACCAGAATTCACTCGATAAAATTTGTAACGATAAGGACTCTTTTTATAATAATCTTGGTGGTACTCCTCCGCTCGAAAAAACGGAGTAGCCGAAATGAGCTTAACGACAATTTTCTTCTTAAACCTTCCAGAGTTAGCCAAATTCTTCAGTGCCTTTTCAGCAACAACTTTTTGTCTCTCATTCAAATAGTATATTCCGGTTCGGTACTGGGGACCTCGATCAACAAATTGCCCATCCTCCTGAGTCGGATCAATCTGCCTTAAAAAAATATCGACAAGCTTGGTATAAGAAACTTCCTCATCATTATAGGTAATTTCAACGGCCTCGACATGCCTGCTCTGTCCAGAGGCCACAAGCTTGTATTTGGCCTTACCAGCCTGACCTCCAATATAACCAGAAACAGCCGACTTTACTCCTGGTGTTTTTTCAAAGGGTGGCTCTAAACACCAAAAACATCCCCCAGCAAAGATGGCCTTAGCTTCTTTTGCTTGCGCTGAGAATTGAATCCAAAAAACAACTGAAATAATGAACCACTTCACCGCTAGACCTCCTCCACAAACCTATCAAAAGCCAGTCACACTTCAATTATAAAATAGTCGATTCTTAAATTCAGCTATTAAAGAGAAAAACTCATCGCGCTGGGAGCAGGGAAGAACAACTGAATCAATCCAGTTCCGAGGAGTTACTGAATGACCTAAGGTTAAGGCACAAGTGCCAAGAAATCTACGGCCTCCCACAAAATAATCACCAAATGAATAAGCATAGGTTTTCAAAAAGATGCCAAAATTCATTTCAGGAAAATTTTCAACACTAAAAATTCCAGACCATATTTCATGGTCCGAAGAAATAAAGGGGATCCCTTCTAAAGAAGACGTCCTAACCACCTCTTCTCCGCTGCAACCCTGCTCAGTGCAAACATTTACCGTACGGCAACGCTTCCCCTCCGGACCTTCAATAACCTTATAGTCTTCCTCTCCTCGAACTAGAATTCCCTCAATAACACCAGTCTCTCTATTTAAAACAGCCGATCCACTATTGCCCCCAAAAGTATCTAAATTCGATACAAAGTAATGACTTTCTGAGTTCTTCCGAACAATAGCACCATCGGCAATCTTAGTCGGCAAACCACTAGGGTGACCAATAACGACTAAAGGCTCTCCTTTTTCAATTTTTCCAACAGTTCTCATTCGAAAGAACTTTCTCCCTGAAACTTGACGGTCCAATCGAACAATTGCGTAATCTAAGCCAGTATTGCTGTCAACAACTCGATTGATAACTTCTGAACACCTGTACACATTCTCAGGATTAAGTTGTGTCACTCCCCTGATGTAATCAAAAACCCAAAGGTGACCTTGAAAGCAGCCTCCTTCTAGTGAGCTCTTCTCGATACAGTGCCCAGCCGTCACAACAATATCAGGCGCCACTAAAAAGCCCGAACAGCGAGCTGCTACCAATTGATCAAAAAAACGCTCCCCAGGGCATAGGGAGAAAACATCTCCTATACTCTGGGAACGTATCGTTAAGTCATCATCCAATTCAGACGAACTAATTTGAGCCACTGTAGAACGTGCCCAATCCCGAAATCGAGAATTAGGGGTATCTTCAACATCGATACGATTGTCTTCACCATAAATAACTTTAGGTAAAACCTTTATTTTCAACTGATCTGCTGAAATGAGTTCAATCTCCTTAAGAACTCGTTTAACCTCACTTCCCGGTTCGATTTCTCTTTCCTGGTAAAGACATTTCACTTCAGAAAATTCCTCATCAAAAGAAATGAGAGAATTCTTAAAAATTTCCCATTTCCTCTGGTCGACATCTTTTCGATAGAGAGAAGTAAACTGCCTCTGTATTTCATTGTAGGAGGAAATAAAGTCATCCTTGCAAGGTTCAATTTTTTCACAAGAAAAAAAGGTCAAGAGACAAAGGTATAAAAACACGACAAAATTAATAGACTTCACAAGCTCCTCCCTCGGGCTCAACATTGCTCAGTTTCATTTTACTTCCAGAGCTAACCGAAGCAATTCCTCGAACTTCTTTTCCTCTCTAAAAACTCAGAGAGAAAGCTAATGTAAGGAAACTGGTGCCACTATTCACTTTCTCTTATTAAAGGCAACACTAAATCACTGAGAAGAGGAATTATTTTCTTGGCCCTTTATGAATTTAACTGGAAATTTTTTCAGCATAAATACACTCTCTTTATTTATCTCAACCTTTAATTCAATCATTCCGACTAAACAACTGAACAATTTAATTTGAGGGGGATAGAATGGATCTTACTTTAACGGCCAAAAAACGCAATACTGAACAGAAAGCAAAAGCTCTACGCAAGTCGGGTTGGGTACCAGGAAGCGTTTACGGTAAAGGTCAAGAAACTCTTCACATCCAAATACCCCATCAAACTCTAAAAAACTTCTTATCTAAGCACGCCCACAAGCTCGAATTGAACGTTGAAGGAGAAGGTACTTTTCTCGTTGGTATAGAAGAAGTTCAGAGGGGACATCTTGGGGACAAGCTCGAGCACATATCCTTTAAATCAATGAAAGTAGATGAGAAAACAACTCTTACTATTGAAGTCCATCTCGAAGGAAAAGCAGCTGGTCAGACAGAAGGAGGGGTTGTCAATCACCTGCTTCACGAGATTACAGTAAAAGGATACCCTCAAGAGCTCCCCGACTCCATAACAGTCAATATTAGCGAGCTAGGCATTGGCGATCTTCTCCACGTAGGTGACATCACTTCTCATTATAATTTTGAATTTCTAGAAGATGATCACAATAAAGTCATCGCTAAATGTCAACACGCTAAAATTATTGAAGAGCCAATAGCATCGGAAGCTGAAGAAACGACAGCTGCAGAGGATCCATCTACTGCCGAAAGCGACAAGGAAAAACCAGAGGGAGACAAGCAAGCCGCTTAAGCAAGTTTTTAAAAACACGCTGACCATTAAAATTCATTTTCTCTTTCTCGATTGAGTTCCAACTCAAATAATTCAACAAAAGGGACTGAGTAAGAGCCTATGTTATTTATAGTGAAATAAACCATTTTCGGTAAGTGCCTTGCTTTTAATTAAATAGCTCGCTATTAAAAAGAGAGTGATAAAACAAAGCCCATTCTCTTATTTTTTGCTCCTCGTTTCTTTTTTTCCCTCCGTCTGGGGAGCGACTCAGCCCCGCAGCAAATTTGAATGGGGCGCGGGAAACCTATCATTTAAGGGAAACCACTACCGAGGCTCTGACCAGGAAAAAAATTATTTTATTCCCCTTCCTTATTTTATTTATACCTCAGAGACAATAGAAGCTGAACCTAGCTTTATCAGGGGAACATTCTATAAAAATGACTGGTTCGCTATCAAGCTCTCTCTCATCGCTGGCCTAAATGTTGAATCAGAGGAGAATCATGCCCGCCAGGGAATGCCCGAGCTCGACTATACCTTTGAAGCCGGCCCCATGGTCACCTTCAAACTATGGTCCTCCAAGTCTCAAGCTCAACGACTTACCCTCAATTGGCCCTTTCGACTCGTCAATACGACTGATTTTACTTATATTAAACCGATTGGTTTTTTCAGCGTCCCCTACCTTAACTTTGTTCGAGCCCCTAAAAAAAACTGGTTCAATTGGGGTTTTGAACTTTCCACGGCACTCATGTGGGGCTCTCGAAAATATCACAATTTCTACTATGGGGTAGCCCCAAACTACGCCACTCCAAACCGCCCAGCTTACGATGCCAAAGCAGGATACAGTGGAGTTCAAAACACCATTATTTTGCGAAAGCGTTGGAAAAATCTTATTTTTATCCCCTTTTTCCGTTGGGACTATTTAGATGGGGTTGCTTTTCAAAAGAGTCCCCTATTTAAAACTCGCCACTATGTCGTAGGTGGTCTAGGATTCTTTTGGCTTTTTGGTAATTATTTTTAACTCAAAAAGGTTTAATAATGATGAAAAAACAACTTTTCTTTCTCGCACTAACAATTCTAATTGGAAATGTCTCGGCTTTTGACTTCACTGCTGTTTTTTGGTTGCGCAAACAAAACTGCCAGCACCTTTCTTCAGAGTGCCTACCTCGTGCTATTTCTCAACCCACCCATCACAGCATGCTCCCCCCGACCCTCAACTCAAGCCGCCAATTGACCCTGACTCACGAAGGGTACACTGCTCAACTTTACTGGACTTTAAAAAGCCAAGCAGGAGAAAAGTACTACGGCTTCCAAATCCAAATTACCGATCCAGAAGAAAAAATCTTGGCTGTCTGCTCCCGGTACGAAAGCCAAGAAACCTTTGAAAACGTTCCCGTTGGTGCCTGTGGAGGAGCCCTCCCAGATGGTCAAGAAATCTTTGGTTTAACCATTTTACTCCCCCAACCTCAATAAGGGAGTCTAATAGGTGACCGCCTTCACTCCAACTTACTTGGATTTTCTCCTGCAAAACCCTGAGTTTTTCGACGGTGAAATCAAAATACCTCTTCATCAAGGAGAACTCTGGCTTAAAAACCTAGGGGTATGGGAGTATTGGCCCTCGCAATCTTCAATAAACCAAAAGCTCATACTCAGTTGTGGTATTCACGGCAATGAAACAGCACCCATCGAAATTCTCAACGACCTCCTCCAAGATATACTCGAAGAAAAAATCATACCCACAGCACCAGTTCAATTAATTTTTGGTAACCCTTTGGCCATGGCCCAAGCCAAGAGGTTCATAGACTTCAATTTAAACCGCCTCTTCTGTGGAAAACACCTCGACCAAAGTCACCAAGTCTACGAAAAGGGAAGGGCGCAAACAATCGAAAAATCCCTTCTCAATTTCATCGGTCACACCCAATGTGAAACTATTCACTTCGACCTGCACACAGCGATCAGAAAAAGCCAACATCTCAGATTTGCTGTTCAACCTTCTGTCGAGGACAATACCTATTCTAAAAAACATTTAAATCTACTCCAGGCAATGGGTGTTGAGGCCGTTTTGCTGAGCTCTACTCCTACTCCCACCTTTAGCCATTTTTCAAGTTTTTACGGAATGGCTTTTGGCTTTACTGTAGAACTGGGCAAAGTCAAACCCTTTGGTCAAAATGACCGCAGCCAGTTCAAAGCTTGCGAAGAAGTTTTGCGTAATCTTATTAAGGGACAAGAGCAACAAGGCGATTACCAAAAAATCACTTACTACCAAGTCAAAAGAGAACTCGTCCGCGACCAAGAGAATTATCAATTCTTCATTGCCGACAAGGTATCCAATTTCACCCCCTTTCCCGTGGGAAGTCGTTTAGATAGTCATTACTCCACAGCAGAAATAGACGAGCGAATAGTTTTTCCCAAGGGCGACGTTAAGATAGGTCAAAGAAGTGGTCTAGTCGTTATGTCAAAGGCTTATCAAAAATTAAAATTTCGTTAATATTTGATAACTTCATAAATTTTAACCAAATGAAAAAAATCATCTTAATTAGATAACCAATAACTTTAGAGGTTACTGACATTACTTTTACAATGATCCCCCTTCCCTACTGATAAACTTTAAGCCAATAAGTCGATAAGAAAAATAGCCACTTAAACTGAGGAAGCTATGTCCAAATTGACTCATTCAAATATTGAACAAATTTCAGAAAATTGGAAAAAAATCGTGCGCCCCTACATGGCCCTCGATGACAAAAAAGCATGGCTTCAAGTCATCAACACAATAGTTCCCTTCGTCGCCCTGTGGTACCTAGCCTACCAAGCTTATTTAACTAGTTTTTGGTTGGGCTTCCCCATCAGCCTTCTCAATGCCGGTTTTTTGATAAGGCTCTTCATCATTATGCACGACTGTGGCCACGGGACGCTCTTCAAATCAACTTTTTCGCGAAACCTTGTCGGTCATATCGCAGGCTGGTTGCACCTGACTCCTTATTCCCAATGGAGTAATGACCATGCCATTCATCACAATACTTCAGGAAATTTAGATAAAAAACGAAAAGCAGGAAATAATATTTGGACGATTACGACCCAAGAATATTCTCAAATGCCACCTCTAGAAAAATTTAACTACCGTTTCCAACGCCATCCAGTAACAATGCTTCTCATTAATCCCATCGTTTACTATTTTATTCTCATGCGCCTATACCAGCCTCACGATGGATCAAAAGAAAAACGTAGTGTTCTCTACACTAACCTTTTTATAGCCATTGTGACTCCAGTCCTCTGTTTAACAATTGGTTGGAAGGCCTTTCTGGCTGTGCACCTTCCCACTACTTTTATTGCTCAAATGACAGGGTTTTACTTTTTCTACGTTCAACACCAATACGAAAATGCCTACTGGAAACGAAATGAGGAGTGGGATTACTTTGAGGCTTCAATGAAAGGAAGTAGTTTTTTTAAACTCCCCAAAATTTTGCAATGGTTTACAGCTAGTATTGGTTATCATCACATTCACCACCTCTGTCACCTCATTCCCAACTACAACCTCCAAAAATGTCATGAAGAAAACAAACTCTTCCAAAACCCGGTGGAGTTAAGTCTCTTAGACAGCCTTAAATGTTTCAATCTTCACATTTACGATGAGAGCACAAAGGAACTCATTTCCTTTCGAGAGTATAAGAAACGTTACCCTAAAGGGACCGTAACCAAGATACCTACTTTTAAAATGTCCAAAAAAATTGTCTCTTAAAAATAAAAACTAAAACGAAAGTTTCCGGTGACCGCAACCTAACTTTTTCCTATCCCTTTGGAAGTAAAGACCTCTCCAATTTTTGGCTTTTAGAATATTGACAGAAGTACAAGAACTACCACTTTCCTTCCTAGACTTAAAAAGATGGTGCTGAGAATCAGCAAACCAGTAAACGAGACCATCCAATGGATTTTTCACTTGCAAGCTTAGGTGCCGAACTTTTGATGGCAAATTCGGACACAACTGTTTCATCGTCAAGTAGGTCTGGTGATCGAATTGAAAAAGCCCCTTTTCTTGACTCAATTTAATTTCACCACTCTCTTTTTTTAATCGGATTGCCAGCAAAACTTGTTGCCCTGCAGAGGTTTTCTTTTTAGCTTGAAACCCAGTGGACTTAGAGGTGAGATAACGAAAAGAGCAGCTTTTATCCAAACAGCTCCCTACCTTTTGCGGTTTTATATTATTTAATTTTGGGCAAAAAATATGAATCCTTTTAAGTCGTTTAACAGGAGAAGCCGAAAAGGCAAGTAGAGGAATGATAAGAATCCAAAAAGTAACAAAAATTTTCATAACCCAAGGCTAGCTAAGCTCATCAAATTTGACACGATTTATCTTTAATGGCGCAAAGCAAACTCATTAAAACAATTTTATTCTAAACATAATTATTCACAAAGCTATCTATTCAAGTTTCACATTGTGTGAAAAATAAAGTAGCTTTTTCGTGAAATTTGTTTTTCAGACAATGCTCCTCTCGGTTAAAAATGAGCCATTAAATTAACCAACCCGAAATTGGATTAGGAGAAAGTTATGAAATCAACATTACTCGCTTTAATTCTCATGCTCACTTCCGTGGCTTCTCACGCCTTCTGGCGTACAAAGCCTCTTCCCACTGAAGATTCTTCTTGGCAAGAAATCTCACGCGACTACCGCGTTATCTACCGTGCTCCACAAATTCGTATCGGCGGCCACTTCCTACGGCCCAGTTCTGTTTGCATTGACGGAGACAATATCCGTACCAAGAAAATGGTCACCGAGTGTAGAGACTGGGGACGCAATGACTGTCGACGCGAAGAAACTCTCCATCGCTACAAGCCCATTAGTGGAGTTGAAAGACGCTGCCGCTGGGTTGGCGGAGGAGATAATGAGCGTTGTGAAGAATACGATGCTCCCTATACAATTCCTCTAACTTACGACATTGCCGTTTACAGAAGAGTTAATGGTGGAAGGGATAGTGATGATTTCACCGAATCATCTAGATACCGTCCACTCTTCACTAAAGTTTACAATATTGAAGCTTGCGAAGAGTAAAAAACGAATTTTAAAAAAGACCGCCCCGGAGCTTAAGCTCCGGGGCAGTGTCTTTTTGTGAGGAAGTACTTGGAAAACCAATCGCTAACAACTCCTCTTTCCCGCCCCTCTATCCTCGATTTCAAGGATTATAGGGAATTTCTAAAAGAAGCAGGGCTTCCTAAAAGCCCCTACAATCAAAAAAATACTCTTATGAAATGGGCCAAAAGATTGGGCTACCGGTCACCAAGCAGCTTAACAATGGTTCTCCGCGGACAGAGGCTCCCCTCCCAAGAGATGCTCGACGCCTTTGAAAAAGACTTTCAACTCTCCTCCTTGGAAAGAGAGTATTTTGAGCTCCTCATAAAAATTGAAAAAGCAGAAAAGAAAAATCAAGATCCTTTGCCCTTATTGCAAAAGCTAGAAAAGCTCTCTCTTAAAAACAGATGGGCTGCTCTCGGGCTTAAAGAGTTCAGCTCTATCTCTGAATGGTATTTTTTAGCTATTAAACAACTGACTTCACTCTCCGACTTTGAAGAAAACAACGAGTGGATCCGTAAAAAACTACGCAAAAAGGTGACCCCTTCACAAATACAGTACGCTCTAGAGACCATGCTTGAGCTAGGAATTTTAAAACGAAACACAGATGGTCAAATCATTCACGGCGATCACCCGAGAACCACAAGCAATGATATTCCCTCTAGTGCTATAAAAAAGCACCACGCCGGAATGATTCATCAATCTCTAAATGCGTTAGAAGAACAGCCAGTCGAAGAACGACAGTTTAGTTCTTTGACGCTAAAATTTGATAAGAAAAAAGTTTCCGAAGCTAAATCGGTTCTGCTTAAATTTCTCCAAGATTTTAACAACCGCTTTTACGCAGAGAATGGTGATAGTGTCTATCAAGTTAACCTTCAGCTTTTTGACCTAACCACAAAAAAAGTTTCCTCCCAAGAAACAACAAGAGGTTTAAGGCAATGAGAGAATTAAATATATTCAAAAAAGAAAAAAGAGTCCTGATTGTTTTATTCCTCATTATTTCAGGTTCTCTCACTCTCAAAAATCAAACCATTGCAGCTTTTCCCAGAGTTGAAAAAAACACTGACTCCACAGAAGAAGCTTTAAGCCTTTTGGCCCAAGAAGTTCTCCAAGGCAGAGATCTCAATACGATTCGAGATCACCGCGTGTGGGCCCTCCTCGGGGGAGGAGACTTAGTTGGCAATGGAGGAAGTTTTCAAGAGGGACTCATCCGCTATGCCTACTCTAAAATCCCCACATTTATTAAGGATTGCCTGCAATCTCATTTGTGCCGGATAAGAAACGAAGACCGAAAAATTCTCAAAAAAATCATGCACAATATTGACGATAAAAGGCACCAAAAAGATGCCCTCATTTTCGTCGATGGCTCTCGGTACCCTTCCTTCTTTAAAACGCCAAACGACCCCACACCAAGAAGTGCCAAGACCGGTAACAATCCTCAAGTCCCTATCTTTATCAATGTTCATCACCTCTATGAATACCCTAAAGCTTTTGGCGACTTTGTCGTTCTTCTCATTCACGAAGCTGGTCATCAAATAGGAGAGCCCTCCCACTCAAGACTTGATCATATCGGCATACAAGTTCGCCACTTTGTAGATAATAAGAGAGAGTCTCTAGAAAGTGATATCATGGGGAAACCCCTTCAAATACAAGTGCTGAATGGAATTGCACTCGATATTCGAAGCGATCTGGTAGTCGCTTGGGATCAACAAGTTTTAAGGCTCCAAAAGGAACTCTTCAAAAAGCTTAGCTGCTCTCAACCTCACTACAGTATCGCTAGTGCACAACTCTCTAACCTGCACTGGAAAAGAGCCTGGGGACATCGGGATCACTATAAATTCGGAGCTTGGATAGATATTTTTTGTGAAGACACGAACTCTATTGTATGGAAAGAAGAGAGAGACTTAGAGGTCACCATTTATATCACCCCTCAAGGGGAACTTCTTTTAGAAAAACTCAAAGTTTCTCTTGAGTATCAAGGCTTTGACTACGGTCACTTTTAAAAACTTTTAACGTCCTACCTCGCTACTCCTCCATATAAATGGGAAGGTTAACTCGAAAAGTCGACCCTTTATTTTCTTCGCTGTCAACTTCAACCTTCCCTCCCATGTCTTCAATAATGGAGATACTTATCCCTAAACCAAGACCAGTACCCTTGCCTCTTTCTTTAGTTGTAAAGAATGTTTCAAAAATTTTTTGCTTAATTTCTTCAGGAATACCACAACCAGTATCACTGACCTCAAAGATGACCCATTCACCACTATTTCTGGTCTTAAGTTGAATTGTTTTTTGTTGGTTATCCTCCAAAGCATCACGGGCATTAGATATAAAATTCATCAAAACCTGTTGTACTTTGCCAATATTGCCAAAAACCATAGGAAAACTTGCTTCCATTAATAAATTAACTTGAATTCCTTCATTTGAATAAATCTGATGAACTAAATCATAAGTCTCTTGCATCATATCATTAACACTAAAAATTTCTTTCTCTTCGTGATCGCCAACCCGAGAAACGTTTCTCAATCCGTTGACAATTTTGACAATTCTCTTAATGGCTATCTTTTGGTGTTCGACAACTTTTTCAATCTGCCCATGATCAAATTCCCCTTTGATAAGCCTATTGAGCTTATCTGCGTTGGCTTGAATAATGGCCAAAGGGTTTTTAATCTCGTGACCTACCCCTGCTGCCATCTCTCCAATAATCGCCAAGCGGGTTGTTTTGAGAGTAATTTCCTCCGCCTCCTTTCTATCGCGAATATCTTGGATACAAACGACAAAATGAGGTTCGCCATTATAGGAAAAAGAGCCTATGCCAACCTCTACGGGGACAGTATCCCCCCCTTTCTGAAGAACCTGAAGCTCCTTAGTTTTTCCCAACGCATGAGAAGGCGATGCTTTTAAGAAATCACTCCAATAAGAACTGACATTCTGATCAGAGTCTGAAAAGAAGGCCCTCATATTTTGACCTATCAACTCTGATGACTCATATCCAAGAATACTGGCTGTCGTGTTATTAGCTGATTGAATCGTTCCTTTTTCATCAATGGTAATAACTGCATATTGTAAAGATTCCACCAAACTAACATATTTGCCTTCCTCCTCCGACAATCGCTCTAAAAATTTAACATTTTCGGTGACATCTAAAAAGGCCAAAGCCAGAGCTTTACCCCCGTGAAAACGGCAGATCTCCATCGTCGCAGAGATGACTTTCGACTCACCACCGATGCTTAAAGAGAGATCTCTATTGTAAATACCCGTTTGTTGAGCCTCTTTTATAGCCGAATGAAAAACTTCCTCTGTCTCAAAATAGCTAGCAACTCCTCCCTTTAAATGGCAAGTTTGAGTGGCTTGACTAAAAAAATCTAAATATTTTGAATTCCCATAAATCGTTTTTTGCCCGTCAATCGTCAAAATGGCAAAGGGGATAGGCATAATATCGAGGACAGCCTGCAAAGTCTCTTCGTAGCGCCTCTGAGTGGTAATATCCTGAAAACTTCCTACTAGGCGAACCACCTCTCCCTTTTCCAAAATGGGTTTCCCGTTGGCTTGAATATGCAAATGATTCCCTCTCTGAGTGGTAAAGCGAAGTTTTAGATCAAAGGGCTCACCCTTTTCAACGGCCTTAGCTATCGCTTTCTCTAAAACTCGGCGATCCCCAGAGTGATAGCCTTCAAAACTTTCCTCTATCGCTTGAAATGAATGATCTTCAATTTCATATATTCTAAAAACCTCATCACTCCACCATGTTTTTCCCGTTTTAACATCCAACTCCCAAGAACCAACCTGAGCCAAAGCCAAAGACTCTTGAAAAACACGACGAGCTTTGATTTCTTCAGTGCAATCCCTTCCCCAGTTAAGCCAATACTCTCCCTTTGAACTCAAAGCCCCAGTCATTTCAACAAATCTCTCGCTCCCATCCTTGCCGACCAATCTAAGGACAGAGCGAGGATCTTCTCTTCTCTCTAAAACCTCACTTAAATATTGGTGGAATTTCTCAAAGTCGCTGGGGTGAATCCACTCTAGAATGGGTTTCCCTTCTATTTTCTCCAAAGGGTAACCTAAGAGCGCTTTCCAGTTCTGGTTCACCGATAAAAGGCAGCCCTCCCTATCCACAATGGCCTTGAGCTCTTTTCCAAGATCAAAAAACTCGTGAAAAAGTTCTCCTTTTTGTGGATATAGGTCACCCATGCCCCATCTCACCTTCTCTTTTTTCTTTTCCTTCTTCTGAGCAGAAAAAGTAAATAAATTTTGATTACTCCTCTATTAAACCTTATAAACAAACCTTATTAACGTCAAGCGTTCCCAACCCTTCCCGCTTCTCATTGAAAAATACCGAACTCACAATTAACCGACTCTATTAAGCGAGCCTATTTCATGGTAAGCCCCAAGAATGAAAACTTTTGCTCAACATATTTGCCTAGTCGAACCATTCTTTGGAGGTTCTCACAAGCAATGGCTTGAACAAATGAAAGCGACCCTTTCTCCTGAAGGAATTGAGTTTTCTCAACTTGTTCTCTCTGACAAATTTTGGAAATGGAGAATGCATGGGGCAGCAGTCAGTTTAAGTGATCAAGCCAATCAGCTATCCAAAATTCCCGACCTTTTTTTGGCGAGTGATATGCTTGATGTAGCCACCTTTCGAGGGTTGCTTAAAAGCCCTTTCAATCAAGTTCCTATCGCCCTTTATTTTCACGAAAACCAGTTGAGTTACCCATTTTCTCAAAGCGACCCTTGTCTTAAAAAAAAGCGAGACCATCACTATGCTTTTATTAACTTTACATCGGCACTAACTGCCAATCGAATTTTTTTCAACTCCCAATACAATCGCGATTCTTTTCTACAAGGGCTTAAGCCCTTCCTCTCTCAATTCCCACCGCCACAACTGACTCACCACATTCAGACGATTCAAAAAAAATCGCAAATTCTACCTTTGGCCCTCGACTTTCCCCCTTTAGGGCCTAGAAAAAAAGATTTTTCCCATCCTCTCATCGTTTGGAATCACCGTTGGGAATACGACAAAAACCCCCAAGAATTTTTCAAACTTCTCAAGGCCCTAGAAAAACTCAATATCAAATTCAATCTCGCTATTCTCGGCGAAAAGCGCGGTGCTCAACCAAAAACCTTTGATCTCATCAAATCTCATTTTTCCAAGCAATTAGTTCATTGGGGTTTTGTAAAGAAAAGGGAAGATTATTGGTCCTTGCTCTGCCAAGCGAGTCTGGTGCC
Source organism: Bacteriovoracaceae bacterium (assembly GCA_965206965.1). GTDB lineage: Bacteria > Bdellovibrionota > Bacteriovoracia > Bacteriovoracales > Bacteriovoracaceae > CBDBLK01. The sequence continues at coordinate 1,964,543 of OZ242254.1, read as the reverse complement.
AGTAACTTCTCTCCAAGATTTTTTCGGAGCCAGCGCTTTAGAAGCCATGGCCGCGGGAGCACCCACATTGCTACCCAACAGGCTCGCTTTTCCCGAGCACCTTAAGGGAGGATTAAAGGACCTTTTGTATCAAGACTTTGACGAACTTATTAAAAAATCAGTTTACTGGTTAAAGAATCCAATGCCTCTTCCGCTCCTGCCACTGCGCCAACAAGCCTTGTTTTACTCCTGGCCTCAGCAAAAAAGCTCCTACCTTCAACGTTTAAAGGAACTCCATCCCAACTCAATGGCTTCTACTTTTCAATTTCCAATAGATAAGCCATAATCCGAAACCAACTTAAAGGATCAGGCATGAAACTCGACCTTCCCCTATTTCTTAAAAACGCCAAATTAAGCTCAAATAAAAAAATTAAACTAGGGGCTGTGCACGCCTCAGTAATTATCGCTAACCCTCAAGGGCGCTCAGAACTAGAGAGTCAATTATCCCCAATTCTTGCACCTTGGCAACGCTCTAAGCTCAAAGGTCAAACATCTGGAAAATACGATTTTGAAACTTCGCGAGGCCCTTTAACAATTATCCTCCTCGAGAAAAAAAATGAGGATCAAAAAACTATCCACTCAGGGTTGCTAGACGACAACTCTTACACCATCGCCCGAGAAAAAACCGGTCAGTTCTTCTGCCAAGTCAATTCTCAAAAAATAAAAACAATGAGCTGGCACGGCTTTGGCGTCGAAGAGGAAGCCATTCGAGGCTCTTTCGTTGGCCTTGAGATGGCAGCCTACAACTTTAAAAGCCAAGGCCCAGCACCCAAACTCACTCTCTCCTACGCAGGTCAACTGACTAAAAATACCGTTGAAAAAACCCTCGCTCAAGCCATGTCTATCGGAAAAGCTATCAATATTTCGAGACATCTCGTCAATACCGCACCTTCAGAAAAACGACCTAAAGACTATGCTAAAGCTGTCAAAAATCTTTTTCTCCGCAAAAACGAAATAAGCGTTAGTGTCTGGGATAAAAAGCGCCTTGAAAAAGAACGAATGGGCATGATGCTAGCCGTTGGTGCCGGTTCAGTGCAAGAACCTCAACTAGTCCAAATTCGTTACCGTCCCGCCAAAAACAAAACGATGGCCCCCATCGCTTTTGTCGGCAAAGGAATCACTTTTGATACGGGAGGGCTCAATCTCAAACCCGGCAATGGCATGCGTTTGATGAAAAAAGATATGGGTGGCTCAGCGACCTTAGTTGGCCTTGCCCATTGGGCCACTCAATCCAAATTAGATATCCCCTGTGACTTTTACCTGGCCCTTGCTGAAAACTCTGTTGACGCTCACAGCTTTAGACCGGGAGATATTTTAACTGCCCGCAACGGATTGACCATCGAAATTGACAATACTGATGCTGAAGGACGCCTGGTTCTCGGCGACACCTTGGCCTTGGCCAGCCAGAAAAAGGGGAGAGACAAGCCCCGGTACTTGATAGATGTTGCCACCTTAACAGGTGCCATCAAGGTTGGTTTGGGCACCGATATAGGCGGTCTTTTTTCCAATGATGACCAACTTGCCTCCTCCCTTCAATCCTGTTCTCAAATAAGCGGTGATAAGTTTTGGCGCATGCCTTTAATGCCCTCCCAAAGAAAAAAACTCAAAAGCGATGTTGCCGACTTGACGAACTCCGCCTCTGGTTTTGGTGGGGCCATCCGAGCCGCCATGTTTCTCCAAGAATTCACCGGTGATATCCCTTGGGCCCATTTAGATATCTATGCTTGGAATGACTCAGCTCAGGGACCTTTCCAGGCGAGTGGAGGCAATGGACAAGGCGTTCAGTGTTTAACCCAGTTTTTAAGTCAATTGAGTCACTAGTAATATAGGGTAAGATGTTAATTAATGAGACTTTCCCTTTTCCACTTTTTCTCACAGACCCTTCTTTTCTTGCTTCTGCCAAGCTGTCAGCAAGAGATTTCCTACAGCCCTCACCTCTCAAAAAAAGTTATAAAAAAAATCTACCCGGCTATCGTTGAAGTTGTCGTCCCCAAAATTGAAGACCCCAATATCATCTACGCTAGACCTCTTCCTTTTGAGCGACAAGACTTTCACATTAGAAACGACAAATACCACCCTATTGGAACGGCTTTTTTTATTTCTAAAAAACGACTCGCTAGTGCAGCCCATGTTTTTGGACTCGATAGCTTTACCCTTTGGAAAAAATACTACGTCCGCGATTACCAAGGCCATGTTCACAAAGTTGGAAAAATTATCAAATACTCTCAGTACAGAGACTATATTGAATTTGAACTAAAGAGCTACCCAAGCCCTACTCATACACTCTCTTCCTCCCAAAAAGTTGAAATTGGAGACATGGTTTACGCCGTAGGAAACGCACAGGGAGAAGGTATCTCAACAAGAGGAGGACAAGTTTCCTCTTTCACTCCAGAACATATCAATGGACTTTGGAAATTTATTCGCTTCTCCAGCCCAGCCTCTCCCGGAAATAGTGGTGGTCCTCTAGTTAATTCAAAGGGTGAAGCCGTTGGGGTGGTGGTCATGAAAAACAATTCTGAAAACCTTAACTTTGCCCTTCCCATCCAAGAGTTAAAAAACATCAGCTCAAAAAAAGCTGAATTTTTTAATCGAGGACTCAAGATACAAGATGGCACTCAAGTCGTCACCAGAGATTGGAAAGAGTCAGCCTCCCTTCCTTCAAACTTAACATTGCTGAGAGATAAAGCGATCCCCTCTAAGGATCGTTTTTACCAAAAGCTAATACGTGAGTTCAAAAAAAATTATCTTGGTCAAGCTTTTCCCATGCACCCAAGATTTCGCGATTACCTGCGCTCACAGAGATCTCCTGTCTACACGGGGCAAGTCAATAAAGACCCCAACCTCAACCAATGGACAGTTGATTTTACCGATTTTAAAAAGATGATCATTGCCGAAGACCAAGCTCTTTACCACGGCAAAGGAGAAATCTTTTCGCATGAAGTCCTGGTTGAAACCCCCAAAGGAAAAAATATCGACCATCAAATACGAGATGAAGAAGCCTTAATCAAAACGATTGTCAAAGGACTAGGAGCGAACCGAGTTGTCGCTGGACAAAAAATTCCCATTTACAATTACGGAAAACCAAACGAAACCCACCAGTGGAGAGATCGCCTGGGAAGACCATGGTTTAGTCACTTTTGGTACATTCACTACAATAATACTTTTATGGCCGTCCACACGACACCAACACCAAAAGGTGTCCTAAGCTACGTCGACATCAACTGGGCGGGAGCTAAAAACGAAGGTTATATGGCCCTGGTCAAAGAAAATATTCTTGAGCTCCCTTTGAGTTATTCAGGTAATCCCCAACAGTGGAAGGATTTTCTCTCTCTTTCTCCCTCATATTTGCCCACACTCTTTAACGAGATTAGCTTTAAAATTTCTCCTAAAGGTCTGCAGCTCAACAGCCGGGAATACGTAGCTGACATTATGGGATTGACCTTGGGCGAAGATTCCGAAATTATTGCTCGCATGGGCTATGATCCAACAAAAGCTTTGGCCCTAAAAATATTGGCTTGGGAAGTTCACGAAAGAAAAGCCCGCAAAACAGGTGTCTTGATTGGTCAGTTTTATGAGCCTTCTGTTTTTAGCCACGATGTTCACCGAGAGCGCTGGAGTGAAATGCTCAATAAAGAGGGTCGATTTAACGGAAAAATTCAAAATAGCCACGGGCTCCACACCCTAAGAAAGACTTTAAGCCCACAAATACCCACTCCTTTTTGGTCGGGAAAAGGACCAAAAAGCATCACTTCAACCTTTGTCGCCTCTTGTTTTTCCGAGCACAGCAGGGGAAGAAATTGGCCAAAGAAAATTTGCTCACATATCCAACGCAGTTTTAGGCTAAAAAAAACTTTTCATTAAAATTCTTTCTTCTACCCCACACCTGATCCCTTGCCCTTACCGGCAAATTTTACCCCAATACCAGTTAACCTCTCGGTCTCATCAACTTTCCTAAAATCCTCATTTGTTCTCCCGATAATAAGACTACATGAAAGTGTCAAAAATTCTTACATTGACAACCTTGTTGGTTTTAACTTCTTGCCTGCCAGATTCTTTCACCAAATACCGTGAAGATCCACCAGCAAAAAAGGGAGGAACTGCCAGTGGGGGAACTACGACATCCTATAAACTGGCTTATAGCTATCAACCCAATAAAAGGCTGTGGTTTGATGTCACTAGTACAAGTGGTTTTAATGTCGGAGACACCGTTTACGTCTGCCAATATAATTTTTTTAGCCTGTGTAGTAGTCCCTACAGCTTAGGCAGTAACACTGGTCATCAAGGTGTGGCCTTTGTCTATTATGTCGATGCAGCCAAAAAACGACTCTATGTCACCACTGATATGCTTCTTCTCGAGTATAGAAGCGGCATGTATGTCTGGCTGTCTTCGGGAAGCACCAACACTCGTTTAACAGATGAACCAATGAGACTTTATAACACAACAGAGTACCCGCTTTCTCTTCAAGGAGTTCTAACCGATTCCAATGGAGTCAATATAACCAATAGCCCAAATGTCAGTTATTTTGCCTCCCCCGGGTTGTCAGGCAATATAACTATCAACTCCACCAATTCAAGCATTACTGAAATGAGCACGCTCTCTTCTATGGCCACTCGAATAAATGCCGAGTACACCATTACTGCTCAAAACTCGACGAATGGCTCAACGTTGGCCACCCACAAAGTTCGCTTCACTATCGTCGATCCCCCAACGCTTTTTACTTACTCTGTCATCAATCCCATCAGGTTAAATATTGGAAGTGAAAATCTCAGTAGTACGGCCAACGTCGCCCCTCTACCGAGCGAGGAGGACGACCTCTACTTCACTATTGATCCCTCGAGTGATGGCCTCCCCTCGGGAATCGTCCTCAACCCCGTTAGCGGCCAAGTCAGTGGTGCCCCCACAGGTTATACAGCAGGAACGAACTCCTTGATCCGAGTTTTACACCCTGTTTCAGGCTCCACTCCCGCTCAAACAGCAAACGTCAATATTATTACAGGAACAGATATCGACGATATTTACGTCACCCAATTGATAGGCAGAACATTGCTTTTAGAAGTTCAAGACGCCGACACTTTTTTTATTGGAGGAAAAGTTTCCAATAGCCGAGGAACAAAAGGGACTGTCACTTACGTCGACCAAGACAATAACGATATTTTTATCACGATGGACTCGACTGCTTCAGGGCCCAATGCTTTTGCCTCAGGAGACGGCATCGACTCAAGCAATATCTTTGCCACCGCTAGAACGACCATTGACGACATCTATCATATCGTCAACGTCGATGGCTCTAGCTCCTCTAAAAGTGATTTAGTTGCCGGAGGAAGCCCCATTACCACCGTTGTCTACAACGACAATGCTCCCTTTGTTGGAGTTACAGGAGAAATACTCACCCATAGCATCTCTCCCTCCCTAAACGACGACCTCACCTTTTGCGTCGACGCTAGCCGCGACAGCGCAGGCAATAATCAAGCCGCCTGTGGCATTTCCGGAGGGGGATCTACTATTGACACCGACGGAACCCCCGGACAATCACCACTGCCAAAAACCACTTATCAAGTTAATGTCACCAATAGTGTCGGAAAAACTCGGTCGACCAACCTCAACCTTATCATTATTCAGACTCCTAACGACCTCAGTGTAGCCAGGCTCCAATACGTTCCCGTTATTCCCCTACCGTCAACAAGGTTTTACGAAGGAACCTACATTTCAACGAGGAAAGCCAATGGAGATGAAGGTGCTGTCGGTAAAGTTATCGACATCTATACTAATAGCGGTGGGGAGATTGAAGGTCTACTCATTAAAACCGACCAAAGAATCGACCTCGATGAAGATATTGACAACGAAGTTCCCTTTTACGCCTCTGAAACTAAAGCCCGCCAGTTTCAATACTTTTATGTAACAGATACGACGGCCTTTTCTCCCGGTGAAACCATCTCCAACCCCGACGGCGACACCGGCATGATCCTTCCAAATGGTGTGGAGAGCTCTAGTGATCGCCTCACTGTCGAAATATCAGGTAACAATTCTTTTTCCCTAGGAGAAGGGCTCGATGATAACACCTCTTATACAACTAGAGAAACGATTATCACCAATATTACTGACCAGTCCTATGTCAACTTTGTAGCCACATTGGCGAACTCTTCTATGTTTGAAATAGGAGAGATTATTGTCGATACAACTACAAATGCTCGAGGTTGGGTGGTTTTTAACGACACCGCTAATAATAAGGTTTACGTACGCCACCTCAGCGGAAGATTCCAGGATGGGGACAACGTCAGTGATGGAGCCACACCGACAACAATTCAATCCCTTAAAGCCAACTACTTAGGAGTCGATACTAACGCTGCACTCTCTGCCCTTCCCGGCTTTGCCGAGGGCAGAAATATTGTCTCCTACCAACAAGGCGGTACCCACGAGGGCTCTGGTCTCATTATCGATACGACAAACGACGCACTCGATACCCAACTTTTTATTCAATGGGAATCCGGCCGTTTTGAATCCAATCGAGACTTAACAGCTGATAATTTTATCACCTCGACAGCAGACAACCTCGACCCCGCATCCATCTATCACGAAAACTCTTATTACCTCTATGCGGGAACTCCAATCAATCTTCAAACCTACCTCAAGGGTACATTCACTTCTATTAAGATCGAGCCGACCCTTCCTTCAGGACTGGAGCTCAATACCGAAACGGGAGCCATTACCGGAACACCCACCGTCGTCTCGCCAAAAACAACTTACACGCTGACTATTAGGAACGGAGCCACTCCCGTCACTTATCAATTCGACCTCGAAGTTCTGGCCCAGTTTTACATTTACCAAGAAACAGAGGGAGTCAACGACGGAAATGCTTCATCCTATATTATGCACAAAACGGGTCAAGGCTTTCGCACTGCTGATTGCCGCGTGACCAGTAATCAAATTGTCGATGCCAATGGCGATGACATTATAGACGACAATGATAAGGCCAACGATATCGTCTGCCTTATGGACGGTGGTGAAAAAGACTTGTTTGACCGGGGTATCAATTTCAAAATCCGCGCTAGTCCAGGGCTTTGTGAATATGTCGACTATCTTCCCTACGGCTACTCTAATTTTCCCCCTATTCAGACATCAAGGACCACTCGCTATACGCAGTATTCTGCGCTCAACGGAGATGTCAGCAATTGTTCAAGCTGGTCAGGAGCTGGTCTTGGCACAGTTATTATTAGCCCCAATGCCACCAACCCCATAGCCGGTCGAAACTGGGGAGAAACCTACTGCCAAGCCGGAAATTGTGCCGGAGGTGCCGACAACGTTGCCGACGAACCGGCTTGCTTAGGGGATCACAGACAAAACCTCATCAATGCCGACAGTCCCAACTGTGATGAGGGCTCCTATATTACCGAGACCTATACCTGTACCATCCCAAGCGATAGCACTGGCGACTGCGGCTGTGTGATGAACTCCACGACTACTAATTGTGGAGGCGATGAAGTCAACTGCGCTGGTGGCCCAATGACCGAAACAGAGGGGATCGATTTAGCGGATATAGTCAGCGTCAATGGCATCAGCATTTTTGCCTTCTCCGGTCTCGATGCTCAAGACATTGCCATTCCCGCTCCGCTCTCTCTCGATAATATAGGCCTTAATACCTTTATCTCCAACTGGACCTATCAATCGGAATACACTACTACTAACCGCTGTGCAATTGATAACAACTACAACTACGACGCCGATGGCTGGGAAAACTACAACACAATTAGTGGTGGAGTTTTCGGCTCTGCCACAGGACGGGCCCTGGATCCCACTTTTGGTTTTGGTCAAAAGAGCTATGAATTTCGATGCCTCGATGGTGCTGGCGATCTGAAAGCCAGAATCCGAGTCTACGTCAGAGACTGGAACCGAGACTTTACTCCCAACGATGCTATCGACAAGCTCGACAACACTTCCGGTAAAGAAGATGACAACACAAATACTTGTTTTGGACTTTCCTGTAACGATCGATTCGATTGGGATGACCTCTTTCAAGGAGTCCCTACAACAGTTACCTTTGAGCCGCGCTTCTCCAGTTGCAGCACTCACCTCAATGAGCAAGCGGCGGGCTTTAACATCACGGCTACAGCAGGCCAAGTAACTGGAACTTGTTCAACTGCTTGTGGAGCCAATTTTTACCCAGGAGTCCTAATTGGAGTAGATGGCCTTACCTACCTCGTGACTGGCGTCTTCGGCAACCAGTTCTGGGTCAGTGCTCCTTTTATCGAAAGCTACACTGGTCTACCCATTACTGTCCTACGAAATATTCCCTTCCCTATGGATTAAGGTTTCCGCCAAGCTGGGGTCACTTTAGCCCTTAGTGAAAAGAAGCTTTTTATTTTTCACCAGTTATCTTTTTTCTACAAGTTAGAAAGAAGTAGTTTTTTCAAAATAAAAAATTCAAATTGACGAGCCCCCTACTTCTCTTTTATAAACCTTTCTAACGACTTTATAACACGTACTGTCATTTTCATGACCAGTTAACGGACAACAATTAGGAGAACCCCGATGAAGGCGATTATTGCTCTAGCTAGTGCTGTGTTGACTCTCAACAGCTTTTCTAACACTTTTGAGGAAGCTCAAGCTCTCTACACAAAACGTGGAGAGGACTTCAGTAACGCTAAAAGAGCTGCTGATATCTACCAAAAGCTATCTCATCAAGCAGAACAGGACTTTCAAAAAGCCAATCTCAAAACAAAACAAGCTCAAGCTCTCTATTTTTACGCTGGTCGTCTCTCCTCCGATAAAGAAAAAGAAATCTTTCACAAGCAGGCCTTCCAAGTCGCCGATGAAGCCATTCAAGCTCTAACTGGTGGAGATCAATTTTCTGATACCCCTAGAAATTCCGCCCATAAAACAGAGTTGGCCCAAGCCCACTATTTTTCAGCTATCAATATGGGAAGATGGGCCGAAGCCAGAGGTGTTTTAGCCTCACTAGGGCAATGGAGTAATATGAAAAAGCACCTTGAAGCTGTTATCAAAAATGATGAGACAGTCGAAGACTATGGTGCTCACCGAACCCTTGGTCGAGCCTATATGAAACTTCCCTTTACCCACGGTGGCTCTAATAAAAAGTCTGAAAAATACCTCCGTAAAGCTTATGATAAAACGCTCAACGAGGACTTTGAAACTTCGGCCAATACAACGACGACCTCTTACTACCTAGACATACTGGCAGCTCGCGATAAAGCCGATACTTTTTGCGAAGTGTACGACACTTTTTACTCTCTACACGAAGCCTCTGGCGAAGAACTTAAAGAACTCAACCCAAGATTAGTTCCAGAGACGAAATTAGATCTGGAAAAATTTGAATCAGGTAAAGATTACGAGGAAGATATCCACGATTACGCTGAGACAAATTGCTAAGAATTAAAGAAAGATCAAGGTAGGAGGGATGCCCTTCTACCTTTTTTCTCTCAGGAGACAACAAATGAAACTTTATAGGATCGTCACACTCTCTTCTCTTTTGGGTAGTTTTTTTCACGCCCAGGCAGGAGATCTCAAAGCGCCCTTCGCTATCTCCAACGCTAAAGTTTTGCCAAAAGGAGTACGCAACCTTTCCTATAAAAATATTATGGCTTCAGCAACGGAGAAATATAGCGATACAAAACAAGAAGTGATTTTGGCTGATCCTTTTTTTAAAGAAATCACTTTCAAAGACATCATCGACGGAAAGAAAGACCCTGCGGAAAAGGGCTCTATTGAACAAGCCATGCTCTCAATCGGTGCCTCCGAAGAGGATAGCTTTGGGACCACAACTGGTCAGGTCAACGTTCAGGCCAATGCTCACGTACCCGTTTTTGCTATTGGAATCACTAAGAAAATAACCCTGGCAGCCGCTTTTCCCATTATCCAATCGTCAGTCAACGTCGATGCAGGAGTCATTCAAAAAAACGCTAGGCTCCATAAAACCTTTGTTCAAACACTCAATGAAAAGGGAGTTTCCGAAAAAATCGTCGAGTTCAATGAAAAGATGAGCTCTCCCGTTCAAACCAAACTACGAGACTATGGATACGAAGAGTTGCGCAATGAAAATGTTTCTAAACTGGGCGATATCAAATTGGTCTCCAAATACCAGGTGCTCAATAACACCCTTAACCGATTGACCTTGACTGGCGAACTAACTCTTCCAACGGGACAAGACCATAGCATTTATAAAGTCGTCGATATCGCCTCAGGCGATGACCAAACCGATATCGGCTTAGGAGTTAACTACGACTACCTCCTCAATAAAAACATAATCCTAATGGTGGGAACCCTCTATACAGCTCAGCTCCAAGACCAAAATCCTGAGCGCATTCCCGAAAAATCTAACTCTAAGTTAACCCCTGACATCGACTTTTTTACCAACCGAAACTTAGGTAACATTTGGTCAACACAGGTAGGAGGTATTTACTCCCGCAATGGTCTGACTGTTAATATGGGTTATATATACCAATACAAACAAGCTGATCAGTACACTGGAACTCTCTTCCCTTCAGAACGCTATAGATGGTTGGGTCAAGAGACACAGCAAGAGATGCACACCATTCAAGCTGGATTGAGCTACGATACGATTAGTCTTTTCAGAAAAAAACGTTTCCCAATCCCACTTTCTCTCTCACTCAACCATACGAGAGTTTTAGCCGGAAGAAACGTTATAAAAGATCCGTTAACATCCTTGGACATGTCCATTTTCTTCTAGAGGAAAAACAATGAAATTGAATTTAACTTGGTTAACACTTCTTATTCTTATCGTTTCTTCTTGTGGAAGAGAAGCCCTCAAAAAAAAGGCACCTAAAGAGTATCTTCCCGTCAATGGTATCCTCTCTCAAAGCCTCACGGGAAAATCCTTTGACCCCAATATGCGCTCAATGACTTTGCTAATTTATCCTCGTGCAAAAGATGTCGTAACCTTTCAATACCGACCCAAAGGCAATGCTATAACCCCTTGGCAGACTTCTCTCAACGACCTTTCCTATGGAGACCAAATTGTCCAAAAGTATACTAAAGAAATGCCAGGAGCCCTCAAAGTCTCCAAAATGGTAGCCGCCATTCTCTCAGTTGGTGAATCCCGCGATAAGGCTTTCAAAAAAGCTGCTCCTTTAAAAAATCAAGCCAAAAAATTCAGTCAAGTTATTAAAGAAAAGAATTCAGCCCTCAAAAAGCGCTTAAAACCCTTTAAGTGCTACTATGTAAAAAAACCGAACCGAGGCCAAACCTACGACTGTCGCTTGAATGAAGGGGAGAGTCGATCCCAAAAGAAGTCTTTACGCTCCTGTCGGGATCTCAAAAAGTACAGTTTTGTTTTTAGCCCAGATGAACAAGAGAGAGAAGCTGAGTTTGGGACGATTACCAGTGATTGTGCAGACCTCTCTCAGCAAAGAGAAGAGCTAGGCGTACTCAAAGAGGAGATCGAAAATTATAACTATATTCGCAAATCTGGTGAGTCTGTCGTTTTAGATCTTTTGCAATCTGCTGAACAACACACAGGTAAAAAAGTCTTCGTGGCGGTAGGAGCCAGTAAAGAAAAAGTAAATGAGGAAGATGAAAAATCAACTCTTATTATTGACCCTGAAACTCGAGTGATTCAAGGTCTAAAGCTACTCATTGATTTTGGTCTCAACTATTCCGGTGGTAGTGGATATCAAGAGTATTCAACAGACAACGGAAAAATTCAAAATTTCCGCCTAGAAAAAAGAGGGAAAGCCGACGTTCTCAAGTTTACACTTGAAACCCTAGACTTTACTATTGAGGCAGCTCTCTCCATGACAATCCAAGATTTTATGGATCTTAGATTTGTCGGTGAAATCCAAACCCGTTACCCTGATGGAAGCGTCGCTCGTGGAGCTATGAAGTTAGAGTTTGACCGAGTTTACTAAAGTTCTTTTATCGATGAGATTTTTGCTTTTGTTACTGATGTTCTCTCCAACTAACTCATCAGCTAATTATCAAAGCTATTTCCTCGAAACTTATGAAGAAAGTCGAGACGCTTTCCTCAAGCAGGTCAACGACTGGAGCTCTCAAGGCAGAAAACTTCAAAAAGGCCAATGGAACATCCCAAGCCAAAAAGATAACCAGCTCACGACAAACTGGGTCTACCTCCCACCTAAAAAAGAAAAAGGAAATCTCATCATCATTGTCTCTGGCGTCCACGGTGTTGAAGCTTTTGCTTCAACAGCAGTTCAAAGAATGTTTATGAGAGAAGTTTTCCCTCAAACCCAAGATGGACAAACAGGCTTTTTATTCATCCACGTCATCAATCCCTACGGCCACAAATACTCTCGACGGGTAACTGAGAATAATGTCGATCTCAATCGCAATTTCATTAATAACCGCCCCTTTGATTTTCTAGACCCCAACGGCGAATACCCAAAACTTGATAGGTTCTTAAACCCTGAAAACCCTGTTAATATAAGTCCTTTCTCTCGCTTTCAATCTCTCCTTCAATCTCTCTACTACATCGTTCGCCACTCAAAACGCAAAGTACGCCAAGCAATCCTTCAAGGTCAATACAGCTTCCCCAAGGGTATTTTTTACGGCGGCCCAAAAACTGAACCTCACGTTGAACCACTTAAAACTTTACTGCAAGAAAAAACAGCTGGTTATAAAAAGAATCTGCTTATTGACCTCCACACCGGTTATGGAGAGAGAGGTAAATTGCATCTCTTTGGCCTTCCCCATTACAATGATCAAACAAAAAAAGCCATGCAAGAAGTTTTTAAAGGTTACTCAATCGACTCAGGCAAAGACAAAGACTTTTACACCATCACAGGAGACCTCACCGCCTACGCTTTTGACATCCTTCAAGGAGAACTCACTCTGGCCATAACATTTGAATATGGCACCTTAGACAGTCAAACCACTAAAGGTTCGCTAGATTCCCTGCAAAGGACAAAATGGGAGAATCAAGGCTTTTGGTGGGGCTACCGCGATCAAAAAACCGAAACAAAAGTCAAACAATGGTACCGGGAAATGTTCTATCCTTCAGACCCCCAATGGCGCCAAGCCATTATGAAGGAGTCGGCACGCACCTTTCCCATTCTGATAAGACGCTTACAAAAGCTCAATCCCGCTAAACTTTAGAGTTTATTCAACGGATTTGATATTCGAGCTCCAGGGAACGAGAACCCATAAAAGAACAAGCCCTGGTAGAGCAATCAAAGCACAAAAGCTAAAAAACCAAGGCCAACCCATAAATTCGGCCATATAGCCAGTGGGTGCCGCCAAAACTGTTCTCGGTATTCCCATAATACTGGTCAAAAGAGCAAATTGAGTTGCCGTAAATTTCTTGTTGGTTTGAGTGGCCATATAAGCCGTATAGGCTGCGGTCCCCATTCCTCCAGAAATATTTTCAAAAGCAATGACCCCCGCCAACCACGGAATGGAATGCCCAATATAGTAAAGAAAAGCAAAGCCCGCTGTCGATACCGCTTGCAGGACACCAAAGAGGTAGAGGCATTTCACAATTCCTAGGCGAAGAAGCAAGAGTCCCCCGAGAAACGTCCCCCCTAAAATAGCCCAAAAACCAAACAACTTACTAACAGCGGCTATTTCAGATTTGCTAAACCCAAGTTCAAAATAAAAAGGTAAAGTCATATTGCCGGCCATCGTGTCCCCAACTTTGTAGAGGAGGATAAAACCCAAAACGAGCAAGGGGCTTTCCCTTTTAAAAAACTCGACAAAGGGATCGACAACAGCTTCTTTAAAACTTCGTGGAGGGGCTTCTTCAACTTCAGGCTCTGGCGCCCAAAAAGTCGTCAGAATAGCTGGAATCATACACAAAGCCATAATCAAGTAAACTTGGTTCCAAGCTATTTGATCAGCCAAAAAGAGAGCACCAGCTCCCGCGATGAGCATGGCAATTCGGTAACCGTAGATGTAGAGAGAACTTCCTAGCCCCAGTTCTTCATCGCTGAGGTACTCTCTGCGATAGCTATCGACAACGATATCCTGACTAGCCGAGAAAAAAGCCGTCAAACAAGCGACAACAGCTACCGCCATCAACATGCTGGAGGGGTTAAAAAGACCCATACAAGCAATTGAAGCCATAACGAGGAGTTGGACAACCAGAAGCCAACCACGCCTTCTTCCCATAAAGGGCAGGACAAAGCGGTCAAAAAGAGGTGCCCAAAGAAACTTCCAAGAGTAGGGCATACCGACTAGAGCAATGAGACCAATCTTGCCCAGATCGATCTGCTCATCTTTCATCCAAGCCTGTAGGGTAGACAGGGTGAGGAGTAAGGGAAGTCCACTGGCGTATCCCATAAGAAAACAAATAAGCATTTTTTTCGAAAAAACTTTTCTTAACATAACCTCATTGTGAGTTCTTTTATCACAAATGAAAACCTCTTTCTGCTAGGCAGGCGCTAACGCTTCTGCCATCCACAAACCCTTTTCGCTAGGCAGGCGCTAACGCTTCTGCCATCCACAAACCCTTTTCGCTAGGCAGGCGCTAACACTTCTGCCATTCACAAACCCTTTTCGCTAGGCAGGCGCTAACACTTCTGCCATCCACAAACCCTTTTCGCTAGGCAGGCGCTAACGCTTCTGCCATCCACAAACCCTTTTCGCTAGGCAGGCGCTAACACTTCTGCCATTCACAAACCCTTTTCGCTAGGCAGGCGCTAACGCTTCTGCCATCCACAAACCCTTTTCGCTAGGCAGGCGCTAACGCTTCTGCCATCCACAAACCCTTTTCGCTAGGCAGGCGCTAACGCTTCTGCCATCCACAAACCCTTTTCGCTAGGCAGGCGCTAACGCTTCTGCCATCCACAAACCCTTTTCGCTAGGCAGGCGCTAACGCTTCTGCCATCCACAAACCCTTTTCGCTAGGCAGGCGCTAACGCTTCTGCCATCCACAAACCCTTTTCGCTAGGCAGGCGCTAACGCTTCTGCCATCCACAAACCCTTTTCGCTAGGCAGGCGCTAACGCTTCTGCCTCACAAAAAGGCTGCTACCGCCGTCAAAAGGCTCTCGCCTTTTGACGCGGGCAGTGTCTAAAGTTTAAACAGGGGCTGTAAATAAGGACCTTAGAAAACCTTTTAAGCTTAAAAAAGCTAAAATAGGGCCTATGAAAATAGGCTTTCTCACCCTTTTTACCCTTATCAGCACTCACCTTTTGGCCCAGACGGAGCCTTTAACATTGACCCAATTGAACGGGACATCCTCTCACATTGATGGACCTAATTGCTGGAATGGGGCCTTGTACGTTGCAGGTATCCTAGAACACCGCCGCATGCTCGCTCCCGAAGAGTGGCTCTATTACTTGGAAAGCTCTTGTGAAGAAGTTGAGTCCCCTCAAAAAGGCGACGTGGGAAGAGTTTACCATTCACAAAAAGGAGAGGTACACGGATTCATCCATCTCGATTATCAAACCCTCTTTGCTAAACATGGTGAAAGCACTCTCTATGGCTATCAAATTATGAGTTACCAAAAGATGCTCAAGGACTACGGTCGCACCCGTCACTGCCTCATACACAGAAATTTTTCACCCCAATGCTTCCACAAAATCAAATACTACCGCTGCACTGGTCGTCCCTTCATTCCAGTAGAGCTTAAAAGGGTTAATGAACACTTAGAAAACCTCACCTTTTCTCCCCAGACAAAATACCACTATAAAGAAACCTGTCAGGGAAAGGTTTTTCAAGAGAGGGCCTTTCACTTAGAACAAATCAGATTGAGTTTAAATCAATACATTCTTCAAGGAATGCCAGGGGATAGGGCCTTAATGAGCAAGATAGCCCAATCTTATCGAGACCAATTCTATCGAATTCAAGTCTCCAATAGACACTTCAAATGCAAAAAGGAAGATCGAAAAAAACGCGACAAAAAACTCAAGCAGATACGTGAGCTACTCTTACAATTTCCTGGGCAAAAGAACTAATTCCCACTTCCTCCCCCCTCAATTAAGAGCTATCCCTCTTTGCTCTGCAAGCAAGGACTTAAGCAAGAGAATCATAAAAATATGACATATTAAAAATAAAAAACTCTCCATCAAAACTAAGGCAATATCTAGAATAATTGGCAAGGGACCAACAATAAAAATAGTAAAAATGCTAAAAAAAGAAGGAAGTAACTCGATAATAAAAATGAGAACAAAAAAATCTAAGAATCGCCCTTTAGCCATGGCCTGGCTCCATTTAAAATAACTTTGTTCGGCTTCAGGGTCGTAAACAGCCAAATAGGGAGCATAAAAATACACCGTGACAAAATAGAGACCGGGAATCAAAAAAAGAAGAGCCCCTAAACAAAAGCGTATCAACAAAAATAAGCTGTATAGTAAAAAACGAGGGGTGGCACAAAATCCCTCCCACAATCTCTCCCCGACCTTCCTTTGAGCGCTTGAGGGAAGTAAAATATGTAAGACAAGACACGCCTGAATCCAAGACATCCCAATAATCCGCAAGAGATCGAGAAAGAAAAGGGTCATTTCTTGCTTAGCAAAAAAGAGCTCTCCCACTAGATCGAAACCATTAAAGAAAATTAAAAAAAGAAAATAGGGAGCCCACTCCCCAGGTTGCCCCTTTAATAATCTCCAAGAATTCTGAGCCAATTCCCCAAGAAATCTCCCAGTCAACAAACGGTGAGAATTACTCATGGCTTCACCTTTTCAAAAGTTCCCACACGCTTATTCTTTTGAACCCCGGGAACCTCAAAAATACGGTTGTGAAAAGAAATATAAACTCCATTGGGAACAAGCTGAACTGCCAACAAAGCCTCAGTCAAGTTTTGAGTGGAGTCACTATCTTCAAAGCCCATCGGCTTCATCGCCCCTGTAAAAATAATTGGAACCTTGCATTCTTTTATCTCCCTAAAAGCCAACTCTGCTGTTTTGGTCATGGTATCAGTTCCGTGAAGCACCACAATAGGAAGCTTTTTTTCCATTTGAACTCTCAGGGCCTCCACAATAAGGCTCCTATCCTCATCGGTCATAAAGAGGCTATCTTTGGCCATTAAGCTAAAAACGTGCAATTTGGTGTGGGGAAGCCTCAATTTAGTAATAATTTTATTTTTTATCTCAGATTCACGATTGGCCAAAGAACCGTCAAATTCGTCATAGGTCTTCTCGATGGTCCCACCAGTCGTAATAACAATAACATCTCTAATTTCCAGGGGGTCCTGGTCCAATAATTCACTCATAAAAATAAAACATTCCTAACGCTATGCGTGTACAAAAACCCTTTCACTGAGGATACAAAAATTTGTTTTAAATGAGAATTCTCAAAACTCTTTTTAGGCTTTAAAGGAAGACATCGACATGAGCAAAAGAAAAGGCAGCATCTCCGTTCAAACAACTGACATCTTTCCCATCATTAAAAAATGGCTTTACTCCGAACACGACATTTTCCTTCGAGAGCTGGTGGCCAACGCCACAGATGCCATTACCAAACGCGCCACCTTGGCCCGCACTCACAATATCGAGCTCCCCGATGGAAAAATTAATTTAAAGGTCGATAAAACCAATAAGACTATCAGTATTCACGACAATGGCCTGGGGATGACAGAGGAAGAGGTCGAAAAGTATATCGCCCAACTCGCTTTTTCAGGAGCAGAAGAGTTTGTTCAAAAGATGAAAAGCGAAAAGGAAAAGGGAGAAGACATTATCGGAAAATTTGGCCTTGGGTTTTACTCTTCCTTTATGGTCGCCGATAAAGTTGAAATTGAAACCTTGAGCTGGCAGGAAGGCTCAAAGCCTTCCAAGTGGATCTGCGAAGGGGATACCGAATACACTTTCTCTGACTCCCAAAGAACAGAGGTTGGAACCAGTATCACCTTACATATTAATAAAGAGAGTGAAGAATTTCTCAACGATTGGAAAGTCGTTGAAACCTTAAAGAAGTTTTGCGATTTCATGCCCTATCCCATCGAAGTTAAAA
Organism: Bacteriovoracaceae bacterium; assembly: GCA_965206965.1. GTDB lineage: Bacteria > Bdellovibrionota > Bacteriovoracia > Bacteriovoracales > Bacteriovoracaceae > CBDBLK01. Next base: position 1,946,627 of record OZ242254.1, on the reverse strand, counting down.
AATCGGAAAAACCAGAAAAGGAAGACCAACTAGACCATTGGAAAGTTAACGAAACAGAGCCCCTTTGGAAAAAAGATCCCAAAGAAATTACCGAAGAGCAATACAAAGAGTTCTACCGCTCTCTCTTTCCGATGGACTCAGAACCTCTCTTTTGGCTCCATCTCAAAGTGGACCACCCTTTTACTCTAGAGGGAATCTTGTATTTCCCCAAAATTAACCCCAAGATGTCCTTTCAAGAAAATCATATTAAACTCTATAGCAAACAAGTCTTTGTTTCAGATAATGTCAAAAATATCATCCCCGACTTTTTATCCCTCCTCAAAGGGGTTATTGACTCGACAGACATTCCTCTCAACGTCTCTCGTAGCTCGCTCCAAGGAGATCCCAACATCAGAAGAATTTCTAGCTATATTGTAAAAAAAGTAGCTGAAGCTCTCAAGAAACTCTTCAATAGCGACCGAGAAAGATATGAAGGTATCTGGGAAGATATTGGACTTTTCGCTAAATACGGATGTATCTCTGATGCTAAATTCGATGAATCTATGCGCAGCCGAATCATTTTTAAAACTCACCAACAAAAGTGGCAAACTCTTGAAGAGTACCGCCAAAATATTCCCGAATCACTAAAAGAAAAGCTCGGCGACAAAATTCTTTACTTTGAAAAAGATAAAGGAGATGCTGGGCTTCTCGATCAAGCTTCCGAACTGGGATTATCAGCTTTCGAAATCGATGATCATATCGATCCCCACTTTCTCCAACATTGTGAAACTAAAGCTGTCGATGAACAAAAAATACAGTTCACCTCCATTAGTTCAGAAATTTCACAACTCGTTGAAACAGATAAAACCACTGATGAAGACATCAAAGTCAAGGAGCTCTTCCAAAAAATTCTGGTAGGAGAAGAGAAACCGAAAGAAGAAAATCCAGTTCCCGACTTAGATAAAATTGATGTCGAAATCCAAAAATTTAAAAATGCAGCTTCTCCGGCCTTCTTTAAAATTGACGAGCAAATGAAAAGGTTTTCTAAAATGGCCGAAAGCATGGGGCAAAACTCCTCTTTTCCCATCAAGCGCACATTGGTCATCAATCCCAATAGTCCACTCATTAAGAACACTCTCCACCTTCACGAAAAAGGAGGACACGACTCTTTAGTGGAAAAGCTCTGCCAACATGTCGAGGACCTCGCCTCCATTTCTAGCCAAGGGCTTAAAAACGAAGAAAAAGATGCTTTTATTCGCCGAACCCAAGACCTGATGCAAGAGCTCACCCAAGGGTTTGCCCAATAAAGTGAAAAAAATCATCCTGGCCAGTGAGTCCCCCTATCGAAGAGAGCTCCTCTCTCGACTGGGGGTCGCCTTTAAGACATCTCCCGCCTTTATCGATGAAGATAGTGTCAAAAGGGAAATCACCGAAGTCCACCAACTCACTCAAACTCTGGCTCGCTTGAAAGCACAAAAAGTTCTTCAAAACTTCCCTGATGCCCTGGTGATTGGATCAGATCAAGCTTTAAGCCTCAATAGAGCTCTCTTTTCCAAACCAGGAACACCAGAAAAGGCCATCCAACAGCTCAAGCAAATGGTAGGGAAAACCCACCAACTCGTCACGGCAGTCTGTCTGGCTTCAAAGGAAAACATCATTGAATTCGAAAACACAGCACAACTCACCATGCGCCCTCTGAGTAGCGAAGAAATAAACCGTTACGTAGAAGAAGAAAAACCTCTCAACTGCGCAGGAAGCTATAAAATAGAAGGTGCTGGCATTAAGCTCTTTGAAAAAATCGAAATGGATGACTTCACCTCGATAGTTGGCCTTCCCCTCATCCAACTGACCTCGTATTTACGCGACCTCGGTTACTCTTTATAATGGGTTTATGAAAAGTAATAATACATTCAATACCCGAGTTTTCTTAATTATTTTTACTCTTGTTCTCACCATCAACATCTGGCTGTTTCAACCCATGCTTCACAGCTTCGCCTTTGGAGCCATCATAGCAGGTGCTTTTTACCCTCTATTTCTTAAAATAGAAAAAAAGATGAAGAATCACAGGGAATGGGCTGGTCTCCTTGCTTGTCTAATCATTTTTCTTATTATCGTTCTCCCTCTTATCTATCTCATTATTCAGCTTTCAAAAGAAACCGTTGGGCTGTATTCCCAAATCAAATCAGCTCTCGAAACTGGAGAAGTCCAAAACTTCTTTTTCGGTGATGGCCTTGCCGCCCTACTAGTAGAAAAAGGCCTTGAGTTTTTCAACTCAGATTTAACCAAACAAGACATTTATCAAATGGTCTTAACCAAAGCCCAAAGTTACTCAGGCCTCCTTTTTAATACTATCAATGGATGGCTTGGGAACATGGTTACTTTTTTCTTTAACTTCTTTATCATGATGATGGTAGTGTACGGGCTTTTCATAGAAGGAGAAGCCCTCAAGAAATGGTTTTTTCGACTTTCACCCCTTCCCGATGCCGAAGAACAGATCGTTCTTGAAAAGTTCAAACAAATGAATTTCGTCTCACTGGTTTGCAATGGCGTTGGAGGACTTATTCAAGGGATTCTTGCCGGTATTGGTTTTTGGTTCGCTGGTGTCAACTCTCTTTTTTTCTGGTCAACAGCTATGGTAATTTTGGCTTTTATCCCACTGGTCGGTATTTCTGTCGTTTATCTGCCCACTTGTCTCTATCTCTATTTATCAGGGAGCCAAACCACAGCTATCCTTTTATTTATCTACTGTACCCTGATATCCCTGGTGGTTGAAAATTGGTTTAAACCCCGCTTTATAGGAACAAGGGTTAAAGTTAGTGGGCTCCTTTTACTCTTTTATATCATTGGAGGCATGGGAGCTTTTGGCATGGCCGGTATATTTTATGGCCCTCTTCTTTGCATCATCTTGCTGACAACAGTAGAACTATTTCAAGAAAACTATCTCCCCAAATTACAAAATCCTTCCAGCTAAGTTTTAATAAAATTAAAGGTAGGGACAATCTTTCATTAAGTAGTTTTGAACGTAATCTTTAACTCCATCCTCAAGGCTCAAAAACGAATGTTCAGGGCATAATTTTTGATATTTTTTCATGCACGCTTCAGTAAAGTACTGATACTGATCCCGTATCGATAAAGGCATATCAATAAATTCAATATTGGTTTGAACATTCATGGCCTTAAAAGTATTGTCGACGAGATCATAAAAGCTCCTAGCTTGACTAGTCCCCATATTGTAAAGGCCAAAAGCTTTATTTTTTTGCTCTAGATTAAGCATGGCCCTAACGACATCTTGAACGTAGATAAAATCTCTCAATTGCTCTCCATCTTTAAAACCTTCACGGTGGGACTTGAACAATTTTACCTTTCCCGATTGATGTATTTGTTCAAAGGCCTTGTGAACTAAAGATCGCATTTCCCCTTTGTGATACTCATTAGGTCCATAAACATTAAAAAATTTAAGCCCATACCAAGCATCAGGCGCTTTTGATTGAGTGAGAGCCCATTGGTCAAAAACTTGCTTACTATAACCGTAGGGGTTTAAAGGGCGAAGAGAGTTGATCTTATCATGACTATCCTCATAACCTTGTTTTCCACCACCATAAGTAGCAGCAGAACTAGCATAGATCAGCATAGCACCAGCTTGAACGGAAGCCCTCCAAATCCTCTTCGAGTAATCCACATTATTCTTCATCAAAAAATCAACATCTCGCTCGGTGGTTGAGGAGCAAGCCCCCATATGAAAAATGGTTTCTAGATTTTCAAAAGCCCAAGAGTATTCAACTTTAAAGAGATCATCAGCGTGAATAAATTCAGCGTAAGAAAGCTGGCGTAGATTTTTCCACTTTTGATCCTTCTCTAAACGATCAACCACAATAATGTTGGTTTTTCCAACTTGATTAAGCCCTTTAATTAAAGCAGAACCAATAAAGCCTGAACCACCGGTCACGAGAATCATAATTCCTCCTACGACCTCAAATCTTGATTTTTTTGTAAGGGCACAATCATCAATACTAATAACAAAAGGAGTTTAAGAGAGTCCAGTTTAATATAGGTTCGGTGAAAAAATTGATGATCTTTATCCCACAATTGATAAGCCCTAGACTCAGGAACCACAGTTTGCATTTTTTCAGTCAACTCTACTATTTTTGGACTCAAATAAAAAGTATAGCTCATAGCTAAAATGACGAGTAAGCCCAGTAATCCAAAAACTGTTTTTTTCCACAGAACCCTTTCCCAAAAAAGAAAAGCAAAGCCCAATAATAAAAGAGATAAAGTAACTTCTATTTTATTAAAAGTTGTAAATAAAATCATACCGACACGACCTGCTTCGTAGCGAGAAGATACATTACTAAAAAGGGTCGGAACTGCTACAAAATCAACAAAGACTGTTATACCCAGCCATATCCCCAATCCAATGAAATAAATTTTCCAAGTGACCCTTTTCATTCTAAGCTTGATTCCTCTTCAAATAAGGATGAACAAGTAAAGCAACTACCCAAATACCAACTTCAAAAAGAAGAACTAAAGGCAACCAGAGCCCTAACATTGTATAAGGATCAGGTGGCGTAAGTACGGCTGCCAAAACAGCAAAACCAACATAGACATAACGACGCATACGACGCAGAGAATACTTAGTCACTAACCCCATAAAACCGAGAATTAGTAGAATATTAGGAAGCTGAAAAACCAACCCTAAAAAAACTAAAACCTTGCAGGCCAAAACAAGATAGTCTTTAAGACCAATCGTCGCTTGAACTTCCTCAACTCCAAAGTTTAAAAGCATTTCAAAAGTAAGGGGGAAAACTAAAAAATAACCAAACCCAACTCCTAGCCAAAAAAGGAGAAAACCCAACAGAAGAAAGGGTCGCACAACCTTAACCTCGTGTTGATACAACCCTGGTTTGACAAATTTCCAAACTTGCCAAAACCATAGAGGGGAACTCATAATAATGCTCGACCAAAAAGCCACCTGAAGTTGACTCATGACTTTATCTAAAAGGCCTAAATAGACAACCGAACCCTGTTCAACTCCCTTCAGTGAAGCCCTTAAAGGATAGAGAATCCATTCCGCAATCGATTCCCCAAACCCATAAGCAATAAAAAAGCTTACAGCCAAAATAAGAATCACATTAATTAAAGTTTTTCTGAGCTCTTCCAAATGCTCTGTGAGACTCATCTCTTTCAAATCGACTCCCTCTAAGAGGCCCCTTGCTAAGAAAACCAAACAAAGGTTTAATAAACAGGCATGCTAAAAAAGAGTTCTCATTATAAGACAAATTTCCTAAAGTTTATAGCGCTCCTCTACGCCTTCGTAGGACTCTCATTTTTTTGTCACGCTAGGCAAAAAACCCTCTTTATCTGCCTTGGCGAGGAAGAATCGGCTCTCCATAAGGCTAAAAGTACAGGGGCAGCCTATCAACTCAATCAAAAACTAATCGCCAAACTAACCGCCACAAATAATATCCAAGTCAAACCAGAGTTCTTAAAACAAATATGCCAATCTCAAGACTTCAGCCCCTCCGTCAAATTTCTTCAAATCGTACTCCTCAATGGAGTTAAAGTTTTTCAAATACCCAAAGGGGGAAATGCCTATATTCGCAACTATCAAAAAAACAGCGTGAACGCTTTTGTTTCCGAAGTCCCCCATATCTTTTTTGCTTACCTTTTAAACCTACAAGCCTTGACTCCACGAGCATTATGTCTAGAGGAAGCCATCCCAGAGTTAAGTTATTTCTTTGAACGCTACAAATACCTTGAAACAGACTATACAGCAGAGCACCTCATTGACGACAAATCAAAGCTTACAAGAGTCTTTCAAAAATTAAAAAACCTCGATCAAATCGTTCTCAATTGTCAAAAAAGAAAAAACTCAAAGACAAGGAATAAGAACTAATTCGTCTTGGAAATGAGAAGTTAGCTCTTTTTCTAAGTCGGCCATCCAAAGTTGGGGACCCTCTGTTCCGTTCCAATTAAAAAACAACTGACGCCCTCTCATTTGCAAGAATTCGATACTTCCCTGAATATCGGGGTTTTCTCCAAAGAAGTTTTGAGCGATAGTGTGAGCTTCAACGAGCACTTCAAGAGGGCTCCTTCCTCCAATTCGAATCCTCAAGGGAAGTGAATCCTCCATTTGATCACCCCTTAAAGAGATGAGAAGTTCTTTCAAATCATCCAAGCAAGTACTGCACCCCGCACCAGCCCTAAGCGTATCAGCCACATCCCTCAAGGTTGGGTTGGACCTCTGTCGGCAAAAAGCTTTTACTTCTTCAATTGAAACCCCAAAGCAACGACACAGCAGCCTCTCCTCTCGATCTTCCCAACAAGGAATGTCACCCACCCAATTTTCATAAGCTTTGAGCACTAACCAATGAGAGACTGGCAAATAGCTCTCCTCTTTCCAAGGAAGTTCTAAGGCTTTCTTTAACGTTAATGTTTTGGCCTTATCTTGAAAGTAGAGAATTTCTTGGCAAAGACTTTTGTTTAAAGACTCAGGGAAATCAAATTTCAAATGATTAATTTCTCCACGGGGAGAAAATTCAACTTCAATCGAAATATCCACTGAAGAATCAAAAGTGAGAATCGCTCTGGCATTCGGAAGAAAAAGCATTCTACAAACACCTCTTTAAGGATTAAAATCAACACTCTCATTTGACCTTAAAGTCAAAATCTCATGACCGCTATCAGACTGTTCACTAACTAAAATCGTGTGCTCAAATTGAGCGCTGAATTTTTTATCCTTAGTAATCACTGTCCAACCATCCCCTAAAACCCGGCAATGGCGTTTCCCAAGATTAATCATAGGCTCAATAGTAAAAGTCATTCCAGGCTTCATTTCTGCCCCGGTTCCCTTTTTTCCTACGTGAACAACCTGGGGTTCCTCGTGGAACTCACGACCTATCCCATGACCACAGTACTCCTCAACAACAGAGTAACCATGACCGTGAGCAATCTCTTGAATGACCGCGCCAATATCGCCAATATGACCACCGGGACGAACCTGTTTGATGCCCTCCCGCATACACAAATAAGTGACTTCCACTAATTTTTTATGCTCAGGGCTCACCGCACCCACTAAAAAAGTCTTATTCGTATCCCCGTGAAATTTATTGAGATAAGTGGTGACATCAATATTGAGAATATCGCCCTCTTTGAGAACATCTTTGTCACTGGGGATCCCATGACAAATAACTTCATTAAGACTCGTGCACACAGACTTGGGAAACCCATGATAATTCAGGGGTGAAGGGTAGGCCCCATGATCGACAATGTAGTCGTGACAAATTTTATTGAGCTCTTCAGTACTCACCCCGGGTTTAACGTATTGGCCTATATAGTCCAAAGTCTGAGCAGCCAATTGACAGCTCTCCCTCATTAAATCAATTTCGCGCTTACTTTTAATTGAAATCATCTCTGCTCCATCAACACCACTGAATTTCAACAGGTCTTGTAGCTTTGGAGGCCTTATCAGTCAAGGATCGTCCCCCTTAAGCCATTCTTCCGACACATTCCAACTATTTAAAATTAAAAGAAGCCCTATCAATCACTTTCCTATCCACTCGATTGCTTATTGTCGTATTGTGTCCTAGAGCGCTATAACTTTTTATAACTATTTTTTTTGGCAAACCTTCCTCCTTATCATCGGAGCAACTCTATGAGTCACAAGATTTTTTTGAGCGAAAGTTGTCTAAAAAAACTAACATTCTTTTTTGTCCTCATGGCTTTGACCTTCTGGAGGCCAACAAGCGCAAACGATACTTACTTAAGATTTGTTGTCGATATTCAAAAAATCTATCAATCAATTCGAGAGTTAGATCAAAGGCTTTTGAATCTCAGAACTCGACCCATTCATTCCAGTGATCTATCTGAGGAGATTATTAAAGCCACCTGGCCAGTGGCCATGAAAGTTCAACTCTTTTCTATTCAATACTCCCAATATTTAAGAGAATCCCTTGAAAAAGAAGAAGTTTTTACAGGTTACGAATTAGAACTCTTAGGCAAGATCATCAATGTTTACAATCAACTCTTTTTGCGGCTCGAAACATCAAAAAACCAAAATTCACCTCTAGCCGAAACTGCAATTGAAACACTCATTTTAGATAATTTCTGGTCATTTTATGAAAACTTCTTTCAGACAAAAAAACTGAGGCGTGTCCTTAAAGACATCTATAAAACCCAATTGCAATCGAACTCTGATCTCAAAAACTTAAAAATAGCGGCTTTCAGGATAGCCAACAAATACAACCAACAGAAACTCCGTCAAGAACTACAATCACTACCCAATGGAAATAGCACTTTAACCCAATGGATTTTATCTACCCTTTCGGCTAAAAAACTATTATCTGGAAAATTTCTCGAAGCTAAAAAATATATTCTTAGCGACGGAACCCATCACTTCTTCAACCAGAGTCTCAATTTTGTTAGTGGGGTATTTGGAAATACGGCTGGCGCTATCCGCTGGCGCCAAGGGCACCTCTACCGCAGACACGATGTAACCCAAAAGGTAAAAGATCAACTTAAGCCCCTCGATATCATTCTCGAAAAAACTCCTTTTATCCTCACTGATTTTTTTATACCCGGTAACTTCGGCCACGCCGCCATTTGGCTTGGAACCGAACAACAACTGAAACAAGAAGGGCTTTGGAATCATCCGGCCTTAATTCCTTGGCAAGAAAAAATTCGCTCTGGTCTCAATATTATCGAAGCCAACCGCACTGGAACAAAATTAAACTCATTAGAAAACTTTCTCAATGTCGACGAGCTCGCTATCCTAAGACACACACAACTTCAAAACGACCCAACAGAGGTGGCTGCCACCTATTTGCGTGCCTTCTCTCAAATTGGGAAACGTTACGACTTTACTTTTAATGTATCGACAACAAATGCTATCGTCTGCAGTGAGTTAATATACTATAGTTTTGGAAAAGTTAATTGGCTTACCAAATACATCTTAGGACAAAATATCATCACCCCCGATTTTTTAGCCGAACTTGTTTTTTACAAAAAATCTCCCCTTGAACTTCACTATTATACCTACGCAGAAGACCGAACAAATCAGCAAGTGTGGAATCAATTTCATCTCGCCAAAAAATTAGGCTGGGTTATTTCCCCCAACTGGCAATCCCCTTCCCCTCCTATCTTTGGGAGAAATATAAAAAAATGCCGCACGCTGATCGATCGATTGAGAAGGAAAAGGAAAGCTTGCCGAAGCGTATTTACAACCTATACATATATTGAAAAAATTGCTTACCCTGACTTGGATATTGCCCCTTGAAACCCTCGATCCTACGCCTCGACTACTCAACCTATCAAGCTCACCATTTTCCTCAATCGGAAAAGCAAGCTTTTGAAAGTATGGGGCTTCATTACCACTACCGCCAGGAGGAGGTTCCCAAAGGAGAGCTTATCTTAATCTCTAATACCCAAACAAATCTCGATGAGCTCCCTCCCGAGGTCTGGGCCCGAACACAGTTACTAGTTCATCCCAATAGCGGATACGACAATATCTCTAGCGAATTTTTAAACCAATGCTCTTTTCCCATCATCGTAGGAAACCCCCTTCGGGCCCAAGCAGTCGCTAGTTACATCTTAAGCCAAATTTACCACCACTTTAACCCTCCCCCTCACAGTGAGCAATGGCGTCCTGGTCGTCAGTGGCCACGCCGTCCCATGAGAGAGTTAAAAGTTCTCCTCATAGGTATGGGTCATATCGGAAGCTTAGTTTATAAAGCTCTCACTCCAGTTGTTAAAAATATTCACTGCTACGATCCCTTCAAAGGTTACAAACTCGACAATATCATTGAGCAAGCACGAGAAGCCGACATTGTGCTCCCCCTTTGTAGCTTAAACCCTACCTCTCAATATATCGTAAACCGCCAACTCCTCGAAGCTCTGCCCGAGGATTTCACCCTCATTAATGGAGCCCGTGGCAAACTAGTCGATCAGAAGGCTTTAATTGAAATCCTTAATTACCGACCTAAAGCTTTTGCTTACTTGGATGTTTTTGAGCGCGAGCCCTTCGAGAGAAAAGACTTCCAAAATTTAAAAAACGCCAATATCAAATTTTCAAGCCATGTCGCAGGTGTCTTCGATGGTCTCAGTGAAGATATCTTGAAGTTCAATACATCCGTTTGCCGAGACTTTATCAATTCAAAATCCGTTTGCCTCACCAAATATAAAGACCTCGTTCTCCAACATCGACTTATTAACGGAACACTTATTTAAAGCGAGATCAGCCTTGGAATCACAATCACCACTTTATGACTCCCTTCACCCCATGCTAGTCACACCAGGTGCAGGGGTCTACACCGTCAATACCGCCAAAGAGAGAAAAGAAGAACTCCACGAACTCGAATATCAAACCTCACATATAAAAGAAGTTCAACAAAAGTGGGAAGCCGACTTAGAGCGGGCCTCAAACTACCAAAAAGCCATGCTGCTCGGTCTTTGCACTGACTGTGGTGGTGGCATTTTACGAGGGGCTAACTGGGGTCCTCTTTTTTTAAGACTTGAGCTTCTCAAGCTTCCTGGTTGTGAAGAGTTTCTCGACCTTGGCGACATTCGGGTCATTCCCCACCTTCTTCACGATAAGTACTTAAATCAAGAAACATTAGAGAATTGTCGCCAGGCCCTTTATCAAGACCATAAAGCCCCCTTCCCGGTCTCCCCGCTCTCTATTGCTGAAAACGTTTTAAGCACTCTTTACACTGAGCACAAAAACCCACGAATTTTCGGTATAGGGGGAGATCACTCGGTGAGTTACCCTTTAACTAAAACCTACCTAAAGAGAAAACACCAACAAGGAATTAAAACGGCGATCATCCATTTTGATGCCCATACTGATCTTTTAGTGGAAAGACTAGGGATCGACCTTTGCTTTGGTTCTTGGTGTACTCATATCCTAGATCTCCTCCCCAATCCCAACCATCTGATTCAAATCGGCATCCGCTCTAGTGGAAAACCAAAAGAGCACTGGGAAAAAAAATTTGGCATCAAACAACATTGGGCCCACGAAATTACCGATACAGGACCAGAGAAACTAGCTGATGACATTATAGAAAACTTAAAAAATAAAGGGGTCCAAGAGCTCTATGTCAGCTTTGACATCGATGCTATTGACTCTCAATACGCGGGAGCGACCGGGACACCTGAACCTAACGGACTCACTCCAGATCAACCAATGATTATCTTAAAAAAATTGACTTCCCAATTTCCCATCACTGGTGCCGATATGGTAGAAATTGCTCCCTTTCTCAATACGAGCGACAAAATCAACCCAGAGCCTGACTCCACCCTAGCCATTGGAGCAGCTCTTAGTAACCTTTTAATCGAAGAGCTTAATCGTTAAACCAAGCCCTAGAATCAACGGAGATAAAAATGGCCAGATGCAAGTACTGTCAAAAAGAAATTACCTGGGTTAAAGAAGGTCGAAAAAATGTCCCTTTAGAAAGTGATGGTGGAACCCACGAATGCCCAGAGAGAAAAGACGCTCTCAATAGCTACAAGAAATTAGAGGTTAATAACCTCTCATCAGAAGAAATTAAAAAATATGAACAAGCCATCAATCAAAAAGCCAATAGCGACTCAAAAAAAAGAAATAAAAAATAGAACATGGCCATTACAAGTTTTCCCCCTGTCAAAAGCGCAGACGAAAGTGGCTTAGTTGCCATCGGAGGAGATCTTGAAATTAGCTCCCTCCTCTTAGCCTACGGAAAAGGAATCTTTCCCTGGCCTATTTCAAACGAATTTCCATTGGCTTGGTTTAGTCCAGATCCTCGTGGTGTCATGGATTTTTCAGAACTCAAAGTTTCCAGACGTCTTCAAAGATACCTCAAAAATCTTAACCTTGAGATTTCTACTAATACCAACTTCGAATCCGTCATCATGAACTGCGCCCAAATCAAAAGAAAAGGACAAGCGGGAACCTGGATTACAAAAGAAATTATTGATGGTTATATTGATCTCCATAGAGCTGGATTTGCCTATTCCATAGAGGGCCTTCTCAATGGAAAATTAGTAGCAGGTCTCTATGGAGTTGTTGTTAGAGGCTGTGTTTCAGGAGAAAGTATGTTCACTTTTGAGCCCAATGCCAGTAAAGGCGTTTTTTTAGCCCTTATGCATCTTCTTCAAAAAGCAGGCATTCACTGGCTCGACACCCAAATGGTAACCCCAGTTATTAGTGGGCTCGGGGGAAAAGAGATCCCACGCAAAGATTTCCTTCAAAGACTTAGTAGAGCTCCCGCTATTTCAGCCTATGAAATCTTCGGAAAACCGGGGGAAAAAAAAATCTTCCTATCTTAGATCAGCCTAAAGATAGTTTCTCTTTTACAACAAATCTTTAAATGTCATAATGACAAAAAATCTTTTGAAAAAAGCGAGATTTTAATGAAAGTTATCAATATATTTAGTGGCCCAGGAATTGGAAAATCGACTACGGCAAGTGGCTTATTTTACTTAATGAAGAAAAATGATCTCAGTTGTGAATATGTCACCGAATACGCCAAAGATTTAGTTTGGGAAAAGAGATTCGATATCCTTGAAAACGACCCCCTGTCAGTCCTTTCAGAGCAACATAGAAGAATCGATCGCTTAAAAGGCAAAATCGACTATGTCATCACGGACTCCCCCATTTTACTCTCGGCTGTTTACGCCAACCATTACCAATCAAACAAAAAAAACCTGGGTGACAATGGACTCCACCACTACAATGGATTGACTCTAGAATTGTTTAAAAAGTTTGAAAATTACAATTATTTCCTGATGCATACAAAAAAAATTAATTACCACCAAGAAGGCAGAACCCAAAACTCAAAAGAATCAGCAGAACGAGACGAAAATGTCTTCGACTATTTGATAGAAAACCAGATCCAATTTCAAATCCTGGAAGGAAACGAAGAAGAAAACCTGAACATGGTATGGCAAAGTATTATTTAAAAGGGATGGACTCAGATACCGGGGTGAGGCTCTCCTACTTTAACACCTTGACCGTTATTGAGTGTAAGCCTAAAAGCAAGGAAATGGTGATCCCAAACCCATCCTTGCTCAGCATGACCAGCAAGGACCTTTTCCGGACCCATTCGGATAGCATCTTCGGGACAAACCTCCTCGCAAAGCCCACAAAACATACATTTGAGAACTTCAAAGGAAAATCCCTCCGGTGAACTTCCATAAGAGCTATCTCGGTTCCCTTTAGTTAAAACGTGAAGACATGCCGGGGGACAAATATCTTGGCATAAACCGCAACTCGTGCAAGCCAACTGGTTTTTTTCATTAACTAATAAGTAAGGTAGCCCTTTTAATTGCTTACGTTCAGAACGTGGAAATGAAAAATCTGGTTTCTTACCCAAAAAATTTAGTAAAAAGTAAAAGCTCATCGCCCAAAAACCACGAAGAAGAATGGCCGTCGATCGAAATATAGAATTTTTCGAATAGAGTTCCTTCTCCAAAATCATAAAGCTAACACCTCCACGAGAACGAAACCTTTCCTATTTAAATTTTTTACCACAGAAATGCTCCTAGCACTGCCATGACTTAACTAACGATCCACTTCACCAGGGACAATATTTAACGAGCTAAAAGTCATCAAAGCCCTTTCATACCAAGAGTCCTCTACAAGTTTAGAGTAAGACTGGCACAAAGCCAGGCTTGGAGGACGTACTTTCAATCGATAGGGAGCGCTTCCTCCATCGCTCACCAAATAAAACCCGAGTTCACCATTAGCTGCCTCAATAAAATGATACCACTCACCACGAGGAACTTTGGGGAGATAATCAGATAAACGTGAAGGCTTCTCTCTCTGGCGACGATCGGCAATCGAGGGGCACCACACAGCATCTTCTATCAAAACATCGCCCGGAGGAATATTGTCTAAAACTTGAGTTATAATCCTCAACGATTGTCTAATTTCCTCGAGGCGGACTAAAAACCTATCGTAAGCATCACCACTAATCCCTAAGGGGATTTCAAAATCAACGTCTTGATAAAAATAGTAAGGGTTGGTTTTTCGAAGATCATAATTAACACCGCAAGCCCGCAAAGCAGGACCAGTCAAGCCCCAATTGATAGCATCAGAAGCGTTAATTGTACTAGACTTTGTTTTCTCCATCCACGATCGACTTTGAACGAGAGATAAAGAAATTTTTTCAACCCCTGAAGAGAGGAGTTTCACAACTTCTAAAGCCTCTGTTATCCAGCCTAAAGGCAGATCATAGGCAACCCCGCCAATCCGCGGAGCATTCCCCATTTGGCGGGCCCCAGAATAAGATTCCATAGCTTTAAAAAGGCCCTCTCTCAGTTCAAGGCATTGATAGTAATCCTTAACAGCTCCCGCATCGAAAGCTGAACTTCCCAGGCAAAGAAAATGATCGGATATGCGAGAAAACTCTGTTAAGACCATGCGAATGGCCTTGGCCCTATCTGGAATCTCTAGTTCAGCTACTTTTTCCACTGTCATGCACCAGCCAATGGAATTTATCGAAGGAGAGTTATAATTTAACCTTTCTGTATAAGGAATAATCTGTTGATAAGTTTTTTCTTCTGCCAATTTCTCAAACCCTCTGTGAAGAAAGCCGACCTCACACTGAGCCCGGTGGACTTTCTCTCCCTGCAAAAATAAAAAAACGCGCATGGAATCGGCGACAGCAGGATGTGTTGGATCAAGAGAAACCCACTCACCCGGACATTCTGCTTCAACTGCTAAAGCTTCTAGCCATTTTTCGGGAACCTCTCTTTTAGGCACAGGCCCTATTTTAGATTCTGATTTTAAATTAATGGAGAAGTCTTTTCTCAAGGGGTGCCCTTCAAAACGACCCGAAAGAAATAAAGGCTTTCCCCTAGCTTTTTCAATATTCAACCCTAATAATTCCCAAACTTCTCTCTCACACCAGTAAGCGCTCTCCCACAAGGTGGACAAGCTGGGGATTTCACACCCTTCATCAACAACTAATTTCACATGAAGACGACAATGCTCTTCCATATTAAGCAAGATATAGATAAGCTCAAAACGATGACGGGCATGAGGTTTCTGCTCCATCGCTAGACAGTCCACTCCACAAATATCGAGCAGAAGAATAAAACCAGCCTCAAAACGCAAAAACTTCATCTCAGATAAAAACTGATTCAGCTCAAGGGTCAAGGTCATCGACTCTTCTTTCCAAGTCAAAGAAGTACCAAAATGCTGGCTAAGTCTGTCCTTTAATTCTTTCTTCACGGCTGGGCACCTTCTTCTACCATCTTGACGCCCTCTACAGCACAAACACCGTGTTTAATACGCTCTTGAATAATTCTTACCGCTTGCAAAATAGCTTCTGGCGAAGGAGGACAACCTGGTACGTAGGCATCGACAGGAATGTATTGATGAATGCCGGGAATAACATTATAGGTAGCATAAGGACCTCCAGAAGCGGCACAAGCCCCAACGGCCATCACCCACTTCCTAGGACCCATCCTTTCATAAGCTTCTAGAATATAGGGAAGAAGGTTTTTAGTTACTGTTCCTACTAAAACCATAAGGTCACTTTTTTCTGGCAACCTTCTATCCGGCGGACTCCCCAACTTTTCTAAATCAAATTGAGAAGTGTAAGCAGCCCAATACTCCATCCCACAACAAGTCGTTCCAACAGGGAAAGGCCATAAATAGCCTTGCCGACTCCAGCGACGGGCCCAATCTAAAAAGCCTTTGGCCTTTGTGGTGTAAACCAGCTGGTTTAAGTCTGAAACACCATTAGTTGAAAATGGATTTGAAGCAATTGTGCCTTCGCTGTGAACCATTGACCTTCCCTAACTCAAATCTGTCGCTCTTTAAAAACTAAATCTATACTAGCACACTCTACCAACTTCACTTTTCCTTAACTAACGCGCATCTCCATAAAAATCCTGATGACCATCGGTCTTAAAACCATTCCAAGAAACATCCGCTGGAAAAATAGCTATTTTTTGCCGCTGACGAAGCTTTGAAGTACAGCTTAATTTTTTTCCGTTGGAAAACACCCAACTATAGATTTTTTCCCGACTGGCACCAACCCCTGAGTCGTAGGCAATATAACGGAAATGATTTCGACTCGAGTTTGCCAACCCTGTCATGACATCAATACTCGTTTCAAAGGCAAGATCCAACTCCTCTGCTGTACAAAACCTATCTTTTTTGAAATCGTAGTAACGCTTCCCCGAGCTCAAAGCAAAGTTCTCAATCCAGCCTTTGCGAACACAATTATAGTAATAGCCCGCTCTTTCCAAATTCATAAAATTAGCTAAATAAGCAAAAAACCAGTGCCTTTTGTAATCTTGACGAATATTAGATGGTCGAACAAATTTCTGACAAGTTCGAAATCTCTCTCCGTAGTTTTTGTAAAAATGTTGAAAGAACTTAGGCCAACTACTAATAATGTTGAGCTCCTTTTCAATTTTCCTTAAAAGGAGAAAATTTCTCTTTCGCTCTTTAATAGCATTGGAGGTTTTGCCCTTTTTTATCTCACCCAGTCTATCTAACTCTTCTTTAGCCGATAAAAGCACATCCCTCTTTTTGGTCATCCCCTTGACATGCTGAACTGATCTCCAAATATAATCATAGAGATGAAAACAGTTTTTTCTTAAACTGTTTATTTCTGAAAATTCAAAAAGATGACCTCTTTTAAAAACAAAATCAACGGCCTCTCGACCTTCAATTTCCCCTACCATACGATAAGCCGGCTTCTCTACAAAGCCAGCAATATTTCTCCCAAAACCATTTTGAGCAAAGGCCTTAACATAAGCCCAATTCACCTTGCGCTTCAGCTCAGCCAAATTTTTTAACTTTTTCATAGCTGGATCGAGATCGTTGACAGCAATAAAAACTAAACGACCGGTCCAACGATCGCGCGAACGGCAAGGGTAATTACTACAATACTGGAGTACAACAGCACCTAAAATTCTGGCCCTCTGAGTAAGGTCCTGTTCACTCTTTTTCCCTTTAAGAAAATGAGGAGCTCCAAAAATCCAAATGCGTTGGGGTTGCCCAGATTGATCTAAAAGTCTTGGAATCATTCCCTCACTAAAGGGAGGCCTATTGATCGTCTTTTTGTATTTTTTCCAAATATCTTTTTGTGCACAATAATGAAACTTTTTGTATTTTTTTCCACTCACTAAATCAAAATCATATCCAAACTCACTTTCCGCCGGGGTCAGAAGAACGTAACTAATAGAGAGATCCTCTTTTGTCCGATAGGAAACGAGATCAAAAAAGGCATGAGTCTCGTGCTCACCTTGCTTATTTCGACTTGTAAAACGCTCAGGCACATCAAACCAAACGGCTTCAGCCTCTATCGTTTTACCTTCAGAGAGATCTTTTGGTTTTTTTGACCTCAGTTTCTTAGTTGCACTGCAACTCTGCAAAGCCTCCAGAAGAAAAAGCCAAATCAGCAATTGACAGAGATACTTAAAATACTTCAAAATCCAGTCCTCATGTGCCCTGGTGGCGAAATTGGTAGACGCACGGGATTTAAAATCCCGGGACTCGGTTCGAGTCGTGCCAGTTCAAGTCTGGCCTGGGGCACCATATGTCAAGTTCCTCTAACTCGCACGATCAGGAAAAAATCCCTGACCGTGCAAGCTCTCAGAATCTTTTAACACACCTAGCTTATCACCCTCTTTTTTGCCCTGTCTGGCCACCTTTTTCAGTTCCAGCACATTTGCTTCAACCCATCCTCAACCTACGAGAAGCTTACTCTCTCACTCTAGTGAGACACTCTCTAAATCTCCGAGGGCCTTCTTCATCAGTTTTACACAGCTTCGATAATCTTTTAAAGAGAAAGATTATCGAGTTATTAAAGCTGCCTGCACTAAGAGAAATGCTTTGTTTTGTTTAGAAATCCCTAGTACTAGCACAAGCCTAGAATCATTTTTTTATAGAAGAAGCTTAGATTGAAAAACCCAATGTATGGCGGCTCTCGTTTCACAAATGGCAAGAAACCCTAAATAAAGAAATGGGTCGCATTTTAGCGACCCATTTTACAAACTAAAACCGAGGACTAGATGATGAATCTAAAGCCCTTTTTTTGATAGTCACCAAGTGGCAATGCATTTATGAGTGTGTTCGATAGCACCTTGCCTATTAATTTCTACCGAAGCATTAACGTACTCATAAATACCGCATTCATCATGTTGATAACTTCCGACTAATGTATCATCAAGATATATTACGCTGGGTGATGAATAGCAGAACCTTTCATCGCCGCTTTTCAGCGTTATTCGAGTGTCGTCGTCACCACACTGAACCTCCACGACCGCCGTTGAATAGCCTGGGAGAAGGTTTTTAAAATAAACGAACCCCCCAGGTGTTGCCCAAATGCTACTATTTATCACAAGTGCAACTACAATCCCGATCAAACCTTTCATACAGACTCCTTTTTATCAATTTTTTAATCACTATTTTTTCAACGCTCTAAGGATAAGGAGTTCCAATTCCTAGACATTCTCTAATAATACCAGGAGGGCAATTCTCAGCACCTTCCCAGTTGGTAGTTTTATCCCAGACTATATTGTCTACAATCATTCCACTCAAGTTAGCTCTATAAAGCTTAGCACCTCGAAAATCAGCATTGGCTCCATCCACATTCCGGAAATCAGCATAACGCAAATCTGCGTCCTTGAAACTTACACTAGCTAAGCTACTCCCCGTAAATACGCTCTCACTTAGGTTAGCATTATCAAACTTGGTATGATCAAGTACTGCACCGTTGAATGTTATACTCTTTAGGTGCGCGTTTTTAAATGAGCTGCCAGTCACCCTAGCGTGATTAAAATTAGCTCCCTCGAGAAAAGCATCGTGAAAAATAACATAGCGGAAAGAAGAGCCAGTCGCATTTAACTCAATTGCAGTAGCGTTCTTGAAATTTGTACCGTCAAATTTCGATTTCATTGCCTTTGCATGAGAGAGTTTGCTGTCTGTAAATAGAGAGCATCGAAAATCACCGAGGGTAAGATTCGTATGTATAAGGTTACTTCCCGTGAAATTGACATTCATTGCTAAAGCTTGTGTCAGGTCTTTACCTGACCAATCTGTATGACTTTGATTGCTGTCACGAATGTCGATACCATTATAGAGATTCTTTGCCAGAGATTGCGATGAATTGATGGCTCCTAAACACTTTTTTTGCACTGTCTCTTCTGGAACTTCGTCTACGTTCTTACAAGAAAACAGAAGCAACAATAAAGCTGGTACAATAAACCTTAGCATAATAACTCCTTTGCCTATTCTCGATGCCCAAATCAGAGCAGTATTGCCATCCCGATCCCTAGTATTGAGCCGTGGTTGCCTCTCTAAAAGCTCTTGCAAAGCTTCCCTGGAAGAGTGCCTTATCGCCAGGTGAAGAAGACTCTCCCCTCCACAACTTTGATTGGAGTTTTTGATCGCTCGAACGTCTCTTGATGTCGCCTCCACCCAGAACTCAACCGTACATTCATTCAAATTTTTCTGATAGGCCCTGGCGCTCTCGGAAAAAGAGAAATTCAATAGCAAGAATAAAATAAAACCTTTTAGTGAGTGATCAGTCCAATGCTCCACACTGGCGATCAAAGGGATATTAATGAGCCGACAGTTGGTAAAACCTCGCCTAAGCAACTTTTTTATAACATTAAATAATTGAGTGAAACTGCTTTTGCCAAAAAAAAGAGCCCGAACAAGAGAAGTCAGACAATAAGAAAACAATCTTGACAATTCCTGGCTCCTTTTAAGTTAGCCTAAAATAAGCCTTCCTTATACATTAGCAAGTAAAAATTTGGCAAAACTAATAGCGAGATGAATACCCTTTAGGACTGAGGATAGACCCTTTTTCCAGTCAATAGCTCGTACATACTGCCAGCCTTCAATCCCCTTCTAAAAAGCACAAATCTTTCCCATCGCAGTATGAAGAAATACACCTTGCACAATTTGAGGCGGTTTAAAAATGAGTTTGATAAATACATCAGAAGACTTGGACACAGTGAGAAAGTCAACCAAGAGTATGCATCGAAGACAGCTCGACAATGTTGTCATCAAAATGATCCATAAAATTGACTCTCTTAAAAAACAAGGTCTCTTGAAAAGCATCATCACTAGGAAATCATTCCTTTTTTGTTCGTTATTGATCCATGGCCTTCAAACAATTTAACTTCAACATTTTTTCAAGAAACCCGATAAATCTCTGTGTTTAAATTAATATTTTTAATACTTTTAATATTAAAATCGCTGTCACCCCTTACTAAGCCTCTCAATGATCTTTGGCAGCTCTCCCGGCAAACAGATAATGTGTGGATATGGAAGCACAAAGATAATTCTGATGTTATTGGTACGTTGCAATCGATGGCCAAAGTAAAACCAA
This sequence comes from Bacteriovoracaceae bacterium, assembly GCA_965206965.1. Classification (GTDB taxonomy): domain Bacteria; phylum Bdellovibrionota; class Bacteriovoracia; order Bacteriovoracales; family Bacteriovoracaceae; genus CBDBLK01. The sequence continues at coordinate 1,926,318 of OZ242254.1, read as the reverse complement.
TCAATTGGCAAAAAATAAAGTCTACTAAATTCTTCAAAAATTTAATAAAAAGAAAAAAACGCATGCTTTCCTTAATCGGAATCACCGATTGGAAAGAAAAGAGCCACGATTGGAAAAAGAAGAAAGACTATCACGAGCTTATCATAAAAGGCTCTTATCTCAACCCGAAAAGAGAAAGGGTTCAGTTTATTGAGCACCATTTATATTTTAAAAATAAAACACATCAAATTCTTCTCACATTTCCCAAGAACAAAAACTTAAAATTTGAAATTGCCAACCAATTCATAGAGAGCATAAAAGGCATGGTTGAAAAATAATGATAGCTCGTCTTTGTGTGCTCACTACCGCCATCTTCTTCTCAATATCAAGCTTAGTTCAAGCCGATGATTTTTCTACAGAGCGCATAGTTAAAAGCCTAAAAGAACAAGGAAAAATCGATTTCACACTTACCCCGACACTACATGCTTATCAAGATTTGTGCGGAGAAGTCCCCAGCTCTAACCTAAATACACAAATAAGCGCTATCTGTGACATCGTTTTAAAGAGTCCAATATGTAAAGATGTTCCCGAAGAAAAGCGGCTCAATTGCCACCTAATTGAAAATAACTCTCAAGCCAATGCTTGGGACTTTTTAAAGGGGTGTGCCAAAGGGGTTTTTGAGTCGATTAAAAACTTTCTCAATTTTATTTGGGAAATTATGAAATGGGTCTGGGATAATGCAACTGACAGTGAAAAGCGCACCGAAACCGTTGAACAGGCCAGTGAGTATCTCAATATTGTCAAACTCTACTTACACACAGAATTTGAGAAAGCCTATGATAATACCAGCTCACCGTTTAGAACCGTCAAGGCATTAAAGTCAATGGGTGGCTCCCTAGCTAATTTAATCCTTAAGAGCCTAACCAATTTGGTTTCTCAAAAATACCAAGAGCTAGGCTGCTTAAATTTTGAAGCCAAATCACAAGTTGTCTGCCAATTTGTCAGTGATATTTTTGCCCCACCTGCCGCGGCCATCGCCCTCATTAAGTTTGGACCGAAAGTTATTAAATCTTTTCCCAATCTGAAAGAAGCGTTTTCCAAACTTAACGGCAAACATTTAAAGAGACCAGACCTAACAGAAATGGGACGAATTTTAGAATCAGAAAAAATACTCAAGAGATCGATCCCCCCAGATCAGCGTAACGCTATCATGAAGGCCCACGAGGTTGGGAGAGGAGCCAAAGGTAAAAATGGCAGCCCCGCTCGAATTGGCAATTACACCATCTCACAGCTCAGGAAAAAAGCTAAACTGCTCAAAAAGGCAGGGTTTAACCAAAGCGAAATTAGACAGCTTATGGAAAATGGGATTGTCGGGCTATCACCAGCTGAAACCCGGGGATTTATCGGTTACGTGGGAACATTGTTTCGCCGAAACCCAGAGAAAGCCGAAACGAAGCTTCCCCCAAAAAAAGAAGCCCCTGCTAACCCCAGGTTGGGAGAAGAAGTTTCTATCCCTCGCAGCGCTGGTGGGAGATCGGTGGGTAAGGTGACTGGGATCACTAGTCGCCAAGTGAGAGTGGAGTTTATTGATGCAGATGGAAAGAAAAAATACAAATGGGTCGATAAAAGCCGCCTAAAAAGCCCTAAAGATTTTCAACCAATTCCCTCCGCCAAAGAAATTATACCTAGTCATGGAAGCTTTGTAGCGATACCTCGTACGGGAGGGGGAATGTCGAATGCCCAAATAGTAGAAAATTTTGGCGACCGCGTTCGCGTTGTATTCACCGACACAGATGGGCTACTCAAAGAAAAAACGGTCAATATCGACCAATTACGCAATCCAATCGATACACCAACAGGACATATTTACTTGGAAGGCAATGTTTCGAATCCTCCCCTGGTCAGTGGAAAAGCAAACGGTAGCGCCTCTAAAACAACTCCCAATGCTCCTAACGAGTTCTTAAATCTCTTGCCCTCCAACCAAGCTGGGGACTTAGTCATGAGGAGCACCAACCACGGTAATGTTATATCCATTCCAGCTCACTTACATCGAAATTTTCTGTACGGAGAAATTAAGTCCTTAAACTACAATCAAGCCCTTCCCATTATCAAGAGACGTTTCAATTGTGAGCAATGTCCATCCCACAAAATAGGAATGAAGATTAGAGGGCGAATGCACGCTCTAGGCAATCTTCTCAAGGACCCCGCTATGTTAGCACGACAATATCCCGACTTAGCTCGCCACCTCTCAGCCAAAGATCTTCAGAGCTTCGCTCAAGCTGAACTACGAAAAGTAAAAGAGATTTACGACCAGAGTTTGAGAAGGACGGCCATAGAAGAGGTTTCTGATTCCACTATCGCTAGAAATTTAGGGCGAGATCCCTCTTTTCTCGCTGGTCCGAAATTCGATAATTTTTTGCAAAAAAAATTCCCAAAGCTCGCCAAGAAACTTTCCGCAGATGACCGTGCCACCCTGAGAAGTTATGCAACGGGAACCAAAACTATACGAGGATTTCCAGAGAAGCTCAATGCTATCTATAGAGGTGCCCCTCGGAGGGGTGAAATCCCTCGAGCTTATCGAAATTATATGTCCCGCTTGGATCGGGCCATCACCAAACTTCCTCGGCATCAAGGAGATGTCTTTCGCTATCTAACCCTTTCTGCAGAAGAGATCAACTCGTTCAAACGAGCAGTAGGAAAACCTAAGGAGTTCAAAGGGATAACCTCGACCACCCCTCAGCGCGGGAATTTTGCTTTAAATAATGTAGCCAATGTAGAAATGATCATCCGCTGTCGAAGACGGTGTTACTCAATGGATTCGATCAATTTCATCGAAAACGAAAGAGAAGTTGTCTTGCGCAATGGCGCCAAGTTAATAGTTCGTCAGGTTTCGCAAAGAGACGGCAAAACAGTCATTGAGTTGGTCGAAAAAGATTAAGCCCATTTGGAGAAAGCTATCAAGGTCTAAAAACGGGCTCAAAATAATCGACTTCGGAACCAGTATAAAAATTACTTCTCAAATCAGTGCCGAGGGCATTAATAATGCTATCGGCACTCGTATCAACACCCAGTGCAGCCAATGCACCAGCACTTGAAGCACCTCCTACATCATCTAAATACCCACCAGTGGGGCCAGTCGTACAACTGTTATTAAAGTTAGCCGAAGTTATACTTGTGCACTGGTATTTAAAAGTTGCCGAGCCGACATTTTTTTTCAGGTGGCCAACGACAATAGTAATCGCATTATCTCGATCATCGTAATGTCGTCCACCAACATAATGCTCGGAGATGTCTCCACTACCATCCCGAACCTCTTTAAAAAGGGCGCGACTCCAACTATTATCGAGCCCTCCCGTAGCAATCAAAATGGAATTCACCGTTTTGACTCCCCCTTCTTTAGAAAAATCAATACGCGTTTTCGTTCTAATTCCATTATCTTGCAAATAGAGGTTGACCAGCTTACCCGCTCCATTAGAGCTCTGAGAATTACCACTCCAGGAAACAAAACGCGTAAAATCTTCGGGAATATCGCCCACAATAAGCGTGGTTGTGGTCGGGCTGTCTTCGGCAATTTCAAGTTCACCACTGTCCTCTAAAGCCTGTTGTCTGGCATTGCAATCGTAAAAATTGGCTTGACCATAAAAAGATTCGACAAATTGGGCGCCACTGTTTGCCGCCCCTCCAACTAACTGAGGTGAAGCATTCCAATAGTCCAATTCAGGATCACAAGAAATTCTTTCAGCGGCAGGGGAAAACCTTTGAGCGGGAAAGGAATTGATGGAAGAAGCCTCTAAGGGTTTGACAGCAAACGAGGGAATATCGACCTCTTTTCTACCACAACTAACAAGAAAAATGAGAAGCACAAATATAAATTGCTTAAGCATAGAGAACCCTCCATTGTTCTGTTTTGCCTTTTATTTAAAAAATTCTAAAGGGCAACTAAGAGCTACCGTAAATTCGTTTGTCTTCCAATCGGCTTTGTCACCCAGTGGACTTTTGTCGTAAGTGACTCGCCTATACTCTAAGTTTAAATTGACTAAGGGAAGAAATCCCGGAAGCTCTAGCCCGACACTATAGCCACTCCCCTCCACACTGCTTCCCTTTGTGCTATCGCCATCAAGTGATGTGTTTAAAATGTAAGACCCTCTCAAATTGAAAGGGATAAAGAATTGGGAGAAGCGATAATGAATAAAAAAAGCCTGACTAAACTGAGAATAATCTCGATAGGTTACGGCCTTATTATTTTTGTATTCTTCTTTTAAATCTGACGGTGGTGAAAAAGAAAGATCTAAACCAAGAGCAAAACCAAGCTTTTGATAACCCAGCCGTCCTCCTAAAACGGCAGCATTATAATCGTAGCTAACAGTATCAATAACACGACCGTTATAGCTTTGATCAGCTTCACCAGTCAGATACCGATAACCTAAGCTCGGTTCAACTAACATTCCAGCATAAGAGTTTAGTGATAATAAAAAAATACAAAACATCTTTCCTAGAACTTTCATCATCAAAGAACCAAAGTTAAAATTTCTAATAATATTTTTAATAGTGCCAAGGAGGTGGGCCAGAAGTATAGACGCTCAGCGTTGTCAACAATATTAACTGAGCAGTTCGTTTGGGCTATTTTCTCTTTTTAGGAATCACGGCAAGGAGTTCACCGGTTGTCTGGAGGGTTACATCGCGAACCATGAGTTGCTTCATCTCTGTTCCCTCGATAGATAAGGCCATATTTTCTATCTGCTTAGTTGTCCTAGAGTCCTTAAAAGTTTGCGTTTCCGACCATATTCTTCTTCCTGTAGCGGCTTCAGCTCTATCGTGGAGAACACGTCCCTGTTGTACCATCCAGCACGTGCTCTAAGCCTCGAATAATAAAATAAATCCTTTCCGAGTGCTATTATCTATCTAATACCAGCCCCCATTTCCCGATCCCGACAGAGTTCCACCTCGAGGAGCAAGATCTTCAAAACTTAAATCAAAATAATAAGTTTGAGGCCCTACTTTAAAAGGAAAACAGCCCCCCTTAGAAGCAGAGATATTAAAACCAGCGCCATAGTACCGGTAGTTTTCCCTATAACTTCTTGCCGTGTTGTGACTAGAGCTCTCTTCGTGCAGAAGCTCGAGTTTGCCTCGGGCCTGATTAGAGCCCACTAAGTTTCTCGTATAAAAACGCCATTGAAGAAGACGACCTTTTAAAAGTTTTCGATTCTCATCCACCATTTTTAGTTGTTCAGCGGTGTGATAAAGAATTTTAAGTCCCTCAAGATCAAATACTTTTTCATAAAATAAATGGACATCCTTAACCGGAATGTGACGAAGAACTTCATAATCCTTTATAGGGATAAAAAGATGACTATGTCCCATATCCGGAAAAATAAGAGCATCTACATATTTTAATTTCATAGCCTCCTCAACATGCTTTCTTACACTTTTTAGAAAGCGGCTTGGAAGCCTAGTGTATTTCACTTCACCACCGTAAATATTCTTGGGGAGGACAACAGCACCGTCCTTAATAAAGGCTCGACCAGGTAAACGCTTACTTGAATTATAAATTTCTCGATACTTATCTTTGATCTCTTGAAGCTCCATTCCCCAAGAGAAGTCATTCGAATAAAGCTTTAATTCATCATCGGTTTCAGCCTGGCAAGTCGAAGGCCTCACTAATTCTTGAGCACCCAAAGACAAGCTAACAACAAATCCAAGAACAACAAAGACTACCCTGCACATCCAAATACTCCCCTTTTAAAAGTTAGAGCACACTAGCTAAAAGAAAGAACTTTTACCAACTAGCATGAAAAGAAGTAAGAGCTATATCTCGTTGAAATGACAATGAATTTTATTTTTTTAATATAGAAATTCTATCTAAAGAATCTTCTTTCGCCTTTCAGGACACTCCTCGCGCTTCTCACAGAATAAGCAATCTTCCCCCAAAACAGCACTCAGTCCACCACAAGAGCCTTTAAGCCTTCGCCCTGATAAGATAAATCCAACTGCCATACCTAATAAGGCCACACTAAAGACAGCCAAACTTATCAGTATTATTTTTATCATTGCCCGCCTCCATAAAGCTTATTAAATAAGCGAGTTCCTCTAGCGATAAAAGCCACCTCCTCACTAGATTTTTTAGTTCTCTCTCTATAAATAAAATAGGCTATTAGATTTTCTCTCTCGGCAAATTCAAATCCTTTTTCTGGTCCCATCACCATCAAAGCTGTTGCCAAAGCATCGGCTCTTAGACAACTCACCAAATCAACGACCGTCACACTAGCCAGTCTGTGATCGACAGGTCTACCCGTTCGAAAATTAATAGTGTGAGAATATTTTTTTCCCTTCTCCTCAAAATAATGGCGATAATCCCCACTTGTCGCTACTGCCTTGTCTTTAATTTCGAGTACCTTTTGATAGTCCCCTCCCAATTTTTTAGGGTGAGGAGATTCAATGGCCACCTTCCAAGTCCTTTGCCCTTTGCGACCCTTAACTTTAACCTCTCCTCCTATTTCCACCAAATAGTTTTTAACCCCGTAGGTTTCTAAAAGTGCCGCTATTTTGTCGACGCCAAAACCCTTAGCGCTAGCAGAGAGGTCGACAAAAACTCCAGGCACTTTTTTGCGCACTCTTCTTCCCTCTCGAGAAAGTTCAACTTTATCGTAACCAATAAGCTTTCTAACCTCTTCAAGTCGTCGTTTAGTGGGAACTATCTTTTCACCACCGGATCCAAATCCCCACAAATTCACCAATGGTCCAATTGTCGGGTCAAAAGCCCCATTTGTCTTTTTCGCCAATGAGAGAGAGTAGCTAAGAACAGTATAAAAATCTTTGGAAATATCTACCCAATTTAAAAGCCGATGAGAATTAAAAACACTAATTTCAGAATCCTTTTGATAAGTACTCATTTGCCGATTCACTTCTTTTAAAGTTTCCTCAACAAGTTTTACCAACACTCGCCGATCAGGTGTTTTAGTCGTCGACCAATACTTCACGTGGTAGCGAGTCCCCATAGTCTTGCCAGTCAAAGAAAGCAATTGACTTTGATCTTGAGAACAACCGCAAAAAGCAAAAAGCCCCAGCAAAAAAGCTAGGGCCCATCGAATCCATCCAAGTCGTTTCTTTTTCTTCATCAACTCTCTCTAGTGCTCCGTCCTAAAAGACTTTGCACTCCGTTCAGTAGTTATTTCAAGGAAAAACCACTGAACATGTGAAAAAACCTCCCGAACGGAGCACTAGCCACCAAAATCGTCGAGCATAATATCTTCCCTCTCAACACCTAAACCTAAGAGCATATCAATCACACATTGATTCATAATAGGGGGGCCACACAAATAGTACTCGCAATCTTCGGGGCTAGGATGATCTTTTAAATAATTATCGTAGACAACCTGATGAATAAATCCTTTATACCCGGTCCAATTGTCCTCGGGGAGAGCATCGGATAGGGCCACATACCAATTAAAGTTTTTATTCTCTTTTTGAAGCATATCAAAATCTTCGATATAGAACATCTCACGCTTCGAACGAGCACCGTACCAAAAGGTCACCTTCCTACTCGTCTTAATTCTCCTCATTTGATCAAAGATGTGAGAACGCATAGGAGCCATTCCAGCCCCTCCACCCACAAAGATCATTTCTTTATCTGTATCTCGCGCAAAAAATTCTCCGAAAGGTCCAGATATCGTTACTTTGTCACCTGGTTTTAAATTAAAAATATAAGAAGACATCTTCCCCGGTTCTACATCGGGGAGTCGTGGTGGTGGTGAGGCAATTCGCACATTGAGCATGATAATGCCCTTTTCCTCGGGATAATTGGCCATCGAATAAGCTCTCACGACAGACTCATTAATTGTCGACTTATACCTCCACAAATTAAAATGATCCCAATCAGGGCGGTATTCATCTTCCACATCAAAATCTTGATAGTTAATGCTCAATCCGGGAGGCCTTTCAATTTGGATAAACCCACCAGCTCGAAAGGGCACTTCTTCACCAGGGGGAAGTTCCAAAACAAGCTCCTTAATAAAAGTCGCCACATTTTGATTAGAGCGAACTCGACACTTCCACTTACGAACCCCAAAAACTTCTTCAGGAATTTCAACCTTCATATCCTGTTTAACAGCAACTTGGCAGGAAAGACGACATCCCTCACGGGCTTCTCTTTTTGTAATATGAGAAAGCTCTGTCTGCAAAATTTCGCCTCCCCCTTCAAAAATTTTAACCTTGCATTGCCCACAAGTGCCTCCACCACCGCAAGCCGAGGAAACAAAAAGTTTTTGATCAGCCAAAACATTGAGTAGCTTGCCTCCAGCGGAGACTTCAACATCTTTTTCATCGTTGATATTGAGGAAAACCGGACCACTGGCTACCAATTGCCTCTTAGCTAAAAGGATGACCGCGACAAGTGCTAGAACCACCGCCGTAAACATACCGACACCAAGAATAATTTCGTCCATAGGGCCCTTCCTACCTTACCTATTTCTTTAAAGTTGAATACCGGAAAAAGCTAAAAAACCTAAAGCCATCAAGCCAACAGTGATAAAAGTAATCCCCAGCCCTCTTAAACCTTCGGGGACATCAGAGTATTTCATTTTCTCTCGAACACCAGCTAAAGCCATAATAGCAAGGGCCCAACCAAAACCAGAGCCAAAACCAAACACGACACTTTCAGTAAAAGTGTAGTCCCTTTCCACCATAAAAAGAGAACCTCCTAAAATGGCACAATTCACTGTGATCAAAGGAAGAAAAATTCCTAAGGCATTATAGAGGGAGGGAACAAAGCGATCCAAAAACATCTCAAGAATTTGAACGATGGCTGCGATAACCCCAATATAAGAGATTAAGCCTAAAAAACTAAGGTCAACGCCAACCAATCCAGCCCATGCCAGCGCATCTTCTTTGAGCAAGTAATTGTAGATTAAATTGTTCACAGGAATTGTAACTGTCTGCACAACAATGACAGCAATTCCCAGCCCAATAGCAGTGCTGACTTTTTTTGAAACGGCAAGAAAAGTGCACATTCCGAGAAAAAAAGACAAAGCTAAATTTTCTACAAAAACAGCTTTCATAAAAAGAGAGAGGTAGTGCTCAAACATAATCTTTTCCTTTAAAACTGTTCATACTTCCTATTCAGTTTCGACCTGATCTCTTTTCCAAGTCCTTAAGCCCCAAATAAAAAAACCAATTAAAAAGAAAGCACTAGGGGATAATAAAGCCATGCCATTAGGTTGGTACCACCCCCCATCGCTAACAAGGGGTAAGATCGTTTGGCCAAGAAGTTGACCTGAGCCAAAAAGCTCTCGAAAAATGCCCACAAATATCAAAACGAGAGAGTAACCTAAGCCATTTCCAATACCATCGAGAAAAGATATAAAGGGTCCATTTTTCATAGCGTAGCCTTCTGCTCGCCCCATCACAATACAATTGGTAATAATCAACCCAATATAAACCGACATACTTTTAGAAACTTCATAAACAAAAGCTTTTAAAATTTGATCTGTTAGAATCACTAAAGAAGCAATAATGGTCATCTGAACAATAATTCGAATACTCGAAGGAATATAATTTCGAATAAGCGAAACAGAAAAAGAGGAAAACCCAGTGACTAAAACCACGGCCATAGACATCACTAAAACGGCTTCCAATTTTGTAGTAACAGCCAGGGCAGAGCAAATACCCAAAATTTGTAGAGCAATGGGGTTATTATTAAATAAGGGGTCAAAGACAGCCTTTTTAATACTCACAGAGAACCTCCTGATGCTCTAACTTTAGCTAAGTAGGGACCAAACCCTTCTTCTCCCAGCCAGTAGTGAACCAAAGCTTCGACTCCATTAGATGTAATGGTAGCACCAGAAAGCCCATCAATCTGATATTGAGCCTGAGAATGATTAGGATCCACTCGCCCTTTAATAACATTGATAGCTGTTTTAAAGGTTTCATCGAGAACTAACTTTCCCTTCCATTGGGCCTTCCAGTTGGGGTTATCCACTTCCCCTCCAAGGCCTGGTGTTTCCCCATGGGCATAAAAGCCAAAACCACGCACAGTTCGAGTGTCCTTTTCGAGAGCAATAAAACCATATAAAGTCGACCATAAGCCCTTGCCACGAATGGGAAGAACCAATTGATCCAGTTCTCCATCACGGCGAACCAAATAAACCTTCGCATATTTTGAACGCCTTTTAATCTGAGCCAAATCCTTTTCCGGTGCAATGATCAAACCCAATCTTGGATCTTTAGCTGCCTTAAGGGCATCAAAGGACTCAATATCCCAATCCGCCGTCACTTCATCACCCGATTGGAGATCAACAATCTTGATCTCAACCGCTTCAAAAGCTTTCGAAACTTCTTCTGCTTTAGCACGAGGGTTATCCAACAAACCAGCTGTCAGTAAAAGTTTTTTTTGCACATCAAGTTTGGCATTTAATGTTTGGATAGGCTTTAATTTAACAGCAGCTGTCGACACCAACACTGAACAGACAACACATAGTAAGGCGGCTACCACAATAGTTTTAAGAGGACTATCCTGCTGCATTTCTAAGCTCCCTGCGCTTAATATTGGCATTGATCACAAACCAATCGATCAATGGAGCAAAGCAATTGCCAAAGAGAATCGCCAGCATCGTTCCCTCTGGGAATGCCGGGTTTATAACACGAACTAAAATCACCATAAAACCGATTAAGATTCCATAAAACCATTGACCGGTTTGAGTCATAGCTGCCGAAACGGGGTCAGTAGCCATAAAAACACAACCGAAAGCAAAACCACCAACAACGAGATGCCAAGCCGGATCCATTTGAAACATCGGATTTGTCTCACTGCCTACAGCATTCATCAAACCAGCAAAAAGGAGAGCAGAAAGAGTCATCGACAACATAATCCTCCAAGAACCAATGCCCGTAACTATCAAGTAGAATGCACCGAGGAGACAAGCTATCACTGAAGTCTCACCCATAGAGCCGGGAACAAATCCCCAAAAAGCTTGTGTCCAAGTATAGTCAATCGCATTCATTCCTCCTGCCGCAGCTTGAGCTAAGATTGTCGCCCCCGTATATCCATCGACGGCCGTCCAAACCGCATCGCCAGATATCTCTCCAGGGTAAGCAAAAAAGAGAAAAGCCCGAGCGGTTAGAGCAGGGTTGAGAAAATTCTTTCCCGTTCCCCCAAAGACTTCCTTTCCTATCACCACACCAAAAGAAATCCCCACAGCCACTTGCCAAAGAGGAATCGTGGGTGGGAGGGTCAGTGGAAAGAGAAGGCCTGTCACAAGAAAACCTTCGTTGACTTCGTGTTTTCTCACAGTAGCAAAGAGAACTTCCCAAAAACCTCCAGCAATCTGAGTCACTAAAAAGATAGGAACAAACCATAGAGCACCATGAACAAAATTAGAGATCCAGTGAGTCGGGCTCAAAGGTAACCCCAACAAAGAGAGAACTGCCCCTCTCCACCCTTCTGCTTGAGAAACACCCATTTGCTCAAGTACCGTATTGGCTTGATAACCCGTATTTATCATCGCCATTAAAATACAGGGGACTAGGGCTATACCGACAGTGCCCATCAAACGCTTGAGATCGAGCGCATCCCGAACGTGAACACTTCCCTTTGCAGTATCACCAGGAGAATAAATAAAAGTATCGATCATTTCGTAAAGGGGATAAAATTTGACGAGCTTTCCCTCACCTACAAAGTACTTATGTTGAGAATCTAGAAAGTTGCGCAATAACTTCATTATTATCCTTCTTTCTCGATAATCGTTAAATTTTCTCTCAAGAGCGGTCCAAAATCTTCTTTGCCAGGACTGACAAAAGTACACAAAGCCAAATCCTCTTCATCTAGCTCAAGAGCACCTAGAGATTGAGCCAAATCGGTATCATTAGTCACCAATGCTTTTAAAAGTTGAGTTGGCAAAATATCTAAAGGCATAATTTTCTCAAAAGAGCCCACCGGAACAATAGCTCGTTTTGAACCAAAAATTTTTGAAGTAAAATCAAAACTCTTATTTTTAAACTTCCCTACAAAAGTATTTTTGACAGAGTACTTATCGTAGCCGGGTCCCTGCCACCCAAGAAATTCGCGGCTGGTATCCTCCTCGATAGCAGAAATTTGATAGTGATACCAACCCAAGTATCTAAAGGAGTCATCCAAACGACGACCATTAAAAATAGAGCCACTTACGACACGAGAGGGACCATCCTTCAATTGACCACGAACGAGTACATCTAAGTCAGCACCCAATCGAGTTCTCAAAAGCCTGGGCGTAAAAACCTTGGGTCCACTTAAAGCAACCACTCTTTCCACGAAAAGCTTTCCCGTTGTAAACAAACGTCCCACTCCAATCACATCTTGATAGCCCATATGCCAAACAGTTTTGTTGGGTCCAACTGGATCAATAAAATGAATATGTGTCCCAACATTCCCGGCAGGGTGCAAACCACTAAATTGGTGAATGCTAATATTGTCACTATCGACAATGGGAATAATTCCCCTTTCTCTTTTAACAAGATTAACTTTAGCCAACTTAGAAAGAATTTTAACACCTGCTACAAAGTCACTAGCATAATCAGCAATGACAACTTCGGGGTCTGCCGCCAAAGGATTAGTGTCCATAACCGAAATGAAAAGACTCGACGGTCGTGTTCTCGGTCGTGGGGACCTAGAATAGGGCCTTGTTCGCAATCCCACCCACTGGCCAGACTCCACCAGGAGCTTCTCAATTTCTTCTGAAGAATAATCGTCAATATTCTTTTGAGAATAAGAGGAAAAATTGTAATGCTCTTCTGTTTCAGCCACTTCAATTTCGAGTGCTTGAAAAACTCTTCTCTCTCCACGGTTAATCGCGGCAACTTTTCCAGCAGCTGGAGATGTGTAAATCACTCCCGGTACTTTTTTGCACTCGAATAAGGGTTGACCAATTTTGACACTCTCCCCCTCTTTCACCAGCATAGTCGGTTTCATTCCCACAAAATCTGGTCCGGTAAGAGCTACTTTCTGGCAAACACGACCGTTAGCAATTTCTTGAAAGGGGACTCCGTTAATAGGAAGATTGAGACCTTTTTTAATTGTATGGACCATGAAATTCATTTTCCAGTTAAATAGTTAATAAAAAAGACCCAAGCCCAAAGTCTACCACAAGACTTAGCTCAAGATACCTTCTTTCACATTCAAGTGATTTTGCTTTCACAGTAGTGATCCACTCATTGCAGCTATTACTCCAACCACTTCACACTTTGAAAACATAATGGATCTATAAAGGAGTTATAACAAAATTGATCAAATGTGTAACTATCCCAAGGCAAATAAACGAGTATTCTCTATGACGCAAATACTCTGAACAAAAATTTGTTTAAGAAAATTTATTTTTCTTAAACCTCTTCTTCCATGTTAGCCGCAACACTTTTTAAATTTTTTACCAGAGCCACAAAAACAAGGATCATTTCTCCCAATCTTGGGTGATTCACGACGATAAGTACTCCTCACCATGGCGCCATCAGTAAAATACCAACGCCCATCCTTCTTAACAAAATCAGCTAACTCGTGATGAGATTGCTCTTTCTCTTCTGATAAATAATGAGCCACAAATTCTACTTTTCCTTGAGAGTCACTTTCACTACCGCGCTCAACGCCAACGACACTCAGTCCAGTCCAATCGGAGTGTTCAGACCAAGAAGCAATTTCTTCACGATCAACTTCGTGCCGAGTGGTCGGATCGTGAGTCTCCATAATGTAGTCAACTTCTTCGAGAGCAAAAGCAGAGTAGCGAGAACGCATTAACTCTTCAGCTGTTTTAGCCACTTCACCGTATCTCAATTTAGGTCCGCAGCATTGGTTTAATTGACGACCTGAACAACACGGACACTCTTCGCCCCACACATCTTCCCAAACACTAGCACCCTCAAGCCTCTCTTCCTTTGACATCACCCCTTCCTCCATTGGCTTGCATCACCATCGGTCACCTTAAAATCGAAATAGTAGATCGGTAAACAAGGTATTGTCTTCATCAAAATAAACTTTACTCTCGAGAACACGACTCCCAATAAAGGTAAAATGGGGTTTGAGCATCCTCAAATACTTCCGTTGGCTTCGCCTGATCGCATACTTATCCTCAAAGTCGAGCTCTTCTCCTTGCCGTTCTAATTCCCTTTTTGTCGGTACAGAAAAATACAAATAACGAACCTGATTGGCCATGGTAGGCAACACTTTTTCAATTTCTTCATCAGTTAAGTATTGAAAGACCGACGTACATATTCCCAAGTCAAACCTTTTGCCCTTCTTTTTTTGACGAGATAGATTATTGGACCACGTCATTAAATCTATGCACCTGAGTTTTAAACGAGTGCTTTCAGCAGGGGAAATACTTCTTTCTAAAACCTCATTAAAGGCAAAAGAACTGGGCTCTATCCCCTCTGCACGGTAGGGGATAAAAGTCTTGAGAACCTCCTCAAAAAGATACCCTAAACCAAAACCAAAATCGATAATACTCGATATATCGACAAACTCTACATCAAAAAGTGCTTTTAAATAGAGAGCGTGTTGAGAGGCATTAGCAATACCATCCATCTCTCCAGGTCGATTGTAATTAGCTTTCCAATACTCTTGCGAAAAACCTTTACTCCCCCTTTCTTTGAGTTTTCGCCCCATCTTAAAACGCCTCCCAACGAAAAGCTTAGGAAGACCATTCCGTCTGACCTAAAACATTCAATAATTGAATCAAAGCTTTAGAATTTTTTCTATGCTTTGAATAAACAATGCCAATACGATGTCTTCCAATTTCTTTTTTAGAGACTTCTTTCAAAAAAACTTCCATAAACTTCTTTTTTTTCAATTCACCTTCAGCGACCTTTTTCGGTAAAAGAGCAACTCCGACACCATTTAAAGCCAACTCCTTAGCCGACTCAAGACTCGAAGTTTTATAGAAAATTCTCTCTTTTCCCTTTGAAACAGGCAGGATTTCTTCTATCTCTTTTTCAGAGACTAAAGAATTGGGCATATAGATGATGGGCGCCCTTTCTCTATCCTTGTAAATAGGCTCTTTATAGAGAGATTCATAAAACCTAAAGTGATCAAAGCCCAATTCTAGTAAATCGAGATGAGAACTTTTTTTTGGATCAATAATAAGACCTAAATCCAACTCATTTTTCTCAACCATCTTTTGAATCTCATAACTCCTATCAGTAATGAGCTCCAAGCGAAGCTTTGGATACTTCAACAAAAACTTTCTCAATAGATAAGGCCAATAATAAATAGCGATACTATCGTAAGTTCCTACTCTCAAAAACCCAGACATGGAATCTTCAGCATCTTGAAGATTAAACTCAAGATCTGTCAAAGAAGAAAACAATTGATGACAATACTTCAAGAGGACTTCTCCTTCTTGAGTCAGAACCATACCTCGAGGCATTCTTGTAAAGAGCTTTCGGTCAATTGATTCTTCTAAAATTTTTATCGATTTTGACAATGAAGGTTGAGTAATTCCCAGTTTCTGAGAAGCTTCACTTAAAGTCCCCAACTTAGCCACTTCGTAAAAATAGGGAATCTTTTCTAAGTGGTCTCTCAAATTCATAACGCATAAAGACTTAGCCATAATCTATAGATAATATTCTTTTAATTCATTTTAACTAATATTTCAAGAAGATTAATATTCTTTTTAAATCTCACTCTTAAACAAGTAGCAAAGGTCAGGATCAAAATGCTTGCCAAGTTTACACAGCAAAAATTTGACCCCAAAAAATCACAAAAAATAAGCTCTGCATTATTAGCTATTTTTAAAAAGAGAAGATCTATCCGCCAATTTTCGAATTCAAATATCGATTCCCAAATCATCTTAAATGCCATCAGCATTGCAAGCCTAGCCCCTAGTGGTGCTAATAAACAACCCTGGAGTTTCTGTCTAATAAGTGACAACAAAACAAAAAAGTTAATTAAGGATCTTGCCGAAAAAGAGGAAGAAATTTTCTACAAAGTCAAAGCGCCCAAAAAATGGATAAATGACCTCTCTTCTTTGCACACAAATGAAAAAAAAGATTTTTTAACACAAGCTAGTTTTCTCATCCCCATTTTCTCCCGTTACTATGAAAGCAATGAACAAGGTGAAAACAACCCTAACTACTACGTCAAAGAATCTGTTGGGGTTGCTGCAGGCTTTCTCATTAGTGCTCTTCACTTATCGGGTCTTTCAGTTCTCACTTATACACCCTCAAAAATGAAATTTTTAAATAAAGTTTTGAACCGACCCAAAAATGAAAAACCATTCCTGCTTTTAGCGGTGGGACTTCCCGGACCCAATGCGCAAGTACCTGTCATCACTAAAAAATCATTAAACGAAATACTCACCATCTACAGTATCGAAAAGGAGGCCTAAGTGAAAAAGTTATTAACCACCCTAAGTCTGTTCTTCTTAATAATACACGCTACTGACGCTCTAGAAGTGACCTACAGAATCACTTTTCAAGGAAATTTTACCCCCGAAATGCAACCGAGTGCCACTTTTCCCGCCAACCCTCATTTTTCCCCTATTGTTATAGCGACACATAATTCAAACTACGACATGTTCCCCCTAGGGAAATTGGCGACCAAAGGGGTTCAAAATGTAGCCGAAAGAGGGAGAGCAAATCAACTCTTACGAGAACTCACACAAGAATCTAATCAAAACCATATTCTTCATTTCCACCGAAGTTCTTCATCCTTCGATGGAGAGAATTCCGTTCATTTAAATATCTCAGCCAATGAAAAGAACCCTTATTTATCTGTTATATCAATGCTCGCTCCCAGCCCCGACTGGATCGTTGGGATCAGCAAATTTTCACTTGTAGAAAACGGTTATTTTCTCACTCGAAAAGTTATTCCTCTCTACCCTATCGATGCGGGTACTGATAGTGGAAAAGATTATACCTCAAGGGATATCATCACTTCCCCTCAAGAAACCATCCACACCCTCAAACAAATAAACGGAGAGCGCATCCAAGCCCCCTACGCCTATTTAATTTTAGAAAAAATTTAAATGCACTTAAAAAAACTATATGACAGTTAAATAGTGGACCTTTTCCTCTAATGAGAAGAGAAGGTCCGCTTTACATAACTAAACCCACTCAACGCCCGGTAAACGTTTAAAAGGACTAGTCCAGACCATATTAAAACTAAAGAGTCCCAAATTAATGATCCTGCCACCAAAGGGAAAAAGACAAAGACTGCACCCAAAATCATATGTTTTCTCAAAAAATCAAATCCCTCTAGACCGAAGATAAGTCCATCGTAGACAAATGCTACACCTGAAATAATTTGAGAAAGCCAGATCAAGGGCCAAATTTTAATACATATTTTTAAAACATCAGGATCACGAGTAAATAAGTTCAGTAGAGGATCCCTTAAAAGAAGATAGATAAGCATAAAAACAAAACCAATAAATCCACCGAGGTGAAGGAGCCTTCGGAAAACTAAGCGCGTTTTTTTAATTCTCCGCTGACCAAAAAAGCGAGCTCCCAAAATATTTCCTGTAATGGCAAAACCATCTTGAAAAAAACTCATCAATAACCACAACTGCAAAAGAACTTGATGAGCCCCTAAAGTTTCAACACCCAGTCGCCCGGCAAACCTGGTAGCCAAAAAGAAGCAAGCAGTGAGAGTCGCTGACCGCCCAAAGAGATCAAGTGAATTTTTACCAAATCTAAACCATTGATCCTTAGGGGGTTTAGCCGTAAAAATCCTTTTCCCAAAACACGGCTCTCTATAAATGAGCAAAAAACTGAATCCGCAACCAAGGAAGTTAGACAAAACAGTGCCGTAGGCAGCACCTTCTAAACCAAGACCTTGCCCATAGAGAAAATAATAACTCAACCCAATATTCCCAATTGTTGTCAGAGCAAGCAAAAGAAAACAAGCCCTGACATGACCGAATCCTCGAAGAATACTGATCAAAGTTATGTAGAGGACGGTAAAGAGATGACCAAAAACTCGAATCATATAGTAGTCATCCATCAAGGGAAAAAGTTCCTGACTGGCCCCAATCAAACGATAAAGCCATAAACGAAACAGTCCTAAAAAAAGAGAACTTCCCAACCCCACAACAAAAGCCACCAAAAGGCATATCTTAATCCTTCCTGCTAAAATAGAGGGGTCTTTTTGAGCCGTAAAATCGGCAATGGTTTGAGTCGAAGCATGAACAATAAAATTGAAAACCCACGTCAAAGAACTAAATAACGTCGCACAAAAAGCCAATGCGGCCAACCACTCTGTCGAAAGTCTCCCCACAAGTCCGGTATCCACAACACCCGTCAATGGCTCCAAAACCGAACTGAGAATAGTTGGCACTGAAAAAATAAACAAATGAGAATGCTTAAGGCCTTTTAACCCAGAAATTCGAGACACAGAAAAGCCTAGCTACCAGGCTTAAAAATAGCGGCGTAAGCTGCCAAAATAAAGAGAAAAAGCAAACTATAAAATAGCACTACCCGATTCTTCTGGACTCTCTTGACAAGAACAGGACCTCCACCTGCCAATAAAAGCCATAAAACTACCTTTATTTTAATCCATAAAGGCCAAGGCTCACCATGACCGATATTTAATCTTGCCATCATCCCCATACCGGCCACAAAAATAAGCACAGAAGCCACTCCCGAGACAATTTTATTCCCAGTAGTGTTCGAGGAACCAAAAAATCCAATAGCAATACCCGATAAAAAAAGAAGAATAAAACCAATATGCAGAATTTTGTAAACTTCATAGGAAATCATAACCACCTCTTTACTCTCTTAGCTCAAATTTTGGCTATTAGGTCGCACCAATCAGGTATATGATAGAAAATATGGAATTACAAAGAAAGCCTCGCGGAAGTAAAGTCTACACAGGCTTCTACAATTACCTGCAAGGTGGAACAGTTTATTGTGAAGAAGAGTTTGAGGTCTACAAAGATCGGCAAGAGTTGAGCCTCAGTTTTTTCGCTAACCAGCACATAAGTGTAGCAACAGGTGAATTATTAAATATCTACCTAGACTACACCGTCACAAAAGACTTCATTCCCCAAAAAGTTCTCATCAGAAAATCTCTAGGAAAAGAAAGTGTTGCTGAAATCTACGAGTTTAATGCCCAAGAAAATATCCTCGACTATATTTTCTTAGAAAAAGAAAATAAAGTCCATAAACAAATACCAACTCCTCCTCAATTCACCATCACTACCCCGTGTACATGCACTAGTATGTTGCATCTAAAATCAAAAAAAGAAGATACAACAGCCAAAAACTATTATCAAATTATCTCCAGTACAAATTACTGGACTTTTGAAAATGCCCCTATTACACAGACACTGATTATGGAAAGAATCGGTTTAGGCTCAGAGAATATCAATATTGGGGGAAGCTCCATCAGTGCAACAACTTATAAAATATTTGGCGAAGAACAAGTAATAAAAGGTCAGGGAGATTCGCCACTTAGCTTTCTCAAAGTTTACCTTTCAAAATATTCAACAATCCCTTACCTTATTGAATCCCAAGACCAAACAAGAATTCAAATTAAGTACTTGAATAATCATGATAAGGATCATTAGCCAAATGACTTCTTTTTTTTATCTCCTCAAAAGTAACTTTATCTTCAAGTTCTGATTTAAAAACAAAGTCGCGAACACCTCTAATAGCTTCACTTAAGGTAGATCGTCGCAAACGATAGGGTTGCATCAGCTTAATCACTTTTTCCATAGTTTTCCCTTTCCAACGCTGTACTCGGCTATCAACAATAATAACTCCCCCAATATCGTTTTCCCGGCGCATGAGACGGCCCAGTTTTTGATGTAGGCTGCGTGTACGATGAGCTAGATAATAATCCGTAAACTCATTGCCCAAGTTAGCTTCATAAAATTGACGACGTTCATTAATCACTAAATCCATTCGCAAATCGGGCACTTTATCAATGAAAACAAACTGTAAATCCTCACCCGGAATATCAATCCCTTCACCAAAAGACTCCATTCCAAGGAGAATCCCCCCTCCACTCTTCTTAAAACCCTCAACAACATTAGCCCCCATTCCCTGAACAAAAACAGGGATCTCACCCTCAAATTCTCTAAGAAGAACTTCTCTGGCTATTTCAAAGCGCTTTCGGGCACTGAAAAGTAATAGTGTTCTTCCCTCTAAATCGCGAATTAAAGGTGTTAAAGACTTTAAAGTGGATTCAACAAAGTCGGATTGATAAAAGGGAACGGTATCATCACAAAGATATACTCGAGTATTATTTTCATAATCATAATCTGAAGACAGAAAAAAGCCCTTGCGAAAACGCCTCTCAGGCTCCAGGTAAGCATAGCCTGTAGCCCACTCAATTCCCTTTGTCCCCTGTAAACCATCACTATTTCCCAATGTCGCCGAAGTATAAATAACAGAACTACTGGTTTGCAAAAGTTGATCGTGTAAAAGGCTTCCAATATTAATTGGAGCAGACACTGCTGAATAGCCAAATGACTCATGATATTTGAGACTATGACTCCTATCTGGTTTTTTCTCACAGGCCGTATCCAAAGCTAAAACAAGGTCATCGAGAGAAGAAAGAAAAGTTTCGAAGCGAGTTATAGCAATGATCTGATTTTCATCATCCCTATCTTTAGCCTCGAACATCGTGGAGTAGGGAAGAAGTTCATTAGCCAAGTTTTGTAAAGCGAACTTCAGACTTTCAAAATGATTGAAAAGAGAAGTACCTAAAGTATCTGTAGGACTCTCCTTGCTTACCATGGGCAGTTCATTCCAAAATTGATCTGTGTACTTAGGGCGCTTTTTAAAATAAGTCTCAACCAACTCAGGGAGTCCCACTAAATGATCTTGAAGCACACGATAAGTTCTCAGTGCATCCTCACGTAAGTCAGCAATAACAGCACTTGAATCCCCCTCATTCATTTCGTTTTGAGCCAACAGGTAAAAGAGTGAACCAAGTCCCTGAAGGTTTCCTAAGCTTCGAGCAAAATTTTCAAGTCCCTCTTGACTAGCTTCTAAAGAAAAAGCCCGAGTCGTTTCTTCTTCAATGCGATGAGCTTCATCGACAACAATATATTCAGGTTTGGGGAAAGAGCGTGGCCAACTAAACATTAAAGCATGATTACCAATAATAATATCGGCATCCTTCGCCTCCCTCAATCCTCTAACGTAAGAGCAATCGTGCCGATAAGGGCAACTCTGTCCAGTACAAGCACGGTAGTCTACCGCTATGGCTTGATCCTTTTGGCGAAAGGAAGCGTGCTTAGCTTTAAAAATAAAAGGAAGATCATCCCTCAGAATAAGATTTTCCCCTTCATGGCGTCCATTGTAGAAAAACACCACCTCAAAAAAGAGATCGGTAAACTTTTCTTCAAAGCTCTTCGCCTGAACAAGAAGCTCCTCACCATCAGTGCTTTGACGAAAAAGAAGCTCACATAAATGATTTTGGGAACCGATCAGCCTTCTCACCTTCAATTCATTATCGTCTAATGACAAAAGCTGACGCAATTGAGGAACATCTTTATCGATAGCCTGTTGCTGCAAAGTTTTTGTCCCTGTGGCAATCAGAACTTGCTTGCGCTCACTGAGAGCAAACAAACTGGACGGAAGTAAATAACCAAGCGTTTTTCCCGTTCCCGTAGGAGCTTGAACCAAAGCATGAACTTTATTTTTAAAACCTTGACCCGTTTTTAAAGAGAGTTCTTCTTGAGTTTTTCTGTATTGGTAGAAAGGAATTCTCTTTTTAACTTCATCTTCAGATCGCAAAATACTTTGAATGTTTTTCCCCGAGAACTCCAAGTCAAATGGAGAAGGGATCAACTCAGGCACACGCTTTTTTTCCCTCTGTTCAAAAGCAAGGGCTTTTGTGACACTCTCTTTCAAATCAAAACCAATCTGCCTAGCCAACTCATCCAGCTGATCATCGTAGAGGTTAAAAAATTTATAGTACCAATTATCCTTTAAGTCGTATTTGTGAAAAAGAGCATTGAGAGTTTGCTTGAGTTCGACGTCCTCGCGGGAGCATTTCACCGCTGTCAATAAAACTTTTAAAAGATCAATACTATCTTCAAGACCACGATGAACTTCCCCGTCACGAATACTCCAATCAGAAAGAAAGCTTTCAAGCTTCAAATGAGACTTCCACGGAAAAAGAAGCGCTAAAAAAGGCAAGCTATCCTCGTATTTTTCCCTCTCCCCTCCTTCGCCTAAAGCGTCAAAATGTTCTTGAAGAAAACTCTTTTCAAAATCGGCATTATGAGCAATTAAGTGGTGTCCAAAAAGTTCCATCACCTCAGGCTCTACAACCTCCCACAAAGGAGCTCGATTAATTAACCCTTGATCAATCCCCGTCAATTTTTGGATAAAATAACTCAAAGTTGTTTCAGAGCGAACTAAAGAGCGGTACTCACGAACCAATGTAGTGCCCTCAAACTGCAAAAAGCCCACATCAATAATGTCATCGTAAAGAGGGTCAACACCCGTTGTTTCAATGTCAACCACGGCCCAACGACCAAGATCAAAAACACTAGAATCTTTCCAACAATCTTTAGTCATTTATTAAGAACCTACTCTTCTCTTCAGTTGCGGGGTCAAAAAAATTCGCCTATAAAAGATGAAAAAATACAATTTAGCCATAATAGCCAAAGGTGATCAATGGGCACAGGTGTTTTGTTTCAAATTCAGTCGCTCCTCATTCTATGCCTCATGGCCTTTGGAGTTTACCGTAGGCGCCATAGAACGGCTCACGTCAAAATCATGGCCTGCACTATTACCTGGGATATCTTATTGATATTACAAATTGAGCTCAACCGTGGAGCTATCGCGAAAGCCTCCCAGGCCATAACGAATACTGCCTTTCTCAACATCCACGTAGGGTTGGCGCTTTTCTGTGTCTTAGGGTATATAGGTTCAATCATCACAGGAAGAAAGTTGCTTAAAGGGCCTTCTGCCCTTCAACCAATTCATAAGAAATTGGGTTGGTCAATTCTTGTGATAAGAATTTTAGTTTTTGCGACCAGTTTTTTGGTTGTTCCTGCGTCCATTTAAAAGAGGAAAACTAATGGTCTCCTTTAATGAAGTTGAAAACTTAATCACTAATCAGATACCAGGTGCACAAGTCAAAGTCACCGACCTCACCGGTACAAAAGACCACCTAGGTATTACAGTCATCAGTGATGCTTTCGAAGGAAAAAGGCTCATCCAACAACACCAAATGATCATGGATATACTTAAGAACAAACTCGGCACAGAAGAAATACACGCCGTCCAAATCAAAACCTTAACAATACACAAAGCTAAAGCTCAAGGTCTCTTGAAATAAATTAAAGATAACAACTTAAACCAAGATAAATTAATGACATCTCAAAGGGAGGCACCTCATGTCTGACAACAATAACCCTTTTAATATTCTAGGCTCTGACAAAGTGCCCACTGCTCAAGGCGAAACTGTTACTGAGCAAGACACTAGTGGCGAACTTAATCAGCGGATTCAAAGGCTTATTAGTTCTTCCGATATTTTTCTCTTTATGAAAGGAACACCGGAAGTCCCCAGGTGTGGCTTTTCAGCCAATGTGGTGGGAATCTTAAACTCTCTCAACGCTAACTTCAAAGCTTTTGATATTCTAAGCGACATGGGTATCCGCCAGGGAATTAAAGATTACAGCGGTTGGCCAACCTACCCACAACTCTACTTTAAAGGCGAACTTATCGGTGGAAATGACATTATAACAGAAATGTTTGAAACAGGAGAGCTTGAAGGAACACTCAAGTAAAGTGTTTAATTAGCTATCCACTCTTCGTTAAACTCTACATTGTGATACACTTTTTGGACATCGTCATCATCTTCTAAAACGTCCAAAAGCTTCATAAAAGTTTGGAAAGTTTCTTTATCTACCGCTTTCGTTGTATTGGGTATGCGTTGTAAACCAGCCTCCTTGGGTTCGAGCTTCATTTCTTGAAGCTTTTTTTGAACCAAGCCATAATCCTCCATTTCTGTGGTGACTGTCACGAAATTCTCAAAAAACTCAACATCCTCAGCACCGGCGTCAATCATTTCCATCGTAAATTTTTCTTCGTCTAGCCCCTCTTTCTCAAGGGTAAAAATCCCCTTCCGAGAAAAAACAAATTCGAGACACCCATCCTTCCCTAAATTCCCTCCATACTTTTTAAAATAGGAACGAATATTGCCCACCGTACGAGTATTGTTGTCAGTAGCACACTCGACAAAAAGAGCAATTCCATCTAGACCATAACCTTCAAATGCTGTTTCTTCGAGATGACTTCCCTCTCCGCCAGCTGCTTTTTTGATGGCCTTTTCAATATTATCCTTTGGCATATTTTGCCCACGGGCGCTTTGAACAGCGGCACGCAAACGAGGATTAGAATCAATATCTGAGCCACCTGATTTAACCGCTACAGAAATTTCTTTAATAAGTTTAGTAAAGATTTTACCCCGTTTGGCGTCTTGAGCACCCTTTCGGTGGCGAATATTGGCCCATTTGCTATGACCTGCCATTGAATTTGCTCCTACCTATTAAGCTTTAGCGTCCTTTTTAAACGAAAGAATTGTACAAGACTTAAACCTATTAGGAAAAAGCTAATAAACCAATAGTGAATAAGCCCATAAAGAACGTATGAGACACATCGCACAACTGCTGCTAACCAACGGTTTTCCAAAACATAGGGAGCATAGCTTGGTGCTACTGCGTAATAAAAATCGATAAAAACTCGACCAAGAAAAAACTTTTTTAGAACCCTATCTCGAAAGTCCCTAAAAAAATCCACAATAAAATGCTCTCGACCAAAACCTGCCGTTAGAAAAAAGCAAGCCTGCTTCTCCAATAAAGCTAGGATTGACTCCGGATATTCAGCCAAACGAGCAGAGAGTCTCGAAGCAAATCTAAACTTATCAGCATAGAGTATTCGAACAGCGTAGCACTTGCCGTTGCTAAGATTCTTAATCCTTGCCTCCCCATTCAAAAGTTCTGTCTCGAGGTTAACTAAACTCCCTCCCATAGTGCGACCGGCATAAGTTACAAGATTTGCCAAATCGCCAACAGTGCAAACATCTGAAGAGTTCTCTATTATGTAAGCATAGACAGAGTCCAGGTGAGCAAAACCAAACCCATTATAACTAACGTAGAGTTCACCATCTCCTTTTAACAAATCTGTCTGATTAATTTGGTTTGAATTATCAATCCTACTACTTATAAAAATCTCATAAAAAACTTTAACAGAATAATCGACCTCCTCAATTTCCCCAGTTCCCTGATTCATCTCACTTAAGAAAAAAATCAGCCTTGAATTGCTAGTATTAATAGGGGGCTCAGTCGAGTCAACAAATTGAGAGCAACCAAACTCTGTCACGGCACAAAGTTCATTAAAAGAAACGCTCACTTCAAGATCATCATCATCGGTAGTGATAGGGATAGCCCCCTTAATAATCTTATACCTGCCGGAATTGACCTCTAAACCCACGTGTAAATATTGATTTACCCCCTCACGAGCGACATTTAGGTTAAACTCCAGCACTCCCGTACCCATGCTGCCAGAGCTAATATCGGGCAAAACAGAGCCCATAAAATAACCTGTGTTCCCACCACTGTGAGAAGATTCAACGGGAACATAAACTTTAATGGCGTTATCTCCACTGGTCCCCTCGCCCGCTTCGGCAAAAAGAGGCACAGGGCCGCCACCAAATCCACTATCTGGAGTCAAATCGGTTAAACGGACTAAAGGGTCGTCCTTATTGGCATCAGTGATAGTCGCTCCCCAAACGAAAGCTTGAAAATAAACGAAGAAAAAGAAAACGCTAAAAATTAGACCTCGGATCATGAAATCCCTACCCTCTAACAAGTATCCCCACTCTCAACAAATAAAGTCAAACTTTCCAGAACAAGGAGCAAAAGGCATAATGGGCACCATGAAAAAGTCGAGAATTTACGTGCTTTTAATAAGTTTCTTAACAAGCTGCCTCTCTCCAGAAAAAAAACTCAATAAAGCTCAAATTATCGAAGGATTTGCCAGTACTATTGAAAAGCAATTTAAAGAAGTACCTCAAATGACTATCGAGAACTATTTACAACTAAAAGATCAAGAGAAGCTCGTTCTCGTAGACGTCAGAAATGAGGAAGAGCGATCGGTATCCATAATTCCAATGGCCATCTCCCAAAAGCAGTTTGAAGCTCATAAAAGCCAATTTAAAAGGAGAAAGATTGTCGCCTATTGCACGATAGGATCCCGCTCCTCGAAATACGCATCGCACCTCAGAAATCAAGGCTTCAAAGCCTACAACCTAAGGGAAAGTGTGCTCGGTTGGGCTTTGAGAGGGCACCCCTTTGAAAAAAATGGCTCTCCTACTAAAAGAGTTCACGTCTATAGTAGAGCCTGGAACTTTCTCCCTAACAAGTATGAAGCTATCTATGAAAACTAACGAGAGTAAAGAACTTCAATACATTATCAGTATTAACAAGCAACTGCTCTCTAAAAGTGAAGCGAAAATTTCTATTTTTGACCGTGGATTTCTTTTTGGAGACTCTATTTACGAGGTCACCTTAACCTACAATAAGGTTCCCTTCCTCTTAGAAGAGCACCTCGATCGCCTGTGGAATTCAGCAAATGCCCTCTACATGCCTATTCAATTTTCCCGAGAGGAGTTAAAAGAAGAAATCCATAGAGGGCTGACCAGACTCAACCTCAACCGCATCTACATCCGCCTGATTATCACCCGCGGAGAGGGACTTATAGGTCTCGATCCAGATTTAGCGACACAGCAAAATTTAATTATTATCTTTAAAGAGCTCCCTCCAAATCCCCAAGAATGGTACGAAAAAGGCGTCCACATGGTGATAGCCGATATTATGAGAAACCCTAAAAAAGCTATTGACCCAAATATCAAATCTGGCAACTACCTCAACAATGTTTTAGCTATGAGCCAAGCCAAAGCGAAGGGCGCTTTTGACGCCATTATGTTGAATCACAAAGGTCAGGTCACCGAAGGAACCACCAACAATATCTGGATAGTCCAAGGGGAAAAAGTGATGACACCTCCCCTCAAAGCAGGATTACTAAGTGGGATTACCCGAGCCACCCTTTTGAAAATAGGTCAAAAAAAGGGAATTCTCATGAGTGAGTCTAATTTTACAGCTGATACACTCAAAAATGCCGACGAAGTCTTCTTCACTTCGTCGACTAAAGAGCTGGTTCCCGTCACCAAAATCGACGAAAGCCCCATTGGCCCTGGTCAGCCTGGCCCCATGACCAAAAGGCTCCACACTCTCTACCAAGAGTTTGTCCAAGAAAACATCCTTTCTTATAAAAAATAAATATACCTAGATAGCTGAAAATTCGAACGCCTAAAAAGGAAATAAGGTAAGGCTCAAGAGCTTTAGCCAACTTATCATTGACGGAGCCCAGCTTTATCGATAGAAATTCTTGCACGCATCCATCAGAAAAAGGGAGCAGGGCTTTAATCTGTGATGCGTGATTTTAGCCATATGCTCTGATCCCGAAAGTCGTCAAAAGGAGATTCTGATATGGCCAAAGCAACTACAGGAAAAGCATGTTTCAAAGTTCAACGCGCCCTAGGGCTCGAACTTCCCGGTCTTGGCAAAGCCGGTGCTCTCGAACGCCGCCCTTATGGACCAGGTGTCCACGGTAACCGCCGTAGAAAGATTTCAGACTATGCCGTTCGTTTGAAAGAAAAACAGAAATTAGTTTATCACTACGGACTTAGAGAAAAACAACTCGTTAAATACGTTAAATCAGCGAAACGTCACGCTTCTGGCAAGCCCTGGATGGACATCCTTCTATCCACTCTTGAATGCCGTCTCAACAACATTATCTTCCGCTTAAATTGGGCTCCCTCTATTCCCTCTGCCTCGCAAATGGTTTCCCATGGGCAAATCTTGGTCAACGGGAAAAAAGTCGACAAGGCTTCCTTCCTCATTAAAGTTGGGGATACTGTCGAGCTTACTGAGAAGGGCTATAAAAACCAACTTTATAAGCAGTGTTTAGAAACACCGCGCCTACCTTCCGTACCTGCGTGTTGGAAAGTAGAGGGAAGCGACAAAAAGAAAGCCACACTTTCAGCTCTTCCTATCCCTGAAGATGTACCTTTCGAATTTGCTAGCCAGCTCGTTATCGAGCACTACTGGAAAGTTAAGTAGACTAGCGAAACGCTCTCTTCACCTCTGGCTCCGCAAAGAGCTCGAACTCACCCACTCCCAATCGTGGTGAGAAAGGAAAACTATTTCAAGCCCTTGCTTTATCTGGAGTAAACGCTCGCGCTGGCACTCCAATTCTTTTGAAGGCTCCTGGCGAGGGCAAACATAAAATCCCTGAATGGCTTTTAAAACCTCCTCAGGTTTTCTCCATTGATGAAAACCCAAAAAGGTATCATCGCCCACTAAAAGATATTTTTGAGGAATATTCACCTTTCCTATCCAATGACAAGTTGGATTCCCTTCGGACAAAATCATAAAACCTGGATAGAGAGAGTGAGGTGTATCTTCAAGCTTTATCGCCAATTGCTGAAATTGTTCAAAAGGACACCCTTGACGGGAAACTTCTTTCCAGGGGTTTTTATCGGGCAGAACTAAAATAGGGCCATCAGGGCAAAGAGATAAACAAGCTTCGTGACCTTCGTGCCAAGGAGTGAAAGATCCTCCAAAAATAATGACCTTGTCCTGAAAAAGAGACTTTTGGTATCTCTTCGGCAGTAAAACTGCCTTTGAGCACCCTCCGGGCATAAAAGAATACTGCTGAGAAAGCCATAAACACAACCTTTCACCCTCTCCAAAGCCAAGCTTATTGAGATCGAGCAAACGAACCCATACCCCCTCAAAAGCTTTTTGAGTCCTCTGATCCCAACACAACTCAGCTCTCTCGTTGATAAGCAATTCTAATTCATCACCAGAATTTCGAAAACAAGGTTCAAGGCCCATCAATTCTTCTCACTCTCTTTTAGACTCAAGATGATCCCACCACTCTTCCCAACTAAATAAAAAAATTCCACACCAAATAAAAAGAAAAGCCACCGCTTTGTAGTCACCAAATGACTCTTGAAAAGCAAAAACACCAATCAACAATTGTCCCGTCGGTGTCAGGTATTGCAGCATTCCCACCGTACTCAAAGGAAGTCTCTTAACCCCTTCAACGAAAAGAATCAAGGGAAGAATTGTTACTAGCCCTGTTAGTAAGATAAGAAATTGCAATAAAAACTCGCTTTTTAGAAAAACTAAAGTACCATCAAAAAACCTGCTCCCTAAAAGAATAAGGGCAGCTGGAAACAAGAGTGCTATCTCAATAAAGAGCCCGGTATCAGCGTCAATTTTTAACTTTTTCCTCAAAAGGCCATATAACCCAAATGATCCTGCTAAAGCAGGCGCAATCCACCCCGTCTGTAAATCCTGGCTCATTAAAAAAATCAATCCAATAAGAGCGCTTAAAAAAGCCAATTTTTTTTTTCTCCCCAGCTTTTCCTGCAAAACTAACCAGCCAAGAAAAACAGAAAATAGAGGATTTAAAAAGTAACCCAAAGAAGCCTCTACGATATGAGAGTGATTAATAGCATAAACAAAAATATACCAATTCAACCCAATTAAAAAAGCTGCTACCAGGGACCAAAAAAGCTTCTGTGGTCTTAAAACACAACCCCATAGCTCTCTTCCTCGCCCTCTCATAAGTATCCAAATCAAAAGGAGAAAAAGACCCCAAACGATACGATGGCCAAGAAGTTCGAAAGCATCGACGTGATCAATCCTCTTCCAATAGAAGGGAACGAAAGCCCAAATAATGAAAGCCGAAAGGGTATAGATGTACCCTAAAATGAGTGTTTTCTCATTCCTCATAGATCTAGTTTAGCTGAAACAAAATTGAAGGACGAGGATGAATCCTCTCTCGATTATTCATAAATCTAGGTAATTATATGAAATTACTCAAAGCAAACCTAATCTTTACTAAGCCCTAATGGGGTCATAACGAAAATGAACAGAAGCATGGGCCCTTTCAACTAAATCAACACGATCTTCAAACTTATCGAGGTTCAAAGGTCCTAAAACAGTCAGTTGAATCCGCAATGATCTCTGTTGAAAAACTCTCCACAAATGATCGATAAAATTCATGTCCCCATACCAAAAAGCTTTGTCGCGATTGTGAAATCCAATAGCCTCTCCATCGTATTCTCGATAATTAATGGCAATAGGAAGAACGCAAGTTTCTGCATCAAAAGCAGCTTCAAAAAGAGATCTTCTAAAACGAATAACTTCAATTCTATCTGTGCTTGTCGCTTCAGGAAAGATCATAACATCGAGCCCTTTTCCTAGTGCTTTTCCTTGCCTATCACTAGATAGAATTTTCTTCAAAAATCTAGAATTAGTAGAAAGTATCCATCATAATGATCTCTCTTGGAAAAAGTTAGGCGATCATTTACCCTTGTCGGCTCATCTAAGTTTTCTTAACATAGGCTGAAAAAACTTGGAAAAAAATTGAGAGAACTACGTGAACTCAGACTCATTCAGGAGTTAACTCATTACAATGATGAGCTAATCGAAAAATCTGAACTCACTCAAATAAATGTAGATGGAGAGAGCTACCCAATTCACGGTTTCTGTATTGGCAGCAGTGATCCAAAAGCCCCAACAATTGGCCTTTTTGGTGGTGTTCACGGATTAGAAAAAGTGGGGACCCACGTCGTTATTACTTACCTCACCTCTCTCTTTAAACAACTTTCCTGGGACAAAGAACTGCGAAAAATTCTATCCCATAGCAGAATAGTCTCTATCCCTCTCATCAATCCCTGGGGAATGGCCCATAACAACCGCTCAAATGCCAACGGTGTTGACCTCATGAGAAACTCTCCCATCGACTGTGAAGAAGAAAACCTAATCCCTCTCTTATCAGGCCATCGCCTCTCTAATAAACTCCCCTGGTTTCGAGGAGAAGAGGGGGCTGCTTTTGAAAAAGAGTGCCAAACTGTTATTGATTTCTGCCAAAAACATATCTTTCCAAGTCATGCCGCTATAACATTGGACTTCCACTCTGGTTTCGGCATGAAAGATCGCCTTTGGTTCCCTTATGCCAAAAGCAAAGCGGAATTCCCAAGAATAAAAGAAGTGAAAAATCTTACCAATATTCTCAATGAGATTTATCCCCACCACATCTATCATGTAGAACCACAGTCAGCGAGCTACACAATCAATGGAGATCTGTGGGATTATCTTTTTGAAAAGCACCGACTTGATCAAAAAACGGCTTCCAATATTTTTATCCCTTGGACATTAGAAATGGGATCGTGGATTTGGGTCAAAAAAAACCCTTTCCAATTACTAAGAGCTGATGGCTTTTTTAACCCCATAAAAGCCCACCGACATAACCGAACAATGCGCAGGCATTTGCTTTTAATTGATTTTTTCTTTAGGGCCATAAGGAATTACGAATCGTGGTCTTAAAAGCAAAGGAATTACACCCATGAATTGGTTACTCATACGTGGGCTGAGCCGAGAAGTCCGCCATTGGGGCGAATTTCCCCAACTTCTCAGAGAAAAGTTTCCCGATGATAGAGTTTTTCCTCTCGAGCTAGCTGGTTTAGGGAAAAAAAATCAAAGTAGTATACCTACAACCATCGCTGGCTTTACTGAGGATCTTCGCCAGGAATGGCTGGAGTTTAAAAATAATATCTCTGGCCCTTGGTCCATCATTTCTATCTCCTTAGGTGGTATGGTTGGCCTTGACTGGTGCGCTCGCTATCCCGATGAAATACACTCTTTAGTGACCCTCAACTCCTCGGCTGGAAATTTAAGCCTCCCCTATAAGCGCCTTCAACCTAGTGCTATGAAAGTGATTCTCAAATTATTCCTCTTTCCTCACGACCCCATAGAGCGAGAAAAAGCTATTCTCAACCTGACTTTAAACCTTAAATCTCCCTCCACAGAGCTCATTAAAGAATATGCCCAATATAGTGCTTCCATTACTCGTAAGAGCTTTCTTTGCCAAATCTATGCCGCAGGGAAATTTAAAATCCCTAAAAGCATCACTCAACCTTACTTGATCTTAGCTTCTAGAGGAGATCAGCTCGCCTCCTATCAATGCTCAATGAAGATAGGTCAACATTTCAAAAGGGAAGTCCAGCTTCACGAAAAAGCTGGTCACGATCTCCCTCTAGATGATCCCGGCTGGGTTCTCAATCAGATAGAAACATTTATCGAAAAAACAGTGAACTAGCCCTTAGTCATAAAAAAGCACTAGAACACTGCCCTACTAGAAAAAATCTTTAAAAACAAAAACCCTCGTGAATGTAAATTCTTCGAGCGATGGAGCGCTTCCCTTGAAAACGAGCGATGGCCTCACTGGCTCCAGGTGCACTAAAGTTCAAAACGTAAGCTGTGTTTGTATAGTGCATGTAGTAACGAACATAACGATAGCCATAAGTACCTTCATAACCCCTATTGTAACCTGGGCCACAAAAAGAACCACTGCAATGGCAAGACTCCCAGCCTTCTTGCTCTTCCCCTTCAGATTCGACAGTCGAAACGTTGGCCAGCGTATCGTAATTCTGTCCATTGTCCGCAGCAGGTACAAAGATTTCTCCGTCCCGACGAGGAAACTCCGTCCCCTCCGGAATAGTAAAATAAAATTTTCGCGACTGCTCACCTTCCTTAATTGTCATTCTCAGCTTTGTATTATTAGAAACTAACTTCATCGAGGCTTCGTAATCATCAGCCGAGTAAGTGTAGACCTGATCGCCCTTACTTAAGGTGAAATCCTCCAATACGTTGAGGTCACCATTCACCTTGAGCTTGCATGAACCCAAAAACAAAACACCAAGAATTAAAGGAAAAGATTTTAAAAACTTCGCAACCTTTCTCATTTCACTTTCTCCTAAACAATCTCAATTCAAAAATCCAATAAACCTAATACTAGTAACAATACCGACGACACCATGGATCTCTGTAATGATACCACCTCTCAAAACTCTGACGCTCCCCTTGGAAGCTGGCCGTCTCCTCACTAGACTGAGGGGCACTAAAATTTAGAGTATAAGAGGTATCAAAATACTTAACGTAGTAGTGAACACTTCTTTGACCCCAGACTGTCTCAGAATACCAACCACAAGTCCCTCCGTAACAGCGCCAAACTTGCTCTTGATAAGTACACGATTCACAACCCCAACGATCTTCACTACGAGACTCGACCGTAGAAACGTTGGCCAGCATATCGTAATCCTGTCCATTGTCCGCAGCAGGTACAAAGACTTCTCCATCCCAACGAGGAAGCTCCGTCCCCTCCGGAATGGTAAAATAAAATTTTCGCGACTGTTCACCTTCCTTAATTGTCATTCTCAACTTTGTCCTATTAGAAACTAATTTCATCGAGGCTTCGTAATCATCAGCCGAGTAAGTGTAGGTCTGATCGCCCTTCCTCAAAGTAAAATCCTCTAGCACACTGAGATCACCATCCACCTTGAGCTTGCATGAACCCAAAAACAAAACACCAAGAGCTAGGATCAAAGACTTTAAAACTTGTGACGTTTTTTTCATTTTTATCTCCCAAAAAAGGGTTAAAAAACCCATTCGCCATCCTTTAATAATATCGATTAAATTCTTGAGAACGCTACCATAACAAATTCTATGATGGCCACTGAGCATAAAAAAGATAAAACCCTTTCCACCCTTATCCGGAAAACCCACCCCAAAAAAAAACCGCTTCACAGAGGAAGCGGTGTATTGAAACAAATTGAATAAAAACGAATTATATGACTAGACGCATCGTCCAGAAGCTTTATAACGATTAAAGTCAGCCTGCACCTTTTTCTTGGTGTGCCATTTATCGCTCATAGGGCGATCAAAAACCCGCAAGCGGTACCAATTCTTCTTGGGGTGCTTTTCAATCTGACAGTTCGGCTTAGAAGCCACTTTTCTTCCTCCCAAAAAAGAACAACCAACAATCGATAGAGCACTTAAAATGACCATCACTAGCTTCATAATTTTCTCCTTCCTCAATTTTTTAAAAAGCTTCACGGGCTTAAGTGAGTGCCTCTTCGGTCAACTAGTTAAAGTCCTTTAACCAGGAATCTGCGCATTTAGAAGTTCAAATGAAAAGTAACGGGTCCCTGATTGTGAAGATAGACATCCATCCACTCACCAAATCGCCCCCGCTCAACGGGAACTTTCTCTCGCAAAGCTTCGCAAAATAATTTAAAAAAAACTCTGGCTTGAGTAGGAGGCAATGAACCGTCAAAACTTGGTCGATGACCCTTTTTTCCATCCCAACTCAGGGTAAACTGACTGACCGCCAGGATTTGCCCCTGTATATCTTGAATGTTGCAGTCCATTTTTTCACTTTCTGAATCCTCAAAAATACGAAGTGCCAAGATCTTACGGGCGGCCTTTAAATAGGTTTCTTGACCATCCCCCTTTTCAAAACAAACGAGAAGAAGAAAGCCCCGTTGGATAGCCCCTACAACTTCCCCATCGACTTCAACTCTCGCCTCTCCACACCTCTGAACGACAACTTTCATAAGCTCTGATCTACTATTTTTTCTTTTTTTATAAAAGAAAAAAATAGCTCTATTTTACAGAGCTTTCATCTACTGAACGATGGAAAGTAAATTTTTCAAAATCATTGAGTTCAAAAAAGAAAGTCGAAAGACCAATAATAACTAGACCCACTCCAATAAACTTTAATAACGCTTTACCCATCTCTCTTCCCTTCCAATCACACTAAAGAATATTCCATCTTAACTCTAAACCAAAATTTTTTTTCTCATAGCTATAGGATCGACTTAAACTGGAGCTTTTAGTGTAATCGTAAAACAGCCCCGCTTTGATGACCTTTCCCAAACGTCTGCTCAGCTTAAAGCCAACCCCTAGGGTCTTCTCGGTCCCTCTCGTCTCAGACTGAAGCTTTGTATCCAATAAGTTATAATTAAGATTAAAATTAAAAGTAAGACCGCCAAAAGAGTTAGGAATAAGGTAGTCACCTCGAAAAAAATAACTATTTGTACTGCTACTGGGATCCTCAACAGTCGTAAAATCCAAAATCACTAGTCCTACGAAAAGATGACCACTTCTAAAAGCCCATATCTGATCAGCATAAAAGGTTTTTGTTTTACTATTGAGATCAGAGCGATAGGATCGATAGCTCTTAAGCTTCCATTTGACTGTAGTGTCCCCGTTTGGCCAGAGACGAATTCTCTCACCAAAAACGAATGTCTTTGACTGGCCATAAAATTGTAAACCCCACTTTTTCGCTTCCCTATTTCGCCTGGCCCTACTGTACTCGTAGTCTATTAAGAAGCCAGCACGGCGGTTAAAAAAGCGATGCTCCCAACTACTCCTTAAAGCGGGGGAAAAAGAAAAGCTATCATTTTGATAAACTTCTGAGTTCTTACTATCAGCATACTTGACATAACTCATACCAATTTCAGGGGTTACAATCCAACGCTTGCCAAAAATCCACCGATAAGAAGCAAAAAGAGAGTTATCGTAAATCCAAGAATCCAAATAGGTGACATCATCACCCTCTGGTCGATTTGTCTCGAGTGTGACGTTGTCATCTCTTTTAATTTTCTGGGTAAAATCGAGATATTTTCCCTTCTTACCAACTTTGCGACCATTGACCAATACCAAGGGGTGAATATTAAATTCTAAAAGTATTTGATCCTTTCTCAGTTCAATCTCGCGGGCCTTCTCAGAATCGGGGTCAATGGTCAAACCTTTCTCGAGTAAGGGAATAACATAGCTTTGAATGTAAAAAAGATTCTTAAATTTATCTTTTGCCTTTGAATAAATTAATTCAGCCAGCCTCAAGTAAGCCACCTGCTTAAGTTCGGCATCGGCTTTTTCGTTCTTAATGACCTTGAGGTAATTTAATTTTACGGCTTGAGGATTTTCAAGAATTTCAGCAATATGAGCCTGATAGTAAAGAGAGAAAGCTGGGAGATAACCCTTTTTAAAGCTTATTTGGAAAGCACGCGTTGCCTTTTCAAGGTCATTATTAGCATACAGAACCTGACCGTACTCATAAAAAAGTTCTTCTTTTTTATAACCCAAACGAATGGCTTCTTTAAAAAAGAAACTTGCTTTTTCAAAATCCTGTAGGCGTTTATAGCAGAGAGCAATGAGAAAATTTTTTTGTGAAATAAAGTCGCCCTTTCCTTTAACCTTCTCGAGAGCTCCTAATGCCTTTTTATACTCTCCTTTGCGAAAAAAAGAATAAAATTCAGTGAATTCTTTTTCCTTTTTAGCCAAAATCAAATGAGGAATTAAAAAAAGGAAAAAAAAGATAAAAATCAATTTCACTTCTGGTCAAATCCTTTGAACCGAAAATCCCTAAAAATGACTCAAGAAATCTTTAACGAAATGCTTTTATTCTACCAAGGAAATTTTTGAGAAGCTATCTTTCTTGAAAATCTAACTCGACACGTGTGCGCTCGCGCCTTTCTTCTCTTCTTCTTTCTTCGACAGTCGTCTCTCTAACCCTAACATCTTCCTTTCTCTTCTCCCTATCCTTATTTCCCTCCCGAGAAACACCTCTTAATTCCTTCTCAAAAGAGGGTTTAATATCATCCAATCGAGGCGCTGGATCAGGGTTTAAACCAGGCAAAGGAGGAGGAGGAGGGGAAGGCTGCCTTTTGGGAGAAGAAACACTTTGCGAAGCAGGACTCCTCTGCGCTGATTTATTGCTATCATCAGCTTCAAAGACTCCCTTATCTGACAATTTGTAGCCTTCGGGGGGAACATAACTTCCCGTCTCTTTATCAAAACTTCCCACATTAGGAGGGGGAATATAAACTCCTGTATTTTCATCAAACTGACTCCCCTTGGGCGGAGGGACGTAAAGGCCTGTCTTTAAATCGACAAGCCCTCCCGGTCGAACCCCAGACTCTTTCGCCACAGGAGCAGAAGTTCCCTTATCAACTTGACTTCTTTCCTCTACTGTCTCAATCACGATTTTGGCCTTCTCTTTTCCCAAGGTGCTCTCAATTTGCTTTTCGACGATTTCGTTACCCGTCGTCAATTTTTTAGCATCAACTCCTGGGGGAACGATAGAGCGAACACTTTTCCCTGAAGCTCTTTTTCCTGTCCCTTTGAAGTTAGAACTGACTGAATCTGTCGACTTTTTCATTGCCTCTAGCTGAATGGGAGAAATTTTAATAGGAGGACTCGCCTGATCTCCCTGAGGACCTGCACCTGAGTATTCCCCCTTGCGAACCGTCACCGCTCTATCATTATTAAGCTCTCTATCCAAAGAGTTCTGATTGAGCCTGGCTCCTCGAAATTGCTCATCAATCTTAGTCATCTTGACCACACCCTCAAAAACGACGAGAGCTGTGGCTCGGTTAGCAGGATTGTGGGCCACTTTGAAATCGGTTCCTCTCACCCCCATCGCCGCTGTTTTTGTCTTAAGAAAAAGCTTTGATTTTTTCTTCTCTTTTTCCAAGTAGTTCTTTATGACCTTAGCGCGCACTTCTCCCTTCACTAAGTTAATGATCCCAGCTTTATCTTTGGGAAAAGATTTAATATCCATTTGAGACTTCGGTCCCAAGCTCATTTGACTTTTATCAATAAAGAGAAATTTAACGAAGCTTTTGTCTTTTGTTTTAACAATGGCTCCCTCTAAAACCCATTGCCCCTTTTTCAACTTCCGAGTACGACCAGACTCCGAGACTAAAACTTTACCTTTCAGGATAATGGCTTTAGCCACTTTCTCTGCAGCATAAACTCGACTATCTAAAGAGCCAAAAAATAAGGCCCCAAAAAGAGTTAAGGAAAATAGAGGCTTCTTTAAAAGCTTCATTAACAGCCCTCTCGGTATATATTATTTTTAGTTTAGTCCTAAGCCTATCGATGGCCAAAAGGCCACGTATTTTCAAATCCTTAGAGATATCGCATTGAAACTTCATTGCCCTTTAGTCTAGGCAGGTCCCTTGTGGTCAATATTTATCGATTGTGGAATACTTCCGGCATGAAAAAAATCAGTATTGTTTTTCCCTCCTTCAATGAAGAAAATAACTCTTTTTTTTGGCGAGGGTTAAAGACTTGCATTTCTAATGGCAATTGCGAGGTTATTCTCTGTGATGGTGGAAGTACAGATCAAACACTTGAGAGAGCATCTCAATACCTATCTCTTAAAATAGTAAAGTCTAAAAAAAGTGGTCGAAGTCAACAATTAGAGGAAGGATTCAAACAAGCCGAGGGAGACCTTGTCATACTCCATCATCCACGCTCTATACTTGAACTTAAGGCCATCCAATACCTTCAAGATAACGCCCATAGATTATCTTGGGGAGGCTTTACTCACCAGTTTGATAACGATCACCCCATTCTCAAATTTACAAGTTGGTATTCCAACGAGATTCGCTCAAAAAGAAAAGGTATTGTTTACCTCGATCATTGCCTCTATTTCCGTCGAGATCTGATCAAAAAAGATCAAGTTTTTCCAGAGGTAGAAATTTTTGAAGACACAATTATTTCCCACAATCTCAAAAAGCAATTGGGTCCTCCTCTGATCCTTCCTTTTGTATCCTTGACATCCTCAATAAGGTTTCAAAAAAATGGTATCCTCTACCAATCCTTATTGAATCAAATACTCAAACTGGCCTTTCATCTCAACCTCTCACATCAAACAATGAGCAAAATTTATGAAAAAGGCCTTGAACTCAACCACCGGTTTCATCAAAAGTAATATAATTATTTCGTTTGAATAGAGAAAACACCATCCCAATCGCGCTCTGGCGGATTCTCTCGGTAATACTGACAGCGCTCTTTTAAAACAAGCGAGGGACCATCATCTCCCACCACCTTCAGTCCCTTTTCTAAATAATCAATCGATCTCTCCCAATTTTGAGACTGATACTCTACCAATGCCTTCTCGTAACAATCTTTAACTTCCCTTTTCTTCTCCTCCCTAAAGTCTGCTATCTCATAAATCGTCGTCGCTCCCTTCCTACCTTTTAAAACCACATCATCAATCCTTCTCGTGACTATCTTATCTTCTAATTTGAGAAAGGTTGTCTCACTTATCAAAATATTTGTTTTATAAACCTTATTACTGCTCTCCAGTCGACTCGCTTGATTGACATTATCCCCCAATACCGTAAAGTTGAACCTCTCCTCTGAACCAAAATTTCCAATAATCACCTTTCCCGTGTTCACTCCAACTCTAATATTGATATTCATATCGGAGTTTTTTATATCTTCACAACACATCAAAGCACATTGACAGGCCAAGAATGCATGGTCTTCAAAACTTTCGATTCCTCCCCAAAAGGCCATAATAGAATCACCAATAAATTTATCGACTGTGCCATGATATTGATCAATATTCTTTGTCACTGCCATCGAGAATTTATTAAGCAACTGGATCAAATCTTGAGTCGAAAGTGATTCTGATATTTTTGTATAATTTTCAATATCAATAAACATGACGGTGACTTCTCTCTCCTCCCCCCCAAGTGTCGCCTCGACTCCTTCCAAGAGATACTTTTTGACTAATATGGGAGATAAGTATTTTTTAAAAGATTTGAGGCTCGATTTTATGTTGGAGAGATAATTAGAAATCTTATCTATTTCATAAATAAAAGAAGGAATGCGTGGTGTTTGCTCTAAAGAAAAGTAAAAGATATCTTTCATTTCTCCAAAAACGCGATTAAAGCTCTTGGTAAGGTGGCGACTCAATAAGAGAGAAAAAATGATAATTACTACCAAGATGAGAAGAGAAAAGCCAATTGATCGATAAAGGGATTCGAGCGCTCGGGCCAGGATTTCTTCTTCTGAAACACTCATCAGAATATGCCAAGAAATATCTTGAGAAACGTTAAGATGTTTACTTTTCAAAAGAAATCTTTGATCGTTAAAGAGATACTCTAAATCACTCTTTCGATTAGATGCAACCCATTTCTTAAAAACGAACTGAGTTTGCTTATCGTTAATGCCCTGAATATTGGGTAAAGAAGCCTGGTCGTCCATTACGTTTATGGTAAGGTCCAATTTATTGTGAGCAATCAGCTCTCCTTCTTCATTAACAATAAAAAGAGAACCTGATTTATACTGATAAAAATCTCTGAGAGCATTGCTGATGAAATCGAGTTGAATATCGACCGTAAAAACTTGATCTATAACTCCATTCTTATTAAATGAAGGAATGGCAAAAGTTATGCCAGGTATTTTTTCAGGGAGCCAAAAGAAAGGATCTAGCCAAGCCGCATGCCCTCTCTCTTTGGCCTTCTTATACCAAGGGCGAACCCTCGGATCATAAGTGCCCTTACTCTTTCGAATAGGAACGAGCTTACCTGATTTTTTATCTTTACCATACTCAGTCATCAGAGAGGTTCGATTTCCTTGTTGAACCCACTCTCGAACTCTCAATTTTTTAGTAATATAATCAGCGCCAATCAAAGCACCCTTTTCATTTCCGACACTGACATAAGTAAATTCTGGAAAATTTTTTAATGTATCGTAAAAAAAATTTCTATAATCCTCATTTGTTGAAAGAAAATTTCTGGCTACCCTTTCATTTAAAAGACCAAGTTGTTTGGCCTTATCTAAATGGTTTTTAACAAGAGAGAAAATTTTTGTTGAGACTTCCCCAAAGAGTTGATTGGAAAGTTCACGAATGGTTCTTTGACCATCATTATAATTGAGAAAAGTAACCCCGAGACCAGTGAGAAGAGTGGCCGTAAAAAGTAAGACACCAAGGCTAAGCTGAAAGGATGGTTTTCTGATTTCTTTTATCATTATCCCTTTCACTAAGGTGACGACTTAATGCTTCTTTTATAAGTTGCCAGCCAACCTTATCAAAGTCCAATAAATTTTTATTAACTTAAAAGAGAGAAATAAAAAAACCGAGTAAGCAAGCTTACTCGGTTATCTTTAATTAAAATTAAAAACATTTTTAATCTACTGAAAAGTGAAGGATTTCAACAAAGTTATAATTCTTTGAATTTCCACCTTTATCATTAAGAGTCATCTCGCGAAGACCCCAGGTACCTGGTGCCGAACCTCTAGGAAGGACATGATGAATCACATACTTTTTATAAACCGTCGGGTTTCCTGCAAAGAATACCGTATAGAAATTACTATGGTAATGATAACCGTGGTGACTCTTACCGGTAGGATCAATCAAATAGTAAGATACAGTATCCAACCCTGATTTATCATCCTTAGCATAGTAAGTGATAGTCACTTCTGTTTGCCCATCCGGGCGATCGGGATTAGTCGGACGCGCAGAAACTGAAATTCGATTGAGATCTAATGTTGGTTTCACTCGATCGTGATTAGCCGTTTCAATGTGAACAATTTTTCTTTTCTCATGAGAAGGATTATTAGAGAAGTACTGCGTTCCATAGTTCAAAGCGGCATCCTGCATATTAAGATAAGCGACTGTATATCTCCCAGAGGGAAAATATTCCGTTACATAAAAAGTAACCTCTGCTCGGTTATTCCGAAGGTTAACATTTCCGTACTCTTGAATAGCATAGGCTTCTGGATAATCAAGAGAAACAAAATTAACAAAAACTCCATTATTGGCCCTCATCTTCATATTCTCTTCAATAAACCAACTCACGCGAACTCTGTGCACGGGACGACCACTCAAAGTCGTTGGTTCTACTTGGATTTGTAAAGAATCTTTAATGTATTTAGGAGCTATCGTATCTTCAACAGAGTTATTGATATAGAGTTTAAAACCAAAGTCATCAATCCCTTCCATACGTATATTGCCGACTTCATCCTCTACAGTGATCTGTTGAGTTTTCCAATAACCAGATTTAGCATGAGCCGGAATGGTCACTTGCCCTCTTAAAATATGATTATTGCCATTAACGGGGTAAAGATACATGTCAACAAAGGTGTCATTTTCACTATATAAACGAGTTCTCGCCCAATTAGCTCCGTCCTGAAACCCCTCTCTATTAAGAAGTTCAATTTCAACAATAACCCTCTTATCACTTCCATGATCACCGTGAGCGTAAACATCAACACGTTTGATCTTACCCGGGTAGTCGTAATCAGGAAAAAGGTTCAATACTTCAAACTGAAGATCTTCCCTCACTTGAGCAATATAGCGATAACCATTCATAATTCGCTTTTGCACGAAATCGAATTTTTCAGGAGATACTGAAAGAAGTCGATTTGGATTTAAAATATAGTAAGAAATCGTCTCAGCAAAATCCTCATTAGGATTCTTCAAGTGGGCATAAGGGCTCACAAAAGAAGTCGTGTAACGATTTGACCAACCATCAGGGTCATTCTCATTGCGATACCAACCCGCCAACTCCGTCCATTCGTCTCTAGTTTGTTGAGAAAGAACATTGCTCCAGATAAAGTGAGTTTTTTCGTGAACAATTAAGCGATGAACGTAATCCTCAGAGTTATTGATCCCTAAGTAACTCATAGAGTAGTTTCCTCTAAAAGCAGTATCCATAAACTCAACATAGCTGTCAGAGTTTGGTCCGCGAGGCCATGCAACAGCAGGAGCTCCTGGATAAAGAGGGTGAGGATGTCCGTTTTGCCGACGTAGTAAATAACGAAAACCAGGAATTTTATAGTAACCTTCAGGCATTTCGGCTAAAGCGGTCAATAAACTCATAACTTCATTATTTTGAAAAGACTGGAAATTATGAGGAGACTCTCCCGTCAATCTTCTGATATTGGGAACTTGTAATGTCAAACCAAACTTATCATTGAGAATTTTCTCCACAGCTCTTCGATTAGCACCAGAGTTGGTATAAAAGCGAACTAGAGCATGAAAAAGACGACGAGAAAAAAAGCGCCCTTTCACTCCGTTTAAACGAACCATCCGAGGCTCAGCATTATTAAAGGCCTTAGTGCTTATATAAACAATATTGTTTCCTTGAACTCTTTGAATACGAATATCGTTAGCAATAAATTCATCTTTTAAAATAAATTTAGCTTTACGAGTAGAGTAGTGAGGTATGCCATTAACTGTTCTAAAAAGACGATTGACATAATCTAAAGTCCAAACTTCTCCTTCATTACTCAAAACAATATTGTGCTTATCTTGCAAGGTCTGAGCAGCAGCGTGATTAGGAATATTAACAACTTCATTTAAAAACTCAATTTGAACAGCTTCTGGAACGTGAGAAGAGTATTCATATTCTCTATTCGCAAGATCACTCTCCCAATGATAGCGAAAAAGATTACTTTCAATTTTCTCAAAAGAAAAAATGGTTTCTTCATCCAAATTACCAGAGCCAACTTCAATAGTCTTAGGCTCTGAAACTCGATAGCCTTTAGACTCTGCTGCGACAGTGTAACTCTCACCTTCCCGAAGATCTAAAGAGTTTAAATTAATCTTTTTGTTGTAATTGGTCTGGAGTGTTCCAACGATATGCCCTTTACTATCCTTAACAGTAAGTAAAACAGGTTGAGGATTGCTAAGGCCTTTGACCTGAACATAAACACCTTCACCAAAACTACCCTGAGGTTGCACCTGATACTCGCCATTATCTCTTTGACTCTCTTTTGGCGAAACAGGAGGAGCCGGTTGCTCCGAGCCTAAAGCTGATCGTTGATCTAGTGCACTCGCTGAAACTATATTTTGTCCTAATGTCCCAACCGGAGCTATGATTTTTCCACAACTCACAAGTGTCACAGTAAAAAGAAAAACAAAACAAACTCTTTTAAACTCTCTTATAATCCCCATAAATCCCTCCAATGGCTTTATAAGAAGCAAAAATAGGGCCAAAAGCTCAATCTAAAAAATCAATAAAAACAGGAGTTTACAGATAAAACAGGAGTTATAAAGGGAAATTTTTTCATCATTTTGAGAAAATTGTCAAAAAAAAAGACAGATCGTTGAGATCACCATTTTCTTCTAAATTTACGGCGTCTCTTTTCACCCCTTTGCTGGAAACTCCTTCCTTTTGGAGGTACCGAGGTAATCTTAAGGCCCTCTTCAATTTGGCGCATATCCTTTTTAAAATAATAAGAAAAGAGAAGCTTAAGTGCTTGTTCTTTAGAAAGATCTTCAAAATAGCTTTTAAAATAAGAGTAATTTTTATCGAGAGAAAACTCTTCCTTTCGAGTAACTAAAGCACTCTTAATTCCCTCCATTTTTTCTAACTCTCGTTCAACTTTTATTCTTTTTAGCTCTGCAGGCTCAGGCAAAGAATAGCTCTTAATTTTTTGTCCAATTAGCCTCTCGATTTTTCGCAACCGATTCATTTCACTAGGAGTGACAAAGCTAATGGCCTCACCTTTTTCCCCGGCACGCCCAGTTCTACCAATCCTGTGAACGTATAGCTCCCCTCGCCTGGGAAGTCCCATATTAAAAACATGGGTGATATGAGAGACATCAATGCCTCTGGATGCCACATCGGTGCAAATCAAGAGATCGACCTTTCCTTCTTTAAATTTCTTCATAGCACTATCTCTCTGCTGCTGACTAAGGTCACCGTGTAGAGGAAGGGCCTTGACACCAAAATTGATAAGATCTTCAGCTAAATTATTGGTTTCTTGTCTCGTCTCACAAAATACGATCCCAGAGCATTTTGTTTTGCTCTCATAGATTCTCCTTAACCCTCGCAAAAAATCCTTCTTATTGAGAATGCAGTAAGATTGGCCAATATTTTCATTACTTAGCGTTTTTCTCCTCACTTTTACAATTTTAGGCTTTGAGAATTTTTTTTCAACAATATCGACAATAGGTTTTGGCATTGTCGCCGAAAACATCCACAACCTTTTTTCCACAGGAAGATGATTGATAATCGTCAAAACATCATCGATAAAACCCATATTAAGCATCTCATCAGCTTCATCGATGACCAATTGAGAGCAATCACTTAGGTTTAAAATACCTCGATTAATAAGATCAATAATTCTACCAGGAGTGCCGACAACTACTTGGGACTGGTTTTTTTCCAACGCCCTAATCTGACTAACGTAGGAAA
This sequence comes from Bacteriovoracaceae bacterium, assembly GCA_965206965.1. Classification (GTDB taxonomy): domain Bacteria; phylum Bdellovibrionota; class Bacteriovoracia; order Bacteriovoracales; family Bacteriovoracaceae; genus CBDBLK01. Next base: position 1,881,497 of record OZ242254.1, on the reverse strand, counting down.
CCCCTCCATAGATCGTTGTCGCTTTTACCGGTAAATAACGACAAAACTTCTCTAGTTCACAGTAAACTTGATGAGCTAGCTCTCTCGTTGGAGTCAAAATAAGCGCCTCAAGCTTATGAGAGCCTAAATTTAATCGCTCAATGAGAGGTAATAAAAAAGCAGCCGTCTTACCCGTACCGGTTTGGGCCTGCCCAACAAAATCGTCATTGCTACTAAGAAGAAAGGGGATCGCTTGAGACTGAATATCAGTCAATGTTTCAAAACCCAAATCTTCAATAGCACGATTGACAGGCCTAGATAAATGAGAGAATCGAAAGGACATACTGTTTCCTGGGTTTAGAGCCTATAAAAAGCGCGCTCTAATTACTTCTTTAAGTAACCCAAGGTACAACACTATGCGCAGCAAATCCTCTTTTGAAAAAGAGCTGTATAGATTTTACAGGTGCCACTGCTAAACAGAGTTTAGCGCTTTCCTGAAGCTTGGATCAAATGCCTTCGCAACCTACCAACGACGGCTATTTCTATTGTCATTGCGATCTCGAGCAATACTTACTCGAATGCCTCGCCCATTAAAATCTTTGCCATCAAGGTTATCAATGCAGCTCTGGGCCTCTTCAGCTGTTTCCATTTCAACAAAAGCAAACCCTTTACTTCTTCCTGTATCGTAATCAGTTATAATTTTAACCGACTGTACACTTCCAAATTCAGAGAATTTGCTCTCTAAATCACCATTGGCCACTTCATACGCAAGATTTCCTACATAAAGCTTTTTGCTCATCACACTTCTCCTTTTATTTCGTTGAGTATTAGCATTATTGATTTTTCCCTATAACCTACTTAAAGCAAACAGGGATACAATTTGAATAAATTATGAAAAATGACTCCTTTTTAGATTTCCAAAGAGTCAGTAGAACATGTATTTCCAAATGATTCTTAAGAAAGAGGGCGCATGGTAGCAAAGAAAAAAAGAGCTGTATACCTCTTTTTAGCCCCTTAAAGCCCTTTAAGTTATTAATTATTGATAAATCAGAAAAGCAAAAAATCATAATCTACTCCGAACTCGCCTCAACGCTAGGGAGGGACATAACAATTTTAGCCCCTTGATTAAGCCCTAAAGAGTAAATCTCAAGAACTCCTTTGTAGGAATGGATAAGATTCGCACAATTGTGAAGTCCAAACCCTGGCGTTCGCCCTTTCGTTGAAAAACCAAAATCAAAAATTTTAGAGGCATCTTTTTCACTAAAACCAATACCGTTGTCCTCAACAATCAAGGTAGCGATATTTTTTTCTCTATCTTCAAGAACAGTGACTCGAAGCTCTTTCTCACTATAACTAGAATCATTTCTGCCCCTTTCTTCAATCGCTTCAATAGAGTTGACAATAATATTGACAATAACGTTAGAAAAGCGATTTTTCTCCACCGCTACAAAAGGATTGGTTTGAAAACCTCTTACAATATTAATCTCTTTTTGTAGGGCCTCAGGCTCCTGCATAGTAAGGACATCGCTAACAATTTCCAATAAAGAAGATTTTGCTGCCGTTTTGTCGCCAAAGTTAGCATATTTTTGCTGTGCAAAGATAACATTGGCGACTTTCTCAATAATATCTTTAATAGCATCTTTATTGGCTTGAACAAACCTCGCATTTTCCTCAACTTCAGACTTCAATTCATCCAAGGTCTCAATAACCTGGTTAATACTCTGCTTAACCGGGGCAGTATCATCAAGAAAAGGTTCTATTTTTTGAAGCTGAAGAGAAATGCCTTTGACCACTTTAAAAGTTAACTCGAGGCTCTCTAAATCATCCTCAAGAGATATTCTGGTCAAAGCGGGTGTGATCAAATTACCCATATTATGAAGAATATTAACGGCATTTTCAGCTTGACCTTGGCTATAAGCTTGACCTTCGTTGTAGGCTTGACGAATAAGTTGACCTTGCAAAGTTTTAATCTCTCCTAATCTCTCGTCGATTATCTCTTCTAAATTTTGAGTGTAATTTCTTATTTCAGCAATAATAGAGTTAAAGCTTCTAGCTAAAACACCAATTTCACCCCTAACGCTTTCTCCAGAAATAGTTATTTCAAAATTAGATTTAAAAATCTGAGAAGCCTCTTCACCAATTTTTTTAAGAGGCTTGATAACAAAACTCCCTATTAAAAAACTTAAAGCAAAAGAAAGACTTAAAGCCAAACTTATATTCAACCAAAAGTCTTTAAGGACTTCGGCAACAGCATCTCTCACCTCTATTGAAGCGTTATAGTCAACCTGAAAAACGGCCACAACATTTCCTTCATTATCAATAAGAGGTGTTATTGAAGAAATCCATTGACCTTCTGAGTCTTTATACATGCTAGTAAAAATTGTTTTTTTACTTTGATAAACTTTTTTAACATGTTCACTGACAGGAAGAGTGTTTCCAATATAAGTTTTATCACTCGCCATAGTGATAAATATCATCTTACCTTTATCCCATTCGGGCTCAATCAAAGTATAAACATCAGAAGCTAAATTATTTGTCTTTTTTATTTTTTTAAGAATTAATTGAATTTTTTTAAAATCATCACTTTGGTGTAAATTTTTTTCTCCTGAAATATATCCAACAACAATATTACTATGTATTTCAGTATCTATTAAAAGAGAACCTGTAGAGCTTATCGACTTTAATCTTTCACCAAGCTGGTGTTCTAGTCTCATCTTTGAGCTTTTAAAATCAAGAAAAGATAAGAGAGAAACGACTAATGCTCCAAAAAGCATATAGCCCAAAAAGATTTTAAATTTAATAGACAGTTTATAAAACAAAGCTGCCACTTAAGTAGTTTTAGAAGAAGTAGCTAAACCCTAAACCAATCGATTGAGAAGAATCTGTATTGCGACCATCAAGGACTTTATTGTAATAAAGATCGATAAGGTACTTTATATTAGGTGCATAAGCCAAAAACAAACTCATACCATCACGGTATTCTTTTACTACTGAAAAAGCTTTTACTTTAGAATTCCCACCACTCCTTAACTGAACTTGTCTACTAAATCCAGGTGTTCCGATATCAGGTCCACCTAAAGTTCTCAAAAAATTGTACCCAACTCCTAAAGTGAATTTCTCACTAGCAAAATAAGACGCTATAAAATCGATCGTATACTGATCCTTTGGTTCGCCACTTCTAACCATATAGCGAAAGTCACTTTGCAAATTAATTCTCTTAGTTAACGAATAGGATGGCGTTAAACCTAAAATATAATGTATGCTTCCATCGTTAGGAGCAATAAAAACATCTGGAGATTCATTATAGTCACTGGAAGGTCCCTCATAAAATGGATGTTTGATACCAACAAGTCCAGTCGATCGAAAATTTCCTCTTTGAAAAAGAAGCTTACTACCAAAAATTGATATATTAGATATACCACTTCTCGTATCTCCTTTAGTCGTTCCTCCCTCTGAGCCCTCAAGCATTTCTGTTTTTGAATAAGTAACCTTAGCGTTTAACTCTATATTGTACTTAAAACCTTGAGCGTATTCTAATGAGTGAGCCAACATCGAAGCTTTCCCATCATTATTATAATACTTTATAGGAGCATCCTTGGCCTTCCAAAGCTTTTCGGAAGAGGAGTAATTCAAGCCATAACGTATCTTTTTTATTCCATCAGGTAAAATAGACCAAGCTGTCTCAGTCAATCCAAAGAAGCAAAAAATAAATAGTAAAACCACTTTCTTTTTCATGAAAACTCCTTCAGTTTGAATTTTTTCAAAACTCAAACTATCCTTTTAAAAAAACTTTATACCTAAGGCCTTACACAGAAAATAGAACTGATGAAATATCAAATTTATTTCTTCTTATTTTTAATCTTTCTTTTTAAACACCGCGGATCTTTTGGCTTTAATTTACAAATAAATTGCAGCTTTTTATCCTTCTGAAACTTAGTTGATAAATGGCTTGGAGGAAAGTAAGTGCCACTAGCCTGAATTTTTAAAGAAAGTAAAAAAATCAATAAAAGTATTGTTTTATTCAATTTTCCCCCTCTATCCTTTTAAGAGATTTATATTTTTATCAAAAAAATTGTAAACTAAATTTATTTCTATATCAACCTAATATTTTTCTAAAAAGAACTTTCTTATCCTGTCTCATTTCATAAAGCTTTAGCCTTAGATTACTCTCTTATAGCTAAGGCTTTGTTTTAGCGTTTAAATTTTTATAAATTTATTCAATACCAAGAAAGGTTAAAAATTTTTAACTCAATTTTTCTTAATACAATTATCTATTAATTTTTAAGAATAGTTCTGAATATCACTGCCAGTACTATAGAGAATCGGAACGAGAATAAGCGTTAAGCCGATCATGTGAAGTAAATCGAGTTAATTTTTCCATTTTTAAATACAACTACTTGGAGTGCTTACCATCACTAGGATCAGAAATCTCTAACATTGTTCTAAAAGCTGATTCAAAAAAAGAATGATTATGGCCCTTGCTCTGATGCTGATTTTTCTTTTCTAATTTTTTGATTTTAGATTCGACACTCTCAAAATTCACATTTTCCAAACAAGCTTGCTCAAGTTTTTTATAAAGAGATTTTTCCTCTTCTGAAAAGTCTGAATCTAAATGACTAACAATTCTAAGGTAGTGTACTAAAAGACTACAATCAGCTGGTTTAGATAAACTTTTAAATTCTTCCAATAAGTTTTCTGTTGGAGTATAAAAGATTTGCTTAAGTTCATTCATTTGCTCTGGTGAAAAGTTAAGTATTTTATTTTTTTCCAGATTTAAAACAGTTTCTTGAAACCATTTCTCTTCTTCAGCGGTCACTTTCCCATCAACGTGAATTGCACTTAATGCCAACTTCCACAATTTAAATTTATCTTGATTCATAAAAATAGCCTAATATACAAGTAGAGCCCGAGTAATTACTCATCACGGTTAATTCCATCATCTATGTCAAACTCAATGCGAAAATGATCATTTTCAATATCTTGGACAAAGTCGATACTGTAAAAATTAATGGTATTGGTCTCTTCTTCATAAAACCAAAAACCTCCATCTTCTCTTCTTCCAGAAGAGAGAAGATTTCCTTCATAATAAATTTTTAAAGTTTCTACGACTGGACGACGTCGTAGAAGAAGACTAGGCAACCCCACTAGAGAAGCAATGTCTTTTCCAATTCTCGCTAACTCATTACCAAAATTGTTAATACAAGCAGAAATAACAAAACCATCTGATAAATTAATAATTTTTTCGTACTGGCTTCCTGTATATTCATAAAAGTTATTTGTGCAACCACGTAAACCTTTTAGGGCGAGAGCTCCATAAAAACGCAAAACCTTACTACTATCAACGTATTGAGACAAACCATTTAAAAAAGTTGTCGCTTCATACGACTGACCGAACTCCCCACTCTGTTCATTCTCATCAGAAATCATAATGACAACAAGATGAGCGTTATCTCGTTGAAAACGATTTCCAGAGCGCCCATTATAGAGGTCGAGAACTCTTTTCGTGTTATAAAAAACGTATTCATTAAAACTTCCGTTAGTACCTAAACGGCTGACGGCACCTCTAAAAGTTTCCACTGTTCGGTTAAAAGAATTGGGATCCCTTGGATCGATAAGGCTTGAATCAAAACTCGTCTCGAAACCAAGGTAAGGTGTTTCAGCTCTATCTGTAGAAACAAGGCCAAGTTTCCAATCGACATAACGTCGAATGGCAAACTGCTCAAAGAAAAGACTGGCATTTGTAATAACATTATTTTGAATACCCTGCATACTCCCAGAATTATCTATCACTAAAAGGACATCAATTTTTTTACTTACTTTTAAAAGACTGAGGGGATAAATTCGATCGTCTTGCTCTTGAACAGGAATAGTATCATGAAAAAGATATTCAGTTTTTCCTCCAATACAAGAGTAGAGAAAAAGAACTAAAAAAAAGAGTCGTTTATTTTTCATGAAAGTTCCCTCTGAGACATAAATTTCTAACATGAGCACTCATATTAAAAAGCTCATCTCCCCAAAAGTGACCATCGCTAGGAAACTCCATTTGATTTCCTTGAGCGCGACCAGAGGCATAAGTATGTAAGGCATCTCGATCTGCCAGTTGATTCTTCATCCCTTCAGCCCAAATGCGCATTCGACTCAAGAGCTCAACGCGAACAAATCGCATCTTATAGAGAGCTTCTTCAAGTATCTTTTTTCTATTGCTCCATTGTAGTTTGACTTGTCTAGCTAATGTTTTATGAATATTTTTTTCTGTTAAAACAAAAAAATTCTGATCAAAAGGTATATTACTTTCTCTCAAAGCAAGTTTTTCTCTCTCTAAACTATTTAAAGCCTTTTTTAAGTTAGCCACAATAAAATCATCATTGATAATACGTTGTTTCGAACCCGCTAGCTCACGCTCTATTCTTTTGGCCCATTTTCGATTAACGTGAGCAAAGCGATGAATAGCTCTCCTAGCATCTAAAAATTGGCATAACATCACATTGGCCATAGCGCTGGCTAAATAAATTTCCGGATAAAAACGATCTTTAAAAGCATCCAACTCAAGAGTTGCCAACTCCCCCTTTATTTTCGAAAAGTGGCGGCGATGTAAGTGAATCCATAGAGCTTCTGTTCTAGCTTGCATAAAATATCTTGAGCTCTCTGGAATAAGATAATAAAAATGCTCACTCTGATCCCATGCCCCTGCCTGATAAAGAAGCCGACCAAGAGTCAAATAATAAGAAGCAATTTCATCCACATCCTGACTCTTCTCCATCCAGGGCTCAATAACATTCTTAATCAACTTTCCAGAAGCCCCCAGCATCCCCTTTTTTGCGTAATCGAGAAGAGCCGTATGAGCTAACTGCAAACGTAAAGAGTCATTTTCAGGAATTTTACCAATCCATTGAATAGCCTGTTTCCCTGTCGACACTGCTTTTAATCCCTGTAAAGAGTAATTTATAATCGATGCCTCACTCTCTATTTTTTGGAGTTTTTCCTTCAAGTCAGTTGTCAAATGAAAGCCTGAACTTTTTAATAGTGAGGTCATCTTTGACCCAATCACCTGATCGAGAGCCAAACCTAGTTCTGTCTTTAAAAAAAATCCTTTGCTACTCAACTCAATCCACCTTGCTAAAAACGATTGATGATAACCCAAACGATAAAGTAAATAGAGCTCGGCAGCTTTTTTCAAACGTTGCACTTTAGCCTCTTTTAAAGAAGAAAGAGTCTGAAGTGCTTTAAGGTTCTCACCATAAAAAACTAGCTCCATCCACAAGTTAGTTTCCGGCTTTAAAGCACCTAAGGCCTTCCAAGAGCTAAACAGCTGAATAACGAAGGGGTTATCCAGTTTGAGTGGCTTTTTTTTCTTGAACTCTTGAGAAAAATCTAGTTCAGCTCCCTTTTTCAGCATAAGGAGATCAGTGCTTCCATAAGCATGTTCTAAACCAATCCAAAAAAACAAAAATAGAGTTACTAACTTCATCCACGATCACCTGAACCAAAAAGATAACCTATTTCTAAGTACCCCATTGCATTATATTGAAATTGCTCTCCACTGCGTAGAGCTTGATCATAACCTTCGTTCTTCACACCAATGCGAAAGCTTGCTTGTTTGCCTAGCCAAAAAGCAAAACCAAGATCCAGAAAACCGTGATTGCTTCTCCCTGAAGCCAATTCAATTTGACCTCCGCCTAAAGAGATATACTGATCAAAATAAACAACAGTGTCCTTTGACCAACGAAGCTTTCCATAAATAGTGTTATAAGAAACGAATAATTCTTGAGCATTGAGAGCAAAGTCTGTGTCGGGAACAATTTTTTTACCAGCGAGCAAACGCTCTCCCGCACTAGTCAACCCATTAGTATAGCGAGTGTAGCGCAATCCAAAAGACCATTGGCTATTGAAATGATAGCGATAGGCTAAAGCTGCTTGTTGAACTTTTAGATGGCTCTTGGACGTAAAATTGTGAGCCCCCTGCAAAGTTAGCTCATGCCGATTGATTAAACTCGAGTACCTTGTATTGACTATATAAAGCTGGTCTTGGCTTAAAATAGGAGTCACCTTATCATCGGGAATATGGAGATCATCAAGCTTTTTAGCTAGGGAATCCTTTTCCTCAGCGTAAGAAGAGAGTAAAAATAAAGAAAAAAAGATGACCCATAAAGTTTTATTCTTCACTAAGATTTTCATAGCTATCCTTAAAATTTTGCCTTAAGCATTGTATTAAACCATTCCACAGGAATTTGAGAGTCAATTTTTGTCACATTTAAATCAGCCCACTCGGTCCCAAGGATAGAAATACGACCACCATTTCTCCGCCGACAAACGACCCCTAATACGTAGGGGTTGTTACCAGTCGTCGTCAAACCGAGAACACCCTTGCAAACTTTTCTAGTATCATCTAAACCTCCATTAAAAATCATCGGATTACTCGACACCGAGGAAGCAATCCCCTTTAATCCAACCGGATTGATAGAGTCGACAAAGTGAGATGTTTTAGCCATTTTTGTATCAGCTAAAGGAGGCATATTGGGAAGCTCTGAGTAGCGCCCGATAGCATGAAAATCGTAATCCTCTACCAACCGACGAAGAAACTCTTTTGGTAGGTTGTCAATCAATGGGGAAGCAATCACAACATTTTTAATTTTATTAATGGCCTTAAGAAGTTTACTTTCCACTGACTTATCCATCAAAGTGCTTGTCGTGATAACCAATGTCTCTCGATCAGAAACATTTCTCAGATTTATATCTTGAATTGCCGGATTCATAATATCCATATTCTTAAAAGTGCCCTTGTAAAAAAGGGCTTCAGGATCCCTAGTTGAATCAGCAAAAAGAAGGGTTTTCTTCCTATTCTCAGGAAAAACTTCCACTAAAAAACTTTCTGCCGACGACACGTTATAATCAGAAGTGGCAATCAGATTAAACTGAAAGACCCCCGCCTTATCAAAATTCAAGGATAGCTGCCCTCTCTCCCACTTCACGTACTTTCTCAGCTCTACAGGAAAAACTTCCACTCGAGGTTTAAGACTGCGATCTTCTTGATCAATAACCTGCACTTGACGCGAAAATTTTTCTCTAAAACCAAGGTAAACCATTTCACCAACTGGCCAATGAGAGCGACCAATAACAGGAGGTTTTCGGTCTCGTACAACTAATTTGATTTCAGTCGACTGGGATTGGCAATTTACCATTTCCCCACGTCTATCGAGAACACAAGAGCGAAAAGAGAGGAGATGAGTTTTACCATTTTGCGAAGGTGGGATGTCGCTCCAAGAAATATTGAGAATTGTCGAAAAGTTTTCAACATTTTTAATTTTAACAACCTTGAACTTTCCATAAGGAGGCCTTGATGAAAGAAGTTCAAGTTCAGGAAGTACCTCCTTATTGAGGTCGTAAGCTACCACTTGTAAACTTACATCCAAACCTTGAGTTAATTTTTTAGGGGCTACAAGCTTAGACTCAAGCCTCTTATCATAAACAGTAATATCTAACTCTTTTTCCTGAATATGATTCGCTGGATTAGCCACAATTATCTTTCCCTGATACTTCAAGGAGCTTCCATCTTTTTTCCTATTGACATGAAAATAGTCAGGAGAAAACTCAAGGCGATAGGTCTTCGCATCAACTTTCACAAGTTCCATATTAGCCGGCATACCACTGGTAACAACACGAAAGGGACCATCGGGATAGTCAGTATTTTTGATCGTAAAAGTATTAGAAAATTTCTTCCCTTCATCTACTGTCGTATTGCGGGATGTTTCTATTGTAATAAGCCGAGGAATATCGTGAACTAAAAGGTTCACATTTCTTCGCAAAGCCCGTACAGGATCTTCTGAACTCCTCAACCAAACCGTTACAGGATAAGTTTGGACACTAATCGAAGGGTCGCTCGGGTCATTACCATTAAAAAAGTTGGGTCTCCACTTTAAAATTAAAGACTCCGGATTAAACTCGGCACCTTCAGGCAAACCATCAATTCTAACAAGAGGTCGTCCTCCTCCCCTTACGGCAACACGCACTTTATATTCTCGATAACGACCTTCCTTAAATTCAATGACATCATCGATAGACATCGACAACTCAGGCAATGGTTCTTGAGGTTCGCTTCTCTGAACCGTGCGAAGAGTTCCCTCCTTTGGATAGGGATCCTGATGGCAACTCATTAGGGTCATTATTAAAATAAAAAAAGAAAAGATAAAACTCTTAAACATGATTTAACCTCAATACTATGATCCGACAGGTCTCAGCATAAATGGGTACTTCACGGGAACTTTAATCGCCCCCTTGGGTTTAGGAAATTGCCACGACATCATTTTTCCACGAATACAATTTTCAGTCGCTCTATCTTTAAGTGTCGTTCGGCTAACATTAGCAAAATTGAGACGACCAACCGGGTTAATTTCAAAACTCATTTCAACCAACCCTTGCAAGTTCGGTTTGGTTTTAAGTTGCCCTTCGTAACAACGTCGAACTTGATTCAGATATTTAGCGATTGTAGCGTTAATAGCATATCGGCTAATTCCTCCTTGCAGAACCATTTCAGAACTTGAAACAGAAATTGCTGAAATCCCGCTCCCTTCACCACTTGCGACCAGGGTGTTACCGTAGCCACCTTTACCACCACCAGCACCTTTGGTGCCAATCCCCCCTAGGCCTTGAAGCCCTGTATTGCCAACAGTCGTTTTTTTGAGCCCTTTTCCAAGACCAGTGAGAACTTCACCGCCGCTGCCAGCGTCCCCACCTGCCCCCGCACCAGCCGTTGCTTGCTTTAAATCTTGAGGCACGCCCCCGACAACCTTTTTAAGATCTTTAGAGCCCAGCATTCCTAAAAAACCAAGGTTTCTTTTTACTGCCCTCTTAGAGAGTTCAGCTTTTGACAAAGGCTTTACCTTGATGTCGGGGTTAACATCACGGTTCACATTGACTGTTTGAGCAGGCTTAATTAACTTGACAGTCACGGGCTCGACAAGTTCCTCTTTCTCTTCCTCTACAACAGGACTCTCTTGTAAGTAAAAGAGAATAGGAATTAGAAGAAAGCTCAAGAGAATAAGGAATTCCAAAAGCCGGTTGAGCCAACTCCCTCCATCCTCATGGGACTCTAATAGTTCTTGAACGCAGGCCTTAGTTTTTTGAGTCAGTTTAAACTTCCCTAAAGGAGTTTCAAGCAACCAACCTTGTTCTACCGGAAGAGCCTCACAACCCACAAGATGATCTAAAGATAGATTTCCCTTTTCTTCTGAAAGATGAAAAGAGCAATGCCAGTCATTTCTCGTAAAATCGTAGCCTTGTCGTCTGCGACTAATAACTCTCTGTTCAGCTCTTTTTTGGCTAATAAAACCAAATTGCTCATGAAAACCAAAGTTTCCTTGTCTGACATTCCTAAGAACTTTTATCAACTCACCATTTTCTGACTCTATAGCAATCACTCGATCTTCTCCCCAAAATCGTCGGCCATCATATCTAAAAAGTTTTTCCTAAACTTTAAAAGACCAGAATCTTTCTTCCCAACATTACCCGTAACAACAGCCATTTCGGGCTTTTTACGCTCTCCTTCAATAAGTAGAGATTCAAAATCAATTCGCCCTGATTTTTTATACTTCACCTTTATTGCCTTTTTACTATCTGCCCAAAGAGAAGGAATTATTAGGTGACTCACCAAAAGAAGCCTCCAAATTATTTGCACTCTTTTCTCCTTTATTTGTCACTCTTCAAGTTTTCTAAACGACCAGTATAATAAGCAGCTAGTCGAACCATTTTGTTACTCTGATAAAAACCCAATAGTTTAGAAAGTGTTTCTTTGTTAGCAGGTTCAATAAGAAGCTTTTTCTTAAATTCTTTTGTAGGCGCATAATCCACAAGCATTAGATCTCTTTTTTCTTTTTTCTCTAAAGATATAAAATCAGCATAACTAACAATCTTTACTTTCAAATTATTTCTTATTCGTAACTGATTTTGTCGACCCTCAAAAGAATTCATTTGCTCTTCTAGAAGATGATCGTAGTCTTGATAAACTTTTTCAAAAGGCAAAGCCATTCCTCGCAATTGCTCCTGAACCTGAGCCAAAGTTTCACTATCCAGGCCAGGAGGCAAAGGGGTTGCCATAATATCTTCTACCATTTTCTGATAGGTCGTTTTCAGCATATGTAAGAGGTAAACTCGGGTTTCCAAATCGGCACCCTCAAGATGGCTTTTAGCCACCATAGCAAAACGCTCAATAGCACGATTTCTCCTCTTAAAAAGCCTTCGGCTACGTCGACCGTAAAACTTTATCCTTCCTACAGAGGCAAAAGATTTTTGAATTTTCTTTAGGATTAATTTCGACCACACTGGACCTTGGTTCTCTTTCTGACCCAATAATATTTTTTGAGTTTTTTTATTAGGTCTCTCCAACTCCAAACGAGAAGCAAGTGAAAGTTTCTTTGACAAAGACCAGGCAAGAGAAAGACTTCGTGGTCCAATAAGATTTGCTTCATCTAAAGCTAAAAAGAGAATATCTTCATAATCCTTAGGGATTTCCCTCTCTCTTTTCATTTTCTTTAACATCATTTTAAGAACACGATTGCGCTCACTCCAGTTTTGATCAAGCTCATAGAGAAGAGCTATCTTTAAAAAAAGATCGTATCCGGACTTAAAACCGATTGGTTTTAAATTAATCTTTTCTTGAAGACGAGCAGCTTCAGAAAAACGCCCCATGATTTCATACTCAACCATCAAGGCTTTCTCATTTCCTTCACGCTCTAACAATTTGACTAGCTTCTCTTGATCTCGAAATTTGACAGCTAATACCTTAGCATTGGAACAAGATTTTTTGATAAAAACCTTTTGAAAGCAAAAATCATAAAAAACCTGCAAACTTTTAGGACTATCTAGCATCTGCACTGCTTTTTCAAAACGAGCTTCAATTAAAATTTTATTCATCGCTACTTTTTCTCGAAGAATTTCCTTAGTCTCAAGCCCCTCTGTTACCTTTTGCCATCTCTCCACTTGATCAATAATTTTTTTATAATTTTTTTGATGGTTAAAAATATCTAAAATCAAATTTTGCGAAAGGATCGCCCATTTACTAAAAGATTGAGTTACAATAGCTCGATCCACAAGAGATATAAATAATGGGAGAGCTTTAAAATAATTTTTTAAACCATATTGCTCTCTGGCTGCTACATAGGTAAATTCATCGGCTTCTTGGTGACCTTTGAGATGTTTAGCAATTGCTAGAGACTCCTCAATAACAACTTCACTCATTTTCAATTTTTGAGCCAGACTCAGACGACTTTGGCGCAATTGACGAATGGACTTCATATCAAAACCAAAAGACAGATCTTCTCTAATCCAACGCCCTAACCTCTCTACCTTTTTCTTTTCATCCTTCTCTGCTTTCAACCATCCCTGCTGCAATTTTTTTCTTAATTCGTCATTAAGGTAGATGGACAAGTAAATATCAATAGAGCGTTTGAGAAAGTTATTAAGCTCTGAAATAACCTGAGTCTCAGAATCAACTTGCACCAAGAAACGACGAAAAATTTTTCTAACCTCACTTGCCTCTTCTTTCTTTTGAGGAATATCTGCAAACGAACGATTTTCCATAACTTTGAGATATTCATCAACCTTATTCCAATTTCTAAAACCATAAAATTCTTCGAGTAGGCGAACTTCGTAATAAAGATTTGGATTTTGCTCATTGAGATAAGCGAGGAGATTCGATCCGGCCCTGCGATTACCGGCTACATAATAAGCTTCTGTTAGTTGCCTTATGAGTTCTGGTCGCTTCAATTGAGTAGATAATTTTTTGATATAACCCAATTCTTTTAATCCATCGGTATCAGCATTAGACATAAAAAGAAGAAGGTCTGTGAGGGAAGGTTCGCGAACCTCTTTTTCAGAAGCCCACAGAGAACTCTTCATTTCCCTGATCGCCAAATCCAGTTGTGTATCCTTAAAGTAGAGCCATCCCTTACGGTAGTGAGCGTAGTTACAAGCAGAGCGGACACTGCAAAGTTTAAGAGCTTTATCATAGTAGGACACTGCTTTTCTGTAACGCCCATCCTCCTCATACCATTCGGCTAGAGCTAAAAAGCTTTGTTCACTCATTTTCTGGGGCGTTTTTTTATCTCGAACGACATTAAAATAATGCCTTTCAGCCATTCTGTGCTCATTTAAACGAGTGAGAAGCCTCGCCATTTGAAATTCAATTTTTATACGCGTAAGTCCCTTCGCTTTTTTGACCCGCCCCGTACCATTAAGACTGTGTTTATAAAGGTTGAGAGCCTTAAGGCGATTAACACGCAAGGTTTTATGATCCCCTTCACCTCCTTCCTTAATAGAAATATCAAAATAGAGATCAGCCAACCGCAAAGTTAACTCAACCCGAGCCGGATCATCCAAAGAAAGAGAATCCCTTAGGGATTCCATCTCCTCAATTAAGTAATGAGCATCTTTACCCCAAGAAACTCCTGACAATAAAAAACAATAGAAAATAATGAAGAAATGTTTTCGCATATCTGCCATTAATTAACGCCCGACTACCGCCAGTTCAATGGATTGAAATTGGCTACTAGTTAAAATACCCATAATTGTGGCTACCGTTGTACTTTTTATTTTTTTATCAGCTTGTAAATTAATTTCACCAGCAAAGGGGGTTTGGTGAGATTTGGCCCAATCCCTTTTGATAGTATTAAGCTTTTTTAATAAGATATTCGGCTTTTTACTTACAGCGCTTGTCTTACCCACCAACTTCTGGTCGAGATAAAGATTTCCCTCTCCAGAAATGGCCAGTACAGGAGCCTCTTTAACCATTGCAGGGGTAGCAGAGTTGGGAAGTTTCACCCCTTTTGTTATCAAAATTTCAGGAGAACTTGAAAAAGTCTGTAGAAGAAACACCACCAACATACTAAACATATCGACCATAGAGGTTAGCATAAGAGTAAAGCCTGCTGCTTTTAAACCCCAGTGCTTTTTTCTTTTTCGATTAATGAGATATTTTTCAAAAGCATCGGCAGCCACTAAACTTTGGTTAAGAATCATCAGTTACCTCGAGCAGTCAAAACACCAATATTAATAATTTGTTTTTTTCTTAAAACATCCAAGGTAGAAACAAGACCACCGTAATCAACAGAACTGTGAGGTGTTACTGTTACAGCAGCAATTTCTACCGGTTTATTTTTATAATAGAGAACCTTAGCACTAAGAGCTATATTAAGTTCTTCAAGTGCTGTTTCAAAAGAATCAGCCTTGACTTTAACAACTCTCACTCGCCGACCATTTTTTTTGAGATTGAGAAGCATTTGATTGGAATTTTTAAAAACCAAATCGAGATCAAAAGACTCTTTCTTCTCCGGCGCAGCCTGTGTGCCGTGACTTTGCTTGATTTCAACGGAGCCGATTTCTATCCATACTGCCGTAATCAAAAGAAAACAAACACAAGTTGAAAGAAGATCAATAAAAGGAGTCAGATTGAGTTGAGCATCGAGTTCCCGTTTATTTCCCAATCCCATTTTCTTGCGCATATGAGCCTCTCAATTCAACATTTAATTGCAAGTCACATTTGCGACAGGTTCTTCTGATGAAGTCGCAGCCCCTATATCCTCAGAGTTTTTTAGGTGATCCTCCGTATAAAAAAGAAAGTCATGGTAAATCTCTGAAGCTTGCTCAGTAAGAGAGGTAATAATCTTTTCTACCTTGTTTTGAAAAACCGCATAAGCCACTAGAGCCGGTATTGCCGCCACCAAACCAAAAGCCGTCGAGTTCAAAGCCTCCGAAATCCCTTGAGAGAGAAGGTTAGCACGCTCAACAGGTGATGCTGCAGCCACGCCCGCAAAAGAGCTAATGAGCCCCGTCACCGTTCCCAACAGTCCAAAAAGAGTGGAAACGTTACCAAACATCGCTAGAAAACCAACTCTTCTATCATAAAAAGAAATTTCCTTAGAAAGTTGCTCATCCATTCTGGCCTGAAGAGCTTCGTCACCAGCACCGCTACTTCGCAACTTACAAGCGACCATAGTAATTTTTCCAAGGCTCGATTGATCTGCAGTCATCTTAATGTATTCCTGGGCTGCCTTAAAATCACCCTGGGCAATAAAACTAAGAATATTCTTTCGAAAGTCTTTAGGTACTGATTTGTAGGTTAGGTAGAGAATAATCGAACGCTCTACAATAAAAGCGATCGTTAAAAGACCAAAAGCCAGAATGAAGTACATAAAAATACCACCGGCCTGAAACTGTTCAATCAAGTTCATGAAGTCTCCCTCCTTGGAAGAAAAGAAATCAAAATAGCAAAGCCTAGTCTCTCACGTTCGAAATAAATACTCTAGTTCTTAGCCCAAATACTGATAAGAATTTTGTGAATAACGCAAAGCTCATCAATCTCTATTGGGAAGATTTCAAAAGAAAAAAAGGAAATAAATCATCTTGGCAAAACGAGTCATTAAAAAAACACCATGAAAGAAATAACCTCAACCTAATGGTTCACATACTTCCTAACAAGATCCTCTCTCGACTGATAAAGCTTGTGCGATAGAAACATGTTCAACAATAGGGAATTACCGTCCCCTGCTTGAATAGGCTTTTCTTCTCCCACTTCACGAAAAGAAAAGAGGCTCTCCATGGCCAAGGCTTCAGAGCGCAATTGCCCATCCGCTAAAGCAAGCAACCGATCTTCACTAAAATGACTCTGGCTTCCTAAAACAGCTAAATTAAATTTCTGGGCATCAAAAACGCGATGAAAAATTTCTTGGGTGCGCAGACTGTGAAAATCCGAAGTCACGATGACAATATTTTTACAATTCGGCAGCTTCCCCGATCCCTGTAATACAAAGTAAGAAAAAAGAGCATTTCCAATCGTATCCATAGAGTCAGACTCATTTAAAATCCTTTTTCTCTCGACCCCTTTTTCTATCAATATATCACGCAAGTAATGGGCTTCAGGAGCCAAAGCATTAACCCCACCACCACTGACGAGAACACAAGGTACATTTTTGCTAAAAACCTCTTCAGCGGCCCTTCCCGCTCTCTCTTCTAAAAGCTGTTGGTGATTTGCCCCCAATACAATAATGAGATCAGGCCTAGCCATCGCCTCACCATCTCCCAGATAAGGATGGTCGCGAAAATAATCTCTGTAGTAGATAATAATACGCTTAGTTATTCGCGATACATTTTCTATCGCCAAATTAAAGGATCGAGAAAATTGGCTGTTTCCCAAGCAATAAAGACGTTTCAGCCTCTTTATTTTTTCTTCATAATTCACCAAATTGACATAAAAACTATCAAGTGAACCTGATTCTTGCCTATTCGCTATTTCTTCGTCAGAAACTTGCTTAAGAGCCATTGCTTGCACGCTTTCAACAATTGAAAAATTTGTCCTTTCCATAGTTTCAATACTCCATTTCAAAAAAGGATAGACACTAAACAATAGAAAGTCTAAAGACAGTAGCTAAGATTTAAAATATAACAACCGAATTCAAGAAAAAAGAAATAGACCAGAACTTGTCTTCCTATCACATAAAATCTTTTTAATATTGGAGTATCACTTATAGGCAAAACAACCAGATAATTTAACAAAAAGTGGGCCATTTTTAATGACCCACCCTCAGAATGAAATCAGTGAACTTTCGAGCAAACAAGTGCACATCAACAAAAAAACATGTCTACTTAACGATCTCAAATCGATCTAATAAAACACCATCAGCACTATAAAAAAGCCCTATCAACTTAGTCACTGCCGATTTTGTTGAATCGTGGGCACGCCAAGGTATGTGAACAAATTGCATGGCTCCATACACTCTCTGAGAAGCACGTAAATCCTGATCTCCATGATTAGGATCTATATCATATAAGGATGAGCCACCAACACCGTTAACAGCGTAAACCACTGAACCTTTTTGAAACCTTGAGTAGATATGGTCGTGACCAGCCAAAACCAAATCCACATTTTTAAATTCATCCCACCGCATAGACTCATAACCAGGAATGCGATCTTCAGTGATGCTGTAAGGAGGATGGTGAAAAACAACTACCTTGAATTTAGCATCAGAAGCTTTAAGTGCTGCTTTAAACCATTTTCTTTGAACATTGTCGCCACTTGCATCGACTTTGTTAGGTATGTCTCGATACAAATAGCCTTCACTATCGAGCATGAAAAATTCCATATCACCTTTCTTAAAGGAATAGTATCTTTCCGTGCCACTCGACTCAGTAGGAAGATCAAAATAATCAGCATAAGGTCGAGGTATTGCCAAATCAATAGGTTCATCGCCACATTCGCCATCATTAACATACCAATCGTGATTGCCAAGTGTTGGAAAAAACCTGTTGGTCAAGCTTCCCGTACCAAAATTCCCTTGATAGTTACCAATATAATCAGCATAAAGTGACCCAATATTCTGATCAATTGTCGAAGCACATCCCGAGTCGTAATTATTATCTCCTGCAGTAAGAATAAAATCGGGCTCCAAAGAAGAAACAAGTTGACCGACTTTTTGGCTGTCTGGAATGAAACTAACAAAGTATTGAATGAGCCTATTTTTTAGCTCTTCTAAGGAGGACACTCCGGATAAATCAATATTCCTTTCGCTAACAAACTCTTGGAGCCCTGTGTTTTGCAAAGCTTTCTCTAAAGTATCCAAGCCTTCCTCAGAGAAAAAACCTTCGACAATATTGGTTGCTTCAGGGAGACTGATTGTACGGTTGTCACCAAAGTCACCAATAGAAGAAAAGTGAAGAGTATCATTAGTTAGAACCTTAAAATTTCTAATACGAAACTCACTATTAGCAGCACCAGAGGCACTCGAAATAACAAAACTATTTAAATTGGCCATCGATTGACTAGAGAGAGATTTCACCACATGAATATTTAATTCAGGGATATCAAGTGTAAGAGCAGTTGCACTAATGCTTACCTTCACTTTAACCCAATAACGTTTACCTTCAGGGAAGACACCGTGCCCTCCACTATCGAGTTCTCGTCCAGAAGTATAAATACCATTATGATAATAAATAGGAGAGATAACCCGTCCACGACCATCGCTTATATAAACTTCTCTCGTACCATAGGTTTTAAACTGAATACCGTAGCCTTGGCCATCCTCAACAAATCCAACCCTATCCCCTTTCGGGAAAGATTCACGATCAGCATAATTTTGATAATTCTTACCTATGCCTATAGCAAACCCATCCGCAGAGTGCCATTTATAAGGATAACCTTGGCCACCATCTCTATCGTATAAAGAATATTCAAAACTAATTGTATAAGCGTCATAAAAGCTATTCTTTGAAAACAAAACTGCGGCATTATGATACTCACTTTCTTCAAGCAAAACAATTTCCTGACCTTGAGAGAGAATTCGATAATTTCCATAATTTTTCTTAATTAAAAAATTATCCTCAGTTAAAGGAATAATCGCAAAAAGATTGGCGCTAAATAAAAAGGACAAAATAAGACATACGACTTTCTTCATAATCCCCACCCTCCTCATTAGGTTAAATTTATGAAAAGTGACACATCCACAAAAATGGAAGCATCATAAGCAGCCTATAAAACCAAAAATACTAGTTTCTAAACCCAAATCTAGAAATATAATTTCAACAGATATTTTCAAGG
Source organism: Bacteriovoracaceae bacterium (assembly GCA_965206965.1). Classification (GTDB taxonomy): domain Bacteria; phylum Bdellovibrionota; class Bacteriovoracia; order Bacteriovoracales; family Bacteriovoracaceae; genus CBDBLK01. The sequence goes on along the minus strand of OZ242254.1, from coordinate 1,861,939 downwards.
ACTGCTTTATCGGTGCTGACATTAAAAACTAAACGGCTTTTTTAATAACTGTTACTGATAAATTCGATTGTCTAAGTCATCTCTTCTACTTAAAGCAATAAAACGAACTACCGATACAGATCAAGTCAGTCGCTTAGTTTTGAAAATTCACGATTATTGAAATTTTATAGAATGTGCTGAAACTAAGTACTCTTTAATTTGATTACTTTTGTGACCTTCACGCCCCATCGTCGAGTGGTTGTAGTCAACTTCCCGAATAGTATAACTCATACCACTTGATTTCATGATTTTTATGATTTCATCTAAAGAAATTAAACAAGTATTAGCATATGAGAGAAGAAGTTTTTTTCCATGAGATGCGACGGATTCAAAGAGAATTTTAAAAGCTTTCTCAACATTTTTCTTTTGGCAAAAAGGTGATTGATGGCGATCTGTACGATAACGACCTTTAAACTCTGGAGCCATATAGTCGTATTTCACAAGGCTTTCAGTGGCGTGATAAAAACGAGAATAATGAACAAATGAGTACGGAGGATCGGCATAAATAATATCTACCTCTTTCATTATATTCCGATCTTTAAGAAGGTCTCTATAGTCTAAGCATGTAGAACGGTGTCTTCTTTCCAAAGAGTTGGTATGAAGTTTGAGAATTTCTCTAAATTTTTTATCAAAGTAATCCCAAACGTTTCTCTCGCGATATAAAAATACATCATTTACAGACTTTAGATCTTTTAAATCCCTAAACTGAGCAAAATGACCAGTACCACTAGAACAGTAGCTATGAGCATAAATCAAAGCAGCCATCCCTATACTGTGCCCTCTTTCATCATCAAAAGTCTGATCAATGGCAAATTTCAACGAATCAATATCCATGCACTGCTGAAAACTAAAATAAGTTTCAGCCCATAAAAAAGTTGTCTGCAAATAGGGCCAAATTGATGCTTGCCCCCTTCTTTTTTCAAATTCTTTAAAGAGAATTTTTTGCTCTCCTGATTTACCTTTGAATTGATTAAGCGGTGATGGAAAAGCTTCAATAAATTCAATATATTCTTTTCTTTGACCTTCTCCCCAACCTTTTTTTACTATAGAAAGAAAAGCTTCTGATGCTTTTAAAGTTTTGGGAAACATAGCCTCTATAGATTCTTTGTTTTTATTAAAATGCTTTTTCAATAACCTTAAAGAAGACTCGATATCAAAAAACTGTTCATGGACCGATGGACCCATTAAAGCATCACAAATGATAGAACTATAAGTTTGAATGTCATTTGAAATAATATTGTACTTGTCATGAAGATAAAAACCGACCGAGCCAGTACCAGCAAAAATATCCAGAATACTGTCACCTTCCTTAGCCATTTTATCAATATCCTCTCTAATATCGAGGAGCAGCTCTCTCTTGCTCCCCATGTACTTCATAACATGAACGTACCGCCCGCTTCTTCTCTCAGCACTAATTCTCTGCGTACCTATCACATTTTCCCCGATGAGAAACAAATGTATTGAATCTCAATAACTTTGTACTAAACTATCAAAAATATGAGTCTAGCCTATTAAAAGCCAAACATTAATACCCTCTACCTCGCTCAAAAGACATTGCTGTCTCCTCTTGAATCGAAAGTTCATTTTAAAATAAGGGCTTCTCTTTATCTCTATTCTTTTAAAGAATTTCAACAAGTTAGTTCTAATTTAAAGCTAAATTACAGAGAGCTCTCTCCAAAATAGCTCTCTTAAATACTGTAAGTAATTCTCAACATATTGAACCACCTAATAAAAACTGATAATCAAAGAAAATCAACCGAGACCAAAGGCTGAACTGTGAAAAAAATTACTGCAACCCTTATTATTCTCTTATCTTATCTGTGCTTGGGAGCTGTCGACTTCTCTCAATACGACCTGATCGAAACACAACTTGAAGTCATGCTCAAACTAGAAGAGAGGGGTTATTCCGATGAAAAGCTCCATCACATCGCCAACCTTTTTGAAAAGGCTAACCGCAAACCTGCAGAATACATTCCCCCCCACACCAAAGAAGAACTTCAGGCCGTCACAGACTGGGCCACCATCGCCGCCTTCTCAGCTTATGCTCATTTTGCCGGAGCACGTTTTAAGGCCATTGAATACAACGAAGACTGTCCCAATCGCGCTCTTTTTAACTTTGGAAGAGCAACAGGGATCGAGCACTTAAGAGTTGATGTTATCGGACCTGCGCTTCAACTCGCTTCCTCATTGCAACTTACTTACATTCACGATAAAGACCCAGAAAAGCAAAACTTTAAAGAGTCATACTATAAGCAAGCAGCGAGATATGGTGCAATGAAATACCTTGAAGTTATTGAAAAATAGATAAAGACACCAAGTGACCATTATAGATATCCAATTCTAAAAATACTAGAACCTTTCTTATTGAGTGCGATACCTTTGCAATAAAGATTGATTGATAATTTTTAAGAGGAAATAGAGGAGCATAATAGTAACCGCCATGGCCAAAACAAAAATCAACGATTCACTTTGAAAAAAGGCTTTAACGGCATCCTTTATTATTTCAAAAAACTCTTTAGTGATATCCGTAGTATTAAAACGATAAAACCGCCCGAGGTAAACACCCAAAGCACAGAGAAAAGCAGTAAGAATTTCTATCGGTAAACAATATTGACCATAGCTCTGTTTCTCTAAGTAACGACACAGCCATCCAACGGATACCGTATAGCACTGAAAGCCCAAAAGTATATACAGCAAATAGGTAGGCATAACAACAAACCCTAAAAACTCATCCGACAAACTAGGATCTTGCCTAACGGTATTAAAAAAATGGATGATGTCCGTCAAAACGTAAGGGGCGTTTGGCAAAAAAAGATAAAAAACAACAAGCACTAACCACCATAAAGCATTTCGCTTTGGAAACAAAATAAAAATACCATAGCTCAAAATTAAAGGTATTATGGCTAAGACCATATTCAGCACATAGCTAAAGTCTAAAATTTTCAAGAGCTAACTCTCCTCTTCCAAATAAAAAATTTAATTCACAAACGAAACTATTTTAGAACGCAAACAACACATCTGACAAATTAAAACATTGGTTATCTCTTAATCTGTCTATAGTAAAGGACTTAATAATTTTATCATTGCTTTATAACAAAAGTTGCTTTTTTCAGGAACTATTCGCGAAAACTTAGAAGAAAGTTTTCTTGCAATTCTATTATTATGCTTTATTAAGTTTTCAGATAAAGTCTTATCGGTAATAATGACTCCATTTTCTAAATTCAAATTTTGAGAGCGAGGATCAAGATTAAAACTTCCAATATAAGCTTTTGTTCTATCTACAACTAATGATTTGGCGTGAAGAAAATTCTTACCTTCTAACTCATAAATATCAACCCCTAGATCGAGTAACTCCCCACGGCCTTGTGCCCACGCTTCACCCATAATCCTAATATTATTTGTCTCCCTACTGTTGGTAATAATTCTTACGTGAACCCCTCTTTTTATGGCGTTAACAATAGCTCCTCTAAATTCAGAAGTAAGCAGAATATACGGATTTACAATATCGATCATTTCCCTAGCACTTTTGATCATATCGAGTAGTTTTTTATGGACACTATGCTCACCTCTCAATAAAAAACCTAAAGAGTCATCCACATACTCTATTAAATCTACTTTATAAGACAAAAGGGTTCTAACTGTTCTTCTCTCTCTTATAGAAACTTCTCTCCACTTATCCACTTCAACTTGAACACGATCTATATCTTTTTTTCTAACAAAAGGAGTATAGGGAGCTACTGTACCAGGTAATTTCAATAACGCTTTAAAAGAATTAATCGCCTCAGAAACTAAACTTCCCTTAATTAATAACTCTGTACTAATATAATTTTTAGAATTCTTTCGCTTAAAGTAATCTAAAGCATAATTTCTATCACCAATAATCATACTATTGGATCCAATTAGCACTTTTATATGATTTCTATTATTAATTTGTCTGAAATTTCTAAATTTAGGATTGTAAATTTTAACATCTATCCCCTCCCTTTCAAGAACGGATAAGAGCTCCTTACTTCTAACAAAAAGATCAGAGTTTGCCCCCCTATTCTTTCCCACACCGTCGACGACAAGTGTGACCTTCACCCCTCTTCTTGCGGCATCGACTAATAGACCAACCTCTCTTCTTCCAAACTCATCAAGCTGAAATAAATAAGTACTAACACAAAGCTCTTTATTCTCATTTAAAATTATATTTTCACGCATAATCGAAGCTTTCTGCCTATCTATAAGCAGTGAAACTTCATTCAGTGTCGATGTAGAGGATAATGAAGCAATTTTTCTATTGCCTACCGAGCACAACAGACCTAAAAGCGAGCCAGAGAAAAGTAAACAAAAAATAATCAGCTTTAAGCGAAACCTCATTGTACTAAATTACAATGGTTTCTTACCAATCTCTAGAAAACTTTTTTTGCCTTCAAATACTGTACTAAAAACTATTGCACTCAAAACGCCCCTTCACCAATGATTAGATTTCTTGCCAAAACCAAGATTGATCCTTTTGATCAGAAGAAATTTTCTATCTCATGAAAAGAAACTTCCGTAACTAAGCTAAATCCTTAACTTTTCAATTCATTATTCCGAAGTAAAGAATGAAACAAAATTTTGTAAGACTCTTGAAGATAAGCAATAGAAACCTATAGTGACAATGAGTTTAAGTAGTATTATTGGCCTTGCTCTTTTCTTTTACTCCCCATCGACTTTTTCTTTGGGTGGTGAAAACAATCGATTTCACCAAGAACCAATCCAAGTCCTCGACCCCTTTGAAGTTCTTGAACAACTGAACCACCCCCAACACCTTTCCTCTCCTCCTTGTACACTGAGAAGTCAAAAGATAGGAGATTGCCCAAGCCCTTTAGAAGACCTCAATGATCAAGCTTCAAGCGCTTTTTTTTACCGGGTTTTTCACGGGGAATACCCCATGGACAAATGCTTAAACGATCAAAAAATATTGCCAGCAAAAGAACTTGAAGATATCTTCATGGGGACTTTGAAAACTTCAGAGGTTTCCCCTCGCCCCTTTCTCCCCCCATGCCTATCGAGTATCTCCTTTAAGAAAGAACCTCTGGGAAACCAAGCGCTACAGCAAAGCCTTTTAGTGACTCAGCACCAATATTACTACGAGAGGCTTAACCGTGGAGCCGTTCAATCTCTAAACTCTCTGCATGAAATCGACTCTATTTTAAACAATTCTCCCGCTGCCATGAAAAGCATCGCATGCAACTCTCGAATTTCTCCCAAAGTGAAAAAGGCCTGCCACGAACTCAAAAAGTGCCCGAGAACTTCTCAAAGGGGAGCCATCGTCGATCTTATCTTTTCTAGTTTAAAGAAAAGACAAGACTTGGAAAAAGCCCTTAAAGAGGTCAAAAGGAAAATAGCTTCCCTATCTAATATGCGAAGAGCTAAACACCGAAAAAAGGAACAAATTCAACATTTAAAAGACATTCGAGATACATTAGAGGGAAGCATTACTGAAGTTGAATCGATGATCCCTTGGATTCGAGGACGCATTTTTAAGAAAGAACTCTCGCAAATAGAGAAAAAAATAAAAGCCGAAAATGCTCATGGGTCCACCTCTCAAGAGGAACTCATCAAAAAACAAATAGAAGACAATTTGATCCGTCAATCACAAGTCAATAAAAAGGAGCTCTTGCGCCTTTACGATCAATTCGGAGAAGCCGCCAATTGCCTGCGAGGAAAGGAAGAGTGCGATCGCTTTTCTCGAATCGTCCAAAAAGCCCCCCCTGCTCTTCCCCCAGAAAACCCTTACGGCCTATTTACCCCACCAGACATCCAAGAAGGTTATGAGCATTTCGAAATCGTTCAATGCTTAGAACAAGAAGTCGAAAAATCTAAAACCTACAGAAGCATTGCCCAAAGTTCAGGAGAAATCGCTCTCGGTTTTGCTATCGGAGGAGTTGGCGGCATTTATGGGCTAGGGGTCACTGCTTTACGCCTTCTGCGCCATGGCTACCGTCTCAAAGGGAGCTTGAGCCTGATGGGTCTCGGGACCCTGGGAGTGACAACTTACAAAAACTTCAACCTTCTAAAATTAAAATGCAAAGAAGCTTCACGCCATATGATCGAAATGGAAAGCGTAGATTCCCAGGCGGCCTGCCTTCCAAAGAGCTACCCTCAAAATGTCGATCAATACTTAGCCTGTGTAACAGAACTTGCCCTTACCTCTTTGGCCGTCGTTCCTGCCTTAGGCAGTGGACTCCGCATGGCATCTGCCAAAAAGGCAATCCGCTCGGTTTCCAAAGGCAAACTCAAAACCAGCAAAGTTGGCAGTAACAAAAAAAGAGTAAGCCAGCTTAAATCGAAAGAGGATTTAGATGAATTCAAAGCCTTAATCAAAGCTGAACAACACAATAATTTTTCAAAGCTACTCGATGAGTTTAGCCCTGAAGAAATGAAAATGATTCGCCCTTATTTAAGCGCTGTAAAGGAAGAAAAACTAGACCCCCTCAAGCTCCATCGAGCCCTTCGCTACTCGCGCATACTCTCCCCCAAAGGGAGAAGAAATTTTATCAACCACTTAGACGAAGCGCTTAAGGGGGAAGCAGACTCTATCAATCGCCATACTCGATATTTTATTATGTCGGAAAAATGGCAAACCAGAGAAGCAAAGAGACTTGAAAAAAAATACCGCAAGGAATTAGACAAAAAACAGCTCCCCTCCGATGTGGCCCAGGAGATAGCTAAAAGGGAAAGCCATAAAATCCAAGATGTCCTATTATCCTGTCTATCTCGCAATATGAACCAGAGTCACCAAAGGGCCGCTTCCCTCTTTGCCAAAATAACGACAGGACTCACCGTAACCAGTATTACAGCAGGCTTTGCCAATGCCAACTGGCACCTTCCCAAGGACGCAGAATGGATTAGTCGACTGAGTTATGAACTTATTTACGCCATGATGTATACCAAAATTATGATAAAAGTTATGAAAGACCCATCGAGCGGTTTTCTTAAACGCTATGTTCAATTTAATGGCGGAGCAAGCCTGGTCGAGGGGATTGATGTCACTCTCTATACCCAGGCCTTCGATATCGACGAGAATGAAGCCCGGGATACCCTCAACCGAATTAAAAACTCCCCTGAAAAAAAGAAGGCCTTAGAGGAGTTATCCAAATATTTAGATGATACCGGTTTCGTTGAAAGTTTTCAGCAGTCCCTGGTCAGCAATTTTAAAAACCTAACAAAAAGCTACCAAGAACAAAGCGAACAAAACCAAAGCCAAACTGAAGAAGAATTACCCGAAATGTTGAAAAACCTACAGGAAAAAGATTTAGATGACCCACAAGTTCAAGATAAACTCCTCGAAACGGTCATGGTTCAGTACTATGACCGCAGCAGAGGCTCTTTAAACCTCGGAAGTAAAGGTTTGGACCGCTATGCTTTTAACCGCTCTTGGAGTTCCTTAGTCGGCATTCCCAAAAACCTAGTGATGGCCGTGCCTCTCTATTATTCGCTCTGTATAACTTCAGCTTACCCGGTGGGAGGACTCCTCGCCGCAGCGGGCATCCAGGCCCTAAACCAAATGACTTCTGCCGATTGGTACTACAAAAATAGAAGCAAATACATTAACCAATAGGCAAAATGGCAAGTCTTAGCACAGCTTTATTATTGAGCACAAAAACGATAGAGCTTAAGCTTCAAATCAACTTTATTATTTGAAGTTGTCACCACGACAAACTCATCAAACTCACTAGCATTTACATCAGCAGCAGAAAGAGGTTTCCACCCAAGCCTGCTCGAATCAAACAAATAGCTGTGCTTCATTGGGTGATTCCAGAAGCGAGGAAATGGGTAGTCCTTTTCGTCCACCCAAGGGCTTATCTTAATTTTTCCCGACCCTTTTTCAAATGGGTATAAGGTCTTATTTTCAATATCTACAAACTTGTTCAATTTAGAGTCATCAATATCAATACATTCGTAAAGCCTTGGACGGTCATCGAAAACCCCAAGGTTCTCTCCGCCTTCTGATTGAAAAATTGTCTGCAAACACAAATCGCTAGCCCCAAAAATGGGATCATAGTCAACCTTTAATCGAACCGAATCAAAGGCACCTGCATAATGGCAAATTTTCTCTTCAGCAAATGACGATATTGAAACTAGAAAAAAAAGAAAATAAGTAAAATTTTTCATTTTCCTACCTAATGAAATGAATGGTTACGATGCACGAACACTCTGTCCTCTTATATACAGGAAAATGGGCTCAAGTGCTGGTCGTCACTCAAAATTTACACACTTATTAATAAGGTAACCCATTAAAATTACTTACTATTTTTCATCTGATTGAGAGACTTAAAACCCAAGACATTACTGAGGGGTCACAAGGCCTTACCAAAGAACTGCCTAGCACACGACTCTTCAGACCATGAGTATTTGACTCCCTAAGAGTTCAAGTGCAACATGTTGAAACTCAAGCCTACCTATCGACCTGTTCTGAAATAGGGCAATGGCTGCCTAATTCGAAAAACACAGTTCAATTTAATAAGCGTCGGGAGCCGTTTATGAAAAATTCAGCTCAAAATATTCTCATTATCCAAACGGCATTCATCGGAGATGTCGTCTTGGCCACATCCTTTGTTAGTAGCGTAAAAAAAAAATATCCAAGTAGTTCTATTCACTTTCTTTTAAGAAAGGGCAACGAGTCCCTTTTAAAAAATAACCCCCACATAAATCGAATTTGGACCTGGGATAAAACAAATAAGAAATATCGAAATTTATTTAAAACGATCACCGAGCTCAGAACTTATTATTTTGAATATACCTTTAATATTCAACGCTTTTTTTCAACTGGACTGATAACAGTTCTTATAAAAAGCAGGCATAAAGTTGGCTTTCATAAAAATCCTCTCTCCCCTTTCTTTAGCAAAAAAATAAAACACCAAATACCTCACCAACTATCAAATAAAGAATTTCTTCACGAAATTCAACGCAACCATCAGCTTCTGGATAACAATATTCCACCAACAGACGATATCCGACCTCAACTTTACTTAACTGAAAATGATAAAAAAGCTGTTGCTCACTATATTATTGAGGGGGACTATCTCGTCATCGCTCCCTCCTCTGTATGGTTTACAAAGCAATGGGCCCTGGAAAAATGGCAAGAACTAGTTGATGAGCTATCTAAAAAATTTCTCATTTACCTCATCGGAGCTTTAAAAGATTACCAATTTTGCGAAGCAGTCAAAAATAACAACGACAAGGTCATAAATTTATGTGGAAAACTAAATTTATTGGCTTCTGCAGCTTTAATGGAGAAAGCCAAACGGGTTTTTGTTAACGATAGTGCTCCCCTTCACTTAGCCTCTTCCGTTAACGCACCTACAACAGCTATTTTCTGCTCAACGCTGACTGATTTTGGATATTATCCCTTATCCAAAAACTCAAACGTCATTCAAGTCAGAGACCTAGACTGTCGCCCCTGCGGGCTGCATGGAAAAAAGGCTTGTCCTCTTAAGCATTTTCGATGTGCCAAAGACATTCAAACTCAGCAAGTCACAAAAACAATTCTTTAGACAAACCTTTTCCCAAAGTGACCCATATCTTTGGCACTGCCAATCTCGACGATCCCCCCAACTACTCAATATTTAAAGGCAGTTTGTTTCGTTTAACTCTCCCCTAGTAGACTTGATTATCACAAATAATAAAACACATGGTGGTTACCGATGATCAAAGTCGTATTGAATTATTTAACCCTTTTTATAGTCGTTTTGGCAGCGGGATGCTTTGGAGGGAAGGAGCAGCAAGCCGGGGGAATCGTATCAGGAAACTTGAGCTCCTTTGCAGGAATCAGCTCCGTCAACGAAATTACCGACTCCACCGCCAGGATCAATTGGGCCCACAATAGTAACGGCCCCAGCGTTAACTATATCATCTACGATGTCACCTTAGGCCTAGATTCAAGCGCACAAATCGCCAGTGTCTATGGACCAGCAACGGGTTATCAACTCACTGGACTGACCCATTCGACTTCTTATGTCTTCATGGTTCGCGCTGTCGATACAAATGGCAACACAGATCGACTTCAGTTTTGCCTTCCCAATCACGGACTCATTCCTGAAGACTATGGATTTACACAAGAAGAAATCGATGCCTTCTGTCCTACAACAAACGTTTTCAGCACTTTTACAACAAACAATGAACCGGACACGCCAAGCGAAGTAAGTGTCTATCCCCCTTTTAACTCTCTAGCAACTCCGAGAATACTCGTCAGAGGAGTCAAAGCAGGGGACACGATCAAGCTCTTTACCGATTCAAACTGTCTTACGGAGGTCGGCAGTGCCGTCTCGACGGGAAGCTATGTGAGTATCACGACCTCAAGTTTGGCGGCAGCCACTCACACACTATACGCCAACTCAACGAACGTGGGAGGGGAAACCTCAACATGTTCAACGGCCAACCTTAGCTATACTGTTTTAGTTCCCAACAACAGTCTTTGCCCCTCTGGCTACGTTCTGGTTCCCGAAAACACTCAACTCGGTGTGAGCCAATTCTGTGTCATGCAATACGAAGCTAAAAATGACAGTGGCAACCCCAAATCGCAAGCCACAGGATATCCTTGGACCTCCATTAGCCAAGCAGACGCCAAAGCGAAATGCACTACTTTGGGAACCGATTACGACCTGATCTCCAATCCCGAATGGATAACCATCGCCCGCAATATCGAAGGACTAGATTTCAATTACTCTCTCGGAAGAGTTGGCCACTCATCTCTCTTCCAAGGAAATAACGGTCTGTGGGCCAGCCTTAGCGGTTATATTGGCGCCACTCCAGAACAGGGCGCCGGTCGAAGCATTAAGGCCAGGCATTTTCTCTCCAACGGTGCAGAAATATGGGATCTCTCGGGAAATGTCTCGGAATGGGTGGATTGGACCCAGGGCGGAGGGCTCAGTGCCGCTCCAACCAGTTGCTCTGGAGCCCATTGGACCATGTTGTCGGGGCTCTCTTGCTCTGCCCTCAGTAACGACGACTACCTACCGCTCAACCCCAGTGGACAACACCCTAGTAGTTACTACGGGCTCGGTTATGGTGGCTTCTACGCTGCCGGTGATGGAGCAGCAGCACGTGGAGGTTCTTGGGATGACCAGGTCTACGCCGGCATCTTTGCTATCAACTTAAACAATAATTCGACCTCTGTAGCCAGTGACATTGGATTTCGCTGCGTTTATCGCCTCTAATTTAACCAAAAAGACCTAATTAAATATCAAAAGCATAGGGGGGGAAAATCATTTTTCTCCCCCTTTTTTTTGCCCCAAAAAGGGCAAACCGAGGATCGGTACAGCGGTAAAAACGACGACTAAAACCGCTCCTGCAGGCAAATCGAGCTTGTAGCTCAACGCCATTCCCACTAGGCAAAGAATCAGCCCCAACAACCAGCCTATAGAGAGCTGCCCTCTTATCGATTTAGCCATATGCCTACTAATGAGCGCCGGAACGACCAAAAATGAAAAAACTAAGAGGATTCCGGCCACTCCAACAGATGAAGTGATCACCACGCCAAATAGGGCGTAAAAAAGAAAATCCCAAAAGAAACCAGAGTCATGGCCCTCACCCTCTCGAGTGGCCTTTAACATGGGTCTGTGGCAGACAAAGTGAGCAATCGCCACCATAGAGTAAATCAAAGCCGTTTTTATCACGTCTTCCCAGGTTACCCACAAAATTTTGCCAATCAAGATCTCTTTTATATGTTCAGCCCCATGGGCCATCATATTGACGACTAAAATGACTAGAGAAGAGGCAAAGGCATACACTAAAGCAATGAGAACTTCTTGAGAGACAAATTTTTCAAACTTCTTGCCCCAAGCGAAGTAGAGGGCTGCCACAAAAGTGAACCCCAAAGAAATAAAGTAGGACTGATAACTGTGGTGTTCAAAGTGAAACAGTAAAGCGACAGTACTGCCTAAGCTTGCTACTTGGGCAAGGGAGAGGTCTACAAAAATAACCCCCCTCCTTAAAACGTGAAGCCCTAAATAGCAGTGAATCCCTACTAAAATAAGGCACATGACCATCGGTGCTAGTAAAAAACTTAAAACTTCCATTTTAAAGAGCCAACTTTGCGACCAGATGGTCATACAGTTTAAAAAGACTATCTATTCCCTTTTCTCCGTTGACAGCCACAGGTACAGTATGGACCGAAACCCCTTTCACTTCCCTCACCACTCTCCTCGCTACTGCATTGTCAAAGTAATTCTCAACAACAATTCTATTTATCTTCATTCCCTTAACTTTAGAAATAATTTTTAAAATATGGGAAGCCGTGGGAGGGATACCCGGTTTAGGCTCCAGGACGTCGATATTATTAATACCAAAATCACGATAAAAATAAGTCAAGGTTTTGTGATAGGAGATAACTTTTGTTCCCACCACCACCTTTTTTTTCCACACAGAAAAAGATTTCATCATTCGCCTTTCATATCTTTTAGTATTCTGATCAAAAAGTTGAGACTTTGAAGGCTTCAACTCCTTTAATTTATCGCGCACGGCCTTAGCCACATCAATACTCCTTAAAGGGCTCAGCATAAAATGAGGATTCCCCTCTGGGTGTACATCTCCCTCTGCTCTCGATACGCTCCTTGAGCTTTTTTCCAGAACCTCCACAAAACTTGAAGCTACCAGCCGCCCAGCCTGTCCAATCCTAAGCCTTGGATTTCGACTTCCCCTAACCACCAGAGGGAGCCATCCCTCCTCAAGACCGGCGCCAACACTAATCAGAAGATCAGCCTTCGAAAGCTTAAAAGTATAGCTCGGCTTGGCTTCCAAATAGTGAGGATCTTGAGTGCCCTTGCACAAGCTTTCAATTTTCACAGCGTCCCCACCGACCTGGCGAACAACGTCCGCCAGGTTAGTCGTTGTCGTGAAGACTACAAGTCTTGCTTGCACAGAAGCCGATAATACTGCTATTGCTAAAACAAAACCAATTTTCATCACAATACCCCTTAGTACTGATGAGCCGGGTGGGCACCAATACTCACATTTAGCTGCAAAGAAATTCTTTTTTCATCCTTTGCTTGTCCATCGTGAATGCTGTCGTATTGAGCGCGAATTGAGGAAAACTCCGTTGGAATAAAAGCTATTAATCCAGCATAAGAATTTGAATCTGCCACCCCTTCACTTTTATCAAACCCTATGAATTCGTACTGAGCTTGGGTATACCAGCGCTTGGCAAATTGATAGCGCATAAATGTTGTAACACCACCATTTTTTTCATTAATGGAACCAGTTCTCTTTTTGTGGATATACTCTGTAGACCATAAGAATGAAGACGATCTCCCATCTTTTGTTGGTCTCCACTTGAAAGTAAAATCAGCTCCCAAAAGGCTAGTTTTATCCTCAACACTTGAGCCATGAGAATGGTTTGCAAAGCTAAGCCCCGAAGTACCCACTTCAAAAGTGAGTGAATCACTCAGTTCCCAAAGGTTCTTCCACTTTAGAAGGTAAGCTAACGAATGGTGTGAATCGACAAACAAAGTCTCATTTGTGGGTTGTAAGGCCTGGACATAAACTTCACTAAACCAAGAAAAAGGAGCTAAAAAAGAAAGACTTAACCCGACCTCTGAAAAAGATTCTTCTCCAAATATATTTTCTTGAAGTTGACTTTTGTAAATAAAAGGCAAGGCATGGGAATGTAATGCATTGTACTTACCAAACTCAGCATAAAACTTACCAACCCTAACTGTTAGTTTGGGAATAGAAGTCGTTTCGACAAAGACGACCTCAGGATCAATCTTAAACTCATGCGAGTGTTCTTCTTCTTCACTTTCTTCCTGGTGTAAGCCGATGGTCGCTTCAGCCCTAAAATAGGCATCGACATCAGAGCTAAATTGCAGTTCCACTTCCTGCAAAGAAAAACCATCTGTTTCAGGGTTTCTCAATGAGTTTTTATAGAGAGTAAGAGCATTAAAGCCAATCGAAGGATTGAATTTATTCCCTTTGGAGTTCTTTAAAAGTGATTGTCCATAAATCAAGCTAGTGACAAAAAATAAAAATATTACCGATGCGCTTTTCATATAAGCCCCTTTCATTTTTTCAAAACGTAATTAGAAAGTCATCCATGGGAGATGACTCAAAACACTGTTGGCAACCTGATGTTAGCAAGGCGGAGCGCGAACCTGGTTAGTGGAAGGGCAAAGACTTAAAAGATGAGTTTTTTTCTCTAGAAAGATTTCGCACTTATCAATTTTAACGTTTTCTACGCATAAGTCGGCACCAGAAATAGGAGGTAAAACAACCTTTACCTGCGCAAAGTAAGCACAGTGAGTACAAGACTCGTGGTGATTCTCACCATCTTCGTGAGCATGCAGAGAGGCACTCACCACAGTGATGGAAAATAGACAAGAGACAATCAATAAAAGTAGAGATTTCATCCCGTGTAATATACTCAATTAAAAGGAAACTGGCTAAAAAATTATTGCCCTGTCATCCGAAAAAACAAACTGTAAACGGCCAAATCCGACCCAATTCAAAATCTAGTAATTTAAGCCTACTTGTATAATAATCTAGGGATAGTTAAGTGAGAGGCACGGTACTCAATCCAAAGATTTAGGTTCAACTAAAGAGTATCAATAGCAGTGATCGATTGGGAGCACTCCACAAAGTGTTCAGTAATATTGTAAGCCAATCATGGAGAAGGAAGCTGTGATTCAATATTTTACTATTTTAAACCTTATTTTGTTCTCGCCACTGGCATCGGCATTATCTGGTCTAGACGTGATGAAGGGAGTCAATGCTAACAGCCAGAACTTCAAAACAATGAGTACTGAAGTTCTCATGACCATAAAACTTGGCATACATTCCTCTCATTCAATGAAATCTCGACAATTTAGATTGTATTAACGAAAATTATGGAGCAAATATTTTTCATTATAAAAAAATTTGCTCAACTCCTTTTTATAGACACCTATCATTTGATGATCCTTTTCTAGAGGCTTTTTCTCCATGGGATCTTTTTCAAGGTTATAGAAGTAACTTTTCCCTGTTCTTTTATCAAAAATATACTTATAAGGATACTTTACAATCCCAAAATATGGACCATTATAAGGCTGAATTAAATAGGCATATTGATCTTCATTTTTTAATATACTTCTTCCTAAAAAAGCATACCCACCAGACATACCTATAACATCTAATAGAGTAGGCATAATATCAATTTGTGAATAGGTTTTATCGAAAACTCTCTTTGGCTTAATCACATTTTTCCATATCATTAAAAACGGTGTTTTAAAGAATTCTTCATAATAACCCTTTTCATTATGGTACAAATCATGCTCCCCCGAAGGAAAACTATGATCTCCTGTAATGATAATAATGCTATCTTCGTACAGATTTCTTCTTTTAAGCTCTTTTATAAAATGACCTAAAAATTTATCACTTAAATGAAGAGAGTTAACAAACATTTCATTCTGATTACTAGTATTAGGATAAATGTACTGTTGTTTTTTAGGAACATTGTTAAACCTCATATGATGAGATACGGTGTGTATTGTGGAGAAAAGAGGCTTTCCATTTTTAATGAAATTCTCAGCATGATCTAGGTACTGGGTATAAGAAATGTCATCTTGAACGCCCCAACCCCAAATTTTCTCTCGCTTTTCAGCCTCTGATAAATGAGAAGATTTTGACGTTAAAAGACGTTTAAACCCTAAATCCTTCATAAATTTACCTGTATTATCAAACCTCAATTTATGAAAACATTTATGGAAATAAGTTGAGTACCCTATCTTATTTAAAATCTTCGGAAGACAATTTAATTTTTTTCCATCCAAGTAATAAGAAGATTTTCCTTTAGCCAGAGGAAGCAGAGAGCAGAGTATTGAAAATTGTCCTTTGATAGTTTGAACCGAATTTCCATAAAAATTATCCACATAAAGACCTTCACTTATCAGGTCATTAAAAACAGGAATTATTTCTTTCCCATTTTTTGCTTTCTTCTCTACGTATAAAGAGTTAAATGACTCTATTGTAACTAAAAAAATATGAGGTTTTCTTTTCTTATAATTTGAAACAATTGTGCTTTGATATAGATCGTCTTCAATACTCTTTTCATCTGCAAAATTTATTATATTGTCCTTAGGGATATAGAAATCTAAAGCACTTTTTGTTGTATAGGAGAACTCATCAAAGGGATAATAAGGCATCACGTAAATAAGTAATAAATATGATAAAATATAGGCGACTCCTCTTTTTTTCTTTTTCGTTTGATTTGACTTAAAAACGTTCCACTTAAAATGCATAAGAATAAGGAGTGCGATCAAAAATAAAGCTAGATAAAAGTCTTTGGGTTTAAAACAAAAAAAGATAACACCAAGACTTTCATAGTTAAATAATTCATGAAAATTATCAATAAAAACTTGATAATCAAAACTCGTTCCTGTTCGGTAACGGTATTGTCCCGCTAAAATGTATCCAAAAACCAAAATCAATGAAACGATAAACCTCAAGCTAGTTTTCTTCAGCAAGAAGTTAATAGATTCACAAAGTAAATAAATACATACAAGACCTAGGATGTAGAGAAAACCATCACGCAAATCAAATGACTGACGAAGGTATACTTTTTCTTTTAAATAAAGCCAAACATAATAATAAATACAAAGAATCCACAAAAACTTAGTTGTAATCCATACATTTTTTAAATACGCTATTTTGATAAACATTTAACTAATATCGCTAAAAAAACTTCTTAATAAAAAAAAATCCATAATACTCTATTACATTATTTAAAAGCAAATTTTATACACTCCTCGTTTAGCTAATTAAATAAATCTCAATCAAAAAAGCCTGAACTTTTTGAGTAAAATCAAAGCTTCATTGTTCTAAATACTATTTCCCAGTAAAATTTGCGGCTATGAAATCACCATAAAGATTTAAAAAGATATAGAGCATCTTCTTCTTGGTATCATTGACTTCTATATTCTCAAAGGTCACTACCCATTCATTTCTTTTCTTGAACTTCTTTTTCTGAGAGCCAACGAACTTTGCTTTGCTCCAACTCGGCTCCAGTTTTTTTTTATTGATCAGTCTTTTGACATGCCCCTTCGCTTTGACCCTAATAGTACTATGATTTGCTTCTTTTCTAGAATGGTGATGATCAGTGTGGGCCAAGGAGCTCGCCGAGAATGCAAGACTAATCAATAAACAGAAAGTAACACTTAAAAAATTCATCTCTGATCTCCTTTTATAATGAATCGTGATGATGGCCAGCTCCAGAAGTGGCTTCGTCGAGGTCCTGGTGATGATGAATATGGTTATCTTGACTAAAACCAAACTCATCTGGATTCGAGGTGTGGAGATAACCGTGAAGTTGCATCAAAAGAAGCATAAATCCGGCCAAAATAAGTCCATCGTTTGCCACCTTGGAAAATCTCTTAAAGAAGTCAGAATGTCTCACACCAGAAAGGATCGCTAACATGATGGCCAAAGCTGCGATTTGCCCAACTTCTACCCCTATATTAAAAGAGATGATCCTCATGAGCATTCCTACCCCTTTCTCCCCCAAAGGAAGTTGTTGAAGTCTAGTGGATAAACCAAACCCGTGGATGAGTCCAAAGACAAAAACCATCATCAACAAATGAGGGGCCCTCTTCATGCCAAAATAGTTTTGAAAACCATTGTTATTGTCAAAACCTTTATAGCAGACACTAATGGCAATAACAGCATCAACCAACCAGTAGTTGGCGGTAATTCCCATAAAGGTGGCGAATATCAAAGTGATACTATGACCTAAAGTGAAGACACTAATAAACTTAACGATATCTTTAAAAGTTGTTAAAAAGAAAATGACTCCGAATAAGAACAATAAATGGTCATAGCCTGTCACCATATGTTCTGCTCCCAGCCAAAGATATCGAAGATGTCCTCCCTCAATCATCGCCTTTTTCGCTTCATCACTAATTCCGTGAGCAAAGCCATTCACAGACCACAATAAGGGTAGAAAACTGGCAAATAACTTGTGCATGACTCCTCCTAAAACCATTTTTCAATAAACGAGAAATACAGTAAATGCTTAAGTAGTGGGAAGACAAAAAATTGCACCACGCGCACCGGACTTCAAAATACCGAATTATTTCGATTATCACAAACCACTTTTTGCGAAGACCTATGGATGATCCAGGGACATCAAAACGCCTCTACATTCGTTAACCTCAATTGATCGAGCACAATATCAGAAATGACTGATTATCTTCTCGAGCACTTCAAGTTCAGGTAAAGAAAGCCTCACTTTTTAATTAAAGTTTCTCAAAGCTAAAAAGTGGAGGATCTATATAACAGGTACCAGCAAAGCCCGGACAGGCAGGGTCATCACCATCACAAATTTTATCAGTGGCATTAACCACAAATTTAGCAGTTGTTGTGGAGGTAACTTCAAGTACCGATCCTAGATTAAAGCCCTTGGTGCTATCTGGAATAGTTGTAGGGGGATTAGCAAAGTTGGCCGCAGTCGTTTGACTCGATGCTGTTGAAAGATACATGGCAATTCGATCTTCGCCATTTGTACAGGTCGTGGTTGTTCCATTAATGAGTTGAGAAGTACCACTACCAGCTTCACAAACATCCAGCGTTGCAGTAGTACCGTTAGTACAATTACCTGATGTACTGTTTGCATTAGGAGCGTATTCTATTCTATCGCTAAACTCAATGATCACGCATGAGTAACTACCATCGGCAACGACACCTGACCCAAACGTGGGAGAGACTAAGATATCTTGGTATTCTGGCGTGGAAGAGTCAAAGATAACTTTCGGATTTGTACAGAAAGGGCTGGTCGATATAGCAAATCTATAAATCTTGAGTTTAAGGGAAGAAGGGTCAATATTCAGATCTTGGGCAAAGCTCAAACGAGTGCCAAAGAGCAGGGTCAGTAGTACTATTATTAATTTCATTTCTCTCTCCTTTAACTAAAATAGAAATACTTCATATTTGTTACACTTAGATGCTTTTTAAGAGTCCGAACCTGTTAGCGTAAAGCTTGAAGCAGTGCCTGAATCTTCATTGTCACTATCGCAGGAGGAAGCCAGTAGCAGTACTGTCGAAACAATTGTTAACAAAATAAAAACTTTCTTTTTCATAAATAAAACCTCACTGTTTGAGAAAATCCATGGACCTTAATCGGAATAACATCTCTCTTTTGTTAGATAATTATGATTTACCAATACGCATTATTCTAAAGAGTTATGATTTTCTTTTAGGTTTGCTCAAGAATTATCCGAGTTAGCTCAAGATGAAGCCCCAATCAGCAGCTCCTCTTCATCTGTCTTAACCAAGGGGGAAGGATACCCTCTATTTTCGCTAATACCGCACAAAATTATCTGGATTTTCAAGGTAGAAATTGATTTTATTTAAAATACTTCAGCCTTTTCCATTGGTGTTTTATTCACTCACCTCGATAAAGGCGAATAGGACATCAGTGTATTCATCAAGCTCAAAAATTTTGTAGTATTTATATTCTTCTTTAGTGGGAATAAATTTTTTAGGAATACCTATAAGGTTAAAGTCGGCTTTTTCCATTTTTTTAACAAGGTTAAATTCACCACTTTTTGCAACCCCATAAAAAGAACTGCAAATAAGGCCCGTTAAATAAGATGAGATATAACATTTTAGTGGACGATCATTATTTAAAAATTGCTTTTGCACCGTACTCTTTATCAATTCAAATCTTTTAGCATTTTTATATTCATTGAAACTGGATTGAAAATATGTAGTTTGCCATCTTTTATGTCTATTCATACTATTAAAGTTTAAAAAAATCGTTAATATGAACAAAGCCCATAGTATTTCTTTTCTTATAAAGGAACTACTGTAGATCAATAAAAAAGATACCATCAGTACAAAATAATAATCTCTACCACCAGAATAAAGGTTAAAGAGTAGAAAAAAAGTAAGGAATTGAAGTGCTGTTATTGAGAGGGTCCATTTTTTAAAATTGTTTTTAAATTTTGAAGATTGAAAAATGATTAATGGCATAGCAAAAAATAGGCTCAAACCAACTCCATTATCTAAATATGTTAACCAAAGACCATGAAGTGAAACTTCATAATTTGTTCGACGAAAAAAAATTGAGAATATTTGTTCGACTAATCCTTTTCCGACAACACTATTGTGAGTTGAGAACTGTCCCCATATGAGCACATTGCTGCCTATATAAAGAAGTAAAAAAAACAATGGAAGCAGAATATATATTCTTTCTTTTAAACTGAGACTTTTATAAAAACTCTTACTAAGAATTGCCCATAAAATCACTGTTATAGACAAACTAACATAGCTTTCCAATGCAAGTGCCGATAAGACCATAAATATAGAAAATAAAAACCATTTTCTTTGATAGAAGTAATGTATCGCCCAAGGAGTGAAGAGAAGAGCTAAGAGTTCATAGTTTAATAAGTTAGACTGAACAAAGAACATAGGCATGCTTAAAAAAGTGACCACAGAAAAAAAGGCCGTTTCTTTTTTAAAATGTTTTGAAAAGACATAATAAAAAGAAATGATGATCAAGATAGATATTATAAAAAAAGATAATCTCACAACTAAAATGGACTTTCCAAACACACTAGTAACGGCGTACAAAATGAGTCCAAGCAATGGTGAATGCCCGTAGAAAGCGCTATCACCATGCCTCCCTGGTATAAAAAAAGAGAGATCGATATCATTGACTAAAAAATGTAATTTGAGAACTTCCTCCATGTCGAAGATAGGTGTATTGATACCGAATGATATTTTGAGAAGTATAAAAACAAAAAGGCTTAAAAAAAAACCGATGTCCCAAAAGTTAAAATTTAAAAATGGCTTGCCCATAACAAAAGATTACATACTCTAATGAGGAAGACAATAATGTATTTCTTATTAAGATTTCATAAAAAGACAGGAGTTTTCCTTGCTTGCAAATACCGTTTGATGAAATCGCTTACTGAGAAGTGACCTATTATTTATCTTTTCCATTTCTCCATTGCCACGGAGGAGTTGGATTATCTTCTCTCCAAAGCCCAGCCTTGTTCTTTTTTGCCCAATATTCAAGACGGTTGAGTTGGGTCTTTCTCTCGCCAGTTAGTTTTTTATAGAACCTTCTCATAACCCATGCATGACCCTTCATAACCATTTTTTCATTGACATTTATTAAATTGGTATCATCTTTAAGGTAAATAGTGGCGAGTGTTCTTCCGTATCCGTCTACTCCATGTATTTCAAGAAAAATATTTCGACCACCAATGAGTTTAATGAGCCCTGCTTTGGCAATATTTCCCCAAGGTTGATCACCCTCGGGACAATCGATCCCATAAAGTCGAATATTCTTTTTTTCACAATCTCTCCAAATTTCTACCGTATCTCCATCTTTCACGTAATTGACCTTTGCTTCCTGCAAATAAATTTTTTCTCCACCATACTTCCAAGAGATTTTTTTATCACTTTTTTTAAAGAAAAAACGAAAAAGCCATTTGGGAATACTTACCAAAATGCGAGAAATCATAAGGTTCCGGTCTTCTCCGTTAACAGGGGGAAGCGCTGAAGCACAAGCGACCACTCTCGAGGTGGCCGTTTTGTAGAGGTATCGGTGGCACAGCTAACATATTAAAACCATTAAGCTTCGTTAATCGTTTGTAACCAAAATGGCCAAAGCACCCTTAAACAAATCACTACTCTTTCGTGCAGCACTAGAGCTACCCAAACATTAAAGCAAATGACTATCAAAAACAAGTCTAAACTCATTGCTATTCCCTTGACATAAATACTGCATTACCGTAATATAGGTTGTGATTGAATCGTACGGAAATGCAGAGGCACAGAGAATTTTTGAGGATGGGAAAGCTAAAAAGCTGCCTAACAAATTCCTTAAAAGAGCAATTCTCTTACTCGATATCATGGATAATGTTGATTCACTCAAAGATTTAAAAATCAAGACCTTTCCCCCTGATATAAGACTTCATCCTCTCAAGGGAAATATGAAAGGTCGCTACGCTATCGACATTAGTAAAACAGATGGTTGGCGAATAACATTTGAATTCAGTGATAATAAATTTGTCCGCATCGCTGTAGAAAATTATCACAAGGGATAGATATGAGAACGATTAAAAGAAAAAAATTAAATAGACGCCCCTCTTCCCCTGGAGAAGTATTGAAAAATATTTTTCTTGATGGAAATGGCATCACTCAAGCTCAATTTGCTCAAAAACTATCAGAGCTAACTCAAGGCAAAGCTAAAGTTTCAACAATGAAAACAAAGCTCAGTGAAGTCATCAAAGGGAAAAGGGCCATGAGTGCAGAGTTTGCTATTCTTATTTCAAAAATCCTTGGAACAAATCCTAAAATGTGGATGGGGCTGCAAACATCATTAGACCTTTGGGTTGCAGAAAAAGAGCTTGATATTGCTTCTTAAAAGGTGACCATTCGAAGTAAAGAGAACAGGCACCTAGCAGTCGATGAAAGGCTTCGAAGATAATGGATTAACCTTTGTCGTTGGCCGTCCAGATCAAGGTAATTGTTTCATAACCCTGCCAAGATAGAACAAAAATCATTGATTATATTATGGCCAGGATCAGTTCAATGATGATTTTGTTCTAAAAAATGATAGTATCTTCCCATGCCTATTAGTTATCTTGAAAATTTGTCTCAAGTCGTTGATGCTCTTCTTCAAGAGGAAGAGAACGTTAATGTTATTGCTAAACTAAAAGAGGAGATTAAAAACTCTCCCGAACCATTTACCTGGTCAATTATTAATCTTAAACCTTATTCCACTTTCATTCCTCCAAACATTAAGTCAGGCTGGATTTTTGTTCTCAAACAGGACACACCTTCTGAGAGTCATTTTCATCCAAATAGTGTCCAACACATGACAATGATTGAAGGAAAAGGGCGAGCGCATATAGGTGGAATTTGGAGTGAGATAGAGCTCTATGACAAAGAAAGTGTCACTGAAGATTATTGGGTAGTTATTGACCAAGGTGTTCCTCACGAGTTTTTCCCAGAAAAAATGGATATGGTTGTGATTTCATTTCACACATGTGAAGACAAGGATCTAATCGAGATAGATGCCAAGTCTCAAAGGTCCCGCGCATATCAAAGTTGAGTTGCGAAGTATTGGCCATTCTTGCATTTTATGTGTTTGCAAAAAAACCGCCCAGACGAGCGGTTGATTAAATAGGAATTTTACTTCTTTGCAAAACTCACCAAAGAGATTTTGAATAATCACAATGGTTTTAAAGTCCTTTTTGGCAAATTCATTCCATCATCAACATGATAAAATGAGAAAGTGGACAGTGAAATAAAGTAGCTATTCACTCGATAGTGAGAGACGAAGAGCGCCGGGGGTAAATACCTAGTCCCACTTTATCGATTAAACCAAAGTCGGATAGAAACTTTTGCATTAAAGCTATGTCATCGAGGAAGGTATTGGAGGATGGAGTTTTCGACGTCCTTTTCAGTTTTGCTAAAAATTTTCAAAGCATCACCCTTCAATGGGCGCGCACCCGACTTTTTTAAAGTTTTTTAAGGTAACGTTTTGAAAATAAAAGGAAATTTGACAAAAAGTGGTGGAGGTGGGGGGAATCGAACCCCCGTCCGAAGCACTATCCCTATCCGGCCTACGTGCGTAGTCAGCAGTTATCGTCGGCTGACAAGACTGTCTGGGTTACGTGCCCCCAGCGAACCCCGGTGAGTGATTAGCGAGAAGTCCCGGTCGTCTCGAGGTTTAGTTTAACTGCAAACCCAACAGCGTCGCTAGATTCTGTTTCTTGGCCCTAGCGCCTCATGCTTGGGTTCTGCTATTAGGCAGCCATAGCAACTGGCTCATAAGAGTCAGCAATTATGTTTTGGTCTCCTTTTTACCAGGAGCCTGGAGACCAACCTGGGCACGCCCGTCAATACTTCAAGTACCCCGTCGAAGCCAGGGCACCCCCACATTAACAAGAAACGGCATCATAGCACATTTTCAGATCGGAGGCATCTCTTATGGGAAGTCTCTTGTAAGGGAGAAGAGTTCAGCTCTGGGCGAGTTTTCCCACCTTCATCATGCCCCCCCTAATATTGGTAACATTTTGAAATCCGGCCATTTTAAGCGAGCAGGCCGCATAGAGAGAGCGATTCCCCGAAGCGCAGAGAAGGTAGAGAGGTGTCTCCAGGGAGACCTTGTGCTCGAATAGAGTTTCTTTGACCCTGCCCAGAGGAATGTTTTCAACGCCCCTTAAAGCGCGGGAAGCATACTCTCCCTCCGTGCGCACATCAATGATTCTCGGCAAAGGGGTTTGAGAGTAGAGATCATCAAACTCACGGTCGCTCATATTTTTAAATTTGAACACCAAGGGCAACCAATAAGTTTTAGAGACAAAAAGAAGCAGCAATAAAGGAGGTAGAAGCTTTTCCAAGGTAATTGTTTCCAGAAAATTCATCGCCCAAGTATACTCAATCCTCTTCGCTTTTCAAGTGCGACTTAAGTCTAAAAATCACTCTCTCAATTAAGCACAATCGGGGAGCTTATCTTCGCCTTCTTGAGCACGGGGAACTTTGATGATCACACTGGCTCCACAATCGGGGTTGTTGACGATCTCCATGCTTCCTCCCGAGCGCTTAATGAAATTGGCGCAATTGTGTAGACCAAAGCCTGATTCTCTTTTTTTTGTGGAAAAGCCATAATCAAAAATTTTATCAATATTCTCTTTTTTAACCCCCGGTCCGTTATCCGAAACTTTTAGCACCGCCATTTTACCTTCAACAAAAATCCTAATATCAATACGTCCTTCTGACATCATATTTTTGATAATGGCCTCTTCAATAGCCTCACTGGCGTTGACAATAATATTCGACAGAGTTTGGGCCATTCCATTTTTTTCAACAAATATATTAATCTCCTCACTATCGTGAAGAACAATATCAATCTTTCTCTTTAAAATTTTATCTTCGTGCATGAGTAGGCAGTCACTAATCAAACTGCGTAAACTTATCGAAGATTTAATTTCTTGTTTTAAATTCGCGTATCGCTGTTGGGCCGCAATAACATCAGCGATATGACTCGATTTCTCGTTGACAAAATTAAAGTCATTTTTAAAATTTTCTGCAGCAGCCTTTAGCTCTTGCTCTAAAGCCCCCATGAATTCATCGACATCGATTTCTTTTGTCTTAATATTAGAGAGGACTTTGAGAACTCCCATAAAATCATTAAGACTCTGATTGTCAGAAATTTTACCAATAATCGCCGTCAAAAC
This sequence comes from Bacteriovoracaceae bacterium, assembly GCA_965206965.1. Classification (GTDB taxonomy): domain Bacteria; phylum Bdellovibrionota; class Bacteriovoracia; order Bacteriovoracales; family Bacteriovoracaceae; genus CBDBLK01. Next base: position 1,836,710 of record OZ242254.1, on the reverse strand, counting down.
ATTTCCGATATTGTGAAGAACGGCCACGGCATTTTCGGCGACCCCTTCTCGATAAGCTCCTTCAATAAGTTTATTCTGTAACTCAGCTTTTTCTCTTGCCGCCTGTTTTGTGACTGTGAGGTCTGTGAAAATGACGGCGACTTCTTTTTCACTCGACTCAGGATTTTCTATTTTGCTAAAGCGGCACATAACAGAGGTTTTATTGTCATTGATAAGAGAAAGCTCGTGATCCTCACTCTCACTAAACTCCTTGAGATCAGGCAATGAATCATTTTTTACTTGAAAAATTTCTTGAAAACTAAGCGAAGTGTATTTATTTTTTGGTTTGGGAAAAATGGAAGTAAAAAAAAGGTTGTAGATTAACAACTTCCCCTTTTCATTAAAAATCAAGATCCCATTATTAATAGAGTCAAATATATTATTGAAATATTGAGTTTTTAATTCAATTTCTTTTTTAAGATTTTTTATTTTCTCAGCACTCATCTAGACTCCGGATATCTACTTTATTCAATCAAGAATAAATCTCCCTAAGCCACTGTTTTAAATTTCAAAGTAAAGGTTGTACCTTCATCTAACTCTGATTGAACTTCAATATCCCCTCCATGATTAATCACTATTTCCTTCACGATACTCAAACCTAGACCTAGCCCTGGTATATGGTGATGTTCATCCTCAACGCGAGAGAATTTATCAAAAATAAGCTCAACTTTTTCCTTGGGAATACCAATGCCTGAGTCTTTGATATTAATAGCAAATCCACTCTCTTGATCCTGGTCGCAAGTAATTTCAACAAAGCCTTTTTTGGTAAACTTCTTAGCGTTGGCCAAAAGATTGGTGATAGCCTGCCTCATTCGGATAGCATCCCACTCCACTTTGATATCCATATCTTCAACTTTATCGACCAATTCCACTCCTCCATCCTCAGGAAAAAGAGGAATAAAAGATTTGACAACGGATTTTACAATCGGAATAGGGTTCGTTTTAACGGGACTAATTTTGAGACCCTTTTCTTGCATCTGAACGGAGGTTATCAATTCTTCAACCAATCGTTCCATCAAATGAGAGCTCTCTTGAATAATCCTTATAAAATCTCTTTCCTCTTCTTTCATATCCGTTCCGCTAAGCAGTAGTTTGGAAAATCCTGAAATAGAAGCAAGAGGCGTTCTCAATTCGTGAGAAACATTAGAGATAAAATCTTCCTTAATTCGCTCATTTTTATACTTGCCCGTTAAGTTGAGAATAATCTGTCTCACTTCTTCATTATAAAACGGCTTTTTAATATAAATTAATTTGTCGGGACGTCCCACCATCTCATTAATTTCATTAATGCTAAGGTCACTGTAAGCGGTAATAATCACTATCTCAATTGAAGAGTCAATCTCCCTTATTCGCCGAGCCGTTTCCGCACCGTTTATTCCCGGTGGCATTCTCATGTCAATAAAGGCTATCTGAAAAGGGTCCCTCTTCTTAACCGCCTCCTCAACTTTTGCCACCCCTTCTTCACCATTCGAAGCAAAATCAATGACAAAATCGAACTTATTCCAAAAAGATTCAACTTTGTCCTCTTTCCCTTCACTCTCCTTCACAAACTTAGAAAGAGCACTCGATTGCTTTTTCTTTTTAAATATATTGGCATAGGCATTTAAGATCTCTTGCTCATCATCAATGAATAGTAATTTGGCCTGATTCATAACCACCCCCGATCATCCCCTTTTCCTCCTAGCTGAAGAACATTATTCATATAACGCCCAGTTAAGCAGCGTACTAATTGGACCAATTCTTCAGGAGAAAAAGGTTTTTTAAGAAACATCATTTGCTCAGAAAACTTTAAATCATCATAAAGACTACTCAACTCAATCTCATGGGCACTCATCAAAACAGTTTCTATGCAAGGGTCAATATCCTGCATCTGACGAATTATATTTAATCCATTTGTTCCCATTCCAAGTTCGTAATCGACAAAAGCTACTTTAATCGGTGAGCCATGCTGAAAAAGTTCTTCGACAACCTCTAAACCCATTTTTGGAGTATCACAGCAATAGACATAGAACTGTGTTTTACCATCTTTTTTCTGCTCTCGTGACTCTCCAAAATTGGTTGAAAAATAATCAGTAGAAAACTGATAGGGTGCTTTACCTTTCGATTTCTCCACTAATGTATGCTTAATAGAGCTAAGGACTTCAAGATTATCATCAATAAATAGGAGATTATTCTTCATTTTTTTCCTCTCCTCCTCTAACTGTTTTAGAGCGTAGTGCTTTTATTTGATTTTCAGTAAGACCTACATAATTAGCAAAAGCAGTAACAATCCCGGCATCTTTTCTCACTCGAAAAACTCGAGCTAAAATATCCTGGGATGTTCCAATCATATCCCATACCTTTCCGTTGGTGATGGTAATCCTCGTTCCTCGTTCTAAGTCATACTTTGTTTTAAAAACAAAAAAATCTTCATGAACTTCTGTCAGTGTAATATCGACACATTCTGAATTAACAAGAATAGATTCTTTGTGCTGACATTCGATTTTTGAATATTCATATTTTGGAAGCTGCCCTCCAAGGAATCTCACTTTATTGACGAGTAGCTCTTCATCGGCAACTTTAATAATGTAATCATCTGCCCCTAGAGAAAGGCATTGCTGAATCTTATCCATTTCTGATAGCGCAGAAAGCATACAGATTTTAATTCTCTTTTCTTTAATGATACTCTTTGCTTTTTCCAGAAACCCAATTCCATCTAATTGAGGCATCATAATATCTAAGAAAATGATATCAATCCCCTCCTCTGTCATTAGCGTTGTAAAGGCCTCCACGCCATTGCCCGCCAACACCACTTCGTAACCATTGCGTTCGAGAATCTTAGAAAAAAGAAGACTCAGTCCTTTGTTATCTTCAGCAACTAGAATCTTTGCCTCCATTGCAACAACCCCTTTTTAACTTGCGTCGCTTTATTTTAAAGAGGGGTCCTTAAGAAAATCTGAATGAAATCTAGGGGAAAATACAGAATGATGCGGAAAGACAAAGAAAAGCCAACACTTAGACCTTCTCGATTTTATAACCTTTACCGTAAACAGTCGAAATTTGAAACTCTGTAAATCTCAACTTTCCTCTAAGGGATTTTATATGAGTGTCTAAAATTCTATCACCGCAAGCATCCGACTCAAGAATCTCAACGAGAGAAAGTCGCGAGCAAACAATTTCAAAATTCCTTAAAAGTTCAGATAAAAGAAGCATCTCCGACTTTGTCAGTTTAATAGCTTCCCCTTCGTAAACACAGGTATTTCTCAAAATATCCATCTTCAAGCTTTCTCTCTCTATTGTGGTCGAAATCGACACTCCCGGTTGAGTTAATTCATCCCTACGCAAAATACTTTCAACTAAAGCGGCAATTTCCGATGGATCAAAAGGTTTTTCTAAATAACTAACGGCTCCCAATTTGTAACCAGTGCTTCTCGCATTACTTCCACTCTTTGAAGAGAGAAGAACAAAAGGCAAGGCCCTCCAATCCTCGTGCTCCTGAAGATGAGAACAAAACTCATACCCATTCATACCAGGCAATATAATGTCAGAGATAATCAAGTTCGGTTTGGTCCTAGATATTTGAATCAGAGCTTCTTCAGCCGATAAAAAAGAAAAAACTTCAAACTTATCTCGGAAAGTCATCTCTAACAAATGAAGAATGTCAGCATTATCATCGACGATAAGCAGTTTCTTTCTCACTCAATAGTCCCCAATAAAAAACTAAAAAAGAAGGGATGTATTTAGTATAACAAGAGAATCTGTCTCATCGGAGCCATATTCATTTTTTAATTTATTAACTATGAAGTCGGCCTCTACCGGAAGCCAATAGAACAACGTTAAAGTTGACCGGATTCCTAAATGCTGACCTACAACCTCTCTTTTTCGTAAGAATGATTCATCCTTTTTTATATAGATAAAATCGGTTTTTAAATAATCGGTACCGGCAATCAAGTTAATTTTTTTAAAATAGAGCGGAAATGTATAAAAAGAACGATAGATTCGCCATACTTCAGCGTCTAATTGAAAACGATAAGTCGTTATTTCATTCCCAAAAGCATTATTGCTTCCAATTCCATAAAAAGGAAAAAGTTCATTATTTGTTCCTCCACCAAAGAAAACGCCATCATTAAAATTGGTTTTTCTATTTTTTCCATAGCTCCCCAGCATATGGAGATAAAACCGCCTCATCGGCTGAAGAGTATTTCTCGTAAAGAAAATATGCCCCCAGAAGTCCTTTCCCCCTTTAGTCTGCTGCCAAAAGAATTCATGACCAAAACCTAATTTTGTCAAAAAATCTCTAGCAAAAACACTCGAACGGGAGAAGCCATGATTCCATGAGTACCTAAAAAACTCTCTCGTACTAACAAAATCAATCGATTTCTCACGACTCCCAATTAGCGAAAAAGAGTAATTGAAAGCTCTATTTCGAAAAGCTCCAGTGAAACCAGCATAGACCATTTCATCGGCGTCGGGTCCTGTTCGAAGATTCGTCTCCACATAAGCTTGCCGATGCCCTAAATCAATTAAAAGCTCAACACTGTTCTCCCAATAATCCCTATTTTCATAAAGAGTATAAGTGTAATCTACATTTAAAGTGCGCTCATCAATTTGAGGATAATAATTCAAATCTAAATCAAATCGATGTTTTGAAATAGGATCGCTAAGAGATGTCATGGCCCCAATAACCGAAGTTTGATCACCTCCTGAATAATTGATAAACCACCAATGAGGTTTAAAGTGAGAGAGCTTAGGGTAATTTTTTAAATTATTAAAATTTGAAACCCTTGGTTTTACTTGCACCGCCTTTGCCTCTCCCCACTTCTCTCTCTCTGCTCCTCTTAACAATATTCGAGAAACTTCACGGCACCCTTTAGGGAGATGATAGGCTTGAGAGGGATCATCTTTAAGGAGTAAAACAGTATCTTCATCATCCCACCTCAATTGAACAATTTGCTCCCCCCAAAAACGTTTTGACAAGCGTAAACGAGTCCTATTATTTGAAATACTTTCCAGCGCCATCAAACGTCGGTCTTGTTTCAAAAAGAATTGGTTTCCACATTGCTCTAGAAAATCAAAAGGGTGAGAAGAGCGATATAAGACACGAGGAATCCCCTCTCTCGTTTGAACACTCCACAATTGATAAGGCTTTTTTTGACTCCCGTCATAAAGTAAAAAAGAAATAAATTCCCTCTTATCGATTTGAATCAACCTCACTCGACTAATTTCACTTAAGCCAGGCAATTTCAAAAGTTCTCTCTCCCGACCTTCACTCCATCGATACAAAATCCAAGAGTCCTCTTGATAGCGAAAAAAATAAAGATCACCTCGACCTTGAAGAGGGTAATCCGCTCCCTTTTCAAGTTCTAAGACTTTTTCGACAAGACCTTGCTCTGAATTTATCCAAGCAATTTGCCGAGGCTCCCAAAAGCGGTTGCGAGTCGAAGTGGAAACCAGAAAAGAAGAACCTTTTGCCGAGGAGATCTGATCGACATGAAAATTCCAATCGAGCTCCCTCTCCTCTCCACTTCGCAAATCTTTTATGATCCCTATAGGTGTTGCCTCTTTGTCCACAACATATAAAAGCTTCCCCTTCCTCACACGAAAATTCTTCTGATAAATTGGCGTCCCCAGAGAGCTAAGAGGCAACGCACGAACTCCCTCAATTTTTACCAGAGGACTTTTTTTCAATCTCTCTCTCGCCCTCTCTAGAGATTGACGCTTTTTGGAAATAAATTTTTCAAAATCATCATTGATTCTACGCGCACTTCCCATACATCGCTGATACGCCGTGGCCACAAAAAAAGGCAATTGATCACTGTTCTTTTTTACCATACAAGCAATTAAACCTGGCTTCTCCTCCTCCTTCTCATTTAAAAAGAGGGACCCTATCCAATAGGGAAAACTACCATAGGGGTATTGGCCAGGTTCATCTAAACAATCGATGGTGGCGCAAAAAGATCTCTCTAAAACTCGAGAGTGAGTCTCAAACAAGGCCAATTCCTGTCTCAATCGCCCCCCTTTGCTAAACTCTGTTTCGGCCCAAACGGCAATCCCCTCACTAAACCAACGCGGATTTACCGAAGTGAGAAGAGTCGCAAAGTTCCCAAAGACTCGACGCAAACCTTTTACCAGCCCTCTCGTCTGATCCATATGAACCACATGAACAAGTTCGTGGAGAACCAAGTTCTGAATCCAATCTTCACCTGTTAAAAGGTGGCTGTTTCCAAAAGGGGGGAATAAATTCAAGTGAATCAAGGGGTAGGGAAATACCTGCGCTGAACCATTGGCCCGACTCGCCTTCGGATCGAGGACAAAATGAATGGAATCGATAGGTGGATACTCAAAATATTCTAAGATAGGACGAGATTTCTCTCTTAAAACTTCAGCAACTCTATTGATATAGGTCAATCGATTGGCGTGTCCATGAACCTCAAAATGAACTTCACCCCTCGATGTTTGAACTCGAATCGCCTTTGTAATAAGCTGATCAGCTCGTTCCTCTCGGAGGGGCGATGTTATCCGAGCAAACAACTCCTGATTCAACACACCAAAGAACAGCCACCAAATCGCCAAGGGAAAAATTCTCTGAATCATATTATGAACCTTTCTGCATCCCTTTTTGTGATGCGTTTTTTCCTTTATAATGACTCCAACTATTATCATAATGGAATTAAAAGGTTTAGTTGGCCCTAATTCAGATAAAAAAACTTCATTCTACCTCTTAGTAATAAATAAAGGAGTATTCACTATGCGGAAACTTACACCACTTGCCTTCATTGTTATGCTAGGCTTGGCCCTTGGGCTTTCAAGTTGTGCTGGCTTAAAAAAGAAAAGATCATCTCACGATTCCTCAGCTTCCTCTGATAATTTTAGCAGTGATGATCTTACACTTGAGGTCAACGGCGACTCAGACTCAGGCAAAGCCGGGAACCTGAGAACAATCACTTTTGCTTTTAACTCAGCCACCTTAAACCACGCCAGCAAAAAGCGTCTTAAGGCAGCAGCCAAATATTTAAAGAATGAATCTTCAATTGAAATTCAAATTGAAGGTCACTGTGACGAACGAGGTGGAGTTCAATATAACCTCGCACTAGGGGAAAAAAGGGCCCGCACTGTTAGACAGTACCTCATTTCCCTGGGTGTCCCCAGTAAGAGGGTAAGCACCATTTCTTTTGGAAAAGAAAGACCTGTCTCATTTGGACATAACGAAGATTCATGGGGAAAAAATAGAAGGGCAAACTTCGTCATCACCGCTAAGTAATGGCCAAAAATCTCTTCATTGTTTTTAGTTTAACTTTGATAATGGCGTGTGGTTTAGCGACTACACGCCCCAAATTAGAAATGGCCATCGCCCAAACGGCTTTCCTCTCCGCTAAAACGGCTAATGCACAGACCCTCGCTCCAGGACTTTTTCGAAAAGCTGAATTTTATTACCTAAAAGCTAAATCCTCTTACCGGAGAAAATACTTCAATAAGGCCAAACAATACGCTGTTCTTTCTAAAAAATTTTCCGAACAAGCTGAATACGTTGCCACACGGAAAAAAGCATTAGAAAATCTTTAATGAGGATTAATTTAAAATCTCCTCAGAGGTTTCCCTATGAAAACTTTCCTTTTTGCCTTCATCCTGCTTTTCGTCTCTTGTAAAACTAGAGAGGACATTGCTCGAGAAAAACTCGTCTCCAACTTAGCCGTGCAAATGCAAGATGGCCAAAAGCTTCAATCGGACTTCACTTCTCGCGTTCAGGCCTTAGAAGAGCGGCTCAATCAAATAACTGGCCAAGTTGAAGAAGGCGATCACAAGACTGAGCAAACCATAAAGAACCAAATGAAAACTCTTGAGGAGAGAGTCTTAGTTCTCGAAACCGCTATTAAAACCTCCGATAAAAAGCTAGCGAGTGTTGAAGAACAAATAAAGCGACAGGACAAATATTTAAAAAACGTCCTGAAAACGTTAAAAGGCCTTTCGAGTGGTTCAAAAAGCAAAACCAGCTCAGCATCTAAATCTCTCTACCAAAGGGCCATGGCCAATTACAAGGCCAGAAAATACAAAACGGCTAAAAAACAATTAGCTTCTCTGCTAAAAAAGAAGCGTTTAAGCAAAGCTCAAAAAGCCCGTATTCTCCATAACCTGGGCATGATTAACTACGTTAATAAAAATAGTAATGAAGCTGTGGTCTATTTTAGCCGGCTCTTCACTCAATACCCGAAGAGCTCCTACAATAAGGGAGGGCTGTTGTTTATGGCCAAAGCCTTTATTCGACAAAAAAAGTCGAGCGAAGCCAAACAAACTTTAAGTGAACTCATCAACCGTTTCCCTAAAGCCCGGCAGGTGAAAGAAGCTAAAAAGCTGCTTAAAACTCTCTAGGGCAGGAGAAACAAAAAAGGCATCTTTAGTATGCAAAATATTTTTTCTTCTTTTCTGTTTCTCACTCTTGTTTCTTGTCATTTTTTTTCCGAAAATTTCGACAATAAAGACTATGAAATTTTAAAAGTGAAAAGCGATACGCTCGGTCTCACTTTTTCCCATAATATTAACGGTGAAACTCATCCCTGTGGTTGCCGCCACTTCCCTCTGGGAGGGCTCCCTCAAGTTGCAGGTGTTCACAAAACAATTAAGGATAAAGGGGATCTTTTATACGTAGATAGTGGGGATACCTTTTTTGCCTCCTCTATCATCCCCGAAAGTTTGGCCAAAGGTTTACTTTTTAAAGCCGAAAATTTAGCCCTCGGATTAGAGCAATTAGGATTGCGCTACTTTCTTCCAGGAGATCAAGATTTTGCGGCAGGTTGGGAGTTTCTACAAAAGCTAGCGAAGGAGAGAAAATTTCACTTTCTCATTTCTAATCTCAAAGACACCAAAAAAATAAAACACAAATCATGGGTCTTGATAGAAAATGGCCCTCACAAGATCTTTTTACTGGGATTTCTTAGTCCCGATGTCCTTTCTCCAAAATACTCCCAAGACTTCCTGACTATCGAACCTGTTTTAAAAGCAAAAATAAAATTTCTCAAAACTAAAGGTTGGAACCCAAAATCTCCGTCACATAGGCTAATTGTTCTCTCTCACGCAGGTATCGACCACGATGAAAAATTGGCTAGTCAATTTCCCGAAATCGACTGGATCATTGGCGCTCACACTCAAAGCTTTTTTCGCCACCCAAGGAAAATAGGGACAACACAGATTGTCCAAGTCCTCTCAAGAAATCATTACGTTGGAGAAATCTCTCTCTCTTTAAAAGAAAATAAGAAAAAAGATCTTTATACCCTTCACGAAACCCGAGATGAAATGAAGGACAAACTAAAGCCCAATCCCTTTATCGCTTTTATTGATGATCATAAAAAGCGTGCTTCAGAGATTCAAAAAAAAGAGCAAGCAGCGATGGCCATCACAGGCGATCCCGAGGGAAAAATGCCGACGGCCTCTTCCTGTATCGAATGCCATGAAAGCCAGGGGGACCACTGGTTAAAAACACCCCACGCCTTGGCCTATGCCACATTGATCAATGCTCAAGAGGAAAACAATCTGGCTTGCGTTCAATGCCATTCCGTGGGATTAGGAAAACCCCAAGGGTTTAAAACGGTTCGCGAAATGATTACCTTTACTGACGAAATTAGTGAAAAAGGAAAGAAACAGGAAGAAAAGCAGTACCAGAAATACCTAGCAGAAGTTAAAAAACTAGCCGCCCCTATTAAGAGTGTACGCAAACTCAAGCCAAAAAAGATAAAGAAATTGGCCCAAAAGTGGATAGAAATAGAAAAAAGCCATCACGTCTTAAACAATTTTGCTAACGTTCAATGCCTCAATTGTCACACCAAACATATCGATCACCCTTTTGAGCCCGAGGACGCCGAAATCTTAACAAAGACTCAAGAAATGGATCAAATGAAGAAGAATTGCCTTCAATGCCACAACACCGATCAATCCCCTGCTTGGTACACAAAAAATTCGAAGGGTCTAGCGGATAAACCCAACTGGACCTTAATCAATCAAAAAATTAAAGAATTCTCTTGCCCTCAAAAGTGAGATTTAAAAAACCTAATGAAAGAGCACATTTTTTAAAGTCGATTTAAAAACTGAAGTAATTTCTGTCGATAAAGATCATCGTGAGAAGTAAAAGTGTCTAAATGGATTCCCTCTGGGACTTCCCAAAACCATTTTGTAGGCGTCCCTAGTTTTTGATACACTTCTCTACCAAAGCGCAAAGGAACTCTTTGATCTCGACTCCCATGGATGACTAAGGTTGGAGCCATAATCCGATGGACTCTCTTTTTAGCCGAATATTTATCCGTGACAACTAAATAGGCTAAAGGAGATATTAACTTTTTCCACCAAGGTTTTTGCATTTTCTCAAGCACAATTTGGCGGTAGGAAAGAAAAGCTCCCTCAAGAATAATAAGATCGATTTTTTTCTTTTTAGGAAATTTGTCATAAGCCCACAACAAAAGACCCCCTCCCATACTCTGACCCATAAGAATAAATTGTTGATGATTTTTTTTGAGGTAATGTTGATAAGCATAATCGAGGACTTCTTGAGTGTCTTGCCAAACTTCTTCACCCTCAGCTTCCCCGCCAGACTTGCCATAACCACGATAATCCCAGACCAAAACATCGTAACCATAGTGAGAAAGCCAAGCGGCTTGACGGTAATGAGAGCTCACATTCTGAGTATTCCCATGAAATTGAACCACTAACCCCTCTGGTTTTTTTAAGTTCTGCTTGTTTTGAAAAAGCCAACCATGCAACCGAACCCCATCACTTCCCTCTATAGTAATGTCTCGATAAATAAGCTTTTCGAGCTCGGGGCGCCTGTGTAGCTTATCATCAGGTCGAAAAAAAAAACTTGTACAGGAGCTCAATAATAAAAATGAGAAAAAATGGACAAAAGATCTCACGACGAGCCTCCTCACACGAAGCCTCATTCTAGGGACTCATTCAGCACCTTGTCAAACGCACACCTTTTTCCTACATTAGGGGTCATGTCAAAAACAGAAAAAATTGTTTTGGGAATTGAAACAAGTTGTGACGACACTTCCATTTGTCTGCTTAAAGGCAACCTTGGAATTCATTCTAAAAAGCCAGAAGTTTTGGCCCTCAACCTCTTCAACCAAGAAACACTTTTGAAAAAATGGGGCGGAGTAGTTCCAGAAATTGCTGCTCGAAACCATTTAGCCAAGCTAGCACCTCTCCTAGAACAAACATTTGCAGAAGCAAAACTTCACCCCTCCCAAATCGACATCATTGGCGTAACAACCCACCCGGGGCTTTTAGGTCCCCTTCTCACTGGACTCAACAGTGCTAAAACCCTCAGCCTCATTCACCAAACGCCTATCGTTCCCATCAATCACCTCTATGCTCATATCGAAGCTATCCACTTAGTTGAGGAAGTTCACTACCCCTATTTAGGGTTGATTGTCAGTGGAGGTCACACTCTTTTTGTCCTCGCTCACTCTCCAGTAAAATTTGAAATACTAGGAACAACTATCGATGATGCCGCCGGAGAAGCTTTTGATAAAGGTGGAAAATTAATGGGCCTCGACTATCCTGCAGGAAAAAAGATTGATGACCTGGCCCAACAGGGAAACCAGAATAAATACCCTTTTCCCATCGGTCTAAAGTCTTCGGCTAACGCCGACCTTAGCTTTAGCGGCGTCAAGACTTCCCTTAGAGTTTGGACCGAACAAAATGGTCTCCCCCAAGTTAATGAACAAACAATGAAAGACTTGTGCGCTAGTTACCAAGAAGCCATTGTTCAGGCCTTAAAACTAAAAACCCGTTACGCCTTTAAAGCCGCTCAAGAAAAGACGGGAAAAGCAGTAAAATTAGTGATCGGAGGTGGAGTGGCCTGTAATAGTCGACTCCGAAAAGTATTCAATGATTCCTATCGAGAAACACTCTTTGTCCCCCCTCAGTTTTGCACCGACAATGCTGGTATGATCGCCAATTATGCTTTGAGAATATTTACAGAAAAAGCAGTTTTTTTTCCCGACACACTTCGGCTTGATGCCCATGGAAGATTTATCGATAAAAATGCTCTTCAGAGTAGAGCCCAAGGCAAGCAAGGGCGAAAAACTTGAATCACCCCAAAGCCAATAAAAACCTTGGGCAGCACTTTCTCAACGATCAAAAGGTTATTGAATCCATTACAAGTGATTTCCAGGAGCAAGCGAACGTCATTTTAGAGATTGGACCAGGCCCAGGAATACTCACCAAATCTCTATCAGCTTGGGGCAAACCACTCAAAGTCATAGAGAAAGACCCACGTTTTCCCGAATATCTAAAAGAGTCTGTGCCCCAGGATTCCATCTATCTCCAAGATGCCTTAGAGTTTGATTTAGAGAACGCTTTCAAACAGTGGGGATGGGAAAATCAAAACCTCTGGTTAGTCTCCAACTTGCCTTATAATGCATCAAGCCCTCTACTCATCAAATTCATTCAATGTCCCTCTATCAATTATATGACTCTCATGTTTCAAAGAGAGGTGGCTGACAAAATTTTTGCTTTTGACTCTAGAATAGGAAAATCAATGAACTCCCTAATGGCCCTTTCTCAAACTTATTTTGACATCCGCCTGTTGCGAAAAGTTCCTCCGGGAGCTTTTCATCCTCCCCCCAAAGTAGACAGTGCAGTCCTAAGTTTTGAGAGAAAAGCCCAACCGCTTATCTCTCTCAAGCAATTTCCTATCTATGAAAAATTTTTGAGGACTCTCTTTCGATTTAAACGAAAACAAGTTGGAAAAATCTTGAAAACTTTTACCAGCTCAGAAAAAATCGACCAAATTCTAGAAACTCTAGAAATCGATCGATCGAGAAGAGCCGAATCTTTTCATCTCGAAGAGATTCAGCTACTCTACAAAAACATTAATTCTCAAAGAACTCTTCAGGAACGATCATGAAAACCTATATCCCTTGGAAAAGGCTTCTCATCGCACTTGCCTTCACTCATCTTTCGTTGGCAAGTCTTCCCGAATTCTATGGTCCCTCAGCAAGAAACTCCGCTATTGGCAATCAAGCCACTTTCATGGCCAGTGACCCAGGAAATCTCTATTACGTTCCCTCCCTTTCGGCTTATGCTCAAAATATTTCTATCAACGCCAACATTTCTAATATCCATACCAAGTTCAAGAAGATCGACAATATTGTCACCGCTAACTCAACCAATGGACAGACAGGTTCAAATACAGATATAGGTTCAGCCAAAACAAATTATTCACCCTCTTACCACACTTCTTTTCACGCCCTCTTTCCCCTCATCAAACGCTACTCGGGCACATTAGGACTGAGTTATTACTCTCCCATTGGAGACTTAGTTGAAACGAACTCAGGGCAGCCAGCACTTCCCGAATACGTTATGTATCGGAGCCGTTACAATCGAACCCAACTCCAATTCTCTTATGCTTATCCCTTGAGTGAAAACTGGGCTTTCGCCCTAGGGGCTCACTTAGGCTTTCAAACATCAGCAAGGATCAATACAAAAATTAGTCTTAATAGCGGACAAGGCTCTTACGCCTCAATGAGAACCAAAGTTTCTCCTTCCCTAGGTACTATTTTTTCTCTCACTAGACGAAGCGACTCCCATCTCTCCTACATCACTTTTCAACAAGAAATGAAATCCAATTTAAGTGCTATAACAACGGGGGACATCACCAATCCTCCTTTAACCCTCATCGATATAGGGATCGCCTCACTTGTCTATTACGACCCTCACATTTTCCGGCTTGGCCATGCCATTTCTCTCTTTAAAAAAATAGACCTCATGGCCACTCTCGAATATCAGCTTTGGGAAAACTACAAGACACCTCTTATTAGAATAACAAACCAATCTGGCCCTGTGGAAAGCTCGAGCAATTTTGAGAATTTAAAACTACGCAATATCTTCTATCCACGCTTGGGATGGCAATATCACCTCACCCCCAAAGCCGACCTCATGGGAGGCCTAGCTTATCGGCAAAGTCCGCTCAAAAAAAGTTTTAATGGCAGTGGCAACTCTATTGACTCCGATAGCATGATCTTTAGTGCAGGTTTGGCCTATAAAATAAAACTCTCCAACAAAAGTGTTCACCTCGCTCTCTCAGGACAATATCACCAGTTAGAGAAAAAAGACGTGACCAAAACAAACGGACAAGAAAACGGCTCCTCTGGACAAAAGATAGGAGCACCAGGTTATAAAATAGGGGGCTCTATCGTCACCGTTCAAACAGGCCTGCAGGTTACCTTTTAGGACTTTCGTTATGGGCGTAAAGATCATCGCCAAAAATAAAAGAGCTAGTTACGATTACTTCTTAGAAGATAAGATAGAAGTCGGAATTGTTCTCCAGGGGACTGAAGTCAAATCACTTCGCCAGGGCAAAGTTTCCATCGCCGAATCTTATATCTCCATCGACGAATACGGGGAGGCCTGGATTCACAACATGAATATTTCTCACTACGAATATGGCAATGTGCACAACCACGAGGTCAATCGGAAGAGAAAACTTCTCATGCATAAAAAGGAGATCACTCAATACTTTCACAAAATGAAAGCAGAGAGTTTCACCATTGTTCCCTGCTCTATCTATTTTAAAAAGAGTCGAGTTAAACTCGAAATGGCCCTTGGACGAGGCAAGAAAAAGCACGATAAAAGACAAGACAAGGCCAAAAAGGATGTCGAGAGGCGTCTACGTCGTGGTGAATACGACTAGCTTTGTAATGAAATCTTCCCGACCGATCGCTTCCTGATCCTGCCTTCTCCTAAAAGTTTTCCTCACCAAAGGCCCTCTGTAAAAAATTCAAAATAAATACATTAGACAAAAAAGTTATTTTTTTTTGCTAATACAATGGAAAATCACAAAAATTTTGAGAGGGGTCAAAAATGAAAAAAATACTATGGCTTGGACTTATCCTATTCCTACCGGAAAGCGCGCTCACTCGCGAACTCCCTATTGATATCAACATTGAAGTCAATGACCGAGAATGCTCTGCCAAACTCAGGCGAAAGCGTCAAAGAATTAAAGAATTGCGCAACTCTCTAGCTATTTGTGAATCTCAACTAACAGATAGAGACGACAACCTAAGAGAATTAAACCGCCTAAGAGAGGAAAATCGAGAGCTGAGGCTTATTATCGAAGACCTTCGTTATGGTGACGATTGGAATGAAGTTTCAACAATCTATTACTGTAATAATCGAAATGATCCTCAACTCATCAAGAGTATAATCGATGAAAATGGAGCCACTCTTCGCGAGACAGTCGTCAAAACGTTTACTAAAGGTAGCGATGAGGACGAAACAGAAAACTGTCGAGTAGCGGCCCTTTCATCAAACTACAGTATTAATTTTGGTAGTCGAACAGAATGCCTTTGTAATAGAGGAGGCGATCCCAAACTTGTACTCCAAGTACTCGACTCTCGCTTTCAAACAATCAAAACGATCACTCTCGGCTCCTTTGTCAGAGGTGGTGATGAAGACGAAAGAAGGGCCTGTGAAAGGGCCACTCAAATAGAAGCCATCTGTAAAATTATTCGATAATTAAGAGGGCACCCTCAAAAAAGGGTGCCTTCCCATCAACACCGACAAATGGATGAAAAGAAACACCTATGCCTAAACGATTGCTGCTTCTCCTCATCAGTCTAATCTTTTCTCTTTCATTGCAAGCCGAGACTTGTGAGGGAACAATAAAAAATATTTTATTAACAGAGTGGTCAGAGCTCTCCCGAGAAGCCAAAATTGAAAAGCTCTACAACAATATAGAAACAAGAGAGATAGACTCCATTAGCTTGAGCTATTCTAAAATCAACGATCCAACCTTTCGCCAAACCCTCAATGAAATGACGGAAAAAATAATTCAAAAAGCTGTCACAGATAGTATTGATTACGATCTCGAAGTCATGGACAATATCTTTACAATTGGAAAACCAACTCCTTTTTTCGTCGACATCTTTAAGATTGACAACAACCCCGTCGCCCTAGAGCTCAGCGTAATTCAAGAGGGAGGAGCCACTGTATCTGGTGCATCTCCTTTCAAAAGACATTACACACTAGAAGAAGTGGTAACTAATGAAGATTTAAACCCCAACGCAGATGTCGACTGGTTAGTTCATTCCTATTTTGAGTTCGATGGAAAAGAGTGGAAAGAATTAAAAATTGATATTTTTGATGAAGGCTTTCGATGGTCTGGGTGGTAACTCAACTCATCCAGTGAAAAACCATATAGCCGTAAGCAATTAAAAAAACAATACCAGAAAAACGAGTAAAGTTCTTTTTTAGCCAGTACAAAGCTAATAGAAAAAAAGAAGCCATCCACAAAGCCCCCATCTCAACATAAAAGTTTGTTTTAATGGGAACTTCATAAAACCCCAAACTTCCCATGACAAAAGCCACATTAAAAATATTAGAACCGAGAATATTTCCCGTGATAAGGGCCGTATCTTTGCCTCTATAAGAGGCAATTAAAGCGGTAACGAGTTCGGGAAATGAGGTTCCAAAAGCAACAAAAATAGCCGATATAACATAGGGAGATATACCCATCATAGTGGCCAAAGCCGTTCCGCTAGAGACGAGGTACTCTCCACCAAAATAAAGAAGCACAAAACCAAAAACCAACTTGATAACAATCATCGCTCCAAGCTCAGAAATACTGCCCTCTCGCTGTTGATCGAACTCGGGCTGCTTGGTCATCTGGTGAAAGGTCAACCAGAGGTAATAACCAAAAAAGATAGCTAAAAGAGCAAAGCTCAAAGGACCAATTCCCAAATAGAGGAGTACCCCTGTCAGTAGAGCAGTAATAGCCAGATGCAGTAACAGTTGTGTTTTAATTTCACTTTTCAAAAGGGGAAGGGAAGAAAAAAGTCCGGCTACCCCCATAATCAAAAAGAGATTAGCAAGATTTGATCCGACAATATTTCCGAGAGCAATTTCAGGCTCTCCTTTCAAACAAGCTAAATGGCTGACAAAGAATTCGGGAAGACTGGTTCCAAAACCTATCAGCAATAACCCTATCACCAAAGGCGAGAAGCCAAAAAAGCGACCGATTCTCTCTGCTGCTTCTAAAGCCAGTTCAGCTCCAAAAAAAAGGGTCATCATGGAGGCAATTAGAACAAAAACTTGAATCAACATTTCCTTTATCCGATACTTAAAGCTCACATAATATAAAAATTATCATAAACCAAGATTGAACAAAATGGAAAAACTGTATCGAGCACTCAACTTCAACCAATTTCTCTACGCTGTTATTGGCGTGGGAATATTTACTGACCTCATCATTCTCTCTTATTGCTACACTCTCGGAACAGATCAAGCCTTTTTCTTGCATGCTCTAGGGAGGGCCAGTCAAATTGTCTCTCAAGCAGGAACCATTCTCCCCCCCGATTTTGAAGGACAACTATTTCAATTATGGCTTAGAACTTTAAAGCTTTTTCTTGGCCTTATCATTCTCTATCACGGACTTATCTATTTTCTTTGGTTTAAGAAAAAAAACTACGCCAGAAGTTATCTGGCCCTCTATTCTTGGATAAGTGGACCAACCTGCCTTTTGGGAGGTTTTAGCCTTTTGCTCTCAAAGCCCCTCTGGTCTTTAGCCATCATTCTCTGTGGTCTGGGACTTCTTTTCACTGCGCTGGGATTAAAAAGGTTTCCCTTTAAGAAAACCGGGGAACAATAAAGGAAGCCTCTTCGGCTTGAGACCAATCGGGTAACACTAGAGACTCTCCCAGGAGACAGTTTTGGCCCGCAACGGCTAAAAGAAAACTCTCAAAGGCCCTAGGATTTCGGCATAAAACTTCCAAATCTGAGTCATAGATAAAGATATTTCGAGAACGCTCGATTTTCTTGATAATATCGAGCCTCGACTCAATAGCAGAGCTTATATCAAATAAATTTTGAACATCTCTTTTAAGAATCACTTCCGAACGAAGAAGTTCAATGAGAATGATAGGAGCGTAAGCTTCAGATAATTCTAAGCTCTGAGGGAAATGGCGTCGCAAATAGCTAAAGCGAGATTGAACCATCAAAGAAGTATTGCCAAAGCTATCAAAAGAAACATTAAAAAATTGAAGCAATTGATCGTAATACTGACTCCAAACCCAAAAGTCTAAAGCCCTATTCCAATAGGGTAAGAAGCCTTTTTTTAGCCTTCGCTTAAATGAGCGAGACAGCAAATAAGAGTCCGCTTGCCTAGCCATAATGTCTCTTCCAAAGTCAAAGAGATCATCCAAGTTGCGGTCTTGTTCATACTTCTTGGGATTACCCTGCCGAATCTTTTCATCATCTCTCAAAATCTTTTTTACACGCTTTTGAATTTCAATGACCGAAGACTCTGGACAATGCTCAGCACCAGGACATTGCAATTGGCAATCGTGGCAAGCGGGAACAGTAAGGGGAAAATCAACGATAAGTCTAGCAATCCCATAGTTTTCGATCCACTCTTTAATGGCTTCATCACCACTCAAACCATCCGTATCTTTAACGTGGAGAAGGCTCGATAAAAACCATCGCTCTTTTTCAGGGTAAAGCTCCAAAAGGCAAAGAAAAAACTGATCCCTACGCCCCCCTTTCATACTCAAACCAACAATATTTTTCCTTTTCAAATCCCGCGTCTCCTCTCCACCTATCTCATTTGAGAGGAGGTTCAATAGAAAAGTCTAGAACTTGCATATTAGCCTTTTTCACACTTTCCCTAACAATTCTTTTTTGATCTTCTTGGTGAATAAGGAGAAAACAACCGCCTCCTCCAGCACCACAAACTTTCATCCCCAATTGAGGAATAGATTTTTTAAGGTCATTATACAAGTTTTTTACACTGGTCGAAACAATGCCAGGAAAAAGCTCTTCACGCTTCTTTCCCTCCTCTTTAATAAGCTCAACTAAAAGATCAAATTCCCCCTCGCAGATGGCCCGACCTGCACGATAACTCAATTCTGCTATTTCTTTTAGGCCTTGACGTGTCAGAGGGACTTTATCAAAAAAGTTTTTATAAACTTCCCAATTATTAATTCCCGAAGATCGAGTCTGACCGGAATACACTAAAGACAAACGCTTTTCTAATACCTCTTTAAGAGCCTTAGAGAATAATTGTTCGACTTCAACCCCTTCCAATCCCGGTGTTAACGCTAAGATTCCTCCATAGAGGGCCGGGTAATAATCCTGATAACCTGCTGGACCTGAGTCGAGAACCCTAGCTTCAATCCTCTGGACAATGTTGATGGCCTGAGCACGTTCAAAAGGCCTATTCACCCAATCACACAAAGCCTTAAAAAGGGTCATGCCTATTGCCGAAGAGCCGCCCAAACCAGCGCCGGGGGGAGAGCCTGACTCCAGCACTACAACTAAATCAGAGTGAATTTTAAAGTGATCGAGTATTTGGGCCACAAAAACCATCGATTTAAAGTGGCTTCCTCTCAATTTATCCAGGGTAAAATCTGTTTGAGAAAAAAAATGAGTTGAGTTGTAATCTTTGGAAACGATTTCAACCCCTTGAGAGCTCCCTTCCTTCAAGGTTACTTTAGCCTTTAAAGAAGTCGCACAGCTGAGAGTCATGGCCTTCTCTAAAATGAGATTAATGGGATCGAGGTCGAGGGTGCCCCCCAAAAGATCCACTCTCACAGAACCTTCTTTTTTAATCATGGGAGTAAATTCCTATATAAGGAAGTTCACGGTACTTACCGGCATAATCAAGCCCGTAACCAATAACAAAACGATCCTCTATCTCAAAAGCGAGATAATCAATATCAACCTTATGAATATTACGGGCCGGCTTATAAAGTAAACTCGCCAACTTTAAAGAAGCAGGAAGCCGTGATAATAAATTTCTTTTCACTTCGTTCATAGTAAGACCTGTATCGACAATATCTTCAACAATCAAAACATCCTTATTGGCTATATTCTTTTTGATATCAAGCTCAATTTTCAGCTGACCGGAACTCTCTGTCCCCTCTCCGTAAGACTTCGCTACCATAAAATCGAGATGGACGGGCACTTTAATCCGCCGAATGAGATCGGCGGTAAACATGAAAGCACCATTGAGAACTCCAATAACAAAAAGCTCTTTCCCCTCATAGTCCTGGTTTATTCTGTGAGCTAATTCATCTAAACGAGATTTGATTTTTTCTTCACTAATGTAGACATCAACCGCCATACTTTCTCCACTTTAAACAAATGAATTGTTGAGAACTTCACCTATCCCCCCGGCACCCGGAACTATGTATTGCTTTTCATTCAAGCCTTTTTCTTGATCAATAAAAGTCCCTGGGATTGTTTCCAGAACCTCTGGTGAAGATAATCCTCGATCCAATCGAACTGCAAAAATTTCTATGTCGGGATGATCCCGTTGCATCCGCTTAATGTATTCAGGAGTAATAATAATGTGAAGGGCCATATACCTTTGAGCACGACCCTCTACGTTTTTCTTATAGTGATCGATACAGTGGGAAAGGCTTCCTCCAGTCGCTCCCATAGGATCGGGAAAAAAAACAAAAGCTCCCTCCTGCCCACCTCCAATCTTAGAACCAGAGACATTGACACCAACAACCTCACCTTTTTGATTAGTCTGGCGATTGAGATAGAAATGGTCTTGCCTAACATACTGAGGATCTAACAATAAATTCAATTCACTATAGCAAATATGGCTCGGAAGAGCGCCCGCTCGGGCCAAGTTGACAACAATCACAGGAGTTTCGGGTTCAACAACTTCTCCACAAAAAACCCCCTTTTCATTAAACTCCTTCATCCTCGTCTCCCAGTTGACTTCACTCCGAGGCAAAGTATGGCCCACTACCTTTGACAAAAGTTGGGCATAGAGGGTCTGAAAATAGGAATTGAGTAGAGGCTGATGAACATCTGGTCGACCAATTCTGGCCAAAAGAGAGGTCAAATGGGGATCGGCGAGTAGGTGGACCCTCTCTCCGTAGCCATGTTCAATTTCACTAATTTGAAAGGGTATATTTCTGTACTGTCGATCTCTAGGCATGATTGGATTCGCTCGGCAGGTTGTCCGAAGCCGAGTTTATCCCAAGAGAAAACGCCAGTAAATCTTCGTTTTCCTGCTGATAATCCCAATGAGAACGGCACCGGGCTTCGTAGAGATTGCTCTCTCCCACTAGAACTTGCTCGCTGTTTTCTTTAGGGTCAATCCGGTGGGTCTTGCTGGCCGGTGCTCCACAAACAGTGCAAATGGCTTGAATCTTGTCGACTCGATCAGCAATGCATAGCAAATCGGGCATAACCCCAAAGGGTGCACCTGTATAATCTTGATCGAGGCCAGCGCAAATAACGCGAATTCCCCTACGAGCCAATTTTTTTACAATTTTGAGGATATCTTCATCAAAAAACTGAATCTCATCGATGGCCACCACTCTTGTGGAATCGTAAAGCTTCTTGAGAAGCTCTAGAGAAGAAGAGACGGGAAGGGCTTCGACTGTCAGAGAGTTGTGGCTAACCACATCTTTCTCATGGTAGCGATCATCGATGCTGGGCTTAAAAATTTGCACCCTCTGACGAGCTATCTGGGCCCGGCGAACCCGGCGGATAAGCTCCTCTGTTTTTCCCGAAAACATAGGTCCACAAACGACCTCAATACTTCCTGACATAAAGTGTCCAAAGTTGTAATCCACCAAAATCCTCCTTCCTAGCTAAATAATGGATGGAAAAGCCTGAAGAAAAACTTCAAGAAGCTATGGTTCCAAAGAGCTCACCAGTTGGCCAGTGTGTTTTCCCAATTGTGCACCGAGTCTCGGGTTTCAAAAAAGTAAATATTGCATGGATATTGCGTAGAGCTAGTTTACATGTCAATTTCCCACCGAGCTAACTATTGAAAAAAGGATCAAAAGCTTGCAGCAGCTCTGCTTTTTTAAAATTTTATTCTTTTTGTTGCTCACGGTAAGCACTTTCGCTGATCGTTCCTCCCCTTTTACTGACCGCGATTTATCTAGGCTTTTAAGAAAAGAAAAAAGGGGTCTCATCTACCTCTGGAGCCCAGGAATGCCTTTATCTGAAAAAGGTTTAAAGGAAACAAAAAACCTTTGTGAAAAAATGGGTGTTTCTTTTATGGCCTTAAGTGATCCCCTTGCTTTTCAGTTTGTCGACAACTTGAAAAATTATGATTCCCTTAGAAAAAACTCTCTTCTAAAGCCGATGGCCTCACGAAAACTTGAAACGTTAGGAGTGATGAATCACTTCCCGGCCTTCGTTTTTTTTTATAATGAAAAACTTGTTAAACCTATCATTCACGGATACGAAACCCCCGAGGGAATGAAACATTATTTACAGCAATTTATTTCCGCCCAATAGGTTCTTAAACATGAAAAAGTTAATCTTTACTTTTTTTTTACTGAGTCAAGCTATCTTGGCCCGATCACTCAATCATTCAGTATTAGAGACCATTGAGTTAGATAGCGCACCGACATTCTTTTTTAAAGTTTCTCCCGATGGAAGGTATTATTCTTACACCCTACCATCCGATCCCTCTCGACCACAATCCGGTGGCTACAACCACATTTACGATACCCACACGCAAAGAGCCCACCGCATCCCTGGTCCATGGGATCCCGTTTTTAATGTAGGAAGCGAATTCATCACATTGCCCCACCAACGAGAAAATACTTATTACAGCTTTTACAGAATTGATGACGTCCTAGAAAATGGACGGTCAGCCAAACCCATTGGCAGTGACACGAAACTGAGAGGACTCTATCAATCCATTGGTATTTTAAAAGAGAACAACTCTGAAATCGTCTACCGTATCATTGCTGAACGCATAAATAATCACAGCATGAGAGATTATCTCTTTTCCAAGGGAGGACGATCCGTCACCCCAATCGGACCACGAAAAGAGCTCTGCCCCAAGAAAAAAATTAAGCTGCCTATGATCTCTAAAGATGGTCAGGAACTTGGAGCACTCGACATCCAAACAGGCAAGACAACCGTCTATAAAATACAAAACGATGGAAGTTGTCACAAATTATTCGACCTGGGACAGAAGTTTGGAAAAGTCAATTTTAGCTTCGACAAGAGGTACTTAACATTTCACAAATACAATACTAATAAACCCAAAATCACTGAAGGGTTCGTCGCTATACCGAGTACTAAAACAACTTCTGACATCTATATTTACGATCGAACCTTTAAAAAAACCTCTCAACTAACCGTCAATAAAAAAAGTAACTCCCTCTACCCAGATTTCCTTATAGACGGAAACTTAACCTATATTAATTATCCGCATAACCAAAATAAAAAAATTCACTTCGTTAAGATACAGCCTCACCTCTATTCCATTAATAATGAAAAAGACTTTCTTGAAAACCTACCTTCAGAAAACAGAGAAAAGGAAAGATTCAGAGAATACGTCTCTATATATTTAATCAACAATCCTTCGATAAGAGTAAATTCCTACAAAACCTACCAGCGTTTTTTACCAATCGTTGAAAAAGCTGAACTCTTATGGCCATTTGTTCAAAAGTTGGCTCGCAATGGTTTCAAATTGAGCAATGGCAATATTTTAAGAGAGTCGTTGAGAGTCAATCCTCAATTGGCCCACTACCTTTTAAGCGAAGAGCGTTTCATCGACTATCAAACAATGATTAAAAACCTTACGTACGACTATACGGAGGGAAAGCTCAAGCTTCATCCCAATATCGAATTTTCATTGAAAAAATTTTTTATTAGATCAAGTAAAGCTCCCATCAACAATAATATATTTAATTTTTTTGCTAAATCATTTGAAAAAGAAGAAGATTTATTAATCGACCTCATCCTTAAGGCTATCGATAATGATCTAAGTTTTATTCAACTCAATCTCTTTGCGCGTTTTTACAAAAACGATGCCTCCATTGAGTGCCTTGAAATCTTAGCCGAAGCCCACAGTTCTCTCGATCAAAAAGAAGCCATGAAACGCTTTTTAAATTCCTCTCAAATAAATAATTTGACGAGAGAGAAAAAAACCATCCTCTATCGCTATGCCCTCAAAGCCGATGTTTTAGAAATTACATCTTATGCCACCTTAAATAAGTTAGGTGTTTTACTAAAGGAAATTGACAATTGGGAGCAAGTTTTAGACCGTGCCCAACAAAATGGTCTCGATAGTCTAAAAGAAGAGGCGATTCTGCATTTCTTAATCAATTTAAATTCAAAAAAATCCATTCATAAAATTGCTGAGCTTTTTCAAGATCATCCTCAAAAAGAATATGCCATAAATATCTTGCAATCCTTAATCGCATCAAATGACACTGATGTTCTCGCTGAACAATGGAGTTTAATAGAAGTCATTGCCAATAAATTTACTCTACCAATTAATATTTTCAACAAACTCTTATCTCAATACAAAGATACATTCATCTACACTAACCTTGTAGATTACTCTCTTCTAAAAGAAATTCAAATTGATCTCCCTTTAAAAAAGCAAGTCAACTTTATCAATCGCCATTCAAATACTATACCTCCTCATATATCTTTAAGAATTATAGAAAAAGTGGCGATGGAATCCTCTCTAAAAGAGGAATTGAGGCATCTCTTTAATGAAATGGTACTCAAGCGCCCAGAAGATTTTGAAAATGAGTTTATTGTAGGTTTTCTCGATAGTGTCAAAATATCTACAACTAAACAGGACTTGCGGGACTTAAAAAAAGTAAAAAAACTTTATAAAAATAATGGAAAGATATGCATTTATAGGAAAGCTAAAAAATATATTAAATCTAACTACGGAAATGGAAATGCAAACACTACAGTTGGTCCTCTTTTTAACTTTGTCTCAAGCCTCTCTGGCTGCACCAACATTTAAAAGCCTTAATAAAAAAATCATCGAAGCCAAATGTCTATCCTGTCATAACTCCGACTATGCCACCCATCAAGTTGATCTTTCGAACTACGAGAGCATTATGGAGTTTATTGAACCCTATAACCCTCAAGAAAGCCTTTTCTATCAAGTCATCACGCGAAAAAATGGACTTAGAATGCCTTATCTTCAAGAGCCTTTAAGTCGAAAAGAAATAAGGGATGTCAAACGCTGGATTAAAAATGGTGCCCATCAATTCGAATAACTTCTCCGGTCTTTTATTATCGTTAGATCAGTGAAGTGACTAAAAACATCAAGCTAATAAGAAAGAGCACGAAGATGAGAAAAATGAAAAAAAGCGGAAGTACAAGTATCGCTAAACTTTGAAGTACCGATAACTCTAGATTGCGCCGAAAACCAGCATAGAGGTAAACTAAAGAAGCCACATGAAAAATAGCTTCCCCAAAAACGGGAATGAGCAAAAAAGTATGCGCCGTTAAAGCGTTATTGACTATTTGAGCACCAATCTCATCCAAGTCATCTTCTAGGGCAATTAAATAACCAAAGATTTTAAGACTGTTAAGCCAAACTCGAGCGTAAACCCATAGGCTGACAGGGAAGAGAACGACTTTGAGAAGGATAGAAAATAAAACCCATTTTTGGTTAGCTTCTAAAATACTAGGCATTTCATAGGATTCCCCATAGTACCACTGAAAAGCCTGAAGCCCTAAATAAACAGCCAGTAAGGCATATGCCGCTCGAAAGGTGGCCATAACCCAAGAGACACTTAAGGCTTCAACAAAACTTACACCAATGGGTGCACGTCTCCAGCTAGATTTGTCGATTTCAACCAAACGAAAGGGATGAGTTTTAATTTCCCCATCTCGCTTCAAACGAAACTTTCTCAAATTTTCTTGAGTTTGAAAGGGATGTAAAAAAGAGAAAAAATAGGAATTAAAAATATCATTCATAAAAATAATCAGACCTTAAAAGACCAATTGCCGAGGGGGGGTTACCCTCGTACAAAAACCCTCTTTTTTTATCGGGAAAAGCGACTAACACTTCCCCTTTTTTAAACATAACATGAAAATTGAGATTTTTATTTCCATTTATCTCATTCAAGTGAAGTTTCGTTTTAAACCCCTCTTCAAGTGCATCTCCCTCGTAATAGCGATTAGCTTTTTTTCTCAAAAAACTCTCCAGCTCTAAAAACTTAGCGTGATTAACAGCATGACCGGAAATGAGTGCCTGAAAAGCAGCACCTCTTAAAAATTGAACATCATACTTTTGTTGAGAAAATTTTAGAGTAAAAGACTTCATTTGCTCACGAAGAGGTCTTAAATCCCAAAAATCTTGAACATTGAAAAAGAAGAAAAAAGCATCCTCTTTTTTAATTTGATAAACGAATTGATCAAGTTCACTTTTAACAAAGTGGCCCTCATGCCCTTGAAAAAATTTAAACAATTCTAAACGAGCCGTTCCCCTATTGGTTTTAATCTTTAAAGTCGAAACTTTTTCCCTCAAATCAGAAGATCGATATTTTTCCCAGTAGTTTTTCCCACTCATACTCCCCAAAGAAGAAGCTACCCTTTTCAACTCTTCCCCATCAAGACCCATCTCTTCTGGTGCCTCTGGTTTAGTTTTGCCCGTTTTTAAATCTAAATGAAAAAATCTATTCCGGCGATTTTCAACAGCAAGACTTTCAAGCACGATTTTTTTGTCAAGCCACCTCCTAAAAATTCTCCTATCTTCAAAAAAATCAGCTCCTAAATAATACAAGCTTTTAAAACGCCTATACTTAAGGTCATGCCGATGGGCTTCAGAGGCTTGGTAAGCACCTTGTATCGAAGCGGCATCATAAGCAATGACTTGATGAATCTCCCCGCCACTCACCACTTCAATATAAAAGTTCTGATCAAAGTTGAGTTTATTACCCAAGAGAAAGGAAGCTCTCCCCTTCTCAAAGAAAAAGACCATCTTTTGCCCCTCATCAGGAAAAAATTCTTGGCGGTTAGACGAGTTAACCTGTCCAAGTTTGAGGGCCCTTTTCATTCGGATAGAAGACAATTTTTCAAAAAATAAATTGAGACGAGAAACAGTTATCTTACGCCCTGTTGCAGAATCATAATAATTCTTCCCCCTCTTTCTTATCTCTATACTGGGGGTCTTGAGACCAATAATGCTTCCTAATTTCTCGGGGTCGAGAAGCCTTCCACGACGTTCTTTTTCGCGAACTTTCGCACGATCACCTAGCTCTTGATAAGAGTAAATCAAACATCCTAGCAAGATAGTGATCCCAAACAGTACCCAGTTACGCATTAAAGAACCCTTCTTCGCCGATAAAAATAAAAAGCCGTACCAAAAAGAGTTAAAGGGAGCACCATCATAACTACGTAAAAGATTAAGCCAACTTGATAGTGGTTGATAAAAACAGGTTTTTCTTCAATGACAGGAAGATTAAAAGAAATGAGTCGATCTTCATCAGCCAGCCAATTGATAGAGTTGAGAAAGAGATTAAAATTTTTAGGGTATTTACGGTAGGCATTCACAACAAAAGTCGAGTTCCCAAAGGCCATCAACTTGGCTTTTGTCTTAGGGTCATTGTAAATGCCAAAATATCCAAGTGGTCCTTTGAGATCGGTACCCTTTTGATAAGTCACCTTGCCCTTATAAAAAGACTGAGGCTCACTATCGCCCCAAGCCGCTGGAAAAGCAGAGGAAAAAGCCAAAACCTCAGCGTGGCGCCCTCTCTGAGAGAGAGTGGAAGGAAGGACAGAACTGGCCAGAGGAAAAAAGACAATATCCTTAAAACCTTTGGTGATAGGATGCTTTGAACCGTACTCAGCGACGATAGGGACAGTGCCCTGAGAGCCATTAGTGTGCTTGAGTCTATCAATAATCAAATTATTGGGAACGCTTAATCCCCACTCCTCAATAAAACCCCTCAAGTTTGCCAAGGAGTCAACTTTGAAACTGGGGTCCAAAGCCACTAAGAGTCGCCCCCCTTTTTCTAAATATTTTTTTAACGTCTCCAGCTCGCTATCGCGAAAACCTGATTTAGCTCCCCAGATCACCACCAAATCGGCTTCCTCAGAAAGATCACTGACCTGCCTTAGGTCTAAGGCCCTCAAGTCAAAACCTGACCCTTGAATAAGTTTTTTGAGCTCACTTCCCCCTGTGTTCTCCTCACTCTTAAAATCTATTTCATCATGTCCTGTTGTATAGAGAATCAATGGATCGCGAGGGCGAGTTATTTTAATAAGGGCATTGGTAATCGAAAGCTCATTGAGTTCCTTAGCTTTTTTTCTCCGAGGACCAGACTCTAAAACCAACTTGGGAACTTGAGTCACACCATATTCTCGAACTTTATCCGGACGCAATTCAGCGTCCACAAAATCTAAATCAACCATAGGACTTTCTAAGCGATAGAGTTCTAGAAGACCTTTAATGCGCGCAAAATAACTTTTGGGAGCCAGCACGACAAACCGAACCGGTTTCTTCAAGTCCTGGAGAACCTGACGGCTTTGAGCCGTTAAGCTGGCCCGTTGGTATTGGCTAATATCCCAAAAGAGGGGGTTTTTATAAGCTAGAAAATTGAGAAAACCTAAGATCACCAAAAGAAAAAAAACAGTCAAAGTGTGGGAAAAGAGATGGCCAAAAAATTTTGAGGTATAGAAAGCTTTGAATTTTTGACGATTAGTAACGAGAAGTCCCAGAGTCATCAATAAAGTCAACCCACTCACTGCTCTATTGAGATTTAACTCATCAGGGATAGAAATCCACAATCCAATGACAACAAGATACATGAGGAGGTTCAAAACAGTGAGCAATGTCAGTAGCCATCTTTTCAAATCACCACTTCCTTGACTCTAAAGTTAAATGAGTTAAGTAGAGAAAAAAACCGCTAAAAGAAAAGAGAAAGATGAAATTATAACTGCGAATCCCCCCTCTTAAAAAACTCTCAAAATGAACCGGAACACTTACATATTGCAAAATTTGAGCCACCATAAAATTATCAGTCGCATTGCTAGTTAAAACTAAAAGCATAAGTCCCAACAAAAGGCAAAAAGCGAGTAGAGCGGCGATAACTTGATTCTCTGTCAAACTCGAAGCCCAGAGCCCTACCGAGAGATAACTCATCACAGATAGTAAAACACCCCCATATCCTCCTAAAACAAGAGGCCAATTGGTGTAACCCGAAAGGGCCAGTGTGATAGGAAAAACGGCTGTCAAACTTAAAAAGAAGCTGACCATCACCAAGGAAGAAAGGAGTTTGCCCAAAATAATTTGAAAAGAATTGAGATGGGATGTGAGCAATAACTCAATCGTCTGAGCCTTCTTCTCCTCACTTATAAGTCTCATTGTCAGTAAAGGTGCCAAAAAAAGAAAGACAAAATTCATATTCCCAAAAAGAGGAATGAGTACCGTCTCAGCTATCGTTTTAGTTGTGAATTCTTTAGAGGCTAATAAATAATTAAAAAATAGCCATCCCATAATGAGACAAAACAACCCACCGAGAATATAGACAAAAGGGGATAGAAAAACATCTTTAAATTCTTTTTTAAAAAGTATCCAGATGCCCTTGAAAAAAAAAGTAAAAGCTCTTCTTTTAATCAACGAACAACTTCCTTGAAAATTTCTTCTAATCCCACAGAGTCCTCCCTGAATTCAATCAGTCCGGCCCTCTCACTCAAAAACTTGCTAATTTCAGATTTGATCCGATCCTGCCCATCAAAAGACACGCGTATGGGGGTGTAAATGTCCTCCCGAGATAAAACCTCTACTGTCTCTACTCCCAATTGTGCTTTTAATTCACAGGTCTCTTTTTCTGTCCAACTGAGCACCTGGGCCCTGACTGTACGCTTTTCACTAAATTGGCGCTGAACTTCAGGTAGGGATCCTGATTTCAAGATCTTGCCCTTGTTAATAATGGTGATTTCATCACAAATTTTAGCGGCTTCAGCTAGGCGGTGGGTTGAGAGCAAAATGGTGTGAAAATCCTTAAGCTCCAAAATTAATTCTCTAATTTCAGCAATAGCATTGGGATCTAAAGCCACAGTTGGCTCATCAAGTATCACGATATCAGGATCGTAGACTAAGGCCTGAGCAATTCCCACTCGCTGCTTAAAGCCCTTGGAGAGATTGCCAATCAATCGCCCTTTCACCTCTTTAAGGCCACAGCGAGAAATGACCCTTTCTCTCAGCTTTGAGCAAGAAGCGGACCCTCTTCCATGCAGCTCTTGAACAAAACACAAATATTCTTCGACCACCATATTGCCGTACAAGGGGGGAGTTTCGGGAAGAATGCCAACACGGCTTTTGGCCACCTGGGGATTTTTTAAGGCATCTTCTCCTAAAATGGAAACTTCGCCACTTGTCGGAGGAATAAAGCCGGCAATAATCTTCATCGTTGTCGACTTTCCAGCTCCATTCGGACCTAAAAAGCCATGAATAGAGCCCTGGCGAACGTTGAGGTCAATCCCAACAAGGGCCTGCACTCCCGGGTATTCTTTGGTGACTGATTTAATTTGTATGGCAAAGTGGCTCACAATAAATTCCTTTTCCCTACCGTGTAACTCAGTTGGAGTAAAAATCTTACCAGAAACACTCCAAGTTGTTAAAAGCTAGCCTAAATGCTTTCTCCAGGAACACCGATAACTTCATCATGAAAATGAATCGCTTTGAAAACTTGATTAAAAAAGCCAAGAATATTGTCATCACAACTCATGAATATCCCGACGCCGATGGCATTGGCAGCGAAATCGCTCTTTGTATGGCCTTAAAATCACTAGGCAAAGAAGCCATCTGCGTTAATGAAGAGCCCCTTATGGAGCGGTATAAGTATTTAGATCCTAAAAATGTGGTCACTTGCTTTAAAGAGTTTAAAAAGAAATACATCGACCAAGAAAAGGGTTGGCCAATTGATCTCTTTATTGTCACCGACACAAATAACCTAAAACGCATCGGTATCAAAACCCAGCAACTCGCTTACCAAGCCAAAGAGCTGCTGTTTATCGATCACCATCCGGCCCCTAAGGCGATGGAGGCCCTCCACTGTATTGACACATCTGTGGCGGCGACGGGAGAACTGGTCGGAAACTTAATAGAGAGTCTCGGGCTGTCCTTCAATAAGGAACTTGCCCTTCCCCTTTACACAAGCATCCTCATCGACACCAGTTGCTTTCGCTATCCTACAGTCACTTCAAAAACCCATCGATTAATCTCTAAGTTGCTCGACACTGGAGTTGAGCCACCAGAGGCTTACAATAAAATTTATGGAACCAAAAAGATCTCCTACATCCAATTTTTGGGTACCGTTCTCTCTAGTTCGAAATCCACTGAAGATGGAAGGATTGCTTGGATTAAACTGAAAGAAAAAGATTTGCAAAAATATCAAGTCGATACTGAAGACACTCACGGGTTTGTCAACCATCTCCTCATTTTGGACAATATAAGGGTGGCTTGCATGTTTCGCCAAATCGGTCGACAAGTTAAAATTAGCTTTCGCTCAGCGGGAGATATCGACGTAGGTCATATGGCCTTAGCTCTTGGTGGCGGAGGCCATAACCATTCTGCAGCCACTGTTGTCGAGGGTAAAATTGATCAAGTCATTGAAGAAGTCATTCCGAAAATCAAAGTTATGCTAGAGGGTGAAGGATAGCTTAAGACTCACTTGGATTAAGTATTTGAGCTAAAACATTTTTTTCACTCTCATTAAAGGAAAAAGCCCCTGAGCGCAAAACCGTTTTCAATTTTTCATGAGTCATAGGATTGACCGGGTCGTTGAGTCCAATGTCACTAGGGCGCTCTAAACCTTCACTTCCTTCAATTTCTTGAGGGCGCAACAATGGTTTTTTTCCCTTTTCATAATCCCCATTCATAAAGCCCGCACCTAGTTGCTGCCCCTTAGAAGTAACGCTTGCTTCACCCTTGGAAGCTTTTTTTGAAAAATGCCGATTCACTTTATCCACAATTTCCCTCTTTGAGAGCTTTGGCCTGGCTTTTTCCTGACGATCAGAGCGAGAGGATACCGCCTTTTGCTCAAATGTATTAAAGACTCTAAGGTTGTCCATCATTTTTCAGCCTATCGGCCTCTACACCGATTTGCCTCCAGGCAAAATTATCCCCTCTAAGTGGTTGATAAGGTTATAGGGGGTAACTCTCATATTGCAACTTTTCTTGGCGTTTTTTTTATCATTTTATTCAAAAGCGCATTCACTCTCTAAAAATTCTTTTTTCTAAAAAAAGAAAACATAAACCTAAGTTTTTATTAACTTCATCAGTTCCTTAACGGCTCTGCTAAAGCCTTAAAAGAAGCTCTCAGACTTTTTTATTGATCCCATTTCTCAGACTGATAAAGTAAGGAGCAATTTTAATTGTGATTAAGTGCTGAGATTTTGCGGTACGTTTTCTGAAGCTGTACGTTTGTTGAAAAAATCATCAGGACTATCAAAAGAAACAACGTTTCTTTTGAGTGAGAAAAGATATGAAATTAACAACCTTGAACAGCAAATTTAAAAAATCTATCCTGGCCGGACTCCTTATCCTCACGACAACACTATTTGTCTCTTGTAATGGTGAGGATGGTTCAGGCCCTAGCATCGAAATCCCGGGAATGGAAAACCTTCAAGCTAACTTTTACGATGATTACATGACGATATCGATGCATCTCGAAAACATCGACATTGTCGTAGGGGGCAGAATCCCTATCCTCGACGATTCTGGCTCTTACGTCGATCTTGCTCCCCATCTCCAAGGGCAAGGTACGCTCATGACTTTTCATGTTAAAATGGGAACGATTACTGGTGACAACGACCTTATTCATCCAAGTACCCTTCCTGGTGGACGCCCTATCCCTGGCGTAGCTAGTGGAAGACTCCCTGCTGCTGCTGTAACCGTGGATGAAGTGGCTGACATGACTTTTTATCTAGGGTTAGATGTCTTTGGATTTCACCTTCCTCTGGACATAGGTTTACAGGGCGCTATCATCACAGGTCGATTCAATTTTGGAGGCAATACTGTGGGTAATGTCTCTCTGGTTGGGGATGATGAAAGTGGTCAGCACGGTGGTGTGCTTCTTCTCATTGACCTCAAAAGCAAAGTTAATGGTCGTCAGATCAAAAGGTTCATGAAACAAAAAGTTCGACAATACAACTAGAAAAAAGCCAAATAAATGAAACCCTGGCCCACCTTATCGGTGGGCCTTTTTCTTTTTCAGTTTTTTCTTTTGAGATTTATTGAGAATGATGATCTGCCATCGGTGATCAGAGGAAGATTCATTAATTAAGCGAATGAGAACAGGCTTTTTCTTTTTATCAATATCGTTTACGATATAAAATTCATTTCCAATAATCGCTTTTATATTCCAAAGGCCCTGATGAATCTTGAGATCTATCAAGTACTTAAGAAAGGAAAGGCGAATCGGCTCTCGGCGAGTGCCCAAGCGATCGTAAACCTTCATATCCTTTAAACTCTCACGGGTCTGAAAGTCCATAATCGGACCTTTCAAAGCCTTGACGATAGCTTCAGAAAAGACAAAATCTTTGGCAAATCCGCTCATATCAACCCATTTTTCAGCTAAATTCTGTTTTACAACCATCGTCCGGGCCAACTCAAAGTGAGAGGGCCTAGGCGTTGGCTTGGGGGTAGGCGTTGGTTTAGGTGTCGGTAGTGGAGTCGGAGACGGTTTTACCGTAGCCACAGGAGCAGGTGTCGGTTCAGGTCTAGGCTTTGGTTTTGGTGTAGGGGTAGGTTTTGGTTTAGGAACAACAAAGAGAAAATCAGTTAGTCCTCTATCATCAAATTCTTTTAAGGCCCCCGGTAAAAAAAGTTCACCTTGAAAGTAGCTTTTTCCTGAATTTTTTAAATCTCTATAAACTATAGAGTAAATATCCAATAATCGCTCATAGCGGATTTCTCGGCTTTGAAAAAGTTTG
Source organism: Bacteriovoracaceae bacterium (assembly GCA_965206965.1). GTDB lineage: Bacteria > Bdellovibrionota > Bacteriovoracia > Bacteriovoracales > Bacteriovoracaceae > CBDBLK01. The sequence continues at coordinate 1,803,020 of OZ242254.1, read as the reverse complement.
CTAAACCTCTCTAAGCAGTGGCGTCCATGCCCCCCACGGTTGATAATCTTTAAAACATTTGAATTGAGAAGAAGCTCAACTGGCTCTCGAAGATAGCTGGCACCATAAAGAAAATCAGACTCTGAACAGAAAGTATGAAGAAGACGCTTATCTTTTCGGCAAGAGTTGGCAATAGTTTTTTTCAACACTTTTTTATCTAACTTTTGACATTGCTTTTTATTGTCTTGGCACCATTGTCCCAAGCGATAATAAGCAATACTTTTATTTCTCAGACCCTTATTTTTAAAAAACGATTTCGACAATTTTTGAAATTCTTTTTTACTCAACTTTTTCAACATTCTCGTATCGTAGTCCAAGAGATAGCGCACTTTGGCCCTTTTCAAAAAATTTTTCATATCCAAAGAGCGTGGTTGGCAATTGGCAAAGATTTTTTTCCAGTCCAATGTACATGAATCTTCAGGCAACCCGAGCTCGTGAACCAGTCGTGCGTGAGATTTAATCGATTCAAAAATATAACTGATGGAAAGTAATCGAAAAAGGTATCTCATATAATCCATATTTTGATTGAGATAAAAATTAGGACAGAGAGATTGAGACGACAATTCTTCAAACCAAAAACTCTTCCAATCAAAAATACCCTTTTCTAATAAGTTATGAAAAAAGCTTTCTTTGTAGAGATCATCCTCAAAAAGGGTTTTTGTTGTATTTTTATTATAAAAAGAGACAGGATCTAATGGTCCATAGTAATGATCCCAAGAGCTCTCTCCCAGAAAAACAGAATTATGATAGTGACTAGCCACTAAAGACCTTCTTTTTTTCCTTGCCCAACTTTTATCAACGAAAAGAAAACAAAGAATAAAAATCCACTCTGTCTTAATCGATATCTCCTCTTTGCAGTACGCTTCGAGGGCCTTCGCTCACTCAATTAGCCAAAGGCTCAAAGCGGGAACAAAAGTAATAATTAATAAAGCCACAATTAAAAGCCCCAGGAAAGGCAAAGAGACTCTATACAATTCCGTAATAGGCTTTTTAAAACGAAAACTACTAATAAAGAGATTAATCCCTACCGGAGGGGTGATGTACCCAATTTCCAAGTTGGTCAGAAAAATAATGGCTAAATGGATGGGATTAATTCCAAATTCCTCAGCAATGGGAGTAATCAGAGGGACAACAACAATAATGGCGCTGAAAATATCCATAAGAGCGCCCACAACAAGCAAAAAGAGATTTAAAAAAATGAGAAAAGAATATTTATTTGTTAGAAAAGACTGCATAAATTCCAAAATCTTCATTGGTATTTCTTCATCCACTAAGAAATTAGTAAAACCTAGCGCACAACAAAGAATGAGAAGAATGCCACCAACAAGACTCATTGAATCCTTTATGACTCTCGGGATATCTTTAAAAACATTTAAATCACGGTAAATGAAACATTCGATAATAAAAATATAAAAAGCCGTCACGGCAGCGGCTTCTGTTACAGTCGTTTTTCCAGAGTAAATTCCATATAAAACACCAACCGGTAAGAGGAGCTCCCACCAACAACCTTTAAAACTCTCAATAACTTCACGGGTACTAAATTCTTTTCTTGAAAGACTTTTTTCCCCATTGTAAATCGACCAAGCAGAGAGAATCACAATAAGGAGCATCCCTGGAATAAAACCGGCTTTAAATAATTTTTCAATATCAACATTGGTGACCAACCCATAGAGAATGATGGGCAGACTGGGAGGAAAAAGTAAGCCTAGAGAACCGCTAGTTGTAATAAGTCCTAAACTAAACTTATCAGAATATCCTTCCTCAGAGAGGATCGGGTAAAGCAACCCACCAAGAGCAATAATAGTCACTCCAGAAGCCCCAGTAAAAGCAGTGAAAAAAGCACAAATAACTAAAGAAACAATAGCCACTCCTCCAGGAAGCCACCCCAAGGAAGCCTCGGCAAAACGCAGGAGTCGTCTCGGTGAACCCGATTCTGCCATCATGTACCCAGCAAAAGTAAACAAGGGAATAGTCAAAATAGTAGCTTGACTAGAAATCTTATAGATTTCAATTCCAATAACGGAGAGCTCTCCTCCGGTTAGAAAGTAAGCCGTCATAGCCGCTAAGGCCATCACAATAAAAAGAGGTGTCCCCAATAAAGCAAGTCCAAAAATTCCTATCGCTGCGGCAGCACCCACTACTTCCTCTCCTCTATAATATCCTCAAAATTTGGAGAAAAAGACGAAACGAAAAGATAAAAAAAACGGCAAGCAATGAGAGAAGTGCCAAAAGGAATAAGACCCACCAAGAACTTAGAATGAATACCTAGAAAAACCTCTTTCCCATACTTTGCTTCTAAAATAACAAAGTCCAAAGTCGATTTAGTCAACCATATCAATGTAAGCAATGAAACCAAGGAGACCACTCTTCCCACCCAACGAAAGGCCTTCCACATTTCTTTGGATTCAAAATACTTCCCAATAATATCGATACCGATATGGGTGCGCCTTCCTGTCGCCAAAACACCACCCATAAAAGCGGAGAGAAAAACCAAATGCCTAATAAAAGGTTCAAACCACAAAAAAGATATATCTATCCACCTTAAAACAATAATCGAAACAGATATAAAGAGCATAAGCACTACGCTCACAACGAGAATCCAACCCGCTACCCTCTCTATTCCTCGATCAATCAACTCTAAAAACTTAAACAACCCATCCCTCCTATAGAGTTTGATTGAGCCTTTTCAAAGCCTCTTCAGTAAAAAGCTTACCTTTCAATTTGGTTAAGATAGCCCTGCGCACTCCCTTGGCTCGGACTTCATCTTGGGGAGAAAATTTAATAAACTCAACCCCTGCACCCTTAATACTTCCCAGTGCATTCACATTGTCTTGAATGTTAGCTTGGTTTACTTTTTTAAGATATTTTGCCGCTATTTTATTGACGATTTTCTTATGCTCAGGTGCCACTTTATTCCAACTTTTAGTGCTCAATAAAAAAGCACCAACAGAATAGGCAATCGGAAAATCGACCAAATATTTAATTTTAGTGTTCCACTGAAGAGCGATCATCCCCATAGGTGGAGCGTAAGCGGCTTCGACAATACCGGTAGAAAGAGAGCCCAAAACATCAGGTAAAGCCAATGGAACCGAAACCAAATTCATACTTTCAATCATCGTCGATACGATCTTATCTCCTTCCCAAGACCAAATCTTCAATCCTTTCAAAGAATCTAGGCTGGGTGTTCTCTTCTGAGAAACAAAATAAACCATCCCAATCTCAAAGAAACCAAGGTTGTGAAATTCAGCTTTTCGAAGTTTTTGATTAAAATAAGGGGTTAGCTTAGAAACAGATTTCCAGGCCTTCGAGCGACTTCCTGAAAAAGTAAAAGGTATTTCAACAACTCTTATGTCTCCATTGATATCACCTAAGGTTTTTCCGGTGAAAACTCCTCCATGCAAAGCACCCGCCCGCACCTTTCTCAAGACATCGTGCTCATCTCCTTGAGCCCCTCCAAAATAAAACTTCAACTTAACTTTTTTTTCCGTTTCCTTCCTAATTACCTTTGCCATTTTCTTCATATGTTTGGCCCAATTGGTCCCCTCAGGCGCTAAAACTCCCACTTTTAACGTAACGGCTTCAATAGCCAAAGACAGTCCTGCAAAAATTATGAAAATGCCCTTTTTCATTTTTAAATTTCCTTTTAAAAAATATCAGATTCGTACTTTTTGATAATCTCAAAACGTTTAATAGCAATAGCCTGATAGATTCTCAAACTTTTATTAGAGAAAGCAGGGTTAGGTCTACGGTTTGGCGACCAATTTTCTCTCTGCCAGTGAAGTTGTTTAAGCTTCTTTAACGCTATTTTTTGCTTTTTGAACAAATCCTCATCTGCCATGGGGATAATATAATGCTCAATATAGGCAACCCGTCCCAACCAATTGTGAGGGTTTTGGCGAATAAATTTTTCAAAAATCTTGCGACCTTTACTCGGATTTCCTCCCAACATTTTAGGTCTTCCCGATTCGTAAGAACCGTTAAAAATCTGGCACATGCCGTGAGCAATACCAGGCTCCTGAGCGCAAACCCAATCGAATAGGCCCTTGACCACCGGTAGATTCGCCACTAGCGTTATATTTCCTCTTTGCAAATTAATCAGACTTCCCAAAGCCTGAGCGGTAAAAAGCACACCCTCCAAATCAATTTGACTCGAGCTCAGCTCACTATCGAGAAATTGTGGAATCCCTCCCTCCGAACGCAAAGCCTTTTTCAAGTCTTGGTACGTAATGCCATTTTCCTTCAAAAACCGGAAGCCATAATCAACTGCTTTGGCGTAAGTAGAGATGGCCTGTCGCCGATGGCGGCTGAAATCTTTTTCGGCTAATTTGTCTCCTAGATACAGGGTTTCGTGAACAACGAAAGAGTAGCCAGCATAGCCTTTAGTGGCAGCCACCAGAAGGGATTCATTTGTCGGTTTAATGGCCAAAAGCCCATCTAAAAGTTTGAGGTTGCCGGGGACTCCCTCCCTAAAAGACTCCCAATTCCCTTCGGACTCAAGCCCAGGGGTCGCTTCGATAAACAGGGGGGCTGCCGTGCTCAAGGCCACATGCCGAATAGAACTACAACTGGATGAAATTATTAAAGTCAACAGCAACAATAAACTGAGCTTCATAGCCTTTTCTCTATTGTGGAAAACTTAAAATAGGGTAAGCCAAAATCCTCTTACCCTAGAGTCTGCCCTAGATTTCAAGAACTTACAATTCGCAAGGAAAAGTGGGTCAGCTTTGCCTTCATTTTACTATGTGAAAATCTCCTGGCAATGTGGTAAGATATTGGCAAATAATTGTGAATTTCCTTTTTGGAGGTCCGTATTAAAACCAGTTTTTTTGTAGAAAAACTGACTTTTAGGCACCCTACAGCTCTTTAGCTTTTGCCATCTCTTGGGTCCTTAAAAGTTTAGGCTTTTAACACCAGGAGACAGAAATGAACCCAAAAGATAGTCCATTAACTCCCAAACCACAAAATCCCCTCGAAATTGTTATCGCGAAACGAAGATCTTCACTAGCGAGTAAGCTAAGTGCCCGCCCTTCGAAGTCCCTAGTGAGAATGAAAAGCATCAAAAGATCGACGGCATTGGCTAAGCCCGCCATTCAAGCGAAAAGAGACCTCAATAGCGAAAACCTCCAAGGGTAAAAGCGCTACCGCCTACGAGAGCCTCGAGTCCTTGAGAAACTGCGGTTAAGACTCTTAATAGCATTTTCGCGCGCCTTTTGAAGCTGCCCGATTCTGTCCTGATGGAGGTAGTCAAGATACTTCTTACGAGACAAAAACATATTGTTAATAAAAGTAATTTGGAGGGCCTTAAGCTCTCGAAAGCAAAGCTTTCTCTCTTCACGCGTTAGTTTATTGGAACTCCTTCTAGGATTAGGGAGCCTCTCTGCCTTTTCCCCTCCGGCCAGGATAATGGTCGAAAACTCCCCTTCACAAACCCGTTTTTTATGTTCAATATACTTCTCGAGATGGGTTCTGTAGGTATCAATTCTCTGAAAATATTCCTCTGGTTTTAGCTGCTTAATTTCCTTCAATTCGCTATGGATCCGCTTAGTGTACTCAAAAGGAGTTTCCCCCTCCTCCTGAGCCTTGAGTCGGCTCTCAAACTGAAAGCTCAAAACCATTGCACTAACTAATACCACTGGCCACATTTTCATTGTCGATAAAGCCCCTTTCAAAGCCTCTCTTTGAAAAACAATTTCTCCTTTTTATAATCGACGAAAGAAGTGCTGATGACAATCCGCTTATCTCTAGATTTTACCAGCACAGTGCAAAAAAAACTTGCGCCAATCCCCTCTTTGATCTCTCGGCAAACCTAAGAATTCCTTTAAGTGAAAGATAAAGTCACTCACAGGAAAACCAACGACATTGGAGTAGGAGCCGTTCAAATGGGAAACAAAGCTCAAAGCCTTGCCTTGAACACCATAGCCCCCCGCTTTGTCTAAAGATTCCCCCGTATCAAGATAAAGCTCGAGAACATCCTCTGTAATAGGGTCAAAAGTAACTTCTGTCGTACAAACAAAGCTCTTTTTTTTAACCTTCGCCGTTTGCCGGTCGTGAGCTATTAAGCAGACTCCTGTCGCCACCAGGTGTTTTTGCCCACTCAATTCATAGAGCATTTGGCGGGCGTGAGCTCTATCTTTCGGCTTGCCATAAATTTTCCCCTCTCGAGAAACCAAAGTATCAGAGCTCACCACGAGAGGAAAAAAAACCTTACCAAAGTCCTGCTCTCTCGCAAGAGTCCCCCAAACATCTTCCCCTTTTAAGATAGCCAGCTCCTCTACAATATCTGTTGGCTTCGATCGAGTAGCGACCTCCTCTATGCCACTCCCCAGAATTCGAAAAGGGATACCTAAATAAGCTAAGAGTTCTTTTCTACGAGGGCTATGACTAGCTAAGATCAATTGATATTTATCACCGGATTCCATGTATTTTTTTCCAAAAAGGCTTAAGAGTCGAGTTCAACTCCTCCTTTTGACCGTTAAAGTTTTGGTTCGAATTTCGAAAAGTATAATAATCGTGAATGGCCCTCGAGTAAAAATGCGGCCCATAAGTGTATTTTTTAAGACTTTCTCCTCTCTTTTTAAGCTTGCGACGAAACTGCTCTCCAACCAGAAGGTTCATGGTTTCCGAGCGACGAGTGTATTCTTTTAAATAAGCCACTCGACGCTCCAAATCCCCATCACTTCCCTCTTCAATAGAAGTCCATTGCCGATACCCAAAATTTAAAGCTAACTCTTTAGAAGTCATACTATCGTGAGCAAAAGGAGAATATCTTTTGGCCATTAGTTCTCGAGCAATGAAAATAGTAGGGATATTACTGGTTAAAAACTCACCCACAGAAAAACGTTGTTTTTGTTCGTACTCACTAACTTGACGACCTTTTTCCCCTATTTCATACCACCTATCGAGCTCAAGTTCTCGCTCATCTCGATTTTCAAAACCACGAAAATAAAAGATAGCTTTCGAAAAATCTATCCCTCCCTGCAATTTAAGTTGTTTCTGCCCTCTCAACTTTAGGTAACTTTTATCGCCAATAAGAACAATAAACTCTGCCGACAAATTTTTTCCAAAAACCGTTCCATTGTGAAAAACGAGGTAAGAATAGGTTGGCTTTTTAAAAATAGTTTCGTTATTTTCCTCAATCAAACGGTTCAATCGCTCGTACTTAAATTGTGTCCCTTGATCCTCTTCGAGTAGAGAAAACAAGTTGTCTTCATCGATAACGGGTCTTTTCGTTTTTAAGTTAGCTTCAAAGTAGTCTAGAGGAAGAAAAATAGTATCCGTTTCCTTATGTTTTTGAACTTCAAATTTATGAGAATACCTTGAAAGCCAAAGTACATTACCAGAGTCTATTCGGGCGTGAAGAAAATTCTCTTTTAAACCAATATTTAATTCCTTAAAAGAAACTGAAGATTCTGGAGACAGCCTCAGTAGAGTTCCGTCAAAAAGGTAGACCCAAAGATAACTATTGGCCATCGTGATAATTTCATCACCTTCCCTGATCGCCGATTTATAGTTAACATTAGCAAACCCAAGACCTCTATAAACTCGGCAAGACCCTACGCACTCTAAAACTCTCCCAACAAACTCACGCATCTCCCTTTCAATAATATTGCGCTGCCAATTGGGTTCTCTCTCTTTCAAAGCAGCAGCTTTTTTCCAAAGAGAAAAATCTAAAAACTCATCGGGAGCGAGCTTGCTCCAGGGGATCCGGGAAACCTTATGACCCTTAAAGCGCACCCTCTCAGGCTTTTGAATTTGCTCTTCGGGACCAATAAAAAGGGGAGGGTGCTCTGCTTGGGCCCTCACTAAAGAACTCAAAAGAAACTCTACAGTCACCAATGTTATCAAAAAAAACATAAAGATTTTCATACGTTAGCCTTTCGGGCAAAAGGTCTCTAACGTTAACCACTCAAAAGCTCTTCGCCCTTTTCCGGCAAAATTCTCCCTCCCATAGCCTTTGCCTGCGCCAATGGCTTACACAACGCGTCCTCTATTCAAGGGAAACCTTTTCTGCTAGACTCCAGACCCTTTATTGGTGAATAAAAAAATACCGGACAAGTGAAGGAGTCCAACAGTGTCTCAGCCAACAGCTCCCTTAACTCACGAACAAAAAAACCAAGAGTCATTTTCTTTTGTCGAATCAGAACACAAAGTTCTCAAGTTCTGGGAAGAAAAAAATATTTTTAAAAAATCACTCGAAAAAACTAAAAAGGGCGATCCCTATATCTTCTACGATGGACCCCCTTTTGCCACCGGCCTCCCCCACCACGGCCATTTAGTAGGAGGGATTCTAAAGGATGCCGTTCCCAGGTATTGGACGATGAAAGGGAGGTACGTAGAAAGACGTTTTGGATGGGACTGCCACGGCCTTCCCATCGAACATGAAATCGATAAAAAATTGGGCATGCCGGCCCAAGACGCTGTCAAAAAACTAGGTGTGGCCGGTTACAACGACGAGTGCCGCTCTATTGTTAGCCGCTACGTCTCTGAGTGGAGAAGTACAGTCAACCGTATCGGTCGGTGGGTCGATTTTGACAACGACTATAAAACGATGGACCCCTCCTTTATGGAGTCGGTCTGGTGGGTTTTCAAACAACTTTGGGACAAGGACCTCATCTATCGAGGCACTCGAGTAGTTCCCTTTTCAACAGCTTTAGGAACCGTTCTCTCAAATTTCGAAGCTGGGCAAAACTATCAAGAGGTCCAAGACCCAGCCGTCACCATACTCTTTAAATTAAAAGACGAAGAGGCTTCAATCGCGGCTTGGACGACAACTCCTTGGACCCTCCCTTCTAATCTAGCCCTATGTGCAGGAGCCAATATTGACTACGTTTTAGTTCAAGAAGGTAAGCAAAAAGTTTATATGGCCGAAGCGGCCCTCGCCCACTATGGAAAAAAACGCGACTATCAAATTTTAAAAAAAATCAAAGGCACAGACTTAAAAGGAAAACGTTATTACCCCTTGTTCTCCTATTTCTCGACCTTTGAAAAAGAGGGGGCTTTCTGTGTACTCAACGATGACTACGTCACCACTGACACAGGTACCGGAATCGTGCATATCGCTCCAGGGTTTGGGGAAGATGACAACCGGGCGATGGAAGAAGCAGGGCTCGCCCAGGCCTTCGCCTGCCCTGTTGACGACGCCGGGAAATTCACTAGCGAAGTATCCGACTTTCAAGGCCTCTACGTCAAAGACGCTGACAAAGAAATCATTCGCCGCCTCAAAGAAGAAAATAAACTCTACGAACAAGCCACTATTGTTCATAACTATCCCTTTTGCTACCGCTCAGACACTCCCTTAATTTATAAGGCCATTCCCTCTTGGTACGTCAAAGTTGAAAAAATTAAAGAAAAACTTCTCAACAGCAACTCTCAAATTAATTGGGTCCCCGGACATATCAAAGAGGGGCGTTTTGGAAAGTGGCTAGAGGGAGCTAGAGATTGGTCCATTTCACGCAATAGAATATGGGGGACTCCCCTTCCCATTTGGCACAATGAGGTCACGGATCAATTCTTGTGCATAGGCTCTATAGAAGAGCTCAAAAAATACACCGGCCTTGAAGTTTCCGATCTCCATCGCGAGTCTGTCGACCAACTCACTTTTCAAGTCAAAGGAGAAAAAGGAAAATACCAGCGCATTACAGAGGTTCTCGATTGCTGGTTTGAATCGGGTTCTATGCCCTACGCTCAACTCCACTATCCCTTTAAAAACCAAGAAATGTTTGAAAAAGGATTTCCCGCCGAGTTTATTGCTGAAGGCCTCGATCAGACCCGTGGGTGGTTCTACACCCTGACCATTTTAGCCACAGCCCTGTTTGATAAACCCGCCTTTAAAAATGTTATCGTTAACGGAATTGTCATGGCAGAAGATGGCAAAAAGATGTCCAAGCGTCTCAAAAACTATACTGCCCCCGACAAGCTCATGGAAACATACGGCGCTGATGCCATGAGGCTCTACCTTATCAACTCGGGGCTTGTTCGCGCAGAAGAAATGCGCTTTGCCGATAGTGGTGTCAAAGATATGGTTCGCCGGGCCCTCCTCCCTTGGTATAATTCTTTTAAATTCTTCTCAACTTACGCCAAGCTCGACAATTGGAACTGCTTTGATCACTACCAAGATTCCTCAAACATCACGGACAATTGGATCCTCTCCAACCTTCAGACCCTAAAGCAAAATATCTCCCGTGAAATGGAAGCCTACCGCCTTTATAATGTCGTTCCAGCACTTTTTACCTTTATTGAGGACTTAACCAATTGGTACATCCGCCTCAATCGCTCCCGCTTTTGGACGGGGGAATTAACCAAAGACAAGAAGGCGGCTTACACTACTCTTTTTACTTGCCTAAAAGAAGTGAGTACGGCCATGGCTCCCTTTGCTCCCTTCTTAAGCGAACACATTTATTGCGAGCTCCTAGCGTTCTATCCCAATAAAAACGACGTTCCTGAGTCCGTTCACCTTTGTCCCTACCCCGAAGCTGATGAATCCAAAATCAATGGAGTTCTCGAAGAAGCAATGAATCGCATGCAACAGATTATTTTATTGGGAAGACAAAAGCGAACTGAAGAAAAAATTAAAGTCAAAACTCCTTTGTCCCGTCTCACTTGCATCCATCGAGACCAAAACCTTCTTGAAGAAATTAGAAAGCTCGAAGTCTACATTAAAACAGAGCTCAACGTGAAAAAGGTTGAATACGACATCAAAGAAGACAAGTACATGAACCTTTACGCTAAACCCAACCTTCCCGTCCTTGGCAAACGCTTAGGCAAAAAAATGGGAAAATATATCAAGCTTATCAAAAACCTTTCTAGTGACCAATTGAGAAAGCTTGAACTCAAAGGGAAGATAACTCTTGAAGAAGAAACCTTTGGCTGTGATGAATTTCTCATCTTTCGAGAAGCTAAAGAGGGTACCCAAGCCCTCTCTAACCGTTTTATTTCGATTGCCGTTGACTGCCAATTGACTCCAGAGCTCATCCAAGAGGGGATGGCCAGAGAAGTGGTCAATAGAATTCAACGAACCCGCAAGGACAGTGGTTTCAACGTAGAAGACCGGATAAAAATCACCTACAACTCCTCTCAGAAACTGAGCGCTGCTATTTCGGAACACAAAGACTATATTTCTTCGGAAACTTTGACAGTCGAATTGATAGAGGAAACAGCGAGAAAACACTCTCACCAATTTTCTATCGAAGGCGAGCAGCTTCAATTCAGTATCGAAAAAGCCTAAACAGGTAATCCTTTAGACTGCTTTGAAGCCCTCTATTTCCACTCAATCGACTTATTATGGCGATTTAACCCCTCTTAATTTTGCTTAAAACCTAATCTCTAGAGCCCTTTCTTCCGATAGAAAATGAGTGTTATGCTTTTTTCCATCAAACAGAGCGGAGTTCTTATGAGTGAGAGAGCCAGCTTTAAAGGATCAATACATTTTTTTTACCGTGGTAAAAGAAATAGTCCTACTCAAAGCCTTAACTTCCAAGTGTGTGTCCCCCTTCTTACCGTCGCCGAAACACTTATGAGCAATTTTAAAGACCTCAATTTCAGTAAAAAAGAAAAACGTGCCCTCACCCAAAAGCACCGAGAGAAAATTCAATATTTTAGAAACCTCACTAAAGATCAAATGCAGAGTGAATCTCACAAGTTGATTCAAAAGCTAAAGAATTACCAAAACAGTGAAATCACCATCCAAGCCAGTGAAATAGGAGCTTATATTTGCTTAGTCGCCATTTTTTCAGGTGAATTACCAAAAAATACCAATTGGCGATTTGAACTCAGCTCGGTCCCTTTAGGGCTGTTTCCCCAATCCCTCGTTAAAGATAAAAATGCAGGACAAGAAAGGGATATCAGCTTTATTTTGGAAGAGGATTGTTGGCTAAAGCCCTTTAAAAGTCTCTACCAAACTCCCAATCACTTAAAATTTTCATCCTTAGATAAAATTGAAGAAATCAGTATTCTCTCCCAAAACAAACCCCCCTACAAAGCAGCCTAATCCACTCAGGTTTTTGACATTGCCAAACAACCATCAGACACTAAAGCTAAGATGATCAAGCGTTGGCTTCTTCTAGCATTCTCTCTCTACTTTCCGTGCGCTCTTTCCGCCGTCCCTAATAGCAGTTACTATCTCTATGACGGCAAACCCCTCAATCTTAATAAAGCCAGTTTTAACCGTTACGTAGTGCCCCAGTTACGGGCCATGAACCGAGAGTACCACCACATACTAAAAAAACTTCACCCTATTCATGAAGATTTAGTTCCTCTAAAAGATCATTTAGCCAGTATGCGCTCTGTCTTTAAAGATTTTCAACACTCTTGTCAGAATAACGAATCAGACTGTGTTGACGCCGTTGTGGGGCTTTACCTTCAATCTCGAAAACTCGATAGACTACTCCTCTCCATGCATAGGGATCGCATCAACTTTTCTCAATTGAGACATGAAAAAGAAATCAGCTCTCTCATGACACTAATCCACTCTCTCGATGAAATGGCCGTTGATAATTACAAATTTATGCATGGAGTGGAAGAATACCTCATCACTGTCAACACCCATTACTTTCCCCTTTTTAGGGGGAAAACCAAACTCGAGCCCATCCTCTACAAAATGTCGTCGACTTCAGAGCTAATTCAAACTTTTCTTTTAAAGGAAAAACTCAAGCAAGACTTTGATTTTGCTTGGCACCACTTTTTTAGACTCATTGAAGAACATATTATCAGAGAAAAACGTATTCCTTTTATCCTCAAACGTTTAGAGAATCTCAATATGGCTTGGAACACATTTCATATGAAAATCACTAAAGGGAATCACAACCTTCCCAAAAGCATTACATCTATTGCTAAGATCATGCACAATCGCTGGAACTCGATTCTCAAGATTATATTAAGAGGCTAGATTCTTCCTCTTTTCACTTTGCGAAGGGATTTAAGACGTCTTTTTTCTGCCGCTTCTGTCTTTTCTTTTAAACGCACAGAAGGTTTCTTGTATTCTTGACGCTTGCGGTACTCACGAACCACACCGAAGCTTTCGCACATCCTCTTAAACTTGCGAAGAGATCTCTCTATACCACGCTCATCAATGGGAACTTTAATTTCAGTGGTCACCTAACCTCCCCTAGGGAAAATTTTCTTTTTATTATGGGATGCCTAAGTTAGGATCGAGGACCTACGAAGTCAACGGAATTCTAGCACCTCTCCTACTCTACAGACAGCTATGGTACAAAAAACATATCAAACAGACCTTTTCAACACAGAGCATAGTAAAAGTACCCATCTCATTGGGCAACAACCTTTGGCCCACCGGGCCCGTCCTCAAGAATTGGACCAGTTCAAAGGTCATCAAAAGCTTTTTCAACGCTACCCTTTTCTAGAAGCCGATCAACACCCCAGCTTAATCCTGTGGGGTCCTCCCGGTAGCGGCAAAACAACTTTAGCAAGACTCTTGGCCAAACGAACAGGAAAAGAGCTCTTCCCCTTTAATGCTGTCTTAGGAGGGGTTCAGGACCTCAAGAAAATCATTAAAGAAGCCCAAGAAGTTCGCCATCTCTTTCAAAAAGAGCCCGTCATCTTCATCGACGAAATCCACCGTTTCAACAAGGCCCAACAGGACGCTCTTCTTCCCTATGTTGAATCAGGAGATTTCACCCTTATTGGAGCCACTACAGAAAACCCTAAAGTAAGCGTCAACCGCGCTCTCATTTCACGCGTCCAGCTTGTCGAGCTGCCAAAGCTCAGCTTGGAAACTCTTAAAGCTATTTTAGATCAAGCCCAAAAACGCTTCCAGCTCTCTATCACCGAAGAAGCGAGAGATTATATTTCTCGCTATGCAGGGGGGGATGCTCGGCGCGCGCTTAACTCTCTAGAAGCTCTCGAGGTTAGTGGAAAAAAAACTTGGGACTTGAAAGAAGCTCAAGAACTTATTCACGGCCAAGCTAGAGATTACGATAAAAATAGAGACCGCCACTACGATGTCATTAGCGCCTTTATCAAATCGATGCGAGGCTCTGACCCTGACTCAACTCTCCTTTGGCTTGCCGTCATGCTCGATGGGGGAGAAGACCCCGTCTTTATTGCTCGAAGAATGATCATTTTTGCTAGTGAAGACATTGGCAATGCAGACCCTCAAGCGCTTAGCTTAGCCACTGCCACTTTAATAGCCGTTCAAAATATTGGAATGCCTGAGGGCAGAATAAACCTTGGCCATTGTGCTACTTATCTGGCCAGTACAGTGAAATCAAACGCCTCCTACATGGCCATCAATCGAGCCTTAGAGTTTGTCAGAAAGAATAGTACAATCGAAGTTCCCACTCACCTACGCAATCAACACCCAGACATCAAAAGCTACCGCTATCCTCACGACCACCCTCACCACTTTGTGAATCAATCCTATTCACCAGAAGAAGTGCCCCAGTTTTACTACCCCTCAGAGGTCGGCACTGAAAAGCGCATCAAAGAGCGCTTAGAACAACTTTGGAATTAAAGCCTTTAGAAGTTTTGGACGAGAGAAATGAGCCTTGGGTAATCGATAAAAGGGTTCCGGTTCCCTTGAACCTTGTGAATCCAGTTATTGCGCTCTCTCTCTTCAGCATCGACAGGGTCCTCAATATGCCAGCGCCGAAGCGCTTCCTCTTGCCGTTCAGAGATAGGGGCTTTATAGCGAACAGAAAAGTAGAATATGGCCCTAGCGACGTTCCCTTTGTGCTCCGAGGGGGGTTCAAAACCTTCCCTTGAAGAGTAAGAGCCGTTACAATCACTAAGCTCTGTTCCACCATTAATGTCATTAAATTCAAGATTTCCCCTAGCACTATTAGCACGACTATCGACAGGGTAGAGGTGATGAAGATCTGAGCGTTGTAGATCTTTAGGGAAAGCCTTCGTAAACTTCGACTGAGGCCAGGTGTGCTCACAATTAATAATCCTAATATTGGGAATAATACGAGGACCAATCTTGGTTTGTTCTTTGGTGATTTTTTTGCGGCAATAAACATCATTAATAAAGTAGCCTCGCGAATCTTCGTCCAAATGAAGCTTCCCGAAAAGAACCCTGCGCGCTCCTCTATAGCTAAGAATCTTATGACCGTAGCAGGTCCCCGAACCCGTACAAGAAGGAGAGATCACGTCATCTTTCCCTCGACTACTCTTTATGTGCTTATAGGAAAGAAGTTTAAACAGCTTTCGACGAAGCGTTTCTCCTCGGTAAGCTTTTTTGGCAAAAGCTTTTTTATACTGGGTCGGGTAGTAGTGATTTACGGCCTGGGTAGCAAGAGAAATCCACAAGAGAGACAGCGCAGTCATCAATTTCATGAAACCTTCCCACAAAGAATTGTTTCGAGACGCACTATTATTATATATCTTAAGAGATCAGTTCTTCTAATATTTTTTTTTAGGTTAACCTAATTTTATTATTAAAAACGTGTTAAGATTTAACAACGCAAAGCAAACTTACTTATTTCACGTTTATAAAAGTTCTAGAGATTAACTTTACCCCCAAAGCAAGTCAGGGTATAACTACCTGCGCAGCATGATCACCTTTTATATGGAATTGGACCATGAAACTTGCTCTCAGCCTCCTTTTTTTGACCCTCTCTTTTAATACTCATGCCTCTCCTCAAAAGTGCTTAGCTAAGCTGACAGTCAATTTTTCTCAAGACTCCCACTCTTTTACTCTTTATG
This sequence comes from Bacteriovoracaceae bacterium, assembly GCA_965206965.1. Lineage (GTDB taxonomy): Bacteria > Bdellovibrionota > Bacteriovoracia > Bacteriovoracales > Bacteriovoracaceae > CBDBLK01. Next base: position 1,787,321 of record OZ242254.1, on the reverse strand, counting down.
CTGACGAAGTTCAGCCCAATTTTGGCAAAGACTATTTAGCAGAAGCTATCTACGCTATTCGCATGGTAGCAAACAAGATAGGCTGCTCTCGCCGAGATATCAATTTTGGCGAAGGTCCCTTAGGTCGTAGCCAGAGCCATTGTTCTCGTCTCAATGGAGAGGGCCATTCTCGTCTTTGCTACGTTGAAACAAACCTCGGCTATTTCTTTGTCAGCCGAGACATGCTTAAAAACTACATCATCACTTTTAACCGCTGGGACTAACCCCACTAATCAAAGCGATTAAAAACCAAATTGACATTTTGTAACATGTCTACAGTAATGAAAAAATAGCCCCTAGAGCTTTCAGCGTAACAAGCTTTAGAGAGCGGCTTACCGGGAACAATCGTTTGACAGCCAATGCTCAAAGGAGCGAGTTCTCCCTCCTCACACCCAAGTTCATTTTCTAATAAATAAATCGCCAAAACAGAAGCACGAGAGGCTTGCCCTTCAAATAATTCAGCGACTTCTTCAGAATAGATCTGAAAAGAAGTGCTATCAAAACGATAGCCCTTTAAGACTTTTGAATAGCAATCACGACCTAAAGCCGAGGCGCTTGTCCCTAACAAAAAAATAGAGAATATAAGAATAAAAATATTTTTCATTTCTAACTCACTGAAAATTTTTTTTAAAAAAGCTCAGGTTTTTGAAATTTTCTGAGCTCACTAAACCGATTTGTACGCCTAAGCTAGCTAAAAATCAAGATTTTTTAGCCTGTCTAATAGAATTAAAAAAAAATATTAGAAAAACTAATGGGTAAATTAAGGTCTATTTATGTTTATTTGCACAATCTGTTAAATTTCCTAAACCCACACTTAATGGGCAAGCCAAGCAAGGAGCAAGAAAGTGAACTTACTTGGACCCAAAAATTAAAGCAATAGAGTGGGCTCCATCGTTTCAAGCGTATTAATAACATGCTTTAAAAACTTAGAACCTATCTCACCATCAATCAAACGATGATCGTAAGTGTGGGTAGCATACATAATATCTCGAATGGCAATGGCCTGGTCTTGAGTTACGACAGGAGCTTTTCTTATCGCTCCTACGCAAAAGATACCCAGCTGGGGCTGAAGAATGACCGGGGTTGCCGCCAAGATCCCAAAGCTTCCATTATTAGTAAAAGTGTAAGTCCCGCCACTTAAATCATCCATCCCCAATTTTTTGGCCCGTGCTTTCTCAACCAGGACATTAAGGTTTCGGGCCAAGCCCGTCAGGTTGAGACCATCAGCGCCCTTGATAACGGGGACCACCAAACCATTTCCGGGAACAGCAACAGCACAACCTAAGTTGATATCTTTCTTGAGAACGATATTGTCTCCATCGATAGAGGCATTGACGTAAGGGAATTCTTTCAACGCTTGAACTAAAGCATAGAGAACAAAATGAGTGTAGGTGAGGGCAAAACCCTCTTGTTTTTTAAACTCGTGCTTAATTCCCTCTCTAAATTTTACCAAACGAGTCATATCGACAGTGTCAATAGAGTTTACGTGAGGAGAAATTTGCTTTGATGCCACCATATTGCGAGCGATCGCCTTACGCATATTATCCATAGGCACAATCTCAACCCTTTCCCCTGAAGCAAAAACAGGGGTAGCCGGCCTAGCTGTTGGTAGAGAAGCCGCCGAAGCTCCTCCTCGATTGCCTAGATAATTCATAAAATCACTTTTATTCACTCGTCCGCCAGCACCACTTCCCTGGATATTCACCAATTCAGAAAGAGCCACTCCGTGCTCTTTAGCTAGAGCCTTTACTAAAGGAGTATAAAATCGACGTCCTTTAGTAGAAGTTTCCTTTTCTGCCACTTCGGCAATAACGGGGGCTCCTGCCGGCGCAGAGGTTTGAACCTTAGAGGTTTCAGGTTGAGAAGCTTTTGGCTTGGGTGCTTCAGTCGCAGCACCCCCTCCAAAAGGAACTGAAAGGTCATCTTCAATCACAGCAATAACAATACCGATATCAATCGTTTCCCCTTCTGGAAATTTCACCTCTTCAACTCGACCGGCTATAGGAGAGGGGATTTCTGATTCCACTTTATCAGTGGAAATTTCTAAAAGAATTTCATCAATTTCGATGCTATCCCCAGGCCCTTTATGCCACTTGGTGATGGTACCGTTAGTAATCGATTCCCCCATCTGAGGCATTACAACTTCATGCTTAGCCATATTTCATCTCCCTTATCTTCTATGCTTTATTAAAAATTTAAGGCCCTTCCGCGAGCCGCCAGGACAGCTTCAGCGAGGAACTCTCCAAGGGTTGGGTGAGGGTGAACAGTCGAAAAAATTTCTTCGTCTATTCCTTCCATCGTTCTAAAGAGAACATACTCGTGAATCAGTTCTGTAGCATTCGCCCCCACAATATGGGCGCCCAGTAGCTCACCATGCCCACCAAGTAATGTTTTTACAAAACCGGATGTCTCATTACTAGCGACAGCTTTACCATTGGCCTGGAAAGGCATTTTTCCTACCGAGTACTCAATCCCCTGCTCTTTAAGAGCCCGCTCGGTATAACCCACAGACGCCACTTGGGGCTGACAATAAGTACAACCGGGAATATTCATTTTATCTAAGGCATGGGGCTTAAGCCCTGCCAAGTGCTCTGCTGCGATCACCCCTTCGTGGGAAGCCGCATGAGCCAGTAAAGGGGGACCGGCGACATCGCCGATAGCATAGATATGGGGGACGTTTGTTTGCCCCATACCATTGACTTTGATAAAGCCGCGCTCGGTTTGAACACCAACGGCTTCCAAACCGATATTGTCAATATTGCCAGTCATGCCCACAGCAATCAGCCCCATTTCAAATTTGTAATCAACCGGCTTTCCCTTCTCTACGGCGGTCACAATCACGCCCTTGCCATTGTTGACAGCCGAGACCCTTTCCACTCCCAAAGACATTTTAATTCCATATTTTTTATAAGCTTTTTCAACCTCTTCAGAGGAGTCCGCGTCTTCAATGGGCAATAAACGGGGTTGCAATTCAAAGATGTGCACATCAACGCCAAAAGCATTCCAAAAATAAGCAAACTCTACGCCGATGGCGCCAGCGCCAATAATACCGATAGACTTGGGGAGCTCTTCCCTCTTAATAGCTTCCCAAGCCCCGATTAAGCGCTTCCCATCGTGCTCGAGCCCTGGAAAAGAACGGTAGTGAGCACCCGTAGCGATAATAATATGCTTTGCCTCGACGACAGAAGATTGACCTTTGGAATCGACAACATCCACACAAGTTGGTGATTTCAATTTTCCAGTGCCTTTAAAAACCTCAATTTTATTTTTTTTCATGAGGTATTCGACGCCTTTGGAGATTTTAGCTGAGATTTTTTTGGCCCTCTTAACCGCTTGGGCCCCATTGAGACCTTTGACATCGACATTAATACCTAGCTCTTTCAAATCACCTAGCTCGTGAACAGCGTGAGCTGATTTGAGAACGGCCTTAGTGGGAATACAACCACGATTGAGGCAAACACCGCCCATTTTATCTTCTTCAACAATCGCCGTTTTTTTTCCCAGTTGGGCTGCACGAATAGCGGCAATATAACCACCAGGCCCTGAACCAATAACCACAACATCACATTTCTTCATGGAATTTGTATCCTGTTCGTTTTTAAGCTAATGTCCGATCAAGCTTAGAACTTTTTAATGAGGAGAGGGCCCCTTTGTCAATGCGACAGAAGCCTAACACTAGACAGTAAACCTATGACATCCTTAGAGATTCCCGAGCCAGAGCTCACCGAACTCCTGCAAGTTTTTCCTCGTGGTGTCATCGCCCTAGACTTGGAGACAACCGGTCTCTCTCCTCTATTCGACAAAATTATTGAACTAAGCGCCGTCAAAATTACACCTAGAGGAATCGAGACTTTTGATCAACTTATCGATCCTAAAATACCGATTCCCCAAGAAGCCATGGCCATTCACGGCATCAATGACCTCGACCTCAAAGGGCAGCCCTCCCTTTTAGAAATTCTTCCCCGTTTTTTAAGTTTTGTCGATGAACTTCCTCTCATTGCCCACAATGCTAAATTCGATTTGGGCTTTCTTCTCTTGGCCCTTCACCACTCCCCTCACCCACTGCCTAACAATGCCGTTTACTGCACCGTCAAATTTAGTCGTCAGGTTTTCCACAACCAAAAGAGCCACAAACTCGGAGACTTGAGCCATAGCTTAGGTATTCAACTCGAAAACCATCACCGAGCTCTCGACGACGCCTGGGCCTGTCTTAAACTCTTTACCCTGGGTTTACTCAAAGTAAAAAAAGACAACCCAAAACAACCTTCCATCCTCCGTGAAAGCTTGCTCTTTCACTGTTCAGACTTTCATCAAAACGCCTTTGAAGAAATTCCCAACAAGCTAAAACCACTTATTAAAAAGACAAGAAGCCAAGCCGTTGTCGATATCCTCTACAAAGGGGGAAGCCATAGAAGTCTCTTTCGTCCTATCCGCCCGGTCAGCTTTTTACCTATGCCAGAAGGTCATATCCTCTACGCCCTCTGCCTACTAAGCAATCATTACAAGTTTTTTGCCCTCAAAAAAATTTCTGAAATTAAAGAACTCAATGCTCAAGAAATCCAGGAACGACTCAAAACTGCTCGCCAAATCAAGTGATTACGCCTTGCTAAATTTTTAGAGAAGCAGTACACTGCCTGCGCCAACAAGGCTTGATAAAAACTTCAAAAAATAGCTCCTATGCAAAAGATTCTTAATAAAAATAATTGGTCCTTAAGATTACAGCAGTTGATCATTATTCTTCTCCACCTCGCCCTTCTCAAGTGGATGTACTTTGCCCTCACAGAGTCCGGTGCTATGTTCACACACGAAGTACTGCTCCATTTTTTGGGTATGTCGATTTACGGAGCTCTTTTAATAAGAGGGTGTGCGGCATGGGGTCAATGGCAGTATCAAAAAGACCTCCGCAAGCAAACAAAATGAAACATTGGAAGCAAGAGCTCGCCGAAGCCATTAAGTCCCCTTTCGAATTAAGCCAATTTTTAAAGATTCCCCTTGAAACCTACACTCAACCAATCTTAATTCCCCGTCCATTGGCCCAAAAGATTAAAGAAAAAGGTCCCCACTCGGCTCTGTGGAAACAATTTGTCCCTCACCAAGATGAGCATTGTCCTGATGGCCTAGAGGATCCTATTAGCGACCAAGCTTACGCTCGCACCAATCAGCTTATTCATCGCTACAAAAACCGGGTTTTGTGGATGCCCACAACAGCTTGCCCAGTCCAATGCCGTTACTGCTTTAGAAAAAATGAGCTTCACCAAAACCCTTGGATACGCCCCGACCTTGAAAAAAGCTTAGCCTATATCGCTGCGAACCCCGATATAGAAGAAGTCATTTTAACGGGAGGCGACCCTTTCATTTTATCTAGTGACAAAATCACCCAACTTACAGTTTCTCTAAAAGAAATTAAATCTCTTCGCTTCCTCAGAATTCACACCCGTGTTCCCACTATTCTTCCCTCGCGAATAGACAGCGAACTTCTCAATCTCTTAGAAGACCTCACTAAAAGGTTTGCAGTCACGATTGTCATTCACTGCAATCATTTAGAGGAGATCGAAAAAGAGGTCAGTGAAACCCTCAAAAAACTCCGTCAACTCCCCGTCCATCTCATGTCTCAATCCGTTCTCCTTAAAGGAGTCAATGATAGCCCTAAAGCACTCATCTCCCTCTTTAAAAAACTAGCCTATACGGGAGTGCAACCTTACTACCTCCATCACCCCGATCGCGTACGAGGAGCCATGCATTTTTACCTCAGCATCGAACGAGGGCGGCAAATCTACGAAGCCACAAAAAATAACCTCTCAGGCTGGATGCTCCCCAAATATGTCGTCGATCTTCCCGGTGGTAAAGGAAAGTCTTTAGCTTACAACCCTGAAAGCTTTAAATTTTCTGGGCGCCTAAGAGGGCGAGAAGGTCACTTGATCAACTATGAAAGCATTGACATTCAATAAAGCAAAAGCCTAAGATGCCGTCTTATCTTTCTTGCGGGTATAGCTCAGTTGGTAGAGCGTCTGCTTGCCATGCAGAAGGTCGCCTGTTCGAATCAGGTTGCCCGCTCCAGCAAAGACGGCAAGCTAGGTGACATAAGAGAAGTTGCCGATAGGCTTTTCCCCGAGTAGATTTTCTAAAAAATTAGAAGCATCCATTAAAAACCTCTTAAAAACTTTTCCGAATATCCAGGTGAATCCTATCGTATTTACTCTAAGTATTTATTCAGAAGGTCCAAGCCTCCAAAGCAAATTAACTTTTGAGTCGCTTTCCAGCACAACCTAGTTCCATCAAGTTTTATTTTGTCTCTTAAGTAATCAACACTTCTATCCGATAAACGCCACTAAAACCTCGCCCCTGTTTAAATTTTCCTTTGAGACTCGCTACTTACGAGGCATCGCCCTTGACCATCTCTCCTTAACTAGCTTCGTGGAAATGGTCAAGAGCTGCCAAGAATAGCGAGGATTGAGGCACACCAGCAGGGCGAGTCTTTGAAAAAGAACAGGAGTTAGAGGGTAAGAAAATGAGGAAAGAGGGATTATTTTTTTCATTCCTTAGTATTTATTAAATGGGCTACTCCACAAAATAAATCGAAAGCTTATTCGAAATAATGAGAACCTTCTCTAACAATCTTTCTTCCCTTCTCTATTTAAAAAACCATGAACTAAGTAAATTCCTGCCTCGCCCTACCGAAACACAGAACAGACTAAAGACTTATTAGAAGCAATTTGACCACCGCTAGAAACTGCTGGTTAAATAGAGATGGTCAAATTGCAAAGCGTGTAAATATCTGATAATGAAGAAGAAAAACGATAAAGGCGAGGCATGTGTGACGGGTGTTTTTAGAAATAGCCTAGAGTTTGAAGATTAGTTATAGAGGGGCTTATCGTGTTGGTACTCATAAGGTTTTACTTTGTTGGTTTAGTTACTTTATTAATGACAAGTGTTTTTTTAAAAACACTCTTTGTCTTTGTGCATAGAGAATATTTTATTACGCTTTCATGGGGAGAGATTGTTTATGCTTTGATCTGGGGGCTGAGATTTGATTTATCTTTAGCCAATCAGTTTCTTGCCCTTCCTTTTATTTTTACCTGGTTGATTTTACGATTAAAAATAAGCATGAGATTAGGTTGGCTGCTACAGCCAAGTCTTTTTATTCTCGTTGGGCTGCAAATAAGTGATATTATCTATTTTAAGGAATCCGGAAGACATTTAGGTTATGAATTAAAACATGCTTTGCCTGTTGCCAAAGAATTGTTCTTAACATTTTTAAATAGTTCAGCCTTGCTAATCTTCCTGGCCCTATTTCTCCCTCTATTGGGAGGTTGGATATCTCTAAAATGGAGTGGTTGTACGAAAAAGAAGGGAGTGCTTTCTCCTAAATTAGAGGTTTGCTTTATTGTCTTACTCTTTTTCAGCGTTGCTCAAATTAGATTCAATATTAATGATCTCCCTTTATCCCCTATTAGTGCTTATAGAATAGGCTCTGATCTTCAGGGAGTTATTGCTCAAAACGGTGCTTATAATGCGACAAGGTATACTTTCCGCCCTTATCGAAAAGGCAACTTTGACTCGGTGTCTAACCTTTTTTCTCATTCATCAAAGGATTTACAACTAACTAAAGCACAACAACTAAAAATACTAAAACAGATGTTGGCTTCCCCTTCCCTTCTCAAAGAAAAAGACAAAATAAAAAATAAAAAACCTAAAAATTACAATATTGTTTTTATTTTTTTAGAAAGTTGGCCAGCAATTCACATGAAGTCCTACGGGGGCAAGCGCTCAACAACACCATTCTTTGATCAATTAAAACACCAATCTTTTAGTACGAAAGATATGATTGCGAATGGGACACGAACTTCAGAGGGTCTTTTTAGTGTATTTTGTTCAAGTCAAAATCCACTTGGCCAGAGCATTCCTTCCTCACCTATGCAAGATTTTAATTATTCTTGTTTACCCTCCTTACTTAAAGAACTTGGCTGGAGTTCTGTTTTCATTCAGGGAACACATCGAGATACATCTAAAGTAGGGGCATTTACACGAAAAATAGGTTTTGAATCAGATTTTGGTAAAGAACAAATTCCTCCGAATAGATATACGCCAAACAATTGGGGCCTCCATGATCCAGATATTTATGATTTTGCTCTATCAAGGATGAAGGTAATGAAGCAGCCTTTTTTAGTTGCAATAAATACAAATAGCACTCATGATAGTTTAATCCCAGAAGAGATAATCCCTCAATTTGGCAATAAAAACACGGAAGATATAAGAGATAGTCTTTTGTATTTTTCAGATCAAGCTCTAAAAGATTTCTTTAGTTCATATAAAAACTCTGCTCATTTTAAACCAACAATTTTCATTCTATTGGCAGACCATAGCTCTGGGCTTTCACAGTCAGCTTACGAACGATTCTTGATTCCTTTTTTAATCACTTCCGTACCAGAACAACCTCATTTACAGAAAAAGAATCTCAATTTTTCTGCAAGCCAAAGGGATGTCGTGCCAACCCTTTTATCTCTTCTCGATATTCCTAAACCAAGATGGTTCAGTGGTCACAGCCTCATTAAATCTTTTCGCATGGGTCATCTTGCAGATTATTTTGGTAATGGTTTACTCGGCTATATTGAAGGAGATCACAGAGTAGAAATTAATATTATTAAGAAAAAAATTACTAGCTGTTTTAAAAGAGGAGGCAATCATTTATCTTGGAAGAAAACTTTGTGTAAAAAACAGCACACCAAAATAGCACAAAAAGGAATTGTTTTTACAATTTATAACCAAAAATTACTTCTGTCTGGACAAATAACAAGATTTGGCGACACTACATTATACTAAATTCTTTCGATAAAGCACTTTCGGCATGAAAAGCATCTCTCTTTTAGCTTTTAGTTAGGATTATTTAGGGCCACTAGGGGCTTAGGCAAGATAGAGTCCCTCTGTTGATTGTCTTAGATTGTTTACATTGGAAATATCGTAAAGAAAGAAAAATGAAAATATTCCTAGTCGTTGGAATGCAGATTGATGCGTTTTCTAAAGAGAAGCCTTATTTAGAAAATGAGATACGTTCCAACTTTTAGCACTTTACCCTCTATTTTAATCCGATAACCTCCATTATTAGGGAAATGAGGAGATTGCGTAGATGATTTGACAACTCTATCTCCTCCGCGCAGTAGGGCTTTTTATTCAAAACTCTGCGTGAAGCTAGATAAAGTAAGCGAATACCCTAAAAAAGATAATGCTGTTTGTAACAAGCCTGACTTTGTAGAAGATCCTATAAATACAAACCTATGTTTAAAAAATGAGTCAATAGTCAACTTCAAAAGTGATTCTGATTATTGCTCCCGATCCAATGATGTAAAGAATAGTGAACTATTAGTTTTTCCCGAGCAAATTGTTTATGTTGGAAAGATGAATTGCTCTTTTCATGGAGTCTTAATATCCTTTGACAAGTTCGCCTGTCTACTTAGTAAAAACGAATTAAAAGCCAAAGAATGGAAAAAATGCTTAGACCAAAATATGCAAACAGAAATTGATGAAGATTCAAATAATGACAAAAGCAGAAATAATACGACCATCAATACTGAAGGCAATGGGGTGCAAAAATAATGAAAATACACTGACACTTGGTGATCCCTCAATCAGCGAGAAACGCCAACATGAGACATACAAACTATAACTTGAAATCATCTCTTACTTTATATCTAACTCTTTTTCATGATACCAAAGAAACCCTTCTAGCAATTGACCTTGCAATGGAATCATCCAATGGAAAGTTTCTGGCGGAATGGTAATTAAACTTCCTTCTCGAACATCATAGACATCCTTTCCACTCACTACCTGCCCTTTTCCTGATATAACGTAAAAACTTTCAAACTCTCTATGCTTGTGAGCTCTTCCTTTTTTTTCAAAAACGAGATGTTCAACCAAAGGGCGGTTGCTCTTTTCTAAAATAATGTCCATGCAACCAAAAGATGTATTTATCACTGTTTACCGCTTTGGTTTATACTTTCAATCTAAAGACCTTAGCTAAGCATAGCAGTCCAATTAAAAGAAACTTCAAATCATTTTTATGGCATTGATCAAAAAACCAACCTCTAAGCTCTAACAATTTTATTCTCCCCCACAAAATTCACTAATAACTCTGCTACTTTTTTGGACTGCTCCCAGGTAAGGAGATGTCCTGATTTATCCAAACACTGATGAGTCACGTTGGGACCTGCAAGCATTTTTTTTGAAAAATAGGTAGAAATCTTTCTATCGTGACTCGCCCAAAGAACCAATGCTTTCGGCACATGACTAATCAAATTTAAATAATACTTCCTATTCATTAAGGGATAAGAACATAAACTACTTATCACGCTTCTCATAAAGTTAGAGTTTACGGCCACTTGATTATAATAATTTTTCAAAAAGCCCTCAGGAATATCAGAAAAAAAACATTTCTTCATTTCTCTTTTTATAAAAAAACTTGGATCTTTTTTCATCAATCTCTTTCTGACAAACTTATTTTTAACAAATAAAGTTTCAACAATAGAAGGACCCCACAATCCTCCAGGACAAATGAGTATGACCCCTTTAAGAGGTAATTTCTTTTTTAAAAAATATTGGGAAAGAACAACACCTCCCCAAGAGAGCGCAACAATGTAATCAACTTGCCCATCCATGCCCCTAGAAATGAGCTGATCTAATTGATTATTGTAATCTTCTAGGCCCAAGTCATTTTTTTCAGTCGTTGACCCTCCACGTCCAAAAAAGTCATAAAAATAACACATCATTTTTTCTGATTCTAAAAATGGTATTATCGGCTGCCATACAAAAGAAGCACTTTGAGCTCCATTCAAAAACAAAACTCTATCTTTCATTTGATGAGGATGAGTAGGAGCCATTTTCCAATAACAAGTCGTAGAGGTATCGTGGCGAATCAAAGAGCTTTTTAAATGAGATAAGTCATTTTGCATATTTAACAGTCTAAGGTGTTCTAATAAGAAATTAACCCCAATAATCTAGGTCTCAATCATATAATGAAAGCCTTTTTAACAAATATGAAAAAAATACTCCCTAAATAAATCAACCCAATTATTTGTGCTACAATTAATCGGAGCTTGAAATCTCGTCCCTATTCTCAACCTTATAAAGAGATTTTTTAATGATGAAAAACCTAGAAAAATCAACTATTTACTTCATAAATAAGATCATTATCGTCACTCTCGTTTCAAGTAGCACACTCCTCTATTTTGTCGACCTGACTCACCCTCTTGAGTACCTAGCAGAAATTCTTATAAGAACTTATATCCTCTTTGTCGCTTCATCCATGGGGCATGAAGGATCTCACGATAATTTGGGAACAACTCCAAAAGAAAACAATTTTTGGAGTCGACTTAGCTTTCTCCCTATCGCTATCCCTCACATAACTCTTAAAATCACTCATCGCTATCATCACGCTTACACTAATATTGAAGGAAAAGATCCCGACCTCATTTTAAAAATGAACAACTTTTGGGAGTTCCCTTTTAGGGCCTTATATATGCCTCACTCTTGGATTTTGTGGCTAAAAAGAAATAATATGATAAATAAAAAATTTATCATTGAGATCATTTTTACTTATATCACCTATATAATATTTTACGGAACCATAGCCTACTTTGTTGGTGTTGAAAGAGTCCTCTATAGCTTGGTACCCGCCCAAGTATTAAACTCATTTCTCGTTTGGTACCCCTTTGCTCTCAAAACTCACGAAGGGCATTCAACAGGTCCACAGGAAGAGCGATCTCACAATTATCTTGGCTCCTTTTGGTTTTGGTTCTCCTTTGGATTATCCATGCATAGGGTCCACCACATGAACCCAAGAAAGTCGTGGCTTGAACTCCGCCCTATGATTCAACCAGCGGGAATAAAAGAGCAGCTCTTAATGAAACGTGATATCATATCGGCTAAATCAAGCTCTTATAGGGTGGAAAGGTCAATCTAGAAATATTTCGAGAACCCTATTTAGCGGACTCTATTTTAGAACAGGCCAAACATCCTTTAAGGCCAACAGAATACTTTTTACTCTTAGAACTAAAACAAAAGATAAACCTCAGTCAACTCATTAGAGGAGCTCAAAAGGCATTCCAGCACTATCCCAAATCGAGCTGTCTCTTCATCGATCAAACCTGGCAGAAAAAGGGGTTCGAAAATTTCCAAATATCAGAAATTCACTGCACTTCTCAAAACTATGAAAATGAAATCTATAAAATAATCAATTCAAAAAAATATCAAGAAGAAGCCTTACTTATCACTCAGATATTAATTAATTTAGAAGAAACTCAAATACTAGTAGTCAAAGCTGATCACCTCTTAGCTGATGCCTTAAGCCTTTTTTCTTGGATTACATATCAATTTGATTCTTTATCTGCCAATAAAAAATTGAGCGAAATATCTCAACCTCTTCAGCTAAAAAAATTCACTCACAAAAAAGCCAACTCTGAATATGGAGGGTTACTACCGGCCAGTCCCTTAGCCAATAAAAAAAAAATCTCCTCTAAAAGAAAATACTTAGCCTTTCAATTAAAGCTTGTTAAAAAAGAGCTTTTCCCTAATGATATTCTTATTCAATGCCTCTTTCAAACAATAAGAAAATTTAAACCAGGAATTAAAAGAGTAAGTATCTGGCTTCCCGTTAATATTAGAGAGAAATTTAATCAAGGTTTTGGAAATGGTCTTGGAAGAGCGAGAATTCACGATTGTTTCTTACCAACAACTAAAGAGTCTCTGTTAAATATAAAAAAACAAAAAAGGGCTGCTTTAAAAAATGGAGAACTCTTCAGTATTCCTTTCTATAAAAAATTAAATTTCATCGAAAAAATCTTTACAAAACTCTATCTCAGAAGACCCTTCATCAATTATGCTTCCACCATATTAAGTCATATCGATGATTCAAAAAATAGTACTGGAATGGGTCATTATTTTACTAAGATAAATGGTATCGCCAACCTACACCAAAAGCACTCTCTCTCTCTCTCCATCCATACGTCAAACTGCCACGACATAACCATAACCTACGACGAAGAACAGCACTCGACTGGCGAGATTGAGACATTCGCCAATTTATTTAAAGAGTCCTACAATAAAATACAATACGAAATATAAATAAAGATTGCAGTATGAGATCTTTAATAAATTATCTTTCAAGAGTTTTAATTTCAATTTCTTTTTATTTTTTCAATATACTTATCTTTCTTCAAAAGAAAATGACAATCATCCATTATCAAAAGAAACAGGTAATCCTTCGAAAGAAATTGACTATTCAAAACCAAGAAATCCACCCTTATGATACTTACACTCAGAAAAATATTGAAAATTTTTATCACAACCACCAAGGAGAAAAATATTTTGCCCTTACCAGTGGCACAACAAATAAACCTAAAAAAATATTTTACTCCCAAAAAAGATTGGCCATGAATAAATGGTGTTACTCAAGCTCTATGATAACGATGTTAGGGTTCAAATTTTATTTGAAAACTTTCTTTATTTTTTCCTCCTTAAAAAAAGATTCTTCTTTAACAAGTTTACTAACAAAAGAAAAAAACCAGCTCAATCATTTTGAATATTTGCAAGCCCCTTATCGAATATTAGACTCTCCCCTCTTTCAATCTCTATCACAAAAGTACGGCTATACCTCAATAAGGCTATGGCTTATCGCTCTAAGCAATCCAAGAGCTTTTTACGCCACCAACCCTTCAAGCTTGGTTCATTTTTTAGAAGAGATCAAAAACAATTGGAATACTGTCAAATTATTTACTGTCGATTTTCTACAAAAAAATCTTAACGATATTGAGGAATTGAGTTTATTGGCCAATAAAGTTAAAGATTACGGCTCTACCCAAAGATTAGAAAGTATCAAAAATTCACCATCCCCAATTGAGCTCTCCATTATAAACCCCGCCCTCAAAAGTATTATTTGCTGGGATGGAGGCTATGTTGGAGTTTTCCTAGATAAACTAAAAAAACTAATAAGTCCTAATATAAATTTTTACCCGATGTTTTCCATGTCAACAGAAGTCATTGAAACCCTTCCTTTCAAAAGAAATAATCATTTATATCTTTTGCCTATCGCCCCAGGTGTACTTTATGAATTTATAGAAAGAAATAAAGATATATCTCAAGCTAATATACTAAATGCTTGGGAATTAGTGCAGGGAAAAGAGTATATCATGATCGTTTCAGATTCCTATGGCCTAAAAAGATACAACACACAAGATTTATTTTTGTGCCAAGATACCTACTTAGGATTGCCACACCTTCTCTTTAGAAAACGCATCAATCTCTCTTTCTCTTTTACAGGAGAGAAAATCACTGGTGAGCAAATAACTCTATTATTTAATAGAGTTCGTGAAATTTTTTTTCCTAAAAATCAAAAAAAACTCTTCACAATGCCATTTATGACAACAATCCCAGTAAAACCTCTTGAGGGAAAACCTTACTATAAAATACTTATCGTGAGCGAGCTAGAGGATTTTAAAAATAAAGAGTTTTTAGCCAAAGTTCAAAATTTTATCAACAAAGAGTTTTTTAAAATAAATTTTGAATACGCTGAAAAAGTCTCTTCAAAACGCTTAGGTCCATTTAAAGTTGCCAATATCAAAAAGCAAGTATTTCTAAAAAGGATGCTAGATGAGAGAGTTGACTCTTGGGAATCACAGTTTAAATTTCTCCCTCTTTATAAAAAAATCTGGGAAGAATGAAATAGATAAAGAAAAACTCATTGGTTTTATTAAAAAAAATGATATTCAATCAGTTCTTTGGGATTTAGATGGAACACTATATTCTTCAAAAAAATTAAAAAGAAAAATATTTTTTACTTTCAATTTTTTTATGATGAGTAAAATAACCAAAACTAACCAAATAATAGAATCAAACCGCCACTCCCCTATAAAAGAAATTAATCTCTCGAACCCCACTTGGTTTAGTGATTATAAGTCCACACAAAATTTCATCAACCAACAACTATCTCCCCAAATAATACAGTTAGAAGTCTTTTCAGCATTACAGTTATTCAAAGAACTAAAATTAAACCAAATATTGCTAACAGATCATGCCCTAGAAAATAAACTGCAACTTCTAGCTTTAGAAAACCATTTTCACCATACCTTTAGTTGCTTTGATGACATTGGTTACTGGAAACCAAGCACTAAAATACTCGACTTTTTAAGCCAAAAAATAAATTTAAAATTAAGCGAGACTCTCGTTATCGGAGATAGAAAGGACACCGATGGGCGCCTATCTGAGATGTGTCGGCGTTTTATATTGGTAAATCACTAAATTCTTTTAAATAAAGAGAGCCATTTTTACTAGCTTCCCACAAGTAAAAATAGCCCTCAAAAAACTTACTTATTAAAGATCAATTAAGGGTTAGCTCCAACAGCCATACTACCAGCAGTAGTGGCATGCTTTTCCCAGTTGATGGCCACCTTAGGCCCCAAGATTGCCAAGTTTATCAGGTTAGTGGATTTGTACAAGGCCCTATCAATGGCAGAGCCATCCAAGCGCAGAGCATCCAACGTATTAACGTCAGATTTTTCCCACTTCTTTTTTCTCACCCAAACTTTATAGGTCCCATCGGACTGCTTAAGTGGTGCCAAGGCATCCTCCAGTTTTCTTCCTTGCATAAACTCATGTTCAAAATCAATCGCTATTTCCATAGCAAATGGATTGATAATCCAGGCATGCCCTTCATGAGTAAACTTATAGAAATAACTAGAGTTGGTATCAACTTCCTTGATCCATTCTTCTGAGGAAAAGTGCAACCAGTTTGTCGCGGGCGGCATTTTCTTAAAATCAACACCTTGCCTACCCCAAAGAACAAGATCATGGTAATCTTGCAGAGTCAAAGTCATCTTTTTATTAACAGCAAAAACTTCTTCAAACTTCTTATCAATATGAGCAGGATCACAGTTAACTCGGCTGACAAACCAATTGCCTAGGCCAGGGTATTTCGCCGGAGTTGTCTTCATGCTATTCATGATCCTAAAGACATGGTAGTCTTCCATGTTGGCATCACTAACAATAACAGGGTTATTAACTCTACCTGAAATAGATCTTCCCACCTCATTACAAAGCATTTTTAATTCTTGCCCGATGAAAAAAGAAGCTGTAACCGAAATTGTTGCGTGGGGATCCTTACTCTCTTGTAAGGTGGAGATTAGAACATCAGCGAGCGTTTTTTTCTTATCTGGATCTCGCAAATTTCTTCCCAATTCCTCGAAAGCCTCAACGGCGGCCTTATGGGCGTCTTCTAGACCTTCCTTATTGTTGATATACCCTCGGCTTCTCACCTGAAACTTATAACTACTCTCAGGAGAGGCAAAAGCTACAGTTGGATACAATTTGCCATCTTCTCTTTTAAGCTCATGGCCAATAAAGATACTCCCAACAATTTTGCTGACAGAGCCAACTTTTAACTTGGGCGAAATCGCTCCTCCAGCACCAAAACATCTCATATTGAATGAGTTTCCAGGAAATGTTTCCTTGAGAGCCTTCATTACAATTCGAAGATAAGGCCTGACAAGATCCGACTGAAGTCCCATTTCGGGGCTTCTAACAAGAACGACAGGTGTCCCTTTAGGGTCAGCCCCTTTGGGAACAAACGTTGCTACATGCAAAACAGGCTCACTTGGAGTTGTCTTAGACGGCAATGCCTGTAAGTACTTTTTCGTTAAGCTTCCCTCGTTATTGAGGTTGTCGTTAACAAAGTCACGTATCGACTCAGCCAATTTAGCGCTTCGCCCTTTCCCCAAATCGGCTTCATTCGTAGCTAAGATGTGGTTTTGTACACTAATCTCTCCACTAACTGCCGTCTTTTGGTGAGACACAAAATAAGATTTGTGCTTTTCAAAAATATATTCAATATCTTTTAACTTGCGATCAATAACGTAAACGACCCTTCTTCTTTCCGCAGCTTCATGAATAAGCTGATTTAAAAGATAGCTTACCTCTTCATCCATAAACCCAAGATATAAATTTAAACTCATTTTAAACCTCCTTAGATTGTAGGCTGTCCGATCACACCTAAAGGTTATCTAGATGTCATCTTTCACTACATTTGTACTTCCAGAAGTTGTGCCTACTTGATTGGCATCACTAGGGGCATTAGCGAAACGACGCCCACCTGGAATAAAGTTCATTTTTAAACTCATCTTACCGACACTTTTGGCTTTCGATGATTCGCTATCAGTTATCTTGCTCGACAACCTACTATCACGATGAAATAGAGAGAAAAGAGAGCTTCTTCGAGGCTGATCTTGTGAAGGAGTATCAGAGTAATCTGTTGCTCCTGACATTTCAAAATCAAAAGAAGCTTCTATCGACATTGATGAAATCTCAAATTGGTGTTTCCTATTTGCCGTTTCATCGGCCATGTCCAAAGATTCTTGAACTGCTTCAATAACATCATGAATAAGAACAACTTGACTTCTTTCTGTAGAAAATGTTGGTTCCATATCTCTTCCTTATTCAAAAAATTCATAAAAACTTAAAACTAGTAAAAATGTAGCTACGAGTGATCTCGTAGAAGCACTCATAGCTACACTAAAAATTAATTTAAACTCTTAGTTAGATTATCTAGAATAGTTTTGAACTAGATATCTCCACCACCGGAGTCAGAAGCACCACCGCCTCCGCCACCACTAGCAGCGAGTACTGCCGCAGGCTTGATGATACAGTTTACGGTAATCCCCATGTGCTCTTTATAATCAAGAGTCAGCTTCTCTTTAAGAGAAACTCTCCAGATATTTAGGCTCACATCTGTTTCTGAGTTCAGGTGAAAGTCTGAAGTAATGTTGATTTTGAAATCATACTCGGCAATTGTCATTGGATCTTCGCCTGAAGACATTAATTTTTGAGCAACTCTAGCGGCTCCGGCAAAAGCAATAATATAAGCTGATAGTTGAACTGCACTAGCTGGCATAACGAACTCCTTTGTTTTTTATTATAGACTTTATTACTAGTATATTTTCTAATTTTTTTAATACTCTTAACAAGTCCGTTAAATCCACTACTAATCGAGTTTGTTATAGCCGTCAACTACAAATTGACCTCATGAACAGAAAAAAGTATAACAATTTTAACAATTAAATTTTCAATGTTTAAGAAAATGAGAAGGTAACATATGAATACAATAATAAACACAAGTTCAAACTTAGATTTCGTTTCAAAAGAATTAGGAGGAGGAAGAATTTTCCTCCATGGAACCATCAATGGCCTCAAAGAAAGGTTTTTACTAGATACAAGTTCCACTAAAACAAAAGTACGTCCTGATTTTAAACTCGACGACAACACCACTCCTCCCTTTAAAGGCAACTTATCGATTGATCCCTTTCACAAAGAGTGTTTCCCTTTCGATACTTTAAACAAAACAGATAACCAAAAAAACTCTAAGCTCGGTCTCGATTTTTTCAAGTCAGAAAAGATCTTAATTGATTTAAAAGAGAATCACTTTTCTTCTTATCAAGAAGAACCAGAAGGTGATCCTTGCAAATTTACATTTGGAAAAAAAGGGCATATAAAATTTGATGCCACCATAGGTTCAACCCCTATCCCTTGTTATTTAGACACTTCTGCAGAAACATCTATTATAGATCATGACTTTGTTAGAAAAGCACCAGATCACTTCCAAGTTATATTTACCTCCGAAACAAGTGGTAAAAGAGGAGAAAAAATAAAAGCGCGATACCTGATGCTTAAAAATCTCGTGTTAGGTGGTGTTGACTTCAGTGGTAGCCATGTCATCTCATTAAGCTTTCAAGAGACAGCAATGACTAGAAACATTGATGAGCCCCATATTCTCAATCTGGGGGTGAATCATATGAAAGGAAAAAAGTGGTGGTTTGATTTCAAAAACCTAGAGTACTATTGCCACTAAAATACTTACCGGTTAATTCCTTTTATTTCAAAGTACCTATTCAGACGAGAGTGAGGGGGAGCTTTAATATAAGCTCTCCCTAATCTTGCGAATACCCTTGAATAAAGATAGATACGATTTTAAAGAGTATCCAACATTTTAAAAAATGGATTCCACTCAATAAACTTGCGATCGATATTGAATTTCTCGTTTCTCTATTCGAAAATCAATAGTAAAATCGGCATCAAGATTAAAAAAATTCCCTACATCATCTGTGCACTTAACCATTATCCAGCCTCCCAAAGTAAATCTAAAACTTGACCCTATTCTTCGAACACGCTCTCGCCAATAAGGGTTGAATACTTGGTAGCCGACTGGCTTAAACAAGCCACATTTCTTTTTAAGAACCTCATAGTCAAACTTTTGAATACGGTAAACTCTATTTTGATAAACGGCCTCAATATCAGAGCTGGCACCCACCACTGCATGATTATAAATAGTGATTTCAAAATGTTTACCCTCAACAAAAAGACTTCTCTGCTCAGTATTTAACTTAACTAAAAACTGTAACTTCGAACCCAAAGCATCGAGGAAAGAGTGACTCTTTACCCCAGTTTGATGACCAAGCTCGTGGACTAAAAGAGTAATGAGCGCCGATCGGTCATTAAGTAGTTGTTGATACAAAAACGGACGATTTATATAAATTGGATAATGAGCAGAAAAACCCGTCTTAGCGGCCTTAATTTCATTATCATCTCTAAAAAAATCGAGATCATCCAAAAAAATCAATTTCTTTTCCATTTCGTCACTTGCCATATTTTTTATAATAGCGACTAAAACCTCTCTCTCAAAATTAGAGAACTCAACAACAGTTTGCTCAAATGCATTGGCAATAAATTTAGGAAGAGATCGATAATCAAAATAAGCTTGTCCTTCGAGAAGACCACCTCCATTTCCAACGACATCTCCACGAAGAGCCCTTTCAAGAGTTTCACTGAAATTACTGAGGAAGTTTTCAAAGCCAATATTAGCTTCCATTACTTCATCTTCAGTGAGAAAGCGGAAATGAGTGAGTAAACTCTCATCAATCTTATCGACCTCATCGGCAGCAAAAGAAATTGATCCCAACAAAATAATCACTATCAAAAATAAATTCTTTATCCCTTTCATAACTAAGCCTCGTTTTCAGAATCTGTATGCTCATAGAGTTGAACGTTAAGTTGGTAAACGCAGTCACCAACTCTATCCTTTGAGTATTTATTATTAAATTGATCAATAAATTGTTTAATGTCTTCAAATGCCATTGGTAAGTCCGCTTTCTTATCCAGATTTAAAGTCAAACCCTGAAACATTCTATTCTTAACGGACTGCTCATCAAGAGCATCGAGTGCTCTTTCCATCATTCCTCGATGATGGGAGCGAATAGCTGATGAGGAAACCTGATTGCCGGTGTGGACTTTAGGATTCGAATCCTCTAGTCCTCCCTCTGGTGTTCTCTTTAAAAGTTCAATGCGCAAAAGAGATTCAATGGCCTTTCGAATTTTCGCCTTAGAAACTTTTTTTCTTAAGGTTTTAAAAATCCAATCCACTTCGGGAATAAACCCCTTTTTACTAACTAGTCTCTTGATCACAAAACAGTACCAATCGCTTACAACAGTAAATTGGTCAAAGTTAATTTGCTGGTATTCTTTGAAACCACTTAAGCGACGGGCCTCTTTTAACAAATCATCTAAGAGTTCCCCCGCTTCTTTCTTGCGCTCAAGCTCAACTAAAACTTCAAAATAACGCCGTTCATTTTTGTTGAGCTTAAAATCCTCACTAAAAGAAGCGATCATGCGAAAAGTGGGAAGGCGTTGTTTATTTAAAACCATCGCAAGAGAGCTCGGGGATCGGTACCCTAAACGTTTAGCCCAATTTTTTAGATTATAAGGGCCATGGCCATACTTACCAAACTCCTGGACATAAGCGTTTAGGTATTCGCTATAATCAGCAAAATCAAAGATCGAAATCTTCGCCCCAGACGTTAATAATTCCACTGATTGGTTGTATTCCATAATACCTTAACCCTTCCCTAGCCCCTTAATAAAAAGAAAGGTGCTCATTATCACGAGCACCCTTCAAAGGATTAGAAGAGAAAATTCTTAGTCGACATCAACACAAGCAGGTAAATTCAAATCTTTATTGAAGAGAAAACGCCCATAGTTTTGATGATCAACAGTTGAATTGCTATATTTAGAGTGACGAGTCACTTTAATATCAAATTCAGTCTTATATTCGTAAGGTTTTTGACCCCAACGAATACATCCAAATCCATCATCTCCTGTATTACCCCACTCAAGACAACCATAGCGAGTCCCTTTCACAGCAATTTTAGGATAGACAGTCTTGTACTCTGCACATCTATTTTCCTCATCATTTCCTGCCCAACGAACACATTTCTTACGCGACTTCTTGCCCGTAGGCATGATGATGTCGAGCTCCTCACCATCAAGGCAAACTTTGTCGGCCCATAGAAAGAAGCCATCAGAGAGTTGGTATTGGGGAAGAACAAAGAAAACACTCTGTTGAGTTCTTAAACGACGAAGCTTTTTCCAAGACATGTCGGGATTAGGACGCTCATAAGAAAAAGCGCTAGCTGTGAAAAGAATCGCAAGAGCAGCAATAAGACCTTTCATTTTAATACTCCTTAAAAGTTGTTGATATTTAACTGCTTTGACTTGTTAACTCAAGATCAAAACGACGATCAGAAACTTATACAGAGCAAACTTTCTTGGCAATATATATTTCATATTTGTGAAAAAAAATATTCACAAATAAAGTTATTACAATAACTTACCCTAAGAAAAAAATTACTCTTCTTTGTTTTTGTGAAAAATATTTTCCAAAAAATAAGGCAACTCCTTAAAATTATAGAGTCAAATAGTTAGCAAAAACTTAGCTAAATAAAAAAACGTGAAAAAGAAAACCTAAGAGATCCCTCTGCCTTTATACCTTCAAAAAGGCTTTTGAGCGCAAAAAACAAAACGATTGTAGTAGATGAAGTTCTCGTTATCCCAAAGCTCTTTAAAAAACTGATCGATATACCATTTGGCCTTGCTGCCAAGAGTTCGATCAATAAGCGGCTTAAGAGCTTTAAACCTCATTTTCCAAAGTTGCTCCTCGTATTGAATGTCATAGGGGTCAATAAAAAGCATCGGCACATGCCTCGGTGAAGAAAAGCGAAAACCTGCTTTAGCAAGGTAACGAGGAATTTTTCGACAGGGAAAAGGCTCAAAAAAATCTTTAGCAGCATCAATAAGCTTTTTATTGAGAGTCTGAAACTGAGGGCTACCACCTTCAATATTGGCCCAAATCCCATCAGTATCGACAATATAGTAGAGCCTTCCAGGTCTTACGACTCTATAAGCTTCATTGGTAATCGCTTCAAATGAATGCGGATTGTGTTCGTAAACAAAGCGACTGACAACCAAGTCAACTGACTCATCCTCCATATCGAGTTGTTTAATATCACCAACCCTGAACTTAATCGAAAAAATGCCCTCTTTTTCTGCTCTCTTCTCGGCTTCTTTAATTCTCGACTCGGAACTGTCGACAGCAATAACCTCAAGATCTTTATTTGGATTTCTCCTCACGACCATACGAGAGATAAGACCAGATCCACAACCTGCATCGAGTACTGTCATCCCACTCTCCAGCCTTAACTCATCAGAGGGAAAATCTAACCCTGGAAGATAATTTCTCTGACATGCTTGGTACTCAAGCCGCTCCCCTTCACTATCGTGTTCAAGAATATAAGAAGAACGACCTTTCTGTTTAACATTTCTCATTTTAACATTGCCTCCAAATTATTATCCATACAAACACTTGCAAATTATTCTTCAAAGTTTCTAAAAGCCTTAAATCAAGCCTTCTATATGGTTAATTTTTATCATATTCCGGCCCAAAAGTCCGGCTCACCGGACGACTTATTCTAACAATATTTTTAGAATTTGTTTTGATGCCAACCTTAGAAAAAGTAAATAAATCCACCAGGAAGACAACGCCTTCCAAAGCTAAAAGGAAGAAAACAATGGTCTACTCTGGAGAAGAAACTCGCCTCTTGCGCAAATTTGGTCGATCAATACCCAAAGCTTTAGCAAAGAGAGTCCCTGACCTCTCCATCAACAAGAGAATTGATTGGCTAGCTGCCGAAGCAGAACTTTCCAAATCTCAACTCTACGAGATCATTGGAGGTAAACCCAACTCAAAATTAACAACTCTCTATCATATCGCTCGCTCCCTCGGTTACAAAACCATAGGCGAGTACATGACAGCTTTCAAAATCTAAAGATAACTATTCATGATCACCTCTTTTTCTATTAATACTAAGTTCCTTATTTTTCCTGAGAATACCTTTCGCCTTAGCAGCGGCAACGGCCCGCCGCCTTTTCACTGCCTCATTTAAATCCAGTACAATCTCATCCGATGGCCCTATCACCTTGTTATTAGCAGCAATTTGATTTTTAAGAGAGAGGCGAACTTTAGGAATAAAATCCCCAAACTCATTAATATAACGCTTCGTCAGTTTTCTTTTTGTATGGGGATTATCCTGTGATTTACTTATTGGAATCATAAATTCAACAACCCTTTCTTCGTCTGGATAAAAAATTTCAAGCCTCCTTCCATTAAGTTTAAAAAGAAACCGCAATCGATTCGGTGAAAGCTTGTCAGCACTTTCCTTATTGGAGAACTCAAAATAAATCTCGTACTCATGAACATCTTTAAACACTCGCTCCAATAAGAAGTTTCCAAAATCGTCTTTCAATTCAGTTTTTTTTGCCATTACCTCTCTACCTGTAATCGTTTTGCAACGATCTATTAAAAAATAGATACATTAATTTATTGTTAAAATCTAAAAAAGTGAATCATAATTTTACCGTTGAGTATTCATTTTCCGCAAAATTTTGCAAGAACATAACTATTTGAAATAATTAAGAAATGTGAAGTAAACTAACCAAAAAGAGCAGGCTTTATGGACAAAAAAGTTAGAGAAATTCTTACCCTCTTAATCGACCTCCTGGCTCCTGCTGATATGCCCAAAAGCGAAATTGCCAAACTTAGAAAAGCAACTGGGCTTGGTGAGTCGACAATTAGAACAGCGAGAAGGCGCGAGCGCATAAGTGCAGACACTCTGATGAGACTTCTTCTAGCTCACGGCGTAGATGAAAAAGACATCATTCACCTTCCTCGAAAGCGATCCTCCAAAATTTGCTCCTCCTTAACAGAATGGAATAGAGTAGGCCTCACTCTCACAAAGACAGAGAGAAAAGCCTATACCGATTTTATTAAGTGGAATCGACAAAGGTTTAGAGTCAAAAACAACCCATAACAACCGGAACTGGCAGCTTTATCCTTTAATTAAGACTAGAAAAAAATCAAAGAAAAGCTAGACCATTGCCTCAAATTAAAAAGGAAAAGAGCATCGGCCAACAGCTGAATTGACAACAGGTTTGAGTTCAACGCCAAGAGATCGATAACCATCGAAGGTTTCATCACTTACTGTAAGGATTGGTATTTTTATTGTCATATCAGCTTCCTGACCTTCCTCGGAGGGAAAAAAGACATTGATAGCTTCCTTCCACATCCCATCAAAGACAAAAGCCTGAACCACATATTCATTAAAGTCATTATAAGTCGCGATAACGACCTTATAAGCCAAAACCTCACCAGTAGGCGTTTTAACGGTAACCTTTCCATCAAAACCCAGTGGTTCCGACTCCATTGAGCCCTCATAGACACTATTTTCAAAAACTGTACTGACGCTATACCCATTAACAAAGCAGTTCATTTCAGTAGCAGCATTAACCATTGAACTCACTAACAAAAAAGAAAAAAGCCATAAACTGACCTTGGCCCTAAACAATACAAATTTCTTATTCATACTTCCCCCTTCCTGCAGAAGGGGTTAAACATATTACATTGACTTGTCAAGATTCACCTCTTTTTTGCAGTTCTCTAAGAAGCTTGATTTCTAAGTCTAGGCCCTCGACAATAAAACAGTCCTTATGGAGGAATCATTTATGATGCAAGACAAAAAAACAAAAGAAAAAACGGTCCTTATTATCGATACAGACAAAACTCATTCCAATAATATTTCTTCGCGCTTGCGATTGAGTGGTTATAATACCGAACTCTGCTCGAGTGGCTTTCAGGCCCTCAACCTCGTCGAATCCTCGGTCAATACTGGCAGAAGCTATATCCTAGCGATCATTTCGGGTGATATGGAAGACATGCCAGGAAGGGAAATACTCCTCCTTCTCAGAAACGTCTTACCAAAAGACAAACTCCCCATCCTCTTTTTCATACCCGACGAGAACGATACCGAAGAAATAGTCCAAATAGCCGAAGAGGGAGCCAATGACTGTGTTTTAGCCACGGACAACTTTCAAAAAGTTTTGAGCAAAGTTCAAATCCTTACTTCTCACTCCTAATTGACAAGTTGCACCTCTTACCCTAAATAAAAGACAGTCTTCCCTTTAATTAAGGAACCTTAAGATGATGAAACTAACATCTGTTAAAAAAGCTCTTTTCGCCTTTTTGCTCCTTAGCCAGATAGCATTGGCGAAAAACTCTGAAGAGAAAGTCGACTTTTCCAACCCTATAGATGTGTCGGGGAAGTTTAAACGAAACCTCACCCCTGCTCAAAAAATTAAGCTCTTACGAAAAAAAATGGAAAAGAGAACCCAGCTCATGGTTCAAAAGCAACTCGAAAATATAAGGCTCAAAGAAGAACAAAAACTTCACAAAAAACTCAGGGCCATGATGAATCAACAACTTAGGGCCCTGAGCCAGATTCAATAAAAAAGAGCTTTAGAAATTGTTTGGCTGGCATTTTTTTAGACAGCCTCCACATTACTTAACACATTAGTCAGGGACTCCTCTCCCAATTCAAGGCATTTAGATCAATTTTCAATTGGCATCTATTTTGATGTTTTAAGAATGATTTGTTCCCAAAACTTTTGAGAGAGGAGACTGTCATGACCCAAAAGAGAGAACTTAGAAAAACAGGAAAGTTGGCCTTAAGCTTACTTTTGTTAGGAAGTGCCTATTCTGCCAAAATTGTTCCTGAGCAAAATACAAATTTTTCTTCTATTATGAGAAGCATAGCTTCAGAAGGAAAAGTTGAAGAAGTCGAAGTTATCAAAGTCACAAAAGAAAATATTCAAGAGATTCAAAAGCAATTAGGGGAAGAACTCAATGCCCTTATTAACAAAAAAGAATCTTTCGTAAAAACCTATGAAGACCAGAGCTCTAGTTCTGAAGACCTCATTCGACTTCGCGATGAAGACCTTCCTAACTACAAAGAATTACTAGATAAATACGATATTCGATTCCAAGCGATGCAAGGTTTCCTCAAAAACGGAGAATATGAAGAAGTTTTGGACAAAGCTTACGTAACGGCTTATGGCCTTCAAAAGAAATATGATAAAAGCCAACTTGGTATAGAGGCCATTTCCTTAAAGACAAAAACAGCCATTACAACTGCTTTAAAAAGAGAAAATAAGGCCCAAAAAGAAGAGATTACTGAGCTTAAGAACCAAGTTTGTGAGCAAAACAAAACTTTAAGTTCTCTTCAGTCTGATATCAAAAAGCTACTCGAGGACAAAGAAGAAGTCGTTACCAAAGTCGATTACAACAGCGTTCTCGATCGAATGACGGTATCTCCCCTAGATTTCTTTTCGAGTTTTTCTCTTCCCACTCAGAGAACAGAACAAAACCCTTACGGACTAGATATGAACTTTCTTCTCCTCGCCCAGTTGATGAAATCCTCTGGTTTCGGTGGAGCAGGTAGTGTTTATTACGCCCCTTCAAATGTCATCACTTACAATGGGGTGCCTCATATCTTTAGTTCAAACTCAAATTCTGTGTTTGGAACAGGAAACTTTGGCCTTCCCCAACTAGAAAGCGACTTCAGCAGAGACCCTAGCTCAACAAACCACTTTGGAAGTCTTAATACCGACGGAACGCCTTTTATTCCCCAATTCCACCGAGGAAATGCTCTTCTCGGATCGAGAGCCGCTCCTATGGGAAGCGCCTTAGAAGGTGTTGGATTTAACCTCAATTAGTCTTTAAAACCAAGGTCGGCCTAGTAAATCGTTTACTAGGTCGACACTGTTTAAATCTTTTACACTCCTCTCCCCAGTTCTTAGGGCCCTAGCGCCCTTTTTCTGGCACACCCTTTGCTCTATTAAAAGGTAAAGGAGTCACTTTCACTTTTTGGAGAGAGGATGAGAGTTGCACTGGTCCCTGAAGCCACCAAGACGACTCTAACTGGTTTTGAGCTAATACACTTCCTCAACATCAGTTACGACTGGAACCAGGGACCGCAGACTCCTCTTTTTTATACGACCTAAAAAGCCCGACATTTTAACTCTGTTAACAAGCACCCAACCTTGAGGGCCAGGCAAACTTTTCCTAAAACATTCTACCAGAAACATCGATAGGTAAAAGGGGGTATCTAAAAATGAGAACTGACCCAGAAAGGCCTTCTTCGGGAAAATTCCTTATTAAAAAGTGCCATATCTGCGGCACGGTAATGGAGTCTTGCCACGAACACCAGCGTTGCTTAAATTGTAAAAAATCTTTTTTACCCTCCAATTATTTTGGCAAAATACACGCCAAAAACAGCCGGGAATTTGAAGAGCTCTTCTCCCCTGTAGACGGACTGCACCATGAGGATCTTATTAGAGGCCTCAACGTCATCTGGTAACCCTTCTATGCGTTATTAAAAAGACCTGTATTCAGCTTTGGTGGCCCATGCTAAGGTTTTGCCTATGACCACAACTCAAAGCCTCCTTAGTGCTCAAACCCAAGCGTCCTCCCTCCATCCAGTCATTCTGCGGCTCTTTGAAAAGCAAGGCTTAAGCTCTGAGGAAATCGTCGAATCCCTCTCTTGGGATCTCAAAAAACTTCCTCAACTAACTAATATGCACGACGTTCCCAAAGCCGCTCACAGGATCATCGAAGCAATGGAGAAAGGTGAGAAAATAGGTATTTATGGAGACTACGATGTAGATGGAACCACCTCATGTGCTCTCTTCTACCACTTTTTTCAAATGTACGGACACACAGTGGAACTATTCCAACCCAGCCGCTTTTCCGAAGGCTACGGACTCCACCTTTCCTCCATTGATAAGGCCATTGATCTAGGGATACACCTTCTGGTAACCGTCGATTGCGGTATTACTAACAATGAAGCTGCTGAGTACGCTCTCGAAAGAGGTCTCGACCTCATTATCACTGACCACCATAAAGAAACCCGCGAAGAAAGACCCTTAGCCTATGCCGTAGTTAATCCCAACCGCAGGGATGAGCCACCAGACTCTCCCTTAAAAACCTTAGCAGGGGTTGGGGTGGCCTTTGCCATCTGCCTGGAAATCAAAAATCAGTTGGCCAAAAAGGGCCAAACGAGCTCGACACTCTATCCTCTCCTCCAGTTTGTCGCCATTGGCACCATCTGTGACTTGGCCAAACTCACTCCTATGAACAAAAAACTGGTCCGCCACGGCCTTAAGCAAATCAAAGACACTCAATATCCAGGTATAAAATCTTTTTTCCCCCCAGAGGAAAGAAAGGTCGGTTTTGTCCCTGCAGAAAAACTCAGCTTTGGTGTAGGCCCTTTAATCAACTCTAAGGGAAGGCTCGATCACCCCGAAAAAGCCCTCCAACTTTTAATCACCGACGACTCAAGTAAAGCCTTTGAATACTACCAACATTTAAAAATTTGCAACCAAGAAAGAAAAAGTATCCAATCCCAAGTTTTCCAAGAAGCCAAACAGCAAGTCTCACAAGCTATGCGCCAAAGGGACCATTTAATTAGCATCGTCTATAGTGAAGAGTGGCATGAGGGAGTTATTGGTATCGTCGCCTCAAAGTTAGTAGAGCACTTCAAGGTTCCCGCGATTGTATTTACCAATGCTCAACAAGAAAATACTCTTAAAGCTTCAGCGAGAAGTGCTGGTAGCCTTTCCATTTTTAATTGCCTGAAAGAGTGCAGTGATCTTTACACTAAGTTTGGAGGACACAAAGCTGCTGCTGGTTTGAGTCTCCCAAGAGAAAACCTCAACGAGTTCACTCAAAGAATGAACCACATTTTAAAAGAAATTCCGGCCATCGAAAGAACCGTCCAAGAAAGCTTTGACCTCGAAATAAAACCGCAAGATATCACCCCTCAACTCGTTCGCCATTTAGAATCTCTAGAACCATTTGGAATGGGCAATCCCAAGCCCTTATTCAAAATGAAAAATTTCAAAATAACCAGTTTTGATATTCTCAAAGACCTGCACATACGCTGGAGCCTCACATCAAAAGAAAAGCCTTCTAAATCCTTTCGTGGAATTTCTTTTAACTACATTGGAAAATTCGGAGTTATTTCCCCTGATGAGCTCTTCCTGGCTCAGCAGCGGAATGGAGAAGAACTCACAGCCTATTTCACATTAGGAATCAACCGTTTCAACGGCAATGAGTACGTCCAACTTCAAATTGAGAAGATAACCTTGGGTGATTTCTAATCGCGAATGATAGACACCTTCTCCATAACAACATCTGCTGTCGGTCGGTCATTTCCATCAGTATCCGTCACCCCTATTTTTTCTACAATATCCATGCCTTCAACCACCTTGCCAAAAACTGTGTGGCGACCATCCAAATGAGGTGTTGCCGCTAAAGTGACAAAGAACTGGCTCCCGTTTGTATTAGGTCCAGCATTGGCCATAGACAAAATACCTGGACCCTCGTGGCGAAGATTGGGAAGGCATTCATCGGCAAAGCGATAGCCAGGTCCCCCTGCTCCGATACCATCAGGGCAACCCCCTTGAATCATAAACCCCTCAATAACCCGATGAAAGATCAGCCCATCGTAAAAAGCTCCTCCCTTTTGGCCCTCTTGCCTACCCTCTGCCAAATTGACAAAATTCCAAACAGTCTCGGGGCATTCTTTGGCATAGAGTATGGCCTTGAATTCACCCTTATTTGTTTTAAAATGAACTTTAAGTCGATCAATGTTTTCTTTGTAATCAGATTTTTTAGTGTTAGATCCAAACAAAATGCCCTCCTCTAATTGAAGAAAGACTTTTTTTACCATCGAGTCCTTGTCTCTGGCTATCTCAAAAAACGCTTCATCGAGATCGTTAGTACTTATGAATAGTAAAACGACCTTTAAATTCAATGGACCGTTTCACCTTAGGCAAAAAAAGGTGAAGTTTCTGACTAGGTTTAAACAAAGAGTCAAAGTCCAGAAAATCATAGGCTAAAAGTTTCCGATTCTTCGAGTAGGGACTCAACAATTCGTAAGAAATAAGGCGAATATTAGCCCCTTCCATATTTTCCTGACGGAGATAACTCTTTAGCTCGTCATGGGATAAACAAAAACTTACCAAAACGGGATGTCCTTTTTCCATGAGAGAAGAGTTCATCAAATTTTTCAAGCGAGAACTTCCTCCCTTCTTCTGCAAGAGGGCATCAATCCAAATGAGGTGAATACGTTTATATTTAGGAGGGCGAAAAATTCGAACACCAGCTAAAACTTTATCACTGACCTGAAAAAAAATCTGCTCTTCCTCTTGGAAAGAAAGTCTTGTAGCTTTAGCTTCCCGTCTCTTCTTTCTCAACTCAACATTAAACATCAGTTGTAGCTGGTGAGCCTCTTCATAACTCAAGGCAAAAGAATTTCTCAATTTCTCCATATTAAAAAACTGACTAGGAGTTGACCTCAAACACTGACCAGACGCTGATCGATTGGCCCAATTGGGGAGATTAGACAAAAAATATCGTGTTACACCGTTGCCAATAAAAAACTCTTCCAAGTTCCTTCGCCCCAAAGAATTTTTTTCTGGTACCGCACAGGAAACCAAAAAATTAGCCATAACAATAAAAAGCAAAATTCGAACTAACAACATTAAGCCTTAGAGAAAAACTTCAAAATATCTTCTTTCATAAATTGTACCTGATTGAGACCAAATTTTAAGCCATAAACCCCTTTTCCATTCTCTCCTATTGTGTAAAAACCAGGCTCTTCATGGAAACCACGTGCTGGCCCACGACTCAAGCAACTCTCATAGCTGGTACGCAACCCTCGAAACAAGGAACTCTCCAACCTCAACCCATTGGCTCCGATAATTAAGTCTGTCCCAATCGTCACGAGAGAAGAAGTATTCTCTCTTCTCCATGGCTCTGTTTCACAAGTTAAAAAAACTCCCTCTCTGTCGAGAAGTTTGTCAACAGAAGTCACAGTGTAACCTCCAAGCATTTTTAAACGGGGCTCTGGAAATAAAGGGCGAGCGACCTTATCTCTTTCGTAGCGAGGGAGTTCTTTCCACCGACGGATCTCAGACTCTGTTTTCTCACAATTCTTTCGCCAAAATTTCTCTTCGCTTCTCAAAAAAGAAAAGAGGCACTCGGTAAACTCCGAAGAAAACTGTCCCTCAATTTTCTCAAAAGGATTCAATTCAGAAGTCACCAAGGTGACCTCCTTTATCTTCCCCTTCTCTAAAAAATGAGAAAGTTCAAGTAGACCTCTAGCGGCCCAAGCTCCCGATCCAACGATGGTTACTCGCTTAGTTTGGCAAATTTTTTCCCAATGATCTAAAGCTTGATAGCCGTAATAAACAAGGCCCAGCGACGCCACCCTTTCCTCGCCAATCGCTTCACATCCCGAGGGACCTAAAGGACGAAAGCGCTTTTCTGGTCCAGTGGCATCCACCACTAAATCAAAATCCTCAAACTGCTCCCCCTCTTCCAAAAAAGAGCTTGTCATCTCCTTACCAAATTTGTGAAACAAATCAGGATTTTGTTCCCGTTGCTCCTGAAATTGTTTCTGAAAATCAACGGTAGCTTGCAGACGATAAACAACACGAAAAAGATCGACGACTCGGCTTCGCCCTTTAATAAACTCTTCAGGGTTCAATATTCTCTTGTGAACTCTATCGACAAGATAAGGCCTGATCATAGACTGAACACAATCTAAGTTCAGCAATGGAAAAAGGTACTCTCTTTGATACTCTCCCAGCGTCGGCACCTCAGTGAGATCAAAATCTTTCTTTTGACTAAGCCAAGAGCGCCCTATCTCGCTAGTTATCTCACCCCAAGAACCATCGCAAGGCTGTTCGCCCCAGCACCTAGCTAAAAGAGCAAATAAACGACCTTGATTTTGAGAACCTGAAAAAAGAACAGCGTGTGCTCCCATTCGTTGAAAGGCCAAAGCACATTCCAACCCTATGGGGCCACCACCAATAATGGCAACTTTCATGAAACAGTTACTAACACAACGTGTTTAAAGAAACCAGACTTTTGTATCACCTTTGTCCAACGTGCTGTGCTCTGCAAACTTATAAAGAAATTCAATAAAAGAAGACATCGCCTCAAAGCTAGGCATAGAAGTATCAAACTCACAACCATATTGCATATAGGTCGCCCCGTCTTGACCGACATACTCACGGCCGTATTTAATGTTCATAATGACGGGGATATAAGACTGCTGTGTGAAATACATGCGCATATTGACTTCACTACCAATTTCCATTTTTTTATCGCGCTTCACATCCCAAGGAATCTGAAAAAGACAACCCTCGCGGGAAATATCGACGAGAGAAACGGGGTAGATAACACCATCTTTTGAAATTTCTTGGTGAGCACCAAGAAAGTTATTAAAGAGAATGCGTTCAAAATTTCTTCGTTTTTTTTCAATATTTTCTTTTCGCTTTTCACTAAAATTTAGGACTTTACTGGCCATCAAAAAGTCTCCTGGGGAATATTGGTTCTTCTAGAGACTTATCGGCGAAAAGGAGGTTTCTTTTTAGAGCTTTTTAGCCCATTGCGGAGTCCGACCAATTTCCTCCAGCATTTTATGATAGGAGTCTAAACGGCTCAAAACTCTCGCTGCTCGTGCTTGATCCCAATCATTGTTGAAAAAAGCACAGCCTTTGGTCTTAGGATCGTGCGTACAGTTAGAAAACTGGCAATGGATAGCGATTTCCTCTAAATCAGGAAAATACTCCAACAAATCATTAGGATCTATATCCTCTAAGGAAAAACTCCTTATCCCAGGACTATCAATCAAAACAAAATGAGAGAGTTCAATAATTTCAGACCAAGTCGTCGTATGAGAGCCTTTACCCACCTTTCCCACTTTTTGAGTTTTTAATGAGACTTCCCCTCCACTCAAATAACTTATCGTTTTCGATTTCCCAACTCCAGATTGACCAACAAAAAGAGCAGTACTTCCTTCGAGTGAATTTTTGAATTGCTCAATACCCAAAGAAAGGTAGCGCCTTTTATAGGCTTCTCCCTGCTTCGCTGAAATTTCAAAACAATTCACACCCAAGAATTTAAGCCTTTCCTCTTCATGCACGATATTGAGCTTCTCCTCCTGATGCTCATCCATCTTATTAAAGACAACAAGGGGCTTAATGCCCCATTGACAAGCCCTCACAAGAAAGCGATCGACAATACCTCTTTTAAAAGCAGGTCTTGAAACAGAAGTAAAAATAACTAAACAATCCACATTAGCAGCAGTCACTTTTTTTCTGTTCTCCCGAACTAGAATACGAAAAATCTCAGTCTCCCTCTTTTCAACGGAAACGATACAAAAATCCCCGTTGCCTGTATCCTCAAGCTCTACATAATCCCCAACAACAATATTGTCTTTTTTTAACAATTTACCCAAAGCTACAGCCTGAAGCATTTTCCCCGAAGTCATTACCTTACAATCAAAGTCTCGCCCCGAACTTCGATAGACTCTGGCCCTCACATTAACCCCCACTTCATAAAACCCTGAGGAAAGAAAATCCCGTCTGGGTCAAACTCTCCTTTCAGCTGGCGAAAAAGATTTTTTTGATTTTGTCCGTAAAACCTCTCTACAAAAGATTGTTTTACGAGACCGATACCATGTTCAGCAAAAGGACTTCCCTCCCACTTCAAAAGCTCTTCGTAGAACTCCTCTAGCTTTCGCTGACAAATTTCTACCTGCGTAGGAGTCGGCATAAAGTTAAAATGCAAGTGAGCATCTCCAAAGTGGCCAAAGAGATTATAGGTAACACCTAGTGAAGTCCATTTACGATAATAATCGAGAAGCTTAAGAAAGTCCTCACTTTTGACCTGGACATCAGTTCCCTTTTTACAAACTCCTCTCTGTGCATTTTTCTCAAAAACATAGCGAGGAATATTCACTCTAAATTCATGACACTGAGAAGCTGTGATTTCAAATATATGTTTATCATCAATCAAAGAGAGCTGGCTTAGCAACTCTTCATAAACTTTACCAAACGAACGATTGTCTACTTCTAAGAAAACTAAATCTCTTCCGTTACTCAAACTAAGTTCTTTCGGAAGACAACGCAAGCTATTTTCATCAATTAACTCACAGGAGTAAATACAATTTCGATAAGTTTGAACTTTTTGAAAAAGCTCCCAATGAGGGACATAGTCTTCCTCCCACTTAGGTAAAGCCAAAAAAAGATAAGTGACTTCTACAGTGGAAGCTGTTTTTATTTTGGCTTCAGTGATAACCCCAAGTTGTCCTTCCGTGCCCACCATCAAATCAATCTCCGTCTCCATTCGCGGAAAAGGAGCATTTTTAAAAGACAAATACCGCCGGTAATCCCGTTGATAAGCCTCTAGAAACGTCTTGACACCATCCCCTATAAGCTTTGACTTGAATAAAGATATTTTGCTATTGAGTACGACTTCCTCTCCCTCACGATTGAGAAAAGTGACCTCACTAATCTGCTCTCTCAAAGCACCATAACCAAAGCAGCGCTCGCCGGTAGCTGAAGTAGCAATACCGGCGAGAACGATAGCCAACTCTTCTGTTGGAGAGGTCATTAGGGACCTTCCTTTAGATTGGCAAAAAGCTTTAGCTTCTTGCCAAGAAACGCTTCCTGAAACTGTCAACAAACCTTTTTCATCTAGCGACATAGAGGGAGGAAGAGTACTGAGGTCACCAATCATCAAACGAGAGCAACGATTCCCCCTATCACTAGACAAACTTTCATAGGGGATAACAGTAGAAGTGCGCGACCCCACGTAAAGAGTCGGTATCTTCTTGCCGATATGCTGCCTAACTTCATCCAGGCAGCGAAAAGTCACCCCTCCTCCATTCATAAGATTTCCCCTAAAGAAAACACAGGACAAGCCTTCTCCTATAATTTAGCTTCCAAGTCATCTTGACAACTCTAGGTAACTCGCCTAAATTGCTGTGATTCTTCACAACTCACTGGAAATTCTGCATGGAATCATGCGCTTCGCCTAGTGGGAATCCCTTTATTAAGCGCCCGTAGCTCAGCTGGATAGAGCAACGGATTTCTAATCCGTAGGCCACAGGTTCGAGTCCTGTCGGGCGTGCCATGGATCTTTAACTAGCTGAAACAAAAGAATAATCCGTTTTGTGAAGAGTTTATGATCAGAACAACTCTTTTGGTTGATGGTATGGTGGTTATGGGGGTGCAACGATTCGCGGTAGCTATTGGGCGATGGAATAATATCGGGGGTATTCTCGTTGGCTTTGGACAATATAGCTTCGGATACGGGGACGGGTGTTGGCTTTCGCTGTGTTTATCGTCCTTAATTAATGGTTTTGGTATTCAATTTTCTTTATAAATTTTCTTGATTCTTTTTTCGTCTTTGAAACATCCAAAAGTAAAAAAATTTTAAAGATTCGAACTTTGAGAATATTGCAGTGAAAAGAAGAACAATGGGAGTAACGTTGGTGAGAAAGATTAAAATTTCCGGAGACAGGTATTTTATAAAAAATAAAATCGGAAATCGGAGGAGGTTTAAGATTATTATATCTCTCTAAAGTTAAAGTAGGGAGATAAAGTCCGGCGGACAACGCCATAATGCAAAAATAAAATAAAATAAAGAGATTGTGCTTGAAATTCTGTCATAGATAAAAGAATACTTTCTGAAAATAGGCTCATGGAAAAAATTGAGCTCTCTATTTGCAACCATAACCTAAAGATATCACAAGGATTGTATAGCCAAAGTGTTTTCAACGAATTTTGCTCTAAAACTTGCAATGAAAAGCCATTTACATTATTTTTACATTAAATTTCTCTATTATTAATAATTAGGAATATAATGAAGTCTTAAGAAGATTCAAGCTTAAGAGAGTTATGTTAAAATTTGCTCATTCAGATACTCAGCAAGTCTCAGAAAATGGTAACTCTAAGTTAGAATGGAAAAAGATCATACGGCCTTACCTAGCTATTGACGACAGGAAGGCTTGGCTTCAACTTCTCAATACGGTAGTTCCTTTCTTTTTTCTATGGTATTTAGCTTATCAAGCTTATTTAATTAGCTTTTGGCTTAGTTTGCCCATTAGCCTTCTCAACGCAGGTTTTTTGATGAGGATCTTTGTCCTTATGCATGACTGTGGCCACGGGACATTCCTCAAATCGGCTTTCTTGCGCAACCTCGTTGGGCATACCACGGGATGGTTAACCCTAACCCCCTACTGGCAATGGAGTAATGACCACGCCATCCACCACAATACTTCAGGAAATCTGAATAAGCAGGGATACGGAGACCTCTGGACAGTCACCGCTCGAGAGTATTCTCAAATGACATTTTCAGAGAAACTGCACTACCGTATTTATCGCTTTCCTTTGACCATTCTTTTCTTCACCCCCGTTTTATACTTTTTTTTCCACCAACGTCTGATTAAACCCCACGATGGCGCCAAAGAGAGGCGTAGTGTTATTTACACCAACATTTTTATTGCCATCATGGCCCTAGCTATTAATTTTACAATTGGCTGGAAGGCTTTTCTGGCTGTACACTTGCCCACTGCTCTTATTGCCCAAATGATGGGTTTTTACTTTTTCTACGTTCAACATCAATACGAAAATCCTTATTGGAAATATAATGAGGAATGGGACTACTTTGATGCTTCAATGAAAGGAAGCAGTTTCTTTAAACTACCCAAACTTTTACAATGGTTTACTGCCAATATTGGTTACCATCACATTCACCACCTTTGTCACCTCATTCCCAATTATAACCTCCAGAAGTGCCACGAAGAAAATAAACTCTTTCAAGATCCTGTAAAGCTAGACATTATGGACAGCTTTAAAAGCCTTATTCTTCACATTTACGATGAAAGTACAGAGGAACTCATTTCATTTCGAAAGTACAAAAAACGCTATGAAAGTAGCTGTCCCCAACCCCAACCAATAGATAGCTAGATTAAACCTTAAACGATAGTCTATCTGACAATAATTCGGAAGCTCTTTAAATCAAAATTTTAAAAAATATTGTTGCAAAATCTTTTCAAAGCTGATCATCTGTATCAGAAGACTCAAAAAAACCAAGTTCTAACTGGAGCCACTCAATAAATAATTTTATTTAAGGAGAGAGATTTATGAAAAAATTTATCTTTTTTTCAGCCCCTCACGTCGATGGAATCTTCGCCAATTTAGGCCTTTTAATAGGAAGACTAGGGTTTGGTCTCACTATGGCTTTTGGCCATGGCCTGGGCAAACTTCCCCCCTCAGACAACTTCGTTGGCTTCATCGGCTCACTGGGTTTTCCGGCTCCTACCGCTTTTGCTTGGTTCGCCGGGCTAAGCGAATTTGGAGGGGGATTATTCTTGGCCCTCGGTTTTATAACAAGGCTCAGTAGTTCAGCGCTAGCTTTCACAATGTTTATTGCCGCTTTCCTGGCGCATGGAAATGATCCTTTTAAAAAAATGGAAATGGCCCTCATTTATTTTTTTGCTTACCTTCTCTTTTCTTTAGTTGGTCCAGGAAGGTACTCTATCGACAAGCTCATTAATAAATAAGGGCTATTCGAGAGAACTCAAATACTAATCGTTTACTGTCACTCGATTTTCAATGAGCTCTTTGGATTGAATTGTCCACGGACTCTCTGGAAAGTGAGTTTCAAGTAGATTCAAGATCTTTTGAGCTTTCTGTCTCCACTGTCCTTTACGAGCCACTGCGAGATGAGGGGACAGACCCGATGGTATCTCGCGATTTTCCTCTTCGTAAGTTGAAAGCGCCATTAATACCTTAATGCTCCAGAAGAGTGTCTTATCGAGAAGAGGGCTTGCTTGATCCCTGCTTATACTAACAGCAAGGTCTTCATAGGCTGCAATAAGAGGTCCAGGATGTCGATCTGACTTTTGGATAAGACAAGAAGGAGACAATCTTCGAAGCCCTGAGCAAGAAGAATTCTCTCTCATCTGATGCTTCCAAATATTGTATCGCGTTTCCGCCTTGCAGGCGGCATAAGAGGTCTGGTAATTAGAGAGAGTCTGCCACCAATGACCGCTCTCCTTAAGGTAAGCAGAGCTCGACCAATCCCTTTCAAAGAGTTTAAAAACGACTGTGGCTTCAGTTGCCAAGTCATTAATTCTATTATTTTGGTTTAGATAGTATCCCTGAGGCCTTGTACAATACTTTTCCTCATCAGGAATGGCACTGAGATAAGTTTGTACCCGCCAATAGTGAACGAGCTCTCTATCCTCTGAGTCTTGGTAATTTTTCTCGAAGTTTCGAAACTCCCAGGCAAAATCCATAAAATAACCGCCATCTTTTAAAGCCTCAAGCGCTGGTAGCATACCTCCAAGCTGTCGATAAAGCTTAGGATGCTGCTCGTAGAGCTCAAAGGTAATTTTGGCTAAACGGCAGTGTTTATTCTTTTTAATGGCCTTTTCGCGCTCTTTGAGAAATTCTTCTTCACTTCTCTCTTTATCCTTAAGGTCTTCAGTATCACAACTTCTCGCTATCGGCTTAAAAGGTTGAATGAAGACATCATGAAAAAGACTCGCTTCCAAACGACTTATTAAAAGGGTCATGAAAATGATCTTTAAAAAAGTGAGTTTCATTTTTTATCCTTTTTTTAAAGATGCCCCTACTCTTTTTTAGAGAGTAGAGGCAAATTTGAAAAAACAAAAGAGCGGTTTTAAACTCTATCGAGCGTCGGTTGTCTCGGTTTTACGAGCAGGCTTTTTACTTGAAGCTCGGTATTCTAAACGAGCTCCAATAACAACCTCACCGTCATCCTCAATTTCTTTTTTGACGTAGTCAATCTGAGGTCCGATAGTTAAACCATCTGTCAATTCGGTTTGGAAACCAACACCGATTTGATAGAGCGAGTCCTCGATGTAGTTGTACTCCACAGCAACCCTACCAATGTCGAGATTTCTCGCTAAACCGGCGGTAGCTGCCCAGTCGGCCGTAGGATTCTCTTTATTGTCAACCATCCCAATACCTTCTACGTAAGCAGTCCAGCTTCCATCATCATAGATCAAACCAAGAGATGTACGATGTTCTCTATCAGCATCAGTAGTAGTACCAGGTTTTTTCCCGTTGTCTCGGTTCATGTAAGAACCCTGAGCTGAAATCAAATCAGTAAGCTGTCTGCGTACTCTAACAGAGACGTTGTCGAGCTCACCAACATCGAGATCCCCTGCTTCATTTTCAAAAGCAGAAACTTCGACACTATCGAGAAAAGCAAAGAAATTGGTGTCTAATTTCATAGTCACACCAAAAACTTGATTTTCTCGAGTAAGACCACTTAGAACGGACGACCCACCTTCACTGTTCAATGACATAGCCGAATAGTTTTGACCAAAGGCTATCTCATGTTTACCAAGGATGAAAGCAACAGGTTGACCTTCAATACTTCTGATCTCGATATAAGCTTCTTTAATAAACTCTTCGAAATCAAAATCGATACTGCTAGAATCTACACCATTCTCTCTCAGTAGTTGGTTAAGCTCAGCACCAATAACTGCCCGAACATGCTCTGAAAGATTGGCTGTCAGAGTAATGTTCGCACGGAGATTGAGGCTACTTTGGTAGTCACCACTAGCATCTTCATTACCAGTAACATCAAGCTGAGTAAGGCCGTCGACTTCGAGAAATTCGGAGTCAAAAAGAGGAGCGGCCTGAACACTCCAGCCTGTAGCCAGTACTGAAAGTGCTGTCAAATTTAGTGCAGTCTGTTTTAGAGTCTTCAAAAAATACCTCCAAGTTGAGTTCAATTCGAAGTTCTTTTCATTCCTTGCTTAAGACTTTCGATATGCTTCGAAACATGGTGGATAATTATAAAATCTTTTTTGCAACGAGGTATGATAAAAAATTTTTAGCGATTGGAGGGAAAGACACATTTTACGACACTTATAAGATACTGAAATTATATTCTCAAGATGAAATTCCCCTGAAAAAACAAGGACTTTTTTTTGTTCTCTTTTTAGTAAGAAGCTTGAAAATAGGGTAAATTTTATAGAGTTAATGGGTCATAATCTTAAAGATTAATCAATTTATCCCACTAATTCGTTGAAAATACGTTTAACAAATTTTCAATGACTTAGATCTAACAAGACTTAACTTATTGAAATTATGCTGAATGAGTTTTCAATGACTTACCTATAACCCATCTTAACTTATTAAAAATTCGTTAAACGTATTTTCAAATAGTTAAACCTTTTTTTCGAAAATTATTGAATGAAACCCTAATTCTGCATCCAATACAAACATTTCTCTAACGAGCGCTTAACTTCCTTCTCAGTGGCCATAAGAGGGGCTCCATGTCCAGGAAGGATCGATTCAAAGCCATAATCTAGCAGCTTCTTCATAGATTCAATCTGAATACTAAAG
This sequence comes from Bacteriovoracaceae bacterium, assembly GCA_965206965.1. Classification (GTDB taxonomy): domain Bacteria; phylum Bdellovibrionota; class Bacteriovoracia; order Bacteriovoracales; family Bacteriovoracaceae; genus CBDBLK01. The sequence goes on along the minus strand of OZ242254.1, from coordinate 1,746,782 downwards.
TCGTACCAACAAGCTCTTTTAAAAGCATAAAGATGCTCTAAGTCATTAGAAAAAGCTAAATGATCTCCAGTAAAGAGAAACTTGTCCTTATAAAGGAAACAAACACTGCCCTTAGTATGACCGGGAACCGGGATAGCAATAAGGTCTTCATCAATCACTATCTCATCCTCTCCCCGCAAGAACTCTTCATAATGGGAAGTGGATTCTGAGGAATCCTCAATATGGATCACCCTCCTGCCTCGAAAAACCTGCCAATACTTATCAGTGTCAGCAATATCATCTTTGTGGGTGAGAAGTTGTAACTTAACGCCACCAAGTTCTTCAAAGCGCTTTACCAACTTATTCAAAAAACGAGGAGAATCCACCAAGACGTTTCCTTTCTCTCTCTTTATAAAATAGCTAGTTGCACCAAAAGACTTTTCCGAGTGAAAACCCGAATGGAAAACCCCATCAGCTATTTCATAGGGAAAGCCCCTCGCAACCTCTTGAGCAAGGTCAGCCCTTACCTGAACACCAATTGAATTAGTAGGGCATGAATAGAGCGCTCGGTAAGCCATCTCATTTTCTAGAACTTGTGCAGGCTGCTGAAAGACAGCTGATTGGCCCTCATCACGCCTAAAAGTTTCACTGGCCACCCAGTAGCAAGTGCCACAATCAATGCAGCTTGAATCAACAAAAAATTGGCCCTCTGCATTTTCCTTTCGCTTCAATTTTGGATTGGCCATCAAAACAGTCCTTTTTACCAGTAATCCGTTGGATTCCTCAGGATGCTTTTTTAACCTATCATAGCTTAAAAGCATACCAAAGCTAATCACTTAGAATTAAAACGTAAGATTTAAAACCCTTCTCAATTAAAAAGGACTTATGCAAGATGAAGTATTTTTGATTTCGTAGAGTCAGTGTTTACAAATTGAAGTCACAAAAATCATTCAAGAGTTTTTTGTAAAAAATTTGGATAAAACGAAAAACGACCTGAGAACAATACAGGCATATTCTCAAGTCGTTTTTATGAGATCTTAATTTTTAATTATCGCCTATCTTCACCCTGGTGTTTTGTACAAACAAAAGTTATTCCGCAATAACGATTTGAAGCTATAACTGTGGCAATAATAGACGAATGCTCTGCTGAAAGCCTAAGACTTGCACACTGGCGATATGAGCTTGCCAGGATAAGTTTTTTAATACCTGTTCTTAACTGGGTTTTAACAGCTAAAAGACCATGCTGCTTAACCATTCCTCTCAGCTCATTACAAGTGTGATCCCAAGTATTTGTTTTGTTTTCTATTCCTTCCCATACTCTATTGTTAGGCATCTCCCAACCAAAAGAACTGAAAGCCCAAGATAAAGTCATAAAACAAACGAGAATTTTTACCTTTTCCATTCTTCATTACTCCTTTTAATTACTGTTAAAAAAAATTTAACCTGTTGTGTTTTCACTAGTGAAGTCTATTTATGAATCAAAAATCTTGTCAAGAGCAGAAATTTATCTCTTTAAAAAGAATCGATCTGAATTTGTAAAAGTTATGTATTTGTAAAAATTGTGTAAAAGAGAAAAGTTTCAAATATCTAGATGATCATATTTATTTCAACTTTATAAATTCGATTTTTTTAAAATTTAATCTTATCTAATAACCTAACTTTAAAAAAAATTCTCTACACTCTTCTATTCATTTATAATATTTTCTTTTCATTCAAACTGTTCATTATTATTGAGAACTTTCTTTGTCTTTTCATTTATCAGAAATACGCTTTGCTCTTCTGGTTAAAAAGAAAAAGAGCTGGCGTTAGCCAGCTCTTTTTTTGTTTGGTGATTTTATCTACAAGTTAGTAAGTTCTTCTAAAAGGTGTCAAAACGTGGACATTAAGCTTCCCTGGAGAGCGAAACCTTCTCGAAAGAGGAGTCATATAATCCAAGACCTTTACTTTATCACTGTAGACTAAAGAAATGTAATTAGCCTCTTCAAATCTTTCGACCTCGTCAGCACCAAAACTCTTCTCAAAATTGACTCTACGAAAATTGCGAACGCCTTTTGTATAGATTTCAATGCGACCGCTCAAAGGAGCCAAAAAAGAAAGAGTCTCGTGATAAACGACGGGAAATGTTCGATCGAGCCATTCTTTTCGAGAGGAAGAGCTCTGAGTAAAAGCAGTCAATTTTTCTTTCCAAACTTTAGCAGAAAAATAGACATACTTATTATCGGAAGCGACCTCTGAAACCCCCATAGCTGACAAGTCCTTTTGCCATCTCTTTGAAAGAGCTGAAAGCCCTAAGATGTGAATGTAGTGATGCCGATCACTAACAAAAGATTTCCCCTTGCCGTATTGAAAAGCTTTTTCTTTATCAAAGGGTTTAATAACCTTCTCAAACTTAAAAGCGAGAGAACTAAAAATAGTCAAAGAAAAAAGTAGTGTTATAAAAGTTCTCATTTTTTATTTCTCCTTATCAGTTTTAATTAGATTGCTTAGGTTGAGCGCCAAAAAAGCGGATCCCCCAACTAACAAGAGTACCATCTTTATCCCCATCACCTTCAGTATGAGAAAAGCCATCGATCACATCGAGAGACCATTGCCCCTGGCTATCTTCCATATAGAAAGCATTAGTAGTTAAAATTAAGGCATCATCTGTTGAGTCACCAAGGTTGTCGTAACCATCGGCACCATTAGCTAGGTTGAGAAGAATACTCTTAGTTCCGGAGGGGCTTGTGAGTTGAACCGATAGATCCCCAGGAAAAGGGTGTCTCACGTAGAGCTTAATCTGAGCACTTTCAATCTTTCGATTCTCAGTGGAAGAAATGCTCACTGTTCCCTTTCCTCGTTGGGCGTAGTGATTGTTTTTGATCACTGAAGCAGACACTGTCCCTGCATCCCAAGTGGGATCGTAGCTAAAATTTGCCCCAAAGGGAGAAGTGTAACTTTTAGCCAAGGTAATCGCTGCATCCACATCAGTTAAACCAAAACCATACCAGTTGTTAAAATTAAAATTGGCGGTATTTGTCACCCAACCAAGTCGGTAGGTATAAGCTTGATCAGCGAGCTGCTTTGATTTAGCAGTGTGTCCGGAATCAATCTTAGAAGAGGTCTTTGCCAGAATGTATTTGATATCCCTCCAAGTCAGATTGGAATTTGCATCCAAAAGAAGGGCGACAACACCAGCGGCAACAGGAGAAGCTGCAGAAGTTCCATTGAAACTGGCGGTGTAGTTGCAATTGGGGTTTAACCCACTGGCATTCGTTTGAAAGTAATTGTCGATAGAACCTGAAACAGTGGAAGCATAGCCTTTTTGGCAGGTCGATTGATCAGGGGTCAAAATACCGGGAAGAACACTTTCATCGTCAAGAGGGCGATGAAGAGTATCGGGATAAGCCGCATTGTCAAAGCCACTTCCTCCGGAAGGAGTTGAAACCCAAATATTGGAACCAGCAGAGGAGTAAGAAGATTTCTTCCCTGAAGCATTGATCGCTCCCACACCAATCGCCCAAGGATAAAACCCATCGGGATCAGCAGAAGGGATATGGCAACTGACTTCTAAATCTCTGGCCCTTCGGCAAACATCAACCGGTTCTTCATCATCTCCCAAATCTCCCGAAGGTATATTTTCCATGAAATCAAAAGAATTACCTAAGGCATGAACAAAGAGACTTCCCTTACCAGATCTTAAATTCTGCGTACTGTTTTTCACTCTCTCCAAAATGGCCAAGGAGCTCGTTGGCTTAGGAGCAGGTTTAGAAAAAGGAATCCCAAAGCTCATATTAAAAACGCTGACATCTTGTGAGAGAGGGTCTCCACCAAGAGAGCGTATAATATCAGTGTCAGGATTCCCTGACTCTAAGGGGTTAAAAGCTTTGAGTGAGGCCATCGGAGCGACACCCACACCCCCTTTATTATTATCGGAAGCCGCTACGATAATCCCAGCGACACTAGTTCCGTGGTCCCCACCAGTTGTAAAGGTATTGGTCGGATCATTTGTTCCCGTAACAAAGTTAATAGAGCCGTTGGGGACAAAGCGACTAGCTAAATCTTCGTGCTTCAACTCTGCACCACTGTCCACAACACCAACAATCACTCCCTGTCCCAAAATGTTTTCGCCATAGGCGGGACAGATATTAATATCGCTCATCCCATTGGCCGCGACTGTGGCAAAATTTCTCTGACCAGCATTGTTCAAGTGCCATTGGTACTTAAAGAGGGGATCATTGAACTGATTGCTACACGTATTAGTAGGTGCCGTAAAGAGAAGGGGAACGTTATTTACATTGCCTCGAAATTGAACCGTAGAAAATTTAGTTTGACTAATACGATTGTAAACAAAAGTAGAAAGATTAACAGCACCGGTACTCTGTCTATTGGGATTCCAATAAGCCTCAGCCCTTCCCGAGCTATCAGTTCTAACTACATACTGAGTGTTTGGACCAGTCGAAGCTCCTCTCACCCAATCTCTTTCTTGAGCTTCAAAGATGACCGAAACGTTGGGAAGCACAGCACTTGATTGGTCGCGTACCTCAACAACAAGAGGGTTGATAAAAATACTGTAGGAGTCACCACTCTGATCGTTTCCGGAGATAATGTGGATCGTGTAATTGGAGTAATCCCTCACCTTATCCATTTGAAAAGAGCTCATGGTATTATCACTAGTAGCATCTAATTGAGCTATAGAAGATGAAGTCGTGTGACAAGTCCCTTGAAAGAAAACATCCTCACAATAGCGAACCTCCACATTACCTACAATCTCAATAGAAGAAATTCTATCGTTAAAACTTCCAGCAAAAAAAGCCTGGTTATTTTCTGGAGCATAATTGGGGTCAAAGTCAAAACAACCTTTATCGCCCTGATAATTAGCATCGGTATAAAAACAAACGCCAGTGTCAGTGCTCAAATCGGGATTGCCAAAAGACCCATCATCGCCGCCACCGCCGCCGCCAAAGATGCCCCCAATATTGGTCACATTCACAACGTGAGCACTGTCAGCAGCACCCGTTGCCGCTGAAAAGGCGAGAGACTTTCCTTCCAGAGAGTCAAAAAGTGCTTGAGGAAGTGTGTAAGTAAATTCAATTCTTTGGCTTCCTTCGCCTTTCTCAAAACTTAAAAGCCCATTTTGATCAACAGAGATCTCCACAGGTACCCTTCCACAATCTGTATAGGTATTTCGATCAGCAACTTTTTTAAGAACTGTGCCATTGCCATCGATAAGATAGATGCCACGGCTCCAACCATAAGTTTTCAATTGAATCGCAAATCCCTTTCCATCGTTGACAACGCCAAGAGTACTGCCGATGGGAAGAGAACTTAGCGAAGAGTAACTGTCCGGTGTTTTTCCGGCGATAAAGGCAACGCCATCCGCAGAATGCCAAATAGGACCACCGTCATCGTCACAAGTTTCGTATTCGAAGTTGACAGAAAAAACTTTATGAACTTCAGGAATAAACTGAACCGAAGAAGCAAAGTAAGTGTTATCCGGCAAGAGGTCAATAAAACCGCTAGCTGACCCTGTGATGGTCAACTTGGGATAACCCTGAAGACTACTAAAGCCACCCTCTGGAGTGGTGTGAACTTGAGCCAGTGAGTTTTTATTAGCCATAAATAAAAAGAGGGAAATAAGTATGAAGCTTTTCAAAATCATCCTCCCTGATGTTAGTAAAAAGTTGAAGTCATGTTACAAAAGAAAAAAATTAAAAACAACCGCAGAAAATTATATTCTTAAGAAACAATACAATATAAATTGATTAAAAACTTGACCTTAAAAAAAACCTATCTTCTATTTACAAGACCATAAGCTGGCTCATTCTAGATTAACTACTGAAGTCAATTAGAATTCTTACTTCTCTTTAAACTAAGTAAAAAAAATCTAGTATTAAATTTTAATTATTGAAAGTAACGAGAGTTATTTAGACAACCACTAGTTTTGATATTTTAAAAACTTCACTCTTAGATTCGAGAGAGAAAACAGTTGCCCCTCAATAAGAAGCAAAGGATACCACATCCATATGGCCAGATGGAAATGACCAACATCGATCATAAGGTTAATCAAAATGTGAAAAATTATTCCAAACGGTATTAACCACCTTCTCAATTTAGAAAATAAAACAAAAACAAAAAAACCAATCTCATAAATTAAAGCAACAAAACTAGCTAGCTTTAACAAGAAAGGGTATTGCAATAAGATTTCATTAACTCCGTTTGTTTTCCCTAATAATGGCCAACTAAGCAAATTTTTTAAAGCCTCGCCATTTCTCCAGAGAGGATCGGGAAGTTTTTTGATTCCGGCAAAAAAATAATATGCTGCTAAGTAGAAAAGCATCATCTTAAAAATAATGGACAAATATTTTTGGTCTATTTCTTCAAAAAATTTTAAAACAGATGTTTTTCTTAAAACCCAAACCCCCTCTATAGGAAAGAATAAAACAAAAACGAGCATTAAGTTAGTCAACTGGTCGGGCTCACCGTGAACGATAAAGGGGTTGGCATGGTGAAAAGTAAGATGCAATAAATAAAGCGGTACATGAAACAATCGACTATAAAATCCAATTGTAAAACAGATAGCCATTAAAACGAGTAAAATAAACAATAACTTTAAAATAAGAGTATTATCCCAAACATAAAAAAGTGGCGAGCCATCGTAACAATGAAAGACATCAGGATTGACCATTCCCTTTTGACCAAAAAAATAATCAAAATTAGGTCCGAGAAGAAAAAAATAAGAAAACAAAAGATTTATCCCAAGAACAATGCGGATAAGGCTCCCTATTTCCCACAAATTAAACGTTCTATTCAATACATTTGTGTTCAATATTAAAACCTTGTTTTTCCAAGAAACTATTTTCCTCTCCAAGCTCCCCTAAATTTATAACAAAACCTCGAGTATCAGGCTCTTTCTCTCTTAAGTTATGGCAAACAGACCAAAGGACATCCCGGCATCGCAACCCGTTGGCGTAAAGCTCTAGATAAAGCATGGCCGGAAGCTTAAATTGATAAAAATCAAAACTCTTTCCCGCCATTCTAATTTTTTGAACATTAGTCAGTAAATCGACTTGAGGATTTGTTTGGTAAAGATTCATCACCTCTGTTCGATCCATCATCATAGTCATATCTGCAGTAATAGGGGTCATCGCCACATCAATCCCAAAAGGCTCAAGTTTATTTTGAAGAAAGCCCGACAAAGATTTAAAAGGACCATAGGGAAGACCAATCAGCAGAACAGAGACCACCACAATAAAGAGAGTGATCACTTTAAAGAGATCCCTAAAGTTTAAATTAGTGAATAGATAAATAAATATCGATTTGAGCATTATTAGGATCTTTCACCCTCCCATCATAAATCTCAAAATCCCCACGATAGGCTCGATCACAACCAATCTGCCCCTCTTTAAGAGAATAAATATGCTTCCAAGTCTCTATGACAATATTGGGAATAGCCCCTTTCACCGAAGTGAAAACGGCGTACTTTGAACGAGGCACACTCTTGGCAACTAAACCATCTGAAAGTTCTCCCACCTTTGTGACTTCAGCTCCAACAACAACAGAGTACTCGCCATCGACATCACTTTCATAATCTGTGTACAAAGATAAAACAGTACCAGAATCGATCTGATGAGGTATTTTTCCCAAAATATCCTCGGCGTAAAACCTTTCCCAAAGAAAACCTATTTTCCCCTCACCTTCCATTTCCTCTCTATTTTGAGTTCTCACTTCAATACCCACAATTCTAAAATCGCCCCTTTCCTTTATGACTGGTTTCACTACCCCTCCCAAATAAAATTTCCCTTTTATTGTAGCGTCATTTTTAAACTTTCATGAATAAATTCCAATAAATAACTCAAAGCGATACAAATAGACCTTGATAGAAGATTTAAAAATGGGTAGCATGTCGCACTCGATTATTATGTATTTATCCAATTAAATTAACTTCACCTATGAAGAACGAAAATGACTTTGACAAGTACCTTGGACTGCACCTAAAAGCCATTCGTAAAAGCATTTTGAGAATCACCCAAATTGAGATGGGTACGCTCCTACAAGGCCTAGACCAAACAGCCGTGTCGAGAATTGAAAAGGGCTCACAAAAAGTCACTCTTTTTCAAATGAAAATCTACTCTGACTTAAGCCAGATCAAAATTGACGACATTCTGAAAGGCAATTTGAGCTATAGAAAAAGCAATGCTGAAATGGAGAGGGCAAGCCCAAATTTTTCCGTCTATAGAAATCAGTTACCCTCCACTCAAACGACTCACCACCCCTTTTCTCAAAAAAATCTAGAACAAAAAGTACCTTCTCCAACAAAAAGTGAAGGAATAGACTCCCTCTACTGGAAGGAACAAAGAATTAGAGCCAACCTCACACAAAAAGAAGTAGCTAAAAAGCTGGGGTACAACTCTAGCCAACTCGTATCCAACTGGGAGTGCGGAAAATGTTCTCCCTCTAAAAAAGATATACCCACTCTCCTCTCTCTCTACCAAGTAGACATTCCATCCTATATCGAACTAGTCCTCGACACACAAAGAAAAAAACTAATTAATACCCTAAAAAAAAAGAGCGGAACTGATGGATAGGAATTCTTTTTATTGAACCAATTTGAGATTGCCCTTTAACCTACTCACCGAAATAATTGTTAAATAACCCATTGGCTGCTTGGTAAAAACATCAAAAACACAACCAATTCTCAGCATCTCGTAATTAACTTTTTGATTAGGACCTAGCTCTAAAACAGGATGCTTAGGGACATTGGTAACCATATACTCAACACGATTTTGTAAAACTGAATCAATCAAAGAAAAAATCTTTTCGACAATTTCTTCTGGACGATAAAACAATTCATCCCAAGGTATAAAAGTTAAGCTTCCCAAATCATAGCTACACAACGAATAAAAATTCACCGTTCTAAAAATTTGCTTATGGCTTAAAGAATGGATCTCGACAATATGGTGATCGACCATATCGTTTAGTATTCTCTCAGAAGTCTTAAGGCCGTGCTTATCTAAAAAGCTGTGTAAATGGCGCTTATTTCGATCACACTGACTCTCTCCAGGGATAGGACCCTCTTTAATAATACTGTGATAACCCTCTAGACTGAGGCGAATTTGCTCTAAATCCTCTTCTTTGATTTTTTCCAACGCCTTAAGAACTCTCGGAGAAGCCAAAAGAGAGGGATCATCAAGTTTAATACCGTAGGAATTGATAGACTCGGTTAGATCGCGAATAGAATGTTCAAGTTCATGGGCAATACTCATAGAAACTTTATTAATAACCTGCTTCCCAAAAGTCAAAACAAATATTATTGATGAGTCCAATTAAAGCTTAAGCTGCCCTGTAATAACTCATATTATCTTTTCTCACTTCCCCAAGAATATGGTGGTAGAGATCAGCCGTTTGAATAAAATTCCCCCATATTTCCTCCTGCTCTCGGGGAGCCAAATGATGAATCTCTTCAATAGCCTTTTCAACATGGCCAGGGTCTTCTTCTGTGTGGATTTTCAAAAATTTACAACATTTATCACCATAATATTGACGAAGCTTGTAGGTAATCTCTGGGTAAATGTAAACTGAAATCGCTTCCAGGTAGAGGATATAGCCGAGAAGCCCAGTCCCCTTGGTAACCTCCACTTTATAGTACTGCGATTCATAAAAGGCCTTGGTGGTTGAAAGTTCCGGGAAATCCCTCATATCACAACTAAGATTGCGTATATCCCGCTCAGCTAACTTTTCATGATGGCCTTCCTCCACCAAATGAGAGGTAAACCTGCGGTATAGCCGATCTCGATCGACGCCAAAATAGGAGATGGCCTTAGCTAAAAGCCTAGTTGAGTGGCAAACGAAGTAGTAAGTTTGCGCTAAGTAATTGGCGTAAAAATCTCGTTTATCCCAAGGAAGGGAACTAATAAAAACTTTCGACTGCTCAAGCTGGTTTCGATAGGGGATATTCATCATTTTCACTCCAAAAATCAGATCTCCTCTCCCAAATACTTTGCAGCGCTTGGGAAAAATGACCTTCATATTTTCTGACTTTCTCGGGATACATCACGACGTGATCGACTTCACTGTTGTAGGCAACCCCCTTACTGCAAGTCGTCCCCCCAACTTCGTGAAGAAGCTTATTCACTTTCCGATCGTTCTTGGCGGTACCAAAGCCCATGGAAAAATTCCAATGGAGCAAAATTTTGGCGTAAACTTCAACACTTAACTTGGCAATATTAAGAGGATTATTCCCCTGATGGCGACGGTGACCATCGGCTACACAAAACCAAGCGGGCATAAGGCCATGATAGCAAACCACCCCTAACCGATCCAAGACAGAGCGAGGCCAGGAGGAAAACCAAGAGTCATTCTTTCTAACCTCTAGGCTGAGGTTTATCGTACTGTAACAAAAGAGGCTAATCGCTTCACTATCCTTAAAAATAGCACTACAAAAATGATGTCTGGTAAATTCATCGGAGTGAAGACATTGAAGACCGCTTTGTTGGTAGAGTGTTTCCGACCAAACCCGGTGCCAAAGATTATAAACTTGCCTGTACTGTTCACGGCAAGCTTCCGGAACGGGATCGGAGCAAGGCATAATAATAAGTTTTAGCTTTTTCAGTTCATCTTCCATAATAAACATCAAATACGAATTGTTATGTTAATAAATCATAAAAAATCGATCATGTAAAATAATTTTATTTACCAATTTAATTTCTCAATTATCCGACAAGTCAAAGCCACTAACCAGGGCTCCTACCCAGTTAGAAACCAGCGATCCTGCCGCCAAGTGATCTCTTTCCCCTCCCTTTTCAAGATCTTCCTTAAACTGTGAATATGAACGTCAACATTTTTGGGTTCCACTTTTTCACCTTCCCAAATCTCCTCAAGGATATGACTGCGAGTCGCCCCTTGAGGCCCTCGCATCTTCAACACCTCAAAAATTAAAATCTGCTTTAAGCTCATACCGAGCTTAGAGTTGGCAAATAAAAGGCTCTTCTTTACATCGATGGCCCTCCTTAATTTAGTGGCCAACTCGACAAGGTTGATGGGAAGAACAAAAACATCCCTCACTCCCAAGGAAATATAATCATCTAAAAAGCTTGTTTTAGATTCATCGAGAATCAAAAAAACTCTGTCGAGCGGGATCATTTTCTTTAAATAATGCAACTCAATATCAAACTTAATCGCCGCTTGCTCAATAATGAGAAAATCATAGGATTCAGAAACAACACCCAAGTCTGAAAAAGTCTTAAAAACAAAAATAAGGTTCTTACACTGGGCATTAAGCCTAAAGTAATCCACATTTGAATGCTCATGAGTGACAAGTAAAACTTTCAAGTATTCCCCCTGCTATGATTTATATACATACTAATAAAGCATTTTTTGTTTAACAACATTAGAGAAATATAATTTGCTTACAAAAAAGCCCCCCTCGACGAGAGCAGCCCAACAGACCAGGACCAAGCTCGGCAACAAAAAGCAAGTCAATCTAAAAGAAAATAAGGTCATGAGGTTTCAGTTTTTTGAAAAAACTTATTTCACCATTTTCTGCTCAATATTATCCAGTCAAAAACCAACGGTTTTGTCTCCAAACGATCTCCCTTCCTTGCTTTTTGAGAATTTTTCTCAAGTTGTGGATATGGACATCAACATTTTTGGGTTCCACTTTTTCACCCTCCCAAATTTCACCCATAATTTGCTTCCGAGTGGCCCCTTGGGGTCCTTGCATTTTCAAAACCTCAAAAATTAAAATTTGTTTCAAGCTCATTCCTGATTTCGTGTTAGCGAAAAGAGCACTCTTTTTGAGATCACCGGCATGCTTTAACTTGATCGCCAGTTCAGTAAAATTAATGGGAAGAACAAAGACATCTCTCACTCCCGACAAGAGATAGGAGTCAACCAGATCCGCCTTTGATTCCTCAAGAATTAAGAAAACCCGATCCAAAGAGGTCCTCTCTTTTAAATAATGGAGGTTAGTGCCAACGCCAGCAACTTCCTCCTCAACGATGAGAAAGTCATAAGGATCTTTTTCCAAGACGAGCTCAGCCGGAGTTTTGAAAACTAAAATGAGATCTTGGGAGTGAGTATTGAGTCGGGAGTAATCTACCTCAGAGTCATTGGTCGTAACGAGAGCAACCTTCATTATTCCTCCTGTGAATAAAGTTTATTTGGTTAATATTCTCAACATAAATTAAATATGTTTAACCAGCAAGCCACCAGTGGTCAAGTAACAACCGAGTCTATTAGTTGGAGAAGCGAGAAAGATAAAATGGAATTGAGAAGAAGTATAGAGAAAAGGCCTCATTAAAAAACAGTTTGAAAAGCTCCTAAAGCTTCACAAAGACCCGTGTTAGCTTTTTGCAAAATCCACCTAACTACTTTAAATCATTAATTTTTTAAAGAAAATTAGTAAATGAAAAAACAGTGTCTCACAAGGTGATAAAAAGCTAGTTGAGAGTCAACTCTCTCTTAGGGTCATCAAATTGTGAACCGTTGAAAACTAAAAATAGAGGAATATTAAATGAAAATTTTTTTTAAATTTTTTTCTTACTTTTCTTTTTCAACTCAACCTATGCTAACTCTACTCCCTCTAAACGAAACAAATCATCCCCACATTCTCCGCGAAACCATAAAAAGAGAAGTTCCTTCTGTCCAAGCCTAGAGAAAAAAGCCAGGTATTTTTTTAAAACCCTTCGGCGCTCTAAATGAAAGAGTTGGGAGTCTTTTTTCCGCAGCAACGGAAAAAAAACAGAGAAATGGGGGAAAAGTCAGACTGAGAAAAAAAGAGCAAAGAGCGCCCTCCGGGCAAAGCACATGAAAATACCTCCGTGCATTCATTAAGTGCATATAATAAGGAAATATGACATAGGAATTCAGAGAACCTGTCCATGCGCAGAGCTTTTAAACAAAACCTGCTTCCAAACAGACACCTTACCATCCAAAAGGCGCTATCCCTTAGTAAACAAATAATTCCTATTCCCAACTGCCTATTTCTAGACACATAGCAAATCAACTCCAATCTTTTAGGTCAATTAGTTAAGTTTTCCTAACCCTAACCCACCCAAACTCCCCTAAATCCCACAAGCAAGAGATAATTAACTATGCCCTAAGCTCATAAAAAGGAGGTGGCCGTGAAGGTTTTCCTCATCATTCACAGCGATTCCCACACCAATTACTTCAAGCTCAACAACTACTGTGACAACCTCACATTCATATTCAAAACCACCTCCGACCTCGACGCTAGCTTCGACTTCTACGACTTTATGCTAATCGAGCAATCCGTCATCGAGTTCGATGCCGACCTCTATCACCTCCAAGAAATTACCCCTCTCAATAAAGTCTTTCTCATCCTTCCCGAACTCAAAGCTGACCTCGTCTACTACTACCTCTCTCTCGGTATCAAAGACGTCTTTGTTCAGCCCGTCAACTTGTTCGAGCTCTCCAATAAACTCAAGAATGCTGCTCTTCCTAAGAAGAGCTCTCTACTCTCCAACTTTAAGTCCGGCATGAGTTTAAAGCAGATGCTTATTCTCGATATCCTCGAGACCCATGGCCCTCTAGGCGTGACTCGTGATCAGATTATGCAAGAGATATGGGACAATGAAGTCGTCGAGCCCAAGAATGTCGACTACCATATCCACCACCTTCGCAAGATTCTTAGAAAGCAGGGCAAGGAGATTCGCTTTGCCAACAAGCGGTGGTTTTTGGTGGAGTCACCATCGACAGATCAATAACTCTCCAAGAGAAAGTTAACAGCATGAATATCAACACCTAAGAGACAGGCACTCAAGCTCCACCAATCCCTTGTGACCCCAACTAATTGGCCCGTAACTGACCACTTTAGAAAATCAGTACTCTATATTTAATACAGACACGGTATTACCGAATTCACTCAATATGCTATAGAAAGCAATAATATGACTGAAACTGTAAAAATTCAGAGTCATTTAAAAGCTACGACCTAAAAAGGAGGTGCTATTGTGAAAAGTTTAATGACAATCGCTATTTTACTCTTCTCTACCCTATCATTTGCTGAAGAAAGAGTTGTTGTTTCAGTATCAGGCTGCTCTGACTACGTTTTTGCTAGTGAAAATGAGCACCAAACTTCAGCCATTGAAGATTATGAATACGAAGCTTACGACAAATGTGCTGATAATGGTTATCCAGACTGGACAACCATTACTCAAAGCTGGACCCCAGGAATCAATATTAAGCACTATTGTCTTAAGGGAAAAGTCAGATGCCATGACCTTTCTCTTTTAGATAGAGTTTTTGAATATTTTCAATAACACTAAGTTAAAAAACAAAGACTTATAAAAAGGGCTGCATCTTTTAGCAGCCCTTTTCTTTATCTTGAGTCTGTTGATCTACAATTTTTACTTTTTTAAATTTAGTTTGATTCAAATCCTAAAATTAAAAAGTCAAAGACATTCACTAAAGCTCTTTAACTATCATCTTCAAGTCTGAATTTAACTCACGAGAAAAAATTTTGTCATTATAAGGTTTAAGAAAGATCAGAAAAAAAATCCAACAACTTCCAAATTCAAGTATTTCACCTCTTCTGGAGCTTGTAATTGCTTCATGCAAACCAACCAGAACAAGGTAGCCAATAATATGACGATTTTGAGGGATAGGGAGGGCTAGGGAATCAACCAACACCCTCAATTTCGCCATTTTGCGATAAAGAACGGGGAGAGCAAAAGTGTAAAGTACAAGGCAAATTGTGAGTATAAGGCCAAAAAACAACTTATTAATTTTAATCCCAGCCAATTTAAGGTTGTGAATATTTGTTTCTCCCTGAGTGTTATACTTAGCAAAAAACTCAGGAAGTTGAAGATCAAAAAATTGCCCAATGATTCTTTGGCCCCAAGAGATCTCTTCCATTAAACCAAAGAAAAAAATAAAGGCAAAAGTGCATAAGCAAAACAGGAATTTGCCATTACGAAAAGATTTTAAAACGAAAACACGGTATAAAGTAAGCACCATGTTTATAAACAAAGCGAGAACAGTCAACCACTCAACGAGGCCATCCTCTCGCACCCAATGGTTTTCATAATAAGCCAAGTTGGTACGGGAGAAAAAAACTCCCAATATTGCAATAGTAAAAATAAAAAGAAAAACTAGCCTTTCAAAACTCTTATAAGAGCACTCTATATTCAATGAAAGTCCTTTTTTATAGCATTCGTATTTAAGATTAGTACCAACAAAACCATCCTTATATAACAACAATGTATACAAATTAAAGGATATTTTAAAGTGATAGTCAGCACTTCTTGCCTATAAAATATAAGAAATAAAAAACGAACCATTAAAATGCAGCTTGTTTTAAATCCCCTGCTGTTCCAAGTCTTTATTTCTAAGGTTTCCGATAACAGAACTGCTCAAAATAGATTTCAAGCTTACCTTATATAAATTCAAAATAAAAAACTGGGCGGCATGTTAAAAAACAAACTTCGACAAGAACGAAGCACTTGTGGTATTTACTAAAATTGATAGACCCAGCAAGTGGGAAGAATGCTTAACATAATCAATAAACTTAGAACTTTACCCTCGTCTTTTTATTTACTCTTAAGCTTAGGAATCATTCTAAGTCTCAACAACTCATGGGTTGAGGATATGTTTTTTGATGGCCATCTCTATATGGCCCTTGGTAAAAACGCTTCGGAATTGGGTTATTGGTTGATCCCTCATCTTTCAAAATCAACATACCCTGAATTTACTCACCACACCTCTTTTGTCTTTATTTTAGAAGGCTTATTTTTTAAACTTTTTGGTTCAAGTTATACTTCAGGAAGAATTTTTTCCTCTTTGTTTTATCTGGGAAGTTTTACTGTTCTCTACCTGTGGTCACAAAGAAAATCAAAGGTTCTGGCTTTTTGGAGTAGCTTTTTCTTTCTCATCATTCCCCCATTAGTAAAAAAGAATCGCTATCCAGGGCTTGATATACCTCTCATGTTTTTTTGCCTTTTAAGCGCCTTCCTATTTTTTCGTTATCTAGAGGAAAAGGTAGAGATAAAACGTCTTAAATTAGCACTTGGTGCAGGATTCTCTTGGGGATGTGCACTCCTAGTAAAGCCTCCTATTGCTTTTTTTGTCCCCCTCAGTGCACTTGCTTATCTCCTAGTAATAAGGAGAAAAGAAGCTTTTCAGAACTTCAAATCTTACCTAATTCCAGCAGTAGGACTTTTTCTATTTAGTCTTTGGCCCCTAGCGCTCTGGGGGGTAGGAAAAGATTGGGTTTTTAAAGAGTATCTTCACTTTACGTTTGTCCACACAGCTTTCGAAGGAAGAGGTATCGAGACAACAAATCCTCTATATTATTTTTTCTATTTAATTAAAAGAACAGGTTTTATTTTTCCGATGGCCTTAATTGGCACCTGGCTATCGTGGAAAAAAGAATGGAATGAAGGGAAATACGCCTTTTGTTTCTTTTTCTCACTCATTTTTATCATGAGTTTCTTCACTCTTAAATACTCTCATTATATCATTCCACTTTACCCTTACCTTGCCTTATTGGCTGGGATAACGGCTATTACTTACCTTCCTCAAAATTGGTCATTTTTTTTTATAAATAAAATTACACCTGTATTAACAATATCTGTATTTATTGCACTTGCTGTCTTCCCTTTGACTAATAAATCAAAAAGAAATCCTGAACTACAAAAAATAATAGCACTCTCACACGGCTTAAGAGAGCCTCCCCAACAATGGGGTATCGTCGAAGGAGCCTACTCTTTTTATAAAGCTAACAACTTAATTGCCTATCGCCGTCTTGGAGAAGTCTTTAATATTAACGAAGGTATTTTTAAAAAAATCCTTCGAGAAGAAGACGTATCACACCTCGTATCATCGGGCTGGTTTCAAAAATTAGATCCTAAAAAATGGAGCCTACTAGTTAAAAAAAGCTACTGGGAAAAAGCTTATCAAGGTAAAACAACATTTAAAATTATTGCCCATTTTAAAAAAAATGATCTTATTTTTGTTGTTCACGAATCTTTATTATCGAATCACCTTTCTTTCTAAAATAAGAAACTCTAAATATAGTTAAAACTTCTTTAAAAATAGAATGATAGCCGCTAGAATGACTAACTTAATCATAGTTTAACGAAGACCCTATTCTTAGGACACTGGTTAATGCCAAAAGATTCTGCAAAAAATAGGAAGTCATTTTGGAACAGTACAAATCCCTCTGACAGCTACATCAAAGCTTTGTGGTGGCTCAGCCTTACGATCCACCTCTATGCAGCATTACAATCCATTGGCTACCACGGCTGTGATGAGTATTTCCAAATTATAGAACCTGTTGCCAACAACACATCAGTCTGGGAGTTTAGAGACAGAATAAGGCCATGGTTTCAAATCGCTTTTTTTAAAGCCATTCTTTTTCCTTTCCAAGCTTTTGGGTTAACAAATCCTTTTATTAAAATGACTATTCTCAGGATCTGTTGCTCTCTTTTAGGCTTTTTTTCTCTTAATCTTTTATGGAAATGGTGGATACAAAACAATAAAGAAGCAAACCCTATATGGAGTTACACTGTTATTCACTTCCTTTGGTATATCCCTTATTTTCACGCACGTACAAGTGCAGAAAATCTTGGAACATCACTTTTGCTCTTTAGCCTCCTTCTTTTTCACAATCGCAATACATCACTAATCGCTGGAGTTTTAGGTGGACTATCCTTTTGGACTCGTTTTCACCTGGGCATTCCCGTCTTTGCATTATGGGTGTGGTCTCTCTCTCAAACAGGGCTTTCTAAAAAAAATATTCTTTTTCCCTTAGGTGTTGTTTTAACTCTCTTACTTGGAATAGGACTCGATTCTTACTTCTATGAGAAACTGACTATTACCCCTTATCGTTACTTCTACGTCAATCTTATTAAGGACAGGGCTTCAGACTTTGGAGTTAACCCCTGGTACGATTATTTTAGGTGGGCTTTTCTCCGAGGTATTCCTCCTCTCAGCTTATTCTTATTCGGTAGCTTATTGTGGCATTGGCTAAAAAAACCACGCCATCTCATCACCGTTCTTACACTACCTTTTTTCCTCATACACTTGTTAGTTCCCCACAAAGAATCCCGCTTTCTCTTTCCACTTCTCCCTTTTGTCGCCCTCGCCCTTCTCTCTTTTATTCCTTCTTTTCCTGTAAGATATAGAAGTTGGAAAAAATACACCTTTCGTTTTTGCCTAATCATTAATATCGTTACTCTTATCATCTCCATTAATATTTCAGCAAAAAAACAATTTAAGATTCAACACGAATTTTACCGCAGAAAAATAAATACTTTAGCATCATTTAAAAGAGATCCCTACCAAGCTTGTCAATTGGATATGAAATTCACAAAACCTCAAAATCTCAAAGTATCTATTTTTAATGAAAATACTCCTCGCCCTCCACAAGCTCACGTTGTTTTTTACCGCTATGGCCAAGACTCTCAATTTTCTTGGATAAAAGATTGTCGACTAGATTGGCAAAGTACGCCCGAATTTCTCCTCAATATTCTTCCAAAAAATATACCTTTTAATATCAAAGCTTTTCCAGAGAGGAAAAAAAACCGACTTAGAGTAACGAAGCTTTATTATTGTGGGCAAAAAAATAATGCAAAGTAAGCTCTATATTTTTAGCTAAGTAGATGGATATAAATTTTGAAAATAATTGCTAACTACACTTCTTTTAGCTTTAACTATATTGAAATTATTAATCGATCAAATCATCGATCCAGCATAGAGAATATTTATCAATTTAAAGAGAGTGGTAAAGTTCCTCAATTTGCGAAACCATTCTTCTAACACAATAGCCCTCTTTTACAAATTCTTTTGCTTTTTCAGCCGAAGATAATTTATCAATAGAGTGCACTTTATCTAGAAAATCAGTGGGGCTTTTTAAATCAAATAGAGTTGCCCCCTGAGAGAGGTTCTGATGCCCTTCTACATCACTTAAGAGACAGGGAAGTCCAACGGCCATCGCCTCTAATACCGACAGAGGAAGACCTTCCCCACGAGATGTTGAAAAATAGCCATCTAAGCTTCTAAGAAAGATCGCTGGATTGAGAGTTGGCCCTAGAAAAACGATATTTTTGTTCTTTGAAGACTTCATCTTTTCTAAGAGAAGCTCTCGGTCTTCGCCGTCACCAGCAATGACAAAAAGTTTATCCTGAGGAAGGGGCATATCTAAAAGTAGATCAATTCCTTTTATATAGGACAACCTAGCCAGAGTCCCCCAAATCTCTTTTTCTACAGGCAAAGAGAACTTTTCTCTCGCCTGCTGTTTTGAGTAGCTCTCAAACTCTGCATTGATACTATTGATTGGAACTCCATTTAAAATAACCTGAGTATTTTCGAGAGTGCTTACCCTCAAGTTAAAGCTCTTTACTGATTCCTCAGGGCTAACGCTAATAAATCTATCAGTAAGGGGAGCTAAAAGCTTGTCGATAGACAACTTGATTTGCCCCATAATAGATTTTTCATTATGAACCCCATGAAATGTATGAACGACTTTAAACCCAAAAAGCCCAAAAAGCCTAGAGTACAACCCTGCCCCACGACCATGGCTATGTATAATTGATACATTTAAATTTTTACAGAACACTAAAATTCTAAAAAATCGATACAATGAAAAAAAGCGATGGGGAAGAGACAAAAAATGACTAGAAGAGTTAAGGAGTAAATCACCAAAAGGCTTTTGTTTGGGAGCTGCCACAGAAATTTTAAATAGATTTTTATCAAGGCCTTTTGTTAATTCGTAGAGATGTTTTGGTCCGCCTCCAAGATCAGATCTTGCAGAAATTAAAAGAATATGCTTCTTGCTCGTTTGTTCCATTCAATTATTCTATGTTCTCAGCAATTCATCCTCCAACTTAAAGTATAGGACTTTTGACCAAAAAAGATAACAAGTCATCATATGCCAACTTGTCTTTATAGACCCTCAAGAACTTCTTGAACTAATATGATTCATAATAAAATCTTTAGATTCACTTTTCTCTATACCTAAAACAATTGACGCTTCGAGAATCAGAGAGTCGGTAAGCCTTTCAAGCATTTTAGTTTCAACTGTACCAAGATCACTAAGTGAATTTAATTCAACAATATTTTTAGCTATTGAAAAAGCATCCTGTTCTTGGAGACACCCCTTAAAGTAACCTAGTCTTTCTTTCTTAGTACCAAAGCTCTCAATACATTTTTGCTCTCTGAGAACATTAAGAATAACCTCAAAATCCTCCTTCGAGGAAACAAATCTAAAACTTTTATTGTCACCAACAGGAAAGTAGTTTTTAACCTTTTCATCTCCACATTCAACTACAAAGAAATCAGTGTCATCTTCTCTTAGCTTCTCTACAGCGGAAATCATACCTATACCAAAACTTAATGATAAAACTAGTTTCCCTATAGGACCGTCGTTATTTTCGATCTCACTATTGGAAGGATTATTATACTTCTCTGTTTTTTTAATTATTTTTCGCTCTAGTTTCTCTTGCTTTTTTCTTCTCTTGCTTTGCTCTCTTTGCTTTTTATTTGAAGTTGGTCTTGACCTTGCCATAAATCACCTATTCCTTGAGCTCATTTACTATTCATTTTAGTATTAGTACCGACTTCTAGATGAACGTCCTTTCCCTCTATTGTCATCATTAGCTAAATTGACCCTGAGGGTTCTTCCCTTAAGCTCTTTGCCATTTAAATCTTCAATGGCCTTAGTCGCTTCCTGCTGATTATTCATTTCAACAAAGCCAAAGCCTTTGTTTTTTCCTGTATGTGTGTCTTTGATGAGATTAATCGACTGGACAGTCCCAATTTCTGAAAAGAAATTTTCCAGATCAACATTTTCAATTTCAAAAGGAAGATTTCCTACATACAATTTCGATTTCATTTTTTATCTCCTGAGTGAATTTGCTACCATTAGGGCAGCATTCAATATATTGATTTGAATAAAATGCTTATTACATTTTCGTAATAAGCTTTGATTTAATTATTTTCTGAGATTAAAAGTCACTAAAACTTAAAAATGTCAGAAAAAATAGAAAGAGCATTATTGGATAATATAACTAATGACATAACCAATCTTCCTTTCGAAAGGGAATAATAATTAGACTCTAGGATTGATTATAATTCAGAATGATAAATCACGATGAGCTATAAAAAAGCTTAGATCAGAAGTTGAATCTAGCCTATTTACACATCAATAGCAATTTAATAAAGAAATTAGCGAATTAACTCGAATACTACGTATTTATCAATCAATCAGAAGAAAGACTAGCAAGAATAGACCTCCTAGCTTTTGATCATTGTAATGAGTGAGGAAAGTAGGACTTTTCTCAAGCAGGGTTTAACCCATATTCATGAAATATAGTGTCGGAACCGTTACCAGAAAAATCATAAAAAACATGGATCTGGCTCAACAACACGTTGACCCTCCTAAAAACAACTTAAGAACAAAAAAGAGGTAAAAAAATAAGTGATGGACACTCAAAAATCACTTAAATATTTGAAATTTTTGAATAGTTTAGATTGAAGAGGTCAAAAAAATTCTTAACCTAAGAATGGTCGGACCGACTGGATTTGAACCAGCGACCCCTATCCCCCCAGAATAGTGCGCTACCAGACTGCGCTACGGTCCGACATTTCTTTGAGACTGGCCATACTACTTAAGGATGGTATTTTTGTCCAGGTGGATTATAAATGCGGAGAAAACCCCTTTGGCCGAGCCCTTAAAAAACATCTATACAACGAAATACCTCGAAGGAGTCGGCAAGGCCCTTCGCCAACACTATCGACCTTTCAAGGTGAGCGACTTTATCAAACGAGTCACCGACGCCGATTGGGGGGAACTCGAGCTCAAAGGTCGCATGCGAAAAATCTCTCAAACTATGGGGGAAAAGCTTCCCGACGAGTACAGTGAAGCTCTTGAGATTGTCGTGAAAGCTTCGGGCGAGGGATTTGGTGGGTATGAAGCCATGTTTTTTCCCGACTTTGTGGAAGTCCATGGACTTGATCCCCAGTACCAAAAAGAAAGCCTTTCTGCCCTTAAAACGATGACTCAATATTCAAGTAGCGAGTTTGCCATTAGACCTTTTCTCCGAAATGGTCGGCAAGAGATTATGGAGTTCTTACTGGAGTGGAGCCGAGACAAAAATGTTCACGTTCGCCGATTGAGCAGTGAAGGCTGCCGTCCACGCTTGCCCTGGTCAGCACACCTCACCTTTCTACAGCAAGACCCCAGCTCAATCTGGCCGATTCTAGAAAACCTCAAAGCCGACGAAAGCCTCTACGTCCGCAAGTCTGTAGCCAATAACCTAAACGACATTTCTAAAAACCACCCCAAGCTAGCCTTGAAAATGGGAAAAAGATGGATCGGAAAAAATATCTCTACTGATTGGATCGTCAAGCACGGCCTGAGAACCCTACTTAAACAAGGCGAAACCCAAGCCTTAGCCCTCTTTGGTTATGGCCACCCTAGTGATGTCTCCGTAGGTAAAATCTCCCTGGAAAAACAAGAGATCCCGATAGGCAAAAGCCTAGCTTTTCAAACCCAGATCACCGTCAAGAAAACTATGAAGTTGCGTTTGGAGTACGCCCTTTACTTCCTCAAAAAAAGGGAAAATTACACCCGCAAGGTTTTTAAGATCTCGGAAAGGGAGGTCGAAAAAGGAAGCTTTGTTTTAACACGCCAGCACTCCTTTCAAGTGATCAACACTCGCGTGTACTATCCAGGCCTTCACAAGCTAGCCCTGATCGTTAACGGTGAAGAGCAAAAAGCCCACCCCTTTGAGCTAATCCCCGCCTACTGGGTCTACATGGTGAGAACCCAAAAAGAAAAGCTGTACACGGGAATCGCTACCAATCCCGAGCGACGACTCCAAGAGCACCGCTCCAGTAACGCTAAAAAAGCCAAATACTTTCGCTCTGATCCTCCTCAGGCCATCGTCTACCGAGAGGCCATGAGCTCTCGCTCTCAGGCCCTCAAGCGAGAAGCTCAAATTAAACGCTTGAGCCGACTTCAAAAAGAAAAGCTAGTGGAAGGGAATCGGCCAGCAGATTAACTATCAACTCACCATTTCAAAGCTGCTCATCGCCAGGAACCTCACCCTCATAAACTTCCTTTGTCTTTTTATCAGGATCTTTTTTCCAGGGATTCTGCAATTCACTCGGAAGGTTGGGATCGGCTCGTTCTCCATACCCATAAGGGCAATCAGGGCAGCCTGTTTGGCAACATTTAGAGTTCATTTCAAGGGGTGCACTGATATGCATCATAAACCTATCCTAACTGGAAAGCGAGAAATTGAAAATCGCTTAATCCTTCTCTCAAAGAAAATCATTTCCTATAAACAATTTTAATCAATAGGTGTGCTGGTAGAGAGAAAAGTAAAATTTTTCACCAACTACCCTTTTATCTTTACGACCCAATTCAAATTAAGTAGGTAAAGAATATTTAATCGTCTCCCATTCAAAAGGAAAAACTATGACCTCCATTTGGCATAAAAGTTATCAGGAAGGTGTACCCCAAACCATTAACCCTAATGAGTACTCCTCAATACTGGAAATATTTGATGAGGCTTTTAGCCAATATGCCAATAATGACTCTTTTTTCTGTATGGGAAAGGGTTTTACCTATAGTGAACTCGACATTCTCAGCAAAAAATTTGCTAGCTTTTTACAAAACGACCTCAAGCTGCAAAAGGGAGAGAGTGTGGCCCTTATGATGCCTAACATTCTCCAATATCCCATCGCCCTTTTTGGCATTCTACGCGCTGGTCTCATTGCCGTTAACGTCAACCCCCTTTACACAGAAAGAGAACTCGAACACCAGCTCAAAGATTCCGAAGCCAAAGCTATCATTATTTTTGAAAACTCCTGTCATACTTTAGAAAAAGTTCTAGCCAATACTCCTGTTAAAAATGTTTTGGTCACTGGAATTGGCGACCTGCTGGGCTTTCCCAAAAGTCTAATCGTCAATTTTGTTATTAAACACGTCAAAAAAATGATTCCCGCCTGGAATATCCCTCATGCTAGAGACTTCAAGCAATGCCTTTTTGACTCCGATGCCACACAATACCAACGCCCTTCTGTTAACAATGAAAATATTGCCTTCCTTCAATACACAGGGGGAACAACAGGGGTTTCCAAAGGAGCCATCCTCACTCACGGCAATATCGTCGCTAACGTCATCCAGGCCCGCTCTTGGATAAAAAATTATATTGAGCCAGGCAAAGAGACAATCGTCACTCCTCTTCCGCTCTACCATATCTTCTCGCTAACAGCGAATTGCCTCATCTTTTCAACCTTGGGGGCAAGAAATATTCTCATCACTAATCCGCGAGACATTTCCGGTTTTATCAAAGAACTCAAAAAATGGAAGTTTACCGCTTTCACTGGAGTCAACACTCTCTTTAATGGAATGCTCAACAATTCTGATTTTAAAGATGTCGACTTCAGCGCCCTCAAGCTAACATTGGGTGGTGGTATGGCCGTTCAAAAATCTGTCGCCAAAAAATGGAAAGAGGTAACTGGTACCCCCCTTATTGAAGCTTACGGTCTAACTGAGACATCTCCTGCTGCTTGTATTAATCCAATGGACTTAAAAGATCACAATGGAAAGATTGGACTCCCTATCTCATCAACCGAAATGACCATCCTCAATGACGAAGGAGAAAAGCTCCCCACCGGGGAAGTCGGTGAGATCGCCATCCGTGGCCCTCAAGTGATGCAGGGATATTGGAAACGCCCCGATGAAACCGCCAAAGTGATGACCAGCGATGGATTTTTCAGAACTGGCGACATTGGCTTTATGGATGAAGACGGTTTCTTTCAAATTGTCGACCGTAAAAAAGATATGATTCTCGTTTCGGGGTTTAATGTTTACCCCAACGAAGTCGAAGAAGTCATCGCCGCTCACCCTAAAGTTTTTGAAGCTGCCGCGATCGGAGTCCCCGACTCCAAATCTGGCGAAGCCGTCAAAATCTTCATCGTAAAAACTGATGACTCGCTAACTGAAGAAGAACTTAAGTCTTATTGCAAAGAGAATCTTACCGGTTACAAAATTCCACGTTTTTACGAATTTCGCTCAGAACTCCCCAAATCCAATGTGGGAAAAATTTTGAGAAAAGATCTGCGCAACGAAGAACTGAGCAAGCCCTCTTACAAAGCTGAGACTACATAATCTCAACAACACCAGGGTCTCTTTTAATCACTAAGACCTTTAGGGCGTTTAAGAACTTATCAAACTCTCCTACGTTCTCGTATTGTGAGAGTTCCCGAACTACCCGGTAGGCGACATCACCGACTTCTCTTAAGTCAAAGATGTCGTCAACCTCAACCGACTCCCACACGACATCAGCTAAAGCCCGCTCGGCATCGTTTTCAGGAGCAAAAAGTATTCTTCTCAAGGTCTCTTTATCCAGCTGGCTCACATTCTGAAGCCGCTTGGCCTTGTTCTTAAAAAGGGTTCTCTTGATTTGAACGATAAAATCCTTTCGCTTAAGGCCTGCATCGACATTTTTGAGAACTTTCTCAGCCAGCCTAATTTCCATCTCTTGATACTCTTTCACTAACTTTTGTCCACCCTCTTTTCCCATTTTCTCGACGGCCTCAGCAACCGACTCCTGAAAGGCCCTCACACTTTGTAAAGTCGTCTCTGACGCTACATACTTAGTCAATCCAAGATTCTGCCTAGCTTTAGCCTTAAAGCTTTCATAAATGAGCCGAGAGCGAGCGTTAAAAAACTTTCTCAAGATAAGGCCATCCGCTAAACCGTAGACATAACCAACCCTCGAGCCTTTCCAAAGACCCCCAACATGAGGCCCACCCTGCAGAAAAAACATATAGGGAAGCTCTCGTTTCCTCACGGGAATCCTGATAAAAATATCTGTTAAATCGTCTATATTTCTCAATACATAGTTCTCTAAGCTTCCTTTTTGAACAGCCAACTCACCCAACTCTCTATGGATGCGCTTAATATTGTCTGCGTGCTTTGCCAATTGCTCCATTCGCAATTTGCGAACCCAATCCAAAGCCCCACCAAGCACGGGAATTCTTCCCACACGCTTTGTTTTCCCTTCCATTTTGGCCATCACACGAGTCGCTTTATCGAGCTTCTTAACATAAGTTTTCATGACAGACTGAAAAGTTCTCGGGTTGTGACCAAAGTAGCGAGCCACCATTTTAGCTGTTTGAGCATCGATTGCCTCAGAGGATTCTTTAACAACAACCTTACTAGTCAATCCCACGGCTTCATTTGAGGTTTTAGCTAAACTTCTCTTTACACCAGAAACGAGGATTCCAATTCTCTTGGCCATCGAGTCCGCTGAAATTTTTCCCTTTGAAAAGAGCCATTGAATTTTCTTTACTTTAGTAACAGTGTTGCTCACCATTTTCCCGGCAACCCGTCTATCTAACCCCAAGACAAGACGGGCCAAAGCCACATCTTCTTCGGAAACAATGGTCTTTCCCGCATCACTGCTTATTTTCCAAGCCTGCTTAAAGCCAACTTTGCCAGTATTTCTCATCATCATGGCAGTTAAGATATAGGTAGCCTTGCTTCCCACTTTTAAGGAGCGAGCGGTAACCCCGATCAGAGGAATAATAAAAAAGCTCTCAAGTGTGGTCCAAAACCAACTTCTCGAAACGGAGTCAGAACTCCCAACATTAGCAAAGCCGAGCTCTTCCATTTCCTTTACTTTCTGCTCGTAAACATCGGCTTGAGTCTTGCGGTTAAACTCGCGACTTATCAATGTCATCTGCATAGTCATAGCTGAGGCTCCCGCCGCCATCATCGCTATTCCCAAAGGAGCGCATAGCCCTCCAGAGAGACCGGTGCAAGCCCCGCCAATAAGCATCGCTGCCACACCTAAAAGTCCAGCACCCAGTCCCAACCAGAGATCAGTCCACTCATCCGGGGACATCGAGTTTAGCTTACTGTTAATTTTCTCTAAAACTTCCGCCGGTATAGCAGGAGCGCCAGCCAACTCATTGAGCTTGTTTTGAGATTTCGAAGTGGCGTAGAAAAGAGTTTTAAGAGACTCGTGATCGTGAGGCTCCATTTCACAAAACTCTTTTAGCTTAGCCATAACTCGGTTCTTTCTCACCTGAGCCGCCTCGCGAACGACAGAGCTCAGAACCGTTCTTTTTACCGTATTATCGATAGCCAAAAAATTCATTTTAGCCATAAATTTATTATCGATGCCATTTTCCTCTGAAAATTCTTGGAAAATTTCAGCTTGCTCTTCGGGCTTACCTTTGAGTTTATAGAGGTCATAAAAAAACTTTCCATATAGAGCTTCGGGTTGTTCAAAAATCTGCTCGATTTCCTTCCAGGCTTCATCTCGAAGAGAAATATGGGAAGATTGATTAACAAAATCCTCCACCCCTCTCTTAGTGAGAAGAGTTTGATAGCTTATCTTTTCGAGTTTGCGGTAATACTCTTGTTGTCTTTGGGAGTCTAACTCTTTAAAAAGCGGGTCTTGTCCTGAAACCATCTCATCCCACAAATACTCTTTTTCCTCTCGCTCTAAGAGCTCGTTACCGTGATGGGGTGTTAGGGAGCGATCCACTCCAAGCTTCTCTGCTCCAATCTTTAGCTTTTTACTTAAAGACTCAATATCACTAAAGAAGCACTGGCTTTGACGGTATTTTGAACTCAAGCGCCGATGCCGCCTAAACTGAGGCATATGACCGCTTTTAAAAGCCCTCAACTCTTCCTGGGCCACCAAATAACTAAAGCGTATTCTAGCCCACGGATTTCCAGCCTTCATTTGCTTGACGAGATAGTCGCGCTCACTCGGCTTAGCCTGGGGGAGACTACTCGAAAAATCTCTCAGGTACCTCCACAGATTGGCCAACACTTGATAATTAGCTTTATGTTTTTCTTCTTCGAGACGTCTAGTCGGAACATACTCATCAGTGCTTATCAATTCTTTCAAATAAACTTGCAAGTTAGTTAAAAGAACTTCAGCTTGAACCCCCTTTCGACTTCGACGACAAAGGGTATTGCCCCTCACTGACTGCAGACACGAGCGGTTCAGTATATTTTTAGCTGTTAACCCAAGTCCATTTTCTTTTTGCTTTTGAACCCATTCTCTCAACTGTGTTAAGGCCCACTGTCTCCAATAGGTTGAACCGTAAAGCGAAGGAAAGGGAATCTGAAGTGTCGTCGATTCAAGTTTCCTCTCCAATTCACCAGTAATAAGGTCTTCAAAATGTCCTACCCCATTTCTTTGCATCGTTTCAGCTAGATAAACTGAGAGGTTTTGAAGGGCCGGCTCTAATTCAAACTCCTCTCCATCTTCCAATTTAATAGAGTAAATATCGGTTTCTTTTGGCACGTTTAAAATCTTTTCCATTAAAGAAGCAGCCCTATAAGTGACAGGTTTTGATTTCGCTGCTCTTCCCGATCCCTTTTTGGCTCTTCCTTTAAAGGCATTCATCACCTCATCGCGTTTAAGATTGAGGATCTGGTCAAAATAAGTGTAGTCATCGAGATCAGATTTAAGAGTTTTTGACCTGTGGTCTTTTAAACCCTCAACCGCTGCCTTGTATTGTTCAAAAGGCATAAGCCCCGAGTAACCTTCTTTGGTGGGGTCACGATCGATGTTGTCCATATAGTATTCCATGAACTTATAATCCCCTTGCTTAAAGATAAGACCTCTTGAAGCGAGAAGGTTGTCGACAAACTCCCGGCCCTTTCCAGGGGCATATTGGAAAGTGAACTCCTCGGGAAGATCGGCATTAAAGTGGTTTTGGCAAGAGCGTGGGATTTTCACTGGAGCCTGTGTACCCAACATAGAGTCGTAGACAAAGACTTGTTGGAGCATCATATGCAAAGTCATCCACTTGAGGGCCCTAACATAATTTTTCGCTGTCGGAGCCTTGAGAATCGTCAAAATGTCCCGCGCTAAAACATCACCGCGTTTAAAACGCAATCTGGCCTTACCCCACCTTTTATACTCAATCTCTAGAAAAAAGGGATTGGCGGAAGGATTGGGTCCTAAAGTGATCAAGTCTCGATTATCTAAGTCATCTTCAGGAAATAAAGAAGCTGAAAAATCGGGTAGCAAACTCTCGTAAAAATAGATCCCGTCGTACTCGTGGGGAGTATAAGCGCGCATGACAACCACTAAATCGCGCATCGGCATCACCACGCCATCGAGATACTGAACCAAAAGCCTGCGACGCTCACTTTCCTCAATTTCATCGTTAGCTAAGTATTTCCGAACTTCCTGCAAAAAAAATTGAGCCTCTTTATTAAATTGGCGGACCCTAGGATTATCGAGTTTAAAAGGAGGAACTTCTTTTTCCTCTTTTTCAAGTTCCATCACCTCTTTGACCTGACGATCAATAAAGCCCTCTATCTTGCGAGGCCGACATTCTTCAACCTGCTCTGCAGGTGCCTCAGAGTCCCAAGTGTAGACATACTGCCCACAGGCATTGACTTTCAAAGATTTAAGGTATTTGTAAAAAGGATCTCTCTCGACTCCAGTGATGATATTGTACTCTTCCTCATAAGCCGTCTCATTGGCCATTTCATCCCATACTTCATCGACTAAGTGAGACTCCTCACTCAAGGTAGCGGCTTCTCCTTCACCAGAAGCCGAAGCCTCTTGGTTAGGGCAATGAGATTCGTCCTCTCGTCCAGCAATAGAGGTTTTAAAAGCCTCTATTCTCTTTCCAAGCTCCTCAAAACTTACTTCGTAAACAAGTTGTGCAGGTTTACGCGATCCTGCCTCGACAATAGTCTGAGCAAAAGCCAATTGAAAGCAGCTCAAATGAATGAAAAGAACCGATAAAAAGCGCTTAAAAAATTTCATAATATAAAGATTGCCCTCTTTAATAAACCCAAGTGTTCACTGGCTATCTAATGCAATATTATTGCCAGGAAACGCCACCTAACCCCCTTTAAATCAAAGACTGAGAGAATACAAAGAAAAAAACTGTCTAAAATTTAGACACTGCCCGCGACAAAAGGCGAAAGCATTTTGACGGCGTTAACAGCCAGGCGGAAGCGTTAGCGCCTGCCTAGTGGCAAAGGGACGAGGTGGCAAAATGGATAGAGCAAATTTAAATTTTAATTATGCGAGGAAAGTACTACTCTCCTTCTACTCTCTATTGTTGTCGGCATCTGTTTTGAAAACGCCTAACATGATCAATAGTCGGCTATCTACAGCTCGATGGTCTAAGATTTTAACATTCCACTGATCTCTAATCCTAACCCAAGGACGATTTAGTTTAGCCACCTTTCTTCCACCTTTTATGATAGTGAAAGAAGTCGAACCAAAATCAACCTTCCTAGACTTAGCTATCTCACGTCCCTCTTCATTGCGAATAGAGTACACAGAATAAACACCAAAAAGGCTTTTTAAGATTTTCTCTTGAATCGTCCCAATTTTTTTGCCTTCGCAATCAAAAACATCGACCTTGGCTCCCAGAGAAATTATCGCTCGCCTTCCTGTTGCCACTTTATTCCCATCGGCATCAAACCAGTCATAGCGAGGAGTCATGCTTATCAGCTTTCTTCTCACGTTTCCAAAACCCTTAGATCCAGATTTTACTGTGAATGTTGTTGTCATAGAAATAAGGCGCTCCGTAACAGAAAGCTCATTAGGGAGTGCAGGTTCGCTACATACGGCATAAGCCAAAGAAGAGAACATTAAGATTATTTGTAAAGTAATTAAAGTCATGGCCTTTTTCATAGTCGCGTTTCTCCTAAAAACATTTGTTTACCTTTTCATCAACAATTATATGCTGCCACGCACTCTTTTTGGGCTCACTCTATAAAAAGTTCATAGCGAAAAAACTTTTTAGACACTCATGACTTTTTAGTATCAAAAAATAAGAACTAACTTGTTGATAACAGGAGAAGTATTGCGAAAAAATAGCCTCTCAAAGGCCATTTAAAACATTTTCATCAAACCCAATCCCAAGGACTATGCCCTCACTTTCAAGAATTGGTCTTTTAATAGCACTTGGATTTTCGACAAGCATTTTTACTTTGCCCGCGTCAGAAGCCCTTTCAAACTCTTCTTTAATTTTACGGTAGGTCGTTCCCCTTTTATTAACAGGTAGGTCACCGAGAAAGTCTTGAGCCATCGAAATCAATTTTTTAGAGGGCGCTGATTTCTTAAAATCAACAAAAGTATAAGAAATATCCTTTTTTTCAAGAGCTTTTCTCACCTTCTTAACCGTATCGCAATTGGGGATTCCATAAAGCTTCATTTCAATCTCACCTTTTAATATAGGGCAATTGAAAATAACAAGCTCTACTTTGGTTGGCAAGAAGCTAGCAACGGTCTAGCTCTCGCTTTTTTGAATTTTGGGCGATAGGAGTTTGCCCTAGAATTTCCAACTCTCTCCAAATCATACTGGGCAAAACTCCAGCTCTCTTTGCGTTTTTAAAAGCAGCATAAACAACCATATCAGCTTGATAGGTTTTTAAAAGTTGAACTTTAAACTCTAACCCGCCAGCAGTACTGCAAAGTCTAGGATCGCTAACAACATAATTCGTCCGGCAAACAGAAGGCCTATCTTGATAAACCCGGCATTCCCCTTCGTCCCCAAGAAAAATACACTTTCTCTGCGAAAAGGGAATCGTATAAAAAGCCCGCGCACTGTCTTTGGCCTCAACCTGAGCAGCCAAACGGTCCCAGTCAATAGTCACCCCCTCCGCAATATACTGAGCGAGAAGTTTGGCTTCATCTTGAGTCACACTCACCTGTGTGTGACAACAAGCATGACAACCCCTTCCGCATTTCACTAATTTTTTTACAGAAGAGTCTTCAAAAAGCTCCTCCATCTTTTCATCGACTTCTCTATAAACGTAACGAGCCCGTTTAATAGAGTTTTTCATTTTCTTTAACTTGACTCCAACAATTTTGACTATTTTCCGAAAGTATAGATCATGCTTCCATTTATTAAAACTTTGAGCAGCAACGGTAGGATAGTTCATCGCTTACCTTCATTAAAAATTTGAGCAAGAAGCCCTGCCATTAATTTTATTATAGAGGATACGTCAACTTTATTAAGGTATTAGGAAAACTGTGCCGCCACACTCTGCTTTTCCCTCTATATACTCAACCGGCTTCACTTTTCAAGTGAAGCCTAAGCATACAAACCTTTGGAATGGACAGTTTGAGTTTCCACTTGCGTGAAAACTCAAACCAAAGGAGTATAATAGAAAAATGTGCCGATTATTTGGTTTTCGTTCAGTCATTCAATCTCAGGTCCACAGCAGCCTCGTTAGTGCTGAGAATGCTCTCGGTGTCCAATCAGAAAAGCATCCCGACGGCTGGGGTGTTGCCTATTATATTGAAGGCTTTCCCCACTTGATAAAATCCACCAAAAGCGCCTTAAATTGTAAAATTTTCGAAAGAGTCAGTGGTATTGTCTCTTCCAATACCGTTATTGCCCATATTAGAAAAGCCACTCTTGGAGAGCAAACTATCTTAAACACCCATCCTTTCCAATTTGGAAACTGGACCTTTGCCCACAACGGAAATATCGAAAATTTTGCCAAGTGCAAACCAGATTTACTAGCCAGAGTGGCACCGAAGTTCAAGCGCTTTATCCTAGGAGATACAGATTCAGAAATAATTTTTTATTTTATCCTAAGCTACTTAGAAGCAAATATGGATATACACAACTCAAACTGCTCTATTCATGAACTCTCTCAAGGAGTGAGAGAAGCCGTCAATCTTCTTATCAAATACACAAACGAGTACTCAAAAATTGACGACACCGATAATAGCAAAACCTATTACACTTTTCTCCTCTCTAACGGCACCAATATCTTGGCCCATCAAGGAGGAAAAAGCCTTTACTACAGTACTTACAAAAACCGCTGCAGTGATCGCGACACCTGTCCAAGTTTCTCACCGGAGTGTGAAGCACAATCTGTAAGTGGTCACATTAACCATCTCATCTTTAGTAGTGAACCCCTTTATGGAGAGAACATCTGGCTCCCCATGAAACCGGGGCAAATTATCGGCGTCGATGCCCATATGAAGCTCTCTATCTTCAATATCTAACCCATTGAAGAAGATTTTCGATTGTCGATTAAAAACTTTAGTTTTCCCGTTCTCGCATTGCGCTCGAGTTGATTTGCCTGCAACCATTCAAACAAGACTTGATCAACACAATCGAGCTCAACCATCTCTTTATAGAGAGGCTTTTGCTCATAAAAAAGTTTCGTGACTTCCCGTAAAGCCGAAGTAGTGTCTTCAACTTGTCCCGCTAATCTAACAACTAGCCGATCCCTATTTTTAGGACTATCGAGAACCATCTGAAAATTAGAAATATTTTGATGAAAAGAAGTACGGTGGAGAACGTTGACTAAATCATCCCGACTAATACTGATCGGCCCGACAGAGGCACTCTCTTCAACCCTCCCCCTTAGAACAAACCGCTTGCCCGGCTCTACCCACTCTGCTTCATCCCCTACCGGGTAGCGGATAATTGGCATCAAACTTCTAGCCAAATTGGTGTAAACGAGTTTACCTCTTTTTTCTCTACACTCGATAAGTTCACCAGACTCTGGATCGATTAGCTCCATCAAACTCGAACCGAGAAAAACATCGTGTTCTCCTCCACGACAATCAGCACCTCTAAAACCGAGATGCCCACCATCAACTGAAGCATAGCCGATCGAATGAATCTCAACCCCAGGAAAAACTTTCTCTAAAAAAACACGCTGGTCATCAAATAAAGCTTCACCACCATATAAAATCTTTTTTAAAGGTAAATCTATTTTCTTCTCTAAACAACGATTGGCCATATTCATAAAAAGCGTGGGCACACCTGCCAGCGTGGTCACATCAAACTCACGAATGATATTAACCACCTCAGAGAACTCTGTTTGCCCTGAAATAGGAGATTGCAAAACGGGAACAGAAGATTTTTCTAAGGATTTCATAATAAAGGGAAAAGAAGCGTAAAGACCTCCAGCTAAAAAAAGATTTCCTACTCGCTCACCTTCTTTTAAATTAGCAACGGCCATGCCTTCCCCAAAGATTCGGGTAAACGCTTCCCACTCTTCGTTAGTATAAACGGAAGACTTCGGATGCCCAGTTGTCCCGCCCGTCTTAAAAATAATCCCATTGTCGGGCTTACTAGTGAGCAAGCGATTTCCTCTCCATTGATTAGCCTTCCAAAAATTTTCTTGATTGACGACAGGAAGCTCATTAAACTGAATACAATTCCAATCAACATTAGAATAGAGCTCCTGATAAAAAGCACTTTTTTCAAAGGCAAACCGAGCTAACTCAAGTGGTTCCCAGTATTTCATATTCCCTCCGATACTCTAACTCGAATCAATTTACCCGAATGAGCAGCTCTTTTAAAATCTTTATTCTCGACATAGCGAATTTTAAAATCAACCGCTCTCTCTTTGACAACACCTAACTCAAGGTCGCGGTAATGAGCCAAAAAATCACTGGTTTGAATAGAGTTATTCCAACCCGTTTCTAAAGAAAGCTCAATAATATCTCGCCCTTCATTACTTTTTTCCCGCAAAATTTCAACCTGAAACTCGCCCTCAAAATTCATCTTCTCACGCAAAACCTTATCAAAAACTGCGTAGTGATAAAAAGTTCCTCCGGCCCTAAAGACGTCACCGTAACGCCCCAGAAACTCAAAGCGAGGAGCCCTGTCACCACAAGGGCAATCCCCCTCAATCCAACGACCAAGGTCGCCAATATCATAGCGCTTAACTTCGAGAGCTTGGCGATGATGGGTAGTTATCACCAGACGACCTGTTTCCCCAGGGTCGACACTCTCGTCTGTTTCCAAATTCAATATCTCTAAATTGTGAAGTTGAGCGTTGAGGTGGTGAGCGCCTCCTTCACAATGTGAGCATTGAAAGCCAATTGGGCCAGCATCAACAGAGCCGTAACTAGCGGAAGCAATCAGTTGAACCCCCAACTCTCTTTTGAGCCAATCGATATTTTTTTGCGAGAAAGATTCTCCCCCGTAGAAAATCTTTTTTATTCCACGGTACTTCTTTAAACTTTCCCAATTGTGACGGATAACTGACATGAGATAACTTGGCATACCAAAGAGAACGTTAACCTCTCCTTTAACAATCATCTCACCAACAAAATCCCAATCGTCAATAGCGCTCATGGGGTATTGGGTCACTTTCAATTTTTCTAATATCGAATGAAAACTTAAAAAACCGCCATATAATCCCCCTCCAAAAAAGAGATTCATGCAGCGATCTTTTAAAGGCTCAAGCCCTACAGCGAGAAGGCCCTCCGCTGCCGCTTGCATCTGAACGTGATAATCCCGATAACTAAAGACAGAGAGCTTCGACTCACCAGAAGAAGACCCTCCACTTTTAAAATATAAGTGAGCGTATTTATCGTTGGGCATCTGCCTTTGAAACTCTTCCTTTCCCATAATCGGATAAGAATAAACGGGCTTTCCCTCTTGATCCTCAGAGGCTAAACGAAAGCTTTTCTCTCGACCGGGAAGTTCAGCTCTCACTCTTTTCGTCAATCTTTGAAGGGCAAAAACGCCATCATGTGGCTCCCCCGAGTAGGTCTCCAACATCTGGCCAGGTCGAGTCACGCGCAAGGCTCCCGATCTTAAAAGATTCATCGTCAACTCCCTTTGCAACCTTCCATCCGTCGGACAGAGTAAGGAAGCTGTCTGCAAGTAAGAACGCCAGGGTCTTAATTGCTCAAGAAGCTTGGAAGCTTGAAAAGGCCTAACCCATACTGTCCGAAAAAGAGGGGAAGGCCTTAGTCCTAATTCCTTTTCCACCAGTACTCTCACGGTCTTCTTTTCATCTTCAAATAATTTAGCCTTACCCCAAACCTGATCGAGTTCTACCATTTGAACCATATTGGTTATCTCAGCTTGTTCAGCTAGCTTTAACGGAGTCACTGAAAATTTATCGCTCTCTTCCTTGAGAACCTTATAGAAGCGAGAAGCAAATTCCTCTAATTCACCAAAATCTTCAGTTTCAACGAGAATATTTTGAGGACTCGAACAAGCTTGCTGCTCCTCACGCACAACATCTAAAGCTATCGCGCGAATTCCCTCTTCATCTTTTAGTGAACCTTTAGCGACAATGCCAAAGCTCATTTTGTGTCCCCAAGGGATAAAACGCACCCCCGGGGGAAGCATGGCCTTAATTTGTGAAATTGCAGTATCCCCTCCCCAAGCCGAAACGGCGTCAGAGGATTGAAACAATTTCATCAAAATATCTCGATCTGAAGAACTCGCTCTTAAAACACAAACCTTCCTGGCTAACGAGCCACTCAAATCTATCTTTCCCAGTTCCTCCAAAGCTAAAAGCGCAAAATCGCTCTCCCGAGAACTCAATTTCAAAATATTTGAATTCCCAACCAGCAGAGACTCGAGACAAGCGAGAACAGATAATCCCGTACTATTTCCCGGCAGGATATGGGTAACTAGCCCAAGAGGAGCATTTTGCTCAAAGAGGGGTCTAGCAAAAGAAACCCTCGTCAACTCTACAGCATCGAGGCTTCCCAGCTCCTTGATCACCTTTTCTTCCAGAAACTCCCGGGAACAAAATGCACCTATTTCCTCTAAAACAGACCACGCCCTCTCAAGAGAGCCTTCAGTAACGACCAGGCAATCAACTAAAGATGAAGGGGGGTTATCCTTTAAAAGAATAGAAAATCGATCCAAAACTTCAAGAGTTTTCTCTAAACTAAGCCTTGCTCTCAAAGAATCCCCTACAAAAGCCTCCATGCTTTGCAATCGCTCTTTTAATTGATCATCGGAAAGCCTCTCACCAGCCCATAAGTGCCAATTCATTGAAACTCCTTCAGAAGCTCAGTCGCAGCAATAGCACAACTTCGATTCTTCGTCGTCCCGGCCCTACCGACAATTTCAAAATAATCTGTACTCAAAGAACAACTGCATTTCTCAGCTGGAAACTTAATCGCTAAATCCCCCATCAAAACATTGACTGCAGGAACAGAGGTTATATAAGGAGCCATAAGATTGAGATACCCAATTTCACCATAGCCTAGGGGTTCTAAGCTCTTCACATCTCTTATGAAAACTTCAGAGTAGACTGGAATATGAAAATTGTGATTTTCACACTCGACATAGGGAATACAGTGCTCAACGCTCCCAAAACCATCTCTTAAACGGTGATCGGGAATTCCCAGGCACTCTGTGACGAGACTGTAAAACTCTTTTTTGGAAATGGCCTGATCCTGATGACCCTTCCAGCCTCCTCCTAAAAAAACGAGGGAGTCAGGGTGAAGTTTAATCGGTGGAATCCCCTGTTTCTGCATAGTCTGAAGAGTAAAGTAAAAAAAAGAGGGAAAGCCAAAAATGCGAACGGGAAGCCCTTCTTCTGCGTACTCTTGAAAGGCTTTAATAGTCCCAAA
The DNA here is from genome assembly GCA_965206965.1 of Bacteriovoracaceae bacterium. Classification (GTDB taxonomy): domain Bacteria; phylum Bdellovibrionota; class Bacteriovoracia; order Bacteriovoracales; family Bacteriovoracaceae; genus CBDBLK01. Next base: position 1,709,490 of record OZ242254.1, on the reverse strand, counting down.
GACATCAAATTTATGCTGTTTCCCCTCCCCCATATAACGAAGAGCATAGTTTACTTTATTAACAGGTGCGTAACCACAAAGATAATTATCAGTGTAGGCCGTCCCCAATTGGCACCCTCTAGAGGGCTCATAAGTGTAAAGAAGATAATTAACTTTTCTCTCCTTATCAACCCAACCGTAGTGATCAAAAATTTGGCTCAACATATTTTGAGGCGCTCGAATAGACCACTCATCAAAAAACATTTGAGATTTTTGCCCAGTTGTCCCCGAAGAAGTCAGGTTCAAAGCCACATCTTCCTTCGGTATCGACAACACTTCATACTTTTTAAAAAAGTTAGCAAAAATAAAGGGAATCTTTTTAAGATCTTCTATCGTTTTCAGTTCATCAATATGAAAATTTTTGCTTTCAATAAGTTTTTTATAAAATTGATTGTTATCAATATGCCAAGAGAGAACCTCTCTCATCGCCATAATAAAATCATGATCCCGCTCATTATCGATGTGATAAGGAGAGGTTCGTTGACAGATTCTTTCAACAAAAGCTAATTTTTCGGGAGAGGACACACTAACTTTAGTTTTCATCACTCAATACCCTCAACAATACTCAAATTCATGTGCAGCCATTGTTTTGCATATTGATTGATATAGGGTCTAAAAGATTCGTGAACCGTAGCATTACTAAAATCCAGAGGCACCATCGTTCGGGTGAGCAAAACATAATCATGCATTAATCCCTCTTGTTGTCTCATGGCAGGGTAAATAGCTGAGGGAATAAAACGATTTTCTGTTAAAAAACAAATTGTATCAAAGTAATCGGCACGAACTAATGTTTCAACGTAATAGATTCCTTGCTCTTTCAACGCAAACATAAGCTTTTTAAATTGCCCTCTATGACTGGAGATATTTTCATTAGCTGTAATCCAAACACAATAGTGATCTTTTTTAGAAAAAGAAGCATAAATTTCTAAATTTGATTGCTCAGAAGCAATAATCATATTAGGACGATGAAAGGGATAGAAAACAGATTCCTCATCATGACTAAAACACTCATCAAAGCGTTTCTCAACAAAATGAGGAGCAAAGATAAACTCAAAGTCCTCCCCTTCCTCATCAGAATCTTCAACTCCTACCGGAGGCCCTGTCTCAACCTTAGAAAAATTGATACCACTCCCTACAACATCACTAACTATTTTAGAAATGGGTTCAAGATTAGCGGGTATTTTATCTACAGAAGCCCTCTCCTCCAAAATCCCTTTGTTGAATAATCCTAAGAGGGCAAGAGTTTCATAAGAATTTATTTTTCTTGCGTTTGGAAAAATCCCCAAAGGTTTAAAGCCATTGCGAATAAGCATCATCTGAGAACCAAGCGATGCCGTCCTCGCCGTTGCATAAAGAGAATTCACCAATTTCTTCTCGTGAAGGACAATATCAACACCATAAGCGATTAAACGAGTCGCTACCCCGTAACCTTGATATTTTTTATTAACAGCAGCACCAGTAACTTTTCCAATTCTAAACCAGGGATCAATTTCAAAAATCATTGAACCAGCAATAATACCCTTGTCTTGATCACGCATCACCAACCAGAGAAACCTTTCGGGATCAAGCAAAGCCTTTAACATCGTTTTGCGACGAGTGCCAATTTCAAGCGGATAGTTCTCTCCATAGAGACCGAGATAGAGCCCTAGTAACTCATCGGCATCTGTAGAGGAAGCTTTTTGAATAATTAAATTCATAGTTTTCTCACATCTCATCTTAAGTGATTTAAATTTTGTAAATGGTGACTAACTCACTTCCATCCACTAAGTACTGTCACGATTTACCATAAAATGGGGTGGGAAATGAAAGTTCTGTAAAAATTTTCAAGCCTTATAGGAATCTTGAGATTGTCGTTTCTCAGGTAAACTACTGAAAATACGTATTCAAGTTAGGCATAACTTTGCCCGAAAAGACTAAGAGATTTTAACTAAAGGATATAGTTCATGAAGTGGACATTTTTGGCCTTTTTGTCATTTCTTCTCATGACCATGGCTTCAGAAGAAACCAATGCCAGAAAGCCTGCAGTAGAGCCTGTTATCGGACTTTCTATTGATCACCATCAAAAAATATCTCCCAAACAAGATCCGGGTTTTAATTGGCAACAAAATCAAAACTATAAAAGCAAAAAAGGACAAAAGCTCATTAAAAGACACAAACTTCCAGGCTCCAAGCCTCAAACGCTCTTTCTTAGAGAACAAAAAAAGACAGGTGCTTCTCCCTGGTTAACTTATCTTTTCATCACTATTCTTTTGCTTCTACCGGTTAGCCTTTGGTACGGCATCTTAGCTAAGCTTAGGAAAAAACATCATCAAAAAGACTCAAGTCACACACTATCAAATTTAACCAACACCTATCATCTCAAAACAGAAAGATTAAAAAGAAAGAAAATGGAAAAAGAAAAAGACTCTCAATACCCCAAAGCTTCTTAGGGAAGAGAACCATCAAAACCAACCCAATGACCACTCTCTCGGTATTGAAAAACTCGAGTTATCAAATGGTATTTAACGGCAACCTCACGAATTCCATCATTATCAAAATCAAAGAGAGAAATAAGGTTGGAACGCTGATGGTAATGCCCCTTTCCATCGCTATATTCATCCCAGATATAAGGACCTTTTGCCATCTTGAGCGTTTTTAAGTCCTTCCTATCAATGGTTAATAAATAAAGCCGAGCTGTCCCCTGAAACTTGAGGTACTCTGTTCTTCCCTCAAAAAAATAAATGAGAAAAACTCTATGCCTTCTCGAGAGATAGCGGGCCTCTATCTTATAGGCACGGCTCAGAGGACCAAGGGCATCAAACTGATAGCGAAAGACTTCATTGCCTAAATAATCGTAAATAAAAAGCCAATCCTCACCATCCTGTTTGGCAAAAAAGAAGCTCTCTTTTCTCCCATCTTTATCAAAATCAAAGCGATAACGACCTGTTCGAACTCGAAAATCGTAACGATGTTTCTCTGCCCGATTCTTGCCTCGAGCCAACTTTCCGGTTAAAAAATCACGAACCAAGCGTTCATCTTGGGCCAAAGAAGAAATTCCAGCAGCAAAAATAATGAAACCGAAGAGCACCCAGTTTATTTTCATAGCTCTATTATATCTTTCAATAAGTTATCCTTGACCCAACAGGGAATTCCTTCCCAAACGGTGGCCTAGCGAGCTAGAATAGTGGATAACCTTGCACAATCGACAAGTAATAAGTCAAAAAAGGAATCGATCCGATGACAGAATTAGCTAATTTTTCACTGGCTTATGCTAAAAATCCCAATCAAATTGTTTATAAAACATTTGATCCCCTTATGAAGGAGGGAGAAAAAGGTCAAATTTTTGAATGGGAAGATTTAAAATCTAAACCAATTCAAGCTATTTTTATTCCTCACCACATACTTGAAGACAAAGAAGTCCAGTACTCCTTAGAACTCCTAAAAAAAGAAATCCGGCACACTCCTTTAAGACCGACATCGGAAAATAAAATAAATGCTGACTCATTTGAACAAATGAGTTATCAGCAAGCCTATCAAGAATTCGAAAAAACTTTCCTAAATTGGACACTACAAAATAACTTAAACCTACTCAGCGAACTCTTTACCTACCTCAAACACCTAAAATCAATATTTCCCAATGATCGCACTTCATTTTTTGAGGAATTATGGCACCTTTTCAAAAACAATTTAGGAGCGAAAGACATCAAAATTATCTACAACCACCTCCCAAAAAGAAAAAAAGAGAGGGGAAAAGATAGCCTAACACGTGTTATTGTCGAAGGAGATAAGTATCCCAACCCGATAGAAAATCAAGAACTGGGAGAAGCCCTAATGAAAAATTATGAAGGCCTCTTCACTCATACTTGGAAGGTCCATGAGTATAATCCTAAAACAGGAAAGCTAGTTGCTCTAGCTAGTATCAATCAGTCCCCAGTACTCATTATGGCCACAGTTTACAACCTATCGGCCCTTCAGAAAGCTCTCTTTAAATCCCTCTTTGACGGGCTTCAAACCTAAAAAGAACTCTTCATCGTACTTTTTCTCTTCAAAATTAGGTTGGTAACGATAAAAATGAGTATTTTTAAACCTTTTAAAGTAAGCTTCACAATTACCTTTTGAAGAAAGTCCAATACCTTGATAAATTGGTCGAACTTGCAATTCTTGTTCTCTCTCTAAAGACATTTTCTTTTCAAAGACAAGGATCAAATCATCTCTGTCAGAAAACCATTTCAATAAAGAGTCTCTCTGTAACCCCGAGAGAATAGGCAAACTCTCCAGCCTCTCAACATTAGCAACAGGGATAGTACGATCACTTTGATGAGAAATCTCAATAACACGACAAAATCTATGCACCAACTGGTTTTCAAAAGAATAGCGAACACTTACCTCTCGAGAGCTTTCAACAAATACAGGCCTCCTCAGTTGACCGAATAATCTCCATACTTGAAACCCTCCTTTATCGGAGATCGCTTCCTCCTTATCAATTTGAAAAATGGGTTCCCCAACAACAGAACCTTTCCGACCACAAGATGTAGCTAAAGTAATGACAAGAAAAAAAACAAATAACTTCACGGACACCTCCTCTTTGCCTAACTCCATAAGCTAATAACGAGTCCCAGAGGAATTGTCTTTCTATAGTAAAAAAAATTTCAAAAATGAATCTATCTTTTAGCGAGCGCCAAAACCTCGAAGAGCTTCGCCTCCCAAAACGTGAAAGTGAGTGTGAAAAACCGTTTGACCAGCATCACTGCCCACATTGGTCACCACACGAAAACCACTCTTTGAGAGTCCCTGGTCTTCACACCACTCCTTAATGGCGGCAAAAATATCCCCTAGCTGTAGGTGGGGCATCTCATTGACATCGGAAGTGTGTTTTTTATGAATAAAAAGATTGTGCACTTTAGAAGAAGGTTGAATATCTTCAAATCCCAATACATTTTCATTTTCAAAAACTTTTTGACAAGGAAGCTCTCCCCTCACAATTTTACAAAAAAGACAATTGTCTTTAGATGCTTCCCCATTCCTATTAGTAGCCATCATTCTCTCGCCTCAAACAAGCCCCAAGCTTTCTTAGTTTCTTGTCCAAATTATCGTAACCACGATCTAAATGATAAACTCTATTAACCTGAGTCTCCCTTTCCGCACATAATGCAGCCAAAACAAGAGCAGCACTTGCCCTCAGATCCGTACACATAACTGGAGCTGCTTTTAAGGCCTTACCCCCAACAACAACTGCAGAATTCCCTTTTAAAGTAATATCAGCACCTAAGCGTATTAACTCAGGTACATGCATAAAACGATTTTCAAATATATTCTCTGTTATAATGCTAGTTCCTCGAACCTGAGTTGCAAGAGCTAAAACCTGAGCTTGAACATCTGTAGGAAATCCAGGGTAAGGTGCCGTATTAATTGTAGAACAAGAAAGCTCACTTTTTTTCACGACGACAGAGTCCAAACCAATATCCAGTTGAGCCCCCATGCCTTGTAATTTTCCGATAACAAATTCAAGGTGGGCAGGATCAAAACCTTTTACATTTATTTCAGAGTTAGTCATCAAACCAGCAATAATATAGGTAGCCGCTTCAATGCGGTCACCAATAGCGGAATACTCACCGCCGTGAAGCGAGGGTACACCTTCAATCGTCAACGTTTTAGTTCCCACTCCTGTTATCTTAGCACCCATCGCGCTAAGGAAATCGGCGAGATCAGAAACTTCAGGCTCAAGAGCGCAATTTTCTATAACAGTTGTCCCTTTTGCACAAACCGCTGCCAACATAAGATTCTCAGTAGCTCCAACAGAAGGAAAATCTAGCACTAAATGAGTACCTTTCAATCCTTTTGGAGCTTTAGCCTCAACATAGCCTCCCTCCAAAGTGATTTCAGCACCCAATTTCTCCAAGTTTTCCAGGTGTAAATTAATCGGGCGTGTTCCAATAGCACACCCTCCCGGTAGAGAAACTTTAGCCCTACGATATTTACCAACAAGAGGTCCTAATACACATATAGAAGCACGCATTGTCTTGACTAAGTCATAGGTCGCCTCGTGAGAACTCAAACTTGAAGCATTGTAGACAAAGCCATCACCAATAGGCTCAACTTTAACTCCTAAATTGGTCAGGAGATTATTCATTGTCCGAATGTCCCTCAAATTGGGGACAGACTTGAGATAGATATCCTCTTCTACCAGTAGTACGCCTGCTAGAATGGGAAGGTAAGCATTTTTAGCCTTAGAAACCTCTATCTCGCCCTTCAATTGAGCAGGTCCCTCTATAAATAATATATCCATTACAATACCTTAAACAGTAACGGCCCACACTTCAAGTTATCGAGGTTTACGCATCATTAGAAAACGCTCTCGTTCAGTATAATCTTGCCAAATTTGGACATCTTCAAACCCTAGTTTCTGAGCCATAACTGAAACCTCTTGGAGATGATCCTCGTGCCCCTCCATCAGAAATACCCCTCCCGGATAAAGACAATCACGTATTTGATAAAGAAACTCTTTGTACCAAAGATTATATTCCTCATCTTTAAGGAACAAAGCAATACGTGGTTCAGATTTAAGAACTTGAGCGTGGACTTTAGACAATCCTGCACTTTCCTTAATATAAGGGGGATTGGACAATATTAAGTGAAGTTTTTCACCAATGGGATCAAGGCGATCTCCTCTTAAAAAGCGAATTCGAGTTTCTTTAGGCATTGAGGGTTTCAATAAAAAATAATTTTTTTTAGCTATTCCCAAAGCGTTACCACAAATATCTACCGCTATTCCATCAATGTGAAAATTTAAGTCAAGCGCCAAAGAGAAAATAATCGCACCCGAACCAGTTCCAATATCAGCAACTTTTAGAAGCGTGCACTCTTCTCCGAGCTTCCTTCGACAAATCTCTACCGCCTTTTCAACAAGGATTTCAGTCTCACTGCGCGGAATGAGTACATCGGGAGTCACAAAAAATTCGGATTTATAAAAATAAGCCCGACTAGTAATATACTCTAGCGGAACCCCCTTTTGCGCCTTAGCCAAGAAGACCTCAATTCCTTCTCTCCCCTGTGAACAAAAAGACTGCGCTTCACAAGCCCACCGCTCCCAAGTAATTCCAGGGTAAAAGGCCTTTAGCTTATCTTGATAGCTGTCCCAAAAAGTAAGAAGTTCCTTCATACCCTTATATCCTCGAACCTTTAGCAATCAATCCTCTTGCCCCTTCAAAAGCTCTGTCTGATTATGTGTTACAAGAGCATCTGTGACTTCAGCTAAGCCTCCCTCAACAATTTTATCGAGAGAGTAAAGAGTGAGTCCAATGCGATGGTCTGTCACTCTTCCTTGAGGATAATTGTATGTCCGAATTCTCTCAGAACGGTCACCGGTCCCCACCAAGCCCCTTCTTTCAGCTGCTTCCCTGGCTTGCTGTTCCTGAACCATTTGATCATAGATCCTAGCACGAAGAATACTAAGGGCCTTATCTTTATTCTTGAGCTGACTTCGTTCATCCTGACAAGCAACTACTGTATTAGTTGGAAGGTGAGTCACTCTAACAGCAGAGTCTGTTGTGTTCACTGATTGCCCGCCAGCACCAGAAGAGCGATAAACATCAATTCGAACTTCATTCATATCTAACTGAAAATCAACTTCATCCGCTTCAGGAAGAACTGCTACCGTAATTGTTGATGTATGAACACGGCCTTGAGATTCAGTTTTAGGCACTCGCTGAACCCTATGAACTCCAGATTCATACTTTAATTTTGAGTAAACCTTGTCGCCAGAAACAGAAAAAATAACTTCTTTTATCCCCTCATCACCTTCAGAAAGAGAAATAATATCTGTTTTAAAACCTAAATCCCGACAATAGTTCTGGTACATTCTCAAAACATCACCAGCAAAAATAGAAGCTTCATCTCCTCCAGCACCTGCCCGAATCTCTACCATTACATTTTTATCATCTAAGGAATCTTTTGGAAGAAGGAGAATTTTAAGGCAATCCTCCATAATCGGAATTTTAGACTCACTCTCAGCCAATTCTTCTTTGGCCATCTCTCGCATGTCTTCATCTTTTTCATTAACTAGAATGCTTTTTGCCTCTTCTACATTTTCTTTAATTTTTTTATACTTCTTATAGGTTTCAACCAATTCCTCCAGGTGAGAGCGCTCTCTCGTAATGGCTTGATATTCTTCTTGACGCTCATAGAGGGTTGGATCGCCCATTTTTTCAGTCAACTCATCAAAGCGAGCCACCACTTCTTCAAGTTTATCGAACATTGACATCTTCTCTTCCTCCACCTCGCAAGAGCCAGGAGTTTCAGGCACAGCAAAAGCTTATTTTTTCTGCATAGCAAAAATAAGCTTTTGCACTTTTAAAGTGATTCTGACTTTTTACAATTCATTGACCATTGGCACAAGACTCAACCTAACAAAATCATCCTCTTTAACTAGTGCTCTCTTTAAAATAAGCCCCTAGAAGATCTTGCTTTCTCAATATCAACAATTTACTGAATCCACAAAGAAAAAGCCCCCGACAGGCGGGGGCTTTTTTAACAATGCTTTAAAAATAGAAAAAAACTATTTTTTCTTTGCTGCCTTTTTTCTTCTCGTTGCCTTTTTTCTTGTCGTCTTCTTTTTTGCGGCTTTTTTTCTTGTTGCTTTTTTCTTGGCAGTTTTCTTGGCAGCTTTTTTTCTTGTTGTCTTCTTTTTCGCTGTTTTCTTCTTGGTTGCCTTCTTTCTAGTTGCTTTCTTCTTAGCAGCTTTTTTCTTAGTTGTTTTTTTCTTCGCTACTTTTTTCTTGGTTGCTTTCTTCTTAGCAGCTTTTTTCTTGGTTGCTTTCTTACGAACAGCCATTGACGTCCTCCTAGTTTTCAATACCTGTTTTTAGGATAATCACAAAAATCTCTTAACGCAAATAAAAAAGTAACATCCAACAGGCTTCTCTATTCAGTTTATTTTCGCCATTTTCTCAAGAGACTTTAACTAATCCTAAGTTTTCTTCACTTACTTGCATTCAATTTCTCTAATCCCCCTCTAATAAAGGTGAAAGAAAATTTTCAACACTCAATTTTTTTTTAAAAAAAATTCACCAAAAGCACATTTTTACTAAAAGAAAGTCTTAAACAAAGGGAAAATTCTTCAATTTTCTCCAGAATTACCAAGCTAAAAAATGAGAAAATAGGGAAAAATAAGCCAAAAAACCCACTCTTGAGTGGTTTTTTTAAATCAGGTCAATTTATACCCCCCAGACCAAAGGAGTATAAGCACTAAACCCGTTCTAAGATTTTGTATTCAAAACTCAAGGCAGGGTTCTCTTCCTCGTTTTGACCTAACTTGACGGTTACGTGACCCCCTTTCTCTAATTTTCCAAAAAGAATTTCATTTGAAAGGGGTCTTTTGATACTGTCATCAATAAGCCTTGCCAAAGGGCGAGCACCCATTTTTGGATCATAACCTGTTTTCGCTAGCCATTCCTTAGCTTCTAAAGAGATTTCCAGCGTTACATTTTTCTTAACTAGTTTAGCCTCAAGAGCACTTAGAAACTTCTCAACAATTCTGATAATAAGCTCTGTCTCAAGCTTATTAAAATGGATAATCGCATCTAAACGATTTCTAAACTCGGGAGTAAAGAAATTCTTTATAACAGAGTCTCGACGAGCTAAATTTGGACCATAGCTCTCTTTCCCAAGGCCAATACTCCCCGAATCCATTTCTTTTGCCCCTGCATTTGTCGTCATAATGATGACAACATTTCTAAAATCTGTCGTTCGCCCTTGGTTATCTGTTAAAACCCCATGGTCCATGACTTGAAGAAGAATATTGTAAATATCGGGGTGAGCTTTTTCAATTTCATCGAGCAATAGAATACAATGGGGGTGCCTTTTTATAGCATCAGTCAAAGCCCCTCCTTGATCGTAACCCACATAACCTGGAGGCGCTCCTATCAACTTTGAAACGGCATGCTTTTCCATAAATTCAGACATATCAATGCGCTCTAAATGAGAATCAAGCTGAATCGCCAACTGTCTAGCCAGTTCTGTTTTGCCAACACCCGTCGGCCCTGCAAATAAAAAGCTGGCTATCGGCTTATTTTCATGTCCTAGGCCCGAACGACTTAATAAAATGGCATCGGAGACTTGTCCCACCGCTTTATCTTGACCATAAATCAACATTTTTAAGTTATTTTTTAAATCGCGCAATTTTTTCTTTTCAGAACTTCCTATATTTAATTTGGGTATCTTAGCCAATTTAGCCACAATATCCTCAATATCTTTTTTAGTAATCTTTAACTTTTTTCTAGGAATAGGTAGCAAGTGAGTCGCCGCTCCCGCCTCATCAATAACATCAATTGATTTATCAGGGTTCCTTCGATCAGTGAGATAACGTTCAGAGAGATCAACAGCAGCCTTCAAAACAGAATTCGAATACTTCACACCATGGTGATCCTCAAACCTAACTCTAAGCCCCTGAAGAATTTTATAAGTATCTTCCCTCGATGGTTCCTCAATATCTATCTTTTGAAAGCGTCGACTAAAAGCCGAGTCTTTTTCTATAAATTTGCGAAACTCCTCATGAGTCGTACTTCCTAAAACTCTGACTTTTCCAGAAGTCAAAGGAGGTTTCAATAGATTTGAGGCATCCATACTCCCTCCATTGGTCGCCCCAGCTCCCATTAGGGTATGGACTTCATCTATGAAAAGGATAGGTTGACCATGAATCTTTCCAAATTCTTCCAGATCTTTAACAACACCCTTAAGTCTAGCTTCAAAATCTCCTCTAAATTTTGCCCCAGCTAATAAATTAGCCATGTCCAAGCCAAATATAGAGGTTTCTTCCAAAACCTTCGGGACCAATTTTTCTTCGATGGACCAAGCCAAACCTTCAGCAATAGCCGTTTTACCAACCCCAGCATCACCAACCAACAAAGGATTATTTTTTCGCCTTCGACATAGAATCTGAGTAACACGATTTATCTCTTCTTTGCGACCAATAATAGGATCAATTTTGTTCTTCTTAGCTAAACGGTTAAGATGAATTGTGTATTTCTCGAGAAATTTAAATTTCTTTTTAATCTTAGCCGCACCTAAATCAGCAGAACCCTCCTCCTGAGAATCTTTCTCCTCTTCAAGAGACTCGTCATCTAACACCTCTGTTGATCCCAACTGATCCATTCCATGACTGATATAACGAACAATATCAAACCTCTCTATGCCCTGTTTCTGAAGAGTAAATAAAGCAAAAGAGTCTTTTTCCTGATACATAGCAACCAGAAGATTAACCCCTCGAATCTGCTTTTTCCCTGAAGATTGGACATGGATAGCTGCACGTTGAATAACTCTTTGTAAAGCCAAACTAATTTCAGGCTGATACTTAATCCCTGAATCTTCAGCCAATCTTCTCAAATCTTCATCAATGAACTGTTTTTCAGACAATTCTTTAACTTCTTTAGGGGAAAGTACTGAAAAATTTCCATCTTCTTTAAAAAAAGACTCCAAGTCAGCTTTAATAGCGCCGGCATCACCACCACACTCAGCGAGAACTTCCATTACCTGTTCATCCTCAAGCATCGCATATAGCATTCCCTCAAGAGTAAGGTACTCATGCCTCATTTCATTAGCTTTACGAATAGCCAAATTAATAATAACTTCTAGTTTTTTAGACATCATTGTCTTTCCCCTTAAACCTCGCTATTCAGGCTCATAAGTACACAGCAATGGATGACTCTGTTCCTGAGCCTCTTTAACAACTTTAGAAACTTTGGTTTCAGCAACTTCATAAGTATACACACCACAAACACCCACTCCTTCATTATGTACCTTTAGCATAATTCTCTGTGCCTCTTCAGTAGATTTACGAAAATGCTTTTGGAGTACATAGATGACAAACTCCATTGTGGTGTAATCATCATTGTGAAGGAGAACTTTATAAAGTTTAGGTCTCTTAACTTTTTTCTTTTCAATAGTGGAAATACCACCTTGCTCTTCATCACTGTGATCATCATCCCAGTTCCCCATTAAAATGAGATGGGATATGGAAAAGTCAATATTAGTGAAAAAGCTAAAACCCACGAAACTTTAACCCCCAGGTCTCAAAACCCTCTCTCTCTCCCATTTTACCTTGAAAAAATCTCAATGACAGCCCTTTGTCAAAACCTCCTAAAGAGAGCCAGCTGAGTAAAAAAGTGCGACTAATCATTTGACTGTCTAACACTTATGAGTTCATTCTTTAACCTATTATTGACAATGAGGTTTAATATGGGTTTTTTAGACCACTTCTTTGGAAATGCGCTTACAAAAGAAAAAGAATTTGCTAGCCGCCTTCATCAAAAAATCGAAAATCTTTTACCAAACCACAACGAAGAATATCAACTAAAACTCGCTTGTCTCTCGGGACTTCTCGCCCGAGTGGCTTATGCTGACATGGATATTGCTGAATCAGAACGAGAAAAAATTGCCGAAACTCTTAAGAAGTGGACCGAATTATCTGACCACGAAATAGATGTCGTTTCCAACTTAGCTTGTGACGAGGTGATTGATCTCTCAGGCCTTGAAAACACGCGATACTGTCATCCTCTTTCAGAAATAATGACTCATACCGAGCGGTTTAGCTTGCTCAAAGCTCTATTTGCCATAGCCGCAGCCGACGGCTCCGTCGAACATGTAGAGTCCGAAGAAATTAGACATATAGCAAAGGGCCTTCTTCTTGAACATAAGCACTATATCTCAGCGCGTGCGACAGTTCTCGATAAACTCAAAGCCCTTCAAAAATTCAAATAAGACTCGCAGCTCAGATTGAGGTTGGTTTGATATAAACTCTTACGCCGCCTCATCGTAGTCTTCATCATAATAATCCATCCATGCAGCTTCAGGATCCAAAATGACTAGTTTTTGGCCGCGGTTTCTATGAATTTTATTTTTCAATTTGGTACTTTTCTTACTGAGCTGCTTCTCTAGTTTTTCAATGGCCATATCAATTGACTTATATAAACTATCGGATCTCGCTGTCGCATGAAACTCAAATTTAGAGCCAACACAGTCCACTTCAGCATAATGATGATTGTCTTTAACAAAACAATTCCACTTAATATGAGTTTTTCCATCCATCCACTTTAGTAATTTCTTTGACTTCTCCTGAATTCTTTCGTCCAAAGCCGGTGTATGCTCTATATTTTGAAAAGAAATAGTTACTTTCATAAATGGCGTCTCCCTAATTGAAATTCAAAATCGAGTTTTCCCCTCATCGCTTAGTTTAAACTATCCTTTGAGTTTTCTTTTTGAAGAAGATAGAATTCCCAATAATTCTCGATATTTAGCCACGGTACGCCGAGCCACCTTGACTTCATCTCGACTCAATAAATCTGCCATTTTTTGATCCGACAAAGGCTTTTTGGGGTTTTCACTAGCAATCATCTCTTTAATTTTGAGCTTAAGAACCTCGCTAGAAACGTCAATGCCGCCATCCTTTCCACCCAGACCTGCATTAAAAAAGTATTTGAGCTCAAACATGCCGATTGGTGTATGCATATACTTATTTGTCGTTACACGAGAAACTGTCGATTCATGCATCCCTATTTCATTAGCAATATCTTTGAGCACCATAGGCTTTAAAAAACGAGGTCCTTTTTTAAAAAACTCCTGCTGATGAGCTACAATAGCTTTAGCCACCTTATAAATCGTCTTTTGTCTATTTTGGATAGATTTAATCAGCCACATGGCAGAGTTCAATTTCTCTTTTACATAATCCAAAGCCTCTTTATTTCCAGTTTGTTTCAACATCTTCTGATACAATTGAGAAACTTTCAGGCGTGGAACCCCATCATCATTAACCTTGACAACAAATTCCCCGCCAATTTCCACAACATAGATATCGGGAACAACATAATGAGTCTCACCGGGACTGATTAAACGACCTGGCTTGGGGTAAAAGCTTTTGAGTAATTCAGCACTTTGAAGCACCTGTTCAGGGGTTACCCCCAAAGTTTTAGCAATTTTTATATGATCACGATTTTGAAGATCAGGTAAATGATCACAAATTATTTTCTCCAATAAAGGAGAACGCTCTTCTGCAATTCTCGCCTGAGCCAAAAGACAATCCGTCAGAGATTCACAGCCACATCCAACTGGATCAAAGCACTTGACCATCTCCCAAACGCCTAGAGCATTAGCCCTTTCCAGCTCTGTTCCCGAAAGAAGCTCTTCAAAAGGAACAGCTAAATAACCATCATCATTAATATTGTGAATAATCTCTAAAGCAAATTTATACTCCTCTGCAGAAGTATCCTCCATTCTCAACTGCCACTCCATGTGCTCGGCAAGCGTTTGCCCACGCGATACAATATTTTCGTAATTTGGCATTTCATCAAAATCTTGAGTAGCCATTGTAGGAGGAGTGCTAGAAGTGCTGTTGTAAACTTCAATATAGCTTTGCCAATCGAAATCGTCCTTTTGAACAACCCCTTCCCCTTCAAAACTCTCGGAGGTGGCTTCCTGATTTTGCATTTCTAAGCGCTCCTCTTTAAGAGCGGTATCACCAGAAACCTCACTAGCATTAGGGTCCAACTCCTCAAGCATAGGGTTTTCTACCATTTCTTCAGCAATGACGTTGGTCATTTCTAAGTGAGTCAGCGTCAACAGTTTAATCGCCTGCTGAAGCTGAGGAGTCATCATCAGACTCTGAGTCTGCCGTAAATTCTGAGAGATTTTAACAGCCATAAATTACCTCTACATTTTGAACTCTTCGCCGAGGTAGAGCTTCCTTGCTCTCTCATCATTAATTATTTCATCTGGTATTCCACTCACCAGGAGTTCGCCAGAGTTCATAATATACGCCCGATCCACTATTCCTAAAGTCTCTCGTACATTATGATCCGTTATTAACAATCCAATATTTCTACTCTTTAATCCTCTAATAATCTCTTGTATGTCATTGACAGCCAAAGGGTCTACACCGGCAAAAGGCTCATCTAGCAAAATAAATCGAGGCTCCAAAGCCAAAGTCCTGGCAATCTCCACTCTACGCCGTTCTCCTCCAGACAGTGCTGACCCCCTTGAGTTCCGAATATGATCTAGTCCAAAGTCAGATATCAAAGCATTCAACAAGTTTTTCTTCTTCGTTTTGGGAAGATGTCTATTCTCAAGAACAGCGTAAATATTGGCTTCTACGCTCAAATCTCTAAAAACACTGGCTTCTTGAGGTAAGTACCCAATGCCCATAAGGGCCCTTAAGTGAATAGGAAAATCGGTTAAGTCTTCATCGTTTAACATAATTGAGCCTTCATCGGCCTTAACCAACCCTACCATCATATAAAAGGAAGTCGTTTTCCCTGCACCATTGGGACCGAGAAGACCAACGACTTCTCCTTGACCTACTTTCAGGCTTACGCCCTTAACAACTGTCCTACCAGCGTAAGTTTTTCTCAAATCTTTAGCCTTTAAATAAGACTTCTCTTCCATAATCACTTGCCTATTTTAAAACTGGTATTAGCATCATCAACCTCAACCACTTCATTGTTTTCACGGAGGACAATTTGATTGCCTCTTACCACATCATTTAACTGAAAAACTTTAGGGTAACCAGTAAGAATAACCTTATTTTCACCCATGAAGCCCTCAAGCTTTTCGCAAAAAGCCCTACGCTCAAAGCTTCGATTGCGTAGTTTAACCTTTTCACTAACCCTCACATCGTCATAAATAACAAAGTACTTGAGCTTTTTTCCCGGACTCCCGAGATAAATCTCCCCCCACCTTCCCTCTGCTATAAGTCCTTGTTTTTTAAGCCAAATCTCTCCTTTAGCAAGAGCTTTCCCCTCGACCCAATCAAAATTAATTTTATTTGATTTGAACTCTAGCCCTTCCTCATAGCTCCGTTTCCTTTTAATAAAGCCAGAAACGCCCCCCAAATATTGAGCTTTCTTCTCTTGAAGCCAAAAAAAAGCTTTTCCTCCTCTCAACTCAACCCTATCCCCATCTAGCTGATGAATACGATGACTTTTCACACGACCAATAGCTGCGACCTGGCCGCTTTCTAAATCGTAATCCAAATTATCAGCCTCAATTTTAGAGTCCTCAGAAGAAAGACTTGCATGGCCTTGTAAATGTAAATGTTTTTCACCCTGCTTAAAAACTCCCAAGTCCCCTTTATAGTCCATAACTTGGTCATCACCCGTAAAAAGAGAGCCCCGAGGTCTGATAAAGCTCATCCGCTGATCATTTTGACTAATCGTCAAATCATCGGCTATTAAACTGAGCTCAGGCTGACTTTTTTTTAAAACATAGTATTCAACCCGGCGGAAGTAAGATTCCTGAAATTTCTTAGCTTCCTCGCTCTCAGCATTCCGAAAGCGAGACTGAAACTCTTCTCCGCCCCAATCACCGTAAAAAGAAATCGCTAGAACACCCAGACAAGCAAACACAAATAGAAAAACTAACAAGGTATGGCGGTGCTTAATCATCATTGAGATATTGTAGCAAAGCTTGTCTATCCCTTCTCCTTTTTGCCATAATCCCGATTTATATGCTCAATTAAATTTAAGGACGAAGCATGTCAATTACCTCTTTGCAAAATCTTATTGATTCAGGAGTTAAACTCACCCCCATGATGGAGCAGTATTATTCCATCAAAAAAAACTACTTAGAACACCTTCTCCTTTTCAGGATGGGAGATTTTTACGAAGTCTTTTTTGAAGATGCCACTAAAGTTAGCCAAAGCTTAAATATTACCCTCACCCACCGAGGAAAGATCGGTCACGTTCCCATTCCTATGGCGGGTATCCCTCACCATGCTGCTTCAACTTATATCGATCGACTGACTAATGCAGGTATGAGAGTGGCTATTTGCGAACAAATTCAAGATCCTAGTGAAGCCAAAGGCATCGTTAAAAGAGGTGTCACTCAAGTTGTCAGTCCAGGTATTCCCTACGACTTAGATAAAGCCGAGGGAAAAGAACATCGCTATCTAGCAGCCGGCCTACAAAAGGAAAAGAGCTACTACCTCATCACTATAGACTTCACAACGGGAGAATTTCTTGGTCAAAAATTTGAAGACCCAAAAAGTTTTTTAGACCGACTTCATCTCCTCTCTCCTAAAGAACTCATCACTTACATGGGTCAATGGGCTGAAATGAAAGAGCTCGACACTCTTTGCGAAGCCATAGGAACCCTCAAAACACATTTGAGTTGTGAGTATTTTGAAGCTAAACACACGAGCCTTTATCTCGAAAAACTTATTCCTGGTTACAAACAAGACAAAGTTATCAAAACTTCTTCTGAGGTACTCGGTCCCATAGGGGCCCTCGCCTACTATATTTCCTCTACCCAGCAACTAGAAGACTTTGTTCACATAAGGCCTTTTAAACTCCTCAATAATGAAAAAAGGCTGAAAGCGACTCTCTCTACACTGACAGGGCTTGAAGTTCTGCCTAAAACTCGCGACTCTTATAAAGACTCCCTTTTAGGTTTTCTCGACCGCACCCAAACTGCGATGGGAAGTCGAAGGCTTCGCCGACTTATCACAGAGCCTCTGCAATGCCGCGAGAGCATCATCAAGCGTCAAGATTTTATTCAATTCTTTCTTCAAGAGAATGAAATTCTTCAAAAAACCCGTGAAACTTTAGGAGAAATTCGCGACATTGAAAGAATCCTAGCAAAAGTCTCTACCAATAAAGCCAATGCTGGAGATCTCATCAATATAACCAGATCTATCAAAATTTACTCCAACCTCGACGATAATCTCAAGGAGCAAATTAAAAAACTGCTGCCTCCTCCCAATTCAACGGAGCTCAGCACTTTAAAGGAATTGAGCAAAAAAATTGAAAAGACAATTAACGATGAAATAGGGGCGAGTTTAGACAAGGGTAACCTCATCAAGCCAGGTTGCCACTCCAAACGAGACCGATTGGCTCAATTGAATTGCGACGCTTCGGGCGAGCTCTGCCGACTAGCAGAGCGCTACCGAAAAGAGACCGGCATTCAAAAACTAAGAGTTAAATCAAATAATGTGGCAGGATACTTTATCGAAGTCTCCAAAATACATACCGACAAAGTACCCTCTCATTTTGAAAGGAAACAAACGCTCGTCAATAGTGAACGCTATACGACAGAGGAATTGGGCCAATTTGAAAAAGAGATGATTTCAGCCAAGGAAAAACTGCAAAGATTAGAGCGCGAAATTTTTAAAAATATTTTAAGCGATGTCAGCTATGCTTCTAGACCTATCCAAAAACTAACCGACACTCTCTCCTTTCTCGATTGTTTCCTAGCTTTAGCTTGGACCTCGCACCAAGAAGAATTCTCCCGCCCCACACTCAAAAAGAGCAAGGGTATTAACCTCCGTGGAGTTTGGCACCCTTTAATCAAAAATGTACTTTTTGACGAATTTATTCCCCACGATTTAACCCTCAATGAAAAGGATTATTTTGGGCTCATCACAGGACCTAATATGGCCGGCAAGACTACCGTCATGCGCGAGACGGCCATCGTCCAAATCCTAACCCAAATGGGCTGCTATGTTCCCGCTAAAAAGGCAGAGCTCTCTTTATGCGATTACTTATTCAGCCGTTTAGGTGCCAGCGATGACATCCTCAAAGGCCAATCCACCTTTATGGTTGAAATGACCGAAACAGCCGAAATCATCCGCCACGCAACTAAAAACTCAATGGTTATTTTAGACGAAGTCGGACGAGGAACCTCCACTTACGACGGTCTCTCTATCGCCTGGGCCCTAGTTGAACATTTAGTAGCTAATATCCGACCGCTCGGACTTTTTGCTACCCACTACCACGAACTCATTGAGCTGGTAGAAGGATTGCCCGGTGCTAAAAACTTTACTGTCGAAACCCGCAATGTAAAAGGAGATGTTCAATTTCTCTACCGACTAGTGGAGGGTGGAGCTAATCAATCTTTTGGAATCTACGTGGCCAAGCTAGCGGGACTTCCTGCCGGGCTCCTCAAGCGTAGCCAGCAAATCCTCAACCAATTGGAAAAAGGCAATCACAGTTTTAACTCCAAATCAAAGAAAGAAGAAAGCACCAACACTCAACTTTCCTTTTTTGAAAATGAGTGTAAAAACGCCAGTTCCTTACAAGAAACTTCCCCTCATCTGCTCAAACTCAAAGAAGAACTCAAAAAGCTCGACCTCTCCCGTATGACCCCTTTAGAGGCTCTCAACAAACTGCACGGAATCCAAAAAATGACTTCCAACGATCACCTACAATAATAAAATCGCCATCCTTATTTTAGATCTCACACTGAAACCTAACTTTAACTTTAAAATAATCATACCAAGAGCGACCGTTGAATATCTTCTTAGTTTTACTCATAACACGATCAAGCTTAACCGACTGACAAAACTTTAAAGCGTATTCTCCATTTTTTTGAATAGCTTGATTCCAAGCTTCTTGATCGGTGAGAATATTCTGTCCCGGTGTCTCAGGGTCTATTCTTTTGTTAGAAATACCAAAATCGAGACTCAAAAAAAGAGGCTCACTCTCCAACTCTTTTTTGACGAACAAAGCCTCAGACCAAGCCCCTTTATACTTACAAAGTTCTGGAGCGTAAGCAAAGCCTCTCTCAAAAGCCAATTGGTTCCAATCCGAAACCCTCGTTTTTTGACTCCCAGCCTTTCTTATAGTGTCTTGTTGGGCCCTTTTTAACAAAGACAAATCAGAGCTCAGGCAACTCCCCTTAGCCCTTCCAGTCACTACCTCTAGCTCAACTGCATTTAAGTTTAGACCGAATAACAAAGCCAGCGATAAGCTTATAGTTCTCATTTTTCCCCCTCATAAAAGTATTCATTAATTTTTTTAAATCAAATATTTCAATAAATAAAATTATTAACACCAATACTTGTGATATAAATTATTTATACTTTGAAGGGCAAAGAGTTTATCCGCCTCTGTTAAGCTCAAGCCAAGATTTTAGCCTTGCTCGTTGTCAGGGTTCCAACACTCAATAGCCCGATCAACCAAACCATCAGCAGTCAAAATAGTCATGCCAATATCCCTCACCTCACAATCATCTCCTACGTAGACTTCACCCATACAGTTGAACTCTCCAGGGTAAAAACGCAAACCAAATTGCCCCCCTTCACGTGGATATATTTGCAGAAAAGCACGGCCATACCTTTCCTCAATAAAAGCCTCAATCGCTACTTTTTTAGCTGTTTCAGCAAGACAGACACCCGCCTTTTCTGGTCCAGCAAACGCTATTACCGGTGCACCAAGAACTAGTGCCGTGATCAACATAATCAACATTTTCATTTTTTTCCCCTATTAGTTCTCTTTTTCAACAATTCTTGCCATTTACCTCTCAATTATTAAAGCCCTTTAGGCTAACAGAGAAAAAATAACCCACAGTATTTTTGAACCCCTCCACTCTGATATTAAACAAATCCTTTCTCAAAGGCTCAGGCTCCCCCCTCAAGCCTCCGATAAAAAAGGTATGCCCATACAACCCAACAGCCATAAGCAGCACCAAAAATCAAAAAGCAAACTACGAAAAAGAACCTATGCCTTTTTTGTTGACCTCACGGCCATTGCCTTTATCCACAAAATATTTATTTTTAGCTACCTTTTCTTTACATCCCAATACTTAAGTCTCCTTCCACTAGAAGTCCGAAAGCAAATTCTATCGAACCTCTACCAAGTCAGAATTCCACTACTTTTCCTCTCCTACTTCAGCTATTTCTTTTTTTGTCTTTACATGAGTGGTGGTCAAACACTGGGGAAAGTCATTTTTCAAATGAAAATAGTTAGCCGCAAAAAAAACCCTCGCGAGCTCAATTTCAAGGAAGCATTTATGCGTTCTATCGGCTATACCTTTTGCTATGCCGCACACTTCATCCCCTTCCTCATTTCTTATCTACGCCAAAATCACAGGGGAATTCCCGATATGCTCTCCCAAACAGAGAGTATGACCCAAGAGGAATACCAGTCCTTTTTAAAGGAAAAAGACAAAGAAAGCGGATCACTTCTCCCTTTTCCTAAAAGAACTTTATTAATTTCAGAAAAATCTCAATTAGATCTTTTTAAAAGACATGGATAACTCTTTCAATTGAGCAGGGTTAGGAGAACTAGGAGCATTGGCCATAAGATCAGTAGCTGAGGTCGTCTTAGGAAAAGCAATAACGTCCCTAATAGAATCAGTCCCCGCTAAAAGCATTATTATTCGATCCAAACCAAAAGCTAGCCCTGCGTGAGGGGGGACTCCAAAACGCAAAGCCTCAAGAAAAAAACCAAATTGATTTTTCGTCTCTTCCTCTGACATTCCCAGGGCCTTAAACATCCCCTCTTGGATATCTCGCTGATGAATCCTCACCGAACCACCCCCTAACTCGTACCCATTACAAACGACATCGTAAGCATCGGCGATCACACCTTGCCAATTTTCTTTCCCTCCTTTTAAAAATTGATCCTGGTGCTCATTTTTAGGGTTAGTGAAAGGGTGGTGCATAGCCACAAAACGCTTCTGCTCTCGATCCCATTCTAAGAGAGGAAAGTCGTGCACCCACAAAAATTTATACCCTGGCTCAATAAGTTCAAGATGGTGACCAAGATGACGTCGAAGAGCATCACTCGAAGTCTGTGCTACTGCGACCTCTTTATCAGCGACAAAGAGCCATGTCCCATCACCAGCAACCTCGCCCCTCCTTTCAAGCTCTTTGAGAAGTGCTTCATTGATAAACTTAGAGATCCCTCCTGTTCTCTGAGAATTGCTGACCTTAAAAAAAGCCACCCCCTTACCACCATAAGGCTTCACAACTTCAGTCAAAGAATCTATCTGTTTACGCGAGAAAGTAGCTATATTTTCCGAAACAAAAATGGCTTTAATGAGCCCCCCCTCCTGGACTGGCCCTGAAAACACCTTAAATTCAGACTTTTCAAAGAGGTCGGTGACAATAATATGTTCAAGCCCAAAACGGAGATCTGGTTTATCTGAGCCATAGCGGTTCATAGCTTCTTTAAAAGTCATCATGGGCATTTCAAAATTTTCAGGCAACTCAAATAATTTTTGCATCATTTTCTCAACCAATTTCTTGATATAAACAGGGGTCGAAAACGAGACTTCAATATCAATTTGGGTAAACTCAGGTTGCCTATCAGCCCTTAAGTCTTCATCTCTAAAACAGCGACAAACTTGAAAATACTTATCCGTTCCACCGATCATGAGAAGCTGCTTTAAAGTTTGAGGCGATTGAGGAAGAGCGTACACTGCTCCGGGATGAATACGAGAGGGGACAATATAATCGCGCGCGCCCTCAGGCGTTGCCTTGTAGAGAATAGGAGTTTCTACTTCGACAAAACCCTCTTCTGCAAGAAGTTGGCGAGCCTTTAAAGTGGTTTGACTTCTTAACTTTAAAATTTCTTGTAGATGATCAGTGCGCAAATCCAAATAGCGGTAGCGAAGTTTAAGGTCTTCCGTTGCAGAAGTCGAACCAAAAGGAAGAAAAGGTATATCATCAATATCACACTGAGAAAGAAGCTCTATTTCTTCAACTTGGACTTCAATTTCTCCAGTTTGCCTGCTCTTATTTAAAGCCTCTTTAGGGCGTCGCTGAACTAAACCCGTCACCTTAATTGTCGACTCCAAAGTGCATTGTTTAAAGAAATCTAGGTCTCCCTTAAAGTCAACAAAACCAAGTTGAGTGATCCCATATTTATCTCTGAGATCCAAGAAGTGCAAACCACCCAAATCACGATGCTTATTCACCCAACCACAAAGAGTCACTTTGAGTCCGACATGTTGCGAATTTAATTCACCACAATTATGGGTTCGCAAAAGTCCTCGTGAACCTATTTTTGATTCAGCCATTTACCAGCTCTCTAAAAATTCATAAAATGAATGCTTATGGCAGCTACTATAACCCAAAGCCTTTCATTCCTCATTAAAAATATCTTCTTTATAGTGCTGATAAGCCCTTTTATCCTCTCTTTTCCGGCCTGTTCTAAAACTCTCGATAAAACCCCTACAACAGTCATTGGAAAGCTCGCTCTGCCCAATGGGCGCATTCTCGAAACTCAACTGGCCCTCACACCTCAAGAGCAAACAAAAGGTCTTTCCGGTATTCCTGAAGAGCAATTCCAAGCTCATCAAGCCATGCTTTTTGTGTATAAAAAAACAGGTCTACGAAGTTTTTGGATGCCTGACACCTACTTCAATTTAAACATCATTTTTCTCGACAAAAATCTGAAAGTTCTGTCAATAGAAAAAGATGCACCAGCACACCCCGGTTACCATGAACCCCCTCGCATCTACCGTACACAAGCGGTTTGGGCCAGGCATGTTCTAGAAGTTAAAGCTAATTCAGAAGCCGCACGTGAAATAAAAGTTGGAATGACTCTTAAATGGATTTCTTCTGCGAGTCTTTCGCAAATAATATCAAATACTCATCAGAAGCAATAAAGCCTAAGTGATCTCTAACAAGTTTTTTTTGGTACTGAGAATCTTTTTTAATTTTTTCAATCTCTTCTACCAATCTTTTATTATCTTCAATAATTCTATTATGTTCTCGAATTTTTAGTGTCAATATCTCTTTACGTGAATAATAATCGAGTACACCACCATTACTAAAAATCAGTCTTAACGCCAAGAAGCCACAAAAAACCCAAACACCTTTGACGAGATAGTTCTGAAACACAGAGGAAAAAGCCTTTTGCTGGCGAATTGAACGAGGCGATTTAGCGTAGGAAACCTTAGCAGGAGACTTCCGAGGAGTCTCTCTCAACGCTGTCGTAAAAGTAGCTTCAGACTTCGCAACACCTCTTCTCACCGAAGTAGAAGAAACAGCAGATTTTCTTTTAGAATTGGCCATTAAAGCAGGAGATTTTTGGCGAAAGCGAGGAGGAGTCCAAGATTTTTCAACAACACAATTTGTTTCCTCCGAGCTCAGCTCGGATAAAGTCCGTTTAGCCTGTTTGCGACGATTTCGTTCGATGGCCTTGCGAAGCCTTTCCGATCCAATTGAGTTTTGAGCTGAAGCCGGCGAAGAAGAACTACGCTTCCTGTAAGGGAACTCCACAAAAACATCCTGTTTTAGTTGATTACATCCTGTTATTAATAGTTTAAGTGATGCCAGGGAGCCCTGCAAGAAAAAAAACTTACACTCAAGTGATTTTGCCCACTAATAAATTTCTCAAAATCCGCTTGAAGCCTTTTTCAGAATCCGCTCTATTTGACACCAAAATCGACGCTTTAAAGCCAATTCACGAAAATAGAGAGACAGTGTTCTCCCCTGAGGGTTAGAAGGAAAGAGCCCTCCCCTTAACTCGGCTTCTCCACTTAAAAAAACCTTTCTGAAGAGGTTAAACTTAGGACAGTCAGGGGTAGCAACACTAATTCCAAAAGCTTTTTCAGTCACTGAAAATTCATCGATTGAAAAATAATTTTTTAAAAAAGGTAACGCCTGGTTAAGCCGCTTGCAAGCAATCATGGGATCACCCATCGGACCTAAACAAACAAAATCAATTGCCCTGTCAACACCATGGCTCTGAAAAAAGATTTGAAAATGATCCTGACCAAGATCCATCCACCAGCTAAACCCAGGATCAGAAAGATTGCACAACAAATCTTCTCTCAACGGGTATCTCCGATTGGCCATATGATCAACTAAAACTTCGGCAGAGGCTTTCGACTCCGTTGGAAAGATAAGTAGCTTTTGATCAAACTGACTCCAATCTATTCGCAAAACCCTTGCTACAGAAGGATGATTTTTTTCAATTAAGTCAAATGTATCTTCGACATCATCAGTAGCTATCGCCCTCAAGCAAAAAGTGTTCACGCCGACCTCAAGGTAAAAAATAACCCCGGCCCTCTCTAACCAATCCTCAGTCTCTCCTAAACCTGGCTCCACAATCTTCTCATTCGATGGAGGAAAAGAGTCATTTTCTTCACTTTGATACTGGTAGTTCAATTTTTGAGAGAGCTCTAAAGTTTCTCGAGTGAGAAAATCAAAATTCGTCTGCTGCATAGCCCATTCTTCCTTAAAGGGGACATTTCCTTCTATTTTAAAGAAAAAAAAGGTCAAATGACAAGCGATGCTAAAAAACTTGGAAAAGCCATTGCCTACACCCCTATTTTAACCGCGAGTAATAGGGCCCACAAAAGTTTGCAAGAGAGCTACAATCGATAAATTTTTAGGTATGAGCGGGTCATTTCATATTTAATCGAGACAGTTGAGGTTTTTTGGTACAGCCTTATCCATAAGACGAGGATAGGGCAAATTGAGATTATTCATAATGTCGGAAAAATCCTGTAAAGAATTTGTTAGTTTTAAACGAGGGTTAAAGTGCTTTTCTTCACCAACAGTGGAAACAGTTCGACCGTTGTAATCGTGCCCAGGATAAATTAGCGTGTTATCGGGATACGAGTAAATCCGTTCATGCACACTATTGTAAAGTGTCTCAGGGCTCCCTCCCTGAAAATCTGTTCTCCCACAACCACGAATAAACAGCGTATCTCCTGTAAAAAGTTTGTCTTCACAAGCATAAGTCGTGCAAGCTTTAGTATGACCAGGTGTAGAAATAACCTCAATATCGTGCTCTCCAAATTTAAGAATATCTCCATCGCTTAAAAGAATATCTGCTTGCTGGTGAGCCGATGCCTTATTTAGGGCAAATTTGGCTTTAGTAATATTTTTAATTTTTTTGACTCCAGTAACATGGTCGGCATGAACATGGGTTTCTAAAATATATTTAACCTTAAAGCCAAGCTCTTCAATTAAAGAGAGATCTCGGTCACCCTGTTCAAAAACAGGGTCAATGAGAACAGCCTCTGATGTTTTTTCATCAGCTAGAAAATAAGTATAAGTACAGGATTCCCGATCAAATAACTGACGAAACAACATAGTTCACCCTCCGCTCTAAAAAGTATAGATCAACAAAATATTTAAGGACCATAAATACCTCATCTCCATACTTCTCTTAAAATAACTAAAACTTCGTACTAAAAAGCTCCGCACTCACCCATGCATAAAATTAGGCCCGCTACGAGCACCGACCCCACCCGGCAGGCCATAGTTCCCCCCAACCATGCCAATATTCCCGGCATTGCCGACAAAGCTGCCCCTCTTACCGTTAAGAACCATACGGACAACACTGCGGTTTTTATCAGCAGGGTCAAACTCGGAATTGATCTTAAGCGCACAGCGATAGCTTTCCCGTGCCTTTTCAAGATGATTCAGTTTCACCTCAGCATTGCCTCGATTAAACCAGTACGCAGGCATTGATTCACAATCGAGAGAACAGTTGTAATTGTCTATTGCTTCGAAATACTTCTTAAGAAAAAAATAAGCATTGCCTCGATTAAAGAAAACATGGCCTCGAGTCGTTTTGAGAAGTTTACTTTTCCCTGCATCAGAAAGGACTTGATCATAGTTGGCTATCGCCTCAGGATAGTGACCGAGGGAAGCCTCAGCATTCCCCCTATTAAAATAAGCTTGCCAAAGAATTTTACGATTATGAGGTTCAGTCACCTTAGAACCAGCACCTTCAATCACCTTCGTGTAATCCCTTGCCGCATCATGATACCGGCCCAGAGCCGCTTTAGCATTACCTCGGTTAAAGTAAGCTTCTAAATAATCGGGATCGAGACCAATAACTTTGTCATAATGAGCAATCGCTTCACAATGATGACCTCTTTGATACTCTCGATTCCCTAATTGAAAATAATCTACTGGATAATCAAAGTGGTGAATAAGACAAGATGATTGATTGACCGAAGCAAAACCATACAAATCCCTAAATAGAGACTCTTCATTAATATCATAAGCCTTCTCTAATTCCTCAAGCAAAGAACTTTTATCCTCTCTAGCGATAGTGATCTCTTGGACAATGGATTTAGGAATGAGAGGACGGCTGCCAATCACAAACAGACTATGCTGACATAAAATTCTCGTTTTCGCTTCGCCAAAAGCAATAGGCTCCCAATACCACAATGGCTCAGCCAAATCGGCAGAGAGAATATCCGAAATTTTCTGTTCAGTTTGATCATAAGTAATATTTTTAAAACTCAAAGGATTGTTAGTATTAATAGCAAAGAGCTTTCCATCATCACGATCATTATGACAAGCAAACCATAAGGCCACCAAGCGGTTGCGAGTAAAATCGAGCAACCCCGTCGCCGCTCCAAAGTGCTGCAATTTAGCGAGGAGCTCAAGATCGGAAAGCCGACGCCCCTCTTCTAAACCCCATCCATTGGTTCGAGCTGGTTCAATTAGCACATGGCGATGATAATCAATGTAGCGAGTTTGAAAATTGGGCACTTCGCTCTCGGCCTTAACCTGATAGTGACTCAGCAAACGGCGCGTAGCCCCTGAACAAAGTAACCAATCCCCTTTCCCCTGACCGCGGAAAGCGTAGAGACCCGAAACCGATGTCTTTTCGGAAATCTCTTCTAAATAATTTGTTAGGGTCTTTTTCATACTCCATCTTCCGCTTTCTGCTAAGCCATCAACTAACGTAGCTTGAAGCGTAAATCACGATATTAAAAGAGAGTCAACTGATCTCCTATAATAATATTATCAAAATTTTTTCCTAATCCTAGTAAGACTGTTTCAGCAATAGGGCGGATCTGTTTGTCAATATAGTGTTGATAATCCAAATCAGAGTGATCTAAATCCACCGGTATAGGACCTCGTCGAGTCATAACATAATAAATATCCCGCCCTACGGGGCGTCCCTCTTCTTGTAACCTCTTAGCCGCCCTAACATGAGGAGGGATGGATTTAGTGTACTCTTCTAATTTTTTGGCTAAGCGTTTTTTATAAACGAGTTCACTGTCGTGAAGTCCCTCTTTGAGCTCACCCACAATATCTTTAATACAATCTTCAACATCTTGTCCTTGAAAAAAACGCTCAAAGAGTTTCCACTGAAATTTTTTTGCCAGTGATGTCCAGTCACTTCGAACAAATTCCATTCCTGAAAAGTACAACTCTTCTCTCCCTCCCGGCAAAAGAAGAAGCCCTGCGTATTTCTTTTTAGCCCCTCTATCACTATGACGAGCCTCTGGAAGAAAAAATTTTTTAAAAAGTTTTTCAAATTCCATTTCAAGCTTTGACTCTACCTGAAAATGCTTCTCTAAAATTTTTGCTACATGAGCTGTCGTTCTCTTTGCTAAAGATTCCCCTTTCTCAAACAAACGGGTGCGATCTTCTTCTTTCAGCTTAACAAAAACAGAATCGGTATCTCCGTAAACTACTTGATAGCCTTCATTTTGAATAAAATCGACCGCTTCTCTTAAAACCCATTGACCCGTTCCGGTAATTGCCGTTGGCAAATCAGCATGATAAAAACGGCAATTAGCCGAACCCATAACACCGTAAAAGCTATTCATCAAAATTTTAATGGCTTGGGAGAGGTCTGTTTCACCACGGCTTTTAGCTTCCTCCCTTCTCTCCATGAGCTCTTCAACGAAAAGAGGGAGTATGTGGTCTGTTTTCGAAAACCTAATTCCCGCTGGTGTACTCAAGGGATTGGATTCTGCTTTCATTCTTGAATAAGGATCAATCTTAAAAGTTCTTATAATTGAAGGGTATAAACTTTTAAAATCGAGCAAAGCCACATAATCGTGATTCCCAACGTTTGGCTCTAAAACATAACCACCGGCCGTATGAGCACCTCGAACCACATCTACAGCGTTGGGGGCAACAAAACCCTTACGATGGATTTGGGGCAGCATAATAAAATCAAAAGCTGCCGCGGAAGCTCCTACTCTATCAAAAAGTAGTCCTGAAATAAGAGTCCGTTTAACAATAAGGTCAAGCAACCCAACCTTTTCATAAATTTGAGTCACCAGCTCACAATCGAGCAGGTTGTATTTCGCTAGAGAGGGCTTATCTTCCCGAAAGCGGCGCTCAATTTCAGCAATCTTCTCAAGACCGGTACTAGAGATATCCTTAGAGACCCCTAAAACTTCCGAGGCGACCGTGTCGAGCTTAAAATCCTCAAATTGATAAAAAGCGGCACGAAGAGCCGGTGGACCATCAACCACAACTCTTCCCCGCAACCGAGCCACTTGTTGTCCGCTGGCTCTCTCTTTCAGCACAGCCCTACTTTGCTTGCGCCCAAGAGCCAACTCTATCCCCCAATGACGGCACTTTCTTTCCAAAAAAGCCAAGTCAAAACCAACAACATGCCAGCCAATCAGAATGTCGGGATCAAGTCGATGGAAATCCCTAAAAAAAGCTTCATAGCAACCCTTTTCATCGGGAAAATAAAAAAGCTCTCCACGTGCTTCTGCACTGAGAGACCCTTGATCCTCTCCCACCATATAAACACGCCGGACTTCCTCATCTCCTCTACAAAAATGAGTGGCAATCGAAAAAAGATCATTACTCCTCGAAGTTTCAATATCAACCGAAGCTGTTGATAAGCAGGGAGTATAGTTCCCTGGTCTTACTTTGGGATTAACAAAGATGTGGACCCCTTTTTCTTCCCCTCTAGAATCTCCTATAAATTCAATACTTCCCTTAATAAACCTTTCCATCAAAAAGCGTTCAGGAGTTGATATATCACTTTCAAAAGTGCGCACTCCTCTAGCCTTCAACTCATCACAAGCCTCAAAAAGCTCCTTGCGCGTTTGAAAATAGAGAGCATCGACATCTTTAGCTTGGAAATTTTTTAACCCAACAGGCTTTCTCTCAAAGGGAGTTCTCAAAAAGTTCGTCTCACTTGATCTCTCTACAAAAAGAACGGGCTTTTGATCTTGTATAACCAGCTCAAAGGGCCCCTCCGAACCCTGCCCAAAAAAACGAATGATATGTCCATTAGGCTTATCCTCCCAATGGGATGTGAGAATATAACCTTGCCTCACCTGAGCCATAACTTCACCTCTCCTCGCCTAGACGCTCCCACTCTAGGCAAGCCTAGAGAGGTTTCATAGTATAAAGCTCAATCCCCAACGGTAAAGGCTTCTATGCACAATCTCTACCCAAAAATTCAACCCTATCGAACAGGAAAACTGCAAGTTTCCGAAATTCATACCCTTTATTACGAAGAGTGTGGAAACCCTGAAGGAAAACCCGTTGTCTTTCTCCACGGTGGTCCAGGTGGAGGGTGTATAGAAAATTACCGACGCTATTTTGACCCTCAAAAATGGCGTATCATTCTCTTTGATCAAAGAGGCTGTGGCCGCTCTCAGCCACTTTCCGAACTTCGCGAAAATACGACCTGGGATCTAGTTGAAGACATTGAGAAGTTGCGAGTCCACCTCTCCCTAAACGGATGGGGAATCTTTGGCGGCTCTTGGGGTTCCACGCTGGCGCTCAGCTACGCCATAACCCATCCCAAAAAAGTCAGTGCTCTTTTTCTGCGTGGGATCTTTATGCTTAGACAAAAAGAAATTCATTGGTTCTACCAAGAGGGAGCCAGTCGAATGTACCCCGACGCTTGGGAAAAGTACCTAGCCCCCATTCCTCAGAGTGAAAGGGGGAATTTAATCCAAGCTTATTACAAGCGCCTGACTGACTCTGACCCTCAAATTCGCCATGAAGCAGCTCGCTGTTGGTCGGTCTGGGAAGCAGCGACCTCCAGGCTCATTCAAAGCCAAGAATTAATGGAAAGCTTTGGAGCCGATCAATTTGCCGAGACTTTCGCCCGTATTGAATGCCATTACTTTATTAACCGAGGGTTTTTTAAAACCGATAACTACCTACTCGACAACATCGCTAAAATTCGCCACCTTCCCGGCATTATCGTCCAAGGTCGATACGACGTCGTCTGCCCACCTGAATCAGCCTGGGAACTCCACAAAGCTTGGCCTGAAGCAGAGTTTGTAATAGTCCCCGATGCTGGCCACTCCCTCTCGGAAAAAGGCATCACCAAAGCTCTCATCGAAGCCACCGATCGCTTTTAAAAGCCCAACAATTAAGAGGACATTTTACAAATCAGTAGGATTCCATCTCGAATGGGAAGGAGAGTGCTGTAGAGATCATCTCTCGAAGCCACCCAATCATTGAGCCTTTTGATGGCCCTAGCCGAGTGCTCACTTTCCCCCAGCTCTTCTTCTGACTTTAAAACCAAGCCGGACCAGAGGACATTGTCTACCACAATCATTCCCCCCACCGTCAGACGCTCCAGTGCCAATTTTAGATAACTTTCGTAATTCACCTTATCAGCGTCAATAAAGACCATATCAAAAAGCCCCCCTAGCGTTGGGATCACTTCTAAAGCCTGCCCTATATGGGCGGTAATTTTGTGACCATGCGGACTTTTCTGCCAAAAGCCAGACGTGTACTCTCTAGGTTCAATATCGATCGTGTGAACTTCTCCTTCCTTAGGAAGATTTTCGGCCATCACCAGGGCGCTATAACCAGTAAAAGTTCCAATCTCGAGAACCCGCTGTGCTCGAGTAGCCCTAAGTAAAAACCCTAAAAAGGAGCCCTCCATCTCGCCCACCAACATACGGCTCATCTCCTCGCGATCGCGAGTAAATTGAGCCAACTCAGCCGGAACAGGCCCAGGCAAGGTCGATTTTTTTAAAGCATATTCTTCAATAGATTGATCAACAAATCGCATTATTTTATCCTAATTTAAGGTTTGAGTGGCATCATTATGCCCACAAATAAACCTTAAGAAAATTCATTACTCAAAAAACGCCCAAATTCAATTCAACACCAGTTCAATTCTTCGTATGGCCCGAGCAAAAAGGCTTCAGAATTCAAATATAGACTTTGCGTCATTTCCCTATTATCCTCACCTCTCTTCTAAAAAAGAGTTATTAAGATATGAACATCACCCCTTTACACCAGTGGTTCCCTAACCTGAAAAAACCTTTAGTCATCGCTGGTCCCTGTTCCGCCGAGACTGAAGAGCAAGTTTTAAAAACGGCTCAAGAGTTAGCTCAAATTGAAAATGTTCGAATTTTTAGGGCCGGACTTTGGAAACCACGCACTCGCCCCAACACTTTTGAGGGGGTCGGGAAAAAAGGATTGGCCTGGCTCAAAAAAGTAAAAACTACAACAAGCCTTCTCACCACCACAGAAGTCGCTACCGCTTACCATGTTGAGGAAGCCCTCAAGCACGATATCGACATTCTCTGGATAGGGGCGAGAACGACTGTTAGCCCCTTCTCTGTCCAAGAAATTGCCGATGCTCTTAAGGGTATTAATATTCCCATTATGGTGAAAAACCCATTAAACGCCGACTTGGCCCTTTGGATGGGAGCTCTCGAGCGCATTGAACGAGCTGGTATTCGCAAGCTCATGGCCATCCATAGGGGTTTTTCTACCCATGAAAAAACAGAGTACCGCAATCGTCCCCTTTGGAGAATTCCCATTGAACTTAGGCGCCAACTGCCTCAATTACCCATTCTTTGCGACCCATCTCATATCACGGGAAGAAGGGATAGAATCGCCAATATCTGCCAAAAGGCCATAGATATCGGCATGGATGGACTGATGATCGAAACCCATATCAAACCAGAAAAAGCTTGGAGTGATGCCGCCCAACAAATAACCCCCTATACACTTCGCCAAATTATTGATTCACTCAATTGCCGAACTGAATACTGTCCAGATCGAAACTTTGAAGCCGAGCTAGAAGAGTTGCGCCGTCAAATTGATCAATTCGACCAGGAAATCATTGAAGCCTTACGAATGCGATTTCACATCGTCGAACAAATTGGAAGAGCCAAAAAGGAAAATCACGTCACCGCCCTTCAAGTTCATCGCATGGATCAAATGATAAAAAATCGTATAGAACTAGCCGAAAGGATCGGCTTGCGCAAAGAATTTATTCAAGAAGTCTATCATGTCATTCACGAGGAATCAGTCAAACAACAAACCGAGATAATGAGGGCCAAATCCATCACTCATCAAGAGGAAAGGAATCCTTATGGAATTAGCCAATAGAATCAGCAATATTCAAGAAAGCCGATCCATTAAGCTAGCAGAAGTTTTATGGCACCTTCGCCAGCAAGGTAAAAAAATCATTAGCTTAAATGTAGGTGAAGCCGACTTTCCCACCCCCCAAGCCATTGTAGAAGCTACAAAAAAAGCCCTCGATGCCGATTGCACACGCTATTCTCTCGTTGAAGGAATCCAGGAACTACGAGAAGCTATTGCCGCTAAAATCAAAAGCGATCACAACTTAAAAATATCCGCAGATCACGTCTTTGTCGGCAATGGCTCAAAACATATCCTCTACAATATCTTTCAAACCCTGATCAACCCAGGGGATGAAGTCATTATTCCCCTTCCCTATTGGGTAACGTTTCCCGAGAGCGTTAAACTAGCCGGTGGAACACCTGTTTTTGTTCACACCACTAAAAACCAGCTCTGTATTGAGAATATAAAAAAAGCCTTAAGCCCTAAAACTAAAGCCATTCTCATCAATAGCCCCAACAACCCCACAGGTGCTATTTACCATGAAGAGTCTCTTAGAGAATTAGCCAAGTTAGCTAAAGAGAAAGATTTTCTCATTATCTCTGATGAGGCCTACGAAGCCCTCGTTTACGACAATTCAAAGCATATTAATATTGCCGCCTTTGATGAGGAAACCTTCCAGAGAACTATTACAGTTCAAAGCTTTTCTAAAAGCTATTGCATGACGGGCTTTCGACTCGGCTATATGGTGGCTTCGCCTCCTATTATTAAGGGTGTCAATAAACTACAGAGCCATCTTAGCGGAAACAACTGTACCTTTGCTCAATATGGTGCCCTCGCTGCCCTTGAAAATAGCCAAGAAATCGTTAAGCATATGGTTCAAAAAATGGAAGAGCGTCGAAACTTAGCTTTTGAGCTCACTTCTCAAATCTTCGAGGTCGAAAAACCTCAAGGAGCTTTTTATCTTTTCCCTAAAGTTGAAAGCTATTTCAGCCAAAAAATCCCTAACGACGAAGCTTTGGCAGAATACATCTTAAAAGAAACAGGTGTAGCCCTTTTACCTGGAACTTACTTTGGAACCCCTGGCTTTCTACGAATATGCTTCGCTTCTCGCCTCGAAGACATTACAACGGGGCTCAACTTAATTAAGCAGCTCCTCTCTTGAAAAGCCCAAAACCAAAGAGATGAGAACTAAAGAACCACTAGCTTTTTTCACCCTATCCCTAATCGCCAAAGCCTAAAACATTTACACTATGCGTCAAAAAACTCCCAACCTTTGGTATAAAGGCTAAAAACCTCACAATTCAGGAGATCAAAATGAAAAAAATAGTTTCTCTCTTTTTAATTTTGGCTTCAGTTAGCTCATTCTCTAGTGAAAGAACGAAATGTCTAACAAAGGCCCTAAGAGCTACCATCGAAGCTGAAACGGCAAAGCATGACCCATTTGGACTTAGCGAGCCCGTTAGTATTCAACTCATCAATACTGTAGAAGATGGACAGATATGGGAAGTTCAATTGGCCAGTGCTAATGATGCTGACGAAATCATTTATACTGTGAAATTGAGTCATAACTGCGAAATCTTGAAAAAACCGACCCGAATTAGAGAAATTCTTTTAGCCTCACTTTAATAATCAACAAAGAAATGGGCACTTATCACCACCTTTTGATAGTGTCCCATTTCCTTTGATTTTCAACCCACTCTTTCATTGATATTCGAATCCAACAAAATTCAAAAATCATAAAAAAACCAAAAGCAATATAAAAACCCAAAGTTTTAAAAAATAGCCATTGATCAGTACTTAAAGAAAAAGCCACATAGATCATAAAAAAGCCATAAAAGGTAAAAAGAGTTGCCGAATGCTTTTCTAATCTTTTAATAATAAATTCTGGCGGAGGATTTTTGTGAATAGACTGAATAATCTCATTCATCAAACCTTCACTTGTAAAAAGTCGATAAAATAAAAAAGCTCCAATACCTACACCAGTCAAACCTGGCTGTAATTTAAACCAAATGCCCTCGTTCCCAATAAGACTTAATCCTCCAAGAAAAGAAATCAGAAAAAAATTAAACTTTGAAAGAGTATGAATATGTTTTGTGTAAAAACGTTCAAATAGAATTTCAAAAATAGCTAAAGCTATTCCTCCCGTAACGGCAATTTGAATTGGATAATTCTCTTCAAGATACCAGTAAGCAAGTGCAGGTAAAAAACTGACAAGGAAAAAAATTTTCGAAGACTTGAATACCATCTCATTGCTTATAAAAAACTAAGAAGATTTTTTCAATAAATTTCGTGTTTTTTTGTTTTTTAAATGCTCTTCAAACTTTAATCTGACTTCCTGGGGATCAACAATTTCTACATCATCCTGAATCTTATCAAGCCAGCGAAAAAGCTCTTTGCTCACTTCAACAGAGGCAGCCCATATAAGTTCTCCATCCATATTAGTTGTCATATAGGGATTACCTAAAAAATGATAAGGGGGCCGTAAATTGACATTTTCTGGATTGGCTATTTTTAAAACTAACCTCTCTTCACTTCCATCAACTGATCGCATGGCATAAATAAAATCTTCAATTTCAACTTGAGAAAAATTAGCTTTATATTCTTGCTGAGGACAAAGGTCACACTGGGTAATATTTTCTACGTAGAAGGAAACTAAGCAACGATCGATAACATCCTCTCCAATTATATTTAAACGTCCGTCGAGGATGAGAAGACGATGAGAAAAAACTTCATACATTTTACCATCATCAAAGCCTAACAATACTGTTCCTCCAATTTCTATGGCTCTCTCTACAGCTTTTACAACGGAAGGCCCTCTCTCTGAAAATATTCGACTAACTTTCCTTCGCTTACTCTCCTCTATCAAATAATTTTTTAAATTAAATTTTGAATAGCTCTTTTCAACTTCTTGAAGCTTTACCGCCAAGCATTCATGAAAAACTTGATCTTGATATTCCTTTAAAAGAGGAAAGTGAGCTTGAAACGAAATCCACTCGGCAAAGCTCATTTCGAACTTAAAAATAGGTTTTTTACCTGTAAAAGACAGCTTTGTTCCAAGCTTACTGGAGCTCAAAACAACGGGATAACTTAATTTCTTTAAAAAATTAACCGCTTCCTCCAAAGTCTTTTCGTCAATTTCTACCCTATAGAGAGTTTGGTAATTCCCCTTCAACTCATCGAGGAACTGGGATTCTTCCATCGATTCTATATATTTGAGAACTCGCCAGAAATCTTTAGATCGAATAGAAGCTTTTGAGCCCATTTTTTAAAGTCCTCAGACAATCATCTTAAACAGGAAGCGAGATAAACTCCCTCTCATAATTCATAGCTTTCTGATCGGGTATTAATCCGATGAACTTTAATGCTTTTTCAATAAGAAAAGTTCATAATAAGCTTATGCGCTTGAATTCATTGATGAAAAACCCCCTCTTGGCTATTGGCATCTTAATGATGGTGATCTTGTTATTTCAACTTAATAAAAAAGGCTTCTTTGAATCGAGAAGGGCCAAACTCACTCCAAGTAGCTGTAAAGCCGTCCAAGTTAAACTCGATAGAAGGATCCCAGAAAACTGGAAAACCCATTGTGAAGGCCAAAGTTTTAACAATTTGGCTATCTTGATCAAGCTTTCTCTCAAAAAAAAATTCAAGGAAAAAAATGATCTAAAAGCCTACCTCTATAGAGAAATGGCTAACAACCTTATCCACATCGCCAAAAACAGCCCTGATGACAACTTAGAGCGAACTGATATTGTCCGCCTTAAAATTATTCACCCTCAAATAGAAATCAACGCGATATCAGAAGGGCGCTTTATTGTGAAATTAGCCACTCTCAAAGATAAACGTTTAATTGCCCAACATCTTCAAACCACAGTTCAAGTCCAAGAGCGAATGAAATAGGGCTAAACTCTTATCTTTTATTTCGATATTTCCCTTCGGAGTCTCAATTTGGTAGCAATAAGCGTGAAGAAATAATCTTGAAGCTGATTCTCCTCCGTACAAACGATCACCTACTATTGGACAGCCAGCTAAAGAAAGTTGGGCCCGTATTTGGTGGCGCAATCCTTCAAATAAAGTAATCTCGATAAGAGAGTAAGAGTTTTCCGATAAAAGCTTCTTAATACTAATCTGTGCCCTTTGACCAGACTTCTCTTCCTTTATCTTCTTTCCAGAAGAACTCAATTGATGCACTAAATAGCCATCCTTAATTTCACCTTTTACAATAGCTAAATAAACTTTTCGTTTGCTCACATTACTGTAATTTTCCCTTATCCAAGTGCGTAGCAGTTCGTTCTTTAGCAAAATTAAAACACCAGAAGTTTCATAATCTAACCGATAGGCTAAACCACGATCGTAGTGCTGTTGATTAATCCTCAATGGCTCCCAATAATTATTGGCTCGACACCAACTCAAGATATTATTAGAATCTTCATACCTCAAAGGGTGACAGTGAATATTAAAAGGTTTTGAAACAGCTAAAAAAGCCTCACAGTCCTCTAAAATAGTAATAGGAGTGCCCGAGTAGGAAGGGGAAATGATGCCTCTATTAGTTACCTCGATTGGGACTTCCCATTGATCCTTTAGACGTACTTCTTTTGCCAAATAAACCTTCGACAATCCCCATTTTTTTAACTGTGATTTTGAAACATCAAAATTATCAATAAGATATTCACGAAAAGAAGCTTTCTCTTCCAAAGAACAAAATTGCGTTTTCATTTAGCTATTTTAACGGGAATCAACTTTATGACCCCCCTTCGATATATCAATTTTGCGAATCATGAACTCCACCCGACGATGAAGAGAGAGATCATCTTGGCGCAGCTCTCCTCTAAGATCGCTAGCTCTAGCATCTCCATAAAAGCTTGTCGTAATCTTTTCAGGTGAAACTCCTCTCTTTACCAAACTCCGGGCTACCGCCGCCGCTCTCGCAGCAGATAAAGCAAAAGCATCTTTTTGGCCATCAGCACTTACTTCACCAGGTGAAGCGTAACCCATAACATAGACAGTCCATCCCTTGCTCGAAAGCATTTTCACCAATCGATCGTAAACTTCAATAACAATTTTTGAAGGGGCTATACTCCCTTCTTCAAAATAAATTTTATCCTTAATTTGAACCCGAATCCCTTCTGGCATTTCATAAATGTTAGCGTTATCGGCAAGATTAAACTCAGCCAGATCATCCTTCATTACATTCAAATCCTCATCCGACTCTCTATTGATTTCATGTTTATCTAAAATCCCTTCCATCGTTAAAAAATCAATAGGAAAAGGACGAATCGGTTCTTGAGACTCAAGCATAGTTGGACTATCATCTGGAGACTTCCCTCTCTGAATCACTTCACCTTGCCGAAGTACATTCCCACCGAAAGCATTGCGAATAGAACCTAAAGCTGCTTCATACTTCGCTGACTCCGTCTTAGCAAAAGATAATAAGAGAACAAAAAAGGTAAGTAAGAGAGTCACCAAGTCGGAAAAAGTCGCCATCCAACCGGGAAGACCAGGAGTACATTCAGGGCATTTTACTGGTGCACCATCCTGCTGCCCTGATACGGTACCACCCTCTCCTTCTTTGGCATCTTCGGCCATGGCCCTTTACTCCTCTCCGCCACCGCTATCAGAATCGCGATCAGCAGAAGCCAAAAATGAATTGAGTTTCTCTTTAATAAGACGTGGATTCTCTCCAGCAACAATCCCTAATGTTCCAGCGACCACAATAGACATTTTAGTGATCTCTGCTTTAGATCGAAAAGACAGCTTATTTTTAATGGGGTTACAGAAAATATTAGCGAGACAAGCACCATAAAAAGTCGTCAAAAGAGCCACCGCCATCGCCGGACCAATAGCTGCTTGATCAGAGAGGTTCCCAAGCATGATCACCAAACCGATCAGGGTCCCAATCATTCCAAAAGCAGGACCATCGTCGGCCATCCCTTGAAAAACATCAACACCAACTTTGTGCCGCTCTTCCATAGCATCAATTTCAAGTTGAAGAATAGAGCTAATAACCTCTGGAGGTCGGTTATCAGCAGCTAGGGTCATGGCCTTCTTCATAAAGGGATCATCAATCGGTTGTTTTTCAAGGGCAAAGACTGACTCTCGCCTCGCTGTCTCAGCTAATTTTCCAATTTCCTCTATAGTTTCTTTAGGATCTGTAGGGGTGAAAAATATGGCCTTCATTCCCATATTGGCCACTTTCATCACCACTTCAATCGGCCATTTAGTAAAAGTCACACCAACGACACCAACACCCACAACAATGACTGAAGGGATATCAATAAAAGCCATGATATCACCACCAGCTAAAATTGAACCTATCACAGCACCGATACAGAGGACTAAGCCAACCAGCGTGGCAATATCCATACACTCCTCCCTGCCCTTGGAACAGCCAAGAACTTATCCTTGTCCGTCTCTCCGTTCACTCCTACAATCGGCTATTTAACTCCACGCCTTAAGGAAAAAATGAAATAAGCTTTTGTATTTTGGTGATTTTCAAAGAGAGACGAATAAATTTAGTCTGGTAATCCGGCAAAAAAATCCATTCACCAATAGAAGCCTTAGGTAATCAAAGTTATTCGGCGTTAAAGCCTCACCATTGATAAGCTTTTTGCCAACTCAGTAGAGCTGCATTGGCAAATCAAGAGATAACTCCAAAAAGAAAAAGCCCTGAGAAAAAAATTTCAGGGCCTTTTCATATGTTACTCAGTAGCCTATCCTGGCAATTGAGCACCAATAGAAATGTCTAGTCTTCCAATAAAATCTTTTTGGTCTTTTCTATATAGTTAACCATTCTCTGTCTAAGCTCAGACATAGAGAGTTCATTTCCCTCTAAAAGAAGCTCTGTCTTAATGAAGTCAACTGGAAAGCCCGTCATTTCACTTAGAGATGCCACAGGAACCTTTTGATCCTCCGTAATCTCCTTTTCTAGAGTTGCAGTTTCTCGGACCTCATCTTCGCCCCATCCTGAGGCTACTTCTGCGCTATTTGCCATCCTAAACGCTCCTTTGTCCTACTTTGGCTAGCCTTTAAACCCACGCTCTGGTCAAAAACTATTCCTTGCCAAGGATCACATTTCCTTACGTGACTCAAAAATCATATCTAGCCCATTTTTCCCATGTCAACAAAGCACCTCCTGAAACAGAGCATTGTAAGTTTTTTTTAGATAAGTAAACACCTGAAATTGTTAGTAAAAAATCAAGCAATAGACTCTATATGAGGCTATTGCATAGGAGTTCAACAAATGATTTCATTTTGAGCTGCATTTCTCGATACTCTGAGTCTACATCACTAAGCAACGTGATCCCTCCCCCAGCTTGATAAACCAACTTTGACTCCTGATAAACAGCAGAGCGAATATTAAGAGAAGCAGCTTGCAAATCTTTGTGCAGTAAAACGGTAGAACCACAATAAAAGCTTCGCGAGCGATTCTCTAAACTCTTGAGAATTTGCATCACTCTCTTCTTCGGAGCACCCGTAATCGATCCCCCAGGAAACATTGCTTTGATAACAGAAAAGAGATCCAACCTCTCTTTCGTCACCAAAGCCACCTTGGCGTATTGATGGAGAAGACCGTGAACAACGAGAGGAGCCTTTTTTGTCACTATATAAGAAAAATCCTTACCAATAGCTGAAAGATCATTTCGAAGCAAATCCACAATCATAAAGAGCTCTCCCTCATCCTTCAGGGAAGAACTCAATTGAGCCCACGCTTTTTCTAAATCCTCATTGAGTGCGAGAGTTCCTTTAATAGGCATTGTCTCTAGGCGGTTTCCTCCTTCATTCAACGTACCGACTTGGAACAAACACTCCGGACTATTACTCAAAAGAAAGCGCCCACAAGGAGAATATGGTCCTAAATCCGTCAGACTAGCATAAGCACCAGGAGGACTTAGACCATTCCACAATGGGTCAGCAAAATCTTCAAGTTCAAGAGATTCCTTATTCTTCACCTCAAAACAAAAAGGTGATGTCAAATTGTATTGATAACAATCACCGTTTTTTAAATAAGATTTTCCAAGTTCAAACCTTCTTTTGTACTCACCTTGGCTCCATTGATCGATAGGAACTAAACTAAACCTTTTTGTCTTTAACTCAGGAAGCTTGATTTTTCTATAATGAGCAAACTCAATTTCTATACCTATAACTTCATCATCTTTAAGGTATTCCTCAAGCTCTTGAAAGACATAACCCAATTCATAGAACAAATGAAAAACTTTTGGCTTCTTCCTTTTAGCATTTAATTTTTCTTCTTTTAAAGCAGCATAAAGTTGTTCAACTCCTCCCTGTGTATTTATTCCCGACAAAAGATCGATCGTTCTACGAAGAGTAAAAGCTCGAGCCAGACAGGGATGAGACCACTCAATGAAAGTTTTTTTATAGGGAAATAAACAGCGAATAAGGCTATTGTCGAGGTGCATCTCCGAAGGCCAAGTTTTCAAAAGTAGTATAGGCTCCCACCCAAGCAAGTTTCGCCGTTCCCGTCTCACCACTTCGATTTTTGGCTACAATAATCTCGGCTACCCCAGGCTCTTTTGTATTGGGATCATAGTACTCGTCTCGATAGACAAACATCACCACATCGGCATCCTGCTCGATAGCGCCAGACTCTCTTAAATCGGCAGTGTTAGGTCTTTTTTCAGGTCTCGTTTCAACCCCTCGATTGAGCTGAGAGAGAGCAATGACTGGGCATTCAAGCTCTTTAGCCAAAATTTTAAGACCTCGAGAAATTTCTGAAATTTGTTGCTCGCGGGAAATAACTTTATTATGAGGGTTCATCAACTGAAGATAGTCGACAACAATTAAGCCCAAACCATATTCAGTTTGAATTTTTCGGCACTGAGATTGAATATCT
Source organism: Bacteriovoracaceae bacterium (assembly GCA_965206965.1). Lineage (GTDB taxonomy): Bacteria > Bdellovibrionota > Bacteriovoracia > Bacteriovoracales > Bacteriovoracaceae > CBDBLK01. The sequence continues at coordinate 1,667,833 of OZ242254.1, read as the reverse complement.
AATAGCGTACTATCTCCTGAGTCATTAATAAAAATAGGAAAATTGGAAAGCTCTTGCACAGCTCGACCAATCGAACGAAGATCAGTGTCTAAAAAATTTTTTGTTCGAAGGCGTCTAGAATCAACCTTTGATTTGCTCGAAAGCAAACGCATACTCAATTCTTGAGAAAGCATCTCAAGAGAAAAAATAGCCACAGGTTGAGCATGATGAGCACAGGCATTAGTGGCAATATTGAGAGCTAAACTTGTTTTACCCATAGCGGGACGTGCCGCCAAAACAACTAATTGACCCGGCTGCATACCCAAAAGAAGCTCATCAAGTTTGGGATACCCTGTTGAAAGCCCTTGTATCTCACCAGCACTCCGCTCTGTATCTTCTAATTCTTTAAGATTTTCTTTCAAACATGAGTTGAGCTTGACCATCTTGCCTGATTTCGCTTCATTAGTGAGTTTAAAAAAAGCACCCTCAACTTCTTGAATAAAATCCTCTGTTGAGCCCTGGAAACCCATCCCCATCTCCGTCACTCTCATCGATGTGCGAAGAATCTCTCGTAATGAAGATTTATCCTTAACCGTTTTAGCGTAGGCATAGATATTGGCAGAAGAAGCCTGTTCATCAACCAATTCACTTATGGTGGAGGAACCTCCAATTTCCTCTAGCTTTCCAAACTCATTTAACTTAGAGGCGACAGTGACATAATCGACAGGATGATTGCCTAAAGCTAAGTCAGAAATAGCTTCAAAGATGGCTCCATATTGTGGATGAAAAAAATCCTCACTCTTCATCTTTAAATCTGAAATTTCAGCAAAAGATTGACCGTCAATAATGAGACATCCTAACAAAGATTTTTCAGCTAAGAGGTCGTGAGGAAGCTCTCGAATTTGCTTTTTCGGATTTGAAAATGGATTCGATTGCTGTGGGGTAGTCACTATCCTGCTTCCTCAATTTCCAAAGAATTTAAATCAAAAATATCAATTTTAGCTTTTCAGAAGTTCTGCGGCTTCCTTCGCTAGTTTCTGTTCTTCAGTTAGCTCTTGTGGTTGAGCTTCTTCAGTTTTCTCTTTTCCTTCTTCTTCTTTGGCCTTGGCTTCCATCTCTTTCTTTTTCTTAGCAGCTTGTTGAGCCTTCTTTTTAAGCTCTTCTGCTTGAGCTGGATCTATTTCAACTTTAACAGTGAAATTAGCCTCTACGTCTTTAAATAATTTAGCTTTGATACTGTAAGTACCCAAAGCTTTGATCGGTTTATCAACCACAAGAAGGCGACGTTCAATGACAATATCTTTAGCCGCCAACTCTTTAGAGAGGTCATTGGTTGTTACTGTTCCAAAAAGCTTTCCTGAAGCTCCCACCTTTTTAATCAACTCAAGGCTTAGTCCATCCAGTTTTGCTTTAATAGATTCAGCAGAGGTTTTCTCCTCAGTTACTTTTTTAGCTAGCATTTTATCCATATGGTTAAGCTGAGCTTGATTACTTTGATCAGCAACAATGGCCTTACTGTTAGGAATGAGAAAATTTCTAGCGTAGCCAGGCTTCACATTGACAATTTCACCAACACTACCCAGAGTAGACACTTTCTCAGTAAGAATGACTTTCATTATATATCTCCTTCATCTAATTTTTTTCGAAAAAATTTTCTAAGATCAAACCAAGTATCAAGAACCCCCAGAACAGCAAGCCAAACTTGCGCGAGGATAATAACAAAGACAACTAGAAAACTTCTCATGAAGCCTGCAATTTTAAAGTGATTCAAAGAATCTAAGAAAACACCAAACCCTTGAAAAAAGTAGAAAACCCCAACAAAACTAAGTAAGATATTGCCTATCAAAGCCATTTTATCGATCTCATAATAGCCACCTGTCAAGCTTAAAGCCAACCCTGCAGCCAAAGGATAAATAAGGTAATCTGGCGCCCTAAAGGAAACCATATCTTTACCAGAATAGGAGTAACTAACTCTATGGTTCCAAAAAATAGAATTCCTCATAACTAAAAAGAAGCATGCCCACAAGGCAAGAAAAGGGGCGATTGTTATGTAGATAGGTCCCATTGTTTGGATATAGTCTACTAAAACCTTAGGATCAATTTTCTGATTGGGAACCTGCTTTAAACTAGCATCCACCATTTGGGTAATATATTGATGAATACCACCTTCAACAGCCAGATTATACCCTCCTATCATAATCCACAAAATTATAACAAGAACTGTTCCAATGTAGAGAACACCCTTAATAGGGCTCACATCATTCTGGATAACAACCGTTACAAGAAAAGCATAAAAGGCAGTAAAAAAGTAAGCTCCAGCGACAACCCCAACTTGAGGAACAAACCAAGCCCCCAAAGCCAACAATGCAACCAATCCAAAAGCTAAGCTCAGAGCAAGCTTCCTCCCATAGATAAGAATGGCCATGGCCAAAGGGACAGGTGCTAAGAAAGAAAGTAAACCAAAGTATTGACCAATGCCCAAAAAGCCATCAAAGCCCAAATTTGTCAGAGCCAAAGAAAGAAGAATAAGAAAAAAAAGACGCCCTTTACTTTGATCTATACCAAAGCGTCGAGAAGCGTTAACCTTCACTTGCTCCTTATCTTCTTCAAGTTTTGGTTTTTCGACCATACCTTTTGTCATTTAGCTAACTTCCCATCAAAATTTTATCTTTTATAGGCTACCTGATTGCTTACATGGCTGATAAGTCCAATTTGACGAGCTCTTTTAACCGCCGTTGTAGCAAAGCGCTGATATTTTGTTGAAACCCCTGAAATCCGAGCCGGAGAGATTTTACCAAACTCGTTAACCAACCAAGAGTAAGTGGCTGGATCCTTCCAATCAGCGCGAATATCATTGGCGCGAAAATAGCAAGTTTTGCGCCGAGCAAACTTACGAGGATTATTGTCCTCACTACCCTTACCTTCAACATCTGTTACACTTCCGTGATAAGTCTTGGAGAAGGGTGTCTTATAAGCTTTGACAATAGCTTCACGTTGAGACTCATCCCCTGCGACAACAATCATGTGGCGAAGGTGATTCTCGTTAATTCGAAAACGACGAATCAGCTCGACATTACATTGATTATTTGCCGAAAAAAGAAAATACAAAAAATGCCCACTCTCCAAACCTTTCTTCGTAGGCTGAGCCAATGTCAACCGACCCCAGTCATCCTCAACGAGAATTTCACCGGCAAAACTTTTGACTGTTTCGTGGACGAGTTTTTTAAAAGAAGCTAGATCTTTTTCATTAAGATCAGCTTTTGCCACAAGGGACAATTCATAGATCACTGCGAACCTCCTGGTCTATTCGGCACCCACACCAGTTAACCGTGCGGAGCGAGATTGCGATTAAGGCAGAAACATAGCACCATTTGCCTGGGAAAGAAAGAGGACCTATTTTCTAAAAATTAGTAACTTAGAACAAGGCGCTTAGTTAACCTCAATAGGTAGGGCCCACATTTCCACCTCAGAGCTCCCGACTCTGCAAAGCATCATATAGTGAGCCTTCGCTTTCTCCCCCAAAAAATGGGGGGCGAGATAAGCACAATTATCGGGAATGGCCACACTCAATTCGATAGGGCGAATAAAATCACCATCTGTTTTCACCATAGTGTAGAGGCGATCGCCAAAAATGAGAGTTGAGTTAATAAAAATGCCCGGGCGAGACCTTTCTCGATAATTGACGACTATAGGTTCTAGGGTTTCAGAAAAACTCACCCCAGGAAAAGTACTATCGCGATTAATCGGCAATTTTTGGCGATTGCCCTCACTATCCACAGCGTGAACAAAATAGCGAGACTCTAAAAAAAAAGTTCCTTTAGGGTCATTGAATCCAGCAATATAATTAAAGATCGGATCTGACCAAGAGTCCGTTTTTAATACTGTTGCTCGATAGGAATTATTATTGGGGTTGTAAACATAAGCCCTGGCTTGCGAGCGGTTCAAAAGAGCCAAAAAGGTAGCGCTATTTAAATAACTTCCCCCCTCATTAATATCCCTTACGGCAAAAATAGAGTTACCTGCCAGCAATCTCCCATTGATTGGAACAGGTTGAAGCTTAAATTTACTAACCTCAGTAATATCAATAAGAAGATAACTCTTTTTAAACTCTCGACCATAGGAAATAAGAGCCTTTACTCTCCCTCTAGATCGATCTTCACGGCTTTGAAAAAAAGGTTTTTCCATCCGGATAGAAGAACGAAAACCAATCTTTAACTTTCTTCTCAAGCTCTCCAGAAAGTCAAAACTATCAAATGCTCTCAAGGAAATGGTCACTTTTCCATTTCTCAAAACAGGGTTCAAATAATACAGATGGGGAGCCTTCAGGTCCTCTCGATAACGATCCAAGATATCTTCCGTATTGTCCTCGCTAGGTAATTTATACTTTTTAAAAATTGCTGGAATTGTCACATTCCCCAACCCTTCCACTTTTTGAGCCAACCATAAAAAATTCTCTTGAAATCCATTTTTCAAAGGAAGACCTTCAAATTCAGAAATTTTAAACTCCCAACGACTATATTTTCCAAATAAAGGCTGGAGTTCTCTTGTGTAGTGATCAAAGGTCAAGTGTGTTCTTTTCTCATTCAGACCATAAATAAAGTAATCAAGTTTTCCATCTCTATTTGTATCGTTTATAAAAATAGCCAATACTTGATTTAGCTTGGGAAGTTTCAGCTCTCTACTAACCATCTGGTAATTGTTTTTCATTTCGACAATAGTTACGACCGTATAGCGATCTGTCTGCCTTTTCTTAAGCACAACAAAAAACTCAGGGTTCTTTTTTTGATGAAAAATATCACTTATCGTTTTAAGTTTGGATAATTTACGAATTCCTTTAAAGAAAGTGACTTCATGAGCCGTCAGATCAGTAAATTTCCATTTCTTTATATTTTCTTCTCTCTTCAAATCTCGCGCAAACATTAGTGCTGTTGAAGTTCTTTGTTGAAAATCACCAGTTTTAATAGAGACAAAAAGATCCACATTATTATCAGCAAATAAATTTACAACTTTTCCTCTAATAAAAATTCTTTTACTCTCCCCTTCCTCTATTCTATCCAATTGAAATAAACCTTTTTCTAGCAACACTTGGCTTCCACTAAACTCCAGCGCTACTTCTACATTTTCAGCTACTCCGATAAGGGACTCGATAGGAAGCTCAAAAGAAAAAGAACCTGTATTGCGATTAAACTTTATATCTAAAAGATTTTTAAAATCAGGAGTTATAAAAACAGAAGGGGTCTTTTGAAGAGCCCTCCGCATACTGACTATCCCAAACTTACTTCTTTTCACTTTTTGCTTTAAACCTTTTCTCTCTCCATAAGGAGAAGCCAATAGCTTCGCCTTGAGCTCACCAAGTTTTATATCGGGATTCATCAACTTCATATTAGCAGCAATAGCCGCCACAAAAGGTGCAGCCTGAGAGGTACCTTTTTTCGCTTCATAGCCTTTCATTCTCAAAATACGTGACTCAATATCAACACTTGGATAAGTCGAAACAATAAATTCACCAGGTGCGAGCAAATCAATCTTCCCTCCAAAATTTGAAAACTCTGATATCTCTCCAGTATTGCCAATAGAACCAACACAAATCACACCTTTATTAGAGCAGGGAAAAACAGGAATATTTTTATTATTATTTCCAGCAGCAACAATAATCGGTATTTCTTTTTGAACAGCCATTTGCAGCGCTTTTTTCACTTTGGGAGTCTCAACGACTTTAGGCCAGCCCAGCGACATATTAATAACATCAGCACCATTGGCGATAGCATAATGAATTCCGTCTGCGATGATATCTGTAATAAGACGACCCTTATAAACAAAGCTTCTCGTTTCCTGACTTAAAACTTTGACAGGCATAACTTTCACGCGAGAATCGGCAGCTCCAACAATTCCAATACTATTGGCGTTAGCAGCTATAATCCCAGCGACGTGAGTGCCGTGACCAGTATCATCGGCAATATTCCCATTGCTCTCCAACAAATTCATCCCATGACAAGGCAATCCCTGCGATTCCACAGAGTCTGAACCATTCGGGCAACGCTTTTCATCAAGCCAAATTCTCCCTTTGAGATCGGGATGATAAATATCCAGACCAGAATCGATAACAGCAACGATGACTTCACGGTCAACTGGAATAGAATAGGGACCAAGAGAAACCCAGTCTAAGTCCACACCAGGAATTCCCTCTACAAGGTTTCGAGAGAGCTCATCTTCGGCATAGAGAATCCCTTGCCCAGTATTCTTCAATGCCCATTGCTTTGTAAAAAGAGTATCGGCAAAATCAGTTGCACCAAAAGAGAAGACCATCCATATCGATGAAAATAAAAACAACCTTGCCTTCACTACAACGTCTCCCTTATCCAAGAGCCATGAAATTCACCATTTTGAATATCTAAAACTTTCTTCAAAGCACTAACAGGTCCATTTCTATAGCGCCCCGAAATTACCCCTATCGAATGGGAATATATTGGCTCATTTAATACTTCCGACTCGTGCTGAAATCCATTGATCGTCCCATAAACATATAAATTCTTTTCCCCCAAAAGATTTTTAAAATCTTTAAACTCAAGGTCTTTTTTAAGCTTAGCAGCCAATTGCAGCAAGCATTGTGCACGAGCCTTGTCCTTAAATGTTCGTTGGCATTCACGGTTTTTTTCTCTCGCCTTAATTAAATAACCACAATTTTTAAAATAACGGGGACCACGGACTCTTCTCGTCCGACGAGAAGTGCAATCAACTCTACGCTCATTGAGATACCTTCTCTGAATGATCTTCAACTCTGAATCTTTAATACTGGCAAGTCGAGCGATAGCCGATTCATAAAGGTTAATCTTCACAGAAATATCAAAAAGTCTCAGTCCTTGAGCATTATCCAAAGACTGAGGGTTAAAGAGAATTGTTCCATATCTTTTATTAATTTCTTTAATAATACCTTTAATTTTTTCTCTAGTAGCACTCCATCCTTCATTTTTAACAGTAAGATTAATAAAAGGATGAGAAACTTTACTTTTCCCGGACCCATTAGAAAGTCGTGCTTCATAGCGTGCTAAGTAAGTTTTAGCAACTCCATGAATAGAATGAGCAGGATTTTTATACCTCTCTGGATCAATTCCTAGATTAAGTCCTTGCCAAAATTTTCCTAAATAATAATTGACAACATCAGTGACAAAACTTTGATAGTTAATCCCTTCTTGCGATTTCAAACTCAAACTCAAATAATCTGATTCTTTTTGTTGAGGCGTTTTCACTTTAATGTGAGCATCACCATTTAAGTATTTTGCCCTCCAAACAAGGAAAGCAAACTTGCTACTTTTATCAACGAATTTAGCCTTTACTTCATAAGGTTTTTCAAGACTTTCCAAGAGTTCACTCGATCCCTCTTCAAATAAGTAATACAGTGCTTGCGCATTAGTATAAAAGTTGGGGTTTTCCTCTAAGTCGGTATTTATATTAACAGTATGCACCTTAACATTATATTTTCCCGAGTGACGCCGGGTCTGAAACCTTAAAATTGGAATATAGTGATCGACTCCAACATTGAAGCTAAGCCCCCAACCTCGCCCTTTGTCCTCATAAACCTGTATTGTCTCCGCATCTTTCCTAAAAACGTGAAGCCTTTTAACTAAAGCATAATCTTTTATCCCTCCTACCGAAACTTTAGTCTTCATCAAATTAAAAGCCCCCTGAATCCCAACGTTGGGTATCAAGCGGTCAGTAATCAAAAGAGATTCACCAACATCTAGTTTTTTATTAAAATGCCTAACTAACTCCTCAAAAGCCTCCTTTTTAGCCTCTCTTCTCTCCTCTAAACTTCTATCACTAGAGTGACCTTCTTCATACTCACTTTCAAAATTTGCCAATTGATCCAAACGCTTTTTCAGCTGTAATTTAACTAGTGGAACCATGATATTTTGATAAGGCTCTTTAAAAGAAGCTTTGAGTGTTTTTACTGGCTTTAAATGAGTGTAAGTCCTGACAGCTTGAACCCCTGCTCGTAAAAAAAGATCTGGAGCTTGACTCACATTTTCGATACCCACGTGAACCCCTACATCAACGGCTATTCCAAAGGTATCCGCTAATTGAACCAAATTATCAGTACCAAGATAACTACCAACCACAATATCTCTTGAAAGGATTAACTGTCCGCTGAGAATAGGGCTTGCCCAAGCACCAATTCCAAACTCTCTAAATTCACCCGTATCAACAAAATGATTTAGACCCGTTTCAAACTGCTCTTGGTGAAACCGAAGGCGCCGATCAGAAGGTTTGAAGGCCCTCAATTTGCCATTGACTAGATTCACCAGGTTTTCAATAACTCCACTTCGGATCTTGCTAAAAACAAAGTATTGAAAATCTTGAAAAGGGCCATCTGGTTTCCCATGGGCAAAACGAGAAGCGTAACCTTCCCAATTTTCTCTTAAAACAACTCCTTCCTCTAGTTCTTCACCAAAAGAAACTTTCGGATCAAAAGCCAATGCTGGTGAGTTCAACTGAAACAAAAGAAAAAGAGAATTGCGACGAGAAATTATCTTTTCTACTAAAATTTTAGCCACGGCTGGTGGATAATGAGCCAATTCAACGATCTCTTCTAAATCGCGACGATTTAATTTCTCTAGTCGCCTCAACATCCATTTGGCATCATCCAATGTTGTATTCATATCTGCTAACACAAAGTGAGGCAAAATAATCGATTGATTGTCTTGACGTCCTACGTGCCAAGATAGTTTGTTAATCGATTCTCCAACATTTAAAAGAGCGTAGGGAATCGCCAGCGCCCGCAAAGTACGACCAGTTAATCGTTTGGGGGGAACACCCATCGCCACATTGTAATGATCCTCCTCTGAAGGCATCATAACGGCGATATCTTTAAATTCGATAACAAGCTGATTCCCCAGAGAGTCAAGCTCTTTATCCGTCCAACGAGTAAAAGCTCCATAAGTATTCTGAGGAATTTGGTGTTTTAAAAAACGGTCTCTCTCTCCAATACTTTCAAATTGAACTTTAAGTGATTTGAGATATTTTATCTTAGGTATTTTATAACCTAATTTTCTCAATAAATTTTTACGCATAAGCATTGTATGTAACGTCTTTTGCATAATAACAGTAAAAAATTTATTGTTCTCACCCCTTACAGGAAGAACATTAAACCTCATCAAACCAGAGTAGGAGATAAGTACTCCTTTAAACTGAACAATAGTTTCTTCATCAAGGAAGAAATCGTCTTGTCCCGCTAGATTTCCAGGAAAAAAATTTCTCCAAACTTCACTCTCTCGTGGATTAATTGCCGCTAAATCAATAGGATCAGCTAGGCGATGAGAGAGCTCCCAAGCCTCCTCCGAAGTCAAAACCCTTCCCTCAAACCAAAGGTCATCAGATGGCTGCCGAATCGGTTCTAGAGGAATCGCCACTTGATTGGCCAAACAAGGTGAACTTATGAAAAGAAGCCAAACAGCTAAGCTGAAGCGAATGCGTTGCCTACATTTTCCCAATCGAACCAAAACCGCCCTCCTCGAAAAGGGGGGCACCAAACGCGCCCCTCTCATTTTTTTATTGAAGTTCTAAGCCAAAGACTTTGGGTAGAATACGTGCTTCCAAGTTTTCAGCAGTTGTTCCAATTTTGTCGGCGATTTTAGAAATCATAGCCTCTTTTTTCTCGTCATCGACAGCAGCTTCGATCACTTCCTCTAAAGTCACTCCAGATAAATTTTGAAAATCCCCCATAAGGGCCTTTTGATCTTCCTCTGTTAGCTCCCCTTGGGATTTACCCAACATCTTTTCTACCTTACTCCCCAAAGTGACTAAAGACATCGCCGCTTCAATACTAACGCTAAAGGCAAAGGAAACCTGTGAAGCTTTTTTGAAAAAAGCCATTTTCTCCTTTTCACCGGCCATTAAAGCGACATCCATCGTCTCTGCTTCATCCTCGTAATCCCAATCTGAGTTGCGTCCTTCAAAATACCCCGTATAACTGTTGTAATCGACAACTTCATAATCATCACCGAGAGAATCACCATCACCATAGCCATCTAAGATATCGTCTCTTTCAATGGCACGGAACTCATCGGCAACGGCATAAGCATCAGAGTAGTAGTCGAAATAAACAATAGAGCGAAGGTATTGTAGAGAAACAGCTTTATTTTGATCGTGAAGTGCGTCGTAAATAACAAACCATTCATCCTCACCAGCAAAACCTCCCCTATAAGTTTCATCAGTTCTAAGAATAACTCGCGACTCCCCTCCACCAATGGGAACTCCGTCAAAATCGTTGAGGGCATTAACAAATTGCTGGGCCGTCACTCCCGGCACAAAAACCCCTCCCGGTCCATTGCCTCCACCACAGCTTTCTAAGATCATAACAGTCGCTAATAACCCAGCGCTCATCACTTTTTTCCAATTTTGTTTTTTCATGCCAGTTTCTCTCCCTGATTAAGTATTTAACATTGGCCATCTCAAAACCTTTCGTCCTCAAGGCTCGAGATTGGGCCTTAGTTTGCAAACTTAATACCAAAAATAAAAAAAACGTGAGGAACCAGCATTTTCTCCTTTTCAGAAATCAATACTCTTTTATTTCAAAGTCTTTTGTGTTTTTTTTTCGGAGTCGTTTTGTCCCTATAGACAATAAGAAATCGTTTTGACACCTATAAAAAGTGCCAATAAGGTTTTTAATGCAAAGAAATAAAGATATTCCTTATCACGACAAAAAATTTGACCTAATAAACTTCAACATTCCAAAAACTAAGCCGCTTGCTGAGCATTTTTTAACCAATCCTCAATTTGATTGGCAAGTTGAGTGATCAAATCCTTAACTTCATTAAACATTCCCTCAAGATTACTGAAGTCTTGATTGGAACCAGCATTTTCAATAAGGCTCAATTTCTCTAAAACCTCTTCGGCCATAAAGCTCGCCACTGAACCTTTAAGTTTATGAGCCATTCTTTCAATGTTTAGACCATCTTTATTTAAAATAGATTGATTGAGATTTTCTAATTGAATTGGGTATTGTTTTTTAAACTCTTTAAAAACTTCTTTAAAAAGATCAATATCTCCAAAATAGCTTTTCATCCTTTCAACATTGAATTGAATCATAAAATCTCCTCCCTCAACTTCAGTGATGTATCGGAGAATATCTTCTCTTCTTTAAATTAAATTCTGTTAAATACAATTTGATCAAATCGATTGGACAAATTAGCTCAGTTGTCTTGGGGAAAGATTTCGTATTGCTCAATATGATAGTTATTTTCTGAGCGAATAATAACGCTTTGTCCGAACTTTTCTTCTACAGTTTCAATCATGTCCAAATCAGAGCCTGCGAGCTGGGCCGTCACTTCAGGATGAGCATAAATATACACTTTATTTCCCTTTGGATTCTGTTTAAGAACCTTCATCAACTCCCGCACGAGTTCATAACAAACTGTTAGAGTAGACTTCACAACACCACTACCCTCACAATAGGGACAAGGTGTACACATAACACGAGTCAAAGTGTCACGAGTTCTCTTGCGAGTCATCTCGACTAAGCCCAGCCCCGAAATAGGAAGAACACTTGTTTTAGCTCGATCCCTTTTTAAAGCCTCTAAAAAAGTATTGTAGACCTGGTTTCGATGCTCTTCTTTTTCCATATCGATAAAATCGACAATAATAATCCCACCACAATTTCGCAGCCGAAGTTGATAAGCAATTTCTTTAACCGCTTCGAGATTAGTGCGTAGAATAGTTTCCTCTAAAGTCTTGCGACCGACAAATTTTCCGGTGTTAACATCAATAGAAACCAGCGCTTCAGTTTGATCAATATTAAGAGAACCACCGCTCCTTAAGAAAACTTTATTCGACAACCCTCTCTCAATTTCCATGTCGAGACCAAACTTTTCAAATAAAGGAATCTCCCCATCGTAGAGTAAAGACTTTCCTTTAAGTGTTGGTGTAAATTTACTAGTAAATTTTTCAACTTCTCTTAAGTGATCTTTGCTATCGAGAGTTATCTTGACAATATTTTCATCCGTAATATCCCTTAGAACCCTTTGAACAAAATTAAGATCTTTATGACAAAGTTCAGGTGCTCGCGCTTTCTCAACCCGGCGGGCAACCTCTTTCCAAAGCTTAACCAACATATTGTAGTCAGCTTTGAGAGTATTATAACTTTGACCTTCTGATACCGTTCTAGCAATAACCCCTTTCCCATCGGGCTTAATTGTCTCCAAAACTTCTTTAAGGCGCTCTCTTTCTTCCTCATTTTCAATTCTTCGAGACACTCCAGCGTGTTCAATGAATGGCATAAAAACCATATAGCGACCAGCCATCGTTACATGCCGAGTGACTCTTGGACCTTTTGTCGAGATAGGCTCTTTAGCAACTTGGACGAGAATTTCATCTCCTTCCTTAAGGAAATCCTCAATACTAACATCGGGGCGAAAGCGCATATTAACGTGATCAGACAGTGTCGAAAGCTCATCGGGTATTACTTCTCCGGAAAGTTCTTTTAGATTCTCTAGCTCCTTCCGAGTTCGATCAGCAATCTCTCTTTGCTCTTCCAAAGTTGGGACATAAGCATCATCAACATACAAGAAAGCTGCTTTCGTGTATCCAATATCAACAAAAGCTGACTGCATCCCAGGAAGAACTCTTAGTACTTTGCCCTTATAGATATTTCCAACGGAGGGATGCTCTTCACATTTATCCGTTCCTCGATCCATCAAAAAATCGAGTATTTCTCCATTTTCAACAAGAGCTGCTCGACACTCATTAAGAGTTTGATTGATAAAAAGTTCTTTTGCCATTGACAGTCCTACTTATTGAAATAAAAGCTAAACCAATAATCCAGCAATACAAGCAGTCATTAAGCAAGCTAGTGTTCCACCAATCAACGATTTAATCCCCAATAAAGCAAGCTCCTTGCGTCGACCAGGAGCTATTGTCCCAATACCTCCAATTTGAATAGCGATAGAAGCAAAATTGGCAAACCCACACAAGGCATAGGTAGAAATAATAATAGAGCGCTCGCTTATCACCTTCGCTTGAGTCAATTGCTTAAGGTCAAGATAGGCTACAAATTCGTTAAGAATTAATTTTTTTCCTAGCAGCACCCCAACTGGAACAGAATCCTCCCAAGGAATTCCCATAAGAAAAGCTAAGGGTGAAAATAAATAGCCTGTAATCAACTCCATCGACAATTGAGGATAACCAAAAAATCCACCGAGCCATCCCAAAACACCATTCATAAGAGCAATAAGGGCAATAAAAGCCAAAAGCATAGCCCCTACATTGATAGCCAGTTTTAAGCCCTCACCTGCACCAGTAGCTGCAGCATCAATTAAATTCGCCGTAGTTTTTTTCAGTTCAATTTTAACTTCACCTTGAGTCGTCGATTCCTCTCTCTCTGGAACCATAAGTTTGGCACAAACCAGAGCCGCAGGGGCAGACATCACCGAAGCAGCCAACAAATGCCCTCCATCAATTCCCATTCCTACGTAAGCGGCAAGAACACCACCAGCAACAGTAGCCATCCCACCTGTCATTAAAGCCATAAGTTCAGAGCGTGTCATCTTTTCAATAAAAGGTTTTACCATTAAAGGTGCTTCCGTCTGACCAGCAAAAATATTAGCTGCCGCAGCCAAAGACTCAGCACCAGAAGTTCCCATAACTCTGACCATCAACCAAGCCGTCCCTTTAATCACAACTTGCATAACTCCGAGGTGGTAGAGAATACTCATCAGAGAAGAGGTAAAAATAATAGTGGGAAGAACCATAGTGAAAATAACAAAGCCTACTCTTTTACTATCGGCTAAAGACCCAAAAACAAAAGAAGAGCCTTGGTTAGTGTAAGCCAAAATTCCAGCAAAAAATCCCCTAGCTCCTTCGAAAATAGCTTGGCCGGTATCTGTTTTTAGGATTAAGAGCCCCAAAACGACTTGCAAAAGCACCCCTGAAACAACAGTTTTCCAATTAATTTTCTTTTTATCGCCACTTAAAAGGAAAGCAAAACCCACCATGGCCAAGAGGCCAACTAACGAAATCAAACGTTCCATGAAACTCCTCGAACTTCAGCGTTAAAAAGCGAAAGAAAACGAAAGACTATTTGAAGAGGTAGTACCACTCGAAGGGTTAAATTGCGAGTGATTTATGCGATGCCAACTCACTCGATCAGTAGTCGTCATATTCTTTTGAGGGAAAAAAGCATTATCATCATAGAAGCTTTTCGATTTATATGCCTGTTGCCACGCAATAACAGTCACACCTATGATAACTCCAACAGCTCCTCCAACAACAATATTCCTAAGATGCTCAGAAGGCTCGTCGACAAAAGACAGTGTCGAAAGACCAAGAATAGCCCCACCGAGTCCAAACCCCACCACCGTATACATATCTCTAAAGGAATCATCAAGGAGATCCTTTTGCGGCGGCGCCCCAGCCTGAGCGTGACTAGCTACTGGACACAAAGATAGAGCTACGCTAATAACAAAAAAGAAAATGGCTTTTCTCATAAACAAGAATCCCTTTAATTAACGACATCTCAGTGGACAAAGGGGAACTCATTGTCTTATGTCTTTTCAGTCTTTAGAATCTTGGCGGATCCAGAATCCTCTTTAAAACAATGAAGCCTTTTTCTAAAGGAGTCAAGATGGCCAGTCACAGCGCTTACAACCTAATTGCCAAAAAAAGAGACGGCAAAGAGCTGACCTGGGCAGAGATCGAATGGTTTATACAAAGCCTACTAGACGGAGAGGTAGCAGACTACCAAATGAGTGCCCTCCTCATGGCCATTTATCTCAACGGTCTCTCTCAGCGAGAGACGGCTTTTCTCACTGATGCCATGCTCTATTCAGGAGAAACCCTTTCCTTTGAAGGCCAAAATGTTATCGATAAGCATTCAACGGGAGGGGTTGGAGATAAAACGAGCTTTATCCTGGCCCCTCTAGCGGCTGCTTGTGGTGTTAAAATTCCTATGATGGCCGGAAGAGGCCTTGGCCATTCGGGCGGTACTATAGATAAAATTGAATCTATCGCCGGTTTTCAAACATCTCTTCCTCTAAGCCAATTCAAAGACCTTGTCGAAAAACGCGGTTTAGTCCTCACCGGTCAAACGGCAGAAATAGCCCCTGCCGACAAAAAGATATATGCCCTCAGAGATGTGACCGCCACAGTTGAGTCCATTCCCCTCATCACCGCTTCCATTATGTCAAAAAAACTCGCCGAGGGAGCCAATGGAATTGTCATGGATATTAAAGTTGGCAATGGGGCTTTTATGCGCACTAAAGACAAAGCTCAAGCCTTATCAAAAAGCCTAAGAGAAACAGGCCTTCGCTTCCATCGCAATATGATGACTATTATTTCAGACATGAACCAACCACTAGGAAAAGCAGTTGGAAACTCTCTGGAAATTATTGAAAGTATCGAAACCCTTAAAGGACAAGGGCCTCAAGACTTAACAGAGCTTTCTTTAAGCTTAGCAGGTGGAATGATTTATCTAGCAGGCCTAGCTAAAACCCATCAGCTTGGAATCAAAAAAGCCCAAGAAGCCCTCGATACAGGAGCAGCCCTCAAAAAATTCCGTGAGCTCCTGGTCAATCAAGGGGGCAATCCTAAAGTCGTTGATGATTATTCTCATCTTCCTTTAGCCAAAAACATTAAGGAAGTACTCGCCACCAAAACAGGTTACCTCTCTCAAGTTAACAATCACGCCTTAGGCCTCCACTGTGTTTCCCTTGGAGGAGGACGAAAAAAAGCTGGAGATCAAATAGATTTTGGTGTCGGCTTTCTCTTTCCCAAAAAAATAGGCGATCAAATCAAAACTGGTGAATGCCTTGCCAGAATTCACTTCAACGATGGACAAGAAGAAAAAGTGGCTGAAATTGAACAAAGCTTTTTAGAAGAAAACTTTAAAATATCAGCACAAAAACCTAAATCAATTCCCCCTCTCATCTATCAGGTAGATACCAACTGGGCACCAAAGACTGCTTATAAAAGAGAAATTTATGATCACTGAGCTCACAAAAAAACTAAATGAGTCATCAAAAGCTATCCAAAATAAGACTTCAATTCAACCCAAGGTAGGAATCACTCTTGGCTCAGGACTTGGAGATTTTGCTGATGTTATTAAGGATAAAAAAGAAATTTCATATCACGAAATTCCTCATTTCCAAAAAACCACAGTAACTGGTCACACTGGAAAGCTCGTTTTAGGAAAGATTAATGATACTGAAGTTGCTTGCCTACAGGGACGTATTCACTGCTATGAAGGGCATACTCCGCAAGAGGTCGTTTTTCCAACAAGAGTTCTAAAAAAACTCGGTTGTTCTTATCTTCTCCTCACCAATGCTTCAGGGGGAATCAATCCTCAATATTGCCCAGGTGATTTGGTCATGATCACCGACCATATTAACCTTACAGGAAAAAACCCTCTAGAGGGACCAAATGAAGAAGACCTTGGCCCTCGCTTTCCCGACATGGGACATATTTACCATCCCGACATCCAGGAAGCCTTGCAAGAAGCGGCCTTTAAAAGCAATTACCAACTCAAGCAGGGAGTCTATGCCGGAGTTTTAGGTCCCTCTTATGAGACCCCTGCCGAAGTCAAAATGTTGAGTGTTTTAGGTGCCGATTTAGTAGGAATGAGTACTATTTTTGAAGCCATTGCAGCTCATCACAACGGACTTAAAATTGGAGCCATTAGCTGTGTTACCAACATGGCAACAGGTATCGAAAAAAGAGAGCTTCGGCATGAAGATATTAAAAATCAAGCACTCAAAGCCAAACAAGCTTTTCATCAACTTATCGTTAATACAATCTCGCAATTAAAATAGTTTAAAAAACACTAGGAAAAAATCTTGCCGGAGTTTTCAGTTAAAAATAAGTTAAGGTTATAATAGGGAAGAACTCCTAACCCCAATCGAATGATTGGTTACCTGGTGGATACTTGAATAATAAAAAACAAATCCAATTAGAAAACACTGCCGCTTCCAACACAAATCCACTAGAACTAATCAAAAATCTTAAATTTTGTATTTTTGATTTAGAAACAACAGGAGGTAATCATAAATCTGATAAAATCATTGAAATTGGATTAGTTAAAATCGAAAAACTAGAAATTGTCGAGGAAAAGAATTTTCTTATAAACCCAGAAATTAAAATTCCTGAGTTTATCCAAAAACTAACAAGTATCAAACAAGCCGATGTAGAGCAAGCACCTTGCATAGAGGATGTCATTAATGAAATTCTCGACTTTATGGGGGACAGAATCTTAGTCGCCCACAATACATCTTTTGATGTCCCTTTTTTTAACTCTGTTTTAAAAAGGCTCAATATCGAGGAACTTCAAAATAAAAGCATTTGTACAAATTTAATGACTAAATATCTCATACCTAATTTACTCAATAGTAACCTCAACTATATGAGTAAAATCTTCAATATTCCCCACAAAGAAGCCCATCGAGCCCTTGACGATGCAAGAGCGACAGCGTTCCTCTTGCAGACATACTTGAAGATCTTTATTGATAAGGGCATCCAAAAAATCAATCATCTTTATTACCCAAGAAACCGCTATGAACTAGATCGAATCCACTTTAAATGCACGCAAGAAAATCACTCCCAAAAAACTACTGAACAATCAAATTCTGTATATAATAAAATTAAACAAATTCATTCACCCTTCCTCATTACGATCAAAGGCGAAAATGGTGTCATTCTTTTTGCTTTACCTTGTGAAGGCAAAAAGGAAGAAGTAGAACTTATTCACCAAAAACTAAATCATATAGATTGGAAAATCACGACCATTAAACTTTTTGGCCCTTTTATCGAAAGCTTAATTCATTTCAATAATTTCTTTTGTAAATTAGAAAACAACGTAAGAAGAGAAGTCATCACTTTTTTATGGAGGCAACATCTTCCAAATGTTAACCAGTCACAACTTACTGAAAATGAAATATCTTCTCCACTTATAGATAAAGAATTTGGAGATTTTATAATTACAAATCACTTAGTGCCAGAGCAAATGATTATTTACCCTATTCAATCTTTGAGCTTAAAAAATCAGCTTATTTTTCGACATTCTAGTCATCAGAAAAAATTACTCCAGTACATAAATTCAAAATCTTCTAGAATCTCAAACAATAAATTGAATAAACATTACTTTCATCCATTACTAGAACAATTTGTTGAACATTATTTACTTAAGGGAAAAAAGGAAAATAGCAATCTATTCATCTTTAAGAAAAAAATACCGATAAATCAACCAGAGGAATTTTTCAAACAACTCAATCAATTTCTAACGCAAAATCCCAATTCCTATAAATACCCCAAAGAGTATATTTAGAACTAAACAAAACCCAAATTCACCCCACCTATTCTCTCGAATAAGATAAACAAGCTCGTAAGCAAAAGTTGAAAAAGTTGTTAAACTTCCCAAAAAGCCAATTCGCACGAGGCAAGGAGTCACTTTCCCTTCAAACCAAAAATATTTGATACCTCCAAAAAAAATCAAACAGCCCAATAAATTAGCCACTAGAGTTCCCATCCAAATTTTTAAGTTTAAAGCATTGGCCCCAAGAGAAATAAACCATCTCAAACAAGCGCCTAAACCTCCACCTAAAAATACTAATGGAAAAGATTTTATTAGAAGCTCTTTCATTACGTTAATTTCCATTCAGTTAAAAATACACTCTCTTCTTTTACATCTAAACTCAACCCTTCTAAATCAACAAGGTAGCGGATCAATTTAAATTCTAAAATTCTTTCTAAAAATATTGATTCATCCTCAAATTTTAAGAAAATCCTATCCCTTTCTTCAGCAAATAAAACTCTTAGTGCATTTTCTTCTTTGTCTTCTCTTACCAGACCAAGGTGGGCAAATTGAGTCAGAACCTCTCCTAAAATAAGATAAAAAACCATTGTCATAATAGATAAGTTCACTGGTTTATTAAATGAGCACTCTTGCTTAGGTTCTTCAAATTGCACTTTTAATTTATGATTTGCTTCAATCATTCTAAAGCGTAACAGATCAAGAGCCTGATCAAAAGCATCACGAGCTGAACAAGAAGAGTTTTTCTCCAATCTCAATACTCCTCCAGCTTTAGAAAAACCTAGAAATATTTCGACTAAATTTTTACAACGTTTAGCGCTTTCCCTCATCTCTTCTAAAGACAATTTATTATCTCCAACCTTATTCTCCAACTCCAGTAACGATATAGCAGCCAAAATTCCAGCCAAAGGATTATTTAGTTCATGAGCAATTGAACTGGAAATAATACCTAACTCTTGTCCAGACACAGTCTTTAGTGACCAATCTTCATTAACAAAATCCTGATCTCTGTAAAATAGGATAAGAAAAAGTTCACTTAGTTCATCGTCAATAGATATCTTTGCAACTTTATAGGTTTGCCCTTTAATTTCTACTTTTTGCCCATCCTCTCTTCTTAAGCACTCGGAGGGAAGAATCTCAAGAAAAGAGAATTTTTCATTATGTAAGATAAGATCACCTTGAAAAGACAATAAGGCAGTAGCAACTGGAACACTCGAAAAAGCCTCTTCCCATAGAAAAAGTCCCTTCTCTGTTTTTCCTGATTGATCATATAAAATCAAAAAACGCTCTACCCAATCAAGAATTAGCCCAAAAGCAAAAGCCGTTAAATCCTCATCAGGTTTATTTGTTTCAAAATAAAGAAAATATTTCTGTCCTGAAAGAGGAAAAATCAAACCCTTCTCATTTGAAGAAATATCTTCAAAACAAATAATTTTCAAATTGTAAAACAATTCAAAAGCTTCAAAACACTTTTCTATTTTCTTAAGAAATTGCTTAAAACTACTTTTCTTTAAAATTCTTTCTTCATTTTCAATATAAGTTTTTAAAATCTCTAAATAACAACCCTCAGGCTCATTATTTTGATTACTTTGATAAAGTTGAGCCCGCTTAAGATATTTTTCCAGAGCAATATAAGAATTTGCTATTATTTTTTTTTGATCAACTTGAGAAATTAGTTTGTCGAAAATATTAAACAATTCATAGTATTCATGACTCTCTTTTCCTTTAATAGAATAAACCAATTCATGATACTCTTCAGGCACATCACTTAAAGAAAGAAAAAATATCAACCTCTCCTCTTTTTTTAAAGCTTTCAATAACTTCAAATCATCATCATGAAGAAGAATGACAGCACCACTCAGCTCTAGTATTGAATTAAAAGAAATTGCTTGCCATTCAAGCATGGCTAACTCTCGAGTAGAAAAATCATCCTTATTCAACTTATCTGAATAAAAAAACTTAAGATTTGAAAATTCAAATTTTAAAGAGAAAAGATCAGTCATTATTAAAGGAGTTTAATTGAAAATATTCTCTCGTAGCTCGGATAAGAGATGAGCCTTCAACAGCCAATCCATTGACAATAACCCCCCAATGTAAATGAGGTCCTGTCACCCTTCCAGTCTTACCAGAAAGGCCCAAAATATCACCTTTGGAAACATAGCTACCTTCTGAAGCTTCTAACTTAGAGAGATGCCCATACATAGTAAAGATTCCTAAGCCATGATCAATGACAACAGTATTGCCAGAAAAAAATAAATCTCGAGCAATCACAACTTTACCAGAGTTAGCAGTCCTAATAGGTGTCCCAACTCTAGCGCGGTAGTCAGTTCCCAAATGCTGTGTCTTCTTTTTATTATTGAAAATCCTCTGTGAGCCATAAATTGAAGTTATTTCTGAATTAATAGGTAACTCGAATGATTCTTTGAAAAGAGGATGTTGAGAGCTACGAGAGTAGATTTTTTTCTTAAACTCATTTTCATTTTCTACTCGCTCTATATCTTCAGGCTCAAGAGTAACTCTTCTTTTATCCACATAAAGTCTTTCTGAAGGAAATTTTTTAGAACTAACTTTAATATTAGCTACTACAAACTCTTCGCTTTCGATCTTCCACTTACACTGATAAGAACCTAGAGAACTAAAATAACTTTCAGACAAAAGAACTTGATAACCATCATTAAAAAAAACAGCGGTTATTTTATTTCTACAATGAAGTTCACCAAATATATCTTTGGGAAACTCTAATTTAAAATAAACTACTTCACCTGGGCGTATCTCTATATTAATAGGTTTTAAATTTTCAAAGATTGATAAATTTGATTCAGAAGCTTTTAATGAATCAACAACCGATGCAGGAGATACTGATTTCAAACGATTGGCACAAGAAACAAACAAGATTAAAGTTAAAAAAATTTGAAAAAAGATATTCATATCTCTCAACTCTTTGCTATCTCTGTTTTTTGTACATGACCTGTACCATCATGAAATTTTACCGAAAGAATTGTTCCTCCGCAAAGGCCTTCAAAGATTTCTTTGCTAGTGACAACATTTTTCTGAGAGTCCTGTAAATAGCTATAACCACGACCTAAAACACTTTCTGGATTAAGAATTCTCAACATTTCATTATTCTTTTTAAGCTGTGCCAACAACTCACTTGACTTTCGTGGTAGAGTTTGTAGAAGTCGATGGCTTAAATCTTCTAGCCTCAAAGTTTTTTCATGATAACCAGTAAACTCCATCAAACGCTCATTTACATTAGCTCTCTCCAATCTTCTTTCAAGATGATTCCACCGCTCTTTAATAATATTAAGAATTAAACGTGGGTGATTCTGATCGAGCCTCTCTTGAAGTCTATATAAAACCTCTCGACCTGTTCGACGAAGACCTTGCTCTAATCGACTAAAAATTTCCCTTAAGTGGGTCTGCCCGGAAGAGAGAACTTCTGCCGCTGCAGAGGGTGTTTCACACCTTTGATCAGCCACCATGTCAGAAATACTAAAGTCAACCTCATGTCCAACAGCACTAATAGTAGGAATAGGGCAATTGAATAAATCCCAAGCGAGAGCTTCATCATTAAAGGCCCAAAGGTCCTCTGAGCTTCCCCCACCACGTGTCAAAACGATAACATCAAGCTTTTTCTCCTCTGGTGCCTCACGATGGTATTTAATTAGCCGAAAAAGCGCATCTCTTAACGATTGGGGTGCTTCCTCCCCTTGAACTAAAGCCGAGGACAAAAGAATATCCATCTGCATTGTTCGGCGTCTTGTTACATTTAAAAAGTCTTGGAGAGCAGCACCACCTTCTGCTGTAATAACACCTATCCGCTTAGGAAATTTTGGAATTTTTTGTTTTCTATCAAGATCAAAAAGCCCTTCAGCAGCCAATTTTTTCTTTAAAATTTCAAACTTCTCCTTAAAGTCACCCTTCCCAACAGGGATAATTCTTTTAACAATTAATTGGAAGCTCCCACGTTTGCTATAAACACCAATAGGACCTGAAGCTACTACCTTATCACCGTCTTTCAATCTTCGGACTTGGGAGTTCCTAAGAGCATCAAGTCGAAAGAGAGCACAATTAAGACTCGCCTCTGAATCACTCAAGTTAAAATAAAAATGCCCAGAACCACTCTTGGAAAAATTAGTTATTTCTCCAATAACCTCAATAAACTTGAATTGGTTCTCTAAGCAGTTTTTTATACTGTTGATAAGAACACTAACACTGGGTGCTTTTTGCATATCATAAATCTATCAAGCTAAAATCATCGATACAATGATATTTTCTACGATTTAACCACTTCAAGTTTTTTAATCAATTTAAAACTTTTCAAATAATTAACGGCTTGAATCACTTGGTAATCAGAAGCCGGGTCATAACGTTTTGGCTTACTCTTCGAAACTTTTTTCTTCTTGCGTGCTTCACGAATATTCTTCACTCTCCGCCGACGCTCCTCTTTTTCGCGCTTCAAACGAGATTTTTTTTCCTCTTTAGTTTCAATTGTTGCCGTTAGATGGTTTCTCAAATCAATCTCGCGAACAAAATTACTCTCTTTGCGATTTTTCTCTACCCAAGGTCCTTCAAATTCATCAACAACAATATCAGGTTTAATCCCAACAGCTTGAATTTTTTTACCAGAAGGAGTCATATATTGGGCAATCGTCAATTTAACCCCTTGAGTATTATCAATTTTAGCGACAGATTGCACCGACCCTTTACCAAAAGTTTGAGTGCCCATAACCAGGGCCCTCTTAGAATCCTGTAGAGCTCCAGCGACAATCTCAGAAGCCGAAGCTGAAGCACCATTAACAAGAATGACAATAGGTATATCTAACTCTTTATAACCTGTTTTCTTAACATAACGGATTTCTTTGTGTTTGGGATCTCTTCCCTCTGTTGAAACAACAACACCACCTTTTAGGAAGACACTTGAAAGATCGACAGCTTCGTCAAGCAGCCCTCCCGGATTAAAACGTAAATCCAAAACAAGTCCTTCAAGTTTTCCTTTAGATTTATGGTGAAGTTTTTTGATAGCCTTAATAACTTGCTTTGTGCAATTTTTTTGAAATTGAGTTAACCGAATATAACCATAGTGCTTTCTCACTATTTGGGACTTTACTGCTGAAATTTTGATAATTTTTCTTTTTAGAGTAAAAAGCTTTATGCCTTCAACGTTCTCTCGTTTTACGCCTATTGTAATTTTACTCCCAGATTTACCACGCATTTTATGAACAGCTTCTTCTAATGTTAACCCAATTGTACTGTCCCCATTAATCTCAACAATTTTATCACCTGGCTTTATCCCAGCCTTAAAAGCAGGTGTATCGTCAATAGGAGTTGTCACAACAAGGACACCGTCTTTTTGACTAACTTCAATACCCAACCCTCCGAACTCTCCAGAAGTATCTTCTTGCATTTTGGCAAAAACTTTTTTATCCAAAAAAGAAGAATGAGGATCAAGAGTGTTCATCATGCCCTTAATCGCCCCTTGAATAAGAACTTCAGTGTCAACATCGCGATAATACTGGTTTTCAATAAGAAAAAGCACTTTATTAAATAACTCTAACTTCTCAAATCTAGATTTTTGAGAACTTGCTATAGTTGAATTAAAGGTTGTGAGAAAAAAAAATCCCAAAGCGAGAAATAATAATTGGAATTTTCTTTTAAAGTACATGAACTATCTCCAAAAACTAAGAGCTCTCCTGGGAAGAACGCCCTTCTGCTATTAGCTTAGTGTTTAATAAATATATCGTATTTTGCACCTTATTTTTCTTTCTTACTTCAAAATAAAATTTACCTGATCCATGAGGCTGCCCAATAGTATATCCTAGAACATCTCCTTCTCGAACTAGCATTCCTTTTTTCACTTTAGTTTCAAAAGGACCGAGTAAAATACTTCGAGTCTCTTGACCGTGGTCAATCATAACAACATGACCAAATGTCGACAATGTACCAGAATGAATAACTTTCCCTTTCCTAGTCGCTAAAACAGGTTGACGTTTTCGGTAGACATAGGTGACACCTTTTTTTCCATATTCAAGTTTTTCATGTTTTTTTAAAGGTGAACTAAAAACTCCTAACTCCCTTTGAAGTTTGCTACTATTTATATTTTTTAAAGATTTTTTTTTCTTTTGACTATCTACTTTTTGCGATAGCCGGCCATAAGCCTCTCTCTGTTTGAGATACGCATGGACCTTAGAATTCTTTTTCTTTTCCATAAGGTTAATTAAAGAAGCCAGTTGTAATTCAAGTTGTGAATATTCTTTTAAACGAGTAGTCAATGAATCCACTTCATTTTGGAGTGCTTGAATTTGCTCAAAACTGCCCTGCAACTCTATCAATTTTTTCTTAAAGCCTTCCTTTAGGATTTTCCTCGCTAAAAGATCAGAGGGTTCATCTTCTTTTTCCATTTTAGAAATTACCATTTTGCCCAGCAATGACTTAATTTCATGAATTTCATTTTTAGTATCAGCGGCTTGAGACGTAATAGATTTTTTTAATAAAAAAGACCTTTCTTCTAGATTTTTTCTCTTTTCAACAACTCTTATGTATTTCCTATTTTTTTTTCCCAAATTTTTCTCAAAGGAGTTCAATTCTTTTGTTAACTCAGAAATAATTTTTCTTTTCATTCGGATTTCAGAATTTAAAGAAATTATATTTTTTCTTACAGGTCGAACTGATGATAAGATTGGAAGTGAAAAGAAAAGTGCTAACAAAATAAAATTCAATCGTTCCATTGATATTTTTTCCACACAGTAATAAAGCTAATACAGATAAAGGCGAAGGATATTGCCCATCCTGACCATGGAGTTTTACCATAAAACAGCGCTAGAGTAGTGCCCAACAAAATAACTAAAGCAACTCCTGCTGCATAGGTTTTCAGAGCTATATTTGAACGACGTTGAAACTGCTCCATTAAATAAGCCACTCTCTTTATTGGCCTTGAAATCCATACTCCCGAGAGTAACCATACAAAAAACAAAGTGCTTAAAATTAGATAACTCCCACTAATATCGATCCATTTCAATATTTTTTTTGCTTTTCTTTGAGGATCAAACCTTTTTACTGCCCCCAAAATAATATCATCCTCTCCAACTAACCTAACGAGGTAGTCCCTAATCAGTTGCTGAGCTCTTTTCTGCGCCCTTTCATCAAAAACTACTTTCAATCCAAAGTAACTCAAATTAAAAATCTCTTCTTTAATCTCCATGGGATAACTTTTTAATAAAAGACTTGCTTTGTCCTGTACCACTTTGGAGTCCAGTAGCTGAACTTTTTTAACCCCAGGAAGAATTCGCAATTTACGTTGTAATCTCCCCATATTTTTTTTTGAAGAGACTAAAGCATAGAAATAAGATCTTCTCTCAGAATTTTGAATTAAATCCTTTATACGTGAATTCAAAACCTCCTTTTGAAAAGAAAAAAATACAGCAACAACACCAAAAGAAAAAAAAATGAATCCTCTCAAAGGATATTTTTTCACATGAGAAAAAAATTGATTCAAATAAAACATGCATGCCCTGAATAAATAAGACGTCCCTTCTCCAAATGAACAATACGACCAGAAAATTTTTTAACTAAATCTTTGTTATGAGAAGCCCAAACGACTGTAAGACCTCTCTTGATATTATATAAATTAAAAATATCATATATCTTTTTTGCATTTTCATAATCTAAACTAGTCGTTGGCTCATCAGCCAAAATTATATCTGGTCGCGATAAAATCGCCCTTAAAAAAGCTATCTGCTGTTTTAAACCACCATTGGCTTTTGATGCCTTTAAATGAAGACGATCTTTAATACCCAATATTTTAGACAATTCAATCATATCGCTTAAAAACTCACCTCTATCACGGTAAAAATTGGGATCAAAAGAAGCCATTAAATTTGCTTCCAAGCTATAATGAGGGATTAATCTCAAATCTTGAAAAATAGGGGCAATAAAACAAGAACTTTTAGAGTCATGAATTGGAGAGTAAACCTTTCCCTGGGAAGGAGAGAGCCCTCCCCCTAAAAGGTGTAATAATGTTGTTTTCCCAGCACCAGAAGGACCTGTTATAAAAACAATTTCACCCTTATCCACTTTGAAGTGGACATCTTGTAAAGCCATTAAATTTCCAAATTTTACGGAAACATTTTCGAGGGACATTATTCCATTTAATAAACCCCTGCGAATCGAATTCTTACCCAATTTTCTCAGTGACCAAGAGTTCTGGAGCATAATGGTGACCAATCCTAAGGCATTACCTTAAATCGTCCTGATTTAAGGGGAAATTTTATTTCCCTAGATGTCATTTTAACCCTGAGATTTGATCAAAGTAAAGCGGTCAAGAATCCTAGTATTAAACACATTTCAAATGCTTAAAATTAACTAAGTTGCTCACTCGGTCTTACATCTTCTGTTAGTCCCTCTTTAACAAGAAGGTCATAAGCCGATTGATTAACAAAAACATTAGGAATGAAATTACTAATTCGATGGAGCTTTGAAATAACACTGTTTTCAACTTCTGCCAAAAGTTTAATATCCCCATTCTCATAAGAAATCTTCACTGGATCTCTTTTATAAAGAACATTCGATGATGTTTTATCATCAACAACAGATTTGTGAGATTTAACAAAAATAATCTCTTTTTTAGGAAGGTCAGCAATCATCCAATCAGACCGCTTTCCCTTCTTTTCTAAAATACCCTTAATTTCTCTCACTTTAGCCTCGGCACGCTGATATATCTTTTGGCTCCCTTTTGGGTCATCCTGATCAACCAAACGCTGGCGAAATTCTTCACACCTAATATGACGGGCAATTTTAGCAAAAAGAAGAGTCTCAGCCATATCCTTTATATCAGGATTTTTATCAAGGCTTCCATCCATATAGCGCTGGTGGACCAAACTCATAAAATATCCATCATTAAATCCCCAAAACTGCTCTGGCTTTGTGCTCATCATCTCCAATAAATCACTGTAACGATAAATCCATCCTTTTTCTAAAAAATGAAAGCAAAGATACTCAGCAATCGCATCATACTTAGCGCCTCGCGGAGAACGAATAACTTGGGAGTACCAAGCAAACCTCGAGCTCAAAAAATCTTCAACACAATGAAGGGCATTGTGCTTAATAGTAAGTATCTCATGATCGCCTACACGACGAGCCTTAAAATGGTAAAGCAAATAATCACGATCGTAAGAACCATATTTAAGGCCAGTATAATGAGCATCTCTTAATAAATAATCCATACGGTCGCAATCAATCTCAGAATGTAAGATTTGATTAGCTATGATTGAGGGGTCAACACCTTTAACTAAATCAGAGATCATCTGTGGATCATAACCATAATTTTCAAGAATATGAGTAATACCACCAGGATAGTCTGTGTTTTTAATTATAAAAGAGCCTAGGTTTTCATGATCATCTTTTAACCCCTTGCCCCCTTTAGTTTTCGTCGTTTCCCCAAACGCAATATAAGCGGCTTCTGTCGTGTGAGAAAAACAAAAGGTTCCCAGGTCATGCATTAAAGCCCCCAACCTAACAGATTGGTGGTACACCTTGGCCCTAGATAAGTTATTGGGATCCATTAATTCAGAGTCGCTAACAGCACGACCGACAGAACTCAAAATGAGGTGGGCATTGTACATAACACCAATAGAGTGACCATACCGAGAGTGCTCAGCCCCAGGAAATACATAGCTGCTAAAGCCAAGTTGTCTAATCCACCTCAATCTTTGATAGAAAGGGGAATGAAGAACCTCTCTCTCCACGGGAGTGAGGTGAATAAAGCTGTAAAGAGGATCAAAAATAACAAAAGGCTTTTGATTAACTTCCATGTTACCAGGGAGAAAAGTTAGCTTTTTTTATTGAAGCTTTTTAGCTTTCTTACCACGCCCTCTCCTCTTCTTAGGAGGAGTCAGCTTATGGACGATATACTCGAGAGCATGAAAAGCTTCTCGTCTTAATCCATTCTCGTGAACAAAGCGATAAAATTGCTCTAAATCAGACGATTTTCGAAAAGCACGCAAGCCACCTTTTGCCGTTTCAGCAGCACTTTCTTCTTGAGCAACTTTATTCGCTTTTGCTATTCTTACCATATGAGCTCCTTCATTCACTGCGTCTGAAAAACGCCTTACATTTGACCTAAACAATTCTACGTACACAAAAGTAAAAAAACAAACTTTAGGTTTATTGACCCAATGCTCCTCAAAGCAAATTAGTCTTAATTATAGAGCCTCTTTGTTTCCAATCATGCCATAGCTATGAAGTTTATTGTAAAGAGTCTTTACCGTTATCCCTAACATCTTAGCCGTTTTCGTTTTATTTCCGCCCAGATATTCAAGGGCCATGCAAATATGACGCTTTTCAAGTTCATCTAGAGTAAGTTCGGAAAACTGAGTGCAGGGCTCCTCACTTACAATTTCTTCCTCTCTTACTTCGACAATATGGTCAGCAATATGATCCCTTTCAACAATCATTCCATCAGAAAGGATATAAGCTCTCTCTATAGTGCTCTGAAGTTCTCTTACATTACCCGGCCAATTGTATTCATTTAAAGCCTTAATAACACCTGGAGATAGAGATTTTTGTTCCTCTACTGAGCGACCCATATTAAGAAAGTAAGTCGCTAAAGTCTCGATATCTTCTAACCTTTCTCTTAAAGAAGGAACACGTAAAATCATTGTATTGAGAGAAAAAAGCAGATCCTCGCGAAACTTACCATTTGAAGAAAGAATGCTCAAATCTAAATTAGAAGCGACCATAATCCTCACATCAGCACGATAAGGTTTATAGCCACCTAAACGAAAGGTCATTTTCTCACTAAGATAAGTATTAAGTTTTGACTGTAAAGCCAAATTCAAACGATCTACATTATTAAGGAATAGTGTTCCTCCATTAGCTATTTCAAGAAGGCCATTTTTAATATTTTCCTCCTTAAAATTGCCTGATTCTTCACCAAAGATTTCAGCTTCTAAAGCTTTATCATCGAAGGCAGAACAATCAATACTAATGAAAGCTTTTTGGCGACGAGAACTGCGGCAATGAATGCGACGAGCGATCATCTCTTTTCCAACACCTTTTTCTCCTATCACCAAACAATTGACATCCGCCATAGCCACTTTATCGGCAATTCTAAGAATCTGTTTCATGGCTTCTGATTTGCCGACAATTTCTTTTTCTTTAATCTTATAATTATCAGCAATATTAATTCCGCTACTCTTCTTCTGAAGCTCTCGCTCTTTTTCCTCAACTCTCTTTAATAAAGAAGAGTTTAGGTTCTTAGCAGCAAGATACATCTTCATATTGGCTAAAGGTGTTTTAATTTCGCTTAAAATTTCCATAACTTTAGTAATATCTTCTCGAGAAAACTCATGCTTACTTTTCGTACATTGAAAATGAATTGTAGCAATAACAATACCCTCGTGAGCAATGGGCATAGCCAGTTCTGCATGAACTCCTTCTTCTCGAGCGCGACTGAACAAAGGATCCCGTTCAGTATTATTACAAAAATAAGGCTTACGGGTGCGAATAACATGTCCGGCAGGCCCTTCACCTTTTTCTAAGATCACTTCTCTTTTACGATATTTCCCTGCCTTAGAAAGCAAGCAAACAGAACCATTGTCCCTCACCAAGTAGATCAATATTCGATCTGCAGGTAAAACTTTAGATAAGAACTTTCCCAACTGGGGAAAAAACACCGTTTCATCTAATGATGACAAAAGAATGGACGAAAGGTTTTTAAGATCCGATAGATTTTTAGCCACTGTTTCCATGATTTGTTTAACTCCTAGGCAAAAAGGCTTAATAGAAAAGAGTTTTTTCTTTACGCAATCCAACACAATAATACACTGCGTCTAAATAATTTACAAGACCAAAATGGTTGGTTGTTGAAAAAACTAGCAGTTAATCATTTAATTACAGCTACTTAGACCATCTAGGAGTTATACAGTTCCCAATCCCATTGGTAAGCTTACCCAAAACTTCCCCCTCGGACGTCATAATGTAAATATTTTGGACGGCCTTGCTTTTAGAGAGAACTCTCTGACTCGAAAAAGCAATAAACTGACCATCATTTGAATAGGTTGGGTCTTCATTAGAGCCAAAATCTTTAGTCAGCCGATACAGGTTACTTCCATCGGCATCAATTCTAAAAATATCAAAACGATTGTCTAACCAACTAGAAAAGGCAATCTGTTGGCCATCTGGAGTAAATCGAGGGGTCGCATTGAACTGACCTACAAAGCTCACCCTTTTCACATCTTTTTCTAGCTGTCGCGGATCCATCGTATAAATCATCGGCCTTCCCGAACGACCAGAAAGAAAAGCCATTTTATTACCAGCCACACTAATAGAGGGATCGACATCTGGTGCATAATGTTTGGTAACCCTTCTGTGCTTTCTTGTTCTCAAGTTCATTTGATAAAGTTCTGCATTACCCTGATGACTTAAGGTCAGCATAATATGTTTTCCATCAGGCATAAAAACAGCCCCTGAATTGATTCCAGATCTTTTAGAGATCAGCTTTGTTTTTCCGCTTTTTATATTTAAAATTCGCAAGTTCACATTCCTCTTTTTCCTATCACTGCGAATTAAACTATAAAGAACCTTTTTACCATCAAGGCTAAAGGCTGGAGAAATCACCGTTCCGCGGTGATAGGTTAATCGCCTAGCATTCTTTCCATCAAAGTCCATAATATATAGCTCTTTGACTGGATTTTTTCTACTACCGTGGCGATCGCTAACAAAGATAATTTTGCTTAAGAAAATCGAATCTTTCTCCGTTATTTCTTTATAGACATTATGTGTTAATTCATGAGCAGCAAAACGAATATCTTTCTTCCTAAGGCTTCCCGATAAACTCGCAATAATAGTTTGAGATTTCATATCGTAAACCTTGGCCTCATAACTCTCTTTGGTATAGCGCATCTGACCTAAATAGCGAACCCTTCCCTCCCAATAAGCCATATTAGGAGAACCGAAGCTCCTCCCCAGCCTCTTTGTCTTAATAACCTCAAAGCGCTTTCGATAAAATGAAAAGTCATTGAACAAAATGGAGTGAAATTCATTAATGAGAGCTTGTCTTTTAATACTCAAGCCCTTGGGCACATCATAAGCTAAAAAAGTTATTTTATCCTTCTCTAATTCAGCTTCACCTACTGCAACAATATTAGATTCATCAACGCTTGAACTTAAAGTAAGAAAAGCTGATCCCATAAATGTAAAAATAAAGATAAATAAGGCCCTCATTTTCTCATCCTTTAGTAAGTGCTTATGGCATTTAGCCAACACAGCTCCTTCAATTTATTTAAAGAGGAAAACCAAGAACAATTGCCCCTCTTGAACCCTCACTTTGGTAAGCTAAATCGAGAGGAGGGAATTTAGTTGCTTTAATAGCTTCAAGTGCTCTTTTATCATATTCAGGTTCTCCGCTTCTCTCTATTATTTGAGTCTTAATTAGATTTCCACGAGGATCCAAAAAAACTCTAATCCTGCAACGCAAACCCTTTTCCTTCAAAAAACTAGGAAGTCTCCAATGAGGTCGAACCTTTTCGGGGAGCGAACTCATATAAATAGCAAGACCTTTTGTTGCCTTATCACTAACAGTTCCAGTGAAATTCGTTCCCTCACTCACTTTATTTCCAGCAAGAACAAGATTGCGTAACTTTTTCTGTGCTGCTCGGGATAATATCTTACCACTACTTTTATCCCCCAACTCACCTTTTGTCTTTTTTCGTGCCATTCTCTTCATCATTTCTTGAAAACTTAACTTCTTTTTTGTTTTTATAAAAGTTCCTGCCTTTGCGGCTTCATTGAGAACTTCTTGCCTAGCCCTTTCACCCTGAGGTGTTCCTACGGACTTCTCTAAAGTCCTGAGCTCTCGAAAGGTCAGCTTAGGCATCGCCACCACATCAACCTTAACAGAAGCCTTTATCAAGTTGAGATTATAAGCCTTTCTTTTTATTAAATGCCTTCCCCAAAAAAAAGACCAAAAAGCCATTAAGAATATTAAAGAAAGGTGAACACCAAAAGATCTCTTTAGATAGCTTGTTAACGGTCTGATTCTAAAACCAGTCTCCATTCCTATCTCTTCCCCTCTATCTGAGTCACAAGAGCAATTTTTTGAATTCCTCCTCTCTTGAGAAAAGACATAATGCGAGCAACTCTACCGTACTTTAAACCATAATCAGCTCTCAAATAAAGCGTATCAGTATTTTGAGATTTAAACTTTTGTTTAACCAAAGCAACAACCTCTTTCTTTAAAACTTTAGCCTTCCCCAAAAAAAGCTCACCTGAGAGAGTCATACTCAAAACAACTTGCTTGGTCGTCAAACTCATCGGATTGACTTCTTTTGTCTTAGGAAGCTCAAGCTTAATCCCATTGAGCATTAGAGGTGCTGTAATCATAAATATAACTAAAAGCACCAGCATCACATCAACTAAAGGAGTTACATTAATCTCGCTAATTGAGTTTTTCTTGCCTTTCTGAGGGGATCCAGACATTCCCATTCCTCTTCCTCCCTGCCTTCATCAAAACACATCAACATTGATAAAGGTCACAATCTCTTTATCTCAAAAACAAAACTGCAGTCTAAGCCACACTCCTTTCAATAGTATTAAGAAACTCCTGCTCAAAAGAATCAAGCTTTAAGTTCATACTCCCAATAAGATCATTAAAATAGTTAAAAAACCAAACGGCAGGAATAGCCGCTGCTAACCCCACTGCTGTAGCCACTAGCGCTTCGGCAATTCCTGGGGCAACGGCCTCTAAGGTCCCACCGCCTCCTGAAAGTGCTGTAAAGGAGTCAATAATTCCCCAAACTGTTCCAAAAAGCCCAACAAATGGTGATACAGAGCCAATAGAAGCTAAAATTGATAACGACTTCTCCATCTCTTCATTAGAGCGATTTATCCCTCGCTTCATGGCCCTTTCAATCACACCAAGACCAAATTCCTTAAAATGCTCCCTCATTTTAATTCTTTTATCCCTTCCCCCCATTGTCTCCCGAACTTTTACCAATTCACGGTACCCCATATCAAAAACAGCTTTATAGGGAGAAAAAGGAAGGCATTCAGAACGCTCAAACACTTCATCTAAATCTTCAGCATTGAGATAGACATCCCAAAACATTTGATTACTTTCCTCAAGTACAAGTAGCGACTTTCTCTTAAAAAAAACAATTGCCCAAGAAGCTATAGAAGCTGCAATAAGCATTAAGAGAACCCCTTTAACGACATATCCAGATTCCCAAATTATTTTTAGGAGATCTAATTCACCAGTAGCCATATCTTTACCTCCATTTAAATTGTATTTTAAAAACTCTTTACAAAGCCTATCTTCAAAATTTCAATCACCACAGTATGACCTATTTAGATAAGCTTTCTTTTTAAAGTCAAATAGATCAAAACAACCAAACCAAGAATAGACAATGGCAAACTCTCAATCGCTTGGCTCATCGGTAAAAAAGAGTACGCCTTTCTCCATAAGGGATCGAGCCCAAATAATGAAACCATAGGAGAAAAGAATGTTAGACAGAACACTAAAGAGTGAACATAGCTGAATTCTCCATCATACTTCAATAATAGATAGGCCATAATCATTCCAAAAAAAAGAAAAAAAGCATCAATAAAAACGGATTGAAAGAGGATTACAGTTATTAGTGTTGACAGCAACGCTAACGCAATAGTGGTCAATCGCCACATCTTTTCTTTTAAAGGGTAAACAAGATTCAAAATAAGAATAATCAAGCAATCACTTAATATCATCATCGAAGAACCAAAATAAGAAGTTATTGTTTTTGAAAAGCTAGCAGGATTACGCCCCCCTCCTTCTGGCTGCCCTAAGATAAGCAGGGCTGCAAAAAGAAAAAATATAGAAGATAAAACTTCAATACGAGGACGTCTTTTAAATTGAGATAATATTTTTCGAAAAGGTGCTCGTTCTTCAAACCTAACACTCAAAAACTTAAACACAAAATACACAGATACAATTCTTCCAATACCGAGGATCTCCCAACTCTTATCAAAAACCCAATCTTCGATATCTGAAAGTCGATGATCTAGTAAAAAATGGAAAAAAGCAGCCATCGAAACAAGCACAATATAATTAATCAAATTCAGGGCTTGATAACTAGTAAAATAAAGAAAGTGCCTTTCAATTTTATTTGGTTTTTTATCTGTTCTCATAAGCTTAAAGAATTTTTCCCTTTTTAGGCTTCAACCAACTAAGTTGCAACTCTGGAGAAGGGTAAATTTTAAGGTATTTTTTATAAAGAATATTTGATTTAACTAAATTATCGATTTTACCGATCATTTGATAGTAAGCATTCCATAACTTAGGATCGGATTTAAGTATAGAATTCATCTTAGTTGTTACCTCAAATTGCTGTTGAAAATTGAATCCTCTATCAAAAATTATTTGATCATATTTTTCAGAAGTTTTCTTTAAAAAATTTTTTTCTAATTTCTTCCCAAAGAAATTCCCGCCTAAAAACTTGTCTAGTTTAGCGCTTCTAACAAAGTTTTTAAAATAGCCCTGCTTCGCCCTCAAAAAATCCTCCAAAAGGAGAAGAGATATTTCTAATTTTGATAAATCTAGAGTTCTAATAAAAGGAATAGAAAGTAAAAAAATAGTTTCACCATTATCGGAAGGCAAAGCAAAATGAGTTATGTCTGGAGTATTTGTAAAAAGAATTTTAAATCTTTTCTCATAAATGCCTAGAGTTTCAAGAAAGATACGAAAAGCAGACTCTACTCCATAGTCAGGCTTCTTGAAATCCCATTTTAAAATAGTTGCATTTTTCACCATCCAGTACTCAGAAAAAAAAGTCCAAAATTCTTGCTCTCGTGGAATTTGATATTTTCGAATTTGCCTTCGCAACTTTTTTCTCTTTTTCTTTTCTCTTTTAGATTTCTCTTTCTTAACTTCAACATCAAGCCTGTCATTTTTCAAAACTTGTTGAATATTTTTAAAATCTACAAATTCTTCGCGATCGCTGAGCCTATTTGAGCTACTAGCTGCAATAGAAAAACCAAGTATCACAAAAATAAACGAGAACTTCATTGAACCCTCGATTTTCCATATACATATTGATCATAGAGCTTTCCCCAATAGTACATGTCTGTTAATTCTAATTCTAAATGGTCAAAAAACCTTGGAAACCTATCCTGAAAACAATCTCCTCTTTTTAAAGTGAGATAAGACTTATCTATATAGCCCTCATAAGGACCTACCTTTACATAATGAAACCTTCCTTCAAATAACTCTTGTTTTGACTTATTTTGCAAATTAACAAGGACATAAATTTTGACAGGATGGCCACATTCAATGGTTGATAGAGACTGTGAGTAACGAGATGGATTTTTATGAATGTGGCCAAATATATTTTTGTAATAAGCCACATGGAGAAGCCTTTTCTTAAAACCCGCAGGAGCAGCCTCTAAATTAAAAGCTGTTATCCCAAAAGCAAGAATATACAAAAATCTCTTTATTAAACTTTCCATCTGAACTCAATTGTCTCCCATTCATAGCATTGGGGGCAACGCCAGAAAATTTTGTCTGAATTATATCCACAATTATTACAAAAATGTTTTGTCAAACTCTGGTGTAGATTGTTCAATAACTCCTGAGTATGCTTGACACCATCTTCAATCTCACCCTCTTGAATAAGAAGTTTGATATACTCTGCCTTCATCACTTCACTAGGGTTAAGATTAACGGCCATAAACTCATTCATTGTTTTTAAAGCTTCTTGTCTCTTTCCTCCCTGCTTCAACAGCCTTACTTTAGTCAAAATAACGGAAGGAAAAGATAGCAACTCGCTATCATTCATCTTTAAAAAGAAATCCTTAAGCAATTGGCATCTCATTTTAAAATGCTGATGACCCTCCTCCTGCCCTTCAAAGCCCTCCTCAAGAGACTCAAAGGCAAAAGACGTGTACATTGGATGCTCTTTGAGGAGTTCAACAAGAAGTTGCTTGGATTCCTCCATTTGCCCCGACCCCAAAAGCAATCTTAACCTGAGGATTTTTGCCGAAACAGAGGGAGCAAAACGAAAAGCATCTTCAAGATCCTCTCGACAATCTGCAAAGTCACCTTTTTTAAAAAGTAATTTAGCCTTCTGAACTAAAATATGGGAAATCGTTTCAGCTTGATTTTCATGGCTAACTTTAGAAAGCATAACTCGATAATTATAGGCTTGATCCCAATCTTCAGTATCTTCGCAGATACGACACAAAGACTGGAGCACTTCGTACTGATCTCGATTGATCTTAAGAACATCCTTATAGGTATCAATAGCCTTATCAATAAAGCCACCTTTATCAAAGTCAACCGCAAGTTCCTTCAAAGCACGTAAACGATCCGGCTCAGATATATCTTCACGAGCGATTAAAGATCGATGAATAGAAATAGCTTTTTCAATCTCCCCATTACTACGAAATAGCCCACCTAAAGCAAAATAAGTATCGATTGTTTCTCGATTAATATCAACAGCATTTAAGAACTCCTTAATCGCCAAGTCCTTATTTCCAGAAATCAAATATTGAGTAGCATTTAAAAAAACTTTTGATTGGGCTTCAAAAATAGAATTGCGGTAACGCTTTGAGAGTTTAACCCCTGTATCTCTTTCAATAAGATAGTGATAGATGAGAATCATCGTAAGACCAACCGCTACAATAGCCAGTAAATGGTCTTGAAACCAAATTGTATAAATTTCCAAAAAATCCCCTTATTATTTAAACATTAAAATGGGGGTTTTCCCTGAAAAAATACCTTTCATCGATTCTAAATCTGTTAAGCGAGTTATGGCTTCTTCCAAGCTCTCAATAATTTCAAAAAAATTAGTTTTTTTCCGTTTCTTAATAAACTTCAAACCAAATTCCCCTTCGAAACCAAGCTCTTTATGTATTTTACGTCCAGCCATATAAAGCCCACCTAATTCATCGACAAGACCTAGCGCCATAGCTTGCTCTCCTGAAAAAATTTGACCTTGAGAGATCTCTTGAATATTTCCCTTAATTCGCTGACCCCTTACCGCCACAATATGCTTAACAAATTGTTGGCGAACACCTTCCACCATACCCCCAAGCATGGACCTCTCCTCAGCGGTCATAGCGCGACCAGGATTTCCCATATCTTTATAACGACCAGCTTTTACTTTTTGAGGGTTCATTTTCAACCATTTAAAAAGCTCACTTAAATCGACAAATTCCATAATGACGCCAATAGAACCTGTAATTGTCCCTGGATTAGAAAAAATTTTACGAGTTGCTGCCCCAATATAATAACCACCACTAGCAGCAACACTGCCAAAAGAAGCATAAACTGGCTTCCCACTTTTTCCCTCTGAAGATTTATACTCACCCTCAATGCGGCGGATTTCATCATAAATTTCCTGGGTTGGCCCAACAGCACCACCAGGGGAGTTAATGCGAACTAAAATCGCTTTTGTCACTTTGTCTTCCTCTGCCTTTTGTAGAAGTTCAATGGTACTTTTGGCTTCCATAATCACACCTTTAACTTCGACAACGGCGACACTGCCCTTCCTCTTTGAAGCAAACCGACTGATTCCTCCACCATCGCCCTGACCCTGATGAAACAAACTCATGGTATAAGAGGCAAAAATCATCAAAACAATAAAGAAGACAAAAACAAGCAATAAAATTCCAACAACAGCGCGATCTTTCCTTTCAGTCAAGCTAGCTCCCCGAGTTCTCTAACCCTAATTAAACGTTCCTAATATATTCCCAAAATCTAGAGTTAACGTAAACACAATGGGTCCCTTTAACCAACTTCAAAGGTCAAATATTAAAGTCAATTCAAAATAATCCGAAAATAAATAAGGGCAGAGAGATAATAACTTTCCTGCCAGAAAAAGGAACAAGAAATGCTCATAATCAATTTTGCCTTAGCTCTATTTATGACTATGACAAGTATACAAGCAGAAGAGTACAAAGCACCCAAAATAAAGCTCAAGCGCAATCTCCGCCTTAAACCGGTTGTAAAAAGTGCTTCTCAACTCGATGAAACCGAATACAAAATCCAAGAAAAGCCTGCCAGAGAACGCTCTCTAGCTTCTGACAAAGAAAATCAACACGATACTGAAAATGATTCTAAAAGAGCACCCCGTTCACGAAGAAAGCTGGCTTCTGACCCTAAGGGACCCAAACCAAAGTATTGGCGCCCTCCTCGGAAGGGTCACCGACATAAAAAGCGTCCACCCCGTAAGTCCAAAACAAAACCCTAAAGCTTTGGCTCCCAAATATTCACTTTGTCCTTTAGGGAAGACTTAAGTTGTCCGCAAGCAGCTAAAATATCATCACCCTTGGTCACTCTAACGGTGCAAATATAACCTCGCTTTTGAAGCTCCTCTTGAAACCAATTAATTTTTTGTTCCGAAGGTCTTTTAAAACGGGAGCCAGGGTATTCGTTAAAAGGAATTAAGTTTATCTTAGACTCCCTACGGCAAACTAAGCTCTCCAGACCATGAATATCTTCCACTCGATCGTTTAAATCTCTAATCAGTAAATACTCATAGGTAATTCGCCTGTGGGCCTTCAAGGGGATTTTTCTGATGGCTTCAAATAATCGCTCTAAATCGTAGGCTTTGTTAATAGGCATCAATTCAGATCGAATATTGTTATGAGCCGCATGTAGTGAAATGGCAATATTGACGGGGGGAAAGTCCCAAAGCCTTTCGATCTGGGGCACCAAACCTGATGTCGATAAAGTGATTTTCCTCTGGGAGAGCCCGTAACCCTTATCCTCCATAAAAACTTGCGTTGCCTCTTTAACTTCATCAAAGTTGTGAAGGGGCTCACCCTGCCCCATATAAACGATATTTGTTAACTTCTTTTCTTCACCCTCATTTTCTTTAAGCCATCGAGCCACCGCCATGAATTGTCCAACAATCTCTCCCGCACTCAAGTGGCGCTTCAAACCCATGGTCCCAGTGTGGCAAAAAGTGCACCCAATAGCACACCCCACCTGGGAGGAAAGGCAGAGAGTCAGTCGCTCTCTAGCAGGAATCGCTACTGTCTCAACAGTATGCCCATCGCTCATGCCAATCAAAAACTTCCTAGTTCCATCTCGACTAAGACCACTCCAAACGATATTGGGAACGAAAAGATCAAACTTCTCCTCCAAGTAAGCTTTGACCTTTTTTGAGACATTACCCCACCCCTCTTGTTCAAAAACTGCTTTTTTAAAAACCCAGTGATAGATTTGATCAGCGGAGAAAGGAGTGAACCCCTGTTCTTTCAACAAGCTCCTCATTTGATTGAGAGGTAAACCCCAAAGCAGGGATTTTTCACCCTTCAAAAGTCGTTCTCTGCCAGGTTGAAGAAAATTCATACCGGAGTCATACCGACTCTCTACCCACTCAACAAGGGCCAATGTAACAATGACTTATCTGCAGTGGAGGGAACTTAAAATATCCTCCCAAAAAACCCTTTCCGAGAAGAAGTTTCGGGGTTTTTCATAACACTACCTGCCGAAAGAAGAGCTTCTTTTAATTCTTGAGTATTTCGAGAAAAATCGAGAATATGGGCATACTCATCATTATTCAAAATATTCATTTGAGCACAATTTAGTTCTTGACCTAAAATAAAGCAAAATTTTTGAACTTCTTCTAAAGAAGCAAAAAAGCCTATTTTTCCCGACTCTAACATTGCCGGCTCTGCATTCTTAAGAGAGAGAAAAACCTTCTTTACACATTGATCGTCAACAGGACCTTGACCAGAAAAAAGCGCCGAAAGATAAAAGCCAGAAAAAGAATCCGATCCATCAGTAACAATAGCAATGAGATTATCTTTACCGTTCATGAAAATACCCCAAAATCAATCGCAACACTCGCTTCAGGCAATAGCTCAACTTCCAACTCATGAGAATGACTCCTTGCTCTAGTGTTAACTTCATCAACAATTTTAAGAAGACGAAATCTCTTAGGGATTGGGATTCTTACTTTTCTTTTATATGAAGTTGGGTTGTACAAACTAAGACGACGGATTTCTTCATAATTAAGTTCATGATAACCAGTCGCTCTAAATCTCCAACAATTTAAAATACCTTCCATTTCAGGAATAGCTAAATAATTAATTTGAAATGTATTAAGAAGCTTACTCCAAAACAAAAGAGTTTCATGGGACCCTAAGTTTGTTAGTTTGCTCGCTTCTAAAATCAACATACGCCCTTCCCCCAAGGTCACATTGTGAACAGGGCAATGAAAATTAACTTTTTCTACTTTTAAAGAGTTTTCAAGAAAAAAAGTTTCGAGTTTCCTAAGATACTCTTCTCTCAAACCAGATCGATTAAGAACTACTTTTCCTCCACTCATAAATGTTTTTAAAATATTATGAAAAAGGTCCTTATCGACATCAAAGCCATGGAAAAAAAAGATCCTATTATGGGCTTCAGTTGTCTCACTCCACTGAAAAGTAGTATTACTTCGATCGAAAAAACACCAAGAGTAGGCTTTCTTTAAATAATCCCAAAGCCCCAAGTCGCTCCAATCGGCAGCTTTAGAGTTTCGTTTACTACTAAGATCAAAGACTTCAAAAAAGGAAAGAGGACGAAAGTGGCTAACGAAATCATCAGCAATATGACTATTATCTAGTTTTAATTCGAGAAAGGAGTCGATGACTAAATCTGCGAGCATTCTTCCTAAAACACCTTGCTTTAAACGCGCAGGAAGTAAAATAGAGCTCGGTAAAACATCGAGCGATAAAGTTTGGACAAGTTCTTGACAATAAGCAGAGGTTTTATCCTTATCATACATTCGTGAAAAAATAGCATCAGAAGCTCCCCCAAGAAAACCTACTTTTAAATGTCCCTCCCAATTCCCCATAAGAGCAGTTTTAGCTTCTTCACAGTAAAGGCGACGAATAGTATTCACAAAACTTAATTCCCACTCATACTCTTGTTCAAGAGTAAGTTGTTCCTTCTCTCTAAGAAAATCTCCTCCCTCTTGAAGAGCTTGGTTTTCTCTTCGAGCCTCTATGTATTTCAGAAAACCCTGCTTAAAAACTTTAGAGTGATCCAATAGATAAGATTTAAATCCATCTAAATCAATATAGCCTGGTTCAAACCCCAAAAGATCGCAATCTAAACCTGCTTGAGAAAAATACTGACCCAGCTCCCTTACAAATTTTGAAAAACCTTTAAAAATGCGATTGTCAAAAAAAGAATACATACGATGAATATTGCCATCCTGATCAACAAAAACACGGTTCCTAAGATCTTCATCAAGGGCCGGAGTTCGTGCCAATAACGCTGGAAGACCTCCGTTGGGAAGAAAGGGACAAGGGCCCAAGGGAAGAAAAAAAACAGGCTCCTTACCGACACTACGGGCTACCTGCAGTAGTTTTTTTAAATCGGTTTCTGGTTTTATCCTGGCAAAATCGTAAGAATTACCGGTTTCAGAATGAAAAGCCCAATTTATAGGAATGATAACTCGCGAGGTTTTAGGAAGCTGGCGAAGCTTTCTCTCCCACAGAGAGGAGCTCGTTTTCCAGTAAAAAAACCAGTTTTCTCCAGGGAAAGCAGAGTCAAAATCTTTAACTGCCGGAGTTGTTAGAGGTACGGGAACATCATGTTCAAGCATGCCAAAATCCTTCTTTTTAGTATTTTAACAATTTGCAGAATTTCATGACAAGCCCATAAGCGGCATCAAGCTCTCCGATGGAGTTTCCTTGTCACCTTTTTCCAAGGCTTGCTATATTCTAGCAGTCAGATCTTTTGAAATAAATCCATCCTAAGTAAGGGGTTTTTATGTGGTACTTCAGCTCTGAAGAAAAAGAGTTGGCTCGTCTTTGTCAAGAATTTGCTCGAAACGAAATAGCCCCCTTCGCAGAAAAGCACGACACCCAAGAAACTTTCAATATTGAGGCTTTTCGCGAAATGGGTGACTTAGGCGTCTTAGGCATCACTGCAGACCCTGAATACGGGGGTGCAGGAATGGGTATTCTGGCCGCCACTATTGTGATGGAAGAGTTTGGCAAAGCCTGTCCGGCCCTCACACTTAGTTACCTCGCCCATACTATTCTCACCGTCAACAATATTCAAAACAATGCCAGTACAGAGCAAAAAGCTAAATACCTTCCCAAACTTATTAGCGGTGATCATATCGGTTGCATGGGCATGAGTGAGCCTGAGTATGGTAGTGATGCGCTGGGAATTCAAACTCAAGCTAAGCAGAAAGGAGACTACTACACACTCAATGGAACTAAAATGTGGATCACCAACGCTCAGTACTCTAATATCGCCTATGTTTACACTCGAACAGGACCAGAGAAAAAAAACCTCACAACTTTTATTCTTGAGAAAAGCAAAAACCACTATATGACTAGCCAACCCATTCACAAAATGGGCATGCGAGGCTCTCCCACTGGAGAGCTCATTTTCGATAACGTCAAAGTCCCCGTCGCCAACCGAGTTGGAGAAGAGGGCTCGTCAACCTATCATATGATGAAAAACCTTGAAGCAGAACGCATCACTATTGCCGGAATCTCCTTGGGTATTGCCCAAGCCTGCGTCGATCAGTGTCTAAAATACGCCAATGAAAGAAAGCAATTCGGAAAAACCCTTGGCAACTTTCAACTTATTCAAAAAATGATTGCTGAGATGGCAACAGAAACTGAAATGATGCGCAATTTTCTCTACAATACTTGCTACCGCTACGATCAAGGAGAAAAAGGACCCGCCATCGCTGCCATGGCCAAATTGGCCCTCCCCAAAATGGCCACTAAAATTGCCCTAGATGCCATTCAACTACACGGTGGTTACGGCTATA
This sequence comes from Bacteriovoracaceae bacterium, assembly GCA_965206965.1. Classification (GTDB taxonomy): domain Bacteria; phylum Bdellovibrionota; class Bacteriovoracia; order Bacteriovoracales; family Bacteriovoracaceae; genus CBDBLK01. The sequence goes on along the minus strand of OZ242254.1, from coordinate 1,624,804 downwards.
GCCGAGAATTCCCCCTCGAGAGGCTTATGAGAGACAATAAACTCAATGAAATCGGAGCGGGAACCAATGAGATCATGATCATAATCATTGCTAAAAACCTTCTCCAAAAGACTCTGTAAACAAAAGGTTGACTCATTCCGATATTCTTTTCTCCTCTTTATTGATAGGGTGCTCCTCAAATTGGACCCCCCTAAAAACGAGGAGAAGCCGTGAAATCTTTAGCAATAGTATTAATGGGACTATTTTCATTTTCCCTCATGGCCGAAGCCACAGCCTTAACTTTTCAATGCAACGGACCGAAAGCCCACTACATCAATAAATTTTCAATGAAAGGTGAAATTAAGCTCTGGGAAAATCCAAGTATCGAAAGAGAGCAAGTGATTGAACAAATTAATGGCCTTACCGCTGAAGTGAGAAAGTCTGGCTACAACACCGAGCTTCATACCCTTTCCCTCGAATCTCTCCAAGGAAACTTGCATTATATCGCCGATCCCGACTGGACAGTAAAACCTTTTACCCAGCTTCTACTTGTCCCTCTCGATCGAGAGCAAAGCCCTATCGCTTCCGTCAATTTGGTTTTGGACTACCCAGGGGCCCTCTCTTCAAAAATTCGCATGAAAAATGGTTTAACTTACAAAAGTCGATGTAAAACTATTGATTAAAAAGTTTCTTTTTAATAATGCACGGTGACTAAATGAACGAATTTCAGCTCGAACTGAAAAATCAACTCACAAGATTCTGCCTTCAAAAGATCGAGCCTTTTACGGAAGAGGATGATCGCAATGAGCACTTTCGCAAAGAAATTTTTCAAGAATTGGGCAAATTAGGGTTTTGCGGAACAACACTCCCCGAGCAGTACGGTGGAGCCAATCTCTCCGTTCAAGACTTCTGTATTACTCTTCAAGAAATCGCTCAATCAAGTGTCTCTTACGCCGTCACTATCTCCGTCTCAACAATGGTTCAAGGAATTTTAAACGACTTTGGAACCGAGGAACAAAAACAAAAATACCTTCCCCCTTTAACTTCAGGACAAGAAATCGGTGCCTTCTGTTTAAGTGAATCCTCTGCCGGTACAGACGCTGCTAGCCTCAAAACGACAGCCAAAAAAACAGCCAATGGCTATCTCTTGAATGGAACCAAAATGTGGATCACTTCAGGCGGAATTGCCAAAACCTATATCGTCATGGCCAGAACGGGAGGAGAGGGCGGAAAAGGCGTCAGTGCCTTTATTGTTGAAAAAGGCACTGAAGGTCTCAAGTTTGGCAAGAAAGAAAGAAAGATGGGATGGAGGGCCAGCCCAACTTGTGAAGTTATTTTCGACAATTGTTTAATTCCCGAAGAAAACCGTTTAATCGGTGAAGGCGAGGGGTTTAAAGTCGCCATGGCAGCGCTAGATAAAGGCCGCATTACCATTGGCTCAATTGCTGTTGGACTAGCAGAAAGGGCCCTCTCAGAAGCCATCAAGTACTCCCTTAACCGAGAACAATTCAACCAACCCATTTTTGACTTTCAAGGCCTTCAGTTCATGATAGCCGACATGGCCACTGAGGTTGAAGCTAGCCGACTTCTCGTCCAACAAGCCGCCCAACTCTACGATCAGGGAAAACCCAATAGCAAGCTTTCCTCCATGGCCAAACTGAAATCAACTGATACCTGCATGAAGGTCACCACCGATGCTGTTCAAATATTGGGTGGTGTCGGCTATACCTCTGAATACCCTGTCGAAAGGATGATGAGAGATGCCAAAGTCCTCCAAATTGTAGAGGGGACAAATCAAATCCAGAGAGTTCTCATCGCTCGCAGTCTTAAAAAAGAGCATTCTTCATAGGTTGTATATGAGTCAACACCTCTCTCTTTCTTTCGATGGCATTTACCAAATCGACACGACAGCACACTCTTTTGCTGAAACCTTCCTCAAAGAAAAGCTTGCAGCTTTTCAAAGAATTGTAGAAAACCCAAAAACTGGATTTATTAAAGTTACAGAGAGGATAGAGCTTCGAGACTCTTGCCGAAAAGTTTTTCAAAAATTTAAAACTAAAAAAAACTTTTTTCACATTGGTATAGGAGGCTCATCTCTAGGTCCTGAGATGCTAGTTTCGGCTCTCAAAAAATCTGACACTTACTTTAAATTTATCAATAATATTGACCCAGACCAATTAGCCAAGCAAATCAAAGACATCAAACTTGAAGAAACTCTCTTCTATTTTGTCTCCAAATCAGGCACTACCGCCGAAACAACAGCTAATTTAGCCATCGTAATGAACCTCCTCAAAAAAGAAGGATACAGAGAAGATCAATTTAAAAACTTTTTTGTTTTTGCGACAAACCCCACAGAATCACAACTCCTTGACCTTAGCCAGGCTTGGGACATTGAAACACTAGAGATCCCTAACAATATAGGAGGACGCTTTTCAGTTCTCACGCCTGTTGGTTTTCTTCCCGCCCTTTTTGCTAATATCGACATCGACCAACTCTGCCAAGGCGCTGAAGAAATTAAAAAAGAAATGCTAACCAAAACCCACCTTTGTAACCCCTTACTACGTGGAGCTTCAACTATTTTTGAATTGTGGAAACAAAAAGGGATTGATCAAACAGTGCTCATGCCCTATTCCAGCCGCCTCAAAAACCTCAGCTTTTGGTTTGTTCAACTCTGGGCAGAATCACTAGGCAAAAAGTATGACCGTGAGGGTCTATTAACTCAAACAGGCCTTACTCCTATTTCTGCCTACGGCCCCACCGACCAACACTCTCAAGTCCAACTTTTTATGGAAGGGCCAAAAAATAAATGCCTTTTTGTCTTACAAATAGAAAATTTCGATACTGATTTTTCCCTTTCTAACTCCGGGCAAACCAATTCCCTCAAAAAATTGAGTCCCTTTACCTTAAGTCAACTTCTCACTGCAGAATTACAGGGAACCCTCAAAGCCCTTCAAGAAGCCGACAGGCCTTATATCCATTTGAAAATACCTCGTCTTTCTGAAAAATCTCTAGGAGCATTAATCTTTTATTTTGAAGGACTTACTGCAATTATGGGAGAATACTTCAACATTGACCCTTTTAATCAGCCAGGCGTTGAAGCTGGAAAAAAATACGCTTTTGAATTTTTGGAAAAGATAAACTAAATCTCTCCAAAATTTTGTTAAGGAATTATTTACTCTAAGCATTAAACCTATCCTGTTGAATTAGGCCGTGCTTAGGATTAAAATCTGAGATGATTAAATCTTATTTAAGCTCTTGAGAAAAAAAGGAAGAGACGGTAACCATGAGTGACGATTCAACAATTGTTCTCACCGATATCCAAGCTGCTCTTGGCGCAGCAGAAAGTGAAGCTGCTAAAAAGCCAGCTTCCCTTTTAGTTGTTGGAGGAGAACTTAATGGAACTATTTTTGATCTAACAGGCAAAGAGGTCACCGCAGGGCGCAGTGCCGATAACACCATCCCTCTCGAATTTAATGGTATCTCTCGCTACCATTTTAAAATAGTCTGCAAAGGTGAAACAGAGCATGTCGTTATGGATGCAGGTTCAAAAAATGGTACCTACTTAAACAATAAAAAACTTGAAGGGGAATCCCTGCTCCAAAAAGGCGACACCATTAAAATTGGCTCTATCGCCCTTAAGTATCTCCCCAAAGGAGATCCTGAGAGACTCACTTACGACAAACTTCAACATGAAGCCAACACTGATGGGCTTACCCGTTGTTATAATAAAAGCTATTTTAACAACCGCATCGATTTAGAGGTTAAAAAATCAAAAGTTAATGGACAGCCCCTTTCACTAGTTATTTTCGACCTAGATCACTTTAAAAAACTCAACGATAATTACGGTCATGACGCTGGTGATTTTGTTCTCAAAGAAATGGCTGAAGTCATCCGTAACCACGGCGTTAGAGAAAATGATGTTTTTGCCCGCTATGGAGGAGAAGAGTTTGTTATTCTTCTCCCCAATACAAATCTCAAGCAAGGCTTTGAAATCGCTGAGCGATTGAGAAAGCTTGTCGAGCAACACGAATTTATTTACGAAAATCAGCGTTTGCCAGTCACCGCCTCAATAGGGGTTGCCGATTACAGGCAAGGGGTATCCAACGGAACGGATCTTTTCAAACGCGCCGACGAAGCTGTTTATAAATCCAAGGAAGGAGGCAGAAACCAGGTTAATTTTTATCGTGCAGACTAACCAGCATATGGCGCAAACCAAAGCCAAAATCCAACTTTTACCCGAACATTTGATCGATCAAATCAAAGCTGGTGAAATCATCGAGCGACCAGCAAGCTTAGTTAAAGAGATTTTAGAGAATGCTATTGATGCAAAAGCCAGTCGAATAGAACTCTACCTTGTTAATAATGGTCTCGATCTTATCCAATGCCATGATAATGGAAAAGGTATGAGTTTTGACGATCTTCCCATGGCCTTTTGTCGACATGCCACTTCCAAAATAGAACGCTATGAAGATCTTTATGCACTTAGAACCTTTGGATTTCGCGGTGAAGCCCTGGCTTCCATCGCTTCTATAAGTAGGCTCATTTGCAACACTCTCCCATCTCAAAAAGATAGCATTCAAGAAGGTGGAGGAAAAATTGAAATCCATGGAGGTCAAACAATTCTTCACACGCCTTTTAAAAGCCAAAATCCAGGAACAACCCTAACCGTAAAAGATCTTTTCTATAATACACCGGCAAGACTTAAATTCGTTCGCTCTAAAACTTCAGAAAAAAATTCTCTCAAACGCATCATAAACTCATTTCTCCTCGCCAACCCTCAAATCCAATTCTCTATTCGCTGGGACGAAAAAGAAAAAGTACTCTTTCCAAAAGTCGAAAACCTTGAAAAAAGAATAACTCAAATCTTTTTTAAAAAGAAAGAAGCTCAAAAAGAAATTCATTACTTTGAAGGTTCCTACGAAGACCACCGTGTCCACGGTTGGTTTTCGAAATATAGCCAAAAGGGAAATGCAGGAAAGCATCACTTTCTTTTCGCCAATACTAGACTTTTCAACGATCGCCAACTCCATCAAAACCTTCTAAAAACTCTAGAAGATTTTTGGCCACCAGGAGAAGTCGGTCATTATTTATGTTTCATAGAAGCTCCAAAAGAGCTTATTGATGTCAACGTACACCCCAATAAAATCCAAATAAAATTTTTTAAACAAAGCTTAGTCCATAGTCTCCTACATGGCTCTATTAAAAGCTCACTTGAAAAAATAAAAACTAGCACATCCGAGGAAGTATTTTTTTCAAAAACAAAAGACAACCCTCAAGTACCTCACGAGGAATTCTTACAAAAATTTTCATTGGAAGCTAATGCCAATTTTACAGGTCCTTCAGGCACTTTAGATGGTGAGAGTGAAACTAATAGAATCCAAATCCTATCAAATCGTTTTTACCTAGAAAGAATAGAGGAAGGGTGGTTACTCAATGATCTGGGACTCATATTTTCTCACTACCTCAAAAAAATACTCATCAACCCTACTTCAGAGTTTGAAATTACACCTCTCCTCATTTCAGAACCTTTTTCTTTAAATGAAAATTGGAATGCTTTCTTAAATGAGCTTAAGCTTTTTGGATTTGATTTTGAAAGAATCAACACTAGCACAGTGCTACTCAAAACCATTCCCAAAGCATTAGATTACTTTGAACCTGCACCTATTCTAAAAGAATTTTTTACTGATACTTCCACTCCACCTCAATCTTTAAAATCCTTTTTTAAAAATCGATTAAAGCATCCCTTTGCCCCTCAGGGACTGCGTCCAACACAAGCTGTTCGTCAAGCATTTCATCAAGTGCTTGGTGAAAATGTTTTGAGCCAATATCAAAAAATATTAGATGATTCTACTCTAACTAGTTTATTATACTCATCGAAGCAAGCCTTTCAGACCGGCAAAGAAAAAGGGAACCCAAGTCACACCGCGAGTATGTCACAAATGACAAGTCCGATGTTTAGCGACCTTAAAAAGCCAACATCGATGAGTACAAAAGAGAAATAAAGTGCTCCTTCAAAATAAACCTATTATTATTGTTGCTGGTCCGACAGGCACAGGTAAAACTGATTTTGCTATCCAGCTAGGTCTTCTTTTAAAAGAAAAAGCTATCGGTTTTAAAATCATTAATTTCGACTCTCTTTGCTTTTACAAAGAGCTTAATATCGGCACAGCCAAACCAACACGACAAGAAAGACAAGGACTTCCTCACGCCCTCATTGGTCACACATCTATCCAATCTCCACTAAATGCTTCCGAATTCAGAAAACAAGCCACCACGATTATTCAAGAACTCCACCAAAATCGTAAATTTCCTATACTGGTTGGGGGAAGTGCTTTTTACATCCGCGCACTCATTAAAGGGATGTATCAATCCCCCACGATCCCCGAAGAACTGCACCAAGAAATACAAGAAATCTATGAAGCCAAAGGCATTGCCCCTCTTCGCCAGTACCTGCAAACTAACGATATCAACTCTTTTAAAAATATACATGAAAATGATCACTATCGAACAATGCGAGCTGTAGAATACCATCGTTTTACAGGTCAACTTTTTTCAAAAGAAAAAGAAAAATTTGATGATTTAGACCCCTATGACTTCTCTATTCCTGAAAACCCTGAATGGCATGTTTTTACTCTTTATCTAGATATTCCCCAAAAAAAACACTGGGAAATTATTCAAAAAAGAGCAGAGAGAATTCTCAATGATGGACTTATTGCTGAAGTTAAAGAACTCCTTGCTCAAAAGTTCACTGGTGACGAAAAGCCTCTACTTTCCATCGGCTACAAGGAAACACAAGATTACCTTGATGGCCACCTTCCTACAAAGGAAGCTTTAAAAGAAAGGATTAGCATTTCTACCCGTCAACTCGCTAAATCACAAAGGACTTTTTTCAACAAAATCCACCCCAAAACTCAGTTCAACCCTCTAAATGAAAAAGACAAAGCTCTTAAAGACGTTGTGCAAAAAATACAAAAATGGACTTGGTGAGCTAAGGTTACTAGTGCTTCGCCCTAAAAGATTTTTCATTCCATTCGGTGGTTTTTCCCTGGAAAAGCCACCGAACATGTGAAAAAACCTCTTTAGACGAAGTATTAGATTAATAACAAGATAGATATGAATCAAAAAAAACGTTTAAAAATCATTATTATTTCCGATGGAACAGGAGAAACTGCAACGGCTATATCCAGAGCTGTTATGACTCAATTTAAAGATCGCGATGTCTACTTTACCCGCTATAAAAATGTACGAACAAAAGAACAAATTGAAGCCATTTTTACCGAAGCAGCCATTCATCATGACCTTATTATTTACACTATTGTAACAGCTGATCTTCGCGAGTCGATCGCAGAAATTGCGCGCATAAAACGCGTTAGAACTCTCGACCTTATCGGTCCGGCCCTCACAGTATTTGCAAACTACTTCGAAGAAGAACCTCTAAGCGAGCCAGGTCTCCTTCACCAAGTTAATGACGATTACTTTAAAAGAGTTGAAGCAATGGAGTTTACACTCAATCACGACGACGGCAGAAACCTAGAGTCACTTCATCTCGCCGACATCGTTCTCGTAGGAATCAGTCGAACCTCAAAAACACCACTTTCAGTGTTTCTCTCGCTTCATGGTTACAAAGTAGTCAACATACCTCTTATCAAAGGAACAGAGCTCCCCAGAAATCTCTTCAAAATAGACCAAAGAAAAATATTTGCTCTTACCATTCATCCAAATGCTCTTAGTAACATTAGAGCCAATCGCTTAAACCGCTTAGGGGCAAAGAACTTGACTGGTGATTACGCTAATGAATCTAATGTTATGGAAGAGTTAGAGTGGGCCAACAAGATTTTTAAAGAAAACAAACGTTGGCCAATTTTTAATGTTACAGACAAAGCCCTAGAAGAAACAGCTTCAGAAATCATACGCCTTCTTAATATGCGTAAAAATAATATCTTTAAGCAAACCAAGGTCAAACGAGAAGACTAGATAAGATCACAAAGATTTTTTCTTTGACCTACTTTTTCAAATTGAAGAAGAAGCTTTTTTCTAAAACTTTGATTAGGTGATTGGTAATAAAGCGTATAAATAGCACTCCCATTGGAAGATGCTGGTACACGGTCATCACCTTTAATAGGAAAGGATATTCCCAACTGATTTCTTATCGGCATTCTCTCTACCCGCTTTTCACCGTAGAGCTCAAAGTGAAGCTCTCCCGATACACGACAACCTCGAGCCACGACAAGATAACCAAAGTTTTCTTGCGGCATATTGGGAATAGATACTGTAATATCTTTTCCTCCAGTTGGATCAACGGTTTTTACAAAATGTTTTAATCCAGGGGATTCAATTCGAAGAACTTGAGTCTTACTTGTAGGAATTTTTATTCGACTCAATATATCAGTCTTTCTACTAAGCCCATTGAGATAAATAAACATTGAACGTTTATCAAAGTTCTTGAAAATTAAATGGATATTACCACCTTTCGCCTCTAAACCATCTAAAATAGCATCACTTTTTTCGTCATTACTAACTTTTTCCACCTTTTCTTTCACTCGAATATTAGCAGGCCCTCTCTTACAAGTGACTATTCCAGCCTTACAAAGATATTTTAAAGCTGATTTATCCCCAAACAGAAAGACGACAGCCAAGACTCCTACAAGAGCCACTAATTTTAATTTCGAATCTTTTTTTCCTTTAATGCTAGTACGAGTTATGGTGCTTCCTGAAGTAGATGGCTCGCTCTTAGTCGAACGTCCTCTCCCTCGCTTACCAATACCATTACTACGATTTCTATTTTTCCCATCACCCATTCTCGAATCAGGTTTTGGTGGTGGCGGTACTGCCACTTTTTTAGCTTTAGTATCAGGAATGTCAACACTTAGAGGACCCTCTGCTTCTGCCACAACATCCATCAAAGTTGGCTCTTTTTTACCTCTAGTTGTACGGGAAGCTCTGTCACGAATACTTCTCAAATTCGAGCGAGTTGAATCACCTTCCTCAAAACCAAAATCCAAGACTTGCTCTTGCTTTCTCGTTTTAGTTTGAGTGGGTTTTTTATTGCTATCAGAGAATGAACCCGTAACCTCCTCAGAGTTCCTAGAGCCACCAACGCCATCTTGCTCACTTCTGAGGTCCTCAAGGTAAGGCTTAATATCAATTTTACCATACTCGAAAAGCTTTTCACGATCCTTTTTTATTTCCTCTTTAAATAGCTCTTTAGCAAAATAAGACAAGTCACTAGCATTAAAGTCAGGATAGTTAGCATAGAGAAATTTAATCAAGGAGCGATTGAGCTGGTCCATATTTTCAAAGCGCTTGCTCCGATCACTATGAAGAGCTTTCAAAACAATTTCATCTAACTCTCTAGATACATTCGGATTAACTGAAGAAGGTGCAGGTATCTTGCACTCTTGAATTTTTTTCAAAACAGCAAGATCATTTGAAGCCTTAAATAGCTTCCTCGAACATAACATTTCCCAAAGTGTAATACCAACAGCAAATTGATCATAACGATGATCTAGCTCAAGACCTTCAATATACTCAGGAGCAAGGTAACTAATTTTTCCTTTAATCGTTCCAACTTGTGTTTCATCCTCATTGGTGTCTGCCTTAGCAATACCAAAATCAATTACTTTAACTGCTCCATCATAAGTCAACATAACGTTATGAGGAGAAATATCACGATGAATAATATTAGCAGATTTGCCTGACAGTTTATCAGTGTAAGTATGGGCATAATGAAGCCCTTGGCAAACTTGAGAAATAATATAAATTGAAATCTCAACAGGAAAGACAAATTTCTTCTGCTTAAGTCGATCCAAGTATTCCTTAAGGTTTCGACCATCACAGTATTCCATAGCAACAAAGAGTCGCTTATTGTGAAGTCCATAATCGTATGTTTGAACAATATTTGGATGAAGAAGACCAAAAGTTACTTTGATCTCACTCATAAACATTTTTTTAAAAGCCTCATCTTTAGAAAACCGAGACTGAACCATCTTAATGGCCACAACCTTATCGGCTTGCTCACCGAGAAAACGAGCTCGACAAATTTTAGCCATTCCACCATCAACAAGATGATCTAAGATAAGATAACGGCCAAATCGTTCCTTTTTCTCCGCCATTCAGGGTCCTCCACCTTAACTTATTCGGATGATTGAAAGAAATTCTTGAAAAAGAAAAAGCTCTATAAGTGAGAGAGGAAAACTCTAACGGCGTAAGCGAATTTCATTAAATCCAGGAAAGCGAATCACTAAAGCTTCCCCCTTAAAGGGTGCCTCAAACTTATCCAAGCATAAAGCAGCAGTATTATAGAGTTTTAAGCTTAAGTAACTGTAACTTGGATGCATTCTTAGATGCTGTTTAAACGATGTTATGGCTATTTTGGAATATCCAAATTTTTCCATCTGCTTTAAAAACATACCTTTACTAATTTTATCGCTATCCTGTACATAATTTAAATAAATGAAGGCTTTTTCACAGCGAGCCAAAGCTTCTTTTTCGCTGGTAGAAAACCAATAATAAAAAGGAGAACTTTTATCTACCGGTACCAATAAGAGATCAAAAACTAAAGTTAGCTCTTCAAACCAAGAATAGCGGTCAAAATTTAAGCGATCACTCCATCTTTGAGAATTATAGACTCCTCCCCTAAGAGTTAACTCTCCCGTTTGGATATAATTTCTGCTCAAACTAGAACAATCAAACAAAACCAATATTAAAAAAAATAAAAAAGCCTTACTTAAAACAGTCAATATTCTCAGATGAATCACCACATCCTTTTTTAAATTCAAGACAACTCTTTTATCCAATTATATATGTCTTTAAAGACAATATCACGTTTAACCTCATTGAAAAGATCATGTCGGCAATTGGGATAATCTATAATTTGACCAAGCTCTCTGCACATTCCTTTGGCAAAAAGTCTTGTCACTTGACTCTGATAAAGACCATCTTGACCAGAAATCAAAACTAAAGTTGCAATGTCCAAAAAATAACTCGAAGTCCTAACAATCGAGCCAGCACGAGATAACTCATTAAACAAGCCAATGCTTATCGTGTGAGAGATAAGAGGATCCGAATCATAGCTTTCCACTTGAGATTGATCACGACTCAGCATCTTCCCTTCCAATTGAAAGGGAAGCTTTAGTTTTGAAAGAGAACCTTGCCATCCCCCCATAAAACTACGCATCCACCGAGGGAGTTCCCAACGAAATTTCAAAGCGGGATTAGCCAATATGAGTCCACCTAAAGGCCTTCTCAACAAATGGAAAAAAAACTGATGAAGCTTAATAGCAATAACCGCTCCCAACCCCTGGCCGAGAAGCAATACCTCTCCCTTTTCCCTGTCTTGAAGTTCTCGGACAAAAAAACCGACATCCTCACAATAGCGGTCAAAGTCATCAATATGAGCTCGAGTTCCTCCAGAAAAGCCATGACCCGGTAAATCGATCCATGTAACAGATAACTTGTTACCAAATTCATTTATCAAATAATGACCTATGTCGAGATATCGAATGTGGTACTCACCTAAATCGTGAAGAAGAATAAGATGAATAGGCCCTTGTCCGAACTCAATGGGAGAATTCGATTTAAAATAGATTTTATCTTCACCATTTGAGCTCTTAAACTCACCAAAAGATATTTTTCTTTTTTCGTTTTCACTGAGGATTTGAGAAGTTAATAAGCTCACAATTGGATTTGAAATGGCTTGAAGCCACTAGATATGATCAATATAATTCTGTATAGCACCGAAAGCTTCCTCATTCAAGTTTTCAAAACGAAGAGAAAAACCGGCACCCCCCTCTAAAAGCCTTACAATTTTCCCTGAAGCCACAAAACAATGCTCTGAATTATCAGGATGCACATTCATACTTACCTGTTCACCGACTGAACCTGGAAAATTGGCGATTAAAACCTGCAATCCCCCAATACTAATATCTCGGCAAATCCCTTCGAAAACCGCGTCCTGATCAGTAAAAAATAAACGAGCCACAAAAGGTTTGCGAGAATTAAACCTTCGATCTTCTTCTTCAATTTGAGGGGGAAGCCCTCCAGAAAATTTTTCAAATAAAGGCGTATCACCTAAAAGCATCCAATTTTCCATTCCCGGAGCGTAGATAAAAGTTTTCTCATTAATTCTCTCTTCTTGAAAAGCTCGCTTCAATTGATTTATCGTAAAGGGGCCATACTCAGCCTCATCACCCCCTCTATCATAACCAATTTTAATACTTAAGACCTGATCCTCATCACCCAAGTGACTCCAATCAAAACTGCTCGACCTTCGATCCCCACCCTGCTCTTCCATTAGGGGAATAGCACTAATATCATCTTCCTCTTGCCCCCCACTAGGAATCACCGGCTGCCCTTGATCGCTTGGCACTGCCATCAAAAACCTGGCTAACTCTTCGGCATTCCTTAGGTGCTCCCAGTTATCAAAACCCTCTCGCCAAATATAGCTGTCAGCATCAAGTTTTCCCTGACGAATTAAAGATCCAATTTCAGATTCTTCGACTGGTCCCATTCTTTCATTTCCATCGACGTAGTACCAAGAAACAGCCATGTTTATCTCCCTTCATGAATCGGTGTAATTCCATTTTACAAAGCCACCGCGACTCCAGTTAAGGGGGGTAATATTTCCTCATTTCAATAAGTTAAACAATTTACCTCCTTGATAATTCTATGTCGTAGCTTTTTACTTGGTCACCACTCAAGGATTTCACTCAATTAACCGATAAGTGTTTGAGTTAATGTATGAAACCTTAAAAAAATAAAACTATGAAAAACTTGATTGTTTTGACATTGTTTCTCTTCTTAGCCCTTACCTCTTGTGGAAAAGAGCAGTTTGGTAAAGTCAAACAGCAAGTCTCTTCGGTTTCCACCCGCATACAGACCTGGTCAAGCAGTCGCTGTGCTTCCTTTCACTACACTAAACCTCAAGTCGACTTTCTCTTCCTGTGGGACAACTCTACATCTACCTATTTTATTAACAACCAAACGAAAGCGGCCCTCAACAACACTATTAGGCAGGTTTCCACTAAATTTGACTTCCGCATTCTGCTCGCCCCCCTCCTTATCAATACTAGTGACTCTACCAATTCTCAAGCCAGACTAGTGGCGAGCGATCCCGAAGGGCTGACAACCGCCGCAAAAAATATTCTCATCCCTTGGGAGCAGGCACCCAATGCTCTCAGCTTTACCACAGTCTCAGGCTCGAGAGAGGCGGGAGTCCAAAGGGCCATCGATTTGATTGAGTACGGACGATCCCAAGGCATCTTTCGCTCTGGAGCCAATTTAAACGTTGTCATTATGTCCAACCAAGACGACAACTCTTGGGTGACTGGTTCTTGGCCCATCAACTCACATCGAGTTCAACACGTCGAAAATAAATTGCACAAACTCTTGTGCCAGAGGGGAAAGTACACCGTCCCCAATGGAAAAAACTGTAGCGGTACCACTAGCCTCGATCTCCAAATGCTAAGGTTTCACTCTATCGTAGCCATGAAAGATGAAAGTAGCACTTGCTCCAATCTCTCTTTTTGGAAACGAAACTTAGTTTACAAAGAAATTAGCTCTCGACTTTATACAACTCCCTACTCAGGGGGAACTTCTCCCAACGATCAGGCTACCCGAACAGATTTACACACCGATGCCTTTTTGAACATTCTCAATTACGACAGCTATGATATCTGTAGCGTGAGCAATTTTGGCAAAATTTTCGACGGCATTAATTCAACGATTCAAGATACCCTTATCGGTTACAAATACGATTACTGGCCCGTCGCCAGCAGCGGTGCCCCTGCCATTGACCCTAATGAAATCAGAGTTTTCAAAGATGGAGTTTCCATTCCAAAAAGCTCAAGTAATGGCTTTACTTTTGTTAATAGCGTTCGAACTAAAAAAATACGTTACTACCCCACTCCTCGAAGTGAATCTTTTACTGGCTATTTAATCCAACTCCACGGAAGCGCCAGAGTCACCTACCCTGAATGCCTAACTGTAAAGACCCAATCCCCCAAAGATTATTTTGGTTATGTCGCTATTCCCTCAAAGCCAGACGAAAGTTCTATTGTTCTCAAAATCAATGGAACCACTATTCCCAGACATAACACAAATGGCTGGCAACTTCTCAAAGAGTACAATCAACCCAAATTTTTTAAATCAAAAAATATCAAAATTAAAAAAAATAAAAAGATTTGTTCAAATCCAAGTAATAGTCGAGAATACTGTGGAGGAACACCCGCTGAATACAAATCCGGTTATATACTTCAACTTTTTGGAAACGCGACTTATTCTAATGGGGATTCGATAGAGGTTGTTTACGATCCTCTCGGATCACTTTAGCCTACTTATTAAAATGGAATTAAGATTTCCTCTCTCCGGCCTTAGCTTCATTAATTCGCTTAACGGCGTTCATCATGCGAATAGAAGGAAACATTTTCTGCAGCTTTTCGTAATTAATAACCGAAGTTAGTTTATTTCCCTCACCAACAAGAATGTCTTCTACAAACCCTGCTTCAACTGCATCGCGGAGGTCTCTCTCTGTAATAGGAATATTATGGGCTTTAAAGTCTTCCAAAATAACCGTAATATCGGCTTTCCATCTCGGTTTATCCACTTCTGCTTCTTCAAGTTGCTCTATAATCCTCTGCAAGAATCGTTCACACTTAAAAGAAATTCTAAGTTTTTTCTCATCATCAAGTATTCGTTGATTATTAAAAAAGACCATCATTTCTCGAAATCTTTCAGGGTCTTCAATTTTAATAATTTTTGGCAGCCCATCCTCATCATCACCAATAGAGATAAAATATTCAGACTTCAACATATTAGTAAATTCTTCGTATTTAATTTCGGGAATATTATAAACATCAAACATGAAGAACCTAATCCTATTGACGTGAATTTCCCAAAAAGGATCCTTTTGCTCTCCATAGTTATTGATCACTAAATAAAACGTCGAAAGAATTCTCATCACATCTTTAGTGTGAAAAAAAGTATAATCAGCAATACGCCCTTGCTTCCCAAACCCTACAGAATTTGGCTCTAAAGACTTAACTTTTTCATTTGCCGACCTCAATCGATCCACTAAGGTATTGATGATGATTTTAAGCCAGGGATTTAATCCCGACATTGTTTTTTCAAAAGCCTGAAAAGAAATTTCAATGACATCAGTGGGGACAATCGCCGCTGCTGAACAACTTCGACGCTGATTTTTTTCATCGAAATAGGCCATCTCTCCAATCACTTCCCCCGTCCGCAAGACCGCGAGATCAATAAAGCCCCTTCCTTTAGGACGATAAAGACGTATTTGACCCGATTGGATAATAAAGAGAGACTCGGCAACATCATTCTCCTGAAAAATAATGTCCCCTGCCTTATAGGCCCTTAAACCTGATTTTTTAACATTTGACCTTGCTGTGCCTGACATCTCATTCTTCCCTAAATATAACCGCTATCAATCCATTTTAGCGTAATTTATACCCTCTCTAAAATCATAGCCAAAGCTTCTCCTCCACCTATACAGATAGAAGCCATTCCGTATTTAGCTTTTTCATTCTCCATAGCCGTCATCAATGTCACCACTATTCTCGTTCCAGAAGCACCTATTGGGTGACCAAGACTAACCCCACCCCCATAAATATTAACCTTAGAGTGATCGAGTTCAAGTGTCCTCATCGCCGCCATAGTGACAGCAGCAAAAGCCTCATTAATTTCATAAAGATTTATATCATTGAAAGAAAGCCCCGATTTTTCTAAACATTTTTTCATTGCTTCAACGGGAGCTGTCGTAAACCAGGTTGGATCTTGAGCATGCCCAGCATAGGCAACAATCCTAAATTTGGCTTGGTCTTTGTATTGATCACCACCAAGAACAACGGCGGCAGCCCCATCATTTATCGTAGAAGCGTTAGCCGCTGTAATCGTTCCCCCCTTTTCAAAGGCAGGTCGTAGAGCAGGAATTTTGTCAAACTTAGCTTTAAATGGCCCTTCATCGCTCTCGACAACGACATCGCCCTTTCGTCCTTTGACCTTAACAGGAATGATTTCCTTTTTAAAAATGCCACTTTCTATGGCCCTTTGAGCTCTTTTAAAAGACTCGATAGCAAAGGCATCTTGTTCTTCTCGCGTAAAAGAATATTGACGGACACATTCCTCTGCACAATTTCCCATCGGGCGATCAGAATAAACATCCCATAACCCATCCCATTGCATAGCATCCTTCATTTCGGCTTGACCAAACTTAAAGCCGTGGCGACTGCCACTAAGCAAGTGAGGCGTCTGAGACATATTTTCCATACCACCAGCCAAAACTAATTGGTTGTCACCAGCTTTAATGGTTTGAGCTCCAGAAATAATCGTCTTCAAACCAGAACCACAAACTTTATTCACTGTTGTACAAGGAACAGATTGAGGAAGGTTAGCCAATAAAGCAGCTTGCCTAGCGGGAGCCTGACCAACACCAGCCTGAATCACATGCCCCATAAAAACTTCGTCAACTTGACCTGGTTTAATATGAGCTCTTTCAAGAGCACCTTTAATAGCCTCTGCCCCTAACTCTGGAGCCCGAAGAGAAGATAGGCTTCCCAAAAAACTCCCACTAGGAGTGCGCACACCAGATAATATATAAACGGCCATAAAAGCCTCCTCAGCAAAAAACACTAAATTATATCGTGAAGCTATTAAAACATACTTAAGACTTTTCGACCATCTTCACGCTCTCTCACCTACCCTTTCATCGAAACTTCTTGTTAAGGAAAAACAGCTCTCTCTGCCTAGAGGGTTTCTTGTAAGCTCAATAAAAATAGTGTAAAGTGCCGCGTCGTAAGCTTCCAAGGGGGTAATTCATGCTTTCTAGAAAAGAACAAAACCACTCAGGCATCTTTCTCCCTGAAAAGTGGAAAGAGAAAGTGGAAACAACTCTCTTCTCTCTCTACCAAAACCAATGTGAAAAAGGAGGAAAATCATTTCAAGTCTATGGTTTAACCTATCCCAATGAAGTTTTTTTAGCGGTTTCTTATCTGGACCAGGATGACCTCAATAAACTTCCCGTCACTTATGCAGCTAGCGCAGACCTCGAGAAAGAAGACGATCCTAAAAAACTTTTTGATCTTTTAGTCGACTCAATAGGTGTTTTTTACGACTCTTTTTTTAGTAGTGAAAACTGGAACGAGTACATAAGCGTTTGGACCGAAACAAAGCACAAAAATCAAACTTTCTATTATCAAGTTACACGAGAAATCGTATCCTTAACAATCCAAGCCAACCAAATGCTTAATACGTAAGAGATAAACTCATTGTTTGAAAAATTGACCGTGGTTAAGAAAAAACCTTTTTACTCATCAAAAACGGGTTTATTGCCAACCTTTGTTTCGTAGGCCATGTCCTGATCATCATCGCCAGCATCCTCATCAACATCATCAAAAGATTCATCAGCTGCGTCGATATCCATATCCTCTAAAACAGCAAAGAATGATTTCTCATCAGCTAAGTCACTCAACATAGTCTCGATAAATTTAAGAGAATACTTTTCCACCATGGATTCAATAAGTTCTTGAAGATGGCCTTCCTCCAAAACTTTGACTTTTTTCTTAATGTCCTTCCAATTCTTTATATAATGAAAACGACAAAAGCCCCCAGTGCTGGCTGGGTTATCACAATTTCTCTCCTGACATTCATCGGATTCATTCTGAAAGAAATCAAGTTGACGAATAGCCCCAAAAATCTCTGCTAAAGAAAACTCTTCATTGAGATTAGCAACACTTTCAACCAGTTTTTCTTTAATTGCAGCTTCTGCAGCTGCAGAAACTTTAACCTTTTTCCTTGGTGTTTTTTTAGGTGAGCTCTTTGCTGAAGGGGAAACTAAAATCTCTTCTTTTTTCTTCGCAGTACTTTTAGTTTCAGCTTTCTTGGTGACTTTTTTAGCTATCTTTTTAGCGGCAGCCTTCTTTGCTGTTTTTTTAGCAACAGCCTTCTTTGCTGTTTTTTTAGCAACAGCTTTCTTTGCTGTTTTTTTAGCAACGGCTTTCTTTGCTGTTTTTTTAGCAACGGCTTTCTTTACTGTTTTTTTCTTAGCAACTTTCTTTTTAACCGCTTTTTTAGCTACTTTTTTCTTGACGACCTTTTTCCTAACCGCTTTTTTAGCTACTTTTTTCTTGGCGACCTTTTTCGCCACTTTTTTCTTAGCTGCCTTCTTAACAACTTTCTTCTTAGCAACTTTTTTAGCTTTTTTCTTCGCCATAACCATACTCTCCAGCAGCTTTTTTAAAATCACGGGTTCTACCCCTTGCCTAAAACACTGTAGGCAATCTCATTTCTTACTATTTAAGTCAAAGGCTGACAACCTAACGTAAACTTTTAAGTTCGTTAGCAGCAATAACAATTCGCTGCACTTCGGAAGTCCCTTCATAAATTTCTGTAATCTTAGCATCACGAAAGTAGCGCTCCATAGGGTATTCCTTGGTATAGCCATTGCCCCCTAAAAGTTGGATTCCCTTGGTGGTAATCCACATAGCGGCTTCAGAGGCAAAAGTTTTCGCTTGAGCAGCTTCCTTTGAGTAAGGCATTTCAGCATCTTTGAGTCGGCCCGCTTCAGCTATGAGAAGACGGCTTGCAGCAATTTTAATGCTCATATCAGCTAACATAAATTGAATAGCCTGAAGATCAGCGATAGGTTTTCCAAATTGAACTCTTTCAAGACTATAACTCTTCGCATAATCAAAGGCTGCCTGAGCTATTCCTAGCGCCTGAGCAGCAATGCCAATTCGCCCTCCATCAAGGGTTGCTAAAGCTATTCTAAACCCCTTTTCCTCTTGACCGAGCAGGTTTTCTTTAGGGACCTTAACTTTCTCTAAAACAATCTGAGTCGTTGAAGAACCCTTAATTCCGAGCTTATCCTCTTCTTTTTGGACCTCAAAGCCAGGACTATCAGCCTCGACAACAAAAGCGCTAATCCCCCTATGGTCGTCCGTTTTTTTAGTTTTAGCAAAAACGACAGCTAAACTGGCTTCTTTACCGTTAGTAATCCAATTTTTAACGCCATTAAGGAGGTAGTGATCTCCCTTGTCCTCAGCCAGCGTTGTCAAAGAGCCTGCATCAGAGCCAGCATTGGGCTCCGATAGACAAAAGCATCCAATCCACTGCCCCGAAGCTAATTTAGGAAGAAACCGCTGCTTCTGTTCTTCACTTCCAAATTGAAGAATTGGCCAAGTCGCTAAAGATGAATGAGCTGAAACTAGCACGCCCGTTGAAGCGCAGGAACGACTAAGCTCTTCAATCAGGAGCACGTAAGAAGTATAGTCCATCCCCGCACCACCATAAGCTTCAGGAACAAAGCTTCCCATAAAACCATTTTCCGAAAGTTTAGCCACCAACTCTTTAGGAATTTTTCCTTTACTATCAATCACAGCAGCTAAAGGGGCTACTTCAGAATCACTAAATTTAGCGATCATAGATCTTATTTCTTGGTATTCTGCTAACAACAAACTCATTATTCTCAACCCTTATAAATCAACGACCAGTAAATTGCGGAGCCCGCTTTTCAACAAAAGCCTTTGTACCTTCTCTCATATCTCCCGAGTCAAAAATAGCGGCAAACTGATTTAATTCACAAGCCAACCCTTGCTCAATAGTTAAATCACTTCCCTCATTGAGAACTTTTTTAGACAAACAGACTGCTTTTGGCGAAGCTTCCTTAATAAGCTCAAGAGTCTGGCGAGCACCGAGCATCAGCTCTTCTTTATTGGAGAAAAGTTTAACGACTAAACCCACTCGGAACGCCTCCTCTGCCTTCATATTTCGTCCCGAATAAATCATTTCTTTAGCGCGGTTGCGTCCAATTAAACGAGACAACCTCTGAGTTCCTCCAAATCCAGGTATTAAACCGAGCTTAACCTCTGGCTGACCAAAGACCGCATTTTCCGTAGCGTAGATAAAGTCACCACTCATTGCCATTTCACAACCCCCACCAAGCGCATAGCCATTTACACAGGCAATCACGGGTATCGGGAGTTTTTCAAAGAGAAGCGTGACCTCTTGGCCAAGCTCACCAAAAGTCTTAGCTTGTTCAGGAGTCATATCCGACATTTCCCTAATATCGGCTCCTGCAATAAAGGCTTTCTCTCCCGCCCCAATCAGGATCATGCCTTTTAGAGAAAAAGCCTTATCTTCAAGGAGAATCGACTCAAGAAGTCCTTTAAGTTCGTTTAAGACTTTCGAATTGAGAGCATTGAGTTTTTTTTCACGATTGACCGTGACCACTGCAATAGAGTCTTCAATTTGAACCAATAGCGTTTCGTAATCCCTAACTATAGACATAAAAACCTCTCCCCGACTTTCTTCCCATTCGCCCAGCTAAAACATATTTTTTCAGCAGTGGACAAGGTCGGTACTTTGTATCCCCCAGTCCATCATGCAGGACTTCCATAATGGCTAAGCACGTATCAAGGCCAATGAAATCGGCTAATTCTAAAGGCCCCATCGGCTGGTTTGTTCCCAGTTTCATCCCTTGATCAATATCCTCAATAGAAGCGACTCCTTCATAAAGGGCATAAACAGCCTCATTAATCATAGGCATTAGAATGCGATTAATAGCAAAACCTGCAACATCGTTGACCCTAATAAAGGTCTTCCCCATAGCCTTTGCCGCCGATTCGACAGCTTCAAAAGTTTCATCACTCGTTTCCAAACCACGAATACCTTCCACAAGCTTCATGACCGGAACGGGATTCATAAAATGCATACCAGCAACCTTTTCTGGGCGCTTAGTTACCGCAGCAATCTCTGTGATAGAAATAGAGGAGGTATTGGTCGCTAGGATAGCCTTTGGCTTCGCCAGCACATCTAGTTCCTGAAAAATTCTAAACTTAATGGTCTTATTTTCGGTAGCCGCCTCTACAATGAGATCATTCTGAGCCAGTTGAGCCAAGCCGGTTACAGGACAAAGGCGTTCAAGGGTCTCATCAACAAAAGCTTGTTTCCACTTTCCCTTCTCTACTCCCCGCTGCAGCTGTTTCTTAATAAACTCTAGCCCAAAATCCAAAGATTCTTGGGCGATATCAAATAGTTGAACGCCAAAACCACTCATCGCCGCCACCTGGGCGATTCCACGCCCCATCTGGCCAGCCCCAACAACTCCAATCGTTTTGATGACGCCACCGCTACTCATAGAGGAAACTCCTTTTTTAGGTCATTTACTTAGACTAAAAGCTTGAAATCTTATCTGATTCGCCTGGCTTACTATCACTGCAATTCTAATTAAGATGACTATGAAAATTTTGGGGATAATACGTTTGAGGGGTCGGATTATCAAATAAAACCTTGTCAGCACCTGGAAATTAGAATAGAAACAGGGGTCTAATAAATTATGTTGAAACGCAACAAAAATAGCTAGAAAAGCTAGGTAAAGAGTAGGAGTTCACTGTGCCTCATCACCAATCGGCAAAAAAGCGAGTTCGACAAACTAAAACTCGCACAATCCTCAACCGTACCCACAGCTCAACGACCAAGACAGCAATTAAAAAAATGCGTTTAGCTATCTCCGATGGCAATAAAGCTGAAGCCTCAAAACTTCTTCCCACAATTCAATCCCTTCTCGCACGCCTCGCTAAAAAAGGGATTGTTAAAAGCAATACAGCAGCTAGAAAAACAAGCCGTCTCACTGCCCAAATCAATAAACTTTGATTTCCCTTCTCTAGAAACTTCCCATCATTTTGAGCATTTCTTCAAAACGGCTTTTTTCTTCCGTGCCCCTAATGTTATCGATTTCTCAGGGCTCCCAAAAGTAAGCTTGCTTTTCATAACCACACTCGTATGACCCAACTCAAATTGCCCGCCATCATCATCAGCTATACAAGTATAAGCACTCTGGTTATTAAAACAATAGACGGTAAGGTCAAACTCTTTCTTAGAAGCCAATCTCAAATGAAAAATATTTTTAGAGCCCCCTCTCTTTATTACAATTTGGCTCTTGTCTATCTCAAAACACCTTGGGTAGTCGTCAGCCCAAATTAAAAAAGAAAAAGACATCAGCGCAAATAATTTTATTACTGTGTGCATTCGTTAATGTCCTCCATTTCTTCACCATAATTTAAGACAAGACTAGGTCCATTATTGGCAAGCTCATGAATCATATAATAATTTTCTTTAGCAATACTAGGGCAACCCCAAGAAGATTTATATGGCGAAAGATGGATATATTTATTGTCCAAAGAAGCTCTACTATTTGTGTTCTGTAAACCGAAAAGCTGCAAAGAAGTCGCTTCTTTTTTGCCCATTAATTTTTTTACATCTCTTTTGAGTTGACTATAAGGCCCATTATTTTTAGCAAAATCAAAATACTGAGTGTTAGTAAGAAAAGCCCTTAAAAGAGTCGTGTGCAAACCCGGCTTATCAACAAACCCTCGCCCTTTGCGACAGGTGCCTGTGCCCATATTAAAATACGACTTTACCACCTTCGGCTCCCCACCCTGGCAAAGATCAATATAGTACATTCTTCTACGGCAATCATATTTTTTATCATAACGATCTCTTGTATCATTAATAATAAATTGGCACTTATTTTTTATCCCTCGATTCATCTCAGTTTGAAACTTTTCTTTAGTCATCCCTTGCATGGAATAATGCCGATGATCCTGCATTTTATAGCATTTATGAGTTCTAAAACTTACTGCATTTAACTTAATCACATTTAATGCATACTTAAGAGCATCTTCAGAAATTCCCTGTTCAAATAATTTTTCACAATTTTTAACCCAATTATTACCAACACCTGGAATGTTACAAGGACTCCCTAGAGAGAGTTCACCCTGGTGACAAGTTCTCTCAACAAACCCAACCTGAGAAACTATTTCATTGATTTTATGGATATTATCAACGGCATTATCTAGCGGCTCTCGCTCTTTACCTATTGAGCTTGACGAAATACTCATCAATGCAAGGAAAAATAAAAAAAAATTCATTCTATTTAATTTATCGAACTCTTCAAGAAAATCTTTAACCCTCAAAGTACTAGAGCACGCCAAGAATCAAAAGATTAAACTTTTCCAAAAAAATGCCAACGATCAATAAAAGCTTATTTAAAATAGCAACCTTTAACCCTAAGAGCATTGACCTGCTCTTGTAAAACGGGATCGTCTCCGGCCCTCTTTTTAAGAACTTTGAAGAAAGCTTCCTTCTTGCTAACATCATTTTTAGCCACTTCTGCCGTCTCTCTTAAAACGGCTGTCCACTCCCTCAAAAGGTCTTCACTTAAACTCTGATTATCAAACAATTTCCAAAGTTTGTGAGGGTTATCTGGATCGAGAAGTTTAACACTTCCACCTGGTCGTTTAGAAACATCCATCACAGCATCAATGAACTCTTTTTGTGTCCGACTTGCTGGAGAGCTCTTTTGGGCCATCGCCAAAAAGACGGCTAAAGTTTTTCTCTCCTCTCGAGCAACAAGCTTACGAGAAGTCCGAGAGAAATCTCCTGCTTTAGAACGCCCCATCCACTGTGAAATCTTTTTAGTGACTTCCTGTGGTGTCCTAGGGATCATACTCTCTAGGACTTGTCGAACATTAGAATCACTCACTTCTTCAAGAGTAAATTTAAATCCATGGCGCCCTAAAGTATCGCTCACACATTCAGCACAAGCCAAGAGTGTTCCCTTTCTATAACCATACCGATTGGCAATATAAATCAAATTATTAACAGCGTCGACCAAGTCTTTCTTAGAGAGACTGTCGACATCCTTATCAAGCAAGCTTAAAAGCTGTCTTTTGTATTTGCTATCAATACGAACTTCTTTTAATTCAATAAGCACTTTCTTTAATTGGGCAGGCGACGGTTTAGAGTTGCGATTGAGAGAGAGAAGTGAACTTCTAACGTATCCCTCTACCCGGTTGGCCGAGGCTCCTTCAACACCTCGCTTGGACAGCATCTCCACCAATCCAGATTCACTAACAATAAGCTCAACAAGCTTTCCACTCCCGGCAGCCCATACGTTTAAGCTCAAAGTTAATAAAAAAATAGACAATACAAATGGCACTCTCTTCATAACAATTTTCCTCTTACATTTCAAAATTTCTTATTTAGTTTTCAATAATTAAAAAGCTCTGATTTTTACCTACCTAAAACTTTTCGGAGCGAATTCTTGATGACTTTAAAAGAAAAATAACTTTTTTCAAGCTTAAAGAGATGGGTATGTCATTCCGACAGGGTCGAGTAGCGGAAATTCTTTTAAGGTGGGACGAATGGATGTCTAACTATTTAAAAATACTAACTTTCATATTATTATTGAGAGCTCTTTCGCCAAGTAGCCTTGCTGCCAATTTCATCCCCTTGCACCAAGATCGCCAAGGGCAAACCCATATTGTTCTCGAATTTGACCCCAAACAGATGCTCATTCGCTTTCAGATTAAAAACCGAATGGATCCCTCAGTTAACTGGCATGGCCCCTTTCCAGTCGATACAAATCAAAAATTAGACCAAGCCTCTTCCAAAACTCACGACATTTTAACTACTAGCAAGATCAATAAAAACCTCATTGACACCTTTACCAAAGAAATACATCAAATAAGATACCTGCTATCAAAAGAGTGCCCGGCACTTCACCTCGATTTTACAAAGCCTATCGCCCAAAAACAGCTCAGCTCTCTCATCGATCAATGGGATCAAATTAACCTTTCACAAAACATTAACAATGAAGGTTTCAAAAGCATAAACCTCATCGACCTTCCTCACCTCAACGGAGGAGTCCAAATACGCGGCCTTCTCAACCAAGAAGGCAAGCTCATTCGACTCTCTTTAGTCTCTTCCTCAAACCCTGAAAAAAACAACCTCGAAGGACTCTCTCTCAAAACCGAAAAAAGAAAGTTTAATATAAGAGCCTCTACAGGAGAACTCATTCTTTCGGTCGATGGAGAGCAACTCAATCGAGAGGGAGGGAAAATCTTCCTCTACTTAGAACGACCAGGAACAAAGAAGTTATTTGAGCGATTTGAGTACACAATTACTCGAAAAGGTAAAATGTCATTCGAAGCACAAGGCCCTTCAACAACAGAAATGTCCTCTCTTATTCAAGAAAGCAGTATCGAACTAACAACAACTCTGGCAAATCATAAACCTGTCTACAAAATTAAAGGCACAGATATCTTTTTCTCAGCATTAGAAAAACCACTCTTTTTAGCCAAAGCCAAAAAGATTTATGGTCAATACTCCAATATAAACTACCTCTCTTCAGAAAAATACTTTAATGAATGCATGACCAAAGCTTTAAAAGAAAAGAGGCGCCAAGAAAAAGAAGTGCAAGAAAAAGAAACTAAAGAAAATTGTGAAGCTCTAGCTCTTCTAGCCGTAGGAATACAAGTAGCCGAAGAACTTCTAAAAGAAATCACTTCTCATAAAATTAACCTTGCATTCGAAGTAAAGAAAAAATTTCAAAATCAGTTTCATACTTGTTTGGCAAATCGTAAAGTATTAAAAAAACACTCTGATTTCTTAGAGTTAAACATCTCATCTCTCTCAAGAAAATCTAATACCGGAATAAAAAATTGCTATCAAAAAGTATTAATTGAAGTTCTAAAAGTAGCTTCACACGAGCAGGTCCAAGGCTCTAAAGAGGTCAGAAGCATATTGAAGGGAAATGATGAGCTTATACTAACTCTCGCGAATGAGGTTTCCACCAAAACCTCCCTTAAATGTCCCAAAGTTGAAGATCCTGACAAACTCGCCTTCTGCTTGAAATACTCTCAAATTTATTTACAAGAAGAGCTATTCTTGAGTGGAATAAGTCGTAAACTCGCTAGTGTCTATCCAGAGGATCGCAACAAATTCTCCCAAATAAGAATTCGCTTCAGTCAACTCTACAAAAGCTGTCTAAAAAAACCTCTCCAAGCCCTTGGTATAGCCACTGAGTCAGAAAGAGAACAAAAAATCGAGGACTTCGAAGAAAAAAATATTACTTGTGGCAGAGATCTCACCATTCAACTTGTAGAGGAAGTATCGGGAGAGAATATTTCTAACCTATTCTCTAATCTGGAATTCTTCAAAACCTACCCAATAGAATTGAAAAGCGATGAAATAGCCCAAGTCAAAGACGATCTCAACAATTGCTTAGCAGAACGACTTGAAGAGGAAAATACATTTAACGATATGCTTGCCCATCTAGATGAATACCGTGAATACTGTACAGTTGAAGTCATTAAAAAATCAGTCTCTCAAATGGCACCTCGAGGACTAGAGTCGTATTTAAACCAATTTTGGGGAATTAGCGAAAACCTTAAAAGAAAGCGTTTATTAAAAAAGATTGGTCGGCATTTCAAAAACCAATCTGAAAAAGCCCGTTCTCTAGAGGAGTTAGATCAAGCACTCTTTCAAGGACTCCCCAATGCAGTTGAAGTAACCATCAACGGACATCTAAAAGAGTATTTAAACCTTTCCCTATCAGAAGAAGGTGAAGATGCCGATTTTTCACAAAGGGCTCGAGAAAAATTCAATGCTGACCTCAACCGCCTCCTCACGGGTGATAGCTCCAAAGGTTTTAAAACCCATCTCGCTTCCCACCTCGAATCTTCCTACGAAAAAGAGAGAACGCGCGGATTAACTATCACTGCTAATGATATACTCACCCGAGCCCATTTAGAACTTAGTCCTTGGATAATTATTAAAAATATTGGAAAAGTTCTTTCCATCGAATCAGAAAGAGAAGCTGCAGCCAATCAAATACAAGAAAATTTTTCAGAATGCTTCAAAGAATTTCCGGCCAACAGTAACCACCCTTTTCATAAAGCCCTTAAAAAGTGTGAAAAGAAAAGAGAGGGAGATAAAGTTTTTCTTTTAGCCAAGAAAAAACTTGAACGAGAATTATCCAACCACTTTCCCCTCAATTCTGAAAAAACTTCTTCTATTCTCACCCCTATCTATCAAGAGGATTTATCAAAATGTATTAAATCCAAAGAAGATGATGAATCTATCAACTTAGAAGATTTCCGCCATTATGCTAAAGCATGCGTAAGAATTGCTGAGTTAGATATCAGTTTCAACATATCAAATGCTAAAATTGAAGATTTCAAACAAGTCTCTTCACCCCACCATAAAGACCAAATTTCTCTAGCTAACAATTGTTACACCGACACAACGTGGTCCGTTATTATCCAAAAAGCCCGAAATAAAAGACTCAACAAAACCTGGAAAGCCAGGGTATTTAACCTTCCCCTGCAAATAAGATTAACAAAAAAATATTCAGCTTCTCTACTGGCACTCATCAATGATCAAGAAAGCCAAGAAAAAAGTGACATTGAAACTTTAATCGATGTTATCGCTCAAAATCCAGATCTTAACGAAGAATTTTTTAACGAGATGACAGCCAAGTGTGAAGAAGAAATCGAAGACAAAATTATGATAGGGTTTCGAGAGTATGTCATCGAATCTCTTCCCAGCATAAGTTATGGAGTTAGAGGAAGCAAAAAAGAAAAAGTTCTTCGAAAATTCTTAGATTTAGAGTTAGTAGAGCACATTCTAAAATTTAAAATAGTTTCACACAATCCTAATCAAGACTTAAAAATGAAAGCATTCGCACCCAATGAACGTTTAATTAGTGCCCAGATGGGTCTGACAGCCCTCACCAATTTTGTTGAAGTCACAGGGCAATTTCTCGACCAAGGATTCATCTATGATGAACCTGCAATGATTACAGAGTTAGTCGTTTTCAAAGGAGAGCTCAAAAATTTTCTAAAAGCCTATAATAAACAACCTCAAGAGATGAATGTTGGAGAAGCTCGAGATTTTTTTCAAGAATCAAAGCTCATTGATCACTTATCTTTAGCAGTGGTCAGTCAGATTATTTATCGACAATTTCAAGGCTTCCTCACTCAAATGAAAACAAAAGAACTCAGCCAATTTTACAACCGCATTAAATGCTGGGGACCTGGTTGCATGTCTAGTAGTGAAAAAAAAGAGCAACAAAGAATTTTTTCTAAATACAAACGATTAGAAAGTCTAGCTAAAAAAATGACCCAAAGTTATGACTTTAGAAGAATCATTCAGCCTGAACGCTCTCAAGGAGAAAAAGTTTTATCTCTTATCAAAGAGACCTATATTGTCCCTAGTATACTGGGAATAAATATCAGTGCTACCGCCATCCAGGAAATCAAAAAAGCCGTAGGTCAAGCCATTATTAGGGATAACACTGACGGTGGCTTCGCAGAAAGGTTCACTGAAGAGGTGGCACAACATTACTTAGATGTTAATAAGCATGACCACTGGACCATCACTCACCAGGTTCTCTATGACAGCGGTGACTTTGATTGGGAAAAACTTAGCCAAACAGATTCGGGAAGAAAAGCCATTCATTACCTTGGACAAAATGTTTTACTGCCAAGAATTTTTCAATCCAATATTTCTTCTTCTGAAGACCGGCACCTCCGCCAATTTTATCGCTTAATCGATAAAGCCCAGTCTGAAAACGATTAAAAGCCAATCTTAAAAATACTAACAGCATAAAACCCAAGCTCTCTAAAACTATACGAGAAAGCCTCTCTCACAATATTAACGAATAACGCACCAAGCGTCGACGGCTTCCCAATACATTCGTCATTTCAAGTAGCCCCTGATAGGATCGAATTTATTGAAGGTATTGATCTAAATTTTTTATAGGAATTTTATGGTCGAATATATGCTCCGCCCCTTCAAACCCCTCGTTACTTTTTACCTTGTGATGGGGTTTTCAGCGCCTTTCCACAACTCTATTCAAGCCAGTGAACCAGGACTTCTTAGAAATGCCCTAGAGGAATGCCACCAATTTAAAAAGTGGGTCGTAAAAAATAAATACTCTGTTGTGTGCTCAAAAAATTATCAGCATTATAACTCTAAAGCCTACAAAAAGTACGACCAAGGAAAGGATAAGTTCGTCCGAATAGGAAGTTTTAACTCCTGGAACGTAGGCTCCGATGTCAGTCGTTTTAAAGATCTTAAAATTTTAGCTCAACTAGCAAATCAATATGATCTCCTCGCCGCCCAAGAACTTCTCCCCACAGTAGGAAAAGATAAGGAAAATAATAAAAAAGTTCTCAACTATATTTCTCAAAATCCAGACCAAATAAAGGAAGCAGCCAAACTGTACCGCCTCCCTGGTTTTTTGAAAATTCTCTCTGAGCTGAGAAAGTTTGATGACTCTTGGGCCCTAATTTTATCCCCTATAGCCGATGGAACCCAAAATTCTCATCACCGGGAGCATACAGGTTTCTTTTACCGCGCAAAAAAAGTCATTCCCGTTGCTAACGAGCATTGTTCAAAAAGAACTGATCATAAGGACGGTCTACCTTTCGCTTGCTTTCCCGACCTCACCTCGCGCTTTTTAGGAAAAGTCGTCAGAGATGTCTTCTCACGTCGACCCTTTATCGCCAACTTTAAAAGTGGAAAATTTACCTTTACGGCCATAACCTCTCACACGACTTTTACCTCTCCAGCAAACCCTGAAGATATGCGTAAGATCTTAAGACCTTCCTTCGGAGTGGAAGACTACCGAGAAATAGGAAAAGGGGTAACCAAACAAAATTACGCACGCTTCGCAGAAATTAAAATAATTCTCGACCTTATGATTGAAATGAAAAAACGTTACCGGCAAAAAGACATTTTTTACCTAGGGGACATGAACGTATCCCAAAGGAACCCCTACTGGAAAGAACTTATCGCAGATAAGGAGTTTGACCTTTTTGGAAACGTACCAACTACTATGGCGATGGGTTATGGCACTAAAGGAGAAGCCAACGATCTCGATCACGTCCTTCTCAACCCACAAGAAACCAATGAATGTGCCAAAGCCAATAGCCATTT
Organism: Bacteriovoracaceae bacterium; assembly: GCA_965206965.1. Lineage (GTDB taxonomy): Bacteria > Bdellovibrionota > Bacteriovoracia > Bacteriovoracales > Bacteriovoracaceae > CBDBLK01. The sequence goes on along the minus strand of OZ242254.1, from coordinate 1,595,029 downwards.
TAAGATCTCCAGATACAAATTCACCGATGGAAAAATCGGTGCACTCATTCGCTCTAAGTACTTAGTCCGCAACTCTTCGGGAAGCGCCATGACATCCATCGGTCGCAAAAGAATGGAAGCCGTTATCTCAAGCTACCGAAAAAAGTGGAAAACATTAAAAACTATTAAAGGTGGTGTCATCGTACCGGATACTTCTAAAATTGAACAAAATATTGAACTTCTCAAAGAACGTATATTTAAAGGCCAATTGAAAAAAGAAACTTACTATCGCTTCTACAAAGAGATTATATCTGATCATTACCCTATTGGCTTTACTTGCTCACGTTAGAGAGTCTTTCACCATTTCAAAAGCTTTTTTACCATCAAACTTGCCTTTAATCTGAGGCTGTAGCTCTTTCATAACAGCACCCATATTTGGCTTTTCCAGCTTGGCTTTAATTTGTTCGATCAACTCTTGAACCTCACCTTCAGTCAAAGGCTTCGGAAGATAAACACTGATGAACTCCATTTCCTTTAAGGTTTGCTCCCGCATTCGGTGCCCCTCTGGAAAACTCTCCAAGCTATCCTTCAGTCTTTTATGATGTTTAACAACAACATCGAGCTCAGCGATAGGCTTCTTTGCTGTTTTATTCTCCATAAGTATAGACTTTAAATAGCGTAAAGCTTGAGTCTTCTCTTTGTTTTTGGCCTTCATCGCCTTTTTCATATCCTCATTAACAGCATCAAACATTGTATAACTCCCGCTATTCAATTTTAGGATAAAGTGGTTCAGGGGTTTTTAAATGATAAGTGGTTTCACCAAACTTAAGTTCGCGCCACCCCTCGGTTGAAGGGTTTAAAGACTCAAGAGTTTTTGCCGAAGAAAAAGGCATGAAAGCGCCCATTAAGAGAGCCAATTGATGAATCGCAAAGCAACAATTATAAATGATAAAAACTAATGTTTCTGGCTCCTTCTTAAACTTCCAAGGCTCCGTTTCATTAACGTATTGATTGGCCTTGTTGACAGCTTCCCAGAGCACATCCATTGCTTTGTTATGCTCACGCTTGCGCATATGTTCTTTCATCTTTTCAAGAGTGTTCGAGAAATCAATACTTTGTTTTACACCTCTCCCCTGAATCTCGGGAGGAAGGTTTTTCAAAGAAAGCTTAATAACCCTCATAATGAGATTGCCGTAATCATTTCCAAGCTCATTATTGTGTTTATCGATTAACTCCCTTTCAGAAAAAGCTCCATCCGATTGAGCCGGAATGCCCCGAAGAAGATAATAGCGAAATGTATCTAAGGGATATTTCTCAAGCATAAAACGGGGGTCAACAACATTATCGAGAGACTTAGACATCTTCTTTCCATCTTCAGCTAAAATCATGCCATGGACATAGACTTGCTTAGGAAGTGGAATTCCTGCAGCCTGGAGCATGCAAGGCCAGATAATGCAATGAAACCAAACAATATCCTTACCAACAACATGAACATCAGCAGGCCAAAACTTTTCCTCAAGACCTTCAGCTTTAACAGCTGAATAATAATTCACTAAAGCATCAGCCCAAGTGTACATAACAAATTTTTTCTCATAGCCGGGAACAGGAATACCCCAACCCTCGTTAGGACGAGAAAAAGCAACATCCTTGAGCTCTTCTTTCTCTAAACGAGCTCTAACCTCATTATAGCTGTTTCTAGGCACAATAAAATCGGGATTGGTTTTAAGATGGTTTAGCATCCACTCTTGGTATTGGCTCAATCTAAAAAAGAAGCCATCCTCCTCTTTAAACATGAGATCAATTCCATGATGAGGGCACTTTCCATCAGGAGCCTGCAGATTAGTATAAAAATTTTCACAAGAAAGGCAGTACTTTCCCGAATATTTTCCAAAATAGAGATTATCCTGATCTTCAAGTTTTAACCAAAGCTCACGACAAATATTTGAATGACGATCTTCTGTCGTGCGAATAAAATCATCGTGAGAAAGATCAATGTCTTGGCAAAGCTCTTTAAAAAATCCAACATTCCTATCGACAAAATCTTTCGTTTCTAGTCCTGCTGATCGAGCCGATTCTTGCAATTTCTGTCCATTTTCATCAGTTCCAGTGAGAAAGTAAGTTTCATCACCTAAAAAGCGATGCCAACGGGCATAGCAATCCGCCACAATTTTTTCGTAAGCATGCCCCATATGGGGGCGGCCATTAGGGTAATCAATAGCGGTTGTAATATAGAACCGTCCGCTCAACTTCACTCTCCTCAAATGCCATTGTCGGCTAACCCTCTGTTTAACACAGGCCCTAGAAAAATAATACATTTTTTGGTGAAGAGGGGTCTTTACAATAGATTCTCTACAGCTGATGATCCCTTTATGATCAAAGGGTTGCATCATGTTCAAATCACGGTACCTAGGGGTGCAGAGGATCAAGCACGAGAATTCTACTGTCGAGTTTTAGGATTTCGAGAAATTGAAAAGCCTGCCGCTTTAAGATCAAATGGTGGATTTTGGCTCGAGCTTCCCGATCGTCAGCTTCATATAGGAGTTGAAAACGGCATTGACCGCAACTCCACTAAGGCCCATCTAGCCTACGAAGTAGAAAATTTAGAAGCTATGCGATCTCGTATAAAAAAAACAGGCATTAAAATAAAAGATCAGCCAACCATTCCTGGATTAAAGCGTTTTAAAGCCCGTGATCCCTTTGGTAACCAGATAGAGTTTGTTGAAAAAGTTAAACCTTAATTCACTTGATAAATAAATACGCTAATCAAAGAGAGTAACCCTATGAAAAACCTTCTCTTACTAATCACCATCTTCTCTTCCCTAGAAACCCAAGCAGAAGTTATAGGCGAAATTTCAACAGCATTTAAGCTGCTTGGCCCTAACCACAAAATCTTAATTGAAGCCTTTGACGACACCAAGGTAAAAGGGGTTTCATGTCACCTAAGCCGTGCTAAAACAGGAGGAATTAAAGGAGGTTTAGGGTTAGCTGAAGACCGTTCTGATGCCTCTATCGCCTGTCGACAAGTAGGACCTATCTCCTTCAAGGAAAAGCTCAAACAAGGAGAAAAAGTTTTCACCAGAAAGACTTCACTGATTTTTAAATCTATGCAGGTGGTTCGCTTTTACGACGCCAAGAGAAACACACTCATTTACATCGTTTATTCCGATCGCTTAATTGAAGGCTCCCCTAAAAACTCAATTTCGACTGTTCCCATTATTAATTGGTAGGAGCTTAACCTAGAAGTTTTACACTCAAAGTAAAATAAAGATTAATTTGTGTATTGTCTTTGTTTTAAAACTCTTACCCCACTAGGGAAAAAAACTTTAATCGTGCTTCGGTCAACAATTTCTTCGACAAATCCAGTTCCAAAAACACCGTGAGAAATATAGTCCAAGCGTTGATAATTCCCTGATTTGGAGTACTCCCTAGGATTAATACTTGGAATCCTCTCCAAACTTTGAAGATGAGCCAATTTTTCTTCCTTATTTTCCAAACGAAGTTGATTCATTTATCTTTCCCCTCTCTCCATTTTATCGGAGTTTTGAGCGCAAAAAGCCATTCTAAACTATTTTAATTTAACACAATGTAGCGAAAACTCAACAAAATATATCTTAAAACAGCTTACTTTATACCCTTTTCCCATCGACCTGGAACTCTTTTCACACCTTTTGCCCAAACACGGGAATAACCTCTCTGCTTTCCTTTTTAACGGAAAGAAAATGTTGGGGGAGAGAGGACAAGATTGCTTCTTCTAAGGCCTTTATTAAACGCCCTTTATAAAAAGCTCTTCCGTAAACTAGCGATACTTCTCGGCTTGGGGTAGGACGGGTTAGCTCTCTAGTTTGCTTTTTTAAAGAGGAGGTAAGAGACTCCACCGCCATTTCAGGAAGAAAGGTGTAGCCTCCCATCCTCAAAACTAAATTCTTTAGTGTTTCTAAACTGCCTGATTCAAAACTCAAATTAGCCCTTCCCTCTCCTTTAGGGAGAGAACAGATTCTAAGAACCTGGTCTCGAAAACAATGCCCTTCATTTAGTAACCAAACGTCTCGGTAATCGAGATCTTTTTCACTAACCCTTTTTTTTCTCAAAAGCTTGTGCTCTGCTGAAGCAAAAATAAAAAACTTTTCATAGTAGAGAGGCTTTTCAATAATAAACTCATGGCCAAGCGGGGTTACTAAAAGCCCTGCATCTAAGCGGTCTTCATCCAGTTGTTTCACCATAACATCCGTTTGAACTTCTTCAATCTGCAAATCGACTTTGGGGTGCATCTTTTGAAAATAAGGCAAAAATAGTGGAATGAGGTAGGGAGATAAAGTTGGAATCACCCCGATTTTAAAAGAGCCTCTTAGCTCTTTTCTCGAATCTTCAACGACAGACCAAACCCCACGAGCTTCGGCTAAAACTTTGCGAACCTGTCTGACGATCCTCTCACCTTCTGTAGTAGGAATAATCGGACTTTTAGAGCGATCAAAGATCATCACTTGAAGTTCTTCCTCCAATTTTTGTAACTGTACCGACAGAGTTGGCTGGGTGACATGACAGGCCTTAGCTGCTTTATTGAAATGGCGATACTCATCCACCGCTAAAACGTATTCCAGCTGAGTCAGCGTCATAGTTTTTACCTATCAGATAATAAAAATAATCAATTTTATTTATACAAGATTTTTCTTCATAATGCTATTAAAACAAAGGAACAAAACATGAGACAAGTTAATCACTTTCAAAAAATTTTGTTGAAAACAATAAAAAACTTATGGGGCGATATCGATCAAGAAACCCAATACAAAAAAGCCCAACACTACCTCAATCAAGCCCATCACAATATAAAGGGGATAAAACCATGATCCAGATAAAAGCTGCGGACCACCTCAACTTCAATGTTATCAACCTTAACGAATCTATTCGTTGGTATAGAGAACTCTTTGGGTTCGAAGTCAAACAACAAGGGCAAAGTGGAGACACTCCTTATGCCATCATCGGTCTACCGAGAGTTTTGTACCTATGCCTTTATGAAAGTTTAAAAGAGAAGCCCAAGGCCAACGGATATTTTAACCATCTCGGTCTAAATATTAGTGACTTCGAAGAAACAAAAAAGAAACTACAAGAAAAAGGAATTCCCATACTCTACGGAGGAGAAGTCGACTATGGCAAAAGCCAAAGTCTTTATATCGCCGATCCCAATGGAATTGAGGTTGAGTTATCGAAAGTTTTTGGAGGAGGATTAAACTAGCCAATAATCCATTTAAATGATAGGAAGACTAAAAATCGGGGGTGCCTTAGTACTATCTAAGGCTGAGAGTTGCTTCGCGCATAACCCTTAGAACTTGATGCGGTTAATACTGCCGAAAGGAGTTTTTATGTCTTCGCCAAATTTACAAGCACCTGTCGATCCCGTTAAAGCAACCATTTTAACCGAGGCAGGAGAAATCCCTTCCCCTTTTCAACCTCAAGTTAATCTTATTGACACACTTACCCCTCTAGATTGGTGTCTCTTTTTTTTCGTTCTTTTTGTAACTCTTTCAGCAGTTATTTACGGAGAAATTAAAAAGAAAAAATCTTTAGACCCAAAAGACGAAGAGCTTAACTTTCTCGACCTCATCCTCATGGGACGCCGTCTCACACTCCCCATGTTTGTCGCGACATTAGTCGCCACTTGGTATGGAGGTATTTTTGGCGTCACTAGGATTGCTTTTGAACAGGGCATTTATAACTTTATCACCCAAGGAGTCTTTTGGTATTTAGCCTACATTATTTTCGCTTTTTTTATCGTCGACAAGGTCTCATCCTACCAGGCCCTCACTCTACCTGACCTCATAGGCAAAATGTTTGGCCCTAAATCAGCTTTTGTTAGCGGAGTTTTTAATTTTTTCAACGTCCTTCCCATTGCCTATGCTATTAGCTTAGGCGTTTTTATACAAAGCTTATTCAATCTCTCCCTAGGTCCCTCCATGTTTTTAGGCATCGGCTTAGTCGTGCTTTATTCTATGTGGGGAGGTTTGCGAGCGGTTGTTTTTTCCGATCTTATTCAATTTTCAGTTATGTGTTCAGGAGTCTTTTTGATTCTCATTTTATCTACTTTTCATTTTGGTGGATTTGGATTTCTAAAAGCCAACCTTCCCTCTAGCTACTGGAATCCAACTGGTACCGTTGGATGGGAGACAACTCTAGTCTGGGGATTTATTGCCCTCTCAACATTAGTTGACCCCAACTTTTATCAACGCTGCTTTGCTGCTCAATCAGTCAAAACAGCCAAAAAAGGAATTTTAATTTCTACTCTCATTTGGTTTGGTTTTGATATTTGCACAACTTTTGGAGCGATGTATGCCAGAGCGGTTATTCCCGAAGCCGCCCCCGAAAGTGCCTATCTTACCTACGCAGTCCAACTATTACCCTCGGGAATAAGAGGTTTTGTTTTAGCAGGAATCCTAGCCACTATTCTCTCAACATTAGACTCCTATCTCTTTTTGGCCGGAACGACGATGAGCTACGACCTCGTTCCCAAAAAGTGGAAAGGCAAAGTTATTCTTCACCATTGGGGAGTTATAGGGGTGGCTTTGCTAAGCGTTATTATGGGGCTTATTTTCGAAGGCAATATCAAAGCTGTTTGGAAAACATTAGGCTCCTATAGTGCTGCCTGCCTTCTCCTTCCTGTCCTTTATGGATACCTCTTCCCCAACAAAATAAAAGATAATCAATTTGTTTTCAGTTGTCTCTTAGGAGTCATTGGAGTTTCTATTTGGCGCAACATCACCTTAACCGGTTTTTGGGCCAATGTAGACGAGCTTTATATTGGTATTATCCTGACAAGTTTAGGCCTTATCATCTACCGTCCTGCATCCACCGAAAAGAATTAAGCTGATTAGACTCGTCATAGAAATGTTTCAAACAAAAACTCGGCGATTTCCCTACTTTCAGTTATTCTAGGGAGAAGTTTTTAAAGACCTCGACCAAGGAAGACCTGTGAGTGAGGAACAAGAAAGACATCGCAAAGAAGCCCTCGATTACCATACCAACGGAAGACCCGGCAAAATTGAAATTAGGCCAACAAAACCAACATTGAGTTCGCGCGATCTCGCTAAAGCCTATAGTCCAGGAGTTGCTTTTCCCTGTTTAGAAATAGCTAAAAATCCTGAAGACGTTTTTAAATACACAGCAAAAGGAAATCTTGTAGCCGTCGTCTCCAACGGCACGGCTGTCCTAGGTTTGGGCAATATTGGACCAGAGGCAGGCAAACCTGTCATGGAGGGAAAAGGCGTTCTCTTTAAAAGATTTGCCGATATCGACGTTTTCGATATCGAAGTCAAAGAAGAAACTGTCGAAGGTATGGTTCAAGTTGTCAGCGCATTAGAGCCTACCTTTGGAGGGATCAACCTCGAAGATATTAAGGCTCCCGAGTGCTTTGAAATAGAAGCCCAGCTTGTTGAAAAAATGGACATCCCCGTTTTTCACGACGATCAACACGGAACAGCGATTATCGCAGCAGCAGGATTTCTCAACGCCTTGGAGTTAACAGAGAGAAAAATTGAAAGCACTAAAGTTGTCTTTTCTGGAGCTGGAGCTGCTGCTGTTGCCTGTGCCAGACTCTTTATTGACCTAGGAGTGAAAAAAGAAAACCTCATCATGTGTGACTCTAAAGGGGTTATCTATCACGGCCGTAAAAAAGGCATGAATAAGTATAAAGAAGAGTTCGCCAACAAAACTCAAGCGAAAACCTTAGGTGAAGCCATTAAAGAAGCCGACGCTTTTATGGGCGTTTCAGCAAAAGGTATTCTTTCTAAAGAAATGGTCTCAACTATGGCTAAAGATCCTATCATTTTTGCCATGGCCAATCCGGATCCTGAAATTCTCCCCAGTGAAGTTGCCGAAGTCCGAAGTGACGCTATCATAGCTACAGGAAGAAGTGATTTTCCTAACCAAGTTAACAACGTTCTCGGTTTTCCTTTTATTTTTAGAGGTGCTCTCGACGTCAAAGCTAAAAAAATTAACTCTGAAATGAAAATTGCAGCAGTCCAAGCATTAGCCAATCTCGCGAAACAAGAAGTACCCGAAGAAGTTCGCTTAGCCTATGGGAATGAAGCCTTCACCTTTGGTCGCAATTATATTATCCCTAAACCTTTTGACAGTCGAGTACTAACAAGTGTTGCCCCAGCAGTCGCTAAAGCAGCCATGGACTCAGGTGTCGCCAGAGTTCAAATCCCTGACATCAAAGAATACGCAGCCCATCTTGCCAATTCATTGGGAACAACTGCTACCTTTATGAAAAGATTGAGAGATAGACTTAAGGCTCATGTTGCTAGAAAAAAGAGAAAAGTCCGCATGGTTTTTGCCGAAGGCTGGAATACACGAATCCTCAACGCGGTCAAAACAATTAAAGACGAAGATAGAATTGAACCCATTCTCCTAGGTAACCCTAAAAAGATTTACGCCAAGATGGATCAACTGGGTCTCCCTAATTTGAAGGATTTAGAAATTATCGATCCCTCAGAATCTGAGTATTTTAAAAAATTCTATATGCAATTTACAGAACTGCGACAAAGAAGTGGCGTCTCAATCTATCATGCAGAAGATAAAATGGTTCAAGAAAACTATTTTGGCTCAATGATGGTTCGCAACGGGCTAGCCGATACTTTTATCGCTGGTCCAACTCTAGATTACGCTTCATGCCTTCTGCCTATTATGAGCATTGTTGGTATGCGTGAAGGGAACCGGGCTGCGGGTATCTATATTTTAGTTTTTAAAGAGCGCATCCTTTTTTTCGCCGACTGTACCGTTCAAGTTAATCCCAGCGCAGAAGATCTCGCTGAAATCGCTGGTAATACGGCCGAGCTCTTTCGCCATATTATGGGTCGCAACCCTAATATTGCTTTTTTAAGCTACGCTAACTTTGGTGCGGGAAACAGTGAAAGCCCAAAAAAAGTAAAAAAAGCTGTTCAGATTACTAAATCCCGTTATCCCGATATGACTGTGGATGGCGAAATGCAAGCCGATGTCGCCGTCAATAAGCAAATACTCGATCAGCTTTTTAATTTCTCTACCCTTAATGAACCAACTGATATTCTCATTTTCCCCGAATTAAACTCAGCCAACATTTCTTACAAACTTTTAAGTCAATTAACAGAAGCTTCAGCAATTGGTCCCATTTTAGTACCCATGAGGGCAACAGTTAATATTATTCAAAGGACTGCTTCAATTAAGGAGATTGTGAATATGTGTAATTTAACAGCTCTTCTCTCGGAGGAAGAGGAACTTATTCACAAAAAAAAATAGAACGATCTAAAGGAAAGGCTGCACAATGGAAAAGAAAATCATCTCAACAGATAAAGCTCCCGCGGCAGTAGGAACCTACTCTCAAGGTGTTGAATACAACAACGTCCTCTATTTTTCTGGCCAAATTGGCCTTTCCCCTCAAGATGGTCAACTCAAAGAAGACCTAGAACCACAACTTGATCAAATATTAAAAAATATTGATGGATTACTTGAATCCCAAAGTTTAAGCCGCAAAAATATTCTTAAAACTACTATTTTTCTTACCGATTTAAATCACTTTGGAAAAATAAATGAAGCCTATATCAAATATTTTGAAGAGCCCTACCCTGCGAGAAGTTGCGTAGAAGTACCCGCACTTCCAAAAGGAGCTCTAGTCGAAATTGAAGTTATTGCTGGACGATAATGTTTAGATCCAAATATATATTCGAAACCCGCAAAACGCGAACATTACGCTACTTAAGAAATTTCAGCATTTTTTTATTTGGACTTTTTTTCCTTTACCTTATTAGCGGTTATTTTTTTATTCTCGCCAGTCAAAAAGAAACTCAAAAAACAGCTGAAACCTTTTACCAATCACACCCAGACCTTATCGTCGTCTTTACTGGGGCTCCAGGTAGAATCCCTCACGCCATTCAACAAGCTAAAAAGTTTAAACAAAGTCACGTCTTTATAACTGGTGTTTACTCTAAAAACTCAGTCGACACTCTCATCAATCCCCTTAAAATAGATGGTGACCTTGATCCCAATTTACTTCAAATCGATTACTTAGCCCGAAACACAGTGGAAAACGCTATATTCACAGTTAGACACCTTCGCAAATCACAAGGATTTAAAAGAATTATGATCGTTAGCCATGATTATCACATACCTCGAATAAAAACGATTATGAACCACATTACGGCCAGTTCTGATCAATATAAATTTTTCTATAAGGGAGTCAAATCCGATTTTTTCAAAATCAAAAACCTACAAATTCTTTATAAAGAAGTCTACAAATGGATTCGAACCTTTGGGTTTCTCATCATCTGGGATGCTGACTCAGAATTAATTCAACCAAAATCAACTATAGAACTATAAAAAAAAAATTAAACTCGATGCACAGTAATAACTTCCTCTATAGACTCAATTGAAGAGATTGTTTTAAGAAGTTCTGAATAATCTTTAACTTCCACTTCGAAAATAAAAGAACCTTTTCTATCGGGTAAAGATTTAGCCAAAGCTGAACGAATATTAATACCAGCGCCATTAATAATTCGTGAAATTTGAGAAAGAATACCTGGTTTATCGTGAGTAATGACTTTCACATTCACAGGGTGTTTAAATTCAAATTCGTCATTCCACTCAACATAAGTTGTTCTAGATAAATCTCCTTGCTCAACCCTATTACAAGCAGCCGTATGAACTGTCACTCCTCTTCCTCTGGTGATATATCCAATAATGGGATCACCAGGGATAGGGTTACAACAACGAGCCATTCTCACAACCATATCATCGATGCCGTCAACAATAACGGCATTATCTCTGTGAGCCTTTTTACGAGCCGTTTGATTAAGTCGCTTAGAGTAAGCATCAACTTCTTTTAGCTTTTCCTCCTCGTCACCTCCTATTTGAATAGAGGAAATATGCTTAACAATATCTTTAGGCCATAACTTACCCGCACCAACCTGGACAAAGAGATCATCAATATTAGGCAAACCTAGAGCTTGCCGTGCCTCTTCTAACTCCTCACCTTTCTCTAATCGAGAGAGGTTGGTTTTATAGAGTCGTAGAGCTTTTTCGAGAACATCTCGCCCAAGTTCTTTATTCCTCTCTCTTTCTACTTTTAAAAGCCACTGCTTAATTCTCGTCTTAGCACGGGAGCTCTTTACAATATTGAGCCAATCCTTTGAAGGGGTTTGACTTTTAGAAGTCAAAATTTCAACAGTATCTCCCGATTTGAGTGTATAACGTAAAGGAACCATCTTGCCATTAACCTTAGCACCAACTGTTTTATTTCCAACTTCAGTGTGAACAGCATAAGCAAAATCTAATGGAGTAGCACCATAGCGAAGCTCTCGCACATCACCTTTAGGTGTAAAAATAAAAATTTCTCCTATATCAAGATCGTTTTTAACAACCTTCATGAACTCATAATTGGATTTAACACTTTTATTAAACTCCAGAAGTTGTTCAATCCAATCCAACTTAGCCTTACCTGAGTGTATCCCCTCTTTGTACTTCCAATGAGCAGCAACACCCGTCTCAGCAACTTCATCCATTTCATGAGTTCGAATTTGAACTTCTATACGCTCTGCTTTTGGACCGATTACTGTCGTATGTAGAGATTGGTAGCCGTTGACCTTAGGAATAGCAATATAGTCTTTAAAACGACCGGGAATCGGTGTAAACGAAGAGTGAATAATGCCGAGAGTTTTATAACACTCAGTAATATTCTGGGTAATGATTCTAAAAGCTAAAACGTCTTGAATTTGTTCATAGTCCATACCTCGAGCGTGCATTTTTTTATAGATAGAATAAAAGTGCTTAGGTCTTCCCTTTATTTCAGATTTAATACCAAACTCAATTAGCTTTTCTTGGATAACATCAAGAGTTTCCTTAATGTAGGAGTCTCTCTCTGATCTTTTCATCGCTACTTTTTCAGCCAATCGATAATAGATATCTGGATGAAGAAAGCGTAAGCAGAGATCTTCAAGCTCTGACTTGACTGAATTAATCCCTAAACGACTGGCTAAAGGTACGTAGATATCCAAAGTTTCTTTGGCAATTTTTTTCTGTTTTTCATCGGAGACATATTGAAGAGTTCTCATATTGTGCATACGATCTGCCAACTTGATGATAATAACTCTAATATCTTCGGCCATCGCCACAACCATTTTACGAAAATTCTCGGCTTGACTCTCTTCCTTAGTTTTGAATTTAATTTTGGAAATTTTTGTCAAGCTGACAACAAGGCTGGTGACATCCTTGCCAAATTCTTTTTCTAGCTCCTCTGGAAAAATTTCACAATCTTCAACAACATCGTGAAGTAACCCCGCCATAATACTTTCTAAATCCATCCTCAGCTTTATCAATGTCGCCGAAACATTTAAGGGATGGACTATATAGTCTTCTCCGGAAGAACGCTTTTGCCCGGTGTGAGCCCTCTCTGCAAAAACAAAAGCCTTCTTCAAAAGTACAAAATCAGCATCGGGGTAGTAAGCCTCAACACGACGAACAAGCTCATCAATTCCAATATTGCGTTCATGAGAAAAATCTAAAGGTTGAAACAAGAACTCACCTCTTCAATATATTGTCGATAACCGACTTGAGCTTGGAAAAAGCTTCTTCTAAATCATCATTCACTACAAGGTAATCAAAATCATCCTTTCTAGCTAATTCACGACGAGCATTTTCCAATCTTAAATTTATCACTTCTTTGGAGTCCGTTCCTCTCCCCTTTAATCTCTTTTCAAGCTCTTCAAGGCTCGGAGGCGCTATATAGATAGCATGTGCATTATCACCAAAAACTTTTTTTATTTTATCCACACCTTGGACGTCAATATCAAATAAAAGAGAAAAGCCATGGTTAATTTTAGAGAGAACAAACCCTTTAGAAGTACCATAAAAATTACCGTGTACCTCTGCCCACTCAACAAAGTCTCCTTGGTCACGCTTCTTTAAAAACTCTTCCCTGGAAATAAAAAAATAATGCTTACCATCCACTTCTCCCTCACGCATTGGTCGAGTCGTAAAGCTGACAGACCAATGAAGCTCCCTATAGTCCTCCATGACCCTTTTAACTAAAGTGGACTTTCCTGTTCCACTTGGTGCCACAATGATAATAATTTTACCTTTTACTGACATAAGGCACCTCTTTTAGGCTACTCAAGGTTTAACCCCTGCTCACGGATTTTCTCTAAACAAACCTTCATTTGAACAATAGAGTTAGAAACGTCTTTTAAAGAAGACTTAGAACCAATCGTGTTTGTTTCGCGATTGATTTCTTGGACAAGGAAGTCAATTTGTCGACCGATCTCCCCCTCTGAGGAAAGCAATTCATCAAATTTCTCTAAATGAGAGCTAATACGGTTGATTTCCTCATCAACATCGAGCTTCTCCATATAGTATATCACCTCTTGCACAAAACGAGGCTCATCGAACTTTACCTCAGATTTAAACTCTTCAAATCGTTTTTTAATTTTCTCTTCTACCTCCATTTGCAACTTATCCACCATGGAAGAAGTCAATTGATAGTACTGAGTATAGTTCTTTTTATGTTCACCAATGACACTGACAAGTTTCTCCCCTTCTTGAACTCTCGAGTTTTTAAGCTTTTTTAATGCTTCGTCAAAAGCCTCAAAGGTAAGTTTTCTCAAGTGTTCATCTTGGGATAAATTTCGATCAACAAAAAACTCCACTCGCAAAAATTCTGTTGGATGAATAGTTACCGGAACGCCCGAATGAGCAGCAAACTGTTTAATCAACTGAAGGTATTCTTCTACCTTACGGGGGTCAATATCATCAAAATTAGATTTTGCTTCTGCTTTTTTAAAATTGATATAGATATCAAAAGAGCCTCTTTTGAAAATTTCTTGAATTTTCTTTTTAAGATTCAGTTCAATGGAGTTGAAAACAGAAGGCATTTTGAATCGAAAATCACGAAAGCGGTGATTGACAGATTTGATCTCAACGATGACTGCGTAATCATCATTAGTAACTTCACCTCTTCCAAACCCCGTCATGGATTGAATCGGCATTAGAGGCTCCTCAAGATATTCACAACATCTTGTAGGGAAGCTTGAACTTAGTGAGAAGCTCCCCCCGCAAAATAAACTGTGTTATTACCCATTTTACGAAATTTTTCAAAGCGCGCTTCAAGTAACTTCTTTTTATTAACTTTCATGAGAAGTTTGAGTTCCTTTAAAAGAAACTTTTGAACCAATTCATAAGCAGCTTCGGGATCCCTGTGTGCCCCGCCAGAGGGTTCCGGAACAATAGCATCAATCACATTTAGCTCTAAGGCCTTCTGGGGTCCCAACTGGAGAGCATCAGCAGCCATTTGAGCCTTAGTAGGATCAGCCCACAAGATTGAAGCACATGATTCAGGAGAAATAACTGAATAAACAGAAAATTCCATCATAAAAACTCGATCAGTGATGGCAATTCCCAGAGCACCACCAGAGCCCCCCTCTCCAATAACTAAAGCTATCATAGGGGTATTGAGATCAAACATCTCGGCTAAGTTTTCAGCAATAGCACAGGACTGACCTCGCTCTTCAGCACCGATTCCCGGATAAGCACCAGGAGTATCAACGAATGAGATAATCGGAATATCAAACCGAGCTGCTGTTTTCATCACTCTCAAAGCCTTTCTATAACCTTCAGGCCGAGACATCCCAAAATTGTGCTTTACTTTTTCTTTAGTTTTTCGACCTTTCTCAATGCCAACAACACAAACCTTTTGACCACATAAATATCCAAAGCCGGTTACCATAGCGTGGTCATTGGCAAAATAGCGATCACCAGCTACTTCGTGAAAATCATCTATGACATTATTAATATAATCAAGACAATGAGGTCTTTGAGGATGACGAGACAACTGGACTCTCTCCCAAGGGGAAAGGTTTCCATAAATCTCTTTGGTTAAAACAACCACCTTTCTCTGCAATGCTTTAATTTCACGAGAAATATCAATCTCTGGTCTGGTTCCAGCTTCTTGCAATTCCTCAATTTGCTTCTCTAAATCGCGAACAGGCTTTTCAAACTCCAGAGCATAGTTGTTTAATAAACCGCTCATGAAACCCCCCTCACCACAGTTTTTATGTATGGATTCAAGTATTTATGGGTTTGACGAGCTTATTAAAAATTCTACCTGATGACAATTAATCACGACCCTGTTTTAAACACCTATTTCTAGTGAACACCTAATCCTGCTGCCAGCCTTGAACAACCCCACGCTCAAAAAAGACATGGCGCGATCCGCCATTGTCATAAAAAATCCAACGCTCATTTTGGTTAGCCGGATTTCCCGCAACATCAATCCGAGCTGGACGTCCCCAACTCCGGCGAACCTCATTCTTACTCATCCCCAAAAAGAGATTGCGCTGGCCATAACCATAGGGATCCACTGAAGCAAGTCCCCTACTAGAAGATCGAGAACCCCAGCGTCCCAGCTGAACCCCTCTGGCACTAAGGTATTGGCGCCGCTCTCGAGGGGAAAGATTTATATAATAAATTCTCTCAGAGTCAGACTTCAAATACGCACTGGCTTCTTTGTAATTCCGCCGCTCCCTAAAGGAAAGTTCTACTTCCTTTCTTGCCAACTCCCTTCTCAAAGATTCCTCTTGCCTAAATTCTTTACGAGTTCTCGCTGAAAGTGGCGTTCTCTTCCGAATGTCTTCTCGAGAGCGGTAAACTTGGCCAGAGTCCCCCGAAACTAAGTTAAAATCCTCTCCAGGCACAAAGAAAGGATCCGAGCTATAATCCATCTCACCGATAAAGCTTCGATGCTCAAAGAGGCTAGCGCAACCTGTTAAGCACAAACTCAGATAAATTAGGATTGTTATTTTTCTCATGGTTTCCTCCTCTTCGCTTCACGCTTCGAGGGGCTCATGCCCCGGCCCTTCCCTTTTCGCCAAATTTAGCGTTCTTCCTAAAAAAGGAACTCACTCAGAGAACTGTAGGAGATTTTTTCCGAAAAACTTCCAAAACCTCTAGCTAAAGCAACATAACTACCTAGAAATAGGAAGATTAAGAAGTAAAATTTTTAGCTTACTAACCCGATAAGAAATTCAGAGTAAAGCCTCATTTAGAAGAAAGGAGACCTCCCAGAGCAAAGCACTCTCGTAAAGGGCCAATATGAAAAAATGGGCGCAAATAGAAGAAATCCTCAATCAATTGCTCCAACATTTTGGGCAAGTTATAGCTCGTTTTCTCCAATCTCTTCTGCCAAGGGAAACAAGGCAAAGCTTTTCAATAAAAAAGAAAAAGGTCGAAAAAAATCAGAATAGTTTTAAAAATACAATTCAAAAAATTTCTCAAGACATATTAGAAAAAATATCCATAGCGGCAAATATCATCCAAAAGTGGTTGGGAAAAATTAAAAAAATTATTGGAAGCGCTGCTAGCCAACTTCAAAAAGACCCTTTTAGCATACCTCAAAAAATCTTTTTAAACACCGTAACTATTTTCAAAAAAATAAAGTCCTTCTACCGCTCCCTGGAAACATCAACCATTATTTCCTTTACATCCCTTCTGACTGTAGGGGCGCTCTCTGCTCTTCACATCTATCAGCAATCTCAAAAAATTAGACAAAAAAGAGAGCTAGCAGAGTCTGTTAAAACCGTTAAAAAAGTAGAAACTTTAAACCGTAGACCAACCTACTTCCGCAAACCTGAAAAACAATTTGGAGTCACTAATATTGTCCTCCCAACCTACTTAGAAAAAGGAAAAGGGCTCAGGAAGCTAGTTATCGATTTTACATTCGAGTCCTCCAACAAATATATCAAAGCCTATTTTTGGGAAAACCCCCATTTAATTCAAGACGTCCTCAATAGTAAAATTGAACCCATCACTATTGGCTTTCCCCTAGAGGCAGAGGGAAAAATTATCATTAAAGAGAAAATTATTTTAGAAATGAATATGCTGCTCAAAAAACTCCGCATAAAGGGAAAAATCACAAACGTTTACATAGATCGAATCATCGGAGGCTAAGAAAATACAAACTATTTCACTTTTTAACTGCAACCTTCTCATCGTCACGGCCACTAAAGACTTCCCCTTTCTTTGACAAAATTCTTTTCACCGTATTCTTACTAATATTAAGTCTCCTTGCCGTTTGAATAATATTTCCTTTTTGCTTAAGGTAAACCTTCCAAACATGACACCTTTTTGCTTCTTCTAAAGTCACAACCTGATCCTCAGCAGAAAAAGAGAGTTCTTCCAACCCT
This sequence comes from Bacteriovoracaceae bacterium, assembly GCA_965206965.1. Classification (GTDB taxonomy): domain Bacteria; phylum Bdellovibrionota; class Bacteriovoracia; order Bacteriovoracales; family Bacteriovoracaceae; genus CBDBLK01. Next base: position 1,577,855 of record OZ242254.1, on the reverse strand, counting down.
ATTTCTAATAGAGCAGAATCTACTTCATCTAACACAAGATAATCACTTTTAGATAAAGCTTTCTTGCGTTTTAAATGGCCTACTAGTTGACGATAATTACCTGGCCAATGGCAATCGAGGTAAAATTGATAGAGCTCACGATCAAGAGCGATTTCCTCTTCAAGACAAATTCGAGTAAGAGCCAATTTTAACTCTTCTTGGGACTCTCGAAGAGGCTTCATCTTTATCACAGCTCCCTGAGATATTCTAAAATAAAAATCAGCTCTGCATTTACCTAAATTCACTCGATCTTTCATAGAACCACCTGAGGCAAATAGCATTCGAGTTCTAGCCCTCCGACACCTTTCAGCCCCCACCGGACGGTACTCCAAAGTATCGAGAAAAAGCAGCATTTTTGTCTGAATATCCTCAGACAAGCTATCAATCTCATCCAAAAAAAGAGTCCCTTCTTCAGCTAGAGCAAGTGCCCCTGTTTTCTCTCGAATCGCCCCAGTAAAAGCACCTTTAACATGACCAAAAAGCTCACTTTCAAGTAACTGAGAGTTAAAAGCTCGTAAATTCAAAGCCACAAAGTCCCCCGGAACGCAGCTCTGTTCGTGAATTTTTTGAGCCAGTGACGACTTTCCCGTCCCCGTTTCGCCTTCAATCAAAACAGAGAGGTTTGACTCCACTATTTCAAGGGGTGCAAATCGATCTAGAGACTTATCTTCTTCTCGCCTCAACTTCGTTTTACCCTCAAGGAGATTGTAATCAAAAAGAAGCTTATCCCCTCTCAAAGGCCAAGCTCTCAAACAAGGCGTTCCATTGAGTATAAAAGGAACACCGTTCAAGGCCTCGAGAAAGTAACGTCCCTCACTCTCTCCTCCCACTAAACTCATCCTCCACTTACCATTTAGCTCACAACCTTTTTGGAGCTTAAGGGAAGTCTGCTTCCAGACTGGAATAGTGAGATCACCTGTTTCAATTTGAACCGATGTTCTTCTGAGTGCTAAATCCCGCCTTCTTCCCTGCATGGGAGAAAGATAAATAATATCGTCAAAACAAAGTCCTCTTCGGTGAGCCTTTTCAGGAATAAGCTGATTCAATGAAATCCCCCTTAACCTCAATATTGCTAACTCCAAAAAGGGAGCAAAAACCAAGCCAAACTCTTTTCCCCTTAAACACAATCTGTGATAAGGAAGGAGGGATCAGAATTGAAATTGACCACCCAAGGGCCTAAATTGGAAATTTTAAAAAGCAGCACTCAATTTAAATACGGAATAAGTGACCCCACCCAATTGCAAACCCTTTTTCAAGAGCATGAACCCTTGGTCGGCTTAGCTTTTGTAGGACGCTCTAATGTTGGAAAATCAAGTCTTATTAATGCTTTATTTGGAAAAAATGTAGCCAGAACTTCCAAAACTCCCGGCAGAACAAGAGAAGTCAACGTCTTTGAATTTTCACTATCCCGCGAAGGGAAACCCGTCCCAATCCTACCTACATTCTTCCTTTTTGACCTTCCTGGTTACGGATTCGCTGAAGTCAGCCAACAAATACGCCAAAAATGGAACCTCCTAATGGGAACTTTTTTTCAATCGGCGCCTCCATCTATGGCCATGGTCAACCTCCAAGATGCTCGCCACCCCAATACAAAAGCCGACAAGGAGTTACACCAATTTCTTCAACCCTTCAACTTCCCCACATTCCTCGCTTTTAATAAGATGGACAAACTCAAAAAGCAAAAAGAAAGAGCCGCTTTAGCCAAGCAACAGCACTTGTTGTTTAAAGAGTATCAATGGGTCAAGCAGATTCACTTTGTTTCAGCTGAGAGCAAAGCCAATCTCCCCCAATTAGAATCGGCCCTAGTTGGCCATCTCCTCGATCAATTAGAATCTTTTGGATCAAGATGAGAAGGTTGAGGCTTCTTTCCTGCAGGCCTAGTTCTCCCCTCAGAGGAAATATCAACCGGCCCCTCTGAAAAGCGTATTTTATTGACTTCTTCTTCAATAACTTCGAGATCTTTTTCACAGTTATCAATCTGATGAACAAGCTCCTTAACTCTAGGGTGATCCCATTCTAAAGAGCCACTCTTAATCGCTTTCACAACCAACACCCCTAATTCTTCATAAGCATCATGAAGATTCGTGTTGGTTTTAGAAGCCGTAAGCATTTTTTTACCAATCTCCGTTGTCCGTTTGAGCTCATCCTGACAAACCTGGAATAGCTCTTGAACCTTGACACGCCAATGCGATTGATTATTCTGCATAAAATCCACCTTAAAGGATTAATGAATATATTATACGCTGTTCTCTTCCCTATTGAGAAGAAAAATGAATCTGCTAACATCATGAAATAAGTTCTTGAAAGTACGAAAGGTGCCTCTAACTAAAATGATTGACTTCCTAGCTAGCCAAATTCGAGGTGAAATTCCTCGCCAAAAATTTAATCAAATTTTTGATCACCTTCACAAGATCTATCAAGACGGTGAAGACCCTTGGGGACTGAATTTAGCTAAAGCCCAGAAGACTTTTGAGCTTATCTACCCTTTTTACAAAAACTATTTTAAAACGAGAGTTTTTGGCAGGGAACACGTAGAGGATGTCCCTTACATGGTGATTGCCAACCATTCTGGCCAGATTGCCATCGATGGAATGCTCATCACTACCGCTTTTGTCATGGAAATGGAAAAACCTAGAATTCTGAGGGCCATGATGGAACGGTTTTTACCCAAGATGCCTTTCATTGGTATGTGGGCAGCAGAGGGAGGTGCCGTTCTGGGCGACAGACAAAACTGCCTCAACCTCCTCAATCGAGGGGAGAGCGTTCTCGCTTTTCCTGAAGGGGTAAGAGGTGTTTCTAAAAGTACAGCCGATTATTATAAGCTCCAGAAGTTTTCCAGTGGCTTTTTCCGCCTATGTTTGAGCGCAGGCGTTGATGTCCTCCCCATCGCTGTCGTAGGAGCAGAGGAGATCTTTCCCTGGGTTTACCAGGCCAAAGGATTAGCCAAGTTATTAGGGCTCCCGGCCCTTCCCTTATCCCCACTTTACCTTCCTCTTCCCTCACCTATTGATATTTACATCGGCGAGCCCTACCAGGTACCTCGAGATCTTTCACCGGAATCACCCGATGCTCTTATCGACGAACACGTTAGAATTATTGAAAGAAAAATCCAACAACTCACTCAAGAAGGACTAGAAAAGAGAAGAAAATTTTGGGCTTCAGTCAAAGAGAAAAAAAAGTGAGTTTATCAAAAAGAGAATCTCAAAATATTCTTATCATCGGAATGGCCGGAGGGTTAGCCCAAATTACAGCCGGACTTTTAATAAAGGCTTTTCCCAAAATCCACATTACCGGCGTCGACCCTCGCCCTATGACTGAATCAATCAAAAACAAAAATATTGAGTATATTCAAATGTCCTATACACGCAGCCATTTTGAAAAACTCTTCCGCGATAAAAAATTCGACCTCGTCTTTCATTTGGCTCGTTTAGGTCGCTCCAATGCTAACCCTGGGGAGAATCTCGCCCAAAGGCTCGATCTCAACCTTATGGAAACCAAGAGAATTATGGATCTCTCCCTCAAATTTGGAGTTAAAAAAGTTATCATTTTATCAACTTATCACGTCTACGGAGCCCTGCCAGATAACCCCGTGTTTATTACTGAAGATCAGCCTTTAAAAGCTTCCATTAAATACCCTGAACTGAGAGATGTCGTCGAAATGGATCAAATAGCAACCAACTGGATGTGGAAAAATCAAAAGTATATTGAAACGATTGTTTTCCGCCCTTGCACAATCCTAGGCCCTCAAATTCAAAACACGATGACTCGCTATATTATGACCAATTACGTTCCCATCTGTATGGATTTCAATCCCATGTTTCAGTTTATTCACGAATACGACATGGCCAACATTCTAGTTCGCTCTCTTACTGAGCTTCCTGTCGGAATTTACAACGTCGCCACCGACGAAGTCATCTCTATCAAGACGGCAAAAAAACTTATCCGTTCAAAAACTATTTCCGTCCCTAGCTTGACCCTTCACACAGCCGCTAAGTTAATTAACATTCCTTTCTGGAGCTTTCCCGAGTACTTGATAGATTACATCCAATACCCCAGCATCATTTCTAATACTCTTTTAAAGAAGCATTTAGGCCAAAACCTTTTCCGTTACACAACCAGAGAAACACTCGAACTCACAAAGCTCAGCTAAAATCGACAAATTGTAGCCAATCACCAAAACCCTTTGTTAGCCTATCTATCGAAGCTTTTAAGGGATGGTTATGGAAAAGAAGCAAGGAAAATCCCTGCCCACCGAGTGGGCACCTCTACTTTTAACGCTAGCTCTTTGCCTTTCCGTTTTGGCGAAACTTGTTTTCACTTTTCGCTACGGAAGCGCTGTCCATTCCTTTTTCTTTCTCCACTTCGATTCAGGAGACCAATGGTCTACCTATCTAGACCAAGGCTTAGCCATTACATCGGTCGTCTTTTTAAGCTCCATCTGGTTTAGGCCAAGAGTTCAAGCCCTCGTTTTTTTGGGAGCTTGGCTTTTCTGTCAATCTCTACTTACGACCCTACTCCACTCAAAACTAGCCTATGAGCTAGCAATTTCGGCAGACGCCGCTTACTGGCTACTGCCCTTTGCTCTCATTTTTATCGACAGGGGACGAGAGCAAAAAGGAAACATTCTTCTGCGACTCAGTATCGGCTTAATGCTCTTGAGTCACGGCCTTAAAGCGCTCTGGCAACACCCTCTATTTGTGGATTACCTTTACTATTTCTTGGAATCGCTTAGCTCGCTCACTCCAACCGATACACAGGTCAGTATTCTTCTCAAAAGTATAGGCTTCATCAATATAAGTATCGGTCTGTGGGTCATTGTAGTCCCCTTCAAGAAACTTTACTTTTACCTAGCTTTTTGGGGACTAGTCACTGCTCTTATCCAAATTCCTTATCATGGGGAAGAGGGTCTTTATGAATTCCTTTTAAAAACTCCTTACTTCTTAATCCCCTTGGCCATCGGTTTAGGCAAAGCACAGCTACCCGACCTCCCTTCCGTTCTCGGCAAATTAAGAAAGCCTCTATAATTAGGGAAGCCAAACACTAAGCACTAGGTAACGCTTTACAGGCTCAGGGCGATTTCGTAGTATAGCCCCCAAACCAGCCAAGCCTTAAGCCTCTGTGGCGGAATTGGTAGACGCGCCGGATTCAAAATCCGGTTCCCTTGCGGGAGTGGGAGTTCGATTCTCCCCGGAGGCACCAGCCTTTTAACAAATTTCCCTTTATTTTCAATACATTACCTTAAAAAACTTTAAGAAATTCGGGTGCGCAAAAGGTGCTCGCCTATTAAGGAATTTACCTGTATTGAAAAATTAAAACAAAGAATCTCTATTTTACCCTTTCAACTTGTGATATTGGGAATTTGGACTTTTCGATTCTTTTATGGTGACGTACTCAAACCGTCTGTTGTGGCGTTTCGCTTAGGGTTTTTGGCCTTCACTTTAAACCTAAGTACACGTTACATTTTTGAGGATACGATACGTCTTGTTCTCGTTAGCCCCGTGTCCTGTCGAGTTGGATTGAGTATTCCAATCAATTTTTTACGATCCACATTTCGTAATTAACAGTTCATGTTTAATATTGTAAACAGTAGAATCCTGTATTTGAAATTATGGTATAATTAAAGTTATAAGCACTACAGGTAAACTCATTTAGGGATGGGGGAGTTAATGGGAAGAGCCTTCTACCCATTTTCCTTTTATGCAACGATAATAAAAGCCACCTTCATTAAGTCCACTGAAGACATTATTACTTCTGAAAACCAATCCCATATTTTCATTTTCAGGGACATCAGATATATATCTCGGACAATTTGCTATTGGTGTTTTAATTTTTGAGTCTAAGTAGATTAAAATACCCATTGAGGACTTTTTTTTACAATAAAACATTGCTGACTTTGGTTTATCATGGTCATCAAATAAGCCCTTAATTAAGTACGGACTATATTCACCTTTCTTAACAGGTTTGCACTTGTGTTTGCTTGCATAGTTATTCAGAATTGATTTAAGGCTCTTCTTAACAGTTTTTTTTACCAGCTTAGAATTATCCTTTTTATTATTACTTTCTGTTTCAACCGCATTAACACATGAAAAAAATAAGAATGGTACTAATATTAAAATCAATCTATTCACAGACATTCCTTTGAGGGTTGTTGTTTCCGACTTGGGTGCCTGCATCAACATGATAACGTCCAGAAGGGTATTGGATCACATTTCCAAATCCTGCCTGGTATGCCACATCTTGAAGGTTTACAGGGGTATAATTTAACCTTTGTTCATTTTTTTCGAGTACAAAGTCACCAGCATGACCACTTAAGTGCCGTGAAACTTGACTACTTCCAGCGACAACTGCACCATCCGTTGAAGAGCGAATCTGTCCATCACTACCAAAAAATCTGTCTCCACCAGTAGTTACTACATCTATCCCTGGATAACTTTGATCAATCACATTAAAGCCTTGCCTTGTTCTTACATTATCAAACCTATGGTTATAAATTACTTCTAACCCCATAGGATCAGTAAACTTCACTGGATTATTCCCTGCCCCTCGATAGAGATTGGCATCGCCTCCATCAAAAGAAATCGGATCGGGAGTCAGCCACCTGCCCGTGCGAGGGTCCAGTTCTCGATGGGGAGTAAAAATGGTGCCCTTCTCACTATCGTGCTCTCTTCCCCAAAACCCATAGCGCACTGGAGGTGAGCTTGAATCCGTAGTGAGATCACTTCCCAGGTTTTCTCCGAAGGGACCAGTGACTCCCTTTTCTGAGACCGCTTCGCCGTTGATGACGGTTCCCAGATGGTCGGTGACGAAGGTTTTGGTGTTTGCATCTATTTTGGCCAGGTGCTCATCAATTCCTAGTCCATCGATGTAGAGGGTTTGATTGTCGTTTCCATCTTTAGCGAGAAGTATTCTTGATTGGTCGGCGAGATGAGTGAAGGTATTAGTCCAGGTGGTGGTGTTGATGGTTAATTTCTTGGCGATTCTTCTTCCCAGAGCATCGTAGTAGTAGCGGACATCTCGGGTTTGATTGTTGTTTTCAAAGCGCCTAAATCTCTCTAGCTTTCCATCCGGGCGGTAGTTAAAAAGATCGTGTAGATTTTGGGTTTTAGAGGAGATTTGGGTGGTTCTGCCCAGTCCTTCTACATCTTGAAAGTAGGTGTAGTTATCGTTTTCTAGAACTATATTTCTTGATGACTTGGTGGTTCCGTTTTCGCTGTCCTCTTTTCTATTTCCGGCGTGGTCATAGCTAAAGGTTCGATTAACAAGACTTGTGGGTAAGGAGAGCGGTCCCGTGTAACTAGTGCTAGTCAATTGATCTGTTTTATCGTAAACGTAATTAAAGGTTCCGGTTGTCGCTTCTCTTTGAATCTGGGCGATATTATCGGTGTTGGTTTCATAGCTTATCCCTTGACTAAAACTCTCTCCCGCTCCCGTCCAAGCAATACTAACGCAAGCATCTCTTAAGACTTGATTGACTAAAAAATTCTCAATGAAATTAAGTGTTTGTGCTTGATCATTCATTTTAAAAATTAAGTCGATTCCTTCCGATTTAATATATTTTTTCAAATTATTGGACACAAAACGGACACAGTCATATGCCTAGGAAACCTTATCTTTCAGTGTCTTTTTAACAAAGCTATTAATGCTTTCATCATTTTTAATTGCCTCCATAGCAATCTGTCGATGCAGTTCTTCTCCAATACGAACATTAAAAGAACCCTTAAATGGTTTATCTGCGGTTCTACCTTCTTTTTCACAAGTTATAAGATAATCATCAATTGCCTCATGAAAAGAATTTAAAACTTCTTCCGCTGTTTCCCCCTCATAAGAAATAAGATCTTTAATAAATTCAATTTTTCCAAAAAACACACTATCATCTTCAGATAACTCATAAGAGCCATAATATCCTTTGTACTCCATTAAATTTTTTGTTTTCATAAAAACCCCTGGTCTTTAAGTTTTTCAACTACTTGTTTAACTTGATAACTCTTCAAAATCTTTCTTGGATGTGGTTTATGAATGCTAATTATATCTTTTGATTCAGTATGAATAAACTTAACCCTTGATCCCCCTGTTTTTCCTCTCTTGGTCTCTTTATATCCAAAATGGGTCAAAATTTTTTCTAACTCACTCCATTTAAAGTCTCTAGGTGAAGAAATTAGTTTTTTCTTTAACTTTTCTATTGTGCTCACAATATGAGGATAACACAGGTGAACGCCCGGTGCAACTAAATTTAGTTACTGAGACTGGTTTTTCAATACCTACAATTATTATCTATATTTCAAACATCCAGAAACTTCCCCCCAATCATGCAGCGGACTCCAGCTCTGATAAGTATTCAGAAAATCAAAAACTATTTGTGATAAGAGCAACTGGCAATAGTTCAACAATTATCAACTCCCAAGATTTTACTCCAAGTATTTTCTAATAGGGACTCCCCTGACTGTCCTCCACTACCCGAGTCATCAACTCTCGAACTGTCCTAATGTGATGAATCCCCAAGCGGTAAACTAACTCCTTTTTATCCCCTCCTTCCTTTAAAAAATTATAAGCATAAGAATTTCTCAACATCGGAAACGTCCACCTCTTATCAAAGTCAGTCTTAGCATCAAGCTCTCTTTTGTTAAGCATTAACTTATTTTTAGAAAAAGGTTTTCCCTCAATATCGGGAAAAACATATTTCTTTGATCTTCTGGGATTTTCTTTTAAGACTTTTATTAACTCATCGGAGAGCTTTAATTTCCTCGCCTTTAAAAACTCACTTTCAGCGATATTGACAAGCCTGTCTTCTAAATAGAGATCGTTCCATTTAAGCTCAACGAGTTCTTGCTTTTTCACTCCCGTCTCCCAGGCAAAGAGTGCGATGGGATAAAAATACCCAGGACTGCACTTTTTAATCTCACCGAGAAGTCTTTTTACTTCCTCTGAAGATATGATCAATTTTTTTTCAAACCTATCTTTAAAAGAGACATGATAACTTCTGGTCTTTAAGAGGTTTTCTTCAATCGCTCCCTTATTAAGCATAAACTTAACAAATTGATTAACCCTACTTTTATTGGTGCCCATCGTTTTCTTAGAATAGTTATAATCTCTTTGGAGCTGATCCATAAAGATTTCCATCGATTCAATAGTGAGATCTTTTGCCTTAAATTCCCCAAACATCTCTAAAAACTCAAAGAAAATTCTTCTTGATTTGTTAAACCGAGGATTTTTTTCTTCTTCAATAAATAGAGACATAAGCTCTTTAACACTCCTCTCTCTCATCGAGGACTTTCCCCCATGAGTTCTTGAATAGAGAAGATCACTCTTAAACTCCTCTGCCTTTTTAAGAGTGGCAAATATCTTTCTTATTTTTCTCCCCAAAAGCTGATCAAAGTAGGCAACCATAAACTTTCCATCTTTTAGGGGATAAATCTTTATATCTGAGTGATTCCTCATGGATTCCTCCCTGTTTCTGGTTTGCTTTCGTAAGGACTAAAATCTCTAATCTCATGAGCTTTAATCTGTCCATAGAGATCAATGGTGATATTAATGTTTCGGTGTCCCAAGATTGCTTGTAGCTCATACATATTTCCTCCCTGAAGAAGGAAGTTATGGGCAAAGGAGTGCCTAAGGGAGTGATAGCACCAATTTTTCCCATTCGGAAAATGCACCTTATACCTTCTGCACATCCGCATAACATAGGTTCTCTCTAGTTTTTCACGCTGTGGACCACAAAAGACATAGGGTGAATCATGAGAGTCCATCTGCCTTTTTAAAAACTCACTTAAACGAGAAGATAAATTAATGCTTCTTTCCTCTCCATTTTTGGTGTCCTTAAAAGTAAGCCTTCCCAACTTAAAATCCACATCCTCTTTTTTAAGCTTAATCGCTTCCCCTCTTCTCGCTCCGGTATGAATCAATAGGTAAACCAAGGGATAAAAGTAAGTGGAGTCAAACTTAGGTGCATTTTCTAAAACCTCCCTTACTTCCTCAACAGAGAGGACCACCCTTTTGCGCCTAAAGGGAACGTGGAGATTAAACTTGATTGCTTCCATGGGATTGAACTTAATGATGCCCTCATCGTGGACAAACTTAAAAAAGTGATTGATGAGGTGCTTGTGGACATGGAGGGTCTTTTCTGAGAAATCATATTTTTCCTGACGCTCTCTAAACCACTGAATAAGATCGGACTTTTCCAGTTCGGAGATACTGTACTCCCCAAAGGTATTCATAAAGGATCGAAAACAGCTTTTATTGACGGTGACTCTGCTATGAGGGCACTTCTCCAGGTGAAACTTCATCAGCTTTGCCACTGGGTGATGAGAGAAGCTATGCTCTCCCTTCATTCGGTAACGCAGCCTAATTTGATCCTGATAGTGAGTCGCTTCTTTTTTAGTAGAAAAGCGATTTCTTCTTTTCTTTCCCGTCTTGGGATCAATAAAGCAAGTGACAAATTGACCGTTAGCAAGTTTATGAATACTAATTTTTAAGGGTTTCAATTGCTACCTCCTAGTAGTTCATCAGCGGTGGGAAGTTCTGTGAGACTTATTCTTTCTTTTCTTGATCTCTTTTCTATCCATTGCTCAAGTTCGCTGAGCTTAACGACAAACTTCTTTTTAAGTCCTATATTTTTCACCGGAAACGAGGGTTGTTCGTGAACAAGACGGTAGAGTAGAGAAAGAGAGATTTTGTATTTTAAAGCGACCTCTTTTAAACTCATGTAATGATCCTCCTTTATTTTCAACGGCCACGGCCTACAGAGAGAAGATGAGTTCGTCAAATGGATGGGAGCTTTTTTTACCTTTTGAACGGCCGCGTGAGAGGAAGTCTTTCGCTTGGGATAGCTTAAGGTAAGTTTGTCTGGATTGATGAGCTTGAAGATTTTTTTAAGTCTTCTACTCTCTTTCTTGGTTTTTCCCAAGATGTAGAGGTATTTGTGTTTTCTGGGAAGTTCTCTTTTTTTACAAGATTCTCGATATTTTTTTTCTCTCTCCTTAAGCTTACTTTTAATCCCCACGGGTATTCTCTGCCAGTGGATTTTATCTCGACTGCTCCAACCTTTTTGCCAGGCCATTTCTAGTTCAAGGGCGTAGCGTTTATAGCTAGAGACCTTTCTAAAGGTGCGGTCACTAAACCATCCCTTGAGAGGATTATTGGGATCAAAGTACTCCGCTCTAGCACCAGAGTCCTGCCCAAGATAGATAAAGTTACACGCCTGATAGATGGTGCCGAGTTCTTTTGCTTCAGTGTCCGAATAAGCTGTAAAGAAACGATAGCTTGTGTTTTTGACCATCCAGCGAATGGAGAACATAACAAGAGCTGAGCCTAAGTTTTTAGGACTCCAGGAAATACATGCCCCACGGGAGATCAGTTTTTCTAAGTCTCGATTCTCTTTTCCCAAGAGATGGGAAAAAGAATTAGGAGTTGCCATGACCACCACTCCCGCTAGGTATCCTTTGTAAGTGGCGACAAAACGGTGGGTGGGACGGTGAGGCATAGTACCAAGCCATTCGTGGCAGATGATGAAGTCCTTAACCTCTTTGCATCTCTTATGATTAGTCTTGGGAATGTATTTAAAGGTAAAATCAGAAATTTTTAATTGATCAGCTTCCTCCCTAGCTAGTCCTGCTTTTTTTAAATCCTCTTTAAGATTTTTAAGCCTGATGTCATATTGAAAACAATGATCCTTCTGATAAGTTTGTTTGAGAGAAGTCATAACGCTGCCTCCTTTTTAAAGGAAGCAGTCGTGGTTCTTCCTACTGACTGCTGGTTTGAGTTTTAATCGAGTTTGGTTTGAGTGGTGGTGATAACGATGACGGGTTTTCCGTTCTTGAACTTGATGACCACTTCACCCCAGAAGTTTTCGCTCATCAGCTTTTTTATGATGGCGATAATCTTGGCAAGAGAACTCATTTGACCTCCTGGTTGGATTTTTTGTGTGTTTCATCTTCTTCTCCCAGCAGAAGAACGGACCGAAACTTTCTCGCTTTGTAAGCTTTAAGAAACTTGAGTGTGTCGGGTTTTAGCTGCTTTTGAGAGCTAGAGCACTTAACCTCTCCTAAGTTAATGGTGCTTCCGTGAGGTGTGAGAGAAAAGATGAAAAGAGCGGTCAGCATGACAACAAGCGATTTAAAGGCAAGGAAGAACGCCATATAAGGCCTTCTTTGACTAACTAAAGAGAGAGTCAATCCACAAAGAAAACTAAGGGAAAAAAGGTAAAACGCTGAAAGAGCAAAGTAGAAAATGCTTTGATTAAGACTAATCTGCATAGAAATTTCTCCTTGAAAGTTGTTTTTGAGTTTTCCCACTCAGTCCCGAACTCCCTGGGAGCTTTTAGAGAGGTATTTTCCCTGTCATCTTGACAGGTTGTAGTAAATGTCTTTTTTTGAGACCTGTTGATCGATCAACACCACCCTCAACAGGCAGGGATCAACAGCTATCTTGCTTTTAGCTAATCGATAGGACCTCCTGGTTGATGTTAGTAAGTTTTAAATTGGGGGATTCACAGAGGAGATTTTCGAGAAGGGCGTAGAAAAATTTTCCTTTGAACTTGAGAGTTTTAGCTTTTTCTTTTGTCCAAATTCTTTTTTCAATTGCCTTGGTTTTGGAGAGAAAGAGAACGGCGGGAACGTGAGGAGAGGTGTAGTATTTGGCGAGGAGCTTTTCGTTTCGGCGGGAGTATTTGCTAGAAGCTTCGTATTCGAGGGGCAAAAAGAAGATTTGATTATCTAGTTTTAATTTAACGATGGCGTCAGGATGAAGTTCACGAAGCTCTTTAACTTCAGGGATGTCATCTAAAATGCCACTGCAAACAAGATTTTCTGAGTAGAACCCTTCTACAAATTTAAATTTTTTAAATCTTCTTTTAATACTAAGTAATGTTAAATCATGTTCAATAGCATCACTTTTAAGCTGAATCCTCTTTAGAGTTTTTTCATCAGCGATGAACTCTTTAAATCCCTTCTTGGTTAAAAAGTAGAGCATTCGATTGCCCTTTTCCCTTTGAACTTGTGCTTCAATGAGCTTTTCTGAGGACAATTTAACCAGTCTTCGGTGAACCGCTTGAGCGGAAACGCTATTAAAAATATCCCGACGAATATCTTCCACTGAGGCGATTTTGTTTACAAAAAGGTGGCGAAAAAGTGTTTTATCTCGATCGGTAATGATGATCTTTTCTCTTGCCTTAAAGCTCTTCAAAAGAACCTCTTTGTTTTATTTTTCTCACCTGAGTTATAAAATTTGAAAGATCAGACTCTTTAGTTTTTAACATGTCTTGACGGAGACTTTTTTCTCCACTTTGATACTTTTGAGAGATCACCTCTAGCTTTTCTTTAAGAGAGGATGAGTCAAGGTAGGGAACCTGGACTTCACTTTGCTCATTTCCTAGTTGCCAAATCCCTCTTCCAGAAATATTCGGAAGATGGCAAGCGGAGTTATTTCCCAAGACCCTAATGGAACCTTCAATGGTGTTGAGTTTAAAACACATCCGCCCAGAGATGTTTTCTTGAATCCGAGTGTCGATAGTTTCCTTGGTGACTTTTTGAGTAGCAAGAACCAGATGAATCCCTGCTGCCCTTGAGAGTTTAGCAATATGCTCGGTTAGACTCCTTGCTTCACTTATTAGTTCACGATCTTTTGGTCCCAAAAAAGATTTGGAATAAAGAACTGAGCACTCATCAATTCCCAGGACAACATGATCAAACTTATCTCTTCTGGGATCGATAAACTCTAAACCTCGATTCTCTAAGTATCTAAAGCGAGAGTCCATTTCCTCTTTGATAAGCTTGAGAATAGTAACCGAGTCTTCAATGGTTTTAACGACCTGGACATTAGAAAGAGAAGAAAAGCTTCTAAATTCTAGACCGCCTTTAAGATCAATTAAATACATTTGTAAATGATTGGTAGAACTTAAAAGTCCTAGAAGCATTTGCTTAAAGAAGCAGGATTTACCATTACCGGTAGTCCCAGCGATTAACATATGGGGCAGAAGCTTAAGATTGGATTTTAAAAGACCTTTTTTAGACTTCCCAAGCATAAACTCAGATTCTTTTAAGTTAACTTCAAGATCGTCAAAATAAACCAAATTGGAAATCTCTTGTTTTCCCACCACAACCTCAGCAAACTTGGGATTGGGACAGCTTTTGATTTCTTCGATGGGGGAGCCCAAAGATGCTTCTAATCTCTTTTGAACCTTTGACAGCTCCTCACTTCCAATACCAGGGACCATCACTTTAACAACTTTTTGAAAGTCATCTTTTTTGTGGACTCCTACGACTTTAGGGGTAAAGTCTTGGGCGTTTTTAAGGGAAAGTTCATCTAGGGCATTTTGATAGCGCCGAAAGCGAATCATCGAGATAAGCCCCACACACCAGAGGTAGAAACTAGAAAAGAAGGAAAGCAAGAAAAAGAAGTGATACCAAACCCCATAGCTTTTAAGAGCAAGGATGAGGTCAAAGTCAAAAAAAGAGGGATAGATCCAGTGGAGAAAGAAAAGATGCCCCTCAGAGCTAATTAAAACTATCGAGACAAAGGAGAGAGCTAAAAAGGCGTGAAGTGCTGAGTGTGCTTTAAGGCCTTTAAGTCCTTTCCAGATGATACCTAGATTTAAAGCGGTGAAGTCCATTAAAATGGTCACTAAAGCAACGGCAGGGTCATCATTGGTGGGTTTTTTGTTCTTGTTTTTTTGGATCAATAGAACCTCCGAGTTAAGGGTGAAGCTGCTCTTAAAAGCAGCAAGGTTTGAGAGGGATTATTTTTTGACCTCTACAAGTGGTAAATCGACAGTGAATCTGGCAATGAGATTTCTAAAGTTTTAAGGGGTTGCAAGGGGGATTTTTAATAAATAGACTCTTCTTTTTGATAAAAGGTTTTTTTGATTAGTAGAAAAATAGCGATAAAAATAACGGCAAGACTTACGCAAAAACAGAAAGTTAGAGTGTAGTGTGAAAAAATTACGTGTATTATTTTTTTAGAGATGGTTGTTAAGAACAACTTTTCTTTTAAAATTGGGCCTTCACCCCGAGCTGAGGTCCAATTTTAAAAGAAAAGTATGTTCTTGAAGTTTTAAAGACTTATTTTCCTTATTCATCCAAAAGATCAGAAACTTTGCAAATCTTTCCACTGACTTTTTCAATACCCGCTGCCAGTTTGTTTAAGGTGTTGAGTGTTGGATTTTTCCTAGCTTTAATTTTAGATAATTCACCACTATCTAAATCTAACGCCTTTCTCAATTGATATTGGCTTATTTCCCTCTTTTTTAATGCTTTGGTCAAATTAAATTTAGCTTTTTTGTATCTTTTTCTCATTTTCTGAGAGTAAGGCAGCATTATCTAAAAAATAATTGGAATATATGACAGGTATTTTATAAGTCAGCTTAAGTTTATGACTCGATTGGTAATGAAATTTTTTAAATCTAGTAATCCAATAAATCGGGAACTTTACAACCAATTGCTTTCGCAATTTTATTCAGCGTTTTTAAGGTTGGATTATGGTTTTTCTTTACCCAAACACTAATTTGGTTTGAATCAACTCCCATTATTTTAGCTAGTTTGTACTGAGTTAAATTGTGTTCTTTGAGGGTTGTTTTTAAATCAAACTTTGCCTCTTTATATCTTGCCATGGACTAATTATAGATGTACTAGTCGTTGGAAATAATTGTTATTTAAATAGGTTATTTTTAAATTACCTAAAAAAGAAAATATGAATAAAGAGGTGAGTAATGAACATTTTAATTTGTGAAAGCAAACAAGAGCTAGTTGGTGCCCATATCACTAGGCTCCAGAAAGTTTTTTATCCCTCAACTTTTGACTATGCTCAAGATGGCAAGGGAGCTCTCTTGAAAATCAAATCTAGTGGATATACCTACGACTTAATTTTATCTAATCACAATTTACCAGAAGTCACTGGATTAGAAGTTTATCAACATACTAGAGATGAAGGGATAGAAGTTCCTTTTATCTTGTGTTCAAACCAAGATGAAACTCCTGATATTGAAGAAATTGAAGATGAAGATTTCTTTTGTCTAACCAGGCCTTATGAATCCACAAACCTTAAAAAGGTTATTGATACTGTGACCTCTAGTTTTTGTTAAGAACCTGAGGCATTTACCAAAAAGAAATGCCTCTAAATTTTACTTTAGAGGTAACTCATATATTTTGCCATGAGTTGCTAACAGTAATTTTAGAATATTTCTACGAGTCAAAAGGACTAGAGCAAATCTAAAGATGACGAGTTCATCAGAATAAAGCACTTCAAAAAATTATGTATTGAATAGCTCAAGACTCCCTGTTTTTAGGTTTTTTTCTTTTAAAAAAAAGTGCTCCCATCCAAATTGTGGCCTATAGATTCCTAGCGATATGAGGGGGATTTTGGGAAATTTTTGCAAATTTTTGGACACAAAACGGACACAGCGGGCCGACTGGCACGATAAAGTGATGGTGAGATTAGGGTAAGTAAGCTAGTGCGTTAAAAAAATGAAATCTCAAAAAGTTTTTAAGCTTAAAATTGGCGATTTAAGCTTCTCACATGAAGTAGTCCCAAAGATGGGCTTCAATAAATTAAAAAATGGCTTAAAATCGATGATGGCCGGTTTAGAAATGGTGTTGAGTAAAGGGCATGGCCCTGGGTTCTAGCTGATATGATTAGATTCGCCACAACAATTCTTTGGGAACTGGTGATTTAGCCCTAGTCAGCTTTAGCAAACAGAGCCAATGAGAAAAAATTGTATCTAACTATCTTTTTCGTTTTTTGATACAGGTAGATTTTTCTTTTTCAAATATTCAGAAACTAAAATGTAAACCCCCAAAATAACTAAAACAACTAAGACAACTGATGAAGCAACTAATTCATTCCCACATTTTCTTCCAATTCCTTTCACATAAATACAACCAGTAATCAAGTACTCAGCTAAACCAATTAATGAGATTATAATTAAAATTGCAGCTATCAAATTATTCATAAATATTTTCTACCGGCAAAGGTCAGCACTATATTTACCAATCTGCTGCCCAAGAGCATTGCCAGCAAAATCAGCAACGCTAGCTGGAGCACTCGTTGTTTTAATTCCCTGTAAGCCCTCTGCGAAACCTTGTATAAACCCAACCCCCAAGTCTATTGATGTTTGCGGATTTGTTATTGCTAATGCACCAATAATTGGTGCAACATTCATAGCTCCCAAAATAACACCTCCAGCTACCGCTGTGGCAAGAGGCACAGAAGCTACAGCTCCTGCTACAATTGCTGCCTGTTTAGCTTCTCGCCTAAACTGCTGTTCCAACCCTGGAACTCGATTAATGCCACTTATTTCAAAGAAATTTTCTGTAAATAGTCCCAGTCGGTCAGTTCGATTAATTGGATTATTCCCCGTCACTCGGTAGAGATTGACATCTCCTCCATCAAAAGAGATCGGATCGGGAGTCAACCACCTACCCGTGCGAGGGTCCAGTTCTCGATGGGGAGTAAAAATGGTGCCCTTCTCACTATCGTGCTCTCTTCCCCAAAACCCATAGCGCACTGGTGATGAACTTGAATCCGTGGTGAGATCACTTCCCAAATTCCTTCCAAAAACTCCAGTGACTCCTTTTTCTGAGACCGCTTCGCCGTTGATCACTGTTCCTAAATGGTCGGTAACGAAGGTCTTGGTGTTTGCATCTATTTTCGCCAGGTGCTCATCAATCCCCAGTCCATCAACATAAAGGGTTTGATTGTCGTTTCCATCTTTCGCCAGCAGAATTCTTGATTGGTCTGCCAAATGCGTGAAGGTGTTGGTCCAGGTAGAGTTGTTGATGGTGAGTTTTTTGGCGATTCGTCTGCCCAGAGCATCGTAGTAATAGCGAACATCTCGGGTTTGGGTGTTGTTTTCAAAACGCCTAAATCTCTCTAATTTTCCATCCGGGCGGTAGTTAAAAAGATCGTGCAAGTTTTCTGTCTTGGCAGAGATTTGGGTGGTTCTGCTCAGTCCTTCCACATCTTGAAAATAGGTGTAGTTATCGTTTTCTAGGATGATATTTCTTTTTGTCTTGGTAGTGCCGTTTTCGCTGTCCTCTTTTCTATTTCCCGCATAGTCATAGCTAAAGGTTTGATTAACAAGGCTTGTGGAAAGAGAGAGCGGTCCCGTGTAACTGGTGCTGGTCAATTGATCCGTTTTATCGTAAGCGTAGTTAAAGGTTCCGGTAGTCGCTTCTCTTTGAATTTGGCCGATATTATCGGTGTTGGTTTCATAGGTAATTTCTTGCGAGAAATTCTCTCCCGCTCCCGTCCAAGCAAGGGCCGTCACTCGATTGAGTTCATCGTAATTATAAGTCCCTACCAAACTATTAATTATTGCCATTCCCTTGTAACCTAAACTAAGAAGTAGGTTTTATTTTATCCTACATATATGAATCCATTCAATTAGGTTTTTTTGTTTTTAAAAAAGTGCTCCCATCCAAATTGTGGCCTATAGATTCCTCGCGATATGAGGGGGATTTGAGGAAATTTTTGCAAATTTTTGGACACAAAACGGACACAGCACACTCTCTGGCACGATAAAGTGATGGTGAAATTAGGGTAAACAAGCTAGTGCGTTAAAAAAATGAAATCTCAAAAAGTTTTTAAGCTTAAAATTGGCGATTTAAGCTTCTCAAATAAAGCAATCCCAAAGGAAGCCCTCAATAAATTAAAAAATGGCTTAAAATCGATAATGGCCGGTTTAGAAATGGTATTAAATAAGAGCCATATCCTTAAAGCCAATTGCTATAATAGAAAGAAATTACTATTGCAGACAGAACCAAAAACGCAAAGGTTATTACATTAATTAAGAATAAAAACTTATAACTCTTGTAGGTGATAAGACATTTTCTCCTGACTTCTGCAATACCAAAACCATCATAATCTGTACTAGTTATCAAATTGGTTAAGTAATCTGGTTGTTTAAATTGTGCCTTAAGCTCCCCTATAAAGTATTTTTTTAAGGTATTCATACCTTTCTTTGACTCTCTTTTTAGCTTATCAAAGCCTTCTTCTGGTAAAGCTTCTATAAGAAGCTTCAAGCTTCTCAAATATTTTTTATTATAAATAATTAAAATAGGAGTAAATATCAATAATATTAGAAATGACAGCAACACTACTCCATAGAATATTTCTATTAATATTCTCACTCCCTAATTACCTCCACAATTAATTTGAAAATTAGGATTCCCTGAACCAAAAGATAATTTTTCAAAAATAGAATTTTCCCCTCGCCCCTGGACATCATCAACGAAGGTATCAATTCCTGCTCCAATGATATTTCCTACTTCTTGCCCTGCCGTAAAAGCAGCTCCCACGACAGCTGCCTTGAACGCAGTTGATAAAGCAAAAGAGCCTGCGGTTCCAGTTTTTGTTCCCAAAGTTGAAATAAGCCCTTTATTCCTAATTACTTCACCAATTCCCACCCCAAGGCCGACTTGTTTTCTTGCAGCGACATTAAATGCTGCTCCAATTGCCAAGCTAGCTCCAGTTTTTACACCTTTTGTTATTAAGTTATCATTCAACTTTCTTCTTCTTGCCAAATTCTCTTCAAATGAAAGCAATCCTGTCGGGTCAGTAAACCTCACTGGATTATTCCCCGTCACTCGATAGAGATTGGCATCGCCTCCATCAAAAGAGATGGGATCGGGAGTCAACCATCTGCCCGTGCGAGGGTCCAGTTCTCGATGGGGAGTAAAAATGGTGCCCTTCTCACTATCGTGCTCTCTTCCCCAAAACCCATAGCGCACTGGAGGTGAACTTGAATCCGTAGTGAGATCACTTCCCAAGTTCCTTCCAAAAACTCCGGTAACTCCCTTTTCTGAGACCGCTTCTCCGTTAATCACGGTTCCTAAATGATCGGAGGTGAAGGTTTTTATGTTTGAATCTATTTTCGCCAGGTGCTCATCAATTCCTAGTCCATCGATGTAGAGGGTTTGATTGTCGTTTCCATCTTTAGCGAGAAGTATTCTTGATTGGTCGGCGAGATGAGTGAAGGTATTAGTCCAGGTGGTGGTGTTGATGGTTAATTTCTTGGCGATTCTTCTTCCCAGAGCATCGTAGTAGTAGCGGACATCTCGGGTTTGATTGTTGTTTTCAAAGCGCCTAAATCTCTCTAGCTTTCCGTCTGGGCGGTAGTTAAAAAGATCGTGTAGATTTTGGGTTTTAGAGGAGATTTGGGTGGTTCTGCCCAGTCCCTCCACGTCTTGAAAGTAAATGTAGTTATCGTTTTCTAGAACTATATTTCTTGATGACTTGGTAGTTCCGTTTTCGCTGTCCTCTTTTCTATTTCCGGCGTGGTCATAGCTAAAGGTTTGATTGACTAGGTTAGTGGGAAGGGTGAGTGGTCCCGTGTAACTGGTGCTGATCAATTGATCCGTTTTGTCGTAAGTATAATTAAAGGTTCCGGTTGTCGCTTCTCTTTGAATCTGGGCGATATTATCGGTGTTCGTTTCATAGGTAATTCCTTGGGAGAAGCTCTCTCCCGCTCCCGTCCAAGCAAGATTTGTCATCCTGTTAAGCCGATCATAATTGTAGTTCCCTACTAAAGCATTCGAGTGAGTTACGCTCTTTTTTCTTCCCAGTCCATCGTAGATCAGAGTTGTATTGAGCGTTTTTCCCCTAAAGCTTGCACTGACTGTCTTGAGTCTTCCAAAGCTGTCATGAGTGTGAGTGAGAAGAGTCGATCCCTCTTTACTTAGTGTTCCAATGGGCGCTTCTGGAGTGGGAGTGACGGTGTAGCTTCCCTCAATAAGGTTGAGAGGATTGGTGGTATCTTTTGCGTTCACTGAATAACTGATCATAGCAAAAGGAGGGGTGGTCTCATGTTCAAACCCAAGCTCTACCACATCATTATTTGCTGAACTCATTAGCGTTGAATCAAGACTTCTTTTATAGTCAAACTTGGAGTTCTCAAAAAGCTTAAGAACTTTACCCTTGGGACTTTCTTTATACTGCTTTTGAGAAATTCTTCGATCGAGCTCATCGTAACCAAACTCTGTCACCAGATGTCCTTTTTTACTGCTTCTCTCTAAACCTGTTAATTCTATCTTTTGCTTGAGAAGACGATCAGCTTCATCGTATTCAAATTTAGTTACCTCAATATGCTTTTGAGTCTTTTCATTGATGGATCTTATAACAGGACGCTCTCTTTTAATAAGTCTTGAGTTTCCATCAAAGAAAAAGCGAGTCCTATTTCCCTCGGGATCAGTCACGGCGCTTCGATCTCCTCTTAAATTGTACTCATAACGAGTCACTCCCCCTCTGGGGTCAATTGAGTGCAGCAACCTGCCCATCTCATCATAGGAAAACCTGGTGATTCTGCCTTTAGGGTCTTTCACCTCTTGCACCTTATCTAAAGTAGAGCAGCCCACATGAACCAGATCATAGGTGTACTCTGTCACCCTGCCTTTAGAGTCGGTCATCGCGATCACTCGATCTCGGTTGTCGTATTGATACATCGTCGTTTGATCACTTGCAGGGTTTCCGTCAGTAATAGTCTTCATCACCAGACGATTCATTCTATCATAAACATTAATGGTATCAGGACCATGAGAGTCCGTAATTCTGGTTATAAGATCATAGTCGTTATAAGAAAAATGAAGACTTCTCCCATTAGCAAAGCTTCTCGTCTCGATTCTATTTCTTGAGTCATAAGTAATGCTTTCAGGATTTCTGGCATCGTACTTGGTAGTGAGCCGACCATTAGCGTCTCTAGTATCCGTGTAAGTCGCTAGAGCATTATTAGTCGATAAAATATTGCCAAAAGAGTCACGAGTGTAACTAAGAGAGATATCTCCTGAGCTGTCAGCTCTTGTCATTGAAGTCATATCTCCACTAGCATCAATATTAAGAGTTGTTATTGAACCGACCAGGGGGGTTATTGAGGTGGGCACATCAAAGGATTGATCAAAAGTAGTTTCAATAAAGTCACTGTTTTCAGGATACCAAACCCCCGTCTGATTTCCTCTCGTGTCATAGGTCATATCAGTGATATAACCTAGTTGATCAATACTGGTGATTCTTAAATCCTTATCGTTATAAGCTGCCTGAGTAATGCCTCCATCAGGGTATTCCGTTTGCACCACTCTAAACTTGTCATCAATTCTGTACTTAGTCGCCTCCCCATTGGGACTTCTCACTTTAGTGTATTTATCTGTGTAAAAATGAGCGTAGAGATAACTTTGCACTCCTCCTCCAGGAGTGATCTCTTCAAACACCTGACCATTATCGTAGTAATTAAACCTAATCTCTCTTCCCATATCATCGGTAATAACTTCCAAAAGTCCTTGAGCTTTAGTGCCTTCTCTATTTTTCACATAGGAATAAGTGGTCAGCCGATCTCCAAAATCAATGGAAGAAGAAAGCTTTCCCTCAGCGTTATAGTTATAGGTAAAACTTAAGCTATCTCTTTCATTTTTAACTTCCACAACCTTTTTATCGCAGCAATCGCGCACAAACAGCAAGCTTCCTGCCAGTGGACTAGATACCCTCTCTAGTTTGTTGTCTCGATAGGAGAGGGTTATTTTCTCTCCATGGGGATCAACAATTTCCATCAACCTTCCCGAGGGAATGCTTCCCTCTGATTTATTAAACTTAAAAACCCTTCCCCCCTTTCTCTCAATCTCATAATAAGTAGTTTTATCCGTTAGAGTCATAAATTTTGATCTGGGCGGTTTAAAGGTGCCATCAGGTTTTCTCTCAAATAAAAGATCCCCTCCCTTATCACTGATCCACAAAATATCCGCCGTGGAGTCGGGATCAAAAGTACTTAACCCTTTAGATAAAAGCCTTGTATCATAAGTATGAAACCACCCCTCACCAAAGTCTCCCGAAGGGTGTTCAAATTGGGTCATATAGATTCTTTCAAAAAAAAGATTGGTTCCTTTTGTTCTTCCTCTAATATTAAAATCCACAAAGCTATGCCACATCGACCCATTGGAGATATTGACTGGGCAAGGAGAACTCACTCCCAAGTCTTCAGGAGAGAAGTTTCCATCAAAAGCTAAATCTATAACCCGATCCACACTGGCACCTGTATTAATTCCTCCCTTATCCACATTGCCAAAGGTAAAGGTGCTAAACAGCGCTGCTGCCCCATCAAAGTTTTTAGTGGGAAGCAGAAGATAACCTATTCCACTCCAAGTTGATTCTGTATCTTGCAATGTATCTTTTAATGAGTAGAGCTCGTGCTTAGTTGAGCTGTAAGAGGAAATCTCACTGATCTCATTTCTCATCCCTCCACTTAATCCAGCAAAGATAGAGGAGTCATTTCCAACTCCCAGTTGGACTCCTTGATAAAAATCAACGCTGCCCCCTTCATCTTTTTGTTTGGCACCCAACTGCAAGACCTTGACCGTAGATGCCGAGGGAACTCCAAAATACTCCTCCCAGATTCGGTGCTCTATTGAGGAAACAGAATAAATAAGAAGCTTAGTGGCATCGAGATAACTTTCATAATCATCAACAGAGTAATGTCCTCCACTTCTAGCATAGCTAACCGGATTGACAACCCAATCAATCCCACTTCCCACTGGAATCTGTCCTAAAACTCGATCTTCTCGGGTGATAATTCTTCCTAGCTCATTATAAGTTAGCAAAAGATGATAGGAGTCCATCTTTATATTGGTTAACCGAGAAGTTTTCTCTTGCTGAAGGTTGTATTCATGAAGGGCGAGAAGTCCTGCTAGCTTAAGATGCCTAGACATAAGAAGGCGGTCTTCTTCTTCTTTTTCAATGCCCCTTCTAATTTTTTTAATTTGATCATCAATTCTTTTATTAGAAATTCTGGTAAAATTTTGACTCACAGAAACAATCGCTCTAGTAAAAAAGGGAAACGTCCTCGACTTTCCGAAGTTGTTGCCATTATAGCGAGCGGGAAAAAGCATACTGTGAGTGAAGCTTTGTTTACTAGAACTAGAGATCGCAGCTTCAGCAACAATATCCATATCATCTCTAGCAATCTGAACTTTGCCTGAGCTTCCTCCCGTATGACTTAAAAAATAATCCCCCCGATTAATCTCAGCAGTAGGGACATAAGAAAGACTCACCACTGGATTAGAGATTGATCCATAGTAGAGATGAGAGCGAAACTGATACGCTGCGGGAGGAGAAAAGTCTTGAGCATCAAGACAAGGATTACCATCACCCATCGTTCCCGTCACCAGATTTGACCCAATGGGAATCGTTCTTCTTCCTCTCTCCCAAAATCCAATATCAGAAAAATCTGAAGTTGAATCAAGGTCTCTCAAATGAGGCAGTAAGTTTTTTGCCACACCATCAGCGAGGGTTCCTTTTTTAATAAAGCTTCCTTCACTGTCTTTTTTAAAAAGCCAATCGGAATAACTCACCTCATAGGGAAGACTCTCAAAGGCCCCCCAAGCTGAATCATAATCCAAGCGAGAAGCTGAGGAGTCAAGATCAACCCAAGAGTTGTTCACATAAGCTCGAACCCACGCATGGGGAAGCACCCATAGCTGTTTTCCGTTTCTCTCAACTCTCAGAGTAAACCAATTAAAACTATCATCAAAAGTGAAGTATCTCTCTAGACTTAGTTTTATCGCCCAAACAAGATCAGCATAACTCTTAACTCCAAAATAGCTCTTTGCTTCTTCATCTGTTAAATAAACCTCACCAAAGCGATAAACAGCAGGGATCTTTTGTCCTCTTAAAAGAGAAACGAGCAGCGTCGCTTTATCAATAGCGCTTCCCTCTCGACTTAAAAGCACTTGCTCCGCTGTTTGCGTGGCCCCAAAAAGATGAAGAGGTTTAACCTCATCTCTTACATACTCAAAAGCTCTCTTGACCACCTCCAAGCGATCTAAAAGTCTCCAGCGCTCATTGAGGCGATTAATCTTATAAGTTCTCTTGGTAAATAAATCTGACCCATTAAGGGCACGCCCATGAGTATCGGGATCAGAAAAGCTAGCGGGCACACAGGTGTAAGAATTGTAATTAGCTTTGCGAACGCCTACTAAAAACTCTTCTGGAATAACTCTCTCTTTTAAATCACGCTTTCCAATCTCAAGCTTAGAGGTTCTCTCTCCTTTAACCCTCAAGTCTAGAACATCCTTTAAGGGTTTAAGATCCTCACGAGAAAATTCCTCTTTCCTTGAAAGCGCCTGGAGAATTTTGGATGTTTGATTGACTCTTTCTTTGAGTGCTTTTGCGCCTTTATTTACTTCTTTCAGCACCTCTACTTGAGCAAAATAGCTTTTAAGCCTTCCTTCTATATTAGATGAACCTTTTTCTTTTAAAGTCCCATCCAAAGCGTGAATGTTTTGTGACAGAGAATGAAGCCCTTGAAAAAGGGTCGTGTTTTTATTTGAAAAGATTTTTTTAACTTCAAGCTCTTTATTAAGCTCTCTTACTTTTTCTTTTAAGGGATTGTGGGAATTATCCGGAACTAAGTTTTTAGAAGGATCAATCAAAGCTTCTTTATTCTCTATATTTTTAAATTGAAACGCTATAACCCCTAAAAAAATAGCCAAAGCGCTAAGTAACCCCTTAATAAGCATCACTCAACTCCTGCCAATTGAGTCATTCTATTCTTTCGATCCACCACAATACGCAGACTAAAGTTTGAATAAATTTTAGTGTAATCGTTATTTGCCCCATACCTCTTTATCTTTCTCAAAGTAAAAACACAGACATTTGTCCCCAAAGAAAGAGAGTTAAATGTCACCGGAAACCTCGAAGCATAAAAAGAAGTCGTCTCTCCCGTTGATATCGATTTGCATCCGATATTTCTATAAAAACTCACCCCCTCCTCAAGGGTTCCATCTAAAACATAACGAGCGGAATCTGTGGTTGAATCCATATTGACTAGATAGCTAACGTATCCACTCGTTGACGTCGGAAAAATATAGGGAACTAAATCAGTATTAGTAAAACTAACCATAGACGTTTCTCCTACTCTTTGATTCGTTAAAGAGTAGTAATCAAAATGCCCAATAGCTCTTGATCCTTCACTATTATTTTCTCCAATACTTGGGTAAAGAGAGCTCGAATCAAAACCACTGCTGGTACTAAGCTCTTTTAAAACAAACAGATCCCCTGTTGCATCAGATTCATCACTTCTAATAGAGAGAATTGGAAACGTCTCATCAGTATTGAGAACAATATTTGTCGGAAAGACTTTAACCCTCGGTCCAGTGTGTCTGGGTGCCGTATTCATGGCAAAAGCGTTGGGATCACTGATAACAAGAGAGATCTCTTTATCTTCAGGTAAAACCCCTTTGGGGATAGAGAGCCTTGCGATATCAGATGAGACCACTCCCCCATCACTTGCTTTAATAAGTTTGCTTGATGCCACAAAACTAGCAAAGCTAGACCTTGGATCACTCTGCTCAGCTAGCTCAGTGGTACCTCTCACTAATCTCGTTGAATTTAAATTGATGTCTTGAAAAACCTGCCCTTCTTCTTCAAAGCCAAACTTAGCGACTCCTTCAGAATCACTAATTATTGCGGGAGAAAACATCATCTCCCTAATAGATGTTTCCAACTTTTCCACTTTAAAAATTCTCAACTCATCAAGTGATCCTCCTAACGAGTTTCCAATGAGCCCAAGTCTTGTAGTATCGGGAAAGTAAAGGTTACCCTTAATTTGAGTTTCACTTTTTAATCCACCATTTTGATAAAACTTCAAAGTTTTAGTGGAGTTATTAAAACTCACCGCAAAATGAGTCCAGTGATTGCGTGTAGGTTTCCAACCTGCTAAATCATAAAGACCCAGATCACTTTCCACTCTAAAGTGAGGATGCCCTTGAGCATCAGTGTAAAAGTTCCATCCTACACCTGTAGAGGAAGGCATATTAATGAGTGTTTTTGATTCAGGTCTCCAAAGTCTCACCCAAAAAGAAAGGGTAAAATCTTTTGTCGGAAAACTAAAATCATCTCCATAATCAACCGTTAAAACATCATTACTGTCATCAAAACTAAGATTTCTTCCCAACCCATCAAAATAGCGAATAGAAAGAGAATCTGTGGTGGTATCCCCGGTTTTTAAGTTCTTAAACTGATACTCAATATCGTTAACCCCCGGATTTAAGTCAAAAGAATCACTCTTAAATCCTCCGGCAAAACTCTGCACTGCTCCTTTTTCCAAAATATGATCACTTAAAAGCTCTCCCGTTTCATTGCGAGCAATTCTCAAAGGAATGGGAACATTTGAATGACCAGCAAAATAATCACTGGAAAGAATCACTTCTGGCCTATTCGATAGGGCCTTCACCGTAACCTCAACGGGAGGGCCCATCGCCTCTCCGTAAGTCGCGCGAATAGTCGCCTCCCCCTCGGAAACCCCAACTAAAATTTTTTGTCCGTATCCTCCATCTCTAATTCTTACAATTGATTCATCTGAACTTTGAAAACTAATCAAGCTTGAGCTTGAAAGTCCTCGAGGACTTCCAATCCTAGCGTAAAGGTAGTTTTCACTGAGAAGATTTCCTGAGATTCCTCCTGTCCCTTCAGGAATAGTCACAGAGCTCTTGCTGGTCACAATATAATTGTACTCCGTAATGCTAATCGTTTTTCTTGAAGTAGAGCGAATACCTCGATCATTAGTCACCGTCAGGGAGATATTAAAATTTCCTTGAGTTCTATAGACGTGAGTTGGATTGGGAGCAGTAGAAATAGTCCCGTCACCAAAGTTCCAAATATAGGAAACAATTCTCCCTAAATCGTGCCCTGGTTTGCTTAAAGAAGCGTTAAAAGTAACTTCTAGAGGGTAGTTGCCCGTTAAAGGATAAAAACCAAAACGTGCAATAGGTGCTATTCCCTTAATTTTGACCGCACCATTATGAATGGCCGTCTCTACTGTACCCAAGTCACTGCTGGTATCGTAACCCGTCTCTCCGTACTGCCCACTTCCCGTACAAATCACTTTTTTAGATTCCAATAAAAAACAAGAATGACTTTGCCCTAAGGCCATACTAGTGGCGCTGTCTCCGAGGTCCAAGAGAATTCCAGTGTCTACTGATTCATCATCTCCTTTATTGCTACTCAAACCTAATCCCAATTGTCCTTGCGTGTTATAACCCCAACAACGAACATCACCCGCAGGAGATAGCGAGCAGTTGTGATTTCCACCAGCGGCAAGGGATTGAGTGTCAGCGCTTAAATCAATAAAACCACCAGCGTCAGCAGATTCATCAACGCCAATATTGGTGGTGTTTCCTAGACCTAAGTTTCCGTAGGCATTGTAACCAAAGCAAGAGGATTTTTTATTGTTAAAAAGAATACAGGTGTGCAAAAGTCCTAAGTGAATTGATTGGGGAGTTTCAGTGGTGCTGAGTTGAATGGGATCAATATCGGAGGGTAGCTCATCATCTCCAATAGTTTCACTTCTTCCAGTTCCCAGGTTTCCATAATAACCACGTCCCCAACAACGTAGATCATTATTACTCATCATTGCACAGGCATGATACCTTCCCGCCGCTATCTGTGAAGCTGTTTCCATTCCATCAGTCAGAGAAATTTGAGAGATGCTACTTGGAGATTCGTTAATCCCAACGTCTTGGCGGTGCCCAAGCCCTAGCTGCCCACAACTATTATCCCCCCAACAGCGCACTCCTCCCGTTTCCAAAAGAGCACAGCTAAAGTCATCCCCAACAGCAATTTGGGAAACCTTTCCTCCTACATCGACAAAGGGAATTTCTCGAGGGGATTTTGACCTTGTATTAGACCAATTAAGCCCTAGACCCAATTGACCGTTAAAGTTTCCTCCCCAGCATTTAACGCGTTTGTTTTTAAAGAGAGCACAGGTGTGATTCTTCCCTGTCGCCACTGAAGTCGCCTCAAATTCGGTATCGAGTTCTCCAACAGAAAAAGGTTCTTCATCATCTCCAACGTTAGCATTAGTAGAGGGAATGGGAAGACCTAGTTGTCCCCAGGTGTTTCTTCCCCAACAGCGAATCTTTCCACTGTTCATAATAGCGCAAGTATGAGAGGAATTTGGACCGCTGTGAATGCTTTTCACTCCCGATAGTGAAATGGGAGGATGAGAAACCCTCTCTACGCTAATATTGTCAAGAAGAAGAGAATCCCCGGTATTATTCTGAACAGGAGAGCCAAAGGAAATCTCCGCTTGAGTAGCAATGCCCGTTGAAAGGGCGATTCCCTTTTTAACTCCATCAAAGTTGGGAGCAATATCTATATACTTTCCAAGCATTAACGCTGAAGAAGAAGACTTATCTGAGCTATTATCTGCGTCAAATTTAAATGTATAATAGGATTTGTTCCCAAATGATGAGACATCACTTAGACTCTGTTTGATCTCCCCTCTTTGACTTCCTGTTGCAAGAATAGCTTTTCCGCCAGTAAAACTGACTAAAGAAGAATCATTAACACTCCAGGAAGAATGACTTCCTTCAAAGTCATGATCGGAAACACTTAAGGAAGTGGTTGATAGTTTAACAAGTCTAATATTATCTATGGTTAATTTTCCCGACTGGATTCCTTTAGCGCCATTAAACTGAATCTTGATGCCATCCCCCGTGGCATCGGTGTAAATAACCCCTTCTTTAGTGCCAAAATAATTGGAGGCAATAGGTTCATAACTCCCCAGAAGAATCGCGTAAGCATCTGTAGGAGAAGTGTTAGAGACATCAAAAGAAAAATAATAAGCTCCAGGAAAACCTTGAATAGAGCTCACTCTTTGATAAATTCCCCCTCTATTTGCCCCTTCTAAAATCTCCACTTTTCCATTAGTAAAAGCAATTTGGGAAGAGTTCACGAGGTTCCAACTTGAATGATCTCCTTCAAAGTTAGAATCTTCAATAGTTGATTTTTGAACAGAGCTCGCCTGAATGCCATCTACGTTAGTGGAAACACTTCCCCCGACAGTACAAGTTCTCTCTAATGTTGCCTGTTTAATCCCTGTCGTCGTCGGAATAGAAGCAACGTGAATCTCACAGGATTGATCAGCTGCTAAATCAAAGTTTTTGCAATTATCAAAAGTAATCAAAAACTGATTAGCATCAGTTCCACTTAAGATCGGCGCTGAACAAGCAGTTGCCCTATCTATTCCTCGGTTTTCTATTTTGATAATCAGTTGATCATTTGTAGTATCCTGAATAACTGTAGAAAAGTTATAAGACGAAGGGGAGAGATAAAGATCTGGTGAAGCAAGCCCTGAAATCGATAAAGTGAGAAAGATAAATAATATTAGTTTTTTCATAAAGCTCTCATCCAATTAATTTGAAACATCACCATTACTAACGTCATAGTTCACTTGAGCACTCCCATAAATATTAGAGAAGTTCTCAATCCGCGCTCGCTCAAAAACCCTCGCTCGATCAAAGACCCTTGAGTTTAAAATCAAGACTTCATCCTCAACAATCGCTTTGCCAAAAACTTCGGAGAGAAACTCCCCTATTCCCTCAATAGAGCTCACCCCTCTCACCTGAGCATTTCCGTAAACAAGAGAACCTATGATTTGGGCGTTTCCATAAATTTTAGCGTTTTCAAATACACTACTTGAATGGAGATCACTTGCTCTAACGGAGCTATACTCAAAGACTTCAGCTTGTCCGCTCACTATTGAATCAATAACTTCTGAAGCTCCATAAATTTTGGATTGACCAAAAATTTGAGACTGCCCTATTACTTTAGCATCACCAAAAACTTGAGCTTCATCAAAAATCTTAACCAATCGAGAAAACTCTTCTTTTTGAGTGATTAGGTTGACTCTTCTTCCCTGAATCAGCGCTCTTCCGTAAATTTTTGCTTTTCCTCCAATATCTCCATCATCAATAATGGCCTCGTCAAAAACCTTGGTACTCCCATGGATAAAAGAAGAACCTTTAATTTTTGCTTTTCCAAAAATATGAGGAGTTCCTTCCAATCTCGCTCTATCGAAAATTTGCGCCTCTCCTGAAACAACCAGCTCTCCTTTTTTTTCTCTCTCAGGACCCGTGATACTGACAGCATCAAAAATGAGAGCTTTGTCTTTAATGACAACTCTTCCTTTCATTTTTCCAATTCCTAAAACTTGAGCTTTATCGCAAACTTGAGCGAGTGGACCTAAGAAAACACCTCTTTCCACCGTCGCAGTTCTAGCAACATAACCCCCACCATTAGGGTGAAAACCTGTTGGTTCACCATTACAAGCTAAGTTTTGAACGTCGATGTAAAGTTCTTTTTGAGAACTGGCCCCTTGATCATCTGTCACAGTTAGGATGATTTTGTAAGATCTCAGCTCAGTAAAAACATAAGAGGTGGTTATCCCTGTATCAGTTGATCCATCCCCAAAGCTCCATTTGTAACTAACAATAATCCCATCAATATCGGAAGAAAGAGAAGCGTCAAAATTAACCTTTAAAGGAGATGTTCCTGAATAAGCAGAAGCTCTAAAGTTAGCGACAGGAGCTTGATTGGCGGGAGTCACCGTGACTTTTTTAGAGAGAGTTGAGACTCCTCCTAAAAGATCTTTCAAAGTCAAAGTAACAGTATAGGTTCCAGGGTTTTGATAAGTATGCCCAACATTTACCCCGTAGGTAAATTCTCCATCGCCAAAATCCCACCTATAACTAGCGATAATGCCATCGGGATCATAGGACTCGATAGCATCAAACTCAACTTCAAGAGGGGCCTCCCCAATGAAAGTAGAGCTTGAAAAAAGAGCGACAGGAGGAGCATTAACGACTAGGTCAACTCTTCCAATAGCATCATCACCCTCATTATTTGAAACTCGGTAGGTAAAGAAGTCTTTCCCATAAAAATTAGGATTTGGTGTGTACTCACAGCTTAAATCAGAGTTTGCTTCAAGGCAGCTTGAAAGGACTCCATTAAGCGGTGGTGTCTC
Source organism: Bacteriovoracaceae bacterium (assembly GCA_965206965.1). Lineage (GTDB taxonomy): Bacteria > Bdellovibrionota > Bacteriovoracia > Bacteriovoracales > Bacteriovoracaceae > CBDBLK01. The sequence goes on along the minus strand of OZ242254.1, from coordinate 1,546,048 downwards.
TAGAGAATAAAATAGAGAAGAGCTATCTCCATCAATCACTGGTTTAATTAAAAATTGAGCAGATTTATTTTTTTGAACAATAATTCTTTCTGTTTTACCAGGAGTGGGATTAGTCTTAATTATTAGAGCTCTTTTATCCTCAAAACCTTGAGAAAAAGCTATTTGATAAGAGAAAAAAAGCAGTCCCCAAATTAATTTAGATTGTAGTAATTTCTCCATAAAACCCAATGCTCAAATTTTAATAATATAATTAATAGCTACGTTTTTAGGGCGGGTTTCAGACCCTCCTGCAAAGCCCGTTCCTTCTCCCGCTGTAGGAGAAGGAGTTCCACTCCCCCCTATTGGTATAGCTGAGCCACCAGGGGAACTATATTTTCTTACCCTGGTCGTATGCTTATGAGATTTAAGTTCATCCGCCTGACAGCTTCCCACATTGTCACCTGTTGATCCACCAACCTCACAGGCGATTCTCGAACTAGCATCGAGATCATTGCCAGCACCACTGTCAGCACCCCTGAGAAATTTACCTCTCAAATCGGGAAGATGAAATGTTGTCAAGCCATCTCCAGAACCAAAGTTTGTTCCAATCACAGAAAAAAGAGCGGCATAAGTCGTTCGACTTACCTGACTTCCATCGCAAAGTAAAAAACCATCCGGCGCTGTTGTTCCGACAAAAGGAAGAACCGTCCCCGCTGGATTTCCCAAATAAGTGAAAGTTCCATCGGGATGGCGTCCTTTAAATTTAGCTTCACTAGTGTCATAAACAATAAGCCCCGCTTCCGTTGGAGGAACACTCGCAGTATCAGCTACCCGGGGTGCTAAAAAATCAAGGTCTTCAATTTTTACATCGGCAAAAACAAAGATTGAAAAAATTCCTATCACTAAAAAGCTAGCTAAAATTCTAAGCTTCATAAGGCATCCATTCCCTCATCAAATTTTAATAATATAATTAACTGCTATGTTTTGAGGTCGAGTTTCGCTGGCCGTCCTCGGTGTACCGTTAGTTCCATCGCTAATAGGACTTCCTGTTTCTAAATTAGATATCTGACGGGTTTGATACCCCCAACCATTAGGCCAATCTGATTGACCCGAGTTTGCATAACCTCTTTGATTATGTTTATGCCCCTGCATAGCATCCACTTGATAAGAACCAACACTATCTCCGGTAGTGCCACCAGAGTTAGAAGCTACACGACTGGTAGCGTCTGGATCATTGCCAGCTCCACTATCAACCCCTCTTAAAAATCTTCCTCTCAAGTCGGGAAGGTGAAACGTTGCCGAGCCATCTCCTGAACCAAAGTTTGTTCCAATCACAGAAAAGAGAGCAACATAAGTCGCTCGACTGACCTGATTTCCATCGCAAAGTAAAAAACCATCTGGTGCTATCGTTCCAGCAAAAGAAAGAATTGTTCCGACAGGAACACCAAGGGATATGAAGCCTCCTCCCTCTTGACGACCCTTAAAGTTAGCTTCACTAGTGTCGTAAACAATAAGCCCCGCTTCCGTTGGAGGAACACTCGCAGTATCGGTCACTCGGGGTGCTAAAAAATCGAGGTCTTCAATTTTTACATCGGCAAAAACAAAGATTGAAAAAATTCCTATCACTAAAAAGCTAGCTAAAATTTTAAGTTTCATAAGTCTTCCTTTACTTACTACTGGCTCGCATTAAAGAGTACTCAAAAAATGAAATCGTTAACTGAGAAAGGTGAAACAAAAAAAGAATGCCTCTTCCGTTCAACCATGAACTATTCATTTTTTAATCACTCCCTGATTAATTGGCCCAATTCTTAAAATACATTGATGCTAGTCAGTCATAAAAAAGAATGTCAATAGAACTTAAAAAAAGATTTCTCTCAAAATGATTAAATAAAATAAATCTACAAGAAGTTTAGATCCTACTTTAAATAAGAAGATTATCCATAACCATGGATTTTAAATAAAAGTCATCTTAGATAATTTATTTAATAGAAAACATAATCATCATAGTTTTTTATGGTATTTATTCATGCTCATGCTTGGTCACACGTCGATTTCGACTACTGAAAGATACGCCAAGAGTTCTGTACAACATATAAAAGAGTGCGTAGAAGGTGCGCGCACATCTCGCGCGCAAGGTAATGTTATTGAATTTAAAGGGAAAAATTAGATAGGTTGGCGAGTTCGATTCTCCCCGGAGGCACCACATACCAACCTCATCATTGCAGTTAGTTACTCTTAATCTTCAATATCGACCCAAGCGTAAAAATCATCCGAATCATACCAATACCCATCATCCATTATATAAGCTACCACTGACACCTTATCGAAGGTGTTGAGTGAGGGACTAAAAAGTTGATTTTTAGCTAAGACAAAAATCAGGGCCATGCTAACTAATGCGGTTGCTTTAAAAAAAAGAGAGCCTATTCTTTTTCCATTTGATTCAGCGTCTATTTTTTGCTTGAGAATATTCCACTCACCAACAGGCGCAACCGATTCACGAGAGTTCTTCTGCAGCAAATTTTTAATCTGTTTATCATCCACCTTCAACTCCGTTTTTTTTTAGAAATTTTACAAATTTTTCCTTGGCATGAAATATTCTCGATTTAACAGTGCCTTCAGGTGCGTTTATTAAATAGGCTATTTCTTTCTGGGTATACTCAAGTCGATAAAAAAGAATAAAGACTTCTCTTTGCTTCTCGCTGAGTTGTTTCACACCTTTAGTTATTAAGTCATCTATCTCTATACTGGAGTTATCCTCCTCTTCGTTGGGTTCTATCTTTTGTTCTCTATTAACCTTTCTCAAATAATCGTAGGTCGTATTCATTCCTATTCGGTACAACCAAGTTCTTACGCTTGAATTCTTATCAAAATGCTCAAACCCTCTCCAGGCTTTTAAAAATGTTTCCTGCACGAGATCGTCAACAACCTCAGATCTCACCATCCAATAAATAGAAGAGCGTATAAAATCTCTATGTTCTAGATAGATCTTGTGGAAATCCTCTAGAAGTTCTGCATAGGCAGACTCCTCTAGAGGAAAAAGAGCTCTCTTCAACTTATGAATCACTGATCCATCCCTCTAACACAAAAGGTTGACACTCTATTTTTTGCTCCTCTGACGATTTTTCTTCAACTCAATAAATTTCTTTCTCTGCTCCTTATTCAAAATGCCTTTTAAATCCATCATTCTCTTAAACCTCATATCCATTAATTTATTGCGCGTTTTCTTTATTTTCTTATGAAGATTTTGAAGTTCCTTATTTGAGGCGTTGTTTAAAAAGCTCTCTTTCATCTTCTTTCGCAAAACTTTCAGGCTTTCTACAACCTCCCTTCCCTTAACTTTTCTCCTCTTTCGGCGCTTTTTCCACAATTTTTTGACCTGTTCTTCTGTTAAGTCCAATTCTTTTACTAAACGCTTAAACCGCTTTTTCTCTCCTCTTCTACAAACTAATAAAGATGGATTCTTTCCACTGGCTTGACAAGTGCCTTTCCATTGTCCTTTCTTAGTCGAAAGAAGACACTCTTTTCCTACACTTTTACCCTGGCAAGCGACCTTTCTCTTTTCAAAAAAACCTTTTTTTTGAGCCGAAACAGAAATAGTCAAAAATAATGATAAAAAAAATATACCAAAAACCGTTCTCATAAAATCCTCCCAAGATTTTAAATTATCCATTTACCTACTTAGACGAAGTGAACACCTTGAAAGTTCAAAAAAATATAACCCTAAGTATCTGATAGTATTAAAATATACAGTTTTTTAAATATTAACCCTAGTCATCAACAACTGATTTTAAACTTTTGAGCAATTGAGTTAAAGGCCCATCTAAAAATTTTAAACTTCACTAGGAAATCTTTATCTCCGAAAAGAACTCAAAGCCCTCAAAGGAAAAATGTTGTTTAGCAACTTATCAATAAAATTCAAAATATTTCTAGGCTATCTATCTCTAAGTCCGATTGTTGTTACTATTCTATCCACATTTAACTACCAAAGCTCAAGCGTAAGACTAGAGAAACAATTAGCAAGTAGACTTAAATCAATCGGCTCTACTGCCTCTATACTCATAGAAGCCGAAGCTCACAATAATATTGTTATCAATTACCTAGAGGGAAAAAAAGATTTGCACCAAACTCCAGATTTTAAAAAAATTCAATCAATACTCAAAGAGATCCAAAAAAGAAATAATCTAACATCAGATATATACACTCTCATCGCCCCTGAGTGGAGCGAAGGAAAAATGATCTTTATGACTATGGCCAATGAAAAAACCTATATTGGAAATAGTCTCCCTCTCAATGATCATATTAAGGAGGTCTATCAAACTAAAAAATCTGTCACAACCAAGTTGTATAAAGATCCCGAAGGTGAGTGGCTCTCTTCAGCAACACCTATTCTAGATCAAGAACAAAATATTGTCGCTGTCCTACAAGTCGACTATAACGCCCAGGTAGAAATCACTCAAGCCTATCGCGAGATGTACAAAGAATTCTGGGTCAATATTAGCCTATCCTTATTAATCTCCTTTTTAATAAGCCTTTTTATTAAGTATATCGTTATTAAACCTCTCAAGAATATCACTGACGAAGCCTCTCAAATTTTTAATAATAACTTTGAAATCACTCTATCGGGAGAAAATATTAAAGGAGAGATTGGTATTTTAGCCAAAAGCTTTAATTTAATTATAAAAAAAATAAGAGATTACACTCAAAATTTAGAAAATATGATTGATGAGAGAACCTCGCAAATAAAAGCACTTCAAAAACAGCTCGTTAGTAAAGCTTACACTCAAGGGCAAGCAGAAAATGCCATTGGCATTCTTCATAATTTAGGTAATCTTATTACACCAGCCATGACAAGGATATCACTTGAAGATGACCTTGAAAGTCTTGAATTAACATCAAAAGCTGTTCAAGGCATCACTCTTCACCTAAGAGAAATCGAACCCTCCATCGAGGACAATGATCCTTTAAAAGAAAATATAAGTATCGTCATCGAAGCCCTTGATGAATTAAAATTGGAAATCAAAGAAAACACTCAGTTTATCCAATACAATAAAGGCAATATCAAGAAAACTATTGAAAAGATAGCGGAGGTCATTTCTGATCAGCAAAAATACGCTCACCTAAGTGAAAAATCAATCACAACAACGCCTTTAAAAGAAATTGTAAAGGACGTGCTCTCTAATCATCAGTCAAGTATCGAGCAAAAGAAAATTCAAGTGAAAAAAGATTTTCAAACCGATCCTCAAATAAATATCGACAAATATCGTTTTTCTAATGTCATCAACAATTTTCTTACTAATGCTATTGAAGCTATTGAAGAGAAATCAAAAAACAAACCTAACTATAACGAGAGAATAATTCATATAGCCATTATCGAAAATAAAAAAGAAAGTAAAGCCTCTCTCATTTTTGAAGACAATGGAATTGGATTTGACGATCAATTAGCTTCTAAAATCTTTGATTTTGGCTTTTCCACTAAAAATCGAACATCAGAATTAGGTCTTCACAATTGCGCCAACTTCATTCGCTCTTACCAAGGAACCCTCACAATCAACTCTCCAGGTCCTAACCAAGGAGCTCAAGTTCTCGTCACTCTTCCCACCCTCCCTATCCAAAAAGATAAAACCGCTGCTTAATATCAATTTAAAAAATTTTAATTTTCATCATTTTTTTAAAAAAGAAATTTTCTTTTCCGAAAAGAATTAAAATAATTCAAGGAAAATACCTTGTTTCACAAGTACTCTATAAAATTCAAAGTTTTTTTAGGCTACCTGTCTCTAAGTGCCTTAGTTGTATCCCTACTCTCATTTCTCAATTATAGAAGCTCGACCAAAGTCCTTGAATATCAATTGGGGGAAAGACTGAAACATATTAGCTCTACCAGTGCCTTAATGATTGACATTCAAAGCCATAACAATATTGTTAAAAGCTATTTGGCTGGAGAAAAAAATATTCACCAAACCTCAAATTTTAAAAAGATTCAATTAAAACTTAAAGAAATACAAAAACAGTACAACTTAACTTCAGATATTTACACATTAATTGTTCCCGAGTGGATCGAAAAAAAAATGATCTTCATTACCATGACCAACGATAAACCTTATATCGGTAACAGTCTCCCTCTCAGCAATCATGTCAAAAGAGCTTATCAATCTAAAAAAACCATTTTTACCAATCTCTACGAAGACACTGAAGGTCAGTGGATCTCTTCAGTCACTCCTCTGCTCGATAAAAACAACCACGTCGTCGCCGTTATCCAAGTTGATTACGATGCGACGAGAGAGCTTAAAAATGTTTTCAATAAAATGATCCAAAATTTTTTGGTGAATATGGGAATAGCCTTATCTATCTCTTTTATCCTAAGTGTTGTCATAGAACATCTCGTAATCAAACCATTGAGAAGTATCACTGAAGAAGCCTCTCAAATTTTTGAAAACAATTTTGAAGTCACTATTTCAGGGGAGGATGTCAAAGGGACTGTCGGCATCCTAGCCAAAAGTTTCAACTCAGTTATTGGCAAAGTAAGAGATCACACCCATAACTTAGAATCGATGATCGATGAAAGGACCTCACAGATTCAAGCCCTGCAAAATCAGCTTGTCAATCAAGCCTATACCCAAGGTCAGGCAGAAAATGCAATTGGCATGCTTCACAATCTAGGTAACCTCATCACCCCAGCCATGACAAGAATCTCGCTTAATGATGAGGTTGAAAGTCTTGAACTCACCTTTAAAGTCATCGAGGGTATTTCACATCAACTCAAAAAAATTGAGCCAAGTACGCAAGAAAAAGACACTCATATACACTCTCTTCTCGAAACTCTTAATGAGCTAAAAATAGAAGTTAAAAGAAATACAGAATTCATTCAAGAGAATAAATCATTTATTAAAAACACTATCGAAAAAATGGCAGAAGTTATTTCTGCCCAACAAAAATACGCCGATACTAGTGAGAAAGGAACAAAAATTTTACCTCTAAGCCAATTGATCGACGAAGCCCTAGTAACACACCAATCAGACATCTCTAAAAAAGAGATTAAAATAGAAAAAGATTTTCAAGCCAATCCACAGGTAGAAGTAGAAAAAAACCGCTTCACCAATATTATTGACAACTTCCTAATCAACGCCATTGAATCCATCGAAGAGAAATCTACCCACGATGAAAAATTCATTCGCATAACCATACTTGAGAATAAAAAAGAAAATAAAGCCAATCTCATTTTTGAAGATAATGGCATTGGATTTGATGAAAAAACAGCCCTCAAAATTTTTAACTTTGGCTTTTCTACTAAAAACCGCACAACAAGCTTTGGTCTACACAATTGTGCCAACTTTATCCACTCCTGCCAGGGAACTCTTGAAGTAACCTCTCCCGGTCCCAACCAAGGAGCCAAAGTTTTTGTATCAATTCCCATCTCTCAAGAGAAAATCAGTTCGGCAAGCTAACCCACATTTTGCTAGTCGGCAGCACTCAGTTTTGCTAAGTTTCCTTCCATGAAAAAAGCTCTTCAACAGTACCATATGCAATTGGTTAACCATCCCATCCACAAAGCGCTGAAAGACATCAACGCCCTTAGAACTTTCATGGAATATCACGTTTTCGCCGTTTGGGACTTCATGAGTCTTCTCAAAGGACTCCAAACTAGACTAACCAGTTTAGAAATCCCCTGGCGTCCCTCTCCTTTTAAATCTGATATTGTTCGTCTGATTAACGAAATTGTTCTCTGCGAAGAAAGTGACCTCAACAACCAGGGACACAGCCTTAGCCACTTTGAGCTCTACTTAAAAGCCATGGAAGAAGTAGGCGCTAACACAAGTCCCATTTTAGACTTTTTAAACACACCCTCCCAGGGAGATCTTCCTCCATCTGTCCAATCTTTTATTTCTTATCATTTAAATTTAGCCATCAATGGCACAGTCGAAGAAATTGCTGCTTCCTTTTTTTTCGGCAGGGAAAAACTTCTCCCCGAACTCTTTTCCAACATGACTAAGACCCTTAAAACAGCAAAGCTAAACTGCCCCACGCTCATCTATTATTTCGAGCGCCATATCGAGCTTGATGGCGACAAACATGGTCCTCTAGCTGAAAAATGCCTCCACCAAATTTGCCAAAACGACCGTGACAAAACTGAGCGGGCCAACAAAGCCGCAATTCAAAGCCTTCAACTCCGCCAGGCCCTTTGGGATCAAGCTTGGTTTGAAATTCAAAAACTTCGAAACGATCGGGGACACACTGCTCCTCAAATCGTTTCATTTCTTAATTAAGTGAAATGATTTTCAACTATTGGCACCTTCGCCCAAAAGGGTTAGTATTACCCATCAAACAAACTAGCCGCAACGCACGACTGGCTGGAGAAATTTTATGGACCACACTTCTTATGAGGGTTTAGGTCTTAAGCTCGACCAAAAAACCCAACACCTCTTTATCGATTCTCCTCTGAATACCTTAGTTGAACAAACCATTGCTCAAAACGCCGGCAAGCTCAGCAAATATGGAGCTTTAGTCGTGGAAACTGGCCAACACACCGGCCGGTCCGCAGGGGATAAATATGTCGTCAAATCAGCATCAACGGAATCAAGAGTCTGGTGGGAAAACTCAATTAACGAAATGACCTCTGAAAATTTTGAAAAGCTCAAACAAAAAGTTATCCACCACCTCAATGGGGATCAAGGCCTCTATATTACCGAGAGAAGTGTCGGTGCAGTCAAACAACACAATATTGGCGTTCGCTTAGTCACCACTCATCCCCAACACGCTCTTTTCTCAAAGTATCTCTTTCGCTACCCCCTCCACAAATGGGGAGAGAACCAATACGACTTCACTATTCTCCACGCTCCAGAATTAAAAATAGATCCCAACGAATTTGGAACAAAAACAGGAACTGTCATCACAACTTGTTTCGACACAAAAACAACCATTATTACCGGAACTTTTTATGCAGGAGAGATCAAAAAAAGTATGTTCTGTGTAATGAACTACCTGCTCCCCGAGAGAGAGGTTCTCCCCATGCACGCCGGAGCCAACAGACTCGAAAACGGACAAACTTCTGTTTTCTTTGGCTTGTCAGGAACGGGGAAAACAACGCTCTCCACTGACGAAGGAACTTACTTAATTGGCGACGACGAACATGGCCTCTCTGACGAAGGCGTCTTCAATTTTGAGGGAGGTTGCTACGCTAAAACCTATAAACTCTCGAGAACAGGAGAACCTGAAATCTTTAGGGCTGCCTCCACCTTTGGCTCAATGCTTGAAAACGTCGTCCTTACAAAGAAGACGGGTGAGCCCGATTACTACAACAATTCTCTGACAGAAAACGGCCGTTGCTCATACCCACTCGACTTTATCGAAGAACTAGAGCCGACCTCAAAGGGCAAAGTTCCCAACCATATTTTTTTCTTAACAGCTGATGCCTTTGGAGTCCTTCCCCCTATTGCCAAGCTCTCTAGGGAGCAGGCCATGTTTTACTTCGTTCTCGGCTACACTGCCAAAGTTGCTGGAACAGAAATTGGGGTTAAAGAGCCCCAAGCCACTTTTTCTCCCTGTTTTGGAGCCCCTTTTATGCTTAGACACCCCAGTGTGTACGCTGGATTGTTAGGCAAGTACCTCGACAAATATGACATACGCGTCTGGCTCGTTAACACAGGCTGGACAGGTGGACCCTACGGGGTAGGGCAAAGATTCCCCTTAAACATCACTCGTCAAATTATTAGGACTGTACAGAAAAACACTCTCAATATGGTACCAATAGACATTGATCCCATTTTTGGCTTTGAAGTCCCTCACGCCGTTAGGAATGTACCAACAACCCTGCTCCACCCCCAAGAAAACTGGCCCAACCCTGAAGACTATCAAAAAAAGGCCAAAGAGCTGGCGGCTAGCTTTCACCAACAAATGGAAAAGTTCGGTGATTTTTACCAAACCAATATTAAGGGGGCTCCTCTCTACCAAAGCTAAAGCCCGTTTTAGAAATGGATGTTTATTTAATTCTCAAGGCCCTACACATTATTTTTGTCGTGACTTGGTTTGCTGGTCTTTTTTACCTCCCGCGCCTTTTTATCTATTTCATCGAAGCCCAAGATCGTCCAGAAAACGAGCGCTTGGTCCTGCAGAAACAATTGAGAATTATGCAAAAAAAGCTCTGGTATGGAATCACTTGGCCAAGCTGTCTTTTGGCCATCAGCTTCGGCACCGGTCTCATTTCGCACTGGCTTCCACTCGCTGAAAACCCATGGCTAGTGGTGAAACTTGGGTTTGTGGCCCTCCTTTTTCTCTATCACTTGTCTCTTGGAAAAATTAATCGACAATTACAAAAGGGAATTCTTTCGTGGACCTCTACCCAACTAAGAATGTGGAATGAAATTCCCACCGTTTTTTTGATCGGAACCGTTTTCCTAGTAGTTACCAAAGGCATCATCCCTATGAGTTATGGATTGCTGGGACTTGCGGCCCTTATCATGGCCCTTATGTCAGCCATAAAAATTTATAAAAAATTTCGAAAAAGCGTGAGATAATGCTTTTCAATGAAGATAAAAAGAATAAAACTCATTGGGCTCTTTGCTATCGCTGTCATCCTAACGGGAGGAGCCATGTTTAATCTCTTTAAATCTGCTGCAGGCGATGAAAAGTCTCCTCATATCGCTCCTCATTTAAAAGGAATCGACCCCAACAAAATCGACTGGAGCACCAAAGACGATAACTACTGGAAAAAAGTTTTAACCCCGATGCAGTATAAGGTCACTAGAAAAAAGGGAACGGAAAGACCCTTTACGGGAAAGTACAATGACTATAAAGGCTCAGGAAAGTTTATCTGCAGCAATTGTGGGCTTCCCCTTTTCGATGCTCAAACCAAATTTGACTCGGGAACTGGCTGGCCGAGTTTCCACACTCCTATTAAGAAAGAAAATGTTACCGAAATTCCCGATCATTCTTTTGGAATGAGAAGAGTGGAAATTGTTTGCAGCCGTTGCCAAGCCCACCTAGGACACGTTTTTACTGATGGACCAAAACCTACCGGTTTGAGATACTGCATTAACTCTGTCTCTCTCAACCTGCAGGCACCCAACGACGACCAGTAATTAATCTAAAGATTCAACCTTGGCTTGGTACACCTTTTCAATTTGCTCGATACAACGAGAAGCTTTTTCCATAGCTTCAAATTTTTCTTCAATTTTTATATGGATTTGACCAATCATTTGAGTGACCTCCAAAACATCTTCATTTTTTCGAGACTTTTCTCCCAGTAGGGCATTGTACTTCTCGAGAAGCTCTTCAAGCTTAGCAATCTCGCCTTCTACCAGTTCAAGCTTTTCCCTCCACGGCCTGAGCTCTTTAGATCGAGAAAGTGTTAATTGCGAGCGCTGCTGCTTAATCTCTCGATGAGTCAACTTAAGTGACTTTTTAACAAAGACTTCTTCTCCCTCTCGCCACCCTATCTTACTAAGAAAATCATCATACCCACCGTGAAAAAATTCAGCACCACCTGTTATTCTTGGTCGAAAAACAATCAGCCTATTAGCCAAACGCCTAAGGAGCATTTCACTGTGAGTGACAATAACAACAGCTCCTGGAAAGCGATCAATCTCCTGGCATAGAATTTCAATAGACTCCATATCTAAATGGTTTGTCGGCTCGTCTAGTAAGAGAATATTAGCTGAATGAGCTAAGACTTTCCCTAACAAAACCCGCGACTTTTCTCCACCGGAGAGAACTGAAATGGCCTTATCGGCATCATCCCCCTGAAACATCATAGAGCCAGCAATGCTGCGAATTTCTGTTCGGGAAAGCTCGGGATTGGCTTCAGCTATTTCTTGAACAATAGAATTGCGAGGGTGTAACCGCTCAATATTGGTCTGACCAAAATGTCCAACTAAGGCAAGGGAGTGATATTTGAAGCTACCTTCAACAGGCTTTAAATCTCCTATCAAAACATTAAGTAGAGTTGATTTCCCTTTTCCATTTTTTCCAATAATACCCAAGCGGTCGTGGCGCTCTAAAGCAAAACTTAAGTTTTTAAAAAGGAGAGCATCCTCTCGATAGCCAAAAGCCAAATTTTCTACCTCTAAAGGAAATTTACCCGGACACTCTTTATAATGAAAACGAAAACCTAGATTGCCCTCTTCCTGTAACTTGTCTAAAGTTTTCATTTTTTCAAGTTGCTTGAGTTTACTCTGTGCTTGACTAGCCTTTGAAGCTTTGGCCCTGAAGCGATCGACAAAATTCTGTAGTTCTTTTTTGCGCTTTTCTTGATTTAAACGAGTTTGTTCGTGAATTTCTTCTTCTAAAAGAATTTGCTCGTAAAATTTCGCTGTATTCCCTTTAACTTTTTTTATTTTTCCCCGACTAATCCCCATAGTATGAGTACATACTGAATCCATAAACTCACGGTCGTGAGTAATGATCAGGACCTCACCAGGGAAACTTCTCAAAAATCGACGAAGCCAGATAAGAGAGACAATGTCCAAATAATTAGTGGGTTCATCTAATAAGAGCATATCTGGCCCACTCACCAAAAGTTTCGCCACATTAACCCTAATTTGATAACCCCCAGAAAAAGAAGCCGGGCCCTTACTAAGGTCTTCATCGGAAAACCCTAAACCAAATAAAATTTTTTCAGCTTTGTAGAGCTGAGACTCCCTATCTCCCTGAAGGCCTAAAGCTGCTTCTTCTAAAATCGTTTTTTCCTTAAAATCAAGTTTTTGGCGCAAAGCACCTATACGATAATTCTTGGGAATAGCCACTTCGCCATCGTCACAATTCTCCTCACCTAAAATAAGCTTGAGAAGAGTCGACTTCCCTGTTCCATTCCTTCCCACAAGCCCCACCCTCTCCCGGGGATTCACAACCAAGTTGACTCCTGAAAAAAGGGTTCTTGCTCCAAAACTTTTGGTGAGATCTTTGATTTGAATCATGCTTCTCTTTTGGCTTACAAACCGAGGGATGTCTAATACTATCTGATGATCTTTATATCACCTGAGACCAAAGAGGATCGCTTTGTCCAATAACAAAAAACTCAAAAATATCGCTGTTGTGGCTCACGTCGACCACGGAAAGACAACCCTTGTTGACGGGCTCCTCAAGCAATCTGGCACCTTTAGCGAACGCGAGCAAATAGAAGAACGGGTAATGGACTCAGGAGATCTCGAAAAAGAAAGGGGCATTACGATCACCGCTAAAAACTGCGCCTTCTTTTGGCAAGATTTTAAAATTAATTTGCTCGATACTCCCGGACACGCCGATTTTGGTGGTGAAGTAGAGCGCTCCCTTATGATGGTGGACGGTGTCCTCCTCTTAGTCGATGCTGCTGAGGGGCCCCTACCCCAAACAAGATTTGTCTTGTCCAAGGCGATGGAGAGGGGAATCAAAATTGCCGTTGTCATTAATAAAATTGATCGCCCCGACCAAAGAATTGATGAAGTAAAGAGCGAAATCGAAGATCTCTTCCTCGATCTAGCTAGTATTTTAGAAATTGAAGACTTCGACCTCAACATCCCCATTCTCTACTCATCAGCCAAAGAGGGTTGGGCCACAGATAACCCCAAAGTTCAAAAAGAAAATATGCACGATATTTTGGATTTTATGGTTTCCGACTTTTTCCCTCAACCCAAAATTACACAAGGAGATCAACTCCAACTTTTAGTGACCAATTTATCCTACTCCTCTTTTTTGGGACCCTTATTAGTTGGTCGAATTCAAAGAGGCACCGTCACTAAACACCAAAGCTTTGTTTGCGTAGGAAGAGAAAAAAACAAAAACTTTAAAATTACCAATATTCAAGTCTACGACAAGCTTGGTACCATCGATGTCTCCGAAGCGAAGGCTGGTGAAATCGTTATTTTAGCAGGCCTTGAGGGTGGTCATATTGGAGACTCTATCGTCTCCCCTGACTCCATAGAAGCTCTTTCTAGAATAGAAATCGAGCCCCCCACTGTTTCCATCAATGTGTCCGTCAGCACTTCCCCCCTATCTAGTCAAGAAGGCGACTACCTCACCTCAAGAAAACTAGAAGAATTCCTTCAAAACACGGTGAGGCTCAATGTAGCCATGCAATATGAGTCAACCGACGATCCCAAAGTTTTCAAACTCAAAGGACGTGGTGAGCTCCAACTAGCTATCGTTTTTGAGGAGTTGAGAAGAAAAAACTTTGAATTCATGCTTAGCCGCCCCGAAGTCCTTTTCAAAGAAGAAAGCGGACAGAGAAAAGAGCCCTATGAAAGATTGGTTCTCGACGTTCCCAATGAAAGTACAGGTGCTGTCACTGAAAAACTCGCAAAAAGAAAAGGAAAAATGGAAGCGATGACTCCGCTAGGGGACGCACGCACTCGCATGGAGTTCACTATTCCTAGCCGTGGGCTCATTGGCTACCGCTCCCAATTTCTCACAGACACTCGTGGAGAAGGGCTCATGTCCTCTGAGTTTCTAGGGTATAAATCCTATGCAGGGGATATGCTGGCCCGGCAAAACGGAGCCATTGTCGCCGACAGAACAGGAAAAATGACTCCCTACGCTCTTTTTAATCTTTTAAGCTTGGGAAAACAATTTGTTCTCCCTGGAGAAAAATGCTACGAAGGCATGGTGATTGGCGAGTATACCAAAATCAATGACACTAACGTTAATGCCGTTAGAGAAAAACACCTCTCTAGTGTTCGGACTGCAGGCAAAGATCAGAACATTATTCTTCCCCCTATACAGCCACGAACCTTAGATTGGGCCATTGATTGGATCGATCACGACGAGTGGGTTGAGGTCACCCCGCAAAATATAAGAATCAGAAAAAAAATACTTGAAGCCAATAAAAGGTCAGTTATTAGAAAAGAAAAATAACCACCAATTTGCAACTAAATGGATTTAATGAGGTTTTCATGAAATCAATTATTTTAATCTTTTTCCTTATTTTTCTAACTTCAGTTCAACCTGCAACGAAGGAAAAAGTCACTATGAGTGACACTATGACACTTAAAAAAGTTCCTTTAGTACTCAATGGACTTGGAGTGCGCAAAGCTACGTGGCTGAAAGTTCGAGTCTATGTCGGCGGTCTCTACCTTAGAGAAAAATCAAAAGATCACCAAAAAGTCTTAGGCATGAAATATCCCAAGTTTATACGGATGTCTTTTGTTAGGAGTGTAAGCGGAAAAAACATTAAAGGGGGTTGGACAGAAGCTTTCCAAGCGGCCCTCAATGAAAACGAGTACGAGACCCTAACACCAAAAATAACCCAGCTTAACAATATGATGGGAGATGTCAAAAAGGGACAAGACATTGAGCTCTCTTTCCTCAAAAAAGGCGTTGAAGTTGTTTTTAACGGTCAAAAAAAGGGACTCATTTCAGGAACCAAATTTTCGAGAGCACTTCTCTCCGTTTGGTTTATCAACGCTAGGGATAAAGGCTTAAGAGACGGACTCCTCGGTCTTGAAGGTTAATACTCCGTCAAGGAGATTTTTTTAAGACGAAGCACTAGTATTCATCATACTTTTTAGAGCTCCCGCGAACTTTCTCTGCAGGGTATTTTTCAGCATTTTTTTTCATCTTCTTTTCTATCTCAAAAGGTAAATTGACATCCAAAAGATCACATAAACGCAAAAGATAAATCGTTACATCTGCAATCTCCTCACTTATTTTCTCTCGCGTTTTTGCTTCCCTAATATTCCAAGAATCTTTTTCACTCATCCATTGGAAAATTTCCATCAATTCACTAGCTTCAACATTTAAGGCCATCACTATATTTTTAGGACTATGAAACTGCTCCCAATCTCTTTCTTTAGCAAAATGCCGAATCTTTTCTTGAAACTTACCGATATCCAAACTGCTCCTCCCAACTAAGATAATTGTGGCGTTCTATTTAGCTGAATCATTATTTCTTCCAAACCGTTTTTAAACGAGAAATGACCTTTTGAAGAAGTCTTCGCCAGCTCTTGAATGGTCTCTAAAAACAATTGATTATTAAGCTGATCTTCTTCCAAGATAAGGCTGCCCATTTTTCTCTGAGCTTCCTTAGCATTGTGAAACTGTTCATTCTTTTGAGAAATTTTTAAAGGTATAAAAATGCTTACCTTTCGGCAAGCTAAAAGCTCTGCCACAGTTCCTGCCCCTGAGCGACTCACGACAATTGCTGCCCCTTTAAAAAGATCAATCATGCCCTCTCTCACAAAAGGAATCGATATATAAGCATCATCATTAAGTTTTTGATGTTCCTCTTCAAACACCTTTCCCACTTGATGGAGTATTTGAAACCTCTCTTTTAACCAAACGAGGTTATTCTTTACTAGTTCATTAAGTAGTTTTGAACCATTCCCTCCCCCAGTAACAAATAATAATGGCTTACCTTTAAAATCAAAAACCTTTCCACCAACTTGAACGGGTTTAATCTCTTCAGAAAAACACTCCTCTCTAACAGGATAGCCTGTATAAATCGATTTATTTGCAGGAAAATAATGGAGAGAATCTTCAAAACTTAAAAAGATTTTATCAGCAAACAAAGAGCCAATTTTATTGGCTAAACCCATCCGTGTAGTTTGTTCATGTATATAAATTTTCTTCCCTTGAAGCCAAGCAGCCAAGACAACCGGAACAGAAACAAATCCACCAAAGGAAAAAACAAGGCAGTTTTTCTTAGAGTAACGCAGAAGATAGAAAAATGATTGAACAAAGCCCCATATAATTTTAAAAAGATCCCCAAAATTTTGAAAACTAAAATAACGACGAAGCTTTCCCGTTGAAACAGATTGATAGGGTATTGATCGACTAGTGACGAGCTCTCTTTCAATACCATGGTAAGAACCAACATAATCGACTTTCCAAGCCGTCTCTCCTTGAATTTTTTCTATCACAGTCAGTGCAGGAACGACGTGTCCCCCAGAACCTCCACCACAAAAAATAATTGTCTTTTTATTGGAGCCAACCATAACCCATTCTCGTTGCCAAAAAACACTTAAAATAACGAACAAACTCAACCAATAGGCATTTTGCCTCGGACTCCCAATAAGGTCAAAAGCAATCCGAAAACCTTGCCTAGAGATCACTTAATTGCCCAATCTCAGTAAAATAAAAACTAAAGACTTAAAGGAAACACTATGCGTAGAATCTTCGTCACCACCAGTCTTTTCACTTTGGCCATCCAACTTGCACTCACCTTTTATTGGAGCCAGTTAGTGGCTTGGACTCTAATTGTAACAGTGCCCATTATTTCTATCGGCACTTATGAGTTTCTCCAAAAATCTCACACACTATTAAGAAATTACCCACTTCTAGGGCGAGGACGTTATATCATGGAAATCCTGCGTCCAAAAATTTATCAATACTTCATTGAATCTGATACAAGCGGTACACCTATCAATAGAATTTTGCGATCTGTTGTCTATCAAAGAGCCAAAGAACAACTAAGTACAGCTCCTTTTGGTACACAAGTCAATGTCTACGAACCTGGATACGAATGGATCAACCATTCGATGTCACCTCTCGATATAAAAGAAATAGATATGAATCAATTTTACATTCGTGTTGGTGGCAATCAATGCCAAAAACCCTATCTTTTAAGCATCTTTAATATTTCAGCGATGAGCTTCGGTGCTCTCTCTAAAAATGCTATTGAATCTCTCAACTGGGGAGCTAAAAAGGGAGGATTTGCCCATAATACAGGAGAAGGAAGTGTTAGTCATTACCATAAAAAACATGGAGGCGATTTAATTTGGCAAATTGGTACAGGTTATTTTGGATGTCGAGATCAAGATGGAAATTTCTCCGAAGAAATCTTTGCTCAAAAAGCACAAGATGACCAAGTCAAAATGATTGAAATAAAAATCAGCCAAGGAGCAAAACCCGGACACGGTGGCATATTACCGGCTCAAAAAAATGTTCCTGAAATTGCCGAAACTAGACTTATTAAACCCCATACTGAAGTCATTTCTCCCCCAGGGCATAAAGCTTTTAAAGGAAATAGTGAACTCCTTAGGTTTATCAAGAAGCTTCGAAAACTAAGTGGAGGAAAGCCCGTTGGGTTCAAAATCTGTCTAGGCATACCTGAAGAATTTGAAGATCTATGCCAAAAAATGATCGAACTCGACATCCAGCCAGACTTTATCGTTCTCGATGGAGGAGAGGGTGGAACTGGCGCAGCCCCAATAGAGTTCTCTAATTCTATTGGCATGAGTTTAGTCGATGGACTTGTCAAAGCCAATGACTATCTCATTCAATACGGTCTAAGAAAAGATATACGTATCCTAGCAGCAGGAAAAATACTCACAGGGTTCGATATTATCAAAACCATCTCTCTTGGGGCTGACGCTTGTTACAGCGCCAGAGGCATGATGCTTGCCCTGGGGTGTATTCAAGCTCTAGAGTGTAACAACAACCACTGCCCGACTGGTGTAGCTACTCAAAATCCCCAGTTAACTGCAGGGCTCGTTGTAAAAGATAAATACAAACGAGTCACTAATTATCACAAACATACGATAGAAGCCGTTGCCGAAATACTTTGTGCCACAGGAGTAGACTCAACTGAAAAACTCAAACGAAAGCATATATGGCGAAGAATCAGTGCAACAAGCATTAAAAACTACGAAGAAATATTTCCCACCCCAACAGAAGGGGCGAAGCTAAAAATTTCACCGGGAACCCCAACTAGTCAATCTGCCTAACAAGGCGAAAACCCAAATTGCTGAGCCTATCACTAGGAAGACCACTGGCACGACAAGCTGATCGCAAAAAACGGGCTTCATCATCCCAGCTTCCACCTCGAACTACACGGCTTAAACCAAAGCTGGTGTACTCATCTTGAACCCACTCCCAAACATTTCCGTAAACATCATAAAGGCCGTAAAAGTTACTCCTTTTTAAGCCTACAGTATGAGTTCTTTTGACCGAATTGCCCTGGAACCAAGCATATCTCCCCAAGTCTTTTGCTCCATTACCAAAAAAGTAGGCACCAATCGCTTTTCCTCTCGCAGCATACTCCCACTCAGTTTCTGAGGGGAGGCGATAACAACCCTTAGGATCACTCGATTTCCCATCACAATTATTTAAGCCTTGAGCCTTATTTAACTTGGTAATAAATTGCTGAACTTCACTCCAAGAAACCCGCTCAACAGGACTGTGCGGACATAACCCCTCTCCATTAATACTCATATAATTGTGGCAATGCTCCGGTTTTTTAAAACGAGAAGGATTGTGCCCCATAACCAAAAACCACTGCATTTGGGTCACTTCTGTCGCCATGATATCAAACGAACGAGAAATTTTAACTTCCTCCTGCCCCTCATCGCTATCTCTCCCAATTTCACTTGGGGGACTCCCCATAATAAATCTCCCCTTCGGTATCCATTTCCAAGAAGCAGAGAGCCTTGGTGTCCGCAAACTGGCCTTGAGAATATTAAAAACAAAACCCGTTTTTTGCTTCGAAAAGACATATTTATAAGACTCCCCTTCCGAAATCATAAAATCGACAAGGTCATCAACTCTCCCATTAATTTCCTTAACCGCTTCATCAAAGCCGGTTCCATCCCCTAATTGCTCTTCTACCAAAGACAGTGTTCCCTGAAGCTCGGAGAAAAAATCTGAATCCATTTTTCTCCCACCAAAATCTTCAATTAAAGCTCTGATCTGAAACACTTTTAATTTTAAATCATTTCGCCCTCTATTAAGCTCACCAGTGCTACTCCCTTGATCAATAGAACAAAGCTCAGTTTTTCTTTCTATTCCACATCTGTAATCTTCGACGGGAATTTTAAGGGCCATCTTTAAAGAATTTTTAAAGTCGTGAGCCGAGACTTTTCGGATGACAACGCCTTTGTTTAATTGGCAATCAGAGCTCAGTCTCTCTGAGCATTGCTTCACAACAATTTTGTCACTTTCTTTATAAAAAAAGATGACTTCACCCTTAAAACCAACAATCCCTCCGCCCATAAACCCAGGTAGATAACGCCCAGCTTCAATAAAACTCGAACCGGCCCACCATAAAATCGTAAAAGAAAATAACCCCAGAAACACCTTGGACATCTACCACCTCCCCCAGTAATAATTTTGCTTGAAGCCTCTTAATGACTCTTCGTTTATAAATATAATTACTTTATAAGTATAAACTCTTTACCGTCATTTAGTTTTAATAAGTTATGTGAGAGTGAAATAATAAAAAGAATACGACTATGTGGATCATTTTTGACATTAAACCGATCAAAGTTATTCAGTAAAATTTACAGCAGTAACAAAGTTTTGCAGTCAACTACTTCTCTCATCTTGTACTTTTGCCAAGGTAATAAAAAAAGAGCGCTCTATGAAAACTTACGGGAAATTCATCTTCTTACTATCTCTAATCACCCCTACGATCCTAGGGGCTGCCAGGTATTCTTGCCAAACCCCCAAGGAGTCTCACCGTCAAGTCCTCGCTCAAGGAAACCTTTCTTTTACTGATCAAGTGGTGCATGGCCAACGCATTTTGAAAAACGTCAAAGCTGAAATCATTACCGATTGGGACTGGAATCTCTGGGGCGATAATGTCCCTCATCTCTCCGATTGGGAATACTGGGGTAAATTCTCCTTCGACAAAATTGAAGAAAATACAAATTATAGACCGCGAAGATATTTAAACCACTCACAATTCAGAAATTTTAATGCCCAAGAGTCAAGCCACGGAATGTGGGGCAACCTTATACTCGAAAAACCAAATGGCGAAGAAAGGATTAAGGCCCACTACATTTTCCAATCAGGGGATCATATAGGTGGCGTTATCGATTTCTCCTGTCAAAAAACTTCTTCCCTCTAATGGAAAATAAAAGAGAGAAATTTAAAAAATTTTCTGACTTCTACCCCTTCTATCTCTCTGAACACGGACATAGGTTAAATCGTAGATTGCATTTTTCTGGAACACTCTTTGTCCTTTTAATTCTTATTTATACTCTTTTAACCCAGAGATGGACCCTTTTGTGGCTCTTACCCATTTTCGGTTATAGCTTCGCTTGGGTAGGACATTTTTTCGTTGAAAAAAATAGACCAGCCACTTTTAGACATCCCTTCTATAGTCTGATCAGTGATTTCATTATGTTTAAAGATATTTTAATAGGCAAAATCAAGTTTTAATAAAAAACACAAGGCTTCCCCATTTCAGAAGAAACCTTGTGCCACCCGAATTATTGGCAAGATGGTACGTTAAAAACCTTTGTAAAAAGAAGGTCACCAAACGAGCGATCTCCTCTAGGGGCTTTACGTACACTTACCTTAGGAGAAAGAGAATACTCTCTTGTCTCAACTTCCCATTGACATTCTCTTCCCATTCCACGGCAGACTTCACGCTCGTAAACCCTGCTTGTGTGAAGAAAGTCTTTTCCGACAGGTACCCAAATAGTTCGATCTCCATTATCGCGACGATCGTAAATGGTTACCTTTTTAGCTGTTCTCATCATATCAGCTGAAGCGGCATAGCAAGTTTCCAGAACAGAAAAAAACCGGTTACCAAATTGAACTTTTCCCGCATCAATCTGAATATTGCGAGCGGCAATGATGTCTTCCCATGGGCTCTCTGGTCCTACTTTAGCCAAAGCAGATACACTCAGTAGTAAAGATGCAATTAAAGCTAAATTTTTCATTTGATCCTCCTCAAATTTTTGTTTTTAATAAAAAAGATCATGAGGACCTTATTTTTCTCCGTCGAGAAAATGGGCTTATCCCTCTCAATTAAGCTGACTTTGTCGAGAGCAATGCAGCAATTCAAGACATGTCCAGTTTTTTCCCTGAACTTTTTACAAAACATTTATTTTTTGAAGCCAAATTGATTAAATCAAGCATCCTTAAACAAAAAGCCAAATCATATTGTAAACTTTATGGATCTTAATCAACCATCAACAGAAGTCCCAACTAAAAAGACAAATCTGAGTCAGGTGGTGGCTAAAGATTTATCCAAAAAACTTTCTGAGTACCGTGACTTCAAAAAAGGGCTTCGCATCCTCAGCGCAATGATGGGGGTCCATGAGAGAACACTGAAAAGGTTGCTGGTCGGTCAGAATCGACCAGGCTATCTAACCTTATATAAGATTTACCGCGTTCTTCTCAATACAAATGACGACAATTACCTACTGGCTAATGTCCATCAACTCGTTCGAAAAGAAATCGAAAAGAAAAACCCCAAACATCTTAATAAGGGCATCATTTACCACACGGACATTCAACAAGAACTCATCAATGATCGCGTATTCGGAGAAATATATGTTTTAGCCGGCACTGGCCCTATAACAAAAGAGTTTATCAATTTTCGCTTTGGAACCTACGGACTCGATACCGCTAAAAAAATGCTCCAGCTCAAAGTCCTCGAAACTACAGAAGCAGGAGCACTTACATTAGGTCAAAAGCAAGCCAATTTTACACCAGAGTTAATTAAAAGGATTGGAGTTAACCTTTGTGAACGTTATAGCAAACCAGAAAGTACAGATGAAAGAGGAAAAAATTATATTTCCATTTTCGCCGAAGGAATCACACAAGAAATCTATAACCAATGGCTTCTCATTGATGAAGAAGCCTATTATAAAAAAATTGAACTCACAAAAAAACCTGGAGCTAAAGGTGAGGTAAGAGCCTTCACTTTCATGACCAGTGATACGTTGGTAGAAAAAAAATGAAATACACACTAACTCTTATTTTATCACTCAACTTATCATGGGCCGGTGTTGGCGATAGTGCCGGAGGAGGAGAACAGCTTTCATGGAACGATATTAAAAAGAGCCTCCAATATCTTCCTGACGGTCCCGTTGTTCTTTTTGACACCATTTCTTCTGGAACTAAAATGATCCCTCTGATCGACACTTGTTACATAGAAGAAAACGATTTGTTAAAAACGGTAAAAAAACAAAGAATCTACCAAAGAAGAGATCGAGGAGAATGGCGTCTTCTCGGAAAAAAACATCTTTTTACAAAGCGACTCAGAAAGAAGGAAGTTTGTACTGGTATCGGACAAATTTGCCAATGGGAAGAAACTATCATTCCTTATCCATTGAGAACTCAAATCGATGTACGTGCAACACCTCGTGGTGATTTTAGTTTTGGCCCTATTTTATTCAAAAAAGATTTTGAAGTTCCCGATTGTGAATAAAGAACTCGGTACAATAACTAAATATTAACTAACTTTCGATTCAATAATTTATTTTATCGGCATTCTTTTCATTTTCAAAAAATACCGACTTAGGTAACGACGACTACAATACTGGGCAATATTCGCTTTGTTAAACCATGTGTTTTAAATGCATTACTGGTTCTTTGACTCCTCAACCGCGCTCTCTTAAGCTTCTTTAACAACACTTGTCAGGTGCTTGTAGAACGTTTACTCCAGAAGTTGTAGGGCTTAAATGGATAGGGGAATAATTATGAAATACATAAGAGCATTCATCTTTCTTTTCAGCATGACACTCTTTTTTTCTTCATGCGAAGAAGAAGAAGTCACAAAAGATCCAGTCAGTGAACTCAATTCCTTAGTCAGCGAGTATGGTTTTATTGGCTTTCAAAATGCCATGAGCCGAACAGACATTGGAACACATACCGGAATATTAGTTGGAGGACGTCCCACTGGGCTCGCTTATGTATCAGGACCTCAAACCTGTTTTCCTCCCGGTGAAGATTTGCGCCGCTATACAGATACGGCCAATATTAACAAAACTTATCACTATAGTTATCAAGGTAATTTTGGCATCCTATCTCTAGGCATTCCTATTCTTTCGGCAGGTCTTGGTCTCAATAAATCCACCACTGTTGATATAGAAATTAATGGGCTGGTTATTGAATACCTCGACTCCATTGATGTAACCGATTGGTATCGAGGAGGAATGAATCCCACTTGTCGTGAATATTTAAACGACGTCGGTTTTTTTATTCAAACAATTCATACCGACAATATGAAACTTTCTGTAAAACGACTCGGAGGAACAAATATTGCACTTAATAGTGATAATATCGGGAACTACTTCCAATTTGAAGCAGGAGTCAACTGGGAAATCATTGATAATTATACTGTAGAAATCACTACACCTCATACCCTCGGTTACCAAATTGCCCTGATGAAACAAGATCACAATGGCCGAGCACTCTACCGAGCCATGCAAACAAAAGGCGATGAATTTGTTTTCGAACGCATTGGTTTTGTCGCTAGTGACCCCAACGAATTAATTGAAGCTGCCTCTCGAGGGGAAGAAGATAGTGTTCCTAAGCTAGAAACAGAACTCAGTGAGTTTATTGACTAATTTTATAGAACAAAATCACAAGCGAGAGCCCTGCGCTCTCGCTTTTCTCACTCAAAAGTTTATTCTCGTTTACTCAATTGATTGGGTGAATCCTCAGTGCCTCCACGCTTCCATCGATGATATTTCTGGATCATGGCTAAAAGCTTTTCCGGTTTGCGCGCCTTTTTCCAATTACCAGCTAAGTACTTATTGGCTTCTCCCATAGTGGGGTAACTATGAATCGTTCCCAAAATAGCATTGAGGCCAAAACCATGTTTCATTGCCGCTATGAACTCTAGTAAAAGGTCACTCGCGTGTTGACCAACAATGGTTGCACCAATCACTTTATCTGTCCCTGGCTTGGTCAGAACTTTAACAAAACCACGATCTTCACTATCAGCAATGGCTCGATCTAAATCATCAATACCGTATTTAGTGACTTCGTAGGGAATGTTCTCCATCTTACAAGATTCTTCATTCTGCCCAACAGTAGCGACTTCAGGATCGGTATAAGTGGCCCAGGGAATTACAGAGTAATCCACCTTAAATTTTTTAAAACTTCCAAACAAGGCATTAACCGAACAAAACCAAGCTTGATGAGCTGCTGTATGAGTCAATTGAAAAGGACCTGTGACATCACCACAAACCCAAATATTGGGAAAATTTGTTTGAAGATACTCATTGGCTTCGATAGTGCCATTACTGCGCAAACTAACTCCTAAGTTTTCAAGCCCAAAGCCCTTAACATTAGGGCGCCTCCCAACAGCAATGAGAACCTTGTCAAAGGGAATTTCAACATCTCTCCCATCAGTTTCCGCAATAAGGGTGTGACCTCTAAATTCTTTGGCTTGATGATTGACAAGAACCTTGACACCTTCACTTTCTAATTGCTTCGTCAACTCCTCAGCAGCATCGGCATCTTCCCTATTCATAATACGTGGACCTCTTTGGACAACAGTCACTTCAGAACCAAAACGACTAAAACATTGGGCCATCTCAAGGCCAATTGGACCAGCACCAAGAACTAAGAAACGCTGAGGAAGCTCTCTAATATCCCAGAGGTTATCACTAACTAAGTAATCAGCATTGTCGAGCCCAGGAATAGGCGGAATCACAGGTGCCGCACCAGTTGCTATTGTAATATGACGGGTTGTGATAGTTCGACCATTAACCTCTATCTCCCAAGGAGTGATAATTCTAGCTTCTCCTGTTATGCAATCCACACCAAGGCTCGTGTACCTTTCAATGGAATCATGAGGCTCTATCTTTTTGATAATTTTTTGAACTCTTTCCATAATTTCAGCAAAATCAAATTCTACATTCATTTTTTGGATTCCGTACTGAGCCGATTTCTTTGCTTTATGGATCAATGAAGCCGACTTAATCAAAGCTTTAGAGGGAACACAACCCGTGTTTAAACAGTCCCCCCCCATCTTATGCTTTTCAATAAGAGCCACTTTGGCATTAACCGCTGCTGAAATATAAGCCGTCACTAAACCTGCAGACCCTCCACCAATGACCACCATGTTATAATCAAAATGTTTAGGCTTTTTGTAACCTTTATAAACTTTTTTTGCTCGAATAAAAGCTACTATTTTTTTAGCGATAAAAGGTATCACTCCTAAAGCAGCAAAAGAAAATAAGAGTTTTGGAGATAAAATACCTTTCAACGAATCAATCTGTGATAATTGCGATCCTGCGTTGACAAAAACGATCGTCCCTAAAAGCATACCAATTTGGGATACGATGAAATAAGTCATCACTCGCATTTTTGTTAATCCCATGGCTAGATTGATAACAAAAAAAGGAAAGGCTGGAATTAAACGCAGAGTAAAAAGATAAAAAGCGCCATCTTTTTCAACCCCTTGGTTAATAGACTTAAGCTTATCACCAAATTTCTCTTGAACCCAATCGCGCAGTAAAAAACGGGAAGCCAAAAAAGCAAATGTAGCACCAATTGTTGAAGCAAAAGAAACAGCAACCGTCCCTACGACTAAGCCAAACAAAGCCCCTCCCGCTAGCGTGAGAACTGCAGCTCCAGGAAGAGAAAGCGCTGTTGATAAAATGTAAAGAGCAATATAAATGACCAAGGTTTCAAAAGTGTTTTCTGCATAATAGTCTTGAAATTGAGCCTGATTAGCTTTGAGATAATCAAGAGTGAGATAACCCGTTAATTCATATTTGTTAACGATAATAATAGCACCGACGATAAACACCAAGATGGCGAGTTTTGGCAAAAGCTTTTTCATACAAAATCCTTTTTATCTCAAATTTCTTGGAGTTCCCTAAAAGGGAAAAGAAAATTACATTTTATTATACTATAAAGAGCTAAATGCGCTTGGAAAAGATAAATTCACCACTTTAACACTAAGCTAAAAAGTGCGAAAAACCTTATCGATTTAAAGAATCTTTACAAAACTCTCTCAATCCACATATTATTCTTAGCTTGTCACCTTTTAAGAAAACAATTCAGAAACTTGACTTAAACGTGATCAAAGTGATCCTTTTTCTCTTATCCGCGAGGTCACTACTCGCTCTCGAACCCCTTCATTATTCAGATAAAAAAATTGAGCAAATCGCTTATGGTCAGCCATGGCTAAAACTGCTCCATTACAAAAAAGTAGGTAAAAGTAAATTTGAAAGCTTATTAGATGGATCATCCTTTTTTCTAGCGAAAGACGGTAAAAGCAACCCTATCTCCGAGCTCAAAGAGAATTTACAAGCTTTCCATAACAATCAACTCTCAATTGGTCGAGAAAAGCAACACCCTCAATGTGCGTTTCCTCTGCGGTATCAATTTCTCAAAAACCAACTAAAATTAAAAATTCCTCCCGTTCCTTGCAAGAAGCTTGATCAATTTATAAAGAAATTTAATCAAAAAAAGATCTTTCTAGTATTCTCCACTGCTTACCCCAACAATCCGGGCTCCATGTTTGGACACACTTTTTTACGAATTGGAACATCGAAACAAAATGCTTCCTTCCTATTAGATTACGGCCTTAGCTATGCCGCTTTTGTCCCTCCAAATGCAGGGGGAATTCACTTTGCCATCAAAGGAGTTTTTGGTGGCTACCGTGGACTTTTCTCCGTTCTGCCCTACTATGTTAAACTCAACGAATACAATAATATTGAAAGCCGAGATGTTTGGGAGTATCAACTAAGTCTGACCCCAAAAGAAATCAAAAATCTTCTCCTTCACGTCTGGGAAATTGAAACCAATAGCTATTTCGACTATTACTTCTTCAGTGAGAACTGCGCCTATCACATTCTTAGTTTATTAGAAGTAGTAAGACCGCGCCTCAATCTAACAAATTATTTCTTGTATATGACGCCAGCAGATTCTGTTAAAAAAGTAGCTGCTGTACCCAAGCTAGTCAAAGCCATCTATTTTCGTCCTTCACTGTTTAGAAGGGTTTTAAAGCAATACTCCACTCTCAATTTAAAACAAAAAAGCCTTTTTGATCGCCTTGTTCAAGGAAAAAAGATCGCAACCACCTCCGATAATCGCGCGCTAGACTCGGCTATTACTTACCTGAACTACCGTAAACAAACTAAGGAGTTCAATGATAAAAATCAAAAGACATTGAGCCAACTCCTCTTAAAGAGAAGCCAACTCCCTAAAACTGAGCAAAAAACTCTACTTGATCAGTTCCAAGTTTCTAATCGCCCAGATATCGGGCATGATCCCCATTTATTGGAGTTTAAAACGGGAAAAACCCAACGCAGCTCCTTCCAAGAGCTTCGTTATCAAACTGCCTATCACGACCTTCTTGCAAACGATAAAGGTTATGAGCCCTTTTCTGAAATCGTATTTCCCTCTATAACACTCAGGCATCAACATTCTAGATGGTTCCTAGAAAAAATCAATTTTATCAGTCTTACTTCTCTCAACCCCTGGAACCGCATTAACCGCAAACTATCATGGTCCCTCAAGTTTCACTTATTTCAAAATAGATCATCACCCTACTGTCAGTTAAAACCCTGCCCTATAGGAAATTTTTATACCGGCTCAGGAATAGCTAGCTACCTCTTTAGCCAAAGCTCACTCATCTCAGCGATGGCCCTTATCAATATAGAAGCAGGAAAAAAGGTCGACAAAGGGTACAACTGGGGCCCCAAGCTCTTGATCCTCTTTCTTACAAATCCTCTGGAGTGGTACAAAAGCAAAGTATCTTATAGCAAACTCTACAAATTTCATAACTTTGAAAAACTTCCAACAAAAAATATTTTTGAGTGGAGCCATTCTTTTACAATGAGCCGCAATAGCGAATTTAGAACTGCTTTTTCAAAAATCAAAGAGAAAAAGAGTTTTAATCAAATCAAATTCAGTCTACTATATTATTTTATGTAAAAACCTAGCTTTTTCATTTTATATTTCTAAGGAGGGAAAATGAAAAAAATACTATTTGCTATCGTCTTTAGTGGTTCTATTTTGTCATCAACACAAACACTGGCAACTAACCCAGGAGGAAGTGACAGTTGCGGCCTTGGTTGGGCCATCACCCAAAAGAAAACTTTATCAGCGACAACAACGAGAGGAACAACCAACGCTATAGTCCCTCCAACTTTTGGTATGACTTCAGGAACACTAGGTTGTGATGCCCACACTATTGCCAAAAAGGACCTGCCTGCAGCTCGCTATGCCTTCACTAACTTTGATACCTTAAAGCACGAGATGGCCATCGGTGCTGGAGAGACATTAACAGGCTTGTCTCAAATAATGGGTTGTTCAAACACTCAAAATTTTTCTCGAGTAACTAAAGAAAAATACACCCAAATTTTTTCTAACAGCCAAACAACTCCTATCGAGATGTTTAAAAATGTTCAAAAAATTACTCAAAGTGAGTGCTACATTTTATAGATTTCCACGGGCAGGAGCGATCATGCTCCTGCCCTTTATTCTATCTGGAATCTTATTCTCCAGTTGTACTCACCTCTTTTACCATCCTAGTAAAGAAAATTTTCCTCTCCCCCCTCAAATGCAGCCAATTCCCTATAAGGATATTTTTTTTAAATCCCAAGATGGAGTACGCCTTCATGGACGGCTTTTTTTGACTCAAAAGCTAGCGAAAGGAACACTTGTCCAATTTCACGGTAATGCCGAAAATCTCACTAGCCATTTTATCAGCCTATCATGGTTGATCCAGCACGGTTATAACCTATTCACCTTTGACTATAGAGGGTACGGCCAATCCGAATCTTCTCCATCCCCTAGAGGAATTCGTCGAGATGCTCTTGCAGCTCTCCAACAAGCAAAGCAAATTCACCAATCCCATGCTCCACAAGGGAAGTTCATCATTATTGGCCAATCATTGGGAGGTGCTGTGGCGCTAAGGGCCATCGAGGATTTTCCTGGGGACAAACACATTGACCTCGTCGTTTTGGATTCCTCTTTTTCTTCCTATCAAAAAATCGCTTTCAAAAAACTAACTTCTCACTGGTTAACTTGGCCCTTAAGCCCTCTTGCCTATATTCTTATTTCCGATAAAACTTCTGCCAATCTTCAAAACTTTAGGCAACCTCTACTCGTTATACACTCCGAAAATGATCCAGTTGTTCCCTTTGAATGTGGAAAATCTATTTATCGCCAAGCAAATTCTCTGCAAAAAACTTTCTGGAGAGGAAAAGAAAAGGGGCATATCATGGGTTTTTATTCTCAGCAACGGCAAAAGCGTTTTCTCAAATTCCTGTCTTCAACTCGATAAGGCATCTATTCAATAAGTTATTGGCAAAACTAATTAAGTTAGAGTAGCCTTTCTGCGATGACGTTGTTTAGTTTCCTCTTTTTTTTAATCGGCATTACGTGTCTTATTGGTTTTTTAGCTTCTAGAGAAAGTCGTAAATCAGAAAGTGATTACTTTCTCGCCAGCCAGAGTATCTCTCCCTACATGCTTGCCTTTTCCAGTAGCGCTTCCAAGTTTAGCGGTTTTGTTTTTGCTGGCTTTATGGGGGCTGCCTACACCAACGGCACTTCAGCTATTTGGCTGGGGCTAGGTTTATTGTTTGGTGCTTTTCTCGTCTACGCTCTTACCGTCTTTCGCCTACAAGAAATGAATACGGGTGGTTGGGCCCTCAGCATCGCTGAACTTATCACTTTTTGGAATGGAGAGAACCGCGTTTGGCTACGACGATTTATTGGCTTTCTCACTCTCTTTTTTCTCAGTTTCTACGCAGCCGCCCAACTAAAGGCAGGAGGCAAGGCTTTAGAAGTAGCCCTTGGGCAGCCCCTCCATGTTGGCATCTTATTAAGTACGGCTATTATTCTCTTTTACTGTTGGTCTGGAGGGATTCGCGCTTCCATTTGGACAGATACGGCTCAAATTATCATCATGACTCTTAGCCTCCTCCTTATCTTAATTATGGCCATTATAAAGGAGGGCGGTATCGGTGCTCTCTTTGCTAGTTTTGTAGCGACAGCTCCTGGCACCGATCAAGTAGCCTTCATTCCTCAAAATCTTTCCATTGGTGGCTACCCCGGCTGGCTCCTCTTTTGCCTAGGCTCACTGTGCTTTGGCATTTGCTCCCTCGGGCAGCCCCATATCCTAATTCGCGCGATGGCCTTACAAAACTCCCAAGACACAAAAAAATTTATCATCACTAACTATATCTTCGAAGCCATCTTTATTGTCCTATTTATCTTAGTGGGATTGAGCACGAGGGTTATTCTCAAAGATTCTGGCTCTTTTGATGCGGAACTGGCTCTCTTTTTATCAGCAACAAAAATGCTCTCTCCTATTGCTGTTGGTTTTGTTTTAGCCGGCGTTTTTTCCTCTACATTATCGACTGCCGACTCACAAATTCTAAGCTGTTCAGCTTCTCTTATGCGCGACCTACCTGAACCTCCAAAGCACTCTCTTCTCCTCGCCAAAATTGGAACTGTGAGCATGGCTTTTTTAGCAACACTGATTGCTCTCTTTGCTCAAAATGATATCTTCTCCTTGGTCGCTTTTGCCTTTTCTGGACTTGGTACCTCTATTGGAAGTGTCTTAATCCTTCGCCTCATCAATTCAAGCATTTCCGAATGGGGAGCTTTACTCGTCGCTCTTTCTGGCGGAGCCACTGTTGTCGCTTGGAACCTTTTAAATCTAAAACCCTATATTAATGAGAGTGTTCCCGGTTTTCTGGCTGCTTTTTTAGTTTATCTCATTTTCAAAGTCCTTAAAAAAGCCTAGAGTCTATTTCTCTTAACCTTTACTAAAGAAAGTTTCCTAAATCACGTTATTGGAATTTGAATTTCAGTTAAATATTTCTTAGGGTTACCTTTAAAAATCATACCCGGTCCTTTAATATAAATCTCACGAGATGGTGTTTGTGCCTCTTTTTCTATTTTTTTTATGTAGTCAAATAATCTCTTATAGGATCGACCAATTTCTTGGTAAGGCCCTTTATGAACAAGAGTAATGTATTTACCAAAAGGAAGAGTTTTTAATTCACAATTTTTTTCTTTCACTTTATTCTTTATGGGAACACACGATTCAATATCAGCACCATTCTCTTTATATTCAGTGTCATAATACAAATTTAATGGACTCCCATTAACATTTCGACCAGCAACGCGATAGAGTTTTGAGAAGGCTTTGCCTGTATCCTGATAACAACCACACCACCTCATCGCTAAAACCAACTGTTCTTCTAACTCTTTCTCTTCAATAGAAAAATCTTGAATATCACTCATTTTTTCAGCCTCCATTTCTTTTTTTATAACGGCTTCAATAGAAGTCGAAACTAATTTTAGTTGCTCTATTTGTTTTGAAATTATCTTTTGCTTCTGCCAAAAAAAATCCATTATTTCAGAATCATCACTACAGTTTTCTAAAATTTGTTTTATTTCAGGCAATGAACACATCATATCTTTTAGACAGGAAACAGCACGGGCCCTTTCTATATCTCTTTGACTATAATAACGATAACCAATCTCTCTATTTATATAGCTCGGAATGAGAATCCCTTTTTCATGGTAAAGCCTTAAGGTTTTGACAGATAAGCTTGTAATTTTAGAAAACTCTCCAATGCTATACATAAAGTTGAATTTAAAGTATCCCCTAGGGGTAGAGTCAAGGTGCGATTGAGTTCAAATTACAAATAGAATAGGCTTCATAAAAATGGATTAATAACTCATATGATTGGCATATAAACAGTCTTTAGAATTTTAAAGCAGCAAGCCAAAAGAAGTCAATTGAAGACTCATTGGGGAAATTCTAAAAATATTTGCCCCTCCTTGAGATGGAATAGATTGCAAAATAAAAACAGTAAGTATTTTAATAAGTAATGAATAACAACCCTATTAGCTCTTAAACCAAGAAAAGAAAAATACTGCTCCCTGCTATCAATAATAGACTAATAGTTTTAAGCACCAAAAGGTCCTTTGATAAATCGTTAATAATCTCTATAATTCTCAATGCCTTGGTTTTTTTCAAATTACCTATTAATTTTGTGAAAAAAGATCGAACATAAAGTTTAAGATAAATAAGGGCAGGCAATGATTAATAAAGATTTCTGTTTTGAACTACATTGTAAAAACGATCTAAAAGAATTTTTAGATAAAATACTGGACTACCAAGAAGAACATATCGCTGGACGCTTTGAGAATATGATCTACGCCGAAGCCTACTACAATTTAAAAATTTGTCTAGAAGAACTCATCTTTAATTCCTTCAAGCACGGCTATGAAGGAAAGACAGAAAAGCCTCATATTATTGTTACTTTGCAAAAAAAAGATAACGCTCTCCAAGCGAAGGTCTTAGATAATGCCAACCACTTTGACCCCATAACCAGCGTCCCTCAAAGCCAAGATGGTGTGGTACTTGGAATCAATTTAATTAAAAAATTAGTAGATAGTATTAAATATGAAAAAATGGAAAATGGTAACAAGGTGATTCTGATAAAAAAAATATCTGAATAATAAGGCGACATTAATCAATGAATTTAAAATTCCTAAAAGACGACTTTAAACCTTCCATTATTGTTTTTTTAGTGGCACTTCCTCTGTGTTTGGGGATTGCTCTCGCTTCTGAAGCCCCCCTCTTCTCGGGACTACTGGCCGGAATCATTGGGGGAATTGTGGTGGGATTTCTCAGTGACTCCCACTTAAGTGTCTCAGGACCCGCAGCAGGACTGACTGCCATCATCGCGGGTTCTATCTCCCAATTGGGCTCCTTTGAAGCCTTTACAGTAGCGGTCTTGCTGGCAGGAATTATCCAAATTATTTTAGGACTTATTAAAGGTGGTAACATCGGCGATTACTTCTCCAATTCAGTCATCCGAGGAATGCTCGCTGGAATTGGTGTCATCATCATCTTTAAACAAAAGAATTTTCTCTTGGGTATCACAGAAAAAATAGCTTGGATACACCCACAAGACATCCTTACTCAGATTCACCCAGGAGTCGCTTTTATTGGCATTTTCTCCCTAGGAGTATTACTTTTATGGAAAAGACTAGAAGATAAAAATGTTTTTTTCAAAATCATTCCCGGCGGTCTTTTCGTTGTTATCGCCGGAGCTTGCCTCAATGAAGTTTTTTCCCACTTTTTACCCCACTTACACTTGGATCAATACTATTTAGTAAATCTCCAGTTTGAGGGTGGATTTAATCTCTTTCTAGAAAAACTCTCTTTTCCCGAATGGACAGCACTAAAAAGATGGGATGTCTATAAGGTGGCCCTAACCATTGCCGTTGTTGCCTCCTTGGAATCTTTACTCAGTTTAGATGCTGCCGATAATATGGATACAAAAAAGCGCATCAGCTCAAAAAATAGAGAGCTTGTTGCCCAAGGGGTAGGAAATCTTCTCGCTGGTTTTGTCGGGGCCATACCTATTACTGCAGTTATTGTACGCACTACCGCTAACGCTAGCTCTGGAGCTCAAACGAGATCATCAGCTATCATGCACGGCATTTGGCTGGTTTTGTGCGTTACAATCATCCCTAGTATACTCGACTTGATTCCCCTCGCTTCCCTTGCAGCGATTCTCATTACCGTAGGGTTTAAACTCACTCCTATCTCTCTCTATCGAAAAATGTTTTCCCTAGGAAAAAGTCAAAGCCTTCCCTTTATTGTAACTGTCGTTGCAATTACTTTCATTGACCTTCTCTCTGGAGTGCTCTTAGGAATGGGTGTCAGCTTTTTCTTCCTCATTAGATCAACTCTGGACGGCCCAGTTCATCTCTACGAAGAGAATGGCACTAAAATCATCCGCTTTATGAAAGATGCCTCTTTCCTTAATAAATCCTTACTGGGAGGAATTCTCCATGCCATTCCCGATGGCTCAACAGTCGTGATTGACAGTGTTTCCCCAGTTAAAATTGATCGAGATATCATCTTGCTCTTTGAGGATTTTTTAGCCTCGAGCAAGCAAAGAAATATTACAGTGAAATTTAAAAAATTATCCATTTCCAATTATGATTTTTTCAAACTTTAGGAAACAGCCATGACCGATGTAATAAAAAGAATTATTTCTCAAAATAACACCTGGGCACAAAACCAAAAAGAGAACACTCCAGACTATTTTGTTAACCTAACCAAAGGACAATCCCCCTCCATTTTTTGGGTTGGATGCTGTGACTCCCGAGTTATCCCCAGTGAGATATGTCGATGTTCTCTCGGAGATATGTTTATCCAAACCAATATCGCCAACCAAATTCATGCAGATGACCTAAACACAATGAGTTCCCTGGAATATGCTGTTAACGTTCTCAAAGTTGATCATATTATCATTTGTGGACATACTTTTTGTGGTGGAGTGATGGCCGCCATGTCCAATGCGACAAATGAACTTCCAGAGAATATTCGAAAGTGGATTAAACCCATTGCTAATATCTATCAGGCAAAAAAAGAGACTCTTCCAACAGCGGACGATTTTGAAAGAGCAACAGCCCTGTCTCGTGCCAATATCAGGCATCAAGTGAAAACCACAACAGACCTTGAGTTCATTCAAAATCTATCCAAGAAGGGAGGGAAACTGACAATCCATGGCTGGTTATTCCATATGGGAAAGGGAACCATTGAAAAATTAGAAGAAGTCACCTGTTAAGAAAAATAATTAAAACCTTCTCTACCAAGAAAAAGAAATTGAAATTATTCACTGTACTGATTTATATGTAAAAATATTTCATAGAGGTAGTACTTTTTTGAGCACGTTACCTCTTTCAAATTGATTTTAATAAGTAAACGACATGAGGTCAGAAAGAGTATGAGAAAAGTGAATACCAACGCCTTTTATTCTACTGCAGCCCGTTTGCCTAAAACAGACATCTAATTTTATAAATTTCAATTGCTAAAATTAATCCCAAAAAGCTTGTCTAAAAAAGGAGATGCTAGATGGCAATTAAGAGTTATGAGAAAGGTGGAAACAAATTTTATGACGTTTATATTCACATTAGAGGTAGAAAAAATCCTAAGATAAGAATTCAAAAAAGAAAAACAAAAATTGATTCCCTAAACCTGGCCCAAAAATATGAAAAGACAATGTTGAGAAACGCAGAAAGAGAGATCGCAGAAAGGGAAAGTAAATGTCTTTCATGGGGTGAAGTTATCGACAAATGGGAACAAGAGAATTTTCAAAGCCCAAACTACAGCAATTACTACATCGTCAAAGAATATGCAGCGATGCTGAGAAGATGGACTCCCAAATGGCAACTTATCCCTTCCAACGAACTCAACAAAGGAGATGGTCGCAAAGCTATTGAGTACGCCTTGAAATCTGGCAAATCACAAGGCTTTGTCAAAA
Source organism: Bacteriovoracaceae bacterium (assembly GCA_965206965.1). Classification (GTDB taxonomy): domain Bacteria; phylum Bdellovibrionota; class Bacteriovoracia; order Bacteriovoracales; family Bacteriovoracaceae; genus CBDBLK01. The sequence continues at coordinate 1,510,163 of OZ242254.1, read as the reverse complement.
AAATTAAAAACACCATCAATCTCGTTTATAACTGGGGCATTGAGGAACGCTTAATTAAGGATGCCCATTGCTCTCCTGTTTATGGAATAAAAATTGATTGCAAAGAAGAAAAATTCCCTGAAATTCTCAATCTTGAAGAAATAAAGGCATTGCTTCATGAAGCCAAACGCCGAAAAAATAAATGGTATCCCATTTGGGCAATGGCCCTTCTCACTGGAATGAGAAGCGGTGAGCTTTACGCCTTGGAGTGGAAAGATGTTGATCTCAAAAATAAGCTGATCAGGGTCAGAAAATCTTTCAACAAAAAGACGGGTGGAATTAAATCCACCAAGACTGGGTACTGGAGAAATGTTCCTATCTCAAAAGATTTGGCGAGACTTTTAAACAGTTTAATTAAAACAAGGAAAAAAGAACGCTTTGTCCTTCCTCATTATAGGTATTGGGAAATCGGAATGCAGTCACTTCCCTTGCGTGCTTTTTTGCGGGAGTTAGGATTACCTTCAGTAAGGTTTCATACCTTAAGGGCCTGCTTTGCCACCCAACTATTGAGCAATGGAGTGGAACTAAGCAAAGTGATGAAAATCGGGGGATGGCGTGACCTTAAAACTATACAGATTTATTTGCGCCTAGCTGGAGTTGATGAAAAGGGCTCTACAGATACACTTAAGTTTTTATCCCATTAAAAAAACTATTTCTGCGCTTTTAAAATGCAAATCAAAATGAAGTCTCTTTACTCTCTCAATGTAATAAAATCCACCTGAACTTTGCTACAAAAGGCTATATTTTAGCTTTAAGTAAACCAACTACCCTATTTTGCTTGAATTCACTCGACCTAGTCGTTTCACGCAAAAACCCCTTACATTTGACCCTAAAGAACAATAAAAACCATACTTTAAGCTAAGCTCAATCAGTAACGCTAGAGCCATTTTTTTAATTTAGTGTAACAACTCCGTGAAAAAAATCTAGGTCTTATTTTAATAAATAAAATATTATTCATTTATAAATAAATATCGAATAATTGGGCTTCCCCAGTACTGAACGCAATCGATGGCCGAGCTAGCTTTCTACTTTTATTTTGTCCATGAATTGAAATTTTTTTACTCGGCACAAATCCACATTCTTATGTAAACAGGTGCGTGAAACGACTAGGCTATCTAGTGAAATTAAAACTCTACACAAGACAAATTGATAAATTTTCTTGTCTAGAGTTTTGTTTAAACAAAGAAAAATTGCACTCTTTAGATACGACCTTCAACGAAAGAGTTCGAAAAATACTTCTTCAATTTAATAAAATCAAAAATCCCTTTAGTGTACAAGCTACAACTTACAACCAAGGTTGTACCTTGGTTGAATTAATGATCGCTTTTGCCATTCTTGGAATCCTGGCAAGCATTACGATTCCAAATCTTAGAAGATATCAAGCCAAAGCCAAAACGGCTGAGGCAAAGTATCAGCTAAGTGCACTTTACGCCGCAGAAACCAGTGCCTTTGCAGAATATGGTACTTACGTCAGTTGCCTCAAGACCATCGGTTACAACCCTTCCTCCGATAGTAAATCTCGCTATTATGCCGTTGGCTTTCTCACCTACGCTGACGATGCCAATCAAATCGCCAAGGACAATGGGGCTCCATCTACCTGCGCCAACAACAATTACGTCTACCCCGCAGGAAAAAGGGTTACTGGTAACGAGCCGCCATTGAGATCAACAGACGGCCTTGTCAGTAACCATGGTAACTCTTATACTGCAGAAGCCGTCGGCAGAATTACACCCAATACAGCGGCTTCTTTTACTGATCGGTGGCAAATTAACGAAGATAAGGAACTCGTTCACATTCAAGCCGGGTATTAAATAATCAAATTAAGCTCAATCATTTTTCAAATCATGAGTGATACTTAAATATTTTTTTACCTAAAGATTTCTTCTTAATTTTTTTATGATTAGGTAGATATTTCGTATAATGCTAGATAACTTCTAAAGAAAATTCTGAGAAATATTTTTCAATAAGCTTTTTTGCTTCCTTAGGATGTTTGCGAGATAAATCAGCAATAGGCCAACCAATACCTGTTTGAATAAATCTTTCATCCTCTTTTACTAATGCAGCAATGATTTTTTTAATAAGAGGAAGGTACTTTCAATCAAAAACATTATCTCAAGATAAAATTGAGAAATTAATAGCTCTTCAAAAAAATAAACCTTATCTAGATTTTGATTGGAAGTTTACAAGTGCTTTAAGTGCCTTAGTGACTATTTGTATCACCTTGATAAAATAATATCTTAACTCCATCTATCAACGAGAGAATTGCAAAAGAGGTCAGTTATAATCATTTTAAAAATAATGTTAGAATTAAAATATAGACAGAGGGAAATATTGGCTACGCATTAGCAGAAGACATCGATTGAGATTTATTAAAAAATTTCTTTCACTTTAAGTCTTAAAACAAAACTTACTAAGCTATTAGAATTTTTTAATTATGTTTCTGAGAGAGCCAATTTTAAACCAAGCAATGAAAGCACTCCACCTGTAATAAAATCTATTTTTTGTTTTACAGAAGGTTGGTTTAAAAGTCTTAAAAACCATTTAACAAATACAGATATTATAAATAACCACACTGCACTCAAGCCAATATGAATAGTCGATAGAATTAAAAAATGAATGAAAAAATTGTCTCCGATTCCAATAAATTGTGGAATGTAACTTACATAAAACAAAGCCACTTTAGGATTAAGAACATTTGAAATAAACCCTTCACGAAAAAAGTCAAAGGCACTTCTAAAAGAGTGGTTATTTTTGGCAGCCCCATCTATCCACCTCTGTGCTGATAAAATTGATTTCATTCCTATATATATTAGATATACAGCACCAAGCACTCTGATTGCTCTATAGGTTTCTGCTGATTGAGACAACACAGTACTTAACCCATAAAACGAGGCAAAAACGTGAAAAACAAGCCCAACAAGAATGCCCATAACTGTTGGGAAAGATGATTTCCACCAGCTTTCTCTAGAGTTTTTAACCATTAATATAGTGTCAGGGCCTGGAGATAAAACGAGAAGTAAACTTACACTCAAAAATAAAACCCAATTAATATCCATCTATAGTTTTGTCCCCCCAAATCTTAAGCAAAGCACCCTCTGGACTACCCCACTAAAACTATTGGCATTTCCACAACGTCAATAAGTTCGCGCGGTTCAACCACCCAAAATAGTTGTAACGATCCTGAAGTAAGTAGATCGGATAATGACTTTTCTCAAGTCGGCAATCATCTCGTTGGGAAAGCTCCTTGAATTGCTGATAATTATCTATCAGTAGATTACCTTTGGCATCAGCAAGGCTTCCAAGCATGACAAACTCGAGTTCCGGTCGCAGATAAAAATCTATAACCAAAGAGGATTTCTTTTCTACCGTAAAGATTTTCTCATTAGTGTAATTTTGATACATCCACTTGTGAAAAGGAATAGATGACTTAGCACTGCGAAAAGTCATCACCAACAAAGCCATGGTGTTAATCACCAATAAGGCCATACCTAACCAGCGTTTCCAACGCCTCCACTCCCAAGGCCTATACCAACAGACCGCCATCCAAACCGAGAGCAGGCACCCGAAATTGATAAAGCGAAGCTCTTTATGCCCTACTACAAAGTGAACCAACAAAAAAGGAACCGCTGCCGCCACAAGGATATGGCGAGGCTTCCGCCAAATGAACCAGAAAAAGGCTCCCCAAAGCAGAAAAGAAACAGGAGCGACCCCTTTCTTAAGGCTTTCAGTAAAGTAGAAATACCATGGCATGACCCCCCAACGGGAAGCCACATCCAACACAATATTGTGATAAAAATAATTATAAGCGCAGAAAGTCCAAGCACCGTAGCCCCAGTAATCCGCCGCCACTCCCAGGGGGAGACATAGCAAGACACCCAAACAATACCACGCACACAGAGATAATTTTGCTCGATCAATAAGAAGCATCCATAAAAATAAGGAAAAGGCCACAACGCCCATTTGATAGCGCACTAAAAAACTCATCCCAGCGGCAAGTCCAGCAAAAAAGACTTCACGCTTGCGACAAGCCTGACAGAGTAGACCAATAGCCAAAAACATGAAGGCAGAGGAAATGCCTTCAGAGCGAGGACGAACTTGCAAAAGAGGAAGAAACCAGGTCAACGCTAGCAGTTGGCACCAGAAGAGTTTACGTTGGGAGTTTTCGAACTCTAACAATTTAGCCCCTAACCAGGCGAAAGAAAAAAAGGCGAACAAACAACTGATCAGTCTGAGGACAAAAGCGATAAAGAAGGGAGAAGCCTCTAAAACATGGAGTATTTTCGCCAAAGGGTAATACAACGCGACCTGAAACCACGAGCGAATCCTGGCAGAGTCGGCAAACTCCCAAGTCAAACCTTCAAGTCCCAATCCACGCAATTTGTTATCCAAAGGAACGATGATCTGCCAATGTTCATCAGAGTGAAGAAAACCAGAGGAAAACCAAGCGGCCAAAAGATGCAACCCCAGCCCCACAAGAAACCAGCTGCGTCGCTGATGTTCTTCCCAGTAAAATATTCGCAACCTATTATTCTTCATTGTTAACACAAGGAAGTACTACTCCCTTTTTTAGCCTTTACTATATTTGTATCTCTTTACCTCAAATTAAAAGCAATTTCGAGGTGCTAGTATAGTACGCAAATTAAAACTGAATCAATAATAGCCTCAATCTTCTTTATCTTATTCTCAACTCTACCAATTTTTCCCCCAGTCTTATCACCCTTCTCTCTAATCAAAGCACAGGAAGAAAAACAAGCAATGAAAAGTAAAATAAGCAAAGTTTTAAGCATAAACCCCATCCTATTGTTAAAAAAAGCCATGGTGATAAGCCAGGATTGCCGAAAACATCCAGAGGCTAAAACAGGCAAGCGCTAGTTCTTAGTACCCGGCTTCTCGTAATTTCATCACATACAATGTGCTTTCAGTTAGTTAGGCATTATTAATTTAATCAAAAATAGCCGATAAGCCCTTAGGTTAGAAAAATGAAAACAATTTTATTATTAATATTCATCTCTATTTTCTCATCATGTGAAAAGGGTCCAGGATCAGCTCTGCTTTCCTGCACCGAAGCTGATATAAAGCAGGCTCGCCGAAGCTGTGAAAATGCAAAAGAAAAATATGAAAAAATTGTGAGAGTAGTGGCGAAAATTCACGCTGACGCCAAAGCTCTTAAAGAAGCCTGCAACACCCGATGCTATAAAAGCAATCTTAATTAAAAACAATGTCTAAAATTGAAAGCACGAGTTTTTGCTGCAAACTCTTAGAAAGGCTTGCCATAACTAGTTCATCATTCTGAACTAAGAAATACCAAATCTATAGCAACTGTTTTCTACTAAACCAATAGAGCAATTGTGAGATTTGTTCTATCCCCATTATCACTAATAAAAGTAGCAGAATCGGGAAGGACCCCTGACTCTGGTTCTTCCCCTTCTCCCCCTTTGACATTTAACTCAATCTTGCTTCCTGGCCCAACGCTAGGTGCAGAATCAAGTAGAACCTGCGCAAAAGGTAAATTATTTTTGGTTAAATGATAAATGATATTGCTATTAGAGTTAAATGCTGTAGAAGCGGTATTTCCTGGTTCGACTACGAGAACAGGTTTTGCGTTTGACGTATCTGTATCCGGTGATGGCAAGACAAAAATTTCCACCGGATTTCCCAACCCGGCATCTGCAGAAGCAGTTAAAGTGGGCCGTGACATATTCCTTCTCCTCTCATTTTAATCAAACATAGTGTACAATAATTTTCATTAAACCTTTAAGTCAAAAAAACATAAGAAAATCATACAACAACTTTTAGCCAAATATCGAAAAATGCCGTTTTTTCGAAATGAGTCAAGAAATCTCTATTCACTAAAAGTATTGTATTTAATGCCATGTTAGGTGAAGCTTGGTCGGTACATACTAAATTATGAAAGTCAGCCTAACTGGCGTGATGAAATTACTAAAACAGAAACAACTTTATTAATTATTTTGAACAGGTAGAAAATTGGATTATTTTCTTTGTTTTGAAAGTTGAATAAAAATGAAGCTTTATCAAGATGGTGCCGCAGGAGGGACTTGAACCCCCACGCCAAAGGCACTAGATCCTAAGTCTAGCGTGTATACCAATTTCACCACTGCGGCATAGAATTAAAGTTCTTAGTATCGGGAGCATTTTTTACGATTTGCCTTTAAAAATGTCAAAAAAAACAAGCCTGTTTCTCCCATTCAAATCCCCTAAAGCGTTATAGGGTTATAGCAACGGTATTCATGAGTCTGGCTTTGACTCGTTATATCTGGGTAATTCTTTTTGCACTTCTCATTGGCCATCCAACACCTTGGATGAAAATGGCAACCAGAGGGAAGGTTCATTGGTGAAGGGATATCACCCTCTAGAATAATCCTCTCCATGCGAACACCGGGATTGGGCTGAGGGATAGCCGAAAACAAGGCCTTCGTGTAGGGGTGACAAGCTCCACCGTAAAGTTCAGAGGATTCAGCAGTTTCCACCACATTTCCGAGGTACATAACAGCCACACGTGAAGAGATATACTCAACGACTTTTAAATCGTGAGCAATAAAGAGATAGGTGAGTCCGAGCTCTCTTTGAAGCTCCATCAGTAAGTTCACGACCTGGGCCTGTACTGAAACATCCAATGCAGAAACAGGTTCATCACAAACAATAAACTCAGGTTCAACGGCTAGGGCCCTAGCGATGCAAACCCTTTGTCTTTGTCCACCAGAAAATTCGTGGGGGTATTTATTGAGAGCATCAGAGGGCAATTGCACTTGGTCCAATAACTCCAACAGGCGCTTTTTCTTTTCTTCTTTCCCAGGAAAAAGAGAGTGGATCTCCATCGGTTCAGCCAAAATACTTCCCACAGTCATTCTCGGATTAAGAGAAGCATAAGGATCCTGGAAAATAATTTGCATCTTCCTGCGCATCTCACGCATTTGATTGGCGGTAAATTTAGTAATATCTCGTCCATCAAAAAGAATTTCACCAGAAGTTGGCTCGATCAATCGCAAAATACTTCGCCCCAAAGTTGTTTTGCCACATCCCGACTCGCCAACCAGACCTAGTGTCTCACCCTTTTTAATTTTAAAACTCACATTATTGACAGCGCTAACAGCTCCTACTTGGTGACCAAAAATCCCCCCCTTAATAGGAAAGTGTTTGGTTAAATTGTTAACTTCTAAAAGGTAATCACTCATAGACTCTTTCCCTTACCTATTTCAAAGGATTGAAACAAGCAACATTATGCTCTCGACCGATCGGTTCTAATTTAGGTTCCCCTTCAAGACCACGACACTTTTCCACTGTGTAAGCACAGCGGTCCTGAAAATTGCAGCCCGAGGGAAGATCAAATAGGGAGGGAACCATTCCCTCAATAGTTGGCAATTTCTCTCTAGCGCCACCAGCAGTAGAGTCAAAAGATGGAATCGACTCCATCAAACCCTTGGTATAAGGGTGTTTGGGACGACCAAACAAAGTCTTCACATCGGCTTGTTCAACAATTTGGCCACAATACATAACTGCCACATCATCACAAGTTTCCGCCACAACACCTAAATCGTGGGTAATCATAATAATTCCCATTCCAATTTCATTTTGAAGCTTTTTCATAAGCTCAAGAATTTGTGCCTGAATGGTGACATCTAGTGCAGTCGTCGGCTCATCAGCAATAAGAATGTCTGGACGACAAGCCAAAGACATAGCAATCATCACCCGCTGGCGCATCCCCCCGGACATTTGATGAGGGTATTCTTTGACCCTTTTATCAGGGCTAGGAATACCAACCAAGCCAAGCATTTCGATGGCCTTATCCATTCGGTCTTTTCTAGAGAGCTCTTTTTGGTGAAGCTCAAAGACCTCTTCTATTTGATTGCCTACAGTAAAAACAGGATTCAATGAAGTCATTGGTTCTTGAAAAATCATCGCTATTTTATTACCGCGGATAGCTCTCATTTCATCCACAGAAATAGGCAGTATATCCTGGCCACGATAAAAAATTTGTCCTCTACTCACACGTCCTGGAGGATTGGGAATCAAACCCATAATAGAAAGAGCAGTAACAGATTTACCAGAACCAGACTCTCCAACAATTCCGATAGTCTTTCCTTTGTAAACGTCAAAGTTAACTCCGTTTACAGCAGTGACAGCACCACGATCTGTCTTAAACTCTACACATAGATCTTTAACTTCAAGGATTTTTTCAGACATCGTTATCGAACCTCTCTCACTATTTGCCCTTAAGCTTTGGATCCAAAGCATCTCTTAAAGCATCACCTAAAAGGTTAAACGCTAACACAACAACAAACATGGCAAAAGTCGCTGCAGCCAATTGCCACCAATTGCCTCGAGCCAACTCAAGTTTAGCATCATTAATCATCGTTCCCCAAGACGGTCTCCCCTGAACCCCTAGACCGAGATAGGAGAGGATCACTTCAGACTTGATAGCGATCTGGAATTGAAGAGAAAAGTTAATAATGACAATATGGAGAACATTGGGAATGATATGCTTAAAAAGTTTGCGAAAATCGCCTCCTCCCACAGCAGAAGCCGCTTGAACATACTCTCGGTCTTTATGGCGGATAACCTCTCCACGAATAAGACGGCATAAATTCACCCAACTAGTGAGACCAAGGGCCAGATAAACTGACAAAATCCCCTTTTCTCCCAAAATAAAAGTAATCGCCACCAAGAGCATAATATAAGGGATAGAATTAAAGGTGGTGTAAAACCAAACAATTAATTCATCAACTTTGCCACCAAAATAACCAGCCAAAGCTCCTAAAGTCACACCAATAATAGCTGAAATAACTGCCGTTACTAAACCAACTGACATGGCCACTTCAGTGCCTTTAATCGTTTTATAGAAGACAGAGCGACCGAAGAGATCCAAACCAAACCAGTACTGAAAACTGGGAGGGGCATAAGAAGGACCAACCTCTTTTACCCAGTCCGAAGCCACGAGTCCCACCGCACTCAAAAGGGCCACCAAAGAGTAAAGGCAGACAATGGTCAAAGCAATTAAAGCCATCCGATCAGAGAGAAGTTGTCCCCAAGCATGTTGCCAAAGAGATTTTGACTGTTGAGGCCGAGAAACAACGGTAGGCATTAATTCATTATCCTCATTTTAATCTCACCCGCGGATCAACCACAGTGTAAAGGACATCGGTGAGAACACTAAATAAAATATAGGCAACAGCAGAAAGAACGGTCATCGCTTTAATGACTGGAAAGTCTGATGAGTTGATCGCATTGAGAGTCATAGAGCCTAAACCAGGGATTGAAAAAAAGCTTTCGATAAGAAGAGCACCCAAAATCAAAAAAGGAATCTGAATCACGACATAAGTGACAATTGAAACCATGGCATTCTTCAAAACGTGCTTAAAGAGGATTACCTTTTCCCCAAGCCCCTTAGCCCGAGCTGTTCGAATATAGTCCTGGTAGATCTCATCCAACATCACCGTTCTATAAAAGCGAACATCAGGTCCTACAGAGAGAACAACCCATATTAAAATAGGAAGCAATACGTAGGGAATAAAGTAAGGAAAGCCTTCCTCGTAACCTGAAATTTCAAATAACCCCAGCTTAAAAGCGAAAAACCACTGTCCAAAAAGAATGTAAGCAAGCGAAGAAATCGACATTAAAGCCACACATAAGATAACCGTAATTTTATCAATTTTCTTTCCTCTATAAAAAGAAACAAAAAGAGAAATGCAAATAGCAATGACCGTCGAGAGTAAAAAAGCTGGAAGTGAAACAGTCAAAGAAGGAATCGCCCCTGCTTTGATCATTTCACTAATTTCTTGCTTCGTTGACCAAGACCTTCCGAAATCAAAAGTGAAAGCCGAACTGACAATATCAAGGTATTGAACCCACATGGCCCGATCCAACCCCAACTCTGCCCGAAGTTCCTGCATCTGCTTAAGAGAAGCGTGTTTCCCCAACATAATCAATGTAGGATCGGGAGAAACTACATTAAATAAAAAGAAAATAATAAAACATACGCCCAAGAGAACAGGGATAACGTAGAAAAGTCTTCTGATAACGTAAGAGTACAGGTTCACTCAAATTCCTTAGAGTTGCTTCAGTTTCTCAACTTTCATTTTAGTGTCAACTCTAAGAAAGGCACTTTGACCGGCATCGAAATCAGTCGCCACATAATTTTTTAACCAACTATGCTGAAGAACGTAAGATTGACGGTGAACACCATAAATCCAAGGTACTTCTTCTGCGGCAATGCGGTTTAATTTTTCATAGAGCTTAGTTCTCTCAGGGCCGTGCTGCTGAACTGCCGCCTTTTTAAAAATTTTATTAAACTCAGGATTATCGTAGCCAGAGCCATTGGCTCCGGGAGCTTTATTTGGCCCATAGAGAAGCTGAAGGAAGTTTTCAGCATCGGGATAATCTGCCCCCCAAGCGATTCCATAAGTCATAACCTGGCGAGTGGTAATTTTCTTTTGTAGTTCTGGCCAGGGGTTGAGAACCACTTTAACCTTCACCCCAATCTTAGCCATTTGTTTTTTGAAATACTCACCAATTTGGCGAGAAACAGTGCTGTTAGGACAATCGTACGTAATTTCACGCAACCCCTTACCCTTGGGATAGCCTGCTTCACTCAACAGCTTCTTAGCTCGCTCCATATTTTCAACTGTCCCCTTCCCTCGGTGGGGACTCTCATAGCTCTTATCGTGACCAGCAATACCAGGAGGGATGACCGATTGAGCGGGAAGGGCCGTATCATTATAAAATAATTTATTAGCTGTCTTAATATCGTAAGCTAGAGACATAGCTTGGCGAAGCTTGGTGTTCTTAAACAACTCTAAATCGTGATTAAAAGCAGTATAGGTTACATCTAAGGAGGGAGAAATAATGAGATTAATACCCTTCTTTCTAAAATCTTCGCTAAGATTTTTAGCATCGGGAATCGCAGTATCAAAGTTGTCTTTAGGAACCGATACAAAATCTACTTTCCCCCTCTGGAAATTCAGCCAACGAGGCTGGTCTTCCTCAATAATGTTGACAATGACTTTGTCTACTAAAGGAAGAGTTTGTCCACAAGACTCATCGGCGATGGCTTTAAACTCATCACTGGCTTCACAAGGAAATTTTTTCTCTCTGAAATTTGGATTCTTTAAATAAACAATTTTCTTAGATTGCTTAAAAACCCCATCTTTAATCATAAAAGAGCCTGTTCCCACAGGGTGATTGAGAAACTCCTTGCCGTATTTATCCACAACCTCTTTAGCGACAGCAAAGGTAAAAGGCATGGCCAAAGAATAGAGGAACTGAGGAAAAGGCTTCGCCAGTTTAAACTGAAGAGTGTAACGGTCGATAACTTTTAGACCTTCGACCTCCTCAGAATAGTCAGTTTGAGGAAGCTCAGAATACTTTTTTCTCCACTCATTGAGACCTTTAAGCTTGCCGTCAAGGAGCCACCATCCAAGGCCTTGCAGCTTTGGATCAGCTAAGCGTTTTATTGAATAAACAAAATCCTCTGCCACTAGTTCACGTCCTTTTCCTCCTGAAAAAGCGGCATTGTCTTGAAACTTAATCCCTTTTTTAACTTTAAAAGTATAAGTCAAACCATCGCTGCTAACTTTGGGCATAGATTCAGCCAAATTGGGTTTCAAAGTGTAAGGTCTCTTGAGGTAGTGGTATTCAAGCAGCCCTTCATAAACTCTAGCGACCTCGTTAGAGGAGTAGCGGTCATTAGCATAGATGGGGTCCATTCCCTTAACCTGGGAACTTACGACCAAGTTGAGAACCTGCCCATCAAACTTCTCTTTTTTTGTACAAGATGCCAGGTTTAAGATTAGGGTTAAGAATACGGTAATAAGAGTAAATTTTTTCATGCTCAATTCCTTAAAATAGCTTCTTTTAAAAAACCTTTTGGTCCGATTGCTTCTTTATGAGTCTTCTTTGCTTGTTACCCCAAAGCGCTCGTGCCCGGTTATATAGAAAAAGTTATCGTTTTTCCAGTGCCAACCCATATCAATATAAACAACGCGGTATTACAAATCACAGGAAGAAAGAAAAAGATCGAGTTTTACTCGTCGTTCCATTAGCTCTTGCCCACCAACTAAAGACAAGCGAATCCGCTTGTAAAAACTCATACGGCCTATTGTCCCATCACTATGGTCAAAAGCTTCAAATAAAACTTTCCTTCCGCGTGGACCAGGAACAGCAATCAACAACCGCCCATCCTCTTCACTCCAAGTCAGCTCTGGCCATTTAGAGAGTTTGAGCTCCCCTGAACGAAGAGCCAATATCTTCCCTAAGTGGAGAAGAAAAAGTCGAAGCTCCTGAAGCTCTTCCTGCTTCTCTGCAGCACCAAGCATTCGCCGATAAAAGCTTCCACTTCCCTCTACCTTGCCCTGGGAAGCCCTAGAGTAATTTAAGGAGAGGACTTCCCCCTCCCCCAACGGAAAGGCAACCTCTAGAGACCAAATCTTTTCTTTCACTCGATGCAAGGATTCGTAACCAAAAAGATAGCGTCCATTCAAGACTTCAATTCTTCCCTTACCCTCTGAACTCAAACAAAGAGCCTGGAGGGCCTGTTTTAAATGGACTGGTTTAAGGCGATAGGAAGGGTAAAAAGAACAAGAGGAAATGAGGAAAAAAAAGAGAAAATGAATTTCTACTCTTTTTGATAACTTGACGATGCTTTTCGTTTTGAAGCAGGTAAGCGCAGACTTTCTAAATTTTCGATGGCCTTGCGGACTTCGTTTTTTTCGGATTCGTATTTGCAATGCCCTAAAGCCTCCACAAAATATTTTTTGGCTTGATCATACTTATTTAATTTCTGATAGACCATCGCCAAATGTTTAATAATCACAGCATCATCCTTTACAAGCCTTCTCGCTTTGCGGATTTCTCTCAACGCATCCCTATAGCGACCTATTTTGTAATAGTACCACCCAAGAGAGTCACGAATATAACCGTCATCTGGCTTTAAAGACAAAGCCTGAGCAATCAAAGAGTAAGCTTTTTCTAAATCGTCACCTGTATCAAGCAATGAGTAACCCAAGAAATTCAAAGCATGAGGATTTTTTGGATTTTTTTCCAGCATTCTAACAATTAAACCTCGAGCTGTTTTGTAGTCTTTTAACTTTTCGTACAAACTCGCCAGATAGTACTCGTGACCTTCTTCATAACCTTTCAAGCCCTTAATGCTAGAAAGAGTTTTAATCGCTTCTTTTATCTCATTACGAGATTCATAAAATGTAGCCAACATAATCGAGAGTTCGACCTTAAGCTCTTGATGCCTCTCAATTCTTTGGCTGGCAAAGACGATAAATCGATTCATCGCTTTTTCATCCTGGGAGCTTTTATCCAAAAACGAATGATTCGCAAGCTTTCTCAACAACTGGGCAACTTGAATACTCGAATCGTAAAAGAGAGGACTTTCATCCGAAATTTTCGAAAAATATTCAATAGCGACTTCATAATCTTGGGTCTGTTGATAAAGAGAACCTAAATAATAGAGAACACGGTTCGATCCCGGCACAACAATGAGAATCTCTTTAAAAATACTCTTGGCATCCTTAAACCTTTTTTGATCACTATATAAAATCCCCAGTCGAACTTTTAAATTGAGATCACTTGGATCAAGCGCTGTTAACCTCTCTGCGTAAGAAATAATACCCTTCAAAGATTGAGTGGCAAACTTGAGTTGAACTAAACGAGAAAGAACCGGATAGCTGTTAGGATTTAGCTTTAAAAAAAATTTATAAACTCCTATTGCTTTTTGAAATTTTTCCTGTTCCTCAAACATCAAACCCTTAGCTAAAGCAGCTTGATAATAGCTCGGATCAACAGCCAGAGATCGAGAAAAATATTTTATCGCTAACGCCCTTTTCTTCTGTGTAGCAGCGAGCTTTCCTTTATAATAGTTAAAAATTCCTCGACCCCGGCTATACTTACTGCAGCGACTAAGTAGAGCTTCCGCTTTTTGGTATTTCTTTTCACTTCCATATAACTTTGCCAAAAAAACACAAGCTTCTTCGCTTTTAGGATGAGCCTTCAACAATTTTCGATAAACCCTCTTTGCTTGAACCATTTCACCTAAAGAAGTATGAATCCCTCCAAGTACTAAACCAACGGCTTCATCCTTTCTGTACTCCTTCTTAAAAAACCTTATAAAATAAGGCTTTGCTTTTTTTAATTTGCCCATTCGAACTAGCTCAATGGCATACTTTTTCTTAACGTATTCATCATTGGGAACAAGCTGAACAATTTGATGAAATAAGAAAGCAGCCGACAGAGAATCTCCTCTCATAGAAACGTCATTCGCTTTAATAAAAAGATCAGTAGCAAGAAACTTCACAGCCTCTGGCCCTGCTTCTTGAGCCTGTTTGCGTAAAACTTCCATTTGCTTTTCTAAATGTTTTGTCAGCTGTTCAGGTGCTAAAGTTGAAGAGGCTTGCGAACCTGCTCCACGAGTCGACTCTAACTTATTTTTATTGGTGCGAGGAAAGTGTTTTAAAAGAGTAGAACAACTACAAAAAGTCACCAAAAATAAAAAATAGGTGAGAATTTTAAAAAATTTTTGCGTCATTTACCCTTATCCGATAGCTCTCTTGGAGAAAAAAATGAGCTCTTCCCCTCTTCTGGCTTATCGACTCAGGCAGAGGGAATCTTAGTTCAACTCAAAAGAAAGGAGGGTTTTTCTAAAAGAAGCTAACTATCTAATTTAATTGAGAAAATATCGGCAAAAAAAGCCTTTTCTAGCTTTGTAAGTCTTTTTTGCAGCTAATTAGGTTGACAGCATCATTTTATTATTGCTACAAGTTGACCTCGAAAAATGTCGTGGCAAAGCACAAAAGGGAATGAAGCCAAAAATGCCTAAATCCCTGAAAATAGGTGAAAGTTTCGATTTTAAGCTGTTTTTTTACCTAAGCCCTAATTTTTCGAAATTTAAAGTTTTTACACAATGTGTTGCAAATTGCCTTTTTATTGATATTAAGGATGTAGAATGACTGTACGAAGTGAATTTTATTCACGTAATTTTAGGGGAAATTAAGATGAATGACGTTCGAATCATCAAGCGCTATCAGAACCGTAAGTTGTATGACACTCATCAGAGCTGCTACGTCACCTTGGAAGAGATCGCTCAAATCATCCGTGAAGGTCACGAAATTCAAGTGATTGACAACAAAACCAAGAACGACATTACTTACACAACTCAAATTCAGCTTCTTTTCGATCAAGAACGCAAGTCGACTAAAGCCGGAGACACGAACCTTCTCAAGCGAGTTATTCGTTGTACAGAAGGAACTTTTACTGGCTATATTCGCGGTCTTGAGGGCGAAACAACTGCTGATGTTGTTTCCGAAAAGAAACCTGCTCCAGCAGCAGAAGAATTCAAGCCTTTCATGGCCAGTGAGCTTAACGCTACTGTTGAAACCCCCAATCCTTTAAACTAGGATTTTGGAAGCTTAAGTAGCTTTATTAAAAGGGTATTGATTGAATGGCCTTAACAGCCAAAAGAAACCTAAAAATGATATTGGTACCAATTATAACTTTTATAATTGGTATCAATTTTTGTTTTGGGGCTTCAGCAATTCAAAAGCTCACCTCAAAAAATAAAGCCAAAACCGTTACTCAAGACTCAACTTCAGCAAAAGCTTTTCAAATACCTGGAAGCCTCCAAAAACACAGTATAGGCTTCGGGTTAGGTCAAACTTTCATCAGGGGTCAACTCAAGAATGACGGAGAAAACAAGATCACCTGGGATCTGCTCTACAATTATTCAGCTAGCTATTCCTTTGACCTATTAGCCAACTTCCATCACTCTAAACACAAATTTAAAAATCGTTATGTTCAGTTAACTGGGCTTACAATGGGTATCAAAGGAAAGTTTTATCACTTTGATGCTTTTTCACCCTTTGCCATTGGCGGGCTTGGCTTTTACTCTCCCCGAGTCAAAAGAAGCGTCGAAGGACAGGTGATGAAATCAGAATCCGAAATTGTCTTTGGCAATCATTTCGGCATGGGGGTAGACTTAAAGCTCAATGACAAATTTACAGTGGGAATCATCGGACAGTATCACAATCCATTCGATATCCAACAAGAGTTAGGACCGGAAGTTGAAGGCTCCTATTTCAAGCTCCTCATCACAACACTCTACACTTTCTAACCCGTTAAGGGATATCAAACAGCTTTGCCGTTTGTACGTCTTTACTGGCAAAGGCGGCGTTGGCAAGACTTCTGCGTCCATGGCTTTTACCAAATTATTGCAATCTCAAAAACAAAAAGTTCTCTACCACTCTTTTGATCAACCCCTCAATAAGTCTTTAGCTCAAGAACTAAAACTCCCCTATTTTGAACTTAACTCTAAGCAGAGTGCAGAAGAATACATTGCCGACAAACTTGGCTCCAAAACTATTGCTCATTGGATCTTAAAAACACCTTTTTTTTCTAGCCTCTTAGATATGCTTCCCGGCCTAAGTCAATTGATTCTCCTTGGCCACATCATCAATAAACTAGAGAGTGACCCCGATCTCACGATAGTTCTCGACAGTCCTAGCTCTGGCCATGCCATGACTCTTTTCGAAGCCAGCCACAATTTTAAAGAAATATTTAAAACAGGGCTAATCGTTCAAGACATCGAGCGTATGCACCAGTTCATCTATGGTCAAAATAGACTAAAAACTATTATCTTGGCGCTGCCTTCCGCTATGGCCGTTCAAGAAGGAAAAGAGCTAAGCCTAAAACTCACAAAGCTCAATATCCCTTCCCTTCATCTCGCCCTCAATGATGTGACAGCGGAAAACCAAGCCATTAAAGACATTGGCAAAGCCCCTTTGCCCAATTTTTTAGAAAGAAAAATCGAACTTGAAAGACAAGCCATCAATCAATTGTGCCCTGAAAATAAAAGCGTTATTTTTCCCCACTACAACTCCCTTGAACAAGCTTCAATCATCCGTCAGATGATGCCCCTAACCGAGGGGTTCCAATGAACTCCAAGCCAATAGAGGTTTTTTGTGGCACCGGTGGCGTTGGCAAAACAACCTTAGCCACCTCAAGAGCCCTCTTTCTCGCTTCAACGGGAAAAAGAGTTCTTCTCATCACTATTGATCCTGCCAAACGCCTCAAACAAGTCCTCAATATGCAAGACACCGAAGCAGGTGAAGTAAAAACTATTAATAGCCAAATTTTTGGCGATGACCAATACCAAAACTGCCAATTTGACGCCCTCTTGGTTAACCCTTCAGTCACCATCCGCAGAATAGCTGAACAAAACCATTCCGCTAAAGATTTTGATAATCATATTATCAAGATCCTGACTCGGCCTTACGGGGGAATGAATGAAATTATGGCCATTATTGAAGTCCAGCACCACTTGTCTCAAAAAAAATATAACACTATTGTTTTAGATACTCCTCCAGGAAAACACTTTATCGACTTCCTTCTTGCCACGCAGAAAATAAACAAATTCTTCGACAAAACCTTTGTAGAAATTTTTAAATATTTGGGAAAGAGTTTTCAAAAATCTAGTCGAAAAGAATCACAAGGAATTCTTTCCCTCATTGTCAAAACAGGTATCAAAAAACTCCTCAGCTATCTCGAAAAAGTAACAGGACCACATTTTATCAACGACTTCGTTAACACTATAGTTGGCCTTTACAATAATAAAGGCGCCTTTATCGAAGCCTTAAAGTTTCAGGAAAACCTCAAGGATAAAAACTTCAGCCAGTGGTTTTTGGTAACATCAGTGGAGCAGCAGAAATTTACAGAAGCCTCAGAGATTCAAAGAGAAGCACAAATTTTCATGCAAAGCAATACAAAACTTGCCATCAACAAGTGCCTTGCACACCATTTAAACCAATGGGAAACAACTTCTCAGAGCGACCAATTAACCAAATTGAGAGACTCTATGCGGGAGAGAGAAAATAGGATAAAAGAATCGGCAAGTGCCAATTTTGAAGAAATTTTAGAATTCCCAGAAGTTCTGGCTTCCACTCCCGGCGAGCACGTCCGTGAGCTAGCTAAAAACTGGGCCAGACTATGAACTTTACTATTCAAAACAAATCCGACTTTGAAGCTTTTGTTACCTCCCATTGGAGCCATATTAACCAATTTATCAATCGAGAAACCGAAGACCTGCCCATTCCCCTTTATTCAAGCGTCGATATCCGTGAAAGCAAATTTAAATTCGCTCCAGTCGACCACAATTTATACCCAGCTGGTTTTAACAACCTTTGCCAGCTGGACCTTGATGCCTCAGGAAAGCTATTTCGCCAATCTTTCGACAACCTCAAGCCAAACGCTACTCACATCGCTATTATCCCCGAAGGCCATACAAAAAATACCTTTTACTTAGATAATTTAATTTTCTTAGGTAAAACCATTGCCGACGAAGGATACCAAGTTAGTTTTGTCAGCTTAGACGAGCATCTTTTCTCAGAAAGCCAGGAAGCACTCGAACTTGCAAGTGCCTCTAACTTCAACCTCATCGTTAAAAAAGGAAAAATAGAAGATGGTTTCCTTAAAACAAAAAATCAATCCTACGACTTAGCCGTACTTAATAACGACCAATCTTCTCCCTTCGAAGTTGATTGGGAAAAAGTACAAACTCCTATCCTTCCACCTCCTCAACTGGGTTGGGTCAATCGCAAAAAAATCAATCATTTTTCCTATTATCAAAAAGTCATTGAAAAATTTTCTAAAGAATTTTCTATCAACCCCAACCTTCTTCAAGCCAAGTTTCGCAAGGTAAACGATGTCGACTTTTCATCAAAAAAGGGATTGGAAAACTTAGCCAAAGAAGTCGACAAACTTTTAGAAGAGTTACCTGAAAAAACTCAAATTTTTATCAAAGCCAGCCAAGGAACTTACGGGATGGGTATATCTGTGGTCACTAGTGGTGAAGAGATTCTTCACATGAACCGCAAAACTCGCAATAAAATGGATGTCGGAAAAAATAAAATCAAATTTACCTCTCTTCTTATTCAAGAGGGTGTTGAATCCATTGTTCAATACGATGGCATGGCCGCGGAAGTGGCTATCTACCTAGTCAACGGAAAAGCAACGGGTGGTTTTGTGCGAGCGAACTCGGATAAAGGGGCTAACGCTAACCTTAACAGTAAAGGTATGCTTTTTCGCAAATACTGTATTAGCGAAATTCGTGAAAATAATGACGCTCAAGCTAAGGAAGCTGTGTACTCCATTGTTGCCCGACTCGCCACTTGGGCCAGCGCTTTAGAGATTGAAGAAGTTTTAAATCATTAAAAGGAGTTCTTATGGGGTTGATGAAAGGGGCTAAAGAAAATGTTTTGCAAGCAATTGGAGGAACTCCCATTGTTAAGCTCAACCATATCACTCAAGGTCTTGAAGCCCAAATCTACGTCAAAATGGAATTTATGAATCCTGGGGGCTCAACAAAAGATCGCATCGGTTGTTATATGCTTGACCAAGCTATCAAAGAAGGAAAACTCAAACCAGGAGGAACTATTATCGAAGGGACTTCTGGCAATACTGGAGTTGGTTTAGCCATGTGGGCTGCCGTTCACGGCTACAAATGTATTTTTGTCCTTGCCGACAAGCAATCCAAAGAAAAAATTGATAACCTTCGCGCCTTTGGTGCCAAAGTTCTAGTTTGCCCAACTAATGTCGAGCCTGAAGACCCTCGCTCCTACTACAGCGTTTCTAAAAACCTTAGTGAAACCATTCCCAACAGCTTCTACGTTAACCAATACGAAAATCATCACAACCGCAACACTCACTATAGCTGGACAGCCCCCGAAATTTACGAACAAACTCAAGGAGACTTCGATGTCTTTTTAGCCACTGTTGGAACAGGGGGAACGATTTCTGGTTGTGGGCGCTATTTCAAAGAAAAAATGCCTGATGTCAACATTGTTGGAGTTGACTGTGAAGGTTCTATTGTTGCCCACTATGCCAAGACAGGGGAAATGATTGAAGCCAAAACGTATGTACTCGAAGGTGTTGGTGAGGACTTCATTCCCGGCAATTACGACTTTGACTTTATTGACGATTGGGAAATGGTCGGGGACAAGGAATCTTTCCTCATGACCCGTAGACTCCTCAAAGAAGAGGGTATCTATGCTGGTGGCTCTGCCGGTGCAGCCATTTGCGGTGCTTTGAAATACGCTAAAAGAGCAGGAAAAGGACAAAAAATTTTAGTTCTCCTTCACGACTCAGGAAATCGTTACGCCTCTAAAATCTATAATGATGACTGGATGAGTGACAACGGCTACCTCGACTCAAGCTTCGATATCCAAATTAAAGATGTTCTCTCCAACTTGGATAAAAACGATCAGCTTTACACAATTAACGATAAAGCTAGTATTGGTGAAGCCATCAACCTTATGGATACCAAAGGCATCTCTCAACTTCCCTGTGTTGATGATCAAGGCAATATCAAAGGTCTTATCTCCGAAAGAAAACTTTTAAAACCTGTTTTAATGGGTGAGTTCAATCGAGACGACAATATATCCCTAGCCTTTACCTCTAGTTATAAAGTTGTCGATAGAAATGACCTCCTCTCTAACGTTGCCGATGCCCTCCTCCAAAAAGAAGTCGCTTTGGTAACAAGAGAAGGAAAATTGGTCAATATTCTTACCGATATTGATGTTCTTCATTATATTAGCGAAGCGAGGACTCAGTAATGGCACGAAAAAAAACTCACAAAGTAGGTGCCCAAGTGAAGAAAAAAAAGCTAGGATTTTCTAGTAAAGCTATCCACATAGGAAGCCACCCTGATCCAACAACCGGGGCTATTATGCCTCCTATCTATCAAACCTCAACATATGTTCAATCAAGTCCAGGTAAGCACCAAGGTTATGAGTACTCGCGCTCCCACAACCCAACACGCTCCCGACTGGAAGAATGCTTGGCTTCGCTAGAGAAAGCCCAATTTGCTCTTGTCACAGCAAGTGGAATGAGCGCTGTTATGCTAGTTATGCACGCATTCCCTGAAGGCAGCACAATTCTTTGCGGAGACGATGTTTACGGTGGAACTTACAGAATATTAACGACTGTTTTCCACAAAAAACACAATATTCAATTTGTTGATACAACAGATCTCAAACTTTTGGAGAAAAAAGTAAAAGAGCTTAAACCAGCCCTCATTTGGCTTGAGTCCCCCACCAATCCTTTGCTTAAAATTACAGATATTCAAAAAGTCGCCAACTTGGCTAAAAAATATCAGTGTCAAACACTAGTCGATAACACCTTCATGAGTCCCTACTTTCAAAACCCTTTAGAATTGGGTGCCGACATTGTTATGCACTCTATGACAAAATACATAAACGGCCACTCTGATGTCATTGGCGGCTGCCTCATGCTCAATAACAAAACGCTCTATCAAGAGTTGTGGACACTCCAAAACTCAATCGGTCCCAGTCAATCTCCCTTTGATTCTTGGCTAGTACTGAGAGGAATTAAAACCCTTGCTCTCCGCATGCAAGCCCACGAAAAGAATGCACTGATATTAGCCAAATGGCTTGAAAACCACATACAAGTTGAAAGAGTCATCTTTCCCGGGCTAGCCTCTCACCCTCAACATAAAATTGCTAAAAAGCAAATGCAAGGCTTTGGTGGCATGATCACTTTTTTCTTAAAAGGTGATATTCGAAAATCTAAAAAATTCCTAAGCCAAGTTAAACTTTTTGCTCTCGCAGAATCACTCGGTGGGGTAGAAAGCCTAATTGAGCACCCTGCTATTATGACTCATGCTTCAATACCTAAAAAAATACGCAAAGATTTAGGAATCCACGATAACCTTATTCGTTTAAGCGTAGGAATTGAAGAAATAGAAGACTTAAAATCAGATCTCGAACAAGCCTTCCTGGCAGTCAAAAGTTAAAAGCTGCCAGTGCCTTGTCCACTGCTTGAAGGCACTACCCCTTCACTCGAATTCTCTTGGGCCCCTTCAACAATAGGGCGAGGAGGGTTTAAACCTTTTGATGAATCCGTTTTTTTTCTTGTAGGAGCCAAAAAAGCATCCTTTAGAACATTCTCATATTTCTTAAGCCGAGAAAAAACAATGCCTCTTCCCATATAAGCTTTTAAGAGCAGATAAGCACAGTAAATCCTTCCATGATCTGACTGAAGATTTTCTTTCTCACCTTTTGCAAAGATTAGCCCATCATCCTGAATAACTGTCTTTAGCTCATCGTATTGACTGCAAAAGGGACTCTCCTTCGCTTCACAAGAAGTTGTCTTCTTAATAACCTCAATTGCACCCTTCGCCTTTTTAATATGGATTGGTTCACGACAAACATCGATAATCCAGTTATTCTTAATGAACTTCAATTTGTGATGAAAAACTTCTACTTCACAACCTCTTTTACCAACTTTGAGAGTATTTTTTACTAATCCGAAAGGACGCCCTTTGTGGGAAACTTCAGTTTCAAAAGTTGCTTGCAAACATTCTGTATCAGAAAAAGCCATTATTCCTAAATTGATTAAACAAAGAAAAATAAAAATACTAAATCTGAGTAATGGCATTAGAATCGACCTCAACTAATACAAGAGAAGCATCGTGTTTAAGAAGCTCCCCTTCTGTTTTTCTTTTGAGTTGAAAAAACACCTCGTCGATTAATTCACGCGGTTTTTTTTCTATTTCAGCAGTAATATAATCCTCTATTGATTTTCCTTGAACACCCTTGGGTAAATTTCGAGCTAATCCCGAAGAAATAATAGTCCACTTTTCACCCCTTTCCAGTCTTCCCTCAAAACGAGCCTTCTCATAATAAGGCTCATCTAGTGGATATGAATTCCCAAGAGAAATACCTGAAGAGCTTGAAACAATCAATGCTCCTCCAAACCGATAAGCTTCAAATTTTAAACTCCGCAAATCAATATGAACAAGCAAAAGCTCTAAAAGCTTAGGATTTTCTCTATCAATAAGTTCGAGAAGCCGAGCCTCATCTGTCAATTCCTCTAAAAAATCCTCTAAAATTTCCTGAGAAACCAACCTTACTTTCTGAAGTTTCTCAAAATGAGAGAGAATAATGGAAGAAACCACATATGATTGAGAAGTCGTTAACAAAAAAATTAATGAAGAATCAGACTTTACAATATCAAAAAAATCTCCACCCGCACTTATCCCTGCAGCAAACTTAGATACTAACGAGACAGGTTTCACTTCGTCAGAACGCATAGGAACAAGTTGCCGATGAAGCTTTTTTACTTTTTCAAGCTCAGACAAGGTCATTTGAATCATTTTATTAAGATCTTTGCCCATTTCACTGGAACCTAATGATGATTCAAGCGAAGAATTACGTCTGAGAATAGAGCGAATAAGTGGATAAAAAAACTGAATTTCTCTAGATGTATCAATAACTCCCTCGACCAGAGTATTGGAAGAGCATAATTCCTTAAAACCCCACAGCCGATCACCAACCTTTTGAAAATCAACGGCCATAATAAGACTTGCTCTACTCCTTCCAAAAATCTTATTGAGCAGAGAAGGAGCACCCTCGATAAGAGAGTATTCAACAATAATTAAATTTTTTATTTCAGCTAAAGCCTCATCAAAATAGAGCTTATCTGATGGAGCAGCCATCAAGACTTCAACATTCTCACTCTTAAAATCTAGCTCCACTGGGGCAAAGTAAGCCTTGAGCTTTTTAGATTCACTAAATACAATTATCTTGCTCATGAAAAGAAGGTGGCTCTCCCTTTGAAATAAAGTCATTTTACTCACCATAACGGTAGCAGCTCAAAGCGGAAAAATGAAGAAAGAGTGATTTTGGGCCTTCTCTCTTTAAACTTCCTCCTAGGCAAAGCCAATTGAGCTTAAACCGCGGACCCCTCTCTGTTATTTACTTACCCGAATAAAAAAATGGGCTACTCACCCAGACTTAGGGCACCCCTAACTCCCGAAAATAAATAAATTCAATTTATTCACTAAAGCTCCTGTCCAATTCCACCGATTTAAGCCTGAGCACAATTTGAAAAAGGTATAGCTATAAACGCTTAGCAAAAAAAGGCTCAATTTATGCCAAAGGCTAAGAAGCCGACTAAAAATGAGAAAGTGCAGGGTCAAACAAACCCTAATAACGTGATTTCACTCCCTGAAATCATGACAAACGTCGCTCTCTTAAACTTAACCAAAGAAAACGAAAAACTTAAAAAAGAACAAAAAGAATTCTGTGAAATGGCCGTTCGCGCGATCCTCCACGCCCTAGACTGTAAAGATCACTACACTTATGGCCACTCAATGAGAGTGACCTACTACTCTTTAGTACTGGGAAGAGAAATGGGTCTAGCAGAAGAAGAACTTTATGATTTAGAAATGGCTGCCCTCTTTCACGACATTGGAAAAATAGGTGTTCCCGATGCCATCCTTTTGAAACCTTCACGCCTCGATGAAGAAGAATTTCAGATTATGAAGTCCCATCCCTCTAAATCGGCAGAGATTCTCGAGGGCTTCAAACCTTTTGAAATGGTCGCTAAATATGCCAAGCACCACCACGAAAGATACGATGGTAGAGGTTACCCCGATGCCCTTAAAGGTGATGAGATCCCTCTCTTCTCTCGTATCATTCTCATCGCCGATACCTTTGATGCCATGACTTCAACAAGGCCTTATCGAAAAGGCCTTGCCTATGAGATCGCTTTTAAGGAATTGCAGGAATTTTCAGGAAGTCAATTCGACCCCTCTCTCGTTGAACATTTCTGCAAAGCCATGACACGAGAGGAGAAAAAAGGCGAAAATACCTTCAAGCTAACAATTATCGATGGTGAGTTCGCTAAAGACGCAGCTTAAATCTACCTTATCGCTACTTTTCCTTAGGGGTCTGCAAACCTGTATCTTGCGCAGAATTACCTTTATCAAGAGAAACCTTACAAAAACCCGTATCGGCAAGTGTATTAATTTTGTGCTCTTGGATAATTCCACAATCTTCAACAGAAGCGTAAACATTGCGAACAACGCATTCATGGGACTTGTTATTTTGCTTGGCCCAAACATAATTCTCACGGCACTTAAAATACGAAAACTTATCGACGCAAGCCCAATGTTTGCCCACGCAATTATAAACAAGCCCTCTTCCTAAACGCTCATAATTAGGCGACCCTGTATATTCTATCTTTTTACCATCCACCTTATCCATCAAAGCTTCAGCCAGATTTGGCGTCTTTTCTGCCTCAAGCCTATCCGCTTCCCCTACTTCTTGATCGGGCACTTTTGGAGAATCCTTTGAGTCCTCCGTCTGAGATTCTCCCACATTGGCCTTATCAGAAGGAGAAGGATCAGTATCCCCCGGGGGCTCAACGGCAAGCCCTGATGATACCGAAACTTCTTTAACTTTTTCCGGGGGGTTTTTTTGCGTCCCTTTTTCTTCAACCTTTAAAGGCTCTGCAGGGGTCTCGGGAGGAATTCCCGCTGCTGCTTTAGCAGGCACAGGTGACGGAGGTGGAACTTGAGGAGTCGTAGTAACAGCAGGAGGCGTTGTCGGCTCAACCTTGGGAGAGGGTGTCGCTTCTGCCACGCTGGGGGGCTCCTTTGGTGGAGCAGGAGGTGAAACTTCAGTTTTTGGCAACTCAGGAGGGATTTTATCCTTTACTTCAGCAACCACTGGAGCTGTTTTTTGAGACTCCAGAGCTTTATCTGGTTTAGGAGCTTTTTTCCTTTTTGGTTTTTTCACGACAACTGGTGGGGGTGGTTTCTCCTCTGACATTTTCATCAACTCTGGAGCGCCTAAGACAACAAGAACAACAATAGCTCCCACCTTAATGAGAAGCGATCTTTTCTTCTTAGCAGCTTCTTCTTCATCACCTTCCTCATCTAGACCATGAACTTCAGTATCTTCATCCTCTATAGCTTCTTCACTCTCACTCACTTGTGTATCCTCATCTAAATCAAAAATTTCTGAAGCATCAACTTCGCCCGTTTTATCATCGCTGGCAGCATACCCTTCTCTATCATTCCCAGCACTCTTGCCGCCAGCCGGAATTTTAGACTTAATACCATCAACTAGGCTTTCAAGTTTTCCCTTTAATTTACTCATACTTATAGTTTATACAAACTTGACCATTGATAAAGGATAGTCATCTTTTTAAACTCATAAAAATAAGCTATTCTCCCTTAATTTATCAAAAGCTTTGGGGAAAAGTTAGGTGTCCAAAAATAATAGGAGAGATGGCATTGAAATTGATGATGGTGTTATCAAATACGACCGCTCCTTCTTCACTCAGTCCAAAGCCCTTCCCCCTCACGATTATGAAGAACTCGAAAGCTGGAGGAAAACCCTCTACAATCTTCGACTTATTGGAGAGTACCTGCCCGAAAAGATAGGTTACGGTAATCTAAGCCAACGCAAAGACTACTCCTCTTTCCTAACCAATAAAGATGTTCAATTTATTATTACAGGAACACAAACAGGGGGACTCCCCGAACTTAAAGGAGAGCATTACACTAGAGTAATCGACATAGACATAAGAAAGCTCAAAATCGTCGTCCATGGCCCTCTCGAAGCAAGTAGTGAATCTCTCACTCATGCAGCCATCTATCAAGCTAACCCTCAAATCCAAGCCATCTTTCACATTCACAGTCTTTTTCTTTGGGAGTCCATGCTTAAACACAATCTCCCTTCAACTGCCGCTGATATCCCCTATGGAACACTGGAGATGGCCCAAGCCACCATCGATTTAGTTGATAATCATACCCAAGGCCTATTTGCTATGCAAGGGCATAGGGAGGGAATTGTAGCCTACGGAAAAAATCTAGAAGAAACGGGAAAACTGATCTTAGAATTGCACGATAGATTTTCTCCATGACTCCACTTTCTAACTATTCATTTGAATTTAAGTTTTAAAATACTTTCAACGAAAAGATTCCCATGAAAGTACTTTTCTTAATCATTTTGTTGAGCTCTTTTTCGATAAGAGGAGCAGAGGATTTAGCTCAAATTTATCGTCTTGCTGAAGATGTTCGCCATATCACCTGGAAAACAAAACCTCTTCCTCAAGATTTTATATACACAACAGAAGAATCTGATCTCGCTCAAGCTTATGCCCAACTAGATAGCGAAATTGCTAGCTACACCTTTGGTGAAAAAATACAACCAGAAGAGCCCTGTGCTGAAAAAAATCAAAGCACGAGTCAAAAAAAATTAGCCCGTAAAATAAAAAATCGAAGATTCAATATCTATTTCACAATGACATTTTCTAATCAAATCGAACTAGCCAAAACCAAAGGCTTTTTTGGAAAGGATAACTATTATCATTTTATGTTAGCCCAAGGAGCTTCTGGGCACGAAAAAGCCTACCAAATCTCTACCCTATCTTCTCTTGAAGCAGAATATTTACGCCAAGAAAAAGATGAATCATGGGACAAAATGAACCCTAAAGAAAAATCAGATAAGTTAAGGCAGTTTGCTAAAGAATACTCTGGCATCGATATTCCTCCAGGTATGATTCTCAGTGAATATACGATCAACCGCATGCTCGAAAACCCCAATGATTGGAGAAATACTCTCAATAAAATTAAGAATGACCTATCTTTTGAACAGAAAATTAGATTAGCTTCTCATTTTGGCGGAACATTTCTAAGTCAAAACAACAACAATCAACGAAGCGGCACTAGTAAAAAAGTAGAAGAGGTTGTTTCTCTTAAGAAACTTTTAAAATCAGCCAAAAACAATGGATCGACTAATGGATCATCTCAAGATGTTGCCTTCGCTCAAGCACAAATACTTACTCAATTAGGAATTTCTCAAGATAACGTCTATATTGTTAGTTATGCCACAGCAACGGGCACTCATGATACTTTAGCCGTTCAAGATCCCAAAGTACCTAACAGAGTCGTCAAACTCAATTATAGCTATATTCATGAATCAAATAATACCTCTAACTCAGCAGCACTAAAGCAAGATGCACCCCTTAGCAAAGTGGGTGTTGACTATAAAGTCTATAATGTTGATGGAAGATCAGTTGATCAAATCCCTAGTAATGTTAGCCAAACCCTTAAAAAAGCCACTAATGATCAATCTGGAAAAAACTCCATCCATTCTTACCAACTGCAAACAGTTGCAATTCAAACAGAACTCGGTACTGGAAATGCTTTTACGGGACAAACTTCAACAGGAGATAAACTCATCGGAGTGACTCTAGATAAAGAAATGAGCCTTTCCCACACGATACATAAAGCAGGTACAGTTTATCTCCAAAGAGAGGGAGATCAAACCATCCTCACCCTCGATCAACAAGCCCTTTACAATCGTCTCAATACTTCTATTAACACACCAGAGCTCACTACAGGAAACTTTCAGCTCCAAGGAGAGCTAGCAATAAAACAGCAATTCATGGTTATACAAAACCGTGCCGAACAAAAGCCTATGAGTCTTGAATCACCTCAAGTAGAAGCTGGAAATTTTAATTTCCAAGGTTCTATCGGAACTCAACAAGAATTAATATCTACACATAGTGATAGTGAAAAAGGAGAGAAAAAACCTGTCCCTAAAAAGAAAGAATTTGATTATATCGATAGCTACTTTGTTGGAATGGCCACACGCTGGTCAAGTCCTGATAGAAAAATACAAATACAAAGTGGTCTTCAAGCCGATTTTTATATTGATTTAGAAAACCAAGGTACGGGACCTTCCAGAGGACTAAAGCCAGTTTATAATAAGACTTCGTGGACAACAGGAGTTTCGCGCGAAATTACAGGAGATATGAAATTTATAGGTGAGAGTTCAATGGTTCTAAGAGAAGTTGGAAATACAGCCTCTTTTTTAACGGGCATAGAGAGATCAAATACTCGATTCACAGCGGGATACCAAGCCCCTCTAGGCAGTAAGTCACCCTCATTTACGCCCAAGGATCAACGAGCAGCTATCCTTGGCGTTGAAAAAAAGTGGAATAATGACAGCATCACCTTTCAATTGAATTATCGAAAAGATTTAGACCGCAATAAGGAAGGCCTCTTTCTCAGTACAGGCTGGAAATTTTAGGTTGATCGACGTTTGCGTGTCCGCTTTTTTCCTCTTCCTATTGGCCTCTTTGAAGATCGATTCTTTTCACCAGTGCCTTCGCGATTTTTCTTTCTCGCTCCAAAAGCCTTATTTTTCTTTCGCCCCCGGGAAAAACGCCGCTCTTTAAAACACTGATCACAGATATTAAACTTCGAGTTATCTTTCATTTTAACGCCACAGCTGGCGCAGGTCGGAACAATTTTATCTGAAAGAAGAGTATTCAATTTATCAATGGCTTCACCTTTATTTGTCAATAATTCCACCTCACTGTAAACAAAGTGCTTATTATTAAAATGCCGAGAAAGCCATTGATAAAGCTCTACACATTTAATAGAAGTTTCAAGATAATCGATATCGCTCGATTGAGAATCGATAGCTTCATTATGAATAGGTCGTTCTGTCACATAGTGCTTTAAAATCCAAATATAATACTGAACGTGATCTAAAAGCCCTAAATTGACTGGAGCACAGGCAAAACCGAAAACCTCCGAAGGTTTCAACTTAGCTTCGGAATCGGCATCTTCAACCATCTCGGCTAACTCAATCATCTCTTTTAACTCAACACAATAAAAAGGTTTTTGAAAATCCATTGTATTAAAAAGTCTTAAAAATTCAGAAAGTTTTAGAGAAGTTAAACCGTGATCCTCAAGTGCCTTATTCACCTGATTATAAATATCTAAATCAGGTCCAACCATACATTTAGTCTGTTGCTCAAGTTCACAATGTAAAGCTTCCTCAATCTGCTCCAATCCAGCTTCACACTTTGTCAGACAAGTAACAAATCCAGTAGCAAAACGCTGAAATCGCCCGGCCCTCCCTGCGATTTGCTTAATTTCACTTTCTGTAATCGGATGCTCTTGAGAATCAATGTATTTCGAAAGGGTTGAAAAAACGATTCTTCGGATCGGAAGATTCATTCCCATAGCAATGGCATCCGTCGATACCATTATATCGGTTTCTTGAACATCAAATTTACGAGCCTGTTCTCTCCTCACCTCAGGAGAAAGCCTGCCATAAACAATAGATACTTTAAAACCCAATCTCTCAAGATCCCTTTTATAGCGAAGAGCATTTCTTCGAGAAAAAACAATCAATGCATCAGAACGTTTAAGGTCACCTAAAATAATAGATTTTTTTTCAACCTGTAGTTTGGTCATCCGCTCATAGTTAACAATTTCTAACTCATCTCCACAGAGTTTTACAATTTTTTGAACCAGCTCAAGAGCAGAGGGATCACCACATATATGGACCTCTTCAGCGAATATATTCACCAAAGCGCGAGTCCAAGCCCAACCTCTCTGACGGTCTGTAATCATTTGAATTTCATCAATAACACAACAGTCAAAATACTCTTGCAAACGAGCCATCTCGATAGTTGAAGAATAATGAGTCGCCTCTTCTTTTTCAATGACTTCCTCTCCTGTCAAAAGAGTTGTCACTACCCCCTTATTATTTAAAGTATCAAAAAGCTCTGCAGCTAAAAGCCTTAAAGGTGCCAAATAACAACCTTTTTCTATAGAGGCTAATTTTTCAATAGCATGATAAGTTTTTCCAGAATTGGTAGGGCCCATATGATAAACAATCTTTCGCTTTATAGTTCTCGCCTGAGAGTGGACCCAAAATTCACCAATATACTCTTGAAGAATTTTTCCGGATATATCCTTTTTCTTGAGAACCATGACGGATTTAACAAGTTTTTTAAATTCTCGAATAAGATAGCGCTCATTACGCCAAATATTTGAGCTCAACTGATTAAAAAACTTTTTAAACTCACCATCACCTATCAAATCTTCATTTATTCCTTCTTCGTATAAAAAGTGTCTTAAAAAAGGCTCAAGCTTTTTCTCCTGAGCCAGTGCTAGCTCAGAAGGATAAGTGAATATTTCTTTAATCTTATTTTTTACCTGAACTTCAAGTCTATTGAGTGTCGATCGCCTTAAGCGATAGCGAACCTTACGAAAAGTTTTTTCGATAGATTTTTGCATATCGCTAAAAAAGCAACTAATTGTATTAAAATCATCACTCTCTAACGACTCTGCAATATTGCCTCTTCCCTTTTCAATAAAAACCAAACACTCCTCAAAAATTTCCTCTCGTAATTTTGTCCGATAGTCAGCCAAACAAGTTATACATTGGCAGTCCAATTCTTTAGATTTTATATGAAAGGAAAAGTTTTCCCTTAGGTTTACTTGCGTCGATTCATGCTTTCCCTTTTTATCTTCAATCCAATGAGTAAAATGATGTATGTGCAAATTTAAAACATCTTGAGAAAGCCCTCCATCCTGACCAAAGAAGAAAACTTCCTTTTCCGGAATGAGGCAATCATCTAGAAAACATAAATCCAATATATAAGATCGTTGAAAAAATTCCTGTGCGGAGAGAAACTCTTTATCAAATAAAAAAATTAATGAAGGGTACTGATTAAATAATGCATGGAGAAGGGTTTGAATATTCCTAATAAAGTTAAGAATAGTTCGGGCATCTTCAACAGAGCGAACATAATCGAGTTCTTCACCAGAAAAACCATTAACTTGAATAATAGTTTTCCTCTCTGTATCCAGAAGATTTTCAAGATCATCAAATTGAGGGAGCTGAGGAATATCGCTCTGAGACAAAAAAACTACCTTGAATGAAAAATCAAAATCAAATCAAACCTGCTCGACGAAGGAGAGCTTCAGGATCAGGCTCACGACCACGAAATCTCTTATAAAGCTCCATAGGGTGTTCACTCCCTCCCTTCGAAAGAACATTCTCTTGAAAATTTTCAGCTGTTAAACGGTCAAAAATTCCTTTCTCTTTAAAATGCTCAAAAGCATCAGCATCGAGAACTTCAGCCCATTTGTAAGAATAGTAGCCCGCACTATAACCACCCTGAAAGATATGCCCAAATGAACAACTCATATTAGATTCTAAAAGAACTGGCAAAAGCTGACACTCTTTCATCACTTCTTTTTCAAAACGGTTAACATCCTCGATACCAGAAGGGTCTTGATTATGCCAAGACATATCTAATAGAGCAAAAGATAGCTGGCGCAGGGTTTGGAGACCTTCGTGAAAATTCTTACTGGCCTTAATTTTCTCTATTAACTCCTCAGGAATTTTTTCCCCTGTCTCAAAGTGAGTGGCAAAAAGATCCAAGCACTCCTTTTCAAAAGCCCAGTTTTCCATAATTTGGCTAGGAAGCTCGACAAAATCCCAAAAAACATGGGTCCCCCCTAAACTCTCATACTTGCAATCTGATAGGAGAGCATGCAAACCGTGACCAAACTCATGAAATAGAGTTAACACCTCATTAAAAGTCAAAAGGCTTGGTTTGGATTCAGTCGGCTTAGTAAAATTGCAAATATTAACAACATGAGGACGAATATTTTTTCTCTCTCCAAAGTGCTGATCTCGAAGTGTATTTGCCCAAGCCCCATTGCGCTTGCCACTCCGGGGAAAATAGTCCCCATAAAACACTCCAATATGGCGGTCTTTTTTATCAACGACCTCAAAAACTCGAACATCTTCATGATAAACAGGTATATCACGCCTCTCTTTAAAGCGGATCCCATAGAGTTTTTCAGCCACTGTAAAGATACCATCAATAACATTATCGAGTTTAAAATAGGGTTTTAGCATCTCTTCATCGAGATCATATTTTTCCTTTCTAAGCTTTTCTGCCCAAAAAGGATAATCCCAAGGCATAAATTCCTCCGCTGACAGCCCCTCTTTTTCAGTGGCGAAAGCTTTCAGCTCTTCCATCTCCTCCACTGCTCGCGGTTTGGCTTTATCAAGAAAATGATTGAGAAACTCTTCAACCCTTTCAGGGGTCTCAGCCATACGCTCTTCAAGAACAAAGTTCGCATGGGTCCTATAACCCAATAAATTGGCTCTTTCAAAACGGAGATTGACTATATCCTTAACATTTTTTTGATTATCAAATTGGTTCTCTCTAAAAGCTTTAGAGGTAAAAGCGCGAAAGAGTTTTTCTCGCAGTTCTCGATTTTTTGCATACTTCATAAAAGGGATATAACTCGGATAATCGAGAGTAACGACCCATTTACCTGCGTGACCTCTCTCTTTTGCGGCAAGAGCCGCTGCTTCCTTGGCTCCCTCGGGAAGTCCTTCAAGCTCTTTTTCTTTATCAAGCAACATTACAAAATCATTAGATTCCTTGAGTACATTATCGCCAAAATGAAGGCGCAAAGAACTCAGTTCTTTATCGATCTCTCGCAATCTCTTTTTCTGATCCTTGCTGAGAAGAGCTCCATTTCTCACAAAATTCTTGTATTGCTTCTCGACTAACGTCATCTCTTCTGAAGAAAGATTTAGCTTTTCTCTAGATTCATAATTTTTTTTTATTTTCTCAAAAAGCTCTTCATCTAAAAGAAGATCATTAAAATAAGCTGTCAACATAGGAGAAAATTCTTTGGCAATAGCTTGGAGTTCATCATTACTTTCAGCTGAATGAAGATTGAAAAATACACTCGAAACTCTTCCTAAATTCTTACCGGCTCGCTCCAAAGCCTCACAAACATTAGAAAAAGTGGCTCTTTCAAAATTGCTTTTAATCTTCTCTATATCCTCTTGACCTTGAGAAATCGCTTCTTTTAGCGCCGGTAAAAAATGGCTGTTTTCAATTAAATGAAAAGGTGCTGTCTCAAATGGTGTCTCAAATTTTTGCAAAAGGGGATTCATCAATTATGCCTCCTCATCGACAATTTTTTGTAATAGTAAAACAAAGGAATCAACAAGATCATCCATAAAACTAGAAATCCCACAATCAGACTTTTCACAAAAAATACTGATTGAAAAAAGATTAAAGCAAAGGATATCAAACCTTTAGCTAAGCGGTAAGCTACCATATCCACTATATACTTGGCTCCATATTTCTGGCGACTCGTCAAAACAAAATACAGCATCTCTTTTGAAACGCTAAATAGTGAATAGTCAAAGCCTTTAAACACTGCAAAAGCGACTGCGACAGGCCATAAAACCCCCTCTCCAAGAATAATTCCTCCCCAAAAAACAAAAAAATAGGTTAATGGAATACTCCGATGAATAGCCCTCACTGAAAAATTTCTCAGAACAAAGGGAATCACAAAAAATTGAATGACAAGTGAGAAGGTATTAATCCCCGAGTAGAGTTTTCCAAGAAATTGCGTTTTAGCTACTTTATCTGCCAATTCTTGATCAAGAAAAATATTAAATTGAAAATTTACTAAATTAATAATGAATTGGCTGATGATAACGAGACTAGCAATCAATAAGACATAGCCTCTAATTCCTCGAATTGAGTGCAAAGGTGACTCTTTTCCTCTATCATCCAAACTCTTGGCAAGTACTTTAGAATGATCTGTCAGCCAGAAAAGTCCACCAGCTAACAAAACAATAAGAGCTCCTATTCTAAGGATAACCTCCACAGATAGAGAACCTGCTAGCTGACTCGTCATCAAGCCACCCAATAAGCCTCCCATACTTCCGATGGCACCGAGCGGTCCATAAACAATTTTTGCCACCCCCTCATCAATCGCTGAGTTGAGATAACCCAAAACCGAATGAACGAGAAGAACGATATAGACTTCTTTGGCGACATAAAGAGCATAAGCCCAGTAAGAATAGCCTTGCTCAGCTAGCCAAACTGAAATCACAAGAAAACACCCACTTATGAGAGAGGCGCCAAGAAAGAGTCGATGAATAGTAAGGCCGACCTGAAACCTATTGTATAAAGCCACGGCCACAGAAAGACCTAAAACAGAGTACAGCCAAACATAAGGAGAGCTTTTAGCTCCAAAAGTATCTAGAAAAATAGCTGTAGAGACAGAGCGCACCATCGGATAAGAAAAAAGCAATAAAAAGATCACCAAAGACAACACGATGAGATTTTTCTTCTCTCCCTTTGAAAGCCCTAAAAGACGATTTTTTATTTCAACTATATCTTGCCTCATACGAAGATTGTCCTATTTATGTCTTTTCCCCATAAGGGTGGGTTTTTTACCGGGAAGCCTTATTTTTTTAATTCAGTATAATAGAGAGATAATTGTCAGGAAAATAAACGCTCATGACTAGTCTAAAATCACAGAGAAAAAAAGTCGCCATTGTTCTTCCCGTTTACAACGAACAGGGTTGCATTAAAAAAGTTTTAACAGAGTGGCAAGAAGGTCTGCGTTTTGGTAGCTACGATTACGAATTTATCATCGTCAACGATGGCTCCTATGATCAAACACCTATTATTCTCGATCAAATTTCTAAAGAATGGAAAAATCTTATCATTTTTCACACCCCTAACCAGGGACATGGACAGGCCATTCGGTTTGGCTACCAAGAAGCCATTAAAAGAAATCCTGACTATATTTTTCAAACCGATAGTGATGACCAATTCTCTCCACAAGATTTTTTAGAATTTTGGAAACAAAGAGATGAGAGCCCTCTTTTATTAGGAATTCGCCTTCATCGCCAGGACTCCTTCCATCGCAAAATAATCAGTTATTTTCTTAAGACACTTATATTTGACTATTTTGACTTAGAAATACAAGATGCCAATATACCCTACCGACTCTTCAAAACTGAGTACCTTAAAGAACTCCTTGCAGCGACCCCTTATAATGTTTTTGCCCCTAACATTTTTATTAGCATACTAGGAATTGCTCACCTTAAAACAGTTCCTCAAATACCCATTACCCATCGCACTCGAAAAACAGGTCAAGTCAGTTTAATTTCTTGGGGTTTAATAAAAGCTTGCCTTAGATGCTTTAAGGAACTCTTTGCCTTTCGCTATAATCTTTACGAAAAAATCCATTTCCTCGAAAATGGAGCTGAATACAAAGCTCTTTCCCAGGAAGATACTAATGATCAAACTAAACCTTCCTCGGCAGCTTAAATTTCGGATCTCTCATGCCGTCAAAATTTAAATATGTCATCATTGGTGCTGGCCCGACAGGAATTGGTGCTGCTTACCGACTCCGTGACTACGGTATTGATGATTTTATTATCCTGGAAACACAAGCTTTTCCCGGAGGATTGGCAACAAGCTTTGTCGATGAAAAGGGATTTACTTGGGATATTGGTGGGCATGTTCAATTCAGTCATTATGAGTATTTTGACAAAGCGATGAACGAAGCATTAGGTGCTGAAGATTGGAACCATCATCAAAGAGAAGCATCGGTTTGGATTAAAAATAGATTTGTACCTTATCCATTCCAGAATAATATCCACCGCTTACCAACTAAAGAGAGAGATGAATGCTTTCTCGGATTAAAAAAAAGAAACACTAAAAAGCATCCAGCCCACTTAGATGAATGGCTAAAAGTTAATTTTGGAAACGGCATTTATCGTCACTTTTTAGGTCCTTATAACTTTAAAGTATGGGCCTATCATCCTCAAAGAATGAGCTACAAATGGATTAATGAACGTGTTGCTACCATAGATATGAAAAGAATTGAAAAGAATATTCAACTCAATCGCGATGATACATCATGGGGCCCTAATAATACATTTCGTTTTCCCAAAGAAGGTGGTACCGGTGCTATTTGGAAAAATTTAGCCCAACAAGTGGCTCACCATAAAATAAAATTCAATTCGAAAGTCTCAAAAATTGATCCTCAAAAAAAGAGTGTTTTCATTAATGGAAACCAAGCTATCCAATACGATCATCTTCTAAGTAGTATTCCATTAAATCAATTAACCAATATAACTATTGGAGTACCCAAAGAGCTCATCGAGAGAGCATCCCAACTTGTTTACTCTTCAACTCATATTGTTGGTATAGGGTTAGAAGGAAAACTGCCTCAATCTCTAGAGGGAAAATGCTGGATGTATTTCCCAGAAGAAAATTGTCCTTTCTATCGAGTTACCGTTTTCAGTCATTACGCTAAAAATAATGTACCAAATCCCAATACTCAATTTTCCCTGATGACAGAAATCAGTGAGTCATCAGAAAAGCCTGTTGACCAAAACAGTATTGTA
This sequence comes from Bacteriovoracaceae bacterium, assembly GCA_965206965.1. Classification (GTDB taxonomy): domain Bacteria; phylum Bdellovibrionota; class Bacteriovoracia; order Bacteriovoracales; family Bacteriovoracaceae; genus CBDBLK01. The sequence continues at coordinate 1,473,237 of OZ242254.1, read as the reverse complement.
GAGGATGTTATCAAAGGACTAAAAAATTGTTCTTTGCTTTTTCCTGAGCATAAAATTCTATCAAAATTCTATTTTAAAACAGAATATGGTTACCCGACTCCCTGTTTAAAACGAGACTCTATCCTCCATGATGTGATAACCTATTTAGAAAGTTTAAAAATTTATAGCCGAGGACGTTTTGGGGGTTGGAAGTACGAAGTTAGCAACCAAGATCACACATTCATGCAAGGAGTAGAGTGGATTGAGAGGATGGAAGAGAAAAAAGTAGAGAGTACATATCAATGGAAATAAGCCAACCAAAGCAACCTTTGACTCCAGTACATTATGCTTTGGCTTCTTTGCTAATCCTGGTAGGGCTTTGGTTGAGATGGCAAGGGCTTGATACCAGGCCACTTCACCACGACGAATCTCTTCATGGAGTCTATTCTCTCTATTATTTTGCTGATAAAGCTAAAATGTTCTATAAATACGATCCTCTTCTCCACGGCCCTCTTCTCTACCACACAATCCCCTGGTCTTATTGGCTATTTGGCGTCAGTAAATGGGCCCTTAGAGTTCCTGCAGCTTTATTTGGTTCATTGCTAATATTTGGTCCCTTGCTTTTAAAAAGATGGCTCTCTCCAACCGTCATTATTCTCGCGACAGCTTTTCTCTCTCTATCTCCAACACTAGTTTACTGGAGTCGCTTCATTCGCCATGATAATTTTGTGCTTTTTTCTATACTAGGCATGATTATCTCCCTCCATCTTTCTAATAAAGCAATCAGACCCATTGCTTTTTTCTTCTTTTTTACTCTTCACTTTTGTGCCAAAGAAAACGCTTATGTCCACACCATGCTCGTATTAGGATTTCTTCTATACGAACATATTCTTTACAAATTAGTGAGACCTCTTAAAAAAAGCTCGTTATCTTCTATTTTTCAGCATTTTTTAAATTACAAAACAAGCTGGATCATTGGCTTGCTCATCTCCGGGTTTCTCTATTCTTGGTACTATAGCGCAGGTTTTGCTTACCCCGAGGGAATACTAGATGGAATCTATCGAAAAAGTTTGACTTACTGGTTTGATCAGCACTCTACAGAAAGAATCACAGGCCCTTTTGCCTATACCTTTTTTGTTAACACATTCTATGAATCTTGGTGGTTCCCCTTCATTATTCTTCATTTAATATTTTTTTATCGACAAAGGCTATGGTTACAACAAACAGGTTTTCTTGCCTCTCTCGTTATTGGTATTTTAGGTTGCTTTTTACTCACCCAAGAGTTTCCTATGACATTTTCTAAAGAAATCTTAAAAATTAAAATGCCTATGGATTTTATTCTTTTTGTACCACTCGTTTTCCATGCCTTTTCTTCAACAACAACCTACCTACTAGAGGAAAAGCAAGAACTGGGAATATGCGCCTACGCATTCTTTTCTACATTGTTTACTTATAGCTACTTAGGAGAAAAAGTCCCCTGGTTAGCAGCCTACCCATTAATCGCTGGAGTTATTTTCTTCTCAATCTACATCGAAAGAAACCTAACATTTATTGCCATTCCCTTTATCAGCCTTTTTGTCATGCTCAACGGATATTGGGCCTACAAACTTAATTTTAAGGAGGCTGGCCAAGCCAAACACCTCCTCTCTCAAGTCCACACAACACCTCAATACGAAAAACAAGCGGCTTGGCTCAACAGCCAACTACAAAAAGGAAAATTTCTCCGCGCTTTCCCTGGACACCAATGGCCCTTAACTTGGTACCTCTACGGAGGTCCTGGATATATCTTCTACACCTCGAATAAGCCCCTAAATGAATATGATTATATATTAGGTGATTTCGGTGACTCTCGCCTCAGCGAACTATCGAGCACTCATCGAAAAACAGTTTTAACTTTCCGTTGGTGGTGGAGCCCTGATTGGAAAAATATGACTTTTTCTAAAGCATTCAATTATTACTGGTCAAAAGAGCCTTGGAATCCCCCTTATACAAAGGAAGTTCTCTTTTTTGAAAAATGGCCAATGACTTCGCAGGATAATCTCATTATTAAGCTTATCGACGGCATTCACCTTTAACTTCGCTATTTTATATTTAGGATATTATCAAAGAATGCCCTACTCCAGGTGCTTGTCACCCTCTTGGCTTTCAATAAAATCGTCAGCGTTATTGAATTGGCAAAGATCAAGGGTTGTTTTGAAGTTAAACCTCTCAGGTAAAGTATCGGCATCCATCCTTTCACAGGTGCAAGCTAAGTCCTTCATAAAATCAAAGAACCTAGAACTTGTTTCGGGGCTCATTAGGTGCTCCATTTGACAAGAGTCCCTAGCAGCAATATTTTCAGTAACGCCTACAAAATCTCTTAAAAAATAAAACAAGAGAGTTCGAGCCGAAAGAATACGATGAACTTCACCATGACCAAGTTGAGTAAGCAAAAGAAACTTACTCCCTTCCTCTTCCTTAACAAGCCCCCTCTTTTTTAAGTTGTTGATAGCAGTTGAAACAGAGCCCTTCGTCAGACCGAGTTCTTTAGCAATATCAGTTACCCGCGCATAGCCCTTCCCCTCCTTAAGCTTATGAATCGTCAAAAGGTAGTGGACCATCGAATGAGAAAGTTCTTCTGATAGCTCTCTTAACTTTACCATCCTCCTTTATTAGCAAGGACCCCTCATTGCAGTCAATCATTTTAGCTCTCTCGACTGACCACTATTCATGGCATCCGACAAACTGGCTTTTATTTCATCAACAGTTATAAGCTACTGATATTAAAGGCTTTCATTAGGTAAACTAACAGGTTAAGTTTTCCCATCCCAGGAGTCAAAGAAAGGAGTGATAAAATTTAACTTAACTTGAAGTAAAAAGAGGAACGAAGTGAAATGAATTCAAAGACTTGGATAGCTATTTGGGCCTTATTCGGACTGTTTACCAGTGTTTATGGGCAAGCTGTCAACAATGCTCAACCTAGTCAGACTCCCTCTGATAACAGCCTCGACCTCACCGATGAAGAGCGCTACTTAAGCCAGACCTATACCGATGAAATTGGAGCTCAACAACAAAAGAAAGAAGAGTGTGCCAAACTTGGCGACCCCAATGCCTGTCAAGGTATGAAAGTAAAAACCAAGTTTATGGGGATTGACTCCGACATTGTAAAAATGGCAGCTAAAATGTACTCCTTAGTCGTGCCCATGCTTGGCATGAATGGAATTGGAGATTTCACAAGAGCTGATAAGCCTCTCATCGGAGGAAAAGACGAGTCAGCTAATCCAGAGGAAGCCAATGCTCCAGAAAAAGGAGAATCCAATACTGAGCAAAAAGAAAAAAAAATGAAGGACTACTGCCAATATATTGCCGTGGCGACAGAAGTCATTGCTCAATTCCAACAACAGTCAGCTCAGCAACACCTTTCTCAACTCCCAGAAAACCAATCGACTCGCCAAAAGGAAGCCCTTTATAAAGCGGCGAGAAGCCACAAAGAGCGGGCGAAAAACCATAAAATGCAAGCCTACGGTTGGGGAGCAACAACAGCTTGCTACGTCTATTACGTCACTCAAGCCTACACAGACTGGAAAGTATACGCCAAAATGGGAGCTTCAGGGTTTCTAGCCGCTTTTTTCGCCAACGAAGCCAAAGCCCATCAAAGTTACTACGAAGAGGTTAGGAAGATTGCTGACGACCTCCCTGGTCCAGGGGATTGCAACCCCGTCACTCAACCCGATTGTTTTTGTTCAAAACCCAAATTGAGTGCTGGCGATGTTCCCCTTTACCAAAAGTACTGTCAGCCCTACCTCCACAAAAAGGCCATTGCCCAAACGTCTTATCGCGTACCTTGTGTTGACCAAGACTTAAGAGCTGACCCTAAGTGCACATGCTTAGATGAAGACTCTTGTTTCGATAAAAAATATTTTACTGACGTTAAACTCCCCCCTTTCGGCAGCTTTCTTAAGTCGCCAGAAGCCAGCAGCATTCGCTCTCTCACTCGAGGAGAGCTCACAGGAGGCTCTGTCGCAGGAGGAAGTGTTGGACTAGGGGCTAAAGCCAAAAAAATTCTCAATCATGGAATTGCGGGGAAAAAAATCCCTGGGCAAAGAAACCTAAATCCCCAACAAGCTAGAGAGGCACAAATAGCAAAATCACTAGGCCTTCCTAAAGCATTAGCGGCTTTAGTAGCCTCCCAGCCTTTCACTTCAGCATCTCAAAAAAGTCTAGCTAAACTGCGCAGCGCTACCATCTCCGGCAGAAAATTAGCGGCAAAATCCAATCGCGTTAAAGATCAGGTTTGGAGGTTTAATCAAGCTAGTGGTCTTAATAAAGGAAAAAAGAAAAAAGGAAAAGATCCCTACGACTTTATCAATCGCTTTAAAAAGAAAAAGAAAAAAGCTATCAAGCGCGGACAAGTTATTAAGTTTGCAGAACAAGCAAGTAAATCAGCTCAAGTCCACCGCAACAAAGAAACGGCCCTCTTTGACATCATTTCTCACCGGTACAAAATTAGTGGGTGGAGAAGGTTAGAAGTTAGCCCTTGACACGACCAGAGAACTATTGAGAAAGTGTCCCCTAAATGAACCATAGAACGAATCAAACCTAAACACGGCTACGCTCGCTGGAGAAGCACACTTGTTACCTTTCGATAAGTCTTTGATCATTATACCCACCTATAATGAAATCGATAATATCAAAAGAATGATCACAACGCTCTTTGATCTCTATCCATCTATTGGCCTACTCATTATTGAGGACGGCTCTCCTGACGGCACCGCTGATGTTGTTAAAGGGCTCCAACAAAAATACAAAAACCTATACATGATTGAAAGATCAGGCAAACTTGGACTGGGGACAGCCTATATAACAGGCTTTAAGTGGGCCCTTGAGAAAAATTATGACTTCGTCTTTGAAATGGACTGTGACTTTAGCCACGATCCCAAACAAGTTAAGGATCTTCTAGAAGCAGCCCAAGAAAATCACCTTGTTATTGGCAGCCGCTATATTGACGGCATCCGCATTATTAACTGGCCTTTCAAACGCTTACTTCTCAGCTACCTAGCAAGCATTTACACTCGCATTGTCACAGGGATTCCCGTACAAGACACAACTGGTGGCTTTAAATGCTTCACCCGAACAGCCCTAGAAGCTCTCGACCTCGATAGTATTATCTCAAGGGGCTATATATTCCAACTAGAGCTCAATTATAAAGTATGGCTCTCAGGCCTAAAAGTTCAGGAAATCCCTATCATTTTTTATGAACGCCGCAATGGTCAAAGTAAAATGGCTGGAGGTATTATTTTCGAAGCTCTTTTTGCTGTCATTCGTCTGCGTATAAAAAGCCTTATGGGAACATTGCTCAAATAGTATCAATTAAGGCATATCATAATCAGGCTCAAACTCAATTTTCTCTTCAAAAATATCGTAAGCTTTCTCATCATTATTGTTATTGTTAACCATATAGTCGAGCAAAACCCCTATATTAAGTCGTTTCGCTGCCACTTTATCAAATTTGTGAAGTAGCCAACGGGTATAATAGCGAAAAAGAACAGCCCATTTACTTGGAATAGCCATCTTCTCCACCATATAAAAATAAATCGTTTTAGCATATTTGACTCTTTTTCCCTTAAGGTTAGCCATCTCAATCACAGCATTTTTATAAACATCAAAACCTTTATTGAGTTCTTTAGGGTCGAGAATATTATTATTATTTTCATCATAACGAATATAGGTAGACTCAATATTAATGATAGCCCCAATAATGAGAATAATCTCTCTCCGGCTAATCGGAATATGATCAGGATAATCGCGAGCAAACCCTTCAATCGATTTTAGGAAAAGGATAACTTCATCCTCAGAACTCTCTTTAATATACTTATCTAGCTTAACAAAATATTCACTTAAACCCATTTCATCTAATAAGATTTTAAAGAAGAAAGGTCTAAAACAATCAACTCGATAACCAAAATCACCACGCAAAGGAATTTGTTCACACCATTTCTCTAAATGCTTTCTAACTCCATCACCAATATCAACAGTCTGCAAAGACATAGCTCCAAATTCTGCAGCTTCTGTAGGACTCATGTTGAGATCCCCATTGGCTTGGTATTGAAATAGGTCAGCCAGAAGTAATGTATTACGAGCAAAATACTCTGGGTAATTTGACCAAAGCCCATAGTAAACTAAAACAGGCTTAAAAGCCTCAAGCATAGAATTAACTTCATCGAGATTCCAAACAAAAACCCCAGTCTTTTTATCCTCATGACCGAAAATTTTCGCCAACTTACTAAACCCCCATTTCATTGAAGCAATTTCAACAAAGCCATTTTTATCTCTTTTAAAAGAAGAACCATAATATTGATAACCTTTATCATCGCGATAAAATCTGTAATTTTTAGCAATATTAAAAAACTCTTTCCTTAAGCTCTCAATAGTAGACACAGGAAGAAATTCGTAATCTTCGAGAGGAAAGGTAGGTAAATAATCAATCTCTTCACTTGATTCCATTTCTTTTTGATAAAAGTCATAGGTAGTATTCATGAACCAAACATAAGTAGAAAATTCCTCAGCAATATCTATCAGCTTTAAAAAAGCTTGAACCGTGTAACTCTCAGGTTCCCCTCCAAGCAAGCCTTTTTTAATCTTATCTAAAGTCGGAGTAAAAGAAGTTAAATCAGTATTTTTCAAGAAGTTACTTCCAAGAACTGCCAATTCTTTACTATCAAAAAGAACTCTATAAAGATCGTCAGAATAAACTAATTTTTTCATTGTTCTAGCAGCATAAATTAATGTTTTATAGGTTTTATGCTCTTTACGGCTATTCAAAGTGTAGATATCAAAAAACAATTCAGCCATTAAAGCTGATTTATCAAACAGTCTCTGTAATTCAACAAAATTAGAATAATCTTCATCTCCACCAAGAAGAACTTTTTTCATTATTTTTAAAGGACTGAGCCAAGCTTCATTCCAATTCAACTCATCTGCATTTTCTTTTAAAAAATCAATATAAGCCCCTAATTCCATATAAGGACTAAAAAGGTTTAACTCTTTCACTATTTTTTTAAGTTCAATTCCTAACAAAGCACTACGTTCAACAAACTGAGTTCGCCTTAAACCTCTCTCCTCTTCTCTTATTCCATCAATATCTTTCCATAATGGTTCTATCTCATAGCTAAAGCGAAGTGCCTCGAGCAAACCATCTGCAAGCGTCAAAATAGTGCGAATATTTTTAAAGGTATAAACTTTACTCTCGGCTCCACGCCCATCAATAAGGCGGGTCTTTGTCTCTAAAGTAATTTTTTTATAAAAATCTTTCCGCTCCGAACCATTCCACAGGCGATCTACCATATGTAGAACTTCATCTTGGTGGAAAAAAACTTCACTATCAACATGGCCGTGAAACAACAACTTTAGCTCGCGCAAGCTTCTTTGATAAAACTTATGCAGAGTTTCTTTGGAACCCACTCTCTTCTGGTTGGCATAATAAAGCTTAAAAGCCATCACGACTAACTCTGGGGCTTTCTCTATAAAAACGAGAAGCTCATTAGAGGTCATTTCATCTTTTCGCCCTCCTAAAAAAAGTTTTTTAAAACCCAAAAGTACATCAATTGTTTCACCATCAATCTTATTAAAATAAGTAGAAAATTGTTGATGAACTCTTTTAATAAAGTCTTTTATGTTCACTCTTTTCATACCGCCCGCGGTGGCCATACGCTGCCGAACAATAGGCATAAAGTGGGATTGAATCCGCTTAAGAGAGGCTTCTAACTCCTCCGATAAGCCATTGACAGAACCTTCTCCTCTCTCCATTTTTCTTAGCACTTCATTAATAACAACAGCTTCTCTATTTGTTGCTACTAACAAATGAAAGAGGGGCCTAATATTGGCGCTTGAGATGCGTTCACGATGATCGTTTAAAAGAAATCCATTAAATTCAAAAATCAATCCCAAACTCTTCAAAACAATTTGGCCATGACCTTTAAAAAACCTTTGAATGAACCCCCCTAACTCACGCTCTGTAATGTAGGTTTGGCTCTCTCTGCGAACATATTTATTAAAAACCTCTAAATTTTCCTGCAAACAACGAATTTGACCCTCAATATTTCTTTCAAGGATATAAGCCAGCTCTCCGGGTTTAGCTTCACAAGAAGAAATCCCAGAGCTATCGTAATGCTCAATATTTTCAATAGGATCATCCCTCAAATAGCCACAGCTCGCTAGGCTCAAGCAAGCCAAAACTAAAAATAAATCCTTTAATTTCAATAATTTAAGCATTTTTTCCTTTTATTCTGCCACTCAACAATAAAAACCTTCAAGGCTTCGGGAAAGAAAAAAATCTCATTCTAGGGAATATTTACAGGATTGGCCCTATTCCCTGTCCCAATTTGGCCTTAATCCTTAAGATAACCCGATGAAAAAATCTTTTCTCCTCTTTACTATTGTTTGGGTAACTATTCCAATAATGGGAGCCAACAAACCTTCAAACTCCCAAAAAAATGACCTCCAAGGGAAAACCCCTTTCTCCATTCCTCTCTCTCGAAAACCCTCACCTGAAACCTTTCACTTCAAATTGAAAAGGGGCCAACGTTTAAACCAATCGAATCACCAAAAGAGTTTAGACAGCCTTGAAACCAGCTATTTCTCTTCATTCGAGGGAAAAAATTGGCGGGGAAGAACCAATCTCGATCTAAAATATTTAATTCAAAAGGGCTCTAAGATAAATTTTTCACTAAGCCAAGCCTACATAAACACTTCAGATCCAAAAGAGCCTCAATCTCATTACACTCTAGGGAGACAAATTCTAGACTGGAGCCCTGAAGAAAAATTCTGGCAGCTTGACCATATTAATGGGCTTCGCTCATTCAACCTCATGGATACTAAACAAGAGGGTTTACTCGGTCTTCTCTATTCAACAAGATCAGGGAGAATGAGAACTCAAATTTTTGCTTCCCTATTCTACCTTCCTAGTCTCAATCCACGCATTCACGTCAAAAACGGAAATATTACAACAAGCTCAGGCTGGGCCCAAACCCCTCCTAAAATAACCAGTGTTGCAGATAGGGAAGTCAATATTTATTACGAGCTCAACACACCTAATATAAGCGACATTTTTGTTCAAAAATCGCTCGGACTTAATCTTGAAACCTATGTTAACCCTCATATAAAATTAAGTAGTTTTGCTGTCTACAAGCCTGAAAATTCAATAAGAGCCAATGCTGAAGCTTTCTATGAGTTTGAAAAAGATAGAGTCTTAGTGAAAATCAACCCTATTGTTAATCACCACTTAGTTATGGGCCTGCAAACCCAAGCTAATATCAAAGATCGATACAGCTTGAGAGGTGGACTCACCTATGTCGACCCCAATGCCAAAATGGGTAAAGACTTTGATACATTGACCTTAAAAATCAATAAAGAGCAGAATAACTTCGAATCTGATTTTTTTAAGATTGAGCCTAAATATGAAGAGGAACTCTACACTCACGCGAGTCTCGGATTTAAAAAACCTCTTTTCTCAATTGCTTTCAACGCCCTTCACTACATCACTAAACATGGAAGAGGAAGTGACGACCTTTACTCTGAAACAACTCGTTGGAAAACGGCTCTTGGCCTAGAGGGAACTTTTTCCATGGCTGATCGATGGTCGGGACACGGCTCAATACGATATGATTTAGTAAGAAAAGATAACCTCGCCAACATCGGCGTAATCTATCAGACACCATCTAGCTTTTCTATTGGGTTAAGTGCCGAACTCCTCAGATCTCCAAAAAGGGAATCTTATTGGTCTTTCCACAGGGCCAACGATACTTTTTTCACCTATGTCAGCTATTCTCTTTAGGTAACGCTATTTAATGAGGCTAAGCTTCCATTAATTATTTTAATGCTGAGTCAGGCGACGAGAGAAAACTTTACGATTATAAGGCTCAAAAAAAATCAAAAGAAAAATCCAAGAACCACCAAACTCAAGCATCACACTTCTTTTACCACTAGAGACAGCAGCACATAAACCTATCAAAACCAAATAAGCAATAATATGATAAATACGAGGCAGAGGAAGAGCTATCGAATCAACAAACGTTTTTACCTTTATCATTCTACGATAGAAAATAGGTAGAATAAAAAGATAAAATACGACAGAAGCTCCCAATACAATATCAAAAATCAATTTATTAACTTTGACCCCACCAAGTTGGAAGCCATATTCTCCAAAAAATTCAAGGAACTGAAAATTAGCAAACGACCCAACAATTTTCTGTCCCCATGAAATCTCTTCCATAAAGCCAAAAAAAAAGAGAAAAGCGAAAACATATAGGCTAAGTACAAACCTTCGACTACGAAAGGGTTTCAATATTGAAGCTCGGTACAAATTCATAAGCATACCAACGAATAGGGCCAAAACTGTCAGCCATTTAATTAAGCCATTCTCACGAATCCAACCCTCCTCATAATAAGAAAGGTCCATACGAGAAAAATACACCCCCAAAACTAAAATGATAAAAATGAAAAGAAAGGCTAGCTTTTCGAGAACTTTACGCGGGTATTCGATTTTCACTAAAACCTCTCCCCTAAATCGCTAAATTTAGCAATTCTTCCAATGTGACGCCCTCCCTCAAAAGAAGCTCCAAGCCAAGTTTTCAATATCATCTTAATCTCTTCGAGTGATGAAATACGAGCTCCCACACAAAGAATATTGCTATCATTATGTTCTACGGAAAGCCGTGCTTCTTCAGGGGTTCGGCACAAAGCAGCCCTAACTCCAGCATAGCGATTCGCTGCCATCGAAACCCCTAAACCTGAACCACAAAGGAGCAGTCCTTTTCCCTCACCCTTTTGCACATGTTTGGCAACAATACGAGCGTAATCAGGGTAGTCGCATCTTTCAGGAGAAAGGGTTCCGCAATCAACAATTTCGAAACTCGATTCACTGTACGCCTCTTTTAAAGTTTCTTTTTCTCTAAAAGCAGCATGATCACACCCGACAAAAATTTTCACGAATATCCTCAAACAAAAGTTCAGCCCCAGGAAAGTGCCCTAAAAATAACCCTAGTAACGATAGTGCTCTGGTTTGTAGGGCCCTTCAGCTTTAATCCCCAAGTACTCACACTGTTTGGGAGTTAAAATATCTATATCAACCCCAATCTTCTTTAAATGGGAGCGAGCAACTTTCTCATCTAGGTGCTTAGGAAGCATGTAAACTTTATTCTCATAGCTCTGGCAATTATTCCAAAGCTCAATTTGAGCCAATACTTGATTAGTAAAAGAATTAGACATTACAAAAGATGGATGCCCAGTAGCGCAGCCAAGGTTTACCAAACGCCCCTCAGCCAAAAGAATAATTTTGCGACCATCCTTTCCTACATACTGATCAACTTGAGGCTTAATATTAACCTTCTGGTAATTGTCATTTAGGTGACGAATATCAATTTCATTATCAAAATGACCAATATTACAAACAATCGCTCCATCCTTCATAAGATCGAGATGCCTACCCGTAATAACATCGAGATTACCTGTACAAGTTACAAAAATGTCACCCAACTTGGCAGCTTCCTCCATTTTCATAACCTCGAAACCCTCCATAGCCGCTTGAAGAGCACAAATAGGATCAACCTCTGTAACGACTACACGCCCTCCAAGGCCGAGAAGAGATTGAGCAGAGCCTTTACCAACATCACCATATCCCGCCACAATACAAACCTTACCGGCAATCATAACATCGGTAGCCCGCTTAATACCGTCCACAAGGGATTCGCGACACCCATAGAGATTGTCAAACTTTGACTTCGTGACAGAGTCATTCACATTAATAGCCGGGGTTAAAAGAGTGCCTTTTTCGACCCTTTCATAAAGCCTGTGAACACCTGTGGTAGTCTCTTCCGAGAGACCACGAATCTCTTTAGCCATTTCAGGAAAGCGATCAAAAACCATATTGGTGAGGTCTCCTCCGTCGTCGAGGATCATGTTAAGATGACTTCCATCCGACCATTTAAGAGTTTGCTCAATACACCAGTCAAACTCTTCCTCATTCATCCCTTTCCAAGCAAAAACGGGAACCCCAACCGCAGCAATTGCCGCAGCCGCATGATCTTGAGTTGAAAAAATATTACAAGAAGACCAGCGAACATCAGCACCGAGAGCCGTCAGTGTTTCAATGAGAACAGCCGTTTGAATCGTCATATGTAAACAACCAGCAATTTTAGCACCCTTAAGAGGCTGAACTGAACCATACTCTTCCCTCAAAGCCATAAGACCTGGCATTTCAGTTTCAGCAATCTCAATCTCTTTTCTTCCCCAGTCAGCCAGAGAAATATCTTTAACTTTGCAATCACCACTCATAATGAGCCCCTCTTTGGTTAGTCTGATAGGAGGTCCTGTCAACACGGTTAATCTTTAGCCCAACGACTATAGCACCCCCAAAAACAACCCCACAAGCAAAAGGCCTAAAGAGCAACCTCTTTTAAAGCTTTGACATTGGGCTCCTAGTGAATCATAAAAAGTTCATCGCTGGAGGCGACTATGATAAGAAATCTGCTAGAAAATACCTATTTTGCCAGTTGTCCACAAGAGACCGAAGGGCTTCTCGCAAAAGAGCTCCACGATTTACAGGCCCAAAAGCTCCAGGTTTCTAGAGGGGGCGTTTTATTTACAGTAGATCCCTTTAAAGCCTTAAAAATCTTAACCCATTCACGTATTGCTAGCCGTCTATTTCGCCGCATCAAGCACTTTCCTTGCCAAAGTGAAGAGGATATTTACCAAGCCGCCTTAGCTTACCCCTGGAACAGACTACTCAATAACCACCAAACTTTTAAGGTTCAAACACTATTGGATAGAGAAAGTAAATCTGCTTTCCCTCCCTCCTTCCACCTCTCCCTTAGAGTTAAAGATGCCCTCTGTGATCAATGGAAAGAAAGCGCGGGAGGTAGGCCTAGCGTAGAAAAAAAGGACGCTGACAACCCATTACTCTTGCACCTTGAAAAACAAAGCGACCAATTCAAAGGAAGTTTATACCTCGATATCACGGGCCGAAGCCTTTCCCATCGAGGCTACCGTCCCGCCGGTCACCGAGCCCCTTTGCGAGAAAATCTCGCTGCAAGCCTCATTCTCTCCAGCGACTGGAGCCCCGAACAAGACCTATTCTGCGACCCCTTTTGCGGAACGGGGACACTCCTCGCTGAAGCTGTTCTTATTAAAGCCAAAATTCCACCAAGCTACCTTCAAATCGCTCGCTTTTTTCAAAAAGAGCAGCCCTACGTCTTTCTAAAACAAAAATGGTTTCAAAAAGATCAGGAGCTCTTTCAATATTGGAAAAACCTAGCTCAAGAAATTGCCGATAGCGAACGCCAGGGAATGAAAAATCTTTTAAGTAATCAATTTTTTGGAAACGACCGAGATAAAAAAGCTTTTGCCCTAGCTGTTCAAACTTTTATTAATGCCCGCATTCCACGGGACATTATCAGCTTAAGCAGCACCGATGCTTGCTATTACTCTCCCCCCGGAGAAGCACCCGGCCTCATCCTTTCTAACCCCCCTTACGGTGAAAGAATAACTTCTCAAACTATCGAAAAAATTTATTATAACTTCGGTGAAAACCTGAAGAATAACTGGACAGGCTGGCGCGTCTATCTCCTCACAAGTGATTCCGAACTCCGCAAGAAAATTGAACTTCGAACAAGCTCGAGAGTTCCTTTCTGCAATGGAAACCTAGAATGCCGCCTTCTTAAATATGAGTTGTATTAATACTCAATGCACCAAAGTCTAAGCATCACTGAAAAGATTCCGATAATTTAATAGCAAACTGAGGTGTTGAGTACTTCATCAAAGGCGTACTATTCACAACTTTATCTAAATGTTTTGAAGAACTAGAAAAGAAATACTGGTTGACATCAGAATCTTTAAGAAAAATAGTATGTCCTTTTCCACTAAATTTTCTAACAATAAAATCTGAATCTAAAAAACAAATCTCTCTAATAGTGAAATTGCGGGCAATATACATAATAATGCAAGCATCACTTAGTTCAACAAGAGATTTTCTTATCTTTACTCCTTTGGGCGAAGATTTATCTCCCCATTCAACTCGAATCTCTACCCGACGTCCCTCTAAAAAAAAATCAAAGCCTCTTTGAGATGTCGACTTCACCTGCCTTAAACCAAATATAGCCTTGGCATACCACTCTCCAAGCTGAACAGGTAGGTTCTTATTGTTCATAATGATATGTTGATCACGCAGAACTTTGTAACATTTATTGACTAGCTCAATAGAATCAAATATCGATTTGTTATCAGGCCGATAAAGAATGTTGATTTTCTTAGCGTAGGTTCTTTTTAACTTGCGGGCAAATTGATGCTCATACCAATTGATAAAATCATCCTGATCGTAAAGATCATAGGAATCGCAAACAAAATCTTCTTTGTACAATCCCTTTTCATCACCCAAGTCTTCAATTTTCTTAACGAGAAACTTCAAAGGAGCAAACTGCTGTTCCCCTTCTCCTCTTACAAAAATTTCTTCTTTGTAATAGTCTGAACTGCCATGAGTCTCCTTTGAAAAAGTCTCTACCTCCCGATAGATCTTTTCCAAATTCATTAAATAACCTAAATTTAAAACTGTTTTCTAACTAATATTAATACTCAATCAGTGTAGCATCAGAAACCTCAAACTTCCAAGACGGCAATATTCTGACTAAAACTGAGAATACTCTGGGCCAAACCAGAGTTACGAGTTAGATAGTACTGACAGAAAACCTTAAAATCCGTCACCTTAGACTGAAAGAAAACATTATCTTTGGAGTTATTCCCGCCCATTAAGCGTTTAGCTAAAATCGCTGAGTCAAGTAAGCGCCATGCGACAATCACGTTTCCACAAAAACCTAAAAAGTCCGTTGCACTAGTTAAAATTTCTTTTTCTTTCTTCTCACGAGCTGCCTTTTCATATTGTTCCAGGATTCCTTGAGCTTTTTCTAAGCTGCTCACTAGCAAAGACGTTTCGGCTTTCCACTCCTGGCACTCCTTTTGAGCAAGGGTTTTTTGTATTTTCTCGACAACTTTTTTAAAAACGGCAGCCCTATCTTTAAGAATTTTTCTCATAACAAAGTCAATCGCCTGAATACCATTTGTTCCTTCATAAATAGTGGCAATCTTAGCATCGCGAACAAATTGCTCAATTCCATACTCCGTACAAAAACCATAACCACCATGAACCTGAACAGCATCCACAGCAACCTGAAAACCTTCATCTGTACAAAAAGACTTACAGATAGGTGTCATAAAAGCAATTTCAGCTTCTACCTCCTCACCTCCTTTCTCACTCAAATCAAAAAGGTTAGCTGTGTAGAGAATAAGGGTCCGCAGTCCTCGAGACATAGCTCGCATTTTTAAAAGCATTCGCTTTACGTCGGGAAGATGACAAATTTCTGTCTCAAATTGAACTCTCTCTTTAGCATATTGCTCCGTTAACTGATACACGAGAGAAGCCTGGGATTCACCCTGAATTCCACAAAGAAGACGAGCTTCGTTCATCATAATAAACATATTGGCCATACCTTGGTTTTCCTGTCCGACAAGCCAACCTCGGCAAGGACCCTCTCCACCAAAAGTCAACTCACAAGTAGCCGATCCATGAATACCCATTTTTTCTTCGATCTTAGTGCATTTAACGTGATTAGAAGCCCCTGCTTTAGCGTCATCAAGAATGAGAAAACGGGGAACAATAAAAAGGCTTAACCCCCTCGTTCCCTTAGGGGCATCGGGCATCCTCGCAAGAACAAGGTGAATAATATTTTCATAAATATCACTCTCTCCAGAAGAGATAAAAATTTTCACTCCTTGAATATTATAAGTTCCATCGGCATTGGGAGTTGCCATCGTCTTGGCAGCCCCCACATCAGAGCCAGCGCCCGGTTCTGTCAGGCACATCGTCCCCCCCCAACGCCCTTCCATCATCGGCGGAATATAGCAATTTTTTTGCTCCTCCGAGCCTATTTGGAGAATAACGTTCATAGCACCAGCAGATAGACTAGGGTATAAACTTAAGGCCATATTAGCCCCTATATAAAGGCTACTGCAGGCAAAACCCAGGGCGTGTGGAGTCGGCATACCACCAATATCTTCAGGGTACCCCAAAGTAAACCAACCATTTTCATAAAAACGGTGAGCCGCTTGTTTAAAGCACGTAGGCACAGTAACACCACGATCCTGAGTCAACTTAACACCTTCCTCATCACCTTTAGCGCGAGTAGGATAGATTTCAGATTCAACAAATTTATCAAACTGAATTAGTATTTCCTTAAGATCAGACTCCTCAAAATCAGGTGAATGCTCTTGAATAGTCAACAATTCAAAAAGGTTAAATTCAAGATCGCGTTTATCAGTTCTGTATTTGGCCATGCCCTCTCCAGATTTTTTATGAAATCGACTATCTCATTATAAATCAAGGTAAATCGAGTCTTCTACCCGCGACAAAATGCCTAAGACGCCGAGCAGATGGGTCAGAAATACCCTTCTTCTCTCGTTAGCCCATTATTCGTGCTCACTCTGTTCGCATTGATTCGCCAGCTCGACCATGCCGAGTAGGCGTGTTCAGAGATGCCTCCAAAAAAAATGGCCCAGGTGGGGGAACACCAGGGCCAATTCACATAAAGGGGGAGGAAAGATTATGATAGCTCCTTCCCAAAAAAGTGAGGGAAGGATTATCTAATTCTATGCTTTATAACAGGCTGAGCAGCTAAGGGCTGGCAAAGGTTAAGATCCCAAAACCCACCATCAGAAAACCATATACGATGATAAGTTCCAGCTGCGTTATACACATGTTGAACAGAACTATTCACTTTGCTAACAAGTGCATTGACCAAACTATCTCTGGTGCTTCCCAGTTCATGACTAGATGAACTTCTACTTTTCAAACTACATTTTGTTACATCGATCCATCGATCTTTCGTCGAACAATTCTGGTAATAAAAAGTCCCTACTCCAAAAGGAATTGAACCACTTTGTAAAGCCGCAACCAAATCACTCTTGCTAAAAGCTTGTTCACAACCACTTACTCCACCCGGTACAGTAGGGAGCTCATTAATAGGCTGTTGAGTAGTTGTAGCTGATGCCGTATTACTGGAACCGCTGTCTTTACCACAACCAGTGAATAAAACTCCTAGTAAAAGGAGGATTGTGAACTGAAAAAAGAAGTTCTGACGTTTCATTTTATTACCCTCTCAAGTTTCCAAAAATTAAAAAACTACCTAGAGTATTGCAGACTCTATGCCAAAAAAAGGCTTCCAAATTCAAACCCTTATAGGTGTGTAAAGAAGAATCTCTCAACAAGTGTCTAAAGATTAGACACTGTCTATTCCAACAGTGATTCACACAAATCTACTAAAATTCTACTCAAGATAGACTCAAGGCCGCGTGAATTCCTATGGCCTTAAAGCACGGGAAGCCTTTAAGGAGCGCTCGTGAAGTTCAACTTCAAACCTCTTTTGAGCTTCTTCACGAACGTAATAAAGCAAATTAGAGGCTATAGAGCGGGCCTTTTTCTTAGCTAGTAACTCAGCAGTTAGCTTTCTGGCCCTTACCTTGCTTGTTTGGGATAATTGCTCAGCGATAATTGCACTCGTTTGGCTAGCGGCAATCAAAGCTACTCGCCGGGACTCTCTCAAAGCGGCAATTTTGCCTGCCTTTTTTGCCCATTGATTGGCAAAATAATGGCTCGCCTTATTCGATATTATTTTAAGTAAAGCCTCGACTTCAACGTTATTCACTAGAGAGTTTTTTTTCATCACATCCCAAGCCGCGACTTTAGCACTTTTATAAGCCATGCGATAAGCTTTCCTTTGAGCCGCCTCATAAGCTCCCGCGTAAGCAGCCGCCCAAGCCGCTTTAAAAGCTGTCTTTCGAGCAGCCTGATAGCCTGCTACCTCTGCACGAATTTTAGCGACTCTTTTAACACTCGCTCCAGCTACTTCGGACGCACTATATTGGTATATTTGTTCCTCCTCTAAGCGCTTCCCTTTCATCTTTAGTCCATTAATGGCCTCTCCAACGGCATCTTCCACTTCTCGATCAACAACTATTTGAGCCGCTTGACGCCCTTTAATAGCAGCCGCTCTCATTGCAATATGATAAGCCGCCCTTCGTGCCAAAGGAAAAACCATTTGAAAAGCTATTTTTTTAGCCCATTTGCGAGCTTCTCTCTCCGCTGCAATAACAACTACATCATAAACCGTCTCATGAATCCGAATAGCCTTTACTTTTGGAATCTCAAAGCCAATCGATGCTGGTTTCCTTAAGCTTTGTTTAGAATTCATATTTTTAAAAATTTTTTCTAAAAAAACCAATTTAACAGGAAAGGAAAAATTCCTTTGAGGTTCTTCCTTTTGATAAAAGAGATTAGAAAAGTCTTGAGAAAGAAAAGAGTAAAGAGAAGTCTCCATTCTTTCAACATTGCTAAAAATTTGGTCTTCACTTTTCTCACCAATAAAAACTTGCCTCGCTTTCACCTCAAAATTATCTGTACGCATCAAGCCACTTATGACTCCGGCCTTAACTCTTAGTTCCTCTTTTTTAAAAACCTCGATCTGACCCTCAACAGGAGGAATCAGATTCATTGTCACAACGGGGGTTTTTATTTTTATACCAGCTGATAATTGATTAGGAATAGCTTCAAGGAAACGTACGGCTCCTCTCAAGATAGAAACTTCAAGCTCGCGCTCGCGTTTTCGAGAGTTGTGAAAGTTAAGATGATGAAACTGAACAACACTATTAGGTCCTAGGTGCCATACCGATTCATCAGCTAACCAAATTTTCACTCTAGACTCTTTATCTGAATAGAGAACATCGCCATACTTCAGTACAGCACCTTTAAAAACCACCCTCGGTTTACCAAAACGATCCTTAAAGATCGCCTTTCCTTCTAACTCAATAATTCGACCGATAAAATGAGTAGAACCTTCTCCATAAGTGGAAAAAAGAAAAAAAACAAAGAAGAAAAGGAACATCCATGCTCTCATCCCTTCCCTTCTCGGCAATTGAATGGAGTCGCCTTATGCTTTTAAGCAATACCGAGTTTTCAACTCAATTAAGAGAAAGAGACTGGCATCCGTTTCCTCAATGACACAAAAAAGAAAGAGAAGCCTAGAATAAATAGAGTGAAATACAGTCTTTATTTTTTTTTGACACTTTTAATCAGTTTTCAGAGCTATGCTAAGGCCATAGATATCCGACAAGTTCGACTAGCCAAAGCGCAAAGTTTAATGCTCGCAGGTGAAAAAGAACGTGCATTACAATTAATTTATCACAATATTAAAGGCCAATCTTTCCATACAGATAGCTATCTTTATTTAGCTCGTTATTATTTTGATCAAAAAAATTTCAAAAAATCATTCAAAATTTATTACACTGCTGCTAAAAAACTCGATTCCAAAAAACTAACCCATACCTCATTTGGAACAGGTTTAGTTCCTTTTCTCAAAAGGTATCGAAAACCCAATAGGGAAGCTTTAAAAATCTATTTTGAAATCGCCCAAGCTTATTACAAGCTTTTTAAAAATCAGTTTTTTTATGGGAAATACAATAATAAAGTCCTTCTTTTAGCTAAGAAATATTTTACCATTACCCAGTATTACCAATATAAAAAAGGAGAAGCTCTGCTTTATCTAGCAGAGATTGCCTCGTCGGAAAAAAAACATAAAAAAGCGATTCACCTTTCTCGAGAAGCAAAAAAAGCTCTTATCAAAAAACCTACACAACAAGAAGAAGAAAAAGCAGGGCAAGCCGATATTCTCTTAGGAGAAAGCTTAATACGAGATGGATTCACAGATGCAGGAACCATTCATTTCAGGGCTATCCACCACAACACCTCCCCCTCCGAATCTTTAAAGCAATACGCTGCCGCATACGTGGATACCCTTTCAAAAGGCTTCTCAAGTTTTAAGGTTTCCTTAGGTACTACCATCAAAAATAATATCCATGAATTAACAGACACTCAATTATCAGAATTCAAAACTAATAGTGATCTCACAAATACCTATGGAGAACAAAAAGGTGCTCTCCAAATTTACAAGGTCGGTGGACTAGTAGGGCGCCAACTGGGAAATCACTGGAGCACCTTACTCAATGGCTCCTTTATCAATGAAAAAGCAACCTCAAAAAGTGCTCAAAAGAGGGATCTGCGCGACCTCACCTTGGGAGCAGAGATCCGCTACGATAATTTCAGACAAGCCATTACAAGGCTCAAGTACTCCCTCAACTACCTATGGACTCGTCCTCAAAAAGAAGCCAAGTTAGAAAAAAATGCCCACGCCCATACCTTGACCCCAGAGTATTCACCCACCTTCAAATTTGGCTCCCTAACCTTCGGTCTTCCCATTACTTTTTCTCAAAAAAATAACCTCTCAAAAAATGGCTTTGCCGGACAAGTTTCCTTTCGCCCCTTTTGGCACAACCAGTACTTCGAATCCACTTTTCTAACTTCACTAGGAAGGAGGAGTGAAGGAAAAGAATTACCCGATAGTACTATCTTCATCCTCTCTGCAAGTAATTATTCTCAAATAAACACAAAATGGTCCTTATTAAGTACTGTGGAGTGGAGTCAATATTTCAATTTACAAAACACCCTTGATTTTGCTGAAGCCATTCTAACTGCTACTTTTAGCTACACTTTTAAAAAAATTAAAGGGCTTTCATGGGATATTGGAATCGTTCAAAAGGAACGCAGACGAGGGGATAACGCCCAAATATCCGTTTCAGAACTCACTACTGGCCTCTCCTACAATTTCTAAGGCTTTCGAAGTCAGTGAGAATTTGATAAACAAGAGCAAGCTCAACATTTAATCTAGAGGAATCAATATTGTGAGTAGCATTCAAGCCCTTAGCAAAAGAACTTTACTGGTTATTTTAGATGGATTTGGCATCAGCGAGAACCATCAAAAAAATGCCATAAAAGATGCAACGACTCCCCATTTAGACCATCTCTTTTCCCACTATCCCTACACTCTAATTGAAGCTGGCGGAACCTCTGTCGGCCTCCCTAAAGGAGTTGCAGGCAACTCAGAAGTTGGTCATATGAACCTCGGTGCAGGCAAACCGGTAAGACAAGACCTGGTCAGGATTAATGAATCTATCGCTCAAAAAACCTATTCGGACCTTCCCCTCATTAAGGAACTAATTCAAAAAGCTAAAGATGGCTCCAAACGTATTCACCTCATGGGTCTCCTTTCTGACGGAGGAGTTCACAGCCACATCGACCACCTTAAAGCCACGGTGGATATTTTAAGCTCTTGTCACAATCTTCAAATTTATTTTCATGCCTTTATGGATGGGCGGGACACCGCTAAAAATGCTGGCGAAAAATACATTAAAGAATTGCAAAATATCGAATCCCATCAAACCAATTTTCACCTAGCTTCTATGCAGGGGCGCTCCATTGGAATGGATCGCGATCGCCGTTGGGAAAAAATCAAGCATTGCTATGATACCTTTATCGGCAAAGGGAAAATAACATCTTGCCCCCCCCTCTCCTACTTAGAACTCGAGTATAAAAAGGGCATCTTTGATGAGTTCATTACCCCAGTGCTCTTTAACAGGGAGTACGCCATGGGAGGAGATGACGTTGTCTTTTTCCTCAACTTCCGACCCGACCGCGCCATACAAATCACCTTAGCCATGAATGATCTCAAGTTTGAGGAATACGAAAGACCTTGGATTCCCCCTTATTTTCTTTGTATGACCCCCTACACCCCCGATGAAGTTCAGCTTCCTATCCTTTTCGATAAAGAAGCTATCTCAGGAGGGCTCTCTGAGTACCTCTCTCAACAAGGTCACGCTCAATTCAAGATTGCCGAAACCGAAAAATACGCCCATATTACTTTTTTCTTCAACGGTGGGAGAAAAAAACCTTTTCCTAAGGAAAAGCATATTCTCATTCCCTCCCCTAAAGATGTTGAAACTTACGATCAAAGACCCGAAATGAGTGCCTCCCAAGTTACTGAGCAATTACAAAAAGCCCTAGAAGACTCAAGCTATAAGTTTTACTTAGTCAATTATGCCAATAGCGATATGGTTGGCCACACAGGCAACTACCAGGCGGCCATAAAGGCCATTGAAACTCTCGACGATTGCGTTGGTAAGCTAAAACAAAAAGTCGAAGAACAAGAGATAACAATGATCCTTACTGCTGATCATGGCAATAGCGACCAAATGGTTTACCCAGACGGTTCTCCTCATACTAGCCATACGGGAGCCCCTGTGCCTTTCTGTGTTTTTCACCCTTCCTTAGAAAATAACCCTGGGCAAATCACACGGGGACAACATGCCCTAAAGGATGTCGCTCCTACTATTTTAACGACACTTGGCCTCCCTATTCCTGATACTTTTGAAGGGCATTCTATTTTTAAGTGAGACAAAATATGACAAAGAAAAAAAATATTCAAAATATCGCAGTCCTTTGCAGTGGAGGAGACAGCCCCGGTATGAATTGCGCGATTCGTGCCGTTGTCAGGGCTGGAATTGGAGATGGGCTCTCCCTCTTCGGTATCACTCGTGGCTACGCTGGGCTCTTAGAAGGTAATATCAAGGAAATGAACGCTTCTTCAGTAGGCAATATTATGCAGAGGGGGGGAACTATTTTACAAACGAGTCGGTGTTTTGAGTTTTTTGAACCTGAAACCAGAAAAGAAGCCGCTAATATTCTTAAAAGAAAAAAAATAGATGCCCTGGTGGTTATCGGAGGTAATGGCTCTTTTAACGGAGCGTATAAGCTTTGGGAAGAACACAAAATCCCTGTGGTAGGAATCCCAGGAACTATCGACAATGATATTTCAAACACCGACTACACGATAGGTTTCGATACTGCTGTTCAAACAGCAGTCGATGCAGTCGATAAAATTCGAGATACGGCCCACTCTCACGCTAGGACTTTTATCGTTGAGGTCATGGGGCGCCAGTCACCCGCTATTGCCATGCATGTGGGGGTTTGTACAGGAGCAGAAAATCTTATTTTGCCCACCGAGAAAATTAACTATGATGAAATCATGGGGGATATCCAACGTGGCCTTGAGCGTGGAAAAAACTCCTCTGTTTTAATTGTCGCCGAAGGAGAAAGTCCTGGCCTTAGCTACGAAATCCAAAAAACCCTCAGAGAAAAATATCAACACAGAGCCCATGTCTGCATCTTAGGCCACACCCAGAGGGGAGGGAAGCCCACCGCTATTGATCGCTTTATTGCCTCAAGAATGGGTTATATCAGCGTGAAAGCCATACTAGAAGGAAACTTCCCAATAGCTACTTGCTATAAAAAAGGTGAAGTCATCCCTCTTGCTTTAGATCAATGCCTTGAAAAAAAAGATGAGTATCTACCTCACTCTATCGATCTCACCAAAAAGCTTTCCATTTAAGGTCATGATTCTCTTTTCCTTATCTTCAAAAAAGTTGCCTAAATTCGTCATCACATGAAATTAGCTCACCATCAAAAGTATGAGCGGCAAGAGTTATAACTCCATCAGCAGACACTAAAAAAGTCATGTACCCACCATTTCCTCCACCAACACCAAAGCTTACTCTATAAAGTAATCCTTTTATATTCTGAAGATGAATAATATCAAAGGAAATATCGTCGAATCCCTCTAAATCAATAGACTGTTCTTCGTCAAAATTAAGCTCTTGATTATAAACAAAAATCGCTAATTTTCTTTGGAGAGGAGTAAGCTTTTTAAAAAACTCATTTGTTGGATATTCAGTATAGGGTACAACTTCAGTTACTTTGAACTTAACGTTTTCATAATCTTCATGAAGAAGACATTTACCTATATAAGTTACGGTCCCGTCTTCATTTGTCCGATAGTCACTAGCAAAACCTTGATTACTGATCATCAATAGTAAAAATAATATAAAAAATTTCATTGCAACTCCCCTATTTTTTGATACGTTCACTATACAGCACAGCTTGCGCAGATATACATCATGCCTTCTTAAAATAAAAGTTAAAGTTTTATGACCACTAGCTACTGCAAACTCCTTAATTTTCTTATTCTTTTCTCTCTAACTAGCTGTGTACCTTTCCAGCAAATAACTTGTCCCCCAGGATTTAAGCCCTACAAGGAGTACAGCCTTTTCTTTGGAAGAAACGGAGCTAAAAACCAAGAAGTGGTAAGCGATAAAGCTTGGGATAACTTTCTCGCCAAAAGTATAACTCGCTATTTTCCAGATGGATTAACTGTATTTGATGCCAAAGGACAATGGCATACACCACACGGAAAAATCATTCACGAGCGCTCAAAAGTCGTGGTCATTTTGACCAACACCAATACTCAATCAACCTCTTCTTCCATTAGTCAAATTGTGGATACTTACAAGAAGAACTTTGCTCAAGATTCTGTTCTCACTTCAATTAAAGGCACCTGTGGGGCTTTTTAATACCAGTGTTTCTAAAAGTTCTTTAACTTCCAAGCAATTAATGAAGTCATAGCTTTCACAAAAAGGACCGGGACCAATTACCGTGAGGTTTCTCGAGTTCAATCTCATAATTTCATTGAGACCCCTCCAAAAACTTCGATCGACATCAGGAGGGCGAATTTTACCATCAAGCCCTATTTGACCAGTGACTAGGCAATTTTCAGGGTGATGCAAACACAAATTGCCCGTCATCGTCCAAAAAATGAGAACAATTGCAAGTTCAAGGTTTTTTAAGGAGTCTTTCCCACATCGCCCCTTCCCTTCATGCCCTTCTATTGAGATCACATAGCGTTTCAGAGGAAAGCGTAAAGAATTTTCTCGACTTAAGTAAATAACTTTCTCTTTTAGAACTCTCCCTCTGCTCCCCAGCCCCACCAACTCCAATCCTGGCACCCCATGACTGGAATAGGCATAAAGCCCTGGCATGAGGTAGCTCTTCTGATAAGGCACTAAACTGAGCATTCTTAAATTCATAGTCAGCATCTCCTATGGTTATCAATATTGTTTGCGATAAATTTTTTTTCGGAACTTAATTCTTTGAAAATTGGCGAGTGGAAAGAGAATCCTTTAAAAATTCGAACCGATCTTCAGTCCAAAATGAATCATGCCTCGATATTGGTAATTGATAAGGACGAGCGTAATAACAATTGAGAGCATCATCAATATCTTTTGGAATCAATGAATGATGAACGAGCTCAAGCTCCTGAGCATAGATTTGATTAAGTTTTCGGCAACTTTCTAACGGCTTAACACAAAGGCCTTTATGTCGTTTATCACAAGCTAAGCTCAAATAGACAGTCTTTCCTGTTTCACAAATAACTTCATTGTCTTTTTGATTAACATAACCCCTTAAAAAAATTCTTTTCTGAGAAATTTTTCGCTTACAAAAATCAAAAACACTGACAACATCTCCCATACAATCAATCTGCCATGTACTAGCAGCCCCAATTAAAACAAGATGATTTTTCTCCATCAGTTGACAAACTTCCTTGTAAGAAGCCCTGATTTTTTTAAGTCCTGTAACTTCCAACTTACTCACTTTGGACCAGGTACAAAAAAGAAAAAGAGAAAAAATAAAGAATAAAATGACTCTCATTTTAAGCAGGAAAAAGCCCCCTTAAACGCATCGCTTTCTCGAGTCTTTGCAAAGCCACCACAAAAGCGGCTTTTTTCATATCCACGCCATGCTCATCAGCAACTTCAGTCACACTACCAAATGACTGTTTAAGAATATCGTGAAGTTTATTATTGATTTCATCTAAGTCCCAAAAAAAGTTCTGCAGACCTTGGACCCACTCAAAATAGGAAACAATCACCCCACCAGCATTACAGAGGATATCGGGAATAATAAAACCTCCCCCTCTAGAAACAATCTCAATAGCTTCCCTAGTTAAAGGACCATTAGCTCCTTCGGCAATAATTTTAGCTTTAACATCGGGAGCATTTTTAGCCGTAATAACTCCATCAATAGCTGCAGGAATAAGGACATCCACACTAAGGGTAAGAAGCTCATCATTAGAAATAGGATCACATTTAGGAAGACCTTTTAAAAAGCGGTGCTGGGAAACGTAGCTAATAGCTTCTTGAATATCGATGCCATCAGCATTGTAAACAGCTCCCGAAACATCTCCTAAAGCTATAATTCGCGCTCCTTGAGCTGCGAGATCCACAGCTGCAGGCGTCCCCACTTTACCAAAGCCGTGAATGGCCACCTTAGTTTTTTTATCGATCGTCAAGCCCAACTTTTGAGCCGCAAAATTAATACAATAGGTCACACCCTTCCCTGTCGACTCGGCTCGACCAAGAGAACCCCCTACACTAATAGGTTTGCCAGTTACAACTCCAGGAATAGTGTAGCCATTCAATTGAGAATAAGT
The DNA here is from genome assembly GCA_965206965.1 of Bacteriovoracaceae bacterium. Classification (GTDB taxonomy): domain Bacteria; phylum Bdellovibrionota; class Bacteriovoracia; order Bacteriovoracales; family Bacteriovoracaceae; genus CBDBLK01. Next base: position 1,446,970 of record OZ242254.1, on the reverse strand, counting down.
ATCCATAAACCAAGCCATTGTCTGGCCATCAGTTCCAATATCGGGAGCCGGGATATCAACATTGGGACCTACCACCATGTTAATTTCTGTAGCGAACCTCCTCGTCAAAGCTTGAAGCTCCTGCCGAGAAAGATCGTTGGGATCCACCTGAATACCACCTTTAGCACCACCCAAAGGAAGTCCAACCAAAGCACATTTAAAAGTCATGAGCATCGCTAAAGCGGCGGTCTCTGATAAATCCACTTGAGGGTGGTAACGAATCCCCCCTTTCCCTGGACCAAGAGTCATATTGTGCTGAACCCGAAAGCCTTGGAAAGTTTTTACTTTTCCATCATCTAAGCGAATAGGTACACCTACTTGAAGAGCCCTCTTTGGATACTTTAATCGCTCAACAATATTGGGATCAATGTTGCCAACACGGCCAGCCGTTTCAAGCTGCTGAAAAGAGTCCTTAAACAAAGGACTTTCAAATAAACTCATGGGGTTCCTCCGAGTCTTGCACTTAAAGCAGGGTACCCCTCTAATTTACCGCAGGTTATAACCTTTTTAGAAGCAAATGTTTTTTTAATTTTAACGTTGAAGCTATTTAGATTAGAACGACTTATTAAAAAGAAACTCAATACGCCGATCAGAATCTTTGCTAAATGCCATATTCTCATCTTTTTGAGAAGAAGAGACTCTCGCCGCCAGATTTTCTGTCAAAGGTCGATCTACAACCGCAACCCAGTTCCCCTGGTCAACTCGATACCTGACACTTGTTTTCAAACTTAGGGCCTTAATATCGCGGCTCATTTTAACTTCAGTAGTTCCCTTCAAACTAGTCGTAGCACTCGTTTTTACCCAAGGGTTTTCAACGCGGACAATGGCTTTGCCTTCAAGGACTCTGGCCTTAAACCTGATTTTCACCCTTTTAGAAATTCGAGCTTCAGTGTTAGGCTTAAGAGCTTTTTGAAATTGCCCAACACGGTGTAAAGCCGACCCTTGCTCTGCCCTTTTGACCTCTCCAGATAATCTCTTATCCAAATATTTAATCATTTTCTTATTCAGGTATTTGCGCTTATGGTCACCGCCAGGTGTATTGTAAAGACCTGTCGATTGCAGATTCCAATTTCTAGCGTACTCCTCTACTTCCTCCCATTTCTTAAAATCACTTTTAATGGATTTAAGAACTCCAGCATTATCATCAACAAGCAGTTTGTTGAGCAAAATATCTTGTTGAAAAGGAAGAGGTGCTACATCATCTGAAGGAATATAGGAGCTTGGCCCTCTCGTGCGGTTTTTCCAGACTGGACTGATATTTTCGATGTCTAATCTTTGAAGTGATGAATATTCATCTGTAGAGGAAACAACCTGAGTTTCAGCCAATAAGCCAAAACAAAATGTAAAGCCAAGAAGCAACTGTCCAAAAGTTAAACACCACTTCTTAAGTATCTTATTGTTATGCCTCATTGTAACCTCTTGAAAATTCTATCTTTTTCTATTCTCTCTACAGATAGAATTGCAAGCCTCATACCAATTAATCATCCATCATTTGAGTGGTTTCCTCCACCAGCTTCTTTAAAGCTGCCAATGTTTCAGCATCTAGATTCATATCTTTCGTTTTCGAGTCCATTGCCCTGAGAAAAGCATTCGCAGAAAGACCTGTCGGGAGTAAAGGCTTTCTCCTTCCCTTGAATTTGCGGGTTCCGCCTCCAACAACCATTCCCGCCTTAACTTCACGGCGAAGTTGAGAGCGGCCAGTAATCTCTCCTGCGAGGACTTTTTTTTCAATTTTCTTCTTTATCTCCCCCTCTCCTAAAGCATCAAATTCGAGAAGGACGTATTTCTCTATATTAAACTTCTTAGCTGCCTCTTTCATTCGCCTAGGCAAGCGAGCAATGAGAAGGCTGCGATGAACCTCAGATTTTGAAATTCCAAGTGCCGCTGTAATTTTTCTTTCACTTGCCTGAGTAGCTCTTTGATAGTTCAAAATACCATCAGCTTTATCAATATAATGAAGAGCCTCTCGTGAAGAGTTTTCAGAAAACTGAATCGCCATCAATTCTTCAGGGCTTTTATTTTCTAGAATAAAACAAGGGCAAGTCTCCATCTCTTCTATCGTACTCATGGCACGAAAGCGGCGCTCTCCACATATTAGGGTGTAAACACCTTTTTGGCGGTGGAGAACGAGAGGTTGAATAAGGCCATTCATGCGAATATTCTCAGCTAATTCTTTGATCGAATGATCATTAAATTTAGTTCGAACCTGCTCCTTAACTTTAATACTTTTTAGAGGAAACTCCTCTAGGCGGGCTCCCTTTAGCAGTTTTTCATCAGCCAATTTGAGAAGATCTCTATCTAATTTTGAAGAAAGATCGATAGTTTTGCGCTTCTTTTTGGAAACTCTCGCTTCAAATTTTTTAGCCATATTTCACATCCTTGTGTTAACTAGCCATTTTTTTTACTAATTTAGTCTATAACTCTAAAGCTTCCCAAAGGGCGGCATAGTCTTTTGCTCCTTCGGTGGTGGGATTCATAAAAACAGGCTTACGGGTAGAGATCGACTCTTGCATCTGAACCAAATTGCGAATAGGGGGAGTGATATGAAATGACTGAGCCAACTCACTTAAACGCTGCTTTTCAATTTTTCGACGTTTATTAACCATCGAAGGAATAATAGAGAACTCTAGTTCTCTATTTTCAGTTTCCTTAATAATTTCAAAAGTGTCCATCAACTCTTCTAAACCATCAATAGAATAGTCCTGAGCCTGAGTGGGGATTAAAATACGATTCGAACAAACAAGCGCCATGATCAATTCATCACCCAGCATAGGTGGGGTATCAATCACCACATAATCAAAAAGCTCCTTGGCATCATCCAGTCTCATTCGAAGCAATCTTTCTTTTCGACCGGCGTCCCGACGGATTTCCTGCTCTGATAAAATGAGTAGTTTTGCAAGATTGGCCAAATGGCGACTCGAAGGGATAATCGAAATATTGTGGTGAAATTCCTCTTCTCCTTCCGATGAAACGATAACCTCTCCGACGGAAACATCTCCAATTAACCACTCTGGAACTAAAGTCCTTTGAATTTGAATTCCAAAAGTTGAACTAAGATTAGCCTGCGAGTCTAAATCAACAACTAAAACTTTGTAGCCTTCATTGGCAAGGTGACAAATCAACTGATAAGCACTCATTGTTTTGCCCACACCGCCCTTGTTATTGGCAATGGTAATCACTTCCATGTTTCTTCCTCCTTTTCGCTTCACGCTTTACGGGACTTCCATCCTGGCTCTTCATTACATTGGCTTCGGCATCAAATGCTATGCAAAACAATTTTCATGCTCGCAAAAGCTATTTTCCTCACAAAGATCATTGTAACCTATGAAAAATTTTAAAAATGTCTTCACGCTCCGTCAAAAATTATAAACTTTGAGACAGGATGCATCATTTTATTTAAAACCAACTGTATTAAAAGCAAGAGAAGAATTTTAAAAAAGGGAGGAGAAATGATTGATTTTATGAAAGTGGAAGAACTTAAAGAGCTGATGGATAAAGGCGAAGAGCTTATTTTGGTCGATTGCCGCGAAGTTGAAGAATACAACCAGGGTCATATTAAGGGTTCAAAGCTCATTCCTCTCAGCAATTTTGGCGAGAATTCAAAAAGCCTCACCAACAAAAAAGCAACAATCATTCTCCAGTGCCGCTCGGGAAAGAGAAGCTTGACCGCTGCTCAACACCTCAACAATGAAGGTTACGAGAAATTATACAACCTTGAAGGAGGAATTTTGGCCTGGCAAAAATCGGGTTTTCCCATCGAAACACCAGGATAAAAAATAAGTTCTTTTTCCTCCGCTATGACCTAAAGCCACAAGCCATTACCGCCTTGCCAGCTTATATGGCATTAGGGAAGATAGGCTCAATTAAAAAGCGAGGGAAAACAACTATGACTATTTATGCGGACTACAATGGGAGCGCACCCGTTTGCCAAGAGGTGAGAGATTACTTGAAAGAGCGACTAGAAAATGGGCCCTACGCTAACCCCAACGCTAGTCATCTCCTCGGGCAAAAAACTTTAATGGGCATGGATAATGCGAGAAGCGTGTGCGCAAAAATACTAGGAGCTCTCCCTAAGCAAATTATCTTTAACTCTGGTTCTACCGAAGGAATTTCTCAAGTCTTCTTCTCCACTCTCTACGATGCCAAATCAAAAGGTAAAGACACCATCATTATTTCAGGGATAGAACACTCTGCTGTTATCAACTGTGCCCATTTCTATAGAGAACGCGAAAACTTTCAGGTTAAAACCGTTCCGACACTGCCTAACGGGTTAATCGACAAAGAAACTCTCTTCAGGTGGCTCAATGAAAACAGAAATAGCGTCGCTTTAGTCGCCGTCATGGCAGCCAACAACGAAACAGGTGTCATCCAACCCTACAAAGAAATTTCTAAAATGTGCCGCGAAACCAATGTACCCTATCTTTGCGATACAACTCAACTCATCGGGAAAGGTGAGTTCAACTTTCAAGAAGCTGATGTCGACTATGCCTTCCTCTCCGGCCACAAGATTGGTGCCATGACAGGTGCAGGCTTTCTATTGGCTAAGGATCCTAGTCTACTAAAACCCCTCGTCATCGGCGGAGGACAAGAAAATAGCTTAAGGGGAGGAACTCAAAATTACTTAGGCAATGAAACCTTGGCCATAGCTCTTAAGAAATTTCAAAGTAAAATGAATAACCTAGAAAACCTAAGAAAAAAGCGTGAAAGCTTTGAAAGCTCTTTAAAGAAAAAATGGCCCAATTTAGTCATTCTTGGAGAAGAGGCTCCTCGTTTGGGGGGAAGTACTTTCCTCTCCCTGCCTGAAATCAATGGCCAAACTTTACAGATGGAACTTGAAAACCAGGACATCTATGTAACGACATCTTCTGCTTGCAGCGACAATGAGCAAACCACTTCAAAAGTTTTAAAAGCCATGGGAGTAACCGATCAAGTCGGTCGTGGAGCCGTTCGTATTAGTCTAGGTCTTTGCTCACCTTTGGAAGCCTATGATAGCATTGAGAAAGCCCTAGATAAGGCTTTTACCAAGCTAAGCAAAACTAAAAATTTTTAAAGATTTCTATGAATAAAATTCTTTTGACTCTGATAACAATAATCACCGTTATCAACTTTCAGAGCTGCTCCCTGAGTGAAGGGCCACGCAAAGTCTTTAGTCGACCAAGCGGAAGAATTTCTTTAGACACTGATAATAAATCTACCCTTCTGCCTATATTTTCCAATCACGGACTTCGAAAAGGACTCTATCCCAAAAAAGAATTAGCACCGCAAAACTCACCAAAAGGATTTCCTCAAACCCTTAACGTTGGAGGGGCTGAAGTTCTATCTCATTATCTTCGCTTAATTAAGCGCAAGTTTAACGACAATGCATTAATTCTCGATGCTGGAGATACTTCCCATGCTAATGATGACATCAAAAAATTGGCCATGAGGCTTAAGGTGATGGAGAAGCTTCCTTTTGATTCGGTCCTCTTCTCAGGAGAAGATTATCTCTCTCAAGACCTATTTAACAATTGGAGCGATTACCAAATCCCTTTTCTCAACTCTAATATTCTCGATTTGCGAACCCAAAAGCCTATTAAACTTACTAACCTCTTTTCCTCTCAAATCATTGAGAAATCAGGTCTCAAGATCGGTCTTATTGGCCTCATTGATATCCAATCACTCTCAGTTGAAAAACAAAAAAAGCTCAATGGTGTTTACTTCCAAGATCTAGTTGCCGCCTTTTTAAAGTTTAAAAACCGCCTTCGGGCCAAAGGAGCTCAAATCCTCATACTTTTGAGCCATATTCCTACCCAATGCCAATCGAAGCCTATCTATGAAGCTAAAAAAGGGAAGAATATTCCCAAACTTAGATGCGCGAGTAAAGATCCACTCAAGCAATTCATCGAAAGACTTCCCCAAAACTCCCTCGATCTTATTGTCCTTTCAGGGAGAAGCCATGGAAGTGGAAGAATTGGAAAATTCTTAGTTCTCAATGAGCCTGTCAACGGTCACTATCTCGGTCAAGTTTCTCTCTTCTTTGATCACGAGAAAAAAAGAGTTCTTTTTGAAAAAAATAAACTCCACCCGAGAATTAAAACATGTCACAAATTTTTTGCTTCAACACTTGACTGTCATGTTCACGAAGTAGACTGGCGTTGGAGAAAAAACCGTCACAAAATAATGGAACACAGTGCTTACGCACTCATTCCAGCTAAATTTCTAGGGTTCGAAGTTCAAGCCGATGCTATTATTTCCGCTATTCTCAACGACAGATAAGAATCTTCTGAGAATCGCATAGGGCCCTTAGGCCCTCCTGACAAAAGACGGCAGGGCTATCGTTTTGGCAAACACGACTTCCTTTTCTACGAGCTCCGTATCGAAACCCTCGTGGGCAAGCCGGTTGACCGTGCTCTCCACACCTATCCTGTCCACAAAACTTTCTTTCCCCCGATGAACAACCATAACCAACGATTTCAAACCAGCCATAGCGACAAAGGTCACACTGAAAAGCTTTCGTTTCTTGGCATTTTTCATTAAAGCCATGACAAAGAATAGCTGTCCCATCTTTATAATTATCCTCGAGGGCCCCCAAAAGGTTTTGCTTTCCCTCTCCATTTCCCGGGAAAAAAACACCAGGAATAAACCTCTCTGGAGCACCCGAAGAATATCTTTCCCAATCCACTTTCTTTTGGAGATTGAACATCGGCCAAAATACCTCTTGAAAAAGCTCTCCTTTTTTATAAGCTAACTTTAATCCACCACGCTTTTGAGAATAGGCTATCTGTAGAGAAGAAAGATCCTCCAAAAGAATACGATTTTTTAGCTGAGGAGCCCATGAACAATCAGAAGAATTAGATTGGTATTGAACAAAAAGCCTCCCTCCCTTTCCCTGCCTAGGTATCTTGTAAAAAAAACAAGTTCGGCGCCCTTCTTCTCGCCACGCTAATAAGAGCTTTCTCGCTCCAGGGGGATGAGAAATTAATTGAGGAGCTCCCTGCACAACTTGAAAAAATTCAAAATCCCAAGCCTCTATAGGTATTTGAGCGAATGCTTGGCCAAAACTCAAACTAATCAAACCAATCAGTAATTTAAAATTTCTCAATTCCTTTCCTCTTTTTCATACAACGAAAACCAACTTGCACCCTATTGACATCTCGAGGAAGGGCAAAAGTTCTCATTGAAAAACGCGAGCGATGAAACCCCAATCCATCCCAATAAACCCGTTGACCTATCTCGTGAGCCGAAGAAATCAGGGGAAAATAATAACCTGAAATATTAACATTTCGGCGAGGGTGAAGAGGATTTAAGACAAATTCAGGCAATCCTCCAAGCGCTTGAAAAACTCCCGACCAAGTCGAAGAAGAAGAAAATTCTTCGAAAGGTTTTAGCCTATTTTGGCACTCTCTTCCGGGAATTTTCAAACAATGCTCAATTTCAATTTTTTTCTCTTTTTCACTTTTAAGCTGCGCTAAAAAACTTCCCGAACGACTTCGCCTCCATGGATAAGGTCCGCGAAAAACAATTTTGGGAAGAGGGTTAGCGATATCTCCAGGGAGAAAAAAGGCGGCATCTAGCAGATGGGCCTGAGCCAATTGCTTACCTCTAAACTGACAATAAGCACGCATTTCCTCAGGGTAAAGGGAACCGACTGGCCGATAGTGATTCTTTAGCTGGGTGCTCACTTTCTCTTTCAATCTTTTTCCAGTTTGCTCAAGCCATTCTAAAACTTCACGATGAGTCACTTGGCGGCGATCAATAAACCAGTGGTAATCAAAATTGTCCCACAGAAAGTCCTCTTTTTTCTTATTTCTCTTTCCATAACCATAAACTCTTTGAGGAAGGTAAATCGAAGAGCAAGTATCCTCTAACCACACACGCTGTCTTTCCCCATCGGCCTCAATCCAAACCTCTAGGGCGTAACCTGGTCTTAAACTTCGAGAAAGAGATTTTGAAACAATTTTATAGGGCAGAGAGGCTTGCTCAAAAAGAAAAGAGACTTTGCGACCATCGGCTAAATTTAAGGGTTTCTTTTCAAAAAGGCATTTTAAAAAGAGAGGATTACACTTGAGGGCTTCTGGAGGCAGTGGCCACTCAAAAAAAAATTGCGGGCAACTTAAGCTTTGATCCCTTTCATGCCTTCCATTAACCCAGGCTCGACTGAGCTCCTTAGCCGCTAAAACAATAGCCTCTCGACGCTTCCTTTCTAAAGCCTTTTGTTTGGCTTTTTTCCCGCTTTTACTCAAAAAAGTCAGTGCGCACAGCGACAATAGAATAAAAATAAAGCCAAACCATTTATTGAACATGGTGTGAAACTCTCCTTAAAGGTAAAATTATAATAGACAGGAAAGAACGTAAAATTAAGCAGCAGGAAAGCCTTATGTTTGAATGGATGAATCAAGCCAGTAAAGATGTGGAATCTCGACAAGAAGTTCTTTCATTTAATGATTACATGGAAAAGGTGAAGGAGCACCCTTTTCGTGAATGCCGCCCTACCTTTGAATATCTCTCCGACATGGTTAACTACTTTGGTGTTGATCAAAAAGATAGCTACAAATTATTTGAACAAAACGACAATGAAGCCCCTCCCGTCTTTGGTCAAAAAAGAGTCCAAAATGCCATTATTCAAAACTTAGCTAATTTTCAAGAAGAGGGCTTCAATAACAAATTTATCTTACTGGTTGGCCCCAACGGCTCCTCTAAATCCTCTATCGTCAGAAAGTTTATCAAAGGAGCTGAGGACTATAGCAAAACAGAGGAAGGTGCTGTCTACACCTTCTCTTGGATCTTTCCCATCGACAGTTTCATCAAAGGTTCACTAGGACTCTCTAAAGAATCTGTTACCACAGATATTAGCTCCTTCGCCTACCTTGAAGATAAAGATATTTCAGCCATTTTAGGTTCTGAAATGAAAGATCACCCCCTGCTCTTAGTACCAGTACAATACCGACAAAAAGTCCTTGAGGAGCTTCTCTCGTCAAATGAAGAATTTATTGAAGGAATAAAAAAAAGTTATCTGTACACCGGTGATCTCTCCAAGAGAAACCGTATGATTTACGACGCTCTTCTTAAAAATTACAAAGGTCGCCACCAGGATGTGCTCAAACATATCCGCGTCGAGCGCTTTGAGATTAGTAAACGTTACTCAACAGGCGCCGTTACCATTGAACCTCAAATTCATGTGGATGCCCAAATACAGCAAATCACCATGGATAAAAGGCTTGGCAGTCTCCCTCCCAGCCTTCAATCTCTTAACCTCTTCAGCATGAAAGGAGAAGTCGTCTTGGCGAACCGAGGAATTCTAGAATACTCAGACCTCCTCAAAAGGCCTCTCGACACCTACAAGTATCTTCTGATGACCATGGAAACAAAAAATATTAACCTCCAAGGCGTTCTTACAGAATTAGACATTTTCTTTGTGGGAACCTCTAATGAAGTTCACCTCGCTGCCTTTAAACAACACCCCGACTTCAACTCTTTTAAAGGGAGATTTCATTTTATTCGCGTCCCCTACCTTCTCGATTACCAAGAGGAGAAAAAAATCTACACAACACAAATCAAAAGTCTCAGAGATAGGTGCCACTTCGAGCCTCACTCCTTGAAGGCCTTGTGCCTATTCGCTATCATGACTCGCTTGCGCTGCCCTCAAGTTAAAAACTATCCCGACAAAAAATTGGCTAATATCGCCACCAATTTAAACCCATTAGAAAAAGCCATTTTAATTGCTGAAAGCAAAGCCCCAGAGCGGCTAGATTCAGAATCTCAACAAATTCTCAATAATAGTATCGAGGAGATTAAAAATGAATTTGAGTTTGAAAATTTATACGAGGGCAAATTTGGCATATCCCCAAGGGACGTAAAAAATATTCTTTACAAAATTTCTAACCGTCACACCAATATTACTTTTTTAGAAATTATCGAATACCTACAAAAATTCATCACTAAAAAAAATGACTATGATTTCCTCAACATGACACCTCAAGCAGACTACCATCACCCCACAAGATTCACCGCCTTAGTCAAAGATCATTGCCTCGATATTTTTGACAAAGAGCTAAGAGAATCACTGGGGATGGTCGATAACCGCTCCTACGAAGATTATATCCAGCGCTATATAGAAAATATCACGGCACTGATTAAAGGAGAGAAAATTAAAAATAAAGTCACCGGACAATTTGAAGAAAGCAATCAATTCTTTATCAAAGAATTTGAAACCAATATTCAACTCAAAGAAAACCCAGAATCCTTTCGCTCTCATCTTCTCTCTAAATTGGGAGCCTACTCCCTAGATAACCCAGGAAAAGAGCTCAACTACAGAGAAGTTTTTCCAAGTCTAACTGACCGTTTAATGGAATCTTTTAGAAATGAGCAAAAAAAGGTTATCCAAAATATCTCTAAAAACTTGGTCTTTTTCGAAGCAGAAACCCAGGGGGATGAAACTAATAAACCAAATCATCTCAACCGTGAAAGTCGAGAGCAAATCAAAACCATCCTTAAAAACCTCCAAGAAGAATATGGCTATAGCCAAAACGGTGCTCTTTCAGTTATGAAGCAGTTAATCAAAGAAAGATATTAACTTCTACTTCTTTAAAGTGATGGCCATTTTATACAAACGTTTTCTCTCCGACCGCTTTGAAGCAACTTATCAGGTCCACGAACCCCAAAGCGGCATGAGGCTCGATCAATTCATTCAAACTTTTATGGGACCTGGTTTTTCTCGCGAGGCCATCAAAGAAAAAATCAGATTAGGCGACATCACCATTAAAAATAGAGAGGGGGAGCACAAACCCAACACTAAGGTGAAAGAACGAGAAATCATCAATCTCATCATTCGCAAAACAACCCACGAAGATGAGTACTGGAATGGTCAGCTGCTCCCCTTAGAAAGCGCTCAAATTCTCTATCAAGATGATGATCTCTTTGTCATCGCCAAACCCCCCTATATGTCTACCCACCCCACAGGAAGACATCTCTTTAACTGCGCTACTGTTTTTTTAGAGGAGAAAACAGGCTCAACGGTTCACTCTATCCATCGCCTAGATCGAGAGACCTCGGGAATCCTCCTACTCGCCAGAAACCCTCGTGCTGCCGGAAAAATCACTCCACTCTTTGAATTTGAAAAAGTTAAAAAAAGCTATTTTTTCATTGGAGTCAAAAATCAGAACTTCCAAGGAAAGCGGCAATTTAATGCCTGCGAGCGACTCGGCTCCCAAGGCCAAGCTCTCCGCGATCGAGTCTATATAAATGCTTACCCCCAAGATTCCAGTGAAGGCAAAAGGGCCCAAACCCATTTCCAAATCCTCAAGGAAATCCAAGGTCGCGACAAACTCAACTACGTTATGGGACTGGCTTTCCCTCAGACCGGCCGTCAACACCAAATTCGCGTCCACGCCCTCGTCCATGGCTTTCCGCTTATCGGCGACAAACTCTATTACGGCTCTTACCCTCTGTTCCAACGCTTTAAAGACTTAAAAGCAAGCCGAGAAGACCATATTTATATGCAGCTTCCTCGCCACGCCCTTCACGCTATCGCTATCAATTTGCCCTACCCTAACGTCAAAGATCCCCAAAGGTGCCAAACATTCACCTGCCCTATTCCTAGTGACCTCAAAAACTGGATGCAAGAAAGGCTTGGGTATCAACCAGAAGCCCTATCTGAGCTAGAGAATTCACTCAAACGAGAAATTAAAAATTATTTTAAAACGCTTGTTAAATAATTGAGCACACCAAAGGGACCTCTGTTGTCCTTCCCCTCAAGCACCACCGAGGGTCGATACTCTAACTGGTCTAAAACAAGTTGGATATTACTGACACCAACGGAGTGAGAAAAATACTGAAAGGCAGATTGATCATTGAGAGAATCTCCAAAAAAGAGTCCTTCATCCTTATTAAATGAAGTTTTTTCTGTGAGGAAATAGTCTATTGCCAATGCTTTAGAAACTTCGCCACACCAATAATTCATATGAACATTAGAAGTAGACCAGTTGATATTTTCTCGATCGAAAAATTTTTTTATTTCATCAAAAGAACTCGATTTCTCCTTTAGCCAACCTAGTTCAATAGCCCGATCGGTTTGCCTTCCAAAGCTATCTACACTAAGGGAAATACTAGGATACTCTTCTAAAAGCCTCCCAGTCACGGCTTCCAGGCGCTCAACTTGCTCCTCTTCAACCAAAAGCTGATCGAAAAGCCTATGGTACTTATCCTCACTGGCCCTGCCGCTTAAGACTCCCCCTCCCTCACTAATGACCCAATCGAGAGTCGGAAAATGACTCAATAAAAAATGGGCCCAAGATTTTGATCGCCCTGTAACGATAACGAAGAGAACACTCTTTTGATGGCAAAGGTTAAGAATATCAAAAAAGCAAGGCTGAAGAGAATGGCCGTAGGTCAGAGTTCCATCAAAGTCAGAAAAGATGACCTTTGGCTTGACCATGCCCTAATTGAGTGGGTAGGAGACACCAAAGAAAATTCCGGTAAAACTATCCTTCAAACTGAGGTAAGCCTCTGTTGTGCCTACAAATTTCTTGTATCCCTCAAAAGGTAAATTGCCGGTAAAGCCCAAACTAGCACTAACTTGGGACTCATAAGTTTTTGTATCAGAGTTGAGACTAACCCCTGTAGGTAAACTAAAAAATGGGTAAGCTTCTGTCCCCCAAAAAGAGAACCCTTTAGAAATTGTCGGTGCCACAGAAAGAATATTTCGGCGAGCCCCAAACTCTCTAGCGCTTTCAAAAGCTGCTCGAAAAGAAACTTTCGGCTGTCGACCGTAATCGGGAAAAAGTTCGTAGTCGATTCCAGCAAACAAACTACCACTACGCTCCCCGCCATTCATACCCACACCAATATCGACAACAACCGGTTTAGAAATTTTTTGAGTATAGCGACTCTGGATACCAGCTCCCCCTCCATCAGAAAAGATGCCCGTAAACTCAGCCCCCACTAATTTAGCTTTGGGAAGAAGCGGGTATGAACTATAACCGGTCCCATAACCAAAAGCTGCTCCAGAAAAAAGAGCTAACAACGCAACTACGATTAAAGGCTTACGCATTTCCTCTCCTTTTATTAGATAAACAACCCAAATTCACTTATTCTACTGCACTTTAACCCTGTCGAGCTCAATTTCCAAGTGCATTATGAAAGGAAAAACGCTTAATAATCCATCGCATCAAAAAGCACTCTCATTGACGATTATTGCTTCACAGCCTACTATGCCAATCTCTCAAAATCAGTGGTGGCCGTAGTTCAGTTGGTAGAGCGCCAGATTGTGATTCTGGTTGTCGCGGGTTCAAGTCCCGTCGGCCACCCCATTCTTTTCTAAATAATTCTCATAAATTACCATTAACCTCTAAAAAAGCATTGGTACTGTTTTATACGGGAGATCGACATGAGCTTGGATGCAATCGGAATTGCCTGTAGAGATATAAAACAATCTATTAAATTTTATGAACATTTAGGCATAAGCTTTAAAGAAGTTGGCGAAGAACATTTTGAGGGAACTACTCCGAGCGGTGTTAGGATTATGCTCGACTCATTTGAGCTTATGAAAAAAATAAACCCAAATTGGGTAGAGCCGCAACAACCAGGAATTATACTTTGCTTTTTACAGGAGTCACCTTCCCAAGTTGATGAAACACACAAGAAAATAGTTGATAAAGGATTTGTTTCAGAAAAAGAACCTTGGGACGCTTTTTGGGGCCAGAGATACTCATCAGTAAAAGATCCCGATGGGAATCAGGTTGATATTTTCGCCCCCCTTTAAAAGGAAGAACCCATGTAAGCTCTTATTAAATACGTCTAAAAACTCACCCCATTTTAGTGCTCATAACAATAATATCTGCAGGAACTACAAAAAATGACTTTGAAAATCACTTACACTAGCACCACAAAACCCCTCAATGAAAAAAACATCAAAGGTTTTTTTGTGGGGTGGCCGAACCCTCCTTCGGAATCAGTCTTCTTAAAACTGCTCGCCAATAGCCAGTACAGAATCCTAGCGCTTGACTCCGAAAACAAACTTATTGGCTTTATAACTGCTATTTCCGATGGGACTTTGTCTGCGTATATCCCATTTCTCGAAGTTCTTCCCGAGTACCAAAAGCAGGGAATTGGAAAAGAGCTTGTAAAACAAATGATGGAGAAATTAAAACACCTCTATATGGTGGACCTGTCTTGCGACAACGACCTTACCGCCTTTTACAAACATCTTGGTATGCTCAAAACAAATGCCATGATCCTAAGAAATTATGAAAACCAGTCAGGTCCAAATTAAACGTCTACAAATTTCAAGTTTAAGCGCTATTCACTACCTCTATCCTATTTCGCCCACCAAGTTTTACTTGTTTGGATTATTCCCTCTTATAACTTTAAAATACATTCCCGATCCCAAAATGAAAGATCAAGCAAAATTTCATATTGCTGGAGGGCTGCTTACCAAAACTAAAAATACAAGATGGCCCAAATTTAGAAATGTGGCGGATAGAAAGTATTTGAGCCAAATCAACACTCAAAAACAAAAATCCATCCACTAAACAACACATAGCACCATGGCTATCAGCGATAGCCGCTCCCAACGGAAAACAGTCCTCTATCTTAGAGACTCACGAGGAAGAAACTTCCTTAAATACGACACCCTTAGCTTTCAACTATACTTTTATCTAAGTATTTAAAATGAAAAAAACAATTGAATCCATAAAGGCCATCACCAGCAACGTATCTAAGGTCATCCACGGCAAAGAAGAAGAACTCAAACTTATTCTGGCTTCGTGGCTTACCGGTGGACACGTCCTCCTAGAGGATGTCCCCGGAACAGGTAAAACCGTTATGACCAAGGCCTTAGCCCAATCTATTTCCATTCCTTTTTCACGCCTGCAATTTACCCCCGATCTCTTACCAAATGATGTTATTGGAACAACGATTTACGACAAAGAAAATAATAGATTCTCCTTTATGAAAGGCCCTGTTTTCACAACTTTTTTTCTTTGCGATGAAATCAATAGGGCCTCACCAAGAACACAATCAGCGCTACTAGAGAGCATGGCTGAAAAACAGATCACAATCGAAGGAAAATCAATACCGCTAGAAGATCATTTTTTTGTGATGGCCACACAAAACCCAGTAGAACAACAGGGAACTTTTCCCCTTCCAGAAGCGCAACTGGATAGGTTCTCAATAAAACTGGCACTGGGATACCCTCAAGAAAATCATGAGCTTCTCATGTTAAAAAATCAAAACTCATCGTCCCCATTAGATGATATAAAGCCCGTTTGTAACTTAGAAGACACTTTGCTCATCAAGAAAAAGATCCCCTTAGTAAAGTTATCAGATGAAGTTTACAGCTATATCCTCGACATTATTAATGAAACAAGAAAGCATAATGGATTAATATTAGGGGCTTCTCCAAGAGCTAGTTTAACAATAGCCAAAATGAGTCAGGCCCTCTCTCTTATTAGTGGCCAAGATTTTGTTCAACCGAGCACAGTTTACGACCTGATTCCCTACGTACTCAACCATCGCGTATTGTTATCAGCCGATTCAAAATTTGAAGAAAAGACAACAGATTCAATTATTCAAGAAATACTAGATAAAATTAAAGCTCCGACTCTATGAAACGAGAGGTCTTATTTCCTAGTTTTTCCTCATATTTTAAAGCAGACCCTGCCTGGAACTCGTTAACGGAAATAATTCACTACAATCACCACCTATTCAATAAAGTTTCCGTTATATTTATCACCTCTTTAATTATCGCCTTCTTAGGTTTCTTCAACACTTATTTTTTCATGATTGCCGGAGCCAATCTAACATTACTTTTAATAAATTACTTAAGTTTAAAACATATTTCAAAAAAAATTTTTATCAGAAGAAGCTTCCCTCAAAAAAGTAAGGAATACACTAAAATCTCTGTCAAATACAATATCGAAAATCGCAGCTCATTTAAAATAAATTCATACGAAATAATTGATCACTTTGAAGGCATCAAAAAATTTGATCGCAAATTAGATCTGCCTAAAAAAATATCAAATAATCAAAGAGTTAACCATTTAGAACATTATGTCTTAGATAACGGAATGGGTGTTAAAAAATTTCAAGAAATTAATATTCTCATCAGAGATCCTTTAGATCTCTTCAAAGCAGTCATTAAATTCACTTACAATGATAAGATAAAAGTTCGCCCGAAAATTGAAAAAATTCCCAATATAATGACATCAGCTGTGAAAGATTCCATCTACCTAGGAAAGTACAGTCTGCCAGTGAGAGGTGATTCTACCAATTTTATTGGAACAAGGGAGTATCGCAATGGGGACAATTTTAAGTTCATTAATTGGAAATTAACTTCTAAAGGAAACAAAGTAATCCTAAATGAATTTGAAAAATACGTAAACTCCCATATTAGTATCATACTCAATACCGATAAAAGGGCCCAAATGGGTGAAGGCTCCATGTCAACTATAGAGTATATGAAAGACCTCTCTCTCTCCCTCGCTTCAAGTTATGCCCAAGATGGAAATCAATTGCAATTTATATCGAATAATTGGTCTATGCCTCTCAGTCAGGGGGCGAATCAATTAGAATATCTCGAGCTTTTATTTTGTTACTTAAAACTAAAAGAAGAGAGAAAAGTTGGAACACTCATTCAAAGGCATCTCGACTTAATTCCAAAAGGCTCTACAATCATCTTCATCACTCCTCTCAATTTTGATTTGAATTTAAAGCAAGAACTCAAAACTTTAAAAAAAATCTCAACAGATCATAATACTATCCTCTGCATTTTTTTAGATGGTTATGATTATTTAATAAAAAATCTTTCTGGTGAAATAAAAGCCATTCTTCATGAAAAAAGAAAAAATTGCCGAACTTCACTGCATAAAACCAAGCTCGAATATAAAAACAGCCATATAAAATTTTTAAAGCTAGACATTCAAAACTATGAAGACATGACTTTAAATCAACAGCTAAGAATAGAACTTAAAAAAAATAAAATCTATGAATAGATTACAAAAAATTAAAAATATAGAAAGCTATTCCATTGGGTTGTCCTTACTCATCCTCTATACAATGGGCACCATTCAACTCAATATAACAAACCTACTTATCGTTACTAGTTCAATTGTCATCTCACTTTTTTTTAATCAACAGTTATCAAGTCAAATCGATCTAGAAAATACAATAAGCCAAGTCAATAAAAAAGAAAAACCTATCCTCTATATGGGAAACTATTATACAAATAATTTAAATGAACAAAGAGAAAGTGAGCGCTATTTCAATACAATGACTCACAAAAAAATTGTTAGTAGAAAAATTGCCACAGGACTCTACCTAGTGAGCCTATTCATTCTCTTTCGCTCGGCCTCGAATCCTTTAATATCTGACATTATGCTCTTGCCTATTTTTATATCAGGAGTCATCGTTATCAACACTACGACAAGAGGGCATTTGCTCATTCCTTATTTTATAACTCTCATTTTTTGTCTCGTGAGCGTCATTATTGTTCAAAAAAATTTAGGTACTCAACATACATTTCTCATTCCCCTAACTATTTTTTATCTTTCGATAATCTATCGAAAGAAAACTTTCAAATTTTCGATAAAATCAGTTTTCTTATACCTATCTCTATTTATGGCCTTTTCAGCGATTATTCCCAATCGAGACAATCTCTATAGATTCAAATGGCTAAAAAACTCATCCCCTTTTCAAAAGAAACTCAAATCAGTACACCAAAATACTTCTCATTATCCATCGCCAAGTGATTTAAAATCTCTTCCTATAAAAAAGATAAATCCCGCTATTAAAAATGATGCCATTAGTGTGATCGAACAATTAGATAAACTTAAAGAAGACTTAACAGAAACAAAAAATTTGGTCTCCAAAATATCACTCAGCAGTAATTTAAACCAATTACCTAATGGAGCTAGCCTAAGAAACCCTCTTATCGAACATAACTTTAGATTAGAAAAGTTAATTCAAGAAGCTAGTCATTTGCAATCCTCAACTCAACAGATTTTTAATGAGAACACAATGACTCAAGCCAATATTGAGGCTTCTCTAGAAAATATGCACGCTTTTATCAATAAAACTACTAATTTTAAAAATGATTTCCATAAAGATATTTCACAATATTTTAAAAAAACTCCCTCAAGCTATGACCACAATCACCAAAAACCAATTAAGAGGGATTTAGAGAAGTTTATTAAAAAGATTTCTCAAGACTCCAAAAACAAAAAGACAAATCCTATTGTATCCCTTAATCAAAACAAATTTTTAGATACTGATGAAATAAGTCAACATATAGAAAATATAACCGAACTCAGTAAATCTAATCACCCTCCAGGTATTCTACGACCAGCTAAAAATGATAAATACAAGAATTTTAATTTTTTCAAATTTGGTAAATCCTTAAAAAAGATCATTGCTTTCATTTTTATTATCCTAGTTTTACAATTCATCACGAAATATTTAAAAAAATCTCATATTGTTGACATCATTGACACTCGCCCTCGATACCGAACAAATCGAAAGATTCGAGAGGAATACGCAAAAATTAAAACCCTTAAATTATCACCTTATGAATTTTTGATCCAAACCTTTAACTTTTTTTTAAATGCTACTCATCAAACTTATATTTCAGATAAAGAAGCATCACCTCCCCCCAAAATCACTGGCCATTTGTTTGGGAGGCAAGTGAAATCTTTAGCCAAAGAGAGTTCTATTATGGCAGACATTTTTTGCCAGTGTTTCTACGGAAACAAAAAACTTCATCAAAAAACCATGAAAAACTATAAAAGAGCCTTAAAAAAAATATTAAAGCATTTTAGAGTGTGATAAATTTCTAAAGGCAAGACACTTGAATAAAAAATTGGTAGCCAATGAAGGATGACCCAAAAACAAGTCCGACATACTGTAGCTTACTGTGGAATCACCTCTTTGTTGGACCGGGTGGAAAAATTAAACCCTGCTGTCGATTTACCGGCAATAAATCACCAGATTCTTGGAGTCTAGCTCAGACGACTCTTTCCCAAGTTTTTTCCTCTAGCGAACTCAATGAGCTGAGAGAAAAATCAGCATCAGGTCAACAAATTGCTGGCTGCATTCGGTGCTACCAAGAGGAAAAAGCGGATAAATACATGAGCTTGCGGCAGTATTACAACCAAAGGCCAGAGCTTGCTAACACCATCAACTACACCTCCCCTGATCTCAGGTATATCGAGCTATCGGCTGACAATCTCTGCAATTTAGCTTGTGTCATGTGCGATTCCCGTTACAGTACAAAGTGGATCAGTGAACACCAAAAAGTTTTCGGCTCCCCTCCACAAGTCAAAAATAGAACAACCTTTGAACTTACTTCGTTAGACGGAACTCTCGATAATATACGGCATATCAAAATGACCGGAGGTGAGCCCTTTATGGTCAAAAGTTACCAAGAGCTACTGGAACAGCTTTGCCAAAGTGGCCGCGCCTCCCAAATCGATCTCGACTACTCCACCAATATGACGGTCAAGCCAAGTCCTCGACTTATCGAACTATGGAGTCAGTTTAAAACCGTTGAAATTGCCGCCAGTATCGATGGTTTTAAGGCCGTCAATGAATTTGTCCGCTACCCCTCAAACTGGGAAAGCATCGAAGATGTCACCGAACAATTGATGATTTTATCCCAATCAAAAGAGCACAACCTTCATCTGGGACTAAGGGCCACCGTTTCCGTTTACAATATCCTGTCTCTACCCCAGCTCTTTCATTGGTGGCTTGATCGCTACGAATCCATCACTAAAAAAAGACTCCTTAAACCTTGGATAAACGCCACTCATGTCACCTATCCCGCATTGATCTCTCTTCCCACACTGACTGAAAACTTAAAGGCCAAAGTGGCAAAAAAAATCAGCACCGCCCAAGTCAACGAATCCACCTCAAAGCTGCTGAATCATTTAGTTAAATACATGAAGTCAAAGGATCAATCCTCAAACTATCCATCGATGCTTAAATACACTGATCAAATTTTAGCTTCAAGAAACTTGCAATGGCCGAACCTGCCGCCAGAAATAAGTTACCTACGCCCTTAAGAAAATTTACTTTGAAAAAAATATCTTTTTTATGAGAAGTATTGAAAGGCTTGGCTAATTGGCAATCCTTAAATACTTTAAAAATTTTTCCTCTTTGACTTTGGAGACATTAATCGCCCAGGCGCAATTGCAACGATCCTTTTCACAAATCACAGGCTCACTGGGGAATTTAAAATCTTCAAAAACATTGCCTAATTTTCCCCCCTGCTTACAGGTATTTCGGTAAACATCTCCATTCGGGTATATATGAAGGCGCTCGATACCAACCCAACACTTCCACCCTTTGAAATGATTTAGCTTTCTCAAGCTCACATCATTGGCATTGGATTCAAAAGATTCAATTGTTCCGTCAGCTTTTTCCCAAAATTCTTGAGAGTTATTGGAAACTTTAAAAGTCATCGACTTTAAAAATTTCAATTCTTCTTCAGAATAATAACCATAATCCGAATGAAAATGCTCTCTGTACTCTTCTGTCGCAGGGTACACACTGCGGTCTTGCACTGCTTTCGGTAGAATGGGTGTCCTATCATCATTGAGCAAAGGTCGTATTCTTCTGATGATATAGTCCACATTATTTTTATTCAGCAAATCAATTGTCTGCCGAGCTTCATCGAAGTGTCCCGCGGCCATCATAACATTGACCTGTAACCAATGATCGTTAATCCCCTGCTGAGCCAGCTGATTGAGACGTGCTTTAACAGCTAAAATAGTGTCAATTGTTTTGTGGTAATCTTGCTCAAAGTGAACACTAAAAGTATAAGAAGAAATGAACTCCATCATATCGACATAAAGCTCTGGTTCACGACTACCATTAGAGATCATCGCCAAATTCATTTTTTTAGAGCCCATATATTCAACAATTTTTTTGATATCGGGATGAATCGAAGGCTCTCCCCCGCCCAGCAAAACGTGCAAAGATCGATCGCCAACCCGTTCGCGCAATAAATCGACAGCTTTTAACATCTTCTCAGTTTTACCGTTGGGAGATCTCATATACTCAGCACAATAGCTACAATTGAAATTGCAGAGAAGCCCGATAAACCACTCCACCTTAGTGGCCTGTGAATAATGCTTAGCTCTATGCTGTAGAGCTACTAAACTTCCGTTTGTCGCCATATATTCCTACCTAAAGCTACTCTCAAAAAAGTCTTTTTTAGGCTACTACAAATAAAATTATTTGCCTTGTTATTTTTTAACTGGTTAAACTGAAAGACTCTCCTAAGGAGTAGGCTTTGCCATACCTTAAACTTGATGAAATTAAGGCTCTTCACTTCGACATTTCCTCTCGGTGCAACCTCTCTTGCCCTCAATGTGCCCGTACTCTTTCCTTGGATCAGTCCGACCGACTCGAAGTCAAGGACTTGACTCTCATTGACTTTAAACAGTTTTTTTCTTCTTCTTTTCTCTCTCAAATTAATTACGTTTATTTCAACGGCAATTATGGTGATGCAATCGCCCATAAAGAAATCCTTGAGCTTCTCAGCTATCTCAAAACCTCTGGTGTAAGCTCTCTGCAAATTGTCACTAATGGATCTCTTCGAAACCCCGACTGGTGGTCTAAACTTGCCACCTTGCTCAATCGAAAAAGCGATAGAGTTGTCTTTAGCATTGATGGGCTGGAGGATACAAACCACCTCTACAGGGTTGGAAGTCAGTTCAGCAAAATTATTAAAAACGCTACGACCTTTATCAACAGTGGAGGAAGGGCCCACTGGGAATACCTTGTCTTTTCTCACAACGAAGCTGACATTGATGAAGCCAAACGACTAGCCAAAGAACTGGGCTTTAAACAGTTCAAGCTCAAAAGAACCAATCGCTTTAGACCAACGGGAGGACACAAAGAAAAGTCCCAAGCAGTCATGAGTCAGCAAGTCACTCCCCCTAAAAACCCTGCCCATCTTGGCGACGGAGCGACTAAGATTGATACCATTATTAAGAGTTATGGAAGTTGGGATCGCTATATTAAACAGACAGAAATAAGCTGCAAGTTTCAACAACTCCAAGCGATCTTTGTTGACTTCGAAGCACGCCTTTGGCCTTGTTGCTGGACGAGCGCTCCCTACTACTTTCCCAATCCCAATGATCCTCAACGAAAAGATCTAGACAAAATCTTTCGAGAATACGGGGATAACTTTAACAGTTTAAAGCACCATAGCTTAGAAGCGATCCTTCAGCATCCCTGGTTCCAACAACGCTTGTTAGAATCTTGGAAAGTCATTGAAGGCGGAAATCCAGCTAGAATTTCTACTTGTGGGCGCACTTGTGGTGCCGATTACGAATACTCAAGTGGCCATCAAACTAATTCTTCCCAAGAAAATATAGATAAAACAGACAACTTAAACCACTCAGTTTAATGACTAAAATTAAAAAGCAATATCTTCTGTTTGACTGAGAATTGGATTAAATTTCACCCCACAGGTTCTCGCACATTTTTTCAAACGCGGGTTTTCCTCAGCAGAAAGATCTTTTGACCAACTTTCCACCAATTTCTCTTTAAACCACGGGTGTTTGAGAATCTCGGTTAAAGAATTTGTGCGCAAATTATTAAAGTTCTCTCCATAGAGCTGAACAATTTTTTGGCCAAGATCATCGCGGTATTGATTCTTCAAATACCAAGTCGAAGTGTCCACTGGAATATAACAGCAAGGCCAAAGTTTAGCGTTAGCACTGATAAAATACCTTTTAAACTTCTCTTTATAGATACAGCGAATTTGCGCTAAGTTCATATAGTTCTCAAAAGTACCATACTCTTTGAGAACTTCACTAAGGTGATCTGTCGTGGCCACATTTCTAAAGCGGGAGTTGGTGGGCTTTTCCAGAAAATACTCCACCTCTAAATTGTCCAAATCCTGCTTCTCTAATAAATAGATAACTTCCTCTAAACTCTTATCCCTCTGCTCTCCCAATACGGGAGTCTTGCCTAGAGGATTTTTCTCTGTCGGTCTGGCAAAACGAGAAGTCTTGCGCAACCGAAAAGAGTGAAAGCCCATCTGCTTAGCCAGCTTGATGGCCATTTCCACTTGGTGTTCATTGTGTTTGAAAACCAAATACTCCCAGCGCGCTCTGCCACCAGCAGCAATAAAGCTTGAAGCCGATGCCATGATCTTATCCCAATCGGTATTTCGCCGATAAAGATGATTGGTATCCTCTAGCCCATCAATACTAAAAGCCACTCTATCCCGTCCGCTATTTAACACTCTCCCCAATTCACTCCACCACTCCTCGTTTCGACCGGAGCCATTGGTATACATCCAAACTGATTGAACCCCACGCTTTTTAAGAAGTTTAATAGCTTCGAGAGTATCATTGGCGACCATGGGATCCCCATAATTTCCACACATCATGACTAAACTGAGTTGAGGACATAAATCCTTAGTAAAAACACTATCGATATCCTCAAGAGATAACTCGTCAAACTCAAGATTTGGATTTGTAGCCCCACCATGGATATTTCTTGCACATTGAGGGCAAGCCGCATTACAACGATTGGTCATTTCAATATGAAATTCTTTGATGTCCCCAAGGTTAAGATAATGCTGTTTTTTCAATTTGTTTCTTACTCCATTTCAAGAGTTCTAAGACTGGTTAAGAATTTTTTCAGCTTTGCCTGCAACACTTTTTTTGTATCTGCGAATCATTTGCAAAGCTTCATTATTTTCAGGAGAGTCTTGTAAAACACCTGGTGAATAAACCCGAGCCACACGAGCGGCACTTTGAGACCAGTGGCATTTGTTCTCACATTCGACAAAAGATTTTTGAGGATCTAACCAAGAACAGGCAAGGCCCTTCCATAGAGAACTCCCTAGAACTTCTGTCAGTGAATGCTGGTGCAAATTGAACTTGTCTTTATGTTCCACCCAAAGACTTTTTTCCCAACGAATCGTTTTCTCTCTTCTTTGGCTTTGGCGAATTCCGAAGGGGTGGCTGACCCAACTACAGGGATAGAGGATCCCCTCAGCGTCCACGTAAAGCCCTCTTTCTCCAATTCGACACATCGGCATCACATAGCTTTCTTTGTAAGTTTCGATGTAGCGATCGACAAATTGGCTAACCAACGGACTAATTGACTCCAAACTCTTGTGTTTTGAAAATTTAACAAAGAGACCTCGATCACTATTTTGATAGGAACTCACTAACTGGGCATCGGGCTCGAGGGGATCATGCCCCAATTGGGAATCGATATAGTGGGGATACCAAGAGCCAAATAGAGAGCTGAGAACAATATTAAAAGCATCGGCTCCCGTCTCTCTAGCCAATTCTTTAATGTCGTCTAAACGGTGCTGATTAAAGCGAAAGATAATCGTGCTCCAAACAATGTACACCTGATCGTTCACTCTTTTTAAAGTATCCACTCCCTTGAGAATGCTTTCAAAGTCGCTATTGACACGATACTTTTGATTGCTCTCATCATCCCAGCCATCTACGCTAAAAATAACTGTATCGTGGCGATTGAGAATCTTAGCCACCTCTGTCCACCACTTTTCATTTTTATGGCTTCCGTTAGTCGTCAAAACAATCTGAAGAGTGGGATTTTCTGTTTTGAGATAGCGAACAATCTCAATAAAATCCCGGCAGTAGAGAGCGTCTCCTTGCCCTCCAGCTAAAAGTATTTTTTTGACTCGAGTGAGAAGATTTCTAGGCAATATCTTTTGAACAAAAGCCAAGTCCATCTCGGTCACTTTGTACTGACCGGGCTTTTCGGTACGAGGGCAACGAGGGCATTTGAGAACACATTTACTGCTCAACTCTAAATGCCAATAAAAAATCTGTTGTCCGGCAATCTCTAGATCGTCAAGGTCATGCTCTTTCAGAATCCCCTCGCATCCATGGTGATTTCAGAAATCATAAGGTCTTCAGGTGTACTCAAAAGGTATTCTATCAAACGGCAATAATCCTCACCTCGAATACCATTTTTAAAATGGGGCTTTTGCCGACTCTTTTCGGTATCGAGCATCCCCGGTCGAATATTAGTCATTCGAAACCTGAGGTCACTATTCCAAGAACAACCGTGGTTCATGTAATTGGAGAAGATATCTAACCCAGCTTTAGTCGAAACATAAAACCACCAATCATCCTTTTTTTTGTGATCAAAACGATAAGTGGCAATAGTTCCCGTATTTAAAAGGTAGCCACCCTCTTTGCGGTTGTCGCACCAAGCTTGGTAAAGATCCTTAAGCATGAGAATCTGGCTAAAGTCCCCACAGTAGGCATGATTGACTACCACGTCATAATCTAAGCTCTTTTGAGCGATCTCCTGACGAGACTCCGATCGCCTGATATCGTAACCATTGGTTCGACTCACGCTGTCTCCCTCAAAGTGATCCACAATCGCTTTGCCAATCCCTTTTGATCCACCAATAACTAAAAATCTTTTATATCTCATCGAATGAAATTCTCTTCCCGCCCAAAAGAGAAGTCAAGCTGAATAGCCCCACACAAAGCTTTAGAAGCCCTTTTAACTCGCCTAAGGCGGTTATCTTTGCTAGCGTTATCCCCTATGTATGTCGACAACCACCTCGAAACAGTTCACCTGGAGATGACTGACAAATGCAATGCCAGTTGCCCCCAATGCGCTAGAAATAAATTGGGCGGGGTAGAAAATCCTTACCTCAAGCAAACCGAACTCAAACTCGAAGACATCCAAAAAATCTTTCCCCCTCATCTGGTTGGAGAGTTAAAACGCCTTTATATGTGCGGCAATTACGGCGATCCCATTGTCGCCAAAGATACTTTAGAAGCCTTTTGCTACTTCCGCCAACACAACGCCGATATCAAGCTTTCTCTCAACACCAACGGCTCTCTTCAAAATCGAAACTGGTGGCAACGCTTGGCCCAAGTCATCGGGAAAAAAGGAGACGTCAAATTCGGTATCGACGGCCTGGAGGACACCCATCATCTCTACCGCCGAAAAACTCAATTTGCCACCATCATTGACAACGCCCAAGCCTTTATTGAAGCTGGAGGCCAAGCCGTTTGGGAGTTTATTGTCTTTCGCCACAACGAGCACCAAGTTGAAGAAGCCCGCCGACTGGCCCACACTCTCAGTTTCAGTCAGTTCACCGTTAAGAAAACGGGACGCTTTTTTTCCAATCAAAAACTGGGGGGAAAAGAACAGCAAGAAGTGTGCGATAAAAAGGGCTCAATCGAATACCATTTGGAAAAACCTCTCCACGAAAAGTATCAAAATAAAAGCCTAGAAAAAGAACAACAAATCATCTCTCAATTTGGCAGTATGCACGAGTACCTCAACCAAACACCCATCCGCTGCAAAGTCGCCCGGGAAAAAAGCGTTTACGTCAGTGCCGAAGGGCTGGTCTTTCCGTGTTGTTGGACAGCCAACCAAATGTATCTTTGGTATTTTCCTCGTGAAGGAACACCCATTTGGCAATTCATCAAGACCACGGGGGGAAAAGAAGCTATCGACGCCAAAAAAATTCCCGTTAAAAAAATCGTCCGTGGTGATTTCTTTAAAAAAATTAAAACGAGCTGGTCCTGCCAAAGCCTCGAACAGGGAAAACTAAAGGTGTGCGCCAAAACTTGCGGAACTCTTTTTGATCAATTTAAGGACCAATACCAATGAAGAGTAATACCAACCTCCAATGGTCCCAATACGATTTCACTGAAATCCCCTTTGAAGATATCACTCGCGTTGGTCAAAGAAGCTTACTCTACAGAGATATTTTCAATGTCTCCTGGCTGCTAGGGCGCTTTTGCAATTACCACTGCAGCTATTGCTGGCCCTACGCCCGCTCTGATACAAAAGACCACCGTCCCTTGCCCCTCCTTATCGAGACCATGAACGAAATTAAGCGTCAGGCGCGAGGAAATGGCTTTCACTCCTTTCATTTTTCTTTTTCAGGGGGAGAGCCAACCCTTCACTCCGGCTATCTAGACCTTCTCCAGCACTACGGAGACGACCTCGCCAACTGTTCTTATCAGTCCTGTCATATGACTTCCAATCTATCTCTCAAAATTAAATGGTTTGAAAAATATGCTAAAGCGACAAAAAACCTTCATCGCGTTAGCGTCACCGCTTCTTGGCACCGAGAATTTGCCAAAAAAGAAGAGTTTCGCGACAAAATTCTCTTTCTTCAAGAAAACGACATTCAAGTGACCATCAACATGGTCATGGTGCCCGCTATGTTTGAAGACTATTACCGCGAGGCCCTCTTTTTTCACCAGGCAGGAATCAATGTCACCCTCAAACCTCAGTCCAACAAAACCGCTAGCCAGGTAGTCGAAGGTTATACTGTCGAGCAATTGGCCCTCTTGCAAAACGGAATGCCCCAACGAGACTACACCACCCAGAGAATGACCCAGCGAGGGCAATCCTCCCAAAGGCCTCGCCCTCACCTACCGCTTAAGCAAATGTCCATCGACAATGGGGACAGCACCAGCGTGCCCCAGAAAATGCAAATCGAACTTCAAGATTCAAGCGGTAAAAAGTGGTATATGGACCAAGCAGAGAGATTCAACGCTTTTAACTTCAATCAATTTAAAGGCTGGCGTTGTCACGCCGGCTTTCAAGGAATTGTCATTCGCGAACCCGATGGACACATCAAGCGCAGCTACAGCTGCCACGACGAGCCCCTTGGTCATATCGAAACAGGTTTTCGCCTCTTTCGAGAACCTACCCCTTGCAGGACCCCTTCCTGCGTTTCGAGTGTGGACAGCAAAATACCGAAACATAAAGACGCTCCTCACCCTCCCTTCAAGACTTAGCTGAGCAGCAAGGAGTGAGAACGAAGCTGATGCTAAAGCACAGCTTGAAACGTGAGCAGTTACAGTAATTCTTTCATTTCGGGAAAGACCTCTTCAAAACGAGTTCCCCGAATCTGATCCATTCTTTTGATGTACTCTTGAAACTCGGGCAAGCGCACCGACCAGTCTTCAGAGTTCATAAAAGAAACCATGCCTTTAAGGCGTTTTATTCCATAATTAGCGCCCATAAATTCTTGGTAAGAATAGCGCTCTCCCCCGTGGGGAGCGACATGCTTTTCCAGCCATCCGTAAAAATCTTCATACTTCTGAACCACTCGATCTTTAAACCACTGAGGCAGAATTTTAACATTGAGATGGGCCGGATGGTAGACAAAGTGATAATTGATAAGCCCCGCACCTAGCGGCCAAGGATTGACCTTCTTAAACCCTTGAGCCACCTTCCACTTAATAAAGTCAGGAATATAGTACATGTTGAGAACTTGAACGGCACAAGCGATAGTCACCTCGACGTGATCACTCGTTTCATCCAATCGCCAAAAATTCTCCACCATCTGTTTCCACTGAGAAGGGTGGCGAATATAATCGTTCATCTCTCCCACAGAGTCGACAGAATAGTGAAAGCGCACACTTTTAAACGACTCCCACAACTCAAACATCCGATCGGGGAGAACAATTCCATTGGAGTTGTACCTCAACTGAATTTGAGAGGCATAACCCATCTCAATGCACTTTTCTAGCAGTTTAAAATGCTCCTCAATAATGGTGGGCTCTCCCCCAGCAAAATAGAGCTGTTTCATATGGGGTATTTGCTCGTACAGCTGACTCCAAAAATGGGGGTTGCTCTGGTACCAATTGTAAGAAGCCCCATCAATTCTACCGTGATTATTCCACTGCATAGTTCCTTTGAGGTTGTCGTTCTCAATCGCCGGATAAAGCTTTTTCCAATCCTCAACCCAATGGGAAGAGTCATGAGGTGAACACATAACGCATTTAAGATTGCACTTCGTTCCCAACCTTAGGTCAATGTAGTAGAGCTTGGGGGGAATACTGCCATCTTCACAAGTTTCTGCGAGCAGCTCTTGGGGGTCAATTTCCTTTGACCAAAACTCTGTCTCCCATTGCCGTTTGCTGCGATGACCGGCCCCTTCTTCCTTAAAGCACTTAGTGCAAGAAGGGGGTATCTTGCCATTCATCATATCCCGGCGCACATTTTTCATATAGGAACTATTCCAAGCGCGGTCTAAATCGGTGTGATTAAAATTGGCCGGTTTCCCGTCTTCATTCTTTAAGATGCCCACTTCTCCGCCGTGAGCTTTATCATCAGTAGCACCTACCGAACTGGCGTTAGCGGTACAACAAACACGCATATGACCATTGGGTCGCGTACTGAGGTGAATCCAAGGGAGGATGCAGAAGGTCGAAAGGTTCTTGTCGGGAGTTGTGGTTTTCACAGAATCTCAGTATCCTTAAGTTTCCATGGAAAAGCCAGTGTCTGACACCACTTTCCCCCAAGAAAAAAGAACTTTCCGATGAAAGCTCCCTCTTCATTTTGCCCTTTGCCATGGTCTTTTATTTCCACTACCAATACCGGTGACTTTAGGCTGTGCTCAAGTGCTCAAACCAGCGAGTGTAAAGGCATCTATCGCAAGCAAGACTCTACTCCCTACAATATTGGCAGAGACTTTCTTAGTGAAAGCCGAAATGCTACTTTAGCCAAAGAAATTAGAAAGACCATGCTTCAAGGTCTTGAACATCCGGCTTGCCTCCGTTGTCAGCAAGAAGAAGCCAACGGGCTTCCCAGTCGTCGGCTTAGGGAAAAAATCCGCCAAACCCACGAGGGCATCTACGAGCTGGCCCTCAAGCACACCTCATCAGACGGCACCATTGACACCTCTTCTATCCCCATTCGCTTTTTCGATTTAAGGTTGGGCAATCAGTGCAATCTTAAATGCCGCTCCTGTAGCCCCAGCTCTAGCAATCAATGTTATGATGATTTTGTGCAAACCTGGGGAAACACCCACTACGTTGAAGAAAAGGGAGAAAAAGTTGACCTCGTAAAAAATGATCAAGGAAAGTGGGAACCCGTCAACGATCTCTATAGCTGGGTTGAAAGCGACCATTTTTTTCACCATATCGACTTTGACTTTAACAACTTAAAAATGCTCCACCTCACTGGTGGAGAGCCCCTCTTAGCGGAAAAGCATTTAAAAATTTTAGAAAAATGTATTCAAGAAGACCGTGCTCAACACATCACTCTCGACTATAACACCAACGCTACCTTCATACCCAACAAACTCTGGTCTCTATGGCCAATGTTTAAAGAAGTCAGTATCGGCATCAGCATTGATGGCATTGGTAAAGTTAACGATTATATTCGCCACCCCAGCCAATGGAAAAAAGTCGAAGCCATCATTCACCGCTTAGACTGCGCTCCAGGCAATTTTAATCTACGCTTCACTCCCACTATCCAAATCTATAATATTTTAGATCTCCCTCGAATGATTCAGTGGAAAATTACTTCGCAATTCAAACGCATCAACAACTGGCAAGTTGAGCCTCTTCTCTCGCCCCACTTGCTTCACAACCCCAAGTTTCTCAACATTAAAGCCTTGCCAAGAGAAGTTAAACCCAAAATCACCACCATTTTGCGAAACTCTTACCCCGCACTTAAGCAATGCCTAGAAGATCACTCAAAACAAAAGAGAGAAGAAAGAAACCGCCTTTACAACAAAGCCATCGAGTTGATTGAGGGCCATATTAGTTTTATGCAAGCGGAAGACTTGAGCCAACACTTTTCCAGATTTCAATTTTATACTCGGCAACTCGACAAGATAAGAGGGGAAAAACTTGAAGAAGTTTGCCCTGAACTCTTTCAGATTTTAACCCCTTATTATCGAGACTTATGACTAATAATAAAGATAAATTTTGTCCCCTACCGTGGGTCCATCTAGCGATAAGAAACAACGGAGACCTTAGGGTTTGCTGCCACACTAACAATAGTGAGGACAAAGGAACTTTGAGAGACCAACAGGGAAAAGCCTATAATATTAGCCAAATTGCCGACCCGAAAATAAGAAACGCTTCTCTTTTAAAAGAAATTCGCCAGAGCATGATCAAAGGAAAAGACCATCCAGCCTGCATCCGTTGCCTGACGGAAGAAAGCAATTCCCTGCGAAGTCGCCGTCAATACGAGAGAGAACATTGGAAAGAAAGTTTTAATTTCGATCAAGCTCAAGAAGCCACTGCCGCGGACGGCTCCATCAATCCCCGACAAGTGCCCATTTTGACTTGCGATATTCGCTTTGGAAACAGGTGCAATTTAAAATGCCGAATGTGTGGCCCCACGGACAGTGACTACTGGTACAACGACTACTACCAAGTCTGGAACGAAGACTCTTTCTACGATGGCCACGGCAAGGTTCAAATGGCCCAAGATGAAAAAGGACATTGGAAACCTCTGCACAACGACTACGGTTGGATCGACCAGAATCACGTTTGGAGAGAAATTGAAAACCACTTTGACGACATTCTCTACATCTACACTGTGGGAGGAGAGCCACTCATTATTGAAAAGCACTACCAACTTTTAGAGAGGTGCATTGAGAAGGGGAGAGCCTCTCAAATCACTCTCGAATACAATACAAACCTAACCGTGCTTCCCTCCCGGGCCCTCTCTCTGTGGAAGCATTTTAAGAAAGTTCGCTTTGGCATTAGCGTTGACGGATACGACAAGGCCAACGACTACATCCGCTCTCCTAGCAAGTGGCAAAATATCGAAGCCAATATCAAAAAGCTCCACCAAGTCAAAGGCCCTTTTGAGGTTTGGCTCTCTTCCACCGTGCAAGCCTACAATGCTTTTAATATTCTCGAGCTGATTCGCTGGAGGTTGCAATCCACAATCCTACAAACCACCCGAGCGCGCCACCACCCCTTGCACAACCCTCCCTATTTAAGCCTCAAGGTTTTTCCGAAGCCCATTAAAGAAGAAATTACCCGGCACTACCGCCGCTTTTTTGACTGGTTAGACGAATGGTATAACTCCTCTCCTCTCGATCAAAAGATTAAAAAGTTGCGCCGCCAGGAAACCAAAGCGATGTTGGAAAGCTATATCAATTACATGAACTCAGAAGACCTCTCAGCTCATTTTCCTCTCTTTTTGGATTATACAAAAAAAATGGATCTCATCAGGAAAGAAAATTTCGCTCAGGCCCTCCCTCTCTTGCACCAAAAGCTGGCTCCTCACTTAGAAACCTCGAATGCGCCGGAGAATTGGCATGCCTGACACGGCTAAAATGAAATCCTTAGTTTCTAATAAAACCCAGGCCATCTACGACTATCAGTTTTGGCAAACCCTCACCAAAATCTCCTTTTCCTCCCTCTTAGAAGAGCCCCCGGGGCTGCTCTGCCGCCAAGATTATTTGGCACAGTACCACCAACTCATTCACCAGACCAAGCTCAATGAACTTACGGGACTAGAGCGCTTTTCCGAGCGGCACTTGATTAACGGAACGACTCAATCTTTTGATGAAGCCTACCATCGCTACGCCCACCGGCGTTTACGCCTCTTCCGCGGGGAATATGCCTATCACAAAAGAATTAACCCCGACTTTGCCTTTCTCGAAGACGAGTCTTTAAAAGAAAACGATTATATTATCGTCTCCCTCCCCTTTTGCAGCACCGGAGACGTCCACCCTTACTTCCAAGAAGTTCTCGACGAAGCACTCAGGCTAGAGGTGCCCGTAGAGGTGGACTGCGCTTACATAGGAACCTGTTGGGGCATTGAAGCCGACCTTGGACATCCAGCGATCAAAGCAGTCAGCTTCTCCTTAACCAAAGGCATGGGACTGGGAAATATCCGCTCGGGGATTCGCTATAGCGACTATCGGGACTCCTTTCCCATCTGTCAGCAAAACGATTGCGACCACACCGTTTTACTAGCGGCGAGAGTCGGTCTTTATATGATGGAGCGCTTTAATCTCGATCATATCCCTAAGCGATTTAAAGAGGCCCAGGAGAGCGTCTGCTACGAGCTTGGCCTTAAGCCCACCAAATGCATGCACCTCTCCCTAGGGGAAGCCTCTTGGGGGAACAAGTACAGGGTAGATCAACGATACTACCGATTAGGTATCAGAGAGCTCGTGAAAGCACGCCATCAAGGCAAAATTTAGGAGATCTCCGCAAATAAGAGGAACTTTCGCTACCCCCAGAAAGTTTTAACTACTTAAAAAGAGTAAGCTTATTGATTTGAATGGCCAGAAGCTGATAAAATGAGTTTAGCTCTATTAACTCTCAACCAGGTGTTTATTTTGGCTCAGCAGTACCCCTCTCTCACCGTTGTCATCCCCGCTTATAACGCTGCTAAGACATTGCGTTGGTGCCTCGAATCGATCCTAGAGTCCGACTATCCTCAAGACCACCTGGAAGTCATCGTCGTCGACAACAACTCAACCGATGAAACTGCTGCCATTGCCCAAAGGTTTCCCTCCGTTCGCTACCTCTCGGAAAATCGACAGGGACCTTCTTTTGCCCGCAATAAAGGAATCGAAGCGGCTCAAGGAGATCTGATCGCCTTTCTCGATGCCGACACTTATATCGAACCCAATTGGCTGCAAGAGATGGCCAAAGCACTAAGCCCCGCAGAAGTGGGGGGAGCAGAGTGCCGGGTGATTCCCTCGCGGGCCCTTGGCTCTAGAAGCCTCAATCGCTTTCGCCATTTCAATATTGGTCAAGACACCTGGGGAAAATACTCACTTCTCTCCATTGATTGTTTTGAATCCCCCATGATCAATTCAGCCGCTTGCCTCTACAAAAGAGAGGCCCTATTGGCCGTCGGAGGGTTTGATACCCGCCTGATAAGGCACGAAGACATCGACCTCTCTAAACGCATTCACCGGCAAGGATATCAACTAGCCTCCAGTGAGAAGGCCATCGCTCACGTTCACTATCATGGAGTAAGCTTTTGGGATTACCTGCTACGCGCCTTTTGGCACGGCCACACTAAAGGCGACTACCTTAAAAAGTGGAAACAAAGCCAGCCTGTAGATTCCCAACCCCAAGAAACCCTTTCGCTCACTTCCCCTCTGCACTTTTTTATCGACAAACACTGGGAGTGTTTTAAGGGATTCTTAAAATCGGGACATTATTTCTGGCTACTGAGAATGGCCCTCTATCAATTTATGGCCATTGGTCGCCTCACTGGCGCCGTCGCCAACAAAAAAAATAAAAAGACGTGGTCAAATAAACAAGTAGCCCAAGGTGGATTCACCCTCGTTCAAGTGTTGGTGGCTGCTGCTATCATCGGTGGACTTAGTGTGACTCTTATGAACATCATGAGACAACAAGCTGTCGTTCAAAAAATGGCGGAAATTAATCACGAAGAAACAGCCCTCCTTCAACAAATCTCGAGAACACTTCTCAATGCCAACGCCTGCAAATTCACGATAGGAGATGGACAACCCGTTCAAAACGGTCGTTCCCTAATAGCCATTAAAAATCGCAACAATACAGACATTTTTAAAACAACTGGTCCACTCAGTGAGTACGGGGGAAGAGTGGAAAACAAATTGTTAAAAATACTAAGCTTTACCCTAGAAGTGCCTACGGGCGCCCTAGTCACCCTCAGTGGGACTACAGACCAAGTTGGCCAAATCGATCTCAAGGTCAGGTGGGAACGAAAAAGCCCACTAATACAAGGAAATAAAACCCCTAGCAGAAAGATTCCTCTCTCCGTTAAAACAACCAGCGCCGATGGGCTCATTGAATGCTATTCAGCAACAGAAAATGCTGTAGACACTGCAAGACAAAAAGCCTGTGAACAAATGGGAGGAAGTTATATCCATCCTCCTGGTGACCCTTCCAGTGGCCGCTGTGACCTCCAATTTATCCCCAACATAGTTACTAATTACCACAATGTGACTGGTACTAGTTCTGGGCAAAGGCAAGTTCAATGTGGAACCGGTGAAACCGTCATCGACTGTGGGGGTTGGAAGAGAAACTCCCCGCAAGAGGGTAGTCACGCTAGCGTTGAGCCCAGGGATGGAACCAAATGCTACTTACAAACACCTAGTGTTGGAGCTCCTACTGACTATAGAATCTTTGCTCGTTGCCTCAAGATAACCCTACCCACACCTACTCCTTAAATAGGGAAAAAAACTTACGGCAATTCCTTCTCTAGGATTAAGTCAAAAGTTTTAGCCATCAGTAAATAGAGAGGCGGAGTAATAATAATTAAAAAGCGTACATCCATCGCTGGAGCAGAGAAAACGCTTTTAAAAAAGGTGATGAGAACCGCTGAAGAGCTCAACCCCAGGCAAACTAGCCCCAAGGGCGAACCCAGAGTCTGAAGCAAAAAGCGTCTCTTCTTTAAGAGCAAATAGAACCCAACTGAGAAAAAGAGGGCGGTTAGCCCCTTTCCCCCCATTAATTCACCAATGAGGCCTAAGAGATCGCCCAACTGAGGGTCTCGGCGCCAAACATGGTGCATATTAAAATTTCTCGCCATGTAGTAGAGGTGGGGAGAGAGCGCCATCAATAAAAAAACTATTAGGCTACAACCCCATGGCCATAGAGGCAGCCGCTTGCCAGGACTCAACAATAAAAAGCTAAGGTAGAGAAAAACCAAGAGAACCCCAAAATAATGCAGCTGCACGAGAAAGAGAAGAGTGATGGTAAACCCCGCCCAAGTGCCTTTATCCCTTTTACCGTCGACGTAAAGAGCGATAAAGTAGAAAAAGCTCAGTAGAGAGAAAAACCATAAGAGAGCGTAAGGCCGAAAATAGAGGGTTTGGGTGAAGAGCAAGGGTGAGAAGCTAACCAAAAAGAAAAAAGTGAGAGCTCCCACTGTTTTAAGATAGCGATGGGCAATTTTGCGGACCACAAAAAAAGACACAGCATAAAAAAATAAAGAGGGCAAACGCAAAAGAAAGATGTCTTCTAAGCTCAAGCGAGTTGCGAGAGGCCAAGAGAGAAGGTAAAACAAAGGAAGCTGAGTATCAAAAATGCTAATGAAATAAAAGATTTCCGTCCACGGAGAAAACTGTAAAATAGTATGACCATGGTACTCATCGAGAGTATAGGGAGCATTGAAGGCATAAAGGCAACGAGCGATGAAACCTAGCAGCAGAAAAATCCAAAAAAAGCTTGTTCTCATTGATAACGCCCAGGCCTTATGGTCCAAAAAAAGATCATTTTATCTCCCAGCTGAGAGTAAAGGCAATTGAGAAAATACGACGTCATTATCATTGGAGCAGGGCCAGCAGGGTTAAGCGCTGCCTATCAATTAGCTAAAGCAGAAAAAAGCGTTTTGCTATTAGAAAAAGACCCCATCAGCGTTGGAGGGCTCTCCCGTACCGTCTCTCACCAAGGCTACTACTTTGACATTGGTGGACATCGATTTTTTACCAAAGAAAAAAGAGTCCAAAACTTTTGGCACGAAATACTTCCCAACCACTTCTTTCCCAGTACCAGACTCTCGCGTATCTACTATCAGAAAAAATTTTTCTACTACCCTCTACGTCTCTGGGACACCCTGAGTAAAGTTGGCTTGAGAGAATCCTTGGGTTTTGTCCTTTCCTTTTTGAGAAGCAAATGCCAAGTCAAAGGCCAAAACCAAACCTTCGAGGATTGGGCACAGAGAAGATTTGGCTTCAAGCTCTATCAAAAGTTTTTTCGCTCCTACACAGAAAAGGTATGGGGACGCCCCTGTCATCAAATTTCTAAAGATTGGGCAGCTCAAAGAATTCAAAATTTCTCCTTGGGGCATGCTATTATCTCCACTCTGTTTAAGTTCACAAGAAAAAAATTTAGAACTCTTCAGGAGTCTTTTTACTATCCTCAATATGGCCCGGGCATGATGTGGCAAGAATGCGCCAAAAAATCTATCGCCCTGGGCGCTGAGCTTAAAATGGGAGCCACACTCTCTCGCTGTCAATTTGACAATCACTGGCAGGTCACCTTTTCCGCTCAACAACAAGAATATCTTGTCCAAAGTGAGCACCTCATTTCCACTATCCCCATCCCCCAAATCATCAATTTACTGTCTCTCTCCCCCCAAGGACGCATCTCTCAACAGGCGAGCCAATTTTCCTTCCGCTCGATGGTGATGGTCGCCGTCATGTTTCGAGACAATGACCAATCTTTTCCCGATAATTGGATTTATATCCATGAACCCCATTTACAAGTGAGCCGAATTCAAAATTTCAAGCGCTGGTCCAAAGATATGGTCCCTTCTTCCGAGATGGCCTGTTTAGGCATGGAATACTTTTGTGATGAAAATGATCACTTTTGGAAAACGAGCGATGATGAACTGGTTCAGCTAGCTTGGCGTGAGCTCAAGCAGTTAGGCTTTATCAAAAGAGAAGACCTGTGCAACTCTAAGATCATCCGAGTTCCCAAAGCCTATCCCGTTTACGATCTCGGCTACAAAAAGCGCTTGGAAGAAATCATCGACTACTTAAAACACCACTACCCTAAACTACATCTCTCGGGACGCAATGGCATGCATCGCTATAATAACCAAGACCACTCCATTCTCACGTCAATGATGATTACCAACACCATTATCAAACAAAATCAAGACCAAACATTTGAACACTGGAAAATTAACAGTCAACCGCAATACATTGAGGATCCTGCCTTTGGCCACAAGTAAAATATCTATTATCATTCCCGTTTACAATACCGCCCAAACCCTCACTCGCTGTATAGAAGCCATTAAGAAATGCCATGGCATCAATAATTGCGAGATTCTTGTCATTGACGACGCTTCAACAAACAAAGAAGTTCAAAAAATAAAAAATCAAGTTGATAAGTTCGCTATCAACAATCGAAACCGTGGGCCAAGCTACAGCCGAAATAGAGGCGTTGAAATGGCCACCGGAGATATTTTTCTTTTTATCGATGCCGATACCGTTTTTACTAGTTCCCATCCATTAAAGTTGATCGCCTCCTATTTTTCTAAGCATCCGGAGGTTGACGCTCTAACGGGAAAGTACTCCAAGCAAACAGACACTGACTCTTTTTTCAGCCGCTATAAAAACTACTATATGAACTACCACTTCTCTCTGCTCGATCGAGAGGTAAACTTTCTCTTGGGAGCCATCTGCGCTATTCGAAGACAAGCATTTACTCCTTGGGATGAAAGCATCCGCTTGGGAGAGGACACCGCCCTAGGGCAAACATTAGTTTCTCAAAGAAAAAAGATTCACCTGCTGAAAGAGTTAGAAGTTAGTCATTTAAAAAAATACAATTTCCTCTCTTTTTTCAAAAATAACTTTGTCATTCCTTTTCACTTTGGAAAAACCTTCTTGACCCATAGAGGTTGGAAACAATACCGTAGTGGCTGTTTTAGCCATGTTTCTCGCCGCCAGCTCTTTTCTCTTCTAAGCGTAGCTTTACTACTGGCGAGTTCTTTTTACTCTTGGAAAGGTGTTTTGATACTGGCTACTGTATTCCTTTTACTCAATGCTCATTACGCTCTCTATCTCTACCATCAAACCAAAAGCCCCCTCTTCCTAGGGAAATCTCTTGTTGCCCACTTTGCTGACAATATCGTCATGGGAATAGGGAGTGTGCTCGGTTTATTACGCTTCAGTCTAATGAGAAAACACTCCTAAAACCCGACTCCCAATTCTCAAAATTCTCAAAACAATTTTATGCTTAATAACACAATAAAGGCGATAACCGACCTTCCAATAAAAAAACATCCCTATCGAGCGAATCAAAATAAAGAGGCGATAAAAGATTTTCCAATAGAAAAAAAGACCTAAAGGGCGCCATATTCTTCCATAGAAGAAAAGACCTAGTGGGTAAGAAATTTTCCAATAAAAGAGTAAAACACCTCTGTAAAAGAAAAATAAAGCTGGATGAATTATTTTCCAATAGAGAAAAGTAAGAGGGAAGTGTATCCCTTTCCAATAACAGAAGATAAGGGCCGGGTAAACCTTTCTCCGATAGAAAGAAATAAGGGTGAGATGGATGCCCTTCCAGTAGAGAAAGGCAAGAATAGGATGAATTCCTTTCCAATAGAGAAAGGTAAGAATGGGATGAATTCCTTTCCAATAGAGAAAGGTAAGAATGGGATGAATTCCTTTCCAATAGAGAAAGGTAAGAATGGGATGAATTCCTTTCCAATAGAGAAAGGTAAAAACAGGGTGAAGTAATGTCCAATAAATCTTCTCAAAAATATCTTCGCAAAAATGATAAATCCCTGTTAAGGGTCGAACCCAGGGTGCTCCACTCTGGAATCCCGTCTGACAAAGCCCTGTGCCAACAAGCACTCCTTTGGAGAGACCAAAGAGCTCTCCCTCATTGGCCCGTACAACACCACGCCAACGATTTTTTTCTAACAAATGAAAATTATCAAGATAGAGAGTCGTGTAATCATGAGGAGAATTTGTGTAGCGTATTTTTTCTCTTTGAGTATTAGGAATAGGAAGAGATTTGTGAAAAAAGGGCAAGAGGTGATAGGATAATTCCCTATTATTGACCCTCATCAAAAGATCAACATCCTGCCAAGTCACTCCCTTAAAACGTTCATCATACCCCCCTAGCTCTTCAAAATTCTTCTTAGTCATGCCAATACGCCCGTAAGTCCCATCGACATAGGAGCCCGACCAGTTGTGAACGACTACATTCGGATTTTCCGACAACAATTTATAAATCGTTTGGTGAAACGAAGTAATATAGTTATCAGCATCGAGATTAAAGACGATATCGCGAGTCCCTAAAAGGTGGGCAATATTTTTGGCGTGAGAGGCGTGAAAGCGAGGTGCTGGCGTCGAATAATAGCGCAAGACTTTATCCTCTCTATCCCCAGAGAAGTTCTCCTCAATATAAATGTCTAGCTCTTTTATCGCCCCATAATTCACCAAGCAAATCTCGTAACCAAACTGACGGGCCAGTGCTAGGTTGCTGGGAAGGGTTTGTTCAAGCTGCCATTGGCGCTTATGACACGTTATACAAAATGAAATCATAAATCGTCTTTAATTTAATCGCCATCTCAATTTACAGTCTAAAATATCAATAAGTATTCAATTCCAAATACGCTGTATCCGCAAAATAACTTTGTACTTAAAAATGCAATAAAGGCGATAGCAAATTTTCCAATAAAAAAAGACAAAAACTGGATGTAATGCTCTTCCATAAATCTGCAAACTGAATCGATAAATGATCTTCCAATAGAGAAAAATATAGATCCGGTGCAAAACTCTCCAACAGAGAAAGGTATAAGTCGGATTGAGAATCTTCCAATAGAGAAAAATAAAAAACGGTTGCCACACCCTCCAGTAGAGAAAGATAAAAATAGGATGAAGTATTTTCCAATAGAGAAAAATACTACTGGCATGAATCAATTTCCAATAAACAACCTCTAAAATATCAGAGGCAAAATGCTGCAAACCTCTCAAAGGACGAACCCATGGAGTTTCATTTCGAAATCCAGTTTGAAAAGTTCCTGAGCCGGCAAGCTCCCCCTCGGAAAGACCAAAAAACCTTCTCTCATTGGCCTGTATCACACCTCGCCAGCGATTTATTTGACAACGATGAGAGTTGTACTGGTAGAGGTCAGCATAGCTATTGGGAGAATCAGTGTAACAAACTTTCTGCTCTTGCGTATTAAATACTGGCAAAGGAGAATCGAGAAAGGGAATGAGGTGATACTTTAATTTCTTATTTTGAACCCGCATAATGAGGTCTACATCTTCCCACTCAATTCCTCGGAAGGATTCATCATACCCCCCTAGCTCTTCAAAATTCTTCTTAGTCATGCCAATACGCCCGTAAGTCCCATCAACATAAGAGCCCGACCAGTTGTGAACGACTACATTCGGATTTTCCGACAACAATTTATAAATCGTTTGATGAAACGAAGTAATATAGTTATCAGCATCGAGATTAAAGACGATATCGCGAGTCCCTAAAAGGTGGGCAATATTTTTGGCGTGAGAGGCGTGAAAGCGAGGTGCTGGCGTCGAATAATAGCGCAAGACTTTATCCTCTCTATCCCCAGAGAAGTTCTCCTCAATATAAATATCTAGCTCTTTTATCGCCCCATAATTCACCAAGCAAATCTCGTAACCAAACTGACGGGCCAGTGCTAGGTTGCTGGGAAGGGTTTGTTCAAGCTGCCATTGACGCTTATGACACGTTATACAAAATGAAATCATCGCTTCAAAGTATACAATAATATTTTGAGTGTGCTATATCCTCAGTTGTGCAAAAGTACGATATTTTTTTTATCTCCTATCGAGAAACTAACGCCGAAGTCAATTGGCAACATCTCTTACGCCAAGCCCCTTACGCTAAAAGAATTCAAGGAGTCACTGGCATTGGCCAGGCTTACCACCAAGCCTCTAAACAGGCTCAAACAGAGCATTTCTATACCGTTGACGGCGACAATTACGTTAGAGAGGACTTTGACTGGGAGCATATCGAAAACTTGTCCTCCAACCGAGAAAAAGTCCATGTATGGCGCTGCCAAAACCCTGTCAATGGGCTTATCTATGGTTATGGCGGCATCAAGCTTTGGCCGAAAAAACTCTTCACACGACCAAAAGAAAATCCTCCCACTGACCACTATATCGATTTCACTACTGAAATAGCTCAACGAGGCTATTATATCCAAGAAAAAATAGCCAGCAGAACCCATTTTAACACCTCTCCCCTGGAGACATGGCGATCCGCTTTCCGCGAATGCGCCAAGCTCCAAGCCCAATGCATAAAAAAGAGTGACCCAAAGACTCGTGAGCGACTTCAAATTTGGATGACGGTTGGCAAAGAAAAGCCCTTCGGACTGTGGGCCCTCAAAGGGGCTCAAATGGGATGTGAGTTCGGACAACACCACCGCCAAACGGCCATGATGGAAAAAATTAATGATTTTGATTACCTCGAAAATCTTTTTCAACGAAAAATGGAAAGCCTATGAAAGAGAGAAATCAAGTTTCTGACTTTAACATCGTCTACATTTCCTATGACGAACCCAATGCTGAAGAAAATTATCGCGACCTCCTCAATAAATTTCCTAAGGCCAAAAGAGTTCACGGTATGAAAGGCTTTGATCGAGCCCATCGGAAAGCTGCCGACCTAGTGACAACGGAACATCTTTTTATCATTGACGGTGACAACCGAGTCACTAGAGATTTTTCTGATTTAAAACTTCAGAACCTCAATCCCAACTACGTCTATAGTTGGGCCGCTAAAAATGTCATTAATGGTCTAATTTATGGCAATGGAGGGATCAAACTTTGGCCTAAAAAGTTGTTGTTAAATCTAGACTGCCACGACAGTGGTAAAAACACCGATTGGTGTTTTCAACTACCCTATTTTCAAATGAACGATTACTATTCTTATTCCTACTGCAATGCCAGCCCTTTTCAAGCCTTTCGAACAGGCTTTCGCGAAGGGGTAAAACTCTGCCTAAACAGTAACGGCGAGAGGCAGCTCGTAGGAAAAAATGGCATGGGAGTCATCGCCCCAGTCAA
Source organism: Bacteriovoracaceae bacterium (assembly GCA_965206965.1). GTDB lineage: Bacteria > Bdellovibrionota > Bacteriovoracia > Bacteriovoracales > Bacteriovoracaceae > CBDBLK01. The sequence continues at coordinate 1,404,702 of OZ242254.1, read as the reverse complement.
TCTTCGTCGCCTCATTACTTGGCTTACCGTAGGCATTGACGTAGTCAACGGAATCTATGCTATCTTTGGCGCTCGGCTAGGAGTCTTCAAAACGCTTACAGAGAAGGATTTTAATCCTCATCTTATTTCAAACTACGAGTGGTTAAAACAATATTGGGAAGAGGAACTTTTCTATGTCGGAGATGGGTATTATCAGGAACACTACGATAATATGGTTGGCTATCTCCGCCAAGCGACAGGGCTACCCATTTGCAACATGGATGCCGAACAAAGTTTATGTATGAAAAAAACTATGTTCAACCCTAAACGATCGGGATTAATGCACCCGTGGCTTGATGAAAGCCAGCGAGGAATGCAAAACACTAGCAGTGAAAAAAGTCTATAATATTATATTACTCGACAAAGCCTTCTTGGAAGATATTGAAGAAGGCTTTCTCTATCAAAAGGAATTGCGCGAACGAGATTTCATCTTAGTATCCACTGTTGATATCAGTGTGTTAAACCAACACAAAATAGCCTGGGATAATTACCAACAAGTCTTGTGCTCCAGTAAGCATCAAAAAATTACTAAGTATAATTGGAAAAAGCATTTTCTCTTAAGGGTAAAAGAAAAAGCTCCCCAATTGAGGGTCTTTAAAACCATTTCAGAACTCAATCAATATAATCTAGGGAAGTGGTCATGACATTGGAGTCGGAACTCTACCACACCCGGCGCTATAACCGTATAGTCTTGGCATGGGCAAAAAATCAGAGCGCCCCCCTGCCTGATCTACTCAAAGAAACCACTCGTATTATTTATAGATACCGGGAGTTTTTTGATGATGAAAACTCTTTAAACCGATTTTACCGTTTTTTAGAATGGCTACCAGCTAAATGGCCAAAGAGCTTTCTCTCTGAAGGACAGTATCAAAGCAAGCAGTGGTTAATTCAAAAGCTAATCGAACACTCACTAACAGATCTCAAAACAGTTTATATTCTCGGAGGTTGGTGTGGCCTCTCTGCCCATTTTATTTTAAGTAGCCAAAACATTAAAGTTGAACGCATTTTCAATATTGACATAGATACATCGAGCAATCGAATCGCCGATAAGTTTAATAGTTTTTGGCGAGTTAACGGATGGATCTTTAAGGCCTTTCACCACGATATGATGACCTTAAACTACCATCAGGACAGTTTTACAAGCGCGCATCCCGACACAGGTAAGATAACCCATATTACTGCTCCAGAACCCACAACTATTATTAACACCTGCTGTGAGCACATCAAACTCACCGATTGGTTGGTGCGAATACCTCCGAAAAAGCTACTTATTCTACAGTCTAATAATCTTTCTGACTGCAAGGAACATATCAATCCTCATCACTCACTTGATCACTTTTTAGAGGAACTTCAACTCAAAAAGATCCATTATTCAGGTATACTAAACCTAGATAAATACGACCGCTTCATGGTTATTGGAGAAAAGTAATTATTGATGCCCTCGATTGTAATATCTTTTTCTATTCGATCGAGTTAATTTTTTCCCTCCTAAAATGAGAAATACCGCCCCTGGAAGGTGCCACAACATCATAAACTCGGGATGGTTAAAAACCCTTTTAGTCACGATCCCTCCAATAATAAAAAAAGTGAATAAGAGGAGGTAAAAATAACCTAATTTTTTATCTTTTTTAATCTTTTCATCCATAAAACAACCCCTAGTGAAAATAAAGAAAAAACAGCCAGAAAAAAAGTAAACTCTTGTATAAAAGATAGATAGGACTGTTCTTTAACAAAAACATTTTCATTCCAAATATCTTTTTTATCTCGAATGACGACTCGATACAAGCCCTTCTCCATAACCCAGAACTGAGCCATGTATTTTCCCTTGAGAAGTTTCACACCAACAGAACCAAGGTTTTCTACATAAACTCTAGGTTCCCCTGTAGAGTCAGAAATTTCGATCTCTATAGGGACACTCTCTCTTATATTTTCTTTATCTCGTATTTTTACTTTCATTTCTCTTGCGTTTTGATTTTTTAACAAAATAAATAGAAGTAATTATTCCGATAACAACAAAAACTTCCATTACATGAACAATCACCTCAAATAAAATGGGCACCTCACTTTGCACTAGTACACCTCAATCTTTTTATCGCTTAAGAAGTAAGTCTTTTTTTCAAAAAGATCACTTCCCTTCACCAAAATATAAAATCCTATTTTTTTTCTACTAGGTGAATTAAATTTATAAATACCTTGACCAGGAAGAGAAACAGATGTTTGACTATTTGGCTTAATATTGACGACCTTTTTGAAATACCAATTTTCATCTCTCATATATTCAATTCTAATAAGGTATTTCACCGTTGATTGATTCATTAAAATAATATCCCTATCCTTAGATAATAGACTGTATTGATTTTCAAACCCTGATCCTTTAATAGCAATCTTTCCACTGGTAAAACGATTCGAAGGAAGAGAGACTCGAACAACAGTTTTATCAATGTAGTTAATTTTTTTATTCTCTTTTACTGCAGATACAATAGGTTTTGTCAGCGTAGTATTATTTTGAAAGCAGGCAAAAATTATACCTATAACGAATCCACCAAAATATTGTTTTTTAAATCGATTTAAATTCCACAAGAAAAATTTTTTAAAATAAATAAAAAACCCTAAAAAAAAACAACCTATCGCCATCAATGAAATACTTGTTGAAAACTCATTAGTAGAAAATCCATCTCTAAGATTTATTAAAAGAAAACCTAAAGAAACCACTCCAATTACTACATTAAAAGTTATTACTAAAGGAAGGTTGCTTTCTTTTTTTCTCGATAGATCGATCTTTACAAAAATGAACCAAAGCCACAATTGAGGAATAAAATAGTACTGAAAATCTTTAAGTATAAAATTGTTCTGCCCCAAATTTTTCACTAAAGGTATAATGAAATTGTGAAGAAAAAGATAGCAAACCAATCCCCCGTGAAAAACAAGAAGAAATAGTTTATTGACTCTGGATTGGCGCTCCTCCTCTAATAACAACATGAACAACTCAAACCCACTGCATCAAGTCAGGAAGAGCAAAATAAATCAAATAAGCAATAAGCCAAACTATTAATACAATCCAAGCAATTTTAATAAAAAGAGGAACTTTGTTTCCTTGATAAACTACTTTGTCATTATCAAATTCTGATTCACTCATTGCTTTTTCCTTCATCTTCAATTTTCAGAGGACAATCACTAAGTTTTTCTGTATCTTTAAAAGAGCCTTTAAACCAAAAGCCAAGAAAAGCTAAAATACTACACAAAACAAGTCCTCCAATAGTTAAGATAATAAAGACTTTAAGCTCTGTAGAATCAGCACTACAATAAAAACAAGGTAAAAAAATACGACTTTGACTAGAAGATCTCTTCTTTATTGATCGATATACCTTCAGCCTCAAAAACCTGGTATTTAACATCTTCAACCTCTTCATCGTAATCCGTATGGGCCTTAACAAAAGCAAAGATTTGAAAGATAAGAAAAAAAAGGCAGACGACAGCATAACCCAAACAAACATAGAGTATAACGCTGTTCATATTATCTTTTTGTTCCACTATTAAGATAGCAATACAAAGCATGAAAACAGCAATGGCCGTAATAGCAGGTGTAAGATATCGATTCATGGCCCACTCTCTGGTAACGGTGGCATGGTTATTTCATTTCTATCAAATTGACTTCTTTTAACCTGAGAAGCCCAAGCACCCAAACTTTGAAGATAGGCAACGAGAGCCACTCCCTCTTTAGTTGGAGTAGGAGGATTTGTCGATTCATCAAAATACCAAGTGTAACGAGGCATAATAGATACCGGCTCTGTCGCTTTGGGGTTGTAGAGGTGAGCAAAATGCCAATCGTTTGTTCTCTTCCCCGCTTCTCTAATTAAATCCGGTCCCACCCTACGCGTTCCAAAAAGATGAGGTCTATTAAGCTCATTTTGATACTCTCCAGGTGTGGAGACAAGACCATAGCGAGGACTCTCATTGCCAACAGGTCTTATGTACTGACTATGACAATGCCAACAAGCCTCCTTAATATAAACCTTCTTACCAACAAAGAGAGCCTCTTTGTATTCCTCAATTGTTTTATAATAAACTTTAAAATCTGAGGGCACCTCATCGACTGGCCCTACTTCATCCTCGAGCCTATCAGTCATTAAGGCCGGCCAAATCCCTAACACACCAAAAGCAATGAGAAAGCAAATGAAGCCTGCCACTAAAAAAAGTGTACTAAATTTTTCAAGGCTCTTCATAATACCTAAGCCTCCTGTATCCTTGCAGAAGAAGTTCCTCTCTGCTCTCTACCAGATAAGTAAGTCATAACAATATTGATAAAAAAGCAAACTTCTCCCACTAAAATAGCCACCCCACTAAAGGTTCTTATCCACCAATAGGGTTTAGAGGCGATAAGTGTGTCAACAAAAGGTGTTAGAGATTTCCACATATGCCCCTGAACAAGACCTGCACACATAAGATCGACATCCATGATAACAATTCCTAGAGTTGACAACCAAAAATGCCACTCCTTAAGAGATTCTGAAAAAATTTTAACACCCGTTAATTTGGGTAGAATAAAATAGATAAAAGCAAAAGCCCAAAAACTAAACGTTCCAAAGAGAACCAAATGGGCGTGCCCTACCACCCAGTCAGTGAAGTGAATAATTTCTTGAACTGATAACGTCGTGTGGATAGCACATTGAATACAAGTAATAAGATAACAAACAGCGCCCACAAAGATAAATCTCAAAGAAATATCATCGATAACTCTTCTCCAATCGGTAGCCAATGTGGCAAAAATATTAAAGACGACCGTATAGACCACCACATGCACCCCTACGGAGGCAACAACAGAAGCATACTGAGTCCACATCGGAATAGGACTCCATAAAAAATGATGAGCCGAGTTCATCGGATAAAAAAAAGCTAAGCCCCAAAAACCAATAAGAGACAAGGCGTGTGAGTAAATAGGCTTTCTCATTAAAACTGGCAGGAGATAGTAAACCATACCAATACCGACAGGAGTGACAAATAAACCAACAAGATCGTGAATATACATGGATGTAATCGTCGCCCCACCAGTCCCTTCAAAAACATACTCAGGCAAAAAATTACCCATGACATAGACTAGAGGAGTCCAAATAAGCGCAGCCAAAATATACCAAACGGAAACATAAAAAGGTCTTGCACGAGCCCGCCAAATTGAGCCCCCTACAATATTGAGAACAAAGAGGACTACAACTACTGCAATAAAAGGATCCAAAATTTTAGGAGTCTCTCCCCACTCGAGGGCCTGAGCCTGCCCACCTAAAATGAGGGCAACCGTTGCGAGAATAAGAAAGTTATAAGTGTAAAAGACAAACCAACCCATTTTGACACTTAAAATAGGCTTTTTAGTCAACTTGGGAACAATATACATGATAAGGGCAAAAAAGATATTGGCTGTCCAAGCGTAAGCCACCCCCTGAGTGTGAACCATTCTTATTCGCCCGGGACTTAAAAATTCGATTCGTTCAAAAGGAAAAAGGTCAATAAATTGAAGAGAGTAAGCCAAACCTGCCAATACAACAATAATGATGTAGACAATCGATGAATAGAGGTGAGCCTCTATTAGTGGGTAACACACTAACTGTGAGTCTTTTTTTCCATCCATTACCACTCCATTTCTTTTTGATCTATTTCTCTAATCGGAGGGGAATCGCCATAAATATTGGCTTTAAGCCCTCTAAGATAAAGAACATAAGCTGTGACATCCCATAGCTCTCGATCTGTTAGGGCTTCTTTAAAAGAGGGCATAGGTGTTCCAGCCATCCCTGTTAAGAGAGCACGATATATATCTTGCACTGACTTGCCAGATTTAATAAATTTTTTAGTGAGATTAGCGGGTTTAATAGGGTTTTCCCAATCATCTACTAATTCACTCCCCCCCTCACCATCACCTCTTCCCTGTCGCCCATGGCACGTGACGCAATTGTCGAGAAAGAGAGTCTTTCCCTTTTTAGCTCTCAAAATAAACTTTTTGTGAATTCTAAAATCATCGAGTGGAAAAGGTGCACCCTGAATTCGAGCCATTACATTTTTTTTATTGCTCCAAACTTTTGAAAAAGTTTTTATGTACTGAAGAACAGCGTACTTTGAAACTTCTGGTAGTAGTTTAAAACTAGGCATACTTGTCCCCAAAACACCTTGAGATAAAACACGCATCATATCTTCATCGGTAGGCAAAGCTTCGTTGGGTGTCGATTTAAACTTAAAGATCCCAGAAGTAAAATCTCTAGGTTTAGGGTCAAGAAACTCAGCAGCAATACCCTGACCATCACCACGGGAACCGTGGCAGCCCATACATCGATTTTTATAAACTTCCCTTCCGTGCTTCAGGGTTTCTTGATCTGAAATAGATTGTTGAAAGGGACCTCCCAAAGCCGAATCGAAAAAACCTATAAAAACAAAAAAGGAAAATAAAAATTGCATAAATATTGAGCCTTTTTACTTCACATTAAATTTATTTTAGAATAGTAATACGAAAATAATATGACGAGCATCATGAAATTAAAGAATTTTTCAATTAAAAGTCTCCCTCTATGAAATTTCTTGATTTCAATTTTCAGCAACAATGTTTTAACGAACTTAAAACTATTTATTTTGAATTCATTAAGGATCTTAGAGAAGATGTCGCTGAAAATTACGAGAATCCCTACCTCTCTCAATTTTTCCAAATCAGCTTAAGAAAAATTCTTTTATCAAAAGACTTAGATCAATACTCATCTATCGGGTTTTATTGGGTTTTTCAAATAGATCGGCTCATCAGTGCTCTTCAACTCATTGAGGATACGAAGGCAGGAGACAGTGATGCCTCTGATGATCTCATCCTCTTCTGGGAAGAGAGTGAATACGCCAATCTTTTTTTAGAGAAGATAAAAAGCCAAGAAAACCTCCTTGAAATTAGTCAAGACCTCCTCAAGCTTTTGGAAAACCAAATACTCTCTATCTATTACGTACACCTAGGTGAGATAACCGAAGAGCTTTCTCATCCTTTGCCCTATTTGGCTATCTCTGAACTAGGTGATTTCAATCAGCGCCTCTATATAGGAAGGTGTTCGTTTATAAAACTCGATAAAAACTTAGAGGATTTTCCTCAACTCAACCTCATTTCTGTTCAAAAAAAAGAGAGTTCTATAGATTTTGAAAATGATTTCGAAATCCATCAGCACCCTATCAAAAAACTTTCTTCCTACGCACACGTTGATGAATTCACTCTCCAGCTAAGGCCAAGCTGTGCTGAAGGTCTCAAGACTGAAAAAATACACCAAGAAAATATTGAAAAAGCCCTTCGTATCATAAAAAACTACACCCCATCTCTCTTCCAGCTTTTCCAAACATTTACTCACACCATTGTTCCTATCAATGAACCCAGTATTGTAAGCTATTCTATGGAAACTTTGCCAGGGTTCTCCTGTCTCAATTTATTTGAACGCGACTTTATCGACCTTATCGATGACCTGATCCACGAAAACGGGCATCATTATATGAATAGCATCCTTAGCCACAAAGAACTTCTCTGTGAAGACGATGACAAAATTTATTACAGTCCTTGGAGGCGTGCCCTAAGACCAGTCAGAGGCATCTACCACGCCGTTTTTACCTTTTACTGGGCCTATCACCTATTTAAAGAGCTTAGCTCCCAAGAAATCAAAGATTTTAACCAAGAAGAGAAAGCCAAATGCTTAACTCGCTATATTGAAGAAACAACGATGATTCACTTTTGCCGCCCCCTTATTAAACACGCCTATCAAAATGGCAAAATTACACCTCCAGGAATGGATTTAATCAATGAGATATTAAAAGCTGTTGACTCCTCTCAAGAAAAGCTTTCAAAATCTCTAAATCAGCTCCTGCTCTTAAATAAACAACACTACCAATCCTGCCTAGAACTCAAAAAACACCTTGAAAAAAAAGGCACCCACTATCGCCTTAGCTGATTTGACTTAACTGAGCCTGCATTTCATTAGCGGGCATAAGATCTCCATTTTGGGCAGCAATAACAACACCTTTCTCTAGAATGGCTTTTGCTTTTTTTCCCTCCCCCAAAGCTATTAACGTTTTACCCATTAATAAATAAGCAACAGAGTGTTTAGAGTTTTGCTCTAAAACTTTTTCTATAAAAGGTAAAGCTTGGTGGTAATTCTGACGATGAAAACAAATATCGCCCATTCCATAATTAGCCAGGACATCGTCGGGATCGATCTCAAGTACTTGCTCAAACATTTTTTCTCGGCGTTGAATTTCTTCTTCACGCTTCTGTCGAGCTAGTTCAAAAGCTTTCTTTTGATCAGCATCCCTTCCCAACTGAGCAAATCCCGCCACGGTGGCCTTCGCCTTTTCTTCTTCAGCCTCTTCAATTTTACCAAGCTTCATAAGATAGAGCGATTTATTTGTATGTGCCATCACTGAATCGGGATCAACTCCTAAGAGTTTATCCATATAAGACATCGCTTGCTCATATTTTTCCAGTCTTCCCAAAATAACCCCAATTGATTCATAGGCGTCCGCTAAATTGGGATCAAATTCAATAGATTTTTTTAATACTTGCAAAGCCCTCTCTTCTCGTCCCTCTCGAAAAGCTTTAGCCCCTAACTCATATAACTGTTGAGCCCTTTCTTTTAAATCTCTATAGGGAAAAAAAGGAAAGTGTTTAACTGTAGCAATAAATTCTTTATCGCCGACACAAAATTTAAACTCACGACCTTCAACACGCTGCTCTCTTCCTAGAGACGCCTGAATATAAAGATATTCATCAATAAAAACCGAAGAATAAATTCTCCCCACTTTCTTGCTTTCCCAATATATTTCTGAGTTTTCCACAGATCCAATTTCATTTGTGGTGAGTAAAATAGGAAACTTAGCAGCACCTCTCCGTGTCTCAATTTTGGCGACTGTTTCCTGACCCAAAAAACAACCTTTTGAATAGTTCACTCCGAGAGAATTAAGCCTCGTTTCATTAACCAACTGCCCCTTGAAAACATTCACTCCTAAAATAGGTTGCCCTGAAAGAATCTCCAAAGCTTTCCAATAATTTTTTTCCAACTCTAAAGACTTAGACTCTAAACCCTTGCCCCAAAAGCAAAGACAAGACTCCCCGTTAAAATCGAAATGAAAAAAAGAAGTTGATTTATCAAAATACAGCTCAGAATTGAGCCCCAAAACACCTTGGGGAGCATCAGAAACGAAGTCAATCTGCACATCATCCATAATCATATACTTTTCTAAATCAGAGATTAAGTCCTCCTTAACTTGATTGGGGACTAAGAGAAAAAATTGGTTTTGGATTTTTGCCAAATAGGCCCAAGCCACCACTTGACCCACACGATTGAGACGCACAGTAAACTGAGACTCTTGGTCCTTTAAGGAAGTTACATCACTCGTCAGCTGACCTTGAAGAAAACGCTCACCATCCTGACCAGTCACAGAGAAAAGAGAATAGCTGTCTAATGAAAAAAAGCCTCCATCAATGCGGAGGTCTTCAATATCTCTAAAATTCATCTTAAATGCCCAAGTCTAAACGAGACTGAAATGATAGATTGTTTTTATACGGAAAAAGACTCGCCACAGCCACAGGTGTTTGTCGCATTAGGATTAATAAAAACAAATCCCTTTCCATTGAGCCCATCCTTAAAATCCAGCGTCACTCCCTTTAAATAAATAGAAGATTTGATATCAACAAAGACCTTAATCTCACCAAACTGTAAAATTATGTCTTTTTCCTTCTGAAGATCAAAGTCAATCTTATAAGAAAAACCCGAGCAACCTCCTCCAACAACCCCTAAGCGAAGCCCATATCCAGAATCTTTACTCTCTTGTTCAAAAATCTTCTGGACCTGCTCTAAGGCCTTCTCCGTTAAGTTGATTAAGCTTTCTTCTTGAATTCTTTCTTCCATACGCAATATATTTTTCTCACCTTAGCACTAACCTTCTAAAATCAGGTAGTTAAAATAGCTAAACCTTCCGAGTTTCACCCACTTCTAGATATATTGTATAATACCAAATTACAAGGAGCTATATGAGCTTAATATTAGAAATCGCTGATAAAAATATGACTTACCATCTTCAGTTAACTGCGAAAGCCCAACAGATCGGGCGCTCGGCAAAAGCCGCTGTTCAATTGGAAGACACCATGGTGAGCGGTAATCACATGTCAGCTCACATCGCCTCCAGCGGAAGAGTCGTCATCAGAGACTTAGGCTCGACTAATGGAACCTATATGAATGGGAACCTCATTCAAGAGACCTACCTCCATATCGATGACATTATACACATCGGTCAAGTTAAAATTAGCCTTTTAAAAAGTGAAATGAGCCCTAAAGAAAAAAAGCTTCACACTAGAAATTTTGAAAAAACCAATATTACCTTTGTTGGTCTTCACGAAAAAACTGAAACCAAAACTAAAATTGCCAAAGCCATCGAAGCCACCAGAACGAAACGTCAAAACCAAATCCCTAAATAGAATGCCCTTTCTTCTAAGATTTCCAAATAGTCTCGGAAACCCTTTCTTTCCTATTAGCTAAACGGGCAGCCACAAAAAAGTAATCGCTTAAACGATTGATAAAAACTACCATTTCGCAGGGGAGGTCATCAGGATAAGCTTCAAGAAAGCTCACTAGCTTCCTCTCAATCTTGCGAGTTTTAGTCCTGGCAATATGAAGAAAGCTTCCTGCTAAAGCCCCACCTGGCAAAATAAAGTTTTTTAAAGGTTCTAATTGCTCATCCATGCGATCTATTTCTTGCTCAAGATAATAAATCGCTTCTTCAGTGAGCCTAGGAAGCTTAAACTTCTCTCGGTTTTCTCTCTCACAAGCTAAGTTAGAGCCCAAATCAAAGAGCCAATTCTGTATTCTCTCTAGAGGAGCCCGTACCTCCTCACTCTTCACTGACAAATGAGCCACGGCAGCGCCAACCCAAGAGTTGAGATCGTCGACCTCTCCGTAGAGATCAAGGCGAGGGTCAGACTTTCTCACTCGCGTCCCCCCGACAAGGCCGGTATCACCACTATCACCTGACTTGGTATAAATTTTTTTCACTGGCACCCCTCTAATGTCAGCCTACATATTACGGCGATACTTTCCCCCTACATCAAATAACAAGTGAGTGATTTGCCCCAAGGAGCAATAATTAACCGTGTAAAGAAGCTCTTCGAAAACATTCCCTCCACTGAGAACAACCTCTCTTAAACGAATCAAAGCTTCTGCTCCCTTTTCCTTATGGCGCTTTTGAAAAGCCCTCAAGCGAGCAATTTGATTCTTTTTTTCTTCATCAGGGCAGCGAGATATCTCAATCTCTTGATTAAGCTGTTCCTCTATATTATCGGCAATAAAAGTGTTAACACCAATAATTGGAAGTTTTCCGCTATCTTTCAACGTTTCATAATACAGAGACTCCTCTTGGATTTTCCCCCTCTGATACATTGACTCCATGGCACCAAGAACCCCACCTTTATCGCTAATTCTTTCAAACTCAGAAATAATACCTTCTTCGACAATATCAGCTAACTCCTCAACCAAATAGGAACCCTGAAGAGGGTTATCCGTTTTATTCATGCCAAACTCTCTATTAATAATCATTTGAATGGCCATCGCTCTTCTCACAGAGTCCTCTGTTGGGGTGGTAATAGCTTCGTCATAAGCATTGGTATGCAAAGAATTGCAATTATCGCTTAAAGCAATAAACGCCTGAAGAGTTGTGCGAATATCATTGAAATCAATTTCTTGAGCGTGAAGGGAACGGCCAGAAGTTTGAATATGATACTTAAATTTTTGCGATTTGAGATTGGCTCCATATTTATTCCTCAAAGTAACGGCCCAAATTTTCCTAGCAACCCGGCCAATGACCGTGTATTCGGGGTCAAGACCATTAGAGAAAAAGAAAGACAGATTGCTAGCAAACTGATCGATAGGCATACCTCTTGAAAGGTAGTACTCAACAAAAGTAAAGCCATTAGCTAGTGTAAAAGCCGTCTGAGTTATCGGGTTTGCCCCTGCCTCAGCTATGTGATAACCCGAAATAGAAACAGAGTAATAGTTACGAATAGAATTCCGACAAAAATATTCTTGGATATCTCCCATCAATTTTAAAGAAAATTCGAGAGAAAAAATACAAGTGTTTTGAGCCTGATCTTCTTTGAGAATGTCAGCTTGGACAGTCCCCCGCACTTTTTGCATAACTTCGATCCGCTTCTTTTCATCCCAGTAGTCCCCGCCTTCAAGATTTTGTCGAATAGCCGTATTCATGTACAAAGCCAAAATAATCGGGGCAGGGCCATTGATCGTCATAGAGACAGAGGTTTTTGGGTCAACGAGGTCAAAGCCTTTATAGAGATCGCACATATCTTCTAAGGTCGCGATGCTAACACCAGCCTCCCCTATTTTTCCAAAAATATCGGGCCTCTCATCGGGGTCTTCGCCATACAAAGTGACTGAATCAAAAGCCGTTGAAAGCCGCTTAAAGGGATCATTTTCTGACAAATAGTGAAAACGCTTATTTGTTCTCAATGGCCCCCCTTCACCTGCAAACATTCTCTTAGGATCCTCATCGACTCTTTTAAAAGGAAAAATTCCAGCAGTGTAGGGGAAAAAACCGGGAAAGTTTTCCTTTCTTATAAAACAGTATTTTTCGGCTAAAGAAAGGGGTTTGGGTCCAGCTACTCGAGGAAGCACACTATGACTAAGGGAACTGTACTGAGTCCCCACTTTAAAATCTTTTCCCCGAACAGTGTAGCTATACTCGCCACTGTCGAGTTGAGCTTTGTAGTGATCAAAAGACTCCATCTCTTTAAAAACTTTACGAGAAATAGACGACATCACTTGGTCGAGTTTACCCTTCAAACTCTCTATTCCAGGCACCAATTGACAAGATTTTACAAGGGCTTCATAAGCTTTGAGTTTTTCTACCTGCTCTTTCGTTTCGGCATTATAATCGCGAACAGTTTTAGCGATATCTCTTAGATATAAACTCTGCTCAGCAGGAATAATAAGATCTTTGCAAACAGGCTTCTTTTCCCGCCGAAGATCCTTTATTCCTTCGGATGGAAAATCAAACGACTTAACCACATCGTAAAAAAGAGCATTAACCCCGCTGTCGTTAAATTTACTCGCCATAGTCCCATAGATAGGCAACTCTTCATCACTTGGCGAACCAGGGTGCCCTGCAAAGAGTTGATGATTGCGGCGGTATTGCTTTCTAACGTCTCGAAGAGCGTCCTCTGAGCGAGGTTTTTCAAATTTATTGATAACCACAAAATTAGCGCTCTCGAGCATCTCTATTTTTTCCAACTGAGTGGCAGCCCCAAACTCAGGTGTCATCACATAAATACACTTATTGGCGACAGCGGTAATTTCGTCAGAAGCCTGTCCAATACCAGAGGTTTCTACGATAATGAGGCTAAAATCCTGAGACTTGAGAAAACTAACTACTTCCTCAATGTGAGGGGAAAGCTCTGTTTTAGAGTCACGCGTAGCTAGCGAGCGAACAAAAAAAGAACCAAAGCTCGCCGAGCCCAAGCGAATTCTATCCCCTAAAAGAGCCCCTTGGGTCTTTTTCTTGGTAGGATCAACAGAAATCAAAGCCACCTTTGTCACCGGAAAATAGCGATGAAAGCGCAGGAGAAGCTCATCGATAAGAGAAGACTTCCCAGCACCCCCTGTCCCCGTAATTCCTAAAACAGGAGTTGGAATGCCCTTCTCCTCCATTTCAAAGGGAGGCTGGCCATGATTTTCAATGCAAGAGATAACTTGAGAGAGCTCCCGATAGTCGAGTTCTTTTCCCTTAAGCTTTTTTAAATTTACCCCATCAATTGTATCGAATTGAGATTTCTCAATCATATCGTCAATGATTCCGACCAGCCCCAGCTTCATCCCATCCTCAGGAGAATAAATACGCGTAATTCCTTTCTCCTGGAGGGCCTTAATTTCCTTGGGAGTGATGACTCCTCCCCCTCCCCCAAAAAGGCGCACATCAGTAGCTCCGGCCTCATCGAGCAGCTCGCGAATATAGGTAAAGTACTCGTTGTGTCCCCCTTGATAGGAGCTCAATGCGACAGCATGGGCATCTTCCTGGATAGCCGCATTAACTACTTCTTGAGCCGATCTATTGTGACCCAAATGAATAACTTCGACGCCCTTGGACTGGAGCAGTCTTCTCATAATATTGATCGATACATCGTGCCCATCAAAAAGACTGGCAGCGGTAATAAATCTTAACTTGGTCATTTGAGAAACGTCCTATCCTTTTGAATTTACAGCTCAGGCAATATAGCTTATAAAATCATCAAAGCAAAACATCTTGGGAATAAGCCGATCTTAGTATAAAATCTGATCTATACTCAAGTGATTTAGCTTTTTAATAAAACACCTGAAAACAGTGGTTTTCCTCTTTCCACACAAGCCTTCTGGAATCAGCTTATGAGCGATCAAGCCTTAAAAAACGAAGAAGAAGAAGAGTCAACTACCCTGGTAGAAAACCCCTACCATACGGCCCGTTTAAAGCCTAAACGCAAGGGCAAAAGACCACCTAAGCTCATCGCTATTGTCCATCAAAGTGGTTGCACTGGGTGCGAAGTTTGTATCGCAGGATGCCCTGTCGACTCCATTGAGCTCGTTTCAGGACCTAATCCCGCCAATCCCACCTTTCAACAGATGGTTGAGATTGATGTCAATCGTTGCATTGGTTGTCAAAACTGCTCTCAAGACTGCCCTTGGGAAACGATCACCATGTACGAACACGATGACGCTTTCATTGCCTGGGGCAATGAAACCCTACAAAGTGAGCTCTATGTCCCTGAATCAAAACTAATTGATCTCAATTCTAAAAATGAAATTGTACTTTCTCCCGCTAAAGAAAAGAAGGAAGCTTAATTAGCGCGAGCCTCGTTTTTCCGTAAAGCTAGCAAAATGCAACTTGTTGTCATGAAAAGCCCAAGAGCTACCAACTGGCTGATTGAAAGTCCCCCCATAAAAATTCCTCTTAACTTATCCCCTCTAAAAAACTCTAAAAGAAAGCGTATGGTTGAATAGGACAGAAGATAAAAAGCAACAAGCTTTCGACCCGACCAAATTCCCTTCCGTATCCTACCTAAAAGAAAAAAGCCCAAAATAAACAAAGCTAGCGCTTCATAAAGCTGAACGGGGTGGCGTTCAACTCCCCTTAAAGAAATCGCCCAAGGCAGCTTGCATTGAACCCCGTAGCAACAGCCAGCAAACCAACACCCAAGCCTACCAATGGCATGCCCCAAAGTTAAGGAAGGCAAAAAAAGAAAAAGCTTCTTAGCTGGAAAAAGCTTTAACCAAACGGAGTAAATAGCCCAGAATAGCATCCCTCCAATAAGCCCTCCAAAAAAAACAAAACCTCCCCCTAGCCAAAAATTAGCACTTCCAGCAACGCTTGCTACTTTCCCAACGGAGCTTAAAAAAAGAAATAAAAGCTTAGCTCCAACCCAACTGAAGAGAAAACTCCCCCAAAACAGCCCTCGAAAACCTGCTAAAGATTCTCGTTTTTCCAAAAGTATAAAAAAAGAGAGTTGGTAAGCTATCCCCCAGGCTAAGCCCATAAAGAGAGGATAAGAAAAAACTTTAATTCCCATGAAATCAAAAAAAATGGGCTTCATACCTTTCCCCCTCTCGATAACAAATTATACCGAGAAAAAAATAGTCCGAGACCACTCCAAACGAAAAGAAAACCAGCCACTATTAAGCAAAAATCGGAAATATTAAAAACTAATAAAAAAAATCCATTCACTTCAATTTTAATAAAATCGACAACATAGCCAAGAGAAACACGATCTATCCAGTTTCCAAAAACCCCTGTAAAGATAAGGGCATAAGCCAAATTGATACGGTCCTTCTTCTCGCGGTACTTCCCAAGTAAAAAAAGCATTCCCAAACAAATCATTATGGGCATGACCCGAAGGCCCCAGTAAATCAAAAAGAAGTTTGGCTCAATTTCAAAGCCAAAAAACGTTTCCCAACTCTGCCTATGGACAATGGAAAAAAAAGGAGGAGCAAGCACGAAACTTTCGTCTTTCTGATAGAGGCCCTGAACCGTACCTTTTGAAACCTGATCCGAAATTAAAAGGAACGCAGAAAGAAGAGATAGTCTCCAAAAACTCCACATGATCATCAACCCACTTTGATATGGATAACTATTTCTTAATAAAACTCTTTAGGACTAATCTCGTATTTTTCAATTTTTCTCAAGAGAGTCTTTTTAGGAATATTAGCTTTAAGCGCAGTTTGATTAATTTTACCCTTATTGAGCTTGAGAGCCTGAACAATAAATTCTTTTTCAAAAAGGTCTTTAGCTACTTGGAAATCCATCTTTATTTCACCATTTTCATTCTTTGTAGCAAAGTTAAAAGAATATCTCTTAGCATCTGACTCTGAAGCAAACCTATCTAAAACTGAATTTTGAATCCCTTTTACATCAATCACTTCAACTGAGGAATCCTCTTCCTCAATATTGATTTTCATCCCCTTTCCAACAGTACTTGGCAATGAACCCGGTCTAATCCACTCCCCTGATTCAATGATAAAAGAGTGCTCAATAACATTTCGCAGCTCTCGAATATTTCCCGGCCAATTATAATGGCGTAGGAGCTCCATGGCTTCGTCATTAACCCCTTGAATATTTAGATTATGCAGATCATTAAAGTAGTCGATATAATAATCCACAAGGTAAGCCACATCAGATTGACGTTCTCGCAGCGGTGGCAAATAAACGGGGAGAACATTAAGCCGGTAAAAAAGGTCTTCCCTAAAACAGCCATCCTTAATCATTTCCTCAAATGGTTTATGAGAAGCCGCAATAACCCGTACATCCACCTTAATATCGCGGTTAGAACCAACCGGTGTAAAACTTTGCTCTTGTAAAACTCTCAAAAGTTTCACTTGCATAGAAGCCGATATATCGCCAATTTCATCGAGAAAAATAGTCCCCCCATCGGCATATTGAAACTTTCCAATCTTCCTTTCATTAGCTCCCGTAAAAGCTCCCTTTTCATGCCCAAACAACTCTGATTCAATGAGGCTATCCGGAATAGCCGCCAGGTTAATTGTGACAAATTTCTCATCTTTTCTAAGCCCATTGTAATGAATAGCCTTCGCCACCAGCTCCTTTCCCGTCCCCGACTCTCCTCGAATCAATACTGGTGTGTTGACTTGTGCCAGTTTTGTGATGACATTAAAAACCTTTTTCATCTCATCTGATTCACCAACAAACTTGTCATCATTTCCTAGGGAAAGTGTTGGGGCACTAAATTTAGTAGTTTCAACCAAACTTCTAGCCTTGAGGGCTCTTTTGATCAGAGCGACTAGATTCTCAGAGTCAATTGGTTTTTCAAGATAATTATAGGCTCCAAGCTTAACCGCTTTAACAGCATCACCAACGTTAGAGTAAGCCGTTAAAATAAGAACCATAATGCTAGGATCATAATTTTTAATATACTCCAGGGCTTCAATGCCGCTCATTTCAGGCATATTCACATCCATGACAACCATATCAAAATCAGAAGCTGTGACTCTATTCACTGCCTCTCGACCATTGTCAGCGGTATCCACCATAAAGTGATGAAACTCTAAAGCTTGTTTAACAGAATCTTGGAGAATTTTATCGTCGTCGACAACTAATACTTTATGCATGTCAATCACCCCTCCCTGACTTATACCGAACACAACTCAATTTTCCAACGCTCGATCTAAGGAGGTGATTAAAATGGTATAATTTACCGATTTTTCAGTGTTATCTGAAATTTGGTTCCTTTTCCCACTGTCGAATCAGCTACGATAGTCCCTCCGTGCAATTCAACAAAATACTTAACGAGGAACAGTCCAAGCCCAGAACCTTTAATACTATGACTTGCATCATTTTTGACTCGATAAAATTTATCAAAAATATGCTCAAGATCTTCAGAAGGAATTCCAATACCATTATCTTTAATTTCAACATAAACCCACTTATCATCATCCCAAGTTCTCACCTCAACAATGGCTTTTTCACCTGAATACTTGAGAGCATTCTCAATCAAATTAGAGAGAACTCTGTCCATCAATTTTGGATCGTACTGAATGGGATAAAGTGGTCCTAAATCTGTTAAAACTTTTATATTCTTCTGGGAAGCTTCGTAACGTAAGTTCAAAACAGCTTGCTCAACAGCTTTATTAATATCTTTAGAGGTCATATTAAGAGTTAAATTCCTAGATTCAATTTTAGTCAAATCCAAAATACTGGAAATAAACTTATTGAGTTCCCTTGTAGAATCAATAATAAAGCAGATATTCTTTTCTCCCTCAGCGCTATTAAACTGTCTCTGCTTCAACATAATATCTGCAAGCCCTGCAATTTTTGCTACCGGTGTTTTTAAATCGTGACTCATTAATGAAATAAAGTTTTGCTTAAGATTTTCCACTTTCTTCAAGAGTTTTGTCTCTTCCTGAATCGCAAACCTTCTCTGATATTCCCCGATAGCCCTAAAGGGAACCCAAATATAGTAAACCACAAAAACAGTGAGCACTAAATGAGTGACATACAACCAAATTCCATAAAGGCTAAAGAGGAGATAAGAAAGAATCAATATACTCACCATTAAAATAACAGTAATGAGAAGACCATGTGTTGGCTTCATCCGAGAAATCGTTACACTCAAAAAAATAGCGATAACCAATGCCAAAATATAGGACACTAATTTAGGAACTGAGTAGACTGTTTTCGCCTGAATCAAAGCTTGAATAATAGTAGCGTGCATATTCATTTTGGAAGCTTTGTAATCCTCCCTATTGAAAGGAGAAAGCACAAACTGGCCAGCATTTGAAATATAGGCAGGTCCAACTAAAACAATTTTATCCTTGAAAAACCCCTTCGGGAAATTACCTACTCTTACTCTATGGTAAGGAATACTCCTCACTCTCGCTTTCTCTCTATGGGGATTTATATAATAACGAAATAAGGCAAACGTAGCATCCGCTTCTTGAAAATAGTAAGAGCCCTGAAAGTTTCCAGCTCCAATTGGTGCTAAACCAAGCGTGTTTCGATAAGTATTTGCTGTCCATAAATGGAGGCTATCCTCTCCGGAAATATTAAGAATCGCTCTTCTTGAAACATCGTCTTTAGCAAATATAGTACTATCAACATTAATAATGGAAAAAGAATGACCAAGTTCAGCCAAATTGGGTAAAGGTAATTGCTCACCCCAAGTATCGACATCAGTTCCAAATCGAAAGTAACCACCCCTATCTATATAATTTCTGACAACCTTTTTAAATTCTTTCGACGAAGATCGCTCAACTTCTGTCAATGGCCCCGGCATAGACACGAAATAATTAATAATCTTAGGATTATCCTTAGCAAGCTTTTCAAAAAGATGTCTGTGAGTTACGTAGGTATAGGGGTAGCTTTCCCCTAAATATTGATCAGACTCCTCATCCATAACGACAGTTATAATTTCTTCATTAAACCGAATTCCAAAATCAAAACGGGCCCTGAGATCATAGAAAATGGCTTCAAGGGTCGCAAAAGAGTACTGGAACAAGATAAAAACAAAAATAATGGTGAAAAAAAGCGGATAGTATCTTGAAAAATCGAAATTCTTTTTTTTATTTTCTCCTAACTCCTCCATTTCATTAGGTTTCCCATCGGTGCTTCACCAGAGGTGCCTGTGCTTTAGGACCCCCTACCCTATCCAAACCATGGCCCATTACATAGCTCCAAAGGCTATTGCGAGAAAAATGAAGAGTTCCAATATCCTTAGCAATTTCTAAAATAACCGGACCAGCAAGCGGAATCTGACGAGAAAGTGGCAAATAGCTCAAACTCTCTATGCGCTTAAAGTGACCATTAAAGTCTTCAATATTAGGGCTATCACATTGAATTATATAACTTTTCAATATACCCACTGGGATGAGGAAAAAACCGTAAACAACGCCTAAGTAGTAAGTCCATTTCCAGCGAACTAAAAATTGAAAGGGAAGCTCCATAAAAGCAAAAATAAAGGAGTATACCAAGCTATGTAAAACTGTACCTAGGCTCACTCTTCTCAAAGCTTCTCTAACAAGAAACTCTAAAGATTCATTTTCCAATTGGCTTTGAATACCTTCAGTAATTAATAGAGATGGCCCTCCAAAAAGTGAATCTAAAACATAGATATTGTCTGGAAGCTTTTTAGAAATAAACACATTGATGGGGGAAAGTCCCATGCAAAAAGAGATATTCTTTACCCTCTCCAAAAAAGGATCTCGATGAGGTAGTTTTCGTGAGTGGGTTAAAGCTAAAAAAACTTTATCAGCTGCACTATAAGAGCCAAGAACCACGATTCCAAAAACAGCTAAACCTAGCCAAGCTCCCTTAATGGCCCCTAATAAAAAGCCTCCCAAAAGGCTTATAGAAAGGAAGAACAATATTATCGCAAGTTGGGAAATAGCTCTTATTTAATCCTCACCTTTATAACGCATACAGTCAATATCTCTATTACACACATCTTGTAAATTATAGACAACAACCCGAATTAGGGCTATAACGCATCCACTATATTTTTCACTGTTTCCCATCAAATTTAGGGGGAGAATATGCAATTTGAGCGTCTCTTATTCGGGACAGCTGGCGTTCCCAATTCAACGCCTAAAAAAAATAATCCCATTGAAGGGGTCAAAAAAGTCCATGAATTAGGGCTCGACTGTATGCAACTCGAGTTTGCCCACGGTGTTCGCATGAAAGAAGAGGTCTCCTCCGGCTTACGCAAAGTTTCCTACGAGCTGGGAGTTCCCCTTACTTCTCACGGACCTTACTATATTAACCTCAATGCTCGCGAACAAGATAAAATCGACTCTTCTGTTGAACGCATCATCCAAACAGCCAAAATATCAGATCTTTGTGGCGCTGAAAGCATGACTTTCCATGCTGCTTTCTACATGAAAGACTCACCATTTGACGTTTTTGACCTGGTAGAAAAATCCCTCAATGTCATCGAAGAACGCCTCAATCGCCTTGATATTGAAATAGAACTTCGTCCAGAGCTCACAGGAAAAACATCTCAGTTTGGCTCTCTAGAAGAGCTTATCTCTCTTACAAAAAGCGTCGGAAGCGTTCGGCCTTGTATGGACTTTTCCCATCTCTATGCTCGAACTGGCAATTTTAATACCTACGAAGAATTCAGTACTGTTATCGATCGCCTTGGTGAAGAGCTTGGAACTGAAACCCTCAAAAATATGCACATTCATATTTCTGGAATTAGCTCTAATTCAAAGGGAGATCTTAAACATCTCAACCTTAATAGCTCAAATTTCAATTGGAAAGAGCTTCTCAAGGCACTCAAACAAAAAGATTGCCGTGGTTATATGATTTGCAACTCACCCAACCTAGAAGAAGATGCTAGAATGCTCAAAGACTACTATATGTCTTTATAAACCACTAAGCAGCTTTCCTACTTGTACCTTCGACAGATTGGTCTGATTCTCCATCAAAGTAGAATTGAATCCATTCTAAGTCACGACGTTCTTTAAAAAAAACGACTTTCAGCATCTCTCTTTCCCAACAAAAACTCAAAGAATCGAGCGGAAGATTAAAAGGGTTAAAAATATCCAAAAGCAAATCCAAGTCACTATCTCTACAAATAGAAATATGACCTCTCGAAGAATGTAAAACTTTTGTTAGTTTCTGAAATAAACTCCAATTCTTGGGGAAATCGATAATAGTATCTTGATAGTAAGTACGAAAAAAAGAGGGAAAAATATCGATTTTCAAGTAAGGAAGACCTCGAGCTTGAAGGAATATATCTAAGGGGACCTTTTCTTTTACAATATTATTGCCACTACCCTGAGATTTCAAATGATCATCATCTGCAGTATGAACCTCTTCGTAAGTTTCTTCCATTAATTGATTGATTAAAGTGTTACCTTTACCCATGGTAACTTATCGAAAAAAATGGAATCTAACTTTAACAATCATTCCTTATCTGTTTTATTTGACATTAAATTTATAACCAAGAAATTTTAGTATTAATAAAATTATCAGTTAAGGTTTCTTTGCAGTACCTTCCGCAGGGACCCCAATCGTTTGATGGCTATCAATATAGGATTTAACACTATTTACATTTGATATTTTCCAAATACCTTCTTCGTAGGAGATGAGCTCCGCAATTTTTTTAACCTCTAAATCCCTGACTTTTACTCCATCTTTAAGTTGCTTATATATAAGCGTGTAGGTAAGGAAACATTTAGACTCATTCTCACAGTTTTTGATATTAATAATCAATTTTTTCTTACGAAAATTCTCAATGCTCACAAATTTTTCGAAAGAAGAAGGCTTCATTCTCTCGATCTCCAGTTTCAAAGATCCATCTACCATGCTCAATATTTTTTCACGAGTTTGATTACTTTCGAAACGATAATTTACAAAAGCTCTTAAAGCTTCTTCTGGACCAGTTTTCTTATTGCAAGAAAAAGCTAAAACAAAAATTATGAAATAAAACAAAAACCTCTTCATCAAACATACCTTGGTTTATAACCTCTATCACTCACTATATCATAAAAAGATCTCCAATTGAGTGTTTCTGATGTTTCTTCAATTCGAACTCCATAACCACTAGCATATTTAGTAACCACATCCCCACGGCACTGAAATTCAAGATCTTCAAAAAAAACTTTAAATAGAATTTTGCCTTTTAAATCTTCACGAAAATTTGATGCAATCAAGAAGCAACTATGTTCATCCCAATTTGTGAGATTCCCCTTTATCGGACCAAACGGAGATTCCACATCAACAGAAAGATTATATTCATCAAGCAACCCTATCGAGTTTTTGTCAAAGGAAGGTCTATAAATAGCTTCTTTTTTCTCCAATCCCCAAAAAAGTAAAAAATACATTGAGCATATCGAGTAAAAAAAAGTAAGAACCAAAATCAATTTATCAAAGCTTTCAAAAAGATAAAAAATAGATTCACCCAAAATCACTAAACAAAATAATCCAAAAAGAAGAGAAGAGAATTTTGTAGCTAAATAAACAGAAATAAAAGCCAACAAAAAACTTAACAAAATCCAAGGTCTGGCCTGAAGCATCTCCAAAAATGAGTTCCATTTAAAAGCAGATATACCCAAGTGAAGAGATTTAATAATTTGTAGATAAACTAAACTAAAAAACTGAAAGATTAACATGTTTTTAATAACTGCTGATCTTTTCAACAATCGTATTTTCATTATTCACTACCTCTATCTTTATTTGTTCTCCCAAAACAATTATACTTCTCTTATATGAATCCTTACTTAGAAATTAATAACCGATGCATTTATTGTGACAACTGCCGACTTATTTGCCCAGAAAACGCTATTATTCACACATCAGAAAGTTATACTATAGAAAATTGGTCCTGTACCCTTTGTGGGCTTTGCCTTGAAGTTTGTCCCGTTGACTGCATTACTATGATAAAAAACAGTAATAGTCGCTAAAAATATAAGCAACTACATCGGATCAAACTGCCCTGAACAATAAAGACCTTCTCCTCGAAACTCTCCTAGGGGAGACTTCATAATTACACAATTCCCTTTAAAGCAATTTTTCACTCGCGCCCCACAAAAGTTAAAAATACCCTGATTTCCCCTGTATGAACGTGAGCTCAATTTTTCAGGTTCCAAAGCCTGATTTTTCACTAAAAAATTAAATAAATCACCGTTTCTCTTCTCTGCCAATCTATATATTGATTCGATATAAAGTTTACGAGTACCAAAGTCCCAGTACTCAAAATTTTCTTTCGGTGTAATAACTGGAATATCATGTTTACGCCAATCGGCAATAGATTCGAAAAACCTTACTGGACCATCAATATTACCAATAAGATCAAGATTAACTAACCCCAAACCTGCATAAGTTACATAGTCTGATTCTTTTGGTTCATCACTTATTCCCCTCAAGAGCTCCCCATCTATAATAGTTTGGTTATAACCTTCACTTTTAGAAACATTAAGACCAGCCAAGACAGTCGGACAATGAGTGATCCTCTCCAGCATTGAACTCCAGAAAGAATGATCAAAAAAATAAAACACATCAGAGTTTAGATATAGAAATATTCCTCCTCCAATTTTTTTTTTTAAATTAAAAAAAGCTCCTCCAGAATCGAGAAGAGGATCTTCTTTTAATATTCGAATATCTATTCTTTTTTCTTTAACAAACTCTTCAACCTCATGAGAAAGGTGATAAGAGTTCATAAAAAAATTCTGACATCCCCAATTTTTGGCAAAGCTTATCTGCAATTCAAGCAAAGATTTTTCGTATATTGGCCAAAGTACTTTTGGTAAAATATTACCAATAGTACCCATACGAGTTCCTAAACCTGCTCCTAAAATAAAACAATTTTTAATATTCATAGTAAATTCTACTCAATGCCATCCTTAGTTCCTTTAAGTCTTCGTGGATATAAAGGAATTTTTTTAGATTCTCAAAGGAATGACTAATGTACTTTAAGTATCTAAAATCCTTTCTCGTTTGATAAATAAAAGAGAAACTCCCGATAGCCTTAAATATTCTTTGAATCGACATAAAATCATACAATAAATAAAACTCTTCTTTTGATGATTGAATACTTTCTTCTTTAATGAAGTCATTCCAATAGAAATCTTTTAAATAACACTTATTAGAAATTTCTATTGAATAATAGCAATCCTCTAACAGCGATACTAGATCATATTGAGCAACCCCTAATCTGGCATCTTGAAAGTCAATTACAACCTGCTGATCTTCTTTAATCATAATATTGCGAGAATGGTAATCTCGATGATTCAAGACCATTTTTTGATCAGCTAATTTTTTTGAAATTTTCAAAAAATAGCTAATTAATATACTTTCATCTTGCTTATCTAAAGGATGATTCAAAAAACCTTTAACAAAGTGTTCAATAGTAAATTGAACCTCTTCCATTAACTTAGAAACATCAAAGGCAAGGCTCGAAAAACTCCTTCCATAATATTGAGTGAAATCTAGTTTTTGCACCCTAATCATTTGTTCGATAGCTACTTCATATAAACACTTCTCTTTTCGCAAATCCTCGCAATAACCCAGCTCTCTTAACATTGTTTGATCACCAAGATCTTCTTCGAGAATATAACCTTTTTCTAAATTATAGTCGAAAACTAGAGGGACTCTAATATTATGATTCTTCAAAATTTTTTGAACTTCAATAAATTCGCTTTCTTGTTTCTTATTATTAATAGAGTCATTCAAGCACACTACATAACTCCCATTTTCTGTTTGTGCTCTATAGTATCTTCTCGTACTTGCATCACCCGTAAGCTTCACTACTTTTTTAATCTCACCATTAGGAATTTTTTCTGATTCGATTGATGTTTGAAAAAGGGTTTCAACAAGCAATTTTTCAGCATCTTTAAGCTTCATAAACCTTTCCCTTTAATATCACTAACTAAATGATAAAAACCTATCGATGAATTCTCAAATTGAACAATTTTTTCACTTTTCTCTTCCCTTGCTGCTAAAAAGTTTTTGAAAGAAAATTCTTCTCTAGAAATAGCTCTTTCATCACCATTTAGCATCATAAAGTCTAACGTGTTTCTGTTCTGTGTTTGAATCCAAGCTAAAATAGCTGAAGGGTCATATCCTGCTCGCTTCATGGCCTTATACGACCATTTATTTATTTCCATCTTTATGTCTAAATCAACTTGAGTAAGAGATATTATATGAGGGGTCGTTATATATCCAACAGGAATAATTTCTCTTTTACGATAAAGACCTCTAAATGATTTAATATATTCAAAGGTTAAAGCACTAATCAGGAGACTCTCATTTTTTAAGTGTTTCAAAAACAATCCACTAGATAAAAAAATATGCCCATCAGGAAGAGAGAAAATAAAAGGGACGGTCTCCTTTATAAAATAAAATCGTATAACTTTATCTAAAGGCAAGAGAAGCTCATTGTTCCTAGAAATTCTTCGATAAATACCTTGAAGGTATGCTTTACTCTCTTTTTTTAAATTAATTTGAACAATAGAAGGTGTATTTAGATAAGAGGATGACAACGACGTCAAATGGCGACGAATACCTTCATCTGTTTCTCTTGGAATGTCGCTATTTGAACCAATATAAGTAAATTTCTTCTTAAGAAATCCACAGCTAACTGATAAAATCAATATTAATCCAAATAAAATCAATCTTCTCATTCAATCGCTCTATATAAAAACACTCTATGAAAACTATATACTCACTAAAAAATCATTGTTCATCTATATCAAAATATTGTTCTAATCCACCTTGAATTTCTGATGGTACAAAGTTTTTAACTCGTGAGTGATAGAGAAAAAAATTCTTGAGATGGAGAAGGGGGAGTAAAGGTAATTCTTCTAGAAAAATTTTATTCATTTCACGATAATAAGTATTTTTTTTAGAAATATCTTCTTCGACTAAAGCCTTTTCATAAAACTTATCAAATCGCTCATTTTGAAACCCTACACGATTATAAGAATTTGGATGATGAGGTCCATAGATTAACTCAAAAAACTCTTTCCCAGTAGGGATTCCAGTATACCATGCCAAAAAAAAGATATCATAATCCCCTCTTTGAGCCCGTTGTAAAAGAGTTGAAAAGTTAACTGTCTCAACAGATATAGACACACCTATTTTAGAAAGCTCTACTTGCAAAAACTCCCCAACTTGCCTTGCCATTGTTTTTGCTCTAACTAAAACTCTTAAAGGAGGAAGTTTTCTACTTCGATTGAAACCTGCTTTCTTTAAGTGAAAACGAGCCTTCTCCAAGTCGACACCAACATAAGGGCTTCTCAATGGAGGATTATTACCAGGAATACCTGGTGGGAGAAGGGAGTGAGCCACAACTGCTCGATCATTGTAAAAAAGCTTATTAAATTTATGCTGATTAAAAGTATAGGCAAAAGCTTTGCGAACATCTTTTTTCTTAAGAACAGAGTTTTTAAGATTAAAACCAAAATAATAGATATTACCTAAGCTTTCTACGACACCTTGTTTTATGCCCTTTTCGATCATTTCGGGAGTCAATTTATTTTGCGTTACAAAAGCCTCTTGGAAATTATCCTTTGGTACTTCTAAGTAATCAATTTTTCCCTTAATAAAGTTAAGCCAAGCAGTCTGTGCTTCTCTAATAATCTTCACCTTAATTTCATCAATAAAAGGAACTCTCTTTCCTCCATATTCGCGTGTATAATGAGCGAATTTTAAAGCCGATGTTTTTGGAAAAAACTTCTCTCGATATTGAGGGTTTTTTTTATATACAATACGACTCTTACGCTTAAACTTTGAAAGCAAATAAGGCCCTGTACCAATAATATCTCTACTAAAATCGTTATCAAAATGATGAATGGCTTCAATAGGAATTGGTGCTGTTTGAATCCCTGTAAGAAGGTAGATAAAGTCTGAATAAGAGGACTTAAGCTTAATTTCTAAAGTATAAGTTCCTAGAGCTCGAATCCCCTCAATAGGAATAGTATAGTCTGTTTGTTTGAGTTTCTTCTGCCGCTCATTCCATTCCTTCAAACCTAAAACATGCTTACTCACCATATTAAAGTAGGGACTTACAACTCGAGGGTCAGAAAGTCGTTTAAAGCTCGTAACAAAGTCTTGTGCCTGCACTTCACGCCCTGCTTTATAACAAGGACAAGAGTGATATCGAGTTCCTTTTCTGATTTGAATTGTATAAACCTTACCATCAGAAGAAATTTTAGGCATAGAAGCAGCTAGATTAGGAAGCAATTCAAAAGGGGGGTTATAAGGATGAATTTCGTAAAGAGCTTCGTACAACTTACCCAGTTGTAGTCCTGTAGCAGTGCCTGTCGCCGTTTGAAAATCGAAATGAGCGATAGGAGCAGAGTACTGATAGAGTGTACTGCTCTTACTTTCCTTGCGAGAACAAGAGTAGAAAAGAAAAATGATTATAATAAAACTAAAAATTTTATCCATACTCATTAACATTACAGTGCTGTAACGGCGTAGGCAACAAGAAGACTACTGTTGCTTATAGAGATCGTCCAGAGAGCTACTACTGAGAAGCTAAATCTCTTAGAGGAATATAGTAAATGGTGAAACCTGCAAAAATAAGATTAGGGTCCCTAATGAGAGGCCAATTATTTTTATAAATCGAGCGCCATCTTTTAGGTGTTTGGTACTTCTCTTGAGAAATACTAACAAGAGACTCACCTTTTTTAACTAAATGAGGAAGGCCCTTAGGATCCCAAGTAAAATCCTCTGCAGGCTTTTTATATTTTAAGACCATCCCTTCACTTACTTCACTTTCATTGAGATTATTCATATCCTTAATGTCTTTCCACTTTCGATAGTCCCCATAAATATTAAAAGCAATGAGCATTAATGTTTCATTTTTCAAAACAGTATGTTCACCAATTTCTTCAGTCAGCTCAACCTTTGGCACACTAGTAATTTCCTCTGAAGTTAAATCTTCATCCTCTGATAAAAAATCCTCATTATTATCAGCATCGACAATAAAGTCGGCTCCTTCCTGCTTAGTCTGAGCGGTTTCTGACGAACCCGTTCGCACTTTATTCAATATTTTTTTGAACTTTGAGCAACTAACAAAAGAAAATAAAGAAATAAAAAATAAAATCTTCAATAATTTTTTCATGGGACACTCCGTTAAATCGTCCTAACTGATATATCGGTTTGCTAGTAAGAGGGGCTTAGAAATTTTTTATCCAAAAATTGCTCACCCTCCCATTTCTAATATTTTTAGATAGTTAAAATATTATTTAGAGTCATTTCTTGCCCAAGTTTCCAAAAATAACCCAATAATCTCATCAGTTTCTTAAATAAAATGTATTACTTTAGAAACCTAGACAGTAATTCCGAGAAAACGTTACCATCACTATAAGGTATGAATTGGATTAAAAAATCAGCTACTGTATTCATTTTTCTTTTACCTCTGTACGCTTGGCCTCAATCAGTTATTGAGGATATTGATGATGCCAGCCCAAATCAGAATTTTGAAGGCCCTCCCTTAACGACAGAAAAAATTCTAAAGGTATCTTCTAGCCGCCGAATCCTTATTCTGAGTAACCGAAACACCTCTTATGATAGAGGGGACTTCATCTCCCTGCTTCTCTCCAATCAACTCGTCGTCCGTTGTCTTGTCGCTAAAATCCACAATGGTCAAGCCGGTTTAAAAATAACAAAAATATACAACCTCCCTCTCTGGAAAAAAATTCAACGCAATTTAAAAGTTCAAGTTATTCGAGGAGATGATAGCTACTCCACCGTCCAAAACAAAAAAAGACAAGAAGCTGAAGAAAGAGAAATCCCAAAATCATTAATCCAAGAAGAAGAAGACCTCTACAACAAAACAACTATGTTAGAGGATGACTTGACCCTCGAAGAGAATACTAATCGTATTATTAAGACTGACAATATCATTACAGTCATTCTCGGCTTTGTTGAAGGACTTGATATCGACGGCAATTCAAAACGATACAATCAAATAAACGGTAGCTGGATGTATCAGTTAACAGACAATATATGGGCTGAAGTGACCTACGGTCAGAATATTATTAACGATTATCCCAACCTCGGACTGGATACAAAATTGGCGAACCTTTCCTTCAAAGCTAAATACACTATTCCAGCACCATTTTTTAGTTATATCCAGCCTTACGCTGGCTATCAAATCTTAAGCGTATCAAGCCCTGGGGCAGGGGTAGAAGATGGTAATACCAATGCCCAAATATTGGCCCTAGAGTTACAGAGAGTTGAAGACTTAAAGCGACAGTCAGCTATTTTTGGAGTCACAGTTTTAAAAAGGCTTGTCCCAGGATGGTTAGCCAGGATAGATTTAGGCTCTGATCTGGTTAGCTTTGGATTTGGTTTTGAATTTTAAGCAAATTTTCTTACTTTTCTCAATCCCCTTTCTCACTGGCTGTGGAGTAAAGTCAGATCCTTTCCCTCCGCCAGAAACCATGCTTCCCTCCGTCATCGAGGAGTACACTAAAAAGCATCAACAAGACCAAAGAGAAAACTCCCCATGAGCCTTCTCATCGCCATGGGCTCTAATCTCGGAAATCGAGTCGACCATCTCGAAAAAGCCAAAGAAACCCTCAATCAATATTTTAAACTTTTAGCTGAAAGCCAAATCTATCACTCTCCGGCCGTAGACTATGAAAACCAGCCAGATTTCCTCAATCAAGTTCTCGAATTTGAATTACCGCAAGACATAGCACCAGACCAAGCAATGGAGCTCCTTTTAAAAACAGAGAAAAAAATGGGGCGCATTCGCCACACCCCTAAAGGTCCACGCGTCATAGACCTGGACATCCTATTTTGGGCTGATGCAAAAATCAATCAACCCAACCTCCAGATTCCCCATCCTAGACTGTTCGAGCGTAGCTTTGTCGTCCGACCTCTCCAAGAGCTTCCCTATTATGACAAGCTGAAACAAAAATATCATTTTACCGAGCTCTTTTCTCCAGAAGCCTTTCCTCTTTCCACTGCTTAAATAATAATCTTTCAGACTCATTGACCCCATTTCCTCCCCTCATTTATAATCCCTACAGCCTTTCCTGCCGAACGTACCAGCGATGACTATACCGTACTAGCTCGGCAACAGCTCATACTAAGGGAGAATGTAATGAACATCTTTGTTTGCATAAAACAAGTACCCGATACCGAAACTAAAGTTCAACCGAAAAGCGATGGAACCTTTATTGAAACGAATTCAATAAAGTGGATTATGAACCCTTATGACGAATTTGCCGTAGAGCAAGCCCTACTGCTTAAAGCAGCCCAAACCGACTGTACGGTAACCGTTGTCCGTGTTGGCGGTATAAAAGATACTGAAGCCTTGAGAACCGCGATGGCCATGGGAGCTGACGAAGCTATTTTGGTCGAAACCGAAGATAATCTCGATAGCTATATGATCGCCAAAGCTCTAAAGGGAGGTATTGAAAAATCAGGTAAGACACCCGATATTATCTTCACTGGCAAGCAAGCTATCGACGACGACTGTTTACAAGTCCCTCAATTGTTAGCCACTATGATGAATCTCCCCTCTGTTTCCGTAATCGTTGGCTTTGAAGAAGAGGGTGGAAAATTGACTCTCAAACGTGAAATAGAAGGGGGCGCCCTCGAGGTCTACGAAGCCTGCACACCCGTTGTTATAGCTTGTAATAAAGGACTCAATACACCCAGGTATGCCTCTCTACCTGGCATCATGAAAGCCAAGAAAAAACCCCTCCAACAACATTCGCTGGAAGATGTAGGGGTGACGCAAGAAGATCGCCGTATAGTTTATAGCGAATTCCAACTTCCTCCCGAAAAGCCACCGGGAAAAAAGTTTGAAGCAACAGACGACGCGGCAGCCGCTAATGTCGCCAAACAAGTTGTTCAGCTCCTTAGAAACGAAGCTAAAATCATTTAAAAAGAGAAGGATAAAATATGACAAAAATATTAGTTTTTACAGAAACCACAAATGATAATGTCAAAAGCGTCACCTTAGAAATTTTAGGTAAACTCAAAGGTCTTGAAATCGATGTCGCTAGCATAGGAGACATTCCAAGAGAGGGAAAAACAAAACTTGCTGAATACGGTGCTCAAAACATTCATATTCTTAAAGGCAATAGCTTAGATCAGTACTCCCCAGAGGGCTACGCTAATTCTCTAAAAAACTTTATCCAAAGTAGCTCTTACGACTATGTCTTTGGTGGAGCTACCTCAATCGGGAAAGACCTTTTTCCCCGTTTAGCAGGACTTTTTAATGCCGGTATGGCCTCAGAAGTGATTAACTTCCTCTTTGAAGGAGACAGTTTTTATGGAACGCGTCCTCTCTTTGCAGGGAAGTGTTTAGCCAAAGTTAAGATTCAGGGTCCCAAGCCCCATTTCGTAACAGTCCGTCCCAATGCCCTTGGGATGCCAGAATCTCCCACTCCTGGTACCGGGAACACTCAAGATGTTAATGCAGAAGCAGGAGAAATCCGAGCCGTTATCAAGGAGATTGTCAAAGGTGCCTCTGAGAAAGTCGACCTCACCGAAGCCAATATTATTGTCTCTGGTGGACGAGCCATGAAAAATTCTGAAAATTTTAAAATACTAGATGAGCTTGCCAATGTGATTGGTGCCACAGTCGGTGCCTCTCGCGCAGCCGTTGATTCCGGCTACGCCCCTCATGCCATGCAAGTAGGTCAAACAGGAAAAACGGTTTCTCCTTCTCTTTACATTGCTTGCGGTATTTCGGGAGCTATTCAACATTTAGCAGGAATGAGAACCTCTAAAGTCATTGTGGCCATCAACACTGACCCTGATGCACCTATTTTTACAAAAGCAGATTATGGAATTGTCGGGGATCTTTTTAAAGTCGTTCCTCTTCTCACTGAGGAGTTTAAAACTCTCCTCGCTTAAAAAGCACTACGGACTTTACTTAGTAACAAAGACAAAACCCATATCCATGTTTGGTGTGGGTTTCTTTAATTTTTAAAGTGAGAACCCTTCTCTCTCGGCCATAGCCGCCATTTCTTCCTCTGTTAAGCTCGGCTCATTAGCTTGGCTCAACTCTTCCTGGCCGTAAAAAGCAGCCCCTGTACCTTCTCTTCTTGGTGTCGAACCTTCTTGAGGAACCTGTACCTGTTGGGCCTGACGAGCACGACTTTGGGCAGAAAAAGCTTCATTTTCTCTTTGAGAGGATCGATCAGCATCAGCTTTTAAATTCTCTTCTTGCTGAATTTTTAGTTCCGAATATTTATCAGAGGTCACAAAGTTTAAATAAGAGTTAGCCAAAGGTCCATTAGTAAAACGAATCTTTATTTCTTGACTGCCAATAGTTGTGACAACACCCTGGAGCTTACCATATTGAGAATGCTCGTATTCAAAATACCCATACTCCGTAACCACTGTCCCTTCAATATCAAAAGATTCCGTTTCTTTTTGACTACCTTTGTGTAAAACAACTCGATTGAGATAAAGCTCTCCATTCTTTAGCTCAGCAGTACCCTCAATTTGATTAACTTTAAGGACTCGACGGTCTCTAGCGGGATCGAGAGCACTAGCCAGTATCATTTCTCTATCAATATGGAATTTTATTGAGTTTTTTTGCACTTTTTTAGCGACAATACTCTCTTTTTGTTCTCTTAAAACGCTAGATTCATCAATTTTATTCTCCAAGACTTTACGAGCTTCAATAATTTCATAGCCTTTACCAAATTCTTTAAAAAGAACAATAGTATTAGCTTCTGTTAAAAGCGAAATTTTATAAACTTGTTCTTGGTCTTCATTTATTCTAAGAGTTGAAACCTGAATTAATTCAAAATCAACAACAATTTTATCGTTTGCATCTTCTTCTCTTTGAAAAACGTCGTAAACTACATTCTTTTTTGCATCCAATATCCGAGTAATCTCCCATTTTCCATCAATAGAAGAAGCTCGATTCATTTCAACCTTTTGAATTTTAGGGAGCTTTTTTAATTGAGATGCTACGATTCTTTGCTTTATTTCAGGGTTTTCTACAATTTTAAAATCGATAGGGGCTTCTTGATCCATAAATGCTGAAGAGTAAAACTCTCTATCGTGAACGGATTCAGCCAAAGCCACAAAAGAGCCTATCCCCAAAGCTCCAATAAAAATTTTAACCGAAATTGGTAAGGCCCTCATAAACTCTCTCCTCAAAAGGTCTTTTGAGGGTTTAAACTGCAAGCCTTATGCCACTACGCGTCTTAATTTAAAGATTCACTCAGAGGTATCAATCAAAGTAATTTCAGCTAGTTATAGAATTAAAAATGATTTGTTAAAAAACGAGCTCAAAACTAAGCCCTGTCAAAAAATACACCTGTCTAATCTTTAAACACTGTCTATAGAAATAGAGAGGTTCCACTCTTTCTTTGAGACTCTAGTAATAAAACTACTCAACTACGGTATTTTTGCCACAAGGCCAGATTAACCACTTTTAGAGGGAAATAAAGAGCAACAATAGTAATCACCATGGCCAAAATAAAAATTAAAGACTCGCTCTGGAAAAGAGCTCCTAGAGCAGCTTTTATTATTTCAGAAAACTCCTGAGCAATATCTGTGGAATTAAAACGATCAAATCGCCCAAGGTAAATGCCCAAAGCACAGAGGCATGCAGTAGCCACCTCTAAAAGCAAACAAAACTGACCGTATTTCTGCTCTTTCAAATAACGACATAGCCATATGATAGATACCGTATAACATTGAAAGCACAAAAACATATACAGTAAATATATAGGCATAACGACAAATCCCAAAAGTCCATTCGACAGGTTCGGCTGTTGTCTGACGGTATCAAAAAAATGAATAATATCTGTTAAAACATAAGGAGCATTTGGCAAAAAAAGATAAAAAACAATGAATACGAGCCACCATAAAATATTGCGCTTTGAAAATAAAACAAAAATTCCATAGCTCAAAATAAGTGGAATAATTGCTAACACTAAATTTAATGTATAATCAAGATCCAGATCCTTTATCATCAACCCCTCCCAATGAGGTCATCGGTTTTACTTGATTAAGTAAAAAAAGCTCACATTAAAATATTATTCCTGACGAGGAACCTGTCCAAGATAGTCCCCATGACTCGCTTGATAGCGCTTTAAGGCAATGACAACGTGATCCTCCAAAGGAATACCTGTTTTCACAGCCATCATCTCTAAGTTTTCAACAACTTTCTCTTCAATTTTCACCTTGAGTTCTTTTAACTTTCCCTCGTTGTGCATTTGAGATTTCATAAGGAATTCCTCTTTTTTATTCTATAGTCTTCAACCCAAAACTCTTAAGGCTCCCGCTTTGCGCAATCTAACAAGAGCATTAGTAATTTCATAATCCATATAGTCTAAACTTTCGTAAATATCTCGAACCTTATTAAACTCCGTTATCACTTCCATAACATCAAACTCTACCCCTGTTACTTCCGAGCCTCGAACGATAAAATCGCCATTGAGTAAAACTCTGATACTTTCTGGGGGTTTTAATTTCTTGGATTCCAAATAACTTTGATAAAATTTCTGAGCCTCTTTCTTAAACTCTTCTATCGCTATAAAAAAAACACTGTCTCCAGAAGAGACAATTTCAGGTTCAACAACAAATCTTAATATTTGATTTTCCACATCATCTATTAATATACGGTAAAGAGTTTTCCTCCCATGATGTCCTCGAAAGGACGAGTTGACAACGGTTCCACCTTTGAGAAGAACAGCCCCTAAATATTCTCCTTTTTCTCTATGGAGAATATTAATACGGCCGGTAAAGCCAAATACTGCCTGTTCTTCCAATGAACTTAAAAAACTCAATATTCACTTCTTGAAGAGCTTACCAAAGAATCCCTTATCTCCAGTCCTTTTAGTTATCTTATCAAGTTTGGAAGCTATTTGCATGTAAGATTTCCAAACTGGCCGCCCTTCATGCGCAGGATTATCCATATAGGGCAACCCTAAATCCGACCCTTCCCTTAAAGCCATCTCCAGAGGAATATCAGCTAAAAAATCAATTTCCAGATCAGCAGCCAACTTCGCTCCTCCTTCCTGACCAAAAATATAATATTTTTTACTCGAGTCATCGGGAACAAAATAGCTCATATTTTCAATTAAGCCAGCAACAGGAGTGTTAACTTTCTTAAACATCTCCACACCCTTACGAGTATCAAGCAAGGCTAAACTTTGCGGAGTTGTCACAACTACCGCTAGATCAACCTCTGTATTTTGGACCATCGAGAGCTGGATATCTCCAGTCCCTGGCGGAAGATCTAAAATTAAGTAATCAAGTTCACCCCATTCCGTATCAAATAAAAATTGATTTAAAACCCCTCCCAACATAGGACCGCGCCAAATAACAGCTTCCTTTTCACTAATAAAAAGCCCAAAACTAATAAACTTAATTCCTTTGGTTTCAATAGGCTTTATTTTTTTCTTTTCAGATGCTTTAGGAGTTGCCTCGCGCTCTCCTAAAAGCATGGGAACTGACGGGCCATAAATATCAGCATCCAAAATCCCGACTTTGGCGCCTAAATTCCTAAGAGCCAGTGCCAAATTGACAGTCACCGTTGACTTTCCAACACCACCCTTACAACTTGATACAGCGATAACCTTTCCAACTCCCTCAATGCGCTTTTTATTTCCTATAACTCCATGACCTGTTTTCAATTGAGCTTGCTCGCTAGCCTTATCTGATGGCTGCTGAGGATCAAAATCTGTACTGACCGTTTTTACCATAACTTGAGATTCATCTTTCAAACCTATCAAAGCCGAGAGAATATTATCTTCAATTTTCCTTTTCTGCTCAGTAGGTATTCCATCGCGATTATAGGTAATAATAAGTTGTTCACCTTTCTCAGAAAAATCCTTCCAGCGAAGCTCAGATGATAAGGTATTTCCGGTAACCGGGTTAACTACATTTGAAAGTACTTGCTCAAATTTCTCAAGATTCTTATCCATAACCTTCTCCAGTTCTACAAGGTCCTCCCGTTATAGCGAAGCTTTTAGAGATAGCAAATCTCAAACACAATGCACAACTCAATTAAATCCAACAATACCGGGGAAGATTCTCCTACCAAGAATCTTCTAGCTCTGAATCAAAAAAATGTTTAACATTAGAAGTAAACGATAAATCCCTAACATTAAAGGCATAAAGCTCGTGGCCAAGTATAAAAGAACCATATTTATTATCAATCCAAAATTTCAGCTTACGATGGCAGCTTTTATCACTGCAATCGTTTTGGTCACTAGCCTCGTTTATTTTATCGTCATCACTGGTCTCCTAGAAAGCTTTTCTGGTGTCATGTCAGAACTTGGTGCTCCCAATGCCACCTTTAAAAAACTCACGAACCAACAGTCTTCTATTATGCAAATGCTCGTTCTTTATCAAATACTCGTCTGCTCAGTTATTTTTGTGGGCTGTATTCTTTTTACTCATCGAATAGCAGGTCCTATCTATAAACTCAGGAAATTTTTATCAGATCTTCGCAATGGAGCCCCTCGTGGTAAACTTTTTTTCAGAAAAGGAGATTACTTTCACGAAGTAGCTGATGATATTAATGTAACATTTGACTCAATATCTGAAGATTATAAAAAAGATTTCGTCTATGTCAGCGAAGTCAATGCTTACCTCAAAAATCTTAGTATGGTCTTACCTGAAGATAAAAAAACAGTATTAGAAGAGATTTCAAAAAAACTAGCAGAAATACAAAATCGTTTTAACGAAGAAGAGTACGAATAATTTCTCATAAATACAGACTCAAGCTAATGACATGGAGGTCACCTTGCGTCCTCAAAGTTGGATAATAATTTCACTGATAACTTTTACTTTTAGCTCAACGGTTTTCGCCAGAAGAAAATTCAATAAAAAAAAATATGACCCAGAGCTTATCGCAGTCAAAGAGCTCGCCACTTTTTATCGGATTTCTGGAAAATACATCCCTTCAAAACAAAAAAAAGACCTGAAAAGAATAAAATATCGATTAAAAAAATCAAAACTCTTTAATAAGTATACCCATTTTGTAGAAGCTGCTTATCAATTTGCTTTTGAGCCAAATAATGTCGATTATCTAAAAAAATGTTTAGCCTTTACTAAAATAGATAGAAAAACTCCTCTAGAGCCTTTATTCTATCGAAAAATTGGTCGTCGTTGTTTGCAAAAATTTCTTAGAACATTTAAAAATTCCCCAGAGAATAAAGCTTATCTTCCTCTTTTCATTGGAAGCATTCACAAATTTCTAGAAAGAGACATTGTTAAAGACTTCGGACAAACCCTATCACAATTTAAAACTAATTCTCCAATTCTTATATCTCTTTCAAATGAAATAAAAAATCATTATATAAAAAACCGTATACGACCAAGTGGATACATTCTCCCCATTATTATTCCTGACCCTAAATTCACAAACTTCATTCAAAAAAACGGATTCCTTGATAAAACTTCAGAGAAATATTTTCATAGAGAGTTCAAACGATTTCTCAAAGATATTAAGCGAAATTACTTACAGGGTGATTACGAAGAAATTCAAGTCATCATTCAAAATGCTATTAGCTTTTATGATGCTAACAAAAATTATTTATCCAATAAAAAAACTTGGAAGACCTTAGTTATTCTAGGTAAAAATATGGTTCGAATGAACCAAATGGATCTCGCACTAGAGCTTTTTAGAGTTTCAGAGGAAGTTGTTGTCGGTGAAAATGAGATTGAATCTAGCTTTCAAAGACTTCTCACTTTTCTAATTGATCGCAGAATTAATGAAGGAATGAATTATCTGAGGAAACAAGGAATTATCGAAAAATTTCCCCAACTCAATAGTAAATTTAAATTCTGGATCGCTCGAACCTATGAACTCAACAAGGAATATACAAAAGCCAAGCAACTCTACCTCGAAACAATAGATTCAGACCCTCTATCCTTTTACTCAATACTTTCTCTTGAACGACTTAAAAAATTTCAACGAAACTACAATCACGAACTTCTTGTTAATAACAAAAAAATAATACCGAAATTTACTGGAAAATTCACACCACTAGCTGAAAATCATTTAAAAAAAGTTGCTTACTTTTCTCAAATTGCTCATGGCTTATTTTTATCGAGAACAATCAATCATATTACTAAAGAACCTTTAGAAAATTTATACCGAAAAAGTTCAGGTCCACCTATTCAAGCTAAGCAACATTTTGCTTTAACAATCATCAGTACCTTAAATAAAAAATCTCAGTATCTCGAAGCTTTTAAACTGGCTTTTAAATTAGTCAGAAAAAATATTATGCCGTTAAACAACCACATCTTAGAAGCTATTTTTCCTCAAAAATTCCTTAAAGAAATTAAAAATAACAAATCACTACTCGATCCACTTGTTGTTCTAAGCTTAATTCGCCAAGAAAGTGCCTTTAATCCCAAAGCAAGATCTCGAGTAGGGGCAAGAGGTCTCATGCAAATACTTCCTTCAACGGCGAGACAGTATAAACGTCGATTGAAAAAACATAAACTCTACGAACCCAATCTCAATCTAAAAATTGGTATAAAGTATTTAGAAAAATTAATTAAAAATAACAAAGGAAATCTTGTATTTGCTCTAGCAGCTTACAATGCAGGTGAAGGTAATCTCGCTCGATGGAAAAAATCCGTTTTCAAATCTAACGACCCTATTATAAATATCGAAATGATTCCCTTTCAAGAAACACAAAATTACGTTAAACTTATTTATAGGAATTTGTATTTTTACAATCTCTTAGCTAAAAATAATGATTTTCTCCAAAATGATACTGAAGAAAACTTTCGAGTAGCCCTTATGGCTCCAGACTCATCCCAATAAAGTTAAACGTTAAACCGAAAGTGGATGACATCTCCATCTTGTACCTCGTACTCTTTGCCTTCAATTCTTAATTTACCCATCTCTTTAACTTTACTTTCTGAACCTAGCTCAAAAATATCACGACAATGAAAGATTTCTGCTTTAATAAATCCCTTTTCAAAATCCGTATGAATAACACCTGCTGCAGCGGGAGCCTTCACCCCTACATTAAAAGTCCAAGCC
Organism: Bacteriovoracaceae bacterium; assembly: GCA_965206965.1. Classification (GTDB taxonomy): domain Bacteria; phylum Bdellovibrionota; class Bacteriovoracia; order Bacteriovoracales; family Bacteriovoracaceae; genus CBDBLK01. The sequence goes on along the minus strand of OZ242254.1, from coordinate 1,365,182 downwards.
CTCACTTCCTTTACCCCCGCAGTAAAATAAGTTCCAAGACCAAGCATTTTATAGGCTATCGCTGTCAATTGAGAAAGTCCCGACTCTTTAACACCAGCAGCCTCAAGAAATTCTTTTTTTTCTTCTTCTGTCTCCAAACTAGCAATTTCAGATTCTAATTTTCCGCATATCACAAGAACCATAGAGCTATCTGAATCTGCATACTTTTTGACAGCCGCTACATGCTCATTTTCTTTAGCTAAAGATTCTTCATCAACATTACAAAGATATAAGACTGGTTTAAGAGTGATGAGGTTTAACTCTTTGATCGCTTCCAAATCATCCTGAGGCAAATCTAAAACTCTGGCCGGCTCTCCTGTTTCCAAATGAGATTTCAGATTTTCACAAATGGGAAGCTGTACTTTAGCTTTAGAATTAATTTCTTTGTTTTGGCTTTTAAGGGCCTTCGGAAGACTTTGGAGCTTCTTCTCCACAACTTCAAGATCAGCTAAAGCGAGTTCCATATTGATAGTAGAAATATCATCGACAGGATCGACTCTACCATGAACATGAACAACGTTGGGGTCATCAAAGCAGCGAACGACATGAACAATAGCGTTCACCTGACGAATATGACCCAAAAACTGATTGCCGAGCCCCTCTCCCTTGGAAGCCCCTTTAACAAGCCCAGCAATATCGACAAATTCGACAATTGTCGGAATAACACGTTCAGGGTGAACAATATCAGCTAACTGATCAAGTCGTGTGTCAGCCACATTGACAATTCCCACATTGGGCTCAATTGTGCAAAATGGGTAATTAGCAGCCTCTGCAGGGGCTGCCGTTACTGCTTGAAAAATTGTTGATTTACCGACATTGGGAAGCCCTACAATCCCGCAATTAAGACTCATAATACAACCTTCTTCTTACTAAATTTATTAGCTGCTTTTTCAAAACCATTATCTAGCACAGCCTCAATCGCTTGAGTACCAGCCTTCAAAAAATCATCTAAGACGGCAGCCTGGTTCGAGTCAAACTCAGAAAGTACATGATTGGAAACAGAACCTCTCTCAGGTCGCCCAATCCCCATTCTCATTCTTTTGAACTCTTTCGTCGCCAATCTCTCAGCTAGAGATTTTAAACCATTATGCCCCGCTAAGCCTCCTCCTGGGCGCATCTGAAGCATACCAAAAGGTAAATCCAATTCATCATAAATCACCAAAATATTATCTGATGGAATTTTAAAAAAGTGAGCACAGGGCTGAACACTTTCACCACTCAAGTTCATATAAGTTTGAGGCTTTAAAAAAATAACTTGCTCTCCTCGATGAGAGTAGTTAGCCAATACTCCCTTAAATTTTTCCTTCCAAACCAAGTCAAAGGGCAAGGAGTCTAAAACCTTAAAGCCAATATTATGCCTCGTATTTTCATACTCACGACCAGGATTACCAAGACCAACAATTAACCAGCTCATAACTCAAACAAAAAGCGAGGAAACAGAGTCGTTATTAAATGTTCTATGGATGGCCTTTGACAGCAATTCCGCAGTAGAGAGGACTTTTATTTTAGATATATGTCTTCCATCTCTTTGTAGTGGTATCGTGTCAGTCACGATAACTTGGTGAAGTTCATCGGCTTCAGCAATTCGCGAAAGTGCGGGATTAGAAAAGACTGGGTGAGTGGCACAGGCATAAACTTTTGTCGCGCCATTTTTATGGAGAGCACGGCAAGCTTCAACCAAAGTTCCTGCAGTATCGATCATATCATCGATAATAATACACTCCTTTCCGCTCACATCTCCAACAATATTCATTGCCTTTGCTACATTTTTACCGGTCCGACGTTTATCAATCATGGCGATATCAGACTTTAGTTTTTTTGCGTAATAGCGAACCCTCTCTACCCCTCCAGCATCAGGAGAAATAAAAACTGTATTTTTTGTCATAATTTCACTTTTGACATAGTCGAGAAGAACAGGACTAGCATAGATATTATCAAAAGGAATATTAAAGAAACCTTGAATCTGACCAGCATGAAGATCCATAGTAATAACTCGAGTGGCTCCGGCCGTCGTTAAAAGATCTGCCATCAATTTTGCTGATATAGGAGTGCGAGGACTTACTTTTCGATCCTGTCGAGCATAACCATAATGGGGTAAAACAGCTGTAATCGACTTTGCCGAAGCTCGTTTAAGAGCATCTAACATAATTAAAAGCTCCATTAAGTTATCATTCACAGGGCAACAAAGGGCCTGAATGACAAAAACATCAGCTCCTCTAACATTTTTTTCAATCTCACAAAAAATTTCTCCATTAGCAAAACGAACCAACTGAGGATCAACAAGAGCCACATCGAGAAAATCTGAGATTTTATTAGCCAGCTCCTTATTAGAATTTCCAGACACAAGCACAATCCGCTTCATAAAAAAACCTTGTTGATGAAATGGCTAAGATGGCTGGGGTGGTAGGACTCGAACCTACGAATGGCAGAATCAAAATCTGCTGACTTAGCCACTTGTCGACACCCCAGTAAATTTGACGCCAAAATATAGCTGACTCCCTCTGGAGTTGGCAAGATACTGGTTTTAGTTTACAACCTCTTCTGGCCGACAAATGAGATCATTAAAACGTTTACCACGAACTTCTGAAAACCTCTTAAATATTTGAAATGCTGTATTGCTTCCATACAAATTAAACCTCTCCCCTTTCCGTTTCCCCTCAAAGCCAACCCAAATAATGCCAATCTCACTGCCATCAAATGAAACAAACCAATTATCATAGCCATGGTTGGACGTTCCAGTTTTACCAAAAAAACTCAATCTTCCCAGCCTTTCCCCTACCAGCCGACGAACCGTTGTTTTAGAAGGGTCAGCCATAAGATCGACAACTTTCTCTGCAGTATGCAAAGAGTTACATTCTTTAAAGAAAAATTTTTTATAAATATGAAAAAGCTCTCTCAAACTCAACTCAACAGCCCCTAGTAATTGCGCGGGGTACTCACTTAAAGGAGTTTTCAAACGAGGAATTAACGGTAATAAATGCTCTTCTAATTTCTCAAATCCCATTTGTTGAGCCAAACGAATAACTGGGCGATTATAAGACCTTAAAAGAGCTTCCTCTAAAGTGACTTTTTTAGGTAAATTTTTATGAGCTTCTCTCGGAGACCACTCACCCGATTTTAAATTCAAAGTCAGAGGAGATGTTTCAACTAAATTTTGAGAACTTTCTCCCTCAGAGAAGTAATAAGAATAAAGAATTGGCTTTAATGTTGAGCCTACTTGATGAAACTCATTTACTATTGCCTCTTCTTTATTCCGCTCATACTTGGAATAAAAACTAAAAAAGCCTTCGCTTTTTAGACTCCCAAAAAAAGCTTTAACAGATAAGTCTCTTTCTCCTACTTTACTCTTAGCTTCTCTTAGAACATCCAAAGCTCTCTGAATAAAAACATACTTTTCATAAAGTTGAAATCGTCCTTCATCAAATACCTCTTCATTTTTTTGAGCTCTCCAAAAAGCCATGAGGTGATTGTCACTATACCTCTTTAGAAACTCTTTTTGCCAACGACCCCAGTCCTCTTCTTCCCAAGCCTTAACTTTAGAACTTAGAAAGTTCAATGCTACTAATTTATTAAAGACAGTATGGCTCCTCCGTTTTAGACGATCTAAATGATTAAGAGGTGAGTAATAGTAAGGACCCTTAAGAAGTCCAATTAAAATAGCTGCCTCGAAAGGCCCTACATGCTGAGGTGTTTTTCCAAAATATAGTAAAGAAGCTGTGTATAAACCTTTTATTTTGAGTCCCTGTAAGCTTCCCCATTCAAACTCATTGAGATAGGCTTCCAAAATATTCTCTTTCTCATAACGAGATTCAAGATAAAGACTAAGGATCATTTCTTTTATTTTTCTCGAAAATTTTTTCTCCTTTGAATAGAATAAATTTTTAACCAATTGCTGCGTAATCGTTGACCCACCCTGCTCCAGTCGCATTTTAAGGAGATCAGTCACTAAAGCACGAATAATTGATTTAGGATCAATTCCTACATGGCCTAAAAAACGATAATCCTCAATTCCAATTAAACCCCTCCAAAAAATTGAAGGTATTTCATTAAAAGGCATTCTTCTCTGTAAACAATAAACAACCCGGCAGTCGTTTTCCCACACTCTAGGCAATTCGACCTGTTTATTAACCAAGAGCTTTTTCCCCTTTTCAAGACTCTCAAAATCCTTTTGCTCAATATGCCGATCTACCCATTTTTGAGCCGATATTTTAAGTTCCCCTAATTTTAAGAAATATTTAAGTTGCTCTGTGTCTATCAAAGCTCCCGTCTCCAAAGCCCCCGATCTGTAGAAGGTTTGGGATGAAAGAGGTTTTATGCGCTCCATTCGGTCTAAAGGCGCTAGGGCCAGGACCCACAGAACGATAAAGAAAACTCCTAAAAGTCCAAATGACGCAAGAATAAGAAGAGTTCTTAAAATCTTTTTTCCTCTATTCATCTTTACTCAAACTCACCCAAGCACAAGCTTTCAAAAACTCACTTTTTGACGATAAATTAACTGCTGGTGTATTTTAGGCATAAAAACACTCAAGGGTTACTTTGCCTCAGATATCAAACGACACTGGCCACGAATTGGCTATTTATTATAATAAAAGTTGCCTTGATTTAGGAGCCATTTGGTGAAATCTTTACTCTATCTCACTATTTTTTTCTTTTTCCCTATCAACCTAGCCCAAGCACTCCCTATCGACTGGCATGGTGTTTTAGGGTTTGATACCACTAATATCAATAATTACCGACGCATCGAAAAGGGAACCGATAACTCTAGCTTCGGCAATGCTAACAATCGTGGCACCCAAGAGATACCCCTAGGACCTGGCGATAATGGCGATGCTGATTGGCAAAGCACCATCTTTCGCCTCGAACCTGTTCTCATTATTAACGATGCTGCCACCATTAAAGGCGAGCTTACCTCCGGTTATGCGCGAGGGGGATTCTTTGGCGAGGACAGCTCTCAGTCCCAAGAGCCAGGATTCGGAAATGTTTTGTACCAGTACAATTTCTCGAGTGGAAATAACTCTATTGTTTTAAACAAACTTTATACAGAACTTTATTCTGATACCGCGACCTACATTATCGGTCGGCATAGTGCCCATTATGGACTCGGCGCTATTGTTAATGGTGGGGAAAACACATGGGATCGCCACTCCTTTACCCGCGATGGAATTACAATCAAAGTTAAAATCGGCAATTTTGGTATTGAACCTTTTTGGGCGAGACAAGGGAGCAATGGCTCACTAACAGAATCAACTCGAACTAAAGAAATTGGTTTCACCCTTATTTACGACAATATTGAAAAAGACCTCAGTTTTGGCTTACTCTACTCAATAAAGAAAAGTGCTCCTTCTGCCAGTGATTACACGGCAGACCCCAGTGCCGACCTCCCCAACCCCAATACGGGAAGCTACAACTACCCCTCACTTGGAAAAACAGATATTAAGATCACCGATCTTTTCCTGCGCAAAAAGATTGGACCTTTTAGCTTGGGTGTCGAAGTTCCTATTATAAGTGGCGATGTTGGCGCAACTTTTAATTCTAATACTGGATACAAAGCCAAAGCTATCATCGCTGAATCCCAACTCGATATTGCCAATAATATTACCCTTAGCTTAGATGCCGGAAAAGTAGCTGGTGATAACGGTTCGGCTTCTAACTTTGAAGCCCTTTACTTAAATCCCAATTACCAAATAGCCAACCTTCTCTTTCGTTACAACCTAAGGGCGATTAGCCACCCTACCGGTGAAAACGCAAGAAGTGTCTATGATAGCTACATTCACAACACAACCTATATAAAATTTGGCTTATCTTACCAAACAGGAAATTGGACTTGGGATACTGCCTTCATTTGGGCCCAAGCAGAGGAGTCTGCTCAAGCGGGAGAGTTTGCCTATAATCACTTAACCAATAAGCGCTTTCTAGCTACAACAACCCAAGAAAAAAATCTTGGCTACGAAATCGATCTCAATTTCAATTATTTATGGAACAACGAAATCACTATTGGTGGAGCTTTTGGTTACCTTATTACAGGCAATTACTTTGAATACACTAATTCTACTAATAAAAACAAAGTTGATAATTCTTTTATAATGCAACTCAATACAGCTATTACATTTTAAAATATTATCACCACCTTCCTGGAAGCATTGGGGGTGGTGCCCCTGGCGGCGTCATTCCTGGACCAAAAATTTGAGGTGACGTCGGCGACATCATCCTTTGATCAAAACCAGGAGAAGTCGATAAAAAACCGGAATCAAAACCATAAAAATCATCAAAACCTTCATTGAGACCTAACGAGCCTAGCCTAAAATCACCATAAAAATCACCTTCGAGAGCCCTCATTTCCTCTTCATGTTGTTCATCTAAATACGACTGATAATTGGAATAATAACGACTACGTTGCTCTCCTCGAAGTTGCATATAACGAGAAGTTCTCTTACCTAAAGCTACAATTTTTGCTGTCTCCTTACGCAAGTTTCTTTTGCATTTACGAGCTTCATAATTTGGAGAAGGTCCAAAAAGGTTAACCGTATTTGTACTGGCCATCTGCATATAATGCTGACATTTACGATAGTATTTATCGTATTTTTTCCTAGCTTTGGCGTATCGAGTTTGACGACCCTTTATATCTCGAGCAGCAGCTTTTAAACAAGCGGCATTGCCCCTCTTACTTTGAGCATGACATCTCCAATCTTCAAGCTCAGAAGTTCTAAAGCTTTCAATTTGTTCATCAATTTTTTCATCTATTTCGGCAAGGGCCAAATGCTTTTCATGATCTGGATTTAATTTTTTAAACAGAATTGCTTTCCCTCTCATCCTTTCGATATCGAGAGCCAGAGAATGCGTCGACTCTTTATCGCGAATATGACCATAAAGTGGCTTCAAAGAATCTAGAGTAATCGAACTATTGTCAACGACTTCGACAAGTTTATTGATTCGTTTCATAAGTTTTTCTTTTCTCTCTTCATCACCTTCTTCATTGTACTGAACTCTCAATTGCTCCAATTGCTTACCAATCGGATCTAAAACATCTTCTGTCATCTTTTCTGCGAGATTATGAAACTTTTTGATTTGACCTTCTGTTATCTCATCTTCAGATTCAAGTATCTTAATCATTTGGCTTTTATAATCTTCAGCTCTTTTTTCTTGAAGAGCTAATAATGTTTTTTCAAGAATTTTCTCTAATTCTCGAAAATTCCCAGCATGATTTTCCCTTAACTTTGATAGCGCTGTTAAAATTTCATTAATATCACCTGTTTCACAAATACTTTCGACCTCTTGGTAAACCTGATCCTTTCTTCCAACCCAAAGATAGTGAGATTTAGTTCCTTGATCAGGGTTGCCTTCACTAATATAATCTCTCCCAAAATTCTCATACCACCGACACTTTAAGGTTGAATCCACCGTACCTGGTTCTACTTGACCACTAGGAGCAAAACCCACTTGAGCACTAGCGAAGAAAAGCTTAATGCTTGTATCTTGATCAACTTTTCCAAACGAAAAAGATTGAGATTCATCAGAATTGGAAATATGCCCCTTTTCTCTAGCTACATTCCAATCCATTACTGCACTATTTCCTTCTCCTTTAAGAAGATTTTTTTCTTTTAAACACCTTGTATATTTTTCGGTGTTATCCATTTTCTTCCACACCTCTTGATTACTATTAATCCAACCCTTCAAATCTTCATCATTAACAAAGTCGTACTTGTTATAAGCCGTCACAAAGACATTTCCTTTGGCCTGAGTAAACTTAAATTCAAACTTTGAACAAGCATCAATATGGCGACCAATTTTAACGGCATAAGTATTTGGTCCTTTCTTAACTAGTTGAACAGCTTCTTTTTCGGAAAGAGAAGCATCGGTAGCTGAAATAAGGTAGTCATAAGAAATCACATGGGAGCCATCACTTTCAGTTTCATTACCTTTACATTTCTCCCCAGCACCTTGACCAATAACTGTTCCTGTCGCCTGATCACTTGTACCGGTTGATATCGTGGGAGAAGAGCCTCCCTCCGAACCCCCTCTTCTAGGTAAAGAGAAGCTATTTGAGCTTACTAATAAACACAAAATTAAAACGATGGAATTCTTATTACTCATAGCTTTATCCCGTAATGTGGACATTATCCCTTATCTCTCCTTCGTCTTATCGAAAGAATCGGATAAATCTTTAAGCTTCTTAAGACTTCCTGATGTTTTCCATCAAGTACTAGCTTATATGATAAGGATCAATATCGACTTTCATCGCCACAGTATGGGGAAGGATTATTGAAGATCTCAATGTTTTCAATAGATTATGAAGATCACTACGGTCTTGTGATCTAAGCATCACCACCCATGTGAACTTGTTAGCCCTCTTCTCAATAAGGGCCGGTCTTGGCCCTAAAGCCTCAGTTTTAGGAAAATTTTTCTTCAAATTGAAGCAATGATCCACCACTTCACTGGAAACTTTAATAATTTGATCTTGGCGCTTGCCAATAAAATACAAAATAACTAAATGGCCATAAGGGGGACATTGACACAATTCTCTAATATTTATTTCATTTTTATAATATTCATCAAAACTATGATTTTTTACAAATTGAAAAAGGCGATTGTCTGGATTTAAAGTTTGAACCACAACTTTACCACGATGGGTATATCTCCCCGCTCTTCCCGATATCTGGGTAAGGAGTTGATAAACTTTTTCACTAGAACGAAAATCTGGAAAATTAAGTTGGCCATCAATTCCAAGAACAACGACAAGGTTTACCCTTTCAAAATTATGACCTTTAGCTAGCATTTGAGTACCAATTAATATATCAATATCGCCACGGTGAAATTTCTCCAACCTTTTCTCTGCTTGAGAAAATGTAGAAATATCATCACGATCAAATCTTTCTATCCGAGCTTCAGGAAAAACCTTCTTCAATACTATTTCCAGCCTTTCTGTACCAAAGCCTCTTTGCTGAAGTTTAAGATTGCTGCATTTTGGACATTCATCAGCAAGAGGTCCTTTGTAGTCACAAGTATAACAATTCAATTGGCTTCTTTTTCTAAAGACCTTCAATGGAACACTACAATTAGGACAATAAAACTGATGACCACAAGCTCGGCACTGCAGATAGTTAGCAAAGCCTAGGCGATTAACAAAAACCAAAACTTGCTCCCCTTCACTTAATCTCTCTTCTATCAGCTTTAAACCTCTCGATTGAAAAGGCCAACACTCTTCATCTCCAATCTCTCCCCTAGCATCAATCAATGAGATCTCAGGCAACTTCCCCTCACCAAACCTCTTAGGCATTGGTATATAAAAAGGGTTCAAAGAAACTTGTTGAAAACGTTGAAATGTCTCCACACTAGGACTCGCTGAACCCAAAATAACAGGAACCTGTTTCATTGTTCCAAGCTTCAGAGCCAAATCTCTAGCATTATAAGGGCATCGATCCTCTTGTTTAAAAGAAGAATCATGTTCTTCATCAACAATAATTAATCCAAGGTTTTGTATAGGAAGAAAAATAGCACTTCTCACACCAACGACAATGACAGGTTCATCACTCTTGTTGAGTAAATTCCAAAGCCCATATTTATCACTCGAACTAAGGGATGAGTGGTAAGAAAAAATAGGTGCTTTTATTGAGTTCTTTATATCACCAATAAATTGCGGTGTTAGATTGATTTCAGGCAAAAGAAAAAGAGCTGATCTGCCTTTTTCAACAGCTTTTTGCATAGCCTGAAAATAGACGATAGATTTACCGCTACCCGTAACACCATGAAGAAGGTATTGAGAAAATTTATGAAAGCTATTTTTGATACAAAACCACGCTTTTTCTTGTTGCTCATCAAGTTGATAGATGACTTCCTTTTCTCCCTTAAGAAAATTTAACTCCCTCGGCTTTTTCATTGGTTTAGGCAAAGTATCAAAAATCAATTGACCAATCGGATACTGATAATAATTAGCCGTCCATTCAAGAAACTCTAAATATTTATCTTGAAGCTGTAGTTCCCATTCATAAGGACTGTCTAATTCCTTTATGAGCTCTAGATCGCTCATTCCTGGATCATCAGTAAAACCTAAGACACAAGCCTTAACCTTACGCTTTCCTAAGGGAGCATAAAATAATTTTCCTCTCTCTGGTAGCTCAATATCTGAATTTTCAGAGAAACGATATGTTAAAATACTGCGATTAAAAGGACTATTAACTGCGACTCTTAGGTACTTTTCCATTAATATTTTAGAAACTGTGGCTGCAAGAAACTTACTTCACTTGATATCTCTTTGCGTACTTCCGCTAGCTTTTTTTTATACTCCGAAAAACGTCTTATCATCGTTTTTTTATTTTGGCGAGAGGGTGTAAAATGTCTTAAAGAAGTAAATCTTATCTTATAAGTCTTACCTTCCGGTACTTTAAAAAATATCTCTTTTGGCAATTGGTGAAGACCATTAAAAAGAAGATACTCACCAAAATCAATCTCAATCTCTCCCTCTGAGCCAACTAATTTCATATGTTTGAGACGATGAGTGTCGTTTTTAAATTTTGCCGTTAACCCTTCTTGCACAATACACCAATAATAATGCCGCCCCTCTCGCTTTAAGATGATGGCTTCTTGACTAACAAGTGTCGGCGAGTTCATTAATTCAGTAACTTTTTGCTTAGCTTCAGGATCATCTGGATGCAAAGGGTTTTTTAGAGAGCCTTTTAAAGTTTCATCTTCTTTAATAGCTATTAAATAATTTTTATACTTCTCCAATAATTGAATTTTTTCTTTGTTAACTATTTCCTTATTTGCTTGAACCTCAGGATATCTTTTCTTTAAGTAAGTCATCATGGTTGATGATTTATTCAAACTCAATAAATTAAGAAGACTATAAAACAACCCTTGTTCTATTGAATGACCTTTTGCCACTTCAGTATCTAACGAACGAAAATACTGAACATCAAGAAGATCCTTCTCATGCATTCTCCCCTTTTTGTAAAAAACTTGAATTAATTGAATGCGCCTCTCAATTTCCAAAGAAAAAATAAACTTAAGATAAAGAGGCTCTGAAGAAATATCATCGGATTTCTCCATTTCTTCACTTTCATCTTTTTGTTTTAAAGCCTCAGTCCTTTCAACCAAAGCTTTCACAACAACTAACTCTCCAGAAGGTTCTGGATTAATCCCATTGCGAAATAAACCTTCAATAGTTGGAATAGAAGCCAATGTCTGCGTTGATATAAAAACTGATATTATGATAATAAGTAAATTTTTCATAAGCTAATTTGATACTTTCTAATTTTTTCTCTTATTATTTTTTCCATCATTGATCTTGTAGAGTCTTCCATGAGTGCAAAATCCACCGTGGCATCGAGATAACCCCAAATAGAACCTGTATCAAAGCGATCTCCCTCAAATATATGAGCATAAACTTGATCATTTTTAGCCAGTTTATTAATAGCATCAGTTAGTTGATACTCTCCCCCGACCCCTTTTTCTATTTTTTTCAAACATTCAAAAATATCAGGAGATAAAACGTACCGACCAGGAGTTGCCAGGCAACTAGGAGCTTTTTCTGGTTTAGGTTTCTCAATCATATTCTTTATAACCAAAGTCTTCTTATCATGTTCCAAAAACTGGCCATCAACAACTCCATACTGATCTGTTTTACAAGGGTCAATTTCCATAACGCCAATAACAGACTTTCCTCCACAGCGTGAGGAAATTTCCATAAGCTGCTTGGCAACTGGTTTACTCCCTCGAATGATATCGTCTCCTAAAATAACAACAAAAGTTTCATCTCCAACCACTCCTCTCGCACAATCAATCGCATGGCCAAGACCTAATTGCTCTTTTTGGCGAACTGAAATTACTTCGATCATATTTCCAATAGAGCGCATTTTTTCAGCCATTTCCTCCTTACCATTTTTCTGTAAAAAGTTTTCTAATTCTAAGTTTCGATCAAAATAATCCTCCACGCTAACCTTTCCACAAGAGTTGACAAAAACAATCTGTTCAATTCCAGACTCTACAGCCTCTAAAACTGAATAGTAGATCATGGGAATGTTAATGATAGGAATCATTTCTTTAGGTATTTGCTTAGTGGCTGGCAAAAAGCGGGTTCCTTTACCCGCAACAGGGATGACGGCCTTCTTAATCTTCATTATAATGATCCTGTGTCAATGCCCCTCGGCTAAGGACAGTTATGACTAAAACAAGTGTATTCTATTGTCTTCAATATTTCACCATTTTCACTCTCCTCCTCAATGCACCAAACAGCAAGGCGGCTGCAAATAAAATACCCGATTTTGAAACAACGCGACTAAAATCTACCGGTGGAGCCGGTGTGGCTTCTATACTCATGGATGAAGCCACCATTCTCAATCCAGCCCCATTGACTTTTTTTCAAAATGGAAGCTTCTATTTCCAAAAATCAAATAGCCAAATCAACCGTACTCCAAACGATCTTAACCAAAACGCTCCAATTACCCAAAAAAACGACCAACTTTCCTTTATAGCTTCCGACGCAAAGGGCAATTTAAATGGCTCCATAAGTTATATTAAGCAAGAGCATCGCTACAGTGAAAGAAAGCGATTCTCTGCCTCTTTAGCTTACCCTACAGGCAAGAAATCCTCCTTTGGAATTGCCTACCGGCATACAAAAGAAGCCTTAAGTACTGACAATATCAACTTTAAAAACTCAACTTATAAGCAAACTACTTTTGGAGTCATTCACGCTCTTAATAGCAGCTTTACTATCGGAATGGTCGTTATCGACCCCTTTAAAAAAAGACCTGAAGAAACTCGCAGCTTGATAGGAATTCAATACGTCTACCAAGATTTTATAAGCCTTATGTTAGATGGTGGTGCTGATTATAGCGATAAACTTGATAAAACAGCTCTTTGGAAAGCGGCAGTTCAAATTAAGCTTCTTCAAGACTTTTATCTGAGAACTGGAGCCTTTGAGGATCAAGGAAAGAGAGAAAAAGGAACAGGAATTGGTCTAGGGTGGATCCAACCTCGGCTCGTCATCAATTTTGCTTTAAAAAACACCGATGTCTTAGAAAATAAAGAAAATTTTCAAAACCCCGAAGAAATTAAAGAAACTAGCTTTAGCCTCTCCTATAGGTTCTAATGGCTGAAAACACAAAGAGCATAAAGGGTAATAAAAAGCACGAGTCGGTAACTCAGCTCTACCAAAACCGATTTAAACTATTAAGAAGAGGACAAGAATATAGCCAAAACAATAATGTCCCTAAAGCCACTGAATACTACCGTCGATACCTTAGCACCTTAGCTGCTTATTTTGGTATAAAAGAAGCTCAACTCACACCAAAGCTATTCGACCCTAAAAAAGACTTAGCAGAACTCCTATTAATTAGTCACGTCTACTGGGACTTAGCCAAATCTTATGATCGAAGCAACAATCTCCATCAAGAATCAGTTCGTTGTCTTAACCAATTTGTAAAATTTACTACGGGTTATAAATATCAACACGTCAATGCCAGAATGCTAAAAAGTTTCATTAAAAAAAAATCAGCATATCACCCCAAAACTTTCAAAGAAACTTATGAGCAGATCCAAGTGGAAAGTAAAGGCTGTTTTATAGCCAGTGATATATATGGATCAAACGACCCTAAAACCCAAAGGCTTCGTCACTTAAAACAAAAAATACAAAGATGGCCATTAGGAACTAAATTTTGTGAATTATATTATCAAAAAATCTGTCCTCTCTATTTTTCCTTTCATACAGAATGTGGAAACATCCTTAAAAACCCTATCAAACGAATTTTGGATTTATTCCTTTTTTTGCTACCTTGAAAATTAAACCATGACCATTATTAAAACACTCATATTAAAAGAATGGTATAAAAGCTTCAGCATATCTGCTGTTATTTTCTATCTCCTCTTAACAATATCCAATCTTATTGCAGGTCTTTTGCGCTCTAGTGTAAATTCAAGAGATGTCATTCTCAACCACCTCGTTGAAACTCCAGTTTATTCGAAGCTAATCTTACCAATTTCATGCCTTATCGCTTCCCTCTTTGCTATTAATAAACTTAAAAATAGAAATGAACTCACCGCTATTTTAGCAAGCGGTTATAGTCGTAAAAAATTAATTTTTAACATTGCCACAGCAGCTTCTTTAGTTTTTATTATTCAATTTTTGGCACTATCCTATATAGCACCTTTCTTAAAATCTAAACGGCATTATCTTATCAAAAACTCTGGAGCCAAATTTAGAAACTTAAAAAGTAAAGGATTAAAATCCTCCACAATCGGTACAGGACATATATGGTATAAGAACAACAAATACTTTTTTTCTTTTGAAGCCTATAGCAAAATAGACAACTCACTCTCAAACGTCACTGCCTACATCTACAATGGCTTCCTCGACAAAGATGATATTCTCATTGAAAAAATTATTAGGTCACCAAAAGCTATTTTCAACCCCGAAAGAGGTTGGATAATGAAGGATGCCAAAATTATCAAAAACCTTAACTCCGATGGTTTCCCTCAAATAGAATACTCTCGAGATAAAATTTCGATTCTCCCCATCTCTGAAAAACCAAAAGATTTTAAACAAATTGAAGCAGACATAACGACACTTAATATCGTAAGGCTTTTTAGTTATATTAAAAAACTGAGTCAAAACGGAATCAATGTAAATGAATACATGGTTTTATTTTTAGAAAAAATCTCCATCCCCTTTACCTGTATTATCTTTGCTTTACTTTCATCGATTTCACTTTTTTATCCCAATAGAAGAGATGCTCCTTTTGCAAAAAATTTCGCTCTTATCTTCATCTTTACGATATCTTATTGGCTAGTGGACAGCTATTTTATTCAATTGGGAATCAATTCAAAATTAAACCCTTTCATAGCTTGCTTCGGTATCCCAATTATTTTTAGCCTGTTTCTAACAATGGTATTTTACAAAAATCAGCGCTTACAATAGATATAAAAAATAGCTATTAGAACTCTACAACACACTGCTCCACTGGCTGTAAAAATATGCTTAAGGCCCTACAAAAGATCAATATTCATAAGCCATGATGAAAGCCGTAGCTCCTCTAAAAATAGCCATCATTTACCCCTCCTTTCGGAGGAATTTGAAATTATAGGAAAAATGAAGCCCTCATGTTATATAGTTCCCGATGGAAAAACCTCTTAATGCCTACGATAAAGCAGGCTCAAACTTTCTTGAAAATTACGAATTAAGGGGTGAAAACCTCAAAATCTTCACCTATCCAGCTCCCGTCTTAAAAAAAGTTGCTGAACCTGTCATAGAATTCAATGAAGAACTCAAAGAGCTCTGCCAAAACATGCTCTACACCATGTATCTTGCCCCTGGAATCGGCTTAGCTGCACCTCAAGTTGGAGTCAGTAAAAGAATTTTTGTTATGGACATAGATTTTCAAAGAGAAGAGATCACTAAAGCCAATGAAGAAAAAGAT
Source organism: Bacteriovoracaceae bacterium (assembly GCA_965206965.1). Lineage (GTDB taxonomy): Bacteria > Bdellovibrionota > Bacteriovoracia > Bacteriovoracales > Bacteriovoracaceae > CBDBLK01. The sequence goes on along the minus strand of OZ242254.1, from coordinate 1,349,736 downwards.
TATCGACTTTCTCATTTTAAACCACGCATCTTTATTAATCCTATTCTTCGTGACGGAGAAGGAGAAATCCTCTACGAGGAAGGTTGCCTCTCAGTACCAGGAATCTATGAAGAAGTTAAAAGATCAGAGCACATTTTTGTCGACTATCAATGTGTGGATGGTCACCACCATACACTCGAAGCTAATGGCATACTCTCTGTTTGTATTCAACATGAAAATGATCATTTAGATGGTATCGTCTTTCTAGAAAGATTGAGCCTATTGAAACGCAATCTTATCATTAAAAAATTTCTTAAAAAGAAAAAAAGAAATGAATAAATTAAAAACTGCTTTTTGTGGGACTCCCGATTTTTCTATTCCCTCTCTGCAGGTGCTTCAAGAGTCATCAGATATCGACCTAAAATATGTTGTCACCATGCCTGACCGACCAGCTGGAAGAGGAAAAAAACTCACTTCACCACCAGTAGCTCAATACGCTCAACAGCACAATATTCCCCTTGTCCAAACCATCAACATTAATAGGGAAGAGGAAATTCTTAAAGAATTCAAAAAAGCCAATTTAGATGTCATCATCGTCATCGCCTTTTCTCAATTTTTTGGAACTAGAATACTCAATTTACCAAAACTAGGGTGCTTCAATATCCATACTTCTCTACTACCAAAATACCGAGGTGCAGCTCCGATCCAATACGCTATCCTCAATGGAGACAAAATGACAGGTGTCTCTATTCAAAAAATGATCAAACAAATGGATGCTGGTGACTTGTGTTTACAAAAAACCGTTCCTATTAATGACAAAATGACAGGTGGAGAATTATTCAACGTGCTAAAAAAAGAAGCCGCTTTAAGTCTTAAACAATTTATCCAAGATACCCTCCAAGACCAATTAACATTAACACCTCAAAAAGAAACAGACCTTAGTTTTGCTCCAGCTTTAGAAAAAGGAGATGGTTACCTCTCCTTTCGCGAAAGGACTTCAGAAAAAATCTACAACCAAATACGCGCCTTCTCACCTTGGCCAGGCACTTACTTTTATCTCAATGGGTTAAGGCTTAAAGTACTTAAAGCTGAAAAAAGCACAACCAAAATAAAGCCCGGCGAAATTAATACAGATTTTGGAATATTGCTCATCGGATGCCAAGAAGGTAGCCTTCACTTGAGCCAAGTCCAATTGGAAGGCAAAAAGGCAACCAGCGACGCTGATTTAATTAATGGTTTAAAAAATAAATTTGATCATTTTGTATTGAGTGATGGAGAATAGTATGCAAAAAATCGTAGCTCCCAGCTTATTGAGTTGTGATTTCCTCAATATCGAATCTGAAATATCTCATTTTGAAAAAGAAAAGGATATCTGGATTCATCTTGATATCATGGATGGACATTTTGTACCCAACCTTACCTTTGGCTTTCCCATTGTTAAAAAAATTGCTCAAATTACAAAAATTCCACTCGATGCCCATTTTATGGTCACCAACCCTAGGTTTCATTTACAAGAATTTATCAATTCAGGAATACACAACTTTACTTTTCACTACGAAGCTTGCCCCAATGGCCACGATGAAGCTTTCGAAATTATCAATGAAGCCAAAAAACATTTTCCTTGTGTAGGGATTTCTCTTCGTCCAAAGACACCCCTTTCTATTTTGAGTGATAAGATTTTAAAAGAAATCGACTTATTACTCATCATGTCTGTAGAGCCTGGTTTTGGAGGGCAATCTTTTATCGAAAACACTTGGAATAAATTAAACAATGTGGAAAAACGAAAAAAAGAACTCAATGCTCACTTTCATGTTCAAGTTGACGGAGGGGTCAATGGAAATAATGCTCGCCAATTAAGAAGCCATGGCGCTACTAATCTAGTAGCCGGAAGCTATATCTTCAAAACCAACCCTCCAAACTATTCTGAGCGTGTTAAAACTTTGAGATAGAAAGGAAGAAAGATGACAACAGTAGGTCAAATCCTTACCATTGATGGCCATTCATTAAAAATCGATGATATCTACCGAATCGCTTTCTCAAAAAAAGGTGATTATCAGATCAAGCTAAAAGAAGAAAGCATTGAATCTATCCAGAAAGCACGCTCTTTTGTTTTTGAAATCGTTGGCAAAAACAAACCTGTCTATGGAATTAATACCGGATTTGGATCTCTTTCCGATAAACACATTAACAAAAAAGACCTAGAAAAACTTCAGTTAAACCTAATACGTTCTCACTGTGCTGGCGTTGGAAAACCTTTTTCTCGAGAGATAACGAGAGCTATTATGCTTTTAAGAGCCAACTGTTTAGCCAGTGGCTACTCTGGTGTTTCCCTCGAAGCTATTCAAATGATCCTCGACTTTCTCAACAACGACATTACTCCAGTCGTTCCCGAAAAAGGCTCTGTTGGAGCCTCCGGCGACTTAGCCCCTCTCTCTCATATCGCTTTAGCCCTCATTGGTGAAGGTGAGGTTGAATTCCAAGGCAAAGTTATCCGCTCCAACTTTGCCATTGATTGCATAGGCAAAAAGCCTGTTAAATTAGGCCCCAAAGATGGGTTAGCCCTCATCAACGGAACAGCAGCCATGGCTGCTCTAGGTGCCCTGGCCGTCGTTGAAGCCCGCCATCTTACCAAAATAGCTGATATCAACGCCGCTATGACTTTAGAAGGAGTCAGGGGAACATCGCAAGCCTACGACCCGCGCATTTCTCAATTAAAACCTCACCCAGGGCAGCTTAAATCATCTTCTAATTTAGCTAAATTAATCAAGGGTAGTGAAATCCTTCAATCCCACCATGGCTGTGAAAAAGTTCAAGATCCTTACTCTCTACGCTGCGTACCTCAAGTGCACGGTGCCTGTCGCCAAACACTTGAACACTGTTTTGAGGTCGTTCAAAGGGAACTCAATTCAGTTACTGACAACCCCTTAATCTTTACCGATCAAGGAGATGTGATCTCTGGGGGCAATTTTCACGGCGAGGCCCTTGCCCTCGCTATGGACTACCTAGCCATGGGGATCAGCGAACTAGGAAATATCAGCGAAAGGCGTATTGAAAAAATGATGAATCCAACATTTTCAAGTCTTCCAGCTTTCCTAGCACCAGAAAGTGGACTCAATTCTGGCCTTATGATAACTCACGTAACAGCAGCGGCCCTCACCAGTGAAAATAAAGGACTTTGTCATCCAGCCAGCGTCGATAGTGTTCCCACCTCCACCGATAAAGAAGATCATGTCTCCATGGGAGTTACCGCCGGGCGCAAACTTCACGAAATTTTAGAAAATGTACGCTGTATTTTTTCTATCGAACTTCTTTGTAACACTCAAGCCATTGAATTTCACCGCCCTCATAAAACTAGTCAAGGTTTAGAAAAAGCCATTCAACTCATCAGAAGACACGTTGAGCCAATAAAGGAAGATCGAATTTTCTATAAAGACATAGACAATATTTTTAATCTCATTAAGACCAATGAACTCATTATAGCCGTTGAATCTGAAACGGGAGAATTGCAATGATATCGAGTATTCCCCTTCCCCCGACCGGATCAGAATTGACATGCAAAGGATGGCACCAAGAAGCTGCTCTTCGCTGTCTCCTTAATAACCTCCACCCCGAAGTCGCTGAGGACCGAGAAAACCTCATTGTCTACGGTGGAAATGGTCAAGCGGCAAGAAACCCTAGTGCTCTACAAAACATTATTGAAGCCCTTAAAGAATTAGAAAATGATCAAACACTTCTCATTCAATCAGGCAAACCCGTAGCCGTCATGCCTAGCCACCCCCACGGCCCTAGAGTTTTGATCGCTAACTCCAACCTCGTCCCTAACTGGGCCACCTGGGAGCACTTTAATAAGCTCAAAGCCGAAAACAAAATCATGTATGGACAAATGACAGCAGGCTCTTGGATCTATATTGGGACTCAAGGGATCCTTCAAGGTACCTATGAAACTTTTATGGCAGCAGCTGAAAAGCACTATGGTAAAGATCGTGATTTGAAGGGAAAGCTTGTTCTCACAGCAGGCGCAGGAGGTATGGGAGGAGCCCAGCCCCTGGCTGCCAAAATGGCTGGAGGCGTCTGTCTCATATGTGATATTGCTGACTGGCGAATCAAAAAGAGACTGGAAACTCGCTATTTAGATATTCAAGCCAAAAACTTCGACGAAGCTATTCGCTTAGGACTTGAAGCCAAAGAAAAAGGGGAAGCTTGCTCCATTGGTGTTAAAGGAAACGCTGCAGACTTCTTTGAATTTGTCCTTGAAAAAGGAGTTATCCCTGACCTCGTTACCGATCAAACTTCAGCCCACGACCCGCTCAATGGCTACATTCCCCGAGGATACAGCGAAAAAGAAGCTCTCAAATTAAGAGAGTCTCAACCCTCCCAATACGTTGAGAAATCCTATCAAACGATGAGTGATCACGTTAAGGCCATGCTTTCTTTCCAAAATAAGGGCTCTTATGTTTTTGACTACGGAAATAATTTAAGAGCAGGTGCCCAAAAAGTAGGAGTCGAAAATGCTTTTGACTTTCCTGGTTTTGTTCCCGCTTATATTCGTCCCCTCTTCTGCCTAGGGTCGGGTCCTTTTCGATGGGTGGCCCTCTCTGGAGATCCTCAGGACATCCGCACGACAGATGAAGAACTCAAAAAGCTCTTTCCCAAAAACAAAAAACTGATCAACTGGCTAAATAAAGCTGGCGAAATAGTAGCCTTTCAAGGCTTACCCTCTAGAATTTGTTGGCTAAAATACGGAGAACGAGAAAAAGCCGGGCTTCTCTTTAACCGTTTGGTGAGAGAAGGAAAACTCAAAGCTCCTATCGTTATTGGACGTGATCATCTCGATTGCGGCTCTGTTGCTTCACCCAATAGAGAAACAGAAGCTATGAAAGATGGAAGCGACGCCGTCTCAGACTGGCCTCTGCTCAATCTAATGATCAACACAATGAATGGCGCGAGCTGGGCGAGCTTTCATCACGGTGGAGGTGTGGGTATGGGTTATAGCCAGCACGCTGGCATGGTCATTGTCGCCGACGGCACAGAGGATATGGATCATCGCTTAAAGCGAGTTCTCAACTCTGACCCTGGAATGGGGATTGCTCGCCATATCGACGCCGGCTATCATGAAGCGAAAGCGATGGCTTCTCAAACTAATATCCAATTCCCCAGTCTTTAAGCTTTAGAGGAAAAAATGACTTTACGGGCTTATAGAAAAATTAACCAAGTCGCTACACTTGAAAAAGCTTTTGAAAAAGATGGGCGCAATCTTACAAAAGAAGACATAGGTTTTCTTCACCAAGCAGCAGTCGTTGTTAACGATCAAAAAATTTTATGGGTTGGCAAAGACAGCGAACTACCCGAATCATTTCAAAAAATTAAAACCATCGATCTCTCAGGGAAAGTTATGCTTCCTGAAATCGTTGACAGCCACACCCATCTCATTTTTGGTGGAGATAGGGCCACCGAGTACTCGATGCGACTCAACGGGGCTGATTACGAAGAAATTGGAAAAACTGGGGGAGGAATCCTCGCCACGATGAAAGGGACCAATCAAGCCAGCGAAGAAGAACTCTATCGTTTGGGAAAAGAGAGAATTAAAAGAATTCATTCTTATGGTGTAGGAACAATAGAAATTAAATCGGGTTATGGTCTCAATTACGATCGAGAAAAAATGATCACTCATCTTATCGATCGACTCAAAAAAGAGTTCGCTCCTCAAGTTCAAATCGTAAACACTTACATGGCAGCCCATGCAATTCCCAAAGAGTTTGAATCATCACAAAAATATATTAAAGAGCTTGTCATTCCTCTCATGCAGGATTTATCCAGCCAAAACCTAATCGATGCTGTAGATATCTTCCATGAGCGAGGTTACTTCTCTGAAGAGGACACAGAGAAACTATTTCAAGAGGCCAAAAGACTCAACCTCAATGTCAAAAGCCACGCCGATGAATTTCAAGACAACAAAGGTGCCAATTTAGCCGTCCAATATGGAGCCCTCTCTACTGACCATCTTCTCTGCACTAACGATGAAGGAATCCAATCTTTAGCCAACTCTCATACAATTGCCACTCTTTTGCCTGGGACTGGCTTTTTTCTGGGAAAACCTCAAGCTAAAGCCCGTCAATTTTTAGACGCTGGCTGCAAAGTGGCCATCGGAAGTGATTACAACCCAGGCTCTTGCCACTGTGATAATATTCTTTTAATCGCCAGCTTAGCAGCACCACACTATCATATGAATCAAACTGAATTATGGGCTAGTATTACCCTCAATGCCGCCCACGCTCTTGGATTCAAAAACCAGGGGGCTATCAAAAAAGGCCTTGCACCTCGTTTTTCTATCTTCAATGCACCCACCATCGACCACATCACTTATCATTGGGGTCACAACTTTGCCGTCATTCAATAATGGAACTCACAACAAAGCGACTAAAGCTCAACTCATTTCACGAATCCGATGCCGAGATAGTTGCAAAGTTAGCAGGAGATAAAAGAGTTGTCGAAATGACCGCCTCTATTCCCTATCCCTACAAAATCCCAATGGCCGTAGAATGGATTAAGCTCCACCAAAAGCAAAGAGAAGAAAAGAACAACTATATCTTTGCCATCAGAAGCAAAATTCAAAACAGCCTCATTGGTTGCATTAACATAGGCTTGAATCAGAAACATAGTAGAGGCTATTTGGGTTATTGGATTGGATATCCTTACTGGAGAAAAGGCTTTTGTACTGAAGCCACCCAAGAAATTATTCGATTTGGCTTTGAAAAAAAGAAATTAAATAAGATATAGGCAGAACATAAAACCCTGAATATAGCGAGTGGCAAAGTCATGGAAAAAGTTGGTATGAAACACGAAGGTATCATGCGCCATCACTTCAAACGGGAGGATACTTATTTTGATATGTCTATTAAGTCCATTTCACAAAAAGAATACGAGGATCAAAAAAAAACTTAAACCTTTTTATCTAACCGTTACCTTGTTTAACTTCTCTTACGAGAAGTTTAACATTATCAACAAGAATTTCATAAGAATCCTTAGACATCACTTTCTTCAAAGATTTCAAAAATTTTTTTTTATTCTTTATAATAATATTAGAAAATGGTTCAATAATATAATAGTTTGAATCTACCTTATAAGTTAGTTGTATTAATCGTCCCAGCTCCGTTAACACTCTTTCATCCCAAGATTTCTCCAAATACTTAGCTGTCCGTGAAAATAAAAAGAGGTTTTGGTTAAAATTTTTGCGAGAAACAATTTTAATTTCACGCATATCTTTTAATAATAAATTGCCATTTTCATTCTTGGCATGAGAAGGAGATATTGCCAAAAAGAAATATATCAATATTAAAAACGAAACCCTCACCTAAACCTCCGGCACTTCAACCAGATTGCTTAGCGTTCCCACTGGAAACTTAACATAAATAGCAATCGGTTTTCTTGAACCTCCCAAACGAGTCGGTTCACTATTAACAAAATCGCTGATGTACTCCCCGTCATCCGTTTTTACCTCAATATGACCAGGTCTTCCTCTTCTTCTCCCAACCTTTTCATAGACAATAATCGATCCTACCGGAGCATTTTCTGCAGTTATAGATGCAAGCTCTGGAATTTTTGTAATATCAACAAATCCAGATTTTTTCAAAAAATTTCCTGAATCTATTGCATAACGATTTTTTGGATAATCTCTTACATAGCAATCACTACCAAGCATTGCACTCTTCACATAGCGAGCACAATAAGCCACTGATCGCTTTGCTGATTTAGGACCATTTCTCTTAATCCCTCTTCTTCCAGCACAAGAATCCCAAATACATTTAGTAGCATTCTTTCTCAAATTATTAATCATAACAGACGTTTTTTTATGACGAGAATAAGCCGATAAGGCCTTATTATAGACTGCTAATCTCGTCTTCCGAGCTTGCTTCTGTCTCTTTTTTAAGTCCTTTCTATAAAGATCATATTCACTTCCCAAACCATCGGCAATTCGATCAATATCCTGCTGATTTAGTGGTGAGACGATATCGGGCAAATACCGATAAAGATCAGTTTTATTAACACAAGATATCGCCTCTCGAGCTTGGTGTTCTAAAAAAGAAACTAGCTCTTGGCAATAACTATAGTTCTCAGATCCTCCATAATCATTACAAAATCGAATTGTTTCCGCTGCTACACCAATAAATTGAGCTAACTTTTGAGGATGATCTTTAAAACTTTTCCATATAGTCAGAATTTTTTCATCATTAAGGTTTTGTAAACAAGCTTGAGTCGCCAAACGAGGATCACTATCATTCGTTTTTACACAATAACCATTTTCTGGTCTTTTTATTTTTACCTTAACATTATTTGGATTGACCTGAGGTTCCTTAGGAGAACCAAAAATAAGTGGATTACAGCGAAACAAATTTTTTCCTCCACAAGAAAATTTTTTACCGTACCGTGCACCAAATGAATCAAGCTCTCCATTGCTTTTTCTCCTCAAAGCCCTGCTCCAAGGCGAAAAACAATTGTCTTTACTATCTAAAAGAGACATCCATCCACCAAAATGACAATAAAGGTAACCATCTTGTCCTGCAAAAGCCTTGGAAATCATAATCTCTTGAAAAAAATCAATTCCTGAGGGATTAAGTTGAAAACTGAAATTCTCAATAAGCCCTTTTTTTCTGTATTTAGTTTTTCTCGCCCAGTTATCAAGAACTCTAGTTAAACTTTTATGGAATCTGATTTTTTTTTGATCGCTCCAAGAAGAAACATTTGCCTGTAAATAAATCTGGATTTGATCCACATCCGTTTTCTTTACTTCTCCTGCAAAAATATAAAAAGATTTTGTGATAAAAACCAAAAACCAAAAAATTTTCATGGCCCTTATTCCGATTCATTTTTCAACATTCATCAAATAATTTATCGAATAACAGCACTAAATCTTTAGCTTAATTTTTTGAGTAAAATTGAGAATCAAAAAGCGGAATTATTTTCCATGGCGCTTTTCATCTTTTATATAAATAAAAGATTTCAAAACGACTAGTGTGATAAATAAGACAACAACAAGGCCCCATGTCGGCACTTTAAACTGCTCAATAGGAGTTTTTGCATGATGATGTGTTTCAACAATAGAAGATTCTCGAATATCTTTACTCATCTATCCCCCTCTCTTAACGATACATGGATTCAAGGATAACAACGACAGCATAAACAGCAGCCGAAATTGGTATCGCGGCAATAAACTTTAACCAAGCTCTCTCATCTTCTAAGTGCATAAACCAATAGGCTACTGCAACGGCCTTGGCAATAGCCAATAATGTTAAAGAAGAAGCTTTCAAAAAATAGCTTGTCTTTATTTCAGCAGCGGCAAGTTCTAGTGCGGTCAAAATAGCTAGTGCTACAAAAACATAGACATATTTCTTGGCATGACTGTGATGAGCGTGTCCTTCAGACATAGATTCTCCTCAAGGTTTTAATAGCAGTGATCATAGAGGAATCTCTCTATTTACAAGTAGTCCCAAATCAATCATTAAATTATTAATACCATCTTTATCCGTTGAATAATAACCTCGAATTCCACCTCTTCCATCAACGAGAACAAGCTTGGTTGTATGAGCAATATCAAATAGTGTGACATCTCTATTATCAACCTTTCCAACAAACTCCTCTTCTTCTCCCATAGGCACTTTAAAACCATCTACCAGCAATTCTCGGACCGCTTCCTTTTCACCTGTAAGAAAAGTCCAAATATAGGGATTTGATTTGTATTTCCGAGAGTGTTGAAACAAAACCTCAGGCTTATCATTTTCCGGATCCACCGTGAAAGTCACAATCGCTACTTTTTGACCAAGTCCTCTAATTCTTTTTTGAACTTTTTGCAAATTTTGCATTAAAGCAGGGCAAGTGGTTGGACAAGAGGTAAAAGCAAAACTAGCAAGATAACTCTTTCCCTTAAGATCTTTACTGCCAAAAGTTTTACCAAACTCATTAGTTAAACTAAAAGCAGGAACCTGCCCAATAACCGGATTAGGAGGTGGGAGCTTGCGCACAACAGATCTCAAAACAGGATAGGTAAACAAAAAGAGAACAGAAAAAATCCAAAACCAAGGAGAGCGAATCATTCTTTCAAATTTTGTTTCCTGTCTAATAAAAGTAATCAAAGCATTCATTGAATTATTGTCCAAGCCTATCCATTAATTTTTTTCGGGCCGGTTTATTGCGCATTTCCATGAGATGTTGGACATAATAAGCAACAGCCCAGATCTCTTCGTCCTCTATAGTACCCTGCCAGGCAGGCATCGTTGTACCCCCCACTCCTGCAGCTAGCCTTAGGTAGATATCATCAACACTAGTACCACGAATTGAGCGAAGACGATGAAAAGTAAAATCGGGCGGCGTTACCATATATCCGTAGTCAGAATCTTGCAGCTTGAGCTTATAAAACTCATCGTCAATTTCTCCTGGGTCACCAGTTAATTCACGGCTTATTTTGTCAAACTCTTGACCTGTGACATAAGCTCGGTGACAGGACTGACAATTTGCCGTCACATGATAAACTTTACGTCCAAGCTTAATAGCAGAACTTTTACGAGCTAAACCAAAAGGATCCTTCGTTAGAGTTATTTTTTCTCCAAGTTTTTTATCTTCCCCCTCCCAAACTTTAGGAGCAAAAGTTTTAATATATTGCCAAACAACTTCCATTTGCCCAGGCTTTAAATCCCAAGGAAGCATTGCCGTCCCGTTAAGGCCGTGTTTTAAACTTTGATAAATAGATTCATCGTGAGGAAGATCCCCAGAAACAACATCACCAAATTTAATAAAGCCTGAAGTGAAGTTTCTTGGAGGCGTTGCAAGTCCTTTAGCGGCAACACCTTTTCCATCACCCTTGACCCCATGGCAAGACATGCAATATTCAGCATAAATTTGCTTACCCTTATTAAGGGTTCGAGCAGGTACATACTTTCCACCAGCAAAAACTTTCCCCTCACGAAACTCCGAAGGCAAACAACCCCAAAGCCCTGCCAAAAAAATGGGAAAAAGAAATAAGGAAAATATTCTCTTCATAAAGATCCTCATCATTATCTCCCCAAAGGGAAATTAAACTAAAAAACAAAAAGACCCAAATACATCACCAGCCAGGTGCCTCCCAGGAAATGCCAAAACTTCCCCACATTGGAAACTCTAGAGTCAAAATTGCGCTTACTCCCTCTAAAAGTCGGAAAAAGGTAGAGCAAAGCCAATAATCCCCCAAACATATGGGCTGCGTGAATCCAAGTAAATCCATAAATCATTGAAGAAAAAATACTCGTGTTCACCAAAATCCCCATGGTTTTCAACAAACCCCAAAGTCTAAATTGAAGAATAACAAAGACAACGCCTAACAAAGCCGTGGCTAACCACCACTGCCTTGCCTTCAGCCAAGACTTCTCACTATAAGCTTTTTGATAAAAACAATAAGCTAGTGAACTGAAAATCAGCACAATCGTATTCATTGTCGGTAGAAACAAGCTAATCCTCTGCATACCCATGGGAGGCCATACTTCAGCAGAGGAACGATAAACGGCGTAGCCTAGAAATAAAGTGGCAAAAAGCATCGTAAAGGAAACCATTAAAACAAGCATCGCAATAGCATTTACCTGCTTCTTAGCTTCTCCATCAAAATAGATACAATTCTTCGCAACACTCACCCAAAATCCTTTTAAGCTCCAGCTAATTCCTCAGTCTGATATTGGAAGTCCCTTTCGCCAGTTAAAGCCGGATTTCCAAACTCATGGGGTCCAATTTTAACAATTGGAATTTCTTTAAAATTAAAGTGAGGGGCAGGGGAGGGGATTGTCCATTCGAGAGTCCCCACTTCCCAAGGGTTATCGCTAGCTTTTTCCTTTTTAAAGAAAATAGCGTGAACAAAATTAATAAAGAAAATAATTTGAGCTAAGCCCATAATAATAGCTGACCAAGTCGTAAAAGTGTTAAGAGGAATTAATTTTTGAGTGAATTCATAAATAAAGGGATTAAAGATCCGACGGTGCATCCCCCCATAACCAATCAGTAACATTCCCATGAAAACCCCATTGAGTCCCAGCATAGTAATCCAAAAATGAATCTTGGCCCAGCACTCATTCATGATGACACCAAACATTTTGGGCATCCAAAAATAAATCGCCGCGAATCCACCCAGTAGAACGGAAGCTGCCATCGTGTAGTGGAAATGCCCAACCACAAAATAAGTATCGTGGAGATAGAGATCAGTTGTAATAGTTCCGAGGTAAAGGCCTGTCAAACCACCAAGGCCAAAAACAAAAACTACACCTAGGGAAAAGAGCATTGGTGAGTGAAAGCGAATTGAACCCTTCCAAATTGTTCCTAGCCAATTGGCAAAAAAGATCGCCGAGGGGATAGAAATCGTCATTGTTAAAGTCATAAATGTCTGGGTCAAAAGAGGACTCAACTGAGTTGTAAACATATGGTGACCGTAAACTAAAGTTGAGAGAATCGTAATCACGGTCATGGAAAGCGCTGTTGCTTTAGCCCCAAAAGCGGGTTTTCTAGCGAAGAAAGAAAGTAAATCAGAAACTATTCCCCAAGCCGGGAGAATGAGAATATAAACTTCAGGGTGACCAAAAATCCAAAAGACATGTTGAAACAAAACGGGATCCCCTGAGCCCGATGTTGCTGCCGCTCCAGCCAAAAAGAAAGTTGTTCCAAAAACTCGATCAAAAATAAGAAGAAGGCAACCCGCTCCAAGAACTGGAAGAAAAATGGCGTTTAGGATAGCCGTCAGCCAAAGCCCCCAAACCGTCAAAGGCATATCAAAATACCCCATACCAGGAGCTCTCAAAGTAATCACGGTAGTAATATAGTTAATCGCCCCCATAGTAGAGGAGACACCCAAAACAAAAATAGCCATCGTCCAAAGAGTCTGCCCTGTCCCTGGTGAGCCAATCAAAGTCGACAGCGTAGGGTAAGAAGTCCAACCACCTGCGGCAGCACCAAGAGGGGTAAATAACGAACCCATAAGCAGCGCTCCACTAATTACGGCGACGTGAAAAGACAGCATATTTAGCAAGGGAAAAGCCATGTCTCGAGCCCCAATCATTAAGGGAATACAAAAGTTCCCAAAAGCACCAATTAAAATGGGAGTAATGGCATAAAAAATCATGATTGTTCCATGCATAGTGAACAGCATGGCATAGGTATCGGGAGGAATTGCCCCGCCTGTTTCAGGAAACATACATTTGCCAATTAACGGAAAAGGTTGCCCTGGATAAGCGAGCGTCCAACGAATCATAAGAGCCATCAACCCGCCAACAAATAAAAAGAAAATGCCATACCATAGAAACTGCTTTCCAATTACTTTGTGATCATAAGAAAAAATATATTTGGAAAGAAAGGTTGTCGGCTTGGGGTGAATATGCTGTTCATAAAACGCCATTTCTAAATTCTCCTAGCTTCTTCAAAGCAGCCTATGGCCACTTCCATCCCCAGTAAATATCGGGGTTTTCCGGATCGTTCGTCGCTAAAGCAATATTTTGTGCTTGTTCCATCCAGTAATCAAAGTCTTCTTGGCTGTGAACGGCCAGTTTGGCAGCCATACGATAGTGATAAGTTCCACACATTTCGGCACAGGCAATATCGTACTTCCCAATCTTATTAAATTGAATCCACATCCTGGTAATTCTTCCTGGAATAGCATCCGTTTTTCTTCTGGCATTAGGAAAATAAAGCGAGTGGATAACATCCTTAGAAAGAATTTGAAAAACAACCTTTTTTCCCTCGGGAACACGTAAGTCATTAACGGTTGTAATATCATCTTGAGTATTAAACACGCCGTCTTTACCAGCATAACGAAAATTCCACATCCACTGTTGAGCTAGAACTTCTACGCGAAGAATGTCCTCTTCCTCTGAAGGCCAATTGATAAAAACATTAACAAAGTCATTATTCGACATACGCGTAATATTCATATCGATCCCCCCAAAGACAGCGATACCAATAAGCGTAGCTACTAAAATGTGAGCCTTCTTATTTCCGTAAGTGTAATAGGGCTTGGGATGTCTCTTTTGAGAATACAGGTAACTAAACCCAAAAAGACCCGCGCAAACTAAAGCAAAAAAGAAAACGTTTAATATTGTTGTGTAATTAAACAGCCAATCGATCAAATACCCATTTTCAGAGATATCTTCTGGCGGCTGAATCATCCACAAAAAATAATCAAACCATCCCATGTTACTAGAACGAGAAACAACAGAAGCAAAAAAAGAATCCAAGAACATAAATCAACCCTTCTCAGATTGGATTTTCTGATCAATATCAAAACCCAAATGGCAAACTAGATTTATTGCGCTCATTTTAATTGAGTTTATCTAGTTTAGCCACCAAATCTACTAAGCCAACCAACTTCAAGGACTCTTTAAAAGAATCATCGCGCAAAGCAATAAGGGAAGATAAAAAATCGACCCTATGAAGTAAGCCCTCGCCCATTGTCTTTGCTGCTTTATATTATCACCAATCACAAAACTGCCTAAAGACAAAGCTAAAAAGGCAAAATTAAGTAACCAAGCAAAAAGAGAGTAATCACTGGTCACTTGACCAAGCTTCACTGGCCAAAAAGACACGACTCCCAAAACAAGAGTAAAAAACACTGTAGCCCCAGCAACTCGACGAAAACTCCAAGTGTTTCCATAAACCAAAATAGATGCTTTGCGATAATCTTGAGCATGATAAACAGAAATCGCCAAGAAATGAGGGATTTGCCAAACGAAGAGAATAGCAAAAAGTGCCCAAGCCATAATGTCCATCTTTCCCAAAACCATCGTTCTCCCAAGAATAGAGGGAATGGCTCCTGGAAGAGCTCCAATATAAACAGCGAGAGGGCTCATTTGCTTTAGGGGGGTATAAGCTAAGAGGTAGAGAATCGCCGCCATCGCCGCCAAAAAAGCCGTCAAAGGATTGATTGTTACGTACAAAAGAGGAAGAGAAAGGCCCAGCAAAAGAAAGCCAAACCCAAAGGCACTTTGTGGAGAAAGTCGGTCTGCCGGTAGAGCTCTATTTTTCGTTCGCTCCATTAAAGCATCGACATCTTTTTCCAAATAACAATTGAGAGACGCCGCACCCATAACCACCATAGCAATTAAACTTAACCCCCAGATCGATTTAAAAACACCCATGCCAGTTGTCGTCATAAGACCAACGACAGCTGTTAGCATAACGAGAAGTCCAAGCCGTGGCTTAGTTAACTCGATAAAATCTCTTAGGCGGGTTTGGGCCTGTTTACCCAAGATAGCTTTTTCGAGATCCCCTATATAAAAAGAGATTTTCCACAGCATTCCCAACACAGCTAACGCCAAAGCAAAATGGGCCGTCGTAGGAATAACTTTTAAACCAGACTTTATAGTGATTAAACCCATTATCAGTTGGGTTAAAAAAAGAAAAAGTGTCACAACTGGCAAGAAGACGAGATAGCGCTTTAACCGTCGAGGAGTCCCTCTCAATTTATAAGCCAATAGAGAAACTCGAGGAAGATGAAAAAAACCCAAGAGCACCAAAAGCCCACCCATAAAGCGATGAATCCAATTGAGTTGAGAAGCTAAAGAAGACGGCCAAACGAGCCCTCCCTCAGCTAAGGGATCAGCACACTTAAGAGTTAACCCATCGGCAAGACCACAGGCTAAACCAGCACCACTATAGCGAAGAAATCCACCCGCTAGCATTTGTAAAATCCAAAAGCCAATCAAAATATTGACCCCATCACGAAGGTGAGGAAAAGCTTTAAACTGAGAGACTCTCTCTTCAACTCTCTCCCAAATGCTTGAATTATCCAAGTAAGCTAAACGGTGGTGCAAAAAAACTAGAGTTGAAAAAAAAAGTAAAGATAAAACGAAATGCCCCGTGGAAACAGTGCTTGGAAGCTTATACTTAATAGTTATATAGCCAACTAAGGCTTGGAATACTACAAATATCAAAGCCTGAACACTTAAGACAAAAGTTCTATGTGATTCCTCATTAAGATTTCTTTTTTTATAAGTTGCAATCATTAGCAGCACAGTACAAAAAAACACGAAGCATACAAGTAAGCGATGACCTATGGAAAAGCGAACTTCGGCAAGAAAAGTCTGGGTCCCGAAGGAGCCGCACAGCGGCCAGTCGGGACACGACAAACCACTCCCCGTATTATGAATAACGGCGCCAGCCAGAAAAAGGCTAAAGGTTAATGTCAGCGTAAGCAGGCTAATCCGCTTGGCTTGCATAGCGTAAAAATCCTAAAGCTTGACCCTTTGTAGGAATGTTGTTTTATACATAGGACAAGTCTTATTCGCAAATCAAAAAGCCTGGCCAATCTAGTACACGGGGTTATCAATGCACCAAAATCAGGAACCTACTTATTACAGCGATTATTTAGAACTCGACAAAATACTAAATGCCCAAGTCCTTAAATCAAAAATAAACGGAAAAGAAGCCCACGACGAAACCCTTTTTATTATTGTCCATCAAGTTTATGAAATGTGGTTCAAACAAATCCTTCACGAATTGACTTCTGTTCAACATTTCTTTTCTCAGCCAAAAGTTAAAGAGAGTCAACTCTCATCTGTTATAGCCCGATTAGAAAGAGTTAAAAAAATTCAAAGTTTACTCCTTGGTCAACTCGACGTAATGGAAACGATGACCCCCATGGATTTTCTTGAATTTCGCGATCTCTTAGTTCCTGCTTCAGGATTTCAATCTTTCCAATTTAGAGAAATAGAAATTCGTATGGGCCTAAAAACCCACAACCGTAAACAGGTCGATCGTGAGTACTTTCTTGGAAGGCTAAATCAAAAGGATCGAAATCACCTCTTAGAAATTGAAAAGCATCCCTCACTACTCGAACAAATTCAAAACTGGCTTGAACGCATGCCTTTTGCTCAAAAAGGTAATTTTAATTTTTGGCAAGAATATGAACACTCAGTAGAAAAAATGTTAACTGAAGATAAAAAAATTATCGAAAATAATCTAGCTAAGCTAACAGAGAAAGCTAAAGAAGGTCAGCTCGAAAACTTAGAAACCACACAAAAGACGTTTGCTTCCCTTTTTAGATCAGAAGAACACGAAAAACTTCTCAAGCAAGACAAGCGCTCACTTTCTCAAAAAGCAACTTTAAATGCCCTTTTCATTCTCCTTTATCGAGATGAACCACTACTTCACCTCCCCTATCTCTTTCTCACTTCTCTCATCGATATAGACGAAAATTTAACCACCTGGCGTTATCGACACGCACTCATGGCCCAGAGACTTCTCGGAACCAAAATAGGTACCGGTGGTTCTTCAGGGCACGAGTACTTAAAAAGAGCAGCAGAAAATAATCGCGTTTACAACGACCTCTTTAATCTTTCTACATTTATTATTCCAAGAAGCTTTCTCCCTCGCCTGCCAAAGGAACTAATTAAAGAACTCAATTTCAGCGATAGGGATTAAGAAAAGAAAGAGTCGTGGGATTAAAGTTTTGATTTTTTAAAGTTGTAAATCTTTCAAGAGATATTTTTCGTTCTTTTATAAAAGGAATGAATTTTTTTTCAATAAGGTTTTCTGCCTTTTCAAAATCAACTTCTTCAACAGATTGAATGGTTGAGCAAAGTTGATTTAGAATCTCATCTTGAATGCGTCCTGCTTCCTGTGCGTAAACATAAGGAATCAATGTATAAGTTACCATGCCATAACGAGAGCGATACTTACTAGAGAAAACTTTTTCAATTTTCGACTCCACTTTCTTGCGCAAAAGAAATTGATCACTTCCCACTTTTTCAGCCATTTCAGTAAAGTTTTCAACGGCCATATCAGCAATAGCATTGCCATTAGGGCGCTGCAAACGATCGTACTTTTCTAAAGTCTTATCCCAATTATCGCCAAACTTATCCAATAAATTAGTCAGATAAAAAATATCTTCAAAACCACAATTCATTCCCTGACCAAAAAAAGGTACAATAGCGTGAGCAGCATCTCCCAAAAGAGCCGCCACACCTCGATAATGCCACTTAGAACAACGAACAGTTCCCAACCTCCCCTGAGGGTTTTGAAAAAAATCTTTTTCAAAACCAGGCATCAAAGAAACAGAATCACCATAGTACTCTCTAAAATAGTTCAAAACATGCTCTTCCGTTTCCAATTTTTCAAAAGAAATGTCTCCCTGGTCTGGCATGTAAAGCGTCATGGTAAAGCTTCCATCCAAGTTGGGAAGTGCCATGAACATATGACATCCTCGCGGCCAAATATGGAGGGCCTTCTTCTCAAGGACATACTGTCCTTCTTTTGCCGGTGCAAAAAGTTCTTTATAGTCAACCCCTAACCATTCGGTATGATCACGAGCCACACCAGAGTCAACGAAAGCCTTACGGGTAGCTGAAGCTGCTCCATCACAGCCAAAAAAAAGATCCCACGAAACTTCCTCTTTTTCCCTAAAACGAGCCTTTTTCTTTTCTAAATCTAAAGCCTCAAGGCCTGAGTCAAAAATAATTTCCACTCCCTCTCTTTCCGCTTTATCCATGAGAAGAGCATTGAGCTGAGAGCGAGAAATACTATAATTGCATTCACTATCATCTCGACCGTAGGGTTGGTAAGCAAGTTCCCCCTCAAGGGAATGCATCATTCTTCCCGTTACAGGAACAGTAATCTTCAAAACATCTTCTTCTAGTCCAACCTGTTTAAGAGCATTGATCCCCCGAGAAGTGACAATTAAGTTAATAGAGCGACCAAACTCCGCCCCTTCCTTTCTCATATCAGAGCGTTTCTCAAACAAGCGCACATTATACCCTCTTTTTTTAAGGGTATAAGCCCAAAGAGAGCCTACAAGTCCAGCTCCAGAGATAACAATATTGCGAGGGTGTTGCATAAAAGTCTCTACTTAAGCAAATTCTTTGATGATTTCAACTAATTGAAAAACATCTTCATAACTATTATAGAGGGGAGCAGGTGCTATTCTTAGAATATCAGGTTCTCTAAAATCTAAGATAACTCCTTTTTGTTTAAAAACTTTTTCCAACTCTTTAGGATCTTTTTTAAACCGCACAGAGAGCATTGAGCCACGAGTTTGTTCTCCCAGAGCAAATTCGGGAGTCTGAATATCAACGAAGTCTTCACCGTTAGATCTAAGCAGCCACTCCAAATACGCTGTCAAATGATCACCTTTTTTACGAATAGCAGGCATTCCTGCATCATCAAAAATTTGCATAGAACTTCTCAAGGAAGCCAATTGGAAAATAGGAGGATTAGAAAGCTGCCAAGCTTCAGCTGTAGAAATGGGATCAAAGTCAGGTCCCATAACAAAACGAGTTTGTTTGTTCTGACCCCACCATCCCTCAAACCGGGGAATGTCTTTCTCGCCTAGATGATTTTCATGAACAAAAGCACCGGCCATCCCACCAGGCCCAGAGTTAAGGTATTTGTACGAACACCAGACAGCAAAATCAACATTCCAGTCGTGAAGGCCGAGAAGAAGATTGCCCGCTCCATGGGCTAAATTGAAACCAACCATGGCTCCCTTTTCTTGTCCTTTTTTCACTATTTTTTCAAAATCAAAACATTGACCCGAAAGGTAATTGCAATTACCCAACATAATAAGAGCTAGTTCATCCCCAAGGTCATCAATTTGTTGAAGAATATCGTCAGTAGAAACAAGCATCTCATTTTTGCGCGGTTTCAGCTCAACAATAGCTTTCTGATGGTCATAACCATGAAAACGAGCATGAGAGTCAACAGCATACTTATCTGAAGGAAAAGTATTATTTTCTATAAGAATTTTATACTTATTCTTTTTGGGACGGTAAAAACTCACTAACATGAGATGGAGATTCACCGTTAAAGAGTTCATCGCTACAACTTCACTCTCTCTGGCTCCCACCAAGCGAGCAAAACTAGCAGTAAGATTCTCATGGTAGGGAAGCCAAGGATATTTTCCTTCGAAATGTCCCTCAACCCCATACCTTCCCCAGGCATCAAGTTCTTCTTGAATAATACCCCGAGTCCTTTTAGGCATTAGTCCCAAGGAGTGACCGGTAAAGTATAAACACGGCTCACCCATCGAAGTTTGAGGAAATTCAAATTCTGATCGATAAGAATAAAGAGGGTCCTCACTATCAAACTTTTTGGCTGCTTCCAAAGAATTGTGCTGAGATTCGAACATGTTCCTATTCCTCTACCATCACAGAAACATCACCAAGGGTCTCCATCTTCATCTCAATTTTCATACCAGGTTCTAGAGAAACAGCTAATGTAGCAGCCCCCGCTAACACTAAACTTCCAGCAGGAAGAGAGCAATTTCTTTGAGCGAGAAGCTCACACAACTGAATAACGGAAACAACGGGATCTCCCGAAATAGCAGCCGTATTTCCTTCCGTCGCCACTGCTCCATTAACTATCATCTTTAAATTTAGATTTTTAAGGTCAACACTTTTAAAGTCTGCAATAGGAGAACCTAAAAGAAATTGGCTTGAGGAAGAATTATCGGCAATAACGTCTTCCATAGAAAAATATTTGAACTGCCGATAACGCGAATCAAGGATTTCAAGGCAAGGATAAACTTCCGCTGTCGCTGCTAACACCTGAGCTCTCGTTGGCTTTTCCGTAAGTTCATCCTTAATAAGAAAAGCAACTTCGGGCTCTATTTTGGGATGAATTTGCCCTTTCAGAGAATAAACTCCACCATTGTGAATTTGCATCTTGTCGGTGAGCTCTCCATACAAGGGAGAGTCGAGATCCATTTGTTTGCGTTTGGCTTCTGAGGTCAAACCCATCTTAAAACCTAGCCACTTTTCTCCTGCTGCTAATCTTAAAGCTATGCCCTTCTCCTGAATGATATACGCTTCAGATCTTTTAAAATCAGCTATTTTATCACTGATTTGTTCAATCGGCTCAGCATTTAAACGAGCTTTATGAAGAGTTTCTGCCCAAGATTTCAGTTCTATCGCTTCCAACACAATCCCCTTTTATCCCCCATTTGATGGTTTCAGAAATTTACGTCATATTGTTAGGTTTAAAAAGTAAAAAGGCTTCTTTATGCAAGAATCAGATAAAAGAAAAATCATCGATATCACCCCTACCATTAACGAAAATATGGCCGTTTTTCCCGGGGACGTAGAGTATCAACGAAAAACTTCCCTAAATTTTGACACCGGAAGCCATTTCGCTTTGAGCTCTCTTAAAGCGACCGTCCACCTAGGGGCTCATACAGACGCTCCAAATCACTATCATCCCGACGGAGAGGGTATTGATAAAAGAGATCTCGATCTCTATTTTGGCGCTGCTACAGTCATCGAACTTAAACTCCCCCCCAAAGCTTGTATCACCCCTCAAGATTTAGAGACCCAACAAGGTTTTCAGCCAAGGGTTCTCTTTAAAACTTCTAGCTTTCCCGATCCCTACCACTGGAATGAAAACTTTAATGCTCTATCGCCGGAACTTATTCACTTTCTGGCCAACCAAGGTGTGCGCTTAGTCGGCATTGACACACCTAGTATCGATCTCGCCGATGCTAAAGATCTATTGACTCATAAAGCAGTTTTTCAAAACGATATGGCCATTTTAGAGGGAATTGTTCTCGACAAGGTCAAACCAGGTGATTACGTTCTATGCGCGTTTCCCCTTAAATTGGAAAATGCTGACGCCAGCCCCGTTAGGGCGGTTCTTTTTAATCATTAAGCCAAGGGATAACCCCTATGAAAAAAATTTTAAACTATATTGCTGGAAAACTGACAAATCCTACCGGCGGGGAGTTTATTGACAATATCAACCCCGCCACCGGACAAGTCTACTCCCTAGTCGCCAACTCAAAAGCTAAAGATGTAGAAATGGCCGTCGAAGCCGCCAAGCAAGCCTTTCCCGCCTGGTCTCAATTCTCTGTCCAAAAACGCGTTGAAAAACTTAGGCGCATAGCCCACCTCATCGAGAACAAGGCAGATGAACTCGCTCGAGCAGAGTCTATCGACAACGGCAAGCCAATCACTTTAGCGAGTGCTGTCGATATTCCCAGGGCCGTGAAAAATCTTGAGTATTTTGCCAACGCTATCACCCAATTCAACTCAGAATTTCACTCAATGGATAATTATGCTCTCAACTACACCCTCCGCAAACCTTTGGGCGTCGTCGCGACAATCTCCCCCTGGAACCTCCCCCTCTATTTACTCACTTGGAAAATCGCCCCCGCCCTTGCCGCTGGCAATACTGTCGTAGCGAAACCTTCGGAGGTCACTCCCATGACGGCTTTTCTTCTTTCAGAAATTTGCCGTGAAGCCGATCTTCCTCCAGGCGTTCTCAATATTATTCACGGGGAAGGGCCACGCTTAGGAGGGCCTCTTGTCACCCACCCAGAGGTAAAAGCCATCAGCTTTACAGGAAGCACAGCGACTGGAAAAATCATTTCCCAACTTGCAGCACCTCACTTTAAAAAAATCAGCCTTGAAATGGGAGGGAAAAATCCCAATATTATTTTCGCCGACTGCGATTTTGATAAAGCCCTCAAGACAACCTTACAAGCAACTTTTGCTAATCAAGGACAAATTTGTCTCTGTGGTTCACGTATTTTTATCGAACGCCCTCTCTACCAAAAATTTAAAAGTGCTTTGTTAGAAAAAATTTCCCGCTTTCGTCAAGGGAACCCTCTTGACCCGCAAACACGTCAAGGAGCTGTTGTCTCTCAAGCGCATATGCAAAAAATATTATCTTATTTAGAATTGGCTAAAGAAGAAGGTGGTCACATTTTATGTGGTGGCAAAAGGTTTCGAGCTGAAGGGGAAAATGCTGAAGGATTTTTCATTCAACCTACTCTTATTGAAAACCTTGATCCTTATTGCCGAACAAACCAAGAAGAAGTCTTTGGTCCGGTAGCCTCACTTACTCCTTTCGATGAAGAAAAAGAAGTTTTAGAATGGGCCAATTCAACTCGTTACGGCCTAGCCGCTACTGTCTGGACTAAAGACATTTCAAGAGCACATCGCTTTGCAAGAGATCTCCAAAGTGGCATCATTTGGCTCAACACATGGTTACTTAGAGATTTAAGAACCCCTTTTGGAGGAATGAAGGACTCCGGGGTTGGCCGCGAAGGTGGCTTCGATGCCCTTAAGTTTTACACGGAGTCCAAAAATATCTGTCTTAAAATTGACGAAGACTCACTTCAATCCCACTAAGGAAACCTTATGGATCAAAGACTTAACTCCCCAAAAGCACCCGAGCCAGTCGGCCTCTATCCCCATGCTCGCCGAGTAGGCAATCTCCTCTTTCTTTCAGGTGTAGGACCACGAGAACGAGGAAAAAAAGAAATTCCAGGAGTTACCCTCAATACCGATGGCTCAATCAAAGAATATAGCATTAAAGATCAATGCCATAGTGTATTTAAAAATGTTAAAACCATTCTAGAGGAGACAGGTTCAAGCTGGGATAGACTTATTGACGTAACGGTCTTTCTTACTAATATGAAAAGAGATTTCCCTACCTACAATCAAATCTATGCCGAGTATTTTAAAGACTGCCAACCTTGCCGCACAACTATTGAAATCAATAGTCTCCCCACACCAATAGCTATTGAGCTCAAATGCATTGCCACCATTGACTAATTAAACGAGAGAGGAATCGTGGAGTTATCTCAAGCTTTTAACTTTCAAAAATGGATAGATGACCATAGAGAGCTTCTCAAACCCCCTGTTGGCAACAAACAGGTTTTTAAAGACAGCACCTTCATCGTCATGGTGGTAGGTGGTCCCAATATAAGAACAGATTTTCATGTCAACCGCACAGATGAATTCTTTTACCAACTCGAAGGTGAAATGAATTTAAGGATTATCCACCAAGGTCAGTTCAAAGATATTCCTATCAAAAAAGGGGAAATTTATATGCTCCCGGGGGGTATTCCGCATTCTCCTCAGCGCTTCGAAAACTCTATTGGCTTAGTTGTTGAAAAAACCCGAACTCATGACGATATCGATAAACTTCAATGGTACTGCAAAAATTGTTGTCATCCACTCTACGAAGAATCCTTTCATTTAAAAAATATAGAGACTCAATTTGCTGCCGTTTTTGATCGCTATTATAATTCTGAACATAAAAAATGCCCAGAATGCAAAACAATAACAGATAAGGTTTGGTAGATATGGATTTACAACTGAAAGGAAAAAAAGCCCTTGTCTTTGGTTCTAGTGCTGGTCTCGGTCGAGCTTGCGCAGAAAGCCTTATCCGAGAGGGAGCCCAAGTCCTCATCAATGGGCGAAGCGAAGAAAAACTTAAAAAAATCTCTAATGAAATAGGTGCCGCTGATTTTATTATTGGAGACTTAACCCAAGTAGGTCAGGGAAAAAACATCACAGAACAAGCCTTACAGAAGTTTGGAACACTTGACATCATTATCACCAACACAGGGGGACCGGCCAAAGGAAACTTCCTTGATGTCACACTTGAACAATGGCAAAGTGATTATCAAAGTCTTTGGCTCTCTGTCGTCGAAAGCCTAAATATTGCCCTTCCTAAAATGAAAAAAAATAAATACGGCCGCATCTTGATGATCACTTCTATTGCTGCCCGAGAACCATTACCAGGTCTCACGACCTCCAATGGACTTCGGGCTGGGCTTGAAGGCCTAGCGAAATCTATCGCCAATGAAGTTGCTTCTGATGGAATCACTTTAAATCTTCTCTTACCTGGATACACCAATACAGAACGCATCCAGAATCTCAACTTATCTCAAGAAAAAATTAAACAAATGGTTCCCGCCGAACGTTTAGCGGAGCCAAGTGAACTAGCCGATTTGGCCTGTTATCTAGCCAGCCCGAAAGGTTCTTACATCACTGGACAATCCATTGCTATCGATGGAGGAGTTTTAAAAAGCCATTAGGATGATATATGAAATTTGCTGTTATAGGAGGAACTCATGGCAATGAGCCCATCGGAATAGAAGTTGTTAAGTATATTGAAGAACTTGAACCTCGAGAGTTTAAAAATGAATTCAAAATTTTTATAGGAAATCCTAAGGCCTTTGCCCTTCAAAAGCGTTTCATCGACTATGACCTCAACAGATGTTTTGACACTTCAAAAGAAAGTAAAGGATATGAAAGGGAAAGAGCCGCACAGCTCAAGTCCAAAATTGAAGGAAATTTTGACTTCCTTCTCGACCTTCACACTACCACCTCTAATATGGGGCTTACATTAATCCTAACTGCAACCGATCCTTTCAGTCGCCAAGCTGCAGCCTACTTAAAGAGCTATATACCTGAAATAAGAATTATTGAAACTCAATACGTTAACCAAGACTGTTCCTATATTAACAGACTCGCCCCCTCATCCTTAACGATAGAGGTAGGGCCTGTAGCTAATAATGTCGTCCATTCAAAACTTGTTATGGCCACTTATCAAATGACTCAGCTTCTTTTGAACTGGAATCCTAATGATCTTATTGATCTTTCATCAATAGAATACTTTAAATCAATAGAAGATATTCATTATCCAAAAGAAGGGAAATGGTTTATTCACCCAGAAAGAGAAGCTTCTGATTTTAAAGAAGTAAAAAAAAGAGACCCCCTTTTTATTAATTGGGAAGGGGAAATTAAACCATACCAAGGTGATGACTCCTCATTCCCTATTTTTATCAATGAAGCAGCTTATCAAAACGGTCATTTAGCCATGACGTTAACAAAAAAGAAATCTGGATTTATTTAAATTTGAACACAAGGAGAAAATCTTGAAAAATGCCACACTATTACTATTCGCTCTTTATTTCACAAATATTAATGCCAACACCACTCCCCTAACATTTAAAAATCTCCAAGGGACGTATCAAGTCACTTACCAAGATACTCGACCTGTTTTTAATATTCTCACTATTAATGATAACGGATTTACTCGCTTTATTGAAAGCTCTCCTGTTTATATATTAGATTGTCAAAGCCAATCTATACTTAAGAACCAAATAGTTTATACAAATTTTACCTGCAATCATAATACTAATTTCAATCAGGAAATTGATTTTAATGAAATAAAAAGATTCAATAAGTTTATAGCTCCTGTTTATAACTCAGGAAGTGATGAAACTGTTGAAATGATTTTTGAAAAAATTGATTAGTTATATACCAAAACTGATTTAATTTTCCGGTGCAGTGGTTATTAAGACCGCATCTTTATCGGTCGCTGATTATCTCCGACAGCCGATACCTCAAACGGTTTCGGTATAATTTTTTCAATTTCTAAACTACAGAGTTTTTTTACAAAAGAACTGTAAGCATTACTCCATATCCAAATACTCAGTGAGAGATCACTCACATCTTGTAATGGTGAAAATATTAATAGAGATAAAAATTGACCATCATTTATTAAATATCTTTAAAAGAATAAAAACTAAAACTCCAGTGACAGAAACAAAGAGCCATATCGGGAAAGTCACCTTGGCAGCCTTTCTGTGTCGAGTCCAATCTTTCTTATAAGCAAACCAAAAAGTACTCAAAATAAAAGGGATTTGAATCATTGAGAATAAAATATGGCCAATCAAAATAATGAAATAAAAAACTCTGACAAAACCAACACCAGAAAAAGAAGTATCCCCTTGAAAGTGATGATAAACCAGATAACTGATAAGAAAGAGAACAGAAGTTAAAAGAGCAGAGATCATTAATTTCTTATGGTTTTCGCGCTTTCCCCTTTTAATAGACCAATAACCAAAAAGAAGAAGAATTGCTGTTGATGTATTAAGAAAACAGTTTAAATAGGGAAGAAAACCAATCCAAACTCCCTGTGCTTCTCCCGTTGGTTTTGCGTAAATCCACCAAAATAAAAAACTAAGAATAAAAAGACTTATAACCCCAATAAGAAAAGAAGCTGACCTTGAAGAATCTATAGAATTCGGCTCTTTTGATTTCACTTTTTAAGAGAAACTGATTCACGATAAGACTTTGGTCTCGTCTCACTTAAAGAGATTCCTTCTCTATTTTTATAAATCATTCGATAAATAATAAAAAAGGGAATATAAGTTAAAGCGATAAAAGTCATAAGAATATAAACGACATATTTCGTTTTTGGATTCTCGATAGAGCCAGCGCACCCCGGACATGCCAACACCGTTGAACTTAAAAGAGCTAAAAGCAAAGCTAATGATTTCTTTAACATCACAGCAAATACACAAAGGTGAAAACTAAAATCCATACAAGGTCAACGAAGTGCCAAAACAAACCACCAATTTCAAGCAGATTGTAATCCCCTTTATCAAACCGTCCTTCATAAGCTAATTTATAAAGATAGGCTAAATATAAAGTCCCAGACAAAACGTGAAGCCCGTGGAAACCTGTTATCGAAAAAAAAGTCGAAGAAAAAAGATTATTTCCGTGTGCGTAAGTAGAAAAAGTCATCCCTAAATCATGCATGAGATGGAGGTACTCATAGACTTGCATGATTAAAAAACCAGTACCTCCCAACACGGTAATCATAAGCCAAAAAAGCATTTTTTGACGATTGCGCATTTTGCACGCGTCAATAGAAAGAACCATCGAAACAGAAGAACAAATAAGCCAGAAAGTCATAAAACCAGAAAGCCCAACGCCCCCTAAGGCCTTAACAGGATCCGGCCAATCAGGCTGAGTAGCTCTTAAAACGGCATAAGCTAAAAGAAGCCCCGCAAACGACATTCCATCAGCACCAAGAAATAACCACATTCCAATTTTACCAGGGCCGGCTTTTCCAAACTGTTCATCGATATGATTGTGAACGGGTCCTTCATGGACCTTAACAGAGCTCATTATTGCTTACTCCAGTAATTAGTGTTTTTGGTTGGCAATTTTTCTGTTCCTAGTTCGTAGAGATACTTTGTTAAAGCGTTAACTTGTTTAACAGGATCACCACCAAGAATATTAGCTTCTTGGGCTTCACCATCTTCCCAAAAACTAGGCATAGTTGTGTACTCTAGAATGGCTTGTGGGTTTTCTAACCACTCTTTCACCCAACTAGGACGCAGCCTTCTCCTTACAAAATAAAGGTTAGGTGCCTGGGCTTCATCCTTGTTGAAACCAGATGTATGGCAAGAAGCACAGTCTAACGCTTGAAAAAGCTTACGGGCAGCATCCCTCTCTCCCAGCTTCCATTTAACAAGACCTTGTCTATCAACAAAAGTTTCCATTTCAGATTTATGTTGAAACATGGACACAAGCTTATTTTTTTCCTCATTTGAAAGATTAAACGAAGGCATCCGGACTTTTAGCCATGGTCGAATAGGATAGACATTAGCGAGAAAATAGTGAAACCAATCAGCTTGAACTCGGTGCCCTTGCCCATTAAGTTGAGGGGGTCCCTCATTCAAGTCATCTTCATAAAGTGCTTTTATATCACCAAACTCTCCATCAATTGTATGGCAACCGATACAATTGTACTTATTAGCCACTTTCATACCTTCAGCTACAATTTTTTCGTGCTCATTCATATTTTTTAAACCAGCGATAGGAATGTATTCACCGACTTGACCAAGAAGAGCTAAAGTGGTCAATTCGGCTTCTTCTTCCGTCATATAGAAATTGGGCATTCTCGCCAAATCCTTAAAAGGTTTGTCAGCACCTCTATCCCAGCGC
Source organism: Bacteriovoracaceae bacterium (assembly GCA_965206965.1). Classification (GTDB taxonomy): domain Bacteria; phylum Bdellovibrionota; class Bacteriovoracia; order Bacteriovoracales; family Bacteriovoracaceae; genus CBDBLK01. The sequence goes on along the minus strand of OZ242254.1, from coordinate 1,321,234 downwards.
CGAGGATTAAGGAGATGGGCCTTCATCCATCCATCACGACTGTGCTCAACATCGTGTTCGTGTCCAAAACCAAATTGAGTTAAAGGTTTTGAGCCCTCTTTGGTAAGCTCCGGACCGATTGGTGCTCTTCCCTCAAAGCCCTTGATATTATGACAAGAATAACAGCCATATTTTCCAATCGAGCGATGACCAAGTTCGAGTGTTCTTTCTTTGTCATCCATTTTAGCTAATTTGGCTTCAGCAGTTTCTCTAGTGGCAAAAGCAGAAAAGTAGGTAAGAAGAATCTCATCACGTGCTTTTTTATCCATAGGTTCAAAACTGAGTTTTTCAAAATTTTTGTTTCTTAAACTCATAAGATAAGCGGCAATATCATTGGCTTCTGTATCAGTCAGCCTAAAGGAAGGCATAATCGTGTCCTCTTGATAATGGCTCGGCTTCTTCAACCAAGACACCAACCAGTCAGCATCGACTTTCGAGCCGGTTCCACTCAAATAAGGCCCCGCGTAAGCTCCAATTTTTTTTGACTCCTCCTCAAAACCCTCAACTCCATGGCAACCCATGCACCCAACATTTTTGATGAGCTTTTTACCTCGAGCCTTATTTCCACCACTATACTTAGCAAAGGGAAGATAAGTTTCAGATTTCTCCCATACCACCTCGGCGATCGCATTAACCTCAGCAATATTTTTGACCATAAACCCTGGTTCAGAGTTATTAGATTGGCCAAAAAAGCGAGGCATTAAGGCATGCTTGTTAAAGGACTTCGGATCCCATACCCAATTCTTAAAAAATTCTTTTGTCACCTTAGAAGCAATCTTATGAAGGCCAGGGCCAGGTTTTCGCTTGTGCTCCCAACCCTCAATTTTATGACAACCATAGCAGCCATACTTTTCAAGCAAACGCCTTCCCGAGTTGAGCTTATCGGCTCCAGAAATAAACTCAACACCTTGATGGCATTTTAAACAAGCTGCCTCTGTGTACTTTTTCTTAAACATTGGCTGTGGGACTTTGTGTGGAGGGTGGTAGTTGTACTTCGCCACCCACTCTTTAGTTTGCTCCTCTCCATCAGGAATATGAGCCGCTGAACTGAAATCGTTAACCCTATGCCCTTCTCCCCCATGGCAAACCGTACAACCAATTTTCTTCATCGGATGAGGACTTTTAAGGCCGATATAAAGATCGAGATTAGGGTGTGTTTTATGAGGATTTTTTTGATCTTCATAACCCTTTTGATCGATGAAAGTGTGACATGTTATGCATCGGTCTACTTTGGGGACATGCTGAAAGTAACGATCATCTGTGATTCCATCGAGGACAATTTGCTGAATCTTTAGAGTTGGGTCGAGAAAATCAACTAAAGGTGCGTTTCTCACTGCAAAAATGGGATTGATATCTGTTTTTGATTTGGCTTGTTTAATAAGATCCCTTTGCCCAACTAAGTCTTTCATTTCTTTTTTTGCTGCAATAAGCTCACTTTTTAAATCTAAATACTTTTTATCCAAAGCCTTCTTTTGAGCCTGAAAAGCCTTCATTCTATTTTTCGATTCTGCAAACAATTTTTTTGTCTTATGAAGTTGATTTTCAAGATCGTGAGCATCTGAACGATGCTGAGAGTAAGCCACTCCAAAATTAAAAGCAAGCGCTGAAACTTTTGAATTCAACTGACCGTTAACAATCGTTTCATCTTTGATTTTAACTTCAACTTTTCCAAGCTCACCTTCAAGCCTTCCAATTTCAATACGACGCTCATCAATAAGCTTTTCGCCCTCTTCAATTTTTTTGAAAACAACTTTAAGTTTTTTCTCATCAATAGCTTGATTCGCTTTTTCAAGTTTCTCTTCAAGCTTTTTGCGTTTAATCTGTTGGGCTTCTATTTGAACAATTTTCCAAGGACGAATATAGTCATCTAAAAAAACCCAGATAACAACAAAAAGAAAAATAACTGAAAGAACAGCAAAAATTCTATTGAGAGCCTTCGTATCATAAGCCATACCGGGTTCTTGCTTTTTATTCATCTTCTATTTCCTCAACAAGCTTCCTAAAGATTTAACTCCCACTCAGGCAAAGCAACAATGTATTTCAAACTAAAAGCCCAACGCAAAACCATCTTAATGGGAAGACTAAACATTAAAACAACCAATCCCATCAAAATGTAATACCTAATTTTCCCAATATTTTCGATGACCGCTTTTCCTTGACCCGTCCTTGCGAGTATAGGAGGAACACCAAAAATATAAAGAAGAGAAAGAATAATACCCAGCGCTTCTCGCATAACAATGTTTTTGGGCATAGAGGTGTTAAGCCATTTTACCCAAAGAAATTCAGAAAGGTTCACATTGTATTCTGCTACCACCTTGTGAAAATCCCAATATTCAAAGGGCCCATAGAATGTCCAATTTGGACCACGCAAAAAAGTTCCCACAATAATCAAATAAATCCAAAGGACTAGCCAACCGAAAAGAAAACCCCACATCGCTAGAGGTCTCTCTTTAATCGTAAAATAACCATTCCCTTTAGGATTCGTATCAATATAGGGGATGGCAATTAACCCCACCACAATCACACCTGGCAAAACAACCCCTGCCATCCAGGGGTCAAAATAAACCAGCATTTCTTGCAAACCAAGAAAGTACCAGGGAGCCTTTGCAGGATTCGGTGCCCATGTAGGATTAGCAGGTTCCTCAAGAGGCGCTTTAAAAACAATCGCCCAAACAATAAGAAAAATAGTTCCACAAATAATAGCAAAAAGCTCCGTATAAACGAGATTCGGCCAACACCAAACTTTTTCGCGATTTTCCGGAAGAGCTTCGACGGGAACTTCTCCTCGCTCAAGCCTTTCATCATTAATAGTAGCTTTGTGGATAGCAAACCAGGTAAGAAACCCAACCAAAACAACAAGAATCGTAATAGGGATATTATCCGGCCAAGTAATAATATAGAAAAAATTGGGATCAAAAGCCGCTACAACATAGCTAAAAACAAACAAAGACCCAGCAATCCAAGCAAATTTCTTCGTCCCTACAACGCGGTAATATCTCATCATCAAATAAAATAACACCACCGTGATAGGAAAAGATCGAATAGGGTCGGCAATCCAATTAATCAATTCTTTCATTCTTTAAAACCCTAAGAAAATGAGTCCCCAATCGTAAATTTTTTAAAGAGGTGCAGATATCCCACCATCTTTTCTTACTCTCCAAAAATGAACAGCAATAAGAACACCCACGACTAAAGGGATAAAAACACAATGAAGAATATAAAACCTCAATAGTGCAGGCTCACCAACAAAACGTCCCGCTAACAACTGAAAGCGGACATCATTCTTATCCGACACCAAAACAAAGTCGCCAATCTGAGCCAGCGCAGCCCCCGGGCCTCCATGACCTAAGAAAGGAGTAGCTTTAGCCATATTAGAGCCAACTGTAATAGCCCAAATCGCCAACTGATCCCAGGGCAAAAGATAACCTGTAAAAGAAAGAAGAAGTGTCAGCACTAAAAGAATAACCCCAACACCCCAATTGAATTCTCTCGGTGGTTTATAAGAGCCTGTCATAAAAACTCGAAACATATGAAGCCATACTGTGATAACCATAGCGTGAGCACCCCAGCGATGAATTTCACGCATAATACCTAAAGGAACATGTTCTCTTAAAGCGATGATATCATTAAAAGCGTATTCTGCTGTTGGGCGATAATAAAACATTAAAAGAACACCTGTCACAGTCAAAGCCAAAAAAATAAAAAAAGTTAATCCTCCCATACACCAGGTATAACCCAATTGAACTCCAGATTTTTTCAATTTAATTGGGTGAAGGTGAAGGAATACATTTCCTGCAACAACAGCAGCTCTATTTCGTGCGTTATTAGGAGGACCATGACGAAAGATCGATTTCCAAATCTGTGTTTCGCGAACCTTGTCAGCAATACCATTACTAGCCATTTCTTAGATTCCCTTTTCTAAAATTCATTTTTTCCCATTTTATTAAACTTCAATGAACGAATCAGGATGGTCCCATTGCCCTTTTTCGTATCTATAAATTTTAGTCTTATCAACAGTCACTTTCCCTTCTGCATTTAACGAAATTTTATACCGCTCTAGAGGCCTAGGCGCTGGTCCTTCAAAGTTAATCCCATTAGAATAATAGCCCGATCCATGACAAGGGCATTTAAATTTTAATTCAGCGGGCAACCAGTTAGGAATACAACCAAGATGAGTGCAAATATTAGAAAGAGCCACAAGCTTTCCCTCATTTTTATAAATCCAGACCCCAAAGCCATTTTTCCAACGTTCATCTACACCATTTTCATAATCTTCAGGGACACCAGCAATAAATTCCATCTCTGGTTCAAAATTTACATTGGGATACGAAAAGCGAAAAGCCAAACTAAGCAATCCTCCAACAGCAGCTGTAAAAGAAATCCAAGCGACACTTAAATAACTAAAAAATTCACGTCGGTTTAACTGCTGCTTTACTTCTTCACCCATTGAGAATTCCCCAAGCTCATAAAATAAGTTTCTTTACAACCTTCTTTTCTTTTCAATGAAAAAACAACTCTAACTAAGCACCACCGAAAAGGCACTTAAACATAATATCATTTTTGTTCATTGGTATCATAAAAGACTTGAAAAATCAGTCATTTAATTAATCTCTACAGCTATTTAAAAATCTGATTCAAAAATAGCTTAAAATCTTATTACTCTACAAATTTTCAAATGCTTGAGCACAGGCAGCGGCAATGACTTAATTATTTGGTGAACGGTTTAGTTTTAACTCGTTTAAAATTTCTTTAATTTTTCCTACAACTTTTAAACTAGGTTCCTGTCTCACCACATCATTCAAAATAGGATTTAAAGCTCCCCACTGATTTCGATAGAGAGCGACGAGAACATTGAGTTTCAATTTTTCCACTTTCTCCGCATTAAACCCCAGCTGGTCAGGCCGGTTGGAAGGCACTAAAAACAAAATTTCCTTTAATACAGGAAGAGCCCCTTTCTCCCTATAGTTAATCAAACCTGTTGCTGCGCTAAAACGCACCGAGCGATCCTGATGATTAACAAAACGAAGCAAATGACCTCTTCCCTCCAAAACCCTATGCGTTGCCAAAGTCAACAATGTCACCTGAACGAAGCCCAAATCAGGTGACTCGAGAAAACCCTCTAAAAGTTTCCAGTCAAAATCAATCGGTGAGGGCATATGACTAAGAGCGACGATAGCATGGAATTGAACTCCAGAATCTAAATCATTTAAAGCTTTGTGAATAATGGGAAGAGCGAGAGAGTTACGCATAGCCCCTACCGCTGCAACAATAAACTTACGCGTTCGAGGCTCCTTCGCTTCCTGCATAACAATCGCTAAATTCTCAATCATCCAAGGAATATCCTCTTTTGGAATAGAGGAGCTCGAAATAAATTTCGACAATTCATAGGCGGCTATCCAACGATTCCCAAAGGTTTTAGAACGCATTTCACGAACAAGATCCCTATGAGAGCGCTCAGTTGAAAGAAGCTTAGTCACACCAAAAATAATGAGGGCCCCGATTAAAACTATAGCGATAGGCACAATGAGATTGCCGACAAAGGGGTTCTCCAAAAGTCTTTTTTGCCCTGTCTCAGAGGTGAGTTCACTCATAGACGTTTACCTTTTCAAATAGACACAGTTGGTCTATGTTCTCACTAATTGGAGGCTTAGACTCGACTCACTTGTAAAGTGGGGTCTACAAATCTTTGCTACAAAGTGAATATAAGTAGCAAATCTAATCAATGATGACAACGGAGCCCACAGATGGCCTACCTTCTTCGCGCACTCATTCTCCTGATGGCTTTCGGAATAGGGTTAACAACTGCAGTGGCCATGGATTGGGTTAATATCTCTTTTGGGCACATTCAGTTAGCCATTATAACCTTTCTGTATACTATCTTTGCTCAAGCCTTTGTAATGTTTTACTTTATTGGAGTTAATCGACTCATGAAAAACATCTACGAAATTCTTCACTCCCAAAATAATTTAAGTGAACTCTTCCAAGTTCCTCCAAAAGATTTGAATCCCTATATTAAAAAAACAGCCAAATTTGTTCAAGACTCTAACCTCTGCAAACGCCAAACGATTCCTTGGACAATGCTTATGCTCATCTTGGGGACTATTGCCTTCCTATTAGGAGGAGCACACGATACTGGGTTAGTTGCCCTTACTACCCACGCCGGCGTTGTCTACGGATTTATGGTAGCTATGTTAATTGGATTTTTTCGCCAGTGGCACTATTTAAAGGTTAGTCACAGGCTTCTACGAAAAGTAAAAACTCTCTATCAAATTCCCGACGGGCAAATGTAGTAGCTACAAACAAATTTATAAACAACACTGAATCACTAGCTAAATAGTTTTAACCCAAATAAAAACCTTATTTTTACCGGGAGGATTTCGACCTGCACGAGTTCTCGACTCATAAAGAACAGCATCCCCCATATCCATGATTTGAGCAATAAACTCCTTAAGGTAATTACGAGGAACAAAAATATTGTAGTAAATTCCACCAGGAACATTCTTACCTGGTTTCACATTATCAACTCTCGTTACTTGGTACTTATGGAGAAGTAAATTGAGATTGTCTTTCGTATTAAGCGTATCAACAGACTTCATCATCACTCGATAAACTTTTGTATTTCCATAACGGCTATCTCGGTAGCCTGTAACTCGATTTTCTTCATATTCTGATTTTTCAAGTTCAGCAACATCAAAATCTTTGGGCAAATTATCCCAGGAAGTGAGCACAACCTCAGATTCTACTTCGTAACGAACTTCATCATCAAACTCTTCATCTTTCAATTTATTAGCTACATGATCTACATTCTCTAATGCTTGGGGAGAAAGTTGAATATTTTTAGAAAGGACTTCATTCTCGGCTTTAAAACTTAAAGTTTTATCCAACCATTTAAGTTGGGGTTCATAGATACTAATTTTATCTGTCAGCCTTCTATTCCATACTTCATTGATTTCTTTAACTAGGAAAATAAGTCCTCCGCCGATAACACCCATAATAACTAAATCTCGCAAGATTTTTAGTTGCTCTCGAAAATTTATCCTAGATTTAACTTTTCTAAAATCGAATTGTGGGTGATAAAGATCTTTATTAATACGCTCTGCTAACTCTCTCCACTCAGGATATAGAGTTACCTCCATAGAGGTCATAACATCATCGCTTACTTTTTGCTCAACACTCAATCCTTGTGGAAGTAATTTTTTTAATCTCTGAAAATTTAAATGAATGTATCCATCAGAAATATGAGCAATTTGAAAAATATCCGAAAGCTCTTCGTCAAGATGAGGGTTGGCTTCTAAAAAGAAATCTCTCAAAATAGCCGCAGTATCTCCCAAAGACAACTGTGCCTGTTGACTCAAAGAAATTATTGAAATATTTTTTTGAAAAAAAGTAAACGCAATTAAACGATTTCTAAGCCAAGTAAACCAGCTTACTAAAGGGCCAATCTTTGAGCGCAAAATTGCTAAATTAAATCGATCAGTAACCTGCTTAAGAGATTGCCCTTCTAATAAAAAAGATACCCAAAACTCTCCAAATTCTTGACGGTATCTTCCCTGCCAAGTCACAGCTTCAATATTTAAATTGATCCATTCTCGATAGTTTTCAAAATCTTCCCGAGAAAAGTAAATTTCTGCCTCTTCAACCATATCTTATCAACAATTATTTCGTACGAGTCTTTAAACGGTCAAGCACAGATATAGATTTCTCTTATTTAAGAACCTATCACGACTAATTTGCCTGCTTGATACGAACCCAAAACAAAGTAAGCTAGTAGAGTAAGATGTCAACAGGATGCTATTCAAAAGGATTTTGAGGAAGACCCGATGACAGATATAACTCAGGTCAAAGTCCAAAGACACAAAGAGGCTGAAGCAAAGCGACAAGCTTTCGAACTAAAAAAACTGCGTTCCGAACATTCAAAAAAATATAAAAAAGAAGTTAAAAATTATCAATCTATGTTCGATCGTATGAACAGAGAATATGAAGTTAAAGTTTCAAATCTAAAAAATGATCTCGAAAGAAAACTTGCCGAAGCCAGAGTCAAACAAAAACGAGCACTTTCTGAAGAAAACAAAAGACTTTCAGAAGAGCTTAATAACTTAAAAAAAGCCCATCATGATCAAGTATCTGAAGTTAAGGTTGCCCAAGAAAATGAAATTAATAATCTACAAGAATCTCATCAACGTACACTTGATAATGCTAGAAATAAATACCTTAAAGAGAAAGTGAAATGGGAGGCTTCATCCTAGAAACATCACTAAATCGTATAGGTAAATAATTTTCAATTCCAATAGCTAAAGCACATATGGAGTTTAAGAATGAAGCAAGAAACAGGAATATTCATTAATGGCAAAGCACAAGTCATCGAAATGCTTTCGCTTCTCACTTCTGAAGAAAAAGAAAAATTGATTCACCAAATAAAAAAGAGAAACCCTCAATTAGCAGAAGAGCTTCTCGAACAATCTGTTAACTTTAAAATGCTTTTGGACTTAAGTGATTCAGACATAGAGCAAGTCATTTCCTATATAGATGCCCCTGTTCTTGGAGTGGCCCTCAAAGCTTTACCCATCCACGCTCAAAAAAGAATTCTCTCTGCCTGCCATCGATCTTACGCAGAAAAAGCTTACCAAGCCATGAATACCAGAATAAGCAACGAACAACGCAACATCACTCGAGCTTGCGATCGAGTCAAGGATGTTATCGCTAAGCTTATGAAAAAAAATCGCATTAAAAACTAAGACAATCCCTTGCGGTGCTTATATTCTTGAATTGAATTCCAGTATTGAGCTAAATTTTCTGTTGTTAAGTTAGCTCCAGTTTGAGACATGTCATCTGCAATTCGATGCTCTCTTAAAAGAATCGTAGTTGAACGCAAACGATCTGCTATTGTAATCATAATATTTGTTACCCAATCAGGACAATTTTTTAAAACCTGACGAATATCTGATTTTTTAACCAAACAAAGCTCTGTCTCTTGCATCGCTATAGCAGAAGCAGTTCTTTGCCCTTCACTAAACATACTCAATTCACCAATAAAATCCTTTGGCCCAATCGTTGAAATAGGAAAGAGTCGTCCATTTTTTTCTTTAAAAATACCGACCTCACCAGATTTAACAATGTAGAGAAATTGCGATGGTTCACCTTCAGCAAAAATAACATGACCTTCTTTACAAGTAATAGCTTTTTCAAAAGTACTCATATAGATTTCTCAAGAAACTCTTCTTCAATCATTCCTTCAAATAGTGTACCATATCTTAAACCAAGAGTTGAAATTTCAAAAACCTTAATCCCTAGTCTTTTGCCTATCGCTAAACCCAATCGAGCCCCTATCGAAATTGACTGACTTCTTTTTCCTAAAAATGGATATTGACGACGCAATACATGGGGATCAAGATTAATAATTTGAGAAACAAATTTTGAAAATTCAGAAAATTCAATCTTCATCCCTTCTACCCGACGATTTTCAAAAGAACTAAAACCTTTGATCATGCCTCCAAGTGAGGTCATACTTCCTGCCACACAAATTAAGCTATCTGTGCAATATTCATTTAACTCGGGAGTACTTAAAATCTCTTCTACTTTTTCCTCCCCCCCCTCTTTTTCTAACCAAAAAGCACTACGAACTGAGCCGATGGGAAAACTAAGCATTTCCTTAACTATAAATGGCCTCACCCCTACTTTAATAAATTCAGTTGAAGCCCCTCCTATATCCACTATAATAAAATTTTCTTTTCCCTTCAGTTGCCTTCCTCTAACAACTCCCAAAGCAACATAATGAGCTTCACCTTTTGGGCTAATAAGACACGTTTTAAAACCAAACTCTTCTTCCACTCGTTCAAAAAATTCAACACTATCTTCAGCAACACGACTAGCTTCAGTAGCCGTTACAACAACCTCATAAGGTTTAATTTTATATTTCTCAATAATTTTCTTATAATCTCTAAATGCTTCGAAAGAATCTTGGATTGACTGGGGGTGAAAAAATTTATTCTTATCAAGTTCTTTTCCCAACGACGTAACTCTTGAATGATTCTCAAGCTCTTCAAAGCTATTTTCATTAACCTTCCCAATAAGTAATAAAATTGTATTCGATCCAATGTCGATACTGGCCCTAAGCATACTCCTCCATTCCGACTCAAATTCAAACAAGGTTATTTAGAAAGAAAAGGTAAAATACCATCTTCTTTAGAAGGACAAATAAGTCCTCTCTCACAAATAACCCCAGTTATAAGTTTATGATCTGTAACATCAAAACTTGGATTAAGTGCCCTGCTACCTAAAGGAGCAATCCTTACTCCCTGACAACTAAGAACTTCTTCTTCTGAACGTAACTCAATATCGATTTCATCCCCAGTACTCATGGAAAAATCAAAAGAGCTCAAAGGAGCAACAACATAAAATGGAATTTTATAATAATGACAAATAATAGCCAAACTACTTGAACCAATTTTATTAGCAGTATCACCATTAGAAACAATTCGATCAGCACCAATAAAGACAGCATCCACCAATTTTTTTTTCAACAAATAGCTATGAGCCCCTTCAACAACTAAAGAATGAGGTATTTCTTGAACAAATAATTCATAAGCGGTAAGTCTTCCTCCTTGAAGATAGGGACGAGTTTCCGAAGCATAAACATGCTCGACCCTACCCTTTTCATGCAGATAAGAAATGACACCTAAAGCTGTCCCCCTCGGTCCGCAAGCCAAAAAGCCTGTATTACAAAGTGTCATCAATCTCAGCTTCTTGCTAGGGTCATAAATCTTATTAAGTTCTTTTTCAGCGATTTGGGCCATCTTGAAGTTGCATTGCTCAAGCTCTCTAAATTGCTGACCTGCAAATTCTTCCAATACCTCTTGAAATCCTCTTAGGCATCCATTCTCTCTTTTGTATTCTTCTGCCATTTTTACAGAGCGATTAACTTCAAACTCAAGATTAACCGCAGTTGGTCGAGCCGTTTTCAGAAAGTCTCCTCTAAGTGAAAACTCTTTGATAGTGATTTGGGGCTCATTTTTAAGAACCAATACCATACCGTAAAGAGCAGTAAAACCAATTAAAGGAGCTCCTCGAACGACCATGTTTTTAATAGCGTCATGAGTTTGCTCTAAATTCTTAATACAAATATACTCCTCTAAAAGAGGAAGCTTTCTTTGATCAATTAAGACAAGTTCATCATCTATCCAACGTAGTGGTCGTACCGCCTTAACCATTATATAAACCTCATGAAATAATTTTCGAAATCAAGTACTAGAACAACCCTTTTAAGAGCTTTTTACCCTTTCCTTTTAGTAGATTCTTTAACTTATCTTTAGCTTCATCCTTTGCTTTTTTAGTCAACGCTTTCTTCTTTTTAGCTAAACCTAATTCCGCTATTTTTTTAATTGAATAAGAATAATCTGGCTTTAAAAACAAACCATATCCTTTCAAACGCACAGGAAAAGCATCTGTACTAGTATATTTCTTTAGTTGTGGTGAAATTGTTTTAAATTCTTTAATATCAGCGTAAACGACTCCTTCTTTGCCTTTTGGATTAGGGTAGATGTTTCCTCGAGCTTGGATCTCAATCATTTTTTTAATACCCCAAAATGAAAATTTTGATAATTTGTAATGATCCTGCTTAAATTTCCCCAATAAAAACAACTTCTCAAAGTTTCCATCAACATCGATCTTCTTATTTGGATCAATCTTATCCTTTAAAACAGGAATTTTTGATACTGCTTTAAAAGCCGCTTCGGTATAACCCTTAATATCGATTCCTTTTAACTCCCCTTGAGAAGCATTCAATTTAACATCCAAATCATATTTTAATACTTTACCAGTACTTATAGTCCCCCCTACTCTGCCCGTAGCGGTCCCTTTTACTTCAGAAATTTGTTCAGGCAACAAACCATTCAACCCATCCAAATTTAATCTTGTCATTTTTAAATCAAACCTATTGTCAACTCTATCTTTATACATTTTGGAAACATGAAACAATTTCCCTTTTCCTTTTCCGTACTGAAAATTCACTAAACTTGTTCGAATAGTACTAAAATGAGTCGACCATTCACCACCACCATTGAAATCTTGATCTCCAACTTTAATGTTTTTCCAATAAAGTGACACTTTCCCTTTAGGAAGAAGTAAAAAGGCATTCGAACGTGTTTCTTTACTAGTTTGAGAAATTCCCTCTTTCTCTGGAGAAGGTTTTTTTACTTTTTTACCATAAATCGTTTTTCGTAAAAAAGTTTCATTTAACACTATTCCATTTGCGTTAATCTTAAGCTTGTAATTTTTCAATTTCTTGTGGAAAGGATTTTGGTTGTTTAAGTTAAAATCCCCCAATAAACTCGACTCCACTTCGCCACTAAAAATCTTAACCCTTGTTTTAACTCGAAACCGACTTCCTTTTAAACTCCCGTTAGCTTTGGCAAGACTTTTGATCCCATTAAATACAATAGGTAAATCAGGAGTTATTGAAAAATTCACTTGAGGGTGCAATAACCCCTTCTCAATAGCCAAAATACCATTTAGATGAAGAGCTGATTTATCTGAGTGACTAGATAATTCCGGATTATTTAAAATACTTAAAAGTTCCTTCAAATATAACTTAGCCTTGATTTTAGACAGATGGACATTTCCCTTATCCATACTAAAATTCAAGCTCAGACTACTATTTACTAATTCACTACCCAATTTTCCTTGTAATTTTCCATCTCTATGTAATTTAAAGTCTATATCACTTTTTATATTAGGTAATTGATAAGGATGCTGAGAAAAAGAAAAGTGCGAAAGCTTTAAATGGGCCTTTGATAACAAATCACCTTTTTCTAAAAAGTCTTTTAAAGAGAATTGACCGATGAGCAGTATTTCTAAGCTAATATTATCATCTTTAGCTAAAGAAAAATTCATTTTTGACACCAATTCGTAAGCAGCGAGATTCTCAAATCCAAGGTTTTTCATAACAAACTTCTTGATAAAAACCCTTCCTTCCTTCCCATTATCAAGATCGTAATTAACTAAAACTTCATTGAGCTTTAAATCAATACTCGAATTAGCAATAAAAGCAGGCATTAAAATAGATTTAGATTCAGTATTTTTTCTCTGATTAATTTTATTGTAATCAGAAGTTACTTTTTTAGATTTAAGCTGAGGTTTTGCTAAATCAGTACTCTTCATGGCCAATTGCCAATTACTTTTATCCCCCATCTCAATATAAGTTAATTGAGGTTTATCTAAAATAATTTCTATATCTCCTCCTCCCATCAAAATCGATAGGATAGGTATCTTAAAAGACAAGTCATCAACTGAAATCATCTCAATAGATTTTTGCCTTGCAGGTAAATTTAAAGAAAACTTATCCACACTTAAAGAAACATTTATTCCTACTCCAATTTTTACCTTTCCTAATTTAACTTTCGCTTTAGGAAACACCTCTTTTATTTTATCTATCGCCAAAATACGTATTTCATCTTCATTTATCTTCGTTTTTAAAACATACACTAACCCTCCTATAGAAATTGAAACAACTCCTATCAAGAGTATAGAAATAATTTTCAATCTAGACATTTTCATAAGAAAACCTCAATTCAAACAAGGACAAGGGGAGCAAATTTAACCATAAATTTTTTTCTAGCTCCATCATTAAACTTAATGACAACTTTCTCCTCCGCACCAATACCTTCTGATTCCAAAACCAAACCTTCTCCATACAGAGAATGAATAACCCTTGTCCCTCTTGGAAATTTAACATTCACCTTATGATCTTCCACTTCGGTAGGCACTTGGTAAATCACATCTCCCTCTTCATAAGGGGATTCTTGAGAAACAAATTCATCAACCCACTCATTATTGTGACCCCAATCCTGTTTTGTCCCCACAAAGTTGGCATCATTAATTTTTTTCCAATGGTAATATTTATTCGGTATCTCGTGCAAAAATCGACTAGGTCCATTAAATTTCAATTGACCAAATAACATTCGTCCTTGGGCAAAAGTTAGATAAAGTCTCTCCATGGCTCGAGTCATAGCTACATAAAAAAGACGTCTTTCTTCTTCTTCAGCGTGTGAACCCATCTCAAGACTTTTATAACTAGGAAAGACATTCTCTTCTACCCCAGTAACAAAAACATAAGAGAACTCTAGCCCTTTAGAACCATGAATCGTCATTAAACTCACATCCCCTTGATTATCAACACCTTCGCTCTCGTTCTGAGAATCTAGAGTAATCGTCTCAAGAAAGCCAACCAAATTGGGACTGGTCATAGATTCCTCATACTGAGAAATCGCATTGCCCAATTCTTCCAAATTCTCAATTCTTGCTATAGATTCATAGTCTTTAGATGCTTTAAGTAAGCCATAGTAACCTGATTCATGAAGTATTTTTTCATAGAGCACAGAAGGCGCAATTTTTTGCTTATCAAGAATTTTAATATCATTTATCAGTCCTATCAAATGACGAAGAGATGATTTCACTTTAGCACTCAAGCGCAAATCAACATAAGTTTCTTCGTTTTCTAAAATAACTTCACAAATCTCAAAAAGTGAGAAATTATTTCTAATAGCCTCACCCTCTAGTTTACGAAGTGTTGTAGTCCCGATACCTCTCGCTGGAACATTAATAATTCGACTCAAAGCTAGACTGTCTTTAATATTAACAACCAAACGCATATAAGCTAATAAATCTTTTATCTCTTTACGCTCATAAAATTTAATCCCTCCAATAACACGATAAGGAATACGAATCTTTCGAAGCGCATCTTCAAGAAGCCTAGATTGAAAATTAGCTCTATAAAATACAGCGATATCTCTGTACTCAACTCCTTTTTTTTCATTTAATTCTAAAATTTCAAGAGTAATCCATTCGGCTTCTTTTTTATCATTGTGACACTCGACAATCTCAATAACTTCCCCTTCGTTATTACGAGTCCACATTTGTTTACCTTTCCGCATGGTATTTCGTGCAATCACGTGACCAGCAGCTTCGATAATAATTTTGCTTGATCTATAATTTTGTTCAAGCTTAAGTATCTGCGTCTCAGGAAATATTTTTTCAAAATCCAAGATATTGCTAATATTTGCTCCACGCCAAGAATAGATAGATTGATCTTCATCTCCTACAACACAAATATTTTTACATTTTTCTGAAATTAATCGAACTAACTCAAATTGAGCCCGGTTAGTGTCCTGGTACTCATCAACCAGAACATACTTAAAGCGACCCTGATAACGTTCCAACACCTCTGGAAACTTTTCAAACAACTGAATAACACCTGTAACAAGTCCTCCAAAGTCAACAGCATTAGCCCGATGGATCTCAGCTTCGTATTGTTGGTAAAAAGAATAAAATAAATCTTCTCTATCCGGCTCAAAGTCTCCTGCTTCTCTGCCTTGATAAAAGCCATTATTTTTTATTTCATTGATAAAATAAAGGATCTCAAAAGGAGATATTTCCTTAGTAGAAATGCCGTTTCTCTGCAAAATCGATTTCACAACCGTTTTTGATTCAGCAGTATCATAGATAGTAAAGCTTCGGCTCAGTCCAAGATAGTGAGCCTCTGAACGCAACACCTTAGCACAAAATGCATGAAAAGTCGTAACTTGCAGAGCACCTAGTTCTTCTGATACTAGAGAGCTAATGCGATCACGCATCTCCCTTGCTGCCTTATTAGAGAAAGTTAAAGCTAATAACTGAAAAGGACTTAGTCCTTTTTCCTCAAGAAGATAAGCAATTTTGGTCACCAGAGTACGTGTCTTTCCCGACCCTGCCCCAGCTAAGACCATTACAGGGCCTTGATTAGCCAGTACAGCTTTCTTTTGATCTTTATTTAATTTGGATATATCCACACTTTTCCTATTAAGAACCTATTCGACTGTTACCGATTTTGCCAAATTTCGAGGTTTGTCAATATCGGTTCCTTTAAACTTCGCCATGTAATAGGCCAATAGCTGATTCGCTATATTAACGTACAAAGGAGAGAGCTCTTTCAAACCGCGATAATTCATAGGAATAAAATAATCACACATTCCTTTGAAATTTCTGTCATCACAGGAACCAATACCCACAATAATCCCTTTTCTAGCCCTAATCTCTTGAACATTAGAAATTGTTTTTTCTTTTAACTCCGGTCCAACAATAGCAATATTCACCATCTCCTCATCTATAAGAGCAATCGGTCCATGTTTGAGCTCCCCAGAAGCATAACCTTCTGCATGAACATAAGCTATTTCTTTGAGCTTTAAAGCCCCCTCTAAAGCCACTGGATAGTAAATATTTCTCCCTGTATAAAAATAGCCTTTCTTATTATAAATTTCCGTCGCTATTTTTTTAATAGAGTCAACATTACCAATCAATTCATCTATTCTTTCGGCTAAAATATTGTATTGATCAATAATCCTTTTCCTCTCTCCTTTGGATGCATAATCTTTTGTCCAAGCAAAAGACATGAGATGACCTGTCAACACCATTTGGGTAAAAGCTTTTGTCGAAGCAACGCCAATCTCTACACCAGCTCTAATTAAAAGGTTATGGTCACTTTCTCGGTATAGTGTACTTCCCTCAACATTGACTAAGCTCAGTGTTGGCACATTGTTTTGTGCGCATAATTTTTGTGCAGCCAGAGTATCTGCTGTTTCCCCTGATTGACTTATAAAAAGTCCTACTGTATCTGGTGAAAAGATAGGATTTCGATAACGAAATTCACTACCCAATTCAACTGTTGTGGGTATTCTGTTTAGGCTTTCAAAAAAATCTCGAATGACATAACCAGCATAAGCAGCAGTTCCACAAGCAGAAATATAAACACGCTTTGGGCAGTACTGAGCCACTTCATCTAAAGACCTCTGCCCATCACCTGAAAAGTAAAACTGAGTTAAGGCCCTAATTAAACCTGGCTGTTCATAGATTTCTTTAAGCATAAAATGCTCAAAATCACCCTTCTCTCCAGAGTTATAAGTCATCTTTTGCTTACGTAAAAAATAACGTTCAGTAGGCTCTCCTGCTCTATCATAAAAACTAAGCAATTCTTTATTACCTGTAGAAAGAGAACATAAGACTTCATCCTCTGGAAAATAGAGCTTATCAGCAACACCAACTAAAGCATAAGGGTCACTTGAAACCAAACCTTGAGAATGCGTATTGTGAATACCGCAGACCAGAGGAGCACCTCTCTTGATAGCTAAGATCTCCCTAAATTCACTATGCATAACAACAAAAGCAGAATTTCCACGAACTCTTTCAAAAGAAACAAGAAGTGATTGCTTAAAATTTAGACCATCATTCAAAGCTGTCCAAACGAGAGCGAGAAAAACTTCACTATCCGTTTCAGATAAGAATTCGAAACCTTTATCCTGAAGTTCCTTGCGTAACTCATCAGCATTTTCAATTATACCGTTATGAACGAGAGATAGAGGTCCTTTTAAGTGAGGGTGAGCATTTTGATCGTTAACTTTCCCATGAGTCGCCCAGCGAGTATGCCCGATAGCACAACTCGAGCTAGTATTCACCCCATCCAAAACTTGGAGTAAATTTTCTATTTTGCCTTCTTTTTTAAAAAACTGAAGTTCATTTTTTTCGTCGACAAAACTAACCCCAGCAGAATCATACCCTCGATACTCAAGCCTCTTAAGACCCTCCAAAACAATATCAACAGATCCCTGAAGCCCAACATGACCAGTTATTCCACACATGCTTAACCTACTCTTTCAAGAGGCAATTCAAAAACTAGACGATAGCACCTTGCTTCAAATCTCACAATAAAAGGAGTTGATAATAAAACTGAAAATCTTTTTAAAACCTAGTGATCCTTTTTATCTTTCTTCTTTTTAATAGCCCACTTCCCCTTAAGGAAGCGATAAGCCATTCCCTCCTTTGTCTCTTGAGTGCTTCGCGCAATAGCAAAAGAACAATCGGGTACATCCCTATTGACCGTTGAACCACTAGCAATATAGGCAGAGTCACCTATCGATATAGGAGCAATGACTTGAGTATCACTCCCAATAAAAGCATTATTCCCTATTTTCGTTTTATGTTTCTCATCGCCGTCGTAGTTACAAGTGATAAATCCACACCCAATATTTGAGTTTTCACCAACTTCCGCATCCCCCAAGTAAGAGAGGTGAGAAACAGCACTTTTGGAGCCTATTTTCGCTTTTTTTGTTTCAACAAAATTCCCTACCTTGCTGGCTTCTCCCAAAACAGTTCCCGACCGAAGCCTAGCAAAAGGGCCAATGGCAGCACCATCCCTAATTTCAGAACCTTCCAAATGGCTATAAGCTTTAACTATTACCTGCTCATACAAAAGAGAGTTTATCAGAATAACACCTGGTTCCAAAACACAGTTTTCTCCAACCTTTGTTTTCCCCTGCAAATAGCAATTTGGATAAATCACTGTACCTGAGCCGACACTGACGCTATTTTCGATATAACAACTCTTTGAATCAATAAAGCGAACTCCTTTTTCTCTAAGAAATTGAATCTTACTTTCAAAGAGTTCTCTTTGGACCATTTCTAATTGTTTTAAAGTATTAACTCCTAAAAACTTATTTTTATTTTCAAACAAAACTGGTTTGACGTTAGCTCCTTCCTTAAAAAGATCTGTTAAATAAAACTCACCAGCTTTATTATTCGAACTAATTGAGTTTAGGGCCTGTAAAACAAAACTCGTCTTTAACAGGTATAATCCAGAATTAACCTCCGTGATTTTTCTTTGCTCAACGTTAGCTTCTTTTTGCTCGACAATTCGAAAACCATTCTTCGCCCCTCGAATTATTCTCCCATAACCTGTGGGCTCCTCCTCCGTAAATGTAGCAGCAACCCCATCCAGATTCTCCTTAATCATTTCATCCCAAAGATCAGCTAAATCTTTGTCTTTCAAAAGCGGCGTATCTGCACACATAACTAACGTCATATCCATTTTGCTTGCCCAATCGCAATCACAAAAATAAGCCTTTAAAGCATCCGCTGTCCCCAATTGCTCTTTTTGAACAGCAAAATCAACAACATTTCCAAAACAATCTAATAAATGTTCTTTAACTCTCTCTTTTTCGTAGCCGATGACAACACCGACTTTTCCCTCAACCCCCGGCTTCGCCAAAAAAGAAGCTGATGTATGGATTGAATAATCAATTAACTTCTCTCCAGAAAGAGGCGCTAAAGGCTTGGGGAGCCCTAATTTCAATCGAGTTCCTTCACCTGCAGCTAAAACAACAACGCCAACTGTCCTACTAATTTTATCGGACACTTGCACCTCCTTTCACATTGGGACTCCTCATCTTAATGCTTTTAAAGAAGTAAGGTAATTTGAATGAGGAAAGCCCGCCCTAAATAAGAAAGTTATTTTACCAAACTAAAGGGATCAAGATAAAACACTTTTTTCAACATATCGCACAAAAAATTTAAAGAGTTAAAGTATTTTTCCCGATTCGCATATTATGACCGGCATACCCCTGCTGATGCCGTCTTTGGAGATCTTATATATGGTGACAAATTACGAGGGCGATAATATCGAATTTAAAGAAGTTCTCCCTCTCCTACCTATTCGTGACATCATCGTCTACCCTTTCATGATTCTCCCCCTATTTGTAGGTAGAGAGTCATCTATTCAAGCCGTCGAACACGCCCTCGATCAAAGCGATCGCCTCATTTTATTATCAAGCCAAAAAGATATTACAACAGAGCGTCCAGAGCCTTCAGAGATCTACGATATAGGCACAGTGGCCATGATTATGCGAATGAGGAAACTTCCAGATGGGAGAATCAAAATTCTTGTTCAAGGCCTAAGCAAAGCACGAATCATTGATTTTGAAAAAACAGAACCCTATTTTGTTTCAAAGTTAGTCAAAGTGGAAGATCAAATATCCACTCATGACAATACCGCAGTCAAAGCTTTAATGCGGAATATTCGCGAACAATTAGAAAGAGTTATTGCCTTAGGTAAAATTTTAAGTCCTGATATTTTAACAGTTTTAGAAGATATTCAAGAACCTGGTCGCCTTGCTGACCTCGTTGCCTCTAATCTCAACCTCCATGTTGCTGAAGCCCAAATGATTTTAGAAACATTAGATCCAATCGAAAGGCTTCACAAAATAAATGACATTCTAACTCGCGAACTTGAGATCCTCGCAATGCAAACCAAGATTCGCAATAATGCTCAAGATGAAATGAGTAAGTCTCAAAAAGAACATTTTTTAAGGGAGCAAATTCGCGCTATCAAATCAGAGCTCGGAGAAGAAGGCTCTCGTCCTTATGATGGTGTTGACGATGAGTTTCAAGAGTTTCGCGAAAAAATTAAAAACTCTCAAATGCCCGAAATAGTGGAAAAAGAAGCTCTCAAACAACTCTGCCGACTCGAAAAAATGCATCCCGATAGTTCTGAATCTACAATTATTCGCTCCTATCTCGAATGGATGACAGATCTTCCTTGGTCAATAGCTTCACAAGAAAAAATCGATCTTAATCAAGCCTTACAAATTCTGGATGAAGATCATTTTGACTTAAAAAAAGTTAAAGAAAGAATTTTAGAACATTTAGCTGTTCATCAACTAAAAGGCAAAAAGATGAAAGGCCCTATTCTATGTTTTAGCGGCCCCCCAGGAGTTGGGAAAACATCGTTAGGAAAGTCTATCGCCCGATCCTGCGGAAGAGAATTTGTTCGCATATCCTTAGGAGGCGTTAAAGATGAAGCAGAAATCCGTGGTCACAGAAGAACTTATGTTGGTTCAATGCCAGGTCGACTTATTCAAGCCCTCAAGCAAGCAGGAACAAATAACCCCGTTATTCTTCTCGACGAAATAGATAAAGTGGGAGGAGACTATAAAGGCGACCCTTCAAGTGCACTCCTTGAAGTTCTAGATCCTGAACAAAATAAAGAATTCAGAGATCATTACCTGAATGTTCCTTTTGACCTCTCAAACGTAATGTTCATCGCTACTTCAAACGTTCTTCAGGACATCCCTGGTCCTCTCCGCGACAGATTAGAAATTCTTAATCTATCTGGCTATACAGAAGAAGAAAAAATTACGATTTCAAAGAAGTTTCTCATACCTAAACAGCTAGAAGAAAATGGTATCAATGAAAATCATATCGAATTCACAAAAGAAGGAATAGAGTCAATCATTCGACACTTTACTTCTGAAGCTGGGTTAAGAAACCTTGAAAGAAAAATTGGCTCTCTTTGCCGAAAAGTTGCCCATAAAATTGCTACCGGAAAAAAAGGCAAAACTCGAATGCTTTCTAATACTATTATAGATCTTCTTGGTCCGCCTCTATACACAAAAGAAGATGAGAAAAGTATTGACGAAGTTGGTGTAGCCACTGGACTTGCTTGGACTTCGGTAGGTGGAGAAATTCTTTATATCGAAGCCACTCGAATGAAAGGAAAAGGTCTTACTCTCACCGGCCAACTTGGTGAAGTTATGAAAGAGTCTGCTCAAACTGCAATTGGATACATTCGAAGCCGAGCAAAAATCTTTGGAATAGATGAGGATGCTTTTGAACAAAATGAAATTCATATACACCTTCCAGCAGGTGCTACTCCGAAAGATGGACCTAGTGCCGGCATCACATTAGCAACCGCTATCATCTCTCTTTTTACCGATTTATCAATTGATGCAAAAGTAGCTATGACAGGTGAAATTACCCTCACAGGTAAAGTGCTTCCGATTGGAGGGCTTAAAGAGAAGTCACTAGCAGCCATGAGGATGAATATCGATACCGTTATTATTCCTTGGAAAAATCAAAAAGACTTAGTCGACATTCCTGAAGAGTTCAGAAAAAAAATTAACTTTGTTCCAGTAAAGACAATTGACGAAGTCCTTGATATTGCCCTCGTTGGTTGGAAGAAAAAGAAAAAGCAAACAATGAAAGAAAATAAAAAATCCATTAATAATACGTCCAAAAAAGAGCGTAAAAATAACCCTCCCGTTGCCGCCTAAGAAAACACTTCTACTCAAAAACAGATAAAATTAGTCAATTAACACTTAGTAGAGAAGTTTGGCACTATCGTTTAATATAGGTAAAAAGAAAAAGGATTCTTTCTAATGAATGAAAGTAAAAAGCGTAACTCTGATCTCAAAATAGCTATTGTTGATGATTCAGAGTTTTCACGCAACACCATTACAGAGGTTCTTGAAAAAGAAGGGTTTAACGTCGTTTGCTCTGCGAGTAACGCTGAAGAAGGATTAAGTAGTGGAAAAATAGCAGGAGCTAATCTCTATATTATTGACGTTATTATGCCAGAGAGAAGCGGTCTAGAAATGGCCAATATAATTTCAGAGAATTCTATGAGAACAAAAATAATTATGATGTCTTCCTTAAATAATGAACAAATCATAATTGAGTCTATATCCAGCGGAGCTATCGATTTTTTATCAAAGCCATTTGATCCTGCTGATCTCATAAAAGCTGTTGAAAAAATTGAAATAGAGCGAGAATAATATGATCTTTTTGAAATTTATCTTTTCTTTCATCGTCAGCTTTCTTATTTTGGCTTTTCCTATCTCCAACCAAACGATCTTTAGCTACATAAACGAAGCAACATCTCCTTTTACTCAAAGAGTTTTTCAAAAAATTAAAACTGGCATACACCAAGGGTCAAATTGGAGTAAAAAAATCTTCACAAACTCTACACCGACTGAAGACAAAATCTCTTCTCGTCAAAGTTCTACTCAAAAACAAAAAATTGAAAAAGAAATTAAAATGAACTCTATAAAGGAGTCTTACACTCCTGAAGAGCGAGAACTTCTCAAAAAAATTTTTGAACAAAATAAATAATCGAATTTTCTTAAAAATGCTTTATGCTAAAAAATAAAGCATTGGTGGCTTTCTCATTTTAATAGGGTTTTTTGTACAATACTTAATATAATCTTGGTCAATAAAACGATAAGGCAAGTGCTCATCTCTTCCTTTAGGAATTCCAAGCCTAGTTGTTTGAACTATCCCTTTTGGCTTATCCCCTATATCGTCGAAGTAAAACCTTTCTCGATCAAATTGTTTAGAATCCCAGTCCATAACCTTTATCCCTAAAGATTTGCAAAGCAATGTCTGACCATTACAAAGCCTCTCTTTGGAGCGAAATTTCTTACTATTACCAATTGGATTATTTTTTCGAAGAATATTAAGAGTGTTTTCTGGTGAAACTTTATCAAACCAAGGAAAAGCCGACTTAATCAGAACAGCATTTCCATCTCCTTTACAGCTTACATTTAAAGAATCACCACCACGAGCGTAATACATATATATTGTTCCAGGCTCCATAAAAAGCGCTTTTCTTTTTTCTGTAAACCCCAATGAAGCATGACTTCCCTTTTCATTCCTATAATATGCTTCTGTTTCAATGATTCTAGCAGAGAGCCAAAAACCTTGATAAAAATGTCTAATGACCTTTCCCAACAAACTTTTAGCGACTTCTTGCACATCATAATCAAAAAAACCTCTTTCAAGCATATGTACTTTTATCCACAATTATTTCATAATGCAATAGCATATAGTTTAAGTCGGTTTTAAATGGAGGAATCTATGCAAACATCAGAGCACTCTGAACCCAGCCCAAAAACTAGCCCACAACTCCCCAGTGATTGGCTTACTCATTTACAAAGCGAATTTGAAAAACAATACATGCTAGATCTCAAATCTTTTCTCCAAGAAGAGCTCGCTAAAGGAAAAACTATCTATCCTCACGGCAGTGAAATCTTCACTGCTTTCAATCTCACCCCTCTCAATAAAGTCAAAGTGGTTATATTTGGACAAGATCCCTACCATGGTCCAGAACAAGCACACGGCCTATGCTTCTCTGTTAAACCAGGCGTTCGCATTCCTCCATCCCTAGTCAATATATATAATGAAATCCAGTCAGATCTTGGAATCCGCCCTCCCTCCCATGGGTACCTAAAAAAATGGGCCCAACAAGGCGTACTTTTGCTCAATGCCGTTTTAACTGTCGAAGCCCACAAAGCAGCCTCTCACCAACAAAAAGGATGGGAGCTTTTTACCGACAAAGTTGTGCAAATTTTAAACGAAAAATGTGATAACTTAGTTTTTCTCTTGTGGGGAAGTCATGCTCAAAAAAAGGGGGCTTCTATCAACCTCTCTAAGCACAAAGTTTTAAAAGCACCACACCCTTCTCCCCTTTCGGCGCATAGAGGGTTTTTTGGCTGTCGACACTTCTCTACAGCTAACAACTATCTGACCCAAGTCAACAAAGAGCCTATCGATTGGTCTATCGAACCTATTAGTTAAGGGCCAACCTCTTTATCAATTTTCTACTAGATTAAACTAAAATAAAAAGCCCCTCAGAATGAGGGGCTTTTTATATTTTAACTTCAAATTTTTTCTCGGCTTATCTGCCTCCGGTAGTTGTTCCACTAGATGCTGAAGCAGGAGCTTCTGATCCTGTTTTCCCTTTCAAGGATTGAACCTGATCGATACACTTAGTTGGAGTCTCTCCAAGGGTACCAGCAAAAGAAGGTGAAGCTAGGAAAAGAATAGTGGCAACGATAATCAATTTTTTCATAAGTTCCTCCAGAAATTTCTACTCTCGATCTCCGTATTACTATTTATATCTGCAGGGAATGTGCCAAAAGAGAAGTTATAAAAACAAGGAGTTAGATAATAAGAAAACTACCAATTTCCTAACCACTGAAAAAAAATTAGTCACTCTACCTATAAACCCTATATTAAGATAACTTCTCTTCTCTCTAACTCATTAAAAATACGAACTAAATCAAAATAAGGCGCCGAGGTGGATGAGAAACAGAAACCTTCTTTCTTTTCAAAAAAAAACCCCTCAAAATGAGGGGCTCCTAAGATATAAAAAATTAATTAGCTAAAAAATTATTTCCCTTTAGTGCTTCCTTTTGCCGAGCTTCCTGTATTAGAAGCCAAATTAAGCTTTTCATTACAAGACTCAGAGTTGCGATCACACTGCTTAAACTTAGGGCAGAACATTTCACCATTACTACCTTTAACACCTATACTCTGACCAAGTTTCATTGTCTTTTCTGGACCTACAGTGCCAGCATAAGAAGTCTTAGCAAGCAAAACAAGCATTATTAAAAAGATTAGATTTTTCATATTTATACCCTCCCGAATTCCTTTCCAGTTCTATTTGCAGAAAATATGCCAATCTTTTACCTTAAATTACAAGAGGTTATCTAAAGCCAAACCTGCAAGATATTCAACCAAGTGACCAAAAGTTAAACACTTTCTATAACAAAAAGAACAAAAGCTAATAATGACATTCAAAGAATACAGAAGTGTACACTTTTAAATAACAAAATAGATGGGTTGGAAAAGTACCAATAGAACTAAAAATGCCTAAACTTTTGACATTATCTCTGAAAAAAAATCATTCACTATTTTTAATAGATCTTCTGTTCGCCAAGCCAAAAAGAATCTACAACATGCTACTTATTTGTAGTGCCAGCAGCGCCTGGGTCATCCGCACCAAAGCCTCCTGTACCGCTCGCTTTGGCCCCATGACTACTATTAATCTCTGTACCACAATCAGAAGCCGAGCTCACTTGCCCTAAGCTACTGCAATGCCTTTCAACCTTACTTTTCATATCGTTATAATTGTTTTTTCCCTCGCATTTTTTCAAAGCTTCCTTCTGCGAGCTACAATCGACTTTAGAAAGGTCTACAGAGCAATTCTCTGCATAGAGAGAAGCTGAAAAAATACAAAATAAACTTAAAATAAGAAATCGCTTTTTCATAATAATCACCGTATCAGTTTGGTTATCCCTAAAACCTTATTTTTTGGTTCAGACTTTCTTCTTACATTTATAGTCTGACCCTAAATACTAAAAAACTCTAATTACACACCTAACTAACTGTTTTCTCATTATTCTTATGCCAATCAAAGTTGGCTAAAATCACATATTTAAATTCACTCCAGCAGGCTTCACAATAGAAAGCAAAGATTGAAAAGCCTGAGTTACCTGAAGGGCCATCTTATGACCGGCCTTAGATTCAACTTTTTTGATCTCCCCATAATTATCGTAAGCGACATTAATCTTCCCAACACGCTCCATGGCAATTTCAACGGGCTTGCCTAAAGCATTATAGGTAAATTTTAAAGTTCTTTTCTTCTTCTTACCTTTCTTATTCATATCAATCATCTTGGTGATCCGCCCTTTAGAATCATAAATAAGAACAACATGTTTACCTGAGTTATTTTCGGCTTTAGAGAGATTACCTCTTTTATCATATCTAAATTTCGTCCACCCATTTTTATTAACAACCTTGGTGATTTTATTAAACTTCTTGTGGTATTGAAGCTCAACATATTCACCCTTAGTTGAAGTTTTCTTAGTCAAAAGTCCTTTAGAATTGTACTCAAACGTTGTTACATGTTTTCCTCTTTTAATTTTTAAAGGAAGAGAACAACACTCGGAGTAAACTGTCTCCGTTGAAATACCATTAACTACGGTAGCTGTTCTGTAAGTATATTGTGAGCCATCGGGACGAGTTTTAATCTCATATTCATACTTATTTTTATTAACTTTTCCATTAGCAAGGGTTTTCGTTACTGTTGTCCAATAATGAAACTCAGGATTTTTAGGGTTTGAATCATATTTATAAGCTGTTTTTTCCCTATTCCTTCCAGCAATCTCTTTTACGAATTGAGTTTTATTTGTATAGGAAATTCCCATTTTCGACCCATCAGAATATCCAATAGAGGTCATATTATGATTTCCATCATAACCATACTTAAAGGTATTACGAACAATATCAACAGATTCAACGAGATCGTCTCCACGATATTTATAGCTTGTTTTTTTATCACCTGCTGACCAAATAGACTTTACTTTACCATCTGGATACCAATCAAAGAAAAGCTGTTTTGCTTGACTATCCTTAATAGAAACCAATTGATCCTTTTTATAGTTTAAGTTCACGGTATAGCCATTTTTATCGCGAATCTTAATAAGCTTGCCTTTTTTATTAAAAAACTCAATTTTTCCGTCGTTATATCTTCTCTGGAATCCGTTTTTAACAACATGAAGTTCTTGAAGACCACGAACATTTGAGTAAAGCACTGTTCCTTTAGCCAAGTCGGCCTTAACACTAAATTTCCGAGCATAACCCTGGCGAAGTTCTGAGTCATTAGTCAATTTTTTAACCAAATCTTCAGCTACTTTATCGCTAATAGGGGTTCTCTTTCTCATAGCATCTACTATTCTCTTAGCAGCAGCTTTAGGATTAACTGCTATTTTAGGAGTAAAACGAGTCAAAGCTCCCGATCCATTTTCATGAATAACAACAGAGCCATCAGCAGAAATAGTCAAATAAGTCTCATAGCCGGAACCCCAACCAAAACCAAACCAACCTTTGTCAGTAGATTTAGAATTGTAAGTTCTCACAATCTCTAGGTCTTGCCCCCCTCCCGGAACAATAATATCCGTATAGGAAATATAGAAATTTCCATTTTTTAAATTCACACCACCAAAGGCGCTTAAGGGAAGAAGTAACAAGGCTAATAATAATTTTAATGGCTTCATGGACCTATCCTTATTTTCCTTAAAACAGAGAACGAATTTTGCTTCTTTCTCACATTCTTTTTTCGGCACTCTTTTTACCTGACTTTAGAGTTTTCCCCTTTAAATTTTAATTTTTACAATTTTCATAATCACAAATAACCCCGCGAAATCTAAAAGAATCGCTAAAATAACAAGAACAATTCCAAGAGGATTTTTAAACATATTAATCACTGAGTCCGGATCAGATGATGCATAAATGCCTGTAATAGCGAAAGGCATAGCGGCAATAGTGTAACCTTGAAACATCCCTTGAGCAGTATAGGTATCAATTTTTTGTTGAAGCCGAACCCTTTCCCTAATAACTCCTACAATTGTATCAAAAACCTCCGCTAAATTCCCCCCCGTCTCTCTTAAAATATTGATCGAAGAAACAAACATATCATTATCTTCCAAGGGAATTCGTTTAGCTAAGTTTTCAAAACACTCCTCAAGAGGAACCCCTACTCTATTCTGCTGAAGTATAAGGTTAAACTCCTGCTGGATAGGAGCCGGCATTTCAGAAACCACCATACCAAGCCCTTGAGGAACACTGAGACCAGCACGAATACCGTTGCTCAAAAGCTGTAATGCATCGACCATCTGGCTTTGATATTGCTTAATGCGCTTCTCTACCATCGTATCAATCAAAGGTTTAGGTAAACGAAAAGAGAAAAATCCAACGATTAATCCAAAGATAAACCCTACAATCCAATTCAGTAGTAAACCAAATATCACTACTGTTAAAGCAAACAAACCAAAGCTCAATCCCAATAAATAAAAGGTTAGTTTATCTGGATCTACTTCGATCATTAAGATATCCAATTTCTCTAAAATATAAGTTCGCGTTCCCAATGTCTGTTTTTCAACCCAGTCAAAAATAGTAACTGAATATCGATAACAATAAACAAAAATACCAATGCCAATGACACCGACAACTCCCTTTAAACCAAGAAGTGAAATTAGATCACTCATGCATCACCTTATTTGGCCTTGACCTTTCGGTTCGGTACAGCCACTTTTTGAGGTGCCGCTTTCTTCAGGGCAGCACTATTAGAAGTAGGAGTCTTAGGAACTGCTTTTGGATTGCCTGTATCATTAGCAAACAACCCTCTCGGAATATTGTAACCCTTCTTCTCTAAGATCTCGATAAACTTGGGAATAAACCCTGTCGCTTGGAACTCTCCAGCAATTTTTCCATCTTTCCCAATTCCTCTTTGTTGAAAAAGAAAAATATCTTGAAGAATGACAACATCACCCTGCATACCTCCAAGCTCCGTTATATGAGTCATTCGACGGGAGCCATCATCCAAACGAGATTGCTGAACAACCATATGAACGGCATTAGCAATCATCTCTTTAATGGCCTTAGGAGAAAGGCCAGCCCCCGCGTATTGAACAAGCGTTTCAAGTCGACCAATGCACTCTCGAGGATTATTAGAGTGAACTGTAGTCATCGAACCATCATGACCAGTGCCCATGGCTTGAAGCATATCCAAAGTTTCTCCCCCTCGACACTCTCCCACAACAATCCTATCGGGTCTCATTCGCAGAGTTTGTTTGACAAGACAGCGGATATCTATTGCCCCATCACCTTCGAGAGAAGGAGGACGAGTTTCAAGTCGTACGACGTGATCTTGAGGAAAATCCAATTCTGCCGAATCCTCACAAGTAATAATTCGTTCATTAGCTTGAATAAACCCTCCGAGAATATTAATAAGAGTAGTTTTACCAGACCCCGTACCGCCAGAAACAACAATATTTCGGTGTGCCTCTACAGCAATTCTCATAAAATCAGCCATATTTTGAGTACAAGAATCAAATTTAACCAAATCTTTATAAGTCAATCGATTTTCAGGGAATTTTCGAATCGTAATAGTACAACCATCCAAAGCACAAGGTGGAATAATCGCATGAACCCTCGATCCATCAGATAAACGTGCATCCACGTAAGGGGTTTTCTCATCAATTCTCCTACCAATGGGAGCCACAATTCTTTCGATTACATTGAGAACTTGGCGGTCGTTTGTGAAAGTAATTTCTGACTTTCGAATCTTGCCACTTCTTTCAAAATAAATCTTATCCGGTCCAACAACCATAATTTCAGAGCATTCCTTATCAGCAAGAAGATCTTCTAAAGGACCAAGCCCCAAAGCTTCATCCAAAATCTCTTTAACAATCCTGTTCATATCTTCTCGTGAATTCAAAATACCTTTCGTATCTTCTTTGTTGAGCAATTCAACTACTAATTTCTTAGTTTGTTCCCTCAAAATAATTTTTGCTTTAGGATCATTATCATCCTGCTTTTTAAAATCCATTTCATCTACTAAAGCAGTGTGAAGCCTGGACTTCAAAGACGTCCACGACTTCTCCTTAGCTCCACCTTCAGTCCCTCCTGAAACTGATTTTTTAGATTTCGTATCTGTAGGTTTATTTAATTTAACGAGAGTTTTTAAAACATTTTTCTGAATAAGTTTTCGAACAGTTTCAGTTACTGATTTACTAAAGGGCGCATTTTTATTCAAAACAAAAAGAGTTTTTTTCTTATTTAAAGCTCCTACTAAACTTTGCTCATCTTTAGGCAGAATGGAAAACACTGGCTTACCAATAGTTTTCCCAATAACATCTGCAGTTACAGGATGTCCCTTTTGAAACTGATTAGCCAGTATAAGAAGCATATCTTTAGGAAACATCATTGTTACTAAATTTGAAAATAATCGCTTAGTCTGATTTAGTGCCAAGATATCTGGTGTAACAATTAAAAAAATAGCTGTTGAAAACTCTAAAGCCTTTAGTGTGAGAGGAGTAAGTTCACTACCTCCATCAATCACCGTCAAAGGAAAAATATTAGGTAGAGCCTTTAGTGTTTTGCCGACGCCTTCCGAATCAATGGATTCAGCAGCTGTTGGATCATTAGGCATTCCAATATAACTTACCCCAGAGCTATCAATTCCCAAAAATTGCATTAATGAACGAGAATCAATAGCGCCATTAAATTCAGCTAAATCCTTAACTGTTTTTTTTGACTTAATACCAGTAATAAAATTTTGATCACCACTAGCTTTTTGATCGAAGTCCATTAGAAGAACTTTCGAACGAGTTTCAGCAGCATGGGCAAAAGCGAGGTTTGCCGCGACCTGAGACTTACCAACCCCTCCCTTTCCTCCAATAACAGTTATGACATAACCAGCCATCAACGCCCCCTGTGCCTAAACTTACGCTTAATTTCATCAGCTCCCTGTGAAGCTGATTCAATGATCTCAGGGGTAACAAAAACGACAAATTGAGATTTTGATGACGTTAAGCTTTTAGAACGAATGAAAGAAAAAAGAGGTGATGATCCTTCTGAAGCCTCATCGGGTCCCCCTGGAGGATTTCTGTCAAATGCCGTATTATTTTTATTTATTACAATTCCACCAACAACTGCTGACTCTTTAGATTTTACAACGAGAGCAGTTGAAATAGAGTTTGTTAGTGTTTGAGGAGGATTACCGATTGTTGCTTTTACATCAACTCCCATATTTAAATCAATTTTCTCTTGAGCAAGCAAGCTTGGTTTAACTCTTAAGGCAAATCCTGCTTCCGCTTTCTCCGAACGTGCAAACTCACCTGTCCCCAAAGTAAAAGGAATCAATTCGCTTTTATTTAATTTACCTGTCGTTTTATCTTTAACTATAATCACTCCTGATTGTATAACTTTCGCATGACCTGCAGATTTGGCTGAAGAAAGTTTAGGAAACAAATTCGAAATTGTACCAGCTAAGGAATTTGATGACCGAGTGGTCACATCCCCACCAGTAGTTCTACCAAAAGTGATAGTCCCTTGACCATCACTTAGCAATGGTTGCCATTTAAATCCAAAAACTTTTTTATAATCTTTAGATAATTCCACAAATTGTACTGTTATTTTAACAAGCTTAGGTATTGGTTTAGGTTTTTTCTTTTCATTAACAGAAATAAAATTTTGAATAGGAGCCTTATCAGCAGTTTTAACAGATTCTGTTCTCTCTGCGAGAGAGGGTAGTTGAGCCGGGTAAAAAGCTTTCGCAATCTGTTCAGCACGAACTTTTTCCCCTTCAGAACTAACAATTCCCTCCAACCAAAATAGCCCATTAACAACTCTAACTGTCACATCTCTCAATTGATTTTTTTGGATTTCTTCTTGCATTTTTCGAGCTATTAACCTTTGAGTTTGAGTTGAAAGCTCGACTAGAAATAGAACACTCTGAAATTTATTTTGTTTTATAACGGTAACAACTCTACCGATATCATCAGGTACAACGATTTTACCACCGACGTAGACAGTTTCCCCTTTTATGCCAATATCAATACCTTCGACATCACCGATAAAATCTTTTAACTCTTTAACTATTTTAGATTGATCGGTAGCCGTAATAGTTACTAAGAACCTGGCCTTGATGTCTCCAACAGAGTTTCTTACCACCATAGAGGTTTTGCCAGGTTTAATACCCTTAAATGTAATCTCTCTTTTTTGCGGAATAAGAGTATAAGTAAGTATAGATTCATTACCTACCTGCACTCTTGTATCAGGAGTAAACTCAAGCTTTACTATTCTATCAATCCCAAGAACAACCTCAACAGGCTTTTCAGGTACAGTATTACTTTGAGCCAAAGCAACAAAAGAAGTGATCACAAAAAAAAGAACGTAAAACACTCTTCGCAAGCTTACTTACCTCGCTTTTTATTCTGTTCAGAGAAATAAGCTTTCGCATCCGCTACTTCGTCATGGCCAAGAACATCAAATATACTCGTAGCTTTAATCCTAACTTGTTTCTGATCAGAATTATTTCTAAGACTCAGAAATGGTTTGTTCCCAGAATAAACTAGTAAAAACACCATTTTTTGCACATCATAAGGGCTCAATTCAAGTGTCACAGTATTATAACGTTCATAAACATTAGCATTCATCGTTTTAATTTCCCGAGGTGTTTTAACTCCATAAATGGGAAGAGAATTAGTCATTGATTTTCCTGTCGAAAGAACAAGAACATCTTGAAGAACTGTTTTTGTTTTTTGCATATCCTTACGACCCGAAGAATAGTCAATAGCAGCAATAACATCGACCCTGTCCCCTGGTTTGATTAGCTTTCCAGCAGCTTGTCTCTCAGTAATGTTGAGTGCAAAAGCTCTTTTGTCTGGACTTACTTGTCGAGATAAACCCGTTTTAGCTCCGGGATAAGTCACTCTAGGCTTAGTAATCACTTCACCTCTAACAATCGGAACAGTTGCCATTGTATTTTCAACACTTTTAATATCAGGAAAAGCATCTGGGTGGGCAAATTTTTTAGGAACTGTCTTAACTCTCACTTTAGTATCGTCAATCAATTCCAACTCTTGAATATCTCTCTCCGCAATAACAACTGTTGTTGGCCTGCCATAATTGCGTTGATATTCATTTTCCTTATCTTCCACATACGTGTGGACCATGAACATTGCAATTCCAGCAATGACCAATGCAAGAGTAAAAGCACGTGTATTCATTTATCTTCATCCCATATGAATTTTCGAGAGCTCTTATTAGATTTTAGCAAAGTGCGACAGAAGTCATGAAAAAGGGAAGAATTGTCCCCTCTTAATATCTTAAAATTTCTCTATACCTAGCTCAGCCTTTAACTATCGTAAAACACAGGAAGCACTTGTCATAACATCAGTTCGATAAGGAAGATAAGGAAAGTTATGATAGTTTTTAAAGTAATTTCGTCCAACAATATAGGTTTCACCACAAATACCATAAAAAGTGAAAACTCTAACAAAATTACTTTTTGCCTCCCCCTTTAAGGGCTCATCACAGGTTTCTCCCTGATCCCCTGTAAATAAAGTTGTAAACTTAAAACACGGAGCAAAAGAAAGGTCTCCTTGTTCTTTGGCCCTAAAACCTAGGGCAGACATTCCCGCAAAGGAAATACCTGAGTTAAGCCATTCATTTAAATCTTCCTGCGTAGGCGCAGTGCTATTACCTTTTAGTAAGTAATAAAAATATCTTCGTGTAACCTTTTGCTGATTGATAGAAGCATTAATTGAATTACCGATAGTAACCATAATAGTGAAAATAAAAATTAAAAACGGCAAAAAAGCAATGAGCTCAAAAACTGCTTGGCCTTTTTCATTTACTGTTAAGAATAACTTAGTTCTCATTAACACCCATTATCAAATAAAGTTGAATGGATATTGCAATACTCCGCTTGCAAAGCAGCTTCTCCCATAGCATTACAAACTCTTTCGTAGCACTCTGAACGCGTTGGCTCTCTCCCTAAAAAAGATTCTGATCTCAAATTCAAATCCCTTCCCTTCCCAAGGGAAGGAGTTGGCAATTTTTGCTTAAAATCGACCCAAGTACCGACATATAGATTATTTGAATAATTGTTAAAACTTTGAGGGTCATTAATTTGAAGCTGGCTTGAAAATCCACTTAAAAGGCCTTCAATTCTGAACTCTTCAAAAACTTTTTGAGCAAGTATACTTGCCCCCCCATCCCCTCCTGATGGCTGATTTGAATTGGCATCGAAAACCATATAAGCACGACTGGCCATATAAGTGGCATAGTGAACTAAGTAACCATTAGTATAGACTAAAGCGATTCTAAAAAAAGAAAACGTAAACCCTATAATAAAAACAAACGTTACAATAAATTCAATTGTAGACTGTCCCCTTGAATCCAATTTTATTTGTCTAGGGAGGATACGCATTTTTACCCACAAAAAACCGAGACCCACCACCACCACCAGCATTGGCATCATAAAAAGAAGGGTGAGGGCTGTTATAATCCAAATTATTTTGTTCCACAAACAAGGCGTTTCTGTAGGAGTTTTCTATTTGAGTCGCAATGGTTTCAAAAAAAGCACCATCTTCATCAAAAAAATCTTTAAAATAACGACTGTTAAAAACACTTAACGAAAGGCTAATAAGAACTACCATTAAGAGAATATACTCAACAGCTGATTGGCCTCTATTATTTAATATACGAAATGAGATTTTATACTCCATCCAAACCAAACCCATGCCATCCCTATTACTGGTGCGTAAGAAAACCTCTTTCCATAAACCTCACGAATCTGAGTAATGTTTCTCAATTGAAAAGCTTTTCTAATTTTATCAAAATTTTTGAAAGTATTGTAAGAGAGCAGTGTCAATCCGACTATTAAGGTTGAGTATAATAGAAAAAAGAAGAATAGATCTTGATATTTCAAAGGAATAAGAAGAAAAAAACTAAAAAGATATTTTACATCCCCAGCCCCCATAATTTTAATAATAAACAGCCCAAACCCAACCATAAGAAAAACTAAGGGATAAAAAAAAGTGTCTATATTAAAAAAATAAAATTGTGGCAGAACAAACAAAAAAACTAAATAAAAAAAAATATTTATGAAAAGCCAATAATTTGAAATTTTTTTAGTTTTGTAATCGATCCAACTAACAAAAACTAATTCAATAAACAGAAAAAGATAAACGGAGAGGGGTATCATCACTGCTCCGTACTATTTTTATATCCCCCGAAATAGCAATTGGTATTGCAGACTCCGACAGATAGCTGCTGAGTGAGAATATACCCTAGACTTCCCACAGATTCACTCATAGCGGTCCCTAGACCTTTAACAATATTAAGAGCAATAAGGGCAATAAAACCAAAAATAAGAAGGTACTCAACTAAAGCCTGTCCACCCCTACGGTGAAATCCAAATAGAATGCTCATAAGAAGATTTTAAGACTAAATAGCAAAAGGAACCATCGGAATGATGTTCCCGTAAAAAAGTGAAATAAAGGAACTCTGTAAAAACCCTTGTTCCTAATTACCGGAGTTAATTTCGCTCACCCAACCGCGAGCTCCACCAAACACATCTTGAGTGATCTGATTGAGTTCTGCTTCGGCGGTTTTTTTGAATTTAAAAACAATCAAAGCGACAACCGCTACCAGTAAAATATACTCGGTAGATGTCTGACCGTCTTCGTCCTTCAAAAAAGTAAGAATCAAATTCTTCATACCCACTCCTGTCATTGAAGGCCTTATCGTAAAAAGCTCTCAAAAACTTGAGTCTTTCCTCATATGACCAACATCCCCGATGGGCCGACTTACTACTATACTCCAGTATAACTCAACCAATGACTCGAGGCAATAAAAACTTATAAATACCTATAATTAAAGAATATTACCTAAAAAATAAGAGCATTTTTGCCATTGAGAGGCACTCCTATCTCAGGTATACTCGGAGCTGGGTCTTGTGGTTGGCAAAATGTATTTCGCCCTACAACTCATATCTAGGAAGCGGTCCCTGATCATGGTGCGCAAGCTCACCTCTGACTCGCTCAGAAGAAGTGAGAAGCCTAAAATGGTTACTAACTGCATCCACCTGACTTATGTCGGGCGGAAACTTAAGGGCCAGCAAGGCCCGTTCTTTAGACCCTTTGCCACCCCATTTATTTGACAAGCTCTCTCTTGCATCCCATCATTTAACTATGGAAACTCTTGGAAAAGCTGAACGAATTTCAACAACATGGATCGAAAACTTAGCTCTCGATGAACTCAATATGGAGGAGAGTGGGGTTGTTGACCTTCACGATCATCTCAACCCTGTTCACCTGTTAGAAGAGTCCTCAATTGAATTCATGGATAAACTCCGAGACCGCTTTGAACTCTATGTTTCCAAATTTAATGAATATCGCGGTGGAAAAGCTTCGAACTCTCAAATCAAAATTTTTAAAATTTCAAACACTGTTAACGACTTTATGCTCTTCCGTAATTCTTTAAGGCTCATTTTTGCCCGTAAGACTAATGACCTTATTACTATTGGCTTTTTATCCAATGGCAAAGACCTTTTCTCAGCAAGGCTAAGACCTGACGACCCCATGGGGCAAGGAAACCTTCATGAGATAAGTGCACACTTAGGACCATTTAATAAAATTACTTGGAAATTCCATGGTGAAGAAGTTGAAATTGATGCCTTAGTCCGCCATTACATAAGTGAATTCATTAAACAATCCGCCAGATAACAAAACTTTAGCTAACAATAAATCAGAATCTCAATAGCCTATTAAATAAAATTGATTCCGCTCCCTAGCTTTTCCCCTCTTCTTTTCTTTTTTTGACCAAAAAATCTTTTGTAGGTAAACCTAAGAGATTCCTCAATTAGAGGAATATCAATATCAAAAAAACCTTCAATATTCCCTACATCTAAGTAAAATGAAGTATTAGCATTTTGTTTAGGTAAACCCGTTCGATTTTTCATTAATGGTAAAACCCAATTACCTTTGCTTAAAAGCTTACTGTTATCTCCAAAAATCGAACAATAAGTCTTCGCAAACTCGTAGTGGGACATAGTATTTTTCGATGAAATTTGAAAGAGCCGATTTTTAACTCCCTTATCAAAACAGATCTTCATAATCATAGCGAGATAATACACATCAAGAAAACCAAGTTCTACAAAGCCATCACAAACCACTGTTTCATTGTTTTTAAGCTTCTTCTGAAGGGATTCAAACCAAGTCGGATTTTTTAGATTTAAACTACGTCCATAAATTTTACAAGTTCGAAAAATAATATAATTCAAGGATGTTTTTTGAAGATAAAACTCTGTGGCAGCTTGAGTTTTACCATAAATAGTATCAGCATCAGAAATATCCATCTCCAAATACTTTTTAGGCTCTCCTCCAAAAACAAACCCACTAGATAAATAGCAAACTAATGATTTATATCTTTGACAACTTTCAGCCACATTAAACAAACCAGAGGTATTTAACACTTCTGCTAAATCATTATTTTGAGCACATTTGTAGACAGAAGAAACACCAACACAATAAATAGTAACATCAGGCTTAAAAGCAAAAATAATTAATTGCACTTCTTCTTTAGACAAAACATCACAAGGAAGCGTTAAAATACCAGGAATGGTAACAGGAGAGCGATAATAGGTACCAACGACTTTATAATCTTTTTTAAAAAACTCTGCTAAGTTTGAACCAATAAAACCAGAAATACCAAAAATGACAACCGTTTTTCTATGATCATTTTTATCAGTCAACATATTTTTATACTTCCTTCAAATTTACCATCTAAGTAAAACCTTGAGCTAATCATAATAAAACCCTGTCTTTTAAACACACTTTTTCTTCAATAAAATCAGCTAAATATAATTCTAACTAATTATTGATATAGTATCGATAGAAGGCATTATCCACCCAATTAATAGCTCGAACACTCCATCTAGTCACAAATACCAAGTAACTTTGTCAGCTTCGATAGATCGACTTAATGTTTATTAAAAAAATTAGTATTCAAGGTGAATTCACAACAAAAGTCTTATACAAACTTCATATTACTCATAAACGAATTAGTGCTAACTTGTTTTTTAAAAACTAGGAAGTAAAAAATGAGAAGAAAAACCACTCATCTTGTAGTGCCAACAGATCTAAACCCTTACGGAAGCCTTTTTGGAGGAACAATGATGAGCTGGATGGATCACATTGCTTTTGTATTAGCGATGGAAAGAACAGGAACTAATTCAGTGGTTTTTTCGAAAAAATAATACTGTTATCAACAAATGTAAAATAAGTTGAGAGAATCCCCAAGTATTATAAAAAACACCCCTGCTTCATTCGAAGCAAGGGGTGTAAAAAAAGATTGGTTGTATTTACCCGATCAGTTTGAGAGCTGCTCGAGGGGCTTGATTGGCTTGACTAAGAACACTAGTACCCGCTTCAATGAGAATACTATTCTTTGCCAAGTCTGCTGTTTCTGCAGCAACATCAACATCCCTAATTCGTGATTTGGCTGCACTAAGACTCTCATCAGAAATCGCCAAATTCTGGACAGAAGATGACAACCTGTTTTGAGTCGCACCCAATTCAGCCCGAACCCCGTTAACCTGTACGAGTGCATCGTCAAGTTTACGAAGCGACAGCTGCGAGCTCTCTTTCGTACCAACACTCTCTGCCGATAGCCCCAAAAATCCAAGTGTTGTATTGGCCTTGGTGCCATCATAGCGCAAACGATCCAGTATAGGGTCATTGTGAATACCAATTTGAAATTCAAGTACACCACTAGTGCCATCGAGAAGCTTAACACCGTTAAACTCAGCACTTTGAGAAATCCTATCGACCTCTTCTTTAAGCTGTTGAAATTCAATATCAGTAAACCCACGCTCTACACTCCCCACAGTATCTGAAGCAGCTTGGACAGCGAGTTCTCGAAGTCTAATGATAATATTCGAAATTTCACTGAGGCCTCCTTCAGCCGTCTGTATTAAAGAAATAGCATCATTGGCATTTCTTTTTGCCTGTCTATTTCCCCTAATTTGCGCTCTTAAATTTTCACTAATCGCTAAACCTGCTGCATCGTCACCGGCCCGGGTTATCCTTTCGCCAGAAGAAAGTTTTCTCAAGCTGTTATTCAGCCTACGATCTGTCCGACCTACCCATCTCTGTGCCGCAAGAGACGATACGTTAGTATTAATTCTCAGTCCCATGACTAATCTCCTCTAATCACTCTTACCTCCTGTTGAGCTACATCTAACATCCTGTTAGATAAAAGTTAATAATTAAGACTTAACATTTTTTACTTCGAATAAACCAACTCTCTCTTTTTTAATTGCAAAGCTAGACAATTGACTATTGCAGATTAATCAATTGTTTTGTCTATACTGCTTATTCGATTTTGTCATTTTCCAACTCCTCATTAATTTTTTTAAACATTCGCTGCAGATTGAATTAAATTCAGTGCACCAGATGTAGAAACATTCGCTTGAGACAATACAGAGACACCAGCATTCATAAGAATATTGGTTCTTGTCAGCTCAGCGGTTTCAGAGGCAACATCAGTATCTCGAACACGAGAGTTTGCCGCCGATAAGTTCTCTACACTCA
The DNA here is from genome assembly GCA_965206965.1 of Bacteriovoracaceae bacterium. Taxonomy (GTDB): domain Bacteria; phylum Bdellovibrionota; class Bacteriovoracia; order Bacteriovoracales; family Bacteriovoracaceae; genus CBDBLK01. The sequence continues at coordinate 1,281,833 of OZ242254.1, read as the reverse complement.
CAGCAATGGTGTTAACTGTCGATTGCAACCTGTTCTGAAGAGCACCAAAATCAGCGCGAATACCTGAAACAGAAACAATCGCCTGGTCAATCGCAGACAAAGAGTTTTGTGCAGAAATTTTATCTGCAACAGAAGCAAGGTTAAGCCCAAGAGCAGCCACATTAATATCTGCACTAGAGGCATCAAAGGTCAGACGATCACTAATCGGATCATTTCTAGTGCCGATCTGAATGTCAAAAACAGCTCCCGTCCCGTTGAGAAGTGGAACACGGTTAAACTCCGTAGAGTTAGCAATACGATCAACTTCAGAAGTCAATTGTTCAAACTCAACATTCAAGAATTTTCTCTCTGTCGAGCCAATTGTGTCTGAAGCAGCCTGTACAGCAAGCTCTCTTAAACGGATAAGGATGCTAGATACCTCAGAAAGGCCACCTTCAGCAATTTGAACCAATGAAATGCCATCCTCCGCATTCCTTTCAGCTTGCTTCAAACCTCTAATTTGAGCCTTTAAATTTTCCGAGATAGCTAAACCGGCAGCATCATCACCGGCCCTATTGATCCGTTGTCCTGACGACAACTTTTCTAGCGATTTATTCATCGCTAGTCGTGTACCTCTTAGATTCCTCTGGGCATTGAGGGAGGCCACATTGGTGTTAATACGAAGTCCCATTTTAATCCTCCTTGATCATGGGTTCCCTCGAGATTCCTTCTCGATGGTGAATTTTCCGAAAGCTACCTCTCAAAAAATTCCTTCATCCACTTGTCGCCACACATACAAAAAACCTTTAGAAAAAACTGACTCTTTTTTTATCTAAAAAAAAATAAATAACCATTTAAATTTGTCTGGATAAGAAATAAAAAAAATAGATTTATTTTTTCACCATTAAAAAACGCCAAAGAAAAATTTCTTCAGTCAACCACTATAACTAGATCAAAAAACACTAAGGATTAAAGAACCGCTTACCGAAACAAAAGTAACTCAAGGAAAAATCAAAATGAAAATGAAAAAACATCTAAACATGAAATACTTTGTATTCTTTCTTCTTTTCTTTTTAATTTCTTACTCGATACCTAATAAATACCGACTCCGCTACATCGCTGGAAGCAGAGGAGAAAATCCTAAGATTAATCCACTTATAGACAATAGAATTGCTATGAAAGCGCGAAACGATGTGTGGAATAACCCTGAAGTCGAAAGGATTTATCTAAGTACATACGAATTTGAAGAAGATACCATTGGTTTGTCACAAGTTAAGTGGGCCGTAGAACAAGCAAAGAAAGGTAAAACAGTAGACATTGTCTTAGACGATGCTGGACATAAATTATCTAATGAAGTGCTCCTCTACATGACTGACAACGGTGTTAACGTTCACACTTTTAGTCCTATGTGGAGCTGGAGAGGTTTTAAAGGAAGACTCAGTCGCCAACAAAAAAACTTTAAACTCACAGCAAGAATCCAATCAATCTGGCGTCAACTTACTTATCGGATGCACGATAAAATTTTAATTAATTTCGTTCCTGGGGAAAGTACAGGAGGAGAAGTTATTTTAGGTGGTCGAAATGCTCGTGATTCTCACTACGGAATCGACACGCGTATCATACGATCTGTCCGCAAAGAAAAGGGAAAAAAAATTGATGTTACCAACGGAGCTTTTGAGTACGAACACGAAGTTATGGTCCACGACAAAAATCTCCACCAAGAAGTTCAAACTTACGTTGATGACTTTTTGGAGTCTAACTTTACAGAGAGAATAAATACTAAAAAACTTCGTGAGAAAATGCAAAAATCTAGAGAATACGCCAAAAAACATGGCGAAAGCTGGAGAACTAAGCTTGCCTCCGATAAAATGAACTACGACGATGACTTCAGAGCCTTTGCCAAAGATATGAAGCAATGGATATCATCTTATAGCTTCTATTACGAAAATAAAACGCAAAACCCCTCTGCCCTAGCTCAAAAACTAGCGAATGTCTTCTCTGACCATTCAGGCTATTTAGCCAAGATGATTCGATATGGCTCTTTAGATATCAAAGAACTCGATCGACTCATGCACCCTCTCTATGGGGAAAGCGCTAGTGAGGTTATGAGAAAAATGTACGGAGATTTCCTTCATGGCCAAGGACGTATCAAGGCAATCGAAATAGCAGACGCCTTGGTTACCCTAACACGAGAAGGGCAAAAAACGATTGCTGACAATATTCGTACCAAAAACCTAACTCCAAATCATCTCAATGGATTTCTCGGTCCTTTTGCCTCTAAAAAATTAAGAGAAAAAATCAAGCAATCCTTTAAAAATTTCTTCTTTGGAATAGGCTTTGACTATGAAAAATACGATCAAATGGAAAAGATACTCAGTCGTGCAGAAGAAAATTTTAGAGAATTCCAGAGCACTGCTCCTCAAAAATGGAAAAATGTTGCTCAAGAAGTCGATTCCGTCAGATTTCTCCATGACACCGTAGATGACATTGCCTTTAGGAAAAAATCTATGGATGAACTCTACAAGATGATTTCAAACTGCCGCAAAAATTGTGTTTGGAACTCTCAATATGGCTCCCTCACAATAGAAGCCCAAAACGCTATTGAAAACGTAGTTAAACAAAACTCTGTTATATATCGATTCGTTCAATCTGAATTCCGAAAACCTGGTGGACAAAAAGCTGCCAACGAAAAAGCCAAAAAATTCACCCAACTCGTCAGAGGCAATATCGAAACAATTCAAAACAACTTATCCAATCCCCATCTCCCTCAAAAGGCTTTTAAGGAAGATATTGAAGACCTAGGAAAACAATTCATTGAAATCCTCAGTCAAGACCGCCTATCCAAAAATCAAGCTAAGCAACTCATAAAAGATGCTCAAATCAAAAAAATAACACCTCAGCAATATGCCAAAGGTTTATACAATTTAGTTAAAAAGAATCAAAAGAATATCGCAGACCTCATTCACAATGATGCTGATAAAGTCGAAAGGGCTCTGCTGAAAATGAAAGGATTCATCGACTTTGATCCGAAAGGAATTCTTCCTGCTCACGAAATGATCCCTTTTTATTTTATGACTAATGATGTGGACTCATGGGCTGTTGGTCTCGATAAAGTTATTCATGCTGATTTCCACTACAACATTATGAAAAAGTTTCGTCGAATGGGACCTGGTCTTCATGTAGTGGGAATGAACGGAAGTGGCCGCATTCATTCAAAAGTCGTTACAACAGATGCAGGATTAGTCGTTTCCTCTATGAATGCTGACCCTAGATCTGAAAAGTTTAATACTGAAGTAGGGATAGAAATCAAAACCCAATATAAAGGGCAAAACATAACTGATGCCTTTCGAAGCCATATCGAATCTTATATGCATTCTCAAAGATACCATATTGTTAACGGTCAACTGGTTAGACCACGCCAATGCTTCAATATGATGACAAATGTATTGAGATGGATAACAGCTCCAATACTATAAGAGCTGGAATAAATCTTTTGACTTTTTGAAAGGTCCTAAGTAAAAAACATTTTATGGGGTTGTAGCATCGTTTCTTATAAAAAATCAGCTCGTGAAGTCACTATCAAAATGAAACCAAAGAACATATGTCCTTAAAAAAGAGCCTTTTCGCTATTTTCGTGTCAATTATGACTCTTATAGTGATGTCTTTAGGCGTCTTCTTTAAAATTCTTAAAAATGAAAAGAAAATTACCGCTGGGGAAGCCAAAAGGTACTACTCTTATCTCCTCGCCGATGAACTGAGACAAAGTTCAGATGACCTCACTCGCATGGCCAGAACTTATGTTGTCACTGGTAACCCCAAGTACAAGGAGTATTTTCAACGAATCCTGGACATTCGAAACGGGAAAGCACCTCGTCCTGAAAAATACCACAGCATTTACTGGGACTTTATCATAGCGACGGGAGCCTCCCCCCAAATCGATACAAAACCAATTCCTCTCAAAACCCTAATGAAAGAAGCTGAATTCACAACTAAAGAATTTGCCTTTTTAAGAGAAACTGAGACTAAATCAAATCAGTTGGTTCACCTTGAAACAAAAGCCATGAATGCTATGATCGGCTTCTATCAAGATGATAGCGGCCATTACACAACGAAAAGAACACCTGATAAAACCCTCGCTCGCCAATTACTCCACGGTGATGAGTATCACAAAGCTAAAGAAAAAATAATGAGACCTTTGGTAGAGTTCTTTGATTCCATAGATCAGAGAACAAAAGAAGAAATTTCGATACACCAAACAAAGAAAAAAAGACTAAGCTTAGTTTTAGCCGCGACTATGATTTTATCAATTCTTCTCGTTTTGATCTCTCTATTCTTGGTTATGAGCCATTTTAAAAAAGAAAAAGGCGAAAATATTAAAGGACTCTACTCCCTTTTTAAAAGCAATATATGGACCAGTTGGCCATTTATTATGTCATCAGTTGTCATCGTCTTTATGATTGTTAGTCTATCTTGGTGGTTTCTAAAAGAGACAAAAGCATTAGCTCACAGAGATCTTCAAAGAACGTTAAAACTCGATTTAAACACAACCTACAATACCGTCCTTGACTGGATTGATCGAATGAAATTGGAAACATCTTTTTTTTCCAATATAGTCCAGCGCCACATTCCTCCTAAAATGTTTCGAGAAATACAAAAAAATCAATTTAAAAACTTTCATCAAAACCTAAAGAAAACAGGTATTCTAGATTCAAGTTTTTTTACTGAATACGTTTTTACAAACTCAGCTCAAATAGTTGCCTCTAGTAGTCTGGTGAACTTAATTGGAAAAAAATTCGAACTTCCTCAAGAAGTCTTAGAGCAAATAAAATACTCTCCCCACCAAACAGCCTATATCCCTCAAGGCAAACATCCAAACCCGTTATTGACTCATAATATTCTCTTTGCTTCCCGCCTTAGCAAAGGTAACGGTTATCTTTTTCTTCTCGCCTCTCCCCAAAGGGAGCTCGGAGGAATTTTTAGAAGAGGATTTTCAGGCAATACTGGTGAGGTTTACATGGTAAATTCAAAAGGCCAATTTATTAGCGAAGGCCGTTGGAAAGATACTATGATCACGCGAGGTTGGTTAGAATCTGAAACAGCTTCCCCTATAGGCGTTCGAGTGAGCCAAGCCTGGAGTAACTCAAAGGCTCCCCTTACTCACGCTGTACTCAGTGTTACTCAAGGGAAAAACAATAAAGCATTACACCATTATAAAAATTATCTTGGCACCAAAGTCGTTGGTCTATGGCGATGGAACAACACCTATCAATTCGGTATCATCACTGAAATGGCTCACAAAGAAGCTTTTGGCTTTTTTAGCTCCTATGAAAAACAAGCTTTTTTAGGAACTTTTTTCACAGTCATCTTAATTTTTTCTTTAACTTTTTTATTTATATGGAATCGGCTCAAAATTTCAAAAGTCAATAAAGAACTTATTCAAACTTATAAGACAATAAAAAAGCAAAACGACAAACTAGCTCGAGACTTACTCATTGGACAAAAAGTCCAAATGGATATGCTCCCCGATAAAATACAGGGGAAAGGCTTTGATCTTGACGCCTACTTAAGACCAGCACAAACAGTTTCTGGTGATTTCTATGATTTTGCTTTTGTTGGATGTAATAAGATCTATTTCTGTGTAGGTGATGTATCTGGTAAAGGTGTTGGGGCTGCTTTGTTTATGTCTATGACGAAAGTCTCTCTCAATAAAACACTTGATCAAACCAATGTCGTTGAAGAGCTCGTTACAAGCGTCAATAAAGAGCTTGCCCAAAATAATGCGAGCTGTATGTTTGTAACTCTAGCAGTAGGTATTATGGATATTGAAACAGGGAACGTTCACATCACAAATGCCGGGCACAATCCTCCTTACCTTAAAAAAGCGAATGGAGAAGTTGTTCTTCTCGAAAAAATCAATGGACCCCTTGTTGGTGCTTTTGAAGAAGCAAAGTTTGAACAACAATCAATTAAAATGTCCCAAGGTGATACATTACTTTTTTATACCGATGGAGTCACAGAAGCACAGAACTCCAAAGAAGAATTTTATGAAGAAACACGCTTAGAAAAACTACTGAAACATCAGGAATTCTCTTCTCCTAAGCATATGGTAAATTCTATTTCTAAAGACGTTATGACTTTTATAGGGGAAACTAGTCAATTTGATGACATCACAATTCTTTCTCTTAAGTACTCTGGCTAGCATCCAATGCTTTATTACTTAATATTTTTAAAGAGAGTCACCTGATTTCCCTGCTTAGAACCCGAGTACTCCACGCGATCGTTAAGATTCTTAACCAAATGGATGCCTAACCCCCCAACTCTCCGCTCAAGAAGATCTCCTTTCGGAGGCTCTGGAGCCTCTCTCAACAAATTAAAAGGGGGTGCACTATCCTTTATCGTGACTTTTAACTCTCCATTTTCAATCACGGCAAAAACTCTTACATTTCCGTTTTCATCTCCATGCGAAAAAGAATTAACAATAAGCTCCTCTAGAGAAAGCTCCATATCAAAAGTCTTAGATTCATCTATTTCTTGATGTTGACAAAAAGCTTTAAAACTCTCTGTAAACTCAGTGAAATCTCTTTCAAAAGAAGTTAAAGTGTATTGAAACGTTTGATCCCCTGCACCCATTAAAGTCTCCCCTCAACTGCTCAAGCCTAAAGCCAACAAACCAGCCCTAGCTTACTTGACACTGCCACGGTAGGCAATTATACATTTGTCTAAAAAGTCTTTTAGCCAATTTTTGTACAAAAGGGGTTTTTATGCAAAGTGTTTATACAGAACAAAGAGATGGAGCCTCCATCGTAAACTTAAAAGGGCGTGTTGACGCCTCTACCTCAGGTCAAATTCATGAGAAAATCATGGATGAAATCGAAGGCGGCTGCAATAAAATCATTATCGATTTTTCAGAAGTCAGCTACATTTCCAGCGCGGGCCTAAGGGTTCTCATTTACGCCTCAAAAGCCATGGTGAAAAGTTCAGGTGCTTTTTCTATTTGTTCCGTTAGCAAAAATATTGAAAAAATACTTCAAATTAGTGGCTTAACTGGATTGTTTGATATTCACGCCGACGTGGAATCAAGTCTAAACAAATAGACAACACAAAGCAGCAACAAAGGTCTTATATACAATGAAATTTTTAATGCTTATTTTCGCCATCCTCTGCGTCAATCCCGCTTTTGCCACTCCCTCATCAGAAGTAAGCTATGTAATTAACACTCTTGTTATCCTTCTCTCTGCAGCCCTCATCATGTGGATGGCTGCAGGCTTTTGCATGTTAGAAAGTGGGCTAGTAAGGAGCAAAAGTACTGCAGTCATTTGTTTAAAAAATGTTCTTATTTATTCTATTTCCTGTCTTTGCTTTTACTTAATTGGCTATAACGTTATGTTTTTGGATGTTGGTAGCTGGGTAGGTAGCTTTTCCTTTTTAGCTAATATGAAAAGTCCCGAGTTTTCCCTCGTTCTAGGTAAAAGCGGAGATTATCTTTCAGAAGTCCTTAAAGAAGATTCCTCGAGTATTGCATCGGCTTTTTTCCAAATGACTTTTGTTGCGACTGCCGCTTCAGTTATTTCCGGAGCATTAGCAGAAAGAGTTAAACTTTGGTCCTTCTTTATTTTTGTGGCCCTTTTAACAGCTTTTATCTATCCCATCCAAGGAGCTTGGTCTTGGGGTGGAGGTTGGTTAGCTCAAAAAGGCTTTGCCGACTTTGCCGGCTCGACTGTTGTCCACTCGGTGGGGGGCTGGGCTGCTCTTACAGGGGCTTTCTTTCTAGGTCCACGCCGAGACAAGTACGATGAAAATGGAGGAATAAAAAACTATTTTCCCTCAAGCGTACCCCTCGTCACACTAGGGGTCTTCATTTTATGGTTCGGCTGGTTAGGCTTTAACGGAGGCTCTCTACTCGTCACAGCTGGCGCTAGCGAAATGTCAAAAATGGCTCTCATTTTTATGAACACTAATATCGCCGCTTGCAGCGGTGCCGTATGTGCCCTCTTCCTGGGACGCTGCCTTTACGGAAGAATCAACATTCTTTTGGTTCTCAATGGAGCACTAGCTGGCCTGGTCTCTATCACAGCAGGTCCAGACTTTTCACAACCTCTCCATGCTATTCTTGTCGGAGGTATTGGAAGCTGCCTCGCGACCTTGGCTATTCCTATCTTAGATAAATTTAAAATCGACGATGTTGTAGGAGCCATTCCAGTTCATCTTGTAGCAGGAATTTGGGGTACTTTAGCTGTCGGTATTTGGGGTTCTGCCTCTTTCATGACACAACTTATAGGCGTACTTAGTATCGGCGCTTTTGTCGGCATTATATCGGCAATTATCTGGTTTATCTTAAAAAAGACAATAGGAATACGAGTTTCAGAGGATCATGAAGATTTAGGGCAAGACCTTTTAGAACTGGGCTTAGAGTCTGATCCCGATGCTTTTAACATTGGAAGCCTAGTTTGAATTAAACACGAATTTTTTAAAACCAAAATACGTTCCGCTTATAAACGGAAGGAGGAAAACAATGCAAAGAAAAAAATTAAATTATGCTGAATACATCTGGCTCGATGGAGCCTCACCTACCCAAGAACTACGCTCCAAAACAAGGATGCTCTTTCATAAAGACGAACGCAATATCGACTCTTTTCCGGAGTGGAGCTTTGACGGCTCCTCAACATGGCAAGCCCTAGGAAGAAGCTCTGATTGTGTTTTAAAGCCCGTCGCTTTTACCAAGGACCCCATGAGAGAAGGCGACCACTATATTGTTCTCTGTGAAGTTTTCAACGCAGATGGTACTCCACACCCTACGAACAAAAGAGCTGATCTTCGTGAACTGATGGAAAAAGCAAAAAGCCAAGACCCTTATATTGGCTTCGAGCAAGAATACACTCTTTTCAGTGGTGAGTTAGAGTCTGAAAAATGGCCAATGGGTTGGCCAAAAGGTGGCTACCCCTCACCTCAAGGCCCTTTTTACTGTGGAATCGGTGCAGGCAAGGTCTATGGTCGCCAAATTATTGAAGAGCACGCTCAAGCTTGTGAAATGGCTGAGCTCAATCTTTACGGCATTAATGCTGAAGTTATGCCCTCACAATGGGAGTTCCAAATCGGATATCGAGGTGAAGACGAGCCCTCAGATCCTCTCACTATGTCTGATCATCTATGGATGGCTCGCTATTTACTCCAGCGCATTGCAGAAAAAGACGGTGTCTCTGTTTCTTTTAGCAATAAACCAATCAAAGGAGACTGGAACGGAGCCGGCATGCATACAAACTTTTCGACAAAAGCCACTCGCGATAAAAGTAGTGGCCTAGACGCCATCAATACCGCCGTAAAAAACTTAGAAGCAACCCACGAAGCACATATTAGAAACTACGGTTCTGGGCTTGAAGATCGTTTAACAGGTTTACACGAAACTTGTCATATTAACGAGTTTAAATCAGGGGTTTCTAACCGTGGGGCTTCTATCCGTATTCCTATTACTACACACCAAAAAGGATATGGTTATCTAGAAGACCGTCGCCCTGGAGCCAATGCTGACCCCTATATTGTTAGCACCCAACTTGTCGAAGCCATTTGTTTAAATTAAAAACTAGATACACTAAAAAATTTCTCATAGAGTAAAAAGCCTCCTGGAATCAGGAGGCTTTTTTGCCTTCTAATAACTAGTCTTAACTGCTTTGATCACTGCTTTCTTGAATTTTTAATTTATTTCCAAAAACTTTCAATGTAAGCTTATTAACTTTTTAAAGACCAAAGTCCTTTAATAAGAAAAATTGCCCCAAAAGCCCAAAATACCCATGAAATAGTTGGAATATCTCGAAAACTTCCTATCGTAGCTTGAGAAATAAAAGCCACACCAGAAATCATGAAAACTGAAACCAACAGGCAAAAACCAAGAAAGATAAGGGAACCATTGATTTGTCTTAAAGGCTTCTGGTGACCTTTTAAAATCAACTCATGGGCGTACCCTTTTTTAGACCAATCTTTAAGAAACCACTTTAAATGCCTAGGGATAACTCTTCCAAAAGAAATAAAGTCCCTTGCGGCCCATATTCCCTCTTCAATTAATTCATCTTTATTAAAAGAATTTTTTATAATCTCGTAAATATCTCCTTCCATCATAGTATAAATATCAAAATCCATATCTAGAGAACGCCCGACACCATCAAGAGTCATAAGACCTCTAAAAAAAGCAAACCATTCTCTAGGTAAAAATATTTGATGTTTTTTTAAAGTCCCAATTACCGATTTTATAACCATACTAAAATCTGTTTGTTGAACAGTAAGTCCAATAAAAGGTGAGAGTGCTTCTCTTACATCTGCTGCCAATAGATCAACATCAGGAATGCTTTCGTATTCCGCAACATCAAGAAATTCAAAAACTAAATTTTCATAATTGAAGGTAAGCATAGCGTAGATAATTGCTATAAAAGACTTTCGCCCTCGCTTTGATAACGAGCCCATCAATCCAAAATCAATTAAACCAATTTTTCCATTGTTGAGAAAAAAGAAATTCCCCCCATGAAGATCAGCATGAAAATATCCCTCTTGTAAAAACGTTTTAATAAAAACCTTTAAGCCTTCATCTAATTTAGACTTAAGCTCCTCTACATGAAGTTCTAATAATTGCGTGTCGCTAAAAGGAATACCTTTAAGATGCTCCATAATTAATAAATCATCTCGCGAAAAATCACTATAAACATTCGGAATATACAAACATTCTTTAATATCGTACTTCTCCAAAATCTTACTGAATTTCCTTGCATTCAAAGCTTCAATATTAAAATTCAGCTCATTAACCAAAGAGAGGGCAAAATCATTAACAATTCGGGAAACACCCAAGTATTTCGCCTCTTGAGAAACTTTCTCTGCCTGAAGAGCTAAAAATTTTAACATCGAGAAATCAGTTTCTATTTCCTTTTCAATTCCAGGTCTTCGAACTTTAAGAACAACATCTTTTCCATCTCTAAGTACTCCACGATAAACCACACCAATGGATGCAGTCCCGATAGGTTCTTCATCCACATGAGAAAAAATTTCATCAATTTTTTTACCCAGACTTTCTTCAACACTTAAACGCACTTGAGAAAAAGAAATCGGTCGAACCTTGTCCCTCAATATCTTCATTTCACTAATAAAAGATTGATCAAAAATATCTTCCCTTGATGAAAGAAGTTGCCCAAACTTAATAAAAGCAGGGCCAAGTTCTTCAAAACAAAGGCGTAAGCGATAACCAAGAACTCGTCCCCAAACCAGTTCACTCTCCCCCTCTAGTTCAGACTTAATACTCTTGCGTGATTTAGGGAGAACAAAGTGAGGAATAGAGGATATGACTCTTCGCGAAATAAATTCATCAAACCCATTCCGTGCAAAAACAAGAACAATCTCTCTTAACCGAGAAACATTGCGAATTGTTCTAGAGATCCCCATACTCGCTTTAATTAAATCCATACCCAAAATCCTTTTCTTAATTGTAGAGTAGGATAAACCCACTGGAAAAGGGCCGTTAAATGCGCAGCAGAACAAAAAAAATGACTTCCCTGCCAAACCCTTTTAAATTTTGATATATTGGCTCTCTATGAAATTTCTTTTTATATTCAACTGCCTTATCCACATCCTCAATTGCCAATCCATTTCAGCTGCAGAAACATGCAGTCGAATTGCTATCATCAACTTCCAAGAGGTTCTTGTCGATACAAGCTCTACACAAAAAGGGGAGAGCTTGAAATATCATTTAGAAAAAGATCCTAAAGCCAAAATGTATCTAGAAGCCTATCAGAAAGGAATACAAACCAAATGGCAAAGTGCGGCTTTGGGTACCGCAGGAACAAGTCTTATGCTAGGAAGCCTTATCACTCACAATAAAGAAAAACAAAAAACCTTTTTAATTGGTGGAGCCATTCTCATTGCCATCAATTTTTTTGTCACTAAAACTTTAGAAAACACTAATGAAAATAACCTCATCAAAGCTATTGAAGAGTACAATAAAAAAAATCTACCAAAAATTTACTTAAATTCAAGCAATGATGACCTATCATCGAAAGCTCTTGCCAATATTAGTATTAGGCTCGATAAATCATGGAGTTTTTAATGGTAGCTCTGCAAAACAAAATTTTTTGCTTTAATTGCCAAACACCCCTCAATCTTGAACCTAAGCAAACGGTTTCTCGACAAGAAGAGTGCCCACAATGTTACTCCAATGTTCATTGCTGCAAAATGTGCCAATTCTATGATGCCTCCTCTTACAATGAATGCCGAGAGTCTCAAGCCAATAGAGTCATCGAAAAAGAAAAAGCTAATTTTTGTGAGTATTTTAAACTAGCTGATCATAATACCAACAAGTCAGATAAAGAAAGTCTTCTCACAGCGGCTAACGCTCTTTTTAAAGACGAGTGAGGTTTTACTATGAAACAAGAAAATCCAATCACAACAGAAGGATTCCAAAAAATTCAAACAGAGCTCGACCATCTCATAAAAGTGGAAAGAGAAAGTTTAAAAACCACTATTGCTGAAGCTCGTGAACTTGGAGATCTAAAAGAAAACGCTGAATACCATGCTGCCAAAGAAAAACAAGCTCTAGTTGAAGGTCGAATTGCCCAATTACAAGCTATCATTGCCAGTTCTATAATTATTGATACTTCTACTATCGAGAACGAAAAGATTGTCTTTGGCGCCACTGTAGCTCTCCTCAATATCGAAACTGACGAATCCGTTACCTATAAAATCGTCGGTAAGGATGAATCAGACACTTCGAAAGGAAAGATCTCCTTCACAAGTCCTTTAGGAAAAGCCCTCATTGGCAAAGAGGAAGGTGATAATATCATCGTCAAAGCACCTAAAGGGGATATCGAATATGAAATCGAAATTGTTGAATACAAATAAACTGACTTATGAATAGACTTGCTTGGAATACATCTGTTGAAGCTTTATTTAAAGGGAGAAAAAATAAAACCTTAGAAAGGCTTCAGTGTTCTGGATTACTAACCTTAGAAGACCTATTGTGGATTCTCCCCCTGCGAATCGAAAAACTTCCACCTGTCTCAAAGTTCAAAAACGCCCAAGAAGGTAGATTTTTTAAAGGCGTTGGAAAAATTCTCAGTATAAGATCAACCCCTAGTTTTAAAGCACGAGGTAAAAAAGGCGTTAGACTTAATAATGCTAACATTATTGCTCAAGATTTCCTTTCTTCTGATATAATTAACCTTAAAATATTCAACCTCTACCCTAACAAGATTAATCAACTCAAAAATACTAAAAATATTCTATTCACTGGAAAAATCTCTTCGTATAAAAATCAACATCAGATTATTAATCCAATAATAGAACCTTTTGAAGAACAATCGTTAAAAAACTTCCCATTAGGTATCACTAGGAAAATAGAGCTTCAAATTCATTATCCAACTTTTAATAAGATTGCACCAACTTATGTAAAAAATCTTTTCACAAAAATTCCTAACTACCTTTGGGATGAAATTTCAGAGTATCTTCCTGATAAGACTATAAAATACAGAGATATGGCTTCACTAAGTGAAGCCTTTCGTGTTCTCCACGGAAAGATTCCTCCTGAAGAATGGTCCCTAGATCGCGAGAAAAAAGCAAAAGATCGTCTTATTTATGAAGAGTTTTTTAAAGAACAATTAAAAATAAAATCACGTAAACAGTTGATCACTAATAATACTGGGATAAAACATCTCATTTCTACCAAATTATTAAATCAAATTTACTCTCTTTTTCCCTACCAACTAACTCAAGATCAAAAAACAGTAATATTAGAAATGGCTCAAGCTCTTTCGAGTCATAAACAAATGATGAGACTGCTACAAGGCGATGTTGGCTCGGGAAAAACAACTATCGCTCTTGGCTCAGCTATTATGGCCATCGAAAATGGCTATCAAGTCGCTGTCATGTGTCCTACCGAGTCCCTCGCTCTTCAACATTTTCTCAACTTTAAAGAAATACTCACGCCTCTTTCCTATAATATTGAAATTCTTCTAGGTAGCACAAAAAGAAAAGAGAAAGAGCGCATTCTCTTTGATCTTAAAAAAGGTAAGATTAATCTTACAATAGGGACTCATAGTCTCATTCAAGAAAATGTAATATTTAAAAATCTTTCCTTAGCTATTATAGATGAACAACATAAATTTGGAGTCGACCAAAGATTAAAGCTAGTCAATAAAAATAAAGGAACTCACTGCCTTATTATGACAGCGACACCAATTCCAAGAAGCCTCGGCCTCACTCAGTATGGAGATCTTGATATATCAACTATTAAAACTATGCCTAATAACCGCAAAGGTATAAAGACTCGTATTATTGAGCCTTACAATTTTAAAAATTTTTTAAACTTTTTAAATACCCGCCTCTCACTAAGAGAACAAGCTTATATTGTTGTTCCAGCAATTTTAGAAAACGAAAATCAAGATATTACCAATCTTGAGACGGTGTTGGAAAAATTTAAAAAAAAATTTCCTAATTTTAAAATTGTTGGACTACATGGACAACTTAAACCTCATGAAAAAAGTCAAGCCTTTGTTGATTTTAAAAATCATAATATCGATATCCTCATCTCCACTTCTGTTATTGAAGTTGGAATTAACGTGCCCAATGCCAGCATAATGGCGATTATGAATCCTGATCGATTTGGACTCTCTTCTCTTCACCAACTGAGAGGAAGAGTTGGCCGAGGCAATAAACCAGGTTTTTGTTTTCTTATCAATGATAAAAAAATTAGTGCAACAAGTATGGAGCGTCTAAAAGTTATCGAAAGAACATGTGATGGCTTTAAAATTGCAGAAGAAGATCTAAGAATAAGAGGCGAAGGCGATATTTTCGGAACTCATCAATCTGGAATAACACAAACTAAAACTTTAGCTAATATTATCACTCATCAAGATGCACTTATCGCAGCTAAAGAAGATGTTGATGAATTACTTCACCAATCTAACCCTAGGGTTATGAATCTGTTAGAAAGATTTAAAAATGATATCCATTTAACACAAACAATTTAGGAAGGTTTTTCCTGTCACTAAGTTCCTTTTCGACTGCTAGAATAAAGAAATGATAGAACTTGAAATTCTTATTTCACCCGATCAAGAAGTTATTGGGAAACATCAGTTTTTTCTTCCTAAAATAGAAGTAGGAAAATCTCATCAATGCCAACTTCCAATAAGAGATCCTCAATGTTCCTCATCAAGCCTTTATCTAGAATCAACAAAAGATAACCTCTTTATTCGAAACACTCAACTTGCCTCCTATCACTTTAATGAAAAGAAAATATCAGGAAAAAAGCTTGTTCGCCCTGGGGATCAAATTAAAATTGGTCAAACAATAATAATCCTTATTAATTACAATCCAGCAACGATAGTAAAACCTTTTAAATTAGATATTTCTCAAGATCCGTTCGAAAGTTCTTCGGAAGGTGAAATGCTTTTAGAAAGTATTGAGAATGAATTGCTCTTTATTGAATATAACGGTAAAGAATAGTCATGATCAGTCCCAACTATCCTGATTATTTTTATACATCAGATGGAATTAGAATTTTTTTCACAACAAATTTTAAACCAGAAGAACTTGGTGATGGTGAACCAGTTCTTATCTTCAACTACGGACTCGTCTGCAACATCAGTCATTATAAATTTCAAATTCCTTATTTCCATAAACTAGGATTTAAAATCCTTTTTCACGATTACCGATTTCACTATAGTTCAGGCAGTACAGATAACTTTAAAGAATGTTCTTTTGACAAAATAGTAGATGATATGACACAGCTTACAACTAGTTTAGGAATCAAAAAAAGCTTTCATGTTGGCCATAGCATGGGGGTTAATATCACTCTTGAATTTGCCTCCAGAAATCCTGAAATGATCATTGGCATGGTTTTAATCTCCGGCACCGTTCTACCTCCTCAAGATGTCATGTTTGACACCAATCTAACAGAAATAGCCTCCCCTTTAATTCACAATTTAGTTGAAAATTATCCTGATAGTTTCAAAGCTCTTTGGAAAAATCAATTTATGAACCCTATCGCACGTTATATTATCCACCAGGGAGGGTTTAACACTCAAAAAGTATCTGATGAATTTATCCAAATCTATGTTAAAAAAATAGGTGAACTTGCTCCAGAAGTTTTTCTTCAACTATTTCACGAAATGAAAACACATAATATTTTATCTCGACTTGAAACAATATTAACCCCTGCTTTAATAATGGGTGGTAGCCAAGACCAGGTAATCCCTAATTATCTTCAAAAAATTCTCCACCAGCACTTGCCTAAATCACAGCTTTATATCATTAAGGATGGAAGTCACGTTCCTCAAGTTGACTTTCATAAAAATGTTAATGCAAGAATTGAAATGTTTTTAGATTATTTGTTAAACGGATAAATTTTTATACTCAATTAAAGATTTAAAGACTCTTTTCATAGCCGTTTGTATTTGAGATTTCTTATACTCTTGGTGAGAAGCTTCACCTTCCGTATTTGTCTTATGACTTTTTAAGTCCAAAATTTGCACCTCATAAGGGTAAAAAAAACGCACTTCTCTAGGGACGAGCCCAACATCTAAGTTAAGAATTTTAGAAGCCAATTTATTATTATTTTCGACAGTTTTTGCTTGCTGTCGAAGCTCGTTGAATTCCTTAAAAAAAGGATTACGATACCGAACCAACTGACGACAAGTAAATTGAATACTCTGATAATTTTTAAGAGTGTGGAGATTATTACCGTCTTCAGTGTAAATCGAACAATTTTCTATTTCTTTTTTAACTGCCAATAAAAATGCCTCTTCAGATAAATCATTTCTCAACACAGATTTAACAAGGCGATTGTATTGGTCCCGAAAACGAACCAGATCAACCAATGTATTCACAGAACGGCTCGGCTTTATATTATGAGGAATAATAATGAATTTATCCAAAAGAAACTTTACTATTCTAATAGCATCAAAACGAGACTCCGTCACTATTCGAACACCAACTCGATCAAATAATTCCTCCGCCACATTTTCAGCTTTATGGAGAAGCTTAATAACAACACTATCTCGACCCTTTTTTGATTTAGTCTCAAAATCAACCAAGGGAATGTTCGTCCCCTTCTCTTTTTCTCCTAAAAAAAGATTTTCTTCTCTATTGCGATAAAGATACTTATAAAAACGATCAAATATTTGAGTTTGAATCGCCTGAAAATAATTAAAACGCAAATCTTTATCTACATGAAGTATCGTGTGCATAACCTTCAAAATAGTCTGCCCAAAAAACATCTTCTATCTCTAAATCCAGTTTATTCTCTACAGCCATGAGGAAAAGATCACTAATATCAGTAATCATTAAAATAGAGTTCGGTATTTTTAAATCCAATCCATTTTCATTCCCTTCTTTTAAAAAATAACGACGAATAAACTGCAGGGCTTCTTGAAAGTTACCAAATAATTCGGCTCTTGTTACTGGGTCATCATAATCAAGGCCATAGCCCATTAGAAAACGTTTTGCCTGATCCTCATCAATAACCGAACCAATAAAAAACTTAGAATCCAAAGCCGATCGACCACCAAGGATGAGCTCAATGGTTTCCCAATCAAAAAGGTATTTCGACAAATAATTAGGTCTTTCCATATAATCTAAGAATTATTCCTGATTAGTCTTAAAAGGCTTTGAATTATAGCGAGGAGCCATGAAAGAGAAAAACGCACCAAGTCTTAGACGTCCAGAAGTTGCCTTTCTCAGCCTTTTTGGCATAGGCTTTGTTCCCAAAGCCCCTGGAACAATAGGCACTCTGGCCATTCTTCCCTTCCTCTACTGGATTGGAAAGTTCAATGCCCCCTTTCTCTTCTACATCCCCCTTCTTCTCGTAGCTACGGGTTTAAGCTGTTTTATTGCTGAAGTAGTTCAAAAAAATACCCCCATTCACGACCCTGGCTGGATCGTTATGGATGAAGTCCTAGGTATGACAACAGCTTGGCTTTTTTCTAAGGAGCCCGATGCCCTCCATCTGGTTATTTTATTCTTTTTCTTTCGCTTCTTTGACATTGTAAAAATTTGGCCCGCTAGCTTTTTCGACAAGAAGGTAAAACATGGAATGGGGGTTATTTTTGACGATATTGTCAGCGGAATCTACGCAGGGATAGCCTATAGTGCCATACACTTTATTTTTCCTTTTTGAAAACTCTTATTGACTTACGCAAAACTTACGCTCAAAATAAAATTGTTGGTCAAAAATAACTCGAACGTTAGGCTTTTCTAACTCCTTTCCAAAGAAGCAAAGCTTTTTTAAAAAGCTTTAGCTCACGGAGTAATGAAAAACCCTCTTGCACCTCTAGCGCAACCAAAAGGTGCCAAGACAAAGAATAAAGTGCTACGCTAAGTTTTTTATACCCATTTCAACCTTCGGAGAAATACATGGCTGTTTCAAAATCCTCCACCCCTGCTGACAACAAGAAAAAGGCTCTCGATTTAGCCCTTGCTTCCATCGAAAAGCAATTCGGCAAAGGAGCTATTATGAAGCTCGACAGTGGGCATAACCAGCAGGAAATCCCTGCCATCCCTACCGGGTGCTTAAGCCTAGATATCGCCCTGGGTATCGGTGGCATCCCTAAGGGAAGAATTATTGAAATCTATGGACCCGAATCCTCAGGGAAAACGACCCTCACGCTTCATATAGCGGCAGAATGTCAAAAACAGGGTGGAACAGTCGCTTTTGTCGATGCCGAACACGCCCTCGATACAGCTTACGCTGAAAAGCTTGGGGTTGATATTCCCAAGACCCTAGTCTCCCAGCCTGATAGCGGAGAACAAGCACTCGAAATCGCTGATATGCTGGTTCGATCTGGTGCTGTCGATCTCCTTATCGTCGACTCTGTAGCTGCACTCACTCCAAGAGCAGAACTAGAGGGCGATATGGGAGACTCTCACATGGGTCTTCAAGCTAGGTTGATGAGTCAGGCACTCAGAAAGCTCACCGGCTCTATTTCAAGGTCCAATTGCACTGTTGTTTTTATCAACCAATTAAGAATGAAAATTGGCGTCATGTTTGGCAACCCTGAAACAACAACAGGCGGCAATGCCCTCAAGTTTTACTCCTCTGTAAGAATGGATATCCGAAGAATCGCCGCCATTAAGGACGGAGAAAATTTTATCGGTAATCGCACCAAAATTAAGGTAGTAAAAAATAAAGTTTCCCCACCATTTAAAACTGTCGAGTTCGACATCATGTACGGGGAAGGAATATCCCAAACCGGTGATATCCTCGACCTGGGTGTCGCTAATGGCATTGTAGATAAAGCCGGAGCCTGGTTTAGCTACAATAATACTAAAATTGGACAAGGGCGAGAAAACTCTAAAAATTTCCTCTCTGAAAATCTCGATATTTTAGAAGAAATTCAAATGAAAATCCTCACCAAATACGATTTAGCAAATAACCCTAAAACACCTATAATCGACGAAACTACCGGTGAAATAATCAAAGAATCTACTTCTGTAAAAAATAAAAAGGATAAAAAAACTCTTCAATAAAACTTTTTGGGAAAAGCCGTTATTCAACGGCTTTTCTTTCATCAATAATGAGTCAAAAATCTCTCGATCAATTTCAAAAAAGTCTTAAACTACAAACTTCTCAATCAAATAGAAGCTTTAAGTGCTATCAATACGGATTAAAACTCTTAGCGAAACAAGACTATTCACGCTATAAGCTCCATCAAAAAATGAAAGAAAAAGGTTACGAAAACCATGAAATAGAAGCCTCACTAGATCTGCTAATTAATCAGAACGACCTTCGAGAGAAGACCTATATCGAAGCTCGGGTCAAAGGTCTCATGCGTAAAAATGAAGCCCCTTTCCTCATTCAAAAAAAACTAGCTAAAGAAAATATTTTCTCAAGCATAAAAACAATTGAAAGTATTTTCGAAAAATACCAAACTTCTTCCTTCGATCAACTAAATCAACTCATTCACAAGAAAATGCCCTCAATTTGGCCAGAAAACGACAAAGAATCTTACCAACTAGAAATTAAAATTTTGCGCTTTTTATTCTCTAAAGGTCACAACCCTAGCGAGGGAAAGAGGGCCTTAACTTTGGCTCGGCAAAAACTCAAACAAAATCATTAAAAGCTCAAAATTTCACCCCCCACTCAATTTTCAAGTTTTACTACTTATGATAGCTTTGACACACAATTCAACAATGCGTCAATGCAAGGTGTAGTAAAATGAATGTTCAAGAAATTCGAGAAAAATTTTCTGAATTTTTTCAAAAAAATGGTCATGAAAAAGTAAGTAGCTCTTCTCTCATCCCTCATAATGACGACACTTTACTTTTTGCTAACGCTGGAATGAATCAATTTAAAGATTACTTTACAGGTAAAACAACCCCTCCCTATAAGAGAGCTTATAGTATCCAAAAATGTGTTCGAGCAGGAGGAAAACATAACGATCTAAATAATGTCGGATTTACAGCTCGTCACCACACCTTCTTTGAGATGCTTGGCAACTTTTCTTTTGGAGATTATTTTAAAAAAGAAGCTATACAGCTAGCCTGGGCATTTCTTACTCAAGAGCTAAAAATTCCTCAAAACAAGCTTTATATTACCGTCCACCATACTGATGACGAAGCTTTTAAAATCTGGCATCAAGACATCGAAATCCCAATCGATCGCATTTTTAAAAAAGACGATAAAGACAACTTTTGGGAAATGGGTGAATTCGGTCCCTGTGGCCCTTGTTCAGAAATTTTCTTCGATCATGGTCAAGATTTTGCCACCCCAGGATTCCAACCCAAAAAAAACCAAGATATTCTCGATGATGAACTTCGTTATGTTGAAATCTGGAACCTAGTATTCATGCAGTTTGAAAAAACTCCTCAGGGACGACACCCCCTCCCCAATCCATGTATCGACACAGGAATGGGACTCGAAAGAATCGCTGCTTGCCTGCAAAATGTTTATTGGAACTATGACACTGACGGATTTCAAGAAATTCGTAAAGCTATTGAAAACCTAACGAACACAAGTTATCAGAATCCAAAATATACTGGAAGTATTCGTGTTATCGCCGATCACATCCGATCGTCTACAATGTTAATCACAGATGGTGTAATCCCTTCAAATGAAGGTCGAGGTTATGTTCTAAGAAGAATTATTCGACGAGCTATCCGACACTTAAAAGAACTTGGAGCTAAAGATATTAGCTTTTATAAGCTTGTTCCAATTGTTCTTAAGCAACTAGGAAAAGAGTACCCTCAAAATTTAGCTAACCAAGAAATGGCTGAAAAGTTTCTTCATTTAGAAGAAAAAAAATTTTTAGAAACATTAGATCAAGGTCTTAAGTTTTTAAAAAATGCCATCGAGAAAGATGTCATCAAAGGAACTCTCCGTGGAGATAGTGCTTTTAAACTTTATGATACTTATGGCTTTCCTCTAGATCTAACCGAAACCATACTTGCCGAAAAAAAATTAAATGTTGATATTAGTGGGTTTAATAAAGCCATGCAAAATAGAAAAGAAGAAAGCCGCAAATCATGGAAAGGTGGACAGTTAATCGATAATAAAATTTTTCATCAAATTAGAGAAAAGAGAGGTGCAACTCAATTCGTTGGTTATGATTCTTTAATAACAAAAGGAAAATTACTTGAAATTGTTGAATCTAGTGAGCAGAAAGCTCTGATATTTGATACAACAGCATTCTACGGAGAAAGTGGAGGACAAGTCGGGGATATCGGTGAAATCCGAGAAGATGGCATAAAAATAGCCGATATCTCTGATACTCAAAAACTCATTGATGACCTTTATATTCATTACTCTAAAAATGCTGATGCCCTTGAAGTAGGAAAAAAATATGAACTAGTTGTCGATAAAAAAAATAGATTGCTCACAATGAGAAACCATAGTGCTACCCATTTGCTTCAAACGGCACTTATTAAAGTTCTTGGAAACCACGTCAAACAAGCAGGCTCCCATGTTGGACCGATGCGTTTAAGGTTTGACTTCACTCACATGCAAGCTATTTCCGACGAAGAAATAAATAACATTGAAAAAATTGTTAATGAACAGATACAAACCTCTCTCCCTATCCAAGCTAGTGTTATGAGTATGAATGAAGCCATGGAAAAAGGAGCAATGGCCCTTTTTGGAGAAAAGTATGGAAATCAAGTTCGCGTGCTTGAAATGGGAAAATTTAGTACTGAGCTTTGTGGTGGAACACATATTTCCAATACAAACGAAATTGGGCTTTTTAGTATTATTTCAGAAAGCTCACTTTCTTCTGGCGTTCGCAGAATTGAAGCGACCACTAGTGAAACTGCCATCAACAGATTAGTGCAAAGAAGTAAATATCTAAAAGAAATCGAGCTCATAACCTCAACTAAAGGGAACCATATTGTTGAAAAAATTCAAAATCTCTTTAATGAAATAAAAAATAAACAAAAACAAATTCAAGAGTTGAAAGATAAAATCAGTTCTGTAAAAAGTGATGATCTCTTTTCAAAGCCATTAACCCTTAAAGAAAATATCCATTTTATTGCTACCGAAGCTCCCATAGGATCGGATCTTAGAAAACTTTCTGATCTTTTTGTAGGAAAATTTGAAAAAGGAATTCTTCTCCTCCATACAAAAAACAAAGGTAAATTATCTATACTCTTGAGAGCTACTAAAAATATGAAATCTATAAAGTGTAATGAAATTTTAAAAGAAACCTTACCATTACTCAACGGTAGAGGTGGAGGACGCCCTGATATGGCCCAAGGTTCTGGTGATCTCGGTGACGTCGAATCCTTTACTAAAAAAGTTCAATCTTTAATTGAATTATCATTTTAGGCTCAATATGAAATATATCACAATAATCTCTATCATGTTTCAAATTGCTTATTTAGTTTCGTGTAAAAAAACTGATGATATCAATGATGGAACATTAAAAGTATCACTCGCTGATAACGTTAGTACTTTAGATCCTGCTAATGCTTACGATACTATTTCAGCTTCTATTGTTTACCAATGTTATGAACAACTCTATGAGTACCATTACTTAAAAAGGCCTTATACTATTCGCCCCCTGCTAGCCGAAGGGCTGCCTAAAGTAGATGAAGATGGCTTAATTTATACAATTAAAATAAAAAAGAACATACGCTACCACAATGACCCAGCCTTTAAAGGCAAGCCTCGCTATCTCAAAGCTCAGGATTTTATTACACAAATAAAAAGATTGG
Source organism: Bacteriovoracaceae bacterium (assembly GCA_965206965.1). Lineage (GTDB taxonomy): Bacteria > Bdellovibrionota > Bacteriovoracia > Bacteriovoracales > Bacteriovoracaceae > CBDBLK01. Next base: position 1,258,685 of record OZ242254.1, on the reverse strand, counting down.
CTTATATACCAACAAAATCTAATGGCTGGTGGCTCTTTGATGGAAAAATAAAAGGAATTAATGAATGGCGAAGCAAAGTTCAATCTGATTTTAAAAAATTTAAAAATTTAAAAATTGAAGGCCTTAAAGCCCTCGACGATCAAACTTTAAGAATTGAGCTCAACATACCTTATCCTCAAATGCTCTATAGCTTAACAATGAGTTTCACCTCTCCTATTCCAATTGAGGCAGTGGAATATTATAAAAACCTCCTAAATGAACGCATTGTTGGAACAGGTCCATTTAAGTTGCAAAAGTGGACTAAATTTTCAAAAATCAAAATTGTAAAAAATGAAAATTACCGAGAAGCCTATTATCCATCTCAAGGAGATCGAATCGCTAACAATGAGGGTCTTTTAAAAGATGCCAATCAAAGAATCCCTTTCCTCAGCGCTATTGAATTCAAAATCCTTCGTGAAGCTCAACCACGCTGGCTTAACTTTCGTTCAAAAAAAATCGATCTTATTGCTATCCCCAAAGATAATTTTTCATCAGCTATTGGAGAAGATGGAACGCTTAAAGCAAGTTTAGCAAAAGATGGTATCAAGTTGTTTGTTTTTCCAACCCTAACTTATTGGTGGCTCAGCTTCAATATGCAAGATCCTCTCTGGGGAAAAAATAAGCATCTTAGGTTAGCCATAGCACATGCTGTTAATACTCAAAAATACATTAAAGTTTTTACAAATAATATTGCTCTAAAAGCCAACTCTATCTACCCACCAGGAATACCTGGATATCATCCAAGCTCTAACCCTCCTTACTTTTATAGTATAAAAAAAGCTAAGGAGCACCTTAAGATGGCAGGTTACCCAAATGGACAAGGTCTTCCCGTCCTCAGATTTGATACGAGAGGAACAGGACCAACTAATAGGCAAAAAGCTGAATTCATAGCTGCTGAATTAAAAAAAATAGGCATTAAAATTAAAATTACAACAAATACTTTTCCAGCATTTCTAAATAAAGCAAAAAATGGAAAACTTCAATTTTGGCAAGATGGTTGGGCAATGGATTATCCTGATGCAGAAAACTCACTTCAATTATTAGTGACAAAAAACCACAGCCCAGGACCAAACGCTACTTTCTATAGTAATAAAAAATTTGATCAATATTTTAATCAATTAAAAATTCTCTCTAATGGAAAAGAAAAGCGAGAGCTTATGAAAAAAATGGAAAATATCATCTTCGATGATCTCCCTTGGATTATGCAGTTCTACTCTAGAAACTATATTCTCCATCATTCCCATCTCAAAAATTATCGTCCCAGTGATCTTGTTTTCAACAACTATAAGTACCTTAAAATAAGTCGATAAAAACCTCTTCATAAAGAAAATATTATCGGCAATTCTTGCCTCTATTTTCCAGATTTTTCCAACCTTTTCAGTGCAATCGACACTTCCCGATAAGTCTAGTGGCTACCTGCAAATAGGCCTATCCGGAGAAAGAGAAATGAAAACTCACCTGCTTCTCATAACATCAGTAATTGTTATTTTATGGAGCCCTAAAAGATATTCTCGAGATTATATAATTTATAATATCGTTCAAAATGTTCCGATGGGAATTCCTAATGAAATCATAAAAAAAAATTACTATATTAATATGGGATCTCAGCAAGGTATATCAAGTGGTGCTATTTTAGATGTTTACCGTATAATAAGTCGGCTTGACCCCTACGAAACAAAGAAAAGATATCACTATAAAATAAAAGTTGGAGAACTAGAAATTGTCCACACAGAAAATGAAACTTCTATTGCCCAGTTAAAGAACTTAAACTTAAGCGAAAAAGCTCCCTTATTAGAAATTGAAAGCCTTATAATCGGCGACCATGTCGGTGTAAAAATCAACTAAATCTACAAATCTTAATTTGAATTATCAATTTTCAAAAAAAGAATCCAAATAATCTCGACGACTTTGAACCATATCTGCAATATTTTTCACTGCTGTTAGAACCTTTTCCATTCTCTCTTGTTCTTTTTCTCCAACAGCTTGTCCTTTTTTAATAGCTTTTAATACAAACCCAGACATCCCTTGAACAACAACTAACTGATTACTAATATCGTGAAGAACTTTTTTCTCACCAACGATAAGCCCTTGCTTCAATTCGTCTGAACTCTCTCCCATTAATTTCTCACTCAGTTAAAACCAATCTTATCGATAGGCTTCTTATTTGCCTAAAAATTTACTCTTATTCAATATCCATAAATTAAGTTTAACTTGAAATTAATAGAGGAAAAGCTAGAAAAGTTTTCTCTTTATTTCATCTAAAGTTCTTTGTCTAAGTAATTTAGTTTTTAAAATACCTCCAGATTCAGCAATAATTCCTAAATGAAGAATATAATCCTTCCCACTCTGAAACTTGAATTCTGAAAAAACTAAAATCTCTGTTACCTTAAGACCCCATATCGCACCTTTAAAATGAAATCTTGCAGAGTTAATTTGTCGATTTTCCACTTTTTTGCACGACAAACAGCGAGTAACAGCCAGAAAAGTTTTCACGCTCTTCCCTCCTACAGTGATCCTAATTCTACAGACCCTAGTTACAAAGAGAGATTTCTATGACAATATCTTTAGCTGTTTAATGACTATAAATTATTAAATTTATTACCTTTGTTCACTAAGAAGTGAGGAATTTTGACTGCATCTCGCACACTAGGGGCACTCTTTTATCAAACATGCCAAAAAAGACGGCACCAAAAAGTACTTGGTTATATTGACAACAAAAAGCTCAAATATATTAACGGAGAAAAGTACTTATTCGAAGTGGAAAAGCTTGCTCTATGGTTCAATCAACTCAACCTCAAGAAAAGCACTAAAATTGGCATTCTTTCCCGCACAAGTATTAAATGGCATTTGACTGACCTTGCTGTCCTCTGCTCTGGATTTACCACTATTCCCATTAATCCCTTTTTCTCATCACAAGAAATTATCTATGTACTTAATCATTCTGAATGCGATGTTCTTTTTTTAGAAAACCCTTATCAATTCAAAAGATTTATCGATATCCAATCGAAGTGCCCAAAAATCAAGCATATTATTTCATACTCAGATATTAAAAATGAAAATATCAAAAAATTAAGTAATGAAATTAAATTTCATCATTTCTCAAAAATAGATTTGGATAAAGCAAATCAAGAAAAACAACTCGATTCCTTCATAAATAGGATTAATGAAATCAAACCAAATGATATTGCATCTATTGTATACACAAGCGATGCAAATGGAAAACTCAAAGGTATTATCCTTACACACAAAGCTTTTTATACTACACTCATAAATTTCAAAAAATTTATGCAAAATCGAATTAACAATCGAGATTGCAATTTAGTTCACCTTCCCCTGAGCCATATGTTAGGACGATGTGATTCTTTTCTAAATCTCTTTTTCGAAAATCAAACAGTATACATTGAAAGAACAGAAGAAATCTTTAAATATGTAAACATCGTTAAGCCTACTTTTATAACGACGTTCCCCCATACTCTGGAGCAAATATATAAAAACATTACTCAGAAAGTAGAAAAAAGAGAACCTCTATTAAAAAAAATATTTCAATGGGCAGAAGAAATTAGCAATGTCTATTTTGAAAAAATAGATAACGACCTCTCTCCAACTACTATCGAAGTAGCCAAAAGAAACCTTGCATATAAGTTAGTTTATCAAAAAATATATAATCGCATGGGTGGGCACATTCGCTTTTTTATCACCGGCAATGCGCCACTAAGAAAAGGCCTTTTCTTGTCCTTAAGAAATGCTAATTTTCCAGTTCTCGAAAGCTATGGATTAACAGAAACACTCAGCCTATGCTCCCTCAACCCGCTAAATAAACAAATCCCTGGCACTGTCGGTCTTCCGATCGGAGAAGTACAGATCGATTTCGCTAAAGATAGTGAAATCAGAATTAAAACAAAAGGCATGTTTCAAGGGTATTACAAAGACATTAAGGCCACAAATGAAGTCTTTCAAAATGGCTGGCTCTACACTGGAGACCTCGGAAAACTCACTTCCAATGGCTATATTCAAATCATAGGCTGCAAAAAAGATCTCATAACAATGCACAGCAGCAAAAACTATGTAGTCGCATCGCGAAAAATTGAAAATATGATGCAAGCAAAAACTTTCATAAACTACTTTATGGTCATTGGAGAGGGTAGGAAATTCCTTGCTGGAATTGTTGGAGTAGATAAAAAATCCCTCAACCCCTACTTTGAAAAACTTGGGCTCCCTTTAGAGACAGGGCTCGCCGATGTTGTAAAAATACCAGAAGTTCAAGCTCTCATTCAAAAAGAAGTCGATTCTGTTAACGAAGGCCTTCCTGGTCTTGAGGTTATTAAAAGGATCTATATTGCTCCTTTGGAGTTCACCGTGGCAAATGGGCTTCTAACACCAGATTTAAAAATAAAAAAGAGAATCATCTACAATAAATTTAAAACTGAAATCGACTCTATGTATCAATAATTTATAACCTATTAATTTTTGACATACTTAGCCTTATTTTCTATATAGAAGAGTCCAAAATCAAAACTTTATGGAGTAGAAATGGCTAGAATTACCATTGAAGACTGCCTTGAAAAAGTCGAGAACCGTTATGAACTAGTCCACCTAGCTAAAAAGAGAGTTAAGCAACTCCGCAATGGAGCAAATAATTTAGTGAGAAGCAAAAACAAAGACATTGTCACAGCTTTAAGAGAAATCGCTGCTTCAAAAGTAAAACATGCTCCTATTTCTGAATACGATTCTGACGAATTTTAAGACATTAGAATTAGCTTTTTTTGGGCAAAGCAATTTTTAAAACTTCATCAAAATGTTTTACAGGAAAAAACTTCAAGCCTTTTCTATGCCTTTCAGGCACTTCCTTTAAATCCTTTTCATTGTCTTTGGGCAAAATAATAGATCTAATACCTGCTCTTTTCGCAGCTAAAACTTTTTCTTTTATACCACCAACTGGAAGGACTTTACCTGTTAAACTTAACTCTCCAGTCATTGCTAACCCCGGTCTTACCTTTTTATTCGTAGCTAAACTATAAAGTGCTAATGCCATTGTTATACCAGCACTGGGACCGTCTTTAGGCGTTGCTCCAGCAGGGAGGTGAAGATGGACTTCGTGCTCATCTAAATAATCTCTTCCCTCTTGATCCTCATTATCACCGGGTATTTTGCGACTCATTTTTTTCTTCAATATTGGTTTTCTCTTTTTCTGACCAATCTCTATCTCAGCTTGAAGTAATTTCTTAACATAACTATAGGCTATATTGGCCGATTCATTCATAACATCACCCAACTGCCCTGTTAGTTTAAAGCCACCTTTACCCTTTAAGGGCAGTGTTTCAATGAAAAGAATATCCCCACCAAAAGCAGTCCAAGCTAAACCAGTTACAATTCCCGGGCTCAGTCCTTTCTGAGCTACTTCTGTTTGGAAAACTTTACTCCCTAAAAGCTTCTCAAGTTCTTCGGGTAAAGGTGAAAATTTTTTCTTTCTCTTTGTTGCAACCTTTTCAAGAGCTGCTTTTCGACAAAGCTTTGCTATATACTGTTCCATAACTCGAACCCCGGGCTCACGAGCATAATCAGTAATGACTTTACGAATAACACTTGAGCTAAGTTGAAAATCTTTCTTGTCCAAACCATGCTTTTCAAGTTGTTTGGGTATAACCCATTTGGAAGCAATATTAACCTTCTCTTCAATCGTGTAACCACTGAGCTCAATCAATTCCATTCTATCAAGTAGTGGCTCAGGAATATTGCCCAAATAGTTCGCTGTTGCAATAAAAAGAACTTTGGATAGGTCAAAAGGAACATCTAAATAATGATCAATAAATGATTTATTTTGCTCAGGATCCAATACTTCTAATAATGCACTTGCCGGATCTCCTTGAAAGGATTGACCTAGCTTATCAATTTCATCAAGCATAATAACAGGATTATTAACTTCTACTCTTTTTAAAGCCTGAATCACTCTACCAGGCATTGCTCCAACATAAGTCCTTCGATGGCCTTTAATTTCAGCTTCATCCCGCATACCACCAAGACTAAAGCGATAAAATTCTCTCCCTAAAGAACTCGCAATAGATCGCCCCAGGGATGTTTTACCAACACCAGGAGGGCCTGTTAAACACAAAATTGTTCCATCATACTGAGGCTTTAACTTTCTTACTGCAAGAAATTCTAAAATTCTTTCTTTAGCTTTCTCTAAACCATAGTGATCTTTTTCCAAAACTTTACGAGATTTTTCAATATCAACATTATCTTCAGTGGACTTATTCCAAGGAAGAGCCAGGATCCAATTTATATAAGTTCTTGCCACATTATATTCAGGGCTACTATCAGGAATAACCTCAAGACGCTCAATTTCTTCTTTTATTGTTTTTAAGGTATCTTCAGAAAGATTAAGCTCTTCTATTTTTTGTTTAAACTTTTTAACATCACGTCCTTTCTCATCTTCCTCCATCCCTAGCTCAGCTCGAATTACTTTGAGCTGTTCTCTTAAAAAGTACTCCCTTTGATGTTTATTAACTTTATCATTAACTTCGTCAGAAATTTTTTTCTGAATATCAGCAACATCTTTCTCTCTTTTAAGATAAACTAAAAGTTTAGCAAATCTCTTTTTTACAACTAAAGTCTCTAAAAAATCTTGAGCTTCAGGAATATCAAGACTAATTGCAAAAGCAACAAGATCAGCCAAAGCTCCAGGCGATGGAGAATTGAGCATTGCCAATTTCATTTCTTCATTAAAATAGGGATTAATTTCGCTTAATTTTTTCACTTGGTTGATGACAGAGCGAGTATAAGCATCGAGCTCCTCATCAGGTTCAAGAATATCATCAAAAATATCATAATTAGCCATAATCAAAGGGGATTCACGATTATACTTAGAAGCTCGGTATCTTTTAATTCCATGAACAAGAACATTGACAGAGCCATCAGGAAGCTTCAATTTTTTAACAATTTTACAAAGAACACCAACTTTATAAACATCATTAGTCTTTATTTCTCGATTCTCTAAATCAACCTGTTCTTCAGGAACAAAATCTCCTTTGTCATCTTTAAGATCAGATTTGACCAAATTAAGAGCAACAAAGCCACTTCTCATTAATTCTTCATCTAACTCTCGAGTAAACTTATCTTCTGTCAAAATAATTGGTGCAATCATTCCTGGAAAAATAGGACTATTCATTATCGGTATAATGACAACTTCTTCAGGAAAAGTAAGTTCTTCATCATTTTGAGGTTTTATCTGAACTTCGTAGTCGGATTCCACATCAGACATTATAGACTCCAATAAATGTCAAAAGGAGAAAAGATCTAGCCCTTTATATCGAGCACGAACCGTCCTGGGTTCTTAAGATAAAAAATATCTAGGCTTACCTTCTTTTTAAAATTAACTTCTATTGAAAGAGTTCCTTCATGAATTGGAAAAAAATTGATGGATTCAACAAACTTACTATCGCCAAATGAGTCAAATGACTTTGGTAGAGAAGTATCAAATAAATCAATATATAATTTTTTTTCCTTTGAAGAAATATAGCCATAAACTCTTGGGATTTTACTACCTACAAAATCCATGACTAATCTTTCATAACCATTTTTTCTATTATAACGATGGCGAATAGCTTTTAGAGATGTTTTTAGTTTAGGTCCACCATTATGAAAAACTCCTTTTTCTAAAAAAACACTTTTTTTTCTAGAAGAAATTCTACGAATTGTTTCATCTAAAAGACTCTGCGCCTGAGCTACAAAAATCAAAAAAATACAAAAAAGAGTAATTGGGAGCTTCATCAATTCCGTACAAAAAAATTATTACTGGCTAATAGAATAACCAATTTGCTTCAATTTTGGATACTAAAAAATATTTGAAACGAGAAACTAAAAAAGTCATTAAAAAACCAAGCGATAAGCTAAGAAACATCCCAGTTGGCCCAGATCCTCCACCATCAAGCGCTATGCTGCCACAAGCCAAGTTCTCCTCCTTTTGCTTTTTCTTTATTTTTGAAAACTCTGAAGCAATAAAACTAGATGACTTCACCAAAAAAGTCCGTGGAGCATCCATACACTCTGCATTGTCTTGAAGTGGCTCATATCTATAATGAGAATGAAGCTGATAAGTAGAAGCTGTAAATTGCGAAACATTTAGCACTAATAAATAAAACCCCAAGCCATCACCAAAATGTGCCTTTGAAGGAAAATAATCTTCACTTGAAAATGATTGAGTTGATAAAAATGTCCAAAAATTTGTCGGCGTAATTGTAAGATCAAACACATTATTTCCAGATGTCAATGGATCTAAAGCCACTCGAGCAACTAAATCAAGATCGGGATTACCATCAGAATCGACAGAGCTTGTATAAGTTGTAAAACCGGTAGGAGTATCTATTCTCATATCCCATTTAACCTGAGAATAAAAATCTTGTGCTATTAATTTAGCCTCAAAGAAAAAATTATTTGTAGGAACATTTAAATTGCTCAGGTCAATTCTAATTTTGTCAGTTTTTCCACCTACGATATCTGACTCAGAAAAAAAACCTACCATTGCCTCACCAGCATTCTGCCCATCAAAACTCAACTCAAAAACCCCTAAATTATCTCTTTTTGACAAATAATTAACCGGAACATCTAAACCACAGCGAATAGTAATAATTCCAACATCACGATTTCCATTCAGTAAAATACCCTGAGGATGACCACGACGACTATTATCACAAATTTGAAAAAAGCTGCCTCGAAAAAAACTTTCCCCTAAGCAGAAATTAGAACGAGCATCTTTATAAAAGTCAGATAGAGCAGAAAGAAGCTTTGCTGGCTCTACGTAGAGGAAATAGACATCATTAAGAGGAAGGTTTTTAATAGAAAAAGAACCATTCTGTTCAGTAAAAGCACCTGCTACGACTCTTCCAGTAAGTGATGAAACAGCTTGAACGTGAGCACCAAAAATACCTATCTTTGAGCTGCCACCGGCAACTATACCACTTATTGTTCCAGTTCCAATTGAAACTCCATATAAAGCATTTGCTCCTGAAAGATCATCTGAATGAAGAGTTCTTTGCCCCCTAGTAAGGCTATAAAACATTGTAGAATAATGAATTTGACTGTGCCCAAGCCCTATTGCATGGCCTATTTCATGAGCCATAAGAGATTCAAAATATTCCTCTTTTGCTGAATTGGAATTAAAGCTACCCACAGGTTTGATAAAAATATCAGCTTCTAAAATTTGTCCATCAGATTCTCGAGAAGTTGTTCGAGTCACAGCCAAAGTAGAGCTTCCAGAAAAATAAAGACTACTATTACTAAAAACAATATCATTCCTAGAAAGTTCATTCCCTGAACCCAATTCAATTATTAAATTAGGCGCATTTGTACTATTCCACTGGGTCGCAGCATCAAGAGCATAACTTTGAATTTGAGAAGAAGAGGCACTAGTACTTCCACTCGTATCTAATGAAAAAGAGATTTCTCCTACCTGGATCGACCATTTAGACACTTGCCCATTATCACCAATTTGAAAAACATAAGCTTTTGTAGCTACACTCGATAAGAAAATTAAATAAGTGCAATAAAGCCATAACTTCATTTTTAATCTCTCTTAGATTTTATGGCCCTAACCGAAGCTCCTCCTGATATCCCTAAAATAATAATGAGCCAAAATATACCGATGCTTTCACTCCCTGAAGTACTTGCAAGACCCCTTTTTTTACTTCTATATGTTGAAGCCGGGCCTCTTCCCTCTTCCAAACGAGTTGAAATAGTAGAGTTTGAAAATGATTTATATTTTTGTAACTCCCCCCCAACAACAATTTTATTCACTCCTATAGGAATTAAACCTCCATCAAAATGCTTGTTCACTATATTTTTAAATTTTATCCACTCAATCTGACCAATATTGGGATAATCTGCAAAAATTTCCGAAACAAGAAAAGATTGTTTTCCTTTTTTTACAATTTCAAATTTAGACATGGCCAGATTGGCAAGTGTAAAACCAAAGCGATTATATTTTAAAAGTAAAACAACTTTTTTTCCTTTAGTAAATTTAGGTGCTCCGTTAACATGATAAACAATACCTTGCCACTTCCCCCCTGGAATAAGAACTCTGAAAGAATTAGGGTTCATAAGATAATTTTTTTCAATCCCTGCATGACCCTCTAATTTGAAATAAGCCTCTGTTACTACCTCACCATCAGGGTTTTTCTTATAAGATTTATTTTCAAACGTTCCAATAATAATCCCATTTGAAAGCGAAATTTGATCTCTAATCGGAGTAGGAAGAAATGAAGTAGCTAGTACCTGAGTTGAAAGAAAAAATAATAAGATATTAAAACCATTTACCAACATAGATCATTCCTCAACACGACAAGCAATCTTTTTCATTTATCGGTAGAATGGTTTCAATACTTTACCCTGCCAATCAAGATTCAATGAAGTAATTTTAATAACTTAGGTAAAGTCTTTAGGGAAAGAAATGATTGAATTAGCGATATTAAAAAAAAATGGATTTTGATCGATCAAAATTACAGTATTCTTCTTAAGAGTAAGATCTTGTAAAAAGCGCCCAACTGACGCAAGCTCAAGAGGAGAGAGCCCAGCACTCAGGTTCTCAAAAAACAATAAACTATCCTTTATATCTTTTTGCAAATTAGCCAATAGTCTCACCCTCTGTCTCTCTCCCCCTGAAAGTGAGACTAAGGATCTATCGATAGAGAGATAATCTAACTTTAACTCATTTATATATTGCCAAAGTCTTTGGTATTTTGGAGTCAAAGGAATTTCAGGAATTATTTTTTCCATAGGAAGATTTAAAGCATCAACAACCATCATTTTCCCATCAGAAATAGTTGCATAAAAAGGTCTTAACTTCATCCCTTTGCAATCCTCACAGGTCAAAACCATATCTTCCATAAAACTCATTTCAATCTGAACAATCCCGCGACCTTCACATGTTGGACACCTTCCCAACTCAGAATTTGAGCTAAAATGCCCTTTTTCTAAATTCAATGATCGAGAAACAGGAAGGTTTGTAAAATAATTTCTTAATAAAGAAGAAAATCCAGTTAAAGTTCCTACCGTCGATCGGCCAGATAACCGACGAACTCCTGGCTCAAAGACATGAACATCTGTAAATTCAAAATTAGATCGAACATTTTTTTCAATATCATCAGGAGAAGAGTAAGGTTCACCATAGGCTAAAAAATACAAGGAATTAGCAATTTTCTTAAACATTAAAGTGCTTTTATCTACTCCACTATTTCCTGTCACTAAAGAGATTGAATGGGCTGGAAAAAACACTTTTTTTAATTTTAAACCTTCATGACAGAAAGGACCTATTGATAGTCTATATTTGCTTTTCTTTTCTATTTTTCTGCATACAGACCTCATTCTAACTTTTTTAGGAACAGAGCTTTTAACAATTTCCCCTCCAAGTGCACCTGCCCCTGGCCCCATTTCTACAAGAAAATCACTTCTTGATTTTAAAAACTCAGAATGTTCAACAAGAATTATAGTGTTTCCTTGTTTTTTTAAGTTTTGAAGACAGTCAAAAATAGATTTCTGCTCAGATAAACCCAAACCTAAACTTGGCTCATCTAAAACGAATAATGATCCCGACCCTTTATAACTTAAAATTTTGCACAAAAGCGATCTTTGGTATTCACTTGCCGTAAGAGCTTTAGCCTTTCTCCATATCCCTAGATCTTGAAGATTAAGTTTTTCTGCTGATTTCAAAAAAGAAAGTATACTCTTTCCTCTTTCAACCTGATACTTATTCTGAATGGATTCGAGATGACAACAAAAGATATTAAGAAAATCTGAAACTGTTTTTTGCAAAAGCTCTTGATAACTTACAAATCCATCAGCAAGAGGGAGTAAAAAACCTCTAATCGAGCTTGAAAGACGACACCCTCCACAGCTCTTACATAAAACTTCCTCCTGAAAAGAACGCAAATATATTCTTACGTTCTTCTTATATTTTTTGCTCTCCAAATAGCAAAAAAACTCATGGAAACCAGGAAAATTACGATTGCCTTCCCATAAATAATCCCATAAATTTCGATCTTCGATCTCTCGGAATGGCTTATTTAAATCATACCCTCTCTTCTTTATTTCCCTTTTTACTATTGGTAACCATGATTGAAACCGGCTCGAGTTAAGGAGATGAATTGCTCCATCATTTATTGATAGATAAGGGTTTTTAATAATTTTCTTTTCTGAGTATTTTAGAATCATTCCGTGACCTGAGCAATCCAAACAAGCACCAGCCGCATTATAAGGGCTAAATTCTACTGCTCGAGGTGCTTGATCAATCCCTCTCTCACATTTGAGGCACTTCATTTCCTCAGAAAAACGAAACCAAAACTTTCTTTTATTTAAACTATCAACAAAAAAATATTCAAATAATTTTCCATTTTCCTCAATTTTTTTGACTACTTTTTTTAAATCACTTTCTAAACCCTTTGACTTAAAACGAAATATCTCCCAATATTCATCTGAAGATAAAAAATCTCGAACTCCCTCCTTATCGTTGAAAGTACGACTTGGCCAAGGTCCTTTCGGCCATTTCACTTTAAAAGAATCCTTCCTTAAAAAAACATGCCAATAAGAAAGTTCTTGAACCTTATGAGTTAAAAAAAATCGTTCAAGTTCCTGATGATCATTTTTTTTACTATAAGGAATCCCATGTACAGAACAACCAGGAAGAGAAAAATCAAAAAAATACTTTTGCAGGGGCTCCGATAATCCAATAAGATCAGCAACATTAGGTCGAGAACCAATGATTGGATTTGACTGTGCTAAACCCCACACAGGTAAAACGGGCTCTATTTTATCAACGTCAGCACTTTGAGGCATATTCCAAAAGAATTTAACATCATTAGGTAGACTATTTAAAAATCTTCTCTTCGATTCAAGTAAAAGCGTATGAAAAGCTAAAGAGGATTTTCCCGATCCCGAAGGACCGGTAATACAGGTCAGTTTATTAATAGGAATATCAAGATTTACATTTTTAAGGTTATACGTCCTTGCACCACGAATTTTAATAAATTTGTGACTCAACATATTTTTTATATACAACTAGACTTACTCTTGTATAAAGATCCAAGCTAAGAGAGCACAAGAAATCAGCTCTTCTATTTTTTAACTGTTATTTTTAATAGAGAATACAAAAGCTCAATTCTCAAAAAATCAACTAAGAAGCCAAAGTTAAAATTCTCAAAAGAAATCGCCCAATTAAGCTGAGAATTAACGCTTAGAAAATTGAAAACGTTTACGTGCACCTGGGCGACCAGGTTTCTTACGTTCAACTTTACGTGAATCACGGGTTAAAAAACCAGCTTTTTTAAGCTCTACACGAATAGCAGGGTTTAGTTTTAATAAAACACGAGCAATGCCTAATCGAATAGCACCAGCTTGGCCAGTTGTCCCCCCCCCTTTAACGTTCACTTTAATATCATATTTATCGACAATCTTTAAAAGGTTTAAGGGCTGATTTACAACATATCTATTGGTAGCAAGAGGAAAGTAATCTTTAAGCTCACGATTATTGATAACAAGTGAGCCCTTCCCCTCAGAAACATAAATACGTGCCACAGAGGATTTTCTTCTACCTACAGCATGAGCTCCCCAAGTTTTTCCCTTTACAACCATAATCAATTTACCTTTTTAAATGAGAATTATAATTCAATCTTTACCGGCTTCTGAGCCTCGTGCTGGTGCTCTGAACCAGCATAAACTTTAAGTTTAGTGAGCTGTTTGCGCCCTAAAGAATTCTTAGGAAGCATGCCTTTGACAGCACTCATAATAACAAGCTCGGGGCGCTTTTCAAGCTGTTCTTTTGCCGTACGAGTTTTCAAACCCCCAACATAACCTGAATGCCTATAGTATTTTTTTTCTTCCAGTTTATTGCCAGTAAAACGAACTTTACTTGCGTTAACAACTACAACAGCGCCACCCGAGTCCGTATGAGGTGTATACTGAGGATTATGTTTTCCTCTCAGAAGATCAGCAATACGTGTCGCTAAACGACCAACAACTTGGTCTTTGGCATCAATAATAAACCAGCTTTTATCTACCTCAGAGGGTTTAAGCACAAATGACTTTTCAATATACATAACTCGCCCTTCAACAACGATTCTAGTCAATAAGTACGGAAAATAAGTGGATAGGTTTATATAAGACTCTTGAGCCTCTCGTCAAGGAAGATCCTTCTATTGAGAAATTTAGAAAAACCCAATATAAAGGTGAAAACGCCCAAAACTCTCTTTTGTACCATCAGACAAGCGCTTTCTTTGAGTCTTTACTCCATAGTCAAAGTCTAGCGTGCCTACTGGAGTCAAAAATTTAAAACTTACTCCAACAGAAGAACGAATATTCAGCGGTTTAAACGTATTCAAGTATACATGCCCCGCGTCAAAAAAACATCCCAAAATGATAGAGTCATTGAGGTAGTACCTAGGTTCAAACTTTATATTTGTAAAATAGGCAGAACCCTGGACTCTTACTTCATTAATATCACCTCCATTATCCAAACGATTGGCTTCGGTATCAGTAAAACCCCGCAGCACATCAAATCCATCCAAGCGAAAAACTTTAATAGAGGGAATATAGCCTACAGTTCTCAAGCTTCCATCTTCATTAAGCCTAGCCTGGCCATTACTATTGAACTGTAAACTATCTGCATAATTAACTTGATACCCTCCACTAACAGAAAACGCTAAAACCAAGACTTTATCAAAGAGAGGATAATAAAAGCGATTACGAGAGACAATTTTTGAAAAGTTAATTTCTGAATTTTCTTCCTTCTTTGATAAGAAAAAAGGATTAGCAAACTCCCAACTCAAACTAAAAAAAGATCCCGATCTTGGAGTAATTGAGTTGTCTCTGAAATCAAATTGAAAAGAGGGCGTAATACTACCAACTCTAAATGTTTCTCTATCCTTTTCTTCTGTAGCATCAAATTGACGAATCCTTTCAAACTGATATTTTACATAACTTGAAAAAAAATCTGTAAATTGCTTGTTAATTTGTGGAGAAAGTTTCCAAATATCAGCATCAAAGCTAGAAAATCTTTTCCTCTGGTAAGAAAAGCTGACTCCACCATTGAAAAAACGAGTCAAATAAGGCCATGTATAACTTAATCTCATAAGCCCTTCAGCTCGATGTTTCCCATTATTTTTTCTTCTTTCATCTAACTCACTTAATGTAAGTCTGCGGTTAACCTGAGTTTTTAAAGCAATTGAATGATTTCTTCCCCATAAATTTCTATACGTAACATTAAATGAAAGCTTAGCTCCAAGATCTGTTCGAAAGCCAGGAGCGAGTTCTCCACTACCAAATTCTTTTTCTTGTACTTGAACTAATAAATTAACTTCATCAATCTCTGAATCAGAAAAACTATTTATTGTGTAAGGAACAATATGAATATGAGAAAAAATACCAAGAGAAGAAATATGGTCACGAAGCTTTTTCAACTCTTTTGGCGTAACGACATCACCTTTTTTTAATTTATTTTCTCTCTCTATAATAACAGATCTTGTCTGGTGATTTCCACTGACAACGAGTGATTGAAATATCATCTTACGCCCAAGATCAAACTCAATGAAGATTTTTGATTTTGTATAATTCGATTGATAATTAATAATATTTTTTTTTGCTAGGTTTATAATTTTTGCAAAAAAATAACCTTTATCTCTCACTATTTCTAAAGCTTTTGCTAAGTCCTTCTCAAGGTCAACAATATTTAATGGCTTCCCTGGTTTATTTTTTAGCTCTTTTATTACATTGGAAACTAATTTTTTTGGAATATTAGCCAACACAATATCACTAACAATACATTGTTGCCTTTCTTTGATTGTATAGGAAACTTCAGCAGTTTTTTTGTCTGAAGCTATTAAGATCTGAGGTTTGCTAATAGTAGCTAAAATATAACCATTTTTAAAAAAATAGTTCTTAAGAATGTTAGAAAATTCATCTAAAAAAATCTCATCTAAATAATCATTTGATGCTAATGATGATGCTTTCTTATAGAATAATTTTTTTAATTTATTAACATCTATTTTTAAATTTCCATAAAACCTTAATCTATTAACTTTTATTTTACTCCCTTCTTTAATATTTATATAAAAATTAACAAAACTAGTACCATTACTATAAGTACCATGCCTTTTTTCTACAAAAATCTTGCTCCCATAAATTCCTCTTTCTTTATATATTTCAATAATTGTACTCTTAAAGGATTTCTCGTTTACCTCTCGCCCTTCATTTTGGATCACTCTTCTATACTTCTGAAAAAAAGAGTCTCTATTAATGTATCTATTACCTCTCAAATGAATATTTGTTTTTTCATTTAAGTCAATTTCAAAAATTACGATTTTAGAATTTCTCCTTTTTCCATCTTTAAAACCTAATTTGACATTTGCTTTGTAAAAGCCTTCCAAGAAAAGCTCTTGCTTAACCTCTTCGTTTTTAATTTTCAAATCAATTTTATTGAAATTATTCCCTTTATAACTTAAAAGGTTTGCCATGATATTTTTGGGGAGCTGCTTTCTATCACCTTCAAAAAGAACATCTTCAATAATAATAATATCTTTATATAAAACAGAAATATTAAGCACAGGCCCATGCTTTAAGCCACTAAAAGAATAAGACGTTTTAATACCAATATACCCTTTTTCTTGAAGCGTTTTTTCTATCTCAACAAGACCTCTTTTTATTTTCTCCAAATTAATATAATCACCACTCTTTATACCTAAGATTTTTTTCAAATTATCAACTTCTAAATCATTTGGAGTTTTTAAATTTATTAATTTATATCGAGATTTTTTAGTCAAAAACAATTTATATAAACGTTCACCATTTAATCTTATTTTACCTAGCATTTTGAATTCAGAGAAACTCGAATTTAATGCCAGTGACTTTAGGAAGTTGATTTCTTTTTTCTTATTTTTTAAAGAAAGCAAACCAGTATTGATTTCTTTTTCAATCTCTTTACAATCTTGCCAATTTGGACAAGATACTTGAACTGTAGAAGCCAGTATTATTTGACAATAAAAAGTAAAAATAAAAAATATTAATATTTTCAAAATTTAAATTTCTTAATAAAATCTATTCCAAATGATTCAAGATTTTTATTATCCAAGTCATCTGTTGATTGAATTTCGTAAACTCCTTTTACTGAAAAATCTTCTTTAATTTTAACATCAACAGCCATCTCCTTTTTGCCTTGCCCAGTACCACCGACTCTACTGCTTATAGAAACATCAATATTTTTATTAATTTTTTTCTTAACCTGAATTTTAGTGGACGTTTTAATTCTATCTGTCGATACAGAAGAACTCTCAGTTCTTCCCTCTAATAAATTTTTTTCTTCTTCAATATCAGGTGTTACCTGCAATTGAAGCCCTAAACTATCATTCAAGCTCTGGTTTATTCCAAGTTGATCTAAAATAAGACTGCCAATACCTAAAGTTGTTACCGATTTCCGTTCTTTATCACCAAGGTTCTTAGAAATATTAGATGTTACCCCCAGTGTTAAAAGACTTAAGATATCTTCTTGAGATAAAGAGGGAGAAGCATCCATAATAATATTTAGCTTTTCTAAAGGGCCATCTATTTCTATAAAAACATCATATTCATTTATCTTAGCAACACCTCTAATATTAAGTTCGGGAGATTTCTTTCTCTCTCGGTCATTCATTATAATTTTTCCTTCATTCAGCTGAAACTCATGTCCTCTAAAGATAAATTTGCTTTCCTTATTAACCACTTCAAAAACGCCATTTAAATAAGGGTCTGCCAATGGACCAAAAATATGACAATCTCCTTTCAAAAAAATCTTCGATATACTATTTCTAATTAAAATAGGTTTAAAAATATTCAACTGCAAATCACTTTCGACAGGGTTAAAGTTACCTTCTAAATAAGTTTCTGGCATAAAGCGTTGGTAACTACTGTTATTAACAATATTAGAAAATAAGTCTTTTATTTCGTTCTTAATTTCACCATGAATAATATCAACCCCACCTTTTAATAAGTAAGGGAACTGATTACCTTCGAAAGCAATATCTCCATTTAAAACAAAATTTGATTTATCAAGATAGGGAACCCTTATTTGCTTTATGTCGAATCGTGCTTTAACAACAGGAAGCGGTATTTTAAATCCAATACTTCCAGAACCACTAATTAAACCTCCTCCGTACTGAGATTTAAAATTTTCCAAAAGTAGATTGTTCTTATCTAGAAGTATTTCAAATTTAGTATTTTGAAAAACACCAGGAACACTCTCGATACGAAAAGAAAGATCTGAAGTTTTTAAGCCTAGAAGCTTAACACTCTCTGTTTTTTTTTCTACTAGACGAAAACGTCCTTTCAATGTCCCTAAAGAATTTGTCACTTTTTGACTCAACAATTCGAGAATACTGCCATCTAAATCAAAAATAGACTCTATATTAAACTTATCATTAAGATTGCCCTTTCCTATCGATTCAAAGTTAATACCTAAGCCACTAAATTTCATATCCCAATCTTTAATAAGTCCATTATTGATGATAATTTTTTTGGAATCATTAAACACTAACGCCATTTTCTTTCTTCTAAAGAATCCATTTTTAAAATCAAAATTAAGATTCAAATTTCGCCAATTATTAATATTAAAATTCAAAACAAAGGACGCTTGACCACTCCCTTCAATAGAGTCATCCATAGTATTGTGACTTGATAGAGAACCTAACAATATTTTTATATCTTCTATATTAATGTAACCATTTATATAGGATCTCTTTTTATTCTTTTTTGGAGCCAAATTAATATAAGAATCCATTTTTATTTGTTCCCCTAATAATTGTGCGATAACAAAAACATCTGGCCCATTATTATGAATAGTTAATAAAGAATCCTTTATCTTCCTATTCCCTACACGAGCATTTGACAACTTAACCTGAGCTCTAGACCAGAAATCATTACTATCACCTTCTCCATAAAATTCCCCAAAAATATCTCCATCATAACCAAGATTAAGTAATCTATAAAAATTCGAATCTCTTAAGCGAAAAGCTGAGGCAATTAAACGATAACGAAAATCTCTAGTTGGTATTGTGTAAAAAAAATTTCCTCTTAAAGTTCCTTGCAATTTTTTCAACCATAATTCATTAATTGATATTTTCCCTGATTGATATAAAAAAGATGCTGCAACTTTATCAAAATCCTCCTTCATAATAAGAGCATTTTTTCCACTAACTTTACCCATTATTTTTAATTTATCATATTGAAATCCACCACTAACATTGAACTCCGACTCAAGGTTAAAATTAACCAACTTCAAATAATTTTTTATATTCAAAAATACTTCTGGGATCATCTTTTTCAAATCACTCATTTGCCCTTTTTTTATTCTAAAATTTAACCCAAGGTTTTCATCTCCCTTAAACGATATTTTTCCAAAAGCATCATAAGCTAATTGATCATATTGACCATTAATATTCTTCAATATTAATTGTTCATTCTTTAAATAAATTTTTACATTGCCACCAACTTGACCTAAATTCATTTCTAACAAAGAGAAGTTTTCAGCCTCCATATTAAAATCTAGCACTGTATCTTCAAATGAACCTGAGATTTGTCCATCCATTTTACTCCTACCATACAATTGCAACCCTGAAATTGGCCCCAATCCTTTAAAATCAACAAATGAATCTCTTAAATCAATTTTTAAATGATTATCACCAATTGAACCTTTCGCATGAACAACACTACCAGGAAATTCGAAAGATAGTTCAAGTTCTACTAAACCAGTGTAAAACACATCAATTTTTGATTGCTCAAGAATTTTAATATTAGAATTCGATACAATAGGGTTTCTTAGATCATTACTCGAAAGAATTAAATTTTTTATTTCCAAATCATCTTCAGGCAATATGCTCAAATGGTCATTATGAAAATCTATATTCAAAGGACCTGAAATTCTAAAATTGAAATCTCTAAGTTTTCCTTTCAAGAAATAAACTACATCATTAAAACGCAAATTTTTTGTATTGGCCTTAATTTTTTTTATAGTAAATTTTTGAGATTCAATATCCATTAACTCAACAGGACCAGTAAATGAAACAATGCCCTTATTAATAGATGTCTTAAGCTCTGAAATAAAAATTTTGGAATTTTCCAAAAAAGCTTTCGCATAAATAGAATCGAATTTAAAAAAATCTGACTCAACACTATGACCATCTAAGACCATCTTTAAATTAGGTTTAGTCATATCTCCTTTTAAAAAAGCACTTAATTTAACAAACCCTTTTATCTTTCCTATATCTATTTTTAATATTTTATTTAATATTTTATTTAATATTTTATTTACAAATCTTAAATCCCCATTAAATTTAGCTTGCATACCTGATGAAAACTTCTTAGAGATATCAACTGTTCCTTTAATCTTTATACTATTGAGTTCTTCATTTATCATAAGCGATTTTATTCTCAAAATTTGATTCATAAGTTGCAAATCAAATGAGATCATATTTACGCTTGGAAGCTCTGGAAAGAAAGTCTTAATATCATGAAAAGGCTCTACCTCTCCTCTCGCTGTTACTACGTTTTCATAAAGACCAAAATTTAAATATCTTATTAATAAATCCCCATAAATTGTTGTTAACTCTACATTATCAAAAGCAATTGATTTGATACTTACTGGTATTTTATCTCTAATAAATTTTTTATAAATTTCAAAATAATTACTATTTTTTATTTTTTTATTTTTAGAATTAAATATCTTCAACGAAGAGTAAATCGATCCATTTTTTACAAACACTTCTCCAATCGATATATCCTTTGATAAAAAATCAAAAAAACCAAACCGCGCTCCAATACCTTCAGCTTCAAGTACAATTTTATTTTTCCTCAAATCTTTGATCGTAACGCTCTTAAGTATCGTTGCAGGTGGAAATAGTTCAAACTCCATTTTTTCAAAACTAACTTCAATATGAGACTTCTCTTTGATAATTTTTTCTATACGATTCGATACAAATTTAGCGAAGCCTTCTGTTTGCAAAATTTTCCACAAAACTCCAAAAATTAGAAACACAAAAGCAATAAATATAACAAAGACTTTATTTACTTTTTTCAAGTGTCCTAATCCTCTCCCTAACAAGCCTGAATCCAGGTTTCAAACTATCAACAAACCTAAACATCTCTAGGGCCATCTCTTTACAATCAATACTTAAAAGTAATTCTCCTCTTAAATAGGCAAAACCTGCTTTTTCATTGTTTAGCATCGGGTATGCACCGATCACATCATCAATTATATCAAGGGCTTCATATGGTCTTTCAGCCAAGATCAATGTCTCAACTAATAAATACTTATGTTCTAAAACCCACCTTTTATCACTAATTTGCTTTGATAAATACGTTAATAAATCTATAGAGATATTAGGAAACTCAAGGCCATTCAAAGCAAAAACTAAATCAGAGCAATATTTTTCAAGGTCATTTATTGGCATTGCCAAAATAGTTTTTCTAAGAAGATTTTCAGGTGTTTTTTCAAAAGAGTTCCACTTTTTGGATGTATATAAATTGATACTTTTTAACAAATTATCTATGATTTTGTGATGAGTTTCTTCATAATTCTCGACAACATCAATTTTAAAAAAATTCTTTAAAATAGAGTGATTAGAGTTCAATTTTTTCAATCTCAAAGCTAGTTCATAAGCTTTTTGATTTTGATTTGTGCTCATTAAAAATTTTATGTTCTTTTCTAATTGATCAATCTCATTAAGATTTGAAGATTCTTTCAAATCATCACCTAAATCAAAATTCATTGTGTTAAAATCTTTTTCTTCATGAAGCTTTGAAAAAAAATCAAAGCTAACCATATCCTCAGTCAATTTCGCTGCTAAACATCCAAGGTTTTTTCTATTAAAAAATCGAGCATAACATTTAATAAGCTCCAAACCCTTACTTTTTAAGCTCTTATCAAACAACGAATCAAATGCTAATTTCATTATGAATTTTTTCTCTCTTTTCAAAGAGATAAAACTCATCGTGTTCTCAATTAAAAATAAGTCTAAAAAAATTCCCAAAAGCTCTCTATTTCCTTTCCATAGAGCTCCATGCTCATCGAGTACTTCTAATAGTAATTCCAAATTATTTATTTTATTTTCTCTATCTTCATTTTTTAGCTCAATACAAAGATTCACTAGCTCATTGAAATCTCCCTTTAAGGAAAAAAAATGAATCTTAAAAAAAAACAACTTCCTTTTCTCTATTACAGAAAGAGGTAGTGTTTTTAAAAAATTTAATCCTTTAGTTGCTAATTTTCTCTTTAATAAAAAATCTAAATACAAATAAACAGTTTTTTTAGTTCTTTTAAGTTCTCCAGAATTCAATAAAGCAGTGTAAATGAGTTCAAAATTTTCAGAGCTTTTATTTTCAATAAGAAGAAGTTCAAATATTTTTATAGCTTCACTAGTATTCCTCTCTTCTAAATAAATAGCCCCAAGTTTCTTTAAAGTTTGATTAGGTATTTTTAGTTCTAATTTTTTTGAAATCGAAATTATTTTCTGACAACAATGAATTCTGTCAGAAGAGCTCAAAGACTCCAAGTTTAATGACTTAGAATAATACTTGAAGGCCTTGTAGAAATTTAATTTTTCAAACTCAATTTGAGCTAACTTAAGATTTTCCATAAAGCCCCTAAGTGTTTTTCTACTGGTACTACTTTCCCAATATTTTTAAACACTTAACAGACTTTAATTTTACTGCATTTTAAGGTTGAGAAAGTTCGTGGAGTAATTATTGCCTCTAAAATCTTCATCTTGAATAATATCCATGTGAAGGGTTCTATTCGTCTTAATGCCTTCTATCACAGTCTCGTCTAAAGCACGATACATTCTATTCAAAGCAGTCTCACGATCGGGGGCAGAAACAATAACCTTAGCAATCATTGAGTCATAAAATGGAGAAACCTTATAACCAGAATAGATAAAATCATCTACGCGAACACCGATACCCGCAGGTCTGTGATAATAAAGAATCATTCCAGGACTAGGTGCATTGGTCTTTGGATCTTCAGCATTAATTCGACACTCCATTGAATGGCCAAAAAAACTAACATCTCTCTGTTTTATTAGTAATTTACCCCCCTCAGCTGAACGAATTTGCTCAGCTATTAGATCAATGCCCGTTCTTTGTTCACTCACAGGATGTTCAACTTGTATCCGAGTATTCATCTCCATAAAATAAAACTTCTCTTCATCCTGGTCATAGAGATATTCAACAGTACCTACAGAGTCATAGTTCACATACTTTGCTAGTGCTACTGCCGATTCACAAACTTCTTTACGCTTGCTTTCCGATAAAACAGGACAGGGCGATTCTTCAATCACTTTTTGGAAACGCCTCTGAATAGTGCAATCTCTCTCCCCTAAGTGAATAACATTTCTATGCTTATCTGCTAAAATTTGAACCTCAACATGACGAGGATTTGTAATAAATTTCTCGATAAATAAAGTGTCATCGCCAAAACCTGCTTTAGCTTCTGTTTTCAATCTTTGGATGTTAGGAAGTACATCCTCATTTTTATCAATTCTCTTCATACCCCTTCCGCCACCGCCAGCGGAAGCTTTAATAAGAATAGGGAAGCCCATTTTTCTTACTTCTTCCAAAATTTCATCATCGCTTAATTCATTAATTTTAATTGGTCTCAATACAGGCAAACCTGCGGCTTGCGCTATTTCCTTCGATAAAATCTTATCACCAAGCTTCTCTATACACTCTACATTGGGACCAATAAACTCAATCTCCCATTTTTTACACATTTCAGCGAATTCTTTATTTTCAGATAAAAATCCAAACCCTGGATGAATCGCTTGAGCTCCTGTAATTTCAGCTGCTGACAATATAGCAGGAATATTCAAATAACTAAGAGCAGATTTCGCAGGACCTATGCAAACCGATTCATCTGCAAGCTTTACATGCAAGCTATTTTCATCGGCACTTGAATGAACGCTAACTGTTTCGATACCTAACTCTTTACAAGTCCTAAGAACCCTTACAGAAATTTCACCTCTATTAGCTATTAAGATTTTATTAAATTTCATAAAAAATGACCTTCTTCAATAACCAGTACTATTTCAAAAGCAAATGCTAACTATGATGGGCGAACTTTAAATAAGACCTGACCGTACTCAACATAAGTTTCATTTTCAGCACAAACCTCTACGATTTCACCAGAAACTTCACTTTCAATTTCATTCATAATTTTCATAGCTTCAACAATACAAAGGACTTGCCCTGGAGAAATCTTCCCACCATGTGATACGTAGGGATCAGCCTCGGGTGAGCTTGACCGATAAAAAGTTCCCACAAAAGGTGAAGTTACTTCAATTAGACCATCTGATGGTGAACTCTTTTTAACAACCTCTGAAATAAACTCAGCAGCTGGCTTCTCCGTAATCGGTGCTTGAGTTAGCGTACTCATTACGGGAGAATTTCCGTAAGGCATCTTAACACAGTATTTCTCATCACCGTTTTCTATTTTTAATTCGGCAACACCCTGATCTTTTGCTAATTCAATCAATCTTTTTATTTTTTCAAGATCCATACAGCCTCTACTTGTTAACTCTCTCGATATAATCACCAGTACGAGTATCTATTTTAATCACTTCGCCCTCTTTAATAAAAAGAGGTACATTCACCTGAGCACCCGTTTCAAGAGTTGCTTTTTTAGTTCCCCCTTGCGCAGTATCACCTTTTAACCCTGGGTCTGTTTGTGTAATTTTTAAAGCAACAAAATTAGGTAATTCAATAGATATTGGGTTACTCTTAAAATAAAGTACTTTAAGTTTGATTCCTTCTTGCAACCAATCCTTATCATCACCAATTCTTTCATTGGTAATATGAATCGTTTCATAGTTACTTTGATCCATAAAATTAAATCCATCTTGATCAGCATACATATATTCAACTTCACGCTCTTCTAAGTCTGGCCTTATTACGCCAGTCGACACGCCCGATTTATAAGTCCTCTCAATAACTGCTCCTGTTTCAAGATTTTTTAATTTAACTTTAACAAAAGCAGAACCTTTACCAGGATTTGTAAAATCTGATTTTGTAATCACAAAGGGCTTTCCATCCACTTCTACTTTAGCCCCTTTCTTCAACTCAGTGGTCTGCAATTCCATTTCTTGGTTCCTTTTAAGCGTTAATTATTTCTCTAATTGCATATAAATATGAATTTTTACCTAAACCTTCAATAACACCATCAACACCTTGAGCTGTCACTTTAGTTTTACGAAATTCTTCTCGCCCGTTAGTATTTGAAAGGTGAACTTCAATTTTCAAACCAGGATAAGCCCTAAGAGCATCTAAAAGCGCCACGCTTGTATGAGAAAAAGCCCCAGGATTAAAAACAATCCCATTCCAAGATTCGTCAATAGCAGTATGAATTCGCTCAATTAGTTCGGCTTCGCTATTAGATTGAAACCACTCCCATTCCGGAGCAAGTCCCTCCAACTGAGAATTGACAAACTCTCGGATTTCATCAAGAGTCTCAGTTCCATAAATTTCAGGTTCTCTCTTACCCAACAGATTTAAATTTGGACCATTAAGAACCAAAACTTTTTTGAATTTCGGCATTGATACGCCCATTTTTCTTTAGTGCGTCAATTTATCAACTCTTTGAAATGATGTAAAGGCAGAGCGTGATGGGAAACTAAGTCTAACCGATATATTAAAACTAATTAATCTTTCCCTTCTTGAGCTCTCTTCTGTATTGCATTATTAAAGCTCCAAAGGAGGGACTCAAGCCTGCTTTTATCAGGCTCCAATTCTTCTGAGGTTGCCTTTTCAAAAAGACCCATGAGATTCTGACGTCCCCTTTCTTCCTCCTTCTCAGGGAAAGTAAGGGCCTGCTCTTCATTGAGAAGAAGCTCTATTTCTTGCAGTTTTTTAACCGTTTCTTGGCTTCCCTCATTAATTTCAAGAATTTTTTCCAAAACAGCTTTAGCCTTAACTAAATGTCCTTGCTGAATATACAAATCAACCAAGGTATGAGTAATGACTGGCGCGGGATCAAAGTTTTTTCCCCTATTTTCAAAATATTCTTCCTCTCTAAAAGAGCTTACTTCTTGAGTTGGCTCCTCACTAGAAAGTAGCTCATCAGCCTTAAGTTCATTGTGACTTAGGGGTGGGGTGGATTCTAATTCCTCAACAGACCACTCCTCCTCACTTTCACCAAGTTCCTCACTCCCACTCAAATCTACTCGTACCCATTCTTCCAAACGATCCCCATGAGAGAGAGGATCTGAATCCAAATGGGAGAGATCAAACTTAATAGGCTCGGCTTCTGATCCTGAGTGATAAGTAAAAACCTCCTCAGCTTTTAACTCTAATTCTTTAACCCTTTCTGCAGAGCTCTGATCTCTTGGGTTTATAAATAAAAGATATTTATAAGTATCTAAAGCCTCTGCATGAAGTTCCAACTTCATACAGACTTCTGCAAATAACCTCTGCAACTTAAGGTTGTCCCTATTGGCTTCCACAATAGGTCTAAGTGTTGAATAAGCTAACTGATCTTGCCCCTCATCGACATAGCAAGCTGCTAACCCTAAATAGCCCATAACGTATTCAGGATTATATCGAACACCTTGTTTGAGAATGCCTAAGGCCTTATCAATAAGACCAATTTTTCTATAAGATTCTGCAAGAGGAGCAAAAACTCTCGACCGAGGATCTCGCCCAAGAATGGTTTCGTATTTGATTATTAATGGGGAGAGTGAATTATCATTTGCCAATGTCTATCCCCTCTCAACAATGCCCGCCTCCTCCTGATTGATAATGCGAGGAGTAATGAAAATAATAACTTCTCTTTTAGAGGTTTCCGGAGCGTAAGGCGTTCGAAAAAGCCAACCTACTAACGGTATATCCTTTAAAAAAGGGACCCCTGAATGCTGTTCTCTCTTCTGGTACTCATACAAACCACCTAAAACGATCGTACTTCCATTTTCAACAAGAACATTAGTTTGAACATTATTACCAAGTTTTTCTGGTGGAGCATCAGGAAAAGGGCGCTCACCAAAGTCTTCTTTCGTTAAACTCATTTGCAAAATAATTGATCCTTCATTTGTAATTTGAGGAGTTACCTCCAACTCAATTTGAGCTTCAACTTCTTCAAAAGTAACCTCTGTTGCCTCACCAGTTCCTGAAACTTTTCGAAATGAATTTGTTTTGGTCGATTTAAGAACCGCTTTCTTCTTATTCTGAGTAACAACTTTTGGACTAGAAACAATCTTGCCTTTAGACTCCGCTTCCAAAAGCTGCAAAGTGAAATTCAAGTTTGTTAAACGACTAAAACGAGAAATGGCTAATCCAAAGACAGAGCGAATCGCTCCACCTGTATCCGCGGGAGCTGAGCTAAAAGAAAAGCCAGGGCCTCCATTTGTACCCTCAGTAAGACTCGCACCGACAACAGAAGGGGGCTCATTTCCCACACGACCGACAGGATCAAAACCAAAATTAACCCCACTTCTCAATCCTATTTCTTTTGAATAAGACTCATTTACTTCCACAACTTTAGACTCAATAAGAACTTGAGGCGTTTGAGTATCGAGAACTCCAATAATTTTCCTAATTTTCTCAATAGTATCTGGCGTATCTTTAATAATTAAAGAATTCGTTCTAATATCTTCAGAAATATTCCCTCTGCCTTTAGTTAAATATTCTTTCAGTATAGCTGTCAGATCTTTAGTAATAGCATAACTAATAGGGAATACTTTCGTTACTAAAGGCTCTTGTTTTAAAGCTAGTCTTTTCGCTTTTACTTCATCTTCCCTATCTTTAGTTGCGCTCACAAGAGATTGAATCATTAGTATAATTCCATTTTTTTTAGCTACCAATTTATTCAAACCAAGTATTGTATCCAGAGCTTGATCCCAAGGAACTTTTGTCAAATTTAATGTAAGTGGTGGAAGTTTTCGAACTTCTTCAGTCAATATAATATTAAAACCTGAAGCTTCAGCAATCATTTTAAGTATATCTTCAACAGCGACTTCCTTTATATCCAAAGAAATTCTTTTTCCAATATATTTTTTTCTTCCTGATAGGGTTAGGTTTTCTAAAATATCCTCCACTGATTCTGATTTAGGCGTATGAAATTTACCACTTTCGCCCTTTACATCCGCGACCTTATCCTCAAATTTCTTTGAATCAAAAACCTCCTGCTGATTAAAAACACCAAAGCGATTTTCAACCTCTAATACAACCCTTTTAGATTGCCGTTTCAAAATTGTTCGGACATTGTCTCTCAATTGAATAGCAATTCTAATATCAGAAGATTTCCCTGGTTTTTTGTAGGCAGAAACAAAAACAACAGAACCTGAAAATTCTGATGTATCAAAAGCTCTCATCACCCTATCTGTTGCTCTTACACCCTTCAGGTCGATAATGACTTGTTTATCCTCGGAAATATGAAGCTTATCAGCAGCAACTTCATCTTTATCAAAAACCATCTCTAATCGACTAATATCCCCCTTCTGGCGAAAGTTAATGGCCTTTAGCTCAGTAAGCTCTTCAGCTAAAGAAGTTGATAAAAATAACCCAAATAAAGCGATAAAAATAAGAGATCGAAAAAATCCTTTTTCCATAATACTCTTCCATAAGTAGCCGGAACTAGCGGTTTTCTTTTTATTATAGCATTAATTAGAAATCAAAACAGAAGCTAAATTAACCGAGTCTTTTCATTCAGATTAAAGCCAAATGCTTCAGTTAACTTGAGTTGAAACGGGAATAATCGTTTCAATATACTCATCTTGATCGTAAACATTCTGAATCTTCTCAACGAGAACTATTCCTCCAGGCAGAATGGCCTTAATTTCAGCTTTATTCTCTCCTAAGCTCATTCCTTCTTTAAGGATAAAAGCATCATTGCCAAGCTTGTCACCTTCCATTATTTTTGCAATAGCCCTTCTCTGCTTCCCCAAAAGAATACCGACAACTCTGATTTGATTTAAAGGAACACCATCAATAGCAGGGAGATTAGAATAGCTACTATCCCGAAGAAAACCTCCATACGACTTGTCTCGACTTTTTAGCCTAATTCTCTTTCTTTTGAAAGGATCCCTCATTTCGATAAGTTCTTGTATATTTCCTTTAGCATTTTCAAAGAAACCTGACTTTTTAGATTGAAGCCCATCTTCTTTAGCCTCTTCTTTTATCACTTCCTTGGATTGAGTCTCTTGGCCATAAACATGACTAAATAAACTAGCAAATATAATAATAAAGCATTTGTTCACCGATTAAGCCTTTTTCTTTCTTGATTTCTTTTTTCGTTTTTTTCGCTTTTTCTTTTTTTGATCTTCTTGAAACTGCTTTTCAATTTCATCAATACCTCTGCTCTCTTTATAATCGCTATTATAGCGATACGCTTCTACAATAACCTTGGCATCAATAATTTGAAAACGCCCTCTTTGCCTCTCTTTCGAACGAGTAAATTCAACATTTTTAACATTCAATAACCTATCATCAGCTCCAATTTTTTCCATGAGAACCAAGAACTGCAGAAAAGTTCCAACTCCTGTTAATTCATATCTCTTAGCTACAAAAAACCCTCTATTTTCTTCATTTAAAGGGCTTAAAAAAACATTCTTAATATTTAATCCATCTGCTGTTTTTTTAATTAGAACAAGATTTTCTGTGTCATCAATCGTATCAGGCAATTGGCGACTAATTTTTTCTACCTCTTCCGCAACAAGATTAATCTGTTTCTTAGCTTCTTGAATATCTTCTAAGTATTGTTTTATTTTCTTTTTATGTTTTTTTGAACGTTGGATTTTAGATTCTAATACAGGTATTTGTTCATTCAACGCTGTCAGCTCAGTGTTGTGTTTTTCCCACATTTGCAAAACATCTATTCCAAGAAGAACAAGAAAAAGTAACCAAATATTTTTTACTACTTTTACTAACATCTAATACTACTGCCTAAAGGGATCAAATATCTCTATTTTTCCCGTCACTCTAAACGACTCAACCCTAATGTCTATACCTTGTTGGTTTTCTGTTATTGTCTTAGAGTCTTTGAGTTGAAGACTATTTTTAAAAAAAGGAGAATCATTAACTTCCACAAGGAAATCACCAATGGATTTATAATTATTGCTTCCCCCACTTATAATAATTTCTTTCTTTTCATTAATAACTAGTTCATCAAACCAAACTTCATCTGGTGTAGATCTCGCCACTTTTTCTAAGAGCATATGTGGATTCGTTCTATCTTTAATAATTTTATCCACGTACTTAGATCTCTCTTCAAGCTTCCTTATTTGTCTGTTAAAAGCTAATAATAGCTCCTCAACATTTTGATTCTTTTTCAAGTCAGCCAATAGCTTCTTATTTTCCTTCTTCAACGCCCCAACTCTAGCTTGAACAGATTCTCTCTCTTGTTTCCAAATATCACTAATATAGGCTGGACCATTTGAATAAATAATATAAGAAACTATCAATTTTATCCAAGGAACTTCAGCTAGATCTATACCAAGAACGACAGGAGCCTTAAAGCTCTTCTTTTTAGCAATTAGATTAATCTCAATCATAGTCTAGAACTTCCTCATTGCTAAACCAAGAACACTGACACCCTTATAAGTAATATCGTTAATTTCTTCTTCAGAAAAATTCTTCTTATTATAATCAATAGCATCAAAAGGATTTAATATAGAAACTTCGACTCCAAGAAGAGCCTCTAAACCTTCAAGTATTCCTGGTATCAAACATCCACCACCTGTTATTAAACACCCAACCAAAGATTCATCAGAAGTCGAACTAATATAAAAATCAAATGTCTTTTTTATTTCTGCAAAAAATGTTTCAACAACATCATCCATTATTTCTAAAATTTCTTCCGGTAAATTTCCATTTTCATCACCCGTTATCTTAAGATCTTCGGCTTCATAATAATTAACTCCCAGCTGTCTTTGAATCTCCTCAGTGATTACAACACCACCCATATTAATTTCTTTAGCAAACCCAACCGTTCGGTTCTTATAAATAACGAAAAATGTTTTTTGAGCACCAATATCTAATATGAGAAAAGACTTCAAAGAATCTTTTATTTTATCTTTCATCACTAATTCAAATACGTTAGTTACGGCCAAGAGGTTTAAATCCACTATCTTTGTTTTGAGTCCACAAGAATTTACAAGTTCTTGAAAATTAAAAATAATATCATTTCTTACAGCACCAACAATAACATCAACCCCTCCTCCTTCGTTCTCTCCAACGACGTGAAAAGCGATACTCGACTCATCGATATCAAAGGGAAGATATTGTTCAGACTCCCACATAACCTGATCTTCAATTTCCTCCTCAGAGCCACCTGCCAAAGAAAGCTTTCTGGCCACTGTATTTGGTCCAGATAGACCCAAGCAACAGTTAATTGTTGTAATTCCTGATTGATTTAGTGCTTTTTTAATAGCCTCAATAATTTCCTCTGGCTTTTGAATTTCATCTTCAATAATTGCCCCTTCAGGCAGAGGAACTGAAGCATAACGCAAGAGAGTAAATTTAGAGCTGGCACGATGGCACTCTATTTCAGCCATCTTAACCGCGCTTAAACCAATATCTAAAGCAACAATGCTTTTTCCACCCAAATTTAAAATATCAGAGATAGGGTCTAAAATTTGTGATAACCCATTTGACATTTTTAAAAACCACCTTAATTCAACAAAAATAAAAAATAGTGAACGACCTTAGGTAAATTATACCCATAGTCAATCAGGGGATTCAAGAATTCGACTATTTTTAAGTCTTTATAAAGGCAAATAAAAAAACATAAGGGACCAAAACCTAGAAAAAGAGCCAGGTATAAAGAATTGCAAGCTCGCCACAATAACGATAAAGGGACCGAAAGGTATCGGGGTATTTTTATCAATTACTTTAAAACCGATAAGTGAAATCCCTACAATAGCACCCAAAAAACAACTCAAAAATATATTTTGCACAATTCCAAAGGGCTGCAAAGCTATTCCTAAAGCAGTATATAGTTTTATATCACCACCTCCTAAGCCTATTTTTCCTTTAAGTTGATAAAACCCCCAAGTAACTAAAAAAGGTAATAAAAAACCTATACCTGCTCCAACAATCATTTTTTTCCAAGGCAAAGAAGTGGAATTAAAAACAAAAAGAATAATTGCTAAATAAATATTTAATGAATTAGGTATAATTTGAAAGTCAAAATCGATTAAAAAGATAGCAAGTAAAATTCCAAACAAAGTAAGTTGATAAGTAAAAACTAAGACTTCACTCGGTGCAAAGCTGCTTGGGGCCATAAAAAAAGCAAACAGACCTGTTACTAACTCAACAATTGGATAGCGACAAGAAATCCTCATTCCACAACCAGAGCATTTACCTCTCAATAAAAACCAGCTAATTATCGGTATATTTTCATACCAAAAAATAACTTTAGCACAGCTTGGGCAACGAGATCGCGGTAAACCAATGGGAATTTCTCTAGGCATTCTGTAAATAACTGCATTGAGAAAACTCCCAATGGAAACACCTATAAAAAAAGAAAAAACCGACAAAAAAGTCGAGATATTCAAACTAACTCTTTCCTATTAAAAATTAAGCAACTCACAAAAATAAAAAAGCTGCAATACAGAACACCATATAAAAAGCTTGAATATAAATACAAATTTTCTAATTGACCTTCATATAAAACAAAACTTTTAATATTGAACTTAGTAAAGTTAGGAAAATACCGTGAATAAAAATCAATGAATTCTGCTAACCAATTCACATTTTTAACAAGACTTGATTTTTTAGCAAACTCAACAGAATGCCCTATAAAATAGAGTGAAATTGTCGACATTATGGCCAAGATATTATTCGTGACTAAAGAAAAGAAAAGAATAATTGTTAAAACCAAAGCTCCTTCAATAAAAATAAAAAGAATAGACCAAGGAATAAGAAAAGATAATTTCCCTCCGAGAAGTAAAAAAACAGCAAGAGACCAGAAACTCAATATAAGGGTATTAACCCCTAAGATTCCCAACAACCCCAGATACCTTCCCAAAAGAAACACCCAGCGCTTAACTGGTCTACTCAAAATCATATACAAATTTCGACTCTCAATTTCCTTAGAAATAAGTGTTGCCCCCATAAAGATAGCTATTCCTACAATACTTAAATTCAGCATTCCCAATCCAAAATCTAAAGCAATTTTAGCGGGAGAAGAAAAAGAAAATTCTGAAGCAATATAGGAAACGAGTAAGAGAGTACATCCTATAAAAACAGTACTAAATAAAACCTTACTCTTTAAATACTCAACAAACGTATAGTAAAAAACAACACGTATTGGTTTAAACCAGTTCATGCATCACCTTTTTGGCAGTAAACCACTTGTTCAAGAGTTTTTTCAAAAGGTTTAACCGAAAGTATTTCTACTCCTTGAGCTTTGAGACTTTTATCTAGAAACTCATTGAGATCAGATTTTATGATCCTAAATGTTATATCTTCACCTGTTTTGAAAACTACCTTGTCGTAAAGATCAAAGAGAATCTGATCTCTATCTCGAATTCGAACCTCAAATTCATCCTTGGAGTTTTGTTTAATAAGATCGCTCGTTTTTCCATTAAAAACGAGCTTACCCTTCTCAATAACCACCAAACTATCGCAAATTTCTTGGATATCAGAAACAATATGGCTGCTAAAAAATATTGTCGTTCCCTCAGTACTGAGTTCTTTAAGAACATTTTTGAACTCCATTCGACCGTTAGGATCTAGACCGGACAATGGTTCATCTAAAATGAGAAGTTTAGGATTATGAATTATTGAGACAATGAAACCTAAGCGTTGAAGCATCCCCTTAGAAAAGTCCTTTACCTTTTTATCTAAAGAATGAGCTATATCAAATTTTTCACTCAACTTTTCCAGTTTTGTTTTTATTTTAGGCGAAGAAAGACCTTCGAGCCCACCAATGTAGTGAACAAACTGCCGAGCCGAAAGATAGGGGTAAAAATAAGGCCTCTCTGGAAAATAACCCAATGACTGGCGAATTGAGTCCCAATTTTTTCCCAGGGTTTCACTAAAAATAATTTTTCCTGAATCAGGTTTTATAAAACGGAAAAGTATTTTTATTGAGGTCGTTTTACCAGCCCCATTCGCCCCTAAAAAACCACAAAGAGAGCCAGAGCATACCTCAAAACTAAGATTGTCTAAAATTTTGACTGGTTTAACCCAAAAGTCTGACTGAAAGCTTTTGGAAATATTTTCAAATTCTAACATGTCAAAGTACTTAAGCGTTAATATAGTCTTATGTTACACGAAAATTCACTATCACCAAAAATTTTTCGCTTTTTCACTGTTCCTGCTTTCATTTTCTTTTTTTACTTTCTCAACATTCTCTATCCAGCAACTCAAAAGCCAGAGTTTAATGTAAGCGAACAAGAAAAAATCGTCAATTTTGACATCAATTTTACCAAATTCGCCTCTGTCGGCCAGTACCGTTTATTAAGTTCTCTGTTATGGGTTGAAACATTGCTTTTTTCCGATATAGAAAAATATAAAGAAAAAGATCTCAGATCCTGGATCTACCTCCGCCTAAAAACTATCACTCAACTCGACCCTCTTTTCTACGATGCTTATATTTGGGGAGGAATGTACTTAGCCATTATAAAAGATGACCTCAAGGGAGCCGCCGACATCTATGAGGATGGCTTAAGATATTTTCCTAAAGATCTCTACCTCAATTTTAATGCCGCCTTTAATTATTATCACCAGCTTCACAATTACCCTAGGGCCATTGAATTATTTGAACAGATAAAAGACCATCCTAAAGCCCCTCCTTTTCTCAATAGCCTCATTGCTAAATTAAAAGCCAATACAGGAAATATTCAAGATGCTTTTCTCATCGTTAAAACAGCTTACGAAACAGCACCAAAGGAAAGCCTTTTAAAAAAGAAGCTCTTTAAGGACCTCTACTCAATCAAAGCAGAGATAGATCTCAAATGCCTCAATGCTCAAAAAAATGGTTGCTCAACGCGAGATTTAGAAGGGCAATTCTATCTCTATCAAAACGGAAAATATAAAGCCCTAAATAATTGGAAACCTTACCGTTATATGGCCTCTCAAAAAGAAAAGGATGCGAGATAGCCCTAAATTATCTTTTCAATTGATCATCCTTAAAACTATCAAATCAAGGGAAAAGTGCTCAAAAATAAAAAAAGCCGCAAATAAATGCGGCTTTCTTTATCAAATAAAACGAAAAGTTCTAAGAAAAATCTTCATTAGAACCCTCGATTGATTTCTCGAAGATCCTTATCTTGATTAATCACCCATTGTGAAGCTTTTGTTTTATCATTATTATCAGCATCAATCCCTCCGATAGCTCCAGCAATAAAGTTAGCTCCCGACTTATCCACAGATGGTTCAGTCAAAGCCCCTGCGAAACCTGTCGGTGGAGTGATTTCACTCAAATCAGCTGCTGCTGCCGTGTATCCCCCCACGGACTTATAGGCTGCAAATTGAAACTGAGAGCCGGCACAAGTACCACCGTTGTTAGTCACAATACTCCTAGCGTCAGCATTGTCAGCGGCCATACCAATAGCGTAATAATTATTTGCTGTAGGAGCGATATAACCCGCATCCTCCAAGCAAGTAGCGTAAGCATCATAGTCTGATTGAAGCGAAGTCAACGCTGAATAAACCGCTGAAAGTTGAAGCTTTGCTTCTGATGTTTTGGTTTTGGCCTGGTAGCGTTTAAAGTTGGGAATCGCTACCGCTGAAAGAATCCCAATAATAGCAACAACGACCATCAACTCCACAAGAGTAAATCCGTCCTGCATTTTTTTCTTTAGAAGTTTCATATTAAATTCCCCTGTTTTTTTGCCCACACACAACTAATAAGCTATTCAAAAATGATCACAGTATGTTCATTCCTGCTTTTTATTCTAATCGGCATCAGCTCTTTATATTTAAAAAATTTTAACCAGAAAGTTAAAAAAAATTTATTCTTTCTGCAATTTCAATGCATTAGATAGTCCTTTTTTACTAGTCAACCCCGATCAACACAATCATAGGTAAGTCCGTAATATTCCTAGGGGAAGGCAATCATGGCCGCCTCATAAAGTCGGCACCGCAAATAGAACTAGCTATCTATTGGTAATTTTTGACTAAATTTTCCAGAAAATAAGGTGTTAATGAAGGCGAGATAATTTTTCGTAATTTTGTCTAGCTTTCTCTATCATAAGAAAAAAGCCTTGTTTCCTCTTTTCAGCTATCAATTTTAAACGTTCAAACACTTCAATAAAAGACTTTGCTAAAGCAAATTCTTGTTCTTTAAGAAGCTCTTCTATAACCTTTTGAAAAAGTTTATCCGTTCTGGAATTATTTTTTTGACGAGATAACTTTTCAAAAGCATTTTTAATAAGCTCAATATCTTTTTTTATAAAGCCATCATCACGTAAAACAGAATATGCTTTTAATTTTTTACCAAGAGAATTAGATTTAATATTTTTTAAAACTAATTTATAACGAGGTATAATATCAACACAAAACAAATTAACATAATCAACTTTCTTGCGACAATCCGTTTTCTTGATAATCTCTTTAAGTCTTTTAAATCGGTGAGAACGATTCTCTCTCAAAATTCTGCGAAGAAAAGGATCCATTAGATTATTGATATGAAATGTATGGTAATCAAGAAAGAAATCAAAATAGGCCCTTCGAGAAAGCTGGGGATGAAAAATTTCATGAGATAGAAAAGAATTTATCTGTACAAGAGCATTAACAGTCTGTGAGTTATGGATCTTAAAAAAATTGAGATCCTCTGCACGTGTAATACCTAAATTGTTTAAAACAAGCTTTGCTTTATCTTCAACACTTTGCTTCTCTATAGTTAAATTCTCAACCCGATTACTAGCAATAAATACAATATCACCAGGATAAAGATTATAGGTCGCCACATTTCTAAACGAACCTTTGAGGTTATTGAGAACACTCATCAAAACTTCTTTTGACATACTATACGTATGCATCCATTGGACAAAAAGACCTTTTGAATCAAGGCGAGATTTGACTGTCTCATAAAAATAATTCGTAAAAAGATCTTCCACTCCCATCACCCAAGGGTTTGAAGGCTCTGATATAACAATGTCATATTTACGCCTAGTCGTTTTAAAAAATTGAAAAGCATCACCGTGGTGAAGTTCCGTCTTGGGGTTTTGATGAAAATTAAAATTCTCTGGAGCCATGTACTCAATTGAATCGATAATAGCATCTGAAATTTCAACTACATCGAGATGAGAAATTCTCTCTAAGTTCGTTAACAACCCTGCCGTAACCCCTGTTCCAATGCCTATAACAGAAGCATTCATTTGCTTTTGAGAAGTTGCGAGGTAAGGCAAAAGAGCTAAAAGTGTTATCGTTCCATAATCACCGATGGTTGATCCATCAGATTTTCCATTAACAAAAATAGATTTTGAATTGTCTTTTTTATTTTTAAAAACAGAAACTGTCGTATTAGGACCATCACTCAAATAAATAAGACCTTTATATGCTTTATTTGTCTCAGAAACAATATTCTTAAAATGCTCTCGACCCAGTTTTTTCTGACGAAAAAGCCCTTGTGCATGATATTTTCTCGGAAAAGGCAAAGTTAAAGAAGACACTCCTAAAACAATCAATATTATAAGAAGCCTTGAATTTCTTCGCAAAAAATAGATCCCTGGTAAAAAAAGACTGCTTAAAGCTATTAAATAGATGGTTTTTAAATCAAAAAAGTGAAACGCTAGATAACCTAATAAGATAGAGCCTAAAAAGGTTCCCAATGTATTGAAAAAATAAAGATAGCCACATTTCAAACCATAATTTTGCTTTGTTTTAGGAATAAATGCATAAACAAAGGGAAGAATTCGACCTAAATAAAAAACAGCTGGCGCGAGAAGACTCAGAACCACCAGGTAAGATACCGTGTGAAAAACATAGAAGGTAACCTTATGACTAATGAACATAGCTCTAATATTTGAAATAAAAAGAGGGAGATAAGGAATTGCCAAAAAAGAAATAAAAGAAAATATAAGGGAAAAAACTAATGTTTTTTTGAAATTTCTTAAACTAATTTCTTTAATAGTTAAAGAACCAAGACCAATCATAAGAATAAAAATAGAGAGAATAAAAGGAAAAACAATAAAAGAACTTCCCATAGTCAAACTGAGAACTCTAAACCATAAGATTTCTAACGATAGACTGACTAAACCAGCAATGAAACCCAAAAAATAGAGGGAGCTTTGATCGTAGTCACTTTCTATGCAATTAATATCTTCTTTCTGATAACTGTTGCCTATAAGATTGTTCTTAATATAAAAAAGTGAAGCTAAAACATTAATCATGCCTAAGAGAGATAGACATAGTTCATAGCCAAATTGAGGGAGAAGCCAAAAACCCACCAAAACAGTTCCTAAAAAAGCCCCCAAAGTATTTACACCATAAACTCGAGAATGAGTGAGATCAATGTTTTCATCGCTCTCGGGTAAAACTGTCGTCATAATTGGAACAGTGGCGCCCATTAAAATAGTTGCTGGAAACAAGAGAAGGGTTGCAAGTAAGATGTGAATCCAGAAATTGTTAGTATGAGAAATAGAGGAGTTAAAAAAGAATTCAAAAATTTTAGGAAAAATAACAGCATAGGCTCCCGTTGCCAATTCAACAAAGCCATATATTTTCAGTAGATGTCTTCTCTCTTTAACTTTTATTGCTAGCTGACCAAAAAAATAATACCCTAAAGTTAAACCAAGCAAAAAAACAGCAACAATAATAGTTAGAGAACGTGCTTGACTGCCAACAAGAACAGCAAGATATCTTTGCCAAACAACCTGGTAACCTAAAGAACAAAAACCTGTAATGAAAATTATCAACAAACGAAAATTGTTCACCTATTTCCAATCCCTTATCTCATTTATCCTTTCTATTGATATTATAATGAAAAAAATGATTTTAAACCGATCTAAAAAGCTCTAGGATTTATTTTCCAAACAGTTGATTTAAAAAATAAAAAAACTGGGGAATAGCAAAGTCATTACAATTCCCCAGTATAACTTTAGTAACCTCGGCTAATTTCTCGAAGATCTTTGTCTTGATTAATCACCCATTTTGAAGCTTTTACCTTAGTATTATTGTCGGGGTCAATTCCTCCAATAGCACCAGCAATAAAATTAGCTCCCGCATTGTCTACAGATGGTGCAGTCAAAGCCCCTGCAAAACTTGTCGGCGGAGTGATATCAGTCAAGTCACCAGCTGCAGCCGTATATCCCCCCACAGACTTATGGGCCTTAAACTGAAACTGGCTTCCTCCACAAGTACCACCATTGTTAGTCACAATACCCCTAGCATTAGCATTGTCAGTGGCCATACCAATAGCATAATAATTATTTGCTGTAGGAGCTACATAACCAGCATCTGTTAAACAGGTTGCAAAAGCATCGTAATCTGACTGGAGCGAAGTTAAAGCTGAATAAACGGCGGAAAGTTGAAGCTTAGCCTCGGATGTTTTTGTCTTGGCTTGGTAGCGTTTAAAGTTTGGAATCGCTACCGCTGAAAGAATCCCAATGATGGCCACCACAACCATCAATTCCACAAGGGTAAATCCATCTCGCTTTTTAAGAAATCCCATAATCAATTCTCCTGTTTTGACCTATTAAGAAGGTCTGTTACTAAATTCTTTCATTTCGATTAAGACGAAATGAAAGGATCTCGTGATCGGAACTGATAAAGAAGGTGTTACTATCCCTTCTTTTAGCTATTTCTCGTTAGCTTTGACTGATTATTTCTTTGACTTAGTTTTCTTACCCACCTCCAGCAGACATAAACATTGGCAAATACATTGCCACCAAAATAGTGGCAATAATACCACCTAAAACAACAATAATAACGGGTTCAATCATCTTGGTCATACCCCCAATAAGTTCGTTGACCTCATCTTCAAACACATCAGCGCATTTCTCCAACATGTTATCAATTTGCCCCGTCTGCTCACCTACATTAACCATTTGAGTTACCATATCAGGAAAATACTCAATTTTTGCTAAAGGGCCAGCAAGAGTCTTACCCTCTACAATTTTCCTTTTTACTTCCTTTAAATCTTTAACAATAACACCGTTATCAACGGTATCTATGCAGATGTCCAAAGCATCAACTAAGGATACTCCTGATCCAAGCATAGTTGCCAAGGTACGAGCAAAAGAGGCAAGATTGCCCTTAATAATAATCCCTCCAAAAACAGGCAATCTCATCATAAAACGATCAAAAACAAACTTGCCCGAAGGTTGCTTGATCCAAGCATTCAAAATGACCAACACCATAATAAACCCTGGAAGCATATAAATTGTGTAATTGCTCATAAACTCTGAAGTATCAATAACAAATTGGGTAATTGCCGGTGGCTCTTGGCCGGTATCGGCTAACATTCCAACAAATTGAGGGACAACAAATACCATCATCCCCCAAATAACCCCAATGCCAACAAGCACAACAATCGCAGGATAAGTCATTGCTGATTTAATTTGAGCTTTAATTTTTTCTTGCTTATCCATATGAACTGAAAGCTTGTTCAAAATCTTATCTAGAATACCTCCAGTTTCTCCCGCTTTTACAAGATTTGTATAAAGGTTACCAAATCCTTTTTGCGTAGCCATCGACTCTGCAATTGTTTTACCTTCGCCTACATCAGAAGCAATTTTTTTTATAGCCTGTTTTAAAACAGGATGTTTTTGCTGTTTAAAAAGGATCTCAAGGCTCTGAATAATGGGAACTCCAGCATCAATCATAATAGCGAGCTGTTTAGTAAAAACAACTAATTCTTTATTGCCAAAAGGAGCGGTAAGCCCTTTTTCAACGAGGTACTCCGTAATATCAAACTCTAACCAAGAAGGTGGATTCAATTTTTTTGGGCGAATACCCTTAGCTCTTAAGATTTTTCGAGCCTCTCTTTCGGTAGCTGCCTGTAAAGCTCCTGCTTCACTTTTCCCATCCTTGTTTAATCCTTCGTATCTCCAAGTTCCCATAAGCAACTAATATCTTTTTTATTTCGTTTTTAAACCAAGTTGTTGAGCCAATTCTTCAGGAGCTGTTGAATAGGCCATCGCTGTATCCGCATCAATAGTTCCAGCATCCACAAATCGTTTTAAGCTTTGATTCATTGTCATCATCCCCGTTTTATCTTGGCCAACCTGCATTTGTGAATAAACTTGATGAACTTTATCTTCTCTAATCAAGTTTCTGATAGCAGGAGTTGTTCTCATAATTTCCATTGCGCAAACACGCCCTGATTCAAAAGATTTAGGAATTAATTGCTGAGCAACAACACCTTGAAGAACAAATGAAAGTAACGTTCGAATTTGAGCTTGTTGGTCAGCAGGAAAAACGTTAACAATTCTATTAATCGTCTGAGTCGTTGAATTCGTATGAAGTGTTCCAAAAACTAAGTGCCCTGTCTCAGCGATAGTCAATGCAGCCTCAATAGTTTCAGGATCTCTTAGCTCTCCAATAAGTACAATATCTGGATCTTGTCTCAAAAGAGATTTGATCGCTCGTTGGAAATCTAATGAGTCACTTCCCATTTCCCTTTGATTAACAATACAACCTTTATGAGAATGAACAAACTCAATTGGATCCTCAAGGGTAATAATATGACTAGCCTCATTTTCATTTAGTCGATCAATAAGAGCTGCCAATGTCGTTGATTTCCCAGAACCTGTCGGACCTGTCATTAAAATAATCCCATTAGAAATATCCGTCATTTCAAGTAAAATATTAGGCAAATTTAAAACTTTAAAATCAGGTATAACACTAGGAATTGACCTAAAGACAGCGGCAACCCCTCCCTTAGAGTAAAAAACATTAGCCCTAAAGCGTGACAATCCTTTAATCCCAAATGAAAAATCCAGTTCTAACTCTTTTTCAAATTCATTCTTCTGATCTTCAGTTAAAATTTGATAAATTAATCTTTTTGTATCTGCAGCCGTTAGGGCCGGTGTTTTAACTCGAACAACTTCACCATTAACCCTCAAGCCAGGAGGTGTTCCAACAGTAATATGGAGATCAGAGCCACCATTTTCAACCATAAGCTTAAAAAGCTGTTGAATTTTAACACTTTCACCGATTCCCGCTTGTTTAGTTTTAGTAAATGTTTTTGTATTAGACATATTCTTACCCTCTAGCCCCTTACTAAAATTTATCAGAAGCTGAGTTCAT
The DNA here is from genome assembly GCA_965206965.1 of Bacteriovoracaceae bacterium. Taxonomy (GTDB): domain Bacteria; phylum Bdellovibrionota; class Bacteriovoracia; order Bacteriovoracales; family Bacteriovoracaceae; genus CBDBLK01. The sequence goes on along the minus strand of OZ242254.1, from coordinate 1,216,460 downwards.
AACGGCTTCATCCAAAGTTGTAAGGCCCTGTGCAACCTTAGTCAGAGCAGACATTCTTAACGTTTTCATCCCATCTTTAATGGCTTGCTTCTTAATATCATCACCTGAACCATTCCTTAAAACCACTTCTTTAACAAGTGGAGACATTGCCATCACTTCATAAATAGCGACCCTTCCTTTATAGCCTGTTCCATTACAGGCATCGCATCCGGCTCCTTTATAAACTTTTATTTTTTTAGCTGATCCTGGAGCTATGCCACAAGACACAAGCTCCTCAACAGAAGCTTGAGCAACTTGTTTACATTCTGTACAAATTCTTCGACAAAGCCTTTGGGCAACAACAATATTCAAAGAGCCGACCACAAGAAAAGGTTCGATTCCCATATTTAACAATCTCGTCACTGTTGAAGGGGCATCATTTGTATGCAGAGTGCTCAAAACCATATGTCCCGTTAAAGCCGCTTCAACCGCTGTTTCTCCTACCTCCAAATCACGAATCTCTCCCACCATGATAATATCAGGATCTTGACGCAAAAAAGACTTTAGAGCACTGGCAAAAGTCAAACCCACTTCTTTTCTTACGTTAACCTGATTAATACCTTCCAAATTAAATTCAACAGGATCTTCGGCAGTAGAAATATTTTTAGTTGGTTTATTGAGTTCTGATAAAGCTGAATATAATGTTGTCGTCTTCCCAGAGCCTGTAGGACCAGTAACTAAGCACATACCATAGGGTTGGTGAATACCCTCTTGCAATATCGCAAGCTGTTTAGCTTCAAAACCAAGCTTAGTCATATCTAACTGCAAGTTGGATTGATCAAGCAATCGTAAAACAACCTTTTCCCCAAATAGACAAGGAAGTGTCGATACCCTGTAATCGATAGGGCTTCCACCAACTGACAATTTAATTCTTCCATCTTGAGGTTTTCTTTTTTCAGAAATGTCCAATTGAGCCAAAATTTTAAGCCTTGAGACAATTGGCTTAGCCATCTTTAATGGAGGCCTATCAACCTCTTGTAAACCACCATCAACTCGAAATCTTATTCTAAAAGCTTTTTCATATGACTCCACATGAATATCTGAAGCTTTTCTAATAAAAGCTTCCGCTAGAACTTTATTAACAAAAGTAATAACTTCTTCGCCAATATCTTCTTCTTTGATCTTATCATCGCTTTTTTCACTATCACCCTTGACCTCTTTAATCGTAGATAAGAGTTCATCAATAGATTCTGTAACTCTGCTAAATATTTTTTTCCATGAAGTTACATTAGTGAGTATAAACTCAACAGGATGTTGAAAAACTGTTTGTAATTCGGTTTTAAATTCAACAATTGTGGGATCAAAAATTGCAACACTAACAGCTCTTGCTGTCTTCTGGATAGGTAACGCTCGATATTTTATGGCATCACTTTTTTTTATTAGCTTGATAGTTTTTTCTTTTATTTTCGCCTTACTGAGATCAATAAAAACAAGATTGTAGTTTTCTGCTAATTGCTTAGCAAATTTAATATCATCAAAAAATTCTAAATCTATTAGTTTTAACTCAGAAACACTTTTTGGATCTTTATCCAAAAGAAGAGGGCGAAGATCCTTAACTGGAACCATACCTGCTTTACTTATAACATCTGCAAATTCCTCTCGGAACATAAATCACCGCAAACCTATTACGAGTTTCTCCATCTTATCGGAATTGCGATATTGAACTTAAATAAAAAGAACCTAAGCAGAGATAATTAATCAGGTATATATTCCCAAAAACTTTAAAGCATAAATACCCTGAAGCAAGAGGAGCTCATATCCATCAATATAATTTTTAAATTGCCTCTGATGAGGAATGTGAGAATAGTTATAATCCCAAAAGTAGCTATTTTTAGGCAAAGTCCCTCTAAAAACAAAATTTCGTGAGCAACTATTAATGATTAACATTTTTCCATTTATCGATTCGTTTTTAAAATCCAGTTCATCAATCGGCCCATTTTTTTTTCTAAAATATTGAAGATAAGAAATATTAAAATCTAAACACAGTTTATCGAGAATGTTTAAAGTAATTTTGGCCATAGCTCCATTACCCAGCAAAACAAAATGCTTGTAGCCTTCTTCAATAAAGCGATCAAGAATCTCTCTGACTGCTAAAAAATCTGTATTTGTTGCCAAAAATCCTTTATCTACTTTTTTAATACAATTTATCAATCCTAATTTTTTAAAAGAGGTATTAGCCACATTAACTTGATCAAAAAAATGACTTTTATAAGGAGAAGTAATATTCAAACCCAATAGATCATATTTTTCAAATAAATTTTTTAAATCAGGAATAGAGTTCCTTTCTTGATAATCTAATAATTTATAAGAAACTTTTTTCAATAATTTTTGGTAAATTTCTGGAGATCTTGAATGAGCTATCTCTCTGCCAACCAGTGCTAAATTGATCAATTCAAAACCCTTCTTTTTTGACAATCAATTTTAATTCTTTCTATAAGATCATTCGTGGAATCAAATTTTTTTTCATCTCTCATTTTCTCAAAAAATTGAATCTGAATTACTTCGTCATAAATGTCTTTATCAAAATCAAATATATTCGTTTCAATATTTAAGTCTTCATCATTTTCAAAAGTAGGATTATAACCAATATTTGTTATACTCAAATATTCTTCTCTTCCATATTTTACTCTTGTAGCATAGACACCACGAGGAGGAATAAGGCGATCCTTATTAAAATCAAGATTAGCTGTTAAAAAACCTATTTTTCTCCCTCTACCTTTCCCTTTTTTCACTTTTCCTGTAATAAAAAAAGGTCTTCCAAGCATTTTATTAGCAAGCAAAATATCCCCATCTCTTAAATAATTTCTTACTGTACTAGAGTTAATTTTTTGACTGCCATTCTTGAATTCATCGAGCAGCTTAACTTGAATCCTTTTTGAAATACAATGATTCTTAACAAAGTCATAATTACCTTTTTTACTAGCACCAAAAGTAAAATCATAGCCCATATAAAAAACCTTAAGCCCAACTTGAGAAGTTATATAATTATCTAAAAAATCCTCTGGTGATTGAATACTAAAATCTTTATCAAAATCAAATTCAACAACAACATCAACACCTTCTTGCATAAATAATTCTCTTCTTTCTTCATAAGAGTTTATAAGAAAAGAACTTTTATTCATGAGTGTTACCATTGGATGAGGCACAAAAGTTGCTACTACAAACTTCTCCCCTCTTTTTGTACAATTCTTTTTCACATCACACAATAAACTTCGATGCCCTTTATGAACTCCATCAAAATTTCCAATAATCAATCCATAAAAAAAATCTTTTGATAAATTAGATAAATTTTTAACTATTTCCATTATCTAATACACCCAGTAATTCTTTAAAATAAATACTCTTCATAGATACTTTAGTTTCTCGACAATTCTGTCCAAATGAACCTTTTTCTAATCGATTGACAAGATTGAGAAAATATTTTTTCGATTCTTCTTTCAATGAACTATTACTAACGATAAAAGATAAATCAGTCTTCTCCGAATCAAGTAAAATTAATAAGGAATAAAGTTTTGAATAAGTAAGTCCATTCTTTTTTATTTCATTATACAATCCTCTCCCTCGTCCTTTTTTTCTACTCAAAAAAATATCGTGAGAAACACAGAACTCAACTAATTGGATAAAAATCAATATAATTAATGAAATCATTAGCCATTTCATGCCTCGAATCTTCGCCACCTGACCATAGGATATCTCAAAAACAGGGGCAACAAGATAGGTCTTCTTAAGTTCTTTAGTTTCCGAAATAGTGACCCTATCTTCTCTTTTTAACATTTCATCCGAAGCTTCCAGATTAGCACGAGCTCCTGTTATCGCTGTACCTTCTACTTGAATACCAGGAATAGCCATCTCTACTTCTTCATAAATCAATTTCTCAGGATTGAAGTAGCTTAATTTAATAGTAGAAGGATTTTTTATCACCGGAGCTCGTGCTAAATAAGTATAATCTAATATTTTTTTTGCAGTAGATTTCCCTGTTTCAATAATTTCACTTTTTGTATCAAATTTTTCTAACTTATTATCACTATAGATTATTGGTGCTTCTAAATTCTCCAATGCTCCTGGGCCACTAACTTCCATTCTTAATTCAATAGCTTCATTAACCAAATATTTATTTTTTACTTGGCTAATTTTAAAATTATGTTTACCTACTAAACCTGTAAAATTAGAAGGAACACTCTCTGCAGGAAGTGGTTTAACTTCTATTGTGACTTTTTTATTTTGAATAGTTTTTGTTGTGAATCCCCCAAAAGAAAAGCCAAAATTACCAAATGGCTTTTGTCGACGTCTCTTTTGATACTGAATTCTCAAACGCAGAGGATCTGCATAAACTTTTCCAACCCTCTCTGGATACACTCTCGCCGAATATTTTAAACCTCTTCTATAAATAGTTCCCTGATAATTAACCGCCTCCTCACGTTCATTAACATGATGAAAACGCTTTATCATCTTATTTAAAGAAGGAAATTTTTTAATTTCTGCACCAACAATAGGCACCTTTGTGTAGAGATAATATCTAATATCAACTCCTTCACCTAAAAAAACCTCTTTTTTTGAAACTTCTGCTTTTATAAAGATATCACGTGGCCTACTTTTTTGAGATAGAACTCTAATTTTAATATCCTTATGAGTTAGAGTTTCGTTACCTATTTTTACTTTTATATTTTTTAGATAAGATTGCCCCGATCTCTCAGAACTCATTTCATAAGAATGTATCAATTCTCTTTTTGTTGAAAATTTTCCATTTACAATAACTGTTTGTATCGATACTCCTTCACTACGCCTTGAAAGAACTTCTAATCTACGCGGATCAAAAGAAATGAGCGGTGTTTTATTCAAATTTGTTTCAATTTTAAATCTAACTGTAAAATTCTCTCCCTTCACAGGGTTATTAGGTGCAACTTCAATTTTTAAAGAATTAGCTAATGGAAATTCCATTAAACTTAGAAATAATAGAATAGATAGACACAATCTCATTGTATTACCAATCCTTTTGTTCACTTGCCTGAGGTCGTTGAGTTGAGGTATCAATAAATTTTTTCTGCAACTTCCTATCGTTACTTAATATTTGCTTTAATATTGCAGGGATTTTAACCATTTTTCTCTTTTTTCTTATTTCCTTCTCTTTTTGATCTAAACGCTGTTTAGGATTTTTATGATTTAATTTCTGATCCCTTTTTTCATTTTTTCTTTTATTATTTTTCTTATTCTCATTTTGATTCTTTTTTTCATCATTTTTGTTTTTCTGTTCTCCATCTTTATTATGCTGATTTTGATCTTTTCCTCTCTTTCTCTTTTCTCCTTTTTTTTTATCCTTGCTATTATTTCCTTTCCCTCCACCTTTTTTTTCCTGTAAAGCAAATATAATATTTTGCTGAATATCTTTTTTCGAAAGATGAGGATAATTTCCAGTTCTTATACGCTGTGAAACCTCTGCAAATAGCTTTAAAGCCTCAGAAGTACGTTTAGATTTTGCTAGAGAAACAGCATAGTTCATAATGATTTCGAGGTCAGTATTTTCAATACTTTTAATATTTTCTTTATAAAGAATCGAAGCCATCTCATACTCTCCCCCCTCAAGTAAGTTTTCGGCGAATAAGAGAGATTCTTTTGCTTTTAATTCACCCTTCTTATGCTTTTCCCATAGTTCAAAATCTATCTTAGGTAATTCTTTTTTACTTACATTACTTGCTAAAGCTAATTTATGTGAAAATATTAATGGAAAAAGTATTAATATTCCAATTAACACTTTAAACGTTCGCCCCAAAGAAAGAAGATTCGCTAAGCTTAATAATATGATACTTGGAATAATTATATACTGTGCTTTAACAGGACGAATTCGAGCTATACCTTTAGATAATTTTTGTTCGTGAAATTTTCTAAAAAATTTTAAAATTTCTTCAGTAGGTATTGTATAAGTAGATGCTACCCAATAATTATAATTACTCACTAAATTAGACATCTTCTTTAACGAATCTTCGTTTAACTTAGAAATAATTTTCTCTCCCTTGTATTTTTTATAACCTTTAAAAACTCCATATTTATCTCTTATAGGTATTGCGCCTCCTCTTCTTGTCCCAATCCCTACGATCCCCAAAGAAACGTTTTTTGGAAACTCTAATTTTAATGTTTCATTATTTTCTTCACTATCCGTAAAAAGCAAAATATTACCATGAATATCCTTTAATCCACTTTCTACTTTAAAATACTGTAAACTCTCCATTAATGCCTGAGTTATATTTGATCCACCATCCTTTATATCAGTGTCTTCTAGACCAGCAACTCTGCTATCGAGTAAATCAATATCATCCGTAAAAGGAACTAGTTGTTTTTGAGTATCACTAAATAGAACCAATGCAATTTGATGTCCCACTGCTTTTTTTATAAAATGTCGAGCCATTAGCAAAGATTTTTTGAAACGACTAGGTTTCACATCTTCAACTAACATACTCGCTGATGCATCTACAATAATAATTGTCTTTTGATCTGGAATTTCTGATTCAACTCTTTCTTCTGATCCTCTCAAATCTAGCAGTGAAAGCAATAAAAGAAGAAATCCTCCAGCATAAAATATCCACCTAAAAGTATTTATTTTACTTACTTCTAAAAACCAATACTTATTTATCCATTTAAAATAGATACGCTCATATCTAAAAATACAAATGCAGAAAAAAACCAAACCTATCAAAATTAAAGGAAGCCATTTCCAATAAAGAAAATTCATATTGCCTCCCTAAGTACCCATCTTCTAAACAATTCAGCAACAACAAGAAAAAAGACCCCTATAAGAAGAAACTTATGGTAGAGTTCATCATAAATAATTCTTGCACTACTATTAATTTCTGTTTTTTCCATTTTTTGAATTTCAGATAAAACTTCTCTCAAGGCTGACTCACTTGCAGCATAAAAGCTTTTCCCTCTCGTTGTTTCTGCGATTTTTTCTAGAGTTTTGAGATCTACACTACCTCCAGGGATTCTTTGGTATCTGCCCCCGGCCCTAAGAATTCTCTGATCATCCTTGCGACCAATACCAATAGTATAAACTTTAATAGCTTGAGCTTTTGCCTCTTCTGCAGCCTGAACTGGAGTCATTTTACCGACATTGCTTACACCATCTGTTAAAAGGATAATCACTTTATTATCAGCTAAGGATTTTGCTCCTCGAGCAGCAGCAAGCCCTAAAGCATCTCCAATATTAGTTCCCATACCAAGAAAGCCAATCTTTATTTCAGACACCATTTCTTTAACTAGGTTTAAATCTGTTGATAGAGGCAAGAGAGTAAAAGCATTATCAGAAAAGATAATAATTCCAATTCTATCTGTTGGTCTTAATTCTATAAATTCTAAAATTTTTCTTTTAGCAGCTTCTAAGCGATTCGGTTGAAAATCTTCTGCCATCATTGATCGACTCACATCTACAACAAAATAGATATCATTAACTTTAATTTTATTTTTTGAAAAACCCAAAGGAACACGTGGTTGCGTAAGAGAGTAGCCAATAAAAAACCATGCTATTACTCCCATTAAAAATCCGAACAACTGAGTTAACTTAATATTTGTTTTACAATAATTCGAGGGAAGATATATTTGTGCTGGTTTTAATATTTTAAAATAACTTAATGTCCAAGTCACAAAGCCAAATAGGGCAACAATTGCTAGATAAGGGTGAGCATAAATCAAGTTTCGCTCCTTAAACAATCTAATTTTTCTCTTATGAGAACCTTCTCCTGATCTGTCCACTTTGGCTTATATTGGCATTCATTAAGCGTATTTAAAAAATCATTTATTTTTTTTTCGCTATAAATTTCCTTTAAAATAGTTTTGTATTTATAAATTTCTTCAATAGATTTTCTAGTGTAAGCCTTATTTACTAAATCTTTAATTTTTTGAATATCTTCTCCGCCATCATCATGAATTTTCCTTCTTCTTATAACTAAAAATAATATCACTACAACAAGAGTTCCGATAAATATAAGCCAACGATACTTATGAGATACGTCAATGAGTTGCTTTTGATTCCATTTTTTAAAATCTTTAATTTCTAATTTTTGATCTACAATTTTTACCCATGGTAACTTTATCGGTACATTCAAATCACTATACTTAAGATTATAAGTATTTCCTGAAACAAACACCTTCTTAATTGCTAATGTTAGAAATATCTCTAAAACCTCTGAGTCACTTTTAGAATTTTGAATTCTATTTATTGAAATGACATGAAAAAAATCAATCAAAGATTTATTTTCCAGCCGATTAAATATTGATTTGTCATCTGAAGTGTAAGGCCAAATTTTTAATTTAGCTTTTAGAGTATCTCCAACATAAATTTCATCATTTTGAAAAACCTCCAGCTCTCCCTGCATAGAATAAACCGAAGGAATATAAAAAAATAACCCCCATAAAAGAAATCTTAACATCAGATCATTTCCTTAATAAATTTCTCTAAATATCGCTCCTCTACATTTAGCCTTTTTACTTTACGCCCCAAGAATTGCTCCTTATCGCACTCTTCTTCAAAAAAAACTCTTTTTTGATTTCCCTTTTTTTTGTTTGGGCGATTTTTAGCATAGATAAGAAAAGGGTTCTTCTTATTTATATCTATTGGTGAAATTATCTGGAAGCAGTGAAGATGGCTTCTAAAAAATATCTTTTTTAACCCTTCAATATCTTGGAATTCATTCAAATCTGAAAGGATAACGACTTCTCTTCGTTTAGATAGATGTTTCAATATTTCAGCATGTCGTTTATCTTCATCAATAGGATTTTGATTTGAATAAGCCAAGCTAACTTTCCCCTGATTGTCCAAAACTCCTTCTTTTTCCAAAATAGAGATGAATCGAGCAATCCCTTTTTCCCCCGATTCTCTAGGAATATCTAATATTTTTTGGCCAAATACTATTGCATGAACAAAATCTTTACTTTCCTCTGAAATTAAATAAAGAAGGCTGCATAGCTCAATAGCTGCTTGAAGTTTAGAAACTCCATTCGAACCCATAAACATTGTCGGACCTGCATCAATAACTACTGTGATTTCAACATTTCTCTCTTCATCAAAAATTTTAACATAAGGGTCAGACATTTTAGCTAATAATTTCCAATCAATAAACCTTACGTCATCACCAGGCTCATAAATCCGATGCTCTTTAAACTGAAGACCTGTTCCTTTAAAATGACTTTTGAGCATCCCAACACTATAAGCATTAGACTTTCTAAAGAGTCTCTCTTTTATTCGAGAAACTATTTTTCTAACTTCTTTAATATCCATATTAAACTACAGATTGAGCAATTTTAGCCGCCACTAATCTACCATTTAAATTATCTATTGTTGCCTCATAAGATAGGATTATACGGTGACCAATAACTTCAGGAGCGATTTTAAGAATATGGTTTGGTGAAACAAAATCCTTACCATCCATAAAAGCAATAAATTTTGATATCTTATACAGCCATATACAAGCGCGAGGAGATGCTCCTGCAACAATAGCCCCTTCGTATTTTTTATTAAATTCTGAGTTGCCTGGCCTTGTTGCATGCACCATTTTAACAATCAAGCTCTTTAACTTTTCATCTACATAAATCTCATTAACAGCTTTTTGGATTTGAACAAGCTCCTCAACACCTAGAACAGCATTCATATGTTCTAAGAAATTACTTTTCAAATCTAAAATTGATTTTTCAGCCTCAAAACCGGGATAATCGACGTGAAGCTTCATCATAAATCTATCCATTTGAGCTTCAGGAAGAGGGTATGTTCCCTCCTGATCTATTGGGTTTTGGGTTGCAAGAACAACAAATGGACTTGATAATTTATGCGTTTCTTCACCAATCGTGACTTGCTTTTCTGCCATGGCTTCTAGTAGAGCAGCCTGCACTTTCGCTGGAGAACGGTTAATTTCGTCTGCTAATAAAATTTGTGTAAAAATGGGACCAAACTTAGTTGAAAAAGTTTCAGTCTTTTGACTATAAATCATTGTTCCAATCAGATCTGAGGGTAATAAATCAGGCGTAAATTGAATTCTCTTAAACGATAAATCACAAAGTTTGCTCATTGTAGAAATGCTCATAGTTTTCCCCAGACCCGGCATACCTTCAATAAGTAAATGTCCCTCACAAACTAAAGCAGAAATTATTCCCTCAAGAAGCTCATCTTGACCAAATATAACCGATTTTGCTTTAGCTAAGGTATTTTGAACTTTCTCTCTAATCGTATCCATTTTCAACCTCGTACTTTTTTAATTCATTCTCTAGTAAAAGCGCTCACAAACGCTTACAAGGCATTATATTAACCAGCAGAACATGAGAAAAGAAGGGGAGGAATGTAATCTGACAACTCTGTATTTAAAAACAAAATATCATTATTTTAAAATAACATGAGGAATCGTTAGCTCTAAGAGCCCTTTTAATTTTGAATGGTGAATAAAAAGCATGGATTCCAGCGCAGTCGTGAAGTAATGATCAGGATCTTTAATACCCAACCATATTAGTCGGGTAGGTTCATCAAAATGTGAATTCATTCTGCAGTGAAGCTCATTTCTATTGATGCATATTTCTTTCTTGGTCGTAAAACCGAGATAATCCCTAAAAGAGTCAAAATTCAATCTTTTATCTTGTCTTAAAATATCAACAAGAGAAACGATTTTATCTAAGCCCTTTCGAGATTCAAAAAATAAGTAATCAGTAAAGAACTTTAATGATAAAAAACTCTCATAGATATTATGGACGACTTCTCGCTTGCTTAGAGATGCTTGTAAATGTCGTTCGGCTAAATCTATAATATCTCTATCAAGAAAAGATGATACTAAAGTTTTGAACAAGTCATTCAAAGTTAAAAAATACGTATTATTGGCTCTATAATTAGAAAATAATCCTCTGTAAAAAAAGTTAACAATATTATTAGCTCCTCGAACAAAGTCGATAAATCTTATCCTTTTTGGCCAAACAGATTTCAAAATAGAGTAATAAGGCAAGATTTTCTCAAAAATCCTAAATGCATCTCCTTGATCGATAGATGAATATCTTATTTTTAACGAACGAGCTTCTTCACTGCTTATTCCTTGAAAAGAGCGAGGTGAAAAATGCCATGAATTCGGACCTAAAAAGGTAGAAATTGTCAGTGTTTTCAGTAGAGTGTCCTCTACAATACGTGTTTCTTCGTAATTAAGACTATTTATGAAATCAATAATATCATCCGCGATAGAACCTCCTCCTATTCGCGGCATATTGAGTTGCTCCAACAAAGAGCGAATAACTGGCTCAAGCTCATCAAAGTCGACATGACGGAGAAAGTTTGAGTCAAAATGAGTAAGTTCTTTTGAGTTTAAAAAATCATGAAACTCTTTTGATGTTCTTCCAATTCGATCACGAAGTACTCTAGATATATTCGTAAAAGCTCCAAGCATAGCTGAGTGAATAAGAATTCTACTATTATGTTTTCTTAATTCATTTTTTTCTTGAATTCTAGGAACAGATGTTTCAGTACCTTCTATATTTGTAAAATTATTAAATTGAGAAGATTTTAGCGAAGAAGAGACAATTGCTGTTAACAGCGACATCATTGAGTCACCATATTTCCAGCTTTCTTTTATATTTGGATCTAATAATCCATCAAAAGTATTCACCGCATTTTTAGCCATCCTGTATTCAAGTTTATTCATAAACCTTCCACAGAAGCGAAAAGGAACACATTTTTTTAAAAGTTTCTTTTTAGATATAACAACATCATTATAATTAACAGCCCTAGCAACAGAGTTCATATAATGAGTACCTAAATAACCCGTATCAAACCTTACTTCGCGCAGAACTCCTTCTATTCTTTCTAAAGTACTAAATGATGGTTTGGTTTTCCTTGGTTCTTCGTCAAGGAGTTCCTTATCGTACTTAGGATATTCTTCTGTAAAATATTTAAGATCAGCTTTAGGGTTAGGAAAATATTCAACTTTTTTCTTATTAATGCCACTTGGTAAACTTCTATTACTTAAATCATAAAGCATTTGAAATGTTTCAGATATCTTTAATCGTTTTATTCTCTGATTTTTTCCTTCATAAGGAATTTTTAGCCCCCCAGTCGAAGAGAGCCCTTTCAATAATTGTTTTATTGCCGATGGTACATCTTCTTCATATTTTGCTTTTAGATCCTTAAGTAAAAACCTCCCCGTAATTTTTAACTGTTCTTTTGTTGGACAAGGGGCACCACCAATTTCCGAGTTTTGATATTCTCGGCAATTATATTTAACTTCTTCTTTTCCCCTATATCTTCCTTGAAAAGAATTCCATTCTTCAGAAAATACCCATTTTTTATAGTCCTTTGCTAAAGATAGAAAATTCCCAATAAATTTTCCAGTTTGTTTAAAAACATTACTATTTGAAAATTTTTGGATAAGTTTATTTCTATAATCTTCACCTGTCGTTTGATCTCCATCTAGAAACGAAACAACTCCATACAAAAATTTAACTAATTCTGCATATTTTTTCTCTCTATTAGTAGAAAAATAGTCTCTCAAATCACTGAGAAAGCCTTTATTACCTTCTTCATTTTCTCCCTTATAAGATTCATCAATCGATTTTAAAGTAGCGACAAATGAATAAAGATTTGCTTTGCCAAAAAGCCCGAGTCGATCAAACAAGCTCTCATTAATAGAATAAAGATCTTGATAAGCTTTATTAAATCCCGAAAGAGAATCTAAAATTAATAAACCATAGGCATCTTTTTTGAATGGTTGACATTTGCTTGGTATGGATTGAAGAAGGTTGTAGATATCATGTTTATCAGAACTAATCGATTGAATACAACTCTGTGCTTCTTCTGTTCCAAGCCATTCACTCGCAGACATATCTAGCGAAATAGAAGGAATATTTGCATTTTTTATATATTCATCTACTAAAAATGATTCTAATTGAGCTGATGCTCGATTTTTTAACTCTAATCCTTGTGAAATAATCTGCACAATCCTAACAATATGCTCTCTACTAAAAAAAGTTTTAAAATCATTTAAAACATCCTGTCCTCTGAAATGATTTGCACCATCTTCAAATGCAATTAGTGACTTTTCTATATGTTCATGACTAAATAAACTTTGGCCTATCGACTCAGCATCCTCTGAAGCCAATACCAAAGCATCAGCATAGAACTTAAACAAACGAATATAATCCGTATTTTTATCAAAATGACGATCAATAACATTAAGTAAAAAATTCTTTTCTTCAGGAGTAAAAAACAACCATCCTCGAGCTAGTGATTTAAATGTATTGTTATTCTTAGAGAAAATAGAATAGAGCAATGCCCCTACGCTTTTGTACCCATCTGAAGACAACTTCTTTAAAATATTATAAGTAAGAGGATAAAAATCATTGCTTTTCTGATCAATAAATTTCATAAGATCTATTTGTGCTTGATAAAAATCATTCGTCAAAAATTGAAGAAAGTACTTAGGTTTTTTTTCTTCTTCCTCTAAACCATCTATTGTCAAACGACTAAGAAATTGGATTAAGTCAAAATAATCTGAGTTAACCATAAATTCTGAGATCTTTTCCATAATATTTAAAAAATTAACCTTATGCTTCTTAGTCTTGTGTTCAACACCTGGATATACAGAGATTTCAATTTCATATTCCTTAATAAAAGGGCAAAATGGAGCAGCCATTTGTAAAGCAGAAATCGTTTGAATAGAGCGATTAAAAAAAGTCTTCTGATTATTCTTGGACAAACTTATTATAAACTCATCTAAATAACTTGAAAATCTAAGTTCTACTGAGGAGCCATCACTCTCACTGCAGAATAAATTTGAATTAATTACACTTTCAATAACTTTTAAGTCATCAATTAAATCCACATTTTTCACATAAGGATATCTTATTAAATAAATAAACTCATCTTTACTTATTTTTTCTTTTAAATATTGCTCTAACCAAAGAAGTTTCCCTCCTTTCACCTCTGTCGTTAATAATCTCTGGAAAAAATATCTATCAGTATCCGAGAAATTCCTGAGAACTCCTTCCGAAAATCCATCAAATAAAGCTAAACGAGCAACTTTAAAGTCTGGGTGTTGATAGAACTTCCTAATTTGCTCCCCCCATTTGGAAGAATCTTCACCTAAAGCCTCAATAATTTTTTTTAAAGAAAAAGCAAAGTTAAGATAATCATCTTTTTTAAATCTAAAAAATTGAAAAAATTCTTTTACCTCTTTGTGCGATAAAACTCTTTTTATTCGCTGATGGCAAAGCTCATTATCTGAGTCTGAGGTGCATAATAATAAAGCGTAAAGCCCATCATAAAAATTAGTTTCACTAAAAGCTGTTAACACTCGGCTAAAATCATCAAGTGCATCATCACGATCTAAGTTTTTAAACAGAGATAAAAAACTATCTCGCTTTTCACGATTTTCAAAAAAAGCTTTACTAATTGGATTAAAAAAATGATTCCAATTTGTTTCTTTAATATTTCTTATTGCATTAAAAAAATTCGGAAACAATGCATCCCACTTTGTGCAAACAAATAAATTTTCAACATTTTTTTTCAAAAGGAAGTCATCAATAAAACTAACTTCAGAGCAAGCTTTCACTCTTCTAAAATCAGTAATTTCATCAAAGCTTTTATCCAATTGAGGAGCTGATTGCCTTTGGCATGAAGTCATGAAAAATAAAATAAAAATAATCCAATAAAATAATCTCATTTTTCAGACTTGAACTTTCTAAAATACTTCTTAGCTTCACCGGAATTTACACGATAATTTGAAAAATTAATAGTACTTCTTACTTGACGCTCCTGAGGCCTTGCTTTGGGAGAAGGGGCTTGAATTTTTTGTGTCGTTAAAATAGATATTGTCTGAGGGAAACCAAATCCATCTTTATTAAAATATTTAATATCATTCTCAATCTTTGTTGTTTGTATACCCGCAATAGAGCGAGAAACAACTCTATCCACAACCCATTTATTATGACTCCAGGACTTAGGAGACATTACCATCTTTGATTTCTGAGCTCCTGCAGGAGAGCTCGTATTAAACGATACTAGCTTTCCTCCTTTGTCAAAAAACATTTTTATTTCATTCACACTCTTTTGCTGTGTTAGATCAGCAGCTATAACTAAAGTTCCGCGACTCGTTTTACTTTCTTTCAATTGATAACTCCTCAATTTCGGCATTAACTTTTGAGGCACAACGTAGTCAAGACGATTGATAACAAGAGTTTTTAGTTCATTCTTTATCTCGTGAAACCCCTTTGGCATACCTTCAACTTGAATATCAAACCTCCCAGGGAAAACCCAATAAACTTTAAAAAAAACTTCTTCAATTTTAATGTCAACCAACCTCTTCTTAACAATATCAGTCAATTTCTTAAGCCGAATCTCAAAAGTTAAATCTTTGAGAGAATAGTTCACAGGACTATAAGTTCGCACATCAAAAGTTTGAATAACCTCTGGTGTTTTCAGGTTAGCCCATGAACTGAGTACAGCCAAAAACTGAAAAAGTGCAATTAACAACCATTTTTTCATACAAAATCCCCTTAATAAAAACCTTTGCAGCAAGCCTATAAAAAATGACAATCCTATTTTCAAATAAAAAGCATCATCTTCTAGCACAGAAGCACTCAACCCAAATGGACTTCAAAGGCCTTATACATATTCTCAAGCCTAAGTAAAGCCACTTCAATCCAAGGAAAGTTTGTACCTCCAATCATTTCGGTATCTTAGAACAAGATGCCGCTCTTTTTTATAAAGAACTTTCCCAGGAGAACCCTTAACCCCCCTTAAATTCTTTACTTGAGTAAAAATAATAGCTACATCCAGGTAATTCTTAGATGAGTAATCCCGGATACAGGAAGCCACTAATTCGAGAAACTCAGTATTTCTCATATTAATTTTATCCGTTTTTAAGACGACATGGGCAGAACTACCAGATTCGAGATGAAACCAGTAATCATCTCTTTTAGCAAAGTGAATCCTCACCCAATCATTGCCCTGTGCACTCGTTCCTAAAGCTCCTTTTATTCCTTCATAGCAAAAGAATTTGACACCTCGAGGTAACTCTCTTGACGATACTTTTTTTCTTTTTCCACTGGCCCAAATAGGAGAAATAATCCTTTCTAACTTTCTTCTAGGTGCAACCCCAGCTTCAACCATAGCATCAAGCTCAATTTCTGTGTCCTTAAGTCTTTGAGCCAGCAATGACTCCGCTTTTTTTAAAGATTTAGCTTTGCTGTGAAGAACCCCCCTCCTCGCATACACACTCTCACTTTCACGAAATTTAAAACAAAATCCAAGAACTTCTGTTATATTTTGAAACTCTTCATCTTCAGCAGTTTCTGCAAAATGACGCAATTTACTCCAAGAGCCCACTTTTTCTAAATCTCGAATAATTTTCTCTTTTTTCCTCAATAAACTCTTTTGCTTTCTTTTATTAAAAACCTCAATCTTGCTGTCGCTCTCAATATAAGAATTCCACCAATCTTCAGGAAAAGCATTAGCACTCCCTTTTCGAAGTTCAAGGTTTAGATCAATAAAAAGCTCTTCTGCGGTAAGAAGTAAAGTACCATTTGTTACTTCTCTTCCAAGCCAAGATCGAAATATATCTAATTTTCCAGATCGATCTATTAAGTGAACAAAAAAAAGGTCTCTTCCTCTCCAAAAAAAAGAAATACGTATTTGGTACTGCCCTTTCCTTCCTATAAAATGAACAATACGATCACAAGGATCCATTTCAATACTCTCTATTATAGCTCCTTTCCAGTTTTTTCTGGCAAATTGTAAAAATTTATCTTGAACTCTCTGGCTTGAAGGAATATTTTTTGAAAAAAAACCAAGGCACTGAAACGAATTACCTCTTCCCAAATATAAATAAATCGTGTTCTTTGGAACTCTTACTTGAAAAATCAAAAAATGAGGAGAGCTATATATCTTTTGCAAGCAAGCCTTAGTACCTTCATTAAACCCCATTTCTCGTCCAATTTGATTGACGACAAGCTCAAATCCGGCGTAATTGAGAACTATGGATTTTAATCTACTCACAACTAAAAATATTCGCCTTTTAGAACAGATTGACTGGTTTTCTATCTGCCATATTTTATCGCAAAATGCTTATTTTTCAGAAACAAAATCTCGTATCAATAATCTATTACAATTTCAATCACAAACTGAAGCTAAAAGTGCCCTCAATGATCTTGAAAGCTACCTTGATGATTTTGAAAACCACAAATCCATTTTAGAAATTTCTCTTTTAAATGTAGATCCTGAATATGAATTCTTTAATATTACTAAAAAGATATCTGCTTCAGAGACACTAGATGCTCAAGAGCTTTATCTAACAGGTAAAATCTTTAATGCCTACTTTAAATGCTCTCAGCAACTTCCCTTTCCCTTACATTCCTCTGAATTTAGTATATTTCCCGATAAAAACTCCCCATTGTGGAAAAATTATTTAAAAGAAATTAATCTACTATTTGATAATCAAGGTAATATTTCCTATACCCAACATCCTGCTTTAAAAGGTTTATATTTTACAAGTCAAAAAATAGAATCTGAAATACGTCAAAAAATCTTAACACTTATTCAAGATAAAAAATTTTCTAAAATTCTACAATTTAATCAATACGACATTATCAATGATAAATTCATTCTTCCAATTAGAAGTGACCACTATCGCTATCAACAGGGAACTATTATTTCTAAATCCAAAACAGGCCTCACTCTCTTTGTTGAACCTTTCTCTATAAAAGACCTTAATAGCAAGAGATTAGAAATGCTTGCCCTGCTAGATTCTGAAGTTTACAAAATAAGTAAATATCTAACTGAACTCCTAAAAAATCATGAACAAGAAGTCAAAGCTTGCTTCTCTCGAATTCTGTGGTTAGATATCATAAATACAAGAGCTTTATTCACTCGCAAAAATCAACTAACAAAACCTATATTTATTAACACCCAAAATATTAAAATACAGGCATTATTCCATCCACTCATAACTAACCCTATTAGTAATAATTTTAATATAAAAATAGATGAATGTGGATTCATCATGTCTGGTCCCAACACAGGTGGTAAATCTATTTTTTTAAAATCACTATGCCTTTGTTTCTTACTTCCTTATGCCGGATTATATGTTCCTGCAAAATCAGCTGAATTATATCTTCCAGATGCTCTTTATTACTTCAGTAACGACTTCCAAAGTCTTAATGAAGGTCTTTCAAGCTTCTCTTCTGAATCTATTCACTATCTTTCTGCATATAAGGAACTAAAGAAAAAACCTATCCTCTTTATAGATGAGATTTTTAATAGTACAGGAAGTGAAGAAGCTTCTTTATTAGCTGTTAGTATTTTTAATCAAATATTAAAAAAAACAAAAGCTAAAGCGAAAATTTTTCTCTCTACCCATCATCAATTACTGAAGATAATTTTATTTCAAAACAAATCTTTCCTCAGCGCCCATATGGAGTTTAATCCTGAAACAGGTTTTCCAACATATAAAATCCAAATGGGAAGCCCAGGCAGTAGCCATGCTATTGATGTTTTCCAAAATTTAGAAAAACAAGTTTTAGGCACCATTACTATTTCAAATGATGCCTATAAGCAATCTAAAAAACAATCTATTACCTATGAAAAAGCCCTTAGAGAAACTCTTCACCAAAAAGAACTATTTCAAAAAAAAATTAATGAATACGAAAAATATATTCTTGATATAGAAAAAAAAGAACAGTCTCTCAATGATCATTACAATTTTGAAAAAGATAAGTTTAAGAAGAAATTTAAAAGAAAAATTGAGGAATTAATTATCAAGGCAGAAAAACTTATCGATCAACTTCAAAAAAAAGAAATTACTTCAAAAAAAGAAGGATATCAATTAATTGATAGTCTCAAAAAAGATTTTTCCCAAACTATACCATCACCAAGAAAAAACCAAACTCAAAAAACCAATCTCCTACCAGTTAGAATTGATGAAATAACAGAAGGACAAAGATACTACAGTCCTATATTCGGTGGCACAGTAAAAATTCTCTCTCTCAATCCACGAAAGCAAATCGCTCAAGCCAAAGGGAAATCTATGAAAGCATGGATCCCTTATAATCAATTATTCCCGCTAGAAAAGAATCAATACAAACAACCCAATTCAACCAATTCTGCACACATACAACAAGAAATTCATGGAAGTTTAGAACTTGATTGCAGAGGAATGCGATTAGAGCAATTCCAAAAAGAAGTTGAACCTAGAATATATGAAGTTCTTAATGGAAGTATCCCCTTCATTACTATTATTCATGGTCACGGTCATGGGATTTTGAAAGATTGGCTTAGAAGTTACTTAAAAAAGTTTGAAGATCTAAATTGGCAAAATATTGAAGGTAATGACGGTTGCACAAGAGTCACACTTAAGGATCAATAAAAAGACTTAAATCTTTCAATTTAATATTTTCCCAATTCTACTTGGGCGAAATTTAAATAAACTCTCAGAAGAAGTGGTTGGTATACTTAAAGAAAACCAAACTAAAAAAGCCTTTCCCTTAACATTCTTCTTTGGAACAAATCCCCAAAAACGTGAATCATGACTAAAATCCCTATTATCACCAAGAACGAAATACATGTCATTAGGGATTCTTTTTGAAGAAAATTCTGTCCTATAGAAATTATCTTCATCTAACTGAATGATATGTTTATTTTCTCCTGTCAGAGATTCATAAAAGCGTAAATTTACATCTTTAAATTTTTCGTCCATATCTTCCATAATTGCTCCCCCTTCAATTTCTTTTGTAGAGAGAGGTTTACCATTTATAAATATCCTTTTATTTTTTATCTCTACAATATCACCAGGAAGACCAACTACTCTTTTAATAAAATTGATAGATTTATCTTTCGGGTATTTAAAAACAATAATATCTCCTCTATTTGGAGAAGATTTACCAAATAAATAAATAGGATCTGAATTAAAACCAAATAAATTTATATCAGAAAAAGGAACTTTAAAACCATAAGCCATTTTATTAACTAGAATGAAATCACCAATCATAAGAGTAGGGATCATTGAACCCGATGGGATTCGGAAAGGCTCTACAAATATCGATCGGAAAAGAAGTACACTGAAAGCGATAAGAAAAATTGATCTTAATTCTTTATAAACTCTCCGACTTCGACTCAATCGCTTATTTTTTCGAGAATCATTTTTAAGTTCCACATCATTTGGTACAAGGGGTAAAGAATCAGTCTCTTTTAAATCTGAATCAATGTTATTAGGATTATTTTCAGTCACGTTTCAACAAACCAACTTTGTTTTCACCTAAAATGGGATTCTTTTCAAAACCATTTTCATAATACTTTTCAACTACCATTCGAGCCAAGTAAGCTGATTTAACAAACCATTTCTTCATATTCACATTCATAACTGCAATTGATATACCAGAAGAGCTTCCCTCTTTCGGCATTGCATACATAGTAAACCAATCTCTTTTTCCAAAAGGAATTCCTCCAGTAATACTGCCAGTCTTTCCCCCTAAATCAAGGCCTTCTCTCAATCTTCTATTCATTCTTCTAAAAGTTCGCTTTGCCGTTCCTCGAAAAAGAGTTTCCTTCATCATTCTTTTTAAACTTTCTGCAGAACTCAAGCTTAAAACCCTATAGGGATTTTTAAAAGGATAAAGGTTTTTTAAATAATCCTTTTCAACTTTTACATCTACTAAAAGCCTTGGAGTAACCATAAGACCACCATTGGCCACAACAGATGCTAAAACGGCTGCATGTACAGGACTCATCGATGTTTCTCTGTTAAAACCAGAAGCCAATTCTGCCAAATGATATTGATCTTTAGGCATATTAAACTGAGATGCTTCAAGGTTTATCTCATCCATCAAATCTCTGTTAAAGCCTAACCTAGTTGCCATATCATGCAATCTTATCGCATTGGTATTATTGATAGCAGCTTTTCCAAAAATAACATTATTTGATAAAGCAAAAGCTTTTTCAAAACTAAGAAACCGCGTCCATCGGCTCAATTTATCCCTCAGTTGATACTTATAAAGAGTTGTTCCCTTCCCTCGAAAACTAAAGTTTGTCTCATTAGTAACAGTTGTATTCTCAAGTAAATCAGCGGAAGTTATGATTTTAGCCAAGCTAGCCGTTGGGTGACCTGAAGTAAATGGTAGACTTAGATTACGTCCCCTCTCCCTTTCCCAACCAGTAACCGCAAGAATGTTGCCTGTTGCATTTTCAATAACAACAACACTTGCAAGAGCTGATCGGTATCTCCTTAAAAGTCTTTCGATATAATTTTGTAATTTTTTGTTTATTGTGTACTTAAAAGAAAATGATCCATTTCCTAGTTGAATTCTATCAGGAAATGAGTTTTGACTAAAAATATGTTGACTTAAATTAAGCGAAAGAGATCTTTTAATTGTATTTATCTTCTCTTCTTGTTTGTCAGCACGCCATTTCCAACTATAAAAAGAAATACTTAATATGATCAATATAGATGAGAAAATCTTTACACTAGCTTTAATTTTCATAGTTTTTAACAAATCACAGACATAAAATAATCAGTAGTTTTTATAACCTTTCAACTTAAGTTTTTAAATACATAAGGATTACACATTCAAACTTCACTTAAAAAGTGACCCTAACAAATTCATAGCTTTTCATTATACAATAAAATACTTCTCACGAATATAAATCAATTTTTTAATTTGTTATAACACTGAATGAAAGTTCTTAGTCTTTTGCTAAGGTAGAGCATTCGTGATGAGATCGATAGCCTCTGCCTATTGCAAAGAATTCCTTACTTACTGACCGTGTTGATTTGGGTCTAAAAAATTTAAAATCTCGAAAAAATTTCTTTTGATCTTTTAAAAAAACTTGAGTTTGGTGGGAGTCAAATACCTTAATAACAAAGTTTCCATCTTCCTTAAGAAATAATGGTAAAGTGTGAAATACAGACTCTGTTAAATTGAGGCTCCTGTCTTGATCAAGAGATCGAATTCCAGTTGTGCTTGGCGCCATATCACTAACAATAACATCAAAAGGGGCATCTTCCCCAACATCTTGGAGCTTTTTAATCTCAAAAATACTTTTTTCAAAAAGTTTTATGCCTTTGTGGTGGAGAAGCTTTTTATTAACCGCCTTAATATCAACACCTACAACTAAACCAAAATCACCTACTTTCAAATGAGTGTACTGAATCCACGAACCTGGAAAGTAACCAAGGTCTAAAACTCTATCACTTGGCCTTATAATTCTAAACTTTTTATCAATCTCTTCCAGCTTATAGACACTTCTCGCTAAGTAGTTTTCCCTTTTGGCTTTTTTAAAATAGTGATCTCGAACTTTCCAACTCATAAAAGAAATTCTTAAAATAACCTTCTTTTTATTCTTGACAATAGCAACTTATCCACAAAATAGTTAGAGTTATCCACATTTTTCACACATTGAAATTCTTTTCTCAAGAATAAGGCAGCTTCTTTAAATATTACATAATTTCAATGGGTTATTGTATATTTAGCTTTAATTCCCACACTTCGGCTCAGTAAAAGGGTTTTTTATCCACTAAAAGCTTAGAGTTATTCACAATTGTTAGCGATTCTTAACAAATCTTTCATTAGATGGCTTGAGAAGGCCATAAAAGTGGTTTAAAGAATATTTAACGGTTTTGAAAAGAGAAATTCCACAATTAAAAAATGCTCACTAGAGCAATCCCTAATCCTCTGTCATGAAAAACTCGAGCTCTCCCTTAGGCTCCACAGAGATGGCCCATAGCTCCTTATTCTCTCCTTCAGTGCTGAGCATGCCAGTTAGAAAATGAATCGATTGGCTTCTTGAATCAACATAAACAAAAGGAAGAAGAGTCATTTTCGAACGACGAAGTTGGTTGGAATTTAAAAACTCAGAATAAATTTTCCGAGTTATTCCAGATTTGAACAAAAGTACTCCCTCTTAACTAAGTTTCCTTTTCAATTCAAATTATACATCATTTTTTAAAAATTAAGATTCAAAAATTTTCAAAAAAATCTTAACTCGTTCTTCAAAATGGCTATCGAGAAGACAAATAAGTATATAGATTAGATAGATCATATTTCGATTTGAGCGCCGTCGACTCATCTTTTGAAAAATTAGTTCTAAAGGAATTAAACTAAAAATAACTATCACCCACATAAGTGAAAAACTTCTGACCAAGTAAGCATCAAAAAACAGACTGTAAATAAATAAAACAGCCAAAGCAACTACAATTTGCTTTAATCGATCACTCTCTATTTTAAAAGGTTTAAAATATTTTCGATAAGTAAAAAAAGACCTAAATGCTATGATGATAATACCAAACAAAGAAGAAACAAAAAAAGCTTTCTGACTAAATACCTCCTTAATTTCATCAATATAGTTTAAAGTTAGCGGTACTGAATTCGAAATAAAGCCTGAATGAGTAAAAGCTAAAAGAAAACACAAGCTTCCTCCAAAAAAAGCATACCTTAACATTTGTCGACGAAACCAAAAGGTTGAATTTTTAAGAAAGAAAAAGTAAATCAAAGTAACTTGAATAATAAACAGAAAAACCCATGATTGATTAATAAGCCCACCGTAATAACCTACAAGCCCTAAAAAAAAGCCTGTTCGATAAGTTGACGACTTTATCACCCACACAAAAGTCCAAACCCAAAGTAAGGAATATGTAGCCTGATAAGATGCACCATAATTCGCGGCAAGAATTTCAGAAAAGGACCATGAAGAGAGCAAAGCAAAAACACCTAGTAAACTCAATCTTCGAGAAAAAAAGAATCGAAGAAATGTATAAAACGTAAGTAGAAAAAGACCCATACCAACAAAGTAAAAATGCATACTCCAAGCCAATTTAAACAAATCAGGATAACGATAAAAAGGATAGTAATTGACACGTAAAAAGGACCATAACTGAGGACTTATTTGATCTTTGGCATCAAAAAAAAGTTTTAAAGCTCCCTCAAAATTGATCTTAGGAAGACTTGGAATTGAGACAATAAACATTACAAAAATCAATCCAACTAAAGTCTTCTCAAATCTATCTAAATAGCGAAATTCGGAAAAATTCGTCGAGACAGATTCTCGAATAATTTTTCCTCGGGTTGGCCATGAGTAAAACAAGCCCAGTAAAACCCATGTTATCCAGAAAGTGTTATAAACCCATTTATGGGGCAAAAAAGAAATGAGATTAAAATACAAAATAAAAAAGAATTTCCCTAAAAAGAGACGATAGACCACCCTATCCATCGAAGAATTGATTCGAAAATAAATTTTAAGCCGATGATCAATTTCCTTACCTAAAAAAAACCATTGGCTACTAATAAAGAGAATATAGAAAATCATCATTAAAACCTGGATTCCTTGGTTTAAATGAATTGATTTTGGGATTAAAATAGGAATTAAAAGAAAATTAAAATACGTAAGTGCCCGAATTAAAAAGAATTTTGACTTTAAAATTAAAGTTTCCGACCTTTGTTCTAAAGTATTTTCCATATTTCCCGATTAGATTAGTAAGGTAAACAGAAACCCATCTTAACCTTCATTTTTTTAAAGCCGGTCCTCAACCGGCTTTTTTAGTTTATAAAAACTTATAAGATTTGTATGGCCTTCAAGCCCAACCGATAAAAACAGTTATCTCTACGCAAAACATGCCGTTTTCCATGAGTCCATTGCTTCATCTGCTCATCATGATAAGCTTCAACAAGAAGAGTAAGATATAGTTTCTAAATTTCTACGTTAGAAATTTGGAGAATTAGAAAACTATGGACTTAAGGTTGCCAAAGCCTAGCTAAAGGCCGGAACCCTCGATGTCCTTTTTGTTTTATTGGATCAATGACCCAATAGATCAAAGTGGAGGATAAACTCTTGGGAATCTCCCTCGGCTCTATTAATACCGGTCTTCCAAAAGATATCGTTAAGCAAATTATCGATGCTGAAAAAGTCCCTATTAAAAAAATGCAAGAAAGAAAATCTAAAGTGGAAGAGAAAAAAGGGCTCATCAAAGAGCTCACTGAATTAGTTCAATCTGTTAAAAAAAACTTGATTAATAACTCAAACGCGCGATCACTAACAGAATTAAAAGTCGATACAAATAATGAGTTAGTCGATGTAAATGTTGATAAAAATATTGCAGGCTCTGGCAATTACCAATTTGAAATTGTTCAGTTAGCACAAAAATCATCTGCTCTTTCTTCTGGTTTTGAAGATCCAGAAAAATCTTATACTGGTGTAGGCTTTATTCAATATGAGCTTCCAAACGGTGAAACGAGAGATCTCTATGTAGATTCAGATAATGCCTCTCTCAAAGGGATTGCACAACTTATTAATAGAAATATTGAGAATGGAATGCGTGCGAATGTAGTCAATGATGGCTCTTCATCTGAGACTCCCTGGCGCCTCCTCATTAGTCTAGAAAGTACGGGAGCTAAATCGCGTGCAGAATTTCCTTATTTTTATTTTGTTGACGGAGAAGAAGATTTCTACTTAGAAAAAGAAAGAGAAGCTAAAAACGCTATTGTTAAAATTGACGGATTTGAAGTCGAAGTCCCAGAAAATAAAGTAAAGAATATTATCCCCGGTATTACCCTAGATCTTAAGAAAGCAAAACCTGGTGAAGAATTTAATATTAAAATCAGCAAAGACCGCGAAGCTATTTCTTTAAAAATCAACGATCTTGTTGATACTATCAATCAAGTACTTACTTTTATTAAACAACAAAACAACATCGATGAAAGTACCGACACATCAAAAACACTCGGTGGAGATCTTATCCTCCAAACAATCGAATCTCGCCTTAGAGCAGCCATTTTTAAAGACGTTTCTACATCCTCTGGCTATCGAAGACTTGGAGACCTTGGGATCACTTTTCAACGAGATGGAATATTAGGAATTGATCAAAAAAAATTCGATAGTACTCTCGCACAAGACTATCAAGTTGCTTCCGAAATTTTAACCGGTCAAATACGTTCAGATGGGGTTAAAACTGATGGATTCATCGATAATTTCACAAAATCGATTAATATACTCCTCAAATTTCCCAACGGCGTCTTGATCAATCGAGACCGAAGTCTTCAAAGTAAAATTGATCAAATTGATCGTAAGATAGAAAACCGCCAGCGACTGATCAGTCAAAAAGAACGTGTTTTGAAAGATAAATTTGCAAGATTAGAGGGCGTTATATCAAAAATCCAAGCCCAGGGAGCCGGAATTGCAGCACTTGGTTCTGCAACAGTCAAACCGCCCCCTCAACTTGGATCATAAACTCCAGGCCAGCGAAAGCTTAAAGTCACAAAGGGGGTAAGAAGTGAGTCATGGATTAGGAGCTTATAAAAAAACATTTGTTCATACTGCGAGCAAAGAACAAATACTTCTTCTGCTTTATCAAGCAGCTATCAAAAATTGCAAAAAAGCAATAGAAGCTATTGAAAAAAAAGATATCGCAAAGAAAGGCGAATACATTGGAAAACTACAAGATATTGTCATTGAACTTAACAACAGTCTCGATTTCAAAATAGGCGGAAATATAGCCAAAGAACTTAGTTCTTTATATGACTACCTTCTTTTCACTAGTACTCAAGCCAATATTAAAATTGATAAAGAACCCTTAGAAGGATGTCTTCAAGTTTTGACAACTCTCTACGAAGGGTGGTCAGAAGCCATTAAACAATTGCGAAAAGAAAAATCACAAAATAATCTTCCTGAAAAAGATAAAACCTAAAACCACTGATGTTTGAATTTATAGAACAACTCATCATGAGACATACGGCCATTATGGATCAGGTCTTATCTGCAACTATCCATATTGTTGAATGCACTCAAAAAGAAAGTATTAAAGAAATTGAAAACTCTACGCAAAACAGAGAGCGACTTATCAATCAATTAGCCGAGCTTCAAGGTAAAATAGAAACACTTATAGAAAACCTTATCGCAAAAGAAATGAATCAAACTAATATAAGTATTATTAAAGCGTGGTTGGAAGACCTCTCTATTTGGTCAATTACAATTCAAAAAATTGATCAGTACCTGATTGATTCCCTTAATCATAAAAAAAACAAAACATCTAAAGAAATTGCTACTCTTTTTGAATCCAAGTCAAAACTTAAAGGTTATAATCTAAACAATGTCAGCAAATAGCCTTTAAAGCATAACTTTCTTCTTCCTAATGAATATTCTAAAAAGCTATACCAAATTGACAAAAGTAGTGATTTCAGAGGATAATTGAGGCTGAAAAAGAGTCAACGAATGGCTTTTTCTCACTACCATTCGAACTTAAGGAAGAGGAAAGATGGTATTGCTCAGGTTTTTTAATCTTTCATTTTATTCTTTTTAGAAATTAGCTAATTTTTTAGGGGACTTCATGGAAGGATCTAATATTAACTCTAATTTTGAAGTCAAACCTTCAAAAACAGAGCTTCCGATACCACTGGTAAATGGAATCCATCTGCATTCCATTTACAACCCAGTAAGAGAAGCTGAAGGATTTATTTCACAAAATGAAAATATATTATCAAGATCACGATACATTTTATTATTCGGTCTAGGCTTTGGTTACCATCTTAATCAACTCGAATTTAGATTAAGAATTCTTTACGGAGAAGATTATAGTATTTATGTTATTGAACCAAACCAAGACGTTTACCAAGAATGCCTCGAAAGGGGTCTCTATAATCCCAATAGCCGAGTTAGAATATTTTGCAAAAAATCTGTTGATGATTATTTCAAAGATGAAGATCTCGTCAGTTTTATGTCTAAAAAACCAACAGTGATTCCCCATCCTGCTAGCTTTAATTTATACGAATCATTTTTTAAAGCCTTCATGAGTTACAAAGCTCCAACAGATATTGAATCAATTGCTCTCTTTATAGAAGATATAGATCTAAAAAATCATCTCAGAAAAAATTATGGTGCTAACTTGGTAGATGAAGTATTTGATATTATATCTAAAGGTAAATATC
The DNA here is from genome assembly GCA_965206965.1 of Bacteriovoracaceae bacterium. Lineage (GTDB taxonomy): Bacteria > Bdellovibrionota > Bacteriovoracia > Bacteriovoracales > Bacteriovoracaceae > CBDBLK01. The sequence goes on along the minus strand of OZ242254.1, from coordinate 1,188,512 downwards.
CTCTTAAGCCATGGGATCATCTGCTCTCTGCCTTCAAAGAAATAGGTGCCAAAAATAATTCTGGAGTTTAGTGTGAAAGATGTTCTGATCATAAATCTAAAAAGATTTGGAGATATCTACCAAAGTGCTCATTTAACCAACTCAATTATTAAGAATGATGCTATGACTCGAGTATCTTACTTAGTTTTCGATGAATTCAAACAAGCAGCAGAGTGCTTAAACAACATACATAAAATTTTTACAATTCCTAGAAAACAAATTATAACTTTTTACAAAAACCCAATTTATAGTGCTGGCTTTGGAATAAATGAGCTAGAAAAAACATTGCGACCTCTTATAGAAATTCCCTGGAGTAATGTTATTAACTTTTCAAACGATAAAGTTAGTACATATTTAACCAGTTATATTACTAAATCAATTCATACCTCTTTCACTGGTATCAGATTTACAGAAAAGCAGACAATTGAATATAGCGACCCTTGGGCAAATGTCTATAACGATATTGTCACTTCTTATCTCCCTTCGCCAATCAATATTGTTGATGTAGTTCACCTCCAATCAAAACTTCACTACATTACCGAAGGAGAAAAAATCAAAACCAATCCAGAGCACAATGAAACAGTGTTTAATAACTTTAAAAAACTTCGAGAAAGTAATAGAAATCGAGAAGGGTACTCCAATAAGATCGTTGGCATTCAAATTAAAGCTTCTGTAAAATCAAAAGATATTCCATCAAAGATTATAGTTCAACTCTTAAAAATATACCTCGATACTCCAAGCCTAATTCCTGTACTACTATTGGCCCCTACTGATCAAGAAAGAGAGTTAGCCAATAAAATTAACAAAAGCTTAGATAAAAAAATTATTAATATTGAAGCAGATCTTATTGCACTCCCTTCTGTCATTCAAAATTTAGATATCATTATAACTCCAGATACATCTGTAAAACATCTCTCTGATATTTTAAATACTCCTTGTTTAGAAATTAGTCTAGGTCCCTCCTCCTTGTTTCAACAAGGAACATGCAATCCTCACAGTAAAATTTTAAGCTATCGAGTTGATCAAAGAAATTTCTCCTATAATACAAATCTAAACAAATTTGTAGATCAAGAATCTTTAGACCCTAAAGATATATTTAAATGTTCACAAGTTATTTTAGGAAATTTGAATATTGACTCCACCTTTGATCAAAAGACACAATGGACTCTCTACACCCCAATAAAAGATTCTTTAGGAACATTCCTTGCCAACAAAAGTGGTTTTATTAATCTTGATATAGAAATGAGGCGCCTTTTGGCTCGTCAATTATTATCAAAAATTTTTAAGGGAAGTCTCTCCTTAGAAATTTTTAAATATATTATATTCACCTTTGATGAAAGCAAACTTCAAAAATGGATTGAAAATGAAAAAGTTTATATTGCTTCAACAACCAAAGATCTTCTTTCAACACTCCGATCTTTGATCCAAACACAAGAAAATATGAAAAAAGGTCAATCGTTTGTCATCTCACTAGGAAAACTTCTTGATCATTGTCAAAAAAAGAGTTTGTCAGCAATACCGATCCTGCTTTTTCGAGGAAGATTAGAATCTCTTACTCCTCAATCAATAGAAGATAATTTTAAAGAAGTTGAAAATCTCCTTTACAAGCTTAAGGATAACATGCAGAGCGCCATCTTCTGCTTAAAAGAGCTCGAATCTGCAATAATGGAGAAAAAACGAGAAACAATTACAGGGAAAATTAGATACTCCAATCACGAAGCCAACCCCTAAAGATCAAGGAGAAAAGCTTTTGAAAGATATCATTGAAGAAGTGCAAAAAACTATTTCTGAAATTTCCAATAAGTTGCAACAAGAAAAAAATTTATCGAAGGAAGATCTTATTGCTCTTCTAAGTGCTAGTTTATTAGAAGAAGAATTTAGCATTGAAGAATAAATATGGAAAAAAATTCTGTTTAATTCAAATCACTCGAATTGGCGACATTCTTCAAACCTTACAACTAGCAAGAATGTTCAAAGAAAAACATTCCGATATTAGCCTATCTTTAATTTCAAGAAGTCAATTTGGAAAACCTCTTGAGTTCCTTTTAGAACAAACTTTTGATAAGTTATATTTCCTTGACTTCAAAAAAATAACTTCTCAATCAACCACTTTTCAAGATATTCAAAATCAAATAAATGAATTCGCTCAAGAAGTTAGCAATGACGAATTAGATGTTCTTATTAATCTCAGCTTTTCTAAATCATCAAATTACTTATGTTCCATTATTGAAGCCAAGCACAAGCTCGGGACTCGAATGGATTTGTATAACCAAGTTGAAGTTAATGATCAATGGTCTCAACTAGTCTTTTCTATGGTAATGGGTGGACCTAATAATCCCTTTAATTTAATCGACATTTATAAAAATATTTTAGGTTTTGAATCTGAACCTAAAAATATTCCTCAAACTAAAACACGAAATAGAAATCTAAAAGTTATTGTCCATCCGTTTTCTAGCCATCCTAAAAAAAATTGGAAAATATCTAAGTGGATCGAAATATTTCTAAGAACCCTGAAATTTCGAAGAGATCTAACGATATATATCGTTGGTAGTAAAGTTGAATTTGAAAAAGCTGAAATTATTGTAAATGATCCTATCTTAGCGCGCTTTCAAGGTCGAGTTCAAAACCTCTGTGGAAAAACTACAATTAAAGAATTATATGAAACTCTGAATGCTGGAACACATTTTATAGGACATGATTCAATGGTTGGGCATCTAGCAAAGTTAGCCAATAAACCAACTTTAACATTTGCTCTCGGTACCGTAAGATCTATAGAAACAACACCTTACGGAAAAAATTCCTTCATTATATCTCCAAAAACTAAATGTTTTCCTTGCTTCCCTAAAGAAAATTGTGATTATTATCAGTGCCATGCAGACATTAATTTCCAAGGTGCTGCAACAATAGTTGAGCTCTTTCTCAATACAGGCACTGTCAATTACAATCAAATCAAGGACACTATTCCTTCATTCTATTTAGATAATATTGACATTTATGAATCTCATTTTCATGAAAGTGGATTTATGGAATTGAAACAAATTAATTCCGATTATCCAACTATGAGAGAAATCTTTAGAAAGTTTCTCCGCATAAGCTATCTTTTCAAGTTTTCTGAAAAAGAAGAACATCACGATTACCCTCCACTCACTCCTCAAACATATGCAAAACTCCTCAATCTTAAAACTGGAATTCAACACTTATATGAGCTATCTGAATTTGGTAAGAAATATTCGAAAGAAATACTTACAGAAGTAACGAGTCCTATTCCTTCGATTGAAAAAATTAAAGACTTATCTCAAAAAATAGAAGAAATTGATCAATTAAAACAGCTTTTAAAACAAAGTTTTCACTATCTATCCCCTATAGTTGATTTCTATGAAACAGTTAAAGGCAATATGTATGGTGATAATATCGTCGAACTTTCTGAGTCCAGTTATATCATCTATCAAGATTGCTCAGTAATCAGCTCTATTATTTATGATTTAATAGAAAAAACATTAAAAGAATATCAAATAAAATCCGGAAAAAGTGCCGATCAGAACTCTAACCATGGAGACTAACATGACTCAGATTTGCGTTAATAAAAAAGATTTTTCTAAAGAAACTACTGTTGAACAAGTCTTAGATCATGTCTTAAATAATCAAGAGAATAATGAAGCCATTGTTACGGAGATCAGTCTTGATGGTACGATTTATAGTATCGATGATAGCTCACCCATACTTCAAAAAACGATAAAAGACTTTCAATCAATAAATTTCAGCTTACGAACAAGTATAGAACTTGCCTTTGAAGCTCTCGATAACTGCCATACCTATATTGATATCATCATTGCAAAAGTAAAAACGCTCACAGTATGTTATCAAGAAAACAATCCAGATCTTGCAAATGAAACATTCGCTGAAGTTATTGAAATACTTGATCTCTATATCCAACTCTTTTCTAGAATTTTCAAAACCATCAAGCGAACATATCCTAATCAAATAAAAGAAATAAAGACAATACAAGGCCTTGAGATACATCTTCTCTCCATCTTAAAAGCAGTACTTCCAGCCAAAGAAAAAGAAGATATCATTATGCTTGGAGACTTGCTGGAATATGAACTTATCGATAATCTAACGCAGTGGAAAATCAAAGCCATTCCAGCTCTAAAAAAGCTTCAAAACCTCTAAGGGTCTCTACTTCTTACCTAGGCTTTATAAAAAAAAATCTTTGCTCTGATTATTTGTTTGATAGAAGATTTTTTGAAACTAAATTTAATACAGATAATCTATCTGCTGAAGAAACACAACTGATCTTAGCTTTAAAAAGAACATTAAAAGAATTTAGTTCTCATTTAAAAAAACCACAAGCATTGATCAAGAAAAAGAAAAAAAGAGTTAATCAAATAAAATTCAAAATAAAAGAAGGAATTAAAGAATCTTTAAGTCATTTAGAAAAAAAAGAATTATTAAAAACTAGAATTATTAAAGAATATCATCAAATATTCTCTTGCACTCCTCTGTATAATAACCTTCACAATATTCATACCCTTCCTGGCTTATTATTAAACATAGAATTTTTTAAAAGCCATGATAATTGCCAAATATTTGTTCATGAAAAGGGTAACCCCATTGCCCAATGCTTTATATTTTCACATTCTCAAGGAATGTCGACTAAAAGATTAGAGGCCAAAGAATTTAATCAAATATTTAAATCCATAAAAAAAAGCAAGAATCGATTGTTCACTTCAAATAATTTTTATCACAAAGAAATATTCTCCTGGGGAACTTTTTTAGCAAAGGAAATAACTTACCCTAATTATAATCTTATTTTTATCTTCTCTCGCAATGAATTCTTGCCTCCTTCAAATCAAGAAATTAAAAAATTTGAAGAAATAATGAACAGACTATTTCCTCTGATCGAACCTATTCTTTTTAGAAGTAAAATCGATCAAAAATTAAAAAATACCCTTTTAACACTAGAATATTTTCCTTTCCCTTTGACTATAACTAACGAAAGAAGTGATATTCTTTTCTCTAACACTCAATTTAACAAAAATGATATAAAAGAAAGTAGCAATATATTCGAACATTCTTTAAGTGAAGGAAACAACCTGACTATACTTTTTCCTGAAAAAAGCAATCAAAGTGCCGATATTTATCACTTCGAAAGAGTTTCGCTACTTGGGGAATTATTAAATACTTTGAAACATGAATTAAGCAACCCTCTCTTTGGGCTAAATCTTGCCAGCGATCTTCTTCAATCAGAGATAGAAAATACAACTGATAGTGATACTTTACAAATTGTTAAAGATATCTCATTAAATAGTCTTCGGTGTCAAAAAATCATTAAAAATTTTTCTTTTCTATATCAAAATATTTTTAAATTTTCAGAATTTGATCTCAAACAAGTCATTGAAGAAACCACTGTTCTTACCAAATCTGAAAGCCGAGGTTTCAAAAAAACCATCCAATTTGAAGGTTTTAAAGAAAAAAAATTCTACATCTTCTCTAATCCAACATGGATATCACAAATTTTATTCAATCTCATTATAAACAGTACACAAGCACTTAAATCCTTACCAATTGAAAAACAACGCAATGGTTTTATTGATATAAGCATATCAAAAAAACAAAAAAATATTATTATAGCCATTACCGATAACGGACCTGGAATACCTTCAAATAATATTGAAAATATTTTCAAACCTTTCTTTACAACTAAAGAAATTGGAACCGGTCTAGGACTGAATATTTGTCGCAACCTTGCCAATAAACTTGGCGGAAATATAAAATTAAAAACTTCGAGTCCCCAAGGCACACAATTTGAGTTAACTTTACCCTATGAAAATACTTCTGATCGAAGATGAACTTCTCATTCAAAAATCTCTTAAAAAGCTCATGGAAAAAAAGGGGGCGACTGTCTACACCGAAAGCACAGGGAAAAAAGCTATCGAAGCCCTTAGGAACCAATATTTTGATCGCATTATTTGTGACTTAATGCTTCAAGACATTACAGGTTTTGATGTCATCGAGTCCTCTAAAGAACTCTATTCTCATAGCGAAATTGAGCAAAAGTTTATTATAATAACAGCATATAGCTCTCCTCAAGTATTAGATAAGGCCTCACAGTACGGTTGTCTCGTGCTAGGAAAGCCTTTTAGTGATATTGATAGGGTCATTAAAATTTTTTTAAGCGGCAAAAATTAATGATTGAAAGAACTAAAATTAACCCAAAAATCATCAGTATTATCCTCAAACCCCAAACCATCTCTGATTTTAACAGTGTTCTTCCTAATCTATTTACTTTTTTTAAACAAAGAAAGAGGCAAATCCAATTTTTAGAATCTGAAGAAAGTCGCTTAAAAAAGATCTTTCGCCATATTCCTTCAGAAATAAAGCTTATTAATGAAAAAAACCTCCATGTATCATCTGATCTTATCATCACACTTGGAGGTGATGGAACATTTATAGGAGTCGCTAGAACGTGTACAAAAAGCAGTCCTCCTATACTTGGTGTTAACATGGGAAGACTTGGATTTATAACAGAGTTTTCAAAATCTGAATTTTTTGAAGGTTTAAACCAAGTTTTTCAATCAAAAATAAGCCTTCAAAAAATCAATTTATTTAAAGTTGAAATTTTTTCTAAAGGAACGAGTCTATCAAAGAATTTTTTTCTAAATGATGCTGTTTTTAATAAAAATGATATCAGAAGGATGATCCGCTTAAGTGTGGAAACTCAAGATGAACATATTTTTGACCTTTCAGGCGATGGACTAATTGTTTCAAGCCCAATCGGTTCAACAGCCTATAGTCTTGCAGCGGGAGGCCCTATTATGCATCCGAGTAATAATGCTATGATTTTAACACCCATCTGTCCCCATGGTCTTACTCATCGCCCTCTGGTTATCAACGATAAAGAAAAGCTCATTGTTAAAAACCCTCACCAAAAGGAAGAGTTAAGCTTAACACTCGATGGCCAAGCCTTGTTTTCTATGAAATCTAAACAATGGGTTGAAATAACAAAGAGTCGTAATCATTATTTCAATATGGTTAAAAATCTCGAACGTTCTTACTTTTGTACATTAAAAGAAAAATTTACCCATGGAAAGCGTTTTACTTAGTAACTTTTTACATGCGAGAGATCCCCTATGAAAGGAAAACTTCAGTTAAAAGAACTTTCACTTCAAAATTTTGCTACTTTTGAAAATCAAACCATTCATTTTTGTAACTTATTTAATGCTATCGTCGGTGAAACAGGTTCAGGCAAAAGCCTTATTCTTGATGCCTTTCAACTCATTTTAGGTCACCGTGCCGATAAAAAACTCATTCGAAAAAATACTAACTTTGCTGTTGTTGAAGCTACCTTTAAAACAACAAACGATAGTCTTGAGCATTTTTTTGAAGACAAAGGTTTCCCTTTTCAAGAAGATGAAATTCTTATTAAAAGAATTATTTACCCATCAAAGCCCTCTAAAACTTATGTCAACCACCAGTCTTGCTCTATAAATTTCTTATCTGATTTTTCTAAAAGATTTATCGATCTTGTTGGTCAATTTGAAAACCAAAGACTCCTTAGCTCCGATTATCAACTCAAACTTCTTGATACTTATGGCGAACTTCAGAGAAGGTTTAACGATTATAAAAAAGATTTTGAAAAATATTCAGATACAAAAAATAAATTAAATATTTTAAAAAGGAAACGTTCTGAATCCTTACAAAGAAAAGACTATCTCGAGTTTCAGATAAAAGAGCTTCAACAGCTCAACCCTAGTTCTGTTGAGGAAGAGAACCTTATTTTAAAGAAAGAGCAATTACTAAACAAAGAAAAACAAACAGAATATATTAATCAGCTTCAAAAGATTTTATCTGAACAAGAATTTAATCTACTAAAATTAATTAACCAATCAAAAAAAATCCTTTCAAATATTTCATCAGAGCAATCTTCCTCTTGGGATTGTTCTTTAAATGAAGCAGCCTCTTTAATTGAAGATATCAGTTACGAATTAGCTAGCTTTACAAATGAAGAATTCAATCGAGAAGAAATTAATACTATCTTCTCAAAATTAGATCAATATCAACAACTTAAACGCAAATTTTCCTGTGACACAGAGGAGTTAAGCCATAAACTATCAAGTACTAAAGCCGAACTCGAAGAGCTTTCAAATATTGATTGGGAAATATCTTCTCTAGAAAAATCCCTTATAAGCCTTGAAGAAATATGTTACCAAAAAGCATCCGAGCTCCACACACTTAGGCAAAATTCTGCTCAAAAACTTTCAAAATCTCTTACTGAGTCTGTTCAAAAATTAGCAATGAAGCATGCCACAATTAGTATCTCAGTTTTAAAACTAGAAACACTTTCAAAAGATGGCTTATCAAAAGTTGTCTTCAATGCTGAGACAAATAGGGGAGAGGGATTCCATCAAATCAAAGATATTGCCTCAGGGGGAGAGCTGTCGCGCATTCTTTTGGCGCTCAGACAACTTGTTAGTCAAAATGATTCGATTTCAATATTCTTCTTTGACGAGATAGATACAGGAATCGGTGGTGAAACAGCTAAAACTATCGGTTTAACACTTAAAAACGTAAGCCTTCATGGTCAAGTCATAGCAATTACACATCTTCCTCAAATTGCCAAAGAAGCTGAAAGGCTCATCGTTGTGAACAAAAATACTATCCAGAACAATGAAGCATTGCGAACCTATTCTACAGTTAAAGAAATTAATCATCATGGGAGAAATGAAATTTTAAGAGATATGGCCGGACTAGACCCATTAAAAATCTAGTTAATCCAAACTTATATGCTTAACATTCCCAATCTCGTCAATAAAACCAAAACATCGAGTTGTTGGAACATATCCATTATTGATATAAGTACAATTATCTAAATGAATTAGATCCTTCACATGGCTATGCCCAGCAACAACAATTTCTACCTCTCTTCGACGAGCTATCTTTAGAGCTGAATCCCTAAAACCTTTCTTCTTTGACTCTTGTTGCTCGAGAAACCCATAATAAGCTTTATTATGATTTTTACTCATTTTTGAAATAGCTTTACCAATTCTATTTATTAAACAAAGAGGAAAGACCCATTTCGCAAAAAATTGAATAAATTTAGATCGAATGAAAAAACTATATATTTTATATTGATAATTTCCAATTTCAATATCATCCCCATGGGAAAACCAAATTTTTTTGGAAAGCTTTTCTAAGATAATTCCTTCTCTATGATAGAAGATTTGGGGTGCTGAAGGATACTTTTTTTTAAAATTCTCCCATACAGATTTTAAGTGAAAATCATGATTACCTTCAAAAAAATGGATCTCTTGTGCTTTCGAATCAGCTAAAGCATTAAAAAAATTGTGATAATATTTAAGATATTCAATTTTTTCTCCCACCATGAGATCAAATATGTCACCTAATAAAAATATCTTTTTTACTTTAAGATCATCCGATTTTTTTAAAAAAGTTCGGATTATTTGCTCACGAGCATCACCTGGAGTTTTGATATGAACGTCAGAAATAAAAGACCAAGGCATGATCCTCATACTAGCGAAAACAAAGAGTATCTGACAATGAATAACACTCTGTTTTACTTCCCCAAAAAAACCTCCCCGAGAAATACTCAGGGAGGATGGGCTTAAATGGGAGGGAATCAACTTGTCAGGTTCTCCCAATAATATATCATGCCTAAACTTATCCAATTAGCCTTAAAGCATTATTTGGAAGCTTGTTGGCCTGGGCCAACGTTTGTACACCAGCTTGCTTAACAACTTGGCTAGCAGCTAAATTAGCAGATTCACTGGCAACATCAACATCCTGAATGATAGATCGAGCATTATCTTGATGAACTGTTTGAACTTCTAAATTCGATACGGTTGAATGAAGTCTCGTTTGAATAGAGCCTAAATAAGCACGCTGTCCAGATAAAGTAACAATCGATTCATCAATTGAACCAATAGCTTCTTGCGCAGAGTCTTTATCTAAAATACTTGTTCCAGATATTCCTAGACCACTCGAGGTTGCATTTGAACTACCAGCATCAAAGGTAATTTGATCTTCTTCACTGGCAAAACTACCCACTTGAAAATCAATATCTCCACCTTCTCCATTGAGCATTTTTGTTCTATTAAATGTCGCTGATTCAGCAATACGATCAACTTCCTGAATGAGCTGCTGAAACTCTTTATTTAAAAATTCACGCTCAACATCCCCAACAGTATCCGAAGCTGATTGAACTGTTAATTCTCTCATTCTCACGAGAATGTTTGAGGCTTCATTTAACCCCCCTTCAGCTGCCTGAATAAGGGCAATACCGCTATTAGCGTTACGTGTAGCCTGACGAAGACTTTTAGTTTGGGCCTCCAGGTTCGTTGCAATAGCTAAACCAGCAGCATCATCAGCTGCCCCAGTAATCCTCTTTCCAGAAGATAATTTATTAAGAGAGTTATCCGTCTCTTCTGAAACCTCTCTCAAGTTCTTTTGAACTGTCTGACTAGCAATGTTTGTCGCAATTCTTAAGCCCATTTTTTTCTCCTAATTCTATTGGCCCATTAAGCCAGGTTTTTAGTTTCTGACTATTTTTATCAGTTACCCGACTCATCGACATTGCCTTCTAGTACTTTAGAAATAAGGTCAAGAACTCCTTAGTTTTATTAAGATATTCAGTTATTTCAATAAGTTATATTTGATTTTTTATTTATAAAGAAATTTAAAAAAAGGCCCTCTCAAAAGAGAAGGCCTTCATTTTTAACAAAAATAGAGACTGTGTTATCCAAGTAATCTTAAGGCACCAGAAGTCGAAGTGTTCGCTTGAGCTAAAACAGAGACACTTGAAGCTTCTAGGACATTGGCCCTCGTCAAGTTGGCTGTTTCAGCAGCAACATCAGTATCACGAATTCGGGAATTTGCACTTGCAAGGTTTTCTGACTTAATTTCCAAGTTATTAACTGTTGATTGTAACCGATTTTGAAGAGCACCAAGAGTCGCGCGATTTGAATTCACTCGAGTAATTGCTTTATCGATTTTATCCAGATTTTCCTGGGCATCAACTTTCGTCAACACTCCTAATTCCTCAATTCCAATATCATCAATTTTCGTACTAGTGTTCTGAGGTTGATAAGAAATACGATCGTTTTCCTTTACATTGAAAATACCAACTTGAAAATCAAGAGTATCGCCTTCTCCACTTAAAAGTTGTTTATTGTTGAACTTAGTCGATGTAGCAATCCTCTCGATCTCTCCTTTGAGTTGTTGAAATTCTCTGTCTGAAAAAGATCTTTCATTGCCACCAATAGTATCTGAAGCTGCTTGTACCGAAAGCTCCCTCAAACGAATAAGGATATTACTCACTTCGTTTAAGCCACCCTCTGCTGTCTGGATGACAGAAATACCATCCCCGGCATTTCGGGTCGCTTGTCGAGTACCACGAATCTGAGATTTTAATTGTTCACTAATTGCCAAACCAGCAGCATCATCACCAGCATTGTTAATACGGCTACCAGAAGATAATTTTTGAAAGGCTTTTGTTTGATCTCGCTTTACACCATTAAGGCTTCTTTGCGCAGCAAGTGATTGGACGTTCGTAGCGATTCTTAAACCCATTTTAATCTCCTCGTTTCACATTACCTCCTTGTTCTTATTAGTATTAGTCTTCCACACAACCCTGTCTGGATGAATCATCTGTGCAGCTCCCCAATTGCTGCAAAAAAATTATCGGGAATCTAAATAATTACTTAAGAAAAATTAGGAAAAAATTTCCTTTTTTTAGAAAGACCGATAAAATCACTTCCATCAAGTATTTAAAGAAATACGAAAACTAAGACTCTTCAAAGCAATTAAAACTTCAATAAGAAACCAAGCCAGATGCAAGCGAAGTTATTACGATTGAATTTTCTCAACAATATTCGTAGTCGAATACCCTTCTTTAAAACTCAAGCTTTGAACACTCCCTCCATAACTTAAAACAAATTGAGAACCAATAATCTGAGCCAATTTCCAATCTCCTCCCTTTACTAAGACATTTGGTTTAACAACTTTTATCAACTCAAGAGGGGTTTCTTCATCGAAAATCTCAACAAAATTGACTGCCCTTAGGTTTTCAAGCAAATACTTGCGATCACTCTCAGAGTTTATCGGCCGATCTTTTCCCTTAAGCCTTCTCACAGATGCATCTGAATTTAATCCAATAAAAAGAAGCTCCCCCAAGGACTTTGCTTCATTAAGATAACCAATATGCCCTGCATGAAGGATATCAAAACAGCCATTAGTAAAAACTATTGCTTTCTCTCTGTTTCTCTTTAAAAAATCAATTGCATCTCTAGACAATGAGAACATCTTAATCTTTGACAAGTTTAGTGTGAGATAGCTTTCCTTGAAAATCAACCAGCAAAGGAAAACCAAGCAGGGCAAGACCCATTAAAGAAACGAAAGCCCGAATAAAATTCTGTTTTAAACTTGATGGTCGAGAATCTGAAACGTTAATTAATCGAAGACTCATCAAGCTTTTTCCAAAAGTTCCTGCTGAATCGAGAAGGGTAAAGTAAAATAAAAAAATCATCCCTAGCACTGAAATAAAGTAAGACCAAAAATCAAACCAAAAAGGCTTTAAAGCATTCCATTCAAAAGGAAGTCCCGCAATAAAAATAAAAGTCGAAATCACTCCTACATAACTACCAATAAGGACCATCCCATCTAAAAGAAAGGCACAAAATTGATCAATTTCTCCTGCACTCTTTAGTTTCATCTTTTTAGCTTTAGGCTTTTTAACTTTATCTGTCGAAGCAGAAACTTGATATCCATAGAACGGCTCTAGGCCCGTTGATGCTAATAATTCTGCATTATTCACTTCAAAAGATTTTACGAGTGGCGTTTGAGTTGGTACTCGAATATGGGACGCTTTAACTCTCCTTGGAGTCGATTGAGAAAACGACTTCTTTTTCTCTTCGTGGTGAAAACCCAACCCTTGAGTAATCGGGCTCAATTCATAATTTTCTAAATCAAACTCATCCAAATTGAGCCTAATCTCCGAAACTTGACTGGCCTCTTCTTTTGGAGTTTCCATTAAATCCCCAGCAAAAAAATAACTAACAACTTAAAATGACATACTTATCCTATTTTGACACAAGTATAAGAGCTCGTCTAGGCCAGTTTTAAGAGTGAACACAAATGTCCAAAACCTGCCGGAACTGCAGTCACTGTTTTTAAAATTGGAGTTGGGAGAAAGAGGTCACTGCATTGCTCCAAATCTAAAAAAAGCCTCTCTTCCTCAGTCGTAAACCCACCTTCTGGTCCCACGATAAATCCAAATCTATTTAAACCATTTTCTTTAGCAAAAAATGGCTTCTTAAACTTATTGGGACTCATAAGAAAAAGGGGAGAAGTATAATTATTCAGCTCTAAAAAAATATCTTGCACTTCTTTAACTTTTGGTAAAAAGGGATTATTTGACTGGAGCAGGGAATTTTTAAGTATTTTTTCAAGGCGATCATAAGGTTGATAAAACCATGGGCTATTTTGACTCTCAAAAACCCAAACTTTATCTATACCTAGCTCAACAGCGCAACGACAAACTTCTTCAAAATACTCTTTTTTAGGACAACCTAAAAATAGATCAACAATATATTGCCTTTCATGTTTTTCAACAGATTCAACTTCAATCTCAGCATTTCTCTTACTAATTGCTTTTAATCGACCTTTTCCAATTAATCCATTACCATCAAGAACTAGGGTTTCAGTTCCTATCTTGCTCCTCAAAACATTTCTCAAGTGATGAACTTGGTTTAAAGGCAAAGAAAGCAAGTCACCACTACTAAACGGTTTGTCAAAAAAGACTGATCTCAACCTTTTCTCCTAAAACAAAGGCTACACCATTCACCTTCATTTAAATCGTCGATAAGTTCCAACTCTAAGTAGCACTGTTTAATCGATTGCTTTTGGTTATGTAATAATCCAGAGATAATCAAAAAACTATTTGGCTTCAAACTTTCCAATAACAAAAAAGCCTCTTCAAGAAGAACATGCTCCAATATATTGGCAAAGACTAAATCATAAGGCTTCGTTTTAAAGCGCTCTCGCAAAATCAATGAATGATTTTGAGAATAATTTTGATACTTGTTGACTCTAAGGTTATACAAACAATTGTCCAAAGCATCTGGGTCGACATCAACAAAATCAACTTCCATAGAGTTTTGCTTAATTGCTGTAATTCCTAAAATTCCCGATCCACATCCAAAATCAAGACATGTTTTTTTTCCTTTTAACAAGCCTTGTTTTTTTAATTTATCAAACATTTTCAAGCATAAAAAAGTCGTCTCATGAGCACCTGTACCAAAGCCCATACCAGGATAAATATAAACTTCACCTTTTCTATGTTTCTTTTTTTTCCATTCTGGAACAATTTTCAAATCTGATGACACCGCAATCGTTTGAAATGAAGAGCGCCAAACCTCATTCCAATCCCGATCTTGAATATTTTCAACTTTTATATCAAATCTATCCCGGAACTCCTTTACGAAGGATAAGCCATTGTCCTTTGTAAAATAAAAGCTCATTTCCTTTTGAAGAGCTTCTGCTCGCGATTCAACTTCACACAAGATATCCTCTGGAATAAGACCACCAGAATAAGATCTCTCACCCAAAAAAGCTTCTACACAAGACTCATCTAAATCAAAAAAGTGCTGACCCAAACAGGAAAACTCTTCGAAAGCCCTTTGGGCCAAAGTCTCCCTCTCTTCTAAAGTCATTTTTTCTATATTAAATGTGACAATAATAGCTTGTTCCATGAAGACCCTTTATCAATATTAAAGTCAAAACGCCATAAATTGCAGATTTTTCAAAATTAAGATTATGAATTTTACATAAAATGAAGAGAAACCTTTTTGAAAATAGAGGGTTTATGCTATCACATGGACACAATTGATTTCACCTTTCGTATAAAGCCTAGGCTTAGTAAGCTCTGAACTGTGGACAACTAGGGAGAAAAAAACCTATGGTCAAATTTATCGGAATTGCTGGTGGCTCTGGTTCTGGAAAAACAACATTTGCCGAAAAGCTCATCCATTCAATATCTGAACCAATAACTCTTCTAACCATGGATAATTACTACTTACCCAAACAACCCAAGCACAACTTAACACCATCGGGTAAAGCTAATTTCGACCATCCCCAAGCCTTTGATTGGGAATTGCTAAGACTTCATATCGACCAATTAAAAAGAGGTTTAAATATTCATTCTCCTCTTTATGACTTTAAGGTATCCTCCCGTACAAACCAAACAAAGCTAACTCAAGCCACTTCAGTTATTATTTTTGAGGGCATTTTTACTCTTTTTGATCAAGCCATCCGAGAAATGCTTGATATTAAAGTTTTTTTGCACGTCGATTCAGATATTAGATTCACAAGACGCCTCAATCGCGACTTCAAAGAAAGAAAACGCTCTCTTGAGTCTATTATCAATCAATATTATGAGACCGTGAGACCCATGCATAGCAAATACCTCGAGCCTCAAAAACAATACGCTGACTTTGTTGTCGGTGAAGAAACAGATATTGCTGCCGATATATTAGCAGCAAAAATCACACAGATACTCAACGCAACCGTTGATTCTAGGAGCCATCCTCAAATAGGTTAATGATTATGGTTGCAGCTTCACAACTCAAAATAACACCCTTAGGAGGACTCGGACAAATTGGCTCAAACATGATTTCTGTCGAACTAAAGACAACTCGAATCCTCATTGATTCAGGTCTATTATTCCCTTACGAATCATGTTTTGACCTCAACTACTTAATTCCTGACTTTTATCACATCAATAAGCCTGAAGCCTTAATTATCACCCACGGACACGAAGACCATATAGGAGCAATTGTCCATGTACTCAAACACTTTCCAGACATCCCTGTCTATGCCCCACCCTTTGCGACTGCTCTTATTAGAAAAAAACTCGAACTCTCCAAAATTCATTTCACCATCAAATCCTACGAAAAAAATGATTCTCTTCAATTTGGTGAGCTGACTATTTACCCAATCCACGTTAATCACTCCATTCCCCAAACCTATGGGCTTTTAATAAAAGCTCTCAAAGATACTGTCTTTTATGTTAGTGACTTTAAAATAGATAAACACAGCCCTTATGAAGATGCTTTTGATTTCAATAAGATAGAGTCTCTAATTCAAAATTCACAACGACGAATTCTCATGGCTGATTCAACTAATATCTGTTCAAAAAATTTAAAGACACCAGGTGAGGGGAGTTTAATACCTCATCTAGAGAAATTGATGAATTCTCATTTCCAAAGAGTTTTTGTCACTACATTTTCTTCTAACGTTCACCGAATTCAAACCATTCTCAATACTTCTCATTCTTCCAAACGAAAAGTTGTACCCTACGGTCGTTCTGTTTGCTCCTATTCCCAAATAGCTGAAGAACTTGGCCTCTTAAAGAATTGGAGCTCTTCAATTCACGATATTGAAGAAGTTGATTTAGAAAAAAGCCGCTTAACAATTCTCATTTCCGGTTGCCAAGGAGACTTCCGATCGGCTTTACGCCGAGTAGCCACGGGTACCGATACCCATTTCAAGCCTCGAAAAAATGACCTTTTTATCTTTTCTAGTAAAGCCATTCCCGGGAATGAAAAAACTATTAGCCTCTTAATTAATGAGCTAATACGTGCGGGAGC
Source organism: Bacteriovoracaceae bacterium (assembly GCA_965206965.1). Lineage (GTDB taxonomy): Bacteria > Bdellovibrionota > Bacteriovoracia > Bacteriovoracales > Bacteriovoracaceae > CBDBLK01. The sequence continues at coordinate 1,171,812 of OZ242254.1, read as the reverse complement.
TACTGTTATAACAGAAGCCGATAAACCTGTTCATGTCTCTGGTCATCCAGGAAAACTCGATTTATTAGAGCTCTACCAAGTCATGAAACCTGATATTCTCGTCCCCATACATGGAGAAGTTCAGTTTTTATATAAACATGCTCATTATTTCTTAGAAAAATTTCCTGACAAAGAAGTTCGTATTCTACTCAACCACCAAAGCCTAATTCTCAACGACAAAGTCGACCTATACCAGAATGAAGAGAAACCCCCTCTCCTCATCCATGGACTGGGTATTGAAATAGAAAGAGATAGAATAAGCCAAAGACGAAAATGTGCGACTACAGGCGCTCTCTTTTTTAGTTTGAACAAAGGAGACATCACTTTAACCCCTCTCGGTTTGCCAAAATCATTCACTGAATCTCATCTAAAAAAAATAAAAGACCTCTCCAAAAGGCAATTGGGGAAAAAGAATAAGAAAAGTAGAAAAGATCAATCTGAAGTCATCAGGGTAGACATTAGAAGGTATTGCCAAACACATTTGGGCTATAAACCTGTAGTCATTGTTCATTTATAAAGAAATTTTTCCTACACTATTCTCCAAAAAGTAACGGATAAAGTGTTTTCTTGTACCTAAGATTAATCACTTTAAAAATATCTGCATCAGCATTTTTATTTATCCCCCCCTGTTCTAAAACTTTCTTATGACTAATCTTGACTGATTTCTTTTTTGTCTTTTTATTTTTCTTTTTTGATTTCTTTTTGCTCTCTTCTTCTTCATCATCAAAATCAAGTCCGAGATCTTCTGATCCACTCTTAAATCCTAATTTTGCAGCCCATCCACTTCCGGTTGATTTGGCTTTCTGAGCAGTTTTTGTATTAGGCTTGTTAGCTCCTTTTTTATCCTCCTTAGTAGAGGAAGGATTTCTTCCCGTTCCATGTCCAGCCACTAAAGGACCAGGTTGAAGGCCATGCTTTTTGAAAGCCCTTTCTGCATTCTTTTCTAAGAATTTATTAAATCCTCTATTAAATCTCCTAAAGTCAGCTGCAGCACCAGAGTTCGGGTCTTTATTAAGCTCTTTTAATAAAAGGTTTTTTGCTTGCTTTTCTCGTTTAGCTGCAAAAGCCTGTTTTCCAGCAAGCGAGTTTGCATTTTTAAGAGTTGCCGATGAAATCGTTTTTGTATTATTCACTCCATTGCCTAGCCTCTGCCCACTTAAGGCTAAATTGACTAAGCTAGGATCAATACTTCTCAATTCCGACTGCTCATCAGGACTAAGTGGCTTAAGTTTAGCACATTGTTTTTTTCGATTTCTTATCGTTAAACAGGGAACTCCATCCCCCTCATCATCTCCTAAGTCGATTGGCCCTGAAACAAGATCTTCTGCTGAAATATCCTGACGTCCCGGTGCCCCTCCTCCCTCGGCAATCTTTTGAACTTTACCTTTTCCAGATTTAGAACGGTACTCCTCAAGGAGTTCTTCTACTTTATCAGCATTCTCTTTCATCTCTGCTTCAACCTCATTAGACATAAAGCCAGCCGCCGTAATCAATCCACCCATTGCTCCCCATATGACCGCTCGATTTCTAGGCTGAGCAATCCACTTATCAAATCTATCCTTCATAGATTTCATCATACTCAAGACTATCCCTGCACCCGCTCCAACGAAGCCCATATTGTCCATGAAACCCCCAAGGCCCCCCACAAAGGCATGGGATTGAGGGAAAAGAAAGTCGGCTCCCCCTAAAAAAATTCTTTTCACAGCCTCTTTAAAAAGCTCTCTATCTCGAGGCTTAATATCTCTTCTAAAAGCTGGGGTTGCTTCAATTTTTCGATCAATTGACTCAGCTAACTGACGAATAAGTTCCAACTCAAAGTCCTTCTTTGCCATCATCTCTTTACCCACAACGGGACCCTTATTATTCGATCCTGTATCGGCACCTGCACCGGCATCTCCGTCACCCTCTTCACCGCCTTCACCCTCTTTCTCCTCTTCTGCTGACTGACAAATCATTAGGTTCGCCTCAAGCTTAGCAAAATAACCAGCGCAAGCAGATGAAGCTGGTAACACTGGTTTTCCTACCGTTGGATGGGCCTTACAAGATTGAAACTGAGCGTTTATTTCTGCATAGATCGCTTTTAACTCCGCTGCCTTCGCAGAACTAAGAGCATTAGGTTGATTTCTCTGCTTATCATAAGCTATTAGCCTTGTTTTCATTGCCGTTAAAGTCGTTTTACAAGTTGTAGCTGCGACTTCACACCCATCTGGAACTGTCGCAGTGGCCGTGCAAACACCCGGCAAAGCGGCATCCGCTGCTGTAATTGCCTTTTGACAAGCTTTAAAAGCCGTTGTTTCTCTCAGCCACTGTATCGCCGCCACTCCACCAGCAGCAGCAAAAATACCTGCAGCGGCAAATTGAAAAGATTTTTTTATTTTAGCTGTCTTTTCGAGCCCATCGTAAGCTGCCTTTTGGGCTTCCAAAGCCTCGATTTGAGCATCTTTATCTTCACCACCTTCTCCATCACCACCTTCTCCATCACCACCTTCTCCATCACCACCTTCTCCATCACCACCTTCTCCATCACCACCTTCCTCTTCGCCCCCCTCCTCTTCATCGAGCCCTTCAACATATTGCCCCTCTATTTTTTCTCGAAGTTCTTTATCAGCTTTAGTAGCAAAGATTTCAGCACCAATATAAATTACTCCTGCGGCCAAAACCATCTTGGCATCAACAGTTCTCTTTTCTGGACAATTTTTTGAAATTGAAGAAGCTAAGAATCCAACAACAAGCGAATTTGCTAAAGCTAGCCATTGATCTCCCTGAGCCTCGTTCAAAGCGGCATCTGGATCCTCTTCCTCTTCCTCTTCTCCTTCTTCTCCCTCTTCTCCCTCTTCTCCTTCTTCTCCCTCTTCTCCTTCTTCATCATCATCTCCACCACCACCATCTCTCAACCCCTCTTCAAAAGAAAGTATGTTGTCGAGAGCGGAGCCCCCCTGAGAGCCAGAGTCTTCACCAGCAGAATCCTGAGCTAAAGCAATTGGGGACAACATCAGGGTGTAGCTTACAATGACTACTAATAAAGTTCTAAGAACCATAGAAGGCCAGGATTGGTGCACATTCACAGAACTTCTCCTTGCTCTCAGTTATTAAACTAATTTTATTTTACCCCCTTCTTATAAGTATCTATAAATTAAAATTTTTTTACTCTATCAATTGAGTAAACTAATGAAATTATGATTCACTACTGCTTATAATCAAATCTGATAAGTTTAAAAAAATTAAGAATGCTCAAATCTGAGCCTGTTTTAAAATGTGAAACAGAGAAAAGAAAATTGGTTCTTTAAAACGAAAAAAATCATTCAATCGTCGTATCAATTATAAAAAAATTCTCAGAGCTCATCAAATAACACAGGGTAAGCCGTTTTTCGGTATCTAAGGCTAATCATTCTAAAAATATCGGCGTTGCGATCCTTACTAATATCCTCTTCTAACTCTAAATCTAACTTTTCTTCATCAATTTGAGCCACAACTGCACTGCCAGTTTCGGCAGGTTTTTCAGCCTCTTCTTTAAAATCAAATTTAAACTCCATCGCATCGCCCTTATTTTTTACTCTTGCACCCTTAGACCCCAATACTTTCAGCCCTGCACCGCCTGTCGTCCTCAGCTTAGCTTTCGCCAAACGTTCACCCTTTTGTTCCCCACGGGATAGACCCTCTCCCAACCTCTGTGAAGCCAACAAGGGCCCCGGCTCAACACCATGCTTTTTAAAGGCATCAAAAGCGTTTTTTGAAAGCTGCTTTCTAAACCCTTCCTCAAGCCCCTTAAACTTTGCCACGGCTCCCGGACCAGATTTTTTTTCAAGCCCTTCGAAAAAGCCTTTCTTTGCTTGCTTTAGTCGCTTAGATACAAACGCCGCTTTACCAGCCAAAGAAGCCGCTTCTCCGAGAGTCCCTGAAGAAATTGTTTTAGCGTTATTCAATCCAGCACCCACTTTAAGGGCACTCTGTGCTAGCCCCGCTACCCCTGGATCAAACCCTTTTAAACGCTCCTGCTGTTCAGGGCTAAAAGTTGGAAGTTTGGCACATTCACCTTTTCCATTCTTTTTAGTCAAGCAAGGAATTCCACTTTCAGCGCTGTCTCCAAGGACAATTGGCTTTGTCGTCAAACTTTCCCAAGGAATACTCTGTTGCTCAAGCTTTCCACCACCAGGAGTAACTTGATTTTGATGAGCCTTAGCGCGGTATTTAGCGAGCAATTCAGCAATTTCTTTAGAGTTTGCTTTCATTTCAGCTTCAATCTTACCAGACATAAAACCGGCGGCTCCAACAGAAGCCCCTAAAGCCCCCCACATAATGGCACGATTGCGAGGTTGGTTAATCCAATGGTCAATAAGTTGTTTCATGGGAAACAACAAACTCAATATAATACCTGCACCAGCACCTACAATGCCCATGTTCTTAAGCAGACTTGCTTGAGCTTTAGGGAATAAAAAATTCATTCCTCCTAGAAAGATTCTCTTTACAGCTTCTTTAAAAAGACCTCTTTCCTCTGGTTTCAAATCGGCTTTAAAAGCTGGTGTTGCCTCAATTTTGGTATCGATATATTCAGCAAATCGGCGAACAAAATCCTGATCAGAACGATCTCCAACAATCCATCCGGCTTTATTACAAACCGTCATGCTTCCTATGACATTAGTAAAATAGCCCTTACAAGCTGCTTCTGATGGTGTAACAGCTGCGAGAACCCCGGGGTGCCCTTTACAAACAGCCATTTCACCTTCTTGTTTAGCTTGGCTTGCGGTTAGCTCAGCAACTTTAATTGAGCTAGGACTATCGGGAAGGTTTCTCTTTTCCTTGGCCAGAAGCAAATCAGCTTGCGCAACAGATATCGCTCCTCCACAGGTCGTTGCCACTGCCGCACAACCAGGAACATGAGGTGGACAAGCGGCAGGCAAAGCCGCTTGCGATGAAGCCAAAGCCGATTGGCAAGCTGTAAAAGCTGCTTCCTCTCGGACCATTTCCATATAAGCAATTCCAGCCGCCACTAAAAAAGCTGCCGCCGCAGCATATTGAAGCATTTTTTTGGTAGCGGCTGTTTTAGCTAATTCATCGTAAGCTTTTTTCTGAGCTTCTAAAGCTTGAACTTGAACATCTTGCGATTTTGCATTGATTTCTTTTTTATGTTCCTTTTCAATTTCTTCTCTTAGCTTTTTATCTTTTGCCGTAGCCAGAATTTCCGCTCCGATATAAGTCACACCTGCTGCCGCCGCAATTATGGTATCCATCGACATTTTAGGACAAGTCCTAATAATGGAAGCCGCTAAATAACCAATGACCAAAGAATTAGCTAATGTAAGCCATTGCTGCATATTGGCCCATTTTAGGGCTCCGTCTCGACCCTTCGATCCTTTCGCAGCCTCTGCAGTGTTAGCCGTATGTTGTTGAGAAAATTGAACATTAAGAGCTTGATCGGAAGAGGGGTCATTTTGGGAGCTTTCCTTGGCAAGGGCCACTGGAGATAAAACAAGTGTGTAAGTTATAGTAGTCACCAAAAATGTTTTAAGAATCATGAAAAACCAAGGTTTGTAGACATTCATAGGGGCTCTCCATTGACTACGTATCTCAAATTTAATTAGAAGCTTTTATATTTTATCTCTTTAATTAAAAATTTTTAACTCCCTCTCTTTATGCCGCTAATATTACAAGACTTTAAGAAGAAAAGTGTTTTCCCCCAACTACCTCAAATAAATGGCACTTTACCCTATTCAAGACAAAAATTATTGAGAAGAATCCAAGGAGAGCTGTCCATCGGGATAAGTCATAGTCAAGCAGTGAAGGGCCCCTCCTCCCTTATCAGAAATATAGCGACTCTCAATGGGAAAAACCTTAAACCCTAGTGAGCGATAGACATTCAAAGCCTCAAAGTCTGTCTTTAGTCCAAAAACCGGTACAAAAGCCATCCCATTAACAAGAAGGGAATTAACATAACTTCTTTGAGATAAAACGCCTCTTTCGGCTAGAGCAGAGGGAAGCTCTGCCTCTGGCAGAAGAAAAGTTCGATACCCCCTTTCCTCGAGAAAAGAGATCCATTCAGGCTGATTGACTAATACTGTATTATCACTGACAAATTTAATCACTTCATCAGCGTGGCCAATCCCATGAACAAAAGGCAATCGGATAAGTTCTTTACATCCGTAATAATTCTCAAATAATTCATCAGAAAGAGATTCAACTAAAAAGTCCTGTACAACAAAGCATTCTCCTAAGCGATTAGCACTTAAATCACCATGCTCAAAATACCTACCATGATTTTCAAGTTCAACATTGAAGTAATCCGCTACTACAAAATCGGGCTCAAACCCTCCATGATAAGAGGCACCAATAAGCTTCAGTCTATTATTTTCAATAACAGGATAAGGCCAGCTATCTCTCGTCCACAATGTTGTTGTGCCTTCTCCCCCAAGAACGAGAAATCGAATGTTTTTCCTTTCAAGAGACTTGATCGCTTTTAAAAAAGCTTCGCTTTGCTTTTGACTCTCAGCATAAACGACAACCTCAACATCATCTGGTAAAAGTTTAATAATTCTTTTCTTTATAGGAAGTGCCCGATAATCAAAATCAGCACTCATAACCACATATTTAACCTTTTCATATTCTGTAAAAGGTCTTCTCAGTGGGGAAGCATCTGCGTGAGAAAAAAAAACTAAAAAGAATGGTATAAAAATTCTCATAATACCTTATGAGAAAATTTTCCATTTATGTCAAAAGTATAGAAAATCAGTAAATTAAATACATACCTAATTTTAATAAAATGAAATTAAAAAAATCATAGATCAAGGCTTCTATCACGACTTCCTTGCCTCGATTTTTCTTGCTCAGCCTCTTCTTTGCGAAGAAATGTTGGAGTATCTAATTCTTCTTCATCAAAATTAATAAAGCCTAGCTTTTCAGCAATAGATTTAGCTCTTTTACTCGAAGTTTTCGGAGCTCGCGCTTCAAAAGCCTTTTCTGCTGGAGTGTTTACTCCTTCCGATCTTGCCACATTATAAGAATGAGCTGCTTCCTTAATGGAATTGATCAAGGAAGAATTATCCCTTTCACTGGAAGAAGAGCAAGCCTGGGTTGAGTCTTTTAATGAAGAGCTATCTGATTTAACTCTTGCGTAAACTTCTGCCTCTCCTTCAGGAGAAACTTGTCTCTCAGCTCCCTCTATTGCTTTAGCAATACTTTTTGCTTCAGAATCAATCGATTGCCCTACTTTAAGATGTGTTTCACCAAGCGAAGTTTCTTCCTGACGAATTTCCTGCCCTTTCCTCTTTCCAATAGCAGTTACACGATCTTCACCTCCAAGACCAGTCGCAATTACCGTAATTTTAATATCCTCTTCCATATTTTCATCAATAACTGTTCCAAATATAATTTCAGCCTCATCATCAGCAGCTTCCATAATGAGGGTTACAGCCTCATTAGTTTCGTGCATCGTTAGACTTGAATTACCAGTAATATTGATAATAATTCCTGTGGCCCCATCAACACTAATATCCTCTAATAGTGGGGAGCTAATCGCCTCTGTTGCCGCTTTAATAGCTCGATCAGAACCCGTAGCCACTCCCGTACCCATAAGAGAAAGACCCTTATTAGCCATTACCGTCGAAACATCAGCAAAATCCGCATTGATATGGCCAGTATTATTGATAAGATCCGAAATACCTCTTACTGCATTTAAAAGGACTTCATCGGCTTTTCTAAACGTATCGACAAGCGATAAGGATTCACCAGCAATGTAGAGCAATCTTTGGTTTGGAATTGTAATTAATGAATCGACACTCTCCTCTAAAATAGCAATACCAGCTTCTGCTTGACGATATCTTTTTTTGCCTTCAAATAGAAAGGGCTTAGTAACAACTCCAACAGTAAGAATATTTAGCTCTTTACAAAGTTTAGCTATAACTGGAGCTGCTCCGGTACCTGTTCCTCCACCCATACCAGCTGTTAAAAAAACCATATCGGCTCCTTCTAAAACCTCCGATAGTTTTTCATATTCATCCATTGCAGCTTTTCTTCCAATCTCAGGATTAGCACCAGCTCCCAACCCTTTCGTCACCTCAACACCTAATTGAACCTTTGTAGGTGCTAAATTAACTGACAAGGCTTGGGAGTCAGTATTGGCAACAATATATTCAACACCAGAAAGACCCGATTTAATCATGGTGTTAACAGCATTACAGCCTCCACCACCAATGCCCATAACTTTAATACAAGCACCTTCCTGAAATTCACATCTTTCATCATTTGAAATCTCGAACATAGACTCCCCCTAGAATATTTCCTTAAATACAGACCTTAAGGAATCACCTAATCTTCCAACCAAATCAACTTGGTGGTTTTGTTTAACAAGAGTTCCATAAGAAGGAGCTCTTCGTTTTGCACTCTCTAAAGCAAGCCCTAAAACTGTTGAATATTTAGGGTTTTGCATAATATTAGTCATTCCTCCAAAAGGCACTGGGTAACCTATTTTTGTTGGCCTTTCCAAAACGTATTCTCCAAGCTCTGACAATCCTTTTATCAAAGCACCACCACCAGTTAAAATAACTCCCCCAGTAATTTTCATATCTAGTTCACGTTCTTCAAGATTTGTTTTTACTAAAGAAAAGAGTTCTTCAGCTCTAGCACCAAGAACTTTAGCTATTTGGCTAACTTGAACTTCTCGAGACTTAGTGCCATGAAGTCCTTGCACTGTAATATGAGTCGATTGGTTAAGCTTTTCCGATAAAACAGAACCGTGGTTAATTTTTATTCGCTCTGCCTCTGCATGGGGAACTTTTAAAGCAACAGCTAAATCATTAGTAAAATGGTTACCACCAACAGGTATAATTTGTGAATGAATCAAAGCACCTTCATACCAAACAGCAATATCTGTTGTTCCACCACCAATATCAACTAAAACAACCCCCATTTCCTTTTCTTCTTGAGAAAGAACAGCTTCAGAAGAGGCTATTGGTTGCAACGTAATGTGATCAGCATGAACTCCTGTTTGCTCAACACATTTAACTAGATTCTGTATGAGAGAAATTGAACCTGTCACGATATGTACATGTATCTCAAGACGAATACCACACATACCAATGGGATTTTTAATACCAGGAGTATTATCAACTCTAAACTCTTGAGGAATAACATGAATAATTTCTCGGTCAGAAGGGATGACAACCGCCTTAGCAGCCTCAATGACTCGATCAACATCTTCTTGATTAATTTCATTATTTTTAATAGCTACAACACCAGAGCTATTGAAAGAATAAATATGGCTCCCCGCTATCCCAATAACAGCAGAATCAATATTAACCCCGGCCATCAACTTAGCCTCTTCTAATGAATTTTGAATTGAGTGGACTGTCTTATCGATATTGACAACCGAACCTTTCTTAAGTCCGTGAGAAGGATGTGTGCCAATCCCAATTATTTCTAGGCTTTCGTCGGAATGTCCTATACCGACTATTGTGCAAACTTTAGTTGTACCAACATCTAAGCCTACAAGAATTTTCTTATCCATTGAGAGTCCTTTCTCATCGGAGGTTAGAATCATTCTAACAACTTAGCGAGCCCTTTGAATTGGGCATAGCATCGCTAAAATTTTAAAGTTTACCATTAAACTTGACAACTACTTTCTCAGAGTTTGTAAAGTTTATTATGGCAGGAACCTTCTGTTTAGCTTGCATAAATTTTACCACTCTTTGAAGTTTACCCATTTTCTCTTCCCAGTTCTGATCACCAAGAAAAACGGAAGATGGACTACCTTTAATACTAAGAATAATGGTTAATTCCTGTTTTTCATTGAGAATAACTTCTGACAACTTTTGTCTGAATAGAGACGGTATCTCCCTCACAATTTTAGCTATACGAACCTGAGTCTCAACGTCCATTTCACCCACGGGAATAGCTAAGTAGGGAAGTGGTTGTCTTAGCTTCTTTTCTGCTCTTAAAAGAACCTCATAAGTTGGATCAAACAATTTGCCATTTCCAACTAAAATAGCTTCATAACCATCAAGGCCATTTTTCTTATAAATCTGTACCTTCATGAGGGGAGTAGGGCATTGAAAATTAAATTTGAGGAAACCTCTTAAAGGGTCAAAATTAATTTGATAATCGCTAATAAAATGCCTCTCTAAAAGCTTCTCTTTCACTAAACGATCTTTGATTTTTCCCAAAGAACGTTCTTCTTCAAAGGTTTTAATTAATTGCAAAACTAAAGTTCCTGCAGAGCGAGAGGGACATTGTCCAAATGTTGTTTGATACTTTATTTTTTGCTTTTTCTTCGGGATTCCAATTGATGCCCTACTGACATCCCAAAAGGAAATCGTAGGCAAAAAGCCTAAAGTGAATAAAAGAAATATTTTAAAAAACTGTTTCATTCAGCTTCTGGGATAATGACCTCAGTTTTAAAGCCTATACCCAATTGAAGCATTAACTCCTCTTGGACAAAACCAACCAAAGCCTTTACATCCTGTAAAGATGCCCCTTCCCGATTTTCCATAAAATTCGCGTGCAGGGGACTTACTCGGACACCGTTAAACCCCAAGCCCTTTAATCCCATTATATCAACTGAATGTCCTGCCTTGCAACTTAATCGATCTGAATGATAGTTTTTAAACATACAACCACAAGTAAATTCCTTTAGTGGCTGTGTTGTATTCCTATATTTGAGATATTCTTTAATTTTTGATGAAACCTTAGAATCTTCACCAAAATGGATCAGTTTTACCTCTACAATAACCTCACTTTTCTCTACAAAATGATTTTTTCTATAACTAAAAGAAGTATCATTTATAATCTCTTCACGAATATTACCTTCTTTAGTCACTATTTTAACTTTTTCAACCAAGGAACCAATTTCACCAAGATCAGTACCTGCGTTCATATAGACAGCACCACCCAAGCTAGCAGGTATTCCAGTAAACACTTCCCAACCTTTGAGACCATAACGAATAGCATGAGCTGAAAGAACACTAAGTGATACTGAAGCTGGCAAAATATATTGATTATGGATTTTGTCCAGATAACCTTTATCAAAAGGCAGTTCTAATTTTAGATAGAGCCCTTTGTACTTGAGAGGTAAAAGCTGATTAGCACCCCATCCAATTAATTGATAAGGAATACCTCTATTCAAACAAGTATTTAATATTTTTTGAAGAGCATTGATAGAAAATATTTTTACCAGATTTCCACAAGATTTTAATCGCATTGTGGAATATTTAGTAAGCTCTGTTGACTCTTCAAAGCTTATTTCTTTTATTTTTTTAAGAAAATCTAAGTTATAATTCATTGCAATTTAATTATTACCAACCCATTCTCTTATCGTTCGACCTATCGATCCCGCCCCAAGAGATAACACTGCCCAATTCTTATCTTTATTCTCAGATAAAAGATGCTTCATATCCTCCATATGCTCAAGAGATTCAACCAAACCAGGGTGAAGTCTATTAATATCTTCAGCAAGTCTGCGAGAGGAAATACCAGCAATAGGTAATTCGCTAGCAGGATAAATAGGTCCCATATAAACTTTATCCGCACCATTAAAACAATGAAGAAATTGATCCCAACAATCGCGAGTTCTTGAGAAACGATGAGGCTCAAAAAAAACAACAACTTTTTTACTTGAACGAGATTCTCTAAGTGTTTTAATTGTCGCTTCTATTTCTGTAGGGTGGTGACCATAATCATCTATAACTTCAAATGATTCTCTAACCAAAAGAGTTTGGAACCTCCTTCCCACGCCCTCAAATTTAGCTACGGCTTGAGCAATTTCTTTTAACTCTAGACCCATATTATAAGCAATAGCTGCAGAACCTAAAAAGTTGAGTACATTATGCTGACCCGGGATTGCCAGTTTAACACCAACACTTTGATTCTTATGTTTCATCTCAAAACGAACACCCTCAAAAGATTGAGATAAGTTACTGGCTAAAAAGTCAGCATCATCTACTCCTAAGTCTTGAATTCCAAAAGTAATAAAAGGCTTTTTCATTTTTTCTGCTATTTCTAATAATCTTTGGTCATGGGCATTTATCGCACAAAGACCATAAAAGGGAACACCATTAGCAAATTGTTCAAATGCTTTTAGCAATTCTTCTTTCGATTTATAATGATCAAGGTGATCATTATCAATGTTTGTTATGATGGAATAAACGGGACTAAGAAGTAGGAAACTTCCATCACTCTCATCAGCTTCTGCAACTAAAAATTCTCCCGTTCCCATCCGGGCATGGCTTTGTAAATTAGTGACAATCCCGCCAATAATATAGGTCGGACAATACTGACCTTCTTGTAAAATCGTTGCTAACATTGATGTTGTTGTCGTTTTGCCATGAGTTCCTGCAATAGCTACACCTTTCTTAAGCCTCATAAGTTCTGCCAACATTTCTGCTCTTTTCATAACAGGTATATTGCTTTCTTTAGCTGCCAGCATTTCTGGATTAGTTTTTTTCACAGCTGAAGAATAAACCACAACTGTTGCTCCACTTATGTTTTCACGAACATGGCCATTGAAAACTGTCGCTCCTAGAGATTTCAATCTTTCAGTCACCGATGATTGAATGAGATCTGACCCTGAAACTTTATAGCCCATCAAAAGTAGAATTTCGGCAATACCAGACATACCAATTCCACCAATTCCAATAAAGTGAACATGAACATCTCTGCCTATCTGCACAGTTCCTCCAGCTCGATCACATCAAAAACTCTAAAACCAAAATATGAACCTAACTAACTAATATGACCAAAAAGGTCACCATTTTGCTCAGAAGAATCCCCATAATTATTAGGGGAAGAATACGATCTTGAAAGTCCAGAATTATCTAGAGTTATATTATTTTGTTCTTTCTGAGCCCTTACCGCTGAAGCAACAAGTCCTATCGCAAAAAAATTGGCCATTAAAGAAGAGCCTCCGGCACTAATAAAAGGTAAATTTAAGCCTTTTGTAGGAAGTAAGCCCAACACAACGGCCATATTAAGAAATGCCTGAAATCCAACAACAGAGACGACAGAAGCAACTAACATATAGGATTGGTGCTTTTGCATGCTGAGCGCAATGCGAAAGCCAAAGTATAATATGAGAAAAAATAAGCCAACAAGGATGATCACTCCTACAAACCCAAGCTCTTCTCCAATAACTGAAAAAATGAAGTCATTATGAGCCTCTGGTAAGTAAAATAATTTCTCATTAGAGTTTCCAAGACCTTGTCCAAATATAGAGCCATTAGCAAAAGCTAAGTAAGATTGAATAATTTGAAAACCTGAAGTTTGAGAATTTTTCCAAGGATCTAAATAAGCAAACAATCTCCTCACTCTATAGGGACGAGCGATAAGGATAGGAATCACAAGTAAAACACCACTTATCAAAAATTTATAAAAATACCGACGAGGAAAGTGAGAAAAAAAACAAACTAAAGCAAGCACTGCAAGACAAATAACAAATCCTCCAAAGTCTGGTTGGCAAAGAAGTAAACCTAAAGGCGTTGCAAGCAAAACTCCGTAAACGATTTTTTCTCTTTTACTGTAATTAAAAAAATGATCAAAATAGGAAACTGATGCGATCAAACTTGTGTACTTAACCAGTTCACCTGGTTGAAAGCTAAAAGCTCCAATATGAAGCCAGCGTCGTGCTCCTTTCACAGAAATACCTAAACTTGGAACGAGAGCTAAAATGAGTAAGACAAGAGTTAAGACATTAATAAAAGGACCATATTTCAACCAAAAAGAAACTTTCGTCCTATACATTATTAAAACGATAAAGATACTTATTAAAAAAACTTTAACTTGCTTATAAAAATAATACGTCGAAGAACCAAAAACTTCTTTAGCATAAATAAAGCTAGCACTGTAAACCATAATCAAACCGATTAAACAAATAACCAGTAAAGTAGAAAGAAGGTATTTAAAATGCTTATCCAATTTATAGGCATCAAGACTCATATTTCTATCTTACCAGGACTAGCAAGGGGATCTAGCTTGGATTATCAATTTATTTAAGATATTTAATACAAAAGAGAATTCTTACAATTGGTAAACAAGTTTTTTGTAATAATTGCCTCGTTCTTCAAAATCTCGAAAAAAATCTGTTGCTGGTGCTCCTGGTGAAAGAACAATAACATCCCCAGTTCGAGATTTTTGATAAGCAAAGAGTATAGATTCTTCGAAAGAACCTACTATAAAGGTTTGACCATGAGCGCCAAGAGTCCTATTCAAACGCTCTTTATTCTCTCCAACAAGCACTAGAACCCGACAATGTTTAACAACACCCTCAGCATAGGGCTCATACTCAAATTCTTCTATATCCTTACCACCAGCAATAAGAATAACTGGTTGTTTAAAAGCCTCAAGGCTTTCAACAAGGTTTTCCATAAAGGTTGCTTTAGAATCGTTATAAAATGAGACTCCATTTTTTTCCATAAGAAATTCAAGTCGGTGGGGAATTCCAGGAAATTTCTCAATACATTTTTGAATCGATTTATCAGAAACATCTAACGATTTACAAGCTGTCGCTGCTGCCAAAAGATTCTCACGATTCTTTTGTCCAATTATTCTCATTGTATTTACTTTAAATTCAGAGTGGTAATTTATATTGGAATGGATTCTTTTTTCATGAAAATGAGTTCCTTGAACCTCATTCATAACACCCATTTTGATAAAAGATCTTCTCGAATACCAATAAACCTGGCAATTGGCATTTCTGAAAAAAGCATTATTCGCCAATTTATCAAAATTAACAACCAAAGTGTCATCAGGTGAAAGGGTTTTAATAATTGATAATTTCGTTTCAATATAATCACCAACCGATTTAAACTGAGCTTCTGGATGTTTCTCAGAAATATCAGTAAAAACAACTAATTTGGGATGGAAATCCTCAAGTCGTCGCATTTGAATCGCAGAAACCTCTACAATGACAAAATCAACTTCGTTTTTATTAGGGAGCATCGCAAACTCAATAAAGGGACTATTACTCGTTCCTCCAACAAAAACATTTCTACCTTCAAGTTTTAAAGTAAAGCCAATCATATGAGCTACTGTTGTTCGTCCATGACTTCCACAAACAGCAATCACTGGCTTACGACATAATCTATTCCCTAAAGCAAACTCAGAATACACCTCTTTACCAGCTCGTCTAGCCGACTCCAATTGAGGAAGATCAGGGCTAACCGCAGCTGAGTAAACAACAACCTCAGCATCGAGGAAATCTTCCTCGCGATGCTCTCCAAATGTCATTTCCGGGGTTGGTTGAATTTTCTTTAATTTTTTAGCAGCTTTATTTAAATCAAAAATGGGCTTAATATCCGTAACCCTAATCTGGCATTCTAAACGATTAAAGAAATTGATCAGAGTAAATCCGGTCTTGCCGATTCCTACAATGAGAACCTTCTTATGACGAAACCTTTCCATTAAAACTTTACCTCATCTTTAAGGTTGCGATAGAAATTAGTGCCAAGAAAAGACTAATAATCCAAAACCGTACAATCACTTTTGGCTCCGGCCATCCTTTTAACTCAAAATGATGGTGGATCGGTGCCATAAGGAAAATCCTTTTCTTGCGCATTTTGTAAGAAACGACCTGTAATATCACAGAGACAGCTTCTATGACAAAAATACCACCAATAAGAATGAATAAAAGTTCGTTTTTACTGATAACGGCAATAACGCCAAGTGCCCCACCTAGGGACAAAGAGCCAACATCACCCATAAAAATTTGAGCGGGGTAGGAATTGTACCAAAGAAAACCGACACCTGCTCCTACAATGGCCATACAAAGAACAGTCAATTCACCAACATTTTCAATGTAGGGGATGTAAAGATAGGAAGCGATCTCTCTGTGCCCAGCAGCATAAGCCAGAACCCCTAAACTCACGGCACTTGTCATAATTGGCCCAATGGCTAGTCCATCCAGACCATCTGTTAAATTAACGGCATTAGAACTACCGACAATAACCAGAACAATGAAGGGGAGATAAAGCCAACCCATATCGAAAAGAGGCTCTTTAAGAAAAGGAGCATAAAGCATCGTGTCGACAACTTCATACTTTATAAGTAAAAACCCTACAACTAGTGAGGTTAGTACTTGCCAAGCCAACTTTCCTTTGGCGTTAATTCCCTTAGTATTTTTTTTCAAAACCTTCAAATAATCATCTACTAAGCCAAGTAAAAAGTAGGAAATTAAAACAAGCAAAGTCGCTATAACAGTATAAGTAAGGAAGTTTCCGCAAAATCCAAAAGCCAATAAAACAGAACCAATAATAAAGACCCCTCCCATAGTGGGAGTTCCTGCTTTTTTGAAATGAGACTCTGGTCCATCATCTCTGACAACTTGACCAAATTGCTTACAACTCATAAATGAAATAAACATTTTTCCCCATAAAATGCTTATAGCTGCTGCAATTAAAAAGGAAACAATCGATCTGAAAGTAATATAACGGAATATGTTAAAAGCTGTAATGTTTTGACTTAGTGGGTAAAGTAAATGGTAAAGCATAGAGCCTAGTACCCTCTAAAAATAGTGGTAAACGAATCCCAGCCTAGTCAATCATTTATATCTAGACACGATTCTAGTTGTAAAGCACGGCTTGCCTTAAGAAAGAAAATCTTATGTTTCCTCAGAAATATTGGCCAATCCTTTTTAAATTCTTCCACAGTGTCATATGTATTTGCGGCATAAGTGAGCCCCTTCTGAAAGCACTTGGCATATCTTCCCACAAAAACAACGTTAGGGTAGTTCTGATCTTTAATGTATTTACCTAAATCTTCATGCAACTCTACACTTTTTTTTCCCAGCTCATTCATGTCCCCAAGGACAATAAGAATATCTTCTCTCGGTATGAGATCCGTTTCCTCCACAAAACCCTGGAAAGATGCCTTTACAGAAGAAGGGTTAGCATTATAGGCATCTAAAAAAACCCTTCGCCCTTGAAGCTCATGCCAAAAACCGCGATTTCTATCACTAATTTCAAAACATTGAGAAGCTTCTTTTAATACGTTGATCTCTTCTGGAAAAAGCGATGCTGCTAAAAGAAAAGTTTGAGCTAAATTGATAAAGTTGTGATTACCGTGAATAAGATCATTACAAATTTGGTATTCATTTCGACCGTTGTCGAGTTTTAAACAATTTCCTTCTCTTTGAAATTGATAATTTCCACCTGGGCCAAAACTAATCACTTGATCTTCATTTTTTAAACTTGCGAGCTGAGGGTCACCAGAAAAAATAACAAACGGCCCTCGTTTCTTATGTTTTTTTACCCATCTAAAAAGAGCTGTTTTTTCTTGAAAAACTCCCTCTAGATCTTCTAAAAACTCAAGATGAGCTGGACCAATATTAGTAATTAATCCAACAGATGGATCTGCTATCCGACAAAGAAGTTCAATTTCTCCAGGATGATTAGTTCCCATTTCTATAATAGCCAACTGATGGTGATCTTTTAAGTCCAGTAAAGTTAAGGGTACACCTATATGATTATTTAAATTACCCTTAGTCCAATGGACTCTATCAGCTAAAATAACTTTGAATAAATGGGCAAGCATTTCCTTATTCGTAGTCTTTCCACTGGATCCTGTTAATCCAATAACTATTCCTCCACTTGCTTGCCAATGTCTTGACCATAATCCTGCTAACTCTTGGAGAAATTCAAATGTATTTTTTACAAAAACAAGAGAGATATTTTTATTTTTTAATTTCTTAAGAGAGCATCTTGACGACTCAGCAAAAACAACTTCAATACCTTTTTCAATCGCTTGATCGATAAATCGATGACCATCAAATTGAAGACCATATAGACAAAGAAAGGTATTACTATTTTTTAAACTTCGCGTATCCGTTGAAATTCTTAATTTAAGTGGTAATTCCTTCCCTTGTATTTCAAGGACATTTTGGCATTCTTTAAGTAGTAAGGAGGGAAACATATTAATTTCTCTTATATTTCATTACGGGTCATTGGAATTTTCTAACTCTAATACGACTTTACGATCATCAAAAGGGATTTTTTCACCATTAATATCTTGATAATCTTCATGCCCTTTTCCCGCTATTGCAATGACTTCTCCTTCTGAAGAGTTTTTATAAGCAAATTGAATTGCCTTCCGCCTCTCAGCAATTCTCGCAGTTGGTGATAAACATCCCATCTCAATATCATCTAGTATTTTTTCAGGATCTTCAAAACGAGGGTTATCTGAAGTTAAAATCTGGTAATTGGCCAAATCTTGAGCAATAGCTCCCATTTGAGCCCTTTTTCCTTTGTCCCTATCCCCACCACAACCAAAAACAATCCAAATAGGAATTTTAACAAAAGCTTCCCTAATCGCTAAAAGCAGTTTTTCTAAAGCATCAGGAGTATGAGCATAATCAATAATAAACAAACGTTTGCATTGTTTGATCACTTCAAACCGACCTTTTGGCTGAGAGAGCTTTTTCAAATCAATAATATCTATTTGAGAAAAAGCTTCTCGAGCCAAAGAGTAAGCTAAAACTAAGTTTTCTCTATTATATTTGGCACAAAAAAAAGGATGTTCATTTTCAAAAGGTAAGTCTTCAAAAGATTTAGTTAGCTGATGAGAAATATTTAATTCTCTCAATTGTTTTATTAATGATTTTTGATCACAAGGTACAAAAAAGCTTACTTTATCTTTTAAATAGTTTCTTAAAAGAGATTTGGTTTTAAAGTATTCTTCCATTGAAAAATGATAATCTAAGTGATCTTGAGAAAAATTTGTCCAACCGGCACTATCAAACTTTATAGTATCAAGCCTATCTTGATCTAAAGCATGACTTGAAACTTCTAAAGAAATAAAATCGATTTCACCTTGAAATTTGTGAATAATTCTTCTCAAATCTAGAGAACTGGGGGTTGTCATTTCTAAATCTTCTAAAACCTGCCCCTCTTGATTTAGTAAACCTGCTGTTCCTAAAATAAGCCCTTTGAATTGATATTGCTTTAAAATTTGACCAACAAGCCATGCTGTTGATGTTTTTCCGTTCGTGCCTGTAATACCTATCAATTTAACCGAATAATCTAGAGGAAATAAAAGTTCTACTAATTCCCGCTGCAATTTTAAAAAAAAAGGATTCTCAACAACAATTAAATTAGAGGCTCGATTGAAACTTATTTTTCTATTAATAATTACTAAGCCTGACCTTCCCAAGAAATAGCGTTTCTTAAAAACCTTTTCTGGTTCTTTACCATTCTTTATTCTATAAAATGTTATTTGACCGGGTTCAGCATTTTGCAGATTTGTTGTCACAGATTGAAGAGATGAATAGTTTAAAGAAGGAAGAACTCGGCAATAATTCTTAAGAATTGATTTTAAATTATTCATATGAAGGAGGAGCATAAAACAGTTTTACTAAACCATTATCTCGCAAAGCATCTCCAGGTAATGGTACTTGTTTTATAACAACACCCATACCTTTTTGGACTAAATTAATATCGAATTTCTCTGCTAAATACATAGCACTTTTTTTATCCAACCCCATAAACTTAGGGACTTTTCCTTCTCCAAAATCTCTTGTTGAACTTTGCTTAATTTCCACTGTATCAACATTTCCTAAATTTGCTTTTTCACTCGAAACAGCAAGTTTGCTAAATTCTCTGTTTTTATAAAGTATATACTCTGCGACTTTTCTAAAAACTGGTCCTGCAACCACATTTCCGTAATAATGATCCTGAGGATTATCTATATAAACATAAATCACATATTTTCGATCTATATTAACTGGAAAACCTATAAAACCAGAAACATAACCCTTATATCCCCCTTTTGAATCAACTCTCTGAGCAGTACTTGTTTTACCTGCAATTTTAAATAGTTTCAATTTTGCTTGATCTCCAGTTCCTGAGTCAACAGCATCGACAAGCATTGATTCCAATTTTTTAGCCGTACTTTCACTTATAATTCTCATCGGTTTACGGTTTTCATTTCCACCTCTAATCAAGGTTGGAGGATAATAATTACCTCGATTAGCTATTGCTGCATACGCTGCGAGCATTTGAATTCCTGTTGTCGCCACTCCCTGACCAAAACTGATATTAGATAAGCTTAAAGGCGAAACATTCTCACTCTCATTAAAAATACCTCGAGATTCACCAGGAACTTCAATCCCTGTACGTTTTCCAAATTGAAATTTTTTAATTGTTTTTTTTAATTTAGGATAAGTTAAATCAAAAGCTATTTTTGTTACTCCAATATTTGAGCTATATTTAAGAATCTCAGTAACACTAAGCCATTCATAATCCTCCTTAGACTCTGCTTCACTAATAGTATGATCCTCTACTTTGAGTCTTCCGCGCTCACAGTAGTAAGATGTATCCGGATTCGCTATTTTGTTTTCTAGTGCTGAAGCTATTGTAAATGTTTTAAAAGTAGAACCTGGTTCAATAGGATCTGTAACAAAAGCTAATTTTCTATCTTCTGGTTTAGATATTTTAAGGTTATTCGGATCAAAAGTAGGGTAGTTGGCCATAGCTAAGATCTCTCCTTGAGAAGCATCTATAATTCCAATCCCTCCTCTTGTTGCTTTTCTTAAAACAACCACTTCCTTTAAATATTTCTCCGCTGTTGCTTGAAGTTCCTTATCAATAGATAAATAGAGATCAAAATTCTTTGACCTAATTTCCTGACTTTCAAATTTAACGGGACGACCTTTAGCATCTTTTACATACTTGACAACCTTTGGCCTCCCTTTTAATTCCTTATCAAATCGATATTCGACTCCCGACAGACCTACATTATCAACACCAACAAAACCGATAATTTGAGAAGCTACCTCATTATTTGGATAAATCCTTTTGGGTACAGAATCTATATAGATACCTTTTAAAGCCTTAATTGCTTTCACTTGATCTTTTTTAAGCGGAATTTTTCTAGCTAGCCAGGTATATCGAGTTCTATTTTTCACCTTTTTTAGAATTTTTTTATAGCTTAATTCTGGGACAATCCTAGATAGTTTCTTATAAATGCTAGAGCTGCCTTTGAGTTGCTTTGGCATTGTAAAAATAGAATACGTTTGCACATTTAAAGCTAGTGGTCGACCATTGCGATCGTAGATATTTCCTCTCTTAGGGTAAACCTTAATTTCTCTAAAAACCTGATCTTTAGAACGCTTTAATAACTTATTTCTATCAACAACTTGAACTTTAAATGCTTTTCCTATAACAAAAAAAAATAAAACTCCAAAACAAGAAAAAACAAAAAGGATTTTTCCTTTACTGTTTCTTTCAATCATTCCCTATAATACTCCACTAATATAAATTCTTTTAAAAATAAACTTCTACCAATCACTCATCTTTCAAGGCACAATAATAATTTGTTTTTGCTTAGGTTGTTCCAATTCATATTTTTTTGCAAAATTTCTCAGCTTACCAATACTCAGAAGCCTAGCTTTTTTAGCTTTAAGTTCTTTATTTTCTAAAACTGTTTTTTCAATATCTTTATTAAGAGAAGCTATTTTGTAATCAATCTCAACACTGTTCATACGAAATAAAACAAATAATATGCCAAATACCGCAAAAGCTAGAACTAACGGAAACACACTTGAACTGAAAAATAATTCCCCAACTTTAAACCAAAAAGTTGATTTTTTCTTTCTTACAAGTACCACATACTACTCCTTACTTGAGAATTCTTGATATTTATTATTTGTTTTTTTCTTAAAAACCCTCCTAATTACTCTTAGTTTAGCACTTCTTGAGCGAGAATTTTCAAAAACCTCCTCTTTATCGGGAATTCTAGGCTTTTTAGTCAAAATCTCAACAGGAATCTCACCTTGAGTCGCTTGTTTAAAAGCTTTTTTTACTATTCTATCCTCAAGAGAATGAAAACTAATAATAGCGAGCACTCCACCCACTTCTAAACAAGGAATTAGCTTTGGGATCGTTTTTTTTAAAACCTCAAGCTCTCGATTAACTGCTATTCTCAAAGCTTGGAAAGTTTTCGTTGCAGGGCCAATCCTTGCATATCTCATTTTTTTGGGATAGGCATGAAAAACGAGTTCTTCCAATTCTTTTGTTGTCTTAATGACCTTTCCCTCCTTTCGACGATTAATTATTAGCTTTGCAATTTTTTTAGCGAACCTCTCTTCACCATAATCTAATAAAACTTGAGAAATTTGCTCTTCACTCAATTCCATTAGAAGCTGAGCCGCTGTTTTTAACGAAAAATCATCATTATTCATTCTCATATCGAGAGGTGCCTCTTTCTTAAATGAAAAGCCTCTCTCTCCAGAGTCAAAATGGTGACTCGAAACTCCAAGGTCAGCTATGATGCCAGCAAATCCTTTAGATAACTTTTTTGTTTCAAAATTAAAATTCTCAAAATTCGTATGATAAAAGATATATCGATCAGCAAAGCTTTTTTGTTTCAGAAGATTTATTCCATTTTTAAAAGCTTCAGGATCTTGATCAAAAGCAACTAAAAAGCTTCCTTTTATTTCTTCTAAAATTTTGAGAGCATGCCCTCCTCCTCCAAAAGTAAGATCTGCAAATAAATTTGACTCCGACATTTTTGCAGCCTTTTTTAGATACTCCAAGACGTCCTTATTCATAACGGAATAATGATTTTTATAAATTGTCATCTAGGATAACAATACATCTAAAATTTTTTGCTTTTCAGTTGATAAATTCTCTCTTGGGGTCATAACACCAATAATATTTTCTTTCTCATATTCAAATTTGTTTTGAATCAATCTAGGAACTAGTGCTTTAATCAATTTTTGAGTCTTCTTATTATTTTGAACCATAACTTTTAATATTTCCTCTACTGTGCAATGCTCCTCTTTCCAACAATCATAATCTGTAACCATCGCCACTGTTGTGTAAGCCATTCCTGCTTCTTTAGCTAAATAAGATTCTGGCACATTTGTCATCCCTATAACACTTGCTCCAAAACCTCTATAGACACTAGATTCAGCTTTTGATGAAAATTGTGGTCCCTCAATACAAATATAAGAGCCACCAACAGAATGATCTATTCCCTGTTCTTTACACACATTAGAAACAATTTTCTGCAACTTCTTACTAATAGGATTTGCCATTGAAATGTGAGCAATAATTCCATTACCAAAAAAGCTCCTTTCTCTTTGGCCTTTTGTCCAATCAATAAACTGATCAACTAAAACAAATTTCATTGGTGGTAAATCTTCTTTCAACGACCCAACAGCAGAAACTGAAATCACATAATGAATCCCGAGGGCCTTTAAAGCATAAATATTGGCTCGATAATTGACCTCATGAGGAAGTAAGGTATGTCCAGCACCATGACGAGGAAGAAAAAAACAAGTCTTTCCTTCAACTTTAGCTTCAATAATAGGTGAGCTAGGCTCTCCAAAGGGTGTCGAAATCTCATGTTTTTTAACTATTTCAATATTTTCAAGCTGGTAAACACCGCTACCACCAATAAAACCGATCTTTCTGTTTTCAATAGAAGTTAAAACCATGGGTGCCTCTCTTTTTAAGCCCGCTGCGTTAGGTGCTTTCTTTATTGGGAGTGTATTATACTCTTTAGGCTATAAATTGGCTTTAATAATTACTAAATTCAAACGAAGACAGTAATGGTTATGAGTGCTTTTTCAAAAAAAGATTCCACATTTTTAAAATCTTATTTTCAAGAAAAATTAAAAAAGAAAACTCAACTCAAAAAAGCTACTTATAGTTCTTACCAAGATATTGCTGAAAAATTAAAAGAATTTTATTCCCAACCTAAACCATTTCAACTTATTTTATTAATTCGAAGTTTCTTAAATTCATCTGTATGGATTGGGAATGCAACTTTCCTTTACTTCATTTCTCTTTTAGATTTTTCACAAAAATCACCTGATCCACAAAACGATGAACTGGCCCTCTATATCCTCAATAGAGTTGCCAGTAAAAGTGAAATTAATTATAAGAAAGCTTCTTATACTGAAATTTTTAAAACTATCTTTAATGATTTAGAATTTGCTCATCACAACCCTGAGTATAAATCAAAATTAGAAATACCAAAGCTCAACTGTACGATTATACTCGTCCCAGGGGTGCTAAATGAAATTTTTACAACACCAGCTTTTGCCCGCGGTGCTCTGTACTTATCTAAGAAGTTTAATCTTAAAATTTTTGCACCTAAAGTCATTGGAACAAAATCCTCTCATTACAATCAAGAACTTCTTAAAGAACAACTTTATCAATATATTGAAAAAAACCCTGAAGAAAAGCTATGGATACTTTGTTTCTCAAAAGGAGGGCTCGATACTCTCCATTTTTTAAGCCATAATCAAGATTTTGCCCATAATTATATCTTGGGAATTTCAACAATCGCTAGCCCAATCCTTGGATCAGACAATCTAGATCATCAATTATTGAAAATCCTAAGCAAAGTGCATAAATATCATAATAATTTTATCTATCAATTTTTTGATAAAAAATTCGATGTCCTTCTAAAAGAATTTCAAGAGAGTTTAAGCAGTGAGTACCAAGCCGACTGGTTTAAAAAAAATCACTCTTCTCTCCCCAAAAACCTTTTTTATACAGCGATTGCCTTTGAAGCTGAATGGTATAACAGCCATATTTGGATGGTTCTCGCAAAAGCATTCTTTCAGTCTCAAAGTCTTAATGACGGTGTTGTCGATGTTCAAAACGCACTTTTTCCCGATTATTTTAAAGGACTCAACTTGGGGATATTGAAAGGGCATCACCTTGTTGGTACTAGAAGTAGCACCTACTGCCAGGAAGCTCTCCTCGAAGCTCACTTAATCTTTCTCAATTATTTAGATTTAATCAGATAAGCCACTTTTAAGATTCATCAACACTAGCTTAGAAATCATTTTCAAAGTTTCAAAAACTCCCTCACCATTAATAGCAACCGATGAAAATGAAGGCACATCCCATTTATTAAGTTGCTTCTGCATATCTCCTTCAGACATGACATTGGGCAAATCTCTTTTATTCCACTGCATAACAATAGGAACTTGAGAAATACTGTATCCTTGCTCAGAAAGATTATCTTCTAAAGATTCTAAGCTTTTTAGATTAGCTTCTAACTTATCGACTTGGCTATCCGCTACGAAAACAACACCATCAACTCCTCTCAATATTAATTTACGACTTGCTTCGTAAAATACTTGACCAGGGACTGTATAGAGATGAAATCGTGTTTTAAAACCTCGAATTTCTCCAAGGTTTAGAGGAAGAAAATCAAAAAACAATGTCCTCTCATTTTCTGTATTGAGACTAATTATACTTCCTTTATTATCACCAGCTGTTTTTTTATAAATATACTGAATATTAGTCGTCTTCCCGCCTAAACCAGGGCCATAATAAACAATCTTGCAGTTAACTTCTCTTGTATTATAGTTAACAAAAGACATACTTAATTCCCATGATAAGAGAAGATATTATCCATTTCTTCATCTGTTATATTTTGAAATAAGTAATTATCTGATTCAAAGTTTGGTTTATTTTCTTTCAAAATAATTTTTTCCTCAAATTCTTTCAAATGATTTTTCAAAGATCTCAATTTATTTTTTAAAGGTGCAGGGTTTATTGTCTCGTTAAAAATAACCGATATAAAATAGTCCTCTTTTCCCAAAACGAGAGGAAGTACAAAAATACCCTTAGAAGAAGAGTCAAAAGACAGGCGAAAAGGTTCTCGATCCAGTTTTGCGTCTGGAACAAATCCCGATAAGGCCTCAGCTGCTTGCCATAAGCCTCCTAAAAGAGCTCCAATTGATTGCGTCTCCTCTTTTCGCTCACTTCCTGAAGAGTAAAGAACCAACCCATCTCTTCTCACCAAGTACAAACTAGATTTTAAAAAAACATCCAGATGGGAAAAATTCTTTATAACAGAGTGTAATTGATCATTAGCCAAAGACATTACATACGCTTCCTGTTTTCTAAAGCCTTTGCGATGGTCATAGCATCTAAATACTCTAAATGACCACCAATCGGAATACCAAAACCTATTCTTTCAACATTAATATCTTCTCTAACTTGCTGACGAATATAAGAACAAGTTGCATCCCCTTCAACAGAAGGGTTAATCGCTAAGATAATATTACAAATTTTCTCTTCTTTAATTCGAGAAAATAGCTTCTCCATTTCGAGTTCATCTGGTCCTATACCTAAAAGAGGGTTGAGAACTCCTCCTAAAAGATGAAAGGTTCCTTGATAAGTTTCAGATTTTTCAATAGCCAAGCAATCCGTCACTGTTTCAACAACACAAAGCAAGCTATTTTCAATTCGTGAGCTACTGCAAATATGACAAAGTTCTTCTGCTGAATACATCCCACAACGAACGCATTTTTCTAAATCAGCAAGTTTTTTAAAACTTTCCCCGAACTCTTTTAATTCTTTTGGTGACCAGTAGGAAAGTGACAAAACTTGGCGTAATGCTGTTTTTTCACCAACACCAGGAATTCTTGTTAATTGAACAACTGCATCTTCTAATATTTGAGGTAATTCCATATTCAATGATTTATTAAAAAAGACCTGGGATATTTAAACCACCTGTAATTTTAGACATCGCACTGCTTACCATTTCCTGAGATTCCTTAACTGCTTGATTGACTGCTGTTTTGACTAATTCTTCAAGCATTTCAATATCATTGGAATCTACACATTCTTTATCCAACTTAAAATCAATTATTTCCTGCTTTCCATTAATTCGAATCTTTACCATGCCACCACCAGAAGAAACATCAAGCTCTCGACCTTCTAACTCCTTTTGAAGAGTTGCCATTTTTTGTTGCATTTGTTGAGCCTGTTTCAATAGATTATTTACATTTTTTGCCATGTTTCTTCTCCGTTCACTTTATTTCTAAGACATCTCACGAGAACATTAAGTGTTCAATCTTATACTATCGACTTTACTGTGAAACATTTCTTCTGCTTGTTTAATTATTGGATTATTAAGAATTTTATTTTCTCTTTCCTCTTTTAAATTTTTTTCATTTTCTATTTCAATTTCAACTCGAGTTTTAAAATTTTTTGATTTGCGATCAAGACCATCAATCAATACCAAGTCTATCTCAACAGTATCAGGATTCTTTCCAGCATAATGAGAAAAATGCTTTTTCAATTTATCTTTTACTTCACTTTCTTGAAGATAAGCATAAAAAACCTTTCCTGAAAGCTTAAAGCCGATTTGGACAAGAGTTTTTTCAGAGTTAAAATCAATCTCCTCAAGAACGTTTCCTTGCTCCAGATTGCTTGCTGTCACCGGAGAGATATTGCGGAGATAGCTAATAAAACTGGTCCAAGATTTGAGCTTTTCATTCATTTCCACTGAAACTGATTCAATAGAAATTCTTTGTTTTTTTTGTTCAGAAGCTTGAGTAGAAGAAAGTTTTTGCTCTTCTAATTTTTCTTTAATTATGGGATTTATTTTTTTTTTAACGACAATATCTTTTTCATCTTCACTCGAAAAGAATGTTCTTCGTAAAGTTACCTTATGCAGAACAACTTCAACTACCTTTTCTGGAGAAAGAGACCTCAGTGTCCACTCAAAATCTTGAGCTAAAGACTCATAAATCCAAAAAAGCTCCTGAGCTGTGAGCTCAACATCAAGACTTAACCACTCTGCGATTCTATCAATATCCGTTATAACCTCATAAAGATAGTCAAGGAGTTCTTGGCAGATATTCTCCAAGCTTACATTCTCATAAAGTATACTTCGATATATTTTACTGACAGACTTTACATCACCATTTAGCATTCCCTCTGCTAAACTCCTAATACTAGAGGTCTTAGCTAAGCCGAGAGCCATTGAAACCATCTCTTCATTAATTACTCTTTCTGTTGAAAAACAAAGGACTTGATCAATTAAAGAAAGAGTATCTCTAAAAGAGCCTGCTCCCTGAATACATATCGATTTAATAAGCTTATTTGAAGCAAACTGAATTCCTTCCTTTTCTGCAATATTTTCAACATGTTTAACAAGTGTTTCGACTGATGCGTTTCTAAAATCAAAACGCTGACAACGAGAAAGTATTGTACTTAAAAGCTTTTCAGGTTCTGTTGTCGCCAAAAGAAAAATAACATGTTCAGGCGGTTCCTCTAGAGTTTTTAGAAGGGCATTAAATGCATTCACCGAAAGCATATGCACTTCATCTATAATATAGATTTTGAAATTTCCAAAAGTAGGGAGCGCTTGGATTTTGTTAATAAGATCTCGGATATCATCAACACTATTATTACTCGCTCCATCAATTTCAATAACATTCATTGAAGAACTTTTACTAATTTCTTCGCAACCTTTGCATTGACAGCAAGGGTTTCCATCCTCTAAACGATTTTCACACCGTAAGGCCTTAGCAAAAATACGAGCAACTGAAGTTTTCCCTATTCCACGAGTTCCTGTCAGTAAATAAGCATGACCTAAACGATTTCTTAAAATAGCATGTTGAAGAGAGCGAGTTATGTGCTCTTGCCCAACGACTTCCTGAAATGTTTGAGGTCTCCATTTTCGGGAAAGAACTTGATATGCCACGAGTCAACTCTTTTATTTAGAAGCCTTTCGATCAAAAATTCATACTACCGAGAATCCAAAAGGGTGGCAAAAGAATTGAACAGCAGCCAAGCCGACAACACACCGCACATCAAGCTACCGTTGCTCCCTTCCGGGCCTGGCGGGGTTCACTCTAAACGCAATTGTTGAAGCCTAGCTGCCTTGGGCATCTTAGTGAGGGGCAAAACCTCTGTCAACAAAAGGGTTTTACTAGAGCTTATTTTTCACTTTGTAAAAGGGGGTTAGGGGCGTGGGCATTTTCTTAGACCTTAGCTTCAGCTGATACCACGAAACATCGTACCATTTATCAAATTTAAATCCAACATTTTGGTAAGTCCCCACCTTTTCAAACCCTAGGGCTTTATGCAACCCGATACTGGCTTTATTTGATCGTACAACTCCTGCAAAAACATTAAAATACCCCTGTATCTTCAAGCAGGAAAATAGGCTTTGATATAGACGCCGCCCAAAGCCCTTTCTTTTATAATTTGAATCAACATAAACTGCGCTATCACAAGACCAGCTATAAGCGTAACGCGAGCGATGCTCTGATGCATAAGTGTAAGCGACAACAGCCCCTTCAACTTCATAAACAAGCCAAGGAAAATGGTTCATCGTATGACGCATTCGATTTGAAAATTCAGTAAAGCCCGGAACCTCAACTTCAAAAGAGATTGGAGTTGATTGAACAAAAGGGGAGTAAATCTCCAACATTCGCTCTGTATCTTCTAACTTAGCCACCCGTATTTTTTCACCCATACTACACTCAACTCTAAATTCACTCTTTTTTATTAAATAGGGAAATTTATTTTACTCTGATATATTTATAAAAATTAAATTATTTTAAAATAGATGAAACTTTTTCAAGAACTTGATCTACAGAAATAAGATCCATGATACCATCGGCTCGAACTCTTGTTCGCCAGGAAACATCGCCTGGATCTTTGCGAAGAAATTTTTCCACAGCTATCGGATAAGCATTTACACAATTTCTACTCTGTTGATAAGGACCAGTGTATTCTGGAGAAACTGCAGCATATAGCCCAACCGTTTGAGTTCCATGTGCCTGAGCTAAGTGAATTGGCCCAGTATCTGGAGCAATTAAAAGATCTGCATATTTCAACAAAGCTGCTAATTGCTTGAGATTCGTCCTTCCAGCAAAATTCAAAGGTTGTAAATGACATTGAGAAATTATTTTCTCAATAAAAGGTAAGTCTGAGGATAAACCAGTCAAACCTATTTTCTGAGGATAAATTTTAGAAAGAGAGTTGATAAGGTCTCCATAACGATCAGCTGACCAAGTTCTCTGCTCAAAACTAGCTCTAGGGTGAATTAGGATCATTCCTTCAGAACTTATTTCTTTTTTAGCAAACTCCTCATCTTCTCTCAACAATGGAAGATCAAATCTAATTTCACAATCATCAATCCCTAAATAACGAGCAAATCCTAAAAACGCCTCCAAAGAATGCTCTTGATGGAAAGGAATTCTTTCATTAACAAAAAAACAATGCCCGTCTCGACCTCGCTTAGAATCAAGGCCAATCTTTCGATTAGCATGAATCATAGGGTAAAGAAAATTAATCCTTAAACTAGCTTGAGTGCATAAAAAGATATCAAATTTAAATGGCTTGAAAATGCGGTTAAGAAAAAAATAATCTTTTAAAGAGCGAGGCTTTTTAATAGCAATAACTTCTAAATTTTCGATATCTTCAACAACAGGAGCAAACACTTTATCAACAAAAAGAAACAGCTTCGCTTGGGGACAATGCTTTTGAAGACAACGAATAAGAGGAATCGTCCATATGATGTCACCCAAAGCCGAGGTTCTCATTAAGCCAATACTTTTTATATGACTCAAACTTCCAGAAGAGTGAATATCGGAATCATTTTTATATTTTTTCAAATTTTTCACCCTCCTCCAAGAAAGTGAACAAAAACAGGAGATTGGGCAGAATTTAAAATGGCGGAGAACAGGAGAGCCTCTTTTGCATCATTCCATAGTTAACTCTCATTCCCAATAAAGCACTCTAATCCACTAAAATTAAATCCTTTTTTACTAACCAACAAACATGCGCCCTATGTTCTATTCTTCTCCATTTTGACCCATTTTCACTTACATTAGCCCAAATTTAGCCCATTTTACCAACCATTTGCATCATGCGCCCAATATATCCATATTAGGCGCATATCAACGATTTTAATCTATAAGTCTATTAGGGTTGTTATGTATTTTAATGACCATGGACCTGAACATATCCATGCTCTTAAAGATAACTCCGAAGCCAAAATAGATTTAGACGATTGTGAATGCTATTACGCTAGAGGCTTCAACGCAAAAACAATTAAGGAGCTTGAAAAGTTCGTAAGGAATAATAAAAAATTTTTGCTAGAAACATGGAGAGATTTTCATAAGTAAAAGAAAAAAAGACATTCAATACGGAAAAACATCTATCACCTTCAACGAGCTTGAGCTTAAAAATGCCAAAGCTAGAGTTAACGCTTAGATTGATGGAGATATCATTGAGCAACTCAGAAAAGACGCTGCCAAGAAAAAAATAGGCCATCAAACTCTTATGAACCAAATTTTAAGAAGTGCTGTTTTAAAAGAAAAAAGCCCATTTGATGAGCTTCTTGAACGAATTGAAAAACTCGAAAAGAAAGTGGGAAAATCAAAGGCTTCCTCCGCTTAATCTTGTCTAAACGACTCGGTCACCTCCTCAATAATGGTAGTTATCGGATTAAAAAAGAGTAAGGGGGTTGGAAACTAGAGCACGGCTCGTTTTTTTACTCATTTTCTAAATAAGGCTTTTCTTCTGGAAGAGGACATTGATTTACTTTCCAGCGACGATGCATCCACAACCATTGTTCTGGCCTATGTAAAACTAATTGCTCAATTTCTCTTGCATAAGCTTGTGTGTTGAGGAATTCTTCCTCCAATTGGGCTCTCCGAGTGCCAACAATCTCTTGTACTGCTTTCTGATAAGAAACGGCATCATTCACTTTCATAATCTGATGCCCATTTTCACATTGATAGGTAGCGATGGGCAAAATAGGAGCCTTTACCCTTTTCATCAATTTCGCTAAGGCATAACTAGTACTAGCAGGATTATTAAAAAAGTTAACACGGATACCAGTCTTGCCCGGTTGATGTTGATCAAGAACTAAAACAACAATTTGGTTTTTATTCAAAGCCTTTATCATTTGCCTAAATATTTTTCCTGAATACAAAACTTTTAATCCAAATCTTTTACGATTAAGTGAAATTAATAATTGAGTAGGTAGGAAGCTCTGTTTTTTAACGATGAGATAAATGGGAAAACCATGAACACTTAAGGATAGCGCTGCGCGTTCCCAATTTCCTAAGTGAGCACCCAAAAGAATGAGTCCATGCCCTTCCTCTAGAGCTCTCTTTATCTTTTCATAACTACCAGGAGACCAAGATGTTTGTTGGCGTATTTGTCGAGGGAGCAAAGTAAAAATTCTTACAATATCTACAAAAATGCGTCCTGCATTTGTATAATATTTATGAGTAAATTGTATTCTTTCCTCATTGCTCCAATGGGGAAAAGCTTTTTTTAGATTATTCTCAATAACATGGGCCCTAACTTTTAAAACTTGCAACAACCAAGCTAGGCATTGAGAAGAGAGTTTTATTGGAAAGATATTTAAAATAATAGATAAAAGATAAAAAAAGACTAGAGAAAAAGGTACTAGAAATAGTGTAATCCACTTCTTTAAAATATAGGAGACTTTACTTTTCAAGTTTTTCTTATTTCCTATTTCCATAAACACCAGTCCATTCCAGACAATCTCTCAAAATCCCTGTTCACATTGACCTGCCCCCAGTCTCTTTGTTACATTTCCTGAGATAATATTTCAATCCTCTTTTCCGCTTCATAGCTCGGTAGTACAACCCTAGGCGCAGATACCCTGTAACCCAACAAACTAACCTATCCCCAAAATCCGATCTATAATAAATGCCTGAAGCATAGCGACAAAGAAGAGTTATCAAATTGCCAAAAAACTAAATGAAAACACCATTGACCCTAAAAGATAATGGAATGGGAGAGCTTAGGAGCTTTGTTTATTTTCAAAGACTTCTTTCCATCTGCTAACAAATAGCAAGAACCAGACCTGCATAATAATTACCACATTCCATTCAATAATATTATTACTGTTGGGTAAAATATTGGTAAAGGTACCAATAAGCTGAAGAATGATTACAATAACAAGGTTTAACCCAACAATTAAAAGAGGTGTTTTTGATACAGAATTTCTAATATTAACAGAAATAATAATTTGTGCAATCAAACCACCCCACTGGCCGCTATGTGTACTGGGCTCCCACTCGGCACAGCTGCTTCTAGAATTGACTCAGCGATTATCAAAAAGAAAGTACCCAACACACCTAAGCCAATAGCTATATTTAGGATTGTTGGTAGATTTTCCTTTTTCAATACTATTAAAAGACATTGTTTGAAAAATATGAAAACAATAAAGCCAAAAGCCTCAACTATTGACTTCCCCATGAAATCAAAAAATCTCTCTGTGCTAATAGAGAAAATCCCTATTACTCTCTTTTTGTCCTCACTCTCAATACGAGACTGAGAAGGGGAGAGCTATTGGGACTTTTTGGGACAGAGTGGATTTAAAAAGGCGCAGGATTGAAGTTTCTAGGATTCGAGATCGCTATGGTTTAAAAGAAACAACTAAGACGGGCATGATAAGGCATGTGCCTCTCAACAGCTCAGCCTTTAAATACTCAATGAGCTTTTTCAAAAAAAGAATCACGAGTGTTTTGTCTTTACCAAACCAGATGGTTCTTTGCCTGAGCGGTCACACATTTCAAGTCGCCCCTTCCAAAGGGCGATTGAAAAGGCGAAAGTTCTCAGGATTAGGTTTCATGATTTGAGGACGACTTACGCTTCCAACTTTGTGATGGCAGGGGGAGATATTTTTTCTCTTTCTAAAATTTTGGGTCATACCTCGGTGGAGATGACAGCGAAAAGATACGCTGCCCTTCATCCACAGTTCATGAAAAATGTAGCGGAAGTGGTGCAGTTTGATGGGGAACTATCACCTACTGTGAAAAAAGATAGCCCATATTTAGCCCATGAAGCCCTTTCGCTAGTTTGAGAAACCAAAAAATATCAAGAAAAACGAGAGGTTAGGGGAGCAGAGGAGAGGAATGGCGGAGAACAGGAGATTCGAACTCCCGAGGGGTTACCCCCTACACGCTTTCCAAGCGTGCGCCTTCGACCACTCGGCCAATTCTCCGCATTCAAGGGGCTCTAGTTATCAAACTTCTAAAAATGTGTCCACCCATGAGGCATGTTAAAATTTTCTTTTATAATTCATTCGTTTCTCCCTAAAAAATTGAGAAAGAATACGACTAGATTCATAATGGCAAATACCGCCCGTTACTGCAAAGCTGTGATTAAAACGTGAATCTTTGTATAAACAGTAGCCAAGGGAAAGACTTCCCCCTTTAGAATCGTAAGCCCCAAAAACAATACGTTTAATCCTTGATTGAAGGGCCGCAGCCAAGCACATAGGGCACGGCTCCAAGCTCACGACTAACGTACAGCCTGTTAACCTCCAATCTCCTTTAATCTTTGAAGCCTTTTGAAGAGCTAGTATTTCAGCATGTCCACAGGGATTGCTCTTTTTTTCTTTATCATTATGAGATTTTGCTAAGATTTTTCCTGTTTCATTAACAATAACAGCCCCAATCGGAACTTCTTCTCTCCGATAAGCCTTTTCTGCCTCGGAAAGACAAATCGCCATCAAGTATTCTAACTCATTTGGTTTCATTTAATTAAGCTATTCTCTAAGCTGATTTTTGGTGAGTGAACTTTCTCTTCATTTTACCTTGTCTTTCATTTTTCCAAAATTTACAGAATTTAAAAAATAAATGCTGATCTTCATTCTTTTCAAAAAAGAAACGAACACCATAATGATAGGGTCTGCCCAAAGAGTACTGGCGACAACTCATAATTTCACATTGTAAATCAAAAGCTCCCCACTCATCAAAAGGAGTTATATGTAACTGCCTCCCCAAAGGAATTTCTTCAAAAGATGCCACACAACCTGCATTTCTTCGTAAATCTGTTAATCGACCATCATAAATTTTCTTATCTAATTTTATGTGAATCTTTAAATCATCTCGATAGCGAAAATCGTATTCCCACCAACTTACAATAGGGTAATAAATAGGAGAATAAAGTATGTACATTTCTACACCAAGAATCATCAAAGCCGCAGAATAAAAAATAAATAACCCTTCTCCAAATGAGGATTGAAACATTTTACCTAAAAAATAAAACGCTAGAAAAACCGAAAATGTCCAGAAGGAATAATGAAGATTCCTTTTAATTTTAGTAAAAAAATAATAGTAACCAGCAATTAAGCTAATTTTGAAAACAATAAAAAACCCAAGTTCTCCTTTAAAAAACTCCGTTAAAGTTGCTAAAAAAAGAAAGAAAAGATGTCCCCAATGGAGAATATTTACTCGATCGAATTCTTCTTTTAACTTAAAACTGAATCTCCCTAATCTCATAGAAAGATTATAGCAATTTTTTTCCCAAGGAACCGGTCAATTACTAAATTGAGAAAAAACTTTAAGTAGCTATCGTGCTAGAATGGCGCACCTTGAGCGATTCGAACGCCCGACCTTCTGATCCGTAGTCAGATGCTCTATCCAGCTGAGCTAAAGGTGCACAAAAGGAAGCCTAGACTATGTTTCTGTTTTTGAAATTTCAAGATTTTTCTCAAAAGAAACCCGTGCCGACTTGCGTCAAAAAAAGAAGTTCAGAGAATTAATTCCATCCCAATTTTTAATTTGAGTAAAAGACACTTTTATTCAACCCTAACTAGCTCATATCTTAATCACTTATTCGCAGTTTTTTAGTATAAATCATAATATGCAATAACCTACTTAACGTTGGCATATCCCACGGTTAATTTTATTCCAAATAAAAGATCATTTTTTTGAGAAAATTAAACCTCTCTTAAATAGAGAATGATTTTCATGAGCAAAAGCTGACGTTTAGATTGATCAAGACATTACCAATCAACTAAAAAAATTAATCATCAAGCTCTTTATTAAAATCTTTTTTGGAATTCAATTATCTCATTTTCTAAAAAATAAGATTTTAGAGCTGTCCTTCATCTACAGCTTGCAAAAAATATGGCGGAAGCCATGCAGTTTGATGAGAAGAGGAAAGTCATTTGTGCTCAACAGGTACTCACCCTTCCGCTCAACACAAAAACCGTGACCACCGCCAAAATGTTTCCCATTTTGCCACGGACAAGCAGCCCATGAAACCCTTTCTCTAGTTTAAGAAGGCAAAGAAAAACAAGAGGTTAGGGAGGGTTTAAAAGAGAAATGGCGGAGACGGAGAGATTTGAACTCTCGGTACCCGAAGGTACGACACCTTAGCAAGGTGCTGGTTTCGGCCACTCACCCACGTCTCCGAAAATGGCGGAGGACACAGGATTCGAACCTGCGGGACTCGCGTCCAACGGTTTTCAAAACCGCCGCTTTCGACCACTCAGCCAATCCTCCACAGCACCCGCCATATTAGTCAGGCTAGCCAAAGTTGGCAAGAATGTTCAAAGCGTTATAATTTCAAAACTCGAATGTTTGTTTCGACCTGAGACTTATCCGGGGCATTTGGATAGAGGTTCAAATAAGTTTCGAATTCTTCTACTGCTAACTCACTTTGACCAATGCCCGCATAAACGTTTCCTAGCTCTTTCCGAATCTTAGGATCTGAAGGATCTTTATTCTTAGCACTTCGACAGTACTGTAGAGCTAGCTCAAGATAGTTTTGTCTGCGCTTAATCCAGCAGAGACTGTAAAGAGCCTCTGTGCTATCAGGTTTTAAAGAAACTGCCTTTTCTAACATCTTTGTGGCCTTAGGGATATCTCCTTTCAAACGATAAATCTCCCCCGTTATATAGTGACCATGATAAATTCTTGGATTAAATTCAACTTCTCTTTCTCCCATTTTTAAAGCTTCAGTAGCACTTCCTGTCTCTAAATAAGCTTTAGCTAAATAATAATGGGCCGTAGGGTACGACTTTAAGCGCTCTACAACTCCCTTAAAAGCTTCAACCGCCTCATTATATTTACGAGTTTTCATATAGGTAATTCCTAGATTAAGTCGAGTTTCATTGTCTCCAGGTTCTACTCTTAATAATTCTTTAGAGTATCTAATTATTTCATCATCTTTTTCTTCTAGTGAAGCCGAACGAATAAGAAATCTAAAAAAATCAGGATTTCTATTTTTGAGTTTTGAAACCTTTTGTCGATACTCTTCAAATTGTTTAATTTGCCCATTCTTATAATAACAAACAGCAATGTCTCCCTGTAAAATAGGATTATCTTTATTTTCCTTTAGTAAATTCCGAAGATAACCTATTGCAACCTCAGCTCCACTAAGCTCGTAAAGAATCTTTCCATTTAAAGAATGGTATTTAATATTTAGAGGATCCAAATCAATTGCATCAACAAGAGCTTTCCTTGCATCTGTGTACTGTCGATTCTTCATAAAGACTTGAGCTTTCAAAAAATAATCTTGATCTCTCAGAGGATCTTTACTTAAAGATTTATTTAAAAAATCAATAGCACGTCCAAGCTCATTAAATCTGTAATAAAATCTCCCCACTAAACCTGGGTAATTAGGATGAGACTTCAATTTTGAATTTGAAATTTGACTAATAAGGTTTGCTGCTTCTGATTTTTTCCGAGAAGCAGTAAATGCTTTAATCAAACCAAATAGAATTCCAGGATGATTTGGTGCTTTCTGTCGAACCTCTTCTAATCTAGCGATAGCATCTTCAAAGTAACCCCTTTGAATTTGTAATTCTGCCAAATTCAACTGAGATGGAATATAGCTGCGATTTATATCTGATGCTTGAACAGCTGTGAAAAAAGCTTGTTCCCACTTTCCTTCTCGGGCCAGTTTTTTAGATTTTCTTATTAAATCAACTGCTTTTGATTCAAGAATTAATCCTTCTACTGCTGTTCCTCTACCGATTTCTAATGACGCTAATTTTGATCTCAAATTTTCATTCTCATGAATTTTTAAAGCCAATTTGAAAAAAATGACTGCTTGCTTATTGTTTTTTCTATAAGCACTCAATATTCCCATGTATTCTAAAAATTTCGCATAATAGGCTGGGCTCT
The DNA here is from genome assembly GCA_965206965.1 of Bacteriovoracaceae bacterium. Taxonomy (GTDB): domain Bacteria; phylum Bdellovibrionota; class Bacteriovoracia; order Bacteriovoracales; family Bacteriovoracaceae; genus CBDBLK01. The sequence goes on along the minus strand of OZ242254.1, from coordinate 1,134,131 downwards.
CCTCTGCTTTTAGCTTTTCAATTTCTTGAAGCAAAAGAGCATATTTTTTAAACTCTTCTTTTCGCAGAAAATAGTGAGCAAGCTTTAATCTTAGGGAAACGCTTGTCGGATAGTATTTTAATCCCTCTAGTATTATTTTTTCTGAATCTTCATATTTTTCATCTAGATCATAGAATCTGGCCAGTGCCAAAAAAGTCTCTATCGGCTTATTAGAAGCATCTGCCATTTTTAGAAAAACTTTTTTTGCTTTAGTCAATTCACCAGCTTCAATCAAAACCTCTAAATAAAGTGAAAATAAACTCAATGAAGGTTTTCCTTCTACCCTAAGATAGTTTTCTATAACTCTAGCTGCAGAAAAATATTTTTTTGAATTAAAGTAAAAACGCGAAGTACCCAATGCTACATTGACATCTTTTAATGCTTTTGCTCTAGCTATTTTTACTAAGCTGAATAAAACCCGTGAAGCCCTTCTTTTATCCTTTGAGTTCGGAAAGAGTTCAGAATAAACTCTCACAAGCATTCCTAAACTATCATTTTTAGAATAATTCGCCTCTAGAGATTTTCTAAATTTATCTGCAGCTAAAACTTTTTGCTTATATGTTCCCAAGCTATAATGATTCATACCTTCCAAAAATAATTGTTTTGCAAGATTAGGATTATGCCCTTTTGCATCGTTTGTTATAGGACCTATAAAATTAATCCAAACTGGATGTATGCCTTCCTTTTTTTCTTCATCATCCCAAACTAAATAAATCACAAGGAGAGCTAATATTGTTACGATGGTTGTTTTTTTCTTTTTTATTTTTCTTGTTTTTATTTTTTTAGGGGATTTTTTCTCAATAGTTTCAATTTCACTTTCTTCAGAATTTTCTAATTTTTTTTCAATTTCTGATACATCATCATCTATTTTTGATGTCAATTCCTTTAAATTAATAAAATGAGTTTTTTCATTCGCATCAATAATTTCTGTAAGCTCTTTCTTTTCCTCTTGAGAATCCAGTTCTTGGATTATTTCACTTTTTTCTCTTTTCGTTTCTTTTTCCTTAGGGGGAGGGTTAACTACTACCGTTTTTTCAATATCTTTTAATAATGATTTATTTATAATTCGAGTCTTTTCAATATCTTGATTCTTTTTAACTTCAGGTTTTAATTTTATATTTTTCTTTATTTCTTTTTTATTTTTTTGATAATTTTTTTCTAATTCTTGATAATTAATTTTAACCGCTGTTTTTTTATTAAATTTAAATTCTTGAAAATCTTCTTTTGTCGATTTTTCAAAAATTTTGGCTTCATTTTCTAAAATTTCATCTTCTCTTTTTTGTTTTTCTTTCTTTCGTAGCTTCGCTAAAGAAATACGAGCTACCGTCGCATCTTGATCTGATTGCAATTGCTCAGATTCAATTTCACCATTAATTAGTTTTAATATTATTGATTTTAATTCTGGAAAATTCTGTAAAGGGGTCCAATCACCAATCGGAAAAATTTGAGCATTTTCAGTACCATCAATATGACCTCGTTGATATAGCTCTCCCACTTGATTAGAAGCAAAAGGACCTATTACGCGACCCGAATTGAGTTTTATTCTATACTTTTTTGCCATGCTTAGAATTCTTTAGAATTAAATTGAAAGTATAGAGATAATTATAACAAGGAGTGTTGTTAAAGAGTTTAATTTAAGATGGTAGGTTGAGTTTTCCGGGTGTTAGATGATTGGTTTTAATCCGCTTAAAAAACTCAGAAATTACCCAAAATGAAGCTATTTGAGACAATCCTAGATATATTGTGTATTCAAAAAAAGAATCTTGTTTATAAAAGGGTAAAGATAAAAGAATTTTTGAAAAAAAGACAGCCCCTAAAGGAGCTCCACAAAGCCCTAACAGCACCAATGAATAGCAAAATTCAGGTACCGAATAATATTTATCTAAGTTACTTAAAAAGCTCCAAATAATAAATGGTATTATTGTCGACAATAATAACCACTGAAATTTATCAGTAATTTCTTCGTTTAGCTCCGAAAAGATTATTAGTAGAGAAATTGAAAAATTTAGAAAATAGAGTGAGACAAATTTGTTCTCCCATTTTCTTTTTTTTGAAAAAGAAAACCAAAACCATACTATTAAACACAGGCCAAACGCCAAGCCACCAATTGTTTCAAAGTATTTTTGAGATAATGAAGGAAGATTTTTAAATAAATTTTGAAAAACCCATATGAACTTGGATAAAAATCCGTAATAAAAAATTGAAATAGCCAAAACAAATCTCAAATCGAATTGAGATTCATCAAATATTTTATTTATACTCATAAAAGGAAAAGAGAATACGAGAAAGAATAAAGAAAGAAATAAAAACAATAACGCAATTGAGTATTGAATTGGTAAGTGAATTGAGAAACTTTCATAAGAAATAAAATTCGTACTTGCCGCCATTGAAAGTATAAAAATAAAAAATAACGACAGTAAAAAAAACAAGCTTATCGATAGTTTTTTAGAATCTTTTAAATTTCTAATCTTTTCATTTTCACTAAAAATTATAAGTAAAAGAAAAATTAAAGCTCCAACTAATGAAAGATCATAAATTAGTTTTTTACTAATAGAGAGAAGATGCATTATTAAAAAAAGCGAACTTATATATAGATTTATAGTACTTTTTGTTCTTTTAAAGATCTCAATTATTTGAATAATTAAAAGTAATAAATACAAAGAAATTAATCCAAAAATTTTTCCTTCTTGTATAAAAATGACTGGGCCCATTAATAACATCGCTAAAAAGACTAGTATTTGTTCTACTTTTGAGCTCTTTCTAGTAAAACGCCCTAAAACTCCACCCAGTGTTAAAAAAGAGAATGAAATAAGAACAAATAAATGATTAAATAGCATAGTTATACATTTTCTAAATCATCAATATCGTTTTCTATATTTTTTGAATTCATTAAAAAAACAATTAAAGCAAAAAAAACAAATGAATAACCTATTAAAGCATATTGAAATATTTTGTACTGATTGCCTAATTTTGCACTGTAAGCTGCTGCTAGTACTAACAGTGAATTGGTAAAAACTATTAAAGAAATCGAATATTTCAAAAAAGAATTATTAAAAAATAAAGGGATAAAGAAAACAACTACTAATATATGAATCATAAAGTGAGAAAAATCAAATTCTATCATTGATTTTCTCCTTGTTTTTAAAATCCAATGCATTCTTTTTGCTATTTCTGTTTAAAATTGAATGAATTAAAATAAATCCTGAAAATGCTAAAATTACTAAGTATTCATTCCATATATTTAGATTAATAAATTCTTTTTTATTTTCTATTTTCTTTATCGTCTGTTGTATTGGTTCATTACTAGCTCCAATCATAACTCCAATTAGAACGCTTCCTGTGAGAGGAATTATTGGGAATAAGAAATTTTTAAGAGAATTTTTATTTAAAGAATCAGACAATTGTTTACTATAAAGAAAAATAAAAAGAAAACTAAGAATATTGAGTATTATAAAATAGAAAACTAACTCAGCAGGTACCCATTTAAAAACTATCATTATCGAAATCATAAGATATATGTATAAATAAGATAGCGCCGCTTTAAAGTTTTTTCTCCAACAACAAATAATTCCAACTCCAAGAAGTGCAGATAATAAAACTTTCTCAAGCAAAGTAAATACTCCAAATCCATGAATATAGAATGGAAGAAAAACCAATTGGTATAAACCAAAAAACCATTGTTTCTCCCATAATTCTCCCTGTCATAGATATTAAAAAATAATTTACAAAAGAAAAAAAACTAAAAACAATAAATGTTTTTATCAACCATAAAATAGCTTGAATTGGAATTTGGAGCTTTGGATATTCATCAACAATCATTCCGAAAAAACCAAATTCTTTAAATCCACCTAAAAACAGGCAAGAAAAAAGAATTGACAAGCAAACAAGCTTTAATACCCAGATACATTTCTCAATAAATATTTGACCACTTAATTCATGAATATAACGTTTTTGTTCCGACATCAGATAATTTACACTCAAAATTATTAAAACAAGAAATACAAGAGCATTTAAAGGATTTAAAAATATTCCCAACTTTGGAATTCCAATAGCAAAAGTTCCTGTTTGTGTTTGAATCATATAAGAAATGTATGACGTTTTATAGGTAATCAACAGACTTATGTAGTTCGCCAACGCTAGAAATATGATGGAACCTAAACGAACTGATAAGCGATTTAAAACAAAAGATTCATCGTCCATTCTTATTAAAAAAAACTTTAAAAAAGGCAATATATTGAGAACAATAATAAGTATTGTAACTATAAGTAAACTATTTTTTGTTTCAATAATACTAGAACTGATTAAGTTTGCTCCCCAAAATATATCTTCAGTAAATTGTATCATCGATAAAATCGAACCTATTACAACTAGCTCAAACCAAAGAAAGACAAAACTCCAGATATCTTCCTTTCTAGAAAAACCTAATAACAATGCCTTAATAGCCATCCTGTAATGATCTTTAATTCTTAATTGAAAGTGATGTGTTTTTACTAAAATATTTATTGACTGAGAAACCGATAAAAATAAAGGTGCGAGAATAATTAATCCTCCAAATAAAAATATCGTTTTTATAACAACTAAAAAATCAATCATTCTCATTTAAAAAATAGCTTAGTATACATAAATAATTTCCCATCAAGCTTATTACTAATGCATATATCGATTTACTGTAAGGGAAATGAAAATCTTCAAAACTAAAAAATTGGTATATAAACGGGATTGATGCTGCTAAAATTATTAGCAAAGGAGAAATTATCAGTAGAAATTTTAATCCACTATAAATACTTATAGATTCTTGTATTTTTTTATCGTTTTTTAAATTCGTCTTCTGTTTAAAAATTAAAACTATTGAAAAGAAAAATAACCCCATAATGAGGGTCGTTATGAGAAAAGTAAAAACTTTAGGCTCCAAGCCTTACTCCACTATTGGAGAAAAATTGCTGCCCCATCAATAAGAGCCATCATTTTTGCCCAAAAAACTCCCAATAAAACCACAGGAATAGCAAAAATCAATATTAAAGACTGATTTAAAACACCAAACCCAGCAATCGGTTCACTCGATTCAATTGGCTTAAAAATCATAATTCTAACAATTTTCAAATAATAATACAGGCTAACAACTGAATTCATACCTGCAATTATGGCCAAAACATAATATTGTTTTTTAATTATTAGACTAAGAAGATGAAACTTTGCAACAAAACCGGATAGAGGTGGTATACCCGCTAAAGAAAACATAACTATTGCCATAATAATAGACATAAGTGGATAACGATAAATCATTCCACTAAAGCGTTCAAAATGATCATTTCCATATTTATCCTGCACAAAAGAAACAATATAAAAAGCTACTGTTGTCATAAATAAGTAAGCAATTGCATAAAAAAGAACTGCTCGTGTTCCCATTTCACTAATTACTAAAACACCAAGCAACATCATGCCAGCATGGGAAATCGAAGAGTAAGCTAGCATTCTTTTTATAGATCGCTGCCCAATAGCGGAAACATTACCTATTGTCATAGTTAGGGCTGCCACAACACTTAAAGTTCCTACCCAACCAATATTGAGAATACCTGACCCTCCAAAAAAAACATGAGAAATCCTCACCAGTATGGCCATACCTGCTATCTTGGGAACAATAGAGAAAAAAGCTGTCACAGGAAGAGGTGAACCCTCATACACATCTGGTGACCACATATGAAAAGGTGCTACGGCTATTTTGTATCCAATTCCCACAAAAAATAACAAAAAAGAAGGTAAAACAACCGAAATTTGTGCTGTTGAAAGTTCCCCTAATTTAGTGGCTATTTCAGGAAAATAAATTGTTCCTAAAACTCCAAATATGTGGCTCATACCAAAAAGCATAATTCCTGCTGAAATCCCTCCATAAAGAGCATATTTAAGACCTGCTTCGGCAGAGCGATCATCTTTCTTTTTCAATGACGCCAAAACGTAAGAGAGAATTGAAAGAGTTTCAATACCAATATATGTAATCAACATATTATTAGCGGAAACGAGAAGCATGCCTCCAGCTAAAACACCCAGAGCAATCATGGCAAATTCGCCTTTTAGATCTCTGTAAATGTCTTTGGATCCTTTTGCCAAATAAACTGCAACAAAAGTTCCAAAGACCATAATCATTTTAACTAATGTAGCAAATGTATCGATAACTAAAGCCTCTGCAAAAATGAATAGAGGCTTAGAAGTAAAGTTTAATCCCAATATTACGAATGCGGAAAGAAGACCTAAAAATCCTGCTAAATAAAGAAGATTGCGATCTTCTGCTTCTTCATCATAGGATGATTCAATTAAAATAAGAGCCAACATAGTTAGACAAACTAAAAGCTCAGGAATGAAATGGGAAAGATTTGCTAAATAATTAAGCCCCATAGTTTATCCTAGTACGTTGCCAGTAAACTTACCAACTTGCCAACAGAAGCTCTCATTATATTAAGAATGGGAGCGGGGTAAATTCCAAAAACAATTACTGCTACACAAAGAGGAGCCATATAAAAAACTTCTCTGGCGTTCATATCAGTGTAAGATTTGCACTCCTCGATAACATCACCAAAAAACATGCGCTTAAACATCCAAAGAAGATAAGCTGCACCTATTAGTAAACCCATCAAAGCAATAACCGTAATTGTTGTAAATTTCTGATAAATTCCAAGAAAAATAAGCGCTTCTGAAATAAACCCAGATAAACCTGGAAGACCCATTGAGGCAAACATTGCAATAATAAAAACAATCGAATAACGAGGGAGCTGGGTGTAAAGACCACCATAGCCTCTCGAGCCATCTGGACGAATAATCCAACGATGATGAGAGCGTTCGTAAAGAATGCCAATTAAAAGAAACATCATTGCCGTTGAAGTTCCATGATTAAACATCTGAAGAACCGCGCCATTCATACCTTGAATCGTCATAGCCGTGAGACCCAGCATGACAAAGCCCATATGAGAAACAGAGGAATAGGCAACAAGTTTTTTCACATCTGTCTGTGCCATAGCACAAAAAGCTCCATAAATAACATTGATCAGCCCAAGCCAAGCAATACATGTAGAAAAATAAACTGAAGCTTCAGGAAATATTGGATAGGCAATTCTTAGAAAACCATACGTTCCCATCTTCAATAAAACACCAGCGAGAATAACAGATACGGCCGTTGGCGCTTGAACGTGAGCATGAGGTAACCATGTATGGAAAGGAAATACCGGAACTTTAATCGCAAAACCGATAAATAAAAAGATAAAAAGAAGTTTACTAAAACTAAAATCAGTCCCAAAAAGGCTTAGTTTCAACTCCGAAAACTTACCTCCAGAAAGAGCTAATATATTGAAAGAGTCAACCGATTGCCCAGAGGCGTAATACAGCGCAACCATACTAACAAGCATTAAGATAGAACCAAAGAAAGTATAAAGGAAAAATTTTACTGCGGCATACTCCCTGTTTTCTCCACCCCAGACGCCAATAAGAAAAAACATAGGAATTAACATAACTTCCCAATAAACATAAAATAAGAAAAAATCTAGCGCTAAAAAAACTCCTAGTACGGTGTTTTGAAGAAGGAGAAAGAGAGCAAAATATGTTTTTATATTTTTCTTAACTGTCCAAGAACTTAAAATACAAATGAAAAAAAGTAGCCCCGTTAGAAGAATCATTGGAAGAGAGATTCCATCAACACCTAAAGTATAAAAAATATTAAATTGAGAGATCCAAGGAAGCTTAACATTAAATGTTTCTTGCATACCTGCTATACTTAAATCAAATTTCTTATAAAGAATAAGTGTTAAAACAAATGTTATCGCTGTATTAGCGAGAGCCCACCAGCGAACTATACTTTCCTTATTTCTGGGAATTAAGAAAATTCCAAGAACTCCAACAAAGGGCATCCAAAGAATCCAATTGAGCAAATTAGAATAGCCTATCACAGGTCAGCTCCTTGTCTGTTCAACAATTAACCTAAGTATTTAACGTCCAAATATAGCCTGTCAGAACCAAAATAATCATAATAAAATAGAATTGAATCTTGCCAGACTGTAGTGTTCTCAAAATAACATTAAAAAAGCGTACGCTTGCTCCCGAACCATCTACTGCTATCGTATCAACAATAATATTGTCGAACCATTTAGATATCGTAAATACAACACGGTTAATTGCTTGCCATCCATCAATAACAAACCGGTCATAAATACCCATATCAATAAAGGCAAGAAGGTTGTTTAAAGGAAGCAAAATTCTTTGAATAACCCCTTTCAGATAAAAATCATCCATATAATATTTATTCTGCAAAGTACGATAAAAAACACTAAAAGTATTAACCCACCAACCAGGATTCCAATAGCGCAAAAGATACATTATCATAGCAAGAAGCAAACCACTTCCAGCAATAATCATAGAAAGAAGGGCGCCGGCACGGTGCCAATGATGTATATGATGAGCTTTTTCTTCACTTAAGCCATAATTAGGATCATATTTAGATTTTTTAAATACTAAGCTAGGCTTTTCATCAATATGGCCAAAAGCTTGCCGAGGACTACCAATAAAACTCTTCACCTCTGGTTTTTTAATAAGAAGAGAAAACCATTCTTTTTCAACAATGGGAACTTTTATTAACTTCTGTCCTGTTGCTGAACCCGAGTACCAAAAACCCAATGTGAAAATTGCTAATATAAGCAAAGGAACATTTCTATTCCATTCAATTTTTTCAGACTTAGTATGATCATAAAGATCTTTATCGCGAGGATCACCACAAAATGTTAAAAAAACCATGCGGAACATGTAAAAGGCTGTTAAGAAAGCTCCCCCAAAACCTAAAACTGTTGGCAACCAATATTTTGCGTGTAAATTAGCCATAATAAGAGCATCACCTAAAATTCGATCTTTAGAAACAAATCCTGAGAAAAACGGAATTCCAGAAATAGCTAGAGTACAAGCCAATACAGCAAGAAAAGTCCAAGGCATTTTTCTTCTCAAGCCTCCCATCCTCGGCATTTCTTGGACATGAGTATGGGTTCCATGATCATGTAAAGAATGGATCACAGAACCAGCACTCAAAAATAAGCATGCTTTAAAAACAGCATGAGTTATTAAATGCATAAACGCTGCATTATAAGAGCCTACTCCAATGCCTAAAACCATGTAACCAAGTTGAGAAATTGTGGAATAAGCTAGAACTGCTTTTAGATCTGTTTGCACCAAAGCAATTGTAGCCGCACCAAAAGCTGTAATTCCACCAATTATAGCAATCGCATAAGTGATCCCTCCCAACTCCATAAGGGGGAAGCATCTTAAAGAGAGATAAACTCCTGCTGCAACCATTGTCGCCGCATGGATCAATGCAGAACAGGGTGTTGGTCCAAACATCGCATCTGGTAGCCAAACTTGAAGAGGAAATTGAGCTGATTTACCCACTGTACCCATAAAAAGAGAAATAGCTATAAACGTAGCTAGAGGCATGCCAATAGCAGTCAAACCATAAAAAGCATTATTAGCTATCGCTGCATAAATATCGACAAAAGTAACATTTCCAACAACAGACCAAATCGCTAAAATTCCAACAAGAAAAAAAACATCTCCTACTCGTGTTGTCATAAAGGCTTTTAAGGAAGCATTACCTGCTCCTTCTTTTTCATAATAAAAGCCAATTAAACTGTAAGAGCAAAAACCCATTAATTCCCAAAAAATAAAAACCGAAAGAAGATTATCTGAAAGAACAAGGCCCAGCATCGCTGAAGTAAAGAGGGAAAGGTAGACATAGAAACGTCCATATCTCGTGTCATCATACATGTAATAGTGAGAGAAAACATGAATAAGAGTAGCAACACAAGTTACCATCAAAAGCATTGTTGCCGTCATACTATCAATATAAATACCCATATCCACTTTGAAAGGGAAATTACCGTAAGAGAGATCAAACCAAGTAAATGTTTTATGGATAAAATAATTCGAACTAAAGGTAGAATAAAAATCTTTAAAAATTCTAATGGCGCATAGACTCGATCCAAGCATTGCCCCAATGCTCACCCAAGCTCCAATACGAGGAAACTTCTTAACTAAAAAAGTATTGACTACAAAAGCCAAGAAAGGAAAAAGAACAATTGGAGCTACAGTTAAAATAGTGTAATCCATCATTTCTATCCTGATTCAGCCCTCTAGCCTTGCAATTGAACAGCGTCATCAATGTGAATGCTTTCACGCAATTGAAAAAAGCGAATCACAATAGCAAGGCCAACCGCTGCTTCTGCCGCAGCAATAATAATAATGAAAAGGCCCATAATATGGCCGTCTAAATTCTGATTTACAAAACGTGTATAAGCTACAAAATTAAGAGCAGCTGAGTTCAAAATTAATTCAATCCCTAAAAGAATTGCGACAATATTCTTCCTTGCTACCATCACAGCAAGACCGCAGACAAAAAGTATAAAAGAAATTATCAAGTAGGAAGTCAAACTGATCATCTCATTACTATCCTTTAACTCCGTCGAGGACGCGCAATCACTGCCGCACCAACTAAAGCTCCTAAAAGGAGAATCGAAGAAATTTCAAATGCTAAAACATGATCTGTGATTAAAAGAGTTCCAATTTTTTCCACCGTTGTCGAGAAAGTTGGAAGTTCATCCTGTCTGTAAGATTGCAAAAAATTGATCAGAATCTTTAAGATAGCTATTGCAATCGTAATAACAACTAATCCTGCCACAATATAAGTCTTAAGGTTTCCCATTGCTGGAACTTTATCAATACCAAAACGGTTAGGTTTATTTTCAGAACCCCCTGTCAACATCACAGCAAACAGCATTAAAATAACAACCCCACCTGCATAAACAACCAGTTGAGTGGCAGCTAAAAAATCAGCTCCAAGTGTCGCATATAATCCTGCAACGCCAAAAAGGGATCCTAAAAGAAAAATACAAGCGTGCATCAAATTCTTGGAACCAACAACGAGAATCGCACATCCAACAGTTAAAACAGCAGAAAGAAAAAATAATAATTGTTCAAACATTTTAGTTAACTTCTCCACCAAATTACTATTTTAGTGAGCTCCTCGACTAGAGGATAAAAAATTACCAATAATATGCCACATTGATTTTCCATCAAAGGCATACATCCATACAGCACAACCAATCAAATTAAAGAGAGCGATAGGGGTCAAATACTTCCAACATAAAGCCATAAGTTGATCAACTCTCAAACGAGGAAAAGTCCAACGAATCCAAATGACGATATAATAGAGGATAAGAGCTTTAGAAACAAATACTCCTAATTGCAAAACCTGACCGATAGATTTCCCGATAGCCACAGGGTCAACGAGAAAAGCTGGTAAACCTAAGCCTACAGCCATTTGCTGTACCCCTGTTCTCTGAAGAATTTCAACAAAAAATTCTCCATTTCCCAAGTCAAAAGGAACCTTATAGCCTCCAAGAAACGCTGCCGCAGCCACACCTGACAAAACAAAAACCTCTACATACTCTGCTAAAGCAAAAAGACCAAATTTAAGACCTGTGTATTCGGTGTGGTACCCTGAAACTAATTCAGATTCTGCCTCTGGAAGGTCAAAAGGGGCTCGGTTAGTTTCTGCAAGCATACCAATAAAAAAAACAAAGAAACCGATAAAAGTAAAAGGATTGTGAAGAAAATACCATTGATGAGGTAGTCCCCCTTGGGTCTCAACAAAAGAACCAAAATCTAACCCACCAGCCAGTATAACAATCGAAATTAAAGTGATGGTAACAGGAACTTCGTAAGAAATAATTTGTGAAGCTCCCCGCATTCCTCCAAGCATTGACCATTTGGAATTCGCTGCATACCCCCCAATAAAAACGGCAACGCCTACTAAAGAGCCTACTCCTAATAAATAAAAAACTCCGACATTCAATTGAGAGAGAGTTAAGCCGCTTGAAAATGGTAAAACGGCTAAAGTCATGAATACACCAGTTAAAGCCATTAAAGGGGCAATATTAAAAAGAAACCTATCAGCATTGGCAGGATAAATATCTTCCTTCATAACCATTTTTACCCCATCTGCTAAAAATTGGAGAAGGCCGTAGGGTCCAACACGATTAGGGCCCTGTCGCATTTGAATGTCTGCCGAAATTTTTCTTTCCGCGTAAGTACCAAGACCACCCAACAAAGCCATAATGTTAACAACAATAAAACAAGCTCCAAAAAAAACCAGAAAGGTAACTAAACCTGATGCATCGTAACCCAACCATTCACTCAGGGTCTGAGTGAACCACTTGTGACCATCAAACTGCCTAACAAAAGAATCAATTGTTGGATTCATGGGCCTTCCTTAGCACCTGTTAGTTGTTTCATTTGTTCACGACTCAATTGAAAACTTTTTACCCAATCGAGATCACCTTTTTTCCAACAATAGATAATTCCAACAACTAGAACCATAATGAAGATCAACAGAGAACCCAGTAAAACGCCCCCTTCTCCAATGTCATTAAATTTTTTAAAGACACTAGCTACAGGAAACATCAAAGCTCCTTCCACATCAAATATGATAAAGATTAAAGAAATGACATAAAAGCGAACATTAAAATTGGACCAAGCTGATCCCACGGGTTCCTCACCACACTCGTAAGGTGTTTCTTTAATCTCATTGGGATTAGAAGGTCTTAAAATACGACTTACAAAAAAAATTGAACCTAAAAAAGCAATTATTGCAAACGTCATTAAAAGAATAACGGGCATGTAGACGTCTAAACTATGTGACGACATTCCACTTTCTCCATTTAAAAGTACCCTCTTTGACTAAACAAAATGTACCCCATAGTTAACATGTTGGAAACAAAAGGTTGAGATTTTTGACATCGCATTTTATATCAGCTCTTTTCTTATCATCACAGTCAACCTTTTCAAAAAATAAGTTGACTATGCCACTTTTTGTTACTTTAAAGGGTGTCTTAAAGGTCACATTATACTTATGTTTCTCAATACTGTTTATCAAAATATTACTCACTGGATAAAAGAGGGCAATCTCAACTTAAACCTCTCGGGAATTTCCGAGGAACAATGGATCTTTTTAGCTAACCAATATTTGAGAAGTGAGCCGCTTTGCAATAAAAGCCACCTTTTTCTTTTTTCTACATCTGAAAAATGTGAAGAATTTTACGAAACTATTAAAAACCATTTGCATGAATTCAAAGTTCTCCTTGTTCCCGGTCTCGAAGTAAGCCCTTACAGCGGCATCATAGCATCTGAGCGTAACCTCTATGAGCGGTTTTATGCATTAAATCATCTAACCCAATTCAACCAGGATAACAAACCCATTGTATGCCTTGCATCGATTGAATCTTTTCTTTTAAAAAATCCACCTCCAACTTTTTTCAAAGATGAAAGTTTCCCACTTTCTATAAGCGATATTATTTCTCCTTTAGATCTGGCCAAACGACTAACTCTACTGGGCTACTCTAATTCTACTTCAGTTGAAGAACCGGGAAGTTTTAGTCAAAAGGGAGAAATTTTTGACATTTTTCCCATCGCCAGCGACCCCGTCCGAATTCACTACTTTGATGATATGATCGAAGCTATCTTTGCTATAGATCTTTCTACTTACAAAACCAATCGCAATAACTCCTTTGAATCTATTTTAATTACAGCAGCTCCAGCCGTTCTCATTCAACAAAGTTACTCAAATATATTACGTGAAAATATTACCATGCCATCTACACAATACCGCGAACGCTTGGAGAAACGAAAATCTATTTTTTCCCAAATTAGTCAAGGATATTTATTTGAAAATTATCCTGCTTTTATTCCTTTATTTTTCAAGCAACACAGTTCTCTTTTAGATTTTTTTCCTAAAAACTCAAAGCCAATCATTCATTTAGTTAACAGTTTCAAACTCACTCAAGAATCTCAAATTTTTCTCGATCTCTATCAAGAAGAGTTTGAACGTCTCAAAAACGACATTCATACTGATTCTATTCTCCCACAACCTGAAAAACTTTATTATAAAGACCTAGACTCCATTTTAGAAAATCATCCTGTTATTCATGTTGATGAAATAGAATTAAAATATAATTTTGACTCGAATATTCAAAACCATATCGAACTTAAACTCGAAAAGGCTAAAACATTTTTATCCAGACAAACTAATCCAAGTTTACCCAAACACGAATTTATTTTAGCCAGTCTTGAGTTCATCAAGGAGAAATTCAAACACAACGGAACTATCAATTTCTCATACGGACAGCTCTCCACTTTAGATGAATTCAAACATCTTATTGAAATAACAAAACTCAAAGATGCCCTTAAAGATAGAATTCATTTCTCAAACTACCCTTTAGAAAGCGGCTTTTATTATGAAAATGAAAAACTACTTGTTTTGGCAGATGGCGATCTTTTTTCAAGAAAAAAACCAAAAATTAAATCTCCCACAAAATCCAACGTTGACCTTTTTGCTGAACAATTAGCGACATTAAAGGAAGGAGATTACATTATCCATAACGAACATGGGGTAGGGGAGTATCTCGGACTTAAATCCATCGAAGTGGGCGGGCAGCTAACAGACTATCTTGTTCTTCTCTACTCCGGAAACGATAAAGTTTACGTTCCCGTTTACAAAATGAACCTCATTCAAAAACACGCTGAAAATACTGCTGAACTTCGAGTTGATAGCTTAAGAACAAATAAATTTTCTAATGCAAAAAAACGAGCTCGAGAATCAGCTAAAAAATTAGCTTTTGACCTTCTCAAACTACAAGCAAAGAGAGAGTCAACTAAAGCCTTTTCATTCGAACCACCAGATCATAATTTCAAGGAATTCGAACTCTCTTTTCCTTTTCAAGAGACTCCCGATCAAATTCAAGCTATTCAAGATATTTTAGAAAGTATGCAAAAGCCAAAGCCTATGGACCACCTCGTCTGTGGTGATGTCGGCTTTGGAAAGACTGAAGTTGCCATGCGGGCTGCTTTCAAAGCTGTTCTCGATCGCAAACAAGTCGCTATACTCGTTCCTACTACCATTTTAGCTCTTCAACACTTTAATAGCTTTAAAAAACGTTTTCAAAATTTTGCTGTTAATATTGAATACCTTAGTCGATTCAAATCAGCTAAAGAATCCTCCCTTGTTTTTGATAAATTATCTAAAGGCAAAATCGATATTATCATTGGTACTCATAAACTTCTTAGCAGTAAGGTTGTTTTTTTCGACCTCGGTTTGGTTATTGTAGATGAAGAACAGCGATTTGGAGTCAGTCATAAAGAGAAATTAAAGCTTTTAAAAGCCAGTGTAGATTTCCTTACATTAACTGCAACACCTATTCCTAGAACACTTCAAATGACATTCTTAGGTCTGAGAGAACTCTCACTAATTAAAACAGCTCCTCCAAAACGCCAAGCAATTAAAACCTACATTATCAAAGAAGACCGCTATACTTTACAAAGCGCTATAAAAAAAGAACTTCAAAGAGGTGGGCAAATCTTTATTGTCCACAACCGTGTCCAAGACATTGAACAATACTCAGCCTACATTCGCGAACTTGTTCCCGAAGCCTCTATCGTTATAGGACATGGCCAACTTCCCGAAAAAGATTTAGAAAAGCGAATGAATGCCTTTTATAACGGCGAATACCAGATTCTTATCGCTACAACAATCATTGAGTCAGGGCTAGATATTCCTAACGCTAATACTATGATTGTTAACAAAGCAGACATGTATGGGCTAGCTCAACTTCACCAATTGAGAGGTCGAATTGGACGATCTGATAAAAAGGCTTACGCTTATTTTGTTATTCCCAAACATAAGCACCTCTCAGAAACTGCAGAAAAACGTTTAAAAGCTCTTCAAACTTATGCCGATATGGGAAGCGGATTTAATATCGCCAACTGTGATCTAGAAATTAGGGGAGCTGGTGATTTACTTGGAGGTGAGCAAAGTGGCCATATCGAAATTATTGGACTTGAGCTCTATATGGAACTCCTCCAAGAAGCTATTCGAGAATTAAAAGGGGAGAAAAAAACCTTTAACAAGAACATTGAAATTAGCACTCCTTTTCCTTGTTTTATCCCCGAAAACTACATTCATAATTCAAGTGAACGATTAAGACAGTACAAAAGACTTTCTAATTGCATTGATTTGGAACAACTAAACCAATTTCGTGAAGAGTTTGGAGATATCTTTGGAAGCCCCCCTCAAGAAATAAGAAATCTTTTTACCATATTGGAGGGGCGCATTCTCATTCAACACACAGGTATCAAATCGATTTCATTGAGTGGATCAAGCCTTACTCTACAATTTGATAAAGAAATTCTGGAAAACAACCCGGAATTGGGAAATCAAGTAGCTCAAACTTTTCTTAGTCGCCCAAAACTCTATCAATTCAGTCCAGATTATAAAGTTCTTTACAATAAAGGTCGTCATTTTGATGCCGAGTCTTTTCTCAAATTTTGTCGAGATATTGCGCAGCAAATTGTTCCATCCTAGTGTTTTTGCGTTGATTTTTCTATTTTTTGGTATAATAAACTGAGACTGTAAACGACTCAGGGATTAAGTTAATGAAGAAATCATGGCTTCTTTCACTTTATATAGTAACTTTTTTATCTCCCATAGCTTTTGCTGCTAAAGACCCCATCGTTGCCGAAGCCAATGGAATCAAGATTAAAAGGAGTGAACTCGAAAAAACCTATCATCAAAATCTTCTCTTTGTTTCAGATAAAGTCGTCACTCGTGAAAAAGTTCTCAATGACCTTATCAACCGGGCACTCGGAATTCGAGAAGCTAAAAAAGAAGGCCTTCAAAACGATCCTATTGTGAAATCCAAAATGGAAGAAGTTCTCTATCATGCAAAAATTTCAAAAGACCTAGAGCCCCAATTTAAAAAAATTACTGTGACAAATAAGGATATCAAAAGCCATTACAAAGATTATCCCGAATACCGTACTGCTCACATTCTCTTCCGGGTAAGAGCCGCTCCCACCCCTGAAGAAATCGCCGGGGCTCAAAAAACAGCTATTGAAGTTTACCGAACTGTTAGGAAGCAACCAGAAAAATTTGCTGAGTTTGCCAATAAATATTCCCAATCAAGCACAGCGCCCCACGGCGGCGACATGGGATTTCAACCAGCAATTCGCATGGCTCCAGAATATTTTCGAGCTATTAAAGGGAAACCCAAAGGGTACATTTCTCCACCCGTTAGAACCCAGTTTGGGTATCATATTATTAAAGTCCTCGCAGCCAAAGACTACAAATCTATCAACACACCGCTCTATAAAAAAATTGTCTATGACAAGAAACGCGATAAAATTCTTGAAAACTACTTCGCCAGTCGCCGTAAGAAAGCCAAAGTTAATGTTAATAAGAAACATTTAAAAGAAATTCCCATTGATCCTTCCAAATTAAAAATTGGCAATTAAAAAAATGGAATAGAGCGACCTGTTTCGATCCTAAAAAAGCCTTTAGCATGGCTTTATGTGCCTTGCATAAATAACCTTCTTTAATCTAGGCTAGTCCAAACTCTTACCAAAAAAAGAAAAAAGTGCAACTCATTTTAACCATTCTATTCTTTTCAGGATTTTCCTTCAGTAATCAAGCTCGTCTTTTAGATAAGACACTAGCTATCATTAATGATCAAATTATTACTCTCTCAGAAGTAAAAAGAGTTAAAAAAACTATTTCTGCTCGAAGAAATATTATTCCTCAAATTTATCGCCAAACAAAACCTTCTCACAAAGACATTATTGAAATTAAAATCAAAAGAATTATTATTCGTGAAAAACTAAGTGAAATTGGTTATGTCGTTAGTGATGAAGAAATTGAGAAAACTATCAAAAATCGCGAAAGGGCCCTCGGAATCAACCGTAAAGCTCTGATCCGCTTTTTAAAAAATAACCGCCTTTTATTTGATGAGTATTTCGAAATTACCAGAGAAGCCCTTGAGTTTGGTCGGTTCAGTAACTGGATCATTCAACCCCTCATTTCTATTACAGAACAAGAAGTCAAAAACGCTTTCTACAAAGAAAATCTGAACAATAGAACCCTCAATTTTCGGTACAACCTCGTTGATTTCTCTTTAAGTAAATCTAAATTCAAAAAAGGTATGCTTAAAAAATTTAAAACTGCTCTAGAGCGCCTTCAAACAACGGGTGTGCTTCCTGCTAATTATTCAGATGTAAAAACAAATGATTTAGGTAATATTACCGAAGACGGTTTAGAAAAAGGATTACGAAAACTCTTAAAACATACCGAAGAAGGCGCTTTCTCTAAACCTTACCTTATTGGGAATCAATATCATATCTTTTATCTGAAAAGAAAAGACTTAGTTGAGTCCGAAATGTTTCAGAGAGAAAAAAATCGAATAAGAGCAATGCTTTTCCAAAAAGCAGCTCAAAAAATTAGCTCCCTATGGTTTGAATCAGAAAAAAACAAACATTATATTAAATATTTTCTTTAATTATGATTCACGTAACACCTGGCCACGAAAAATCCATTTCATTAGAGATTTTTTTTAAAGCTTTTAGAATGCTACCTAAAAAAACTCAACCTCACTTTACTCTTCATGTTAGAAAACAAGAGCTTCTTTACTTTCTTGAAAATTACCAACTCCATTATTCCTTTAAAAAAAATTGTCTTCAACTCGGTTCCGATCTTATTCAATTAGAATACTTTCAAAAAACTTCTAAAAGCTTTGCCCAAGAAGGACTTGAATCGGCTTTGAACGCTTTAGATCCCACTTCTGATATATTAATAACATTACCTACAAGTAAAGAAACCCTCTCTCTCAACGGAAAAGCGACTAATGGCTATACAGAGTATTTACGTCAAAAATACTGTCGACCCTACCTCACTATGGGGTTTAAAAATAAGGAACGAATCTTTTTATTACTAACTGATCATATTCCTCTAAAAGATATTTCCAAAACAATTAATCCTAACCTTATTAAAGAAAAAATTAATACTTCTTTAAATCAAATAGAATGCCTTTTTGGAAAGCCAAGCGAAGTTTATCTAAGTGGAATTAATCCTCACGCTGGAGAGCAAGGGTTACTGGGTTCTGAAGAAAAGGTCTTTTCTCAAATTTCTTCTCAAATAAAAGGGCCTTTTCCAGGAGATACATTACATTTTTATTTTAAAAACCAACGGCAAGTATTCATTTATGCTTTTCACGATCAAGCCTTAACTCTTTTTAAAGGAAAGTATGGAATTATGGGAAGCCATATTACTTTTGGTTTGGATTTTCTTAGAATAAGCGTTGATCATGGAACCGCTTTCCATCTCTATGGAAAAAACAAAGCGAATCCCATGGGCTGTTATTACATATTGCTTGAAGCCCTTCAAATTCACCATTTTTAGAGTAAAAAAATGTCTATTAACCACATCACTGTCAATAAAGCCAAAGTTCACAATCTCAAAGAGGTTAATGTCAAAATTCCTAAGAATACTCTTACTGTAATCACTGGCCCATCGGGCTCCGGAAAATCAAGCTTAGCTTTTGATACCATTTATGTAGAAGGTCAGAGGCGCTACATTGAATCACTTTCTTCTTATGCTCGCCAATTTTTAGGTCAATATCAACCTCCTGATGTCGAATCTATTTCTGGATTATCTCCTTCTATTGCTATTGATCAAAAATCTACCTCAAAAAACCCTCGTTCTACTGTTGGAACTATTACTGAAATTTATGATTACTTACGAGTCCTCTTTGCCAGAGTAGGAAATTTATATGATCCAGAAACCGGTACTTTAATTCAAAAGCATACACCACCACAGATTGTTCGAGAGCTTCTGTCTCTTAAAGAAAAAACAAAACTCATTCTAATGGCACCTATTATTTCTCAGCAAAAAGGAGATTTTAAAAAAGAAATTTCAAAATTCCTATCTATGGGTTTTAATCGCGCTCGAATAAATGGAAATATTATAGTACTCGATGAGAATATCAAACTAACAAAAACTAAACCACAAACTATAGATATTGTTATTGATAGAGTCACTATTAAAGAAGGCATTGAAAAACGTCTCACTGATTCTGTTGAATATGCCCTCAAATTAGGAGAAGGCAAAGTCATTGCTTTAGCTAACGAAAAAAACGAATACCATTTTAGTGAAAATAATATGAATCCAGAAACAGGGACTCTTTTTCCTGATTTAGAACCACGCTTATTTTCATTTAATAGTCCCGTTGGAGCTTGTCCTGGTTGTAATGGACTTGGTGAAAGCAAAAATTTCGATATTGATCTTATGATCTTTGATGACAATCTTGGAATTTTAGAGGGAGCTATCAAACCTCTACAAAAAAAGAATAGTTTCCTCTTTAATATGATCAAATCTATTCTCGAAATAGAAAAAATAGAGCCTTCAACTCCTTTAAAAAAATTACCGAAAAATATTTCACGAATCATTTTTAATGGTTCAAATAAAACTTATAAATATACCTTTAAATCCGATAACTCTCATTTTGAATTTTCTAAACCATTTCCAGGAATACCTAAATGGCTTGAAAAAAAATTTCGAGAAACAGGTTCAGAAAAAGTTAGAAAAAATCTTGAGGAATTCATGAATATTCAAATTTGTGATGCTTGTGAAGGTATGAGACTTAACCCTGTTGCTCTGAGTACTTATCTCGGTGATTTTCACATTATGAACATTTGCTCGATGAGTATTGCCGATGCCTATCAATGGATCTCTCAAGAAATTCAAAAATCTTTAGTAGGTGAAAAATTTATTATTGGTGAGAAATTAGTTGCTGAAATTAAAAATCGTCTTAGATTTCTAGTTGATGTTGGTTTAGGCTACCTTAGTCTTAATCGATCAGCCAATAGCCTTTCTGGAGGCGAAAGCCAAAGAATCCGTTTAGCCACACAGATTGGCTCAGCTTTATCTGGAGTTCTCTATGTTTTAGATGAGCCTAGTATAGGTCTTCATCAAAGAGATAATATAAAGCTTATCAAAACTTTAAAAAATTTACGCGATATCGGAAATACTGTTCTAGTTGTTGAGCATGATGAAGAGACAATGAAAGAAGCTGACTTTCTCATTGATATGGGACCTGGTGCTGGAGTTCACGGTGGCCAAGTTGTTTCTCAAGGTCCCATTGATAAAATCATTAAAAATAAGAAAAGCTTAACGGCTAGATTTCTTAACGGAAATGAGACTATTCCTATCCCTCAAGATAGAAGAAAACCAACCCACTTTATCAAACTTCGAAAAGCAGAACATAACAATCTCAAAAAAGTAGATCTTGAGATTCCTCTCAATATTTTAGCCTGTGTTACTGGAGTTTCTGGCAGTGGAAAATCAACTTTAGTACACGAGGTTCTTGTTCCAGCCTGTCGAAGTTACCTTTCAAAAGCCCATCGTTCTATCTACACTAGAAAAAACTACCATTCTATTTCCGGCGTGAACCATATTAAAACTATTATTGAACTCGATCAAAGTCCTATCGGCCGAACTCCCCATTCTAACCCTGCTACTTATACCAATATGTTTGATGATATTAGAAAACTTTATTCCTTAACTTCCGAATCTCAAATTCGAGGCTATAAACCTGGACGGTTTAGCTTCAATGTCAAAGGAGGGAGGTGCGAAGAATGTGAAGGTAATGGAGTTAAAAAAATAGAAATGCATTTTCTTCCCGATGTATATATTACCTGCAGTGAATGTAAAGGAAAACGCTATAACAAAGAAACTCTTTCTATTCTGTACAAAGGAAAAAACATTGCTGACATTCTTAGTATGACGATTGAAGAAGCCAGTGAATTTTTTAAAAACCACCTTCGACTTAACAGAATTCTTTCTACACTTAATTCTGTAGGATTGGGGTATATGAAATTAGGACAACCCGCAACGACTTTGAGTGGTGGCGAAGCTCAAAGATTAAAACTTTCAAGAGAACTCGCTAAAAAAACTTCTGGTAAATGTCTCTATGTTTTAGATGAACCAACGACAGGATTGCATTTTCAAGATATTAAGGTTCTCCTCAAAGCCATCAATAACTTAGTTGAGCAAGGTCATAGTGTTGTTATTATTGAGCATAATCTCGATATTATTAAATCTGCCGATTGGATTATCGACCTTGGCCCTGAAGGTGGAGATAAAGGCGGAAGCATTGTTTGCACCGGCCCACCTGAAGAAATTGCTAAAAAATCAAAAAGTTGGACCGGTCAATATTTGAAAAAAGCTCTAAAGTGAAAATTTATCCTAAAGCTATTATTCAATAGCGCTTAATAAAGAAGCCATTTCAATAGCAGAAAGGGCTGCTTCCCAACCTTTATTACCTGCTTTTGTTCCAGCTCTTTCAATAGCCTGTTCGATACTATCAGTTGTAAGAACACCAAAGATAACAGGCATATCCGTCTCTAGTGAAACTCGATTTACACCTTTAGAAACTTCTGCTGCAACATAATCAAAATGAGGGGTTGAACCTCTAATAACAGCTCCTAAGCAAATAAGACTGTCAAAACGTCCTGTTAAAGCCAATTTTTTAGCTGCAAGAGGAATTTCAAAAGCTCCCGGAACCCAAATAACCTCTACATCTTGATCAATATCTGCTCCATGTCTTTTCAAACAATCAAGAGTTCCCTCATAAAGCTTTCCTGTAATGAGCTCATTAAATCTTCCTGCAATTATTCCATAACGTTTACCTTGTGCAGAGAGGTATCCTTCAATAATTCTTGGCATTTTTACTCCCTTTTTTAAAGCTCGATTAATGAATCGAACTTAAAATATGACCTAGCTTTTCTTTTTTTGTTTTTAAATAATCAAGGTTTCCTTCATGAGCCTTTACTTCCAAAGGAATTCTTTCAACAACTTCTAAATCAAAGCCCTTAAGTCCAACAATTTTACGGGGGTTATTGGTCATTAATTTCATTTTTTTGACCCCCAAACTTTTTAAAATTTGTGCTCCTATACCGTACTCTCTTAAATCATCTTTAAATCCTAATTTATGATTGGCTTCAACTGTATCAAAACCTCTATCCTGAAGAGCATAAGCTCTAATCTTATTAGGAAGACCAATGCCACGACCTTCTTGCCGCAAGTAAATAACAACTCCTCGCCCTTCCCGTTCTACAGTCTCCATCGCTAGCCCTAATTGTTCACCACATTCACATCGCTTGGAGCCGAAAATATCCCCTGTAAAACACTCCGAGTGTACTCTAACTAAAACAGGCTCACCATCATTAATATTACCTTTTGTTAAAGCTATGTGGTGATCAACAGTACCCACTTTTGTTTCAAACATATGCAATTTGAATACACCATATTTATTAGAAAAATCAATGCTACTCGTTTGGGAAACATGAATTTCTCTAGAGCCTGATTTGCGATGGGAATGATTCCTTTGAAACTCTATTAAATCTTTAATAGTAATAAATTTCATTCCCCAAAATTTAGCCATCTCTGCCAATTGATCCCTTCTAGCCATTGTTCCATCTTCATTCATAATTTCACAAATAACTCCTGCCGATTGAAATCCAGCCAATCGAGCTAAGTCGACAGCAGCTTCAGTATGCCCGGCCCTTTGAAGAACTCCTCCTGGTCGAGCAATGAGGGGAAATATATGTCCTGGTTTTTTAAGATCTGTCGGTTTTGTTTCAGGGTTAACTAAATCGAGAACAGTATTTGCTCTATCTTGAGCACTAATTCCTGTTCCCGAGTTTTTTCCATCAACAGTAACAGTAAAAGCCGTATCGTGACTGGTAGAACTTCTAGAAACCATGAGATCAAGACCAAGCTTTTCAGCCATTTCTTGAGTTATAGGTGCGCAAATCATTCCACGGCCAAACCTAGCCATGAAATTAACAGCTTCAGCAGTGATAGCTTCAGCTGCCATAATAAAATCGCCTTCATTTTCACGGTCTTCATCATCAATAACAATAACCATTTGACCGTTCTTAATATCTTCAAGAGCTTCTTCAATAGTATTAAACATTTTTAACTAAACCCTTTTTCTTTTAGATACTCTTCCGTTATCCCTTTCCTGTTCACATTCGAAAACAAGTTATTTCGATAAAATAGGAGGTTTTCCACATATTTAGCCACAATATCCACCTCAATATTAACTTTATCCCCAGCTTGCTTATTCTTAAGAACCGTATGGTTCCAAGTATGAGGAATTATTGCCAAAACCAACTCACTATTCCCCAACTGATACTCGGCAATAGTTAAAGAAATTCCATCAACTGTTAAAGAACCTTCTTCAACAATATATTGACTTAGCTCAGTGGGAAAACGAAGAGAAAGCAAATAAGTTTCTCCTTGCTTTTGAATCTGGCAAATGGTGCCTACTCCATTAACATGCCCTTGGACTAAATGTCCTCCCAGGCGATCTTGTAAGGTTAAAGCTAACTCTAAATTAACGGCATCACCTGATTTAAGGTTTCCCAATGTTGTTTTTTTAAGAGTTGTCGGCACAACTTGAATTTCAAACTCTTTACCCCCTACCCAAACTACTGTTTGGCAAACACCATTAACCGCTACAGAATCATCGATTTCAATTTGAGGAATTAGTTGTTGAGAATAAATACGAATTTTTCGACCCTCTCTAACAGAAAAACTTTGCGTGACTGTACCAATTTCTTTCACTAGTCCTGTAAACAAGATTTTCTCCCTTCAATAACAACCTGATTCTCCAAAAATCTAAATTGTGGTTTAGGCAAAATCAAAGAATTATTGATTAAATTTCTCGAGGAAGATTCAAACAAGCTCGGGCCATTTCCCATGAGACGGGGAGTTATGTAGCCAGTGTATTCATCCCATAAGTTTTCTTCTAAAAAAGTTGTGTGGATAACAGGGCCTCCCTCAACAAGAAGAGAGGTTATTTTTCTTTTTCCCAATTCTTTTAAAAGACTTTGAATATTCACTTTTCCACATTGCATTGGCGAGTTTTCCCATATTTGAATGCTTTTATCCACGGCTTTTTTAGGGAGGTAAGAGCCCTTCGGAATAGCTAAAATAGTCTTATGACTAGCCTCGTCATTAAACACTTTGGCTTCCCAATTCAGCTTCTCAGGAGTTCCAACAACAATTCTCCAAGGAGTTTTCCCGTTGCTCTCCACACCCATTCTCACACTTAAGCTTGGATTATCCACATTGACTGTGTTTTTTCCCACTAAAATGGCATCATAATTCAGCCTTAAACGATGGATTTCCACACGAGCCCTCTCTGTCGAAAT
Source organism: Bacteriovoracaceae bacterium (assembly GCA_965206965.1). Lineage (GTDB taxonomy): Bacteria > Bdellovibrionota > Bacteriovoracia > Bacteriovoracales > Bacteriovoracaceae > CBDBLK01. The sequence continues at coordinate 1,108,973 of OZ242254.1, read as the reverse complement.
CCACCTTGAATCCCCAGTACAAGAAGCCAATCGACCATCTAAAGTTTGAGCCCATTTCAAATGGATATAAGGAAAGCCTGTGGTTATCCATTTAAAAAAGACCTTATTGAGACTTTCTCCCTCATTTTTCAACACACCTACGACAACCTCTAGGTCGTGGTTTATCAACATTTCCACACCTTTCCCAGAAACCTGAGGATTAGGATCTAAATTGGAAATCACCACTCGTTTAATTCCCTTTCTAATAATGAGGTTTGCGCACGGAGGTGTTTCTTTGTCAGTGTGGCAACACGGTTCCAAATTGCAATAGAGGGTGGCACCCCTTACAGATTCTTTTGAATGCAAAATAGCTTCGACTTCTGCATGAGATTCCCCAGCTTTTCGATGCCAACCTTCCCCTATAATTTTCTCTCCCTTAACTAAAACACATCCAACTAAGGGATTAGGGGAGACATGACCCAAGCCGTTCCCAGCTAGCTCAAAGCAACGTTTTATGAACCTTTCATCTTTTGAAACTTTGTTGCTCATTATAAAAAACCCAAATAAAAAATATATATTTGGGCTGCACCATACTGTGTCAATTCAATTATTTCAAGCGAAATTTTAGATAAAAAAAAGCCCACTTTTAAAGTGGGCTTTTTTTCTCTGATCTGAGTCAGCTTTCTTGTCAAATTTTACTTCATCAAGAAAGTTGTTGCGAGAGTAAAGATAACTAATGATTCGATAAGAGCGAGACCAAGAATCATTGGTACAAAAAGCTTATCTGCGGCAGCAGGATTGCGAGCAATACCTTCAAAAGCCACTGAAGCTGCATTTGACTGGGCACGAGTCCCAGCAAAAGCAGCAATAGCTACAGCCAAAAAGTAAATAGGGGCTTTTGTGTATTCATTCATTTCAATAAGGGTCGAACCACCTTCAGCAAAAGCAACACCAGTAATAAAAAGAGCAACAATAGCAAAAAATAATTTATTCATAATCATCTCCTATAAAAGCCTATTTTAATTCGCATGTGCATAATCGTCATCATGATCGTGATGCTCGACCGCCATTTGAATATAGACCATGGTTAGTACGGTAAAAACATAAGCTTGAATTAAAGAAACTAAAATTCCCAAAATCATAAACACAATAGGAACAAAAAGGGGAACCAGATTTGAAAACTCAGAGAGAACAATATGATCGCCCATCATATTGAAACGCAAACGAAGAGCTAAAGAAAAAGGGCGAATCAAATTGGAAACTATTTCAATAGGAAAAATTAAAATAGCTAAATACCAAAGAGGTCCACAAAAATGCTTCAAGTAATTGAGAGTTCCCTGAGCTTTACAGCCTTGGATATTGTAATAAATAAAAGAGAAAGCTCCCAAAGCTAGAGTTGTGTTGAGGTACTCTGTGGGTGGAAGAAAACCCGGTATTAATCCAATGAGATTTGAAATAAAAATACAGATAAAAATAGTCGCAATAAAGGAGAAATAGCGCGGAGCTTCTTTTTCACCAATAACGCTCTGGCACTGCCCATAAATGAAGCTTCCATACATTTCAATAATATTGCGAAAAGTAATTCCTCTGTCAGGAATAACGATATTGGAAACTTTAGCTATTTTCGCTCGGTAAGCTAATCCAGCTAGCATTAATAAAAAGCCAATGACTCCAAATGTTAATGTGTGCTCTGGAATATGGAACTTATGAGCCAATCCACCAAGCCAAGTAAACCCACCAGCTGCGTACGTTGAAAAAGTAAATAGCAAAAAAACTAAAGAGAGTTGTTTCTTCATTTAGTTAAATCTTCACAGTTTTTAATTATCCTTAAAACCAGTTCGAGCACTAATAGCCAGAACTATTGTTTGTATAGGTAAATTTAGTAGAGCAATAAATAGCTTTTTTCCCATTAATTGCCAACCTATATATAAAATTCCAGCAAACAAAACCAGCTTAAAAATAAGAGCAAGAACTGCTTTAAACCAGTCCACTTTAAAAGTTTTATCATTATTTGAGAGAAGAGAGCCTACCATATACATCATAGAAGCAAGCCATAAAAGGGTACTTAGATAAATTAAAAATAAAGCGGCAACTTGCTTTTCATTATCCAAAAAGAGGGCCAAAGCAATGGTTGCCAGAAGAGAGAGAGGGATAAATAATTTAAAGCGAATCTTTTTTACTACTTGCATTATAAAGTATCGTCACAAAAAGGGAAACAATGATCATTATAAAAATAACAAACCCTAAACTCCGGCTTATATAACCCCAATCAGCTAATTTCATTACGCCCCAAGCTGTCACTAAAATAGTTGAAGATAAGCTCATAGCTAAACTCATAACTTTGAGCAAACGGCGGTTTTTTTTCATCGTTTTCGAGCAACTCTTCTGTTGTAGATACTATTGAGACGATTTTGAATCACCTCAGTATTAGGATACTCACCTAGTATTGAATAATATAGGTTATAGGCATGCTTAAGCTTTTCCATCGTCTCGTAAGCATTAGCCATAAGAAACTTCACCTGAACTACGTTATCACTTCGAGTTTCCTTGCGAATATAATCTTTCCAATAATCAATGGATTTTTGCCACTTTTTCTTTTGGAAATTTATAAGGCCTAAAAAATAAGCCGAACGAATATAATATTCATGGCGCTCATTTTTTCTTATTTTTTTAAAATTTTCTTCTGCCCATTTTAAATAATTAAGCCTAAGAAGACATTGAGAATACCTAAACTGGTAAAAATCTTGATTTCTAAGTTTGGGTGTAAATCTGTTCAATTTGTCATAAATTTTAAGAGCTTTTTCATAATTTTTTAAATAAGAAAAATGAATTTCAGCAATTCTTTCTTCAGTTCGCACCAACCACAAAGGATCTTCAGAAAGGTTAACAATTCGTTGGTAGTATTTTATCGCCTTTTCATTTTGAGAAAGGTAAATACTGTAAAGATCACCTAATTGATAAAGAATCTTAACTTCAATCTTTTTATTTGGATTTCGTTCTAGGATATGTTCATAACGAAGAATTGCTTTCTTATACTCTTGATTGGCAATAAAACCTTGAGCTTGTAAAATTTCTTTATGAATCCTTGGACTGAAGTCAAAAACGAGAAATCCCAAGCTTAAGAAAATTAAACCTAAAAAAATAAAAAAACTATTCTTCAATATGGCCTTCGTCCCTAGCTATTTTTTCGACAGCTACGACCTTTTCCCTCTCCTTAAGACGAATAATTCTAACACCTTGAGTAGCACGCCCCATTAGAGAGATCCCTGAAATACTTGTTCTAATGACTTGACCTTTATTAGTGATAATCATCAAATCATCACGATTAATAACTGGTTTTATAGCGCAAATTTCACCATTTTTTTCAGTAAGCCTCATCGCTAGTATACCCTTTCCTCCTCGAGCCTGTCTTCGATATTGACTGGTTTGAGTTCTCTTTCCATATCCATTTTCTGTTACAGAAAGGATCTCTAGGGTATCATCAATAATTTCCATTCCAATAATTTTTTCCTTTTCATCGATATTAAGCCCTTTTACTCCTTGAGAGACTCGTCCCATAGGACGACAATCACTTTCAGCAAAACGAATGATCTTTCCAGAAGTCGAACATAAAAGAACATCTTTATTTGGCTCCACAAGTCTTACCGTAAGAAGATTATCACCATCGATAATTTTTATAGCCCTTAAACCACTTTGTTTAATTCTTTTATAATCACTAAGAGCTGACTTTTTAACTAATCCTTTCTCTGTAGCAAAAATAATATACTTGTCTTTAAGATGTTCGAGATCATCTACACAAAGGATACTTTTAACTTTTTCCCCACTTGGAACTCGAATCAGGTTAGCAATATTTCTTCCTTTTGAAGTTCTTGTTCCTTCAGGGATATTGTAAACTTTTCTAGAAAATACTGTTCCTCTATTAGTGAAGAAAAAAAGTGTGGAATGAGTATTCACTGTGAAAATATCAGTGAAAAAATCGTCATTCGCAGAAGCTCCTTTTACTCCCGTCCCTCCACGTTTTTGGGTTTTATAGGTATCCATAGCCATGCGTTTTACATAACCTTTATGAGTAATCGTAACGATAACGTCTTCTTTTTTTACTAAATCTTCAATTTGAATTTCATCGACTTTGGCGATAATTTCTGTCTTTCGTTTATCACCATAGCTTTCAGCTATTTGGTTAAATTCTTCATCAATAATATTTCGAATCAGATCTTCGTTATCAAGTATTTCTTTTAAACGAGCAATTTCTTTAATAATAGCTTCATAGTCAGCAACAATTTTATCTCTTTCTAAACCGGTAAGTCTTTGAAGACGCATATCGAGAATAGCTTGAGCTTGCCTCTGAGAAAGAGAGTAGCCAACCATTAATTTTTCTTTGGCTTGAGCAGGTCCTTCAGATGTTTTAATCATCTCTACAAGAGCATCAATATTTTCTACCGCTGTTTTTAAACCTTCCAAAATGTGGGCTTTTTCCTTTGCCTTTTTTAACTCATAAACAGTTCGTCTAATAACAATTTCTCGCCGATGATCAATAAAAGCCAAAAGCTGGTCTTTGATATTCATCACCTTAGGTGTTCCATTAGAAATAGAAAGAAAGATAATTCCAAAAGAAGTTTGAAGTTGAGTTTGTTTATAAAGCCTATTTAGAATAACTGAACTAATTTCACCTTTTTTAAGATCGAGAACAACTCGAATACCGTGGCGATTGGATTCATCTCTAATATCAGAAATTCCTGTGATTTGTTTAGAGTTTACTAACTCTGCAACCTTTTCGATTAGCTTAGCTTTATTAACTTGATAGGGAATTTCTGTTACAACAATTCTTTCTCTATCTCCATTTTTTCCAAAATTTTCAATATCTGCTTTAGCTCTAATTTGAATAACGCCTTTTCCTGTGTGATAAGCAGAACGAATACCTTCAATTCCATGAATAGAACCACCTGTTGGAAAGTCAGGGCCTGGAATAAGTTTCATGATATCTTCAATGCGACAATTTGGATCTTGAAGCAAAACTTTAAGAGCACTCATAACCTCAGATAGATTATGAGGGGGAACATTCGTTGCCATTCCGACAGCAATTCCAGAGGAACCATTGACTAAAAGATTGGGAATTTTTGTTGGAAGAACGCGAGGTTCTTTTAGAGAATCATCATAATTGGGTTGCCAATCAACCGTTTCTTTATCTAAATCGCGGAGCATTTCCTCCGCCATTTTTTTCATGCGAACTTCGGTATATCTCATAGCAGCGGCAGAATCACCATCGACAGAACCGAAGTTTCCCTGCCCATCAATTAAAGGATAGCGCATAGAAAAATCTTGAGCCAACCGAACCATCGTTTGATAAACTGCTGCATCGCCATGAGGATGATATTTACCGATAACATCACCAACAATTCTGGCTGATTTCAAAAAAGGTTTATTATGAAAATTCCCCAGAGTGTGCATGGCATACAATGCTCGTCTATGAACCGGTTTCAAACCGTCACGAACATCTGGCAAAGCTCTCCCTACAATAACTGACATAGCGTAATCTAAATAACAGCTTTTCATTTCATCTTGAATAAAAATAGGAGCTATATCACTTGCAGGTGTGTTATTTTCGCCAGTATTATCACTCATAAACAAATCCTAAATGTCTAAGTTTCTCACATTTAAAGCATTGTCTTCTACGAATTGCCGACGAGGCTCAACATTATCTCCCATTAAAACGGAGAAAACTTGATCTGCTTCTATTGAATCTTCAATCTTAACTTGAAGTAGTGTTCTATTTTCAGGATTCATTGTTGTTTCCCAAAGTTGTTCAGGGTTCATTTCTCCAAGACCTTTATAGCGTTGGATATAAGCCCCCTGCTTACTATCTTGAACAATAAATTCTGTAAATTTTTCTAAAGAATCAAATTCCTTTTTATCTAGTTTTTCTTTTTCAAAAATAAATTTAGATTTTTTAAAAGAACGAATTCCATCAAAACCATTAATAAAATCATTGAATTCAGGACTTCCTAAAAAATAACTATTCAATTTAAAACGCTTCGTTCTTGCTGTCGTTTGAATAGCACAATTAACCTGAAAGCAATCATGTTCTTTATCTTCGACTACTTCAAATGAATATTTTTTTAATGTTTCGTTTTCTAGCTCTTTTAAAAGATTACTAATTTTTCCTATTTCAATATCAAGTTTACTTTTATCTTTAAGTGCACTCTCACGAATTTCAGAGTCTTCAATAACTTTTCTCAAAAGAAGAGTATCAAAATGAATATCATAAGAATCAAGATTTTTTGTATAAGTAACATATTTGTTGACTAGCTTTTGAATTTCCTCTTGCGAATAAGAATTTTCATCAACATTAATTATTGCTCCAGAAAGAGCATTCGAAACAAGAAATCCCTCTAAAGATTTTTCATCTTTTAAATACTTCTCAGCTCTTCCTTTTTTGTATTTATAGAGAGGAGGTTGAGCAATATGAATATAACCATTTTCAACAAGCTCTGGAAACTGACGATAAAATAATGTTAAAAGGAGTGTTCTAATATGAGAGCCATCAACATCCGCATCAGTCATAATAACAATTTTATGATAGCGTAGTTTTTTTAAATCAAAACTATTTTTACCAATACCTGTTCCAATAGCCTGAACAAGCATCTTGATCTCAGTATTAGCTAACATTTTGTCATAACGAGCCTTTTCTACATTGAGAATTTTCCCCTTAAGAGGAAGGACTGCCTGTGTTCGACGATCCCGTCCTTGCTTAGCTGATCCACCAGCTGAATCACCTTCCACAATATAGAGCTCACATAGGGCGGGGTCTTTTTCTTGGCAATCCGCCATCTTTCCAGGAAGACCGCCAGTTTCTAGAACAGATTTTCGTCGAGTTAATTCCCTAGCTCTTCGGGCTGCTTCTCGAGCTGCTGCTGCATCAACAGATTTTCTAATAATAGTCTTCGCTGTATTAGGATTTTCCTCTAGATAAGTTTTTAAGCCATCACCTACTAAAGAATTAACAATACCTTCAACTTCAGAATTTCCTAGTTTATCTTTAGTTTGTCCTTCAAATTGAAGTTCTGGGAGTTTAATAGAAATAATAGCTGTTAGCCCTTCCCGCATATCATCGCCGGTCAAGTTAGTTTTAATACCTTTTAATAAATTGTTCTCCTTCGCATAAGCATTAAGAATTCGAGTTAAAGCTGTTTTAAACCCAGAGAGATGCGTTCCTCCACCTGGAGTTGAAATAGCGTTAGCGTAACCGGAAAGGACTTCACTGTAAGAATCTGTCCATTGGAGAGCGATTTCAACTTCATAATCTCTGCGTGACTGAGAAATATAGATCGGTTTTTTATGAATTGCATTTTTTGCTCTATTTAGGTACTTAACAAACTCTACTAAACCACCCTCATAGTGAAAATTCTCCTTCTTTTCGGTTCTTTCATCTCTGAGAATTATTTTGAGACCTTTATTAAGAAAAGCCATTTCTCGAAAACGACCGGCTAAAGTATCGTAAATAAATTCATGAACTTCAAAAATTTCATTATCTGGTTTAAAAGTAACAGATGTTCCTGCTTCCGATGAGTTTTCAAGTTCAGATATAACTTTAAGAGGTTCTTTAGCAATTCCTCTTTCAAACATTACTTGATGGAGTTTTCCCTCTTTTTTTATTTCTAATTTAACCCATTTAGAAAGTGCATTAACAACTGCGGCCCCTACGCCATGAAGACCCCCTGAAACCTTATAAGCCCCCCCTTCCTCATTAAATTTACCACCAGCATGAAGCTTGGTATAAACTAATTCAGCAGCCGAGACTCCCTCTTTAGAATGAATACCGACAGGAATACCACGACCGTTATCGACAACTGTAATAGAATTATCAACATGAACAATGACTTTGATTTCAGTGCAATAACCAGCCAGAGCTTCATCGACAGCATTGTCTACAATTTCATAAACACAATGATGAAGCCCTCTAAAGGATGTATCACCAATATACATTCCCGGTCTTTTTCGAACAGCTTCAAGACCCTCTAGAACTCTAATTTGATCTGCTGTATATTTTTCATCAACTTTAGAAATAGAAGAAGTTAAATCTCCCAAAGAAGCTCCCGGGTTTCTTGTATTTGCCACCAGCAAAACTTAAGATTTTTAAAGCTGAGAAGTAGCACCCAATTGAACGAGAATTTTATTCGCTCCCTCAATCCGACCTAGTTCTTCTTCAAATTTTTCATTCGCCGTAGTAATCAAAATTTGAAACGAACTCCTTTCCAAATAGTTTACAAGACGCGTCCATCTAACTTTATCTAATTCACCTGAGACGTCGTCTAGCAAGACAATAGGAAAAGATGTGAATTTATACCTAAATAGCTCTATATAGGCAAATAAGAGGCTCAAATAGGACATTTTTTGCTGACCCAAAGAGCAGTAATCAAAAGAATTCAAACCATTAAAAAGAAGCACGTAGTCATCCCTGTGAACACCATACGACGTATGGCCAATAGCCTCGTCTTTAGAGAAGTTTTCAGCCAATATTTGAAGGTACTTCTGGGGATTAGCGTCAACAACACGGCTATCTAAATTCATTGTTAGCCTATGCTCTTCACCAAAAATCTCTTTAAAAGTCTTTTCTGTGAAAGGCTCAAGTTCTTTTAAAAAATGGCGTCTTCGAATAGTTAAGCTTACCGCTAAAGAAGCCATTTCCGAATCGATAGCCTTAATTTGCTCTCGAAATCGAGAAGGTTTTTTGAATAAAAGTGAGTTCCTGAATTTCAAGCTTCCACTATATTTGCTCAAATTTTTTTTATAGACAGAATCTAATTGAGATAAATGGGTGTCAACCCAGCTTCTTCGCACAGAAGCTGTCGTGTGAAAAGTTTGACTGTCGAAAGGATTGATAAAAATGATTCCAACCTGAGGCTTCTTTTTAGTTGGTTTACCCTCTAGGTACCATTCAGATCCCCCTTGCCATATTTTTCCTGAACAAGGAACAAGCTCTTCATCTTTCTCCTCAAAAGCAGCAGAAATATAAATTTCTGGATTTTCCCCATCGATTCCTAAATATTGGGGAAAACTTGCATTTTTACGAAATGATTTTCTCATAATGAGAATGTAAATAGCTTCTAAAATATTCGTTTTTCCATTCCCATTTTCTCCTAAAATACAGTTTATTCCGGGAGAAAAAGAAATAATATTGTTGTGAAGATTACGGAAGTTTTGAGCTTGGAGTTTTCTAATCTTTAAAGATCGCATGGAAGCTTTACAATTTTAGAGGCATGATAATTCCTAGATAATTGGGAGTATCTATCGACTTTACGACAATAGGACTAAGTTCATTGTTCAACTCGAGAGAAATATCACCTTCTGAAACCGTTGATAAAGTATCAATTAAGTACTTTGCATTGAAACCTATTTCCATTTCTTTACCTTCGTAATCGATGGGAATTGTTTCCAATGCATCTCCTAGAGAAGGATGATTTGCCATTATAGTCATTTCTTTAGCATCGAGTTTGACTCGTACGCCATTAGATTTTTCATTGGACATGATTTTGATTCGTCGAATAGCATCGAATAAAGCATTGCGATCAGCCCTCATTGTGTAGCTGGTCTTACTCGGAATAACGGCTTGATATTTCGGATAATCCCTAGCAATCAAACGAATACTGAGTTTGTAATTGTTATTTAGGTTGACGTATAAAAAAGAATCATCGACTGAGATTGATATTGTTCCGTTGATATCAGATTCTGCAACTCTTTTGAGTTCAAAAACACCCTTTTTGGGAACAATAATTCCATTGATAAGATTTTCTATTTTATTGTCCTGAACTTCAAAATCAACGAGAGAAAGTCTATGGCCGTCTGTAGCGACTGCTCGAAGTTTTGAGTCTATTTCCTGGAGATAAATGCCATTTAAATACAAGCGGGTTTCATCGCTTCCAATTGCATGACTCGTCATTTGAATAATTTCTAAAACTTGTTTTGAAGTGAGATTGAATTGTTGATTTTCGTTACCAAAGGTTAATGTTGGAAAATCATCATCACTATGAATAAGTAAGGTAAAATGAATATCTCCGCAGTGTATTTTCAGAGTGTTTTCGCTGTTTTCAATTTTTAGTTGAATAAGCTGACTGGGTAGTTCTCTTAAAACGTCAGAAAGATTTTTAGCATTAACACAGAAACTTCCTGGATTTCCAATTTGAGCTTCTATAGAAATTTTGGAGGAGATATCTAAGTCTGTTGCACTAAATTCAATTTTTCCTTCACCAACATGGACCATAATGTATGTGAGGATAGGTCGACTGTTCTTTTTGTCGGTGACAGGTAAAACTTTACTGATTGCTTCACGGATAGATTCGGTGTGTACGGTAACTTGCATATAAACCCTTGGAAAGCCCATTCCCAAAAGAAATGTAGCTTTCTCGAGAAAATTTAGCAAGAGCTTGGGAAAATTGAACTAAGAAGCTGTCTTTAATAGATATTTTTATTAATTATTAGTATTACTTAATATAAGCTGTGGATAAGTGGAAAAATTCAAAATACCCTTTAATAGCAAGTACTTTTGAAATTGATTGATTGGGGGTAAGTGGGGATAAAGTATTTTTGACGCTCGGCTAAATTCGTATATGACTTCTCTTTTTTTGAAAATATTTTTATATCCAAATCTTATTCACATATTTTTCGACATAAATAAAAAATAATTCGTAGCTGTGCGTCGTGGGAAGGTTTTTTTTAAGAATTACTCACATTTTTATCCACATGTGGATAATTTTTTAGAGAATTTAAATTGAGATCTAAAAAATTGTTTTCCACAATTGTGGAAAACCTTAAATTTTCCTTGCACAAGTCTTTAAAAGAATTTCAGGGACATTCTAGTTGCGTGGAAAATTAAAAATTCATGTGAATATAATGTAGTTATCCACACAAATTCACACATGATGTGAATAAAGAAATAATTTTTATTTTTTAATAAAATGAGAATTCGAAAATTTCTAGATATTGTTTTCTAAGTAAACCAGGTCTTTGCTTATGCTGGGATCTTTTTTAACCTGTTCGGTAATTTTGTTAATACCGTGAATAACTGAAGAATGGTCGCGTCCACCGTAGTATTTAGCAATATCTTTTAAAGTAGCGTCGATAAGTTTTTTTGAAAGGTACCAGGCGATGTGACGGGCTTTTACTATATCCTTATTGCGCGATTTTGATTTGAGGTCTGCTAGTGGGATTTTGTAGTATTGAGAAACAGATTTAGCAATATTTTCAATCGTAATAGAGTGCATTTCTTCGCTAGGAGTGAGTTTTAGGAGCTCTCTGGCCATTTCAATGTCGATCTCCATGTCCATAACATCTGCTGAAGCACTAAGTTTGATGAGGCTCCCTTCTAGCTCACGGATGCTTGTTTTGATAGAAGAAGCAATTAAATTGAGGACATCGTCGGGAACAAAAAGATCGATTTCTAAAGCCTTCTTTTTAAGAATAGCGATTCTTGTTTCAAGATCTGGTTTTTGAATATCGATAACTAAGCCCCATTGGAGACGGGTAATAATTCTTTCTTCAATTCCATCGATTTCTTTAGGAGCTTTGTCTGATGTGAAAATAAGTTGTTTTCCCCTTGAATGAAGTTCGTTGAAAATATGAAAGAATTCTTCTTGGGTTGATTGTTTATTTTTGAGTTCGTGAATGTCATCAATCATTAAAACATCAATATTTTCGCAGTATTTTTTTTGAAACTCAGAAAGTTTTTTATCTCTGAAAGCATTAATGAGCTCTTTCATAAATTCACGAGCTGAAATAAGACAAATGGCTTTTTCTGGATAATTTTTCAAAATTCCATTGGCAACAGCATGAAGGAGGTGAGTTTTTCCTAACCCTGAATCACTATAAATATAAAGGCAGGGGTATTTTCCATCTTTTCCGGGAGATTCAGCAACAGCGTGAGCTGTTGCGAAGGCAAGATTATTAGATGGGCCTACAATAAAATTGTCGAAGGTCTTGTAGGGGTCAATAGAAATACTATTATTTCCAAACTCTTGAACGTGCTCAATGTATTGAGACTCAACTGTTGAAATGAGATCATCTTTAGTTTGGTTTAAATTAAGATCTAAGGTAAAACGTGCTTCCCCGGCTTTTTTGCAAGAGTTCGATTGAGTGGTGGATTTTGAAGGAGTTTTTTCTAAAAAATCACTTAAATTAGCGGTCGGTGAGTTAAGTGATTTGTCTTTGATCTGCGTGCTATTTTCAGTTTTAACGATGATTTCATATTCTTTTCCCAAAGTTTGGCGAATACTTTCTGAAATTTGATTTTTGTATTGAGATTCGATCATTTCTCTCACAAAGGCAGAGGGAACTTGAAAAAGTGCCTGATTTTCGGTGATATTGATGAGTTTTAAATTTTCTTGAAATAAAGCATTGAATTTTTCTGGGTTTAGGTAACTTTTCAACACTTTGAGAACTTCTTGGTTGAGAAAATAGAGCTCATTTGTATTCCAGGCTTTGGATGTGGATAAATCGGCTTTTTTTGTGGAAGAAGCCGTTTCACTTTTGAGAAAGTTGTCGACTAAATAGTTATTATTGTTGTCCTTTTTGGAAGTAGGTGATTCTTTGGGACCACCTTGGAAAAAGTGTTCAAAAGGGAATTTATCAGTCATCATTCCACCTCAATTAATTTAGAGCTTTCGCGCAGAGAGCCCAAATGTGTAGCATGGTCTTGCAAAATTTTTCAATCAGCGCTGAAGTGGAAATTTATTACCTTGTCTTACATTTGAAAAGAACAGAACCATTGCTTTTTGTTATTGACCTTTTTTAAAACACGCTGTACTTATGGCGGACTTATATTTAGGGTTATTGGCGCTTCGTGCCAACCCTGCCCAAAAGGGACCTGTTAATGAGTAAAAGAACTTGGCAACCTAAAAGAAAAAAACGTATGCGTGTTCATGGCTTTTTAAAGCGTATGTCTTCTTCTAATGGAAAAAAAGTAGTCAATGCTCGTAGGGCTAAAGGACGTAAGCAGCTTACTGTTACGACTGGTTCTAAATAGGTTTTCAATGAATTGTTTTAGATTTGGCAAAGAGAGAAGGCTTCTGACTTTTCAGGACTTCGACTATTTGCGAAATGGGGCTAAATCTGTATTTTCTCCTTATCTCAGGGCTTATTACCGAGTGACATCAAAAAAGACTCTTCGCACAAGAGTGGGTTTTTCTATTTCTAAAAAAGTAGGAAATGCTGTTGTTCGCAACCGAATAAAGCGTTGTTTAAAGGAAGAGTTTCGTTTATCTCCCTATAGGGAAGGTGGTTTAGATATTCTTTTCGTAGTTTCTCCGCGAATTAAATCGCTACTTTTTAAGAGGGGAGAAGAAGGTTTAAATGAACTACGTCAGAACTTTAATTCTCTTTTGCGCAGGACTTTTAAAAATGAATCTCATTAAATATTTGCTGATGAGCTTAATAAAGCTTTACCAAATAGGATTATCTCCCTTTTTGGGGAATTGCTGTCGATTTCAGCCAACCTGTAGTGAGTATGCCATTCAAGTCTTTCGAAAGTTTCCCATTTATCAAGCCTTGTGGTATTTAACCAAGCGAATTTTGAAATGCCATCCTTTTCATCCTGGGGGAATTGATCCGATCCCAGAAGAAAGAGTGCTAAGTCCTTACAAATCGTGTAGGTAAACATGGATTCAACTGATCAAAAACGGGCTTTCTTGGCCGTCATTTTATCGGGAATTGTTCTCTTTGCTTGGCAAGCTTATTTTGCCCCAAAGGTAGCTCCCCCAGAGGGAGGAGGAGAAATTTCCTCGGCAATTGTTTCAAAGTCTTTAGGGACTTCGCAGGAAGAGAAAATCCAATTAGAGAAGGATGTTGAAAGTAGAGAACTTTCGAAAAGTAAGAGAGACCTTTTTCAAAAATCAAGTCAGACCCAAACGACTAAGTTGATCCTCGAAAATAATGGTCATACAGCGCTAATCGGTAGTGACCTTTTGATTAGAGGCATGAGCAATCCCAATCAAGCTAATGTTTTTGATCAAATTACTGGTAAGGATCCACTTAAAATCCAAATTATGCGCGATGGAAGAGGGGTGGATTTAGCTTTTAAAATAGAGAGCTCAACTGATAAGAAAAGTTTTAGAGGAACTCACTCTAAATTGGGTATTCAATTGAAAGGTCGCTTGGATGAGGAGGGGAGACTGCAACTATCCTTGGTAAGCTCTCGACCTTATCTATATCGACTGCTTTATATGTCAAAAGCGGATGATCTCGGCAATAATAGAATACGTCAGTATATTGTTCATACTAAAGAAGTCGATCGCTTTGATGTGGGAAGTGAAGAAACTTCTGATGGATTGGTTAATTTTGTTGGTATTGATCACCATTACCATCTTTTTGCTTTAGCTCTTAGAGAGCAATCTATAGCTCGCTATAAAGCCTTTTCTAATGGGCAAATGTGGATTGATTTTACTGAACCTACCAAAAATTTTGAAGGCTTTTTAGTTTACACAAAGAAAAACTATGATCATTTGGCAACCTTGGGAAAAAAGTTAGAGCTATCAGTTGATTTTGGTTTTTTTGCTATTTTAGCAATCCCTATTTTAAGGGGTTTGCAGTTTTTTTATGAATATTTTCCGAACTACGGAATAGCCATTATTTTTCTTACGTTGGTGATTAGGCTGATTACTTTTCCTCTTCAATTTAAAAGTTTTAAATCAATGAAGAAAATGCAGGTTATTCAACCAGAGCTTCAAAAACTTAAAGAAAAGTATTCAGATGACCCTCAAAGAATGCAAAAAGAAACTATGGAATTATTTCGAAAAGCAGGAGCAAATCCTCTCGGAGGATGTTTCCCAATGCTTCTTCAAATGCCTATCTTTTTTGCTTTTTATCAAGTTCTTTATAATGCTGTAGAGCTCGTGGGCGCACCTTTTTATTTTTGGATTACAGATTTATCTGAAAAAGACCCTTATTATGTTCTTCCTATTCTTATGGGGGCAGCGATGTTTGGACAAACAAAGCTTAACCCTTCGACAACAACTGATCCTACTCAACAAAAAGTTATGCTGTTTATGCCTCTTATTTTTACCTTTATCATGAAAGATTTTCCTGCTGGTTTGAACCTTTATATTTTTGTTTCGACTCTATTTGGGATTGCTCAGCAGTTGATTGTGTATAAAACAATCGACTAAAGTACGGGATTACCTATGCTTTACCTTAAAAGTGATCCTATTATTGCTTTAAGTTCTGGAGCCGGTAATTCTGCTCTTGGTCTTATTCGTCTCACTTCACCTCATCCTTTTGATAACTTGGAAGAAGCTTTTTCCTTTCAAGGAAACTTTCGCCCTAGAAGGGCTATCTGTTGTCGACTTGTTAATGGTGATGAAGTTCTCGATGAAATTGTTTTAAATTATTTTCCAGCTCCTCGAAGTTATACAGGAGAGTTTGTTTTAGAGCTTTCGGTTCACGGCAATCAATTGAATATTAACCGCATTCTCCGTTTTTTTCAGGAGAAATATGATTTTCGTTTAGCTGAACCAGGAGAATTTACTTACCGTGCTCTTAAGCATGGTAAATTGACTCTCTCTCAGGTTGAAGGCCTCGATCTTTTGCTTAATGCTAATAGTGAATTGGGGATCATTAGTGGTTTAGAAGTTTTGCAGGGAGCTCTTCATGAAAAATTCCTTTCTTTAAGGGAAACTTTTATTGCTTTAAAAGCTTCTATTGAGCTATCGATTGATTTTTTAGAGGATGTAGGGGAAAAATCAGCTAGTGAAAATTTTGAAAAATGTTTGAATCAATTTGAATCTCAATTAGTGGAACTTTATGAACGCTGCCGTGGAGATTTTAATGATTTGTTAAATCCTTCTGTTGTTTTAGTGGGAAAAACTAATGCGGGAAAAAGTACTCTTTTCAACAAACTTTTAAAGACAAATAGAAGTATCGTAAGTGAAGAGGAGGGAACAACAAGAGATTATATAAGTGAATATATTTTTGTTGAGGGAACCCACTTTCGTTTGATAGACACTGCTGGGATCCGCCGAACACACGATATGGCGGAAGAAGAGGGAATAGCACGAGCTTTTGAACTTCTGAACAAAGCATTTTATGGGCTTTATGCATGGAACCCTTTTGAGGAGGAAGGCCCGAATTGGGATTGGCTTTCTTCTTTAAGAATTCACGGCTTAGTTTTTACTCATGCTGACTGCGAAGGTTTTATAGAACGCTTAAAAAGCTTTGATATTCCAAAGAATTTAGATATTTACATTAGCTTTGGTCCTATGGGACCAGGAAGTTTTGAAGGTGGTTCTATAGGGGCAGAATTTTGGGAAAAGGTGAAGGGTGGTTCTATAGGACCACTTTGTAAGGCCATAGATATGGATAGTTTTACAGCCTCATTGAATAAAATTTATAGAAAAAGAACCTCTCATCAACCAGTAGCCGCTGAGCGTCAAAGGCAAAAAATTAAAATTTTGTATGATAAATTTTCTGAATTTCAATCGCTTAAAAAAGAAATGAGCGATATGGCCGTACTATCTAGTGAAATTGAATTGTTATCTAAAGATGTTGATGAATTATTGGGAATTGTTAACTCCGATGACGTTTTAGATAAAGTTTTTTCCAATTTTTGTATTGGAAAATAAACATCATTACCTTTTTATTTGTACGAACAATTTCTTAAGAGTTATTAAAAGCGATGACTTTTATTTATGAAAATATCGCCAAGCATTAATAGATTGATAAATAATGCTAGAGCTAGCATAGATTTTTTTGCAAATGTTCTACGTAGAACATTTTTAGTTTAAAAATATGAATCAAAAGTATTTTGACATTTTTGTTGTTGGTGGAGGGCATGCTGGTTTAGAAGCTGCCTGGGGAGCCCATCAGTTTGATTTTAAGGTAGGGATAGGGACTATTCCTGGGATTGGCTTAGCCTCAACTCCTTGTAATCCTGCTATTGGTGGAGTTGGGAAAGGCCAGGTTGTTAGAGAAATTGATGCTCTTGGTGGCTTAATGGGTAAACTTGCTGATTTGGCTGGAATTCAATACAGGACTTTAAATGAAAGTAAGGGTTATGCGGTTCATTCTACGAGAGTTCAAGTCGACAAAAAACTTTATTCCCAATACGCAGAAGAAATTATTGAAAAATCGTCTATTGAAATAATTAAAAAGAAAGTATTAAAAATTTCTCAAAAAAATAGCCTTTTTTTCATTTATTTTGCTGATAGCTCTATAGTGCAAGCTCAAAAACTAATTGTAACAACAGGAACATTTCTTGGCGGGGTCCTTCATACGGGAGAAGAGAAAAGTTCGGGAGGAAGAGTAGGAAGTCAGGCGAGTGCTTCTTTGGATGATCTTTTCTCCCAAGTGCAAGCACTGCCCAAGCGTTTTAAAACAGGGACACCGGCCAGATTGAAGAAAAATTCAATTTGTTATTCAGTTATGGAAGCTCAAGAAAGCGATCCTCAAACACTTAATTTTCATTTCGCTCACAAGCTTCATACTAGGCATGTTAAGCAAGTTTGCTGTTATTTGACTCGAACAAAGCCAAAAACTTTATCTATTATTAGAGACAATAAAAAGCGCTCTCCACTTTTTAACGGACAAATCAAAGGCGTTGGACCTAGGTACTGTCCTTCTATTGAAGATAAAGCTTTTCGTTATCCTGATAGAAGTTCTCATCATGTTTTTATCGAACCAGAAGGACTTAACGTCGATACAGTTTATCCAAATGGGGTTTCAACGAGTCTTCCTAAGGATGTCCAGGAGGAGTTCTATAGAACAATTAAAGGTCTAGAAGAATGCCAATTTGAAGCCTATGGGTATGCTGTAGAATACGATGTTGTTGATACCTCAAGACTCTCACTTAGTTTAGAACACCAAGATATAAAAAATCTCTATTTTGCGGGACAAGTTAATGGAACGAGTGGTTATGAAGAAGCAGGGGGACAAGGACTTATTGCCGGAATTAATGCAGCTTTTTCTCTTTTAAAAAAGGAGCCTTTTATTTTAGAGAGAGGAGATTCCTATATTGGTGTGATGATTGAAGATTTAGTGACACAAAAAAGAGATGAGCCTTATCGCCTTTTTACTGCTAGGGCCGAAGGCCGATTGTTTATTAGAGAAGATAATAGCATTCAAAGAATGAGACCCTATCGATCTTTAATGGGTTTAAATTGGGAAATTGATAAGTTTCAAGAGCTTTTTTTAAAGGAATTTGAAGTTCTTACAGCTCTAGTAAAAAAATACTCTTACTCGGTAACATCCCTGGAAAGAAAACGATTTAAAAGCTTTGGGTATGGAGACCTGCGAGAGAATATAAAATTAGAAGAGTTACTTAAAAGAAGTCATTTGGATCCAGTAAAGACATTGATTCAAGAATTGAAAAATTTTGGAGCAGATTTTCATCCTCAGGTAGTAAGAACAGTAGCTATTTCAACAAGATATTCTGGATATATCGAGAGGTTCCAAAGGGAAAATAGAAAAGTACAAAAACTGGCTAGAAAAAAAATAAATTGGAAACGTTTAGTAGAGTCTCGAAACATATCAAATGAGTGCCGGCAGAGGGTTCGGGAAATTCGTCCAGAAACGTTTGGTCAATTGCAAAAAATAAACGGAATTCGCCCAGCAACTTTAGCTTATGTGGCCGGGAGTTTAATTTAATGCGAGATTTTTCTCGTCAATATTTAAAGATTCTTAAAACAGAGTTTTCAAATATCAATTTAACAAGAATTTTAGAAGAAGATGAATTCTACCAAAAACAAATAGTGGACAGCCTTTTGCCTTTAGAAAACCTTAAAGGGTTTAAAGAAGAAGTTGTAAGAACTGGCTTGCTTGTTGATGTCGGCTTTGGTGGTGGATTTCCCATTTTGCCTTTGGCTAAATATTTACCAGAAGTTCATTTTTTGGGCTTCGAAGCTAGGAGCAAGAAAGTAGAGGCTGTTAGTAAAATTGCTTGTCAGCTCGATCTACCAAATGTTCATTTGATCCACAAAAGAGTAGAGGAAATTTTATTTGATAGAGAGTGTGTAATAACGTTTAAAGCTGTCGGTAAAGTTAAAAACTATTTAGCTAAAATTAAGACTAACGTCCCTCTTATTGTTATTTTTTATAAGGGAGCAAACTTTGATGAACTTGAGGGAACAGATGAATTGCCTACTGGATGGGAGCTCAAGCAAAAGGTTTGGGTTGATCTGCCTGGTACGGAGGGAAGGCTATTTCTGGCTTATTGTCTTAAAAATGTTCCATATGGAACAAAATCAACTAAAAAAACTCTTGCCAACCTCACGAAATTTATTGAACAATTTTCTATTTAAACTCCCATTTGGAGATATAAATGTCTAGAATCATTGCTATTGCTAACCAAAAAGGTGGTGTAGGTAAGACTACAACGGCCATCAATCTTGCTTCGTGTTTGGCAGTAGCTGAGAAAAAAACTCTGCTAATTGATTTAGACCCTCAGGGTAACGCCTCTGTTGGCTTAGGGTTAGACAAAGAAGGATTTGAAAAAGCAAACATCTACCATGCTCTTATTGGTAAGGTGCAAATGAAGGATGTGATTCACCAAACGGAGTTACCTAATTTTGATATAGCTCCAGCGGATCAAAACCTTATTGGAGCAGAGATTGAGTTAGTTTCAGAGTTTGCTCGCGAACAGAAATTAAAAAATGCTCTTGCTACTATTGAAGAAAAATATGACTACATTCTTATTGATTGTTTGCCTTCTTTAAATATTTTAGCAGTTAATGCTTTGACTGCAGCTCAATCAGTTATTGTTCCCCTCCAGACAGAGTATTATGCGATGGAAGGGCTAGCTCAATTGATCAATACCATTAAACTTATAAAAAACTCATTAAACCCTCTATTGGATCTTGAAGGGATTTTGCTAACAATGTTTGATGCACGAACTAGTCTCCACAAACAGGTAGCAGAAGAAGTTCGTCAACATTTTGGCGATAAAGTCTTTCAATCGGTTATTCCTAGAAATGTAAAACTCTCTGAGAGCCCCAGTTTTGGCAAACCTATTATCCTTTATGATATTGAATCAAAGGGCAGTGAATCCTATCTTTCTTTGGCTAAAGAACTTATTTTAAGAGAGAGAGCGGGTCGACCAGACCATCAAGCTGAACTAAACTTTAATCTCCCTGAAATTTCTGAGGAGCACCGCCAGACTCAAGAGCAACTTTCTCCTTAACTAAAAAAAGGACGAGAAATGGCTAAAAAAATTGCATTAGGTAAAGGTATCGCTTCACTTATTAATGAAACACCAAATGACTTACTTAAAGCCAGCTTGGCCCATCCTGGACAGCAAGCAGAACAAGAGGAAAAGCCTATAAGAGAAATGGGTTCTTTGATGATCAATATAAACACTATCAAAGCTAATCCTAATCAACCTAGAAAAGTTTTTAAGGATAAAGAACTTCAAGAGTTATCAGCATCAATTAAAGAAAATGGGGTTATTCAACCTTTAATTGTGGCTAAAGGCGACAAGGGTTTTGATTTAATTGCAGGAGAGCGCCGTTTAAGAGCTGCAAAAATGGCTGGTATTGAAAAAATTCCTGTCGTTATTAAAAAGGGAACGGATCGTGACAAAATCGTCATGGCCATTATTGAAAACGTTCAACGCAGTGACCTAAACTGTGTTGAAGAAGCATTAGCTTACTATCAACTTTTAACTGACTACAATTTGACTCAAGAAGAAGTGGCTAAAAAGTTAGGCAAAGAACGCTCTACTGTTGCTAATTTTCTACGTATTTTGAAACTTCCTCGAGAAGTTGTTGAGCTGCTTCAGAAAGAGGAACTTAGTTTTGGTCATGGCAAAATTTTGGCCGGAGAAAAGGATCGAGGGAGGCTGACGGAGTTAGCAGTCAAGGCAGTTGAAGATCAATTGTCTGTAAGAGAGCTTGAAGAGCTCATAAAGCAGAAAAACCACCGAACAGGCGAGAGATCGACTCAGAAAAAATTTTTTAATGATAAATTAGAGCATCTTAAATCGACTCTAGAGAAAAAAACGGGATACCATTTTGGTATTAAAACTAAAAAAAATGGAGCTGGAGAAATATTTATTAAATTTAGCAACGAAGCGGAATTTAATGATATTTATGAGTACCTCCTCGATCGATAAAGAAAATTTCAAAGTGGTTCTATAGGACCATTTTGGTGAGGTTAAGCCATGGAGCGTCAAAAGGGCGAAATATCCGCTATTATCGAGGAGGGTTGTAAATTTGAAGGCAACCTCTCCTTTAATGGTGTCGCTAGGATTGCAGGAATTGTGAATGGCAGTGTTTTTTCTAATGATACTGTTATTGTTTCAGAAGGTGCAGTCGTCAACGCTGACATCAACGCTAATATTATTCTTATCTCCGGCACAGTTAAGGGTAATGTCAAAGCTTCGAGTAGAGTAGAAATTATTAAACCAGCTCGTTTTGAGGGAACGATAACAACTCCAAGTCTTATTGTAGAGGAAGGTGTTATTTTTCACGGAACGACAAAAATGCGCGAGAAACGATAATTTTATTATAATACCTTGCGCCATCACTCTCTCTCTTTTCCCTCGCTATTTGCTTTACAAAGCTAAAGTCGATGTCTATTTATTAGAGGCTCTGTAAAGAACGATAAAGCCAAAGTACCTATTGCTTGAGTCTATTCACGGGAGAAATATTTGAATGGATCAGTTACTACAGATTTTTACTCAACTAGGTGTTGATCAGTCCATTTTCTATCAATTTGGTGTCTTTATTTTCATTTTTTTTATTTTAAAAATTATTCTCTTTGATGAACTTTTATTTGTCGTTGAAACAAGAGAAGCGAGGACAACTAAATTAGAGAGTTTAGCTAAGGTTAAATTTGATAAAGCTGATAAATTAGCGGCCCAATATAGCGAGAAGATTGAATCCTTTAATGAAGAGGCTCAAAACAACCTTAATCAAAATAAAGAGAAAATTGAAAAAGAAAAAGCTTCTAAGATCAAAATGGAAGAGACCCGTTTGATTGAAAATTTTGAAGAGAAAAAAAGCCAGCTAATTACAGAAATGACAGCTCAAAAAGAAATAGTGATGAAAGATGCAACAGAGCTTTCTGAGAATCTGGTGCAAAAGTTGACGACGTAAAGGTTTTGGTAGTGAGAATGAGAGTGGCTTTAATAAGCTTTTTTGCTTTCGTCCAAGCAAGTTTGGCAGGAGGGACAGGGAGTATTGCTGATTTAAAATGGCCAGCAGTCAACTTTCTCCTTTTATCCTCTTTATTGGTGTGGAAAATCAAGAAACCATTAAAAGAAATGTTTGATAAGAATGCCGAAGATGTAGCGTCCTTATTTGAAATCGCGGAAAAAAAAGATAAAGAAGCTCAGATTAGACTTGATATGTATCAAAAAAAAATAGCTTCTTTAGATTCAGAATATCAAAGAATTATAGATAGTGTGGATAAGGATACAAAGACTTACTCGAAGAAGATCCAAAAAGAAACAAAAGATTATATCGAGCGAGTTATAAATGACCTTAGAAGTAAAATAGCACAGGAAAAAATAGTTCTTTCAAATGAAATTAACGCTAGCCTTGTCAATGAAGTTATCAGAAGAACTAAAGAAGTAATTAACCAAAATGATGAATTTAAGAAGAAAGCAACAAACAAGCTAGTTTCTCAAATTCGTTAGGGACATTATTAATGAAAGAAGCAGCGATAGCTAAAGCATACGCAAAATCAATTTATCAATTAGGAAAAGAACAAAATACTGATATTGCTAATGAGCTGACACGTCTTAATGAAGTTATTAATGAAAATAACGACTTAGAAACAGTTCTCTTTCTTGATGTATTTACGCCGGAAGAAAAATTTTCAGTGATTAATGAAATTATGGGTAAATTGAACTTGTCTCAATTGGCAAAAAACACTTTGAATTTTTTAATTACTGAAAGTCGAATTGGAATTTTTCCTCTAATTTTCAAAAATCTTATTGTTTTAGATGATCATGAAAAAGGGTTTCTGTGTGGTTTCGTGGAAGGATATGATGATCAAATTTCTGCAGAATTTAAAAAAGTAATTCACGAGTATTTAAAAGAAAAATTAAGTGCAGAAATTAAACTTGAATATGTAAAGAATGGGGAGATAACAGCAGGTTATCGAGTGACAATTGATGATCTACAGCTAGATGCTTCACTGGATAATCAACTCAACCAATTAAAAACCAATATATTGAATTCTTAAACTGAATGAAAGAGGTAGCCAATGTCTATCAATCCAGAAGAAATCACCAGTATCATTAGAGATCGAATTGCTAATTTCGAAACTCGTTTACAAGTAGATGAAGTTGGTACTGTATTGACCGTCGGTGACGGAATAGCTCGTGTTTTTGGTCTCAAAAATGTAATGGCAGGAGAGCTTGTTGAGTTTTCTACCGGAACCAAAGGGATGGTTCTCAATCTTGAAGCAAACAATGTTGGTATTGCTATTTTAGCAGATGATAACAATATCAAAGAGGGGACTACTGTTAAGCGAACTGAAAAGATTGTTGAAGTACCTGTTGGAGATGCTCTGCTTGGTCGAGTTGTTAACGCTATTGGTGAGCCCATTGATGGTAAAGGAGCGATTAGCTCAAGTGAAATGAGGAGAGTTGAAGTTAAAGCTCCTGGTATTATTGCGCGAAAATCTGTTCATGAACCCTTACAGACGGGCTTAAAAGCAATAGATGCTATGATCCCCATTGGTCGCGGTCAGCGAGAACTTATTATTGGTGATCGTAAAACAGGAAAAACAGCTGTTGCTATTGATACTATTATAAATCAGAGAGGAAAGGATGTTGTTTGCATCTATGTGGCGATAGGGCAAAAACAGTCGACAGTTAGACAAGTAGCTCAAAAATTAGCTGAAGAAGGAGCTATGGATTACACGATCATTGTTTCGGCAACAGCATCTCAGTCAGCGCCATTACAGTTTCTCGCTCCTTACACGGGCTGTACAATGGGTGAGTACTATCGCGATAGTGCTAAACATGCTGTGATTATTTACGATGATTTAACTAAACAAGCTCAGGCTTATCGCCAAATGTCCCTTCTTCTTCGTCGTCCCCCCGGACGAGAAGCTTTTCCAGGGGATGTTTTTTATTTACACTCAAGACTACTCGAACGTGCTGCTAAAATGTCTGATGAGATGGGAGCAGGTTCTTTAACAGCTCTTCCTGTCATTGAAACACAGGAAGGCGATGTTTCAGCCTATATTCCAACTAATGTTATTTCTATTACTGATGGCCAAATCTTTCTCGAGACAGATCTTTTTAACTCTGGTATTCGCCCAGCAGTTAACGTAGGCCTTTCTGTTTCTAGGGTTGGGGGCTCTGCCCAAATTAAAGCGATGAAAAAAGTAGCAGGGACATTGCGTCTCGATCTGGCGCAATACCGCGAACTTCAAGCTTTTGCTGCTTTTGGTTCTGATCTTGATGAGGCTACGCGGAGGCAACTTGCTCGAGGGGCTCGTTTAGTTGAGTTATTAAAACAGGATCAATATCAGCCGATTGATGTTGTTGAGCAAGTGATTGCTATTTATGCAGCAACTAAGGGGCATTTTGATTCCATTGCTATAGAAAAAGTTAGAATTGTTGAGAAAGATCTAGTGGATCATTTTAATAGTAAGCATGCTGATATTGTGGCTTCTATAACGAAAACAAAAGAAATTTCCAAAGAAAATGGCCCTAAAGTAGATGAGGCGATTACATCTTTTTTAGCGACGAGAAAATATTAGAAAGTAGGTTTAGCTCATGGCGAATATAAAAGAGCTTAAGAAAAAAATTAAAAGCACTAAGGGAACGCTGAAAATAACAACAGCGATGAAGTTAGTGTCAGCGGCAAAGTTAGCAAAAGCTCAGCAGGCAATTCAAAATTCGCGTCCTTACGCGCAAGAATTAGAAAGTACGATTAAAACAGTTTCAGCTTTGGTAAAGGATTATTCACATCGTTACTTGGAAGTCAATGTTGAAAACAAATGTTCAGCTCTACTTGTTATTTCAGCGAATAAGGGTCTTTGTGGTGGCTATAACTCTCAATTAGCTAAAGAAGTAAAACGCTATTTAGCTGAAACAGATGAAGAAGTTAAAGTTTATTTCATTGGTCGGAAAGTTAGAGAGCTTGTTATCAATGAAGTTAATGAGGGTAAGTTTTTTGAATTCGATAGAGCTGAGCCCAGCTATCAAGATATTGAAAGAGTTGCTATTGAGTTAGCAGAGCTCTTTTCTACGGAAGAGTTTGGCCAAGTTTATGTTGCTTATAATATTTTTCATTCTGCTATTTCTTTTGAATCAACAGTGAAAAAAGTTTTGCCATTGACTTTAGACCAAAAAGAAAAAAAAGAATTAAAAGAAAAATTTCCCTTTGACTTTAAGTATGACCCTAACCCAAGTGAGATCTTGAATACACTTATTCCAGAGACTTACTTGAGTACAGTTTATACCTGTTTGTTAGATGCTATTGCAGCAGAACATGGTTCTCGAATGTCTGCTATGGATAGTGCTGTTACAAACTGCAAAGATGCAATTAGATCACTTACTTTGAAAATGAATAAATTGAGACAAGCAGCTATTACAACAGAACTCATTGAAGTTGTATCTGGTGCTGAATCTCTCAATGGTTAAGGAGATAGGAGCTTAAAAATGTCTGAAGGTATTATTAAACAAGTTATGGGACCGGTTGTTGATGTTGAGTTTTCTGACGGCAATATCCCAGCCATTTACACAGCTCTTCGTGTAACCAACAAAGTTATTGATGATGGTGACGGTAATCTTGTTCTCGAGGTTGCTCAACATCTTGGTGACAGTGTTGTGAGAACAATTGCTATGGATGCCTCGGAAGGTTTGTCTCGTGGTCAAAAAGTTCAAAATACAGGAAAGCCAATACAGGCTCCTGTCGGGCGTGAAGTTCTCGGTCGAATTATCAATGTGACAGGAGATCCTGTTGATGAGGCTGGCCCAGTAAAGTCAAGTAAAACATATGACATCCATAGAACAGCTCCGACTTTTGAAAGTCAATCGACTAAAAAAGAGCCCTTTTTTACAGGAATTAAGGTGATTGATCTCTTAGCTCCTTACTTAAAAGGAGGAAAGATTGGTCTTTTTGGTGGTGCCGGTGTTGGTAAAACTGTTTTGATTATGGAGCTTATTAACAATATTGCTACTCAACATGGTGGCTTTTCTGTTTTTGCTGGTGTTGGAGAGCGAACTCGTGAAGGAAATGACCTTTATCACGAGATGAAGGATTCTGGGGTTTTGGATAAAACGGCTCTCGTTTATGGCCAAATGAATGAACCTCCAGGGGCGCGTGCGAGGGTGGCTTTGACTGGCCTTTCTGTTGCGGAATATTTTCGTGATGAAGAAAAACAAGACGTGCTTTTCTTTGTTGATAATATTTTTCGTTTTACCCAAGCAGGTTCTGAAGTTTCAGCTCTTCTTGGGCGTATCCCTTCTGCTGTGGGCTATCAGCCGACACTGGGAACGGAAATGGGGGCTATGCAAGAGCGCATTACTTCAACTAAGGATGGCTCAATTACCTCTATTCAAGCAGTTTATGTTCCTGCTGATGATTATACTGACCCTGCCCCAGCGACAACTTTTGCTCACCTAGATGCAACGACGGAACTATCTCGTCAAATTGCTGAGCTGGGTATTTATCCTGCTGTGGACCCTCTTTCCTCTTCTTCTACTGTTCTTGCTCCTGAAATTGTGGGCGAAGAGCATTATAAGATAGCTCGAAGAGTTCAAGCGATCCTTCAACGCTACAAGGAGCTTCAAGATATTATTGCTATTCTGGGTATGGATGAGCTTTCTGAAGAAGATAGACTTTTAGTAGCAAGAGCTCGTAAAGTTCAGAAGTTTCTCTCCCAGCCCTTTTTTGTAGCAGAGCAATTTACAGGCATTCCCGGTCAATTCGTAAAAATTGAGGAGACAATTGCAGCTTTTAAAGCAATTTTAGAGGGTGAATGTGATGATATGCCTGAGCAGGCTTTCTATCTTGTTGGGGGTCTAGATATGGCGAAAGAAAAAGCCCAGCAGCTTCGCTCATAAAATTAAGAGGTTTAAAGAATGAACTTTTTTACAGTTGATATCCTTACACCTGATAAAATTGTGGTTAAGGATATTCCAGCAGAGTCTTTGCTTGTTTCTACAGTAAAGGGGCAAATTAATATTTTGCCCGAGCATACTCATATCGTTACACGATTGGCGATGGGTCAGGTTTCTGTTTTTGGTGGAGCTGATGATCCAGATCGGCACTTTGCAGTTTCTCATGGTATTTGTAAGGTTTTGAAAAATAAAGTGATGATTCTTTCTCACACTTCTGAAGAGTGCCATGAGATTAATAGAGAACGAGCTCAATTAGCTTTAAAAAATGCACTTGACCACCTTGAAAGCGGTAAGCTTTCTAGCGATGAAGAGATAGAAAAATTTCGTCGGAAAGCAGAAAGAGCTAAGTTGCGTATTCAATTAGCAGAATTTTCTAAGTAATTTCAAATACTTTTTATCTGATTATTCATAATAAAGAAGGGTTGTTTGGTTCTATAGGGGCATTTGTCTTATGGCTATTCAACCTTATCCTACTGATTAGTCTAATAAGTCTCTTTGGTAATCAAAAAAGGCAAATAGATAAAGCTTCCCCTATTGTCCTAGCACTGACGTTTGAGAGAATAGTAAAGACGTCGTTATGGGAACAAAAAATATTTTTTTCTTTTTATTATTTGCATTGAGTAGTGTTCTTTTTGAATTAGGGACAGCACTCTTTCCTTCAAGGTCTGTCTCAGTTGATTTGAGCAATGCCCTAAGAAGTGTGGATAAGTTTAGCCAAAATTTTGCTCAGTTTAAGATGCCACTGACAGGGACTGAGGCTTTAGAATTAAAACTAGCCCCTAAAGCTAATAAAGTCGCGAAAAAATCTTTTAAAGAGGGCTTCAACTCAACTAAAACTAAGATAAAGGAAAAAGAGTTCTTTATTGAATCAACAGACTTTTCTTCGATGTCAATTTTAAAAGAAAAAAAACAAAAGCTTAAAAAACAAAAGCTTCTAGTTAGTAGATTTAACAATCGAGAATTTATTGAGCATTATGGGTTTTCTACAGAGGAATTAAGAGTTGAGAAAGGGATAACTCCACCAAAAGTTGAAATAAAAGAAGTGCCTAGAAAAACTATGGCTAAGAAAAATTTTAGAAAACCAGCATTTCCTACAGAAACCTTACCTGTATTAGAGGGAGAGATTAAAGAGAAGGATTTTTTCGTTGAATCGGTATCTTTTACTCAATCCTCTTTATTAAAAGAAAAAGAGCAAAACCTAAAATTAAAAAAAGAAAATATTAAAGCTAAAGAACTTAGTAATAAAGGATTAGTTGAACATCATGGCTTTTTTATTAAAAAGCCAAATATTAAAATTAAGATGATTCCCCCTGGGGTGAAGATAAAAAGAAGCGTAAATTCAGGAAAGCCTAGCATTGTCGCAAAAAATATTCCGGCGATTAAAATAAGAACAAAAGAAAAAGAATTCTTTGTTGAATCAACATTTTTTGCTAAATCGTTTTCTTTTAAGGGAAAAGAAAAATTAAAAAAGAGAAAAATAAAGATTGATAAAGTAAATGAGCTAAATAACAAAGAATTAATTGAACACTATGGTTTTTCGGTTCAAGTGCCTAAGATTTCTATGTGGAATGAGTATTTCCAGAAGTTAAATTTTAAAAAAGAATTAGCTAAATGGGATAAAAAAGAAAGAGATAGGCTGAAAGAACAAGAATTAAAATCTATTTCGGCATTAAATAATTTACAGAAAGTTAATGTTCCAGACACTCAAAAGATTTTTACTCAAAATTTGGTTAAAGATTTTAAAAACGATGAACAATCTCTAGAGAAAGTTCTTGCAGAAGTAGAGAAGAAAAGCCAAGTGAATAGTCATGAAGATAAACCAACATTTTATCAATATGTAGAAAGTAATGCCTTAGATACTAAACCTGAATCAAATCAAGAAAATAAAACAGATGAATCAAAGTACTTTGCTAGTGATCAAACAAAAGAAAAATTACAAAAACAAAGTGTTAAATTAACTCAAGCATCACAAAGTAAGGAATCTTTAAATTCTATTAGGATGGTTAGTCAAAGTAGTATTTCGCCAGTTGTTCAAAAGGCCATAGAAAGAGAGATGGGAAAAACAATAAAATCATCTCCAAAGATAGTCAGAGCGATTCCACAAAGAAATGACTATTCATATTCGGATAATCAAAAAAATGATTTATCGGCTAAAAACCTTAATTGGGATTGGAGTTTAACGAAAATAAAAGTTTTTGAGATGAATTTAAACAACAAAGAAAATAATAAAGTTTTTCAATTTCAGTTTATACCTGATTATGACAAAAATGAGAGTATCAATGATGACCAAGATGGGAATATTATTTTAAAAAATAAGTTTAATGACTCACAGTCGCTTATAAGAGGTACGTTAGTAAAGCATGGGTTGATGAGGACAAAAGTAGAAATTCCATTGGGACTAGAGAAAATGAACTTTGCGATACCTATGATTACTCAAGAGTCGATGGAACGTTTTATAAATGAAAATGAAATTGAAGGACATGGCGGTTTCCTTCTTGTCGATCTGGGTGAACATCTTGATGATGTTGATATTGATCAAGAATATCAAAGCCGAGTTTTTATTGATGAGAATTTTAAGATAGCGGATCTTCAGAGAAATTATCGCTATGTACTCTATTCGGGTGTAAAAGCGGGAAATATTGTTATTCGCTATTTATTGACCAATGGTCGTATAGCTCAAAAAATAAGCCATATTGTTTCAGATGAAATACTCTTTGAAATGGGACATATTAGTTTTCCTGCACTAGAAAAGTTATCTTTGGTTGAAAGACATGCCTTGGGATCAACGACATCTGAGTTGGATGTTTCTCAAAAAAACATTAGTATCTTTAATACTGATATCAAATTAACAAAAGAAGGTCTTAACAGATTTGAGGCAGAGTTCCCTTCTCGTCCATTGGGGATGCGACATTTTATTGAATTGACACATTTGGAAGGCAGTTTGTTTGTAGGGTTTGGCCAGGGGGGAAAATTAGAAGTACCGAGCCAAGATTTCATCGCTAATATTCTTAAGGTTCATGATCTAGATGAACTTAATGGACAATGTGTTGTTCAAATAAATTTAGATAAGAAAATAAAAAACGTTATTGCTGATGGAGATACAAATAATGGAGCAATGTCTTTTAGAAAAACTTTTCTTGAAAAAGATGGATTGTTTACCGAAGAGCCAAGCGAAATGTCTCAGAAGGCTTTTTTAATTGGAGAAATGCCAGGAGTATTTAATATTAAAATTGAATATCAAAATGGGGCTGCAAATTATTTACAGTCATTTTGTTCTGAATCAACATATCTTGTTGAATCATTATGAGATATAAGTAAGGTTTAGAAAAACCTACTTTAAATTAATACATTATAAATTAATTTTTTTAATCAATTTTTTATGGTCAGGATTATTAAGGGAAAAGTTCTTTAAATTAGGTCGATTCCAGGTGAGTTCAATTAAATGCAAAGTTTCAGCTTGAGAAGCTAAAAAACATTGATCTTTGTTTTTTTTCAATAAATGAAAAGCTAATTGTTCAATTTGAAAAACTTTTTCTTGTTTTACAAGTCTTAAAACTAATTCTCTTAAATGTTTGGGAGAAAGTGGTTGACTTAAACAAAAAGGAAATTGAATTTCTTTTTTATCAGAAGTTACTAAAAATAATTCAATGCGAGAATAAGGTTGATCTTTCTTTAAAGTTGGATGGGCAAACATATAATAAGAAGTGAATGGCCACCAAAATGGCTTTTTAATATCACTTTTAAATTCATTAAAATGGAATAAAGTAAAAAGTAAGAATAGAGAACTTATAAATATCCCTTGATATTTATATTTGGAAGAATAAGTCATAAGAGGTTTCATTGAAATAAATCGTTTAAAAATTATTTTCCAAGGTAAGAAAAC
The DNA here is from genome assembly GCA_965206965.1 of Bacteriovoracaceae bacterium. Classification (GTDB taxonomy): domain Bacteria; phylum Bdellovibrionota; class Bacteriovoracia; order Bacteriovoracales; family Bacteriovoracaceae; genus CBDBLK01. The sequence continues at coordinate 1,078,050 of OZ242254.1, read as the reverse complement.
AATATGTAAAAATACAAAGGAGCGAAATATGATTCCAAGAAAAAAATAAGAACTAAAGTGCATTGCTAGTGATGGAAAAATAAGATATTTTACCCAATGGGGTCGAAAAATAATAAGACTCCATGCCAGTTCCATGACGATGGTCAAGCTGGATAGTGTTGGACCCAAATAACTAAAGTTATTTGCGAAGTATAAACCTAATGGTCTATCAAGGGTTAAGAATATAAACATTAAGTTATCAGAATACATCCAGTATAAACCAGACATTTTTAATTTTGCTAATCCTGCTAAAAAATAAGAAAGAGCGATGAAGTTTGCATTGAACTGAAGAGGCCAGGAGTAGTTTTTATTCTGTAGTAATTTTTTGCTATTTTTTTTGAAGCAATAATCAATAGATAGTCTATCTCCACAACTACTAAAAGAAATAATAAGCAAACTCATAACTAGTGGTGCATCTACGGCCATCAATTTGAGTAAGTTGATAAAGCTAGCAAAATAAAAAGCAACAGCGATTGCTGCAATTTTTGTTGTCCATTTTGTCATAACTCCAATAGCTGCTAAAAATAGTGGTAACCAAAGAAAATTGAAGAAAGTAGAAATAATACTACGAGGGATTTTTTTGAAATCAAATAACTGATAAAAGCTTTGAGGATACCATAAGATTTGACTTAAGTCGTGATAATCAACAATAGTTCTCCATCCAACTAACCAGTAAATATAAATTATGGTATAAGAAAATAGTAATATTCGAAATATTGCAAGAGGATAAGGAGAAGAGTCTTTTTGCCAATATTTATTGAGTATTTGCTTGATTTTCTTCATTGCAACAGCAATTCTTTTATTTTCTACAAGACATTTTTGCAACGAGCTTAGGCCAGTTGCGAGGGTAGTGTCGAAGCATATTTTTGTAAGAGACTTTATAGTATTTCTTAGGATTTAACTTGATTCGGCTAATAAAAACAGTGCCTTTAGGCATAAGCTTTCGACGATATCTTTTTATAAAGTGGTTATTGCTAATTGAGATGAAAGGATCTTTTTTCTTCAAAGTTTTTATAAACCACCGAGGTTTAACTTTACACTTACTTATATAAATATGAGTTTGAGTTTTTTGATGTGATTCTTTAATTACTTTTTTTGGAAAAAAGTCTTTACGATAAGCTAGTGTATAAACGAGAGCTAAAAATTCACTATAAAAATTTTGAGCAGCAAAGCCAAAGTTTCGATGTTTAAATTTTTGTATAAGATGATGGAGCTTGGGATTTTTAACTTTTCTCTTCTTTAATCTTCGAACTCCTCGTTGGAGAAGTCCTGTTCCGTTATTGTAGGCTGATACAGCAAGGTCCCAGTGTTTAAGAAGTTTTTTATTTTGATCTAAAAGATGTAGCGCAGCTACAGTGGAAACAAGAGGGTTAAGGCGCTGGTCAACGCGATTATTGACAACCATAAAATGTTTTCCGATATTTTTCATGAATTGCCATGCACCTGTAGCTCCAACCTTAGAGTAAGCGTGGATATTAAACGAGGACTCTAAAAAAGAAACGGCAAGTAAGGATCTCGGAAGTTTAAATGTAGTAAAAATATCTTCAATAGTATCCTTATACGGTCGTAAATTAATGAGACCTTGTTGAATATTGTCTTTTTGACCTGTTTGTGCACGGAAATTCTTACTTTTTTTTAACCAGAATAGGCGTCTTTTTCTAGGGTTTTTTGGAATTTTAATTCCTGTGCGAATAATAGCTTGTTGTATGCGTTTTGAAATTTGATTATTTGTTTTCCCTTTAACCAAAAGAGTAAAAGATTTCTTGTATATTTCCGTCTTTTCCCGAACAATTCTATTTTGAATAGCAAATTTTGTGTGTTTATTAAGAATAGAAGTAGCCAGTTGACCGAAATCTAAAACATCGTAGACGATCTTTAAGTTTTCTTTATCGTGAAGTACAGAGTGGTTGGAATTGTATTGAGTGTAAATGCTAAACCAAAAAGCTACACGGTTTTTATAGAAAGGGATGATCTTAAATTCTTTTTCAATGAGGTTTTTAGGATCGTTTTCATATTTAGAAAAAAGTATTTTAGGATCGATTGTTTTAAAGGTAGCTTTATCAGCATATAAAAATCGTTCAAGCAACTGAAGGTCATTTTGCATAATGTTGTCGAGATTAAATCCCCAAGCAACACTGTGATAAAAGAAGATAGAAAAAAAGAGTAAATAATTTAGTTTTCCCATTCTTGCTCTTTAAATATTTCGAGAGTCCTTTTATAACCTAAATTTACAATTTCAGACATTATCTCTGAATTTAGTGAAAAGGAGCTTTTAAAAAAAAGATTATAATTTTCATGCTTTGGATAGATATCAATTAAATTAATATTAGGATTATAATTAAGCTTTCTTTCGAGGATATTAGTTATTTTAAGACGATGTTTATCACTAAATTTTTCTTTCTTCATATACTCATGAACGGTATTGATGATATTTCCAGCATTTTCTCGTTTCGCTCGATTACTAATAATTTTTTTCTGAATCATAAGATAAATTGCTTGAGTACAGATCGCAGGTAAACCATAGTTAGCTAACGAGCCGATTTCGTCGTGATAATGATAGGGAGTGTGTGTCCAGCTAGATATGATAAAGTCACATTGATTGTCGATGGCCACATGGGTGCTTAATGTTTCTCGAATTTCTCCATCGATATAATAGTCGACTTGATTAGTATAAGGATTATCAATTGGAAAGGGGCTATAGAAAGGTGGGACACTCATTGAAGCAGCGGCTGATTCGGCAATGGGGATATCAGTGTAGTAAACAGCTGTGGAGTCGTGATAGGGGCTAGGGTATTGGTATTTAGAGAAAATAACTTTACGACTATGGTCTAATTGCGTAGCAACAATAAAAAGGTCGGCAAGATAGTCGTTATAAGATTTGGCAAGAAGAACGTTCTTTTCTAAGTATTCTTTTAACTTTTGAGTTGTAAAAAGACCGCTGATTTTAAAAAAAGGGTTTAATAAAATTTTTAAAAAAGTAGGAAATTGAGAGAAAGGATCATAAAATTTTGACTTTAGAGCTTTACGTGAAGGGCGCTTAAAGCTGAGCATTTCTTTATAACTTACAGGCTTAAGTCGAGCCTGTGAGCTGTTTAGGTTAGCTTCAACGATATCGGTAGGTGTAAAGCCACTGGCAAAGTAAAGGTTAATGAGCGCACCAGCACTGGAGCCGACGTAGGTTCCAATTTCTAAATCAGAGGGTTGGGATGTGTTGTTTTTTAAAGTAAAGCCTAATTCATCAAGGGCCAGAGAAACCCCGAGATGCCAAGCAGCAGCTTTAACAACGCCCCCAGATAAAACGAGTGCAGTTTTTTTACCTTTAAGAGGATTGAGGTCAACTCTATGCATAAGACAACGCTAGTTTGGAATTTATGAATGTATCACCCATTTTTATTTTAAAAATGTTGAGCAATTTAATTGGCTATTGTTTTTTATTATTTTCCCCATAGTTTACAGAAACATTACTCATATAGCTTTGAAAAACTTTGACCATCTTTTTAAACTATAGGTAAGGAGTTTTTATGGAAGTAAATGGAATTTGGTTACCCATAACTGACTACTCAGAATACCGAGATATAAGCGTATCGACAGTTCGCCGGTATATAAAGGGGGGTCAAGTAAAGTATAAAAAAGAAAAGGGGAAATACTTTGTTTTTGTGAGCGAAGAAAATTACCAAAGAAAACAAGGGCAGAGGGATCGTGAAGTTCTTGAATTAAAACTAAATATAGAGGAGCTTAAAACAAAACTGAGAACTTTAGAAGAAGAGAACAATGATTTGAGAATGCTTGTTAAACTTTATGAAAATAAAAGATCTCAGGCACTTCCACCTTTACCTAGGAGCTAGGGTTATAGTTTGAGAAAGTTAAAAATTGCTATAGTAATGGCATTGCTCTTTTTTGCACAATGGGTGTCGGCTGAACCAAGTATGCGGCGTTGTATGTTGCTTCCTATGAGAGATAGTCTTGATGGAGCTTTGGCTTTTAAAATTTTTGAAATTGTTGAAACTTATCTTAAAGATGGAGATTGGTGTTTTTATCAATCAAATTCAGAAATTCTTAATATATTTTCAAACTACAAGAAGAATCTAGATAGCGTACTGGAGAATAAAAAGGTTCTCAAAATTGTTTCTGAAAAAACAAATGCAGGCTCACTTATTCAAGTGAAAATTGTCAACCAAATAAAAGGTGTCGATGTAAAAATTAAAATATTTGGAGCTAATGGCGAGGATATTTTTTTTAAAAGAGAAGCGAAGTTAAAAACAGATGATTACACACTTATAAGTCAAACAATTAAAAGTTGGCTGGATATCTATAAGCAGAATATTCCTTATGATGGAAGAATTATTGGTGTTTTGGGTAGTCAATTTACAGTAGATGTAGGCAAGGCCCAAGGGGTTTACTCCGAAGCAAAAGTCGTTATTGCGAGACTTAAGAGAAAGAAAAACCACCCACTTTTAAAAGAGATTGTTGATTGGGAAACCGAAAACTTAGCTGAAGCAAAGATTATTCATACAGCAAGAACTCAATCAACAGGAAAAGTTAGTAAGTATTATACCAAAAAGCGTTTAAAGGTAGATGACTGGATAATTGTAAAAAAGGAACCGCTTAAAACTATTGTTGAAAAGAAAGAATATAAAGAGATAAATAGTTATCAATTTGGAAAATTAGGAACATTGGGAATTGTTTTTAATGCAGGAAAAGGGTCAGCAACAAGTATAAATTCTTCCGATACAAAAAAAATAGGTGGGGTTTTATTAGGTGTTGAATTAGATGCCCAAATTTGGATAACGCGAAATTATTGGGGAAGTTTTAATTTAGGTCAGAAATTTGGTTTATTAAAAAAGGAAGAAGGTGATGTAGAAAATGATTCTAATTCTGAAAGTATTTCAAAATTTGACTTAAGATTTGGTTACAAATATCTTCCAATGGGCTTTTTTTATGGCCCTCAGATTGATGGCTTTATTGGTTATGCCAATTACAATTTTGGGTTAGATACGTCTTTGTCTGATGGGTTTACTGAAGTCGGGTTTGAGGGTTTTCTCATGGGAGTAGAAGGATTGATTCCAGTTGCGAGATTATTTAGGCTTAATCTTGAGCTTAGTTTTATTTTTAATCCTAAATATACAGAAGAATTAAATGTGTATGGTGCATCAGATTCATCTTCTACTTACAATATTGATTTAGGAGGAAGTTATTTATATAGTCCGAATATGATGGTTGATTTTGGCTATGGAGTAACTGCTGCTAAGGCAAAATTTAGAAATCCAACTCGAAGTATAAGAGTCAAAGAATCCCAGTTAAAAATAGGAACTTCCTTTACTTTCTAGTTATTTGGAGTATCCATGGATCGAGTGAGTGAACTTGAAAAATTAATCAAGCATCATAGAGCTCTATATTATCAAGGTCGTCCAGAAATAAATGATCATGACTATGATTCATTAGAAAATGAATTGAAGTCCTTAGATCCAGAAAACAAAGTTCTTGAGATGGTAGGCTCCATTAGTGGATCTAGTAAGAAAATAAAGCATAGTAAGAAAATGCTTTCTTTGAATAAAACTTACAAGATAGAAGATTTAGAATCATGGATAGAAGAAAAAGAGGTTGTATCTACATTTAAAATTGATGGTATTGGTTGTTCACTTATTTACAAAAAAGGACAATTCTTTTTAGGGAAAACACGTGGAGATGGTAGCTTTGGGGAAGATATAACAGAAAAAGTAATTTGGATTGATCCTATTCCAAGCCGAGTTGATTTAATTGATCAAACGATTGAGATTCGAGGAGAACTCTATTGTGATGAAGAAAACTTCTTTTATCTTTCTGAAGAAATGGAAAAATTAGGCTTAGAAAAACCAAGTAACCCAAGAAATATTGTAGCAGGTCTAATGGGAAGGAAAGATAATCTGGAGCTTTGCCGTTATTTGAGATTTAAGGCATTTGAACTAATACTGGAAAAAGAGGTATTTAAAACAGAGTTTGAAAAGACTCATAAACTTCAAAATTTTGGTTTTGATATCCCTCTTTTTATTCTCCACAAAGGCATGACAGGTGTTGAAGCTAGGTTAAAGGAAGCTCGAGAATTTATAAGCGAAGGAAGCTACCAGATTGATGGGATTGTCTTTACTTACAATGAACTTAAAGCGCAAGATGAATTGGGAGCTACGGCCCATCACCCTCGCTATAAAATGGCATTTAAGTTTCAAGGAGAGTCTAAAACAACGAAAATTAAAACAATAGAGTGGTCTGTATCAAGGAATGGTTTTTTAACACCTGTTGGTATCGTTCAACCAGTTGATTTAAGTGGAGCAAAAATTTCTCGTGTTACACTTCATAATTTTGGAATGATTAAGCAATACAACTTAAAAAAAGGTGATGCTATAGAAATTGTTCGTTCTGGAGAAGTGATTCCAAAATTTCTTTCGGTTATTAAATCGAGCTCCAATAAATTTCACTATCCAAATAAATGTCCCGTTTGTAAGTCAAAAACGAAAATTAAGGATATTCGTTTACTCTGCAGTAATAAAAAATGTCCAGGTAAAATTAGAGAATCTATTCTTAATTTTATACAAAAAATAGGTATAGATGATATCTCTATGAAACGTCTCGATGAAATGATTAAAGCAAACCTCATAAAGGATATTCCTGATCTTTATCGATTGACACCTGAAAAATTGATGGCTTTAGATAAAGTAAAAGATAAGTTGGCGAACAAATTAGTGAATTCGATCGAAAATTCAAAATCAGCTGATCTTAGTACATTTCTTTCAGCGCTTGGAATCCAAGGAGGGGCTTATAATAAATGTGAAAGAATTGTGTTGGGAGGCTTTGATACTATAGAAAAGATTAAAAAGCTTACTATTGATCAATTGATAGAAGTTGATTCATTTGCTGAAAAATCAGCAACAGAGTTTATTTCTAGCTTGAAAGAGAGAATACCTTCTATTGATAAGCTTTTAGGGATGGGTTTTTATTTTAGAGCGAAAGAAATAGCAGAAACACCTGTGAAGGGTAAAAAAATTTGTATTACAGGTTCTCTTTCTAGAAAGCGCTCTGAAATGGAAAAGCTCCTTCGCGAAGCGGGGGCAATTATGGTTACGAGTGTCTCAAAAAATACAAATTATTTGTTGACGAATGAAACAGAAGCTAACTCTTCGAAATTTAAGAAAGCTCAATCTCTTGGGGTTTCGATCATTTCTGAAGAGGATGTGGTCAAATTGATTCAAGGGTAGGATAATTCTTTTGCCTACTTAAAAAACCAAAAAAAGCATATGCCAAATATCGATTGTTTGGAGAGAGTTTATGGCTAAAAAAAAATCGCTTTATATTTGTCAAAATTGTTCTTATTCAACACCGAAATGGATGGGGCGTTGTCCTGAGTGCAGTGAGTGGAATTCTTTTGAAGAAGAATCTGTTCAATCGACAAATGCGAGCTATGTGAATAGAAAAGCTTATAGCACTCAATTAGAAAATGAACCAAAGACTCTTTTTCAAATTCGAGCAATAAAAAAAGAACGAGTTCTTACTGGAATAAATGAGTTTGACAGAGTAATGGGAGGAGGGCTTGTTTCAGGTTCACTGTGTTTAATTGGTGGTCAGCCAGGAATAGGAAAATCAACCTTACTGATAGAGGTAATGGGAAAGTTAGCAAGACTTTATTCTGATGAAAAAGTTCTCTATGTTTCAGGGGAGGAATCTGAATCTCAAATAGGTGATCGAGCGAGGAGAGTTGGAATTGATTCTGAAAACCTTTTCATACTTAACGAAACGAATTGGCAGAATATCTTAGCTCATATGAGCAAAATAAAACCGAAATTTTTAGTTTTAGATTCTATCCAAACTACTGTTAGTGCAGAAATTCAATCAGCACCAGGAACAATTTCCCAAATTCGAGAAGTTACTTATGAGCTAATGAATCAAGTTAAATCAAAAGGAATAACTTCATTTGTTATTGGTCATATTACTAAAGAAGGAAATATTGCAGGGCCGAAAATTTTAGAACATATGGTTGATACTGTTATCTATTTTGAAGGAGATCAATTTGGTCACTACCGCATGCTACGGGCCATAAAGAATCGTTTTGGTAATACAAATGAGGTTGGGATATTTGAAATGGGAGAAGGGGGATTAAAGGAAGTACCAAACCCTTCTCAGTATTTTTTAGAAGAGCACGCAGAGGAATCTTACGGGAGAAGTTTGACTTGTGTGCTCGAAGGAAGCCGTTCTCTTTTTGTTGAAATCCAAGCTTTAGTTACTGAAAATAAATTTGGTAGTGGGCGGAGAACTACTACAGGTATAGATTCTAATCGTGTGGCTATGATGGTTGCAGTGATTGAAAAGTACATGGATTTATCTTTGGGGCTTAATGACATTTATCTCAATATTGTTGGAGGAATGAGATTAACGACAAGGGAGTCAGACCTTGCTGTTATTGCCTCTTTACTTTCAAGTCATTATTTATGCCCAATTGATCCAGATGTTGTTTTTATTGGCGAAATTGGTTTGACGGGAGAAGTACGAAGCGTTCCTTATATGGAGATGCGTTTAAAAGAAATTCATCAATTGAATTACAAAAAAGTATTTACTTCTCCAAAAGTAGCAAAGGATTTTGACAAAAAATTTCCAGGACTTAATATTGTACCGATCTCAAAAGCCGAAGAACTTAAAAGAGTTTTTCTAAAAAAGCTTAGCTTCAATAAGAAGATAAAAGGCCCTCGACCAATACCGACAGTTTAAAGAAAAAGCTTTCTTACGGCACTATCCCATTGTTTGATTTTCTTCTGATAATAGCTTGCCTCTTTAGTTTGGGGATGGAAGGAGCGATCTTTTTTCCACAAGTGATTGAGCTCTTCTGTGGAAAGGAGATTGATGCCAATCGCTGCCGCGAGAGCTGCTCCGTAAGCAGTTGTTTCGATGACTTTTGATCGAATAATGTCCAGAGAGCTAAGGGTGGCTTGAGTTTGGCAGAGAAAGTTATTAGATACTGCACCTCCATCAACCTTTAAGTTTTTTATATCGAGGTGGGAATCTTTTTTCATGGATTCAATGAGGTCATTGATGCTTAAACAAACTCCTTCTAAACAAGCTCGAGTTATATGCGAGCGACTTGTGTCGCGAGTTAAACCAACGATAGCTGCCTTCGCTTGGCTGATCCAGTAGGGAGAGCCCAATCCTGTGAAAAAAGGTAAAAATAAAATATGTTCCATTTCTTTTAAATCAGTGACTTTTTGAGCAAGCTCTTCTGATTCGGGAGAAGAGGAGATAATTTGTAGGTTATCCCGGAGCCATTGAACAGCGGCTCCAGCGATATAACAAGCTCCCTCCAAAGCATAGATTGTTTTACCATTTCCTTTAAAGGCGACAGTTGTTAAAAGTCCGTTGTGAGAATATTTGATTTGTTCACCAGTGTTGAGAAGCATAAAAGCCCCTGTTCCATAAGTACATTTCATATCCCCACTGTTTAGTCCTGCTTGTCCAAATAAAGCGGCTTGTTGATCACCTAAGACCCCTGTAATAGGGATTCCATCGGGAAGAAAATCAAGTCCCTTTGTTTGCCCGAACTCGCCCCAAGAGTCCTTTATTTCGGGTAAAGTTGATTTTGGAATGCCGAGTATTTCAATAAGCTCATTGTCCCAGTCACAACTCTCTAAATTCATAAGAAGGGTTCGAGAAGCATTTGAAGGCTCTGTGGCAAATGCTTTTCCCTCCGAAAGTTTGTAGAGAAGGAAGGTGTCGATGGTTCCAAAAAGAAGATCTTTTTGAGAGAGAGCTTTTTTTACTTCTTTACTGTTGTTTAAAAGCCAAGCCATTTTAGTTCCGCTAAAGTAGGGGTCGATAGGTAGGCCAGTTTTTTCTTTGATGAATTTTTCTTTAGGTTTTAACTGAAGACAATGCTCATTGGTTCTTCGATCTTGCCAAACAATAGCATGATGAAGAGGGGTTCCATCTTTTTGGAAAGCACAGGTGGTTTCCCTTTGGTTTGTAAGGCCAATGGCTTGAATGCTGAAGGGGTTTGAGTTGTGATTTTTTAAAACGGCCCGGACAGTGTCGCCGATAGTTGACCAAATATCATTTAGATTGTGTTCAACCCATCCCGGTTGAGGATAAACCTGAGGGTATTCTTTATTGGCTTTACCGATAAATTCAAAAGTGTTGGCGTTAATTAAGACTGCGGTTGTACCAGTGGTTCCCTGGTCAATAGCGAGAATGGTTTTCATACTAAATTTTCCTAGATGGCTTGCTTTAAAGCAATTCTATCGTGTCGTTAGAGGGAGCGGCAATGACGCGTACAAGGGCTTCCCAACGCTCGCCAATTCCGCTATTAAAGCCTTTAATCATAGCAAAACTTATACCCATGAGAACAAGAAGAAGGAGCAAAAATTCAACAAAAGTTTGCCCAGAGTGAGAAAACTTGGTTTTGTTGTGAGTGAGTGGCTTCGGGTCGTCCGTTGCACAATTTCCTAAAAACATTATAATGACATCTTAGCAGCGCGATGAGGGACATCAATGAAGAAATACTTTCCCGTTTTTATCTTTATTGTTTTATTCACGGGTTATCTTTTTAGTCAGGTATACTGGAACTATGAAGATAGTGCGGCTACGCCAGGTGATATTACTAAGAAACGTTATGCTCATTATAAAGCCAATCTCAGAAGTTCAACTTTTATTAGCACTACAGGCAAAAGATATGTTGGGAAAAAAATTAAAGCACCTGTTGTCATTCTCAATTTTTGGGCAAGCTGGTGTGCTCCCTGCTTAGAAGAATTCCCCTCTATTGTAGCCATGAAGAATAAATTTAATGACAACCAAGTTTTAGTCTTAGGAATTAATACTGATGAAGAAAAACAATTGGAAAAAATATCGAAAACTCAAAAAGAATACAAACTCAATTTTCCTTTAATTTCAGACTCTTTGGGAAAATATGTCCAAGATTTTATGATTACAGCTATTCCTATCTCAATAGTTTTTCATAGAGGGAAAGTTATTGAGGTCATTAAGGGTGGAAAAGACTTTAACTCTGAAGAAACACTAGAGCATTTTAAAGAGCTCATTCGCTAGGAGCAGGTTCCAAAGCGGATAAGACTTGCCCCAGCTGAAACCATATCACATTCACTTGAATAAGTTATAGGTTCTGGCATGACTTGAGGGCAGGCTTGATTTGGGCATTCTGGCATGGGGGGTTGGCCACAAACCACTCCTGAGCTTGGGTTACAGTTAGGATTCTGGTTTCCTTCTCCCTGGCAGGCTCCATTTTGCCAATCCGCAACATGGCATTGAGCTACACAGGCGTTGGAATAGGTAACGCCATTAGTTCCACAGACTGGGTGATGGTGAAGCGAGCAAGAACAAGTGAGTGCTGAACTGACAGAGAGGTTTGAAGAATGAGGGTTGGAAAGATTTTGGCCACATCCTAGAGTCAAAATTGATAAAAAAATTAATCTTATTTTTCTCATAATCTCTTCCTTTCTACCTCATCGACAAATTGAGAAAAAGCTTGATTATTTTTGAAAGGAAATGGCTAGCATTCGGTCACCTTTTTTAATTTTTCCGAGAATTTCTAAACCAGCTATAACCTGGCCAAAAATAGTGTAATTTTGATCGAGGTGGGAAAGAGTTGTAAGAGCAATATAAAACTGGCTGTCAGCAGAATTGATATCCTCTGCTCTGGCCATCGCGATTGTTCCCTTTATGTGTTGGATGTCGTTAAACTCAGCTTTTAGCTTTTGTCCGCTACCGCCCATTCCTGTTGCCGTGGGATCGCCCCCTTGAATAACGAAATTGGGGATGACTCGATGAAAAGTGAGACCATCGTAAAACCCTTTATTAATGAGCTCAATGATTCGAGTGACTGTGTGGGGAGCTTGCTTGGGATAGAATTTGAAAACAATATTTCCATGAGCTGTTTTTATGGTTGCTTTTGCTTTGGACATGCCGTTGTGGTCAATGTCTAAGTCAGCGGCGGTAATTTGTTTTTGGGCACTAGAGTGCTTTACAGAAGTTTCCTCTGAACTAAAGCAACCGCTCAGAATTGCGGGTAAAAGGCTAACAAGCACTAAATGGATAAAATTTGACTTGAAAGAGATCATGTTAAGCCTCCCATGTTCGTTTTTATAGCTTTATTGAGTTAAAAAACTATCTAGGATTATCTAAAAGTTTTCTTTTAAAATCTAATTAAAAAGTTGACATGGAACAAGGGAATCATTAGATTTCCCCTCACCTCTGAAATAGAGTGGAGCCTTAGACCGCCTGAGAACGATGGGGGTGTAGCTCAGTTGGGAGAGCACCTGCTTTGCACGCAGGGGGTCGCTGGTTCGAACCCAGTCATCTCCACCATCTTCTTTAAATTTTAGGTTGTTGTTTCAGTACGGTAGATCTTTAACATTTAAATAATGAACTTTAAGTTTTGCCCTCTAGTAGGGCAAGAACAAGACGAGAATGAGATAAAAGGTTTTAAACGACCTTGAGTCTGACGAAACTAGAAGCTACCAGCTGCTACAGTTCAAGCTAGTAATGCTCACGTGACAGTTAAACTGGTAGAGGTCAGACGCCGGAAGTTTAAAACAAATAAATCTCCGTGATTTATTTTGAGTAAACACCGGCCAGAACTAGACGATTCAAGAACTATTTTATTTTTTGAATATTGCTTGGAGAGTTTGATCCTGGCTCAGAGTGAACGCTGGCGGCGTGCTTAACACATGCAAGTCGAACGAGAAAGCACCTTCGGGTGTGAGTAGAGTGGCGCACGGGTGAGTAACACGTAGGTAACCTACCCATTGGTGGGGGATAACCCGGAGAAATCCGGGCTAATACCGCATGAGTTGGTAACAAGAAAGGGTGCTTCGGCACTCGCCGATGGATGGGCCTGCGGGACATTAGCTTGATGGTGGGGTAACGGCCTACCATGGCGACGATGTCTAGCTGGTCTGAGAGGATGATCAGCCACACTGGAACTGAGACACGGTCCAGACTCCTACGGGAGGCAGCAGTGGGGAATATTGCGCAATGGGCGAAAGCCTGACGCAGCAACGCCGCGTGAGTGAGGAAGGCCTTCGGGTTGTAAAGCTCTGTCAGATGGGAAGAACGGCCCTGGGTCCAATAGGCCTAGGGATTGACGGTACCATCAAAGGAAGCACCGGCTAACTTCGTGCCAGCAGCCGCGGTAATACGAAGGGTGCAAGCGTTACTCGGATTTACTGGGCGTAAAGCGCGCGCAGGCGGATAGGTAAGTCAGATGTGAAATCTTGGGGCTCAACCCCGAAACTGCGTCTGAAACTGCTTATCTAGAGTTTCGAAGGGGGAAGTGGAATTTCGCATGTAGGGGTAAAATCCGTAGAGATGCGAAGGAACACCAGAGGCGAAGGCGACTTCCTGGACGAACACTGACGCTGAGGCGCGAAAGCGTGGGGAGCAAACAGGATTAGATACCCTGGTAGTCCACGCCGTAAACGATGTGCACTAGATATGAGAGGATTGACCCCTTTCGTGTCGTAGCTAACGCATTAAGTGCACCGCCTGGGGAGTACGGTCGCAAGACTAAAACTCAAAGGAATTGACGGGGGCCCGCACAAGCGGTGGATTATGTGGTTTAATTCGAAGCAACGCGCAGAACCTTACCTGGGCTTGAAATCCCGCGAATCCTCCCCAAAAGGAGGAGTGCCCTTCGGGGAATGCGGAGACAGGCGCTGCATGGCTGTCGTCAGCTCGTGTCGTGAGATGTTGGGTTAAGTCTCGCAACGAGCGCAACCCCTATCTTTAGTTGCCAGCATTAAGTTGGGCACTCTAGAGAGACTGCCTGGGCCAACCAGGAGGAAGGTGGGGACGACGTCAAGTCCTCATGGCCCTTATGTCCAGGGCTACACACGTAATACAATGGTGCATACAGAGGGAAGCGACCCGGCGACGGTGAGCAAATCTCAAAAAGTGCATCTCAGTCCGGATTGGAGTCTGCAACTCGACTCCATGAAGTTGGAATCGCTAGTAATCGTAGATCAGCACGCTACGGTGAATACGTTCCCGGGCCTTGTACACACCGCCCGTCACACCACGGGAGTTGGTTTTACCTGAAGTCGTGACCCTAACCTTTTGGAGGGGAGCGCCTACGGTCGAACTGATGACTGGGGTGAAGTCGTAACAAGGTAGCCGTAGGGGAACCTGCGGCTGGATCACCTCCTTTAAGGAATTAGCGGAAACAGACGGTTTAGTTTGTGGAAGCGAATTTTGGTCAACGTTTAGAACTTTTTTGTCTCATTTCTCGTTTTTAGTTTCCTTGATTGATGAGGGTCTGTAGCTCAGTTGGTTAGAGTACATCCCTGATAAGGATGGGGTCGCTGGTTCGAATCCGGCCAGACCCACCATTTTTAGGTTGAGGAGGCGAAAGGTTTTTTGACATTGACATAACAGGATCATGAAGAAGACGAGAACTTGTAAAGAAAAGACGCAAGCTAAGATAAGATTAGATTAATTACCTTGTTGAATGAAATAAGTAGGTAGAAAAGCTACTAAGGGTGCATGGTGGATATCTTGGCAGCAGGAGGCGATGAAGGACGTGTATTAGACTGCGATATGCTTCGGGGAGCCGTCAAATAGGCCTTGACCCGGAGATTTCCGAATGGGGAAACCCCGCTAGTGGAAACGCTAGTGACTCCCAAGTGAGTTAAGTAGCTTGGGTAGAGCGAACCGAGGGAACTGAAACATCTAAGTACCTCGAGGAAGAGAAATCAACAGAGATTCTGCTAGTAGCGGCGAGCGAACGTGGAACAGGCCAAACCGGTATGCTTGCATGCCGGGGTAGTAGGGCAGACATCAAGGGGAAGCTGGTAGGAGAACACACTGGGAAGTGTGACCAAAGGGGGTGAAAGTCCCGTATCCGAAGCTGGTGGACCTGGGTCTGTTTCCTGAGTAGGACGGGGCACGTGAAACCTTGTCTGAATCTGGGGGGACCACCCTCCAAGCCTAAATACTCCCTGCTGACCGATAGTGAACAAGTACCGTGAGGGAAAGATGAAAAGAACCCCGATAAGGGGAGTGAAATAGAACTTGAAACCGTGTACCTACAAACAGTGGAAGGGCTATTGTAAGGCCTGACTGCGTACCTCTTGCATTATGAGCCGCCGAGTTACGATGTGTAGCGAGGTTAAGCCGTTGAAGGCGTAGCCGTAGGGAAACCGAGTCTTAATAGGGCGAATAGTTGCATGTCGTAGACCCGAAACGGGATGAGCTAACCATGGGCAGGTTGAAGCGGGGGTAAAACCTCGTGGAGGACCGAACCCGTTAAGGTTGAAAACTTTTGGGATGACCTGTGGTTAGGGGTGAAAGGCCAATCAAATTCCGTGATAGCTGGTTCTCTCCGAAATGCATTTAGGTGCAGCGTCTAGTGTTGACCATCGGGGGTATAGCACTGACTTGGCTAGGGGGCCTAGCGGCTTACCAAACCATATCAAACTCAGAATACCGATGAGTCGAATTAGGCAGTGAGACTGCGGATGCTAAGGTCCGTAGTCGAAAGGGAAAGAGCCCAGATCGTCAGCTAAGGTCCCCAAATCGTATCTAAGTGGTAAAGGTTGTGGAACTACTTTGACATCCAGGAGGTTGGCTTAGAAGCAGCCATCCTTTAAAGAAAGCGTAATAGCTCACTGGACCAGTGGTTCTGCGCCGAAAATGTAACGGGGCTAAAGATACGTACCGAAGCTACGGACTCTTTTTGAGTGGTAGGAGAGCATTGTGTTTGCTGATGAAGGTGTACCGTAAGGAGCACTGGAGGTCTCACAAGAGCTGATGGTGGCATAAGTAGCGATAAGGGATGTGAGAATCATCCCCGCCGAAAATCTAAGGGTTCCTGGGCCAGGTGACTCCGCCCAGGGTTAGTCGGATCCTAAGGCGAGGCCGAAAGGCGTGGCCGATGGTTAACAGGTTAATATTCCTGTACCAGGTAACAATTGTTTGACTTGGAGGAGTGACGGAGAAAGGTAGCGAATCCACCTGTTGGATGGTGGTTTAAGTCAGTAGGGGGACTGGGTAGGTAAATCCGCCTGGTTGTTAACCCTGAGAGGCGAATACGAGGCGCAAGCCGAAGTTCGTGATCCTCTGCTTCCTAGAAAAGCTTCGTAAGGAGATTGTTATTTGTCCGTACCGTAAACCGACACAGGTAGATGAGGAGAGAATCCTCAGGCGCTTGGGTAAACTCTACGTTAAGGAACTCTGCAAATTGGTGCCGTAACTTAGGGATAAGGCACGCCCTTGATGGTGAAATCACTTGCTGATGGAGCTGTTGGGGGCCGCAGTGAAAAGGGGGTAGCGACTGTTTATCAAAAACATAGGTCTCTGCGAACTCGTAAGAGGAAGTATAGGGACTGACGCCTGCCCGGTGCTGGAAGGTTAAGAGGAGGGGTTATCCTTCGGGAGAAGCTCTGAATTGAAGCCCCAGTAAACGGCGGCCGTAACTATAACGGTCCTAAGGTAGCGAAATTCCTAGTCGGGTAAGTTCCGACCTGCACGAATGGCGTAACGACTTCCCCACTGTCTCAACGAGAGGCCCAGCGAAATTGGAGTGCGCGTGAAGATACGCGCTACCCGCGGAAGGACGAAAAGACCCCGTGAACCTTTACTGTAGCTTGGCATTGGCTTTTGAGTAACAATGCGTAGGATAGGTGGGAGCTTTTGATGCGTGCGTTCTGGCGTACGTGGAGGCATCCTTGAAATACCACCCTTTGTTACTTGGAATCCTAACCTGCGGTCGTGAACCGGCCGGGGGACAATGTCTGGTGGGCAGTTTGACTGGGGCGGTCGCCTCCTAAAGAGTAACGGAGGCGCACGAAGGTACCCTCAGGCCGTATGGAAACCGGCCGTAGAGTGTAAGCGTATAAGGGTGCTTAACTGCGAGACAAACAAGTCGAGCAGGTGCGAAAGCAGGTGTTAGTGATCCGGTGGTTCCGAGTGGAAGGGCCATCGCTCAACGGATAAAAGGTACTCCGGGGATAACAGGCTGATCTCCCCCAAGAGTTCACATCGACGGGGAGGTTTGGCACCTCGATGTCGGCTCATCGCATCCTGGGGCTGGAGCAGGTCCCAAGGGTTTGACTGTTCGTCAATTAAAGCGGTACGCGAGCTGGGTTCAGAACGTCGTGAGACAGTTCGGTCTCTATCCTCCGTGGGCGTAAGAAGTTTGAGAGAATCTGTCCTTAGTACGAGAGGACCGGGATGGACGAACCTCTGGTGTATCGGTTGTGGCGCCAGCTGCATTGCCGAGTAGCTAAGTTCGGAAGGGATAACCGCTGAAAGCATCTAAGTGGGAAGCCCATCTCAAGATAAGACTTCTTTTAAGGCAGCTTGTAGACTACGAGCTTGATAGGCCAGAGGTGTAAGTTCAGTGATGGATTGAGCTGACTGGTACTAAATTGTCGTTTTGCTTTTGTGCTTACTTTTTTTAAATTTTTTTGCAAGTTTGGTTTTGTTTATGGTTCTGTTTTGTGAGTGTTGAAGGATATTTTTTTGGTGTCTCGTTAGCGACAGGGAAACACCCGATCCCATCCCGAACTCGGAAGTTAAGCCTGTCATCGGCGAAGGTATTGCTCGGGAGACTGAGTGTGAGAATAGCAAGAGGCACCAATGTTTTTATAGAAAGGGAAGCCGATGGTTTCCCTTTTTTTTGTTTGGATTGGTTGAAGGTTTGAAAAGAAGTTTGATGGGTTGAATAGGTTTTTTCAAATGACTACCCAAAAAACCTAATTTAATAATTTTGGGTTTTAGCCTTTCTTGTTGAGTCCAATGATAAGAAAAATTTTTATCAAAAACTAAGGCATATTTTGCCTGTTGATAAATAGTATTAATTTATTCCTAAAAAATGATTTGATGTAACGATAAGTTGTTCAATGAACAACAATAAATCTTATTTTCTTTTGTTTATTTTTTCAATAGCGGTAGTTCATGCCTATGAGAATTTATATCTAGAAGATGAAAAGAAAAAAAAATCAGGTTTGTCATCTAATTCAAAACTTCCAGTATTAAAGAGATCTAAAAAAGAATTAAAAAGAAAAAAAGCTTTTGATCAAAAAGCGCGAGGTTCTCCCTCTGGTATGAGTTTTTATACTGTTGAAAAAGGAGAGAACTTTGCTCAAATCGTTCGCTCTTTTCATAAAAGCTGTTCGATGCCTTATGTTGAGTTGTTGGGTTTGTTTAAAGAGGCAAATAGTGAAGTTAAAAACTTTAATAGGATAAGAGTGGGCCTTAAATTGCAGGTTCCCTCAGTCTGTTTCCCAGGAGAGGAGGGAGACGTGGGGTTGTCTTCAGTGGCCGTTTTGAAGGAGACGGCAGAGGGGTTTGAAGAGGAAGAGTTTGGCAAAGGAGGTGAGAAGGAGAGAGAGGTTTTTGATCAAGAAGCGCGAGGTTCTCCCTCTGGTATGAGTTTTTATACTGTTGAAAAAGGAGAGAACTTTGCTCAAATCGTTCGCTCTTTTCATAAAAGCTGTTCGATGCCTTATGTTGAGTTGTTGGGTTTGTTTAAAGAGGCAAATAGTGAAGTTAAAAACTTTAATAGGATAAGAGTGGGCCTTAAATTGCAGGTTCCCTCAGTCTGTTTCCCAGGAGAGGAGGGAGACGTGGGGTTGTCTTCAGTGGCCGTTTTGGAGGAGACGGCAGAGGGGTTTGAAGAGGAAGAGTTTGGCAAAGGAGGTGAGAAGGAGAGAGAGGTTTTTGATCAAGAAGCGCGAGGTTCTCCCTCTGGTATGAGTTTTTATACTGTTGAAAAAGGAGAGAACTTTGCTCAAATCGTTCGCTCTTTTCATAAAAGCTGTTCGATGCCTTATGTTGAGTTGTTGGGTTTGTTTAAAGAGGCAAATAGTGAAGTTAAAAACTTTAATAGGATAAGAGTGGGCCTTAAATTGCAGGTTCCCTCAGTCTGTTTCCCAGGAGAGGAGGGAGACGTGGGGTTGTCTTCAGTGGCCGTTTTGGAGGAGACGGCAGAGGGGTTTGAAGAGGAAGAGTTTGTCAAAGGAGGTGAGAAGGAGAGAGAGGTTTTTGATCAAGAAGCGCGAGGTTCTCCCTCTGGTATGAGTTTTTATACTGTTGAAAAAGGAGAGAACTTTGCTCAAATCGTTCGCTCTTTTCATAAAAGCTGTTCGATGCCTTATGTTGAGTTGTTGGGTTTGTTTAAAGAGGCAAATAGTGAAGTTAAAAACTTTAATAGGATAAGAGTGGGCCTTAAATTGCAGGTTCCCTCAGTCTGTTTCCCAGGAGAGGAGGGAGACGTGGGGTTGTCTTCAGTGGCCGTTTTGGAGGAGACGGCAGAGGGGTTTGAAGAGGAAGAGTTTGTCAAAGGAGGTGAGAAGGAGAGAGAGGTTTTTGATCAAGAAGCGCGAGGTTCTCCCTCTGGTATGAGTTTTTATACTGTTGAAAAAGGGGATTCTTTTTCTCAGATTGTGAGTTCTTTTCGCAAAGATTGTTCAACAACCTATATTAAACGATTGAATTTATTTAAGGAGTCAAATAACGAGATTAAAAATTTTAATAAAATAAGAATAAACCAAAAAATTAAAATTCCTTCAATTTGCACACCATACAAAGAAAATCAATCAGAATTGTTTTCAACTGCTTCTTTAGATAAAGATGAATTTGTAGAAGCTGAAGAAGTTCAAGACGTTGTTGTTTATAAAAATCGATACACCGTAAGAAAGAAAGAGTTTTTTTCTCAAATCATTGAGTCACTTTATGAAATATGTCCTATACCTCATGTTGAACGATTGAGATTATTCGAGAAGCAAAATAGACAAATTAAAAACTTTAATAAGATCAAACCAGGCAATCAGATACAGCTTCCTTCTGTTTGTCTTTTAAATCAAAAAACTCGACGTGAGCCATCTTCGATTGCTTTTAAGGAGATAGCTCCTAGAAAGATACAAAATAAATTGATTCAAAATGAATCAATTTCATCAACTTATTTTAGATTTTCACTATTCAATTCACAAAGAATATTAAGAGGAGAAAATGTATCTAACGATGTAACTCTCAAGCTTATCTCTAAGCCATCAAATAGTTTTTCTATGATTTTTGGTTTTGAAACCAAGAGTTCGATTTATGAAACAGAAATTAAGCGGACTCTTTGGAAATGGTATAGTCCAACTTCAGGTAGCTTATCTAAGAATCAAGCCGAACAAGGATCGTATTCTTTTTCTTATTTAAGAAATTTTTGGTTAAAAAATAAAATCTTTACTAAATTAGATTTTCAAGAAGAAGTTTTTTACATAGGTGACGGTAATACTATTACATTTAAAAGCGCTTTCAATGTTGTTCCTAAAGTTGGTCTTCAATTTAATTTAGATTTAAGTGATAAGAGCTCAATTGAATCATCTCACCTTATCGGTCGGGGAATTTATGGACGTACATCTAGTGGATCAATTAAGAAGAGTAACTTTTTTGAAAATAAGATAAATCTGAACAGAAAGTTTAAATGGGGAAGTGTTGGAACGAGCTTAAATTTTGATACAGGGGAGGTACATTTTTCTCCTTATGAAAATCAATATAGCGATTTTGGAATTTCTTTTGATATTAAAATTGATTTTTAACAAACAAAACTTGTTATGAAAAATGCTAAAAGATTATTGGTATTGAGTATTTTGATTTGTTTTAATGGCTGTTTTGAAGATGGTCAAGAGAGTTATATTGGTGATCGCTATTTCCCGACTACATACGAAGGAGATATCAACGCAACGTTGACAAGCATAACGGTTTTGAATGATGAGCTTATTCTTGATGGGGCTAATTTTGATAATGTTAATGATGTTTTATTAACGGATGGAATGGGTTTTAGTGAAAATTTTAGTATAACAACTAAGACGTCAACTCGAATTGTCGCAGCTCCAACAAGAAATATTAGTATCCTGATTGGGAATCTACTATCTCTCGTTCTGTCTAATGCCCATGCACAAATGACTTATACAGTGACGTTTACTCTTCAAAATGACAGCGTTTCAACGGCAACAATTCAAAACGGAGCTGTGACGGCTCAAAAAATTGCAAATATGTCGGCAAGTGATGGCGATGTCCTCATGTTTGATTCGGGAAGTTGGGGGCCCTTTCCTTTAAGTGGTCTTCGGTTAGTGGGGACTTGGAATGCCAACTCAAATACCCCGGCTTTAGCAGATGGGGGAGCTAATACATCCCCTACTTCTGGAGATTACTACATTATTGGAACAGCAGGGACAACATCAATAGATGGTGAAAATAACTGGAATGTGAGTGATTGGATTATTTATGATGGCACCCAGTGGAGAAAAATAGGCTCTTCTTCTGATTTTAAGCGCGATGGTTCGGTAGCGATGACTGGTGGTTTAAACCTTAATTCGAATAATCTTAACAATGCTAATAACGTTAATGTTCAAGGAAATGTTGTTGTCAATGGTCTTGTATCTTTAAAAGATAATGATGGAACGGATAATTATGTAACTTTAAGAGCTCCGACAGCTTTGGGAAGCAATCTTAATTTTATTTTTCCTGATGGTTATGGAAGTAATGGAGATTTCTTAATGTCCGATGGGGCAGGAAACTTGAGTTGGTCAAGCGTTAGTGCAGGTGATATCACGGGAATAACGACGGGAGCTTCCTCGGGACTTTCGGGGGGAGCGACTAGCGGAACGGCGAGTCTTTCAGTCAATGTTGACAACACCACCATAGAAATTAACTCCAATGATTTAAGGGTCAAAGACGGAGGTATCACCAATGCTAAATTAGATAGCAGCATTGATGCTGCCAAGATAACAGTGGGGACCCTTCCCACGGGAGTTTTACCGGGGACAACCTCTCTTTTAGGGAGCATGATTGAATCCTCGGAGATCTCAGATGATACGATCACTAATGCTGATATCAACGCCAGTGCGGGGATTGCTTGGAGTAAGATTTCTAAGGTGGGAGCATTAGCGGGAGATGTGGGGGCGGTGGCCTCATCGGATGTGGATACGGATGACAATCTGGCGGCGGATTCAGATGGTCGAGTCCCCAGTCAAAGAGCGGTGAAGGGTTATGTGGATGATCAGAACTTTTTATCCTTAACTGGTATTACCCCTTCAAGTGATCACGTTCTTCTTTACAATGGAGCGACCTGGGAAGCGACGACAGACTTTCGGCCAGATGGCTCAGTAGCGATGACTGGAGATCTGGATTTAAATTCAAATAATCTCAACAACGCTAACAATGTCATGGTGGATAGTCGCGTTTTCTTAAAAGACAATGACGGAAGCAATGACTATATAACTCTGAGGGCCCCAACGAACTTAAGTGGTAATGTTAACTTTGTTTTTCCGGTTAACGATGGAAATAGTGGGGATTTTTTGATGTCCGATGGGGCAGGAAACTTAAGTTGGTCGAGTGTCAATATGGGGGATATTACGGGAGTAACGACGGGAGTTTCCTCGGGACTTTCGGGGGGAGCGACTAGCGGAACGGCGAGTCTTTCAGTCAATGTTGACAACACCACCATAGAAATTAACTCCAATGATTTAAGGGTCAAAGACGGAGGTATCACCAATGCTAAATTAGATAGCAGCATTGATGCTGCCAAGATAACAGTGGGGACCCTTCCCACGGGAGTTTTACCGGGGACGGTTTCCCTTTTGGGGAGCACTATTGAATCCTCGGAGATCTCAGATGATACGATCACTAATGCTGATATCAACGCCAGTGCGGGGATTGCTTGGAGTAAGATTTCTAAGGTGGGGGCATTAGCGGGAGATGTGGGGGCGGTGGCCTCATCGGATGTGGATACGGATGACAATCTGGCGGCGGATTCAGATGGTCGAGTCCCCAGTCAAAGAGCGGTGAAGGGTTATGTGGATGATCAGAACTTTTTATCCTTAACTGGTATTACCCCTTCAAGTGATCACGTTCTTCTTTACAATGGAGCGACCTGGGAAGCGACGACAGACTTTCGGCCAGATGGCTCAGTAGCGATGACTGGAGATCTGGATTTAAATTCAAATAATCTCAACAACGCTAACAATGTCATGGTGGATAGTCGCGTTTTCTTAAAAGACAATGACGGAAGCAATGACTATATAACTCTGAGGGCCCCAACGAACTTAAGTGGTAATGTTAACTTTGTTTTTCCGGTTAACGATGGAAATAGTGGGGATTTTTTGATGTCCGATGGGGCAGGAAACTTAAGTTGGTCGAGTGTCAATATGGGGGATATTACGGGAGTAACGACGGGAGTTTCCTCGGGACTTTCGGGGGGAGCGACTAGCGGAACGGCGAGTCTTTCAGTCAATGTTGACAACACCACCATAGAAATTAACTCCAATGATTTAAGGGTCAAAGACGGAGGTATCACCAATGCTAAATTAGATAGCAGCATTGATGCTGCCAAGATAACAGTGGGGACCCTTCCCACGGGAGTTTTACCGGGGACGGTTTCCCTTTTGGGGAGCACTATTGAATCCTCGGAGATCTCAGATGATACGATCACTAATGCTGATATCAACGCCAGTGCGGGGATTGCTTGGAGTAAGATTTCTAAGGTGGGGGCATTAGCGGGAGATGTGGGGGCGGTGGCCTCATCGGATGTGGATACGGATGACAATCTGGCGGCGGATTCAGATGGTCGAGTCCCCAGTCAAAGAGCGGTGAAGGGTTATGTGGATGATCAGAATTTTTTATCCTTAACCGGTATTACACCGACAACGGGTCAAATTCTTAGATTCAATGGAACAGCTTGGGAAGCGGTAACTTTTTTCGATGCAGTAGAAACGGCCAGTGGTTTTATTGATCTCTACGATGCCATTCAAAAGGGAGATGATGGACAAATGGCCCAAACAGCTCAAGTGGTTATGGCGACCACTAGTAATAAAGTTCAAATTGCTTCGGCTTCGGACAACAATGTTGTTGAAATTTTTAATAGCGGAGCCGATAGAATTGCTGGCACGGTTAATCAGAGACTTTTTTTAAATAGAGGAGATGTTCGAGTTCTAACGGGTTATTCACCAGGTACGGTTATCACGAGTACTGGGGGAATTAGTGGAGTGAGTGAAAACTTGGGAACTCATTCAACCTATGAAGGGCCGATGCCTTTAGGGGTCGAAGCTTTCAGTGCTCGGCAGTTCTTTTTCTTTGCTTTTCGCTTTAGTTCAGGGGGAAGCCAGGATACAGGGCGGGTCTATGTTAGTGCTGGAGCTGCTCCCGCTACTACAGTGCGTTTTTTAGATGGCTCGGGTAGTGAGGTTGACTCACGGGATCTCGCCGCTTTTGGGTATACCACTTTTGATACGACGGCTGATGCTGAGTATCAACTGGTCGCAACTCAGCCAGTGTTTGCCGCGGTTGTCTCTGCCGTTGGTTATCGAAACTCTGATGTAAGGTTAATACCGCCTCTGGCAACTCGCCTTATTGGTTACTCCCACAATGGAAGGGTATCGGCTCTCTACTCTAATACACTGGTAACTTATCATGGAAGGGATGGGCAGACGGGGTCGTTTACCGTTTCTCCGGGGAGCCCCATAGAGTTATCAACGGAATTGACGTCTACTTTTAGTAAGTATCATCCAGATGGGGCAGTTATTTTGAGGGCCAGTGGGCCCATTTCTTGTTTTAGTGGAGCTGATGATTCGGGAACAAACGCAACAGAGTATTATCCTCTCAATGTTCTGGCTCAAAGAATTCCTTTACCATTAGCGTCGGTTACTAATGGTGATCAAGCTATTAGCTCAATAGCAGTGGCTTCGCCTTACGAGGGGACGGTAAGGTTTTTTAACACCGATGGAAGCTTGTACGGGACGATTAATATGACTAGAGGGGGAAGTATCCCTCCCACTGATTCGACCTCAGATCAGCAGTTTCCTGCGGCTGGGCGCTTAGATATTGGAACGAATTTTTTAGGAGGTTATGCCGAAGGAGATGTGCCTTTCTATTTGGTCTACAATTCCCACGAAAATGACACTCTTGTAACTAACGGGATTGAAACCAATGCCGATGAAACAACTTTTCCTGGCATTACGCCGGAAAATATTCGAGCGACAATTAAAACGGACGCTAATGGTTTAAATCGGTTATTGGTTATTGATGCTTCTGGGGATCAGGCGTGGGAAATTCGCTAAAAAGCTTATGATTCGATGAGCATTTTATTTAGGTCTTTGGACCTGAGTAGACACTAATACGTATTGGGCCCTACAATGAAGTATGTCGAATGTGTCAAAGATTCTTAAGCTTGAACTTTTTCTCCTTTTCTTGCTCACAGTCATTAGTTTCATTGCCTTTTATTACCAAAATATGCTGCCAGACAATTACTTAGCGATAAGCTCAGAGTCCGGTCAATTTGGTTATTTCGCTTATTATTTAAGTAGCCTTGTCGCTTTTGTTGGTTATTACACAGGACCTTGGGTTTTTATTCCTTTTGTTCTTTTTTCTCTTTTTTATACGTTTCAGTTTTCTCACCGGGAAATGATTTTTGATACAGTTAACTTTTTAAGTCTCACTCTAGGCTCTCTTTTGTTGGTCGGTTATTTTTTCCCCGATTTTACGGGGACTGGAGTTTCTTACCTTATTAGAAAGCTACTGAACCCTCACTCTGTTTTAGCGTTGGGACTCGCTTTCATGATTGTTTTTTTTGCCGGCTCCTTTCGCTCCTCCTTTAAAGAGGTTATTATTGGTATTTTTGTTTTTTTAGGCAAGTTGCCAAAAAGGGTATGGTGGGCTTTAGCATTTTTTAATCCCCTTTTTTGGTATGAGAAATTTAGAGTTTTAAAAATAAAATTTAAAGCTTTTATTGAACTTGATATCCCCTCGTTATTAAAAAGAGGTCGATCGGTAGCGCCTTTGAAAGAGAGTTTGGTTGGGAAGACTGAATTTGTTAATAGGTTAGAACTCCCGGAGCCAGGACTTAAGAAATCTTCAAATCCTTTTGATAAAAACAAGAAAGTGATTAAAAAAAATAAAAGGGAGAAGGTACAGGAAGTTGATTTTAAACAGATCAATTATCATAATTTTATTGGTTCCTTGACTTCGAAATCGTCAGCATCAAAAAATATTTCTCCAGATAGCACTTATTTTGAAGATATTGTGGAAAGAATTGAAGCGAAACTAGCTGAATTTAAAATTGATGGAAATATTATCAATATATTGAAAGGGCCTGTTGTTGATACCTTTGAGTTAGAGCTTGGATCGGGAGTTAAAGTTTCAAAAGTTCTAAATCACGAAGCCGATTTGAGTCTAGCTTTATATGGGGCACCGATCAGAATTGTTTATCCAATGATTGGAAAAACAACCATGGGAATAGAAGTACCCAGAGATCCTCGAGAGTTTATCTATTTGGATGAAGTTTTGCAGTCAGATAGCTTTCGTTCCTCTCAGTACAAGCTGCCTATTGCTATGGGGAAAAATGCTTTTGGTGAGATCTTTGTTGTCGATCTTGCTAGTATGCCTCATATGCTTGTGGCTGGAGCGACTGGAGCGGGGAAGTCTGTTTTTGTGAATAGTTTGCTGGTGTCTTTGTTGGTGAAAAAATCACCGTCCCAGATGAAATTAATTTTAATTGATCCAAAACAATTAGAACTCGCTGTTTATCACC
This sequence comes from Bacteriovoracaceae bacterium, assembly GCA_965206965.1. Classification (GTDB taxonomy): domain Bacteria; phylum Bdellovibrionota; class Bacteriovoracia; order Bacteriovoracales; family Bacteriovoracaceae; genus CBDBLK01. Next base: position 1,051,472 of record OZ242254.1, on the reverse strand, counting down.
GTCTTCCCCACTTAATGATGCCCGTTATAACAGGTGCCAAGGAAGCTTCATTGGCACTTCTTTGGACCTGCCAAGAAATGGAGAGGCGCTATTCTATCCTAAAAGACTTTGGTGTAAGAAATATTGAAAGCTTTAATGAAAAACTTGAGAGAGCGACCCCGGATAAGCTAGCTCAAATTCACTCTTATTATGAAAATGAACCTGAGGGGCACTATGAGCTCCCTTATTTGGTCGTTATTGTTGATGAATTTGCCGATCTTATGTTAACGAAAGTGCGGCAGGAAATAGAGGGGAATATTTCTCGTCTAGCTGCTAAAGCGAGAGCAGCGGGAATTCATTTAGTCTTGGCGACTCAAAGGCCCTCAGTTGACGTTATTACAGGCGTTATCAAGTCGAATTTCCCCACGCGTGTGGCTTTTAAAGTAACCTCTCAACAGGACTCTCGAACTATTCTAACGACAATAGGATCAGAAAAGCTCCTTGGTAAAGGCGATGGCCTCTTTCGAAATGGAACAGAGAACCTTCGCTTTCATAGCTCTTATGTAGATGAAGAGGAAATAGAAGCCCTGATGGACAAGCTTAGTCCTATGCCCCAGCAATTTCATCAAGGAGCGGTTGAGTTCTTGGAGAGCGGAGAGGGTCTGGAAGTCGATGAGTCTTCCTACGGGTCTTCTTATGTCTTTTCGATGGCTGATGGGAGTGTTGGGAAGTTAGATGAAGAGCTTTTTAAACAGGCCGTTCGAGTTGTTGTAGAACACCGTACGGCGAGTGCCTCTATGCTGCAGCGCCGTCTTAGAATCGGCTATAATCGTGCGGCTCTACTTGTTGAGCAAATGGAAGTCCAGGGTATCGTTGGACCAGCCCAAGGCTCTAAGAGACGAGAAGTTCTTATTGGTTCCGAGGATATTTAGCTCGACTCCGTCCCCTTATCCCTTGCCCCTCTTGTGCCCCTGTGTTATCAAGAAACACTTATTTTGGCCCCCTTGGAAAGGGGATAATTGACAATCATCCGGTTGATGGTCTGCCTGAGTTTTTAACAAAAGGGTAGTATCGGATGAGGAGCTTAACCATCAACATGAGGAGTTACAATGAGCAAAGAATTGAAGTTAAATGACTTACTAGAAGCTGGAGTTCACTTTGGGCACCAAACTCACAAGTGGAATCCAAAGATGAAAAAGTATGTTTACGGAGAAAGAAACGGCATTTATATTATCGATCTTTCCAAAACAATCCCTCTCGCTAAAAAAGCTTATGATCTCATTAAAAAGTCTTCTTTAGAAGGAAGCCCTATTCTTTTTGTTGGTACAAAAAGACAAGCTGCAGAGGCGGTGAGAAAAGCCGCTGAATCTTGTGGGGCTTTTCATGTAACTAACCGCTGGTTAGGAGGGATGCTTACAAACTATAAAACAATTAATCTTTCAATCGATAAACTCCGCAAAGTAGAAAAGATGAAAGAAACTGGCGATTTTAATCTTCTTACTAAAAAAGAGCGATCTAAAATTGAAAAAGATGTTACTAAACTTGAAAAAAACCTTGGCGGTATCAAAGATATGAGAAAGCTTCCAGGGGTTGTTTTTGTTATTGATCCCAATAATGAAAGGATTGCTGTAAACGAAGCGAATAAATTAGGTATTCCTGTCGTTGCGATAACTGATACTAACTGTGATCCAGAAGGTATCAGCTTTGTTGTGCCAGGTAATGACGATGCAATAAAGTCAGTGACGCTTTTTGCAGAATATTTTGCTCAATCTGTTAGTGAGGGTGGTAAAAGTGCTTCTAAAGCAAAAACATCCTCTTCTACGGAACCAGGTCGTGATGTTTCTCTTGAAAGTGAGATTATTTCTAAGTTTGAAAAAGATATCGACCTCCAGGAAGCAGAGGTTGAAGTGGATACAGAGGCTGCTAAGAGTAAGAGTTAGTTAAGCACTGGTTGAAAAAATTTAAGTTATTAAGAATAAGGAATTTAGGGATGTCTTTTAGTGCAAGTGATGTGAAAAAACTTCGTGAGCAAACTGGTGCAGGAATGATGGCCTGTAAAAAAGCTCTGTCAGAGTGTAATGGCGACTTTAATACAGCTATAGATTATCTTCGCAAAAAAGGTTTAGCAGCGGCTCAGAAAAAACAGACCCGTGTTGCAGCCGAAGGAACGATTATTTCTTTAGTCGAGGGTACAACAGGTGTTTTAGTTGAAGTTAATTGTGAAACAGATTTTGTTTCTAAGGGTGATGATTTTAAGAATTTTGCAAGTAGTGTGGCGAATTACATTTTAAAAGAGCGCCCTGTTGATATTGAGGCTCTAACGGCACTAAAGCAGGATGAAGTTAATGAGCTCACCCTTAAGATTGGGGAAAAAATTGCGATACGGCGTTTTCAGATTATCGAAGCAGCTTCCGCTGTTGGTTCTTATAATCATGGTGGGCGTATCGGTGTTTTGGTTAATGTTAAATCGAATACTGATGCTGGCTCTGTTGAGTTTCAAGAACTTCTTAAAGATTTAGCGATGCATGTAGCTGCAACGGACCCAACGTTTGTTAGTGGAAATGATATTGATGAAGAATTCAAGAAGAAGGAAGCGGAGGTCTATGCTGCTCAACTAAAAGAAGAGGGTAAGCCTGAGAAAATGATTGAAAAGATTGTGGAAGGAAAACTTCGAAAGTTGGCTACAGAAGTCTGTCTTCTTGAACAAAAATTTGTAAAGAACCCAGATCTTACAGTGAAAAAGCTCTTAGAAGGTTTTGGTAATGAAACAACCATTGTTGGCTTTCAGAAACTTAATCTGGGTGAGGGCATTGAAAAAAAGGAAGATAATCTTGCTGAAGAAGTGGCTAAAATGGCTGGCAAAAATTAGTAGTTAAAATAAAATTTTCTGGGAAGATTTCTAACTTCCCTTTTTACCCAAGGCTTAAATCGGATGAAGTACAAAAGGATTCTGTTAAAACTTTCTGGTGAAGCGCTGGCCGGGAAACAAAAATACGGCATTTGTCCCGATACACTAACAACTCTTTCTCAAGAAGTTAAGACTGTTCATGAAATGGGTGTTGAAATAGCGATTGTTATTGGAGGGGGTAATATTCATCGTGGAGTTGCAGGGGCGACGAAAGGAATGGATCGAACAGCATCTGATCATATGGGCATGTTAGCAACGGTTATTAACTCTATTGCTCTTCAGGATGCACTTGAAAGGCGTGATGTGTATACAAGAGTGTTAACAGCAATCGAGATGAATGAAATCGCAGAACCTTACATTCGAAGAAGAGCGGTTCGCCATTTAGAGAAAAAAAGAGTGATTATTTTTGCTGGAGGAACGGGGAATCCTTATTTCACAACGGATACTGCAGCGTCATTAAGGGCCAGTGAGATTGATGCTGATATTATTCTTAAAGCGACTAAGGTTGACGGTGTTTATGATAAGGATCCATTGGTGTATGACGACGCAGTAAAATTCGACTCTCTTAAATATATAGATGTTCTTAATAAAGAAATTAAAGTGATGGACTCAACAGCAATTACTTTTTGTATGGACAATAAGATAGATATTATTGTTTTTAATACTTTTGGAAAGGGTAATATCCAGAGAGTTGTTGCAGGTGAGAAAATTGGAACTCTTGTTCATGGAAATTAAGCCATTTTGGGATTGATATGATTAATGAAATAAAGTCTAAACTTGAAGAAGGAATGGATAAAGTCATTGAGTCTTTAAAATACCAGTTGACGAAAGTCCGTACAGGAAGGGCTTCTGCAAATGTTCTCGATGGAGTTTCTGTCGATTATTACGGTTCTCAGACTTCTGTGAATCAAGTGGGACAGGTTTCGACACCAGAAGCACGTTTATTGCAGATTCAGCCATTTGATAAAACGATGATTGCTGATATTGAAAAAGCCATTCTAGGTGCTAATTTGGGATTAACACCTTCTAATGACGGAAATCTTATCAGGATTCCATTTCCCGCTTTGACAGAAGAGCGGAGAAAAGATCAAGTTAAAGAAATTAAAAAACTTGGAGAAGAGGCAAAAATAGCTATTCGAAATATTCGTCGTGATCAAAATGACTTGGTTAAAAAATCAGAGAAATCTAAAGAAGTTTCTGAAGATGACTCTAAAAAGTGGCAAACAGAAATTCAAGCTGTAACAGATAAGTATACCAAAAAAGTGGATGAAATTGTTAAGGTAAAAGAGGAAGAACTTCTTACAGTTTGAAGAGGTAAGGGTAATAGGCTTTGAACGAAAGAGAGCATTCTCTTAAGCATGTGGCTATCATTATGGATGGCAACGGACGATGGGCTCAAACACGTTCTCATACACGAGTATGGGGGCATGTTCGTGGTTCGAGTGCTGTCTCAGAGATTGTAGAGGAAGCAAGCAATCTTGGTATTCAGGCCTTAACTCTTTATGCTTTTTCTACTGAAAATTGGAGCCGACCACTCAATGAAGTAACAACATTATTTAATCTTCTTAAAAAATTTTTAAAAAAAGAAAGAAAAAGAATTTTAAGAAATGAAATCCGCTTTAAAGTTATCGGAGATATTTCCGATCTTCCCATGAATACTCAACAATTGGTTTTAGAGCTTGAAAAAGAAACAGAAGGTTTTAAAGGACTAAAACTAACGTTTGCTTTCGGTTATGGAGGGCGCTCTGAAATAGTTGGGGCTTTTAATTCTTTTATTCAAAAAAATCCTGGAAAGAAAATTAACGAGAAGGATTTGAGCCATTTTCTTCTTTCCCCAGACACTGGAGATGTTGATCTTCTTATCAGAACAGGGGGAGATCAACGGATTTCTAATTTTTTACTTTGGCAGATCGCTTATGCTGAACTGTATTTCACGAAAACAAAATGGCCAGAATTTAAGGCTGTTGAATTCAGAAAAATTTTAGAGGAAGTTTCCTCTAGAGAACGAAGATTTGGTTACGTAGAGAGAGCTTCAGGACTTGATGAAGCAGTTAGAAAAGCGAAAGAGAATAGGTTTAGTATTCTTAAGAAAAAGGAGGCTTTCTAGAAATGTCATCAGGTACTCTCAAAAGAATAACTTCAGCTTTGGTTCTAGGGGCCATTTTCCTTGCTTGTGTTTTTGCAGGCATTAATTTTACGAACGGACTTATTTTTATTTTTGGGTCTTTGGTTATTGATGAAATTTTCTGCAATATTTTTAAACGAAAAAGGTTTTCCTTTTTCTATATTTTATCTCAACTTTTTTTTACCGCACCTTTTCTTTACTTGAGTTATATCAATGCAACTCCATTATTTTATCAGCAGGCAATAAATATTGCTTTAATTCAAAACGTGATTTTAATTTTTTATCTTTTTTATGTGAAAATGGAATTTAATATAGTTGAAAAAATAGGCAACCTTTTTCCTTGGATAGCAGGTCTTTTTCTTTTATTTCCCATTCTTTCTTTTTCCTCACTATTACTTTTTGAAGAGTGGAGAAGCTTATTGTTAGTCTTTATATTTATTGTGGTTGGCATGGATACGGGAGCATGGTTTTTTGGAAAAACTTTTGGGCGTACTAAATTGTGGGAAAAAGTAAGCCCTAACAAGACTATTGAGGGTCTTGTTGGAGGCTCTATGGCAGCGGGATTGGCCGGTGGAGCGGGATGGTATGCCTTTTTTGGTTTTATAAGCTTTCAGTTATTTGGTTTATTTTGCTTATTAGGTATTTTGAGTCAGATAGGAGACCTTATTCAGTCTAAGATTAAGCGCCAAGTCAAAATTAAGAATAGTTCTAATATCATACCAGGGCATGGAGGAGTGTACGATCGGATAGACGGTCTTCTTTTCTTGGCCCCCTTCTTTCTAACAGTGCTAAAATATCATCATTTAAAATCATAAAAAACCCCTTTGGCTTTTAAACTATGTTTGAAAAAATAGGTATTTTTGTTCTTTTTCTTGGCCCTTTAGTGTTTTTTCATGAATTAGGGCATTACTTATTTGCTCGCCTTTTTGGTGTTCGTGTTGAAGTTTTTTCTATTGGGTTTGGTCCTAAGCTTTTTAAGTTCAAAAAAGGATTTACGGAGTATGCCATTTCCCTGATTCCTCTGGGTGGTTATGTCAAGATGTTTGGTGATGATCCCCTTAATAGAGAAGCTATTCCTGAACACGAAAGGACTCAGAGCTTTATTTTCAAGGGTAAGTGGGCTCGTTTTTGGATTGTCATGGGAGGACCATTAGCTAATTTTATTTTAGCTTATTTCATCTTTTTCTCTCTTCTCGTTACTGGAGAGAAACTGCCAGAAATAAGGGTTGGTGTTGTTCAACCAGAGTCGGTTTTTTATCAGATTGGTTTCCGCTCGGGAGATGTGATTAAAAAAGTTAATGAAGTGGAAATTTCTAACCCAACTGATATTGCTTTAGAGGGTAAAGAATTAATAAAAACGATGACAATAAGTCGATTGGGGCAAAGCCATCAATTCATTGTTAATAAAACAGGGGAGGAGTTTTTTAAAGAATTTTTAAAATATCCTCCAACATTAAGAAAACCTATTATTATTGATTCTCAAGGACAAATGGTAGCTTTGAGCTTTAGCTCTAGTAAAGTTGGTTGGGAGCTATCCTATGATGAAATTTCTCAATTCGCGGGTGGAAAAAAGAAAGAGATTTATGCTTTTGCTGTTAAAGCAGAACCAGCTTCGCTAATTGGTTACAAAGCAGAAGCTTCACCCTTTGAACGATTTAAGTTAGATTTGAAAACACCTTTAGCGTTAAGTAAAGTTCTCGCTAATAAAGGTTATCGAACTTTAGATTTAAGGGTTCGATCGATTAAAATGCATTCTCCAGCAGAGAAGGGAGGCTTAAGAGGTGGAGATATTATTTGGGCTTTAAATGATGAACCTGTGTATAGCTTTGATCAATTGCGCCAGAAGCTTCAAGAAACAGAAAAAGATAAGATTTCATTGCATTACTGGAGAGAGGGCAAAGTTTTAATATCCGATATTAAACCGGAGATTCAAACGCAGGAAGGAAAAGCCGTAAAATTAATTGGTGTTTATTCCGCTGGTGAATTTTTAGGTTTGCGTTTTGTTGAGACGAAGCCTCTCGGCTTTCTAAACTCTTCTCTAAGGGCCTTAAGGCGCACCTGGGATACTATGATAAAAACGGTAAGTTCTTTTCAAAAACTGTTGGTTGCAGAGGTCTCATTTAAGACGGTTGGTGGTCCTCTTGCTATCGGTAAAGTTGCTTCAGATTCTTTTAACACAAGTATTTCTTATTTTTTCCAATTGATGGCCTTAATTTCAATCAATCTAGGTATTATTAATCTTCTTCCAATTCCAGTTTTAGACGGTGGCCATATCATGTTCATATTTCTGGAGATTATTAATCGAGGGCCAGTTTCACAGAGAAAAATGGAAATTGCTCAACAGGTAGGACTTTCTATTTTATTGATGTTAATGGTTGGAGCTATCTTTAATGATTTCAGCCGATTTTTCTAATTAAGATGAATTTTCTTTTTTTAGACAGCTCTTTTTATTTACAGTTTGGTTTGCTTAACGAAAAGCTTGAGTGGGTGGATTTTAGGGAAATTCAAAACAAAAAGGGATCATCTGTTTTGCATGGAGAGCTGCATGAGTTTCTAAAAAAAAATAATCAGCAAGTTAAAGATATAAAAAAAATAATATTGAGTGGAGGACCAGGAAGCTATACAGGGATAAGGCTTGCTGAAGGAATGGCTCAAATATTTGAATGGCAAAATGTTGAAATAAGTTCTTTTTATTGTTTTGAAATACCCTATTTTAAAGGGATTAAAAAAGGTTGTTGGTGCGCTGAGGCGTTTAAAAGTGAAATTTTTTTGTATGAGTGGAATGAGGATAAATCTAGGCACTGCTTTATAAAAATGAATCAATTTAAGGATTATATTTCAGAAAAAAAGAAACTCTATCATGTCAGTGATAGAATCCAAGGTTACCAAACTGAAAGCACAACTCAATTGTTAAAGGAATATCCTCAGCAGATTTTTAGTAGAGTTTTAAAACGGAAAGATCGCTTTAAGCCATTTTATTTTCGATCCTCAGAAAAAGAGTTTAAAATTTCTAACAAATACTCAATGAGCTCTAAAGATAGAGAGTTGTAAAAAATGGAAAGAACATATCTTTCTTATAATGTTCATTGCTTTTTTGCTTTTTTAATATTTATTTTATGGATTATAGAATCTAGTTTTGCTCTCTTATTAGCAATTCTTGCTTATGGAATTTTTTTATTCTTTTTTCGGAAATACAAAAGTGTTTACCACGAAGATGCAGCTATTAAAAAAGGAATGATTTATTCTCCTGTTAATGGTCGAGTTATCTCGATAAAAAAAGGGGTTGATCATGCATTTTTTGGTAAAAATTTAAGTGAATTCCGAATCTTAATACCGTGGTGGAAAGAATTTGGTCTCTACTTGCCCTCCAAGTCTGAAGTTATAGATTTAGTTGTAGAGAGAGGTAAATCCTTTTATCGCTTTTGTAAGACAGAACTACCCTCTCAAGAGGTACAAATGGCGCCCAGTTTGGCTATATTGCTTCGTGGTGTCGAAGGGGATTTCTTAGGTATGCAGTTGATTAAATGCCCCCTCGGATTGTGGCCAGAGGTAAGTGTTATTCCGGGTGATCGAGGAAAGTGCCAGGTAAGCGTGGGGCATTTTCCCCTTGGTGGAACCGTTCTCTTATACTTGCCCTCTAAATATGAGATACTAGTTGACAGTGATCAAGAGGCGATGGCTGGTTTGACGATCATTGCGGGTTTGCCTGGAGTTTCGTAAAGGTATAAATTGAGTAACCACCCTAAAAAAATTGTTTTTTTCCTTCCTAATATTTTTACAGCATTAAATATGGCTTGTGGCTTTGGCTCTGTCATTTTTGCAATCAAAGGGAAGTATTATGAAGCCTCTATGGTTCTCGTTCTTGGTGCTGTTTTTGACTCTGTTGATGGGCGAGTGGCCAGATTAACGGGAACCCAATCTAGCTTTGGGGAACAATTTGATTCGATGTCAGATATGATCTCTTTTGGCTTTGCACCTTCTCTTTTGATGTATCAAAGGTATTTACACGAGTTTGGAAGACTAGGTGCCACTGTTTCTTTTATTTACGTTCTTTTTGCAGCTTTAAGATTGGCTCGATTCAATGCTAGCATTAATAGGGTATCGAGTGCCTACTTCCAAGGGTTACCAAGCCCTGGGGCAGCGTTGGCTATTGTGGGTTATATTCTTTTAGCTAATAAATACCCAATAATAGACGAGTTCTTATTAGCACCAATGATTTATACTTTTTTTTATGGAATTTTAATGGTTACAAATGTTCCATTTAATAGTTTTAAGGACTCTGAATGGGTTCGCAAGCATAAGCGAAGTGCTCTTTTTCTATTTTTTATTGGAGCTGCTTTGACGTTTAGTTATTATAAAATAGTATTTGCTTTGGGAATGGCTATATACACATTAATTTCATTTGTTATTTACCTTAGGTGGAGAAGAGAGTTTGGGGATGTGTTTCAGTGGAAAGAAGAGGATGAAAATTAATCTTCACTCTCTTTTTATTTTAATTCAAATTATTTTAATATCTTCTGTTTTGGCTGAGGACTATCAAAGTCATATCCCTGGCTCGGGAGAAGAGATGGAGCTTTCTATAAGTGAGAGTGGTGAAGAAACTTTAGGAGCACATATCCCTGGAAGCTTTCCTGACGAAGCTTCAAAAAAAAATTCATCTCCAGCATCTTATCAAATTTTTGGTTCTGGTGATAGAGAAGTCCCCTCTGTAACGTGGAGAGAGAAGATTTTAGGTTTTAGTAACCAAACGCCTTTTTTGCATGAAAATGATCCAAACCTTATTCGGCATACATATCGAGATCTTTTTCAAAGCATTTATAATCGAGGAGAAAAAGCTTTTTATATTTCCTATATTATGGATAACTATGAAATTACCGACAAAAGAGGTGTCTTTAAGAAAACGTTTATAAATGGCTCAAATAGCAAAAGAGGTGGTGGTTTACATTTAGGTTTTGATAAATACTTCTACCGAGGGTGGACTAATCTTACTTATGGAATGTTTTTTGGTTTGGGGTATTACAATGGAAAAGGAATTTTTTCTAGTGGCGAAATTTCAAAGAAAGCTAAATTTATTATGTGGACAATACCAATTGACTTTACACTATCTTTTGAAATTCCTGTTCAAAAATATGCTAATTTGCAAATAGGAGGAGGACCATCTTTGATGGGGCTTTATCAAACTCGTTCTGATAGAAATTATAGAGAAGCAAAAAAGCATCGTCGTCAGTTAGGGCGTGGTTATATGGGAATGGGTCGGTTTAAAATTTCTTTAGCCAATATTTTTAAAAAAAACATTTTTAATATGTTTAAAGAATATAATGTAACGAATTGTTATTTTAATTTAGAAGCGAGACATCAAAGTTATTCGAATTTTCAGGATGACATTAGTATTTCTGGGACAAGTTTTGGTGCAGGTTTTTCTTTTGATTATTTATAAATAATGCCCAGCTATTGTTTAACGGTTCAATATAAAGGAACAGATTTTTTTGGGTGGCAAGTTCAGCCTAATCAAAAGACGGTGCAGGGAGAGCTAAACCAGGCCTTAAAAAAGATAGCGAAGTCAGAGAGTATTTATTCTTTGGGTTCAGGGCGGACAGATGCGGGTGTTCACGCTCTTGGGCAAGTTGTGCGAGTTGATCTTCCTTTGGAAATAGAAGAAATGGGCTTGCTAAGAGGTTTAAATAGCTATCTTTCGAGTGAAATTCGTATTTTAGATTCGAAAAAATGCTCTTCTCACTTTGAACCAGTTTTTCAAGCAAAGAAAAAACTTTATCAATATAAGTTCACTCAAGGAGAAGCACCACCCGCCCAATTATCGGATCTCATGGCGTGGTATGAATATGATCTCGATACGAAGTTAATTGAGAGAGGCTGCCAAGCCTTTTTGGGGGAGCATGATTTTAGAAATTTTTTCACTGTGGGAACACCTGTGAAATCGACGGTTCGTACAATATACTCTTGTCGATTGGATTTTATTCCTTCTGAAATTTTTTGGCGCGATGCATATGGTGGTTATTACCTCCTCAGCATTGAGGGGAGTGGCTTTTTAAAACAGATGGTTAGGCTTATGGTTGGGGCCTTGTGGAACTTGGGAAGGGGAAAAGTTGGTTTTGACGATTTTGAGAGGGCGCTGAAAGAACCTCGAAAAAATCGACTTGGTGCTGTTGCTCCTGCCTGTGGGTTGTATCTGACGAAAGTTTCTTATTCTTAATATAAGCCCTTCGATTTATTGACTTTTTGACTTCCCATAGATAAATTGACTCCCAATATCAATTTTTCACTGCCCTGCGCTGTTAAAAGAGAAATAAGGTGGTCCAAATGCCCTACACAGTTGAAGAAATTAATGGATGCACAAAGAAAATCACTTTCAATTTTGATTCGCTTAACCTTTCGGTAGAAATTAAGCAAGCTCTTGTTGAAAAGCAGAAGACGGTCAATTTAAAGGGTTTTAGAAAAGGCAAAGCACCTTTGACCATGGTTGAAAAAATTTATGGACCTCAAATTGAAACAGATGCTCTAAATAATTTTGTTCAGAAAAGATTATTTGAAGCAATTGATGAAGAAAAACTTAGAGTTGTTGGTTATCCTAATTTTGAAAATATGAAGTACAACTCTGGAAAGTCAGTGAGCTTTGATGCCGTTGTGGAGATATTTCCTGAAGTTGAGATTGGAGAACTTTTTCAATATTCTTTTACGGCAGAAAAAATAGAAGTCAAAGATGAAGACTTTGAGGATTTGAAGAATAACTACCTCAAATCAAAAGCAGAAATGACTCCTATTGAGAAAGGAAGCCTACAAAAAGGTCAATATGCTGTTCTTAATTTCGAAGGAGAGAAAGAAGATGGTTCACGCCCCGAGAATATGAGAGGGGAAGAGTTTCTTCTCGAAATAGGCTCCGATCAATTTATTCCTGGCTTTGAAGAAGGAATGATTGGTATGGAGATGCAAGAGAAAAAGGTTTTAGAGTTAACATTTCCTTTAGACTATCAAGCTGAAGAACTTCGAGGTTCTAAAGTTAAATTTCATATTGAGCTTATAGAAATTAAAGAAAAGAATTATCCAGAGTTAACAGACGAATTAGCTAAAGAGTTTGGTTTTGAATCATTAGAAGATTTTAATGCTAAAAATATTGAAAACCTAAAAAATCAAAAAGAGCGAACAAGTAAAGAAAAGCTTCACCAGGCTATTTTAGAAAAATTAGTTGAAGATTATAATTTTGATGTACCATCAGCTCTAATTGCTCAACAAGAAAACCACCTTAAAGAGGACGTAAAAAAGACTCTTTCGGCACAAGGTTTTAATGAAAAAATGATGGAAGATTACTTTTCTAAGTGGGAAAAGGATCTAACTCAAAAAGCTCAATTTCAAGTTAGAAGTGGTCTTATTTTAGACTCTTTAGCTAAAAGATTTGAAGTTGAAACTTCAGATGTAGATTTTAATGCTAAGCTAGATGAAATTGTAAAAAGCTCTGGTTTGGATGGGGAACAAATTAAAAAGTATTACACTTCCGATAAGCGAATGAAAGATAATTTAATGTACGCTATTCGTGAAGAAAAGACTTTTAAAAAGATTTGTGAAGAAGTTCAGATTTCTGAGGAATAGTATTATTTTTGAATTTGAGCTTTCATAAGACGTTCCATTGCAAAAGTATCAGTGCATCTAAACCAATCGTTCCCTGCCCCGCGACCTACAGGGTTGAGTTTTGGTGTAAGAATACGACCATTGTCATAGATAGATTCATCGATGTGAATTTTAACAACTTCACCAGTCATGATTTGGCCGGAACCCGGCTTATCACCATAGTTGAGACGGTCACGAAATTGGCATTCAAAATGAATAAGGCTTTCTTTGATACGTTTCGGCTGGATTAGTTGAGAGTCCAAGGGCGTTAGTCCTGAAGCCTTAAATTCATCTTCTCCGTAAGGTAATTCTTGAGAACAAAGATTGACTTTATTTGCAATTTTTTCTGAAACAATGTTGATGACGAATTCTTTATCTCTCAGAATGTTTCGAGGAGTGTCTTTCATTTGACCAGTTGAACTTCTTATTAATGGGCTAAAAGCTAAAATCATAGGCTTTGCGGAAACGGCAGTAAAAAAAGAAAAAGGAGCAACATTATTACTACCATCTTCATTAAGTGTTGAAACAACGGCAATGGGTCTTGGTAGTATAGAACCAATAAGAACTTTATAATTTTGAGAAAATTCTCTATCTGTATTAAAACTTAACATTTTACTTCACCATCCAGCTTTTCCAGTAATTTTTATTTTCGTTTTCAAGAAACCAAGATGTTGGTTCTAGTGGGTGTCGAGCATCGATCATGACAGCATATTCATCAGTGTAATCTCTTCCTGAGCCTTTCTTAAAAGCATTGGGATGAGGGCCATGATGAATCCCTTGAGGATGAAATGTTACTGATCCTTTATCAATATTATCTCGACTGAAGAAATTGCCTTGATGATAAAAAAGAACCTCATCGTAATCAATATTTGAATGATAGAAGGGAACTTTAAGGACATCGTGTTTTTCATCCTCTAATGGTCTTTCAACAAAGCTACAGACAACAAAATTAGGCGCGACAAAAGTTGTATGCCCAGATGGAGGAATGTGGTAGCGATGGCTTGTAATGGGGCAGTAATCATAAATAGAGATTTTCCATGGGTAGACACTACCTTTCCAGCCCACGGCTGTAAGAGGATTATTTGGATAAGTAACAGTGGTAAGTTTCCCTAGGCGTTTGATTTCTAAATGATATTCTGGTTGATTGTTTTCTGATCCCAATGCGGCTTTGGGAATATATTTAGCTGTTTGATCATAAAGCGCATTCGGTCCAAGGAGGCCTCGTGATGGTTCTTCGAATTCTCCTGAAGATTCAATTTTAAGAAGTTTTGTATCAGCTTTTTTGTATAATTTATAAGTTGTTCCTCGAGGAATAACGATGTAATCCCCTTTTTGATATTCAATCGGACCATAAGTGGTCTCTATAACACCCTCCCCTTCGTGGATGAAGAAAAGCTCATCGTAATCAGCATTACGGAAAAATTTTTCAAAACTCTTGTTGTAAAAAGCAACATTGAGAATAACATCATTATTTTTGAGAAAAGGAATAAATTCATTTTGAGGTAATTGTTTTGAGAATAAAGGAGGAAGACATCGGGGCTTAAGATCACCTTCAATATGAGTCCAATTGACGGGTGGTGTTTGGTGATAAAGCTGGCTAACTCGACCAAAAAACCCTTTTCGCCCGTGTTCTTCTTCAAAATGTCCTTTTGGTATTTTTACGTGTGCTTGCTTTGTGTAAACTCCACTTGCTTTAAAATTTTCCATGTTGTTACCTCGAATCTTGTTTTTGCCCAACTTTATTTCTTAGGCATCCAATTTCTTCTATTGTAAGTTCAATTTGATCTCCAGGCTGAATCCATTTATTGTGTTCAAGACCACATCCAGTTCCAACAGTTCCCGAGCCAAAAAGATCCCCTGGTAGAATCCATTCGTCCATAGAGGCATGCGCAATCATTTGAGAGAAGTTAAAATGAGAATCTCCACTGTATCCACGAGACCACTCTTCTCCATTGATTTTAGCGGTCATGAGGAGATTGGGCTCTTCAAATTCAAATTCATCCATCGTGGTGATAACTGGACCGATAATGGAACAAAAATCTTTGCCTTTGGCTGGACCAAGTCGGATAGACATTTCTTTTTTTTGAATGTCTCTGGCGGATATGTCATTAAGGATTGTATAGCCAAAAATATGATCTATAGCTTCTTCCTCTTTAATATTTTTTCCTTCTTTTCCGATAATTGCTGCTAATTCGAGTTCGTAATCCAATTTGCTTGTATAATGAGGCCAAAGAATTTCTTCTTCAGGGCCAATAAACCCTTCAGTTGCTCCTTTATAATAAGCTGGAATTTCATACCAAGCTTCAGGTATTGGTTCTTGTCTTTTTTCAAATCCTTTTTGAACATGTTTTTCATGAGTGTAAAAATCTCTATAGGTAGCTATTTTATCTATAGGAGATTTTAAACTAATATTGGTGCTCTTATTTAGTTGAAAACTAACCGGTGTTCCATCTCGGAGATGATTGATTCCTACTTTTTGAAAAAAGAGATAAAGAGCATAACCGTCTTCAAGTCTTTCAAGAGGGCTGTCTGCAGTATTGAGAAGATGAAAAAGACTTGTTGGCATAATATGATTGGCTCTTTCAAATGGGTTATAGCGACCCTCCCTTTGATAATCTAAAGCAAAACATAAGTTGGGATCAATAAGGATGCCTTCCTCTAAAAGTATTCCTAGTCTTGATTGAGAAAAAAAATCAGATTGATAAATATAGCGGCAAATTTTCATTGGGGTCTCCCATATTGTGCATCGTAACGGGGTAGAATTTTTTCCATGGCTTCGTAGAAATGACTTATTTCTTCAGAGGTGCCAATAGAGACTCTGACAAATTCAGGCATTTCATTGACCTTTAGGGTCCTGATAATAACACCTTGGTCGAGAAGGCTTTCAAATAAGTCATGACTAGCTTTTTCTGAACCTGTTTTGAAAGTGATGAAATTGGTAACAGAGGGAATTGGAGAGAAGCCTTTTTCTTGGAGGAAGTTTTCTAGATGAGACTTTAATTGATTGTTTGTTTCTATTGTTTTCTCTAAAAAAGAGCGATCTAAGAGGGCACCTTGGGCTCCAAGTTGAGAAATGAGATTGGGTTCAAAAGGGAGCTTAACTTTATGTAGATCACCAATAAGGTTTTCGTGACCAAATCCATAACCAACTCTTATACCTGCTAGTCCATAGGCTTTAGAAAAAGTTCTTAAGGTGAGTACATTATCGTATCGATAGTCCATAGAGTCAGGGTAGTCTTTTTCGGTATTAGCGAACTCAAAATAAGCTTCATCAAGTATTACTAAGATGCGACCGGGAACTTTTTCCATAAGGGAATCAAATTCTTGTTTTTTAATATAAGTACCTGTTGGATTATTAGGATTGGCAATGTAGATGATTTTGGTGTGATCGTTAATAGCATCGCCGAGCGCTTGAATATCGTAGCTAGAATTTTTGTTGAGAGGTACTGTTTTAAGGTTGGCCCCAACTGAGCGGGCGAGAATAGAAAATCCGATAAAAGTGTTTTCTGAAGTTAGTGCTTCAGAGCCTGGTTGAAGGAAGGCCCTTATAATATAAGACATAATTCCTTCCGAGCCATTTCCTAAGATGATATTTTCTCTTTTGAGTCCATAGAGATCAGTCAATGCTGATTTTAGAGCGAAGGCATGCATGTCGGGGTAGCGGTGAAGGTTTTTAAGACCTTGAGCCATTTTTTCTATCGCGAGGGGAGAAGGGCCTAGGGGGTTTTCATTACTGGCGAGTTTGGAGATGCGTTTTAGCCCTTTTTCTCGCATTAACTCGTCAATAGGTTTTCCTGCTTGATAGATTTGTAGGTTTCTTACATACTCAGGTACTAATGTTTGACTAATGTAGCGGGGATCGGCTTTCACAAGAAGATCCTATTTTAGTTTTTATCAACTATGAACAATTTCGAAAATTTAGCATAAAATACAAACGATGTATCTTTCAGAAAGTTGAAAATAAAGGTTGAAAACTCCTATATGAAATCTACTCACTTTGGTCAATTTGGGGTTGAGCACTTAAAGAAAATGAGGCTTGGAATAGTGCTTTATAACCAAGAGAAGTTTTGGGAATGCCACGAAGAGCTAGAGGACCCTTGGATGGAAGATCGTGGAGACAATGCGCGTAATGTCTATTGGACTATTATCCAAGTCGCCACGGCCTTACTCCACTATTTGACTGAAAACCAGGCGGGAGCTACGGGAATGCTCAATAAAGCTAAAAAAAAAATAGAACGATGCGAAAAATTAAGGGTAGAAACTCCGATTATGGAGATGTGTTTAAGTTGGTCACGATTTAAATCTTTAGTCAGGGCCATTCCTGATGAATCGGAACTTCGAGATTTTGATGAACTTTATCAATTTAAGTTTTCTGACCCTCAACAATGGGATCAGCATTTAAATTAAATTTTGGAGAGATATATGAAAGATATAATTGAGGGTTTTAAGAAATCTTTTGTTGTTTTAGGAAAAGATAAATTAATTCTTTTTTTTGCTCTTTTCCCTATAGTTATAGGAATTATTTTTTACAGTTTATTGTGGTCTTGGTTGTTTAATGATGTTTTAGAACAAGGCAAATCCTGGATAGAGCAACAAGTTTCTTTGGGAAGTTGGTCAGGTATTATTTATTATGTTTTTATGGGGGTTTTAGGTATAGGTTTCTGGCTTCTTTTAAGTTGGACTTTTGTTCTTATCGTTTCTTTTATCGCAAGCCCTTTTAACGATATTATATCAAACCGAGTTGAAAGAGCAGTCGGAGGTCAGTGCCCTATAAAAATAGGTGATTCTTTTTCACGTATGTTGAATCGTTTAGGGAAAACTATTGTGAATGAAGTAAAAAAAGTCTTTTTTATTCTTTTTCTCTCTTTGGTTGCTTTTTTAATAAGCTGGGTTCCGTTATTGTTACCTCTTTCTATAGCTCTATCTACAATTTTGATGGCGATAAGTTTTTTAGATTACAATTGGTGTCGTCATAATATGGAATTAAAGGATTGTATAAAAGACTTGAAGTCTTCTTTTATCACCTATGGACTTTCTGGAGGTCTGTTTTTAACTCTTATTTCAATCCCTATTGTTAATTTATTGATTCTTTCTTATGGAACAATTTACTACACTGTTTTATTTTCTCAAAAGAGAGTAAGAGAACTCTAGGTTTCTTATTGGAAGCTTGTTAATGTGGTTTGAATAGATTTTAACTTTTGATCTAGGTCTTCAAATTTAAATTTAGCTTCGGTGATAGCGGATTCTTTGGCATTTTCTAAGAACTTCTGATTGGAGAGTTTGTTTTTAAACTTCTCCCATTCTTTTTTAGTTTTTATGAGTTCTTTTTCTAAGCGTTTGATTTGTTCGCCAATATCAATAACTCCTTCCAGTTTAAGAAAAATCTCTGTATGTGATGTTGCTGACATAATTGATTTGGAAGGACGTTTTTCTTTTTTTGAAGTGATAACTATTTTTTTTGCTCTTGCTAGTGTGGCAATAAAAGATTTGTTTTCATTAAAGTAAGAAATAGCATCTTTGATATCGGAGAATAATTCAATTTCAACTTCTTCTTTTGGTTTAATATTGACTGAGGAGCGGAGGTTTCGGACAGCAGTGACAACGTCGACAAACCAATTCATATGGCGTTGTTCATTTAAAAAAATGAGCTCTTGATTGAATTCTGGGTAGTCTTGGATGATGAGAAGGTCTTCATTTCTATGCTTTAAGTAAGTCCATAACTCCTCTGTAATATAAGGGGATAAAGGGTGAAGAAGTGCAACAAATTCCCTAAAGGCAAATTTGAGGACAGTTGCTCTGCGAGTAATAGCTTTTTTGTCATTTCCATTCAAAATAGGTTTAGAAAGTTCGATAAACCAACTACAGAATTTATCATAAACAAACGAGTAGATAGCCGTACAGGCATCGTCGTAGCGGTAAGCTTCAAAAGAATCATTGGTTTTTTTTGTAACAGTATTAAGTTCAGAAAGAATCCAGCGCTCTTGAACATCGAGCTCAGCATTTGGAGGTAGTTGATCTTGAGCACTTTCAAGATAGGGATGAATAAAGCGGAAAGCATTCCAGATTTTATTGATATAGTTTCGATAACCACCAATTCTTTCAGGGTCTAGATTGATGTTGCGGTTGTAACCAGAGCCTGCTGCTAAAGTGAATCGGAAAGCGTCGGCGCCATATTTATCGACCATCTCTAAGGGGTCGATACCATTGTTAAGAGATTTAGACATTTTTCGACCAAACTTGTCTCGCACGATGGCATGGATGTAGACGTGGTGGAAGGGAATATCTTTGATGAATTTTATTCCCATCATCATCATTCGAGCGACCCAGAAAAAGATGATATCGTATCCCGTAACGAGAACATCTCCAGGATAAAACTTGTTAAACCCTTTCGCTTCCATTCTCTCTTGATTTGGCCATCCTAGGGTTGAAAATGACCAAAGGGCAGAACTAAACCAAGTGTCAAGGACATCAGGGTCTTGTTGCCATTGAGTGCTCGAGCACGAGGGGCAGCTTTTAGGGGTTGTTGTTTCACTGGCCCATTGGTGATGGCAGTCTTGGCAATTGTAAACGGGAATTTGATGACCCCACCAAAGTTGACGAGAAAGGCACCAGTTTTTGGGCTCTCTTAACCAAGAGAAATAAGTGTTTTCCCACTGCTTGGGATAAAAGCGCGTTTTGTCGCTTTCAACGGCTTTTA
This sequence comes from Bacteriovoracaceae bacterium, assembly GCA_965206965.1. GTDB lineage: Bacteria > Bdellovibrionota > Bacteriovoracia > Bacteriovoracales > Bacteriovoracaceae > CBDBLK01. The sequence goes on along the minus strand of OZ242254.1, from coordinate 1,032,143 downwards.
CTGCTTGATTGGCCATTTCTTGGACATTGAGAAACCATTGTTTGGAGACCATTGGCTCGATAACAGCTTTTGAGCGATCCCCATGACCTACTTGATGGGTGTGTTCTTTTTTCTCTTTAAAGAGATTGAGATTTTCTAGGGCCAAAATGACTTTATCGCGAGTTTCAAGGCTGCTTAGACCTTGCCATTTGAGACCGTTTTGGTTGAGAGTTCCGTCTTTGTTGAGGATATTGAGAACGGGCAAATTATGTCTTTGACCGATTTCAAAATCGTTAAAGTCGTGTCCAGGTGTAATTTTTAAGCATCCGGTCCCCTTCTCTTGGTCAACGTAATTGTCGGCAATGATGGGAACTTCCCGGTTACAAAGAGGAACGATAGCCGTTTTTCCAATTAAGTGTTGGTAGCGCTTGTCTTCTGGGTGAACACAAACAGCCGTATCACCAAGGAGAGTCTCGGGTCGTGTTGTTGCAATCTCTAGTTTTTCAGAACTTCCTTTAACAGGGTAATAAATGTGGTAAAAAGCACCTTGGATTTCAATATGTTCAACTTCGGCATCAGAAATTGCTGATTGAAGAACAGGGTCCCAATTGACAATATAATCACTTTGGTAAATAAGTCCTTCATTGTAGAGATTGACGAAGACTTTTCGAACGGCTTCGTTGGCTTCTGAGTCCATCGTAAAAAGGGAGTAATCCCAGTCTGGGCTGGCTCCCATCGAGCGTTGTTGTTTGTGGATAATGTCACCATATTCTTCTTTCCACTGCCAAATCTTTTTAACAAACTCATCTCTGTTGAAATCGTGACGTGTTTTCTTTTCCTTTTCGTAAACCAATTTTTCAACAACGTTTTGAGTGGCTATGCCTGCATGGTCCATACCAGGAAGCCAGAGTGTTTCATATCCTTTCATTCTTTTAAAGCGAATTAAACTATCTTGAGTGGTAACATCCAAAGCGTGACCGGCATGCAGTCTCCCGGTGACATTGGGTGGAGGCATGATAATACAATAAGACTGATTTGTTTTTCCTGGTCTTGGTTTAAAGTATTTACCTTCTTCCCATATGGTGTACCATTTATCTTCAATTTCTTTAGGTGAATAAGTTTTGGGTAATTCTGACGATGTTGTCATCATTTTATCTCGCTTGAGCACTGACTAACAAATTGAAAGGCATTCTCTATCTGATCGAATTCGAAATTATTTTGTTGTTTGGTTTTCATATTTTTGATTTGGAATTTCTTTTCTTCAAGTTCTTGTTGACCTAAAAGAAGAACGTTTTGAGCCCCTCTTTTTTCTGCGATAGAAAAAACTTTTTTGAATTTTAAGGGTTCAAATTGAAAAAGAACTCGAAGGCCTTTTTGACGTAGTTTACTGGCAATATTCATAGCGTTTTCGAAAGCTTTGCTGTCTTGATAGGTAGCTAAAATGTCTATTTCAGCTTTTTCTCTTTTAGGAAGAAGATTGTGAACTGTGAGAAAGTCTTTGAGGGTTACATCTCCCAATCCGAAGCCAACTCCAGGAAGAGGTTCTTCATTGAAGATTTGGAGAAGGTTCGCGTAAGCACCTCCTCCACATAAGGCCCTTCTATTGTCAGGGTGTTTATCGAAAATTTCAAAAACAATGCCTGTATAGTAATCGAGTCCACGGACGATTGTTGGATCGAATCCAATATAAGAGTCAATATTGGCTTTTTTGAGGAGAGTCCAAAAATGAGTAAAATTTTTAATAACTTGTTCTTTATTATTTTGAATAAGATAGTCTTTAAGCTCTTCAAAGCTTTTTAATTCGAGATATTGAAAAAATTTTTGAGAAGTTTTTGAGTGAAGATTTATTTCCTGAACCATTTTTTCGAGTGCTTCTTTGGGGATTTTTTTAGCTTTGTCGATAATTTTATAGAGGCGATAGATTTGCTCTTGATCGGCTTCAAGTATTTCTTTAAAGACACAATCGATAATAGAGCGGTCATTGAGAAGAATTTCAAAATGATCTTGAGTTGCTCCAAGCTCATTGAAAAGAGTGATAGCCACTTGCAAGATTTCGACTTCACCATTCCTGTCTGGAGCACCAAAAATGTCGCAGTTAAATTGCCAGTGCTCTCGTAAACGGCCTCGCTGGGGCTTTTCATATCTCATCAAGTTAGGGATAGAGTACCAACGAATGGGTTTGGGAGCTTCCTTATGAATATTTGATACCATTCTAGCTAGAGTAGGAGTCATTTCGGGACGGATGGCAATATGACGTTCTCCTCGGTCAATAAAAGAATAAATTTGTTCGTTGATGAGTTCCTCGCCTGATTTGGCTTTGTAGAGCTCAACTTCTTCAAGTAAGGGGCCATTGTAAGGTTCGTAGCCGAAGGATTCAGCAATTTTTTTCATCTTAAAAAAAATAAGTTCTTGAACTCTTTTATCTGGGGGGAAAAAATCGCGAGTGCCGCGATAGGGTTTTTTACTAAGGGGCATGTCCTCAGTCCCTTTTATTGTAAGAGGGCGTTAGCAGATTGACGTTATTGCCGGCACTATAGCAAATTTGGGAGAAGAAGGCTAAGTCTGATGCTCTTATGTAGAGAAATATAAAAGCCCTTTAAAATCAATGATTTATCGATTTTGAAACCATAATAAGCCGTCTCAATCAATAGGTGTGCTCTTTATTTATTAAAAGATTTTTTTAATTAAATGTATCTAAGCCTAGATTGGAAGAATAAGTTTTAGTATTCAAAGACCCAGTCGTCGATGGGTTTAGGCAAGGTTTTAGGTGGATTGTAGTTAGAACGAGGTTGTTGATTTTTAGGATTTGGCGTGAGCTTTGAGGCAAAGTCAGAATTATTAGGTATCCAATCATTGATGGGGAGGGGAAGGTTTTTTAATTCATGTTTTTTTACTGTGTCTTCGACAATATTGAGAAGACTTTCTCTTTTATTTTCAGTTTCTTTTTTTTGAGAAGTGAACCAAGAAATTTTGAAATTTTTTGGCCAAGTAAGTTTTTGACTATTTTTTAATTCCCAATAAACTTTAAAATGATCACCAAGATTAGAAAGAACATTACTTAAGATGGGTTGTAGATCCCAATTTGCTTCTTGGACACTTCTTTTTTGAAAAAATATAAACCAAGGAACAATGAGATTAAGGCGTTTTTCTATTTTTTTTACTTCAGGTGTTGCTAGTCCAGTTTTTTTTCTCCATTTAAGAAATGATCGGTAGTTTGGTGTTCGATGAATTTCTCTGAGATCTCGAACAATGGTAGCGAGAAGCCATTGGCCAAAAGGTATGAGTTTAATACTTTCTTTTTTGAATTTAGAACTTAAGAAGGGATTGGTATCATAGAAACCAACGGGAATTTGATTAATTGGGTGGTGCTTGAGTAAATACTTGTAAGTCATGGCTTTTGTAAGAAAGTAAAAATCTTTATCTGAGATTTTATTGATCATAAAATCAATTTTTCCAACATTTGATTTAAATTTTTTCTTTAAGCTGGGCTTGAGATCATTCCATTGGATACTTTTAATTAAACTTTCGATTTCATAAGGCATTTTACGTTTGGGGCTCCAATACATTGCTTTTGATGAAAAGAAAATGAAAGCAGGTAAAAGGTATAACCATTTCATTTCTTCTCTTGTCCTTTCTTCATTCTCAATTTATTATTTTTTTTCTTTAAGAGATCAAATTGCGTCATATTATTTTCTCCTAAAAGAACTCGATAAGAACCATTGTAAGGAAGGAGTAGATGGCCGTCCATTTCAAGTAGTTGAGTCGCAAAAGAGATATCACTTATAATCTTGACTTGTTTATTTGTTGTATTGAGTTGAGCTACTTCATAAATAATTTTTCCATTTGAATTAGATATATTTTTAATAAAATAAATAAAATCATCAGAAATATGGCATATCATCTGACCAATATCATTTTTGTTGGATTGGTAAACTAACTTAGATTTAGTGTAGTCTAAACTACTGGATTTAATCTGGCGTATAACTGAAGCTTGCTCGATGTTATCAAATCCGTAGCGAGCAACATAGATATGCTTATTTTTTCGACAAATTTCAAGTTTTATATTGGGTGTTTCAAATTTTTGAAAAAGAGTTATCTTTCTCGAATTTATTTCGAAAAGAAGTATACCAGGAAAGCCTTTTTTGTTGATGTCGGTAAAGAGAATTCGGTTGTTATCTAGCATAATAACTTCAGGAATAAAATAAGGGTTTTTAATATTAGCTGTCGGAATAGAAAATTTTAATGCTTCCTTATTTAAATTAATAAAATGTATTTTTCTTTCAAACGGGTTAAACCAGCTGATCCATTCATCATTTAGGTGTAATAGAGGGGCAAGGCCTTTGCCAATAAATTTGGACTGACTTTTACCGAAAGGAATTTTATAAATTTTCCAAAGGCTTTGAGGGGAGTAATAAGTTTGGTAATCTTCATTGGCACTGACAATAACCCATTTTCTAGCTTGGGATGTTTTAACTTGAAAATGAGTGTTTTGGCTTAATTTAATAGATTCTTTTACTTTATAGTTTGTTGACAAGAGAAAGCTTCCAGAGCTCTTTTGGTAATAAGTAAATTTTCCGTCGGAACTAATAAAGCGCAGATTAGATATATCTTGCTTAGTGGACAGAATTGGAAGCTTACTTTCTCCTTGAATGCATAGGGATGAGGAGAGAAGAAAAATTTTGAAAATTCGCTTAACTTTTGATGCCATATAATAGCCATGAATTTAAGGGGTGCATTTTTCTGAAATTACTTAGAGCAGTGAAGACGAAGTTCCACAAAATAAGTCTTGGAGAATGTATATCGTCAACAGCAGTCCTTAAAATTAAAAACTTGTTGCCATTTTCACGGATGACACCATCTGTGATAAAAGGCATTGGCGTGCATTGATTGAGAGTCCTTGATTTAAAGAAGAGGGGAAGTAGATCTTCGGCGCATCCAACACCATGAGCGATAGAATTTTTATTTTTTGTTAGGAAAATTTCAAGATCGGTTAAATTTTTAATATTAATTTGATTGAACTTATAAACCTCACTCATTATGTTAAAGGCACTAAATTTTCTTTTGGCATAGTTAATTGGGAAATAATTAAAATGAGTTTTCCCTTTATATGTAATGTTTTTTATTACGTGATTATCGAGGACAATTTTTCTAGGGCAGAAGGCATTATTACATTTCTTCTTATCTAAAACGATAAAACAACCATTTTTATACTCTAAAAGGTTAGGGTTATATTGAGCTTTACTAATGAATTTACATTTTTTGTAATTATCTATTCCTTTTATTCTTCTAAGGATAAAGTTAACCACAGATTCTTCACTAAGCTTTTCACCATCTCCCTTTAAGTGCCCAGGGATATAGAGTTTGCAAATTTCTCGATCTTCAATTCTATCTAGATAGCATAATCGAAGTGGCCACCCTTCTTCCCATTTAAAATCAATATTTAACTTTGCAAATGTATAATTGGCTTCACTGAAACAGCTTTCAGATTTTGAGATCATTTTTCTGGGCTTGAGATGATTTATCAATCTATGAATGTTTGTGACAGCGAGATTGTCTACGTTTGCAGGGCAGTCGTGATAAGGTGTTCTTAAGTTTGATGAGTTTAGGGCAGTACTGATGGTTTTGCAACTGGGTTTTGGGAAAAGAGAAGGATATCCTTCAGATGTTTTTGTGGTGCAAATTTCAGGGGATTGATTCATTCTTACTGCACAAGTTTTTAATTGATTGATGTTAATATTATCTTTTTTGTATAAATTTCGGCATTTGTAGAGTAATCGTTCCTTTGGGCGCTCGCCGTTGATAATTTTTGACCAGACGTCTTGGGCTAGATAAGGGCTACAAAAATATTCTTTTTTTTCAAGTCCATGGCAAATATTCTTAAGGTAATTGCGTTTGAAAAATTCAATATTTTGAGTGTGCCATCGGTAATCATTAATTACAGGGGATAGCTTTTTTGACAATCGAAAATTAGCTTTTTTGAAATTATTTAAGAGGAGGTCTGCTTTCCTACCACGCATAATAACTTCAGGTATTCGGCAAATATAGGGTAGGTAGGGGTTTGTTTTCCAATCATCAAGAATTTTATGACATTCTAATTTAGTTTTTGGAGTGGGGTAATGGATTCCTGCAAGTGTAGATTTTAAATTTTTTCTAGAGAAGAGTTTAGATATTTGTTTATTATTAAAGCATTTAAACTCTAGTGAAATTTCAATAAATTTATTTTTAGGAACTAAAAAAAGCTTATTCTTATTAGTTATGACAGGTATGGTTTTGATAATTCCTGTATCTCCCCTTATTAAATCATTGTCTAAAAGAGCGAGAAAAGAGCAGTCATTTTTCTTTAAATGTTCAAGCCATTTAGACTCAGTGTGAAGAAAAATGCTTTTTAAAAACTCTGGTTCTAGCTTCGCTGATTTTAGTTCTTCTTTGGTAATAGGCGTTTCAATTCCAATTCGGCTTCGAATAGATTGAATTTTTTTTTGATATTCCTCTCTTTGGGACTCAATAAGGACTTGAAGTCCTTCAATAAGACCTGGTGGTTGATCATCTGCTTGAGAAAAGGCTTCTTTCGAAAAGAAGCCTATCAAAAAGATGATCAAGACAGCATTAAAGAATGGATTTTGCCAGAATGTTGGCAACATCTTCGATTTCAATCTCTTCAGTTTCCTTGACTTGAGCTTTTGAGCTGTTGAAATTGATAAGGCAGTAGGAGCAAGACGTTGCAAGTTGGGAGACTTGGGTCTCTCCAATTTGCACAAGCCTGTTGTTGGCAAGAGCTTCTCCTTCCGGGAGTTCGTACCACATATTTCCTCCACCCATTCCACAACAAAGAGCGGTATCTTTATTTTTTTCCATTTCTTTAATTTTGACTCCGGGGATAGATTTAAGAACTTCTCTAGGGGCATTGTACTCACCATGATGCCTACCGAGGTAGCAAGGGTCATGGAAGGTGAGTTCTTTTTCAATAGTTTTATTGGGTTTAAGTTGGCCTGTTTTAAGAAGGTCAGCTAGAAGCTCTGTGTGGTGAATAGTTTCAAATTCGCCATCTTCAAATTTGGCGTATTCCTTACCAATGGTGTGAAGACAGTGAGGGCAATGAGTGACAACTTTATCAAATTGGTACTGTCTCATATTTGCGATATTTTCAATGGCGATTTCATAAAAAGTGTATTCATCTCCAAAACGGCGTATGGGATCACCGTTACATTTTTCAGTTTTTCCCATGACAGCAAATTCAACGCCAGCTTTTTTGAGAAGGTTGACCGTATCTTGAACAACTTTTTGATTGGCAGCATCATAAGAGCCTGCGCATCCGACATAGTAGAGGTATTCAACTTTTTTACCAGCTGTAATAACCGGTACATCGCAATTTTCGGCCCACTTGAAACGATCATCTTGAGCGATTCCCCAGGGGTTTCCATTGATTTTAACCTTATTGGCTGCATCGGCTGCAGCCGGAGGAATATTGCCCAAGGTAAGAGTTTTATAACGTTTGGCTTGCATAATAATATTTATATGCTCGATATTAGAAGGGCATTCTTCCATACAGGCGCCACAAGTTGTGCATGAATCCAATTCACTAAAAGAATAAATGGGGTTTTCTCCCCAGAGTTCGGCATCAGTTTGACCTTTTGCTTGGGTTTCTAGGGCGAGGTCTCGAGCTTTTGTTATGATGAGCTTAGGGTCGAGAGGTTTACTGGCTTCATGGGCTGGGCAGGCTTGTGTACAGCGTCCACATTCTATACAAGCTAACATGTCAAACCTGTTTTTAAGGGTGAGTTCTGATAGCTTGCCAAGTCCAAAAGTTTCGGCATCTTCGTCTTCAAAATCCATGGGCTCGAGAACGGCCCCTCTTCTCTTTGGTGTGATTAAGGCTTGGAGCGGGAGAAAAACAATATGAGAAAATTTAGTGTGCCCAATGGAGGCAATAAACACCATGGTGTTGATCATATGATAAAACCAAAGCCCTTGATACCAAGCCGCTAAAGAGGATTCGGACATTTTAAATTTTTCGAAAAGGAGAGCTAGGATATAGCCTAGAGGAGCGTAAATTTTTTCTCCTTCAGGCATACCTGTGCCAAGTATACGGAGTCCCTCGAGCAAGAAACCTACCAGGACAAGGGATAGGAGCATGCTGTACATAAATAGTTCTTGCTTGGGTTTGGTGGCAGATAAGTAGTCAGGTTTTTTAATATATCGTCTATAGTAGGCAAGACCGAGCCCTACTAGTAAGAAAAGTCCTCCAAAATCAGCCAAAAATGACACGACAATATAAAGAGGGCCTTTAAAAATTTTAAATGGTGTATCATAGTGAATAGCGACCAGATCTGTGGCAATCCATAGAATGACAAAGCCATAAAAGATCATGCTATGGAAAATTCCTGCTTCTAGATTGCGAGGGGCTTTGCCTTGCAGGAAGATTGTTTTGAAGAATGAACTCCAATTGAGGCTTTTGGGAAGGATTCTTTTAAGGCCTTCACTTCTCGTTACAAAGGTGAGTTTGCCGTAGAGCCCTTGGGTCATAACGCCTAGCCCTAGGAACATGGTGATATACATGGCAACTTTCATCCAGGCTGGAATATTCCACATAATTTCGCGGGTCGCATTTGCGTCCATTGTTTAGACTCCTCTTGTCATATTGAATATGAGCCATTGCCGATTTACTCTTTATCAAGGATAAGAGAATTGTAGGGATAAGTGAATTTTTTCAATAAAATACAGCATTTTCTTACCAGGTAAGCAAAATCCTAATGGGAATAATCGGATACTTGAGATGGGCCTTTATTTAAATAGATTGGCTATGCTTGTTTTTTTAATGGTATTGGAAAGTAGCTGCTCTAGAGTTCACACTCTCAATTTGAAATCCCATACTTTTGGAAAGAAGGGGCGGCGGATTGTTTGGTTCCAGATCGCAGGGCTTTCAGAGGAACATCTTGCTTTTTTAAAGTTTAATAAAAAAGATTTTAACCAAAAAATTGAATTAGAAAAGTTCAAATGTGTCGGAAAAATGTGGTCTTATAATTACTTTGACCTAAGGCCAACTCCCGCTCAGAGTTTTATGTCTCAAATGGTAGGGAGCCGAGAAGTTGTTGGTAATTGCAGTGATTTGAAGCACGAGCCTATTTGGAAAATACTAAAAAAGGTTCAGTTTGATATTGGAATCTTGGAAGGTCCAGGTCCAGGTTCAGAAAAATACTCCCTTAGTCAATATCTTGATTGCCCAGGTGAAAAAGGTTTTTTTAAAGATATTATTTTTTGGAGAATGAAAAGATTTCCCAAAAAGGGAACCAAAGGAAATAAAAACCTATTTCACTATCAGAACAAAATTTCTTTTAGACCTGGGATTTTTTACGATAAGTCATGTCAATCAAAGAAATGCTTTGCTAGTCTCTACAACAATGCAAGCGCTTTCTGGAGAACTTTTTCTAAGGGGGATAACCCTAAGCTTTTCATCATCAGAGATTTTTCATTTTATAGGGCTTTAAAAGCAGGAAACTTTAAAAAAGCAGAGAGTGTTCTTAACGAAATATCTAAAACGATTGAATTTGTTAAGAGTCATTCAAAAGAGAGCGAGACAGCTCTTCTGTTAACCACGGCATCATCTCTTCTTTTTGAATTTCCTCAAAAAGGAAAAGAATGGGCTGAGTTTCAAAAGTCTGGGAAAAATATGATTTTTCATAAGAGCTCATTATTATCATCAATCTGGGCATCTGGACCGGGATCGGAAAATTTTTGCGGAATTTATGAAGAATCAGAGGTTTTAAAGAGAATACTCTGGTCTCCAGAAAGAAAAATTTTTAGTGAAAACTTTCTTAAAAATTTAATCAAAGAATGATTAATTCATTTAAATTATGCAAAGTATTGTAAGTTATCAGACACAAGTAGAGCTTTTTCAGTTCTCCTTTATTAAAGGTAATTTAGAAATAATTTGTCCAAATCCTACACTTGCAGACGATATTAGAACTAGAATTCCTAAATCGCGTCGATCAGAGATTCAAACTTTGACAATAGCTAAATTTATGAGTGATCTCATTGCAGAGCTAACTCCCAATTTAAATATTTTGAGAAAAGCTGAATTGATGCTTGAATTAAGTGTCGTGTGGAAGGTGAAGTTCAACTATTTACCAGCGAGCGTTTTTTTTAATGCTTTTCATCTCACTACAGATTTAAGGTCTTTTACTTTAGATTTAGCTTTAATTGAAGAAATTCTTGATGAGTATGATGAAGATACCTCTTTAGTTATAAGGTGGTTTTTTTCTTATATTGAGCAAAGAAACATTTGTGACGAACATAAAGCTTATAGAGTTGTAAGCGAAAACCTTAGAAATTCTCTTGGACAGTTTAAATTTTTTGAGAATCGACAGTTTTTATTTTTGGGATTTACACACCTATCAAGTGGACAGATCAATTTCATTGAAGCTTTAAAAGATTATGGGAATATCTACATTCCGATTCCTTGTGAAATTTTAAAAAACGCAAAAAGTTCTGATTGGGTGAAATGGATTGAAAGTGGAAGTCAAGAAACTATTGAACTCAAAGAAAGCGATAGAAAAGATAGAGAACTTACGTTGAATTATGCTCTTTTTCCTAAAGGGCGAATGGCTGAGACTTATTTTAATTTGAAAGAAGAAGGGGAAAAACAAATTTTCTTAGGATTAAAAGATCCTGGTTATGCTGAAGTTTGTGAACTTCCAGAAGAAAAGCTATTTTTTAAAGCTCCCTCTGAAGCATTATCTATTTTAGAAAGTTCTCTTGCTAAAAAATTGAGGAATCTATTAATTGATAATACTGGAAAATCGTTTTTAACAAATGATTTCATAAAAATAATTAATGACGAAATGGTATTAGCTATTAATAAAGAGAATTTTAGATTAGTGAAAATTCTAAATGATTATAAAAAAACGATCATTTATTGGAAAGAATTATCTGAAACTAATGAAATGATTCATGATTTTGATTTTCAAATTATTGAGAAAGTTGTAAGACTCAATTTACCAAGAATTTACAATATTCCTCGTTTTCAAGAAAAAGCAAATGGAACAGTGAGAGGGTTGGAAGGTTTATGGAGTTTTAATCCAAATAAAAAAGGAATTCTTTGTATCACAGGTAATTACCCTAATTTTGGGGAGGGTCTTAACCGATATAATGAAAAGACTATTCAACTTCTCTCTTCTTTAGGACCCATAAGAAATCAGCTATTAGATTTTGAATTTTCTAAATCTCAAATAATAGAATACTTAGCTCTTTCAAATTCAACTTTGTTGATTGAAAAGGGGTTGATTGAAAGTAATATTCCTTGGAATGAAATTTGGCGATCTTTTTATAAGAAAAGATTAATAGCAGCTCCTGTTATGAATAATAACCATTTTGAATTACCTTTAAAAGATCCCTTGGCCAATCTTATCCAAGTCAATAAAGAGAGAATGATAAGAAAAAATAGCTCTTTGAACCCAAGTAGACTTCAGCTTTATTTAGATTGTCCTCGAAAGTTTTACTTTTCAATATTAGAACCAATCCCTCAATTGGGAAAGCTGCCGAGCACTTTAAATGCTTCTGAATTAGGTGAAATTGAACATCGGGTTGTTAGCGAATATTTAACAAAGTACAAGGATAATTTTTTAATTGAGGATCATCATAAAATTTGTAAAGAAGTGATGAACTCATTCTTTTTGCGTCATGAAAAAGATATTGAAGATATATATTATAAAAATTATTTCCTTGAAGTTACCTCTTTTACAAAAAGAGTAATTCAAGAATTACAAAAATTTTATAAAATTGATAAACAAATTATTTTTGACTTTGAATTAAATAAAAAAAATGGGGAATTTTTTGGAAGGATTGATTGTGTTTTGCGCAGTCAGAAGCTCGGTTTGGGAGTTTTAGATTTTAAAAGATCAAGTTCTTCGATTCCTATGAAAGGAGAGTTTGAAAGAAAAGAAAAGATTCAACTTTGGTTTTATTTAAATTTACTTTCTCTTGAAGAAAGAAAAAACAGTTTTTGGGGTTATGTTAGTATGAGCTCCCTTGAAGACTCTCTTATTTATGCAACTAATGATGATATTAAAGATGTTCTGGAAAAATCTAATTTTTTAGAATGTTCGAAAATAAATATTTTGAAAGAAGGATTAGAAGAGCATTTATTTGATTTCAATAATCTTTTGAATCAATCGTGGAAAAAATTAAAGAAAGAAACAAATTTCTTAGCAAATCCTAAAAATATAAGTGTTTGTCAGTGGTGTTCTGTGAAAACAAGCTGTCCTAAAAAAAGTCAGAAGAACGATGTTGCGAGTACCTAATCAAGAACAAAAATTAGCTATTGAGCATCAGGGTGGTGTTCTTTTGAGCGCGGGAGCCGGGGCTGGAAAGACATTTGTTTTAGTTGAACATGCGTTTTTTTTAGTGAAATCTTTTTTTGATAAAAAATCCTTTTCTCACCCTAGTGATTGTGAAAATCAGCTGAGAGATTATTTTTCGAAGATTGTTTATATGACTTTTACAAAAAAAGCTGCAGGAGAGCTTTCTATACGGCTCAAAGATAGGTTTGAATTAGAATTGATAAGTGCTCAAAAAAAAGAGTCTTATTTAAAGGAATGGCAAGCATTAGCAGCATTTAAAGCTTTGAATGCTCTGAATGTAACAACTATCCATGGATTTTGTTTCAAATTATTGCAAAGAGGTTATTTTCCAGGAATTAGTTTAGATCAAGAGATTATAGGAGAGATAGAGCTTAGAGAGAAGGTGGAAAGTCTTGTTATGAGATGGCTTTCTTTAGAGGAAGAAAGTATTCGTTTGGATAAGGATACTCGAGAAGCTTTGATTTTGAATCAAGACTCTCTTTGTGATTCTTTCGTTAGCGTTTTTATGTCTCCTGAAATAAGATTATTGTGGAGAGATTTAGATGTTAATAAATACGATTCAAATAATGATAGTGAGTTGCTTAAAAGAATAGGTTCTCTTCTCAATCTCCAATATATTCAAGAAAATTGTCCTGACTTTGAAGATTTTGAAACTAAGAAAAGACCCAAGTGGTCTGAACGTGGATTAGAATTATTTTCTCAAATTCAAAGAGCTGATTTAAACTCCTACAAAGGTATTCTTGAATTAGGAGCTTATTTTAATGATTTTGGTAGAATGCCACCTATTCAAAAATCAAAAGTTTCTGCGGATGTTTATCATTTTTATCAAAAAGTAAAATTACTCAAAAACTTCATTAAAGAATATCAAGAAGATTTTGAAGCTTTTATTGAAAATAAATCAACGGCTTTTCTTTCGTGGTCTAAATCAATAAAAAATTTATATCACTTTATTGAGAAAAATTATCGTATGACTCCAGGGTTAACCTTTTCTGATCTGGAATATTTTGTTCTAACAGGTTTAAACGATGAGAAAATAAGAGAGAAAATTAGCTTAGATTATAATTATTTAGTCGTTGATGAGTTTCAAGATACTTCTGAGATTCAGTTTGAAATTCTAAATAAAATTGTGAAAGGAAATTTTTCTCGTCTTTTTTGTGTTGGAGATATTAAACAGGCCATTTACGGTTTTAGAGGAGGTGAGCTCGGGGTTTTTAAAAGGTGTTCAAACTCTTCTTTACGGAGTTTAAATTTAAGTAATAATTATCGCTCTTGTGAAAAAATAATAAAATTTAATAATTCTTTATTTGGAAATATTTTTCCAAAAGGAGCTCATTTTGAAGGGCGAGACCAGTATACAGTCCCTGTTGCTTCTCAAAATTGTATTGAGCAAGAACAGTTATCAGGTTCTATTGAGAAATATAAAATTGAAGTTCTAACTAGCCAGGAAACGAAATCATTAAATTCTTCTGAGCTGGACTGGATTGAGTCTAACTGTATTGTCAATTTGATTGAAGAAAACATTCAGAAAGAATATTCAGATACCTGTGTTCTTTATAAAAAATTAACACCTCTTCGTTTTCTTTTTCCAATCCTTATGGAAAGAAAGCTCTCTTTTACATGCCAAATGAAGGTTAAGTTAGATGAGGATCCATTATTGTGCCTTTTTTTTAACCTTTTAACTCCTTTCGTTGAGGAAAACTTTTTAGAAACGAAACATCAATGCACTCAATTAATGAGAGTTTTTATTGAAATTCTAGGAGGTAGTTTTAATAGATCGAATTTGAAAGTTGATAATTTTTATGAAAACATTTCTATTCTTGGTTTGTGGGAATCTTTTAAGAAATTATTATTTGATTTAAATATTCACAATTCCAACTACCCAAATAATTTAAATCTTATTCGATCTTTTTGTCTTATTGGAGAGGATAATTGTCTTGGTATTCTAAAGAAAGTCAAACTCTCTAGTGGCAATTATTCTATAGAGCTTCAAATTGGTGGAATGCCTCAAAAAGTTAAAATTATGACTGCTCATGCTTCAAAGGGGTTAGAGTTCTCTCATGTTATTTTAGGAGGAATTCATACGAATGGTAGCTCGAAATCAGAAGTTTCTTTTTTTGGTAAATTGCCTTTGAGCTTTAAATGGAGAGCTGGAATTGAAAAGAAGAAAGCTTTTCGTTCACCAGAATTTATTTATGAAAACCTGCTTACAAAAAAGAAAAATTTTGCTGAGAGCAAACGCTTGTTATATGTGGCTTGTACTCGAGCTAAAGAATCTTTAGCTTGGTTTGATATCAATTTAAATGGTACTCCTCAGGTTTTCTCTAAAGACAGTTGGGTTAATGGAGTTCGATCTTGGGAGAAAGATCAATCTTTAGAAGGAAGGAATAAAGAAGAGGTTGTTTCAATTGATTTAAAAAAATTTGAAATTAATAAGAATTGGGAAAATGAAACAATTATTAGAAAGGGTCATCAAACTCCCCTTTTCCATCAAAATTCCCTTGGGGTTCAATTAAGACCAGAATCTTACCAGGTCGAGATGATAACTTCATCAGAACTCTCAGTGACGAATTTAGCTCTTTTGGCTGAATGTCCAAGAAAATTTTATTTTAGAAATATTTTAAAAATTTCACCAATAGAAGATTGGGATGAAGAGAGAAAAGCTCTTTCGTTAGGCTCTGAAAGAGTATTTCGTGATGAGGAAAACTTAGATGAGGTTAACTCTCGACCTCTAAGTTCTTTAGAGAGAGGGACTCTTATTCATAAATCGCTTTCTTATGCATTAAAAAATAATTTCGAGCAACCAGAGGAACTAGAAAGTATTAAGGATACAAAGGCCATAAATTGGGTCCTAAAGCAATTGAAGCCCTATAGAAAAACTCACGAATTAATTTCTGAAGAAATTATTAAATTCCCATTTTTTAACTTCATGATCAGCGGAACTCCAGATTTAGTCATGCTGAGTAAAGATTCAAGTGACTTATCTGAAATTTGGGATTTTAAAACGGGGAAAGGAAGTTTAATAGCTATGCCGAGCTATTGGTTTCAATTGATGAGCTATGCCTATGCTTTTTATCGATTAGAAAAAATTGACTATAGTAAAAAAGTCAGGCTTGTACTGTGTTTTTTAGATAAGAAATGTAATGAAGAGAAAAAGCTTTCATTTCCAGAGATTTCAGACGCTCTCTATCAGGAATGGAAAAAAACCGACTTCCTTGGAAGGATGAATCGAGAGTTTTGTCCGACGTGCCCATACGGAAATTTGTGCCATCCTAACTAGTATCTTTTGGCTCGAATTTTGGCCTATGTTAGAATAAGTCTACGTAATAATAGGGAAATAGAGAGCTTTAGTGAGTTCCCGATACCCAAGAGCAGGATGCGTTGAGATGATTAAAAATTCTTTCCTGATTTCTTTTACCGTTTTTATTTTTCTTTCTTTTATTGGTGGGCAAACAGCTTACTCTGCTGAAGGAGACACTTATAGTTTTTCTTGGCTTGATCCTGATAAAGAGGTTTTTGTTCTTCAAAATCGTAAATATAGAAAAAAAGGTAAATTTCATTTTAATGCTGGATACGGAATTACAACGAATGGAGCGTTTGTTAATTCCACCTTAATTCAAGGTCGTGTCGGTTATTTCTTTTTAGAGGAATGGGGTTTTGAAGCTATTTATGCAAAACATTCTGGAGAGGAAAATGACACTGCTAAAAGTGTGAGGCAAACAACGGTTCCTTTTCGTCGAATTGTAGATGGTTACAGAGGTGCTATGATTTTATGGTCCCCCTTCTATGCCAAAATAAATACTTTTAATAAAATTATTTATGTCGATTGGATGCTTGGACTGGGAATGGCTGAGCTTGAGGAGATGAATAATCATTTAACGGTTCTAAATTCGATAAATACTGAGGCTAGTACAGAGATTCATAATGGTCTTCTTTGGGATACTGCTCTCAAGTTTTTTTTAGATGAAAATTGGGAAATTAGGGTGGATTTAACTGTTGTTCACTATAAGGCTAAACAGGCTACCGTTGAAGCTAAAGAAGAGTGGTACTCCAATTGGGATGCTAGCTTGTCTCTTGGGCTTAGTTTTTAGGAGTTTTGATGAAGGCCTTTTGGGTATTTTTTTTATTTATTGTGGGAAATTTTTGCTGGGCCAATATTGATAAAGCGTGGTCAATACTAACAAAACATCACGGTGACCCTAGGTATTATCCTAATGTTGTGAAGCATCTTGTAGAGGCAGATCTTTATTATGTTGCAGTACCTTATATTAAGGAGTATCTGACCGACGTTGGAGGAGTGAAATCGAGGAGAATTGATAATCTTATCGATAAAGTTATTACTAATGTCGGTGTTCGACAGTTTGAAGTTCTTCCAACAAAAATTCTTCTTCGCTCTTCTGCTCCAACTGTTCGTTATATAACGGCAAAAAAATATTTTCGCACAGGTAAATACAATAGGGCCTTGAAGTTATTAAATGGAACAATTCCAACAAACCATCCGGCTAAACCTTTTGCTCTTTTTTTGGAAGCGAGTATTTTTAGTATCCAGAAGAAATACAAATCAGCAGTAACTAGCTATAGAGGCTGTGTTCGGCAAACTAAATCACAAATGAATGGTGTTAGTGAAGAAAATCGATTACGTCAATTAGCGATTAATCGTGATTACTGCTTAGTGGGGATAGGAAGAAGCCAATTTGCTGCAGGAAAGTATAATAAAGCAAATTTGAGCTATTTGGATCTTCCCAAAGATAGTTTTATTTGGCCTGAAATTTTGTTTGAAGAAGCTTGGAATAGTTTTTATCAGAAAGATTATAATAGAACGTTGGGAAAATTAGTTACTTATAAAGCACCTATAATGAAAGTTGTTTTTAATCCAGAAATAGAAGTTTTGGGAGCTTTAACATATATGGAGCTCTGTCTCTGGAGTGATGCTCGAAAAGTTGTAGATGATTTTTATAAAAATTACCAAGAAGATTCTTTAGCTGTTAAGACATTTTTGAGGAAGCATGGAAGAAATTATAAGTACTATTACTTATTAGCGAAATCTTATAATAACGGAAGGCGAGCAGGGAATGAACTCCTCAATAAATTATTAGATGCAATAACTAAAGACGCTGCTTATCTCGAGATTAAGTACAGTTTTAATAGAGGAAAAGAAGAAATAAGAACACTCAAATCTTTATCAAGAAGAAATATGAGAAGTGTTTTTACTGCTAACTTGAGAGAAGCATTGGTTCTCCAAAGAGATTTGATAGGAGCTTATGTTAGAAAAGGTCTTCAACTCTACTCCTCTCAATTAGACAGTTCTTTTAAAGGAATGTCTTATATTAAACTTGAAGTTCTCGGACGAGAGAAATCTCGCTTTTATGGTTTTGACAAAACACATAAAAGAGAAAGGGGTGATATTAAATACCTAAAAAGAAATGAGAAGCAATATTTTTGGAGTTTTAATGGAGAGTTTTGGGCAGATGAACTTGGTGACTATGTGTTTTCTCTAAAATCTGAGTGTAGCTAGAAACTATGAATAGTAGTAAAAAATTAATTCTAATCTTATTTATTTTTGTTATACCTTTTCTTTCTAATGTTGAAGCAAACGTAGAGGAGAGAAGGCGTGCTCTCCTTGACATCATTGATGGAGAGTTAGAAGAGATAACTCGACTCAATCGACAAATGGAAGGTCGTGACCCTAACTTGCTTTTAAGAGCTGCAGAGCTTTATCTTGAAAAAGCGAGATTGATAAGAGATGAAGAGCACGAGCGTTTCCTTACACTTTCTTGGAAAGAGAAACAGAAAATTAATGAAAAAAGATTTTATAAGCGCTCTTATCAATATTTTATCAAAGCGCAGAAAACTTGTTATTATATATTAAAAAGATTTAAAAGATTTAAGAAAAAAGGAAATGTTTATTATATTCTTGCTTTTAATGCGAAAGAGTATCAACAAAGTAAAAAGGCAAGCAAGCTCTTTAAAAAAGCCATTAAATATTCTAATAAGAATTCATACACAGCAATAAAATCAAAATTAGCTTTAGCTGAAATATATTACGAAAAGCGTTTGTATAGAAAAGCGATACCTCTTTATAGTTCAGCGCTAAAAAATCGTAACCAAAAGTGGTGGACTAAGGATGCTTATAATTTAGCATGGTGCTACTTTCGAGTGAGAAAAAAAAGAAAAGCGATTTCACTTATGACCGAAGTTTATCGATTGAGTGATAATGCAAAATATATCGATATGAGTGATTTGGTCGAAAGAGATTTAGCTTATTTTTATTCTGAGAGTGGTAATATCCAAAGAGCTGTGAAGTTTTATGGAAAGGCAGGAAAAGATATTTCTAAGAGTCTTTTGAAAGTAGGAAGATATCTAAAAGGGCAAGGGAAGTTTACGACGGCGCAAAGATCCTTGATTGAGGCTCAGCGCTATGCTAAAGACAATCAAACCAAAAGAGATATTGATCTTGAACTTCTTTCTTTATATGAAAAATTTGGAAAAACCAAGAAGCATTTAGCTACGTCAAAGAGGTTGTTGCAAGTTTATAGAAAAGGAAACCTTGATGAAAAAGGTATTGAAGATTTACGTTACCATGTTTCCAAGATGTCGGTGTTACTTCAAAAACAGGTTGTTGATAAGAGATATCGTAAACAAAAAAAAATTAGAAATCAAAAAGCTCGATATGCTGTTGAGTACTTCAATATTCAATCAGAGTTAAATAAAAAAGATAATTATAAAGCTCAATTTCATGCGGCGGAAACTCAATATGCAGTAAAAAGATTTAATCAAGCTGTTCGCCTTTATGAATCAGCTTATGATGGAGCCCTTAAAGCTGGAGATAGAAAAATTGCAAAATTAGCTTTAAATGGAATGTTGGCAAGTTTAGGGAGAAAGGGTATTAGTAAGAAAATCAAAGGTCAGTATCTTACTAAGGCCTATCATCTTTATCTCTCTAAAAGCCCAAAGGATAAAAAGGCATTTAAGATCTATCAAAGATTATTTGCTCTTCATATGGAAAAGGGCGAAATATATAAAGCAGAAGAGGTTCTTTTAATTTTTAAAGATTATTTTCCTAAAGCGTTGATAATACAAGAAGCTATGCTTGCGAGAATTATTGATTTCTATAGAAAAAAGAAAGATAAAGCAGGTATTCGAAAATGGGTAGGAAAAATAAACGATCGTGAATTTAAAGTCACAAAAGGGGTTGCTAAACAACTGCAGCTTCTTCTTCTTAATATGCAGTTTGAAAATGTTGAAAAATTTAATACGAAAGGTAAAAAAGTTCTTGCATTGAAAGGTTATAGACAAATTTATCAATCTGATGGGAGTTCGAAAAAAGCAAAAGAAAATGCAGCCTATAATATTGCTATTCTTTATTATGAAATTGACAATATAGACCAATCTTATAAATGGGGTTTGCGAGCATTAGAGCTGATGAATATTAGGGATGTTATGAATTATCAGAATTCATTTTTACTTATCTCTTCAAATCTTTTTAATCAAAGAGCATACCAGAAAGCATCAGATATGTTCGAAAAAATATTAATTAAACTTTGTAAAACAAAATCAAAAAATAAATCAGTTTTTTTTAAAAACTCTATCATCTTGAGATTGGCTGAAGGTGACCTTGATAAAGCAAAAAATGTCATTCAAAGAGGGCGAAAATGTGGTGTCTCTTCCAGTTACTTGAGAGATGCGCAATTAGATTATTTGAAAGAACTAGCTAAATCTCGTCGTTGGGAATCGTATGAATTGGCTTTAGGTAAGCTTGAGTCAGATCCAAAAGCCTGGCCTGATTTGATCTTTTTAAACCATTTGCTAAGTCGTGCTTATTCCTACTCAGGTAGAGTAGAAATGGCTAGAAATGTAAATAATAAAATAATAAGATTTTATAAAAAATCAAAAGCAAAAAGATTGCCAATTCCTTTGGAAGGGCTAGATGTTATTGCTGAAATAAAACTAAAAGATTTGCGTAGAACTTTTACTTCGTTGAAAGGAGTCAGATTAGTTTATCCAGAGAATAAATTTAATGCTCGATTGAAGAAAAAATTTAAACTTCTTGATGAGGTTATTAATAGAGTTTTAAATATTTTTAAAATTGGATCAGGCAAAGGTGTTGTTGAGGGGTATGATATATTAATTTCATCTCATCAGGAGCTAGCTAATGAGATTAATGGTTTTAATCCACCTAATAAATCGAGTAGCTATATCTCTTCATTTCGTAAATCAATGAATCAGATTACAAAATCAATTTCGAATAAAGCGAGAGATTATAAAATTGAAGCCCGAAGAAAAATTGTTGAGAGTAGTATATTAAGTCCTTTAAATTATAAATTTTTAGGCAAGAATCCTTTACCTATTCAACCAGATTTTTTACCTAGAAAAAGAGGCTTTCTTATGGATAGAGGAGGTCGACGATGAGGCGATCGCTTTGCTCTTCTCTTTTTTTAATATTTATCTTATTAGTTTTTTTGGCTTCATGTGCATTTTCTTCTAGAAATAACGATATTGATAATCTAACTGATCGAGATTTTATTCCTCCAACTCCTAAAGTTTTTTCTAGAAGTAAAGATTTCTTGGATGAAAAATTTGGTGATTCAGGTGTTTTGCGAGGTGAGTCTATGCACAAAGCTGTAGCAAGAGGATTGAGTTATTTCGATGGTGCAGATGATCCTCTCGATAGAGCTTTAAGTTTGTGTTATAGAAAAGATTTTTCTAAAGCAGATAATGTGTTTAGAAATTTGTATCGGGCTTATAAAAAACATCCTGTTTATTGGAATCAAGTCGGAACCTGCGAGCTAATTAGAGGAAATCGAAGAAAAGCGTTACTTTTCTACAATAAATCAAAGGATCTTTCTTCGAGGTATGCACCACCTTTAAATAACCTTGGAGTTCTTTATCAGCTAGATGGAAAGGATCAAAAAGCACTTGCGGCATATAAGAGGGCTAGTCGAATCAGCTCATTTAGTTTGACTCCCTTGCTTAATTTAGGCCAGTTATATGCAAGATATGGTTTTATCAGAAAAGCAAAGAAGATTTTCAACTCTCTTTACAAGAGAGATAAAAATGATTTCGATGTATTATCAGCTTTAGGTTATTTGCACTTAATTGATGGAAATTACAAAACGGCAGTGAATATTTATTCAAGAATAGATAAAGAAGTTTATAAATCAGCTAGGGTTGGTGTAAATCTGGCTATGGCATTGTATTTAAGTGGTCGAAAAAAAGATGCAATGGGTATTTGGGGAAATATAAGATCTCCAGATGATAGGGAAGAAAGACGCTATTACGAAAGAGCCGAGAGTTTTTTTAGGAATAAATTATGAGAAGCTTAATAATCACAACCTTTCTATTAGGTACTATGAATATCTTTTTTACTTGGGTACAGGCAAGTGAAATAAAATCTAGAAAAGAAAAAATTATTTATAAATATCGTAAATATCAAAAATTTGATTTTGAAGATTTAGTTATTGATGGAGATACTGGACTTCCAGATGCTTTGTCTATTGAGAGGAGATATCATTCGAAGCATAAGAATCGACTTCCTTATCGCAAGAATTTTAATGCTGAGATTCGAAAAGGGATAGAGAGAATCCGTTAAAAATTTTAAGCAACCTAGGGAGGGGTTGTGGGTATTGGTAGACAAAGGAATACAATAGATTATGAGGTTTATCCAAAGACATCGGTAAACCTAGGTGCTCAACCGATACGTAAGAAACGTATTTTGGTGGGCAGTGGTCAAGCTTGTGATATTGTTTTCCCTTTTCCTGAAGTTTCTCCCATTCATGCCATTATAGAAACGGTCGGTGAAGGTAAATTTAAGCTTTACGATATGAATTCAGCAAAAGGGACCGAGATTGGTGGTAAGAAAATTATTGTCGCTGAATTTGAGAAGGGTGAAATTATATCTTTTGGAGGGCTCGAATTTGAAATTCGCCCCTATACAACTAATGATCTTCTTCCTCCACCCTTAAAAATGTTAGAAAAAGGCCGTGGACCGGCCATAAAATTACCTCCGATAAAGCCAAGAGCACTTTCAAGCAAGTCAATTTTTTCAGAAAGAGTTCCTACTGTTGAATATCCTTTGGCAAAAGATCCAAAAGCAGAGTTTAGTGAATATATTTTCGAAGATGTAGAGACTTTGTATCCAATTTTTCATTATCAAATAGAAAGATCAGCTGTTGAAATTATTATTGTTTTTAGAGATCGTATCCAGTCTGTAGATTATATCCCTCAAAAAAATGGTATTTATCGTTTAGTTGGAATCCACTCTTTTTCTGGTAAAGAACTTGAATTTCCTTATCTTGGAAAAAAAGATCGATTGCCTTTAGTTGAGATTCAAAATAGGCAAAATTTGATTCATCCTCTTCCTGGTTATGATATTCAATCTCTCGGTGGAGAAAAGAGAGGAGAAGTATTTAATGCTTTCAATTTAAACGAAGAAGAAATAGTACGCTTTTCTAACAAAGATATACAAATTTTCATAAGAAGTACCGAAGCTCCTCCTCGTATTGATCATGCTCCTTTGATAAGGAGAGACTCAGAATTTAAGAAATATCTTCTTTTAATGTTTATATTAGTATTTTCTTTTCTAGGTGTTATGAGTTTTTATACTGTTGATAAAGATATTGAAAAAGAAAAGGCACCAGAGAGAATTGCTACGATTCTTTATAAGAGAAAAATAAAAAAAACAATTCCTAAATCAGTAGATTCTACTCCAAAAGAAAAGAAAATATTGCAAAAATCACCAAAGCTTAGTCGTAAAGAGCTTAAAGCAAAAAAACAATCTCAAAAACCCAAAAAAACGTTGAACACAAAGAAAAAAATTAGTTCTCCAGGCAAAAGAACAGCACCAAAAAAACAAAAAAAGCTAAA
Organism: Bacteriovoracaceae bacterium; assembly: GCA_965206965.1. Lineage (GTDB taxonomy): Bacteria > Bdellovibrionota > Bacteriovoracia > Bacteriovoracales > Bacteriovoracaceae > CBDBLK01. Next base: position 1,008,948 of record OZ242254.1, on the reverse strand, counting down.
AAAAGCTAAACCAAGAAAAGGGCCAACCAATAAATCAACAACTCAAGTTAAAAAGAGTCTAAGTAAAAGAAAAAAGAGTGGAGGAAAGCCAACTCATTCTACTGGTCGTACACGTTCTAAAAAGGTTGCTAAGGGAAGAGTGGAAACATATAAATCGTTTGATTTTAAAAGCACAATCAATAACCTAGTTCAAAAGGGCGGAAAATCAAGTAGTTTTGTTAACACTCAAAAAGCTGAGTCGAATGTGGGTGATTCTTCGTTAGCTGAAGCAAATCCGAGTGCGACAGCGAGAAGGGCGAAAGTTCATGCTAATGTTGGCGATATTGCTGGGAAGGCCCGTGGAGAACTGGATACAAGAAGAGGGACAGGTGACCTTGTGGATAAAACTAAAATATATACAGCAGGTTTACCTTATAAAACAGTTATTCTTGGTGGTGTAGCACCAGATATTATTAGAAAAATTTTAGTTGATAATATTCCTAAATTTAGATTTTGCTACCAAAGAGGGTTGGATAAGTCTGCAAAGTCATTTAATGGAATTGTGCGTTTGAATTTTATTATTGGTGCTAGTGGGCATGTGACTAGAGCTGGCGTTGATAGTATTTCAAAACTTCCCGGTTCTGTGAAAGGCTGTGTCGTTAATGTTTTGAAAGGAATTAAATTTCCTGAGCCTCTTGGTGGTGGTGTTGTTGAAGTGAATCAGCCGATGAATTTTTATCCAAAAGGTAGATGATTTTCAATCACAAGTCATTTCTTAAGAAGATATTTGATAGATAATTTTATATGGAGAAGAGGATGTTCATGAAGAAAAAATCAATGCTTGTTATGTTCGTAATTTCTTTTAATCTTTGTGCTCAAGTTGATTATCGTTATTGTAGTAAATTTGTTAATGATACTAATGCTAGTTTTCAGAAAACAGGATTTGCTTTCCCTTTTAAGGTTGATGCTAAAACTGGGAAATTGACAACAATAAATCATAATATGAGTTATAACGGAGAGAAAAAGGGAGAGCATGTTTATTCTTCGAACGGCTTTACTGGCAAAGTAAAAATTCTTGTTAAAAGAAATGATTTAAATGATATTGGTGAAATAACAGTAGAGTCAAATACACAAACCCCAGGGGCGCCACCAAAGGTCCTTACAAAAATTACTTTTGATATTAAGAATAATAAATGCATCCCTGTGGTAGCTCACAAGAGTACTAATTTTAATGGTAACGATATTAAAGGAACTCTTTTTGATACTGAGCTGTGTAAGAAAATAGAAGATTATTTTGATTCAAACAAAAATTTGAATAGATGTTTTGATCCTAAATCAAAAGAAAATTTGGCAATGAAAAGATTGCTTGAAAGAAACGGGTATAATATGAGATCAATAGTTCAAAAAGTAGCTCCATTTACACCCGTTATGAATCGTTATATGTATTCTATTGAACAAAAGATTTTGACAGGGTCAAGTGAGGTTTTTGATTTTAGATCCTCCAATACTGATAAAGAAAATAAAGAAATGTTGGGTGTTTTAGGAGGTTCCCCTCTAATCTCAGGGCATATGATATTGAATGATTGCTATGACCGTGGTTTGAAGCCTCTTCTTTTGGATGATTCTGTTTGGACTCAAGTTAGAAATGAAGTTGAAGGGGAGGAAAGAGAAGGGGTTTCAAAATAGTTTTTAAAGCTATGGTTTTTTTAAGGGACAATTTACAATCTGATGATCAGGGGATTCTAGAGTGATAAATTTAGCTTTACCTTTGTGGCAATTAATTCGCGCTAGAATGGGGCTGCGAGGGTATTCGTCCTCACTGCCTAAAACCACTTTTGAATCAGGGTTTTTAAGTAGGCAGTATTTGTTCAACTCTCCTTTTGAACTTAAAAGGGGGGTGCTTTGAAAAGAAATTGTATTGGATTGATCTGAGCATATTCGGACTATATAGCAGTTTTGAAGTTTATTTCCTTCAAATTTACGGCAACCTTTTTTTAAAAAAACAACTTCAGCTTTTTGACTTTTATTTGACTCTTTCCAGTAGAGCTCACAGATTTTTTTGATTTGTGAAGGACTCTCTTTATTTAAATTTTCAATTTTTGGACAATCTTTAGTATGACCATCAAAAGAAAAAAAGAAACCAGAAAGTAGCAAGAAAAGTAAATTAACCATTGCCATTTATCCTAGCTGCATCAATATGTTGCATATAAGAGATTTTTTCGCAGCGACTGCTTGATCCATTTGTTGAACGGTTGCTTGACCAATAGCAAACCTCTGTAATGTCTTCTGCATTGCTTTTGTCATAAACTTTTCCAGTACTTGTTTTAAAATGACTAAAGATAACAGCATGACCAGTATAACTGCGGCTTGCATTTCTTTGAAGAAGTAGAGGGTCACCTTTTTGGGGCCATCCTTTTTGAATATTTGCTTTTAATTGTTGGCTTTTTTGAGAGCTATTACCGGAGAGGTTCATGCGAGCAGTGGGACCGAGTTTGTATTCTTTGGCAAGACCTCGAATGCCATGATTAACATAGACGAGATAAGTTCGAGGAAAGGGCGCTTGGCATGTAAATTGAGGACGAAGTTGTTCCCAGTCATCACGGGTTTTTAGAATTTTTAAAATAGCTAACCAACTGGCAGTCGCGCAGTTGGAGTCGTGGCAACGGACTTGGCGGTCTTCAATGACTTCATTCATTGCTTGGCAGATTTTATTAACATCTCTTCGACTAAATCCACTCAGTTTATAGCCACATTTTTTTGGAGGAGCTTTTGTCAGTTGGCTAAAGAAATCTTCGTGGTTGGCCGCCGATGAATGGGGAGAATTGACTGAAGGTCGCTGACCATTGGTTTCTGGGGTTAGGGGCAAATGAATGTTAGAGCAACTCGTTTTTGGAGGGGAGACCGCTGTATTTACGGCTTGGGTAAGCTCTCCCTTCATGATGTGACGGAGTTGAGGCTCTGGCATTTGGGGACCTAGAGTTTGTTGCATGTCTGACCCACTAATCGATTCATTTTTAATAAACTCACTGAGGGGGAATTCGCATCCTGCAAAAATAAGGAGGGCGATAAGGGGGAGGCAAACGTGTTTAAACTTCATTTCTTTTATTTTAAGGGACATGGCTTTTTCTATCCTAAAAGGGAAGCCTTTTCTCTATGTTAGTCTAGTAATTTCAAATAATTAGACAAATAAAAGAAAGGAGGAAAGTGCCTAAAAATTAAGGCTAGGAAGTATGGATAAATTATTTAGTTATCTTCTCCTAAGACGACAAATTTATAAGTTTTAAATCCAGCCTGGGCACAAGTATGCATTAATTTTTGCATTGTTTTGTAGCGAATAGATTTATCGAGAATTAAATTTACTATCCCTGAAAATTTCTTAGCTTCAGGGGTTGTTTTTTGAATCTGTTTAATAATCTCTTTTTTCTTCACAAGCTCATTGTAGAGGGGATAAATGGTAGTCATTTGGCTTAATTTTCTTTTTGCCTTGTTTCCTTGATAAACAATTTTATCATCTACGTAGATAATGTCTTTAGAGACTTGAACGTTAACCCCTGAGGTGTTAACTGAAGAAGATTCAGATGAGGGAAGTTCAATACTTTTGGGTATGTTGAGAACAATTCCAGATGAGTTATAACTTTTTAGTAAAAAGACGAGCATAATAACTAATATATCTAGTAACGAAGTGATATCGAGATCGAGAACCCCTTTTTTTTCTCTTTTTCCTCGATGACGAATGCTTCTTTTTGTTCTCATGAACGTCCTGTTCGATTAATTAACGGCATTTTGAATATTGCCAAATACTATTTTATCAAATAAGTCAAAGTGCCTTTCTTCAAAAGCATTAGGGCCTTTTCCTTTTTTGGAATAGAATGCTCTATCTGTTCGCCTTAACTTTCTAACAGAATCCATAACTTTGATAATTTCTTCGTATTTTAGATTAATTTTTGGCTCTAAAATGATAGATCGTTCTGTGGGAAAGCGTTTTTTAACATTATTGACTAAGTAAGTGTGCAACTTTTCGAGATCGTATATTCCATCAGGTTTTTTAGGGAATGTCTTCATTGTTCTACTCGGAACACCACTAAGTAAAACGATTCTCGAGCGGTCTATGCGAAGGGTAAGGGCCAAGGGTTTTTTCTTTTGAGGGGGAGGGGGTTCACTTGAGACTAAGGGGACATCACTTGCAATCTCGTAAATTTTGATGAAATTAGCTGACATGAGCAAAAAGAAAATGAAAATAAAAACAGCATCTAAAATCGGAATAAGATTTGGTCTTTGATCCTGGGATTGCCTTTTTCGACAGCTAGGAGCTCTTAACACACTTTCCTCCGAATTCCTTTAATTAGTCTTTTTTATCCTTTTTAGTGCCCAAGAGATCGAGTAGTTTGACAGAGAACTCATCGATTTCGTTGATGATTTTGTTGGACTTGGCACTTAACCAGGTGTGTAGCACGATGATAGAAATAGCGACTAAAAGGCCGAGGAATGTTGTATTCATTGCTTTTGAAATACCTGTAGCTAGTAGTTCTGCTTTCTGCGCTGGATCTGCTTGGCCGACAGCTGTAAAGGACTGAATGAGGCCTTGAATTGTTCCCAGGAGACCAAATAGTGTTGAAATATTGGCGATCATCTGAAGGTAATTTAGGCGGAGTTCAACTTTGGGAATGACTTCTAGAGCAGTCGCATCAATAGCGTTTTGAATTTGATTTTCTGATTGATTGGCCCTTTTTAATCCACTTTTTAATACTTTTGGAAGAGCGGCTAAACTACCTGAGCAGACTCTGATAGCACCCTGTATATCATTGGAAAGAATGTATCTTTGAAGTTCATTCATAAAACTTGAGCCATCAACGTCTAATCGAAAACTCAATTTTACGAAACGTTCAAGGCTAATAGCGATTCCGATGGCCCAAATGATGACAATGACCCACATAAAAATTCCGCCACTTTGAATAAAGTCGGCAACGTTATTAAGAGCACTGAGAACCGCTGAACTCTCCATGGTCACTCCTCCCCTGGTTGGTTGACCTATTTTTGATAGATTACTTATCTAGTTTAAAGGAGTTTTCCGCTAAATGGTTTATTTTATAAGACCTAGGAAGATTATTCCCTACGGTAGACGAGGAAGAAGGTCACCTACTGGTAGTGCTCTGGAAACAAAGACCGTTCAATACCTTCAATTATTGTGTGAATAATTTTTATATGAATTTCTTGGATGCGTTCTGTATTGGGAGAATCGACAACAATGGGGAGATCAACCATATCTTTGAGTTTTCCACCAGTTTTTCCTAGTAACCCTATAACTTTAAGTTTTTTATTATTGGCAGCTTTAGCAGCGTTAATAACGTTCTCTGAGTTTCCTGAAGTTGAGATGGCCAACAAGATGTCTCCTGACTTGGCCCAGCTTTCAAGAAAGCGGCTGAAAATTTGATCGTAGCCAAAATCGTTAGCGACACAGGTCATATGACCGGGGTCTGCTATTGAAATGGCTGGTAAACTTTTTCGATCTTTGCGGTAACGACCGGTGAGCTCTTCGGCAAAGTGCATAGAATCGCAGAGGCTTCCTCCATTGCCGCAGCTGAAAACTCTTCCTTGATTTTTTAAGCTTTCAACGATTAACTGGGCGGCTTTTTCAACAGCAGTGATATTTTCAGGGCAAGAAATAAACTTTTCTAGTGTTGCTTGTGCTTGTTGGAAAGAAGACTTGGCAAAGTCTGTCATTGAATTTTCCTAAGTAAGTTCTTCTAAAGTTTTTTTAAGTTCGTCCTTATTTTGAATACCTACGAGTGTTTTAGTGGCTTCACCATTTTTGAAAAAAATCATAGTAGGGATACCACGGACTCCGTATTTTTGGGCAAGATCACTATGGTCATCGACGTTAACCTTAACGATCTTGGTGTTTTCTTTTAAGCTTTCTTCTTCAGCGAGTTCATCTAGTATCGGGGCTAGAGTTCGGCAGGGACCACACCACTCTGCCCAAAAATCGACGAGGACGGTTTTGCCTTCCTCTTTGATAACGATTTCTTCGAAATTCTCTTTTGTAGCGATTATTACTGAGCTCATATTATCTCCAAGTGTTCAACAGATTTTTGCTTGTCGTCTAGTCAACGTTGTAACTTATTAGTGAAAAAAAGTATATAAGCGTAACATTTTCGATAAGGAGGAAAAACGTATAAAGTGAGAAGAAGAGTGAAATGTAAAAAATTCCGAATAGGCTAGGAATTTACAATGAGTTATTATCAGGAATATGAATAACGTGAAGCGAAATTTTATTCTCAAGAAAGCTGTCAATACAGCTCGAATTTCTAGGCTCATGGCCAAGGGAATAGATTTGTTTATCGTTTTAATTCTCTCTGTTTTTTTCTACCCTATTGGTTTAATTTTATCCCTAATCTATATTGCTATTTCCGATAGCTTACAAAATGGTCAATCTGTGGGTAAGAAGTTTATGGGCTTTTCTGTTATTAGTTTAGAGGATGGGAAATCTTGCTCTATGCGCCAGTCAATTGTCAGAAATCTTCCTTTCCTCATTCCTCTCTTTTTCGGAATTATTCCCATTTGGGGGATTATCTTTTCCTTATTGTTAGGGCTTCCTCTTATTGCCCTAGAACTTTACCTTTTGTTTAAACTCGATAGTGGTCGTCGCTTGGGGGATGTGATGGCCGACACTTCTGTGATGGGCCATGATGGAACACAGATCAAGGTTAAAGACCGGCAAACTTCTTGGTTTAAAGAAAATCCTTATGCTTAAACTTAAAGCTTAATTTGCCGGTGACTCAACCCCTCTGATAAAGTGGCTCCCCATCTATGCTTGAAATACAATTGATGAACAAGAGATTTTTATGAAACGTCTGATTATCGTTGATGTTAGCAATTTTATTTTCCGTGCTTTTTTTGCCATTCGCCCGCTTCACTCTCCTGATGGAACACCTGTAAATGCTGTTTATGGTGTTTTGAATATGTTTATGAAACTTTTTTCTCAATATCGACCAACTCATATTCTTTTGGCTAAGGATACAGCGAGTGGTTCGTTTCGCAATGAGATGTACCCTCAGTACAAAGCAAATCGAAGCGAACCACCTGAAGAGCTTGTCCCTCAATTTGATTTAATTCGTGAACTTATTGAAAAAATGAAAGCTCCTCATTTTGATAATGAAAGATACGAAGCGGATGACATTATTGGTTCAGCTTGTGTCCAATGGAAGAACGATTTTGATGAGATTTTAATTGCTTCAGGGGATAAAGATCTCATGCAGTTTGTCGGCGGCCATATCAAAATGCTCGATACTATGAAAGATAAAATTTACGATGAACAGGGAGTCTTTGAGAAAATGGGAGTTCGTCCCGATCAAATTGTCGATTATTTATCAATGGTTGGAGACAGCTCTGACAATATACCAGGTATGAGAGGTATCGGTGCTAAGGGGGCGGCAAAGCTTTTGGCAGAGCACGGGACGCTTGAGAAATGCATTGAAGTAAAGGACTCTTTTAAAGGCAAAAAATTGACAACGGCTTTTAATGAATACCTCGATGATGCCCTCATTTCAAAAGAGCTTGTCACTATCGTAACAGATATTAATTTAGGAATGGACTCTCTGAAAACGGAGTATCGCTTTTACCCAGAAGAAGAGTTAATGGCTTTTCTCAAAGGAATGGGCTTTAAAGGCGTGATTCAAAAGTTAGAGGAGCTTAAGCGTATTGAGGCTCAAGCGCAAGCCGGTGATGAGGGAGAGAGTCACCAAGCTATTATGGATTGTGAGGAATCTCCGTTTGGGCATAAATTTATAAAAACAGAGGAAGAGTTTCGGGCTGTTATAGAGCTGGTTGACTCTTCTTCTGGCTTGGCTCTTCATACAGAGTTTGACTCTGAAGATATTGTGAGTCGAAATATTTATTCGATTTCTCTCTCTAGTGACGGACAAACTTCCTTTTATCTCAATTTTGAAAAGAGTGATTTGCGACGAAAGCATCTCGATGAACTTCTTGAAAAAACTTGGGGAAATAAAGATTTAGAAATAGGGTCAGGTCACTGGAAAAGGGACATGGCTTATGCTCAAGAGGTTGGAATTGAAGTTAAATGTCAAAGTTTTGATGTTGTTCAAGCGCATTATGTTTTAAATGCAGAGGGCCGTCACGATCTCGAGGTATTGAGTAAGGATTATTTTCATTACGACTTAAAGCCTAGGGATAAAAAAAATATTCTTATTACTGAACTCTCAGAAGAGGAACAATTAAAATTTTGTGGTGAGCGAAGTTGTCTTCTTTATAAGTTGGTAAATGCTTTGAAAGAAGAACTTGAAGAAAAAAATCTTGAAGATATCTATTACGGAATGGATGATCTCTTAATACCAATTCTTTCTAAGATGGAACGCCAAGGTGTTTTTATTAATCCGGAGTTTTTTTACGAATTTGAAGAGGAACTTGCTAAAAAACTTGAAGCTCTTGAACAAAAGATTTTTTCTCATAACGAGGGGGAATCCTTAAACCTAAATAGCCCCAAGCAGGTAAGTGAATTTCTTTTTGAAAAATTAGAGATGCCTATTATTAAAAAAACCAAAACAGGTATTTCAACAGATAGCGAGGTTTTGGAAAAGCTAGAAGCTAAGAATATTAATCCAGTTCCTTCTTTTATGCTTCAATATAGAGAACTTGGAAAACTATTATCAACTTATGTAAAAACGCTTCCAACACTTGTTCATCAAAAGACAGGGCGAATTCACACTCACTTTAACCAACATGTAGCAGCTACGGGGAGACTGGCTTCTAATAATCCGAACCTTCAGAATATTCCTATTCGAACGGAAATGGGAAGAAGGGTTCGAAAAGGGTTTATTGCTCAGCCAGGTAAAGTTTTTTTAGGAGCAGATTATTCTCAGGTTGAGTTGCGTCTTTTGGCCCATTTTAGTGGTGATCAAACAATGCTCGATTCTTTTCGTGATGGTCTTGATATTCATCAACAGACGGCTTCTGAAGTCTTGGGCATTTCTTTAAAAGAGGTGACATCAGAAGATCGTTCAAAAGCCAAAGCGATAAATTTTGGATTAATGTATGGACAGTCGAGTTTTGGTTTAGCTAATCAGTTAAGAATTAGTCGACGAGAGGCGAAGGAGTATATCACAACTTACTTTGAGAGGTTTAGCCGAGTTAAGACCTATCTTGATTCTTTGAAAGAGGAGGCAGATAAAACAGGTTATGCAGTAACGCTGTTGGGAAGAAAACGCTTTCTTCCCGATATTCATTCAAAAAATCGAACGATAAAGGCCATGGCGGAAAGAATGGCGATTAATAGCCCTATTCAAGGGACTGCTGCCGATATTATCAAAAAGGCCATGATCTCTATTAATCGATGTATTTTAAAAGAAGGCTTAAAAAGCAGGATGCTTTTGCAGGTTCACGATGAATTGATCTTTGAAGTTTTGGAAGATGAGTTAGAGAAAATGAAGACTATCGTTAAAGAGGGAATGGAGAATGTTGTTGAACTCGATGTCCCACTAATTGTTGATATAGGGATTGGCGTCAATTGGTATGATCTCAAATAAAATAATGCTTCGCGGCATTTGCTAACAACTTGAAATATGGAAAACAATTTTTTTTATTTGAAATTCCAACACCTTAGGCTAATTATTGCGTTTTCTTGAGAAGGTTTAAACGCTACTAACATTAATAGAAGGCTTATTTAGGGCATTTTTTTCAATTTTTTTTAGACCTACCCTTGACACTGATTTTTCCAGTATTAGATTGTGTGTCAGCAAAATATTAATGAAATCATGCGTAATGATTGTGTTCACAGTAACAATAGGAGGAACAGCATGCAAGTAAGACCTTTGCAAGACCGCATTCTTGTCGCAAGACTAGAGGAAGAAACTAAAACTGCTGGTGGAATTATTATTCCAGAGAATAACAAGGAGAAGCCGGCTCAAGGAAAAGTCATTTCTGTAGGCCCGGGACATAGATTGCAAGATGGCACTATTCGCACTTTAGATGTCAATGAGGGTGATACAATTCTTTTTGGAAAGTATACCGGAACTGAAGTTAAAGTTGAGGGAAGAGAATATATCATCATGCGTGAGGATGATATTTTTGGCGTATTACAATAAATGCTTATGCGTTTTAGAAGAATAAAGAAAAAGAAGGAGATGTTAAAATGGCTAAAGAATTAAAATACTCTGAAGATGCAAGATCTTTAATCCTTCACGGGGTTAACTCTCTTGCCAATGCGGTAAGAGTTACTCTTGGACCGAAAGGGCGTAACGTTGTTATTCAAAAATCTTTTGGTGCTCCAAACATCACTAAAGATGGTGTTTCTGTCGCTAAAGAGATTGAGCTTGAAAACAATTTTGAAAATATGGGCGCTCAAATGGTTAAAGAAGTCGCTCAAAAAACTAATGATGACGCTGGTGATGGGACGACAACGGCAACCGTTTTAGCTCAAGCCATTTATCGTGAAGGTATTAAACTTGTTACCGCTGGTCACAACCCTATGGATCTTAAGCGTGGGATTGATAAAGCCGTTGATTCTGTTGTGGCTAAGTTGAAAGAAACTTCTAAAGAAGTAAAAACTAACGACGAAATTGCTCAAATTGGAACAATCTCTGCTAACAATGATGCTGAAATTGGTAAACTTATTGCTGAAGCTATGGAAAGAGTTGGCAACAATGGTGTTATTACTATTGAGGAAAGCAAAACAGCGGAAACAGCTTTAGAAGTTGTTGAGGGTATGCAATTTGATCGTGGCTACCTTTCTCCTTATTTTGTTAACAATGCAGAGAAAATGGAAGTTGGTTTTGATAATCCTTGTATCCTTATCACTGACAAGAAAATTTCTAACATGAAAGAACTTCTTCCCATTCTTGAAAAAGCAGTACAGGCTTCTAAGCCTCTTCTTTTGATCGCAGAAGATATAGAAGGTGAAGCTTTGACAACTCTTGTTGTTAATAAACTTCGTGGTACCTTAAATGTTGCTGCCGTTAAAGCTCCAGGATTTGGTGATCGACGCAAGGAAATGTTGAAGGATATCGCTACATTGACAGGTGGTACGGTTATTTCTGAAGAATTAGGAATGAGTCTTGAGGCTGCTGAATTAGAGCATCTTGGAACAGCTAAGCGTGTTTCTATCGACAAAGAGAATACAATTATTGTTGATGGCGCTGGACAAAAAGATGCTGTAGAAGCTCGTGTTAGCCAGATTCGTAGACAAATTGAAGAAACTTCTTCTGACTATGATAAAGAAAAACTTCAAGAGCGTTTGGCTAAATTGGCTGGCGGTGTAGCTGTTATCAATGTTGGTGCTCCCACAGAAACAGAAATGAAGGAAAAGAAAGACCGAGTTGAAGATGCTCTCAATGCTACCCGAGCTGCTGTTGAAGAAGGAACAGTTGTTGGTGGTGGTTGTGCTCTTCTCCATGCTGGTCTCGTTCTCGATGGACTTAAAGCTGAAAACGAAGAGCAGGAATTTGGTGTTCGAATCGTTCGCCGTGCTCTAGAAGAGCCTCTACGTCAAATTTCTCACAACTCTGGTCTCGAGGGATCTGTTGTCGTCAATGAAGTGCGCTCTAAGGGTGATGCCCATTGGGGTTATAATGCTCGCGAAGATAAGTACGAAGACCTTGTTAAGGCCGGTATTATCGACCCAACGAAGGTGACTCGTTCAGCTCTTCAAAATGCGGCTTCAATTGCTGGTTTGATGTTAACAACTGAAACGATGATTGCTGATCTTCCTAAAGAAGAAGCAGCTGCACCTGCTATGCCTGGTGGTGGAATGGGTGGTATGGGCGGCATGCCAGGGATGATGTAATTCCCCCCAGCGCCTAGTTAAAATTTGTTTTTTATAAGGGGAAGGGCTGCGTTTTGTGGCCCTTTTCTTTTGTTGCATCCCTATTTCCTTGCTTTTATACTCCTTTGAGTTTTCGTTTGTGTAAAAATCCAAAAGCCTACTGAATATAAATTTGGTAGAGTGGTTGGTCCGTGTAGTAAATTGGTTGTGGGTGGAGATTGTATGACTGACGAAGGATGGACTCGCCAAAAAATTGTTAAAGAAATTATTTCTTACGTTTTGATTTTTTTAGGAGTTTTTGGGTTTAAATCAACTTTTTTTGAGCCTAATCATATCCCTTCAGGCTCAATGCTTCCTACGATGGCGATTGGCGACTTTATCTTAGTCAATAAATTTTCTTATGGGTTTAAATTTCCTTTTTCTGAGTGGGTAGGAGATCCTCTCTATTTGACAGAATTTAAGTCTCCTAAGCGGGGAGATATTGTTGTTTTTGAATATCCTAAGGACCGGAGTACTTTATTTGTTAAGCGTGTGGTGGCGATTCCCGGTGATGAAATTGAAGTTTTTAATAACCGTGTTTTTCTCAATGGAAAAGAGGTCGCTGGTTTGAAAATTGAAGGCGATGATTACAAAACTTATCGTTCCTTGTATGATGAAAAAGGGATTCCTTTAGATTTGGATTTCTATAAAGTTAGCAGTGGAGAAACTAAGCATATTGTTGCTCACAATAAGGCTCAAGATATACATCTTTCTATTCCCAAAATAAGGGTACCAAAAGGACATTTATTTATGATGGGAGATAATCGGGATTTTTCTAGTGATAGTCGGTACTGGGGCTTTGTCCCTTTTAACCATATTCGAGGAAAGGCTCTTCTTGTATGGTTTAATATGGTTTATCCATGGTCTAGTGAGTTATTTCACATTCGTCCATGGCGTATCGGAACCTCTTTTCAATCCCTTCCATAAGATGTGAATAGTATTGGCCAAATTTTTTGTGTTATTGGGAAGCTACCCCATGAAGGGTTTTCTAAAACTCGACTGGCGAAAGATTTAGGTGATGCTGCTGCGTTAGAGATCTATCAGGCCATGCTAAAAGATTTTTTCTTTCATTACGAAGAAAAGGCTTCACATATACCTCTTCAATTTTATGGCACTCCCCGCACGAAAGATGTTGAGGTTTACTTCTCGGAGTTGCTAAGGGAATTTCCTAAAATTGATTTTCGCTTTCGTTTTCAAAATGAACTTTCTTTTTTTGAAAGATTAGCAGAAATATTTCAGAGTCATGCCAACGACTATATTCATTTAACGGGGACCGATATTCCTATGTTTCCTTATGAATATTTATTTGATTTTAAATTTTCTAGGAATGAGGTTTCTATCGGTCCTGATACAGATGGAGGGTTTTATTATTTTGGCTCTTATGCTCAAGGAGGGCAGGTTTTTTCCTCCTCAAACCTTCCCAGAGAAGGCTCTGAGACTGTTTTGGAGTCTCTTACAAGATTGTGTAAAGAGAAGGGGCTGAAAGTTAAACTCCTAAAAGAATGGTCGGATATTGATACTGTTTCAGATTTGATTAAAAGCCTGACTGAAATGGGCCCTGAGGGGCTTCCTTTTACTTACCAGAGTTCAATAAAGCATATAGGGAAGATTGGTTAATACCAGAATTTTCTAAATCAAATTTTTTAAAAAAGCGATGCTGCTAGCATTACTGCCTGGCAAAAGTAACCTAGTTCAGATAGTTATCTCAATAAATTTCTTTTGAAACCCGAAAAGAAGGTATGAAAGGGAGTTCTCATCGAGAAAACTTTATTCTTTATTTACAATTTGATCGGAAGATTGATGAGGCTTTTATTCGATTAGCAGCCTATTTAAAAGAGTTTGATCTCGTTTTAGTTCCGGTGGCTCCTAGTGAGGTTAATACAATGTTGGGTAATCGAGGGGCGCTTCTTATTTGTCTTGTCGACAATGTAGTTAAGGCCAGAAAGTTGAGTCGATTTAGGAAATTGTATCTCGATTTTGCTCTTAAAAATGGCAAGATAGGAATGTTTCTCTTAAGCTCTTTTAATTATCCTAAGAAGTGGCATATTTTTCAAAGAAATAGTCGTCTAGGCTTTATGCGCCTTCCTTTGAGGTACGAAGCAGCATCAGAGAGAATTGCCCAGTTCTATTTTGACCGATTTTTCAAAAAACAAACTTGGCCGGGAGGGAGAAGGGTGAAACTGCCTTTGATGCCAGGGAATGAGAGAAATGGGTTGTGAGCGTGAGAAGACCTTCGGAAGAAGCTTTAAGAGTTTTAACTTTATTGAGATTAGATGCCCAAAGATTGTTTGAAAGAATAAAGTATAGGCAACCAGAATATATGCAGGTTTTTTCTGCGAAGAGAACTCGAGAACACTTTTCCCAAGTTTTTAGAAATCGATACGCTGAAGCAGGTCTTTCTGATTTAAAGTGTTGCTCTTCTGAGGTCATTATTGGTCTCGATAATTTTTATAATAAAGCCGATGAGCTTCGTTGGTACTTGGGAACGACCGAAGAGATGCCAGCAACGGTGGAAGAAACAGTAAGGCATTTTATAACCGAACTTGAGCAATTATACGAGACTCTTCAGCTTTATATTAGTGCTGAATTTGATATTTCAGATTAGACGTTTCGTGGGTTTCAACCTTTCCGTATAGGTTATCATCTTGTTCTTGGGTATAATAAATTATGCGCTTAATATTAGCATTGGGATGCCTACTTTATGTTGAATTTGGTTTTTCAGCTGTTACCGATGTTGAAAAAGGGGTTTTTTCAGGAAGAATTTCTAAAGTTAATGTCACAGCAGCTCTTGTGCGGATTAAGGTTGATTTTGCTAATTCCAAGTACCTCAATAAAAAAGATAAAGTAGAGTTTTGGGATGAACGCGGTCCTGAAGCTCGCTGTAAGGCCCTTATTATTGGCAAATCGAATGATTACCTTCTCCTTAAGGTTCCAGAGTTTAGTTATTGTCGCCAATCTATTTTTATTTCTCCAGGGGTTTACCTTAAGTTTTTTAGTCAAGATCTAGTTAATAATTTAAAGATGGGAAGGGAGCTAGTAAAAATTCTCTTGAAAAAGAGGCTGGCTTTAAAGGGGCGACTGTCTCATGAGCAAAAGGAGTTGGATAAACATATTGAGAAAGTTAGTGCTATTAATGTGCGTTATAAGCTTTTGCGAGACAAGCTTGAAGCCGAGTGGAGAGATGAGCTAGCGGTCTTAGAAGAAGATAAGGTGACAGGCTTGAGAAATTATAAGGAATTGGAACTTCGCGTCTTAGATATTGAGAATAAGTTAGAAAAATATCGAATTGAGGATGCCAATTTGAAATTAGATCGTTGGGCATTAGACTCTCGGCTTTATTACGAGAAATAGTTATCTTGCATTCTTTGTAAAATGTGGGTGGGGCAAAACGGCACTGAAAGCTCTGGGGATCACGTTTTCCTTCTAATTTTGTCAAATTTTTAATAAGGTACTTTGAACTTTGGCTTAGCGAGGAAGAAAAATATGGGAAAATTTGCTCTCTTTGTATTAATGTTGTTTCAAATATCCGTCTGGGCAAGTCTCGGCCATCCCAATGCGCCTCAAGGGGGTATTTGGAAATACAATTTAACTCAACAGCCAACGACTCTTAATCCTTTATCTTCAACTGATTACTACGCCTCTATTGTCCAGGCTTATGTGATAGAAGCTCTCGCTGATAGAAATGTTGATACCTATGAGTGGGAACCAGCTTTGGCTACTTCTTGGAAAATTTCTAAGGACGGCTTGTCTTATACTTTTAAAATCCGTGAAGGAGTTAAATGGCAGGATGGTAGGCCTTTTACAGTAGAAGATATAAAATTTACTTTCGATGCCATCATGGATCCGAAGAACACTTATAAGACAGCTCATTTAAAGCCTTATTTTGAGAATATTGATAAATGTAAAATTGTTGATAATAAGACTATTCAGTTTGTTGCTAAGAAAAAGTATTTTGCCAATTTTGATGTCGTTGCTGGAATGGAAATTGTTCCTCGGCATCTTTACAAGAACCCTGATAAAAAAGCCAAGAAAAAGTTAAACAAAACATTAGTGGGAACAGGTCCTTACCAAATTAAAGAATGGAGAAGGGGCAAACATATTAAACTTATCGTTAATAAAAATTGGTGGGGTAAAAAAGATTCTAAGAGAAAAAATGAAAATAACTACTCCCAAGTTTTAATGAGGTTTGTGAAGGATGGAAACAGCGCGATCCAATACCTTCAAAAAGGAGATCTCGATTATAATCCCCTGACGGCAGAAGAGTTTGTGAAAAAGACGAAAGGACCAATGTGGGGTAAAAAGATATTTAAGGTAAAGTATAAAAATAGTGCTCCGAAGGGATATGGTTTTATTGGTTGGAATCTTAAAAATAAAATTTTGGCTAACAGAAATGTACGTCTTGCCCTCTACCATTTGGTTGATCGCAAAAAAATGATTGAAAAATTTGACTTTGGATTGCGATTACCTGCTACGGGACCTTGGTATCAACAAAGTATTTATGCTAACCCTAAGGTTAAAGCAGTTAATTACAATCCTAAAAAAGCTCTGTCTTTGCTTAAAAAAGCTGGTTGGGAAGACTCTGATAAAGATGGAGTTTTAGATAAAACAATTAAGGGAAAAAAGAGAAAGCTTAGTTTGACGATTCTTGAACCGAATAAAGAATTTAGAAAGTATTTGGTCGTTTTTCAACAAGATGCTAAGAAAGCTGGTGTTGATATCAATATCAAACTTGTTGAATGGAATACTTTTATTAAGCTTCTCGATGAAAGAAAGTTTGAGGCTGTACGTTTGGGTTGGTCGGGAGGATCTGTTGACTACGATCCAAAGCAAATTTGGCATTCTAACTCTTACGCAAATAAGGGTTCAAACTTTATTGGTTATTCCAATAAGAAAGTCGATAAATTAATTGATAAGGCTCGCGAAACTCTTGGTCGAGAAAAGAGAATTCCAATATTGAGAGAGGTCTACCGCCTTATTGCTAACGATGTGCCTTATGCTTTTTTATTTAATAATAAATATGGCTTTTATGGGCATACAAAACGCATGAAAAGAAAACGTGATACCTATAAGTTTGGTATTGGTACAGGTTATTGGTGGATTGAGAAGTAGAGGCCAAGAGAGTTGTTTCAGTATATTATCCGCAGATTTCTCATAATGCTTCCGACCCTTTTGGGCGTGACTTTAGTTGTTTTTGTTATTATCAACCTTGCCCCAGGAAGCCCTATTGAACAAAAGCTCCAACAGCTTCGTTTTGGAGGAGTGGGAAGTACTATTCAGGGAGACGCAGGGGGAAGTCAGGATTCTAGTGCCGTTTCAGAGGAAGTTATCGAGGCTCTTAGAAAGCAATATGGCTTTGATAAACCTCTTCATATGCGTTATTTCATTTGGCTTAAAAATCTTACAAAGCTTGATTTTGGAGAAAGCTTTACCTATGAGGAACCCGTATGGGATGTCATTATTAGTAAATTTCCTGTTTCATTACAATTTGGAGTGATTTCTCTTCTTTTAACCTATTTAATATGCATTCCTTTAGGTGTTCTCAAGGCAATTAAGGATAAAACTGTTTTTGATTACAGCTCCAGTCTTATGATTATGGCCATGTATGCAATCCCTGGTTTTATGTTAGCCATTCTTTTGAAAGTGTTTTTTTCTGGAGGGCTTTTCTTTGATTGGTTTCCAGTGGGAGATCTCTTTTCTGATGATTACGACATGCTTTCTTTTTGGGGGAAAATAGGGGATCGCATTCACCATTTTGTTTTACCGCTGATTTCTTATATGATTGGCTCCTTTACTGTTTTAACTATGCTTCAAAAAAACTCCCTTTTAGAGGAGATTAAAAAAGATTATATTCGGACAGCTAGAGCGAAAGGATTGTCTGAAAAAATGGTTTATTTGAAGCACGCCCTTCGCAATGCTCTTATTCCTATAGTAACGGGTATTGGGAATTTTCTGATGCTTTTCTTTGCAGGCTCTCTTCTCATTGAAGCGATTTTTAATTTAGATGGAATGGGACTCTTGGGCTATCAATCGATTTTGGAGAGAGATTATAATGTCATTATGGGTCTTGTCTTTTTTCAATCTGTATTGATGCTGTTTGGAAATCTCATCAGTGATTTAGCTTATGTGGTGGTTGATCCAAGGATTGATTTCTCATGATTGAGAGATTCACTTCTAACGAGCTCACTTTAAAGCGTTGGCGGCGTTTTAAGTTTCGAAAGAGTGCTTCAGGTTCGAGCTTGCTGCTCTTGTGCATGATTATTTTATCCTTTATGGCGCCATTCATTGCCAATAATAAACCTCTTTATATGACTTTTAGAGGTGAAAGCTATTTTCCTGTGCTAGTAAATTATCATGCGACAAAATTTGGAATTACAGATTCTCTTGTCGTCGATTATAGAGAGTTTTCTTTTGAGGAGAAAGACATAGTCATTTGGCCGTTGATTGTTTGGGATCCTTTTGAATCTAATAACAGTGTTGAATCCTTTCCCTCTCCACCGACTTCAAACAATATTATGGGAACTGATGAAGCAGGAAGAGATGTTTTTGCACGAATTCTTTACGGTTTTCAATACTCTATTGGTTACGCTGTTTTAGTGTGGTTGGCCAGTTTTATTATAGGAACGTTCTTGGGTTCTATCATGGGTTATTTAGGGGGAAAAGTTGATTTAATTGGCCAGCGTTTGGTAGAGATTTTTTCAACTGTTCCTCAGTTTTTTTTACTTTTAATTCTTATTTCTATTTTTACTCCTAATCTTTTCATGTTAGTTGCAATCTCAAGTGTTTTTGGTTGGATCGGCATTAGCTACTACGTTCGTGCAGAATTCTTGAAAATAAGAAAAAGGGAATTTGTTGAAGCTGCGCGATCTATGGGTCTAACAGATGGAAAAATTATTTTCCGCCATATTCTTCCCAATTCTTTAACGCCTGTAATCACTTTTTCTCCCTTTGTGATCTCAACACAAATTATTGGTTTAGCTTCTCTCGACTATCTGGGTTTTGGCTTGCCGGTTCCCACTCCTAGTTGGGGAGAACTATTGGCACAGGCTCAAAAACATTTTACAATAGCTTGGTGGTTAGCGGTTTATCCATCGGCAGCCCTTTTTCTCACATTGACCTTATTAAATTTAATAGGGGAAGGGGTAAGGGATGCTATGGACCCCAATATGACTTAATTTTTTAGGGATTTGAGAAGTGAAACCAGCGTAATTCTGGTGCTGTCCCGCAACGGTAAATGGTTATCTGACCTAAAGCCCGATCCTTCTCTAATCCGTCACCATTCCCGAGGAGGATATCATGTCGAAACATTTCGCTTCCCTGCAATTCCTATGGCTTCTTTTCTCATTGTCGGCTTATTCAAAAGAAATTCTAGTAAGTGCTGAAAGAGTAAAAAGAAATTACTTTGAAAGTATTTCATCAATAAAAGTATTTGATGAAGAAGATATTGCCTCTTCCCAGGCCCAAACAATTGTCGATTTATTAAAGCGTGTTGCGGGTCTTCAGGTTTATACAAATGGTGCTTTTGGTAAGGCTTCTTCTCTTTTTTTTCGTGGCACAGATAATCGTCACGCTTTGGTATTAGTTGATGGTGTTGAAATAGGAGATCCCACTTCGATTCATGGTGCGACAAGACTAGAGTTTCTTTCTTTGCAGGATATAGAAAGGGTAGAAATTTTAAAAGGGAGTCAAGGCGTTCTCTACGGTTCTCAAGCTATTGGTGGAGTTATCAAAATAACGACAAAGAGAGGAAAAAAAAAGAAGTCGGCGATTTTAAAAATTGGTTATGGCTCATTTGATAATAAAAAAATTGGTTTTACTGCCTCTGGTGCAAAAAAAGATTTAGATTATTCTTTTTCTGGTGATTATCAAGATGTGGATGGAATATCTGCTTATCCTGCACGAAAAGCTCTTAACGCTGATCGAGATTCTTATTCAAACTCTACATTGACGGCAAAGTTGAGGTACTCGTTTCAATCTAAAAAGAGGTTAACAATAGGATCACGCCTTTTAAAGGCAAGATTTGATTATGATGAAAGTGATGGAGATAACAAGCAAAACCATGCCCTTTATTTATCACAATCCTACTTTCTTAGTTACAAAGATTCTTATGGAAAGCTTTTTAACCCAGAGATGAAATACTCTATAATGGAAGTAAAAAGGGATTTATATGGAAATAATAGTTTTGGCAATTTTCACTTTCCTTATATAGGGAGAGAAAACTCATTAGAAATTTTTAATAAAGCTTTTTATGGAAAGAAGAATCACTTTTTACTAGGATTAAAACACCAAAAAGATAAAGCGAAAGCCTTCGGCAGTTATCTTGCTAGTTCTGTTGAAAATGAAATAAATTCTATTTATATAAATCATTATGCGATATTTGAACCATTTTTTGCTGATCAAGGTGTTCGGCTAGATCATCTCAAGTTTTTTGGAGATGAATGGACCTACAAACTGGGTATGGGAATTCATTTCAATCAAACTACATTTAAAACGAGTTATTCAACGGGCTTAAAAGCTCCTTCTCTATTTACAACTTATTCTTCATTCGGTGGAAATAAGAATCTCAAACCTGAATCAAGTCAGAATCTTGAATTGGGGATTTTGCAAGGAGTACCTGAGGGTAGAATTGAATTGACTTATTTTCAAATTGAATATGAGCGCTATATTGATTATATCAATAATCAATATATAAATTCAGGGAGCTTTCAAGTTCGTGGTGTAGAGTTAGAAACCGAAGGGCGCTTGG
Organism: Bacteriovoracaceae bacterium; assembly: GCA_965206965.1. Lineage (GTDB taxonomy): Bacteria > Bdellovibrionota > Bacteriovoracia > Bacteriovoracales > Bacteriovoracaceae > CBDBLK01. The sequence continues at coordinate 988,414 of OZ242254.1, read as the reverse complement.
GTCAATCTCTCTTGATTCAGATTCACACAACTTTTTTGAGAGCTAAAAATAAAAGGACAGGAGAGTCTCTTCTTCGTCGACCTCGCTGGAAAGGGGGAAGTACTTTAGATTATTTTGTTAGTGATGCTTATCAAGTGGGTTTAGATTTAGAATTTGTTGGGTCGAGGAGTGATCAGGGAGGTATTTGGCTTCCCTCTTATTATACTTTAGGTTTAAGAGGAACCTCTCATTTAGATCGAGAGAGTCGTCTTCAATTTAAAGTGGGGAATTTAATGAATCGAAAATATGAAGAAATCACCAATTATGATGTTCCGGGTAGGAGTTTTCAGGTTCAGTATATTATGAGGTTATGAAGTTTTATTTTTCTCTTTTCCTTTCTGTTATGGCCCATGGAGTTTTGATATGGTTTCCAGTGGGAAAAAAGCAGGATTTTTTTTTTGAGGAAGTTTTTTCTTCTCATGCTATTCGAGCCTATTTAAAAGATTTGGATTCTTTTTCTGCAAAAAAGAATGTAAATAGAGAGTTAAAGGAAAAAATAGCAAGAAAATTGATTAAAGAAGATAAAGTACTTCGTAAGGGTAAAAGAGGAAGTTTGACGGGGGCGAAACCTATTGGTCACTTGAAACCACTTTACCCTTTTCATTCGCATAGACTAGGTCATCAAGGGGTAGTTGTCGTGAGCGCTCATATTGATAAACGAGGAAAGGCTCATAATATTTTTATAGTAAAATCGAGTGGGTTTTTAGATCTGGATCGAGAGGCTAAAAGAGTATTAGAAGAGGCTCAATTTTCTCCGGCTGTAGAGAATGGTGTAATTGTATCAATTGTACAAGAGTTTACTTTTAGGTTTGAGTTGCAATGAAAAAATTATTTTTAGTATTCTTTTTCTTCTTAGAGTGTTCCCTATTGGCAGCTCGATTAATTTCTACATCTCCTGCGATTACTGAATCAATTTTCGATTTAGATCAAGGGGGTCAATTAGTAGGAATTTCTAATTATTGTCGTTATCCTGAGCAAACTAAAGAGATCCCAAAGATCGGTTCGGCACTAACTCCGAACTATGAAGCCATCCTTAAGTTAAAACCGGATTTAGTTTTAATTCAAGATGCTCGGGATAAGAAAATTGTTGAAGCGATTAAAAAGCTAAAATTAAAATCATTGCTTCTTAGATTTAAAAACCTTCGAGATATCTTAGAAAGTTATAAAAAATTATCGATTAAATTACTACGCCCTGAAAAAGGAGAAAAATTTTTGATTAAGATTCAAGAAAAGCTTAATCAACTGCCTCAAATAGTAAGTAGAGAATCTTATCTCGTAGTTATTAGCTCTCAGCTTTCTGTAGGAAAGATAAAAGGGGTGCATTTGGCTGGAAAGGGAACATACTTTAGCGATATCTTGGAGTTCTCAGGGTTGCAAAATGCTGTAAAAGGTTCTATTACTTTTCCCATTTGGGATCGAGAAAAAATTATTCAATCAAATCCAGGAAGGATTTTTCTCATTTTTCCAGATAGTATTTCAAAAAAAATTGTGAAAAAAAATTTAGAGGCTTGGAACCAACTTAAGAATATTAAAGCAGTAAAAAATAAAAGGGTTCACGTTATTCATGGTGATTTTGCTGTTGTTCCAGGGCCTCGAATTCTTAAGTTAATAGAAACATTTGGACAATTACTTTCGCTATGATTGAATGCCTCGACATTTCTTATTCTATTGATAGATTTGAAATATTAAAAAATATTTCACTTTCGTGGCAAAAGGCAGGCTGTTATAGCATTTTAGGACCGAATGGGGCAGGGAAAACGACATTATTGCGTGGACTTGGCGGTCTCAATCATTTAAATCAAGGGCATGTTCTTTGGTATGGACGCCAAGTCGATTTAATTCCTATCGAAGAAAGATCGAGAATAGTAGCTTTTCAGCCTCAGTGGAATACTTGTTCAAATGAATTAACTGTTTGGGAGTTAATGAATTTTGCACGTTTTCCCCATATGAGTTTTTTTAGGGTCTTAAATGAAGAGGAGAGAAAATTTGGAGAGTCTCTTCTTAGTGCTCTTGGATTGCTTGATTTCAAGTATAGAAAGCTCGATAGTTTGAGTGGAGGAGAATTACAGAAAGTTCACTTAATTTGTTGTCTTTTTCAAGAACCTAAAATTCTTTTTTTAGATGAGCCTCTTTCCTCTTTAGATACTCATTTTCAAGAAGAGGTTTGTGCTTTTTTAAAAAATTGGAGCCAATTAAACCAAACACAAGTAATCATGGTGTCTCATCACCTCAATTTAGCTTTACTTTGGTCAGATGAGGTTGTCTTTCTCGATAAAGGGGAACTTTGTTTTATTGGGGAGCCAAATGATCTTGCCGAATCAGGTTTAATTGAAGAGTTTTATCAAGGGTGTATGATCAAAATTCAAAGAGAGAGGAAAACCCTTTTTCTTCCTCGAGGTAAATGGTGAAGAAAATCTCACGACTTTTTCTCATTTTGTTTATTTCGGGTTTCGTTTTAGCATTGTTGCCGATTTTAGGAAGAACATTTGAATTTAATAATACTCTTTTTTGGGAACTTCGAGTTCCACGGGTACTCACTTGTTGCTTGGCGGGGGGAGGATTGTCGGTAGCGGGTTTAGTTTTTCAAGCGATTTTTCGAAACGATTTGGCAACTCCGTATACTTTGGGAACGGCATCGGGAGCTTCTCTCGGAGCGGTTATGGCCATTTTTTGGGGTATTAGTGGAGAGTTGCTGTATTGGAATGCGATTACTCTTGCGGCTTTTCTGGGAGGATTGATTGCGAGTTTTTTTATTTATGTAGTCGCTCAATACCGCAAGAACTTCAACCCTACTACGTTGTTACTTATCGGGGTAGCGATAGGCATGATCTGCTCTAGCGCCATTCTTTTTATTCAGTTTGTGAGTCATGAAATGAGCAGCCTAAGAATGATTCGCTGGCTTATGGGAGGAGTTAATGTAGTGGGCATGGAAACACCTCTCTCTTTGGCTCCTGTTGTTTTATTAAGTGTTTTTTTTCTTTTCTTTTATTCGGGGGAAATGAATCTTTTGAGTGTAGGAGAAGTCTTTTCAAAATCTCGTGGAATCGATCCCAATGGTGCTCGTAAGCGCCTTTTTATCTTAGTTTCTTTTTTAGTGGCTCCTATCGTTGCAGAGTGTGGGCCAATTGGCTTTATTGGGCTTATCACTCCCCATGTTGTAAAGCGGTGGATGGGGAGTGATCATCGCTTTTTAATTTTGGCTTGTTTTTTGGTTGGAGGAGTATTTTTGGGTCTCTGTGATCTTTTCTCCCGTATTTTGATTGAGGACTCTCTTATTCCTGTAGGAGTTGTTACTGCTCTCTTAGGAGGGCCGTTTTTTTTATGGGTTCTTTTGCGCCAGAGGTTTAAAGCTTCATAAGTTTAAGTTTAACTTTTTTCTTTTTTCCATCTCGGATGTAAGTGATTGCTACTCGATTACCAACTTTATAGTTGTCTAAAGCATGGTAAATATCGTCAAAGGAATTCACTTCTTTACCGTCAATTTCTGTAATGATATCTCCTAGGTGATAACGACCATAGCGATCCCGCCCCATTCCAATAAGACCTGCTCGACCTGCTGGAGATTTAGGATTGACATGCCTAATGACAATTCCTTTTTTGATACCAAAGTGATCCTTGAGGGAGTCGTCCAAAAGGCTTACTCCAAGACCAGGACGGCTGATCTTTCCATTTTCGATCAATTCAGGGGCGATGCGATTGATAGTGTTAATGGGAACGGCAAAGCCAATACCAGCGCTTGAGCCAGAAGAACTAAAAATAAGAGTGTTCATCCCAATGACATTACCCATGCTATCGAGCAGAGGACCGCCGGAGTTGCCGGGATTAATTGAAGAGTCAGTTTGTATCATTCCATGAATTTTGACTCCACCAATGCCTTGAATTTTTCTTCCTAAAGCAGAAATAATTCCTGCCGTAATAGTTTGATCGAGTCCAAAGGGATTCCCGATGGCCATTGCCTTTTGACCAACTTTTAATTTAGCTGAGTTGCCAATATTGATAGGGTAGAGTTTTTTGGGGAGTTCTTCGAGTTTCAGGACCGCAATATCTTTTTTGGGCTCTGCTCCAATAATTTTGGCTTTGTATTGTTTTTTATCTTTGTGAAAAGAAACCAAAAAAGTATCGCCTTTAGCTACGACGTGGTAGTTGGTAACAATATGGCCTTGTTGATCCCAAACGAACCCAGAGCCGGCTCCGGCAGGTATTTCCATAATATCAAAATCAAAAAACGATCCTCGACGGGCGAGCTTTATATTGGAAACGTTGACGACCGATTTAGCACTTTCTTCGAAGATATTAATGGTGTTCTTTTCGTATTCAAGAAGGGCCCTTTTTTCTCTTTCGGCTTTTCCAAAGAGGGCCTGAGCTTCGAAGGGAAAGAGAGAAAGCATGAGAGTGAAAAGGATGAGGCTTTTGATATTTGCGCCTAGCATTGTGCATAACTCCTTGAAATTATAATGTTATATATTGACCAGAGCTACATCAATCCCTTATATAGAAATAAAGCTAGTTGGGATGAATGGCTTTTGATTATCTTCAAGTTAACCTAGTGTCAATGGGTATTAGGTTAGGAGCTAATTTATTGAAAATAGAATATTTTAATCGGCACACTCAAAAGCAAGAAGAGGAAAAGGTCTATGGGGACGCTGCTGTTCAATGGCTTTATGGAAGTTTGTCGGGAAAGGCCCTAGCCCAGCTTTTGATTCGAGCACCTATCAGCCAGCTTTATGGTTGGTTGCAATCCTCTTCTTATTCGAAAAGAAAAGTTTTTCCCTTTATTGAGAATTTTCAAATTTCGATGGATGATTTTTTGCCTACTGAGGGAAGATCAGAAAGTGATCCTTATGGCTCTTTTAACGAATTTTTTATTCGTCGTTTTAAAGCAGGAAAAAGACTTTTTGTTCAGGGAGATCAACTTCCCGCTTTTAGTGAGGCTCGCTATTTTGGATATGAAGCTCTCTCTGATCGAGAAACGATTCCAGTTAAAGGAAAGCTCTTGGGTGCCCCTTTACTTTTAGGTCATTCTGATTGGGGACCTACTTTTCAAGGTGGACCTTTGCTTTTAGCTCGTCTGTGTCCTGTGGATTATCATCGCTTTCACTTTCCCGATTGTGGAGAAATTTTAGATTCCTATCGTGTTGGAGGGGTTCTTCATTCGGTTAATCCTCTAGCACTTAAAAAGAAACCTAGTGTTTTTGTTATTAATGAAAGGCAGGTCTCTATTCTTGAAACAGAGAGATTTGGTAAGTTGGCTTACGTTGAGGTGGGTGCTATCTGTGTGGGAAAAATTCATCAGAGCTTTGAGGGAAAGACTTTTCTTCGAGGACAGGAAAAAGGGTACTTTTTATTTGGTGGTTCGACGGTTATTGTTCAAGGGGAGAAGGGAAAATGGAGACCATCATTGGATATCCTTGAAAACACAAAGAAAGGTTTTGAGACCTACCTGCAATTGGGAGCTGAAGCGGGGATTAAAACTTAAAAGTAGCCAAAACAGGAAAGTGATCACTAGGATAGAGAGAGTCTCGGCATTCTTTAATAAGCGATATAGATTGAGGGATAAATTCTTTGTGCGCTAAAATCCAATCAATACGACTTCCTCCTTTCTCTTGAGAAAGATGACCTTGGAATTTGTGAAAGGAAGATTCTTCTTTTTGGTTTAGGGTTTCCCAAGGGTCTTTGAGGTCAAATAAGTTTGAGATAAGTGTATTTCGTGTAATGGAATTGGGAGCGTCGTTAAAATCACCCATCAAAAGAATGGGATATTTTTGATGGTTAATTTTTTGTATTTCATAACAAAGTACTTTAATTTGAGAAACTCGTGTGTTTTGTTGAACGTGATCGAGATGGCAATTGATGGCCAAAAAGTGAAGGTTAGATTTTAAAAAACGAGCTATAACCCATGTACAGAGCCTTGGGAAGGTGCTTTCAAAAGATTTGCTTCCAGGGATATGGGGAGTTTCAGAGAGCCAAATATCACCAGACTCTAAAACTTTAATACTTTTGGGATTATAAAAGAGGCAAGGATACATCCTTTCTTTTATCCATTCGCGGTGTTGGTCCACTAAAGAGAGATTGGGGAGTAGAGAGTTGAGGTTGCGAATTTGAGGTTCCCTACCTTCTTGAGTTCCCAAGATATCGGGAGTATTGAGCGATAGGCATTCGGCTAAAAGATTTTTTCTTTTAGGCCAAGCGTGCTCTTTGTCATTGGGGTTATCAAATCGAATATTGCTGGTAATGACTTTTAGCATACTCTCTCAATAAGTTTTAAAGTAGGTCTTAATTCTACCGTTATAAATAGTCCAATTCCAACCATAATTCCCAATGTCGAGGGTTTAAAGAGAGTCGAAAGTTGGCTTTTTGTTTGCTCTGCTTTTACTTATGACTAAAAATTTATCAAGGGAGTCATCGTGATAGCTGAACAAAGGAAAGTTATAGAAGAATTTAAAACTCTCAAACGCGGTTTGACGATACGTCAGATGGCAGCTCATTTAGGTATTGAGAGAACTCGCTACTTTAGAGTTTTAAATGGCTATGAAATGAAGCTTTCTGAATATTTAGCGATGAAAAAAGTCATTGGAGAAGCTGCCAACATTGGGGTTGAAAGTGGAATTGAAGAGTTTGGCTTAGGAATGCGTCAAGATCTCTATCTGACTATCTCTAGGGCCAAGCGAATGAAGCAACTTTTAGGGAAAGTAAATTTGATGGGAAACAGATAGTAAATGATTTGTGAGAGGAGGAAAAATGCAAGGCGTTCTTATTGTTGAAAGAATGGTTTTAGAGTGTTTAGAGAAACGTTCACGCAATCTTGCGGAGATACAAGAAGACACTGGACTTAGTTACCAGCTTCTTATTAATGTTCTCTCTCTTTTGCTTGCTAGGGGAATGGTGAATTATCAGAAATCAGAGTACAGTTTAAATCTTGCTAAGAAATCAGATTGGTTTGATCAGGTCAAGGATGAAAATTCAATTAAAGCTGAATTAAAGGAGCTTTTCTCTAGCTTAGTTAATCAATACTATCAGAGGGAATGGAGTCGAGAGACTTCTCTTAATATTCAAAAAATATGGCTTACAAAAGAAGAGAAAAAAGCTTTAGATTTGAAATTAAAAGAGATTAATAGCTTTATTAATAAAATAAAGAGTATTCGAAAAGCTCGTCCAGAAAAAGAGAGAACCAAGGAAAAACAAGTTCTTATTTGGGGTACTTCTTCTTATCACTCTCTTGTCGATAGTATTCTCAATGCCGTATAAGAATACATGCTTATTGATCACGTTATTGCTGGAGGAGGTTTATTTGGTCTTCTTTTAGCGAAAGCTTTAAAAGAAAAATTTCCTGACCAAGAGGTTGTTCTTTTTGAAAAGAGGGAATTTGTGGGGGAAATGGCTTCAAGCCGCAATAGTGGAGTTTTGCATGCTGGTCTTTACTACCCTTTTGAGAGCCTAAAAAGAAAGCATTGTATTCAGGGAAATATTCTTTGGCAGAATCTGGCTAAAGAATTACAAATTCCCTTAATTTTTTGTGGAAAATACTTAGTTTCGACAACGCCAGAGGAAGATAGCCAATTAGAAGAACTTTTTGAAAAAGCTAAAAAAAACCATGTTGAAGGGCTTCGTTGGTGCTCTCAAAAAGAGAAAAAGAAGTTATCGAGTTATATTAATATCTCTCAAGCTTTTTTTTCATCTCGTACAGGAATTTTGGATGTCTCCGAAGCGATTTGTAGGCTTGAGATATGCATCTATAATAAAGGGGTTCACTTTTTTAAAAATAGCTCGGTTCAAAAAATTGAAAGAGAGGCTGATTTTTTTGAAATATGGGCTGAAAGTCAAAGAATTAAAGCAAAATATTTTTATAATTGTGCAGGAGTAGAGGCACCTCTACTGCGAAAGGAACTGGGGCTTACCAATGTTGAGTCCTATCCCGTTAAGGGTAACTATCTCAAGCTGAAAGGGGATTTCTTTCAGAGTTCCTTGATTTACCCTATTCCTCCAAAGAACTTAAAAGGATTGGGTATTCATACAAGCTTTGGGATGGATGGAAAAATAAGATTTGGCCCAGATATTGAAGAATTGGAAGATCAAACTTGTTTTTCCCATCAACTAAGCAAAGAAAGAATTGATCTTATGTGGCCGGGAGTTCAAAAAGTTTTTAAAAATATTAAGAAAGGGGATCTTTCTCTCGACTATTCTGGGATTCGAGCTAAAATTTTGTATAACGGAAAGCTTTATCCCGATTTTATCTTAGGAGATGAGTCTTTTCATAGTATTCCTCGCTATTTTGAATTTCTTGGAATTGAATCCCCTGGCATGACAGCAGCGCCATCTTTGGTTGAAAATTTAGTGAAAAGAATAGTTTAATAACCGAGATTAGGGGCTAACCACTTCTCTATTTCTGTAATGGTCATGTTTTTTCTTTGGGCGTAGTCTTCGACTTGGTCTTTGTTAATTTTGCCAAGATTAAAGTATTTAGCGTTAGGGTAGGCAAAATAGTAACCGCATACTGAGCTAGCAGGGGACATAGCAAAATTTTCTGTTAAAGTCGCGCCTGTGTTTTTTTGAACCTCTAGCAAAGACCATATTTTACTTTTTTCAGTGTGATCTGGACAAGCTGGATACCCTGGTGCAGGTCTTACTCCACGGTATTTTTCTTTAATAAGATCTTCATGGTTTAGATTTTCTTCTACGCCATAACCCCAGAGGTCACGAACTCTTTTATGAAGCATTTCTGCTAAGGCTTCGGCTAGGCGATCCCCTAATGCTTTGACTAAAATAGCGTTGTAATCGTCGTTTTCCTTTTCAAAAGCAGTGGCGTACTCTTCTACTTCTTTTCCTACTGTTACAACGAAAGTTCCAGCATAGTCTTGATGGCTTTGAGGAGCAACAAAGTCAGCGAGCGATTTAAACTCCTTGTGGTCTTGATTTCTAGGGCTTTGCTGTCTTAGAAAGTGGAAGGTTTCAATAATATCTTTTCGAGTATCGTCTTTATAGAAAAAGAGGTCGTCCTCTTGGGAGTTCGCTGGCCATAATCCAAAGACTGCTTTGGGTTTAAAGCGTTTGTGAAGAACGATATCTTTGAGCAGGTTTTGAGCTTCTTGGAAAAGTTTTTGGGCTTCTTCACCATACTTAGGATTCTTTAGAATAGGAGGGTATGTTCCCTTCATTTCCCAAGTCCAGAAAAAGGGAGACCAATCGATATAGGGAATAATTTCATCGAGAGAAATAGAGTCGAGAACTTGAAGTCCTAATTTCTGTGGTTTAAATAAGTCGATTTGGTTCCATTCTGGTTTAAAAGATTGAGTACGAGCAGTAGCTAGAGGAAGAAACTTTTTTCTTTTTCCTGAAGAGAAACGCTCTCGAGTTTTCTCTTGTTCCTGATTGAGTTGGTTAATAAAGTCTTCTTTTTCTTTCTCATTTAATAACTTGTTGCAAATTTCGACAACCAGAGAGGCATCTCCGACATGGCAAATAGGGTTTTGATAGTGAGGAGCAATCTTAATGGCCGTGTGAGCTTTTGAGGTTGTCGCTCCTCCAATGAGAAGAGGGGTATTGAGGTTTCGGTTTTGCATTTCTTTAGCATTAAATATCATCTCATCGAGTGATGGGGTAATAAGTCCCGAGAGTCCAATGATATCAGCATTATGCTCTTTTGCTTTTTTTAAAATCTCTTCGCAGGAAACCATAACTCCGAGATCAATTACTCGATAGCCATTGCAGGCTAGAACAACAGCGACAATGTTTTTTCCAATGTCGTGAACATCGCCTTTGACAGTAGCAATGAGAAAGGTATCTTGCTCTTTCATTGAGGGATTTTTTTTCCTTTCCTCATCCATGAAAGGTTCGAGGTAAGCCACTGCCTTTTTCATCACTCTCGCTGATTTGACGACTTGAGGGAGAAACATTTTTCCATCGCCAAAGAGCCCTCCAACAACTTTCATGCCTTCCATGAGAGGGCCTTCGATGACATTGAGAGGGCGTCCAAGTTTTTTTCGAGCTTCTTCTGTGTCGAGTTCTATAAAGTCAACAATACCCTGGACGAGAGCATGAGTGAGACGTTCTTGGAGAGATTTTTTACGCCAAGATAGATCATTTCGGTCCTTTTTTTTGCTTTGGCCTTTGAATTTTTCAGCATACTCAATAAGGGCTTCTGTTGCTTCGTTATTTCTATTGTTTCGGTTGAATATGACGTCTTCTACTTTTTTAAGAAGTTCTGGTTCAATGTTTTCGTAAACCTCGAGCATACCAGCGTTGACAATCCCCATGTCGAGACCAGCTTTAATAGCATGGTAGAGGAAAGCAGAATGCATAGCTTCTCTAACGACATTGTTTCCACGAAAAGAAAAGCTTAGGTTGCTAATACCACCACTCGTAAGAGCACCAGGGCAGACATTCTTAATTTCTCGAACACTTTCAATGAAGTTAACCGCATAGTTATTGTGTTCCTCTAAACCTGTTGCCACTGTTAAAATATTAGGATCAAAGATAATGTCGCAAGGGTCTAAATCGATGTCTTCGACGAGAATTTTATAGGCTCTTTTACAAATATGAATTTTATCCTCTTTCTCTGCAGCTTGCCCATTTTCATCAAAAGCCATGACAACGACAGCGGCGCCATATTTTTTAATAAGACGGGCTTTCTTTTTAAAGTCTTCTTCCCCCTCTTTTAAGCTAATTGAATTGACGATGGCCTTGCCCTGAAGGCAGCGCAAGCCGGCTTCGAGGACTTCCCATTTGGAGGAGTCGATCATGATGGGAACGCGAGATATATCGGGTTCGGTAGCCACAAGATGGAGAAATTTCTGCATGCAATCTGTGGAGTCGAGTAAGCCCTCATCGAAGTTGATGTCAATGATATTGGCTCCATTTTGGACTTGCTGGCGAGCCACACTAAGAGCTTCTTCAAAATTTTCTTCCTTAATAAGGCGAGCAAACTTAGGTGAGCCTGTGACATTAGTTCTTTCTCCGACCATAAGAAAAGGGGTGGCTCTTTTTTCTTTTATATTTAAGGGTTCTAGCCCGGAGAGTCGTGTGGCTTTTTCTAGATTTAATTTGGGTCGTGGGGAAAGAGGGCTGACTTTTTCAACAATAGATCGAATATGCTCGGGGGTTGTTCCACAGCAACCACCAACCAAATTAAGGTAGCCCTTTTCAGCAAACTCTCGCATGAAATTTCCAGTCATCTCTGGAGTTTCATCGTATCCCGTTTCGGAGAGGGGGTTGGGAAGTCCTGCATTAGGATAGCAGGAAGTATAGTGCTCAGAAACCTTAGCAAGTTCGGCCATAAAGGGCCGCATTTCTTGGGCACCTAGAGCGCAGTTGATGCCAATGCTTAAAGGTTGGATGTGCCTAATAGAGTTATAACAGGCTTCGACGGTTTGCCCACTGAGGGTTCGGCCTGATTGATCAGTGATGGTAATGGAGATCATTACCGGTATTTTTTCTTTCCACTCCTCCTGTAGATCTTCAATGGCAAAGAGAGCAGCTTTGAGATTAAGAGTGTCAAAAGTTGTCTCGGGAAGAAGAATATCGGCACCCCCTTCCATAAGGGCTTTGGCTTGTTCGTAATAATTTTGGCGGAGCTCTTCAAAGGAGATGGCCCTAAACCCAGGGTTGTTGACATCGGGTGAAAGGGAAGCTGTTTTATTGGTAGGACCTAGGGCGCCTGCGACGTAATAGTGACGGTCAGGATTTTTGGCTATCATTTTTTGGCAAGCTTGTTTTGCGATTTGAGCCGCTTTGATATTGAGCTCAGGGACAATATCTTCTAGTTGGTAATCGGCTTGGGCAATTCTCGTACTGCTAAAGGTATTGGTTTCAATAATATCGGCGCCAGCTTCTAAGTATTGAAGGTGTATTTTTTCAATGAGTGAGGGCTGAGTGAGTACCAGGAGGTCATTGTTTCCTTTGAGGTCAATGGGGTGATTGGTAAAGCGGTCTCCTCTGAAATCTTTTTCGTCTAGGTGGTATTTTTGAATCATTGTTCCCATGGCGCCGTCAAGAAAGACGATTCGCTTTGATAAAAGATCATTGATTTCAATATAGGTAGAGTTTAAGGGTTGATTCATAATTTAGGTGTTTTCATTGGAATTTTTTAACAACTTCAGTAACTCTGAGTGCATCATTCATAATGTAGAAATGGACAGAGGGAGCCCCTCCCTCGATAAGACTTTGGGTTTGTTGCATGGCCCAGTTTAATCCAATTTCTTGAACATGGTCGGGATTGGCCATGACTTCATCGACAAGGCCATCAGGGAAATTGATATAAAAATGACGAGGAATTGTTTGAAGTTGTTTGACGGATTTTAAAACTTTAATTCCTGGAATGATTGGGACATCGATTCCCTCTTCTCGGCAAAGCTCGACAAATTTCCAATAGTGTTGATTGTCAAAAAACATTTGAGTAACGATATACTCGGCGCCAGCTTCAATTTTTTTCTTGGCCCAATGGAGATCAAATTTTATGTTAGGGGCTTCAAAATGTTTTTCAGGGTAGCCAGCGATTCCTGTGCAAAAATCTAAAGGTTCAGCACCCGAGAGCTCGTCAATGAAATGTCCTTTTTTGAGGTCTTCAATTTGTTCAATGAGATCGATTGCGTAGCGATTGACTCGTCGGCCAGGGGATGTCTTCTTATTGTAATTAAGTCCATCTCCTCTCAATGCGAGTACGTTGTGAATTCCTAAGTATTGAAGTTCAATGAGGGCATCCTCGGTCTCTTCTCGAGTAAAACCATTGCAAAGGAGGTGGGTAACAGTATCGATCTTGAAACGGTTTTGGATAATCCCACAAATGCCGATTGTTCCTGGGCGTTTTTTGTAAATGCGTCGCTCGACAGAGCCGTCATTTTTTTCGTTGTAAAAAGCTCCTGCCGGGTGGGCGGTAACATCGATCCATGGGGGAGAGTAAGGTTCCAGTATCTTGACCATCTCGATAACTTCTTTAACAGTTCGACCGCGAGGAGGAGGAACAATTTCATAAGAAAAAAGGGGACCGGTAGCTTTTTCGAGGTGTTCAATAACTTTCATTAAGAGCCTTTTAAAAGTCCTTAAAAAGAGAAACAGAGACACTTTATCTCATTCATCTAAAGAAACCTAGACAAAGCTTGGCCCTCCCCTTAACTCTAGGGGAATGAAAGTTGTTCTACTACACGATTGGTTGACTGGTTTTCGGGGGGGAGAAAGGGTCTTGGAAGCTTTTTGTGAAATGTTTCCCGATGCGCCAATTTATACTCTCTTGCATAAAAAAGGCTCTGTACCTGCCAGTATTGAAGATAGAAAAGTTGTGACTAGTTTTTTAGATGGCATTCCCGGTATTTATCAGCATTATCGCAAATTTTTCCCTCTTTTTCCTCTAGCTGCTGATTCATTGAAAATTAAAGAAAAAGCCGATCTTATTTTGTCTTCATCTCATTGCGTTATTAAAGGAGTTGAGAAGCCAGGAGGAGCCAGGCACCTTTCTTATATTCATAGTCCAATGCGTTATTTGTACGATCAATACGATCATTACTTTGGTCAGGATTCCCCTTTTTATCAGCGCTTGGGAATGAAGATTTTCCGGAAAACTTTAACTCAGTGGGATTTGAGCTCCAACGAGAATGTTGATCTGATGGTGGCCAATGCTAACTTTGTTCGTCAAAGAATTAGAAAGTATTATGAGAGGGATTCAGATACTGTTCACCCTTTTGTCGATCTTGCTCATTTTAGGGATTGGATGCAAGATCCTCCTGCTAAAGAAAATTTTTATTTAATGGTCAGTGCTTTGGCACCCAATAAACGAGTTGATTTAGCAATTGAGGCATTTAATAAACTCCAAAAACCTCTTAAAATTATTGGCTCTGGGCAAAGAGAAAATGATCTTAAAAATAGAGCAAAAGAGAATATTCAGTTTTTAGGTCAACAGAATCGTCGTGAAGTTATTTCTTATTTTTTTAAGGCCAAGGGTTTCATCTTCCCAGGTGTTGAAGATTTTGGAATTACTCCACTTGAAGCTCTAGCGGCGGGGACTCCTGTGATCGCTAGAAAGAAGGGAGGTGTTCTTGAAACTATGACTTCTAAAACAGCTGTTTTTTTTGAAAGATCAACTGTTGATGATTTAGTTGCTGCGGTACAATCTTTTGAGGAGAAGTCTTTTGAAAGAAGGGAATTGCGGAAGCGAGCGGAAGAATTTTCTAAGGAACGCTTTAAAAAAAATATAGAAGAAAAAATTAAAAAAGTGATGAATCGATGAAAATTCTTATTACTGGTGGTGCTGGCTATATTGGAAGTCATGTTGTTAACCTCTTAGGGTTAGCAGGACATGAGTTAGTGGTGGTGGATGATCTCACTACGGGACGAAAGGAATCGATTCTTTTTGGTCGCCATGAAAAACAAGATATTGGTAACCTGATTTTTATGGATCGATTGATGGAGAGAGAGTCGTTTGAGGCTTGTTTTCACTTCGCAGGCTCAATTGTTGTTTCAGAGTCTGTTACTAATCCTGCTAAGTACTACGACAATAATACTAAAAAATCATTGGAACTGATTAATCTTTGTCAAAAGCATCGAGTGAATCGTTTTATTTTTTCTTCAACAGCAGCGATTTATGGAGCTCCTGAAAGAGGGCTTTGTGAAGAAACTAACCCTGTTGATCCGATCAACCCTTACGGGCGCAGTAAGCTTATGACCGAGTGGATATTAGAGGATATGGCTCGGATCAGTTCTTTTAACTATATTGCTCTTCGCTATTTTAATGTTGCTGGTGCCAATGTTGAAGGCAAAATTGGCCAATGCACTCCCAATGCAACCCACTTAATTAAAATTGCTTCTGAGTGTGCTGTTGGAAAGCGTTCGGGAATGAGTATATTTGGTGGTGATTATGACACTAAAGATGGTACCTGTATAAGAGATTATATTCATGTAGACGATTTAGCTCAAGCCCATGTCGATGCCTTGGCTTATTTGGAAAAAAATAATCAATCTCATATTCTTAATTGTGGCTATGGACACGGTTATTCGGTTCGGGAAGTTGTGGAAACAGTTAAGCGAGTAACTGGGATTCACTTTGATGTTAAATTGTCAGAACGTCGAGCGGGTGATCCCGCCTCTTTAGTTTCAGTAGCTAAAAGGATAAAAGAAGTCCTTGATTGGAAACCAAAATATGACGATCTCGACTTAATTGTTCGAACAGCTTATCAATGGGAAAAAGGGCTAGTATTGTGAATTCATTTAATTGGAATCAATTTTTTTTAAAACTTACTTATGCAAGTTTAGTTGTTTTGGCTTTAGGGATCTTTACTTCTGTTGGAGTGTCTGCTTTAAGTCACGTTCTTCTCTTTCCCTCCGGAATTTATTTTTTCTCTCTTTGGTTAAAGAAAAGAGATTTTGAAGTCAAAAAAAGCGTTTGGGCCCTTTTATTGATGGCGGTTATTTGTTTACTTTCAGTTGTATTTAACACTGATATTATCGAAAGGCCTTTAAGACATATTTTGAAAGTAAAGTATTTCCTCATAGCTTTTTTGAGCTATTTTTCTTTTCAGTATTTAAAAAGAGATTATTTAGATAAAAAAAAGATCTCCTGGATATTAAATCTTTTTATCATCGTGACGACAATTGCAACCATTTCAGGTGTGATTGCTAGCTATACAGGGTTTAATTTTCTTAAAATGAAGGCTTCCTGTCATGAATTCAGAGCTTGTGGTCTCTATGGAATGTATATGACCTACGGTTATGGAATTGGCTTTTTTATGGTGCTTCTTACGGGAGCGGTTATTTATAGAGAAAAATTGAAAGAGTGGATTTCGCCCTGGGTCCTTTATAGCGCCTGGTCAATTAACTTGGTGGGACTTTTGCTGAGTTATGCTCGAGGGGCTTGGATTGGTTTTCTTTTGGCGATTCCTTTTTTCTTTTTTAAGAGACAAAAAAAAGCTTTTATTTTAACTGGAGTGGTAGGTTTTTTAGCTTTTGGTGGAGTTTTCATAGCTTCACAGAAAGTGCGAGATACAGTTTTAAAAAGGCAAGGGTCAAATGAGGAACGCTTATCTTTTTTTCAAGCGGCCTTCAAGGCGGCTTCTGAAAGACCTGTATTGGGTTATGGTTATAAAAATTTTGAACTTCACTCAAAAGTTTTAAAAAAGAGATACAATTTAACATGGCAAGAAAAGCGAGGTCACGCTCACAACAATTATCTTGAGCATTTAGCTAGTACGGGAGTGACCGGGCTCCTTTCATTACTTATTTTTTGTGCTCTTTGGCTAAAAGAAACTTATCAGGAAAATGAAATGATTTTTCCTTTTGTGCTCTCTTTTCTCATCTCTGGGATGACTCAGTATACTTTTGGAGATGGAGAAAATGTCTTTTTTCTTTTGGGAATTTTTTCTTTATTTTAATAGGCATTTTTATTAATGAGCCCTTTAAAAAAGGTGAGAAATAATATTTTGAGATCAAACCAAAAGCTCCAGTGTTTGATATAGTAGATATCGCATTCGATGCGCTTGTGAAGGGAGGTATCCCCTCGCCAACCATTGACTTGGGCCCATCCGGTGATGCCGGCCCTCATTTTGTGCCGGAGCATATAACCAGGAATTTCTCGCCGAAATTTATGAACAAAGAAGGGTTGCTCTGGTCGAGGGCCAACTAGGCTCATATCTCCAACGAAGACATTCCAGAGTTGAGGAAGCTCATCAAGTGAGGTCTTTCTTAAGAGATTACCTATTTTTGTTTTTCTTGGATTGTTTTTATTAGACCACTCACTTTTATCTTCATTTTTTTGGGCAACTTTCATGGTTCTGAATTTCCGCATGGTGAAGCTAGAGCCATTGAGTCCTAATCTCTCTTGTCCATAGAAAATAGGACCTTTTGAGGAAAGTTTAATTAAAGAGCCTATCGCTAAAAATAAAGGAAAGAGTAGAATTAATCCTAATGCAGAGCCAACTATATCAAGAATTCTTTTAAAGAAGATTTCAATAACATTAAATGTCGGTTGATTGACACTAAGGAGAGGGATTCCTGCAAATTCTTCAATATGGTGGCCAACAAGTGAGTAGGAGAGGTTCGGTAGGATTTGAATGGGAATGATATCATTGTAGTTCGAGGCAATAAAAGTTTCGACCTCTTCAGATTTTTTGCCACTGTAGGAAATAATAATGGCGTCAAGGGTTTGATTTTCTCGAAATTTTTCATAAGAGATATTAATTTCTTGGATCTGTGTCTCTTGGGCCAGGCCTTCAGAGTCCATCCAGCCAAGAAAGCGAATTCCTGAATCTTTAAATTGCTTGACAGTTTTTACGTATTTGAGCAGAGGCTTACCATTGCCAATGAGGAGAACGTGACGGAGATTTTTTCCTTTGACCCGAAGAGCTCGTAGGAAATTTCGTATTGATAATCTTGCGATGATAAACGATAGAGTAGAAAGGGTACTATAGAGAATGATCATAAGGCGAGAAACACGGTCGTCTCCAAAAAAGTAAATGAGCAGAATGAAACTAATAAGAGCAAACGTATTTCCTTTTATCACACTAAAAATTTCGTGATAGCGGTGGGTGAAGCGTTGAGATTTGTAAAGGTTGTTTTTGTGAAAATGGTAAAGAGTGAGGATTATCAAAATGGGAATTAGTTTAAGAAACAGGAGTTCAAGTCCGTATTGGGCATTAGGTAAATAATGGAAGCGAATGAGATAAGAAACACCCCAGCAAGTTATGATAATGAGAATATCAATCAGTTTTTGCAGATTAGAAAAAGATTTTTCATACTCTCTTAGCATACTAATAGTATTAGGTTTTTAAGCTCAAATTGAAAAGGACAGTGCTAAAATTCAATTTTTTATTTCATTCGCCGTGACTCGGAGGGTCATTTTTTAAAAAAAAATAAAAGATTTTCATTTGATATGTTAGAATGGTTTTCAAATTTGAAAAGATAGTTTTTATAAAAGAAGACAAAAGTGAGTAAAATATTATTCCTTCTGAAGTTGGCAATTACTTCTGTTAGCGTTTTTTGGCTTTTTTATTTGGGAGGAATTGACTTCAAAGAAGTTCGTATTGGTTTATCTAATAGGAATTTATTTGTGATTTTCTTTTTGATTACAGTAATTCAGATGATTTTTGGTTCTTTTCGTCTTGCTGCTCTTCTTAAACTCAAAAAGGTTTATGAATCCATTGATCTTTTTATTATTTCTTGGCGTTCATCTTTTATAAATTGTATAGCTCCGACGACTTTATTTGCAGAGGTTTTTAGAATTAGTGAGCTGAAAAAAATTAAGAATATTGGTATTGAGACAAGTATTTACACATCTATTTTTTCTAAGTTCTTTTCCACATTAAGTCTTTTGATGATAAGTTTTTTAGTTATAGCTTTTAAGTTTTCACCCGATGATCTCTTTTTTTGGATATCCCTATTTGGACTTTTTATTTTTTTTCTGGGTTATTTTTTATGGCCATACTTTATAGGTTGTTTGTCTAGTTTAGCAAATATTCTTGATTCAAGTATTCTCAAAAAGAGAATAGATTTTTTAAATTGTTATGCTCTTGATATTTTGAATTTTAAAACTTCGGTGAAAATATTTTTACTCAGTCTTTTGATTCAAGTATTTAATGTTTGTAGTGTTGTTGTTATTACACTTAGTCTTAACTCTGAATGGAAAGGGCATTTTTATGAGCTTTTTTTCATCATCCCTTATGGACTTTTTATAAAAGAACTTCCTATTTCTTTTTACGGTTTTGGTGTTGGTCACATTGCTTTTCTAAATATTTTGAAAAAATATGGAATTGAAAATGGAGCAGAGGTTTTTACTATTTATTTGGCTTTTTCTTATTTTTTAAACTTAATAGGAGGAATGTTTTTTTTAAAAGATTTTAAGGATAAATTCTTTAAAATATGTAGGTTTGGTGCAGGATAGGGCTTATAAATGTTATTTGTTAAGGCTTTTTCTTTTATTATATTATCCATCCTTACGTTTCTTGCTGCTTTAAAATATCCTGGAAATATTTTTCTTTTTGTTGTTTTCTCAATTATTTTTAATCTTTTTTTATTAAATATTTTTCTGAATAAAAAAAGCTTTTTTGAAATTATTTTTGGTTTTTTTTTATGGATAGGTTATTGGTTGAAATTGACGATAAGATTTGCTTTTTTTGAAGGAAAATTTAATGAATCTGTAGGAAAATTTATTTCAAATGCAGAGTCTTACGATCAACTGCTTAAGGTATGCACTATTGGGGCGTCGGGTGTTTTAATAATATTTTTTTTGAGAAGAAAGTTTTTTTCCAAGAATCTTTCTTCTCTAGTAGATATCAATGCGATTAGTTTTGTTTATACAAATTATCGAAAAATTATTCTAGGACTGACTTTAGTTAGTATTGTTATTGTTTGTTGGTTGAATTTTAATCTGCAAATTTATCAGAGAGGGCTTGTTTCTCAAACGATTTTACCTTTTAAGTTAAACGGTGTTTTCACTTGGCTTATTCTTTTTGGATTTAGTTCTTTTGTCGCTTTTTTTGGAGAATTAGAGCTTCTAAATAAGAAAAAAGAATCGTATTCCATACTAGCTTTATCTTTATTGGAAGGTTTTATGACAAGTGTTTCAATGTTAAGTCGAGCAATGGTTGTAAATTTTTCTTCTTTGGGACTTGGTTTTTTAGAGTTTATCAGAGTTTATAAATTAAAAGTCCATAAGATATTTATTGGAGTATCTTTTATTGGATTTTTTTTATTTTTCTTAAGTTCAGTATTATTTGTCGGAATAGCTCGAAATAAATTTTATAATGATAGTCTTCAATTAAAGAAGTCAGTGAATTTAGAACTTGAAAGTGATTTGTTTTTAAAAAGCAATTTGCGGTTTTTTTACTATCTTAGAACTATAATGATTGATCGCTGGGTTGGCATAGAAGGAATGATGGCCGTTTCTTCGTATCCTAAGAAAGGATGGAATTTATGGAAGATTGCTTGGGGAGAAAAATTTAGAGGGAAAGGAACTAGTTTTTTTGATCGTGAAATTTGTAATTCAGGTTATAATCTTTTGAATTTAGAAGGGGTCCACTTTATTTCTATACCTGGAGTTATGGCCTTTCTCTATTATCCAGGTTCTTATCTTTTTTTATTTTTGGGCATGATGATTGTCGCTGCAATTGGTCTGTTTTTTGAATATATAACTTCTTTTCTTGTTGGAAGCATACTAGTTTCTTCTCTAATCGCTCAGGTTGTTGCCTATCGATTTATTCATTTTGGTTATGTTCCTGCTAGAAGCTACTTATTATTTGGTTCAATTTCTCTTAATATTTTTATTTTGTTTATTGTTTGTGTTTTTTTAAGAAGTAAAATTAAACAACAATGATTCGTATAAAGTGGGAGAGGAATTTCATTAGCTCAACTCTTGAAAGATATACTCTAGTTTTGTTATCAATGCTTCTCTATGAAATTCTTCTTGATAGCACTTTCTTGAATTATAACCATAGGAAGTAAGTGTTTTATGATCTGCATGATAGAGTTTTAATATGGCTTTTTTTAATGATTCAGCGTTTCCTGCTTTTGCGGTGACTCCACTATTCCAATTTTGAACAATGTCAGAAGCTTCTCCATCAATACCAACGATAATAGGTTTACCACTGGCTAAATAGGTTTGAAGTTTTGATGGAATAGTGATTGAAAAGATAAAGGATTTTTTTAGTGTTAAAAGAAGTGCATCGGCTTTTTCAAAATAGTAAGGCATATGCTCTAATGGTTTTTTCCCGATAGTATAAAATGTTTTGTTAAGATCTAATTCTTGAATCTTTTTATCTACCCAGGATTTCATTATTCCATCGCCAATGATAATAAATCTTATATCAGGGAATTTTTTTAATTTGCAGGCAGCCTCGATGATAGTTTCGAAATCTTGAGCGGAGCCAATATTGCCCGCAAAAACTATATTGAAGCCATTATCAAATAATTTACTTTTTTCTTTTGGTGCAATAATCGTTTTATTGTAAAAAATATTTTCGGCCCACTGGGGCCAATATTCTATTTTTTCGGGATTAATAGAAAAAGTTTCGATGGCCTTTTTGAAGCCTTTGGATGTTATGAGTATTTTATCTGAATTTTTATATATCCACTTGACCATGACTCCAACGAGAGAAAGTAATTTCTTATTTTTGACTACACCTGTGGCTTCAAGGCTTTCCGGCCAAAGATCAGTTACCCAAAGGGTTAAAGGTATTCTCTTAAGGTATTTAAGAACAATCCCTGGAATGGCGACTGTTATAGGTGATAGCTGATAGATGAAAATTTGGTCGTATTTTTTAGAGGAAACTAGCGGAGCGAGCAATGAAGCCATAATAAAATAGGAAACGTAATTGAGAATAAGGGAAAAACCTTTCTTGCCTCCTCTTGGCCAGAGAGGGATTCTGTAGACGTCCATTCCTTGAAAAGTTTCTCGGTAGGGTCCTTTAAAACTATAACCTTTAAAAAAACTCCCTTGAGGGTAATTGGGAAGTCCAGTATAAATTGTAACGTCGTGACCTCTTTCTTTCAGTGCTAAGCATAGATCATTTATTTTAAAAGTTTCAGGCCAGAAATATTGCGTCACAATGAGGATTTTCATTATAGAAACTTTTGCCAAATGACTCTATTTATATAGTCTGTATAGCTCTGAATAATTTTTACAACTTGAGTGGAAACTTGTGATGAGCTGTAGTCTTTAATATCCCCTATAGATTCTTTCTCAAAATAGTGAACGGCCATATTGATAGATTCTATAACCCT
The DNA here is from genome assembly GCA_965206965.1 of Bacteriovoracaceae bacterium. Classification (GTDB taxonomy): domain Bacteria; phylum Bdellovibrionota; class Bacteriovoracia; order Bacteriovoracales; family Bacteriovoracaceae; genus CBDBLK01. The sequence continues at coordinate 966,685 of OZ242254.1, read as the reverse complement.
ATTAGAGTCAAGCCCTGACATAATAACGGCACCTATATCCATTCCTTCGGGGCGTTCATGAGCCTTTCTAATCATAATAGCAGGAAATTTAAGAAGGGATGATTCTTCAGTGATAGTCCCACTGTCGGAAATAACACAAAGGGCTTCTTTTTGGAGCTTATTATAATCAAAAAAACCTAGCGGTTTCATAAATTCAATTTTTTCATTGAAATCTCGTTCTTCTAATTTTTCAAGTTTTTTTCTTGTTCGAGGGTGGGTTGAAACGATGATTCTTTTTCCAAAGTGTTTTGCTGTAGCATTTAATGTATTGAGTAAGGCTTCAAAATTAAACTCAATATCAATGTTTTCCTCACGATGAGCACTTACGATAAAATAATTTTTTGACTCTAGGTTTAAATCATTTAAAACGTTAGAATTTTGAATTTTTTGAGCGTAATATTTAAGAACTTCTCGCATGGGAGAGCCTGTTTTAATAACCATTTCTGGCCGGAGCCCTTCTTTTATTAGGTATCCTCGTGCGTGATCACAATGGACCATATTGATATCAGAGAGGTGATCGACAACCTTTCTATTTAACTCTTCGGGGACTCTTTGATCAAAACAGCGATTTCCTGCTTCCATATGGAAGATCGGTATTTGCTTTCTTTTGGCTGAAATGACGCTTAAACAACTATTGGTGTCTCCATAAAATAATACGGCTTGAGGGTTAATTTTAGACATGACTTCATCTGATCGAGCAATAACCTCGGCAATCGTCTGGGCAGCAGAGCCTTTGGCCGTATTAAGGAAATAATCTGGCTTTCTCACTTCTAGATCTTTAAAAAAGACTTCATTGAGCTCGTAGTCATAATTTTGGCCAGTGTGAACGAGGGTATGCTCAAAGTGCAAATCTAAAGCGTTAATAATTCTACTCAATTTTATAATTTCGGGGCGAGTCCCCACGATGGTCATTACTTTTAGGCCCATGATTTACCTACTTTAATAAGTTCTGAGGATTTTGGTTGATCTCTAAAAGATTGTGTTTTTTTAATAGACGAACAGTTCCTTGGTAGTCTAAAACTTCATTTTGAGAGCTGTACTCATCTTTAAGTATTTTTTCTGATATTCTATTGCTCACTTCTGGTAGCATTGAACGAATAGCGAAGTAGTCCCCAATAGCTTCAGTGTGGTTGACCTCTTCCTCTGAAATCATAATCTCATGCATTTTTTCACCAGGTCTAATGCCATCGATTTGGATTTTGATTCCCTTTTCTCCAATGAGAGCTTTAGCAATGTTTTCTACTGTCGCTGATGAAGCTTTAGGGACAAAGGTATCGCCTGGTTGGGCTTCTTTTAGAGCGGCGAAAATAGTGTCGACGGCTTGATCTAAGCTGATGAGGAATCTTGTCATTTTCGGGTCGGTTAGGGTGAGGGGCCCTCCTTGGCGAATTTGTTCGTGAAATAAAGGAATGACAGAACCGCGGCTAGCCAAAACGTTTCCGTAGCGAACACAAATGAATCGCGTTTTTGGTAATAAAATATTCGCACTGGTAAAGATGCGTTCTTGAATAGCTTTCGTCATTCCCATAACATTGACGGGCTTGGCAGCCTTGTCAGTACTTATACCAACAACCGTCTCAATAGAGAGATTATTTTCAGAAATGGCCCTTACGATGTTTTGAGCACCGATGCAATTTGTAGCGAGAGCTTGATAGGGAAAGTATTCACATGTGGGGACTTGTTTAAGAGCTGCGGCATTAATAACAATATCAATATTTTTCAAAGCAGAAGAAATACTGGGATAATCTCTAACGTTTCCAATTCGAAATTCAAGCAAGTTTTTAAAATTATTATAGATGACTTCATCTGTTGAAATTTTTTTATGGAGATAATCTAGTCTCATGTCGTGTTGCTTTCCCTCATCTCTGGAAAAAACAATGACTTTTTTGGGGATGCCCAATTCTCCCGATAAAACCCTTTTAACAAATGTTTTTCCCATCGAGCCAGTTCCGCCAGTGACTAAGATTCTTTTGCTTGTGAGCATTTTGGATCTCTCTTGTTACTTTAGTAGATACTTTTATAATCCTGGGCCATGCCAATAACAAGCTCTTTCCACGATGGTACAGTGAGACCTGTTGCTGCGCAATATTTATCGGTAATGAGAGCTTTATTTGATTTTTTATTTTCGCATGGATTAATTTGGCAATTGACTTGAAATTCCTTTTTTAACAAATTGAGTAATTCGTATTTGGATATTGGCTGAGAGGATAATTGGTAAAGTCCCTCTAAGTGAGGAAAGTTTTCAATAAGTTTGATAACTTCTTTGGCAATAAAATTCATAGGAAGTCCAGAGTAGATGACTTTATTGAAGCCATTGATACTTTTTTCTTTTTGTTGCAAAAACCACTCTAATAACTCAGTGTACGAAAAAAGCTCACGCCCTATGGTTGAAAGCCTAAGAACTAAAACTCTTTCTCCTCTAATTTCTCCCAGAGATTTGGAAAGTCCGTAGAGATCTTGAGCATCGGGCAGGGAAGATTCATGGTAAGGTCCCCTTTCACCGTTAAAAACGCAGTCTGTGCTGAAATGAATGAGTCGACTTTTGTTGTGAAGGCACCAATGGGCGAGTTGTTTGGGAAATAGTGAGTTAATTTTGAAAGCATCCAAAGTAGTTTTCAGCTCGTGGAGTTTTCTTATGGTGATTCCTATTGAATTTATAATAAAGTTTGGTTTTTCTTTTTTTAGGAGTGTAAAAACATTATTTATATTTGAAATGTCAAAATCATTGATGAGCTTTGTGTTACTAGATAAAAGGTTGATAACTTTGGGAGGAAGCTTTTTTCTCGATACTCCTATGACTTCTAGATTTGTTTGACTATCTATTTCTAGCAAGAGGCGATGGCCAATCATTCCGGAGACTCCAAAAATTAAGATTTTCAAAGCTGGCTACCTTTTTGTGAGCTATAGTGAGATTGATACCAGTCTACAAATAAGCGAATTCCTTCTCGTAAGGGAGTTTCCGGTTTAAAACCGTTAAGCTTAAATAGTTTAGAAGAATCAGCAAAGGTCTCAAAGACATCTCCGTCTTGCATTTCAACAAACTCTTTTTTCGCTTTCATACCGAGTTCGTCTTCTAGGATTTCAATAAAATCCATGAGTTTGATTGGTGCTGAGTTGCCTACATTAAAGAGGTTGTAAAGGTTTTGGTCTTCCCACTGGTCGTTGAGAGCAATTTTGCCAATAGCGCGAGTCACGTCATCGATAAAAGTAAAGTCCCTGAGAAGATTGCCATTATTAAAGATGCGAATAGTTTTTTGATTGAGAATGGCCTCTGTGAAAAGGAAGGGAGCCATATCGGGCCTTCCCCAAGGGCCGTAGACAGTGAACAATCTTAAACCAGTTGTTCTAATACCCGTTTGATGGGTATAAGTGTGAGCTAATAATTCATTCATCTTTTTAGTTGAGGCGTAAACGGAAATGGGTTGGTCTGCGTTTTCGGTCTCCTTAAAAGGGGAGGTCGCATTATTTCCATAGACGGAGGAGCTGCTGGCATAAATTAAGTGTTTAGTAGAAAGTTTTTTGCAAGCCTCTAGGACATTTAAAAAACCGGTAACATTGGAGTTAATATAGTCCCAAGGGTTTTTAATGGAGTACCTAACGCCTGCTTGAGCGGCGAGATTGATAACAACCTCGGGTTTAAATTCTTGGAAAGAAGCCAATAATTCTTCAAAATGGGTAAGGTCAATTTTAGAAAAGGAGAAATTCTCATAACCTAGAAGGTTTTCTAATCTTGCTTTTTTTAGGTGTGTGTCATAGTAAGCGTTTAAATTGTCAAGGCCAAGGATGTGATGACCTTCTTTAGCGAGTAGTTTAGTAACATGCATTCCAATGAATCCGGCGCAGCCCGTTAAAAGGATTCTCAAAAGAAATTCTCCTTAGTCTAGCCCTTGTAATAAGAAAGAATATGCATTTTGGTGTCTATTGACCATTATTTCATATTGTTTTGGTCTTACCGCTCTGTAATTCAAATGATATTTTCTGTAGTAGGCATAGAGCCAAATTGAACCACCTTTTTGGCTTTAATAACTTTTATCTTGAGAGAGGGATGAGTTATTCCATCGTACTTGATTTTATTGTAAATGATGTTGCGTAAAATTGAATAATTTCTTTTGAGGCATTTTTTAAGGACTCGTTTTAGCACTTCACATCTTTTAAGTTTCATAGCTTATTTCAATACAAGGTTTAGTGGGTTTAATCTTACTTGGGATATTTGCCAGCACGCATTTTGTCATGCCCGTTATCTCTGAGAACTTCAGTGGTTAATTGATTTTGAGGGACAAAGATGGGTAGAATCCAGTGAGGGAGTGCTCTCTGAGACAACTAGAATGTCCGATTTATCTTCCGAGAAAAGGTTCGAAGTTAAACGGACTAAAGAGAGAAATTTGAAAACGAGGTTTCCCTGTTTATGAAAAAGTGGGAAGTTTCTTTTACTAATAACCAGGCAGAGCGAGATATTCGTATGGTGAAAGTTCATCGAATAGATACGAATCTTCTTGTAATGGAATATTGGAAAAAAGTTCTGCGCCATTATTTGGAGGAGATAAAAAATAAAATATCTTGATTATAATTATTTGTATGAAGAAACTAAAACTTTACTGGGTAAAGTCGGATTGGATGATTTTAGTGTTGAATCTGTGGCTACAGGGCTTTGTGAGACTTCTTTAAGGGGAGTTGACTCCCATGGAATCCGTTTATTGCCCCATTATGTTCGTTCCGCTGAATCAGGAAGAAAAAATAAAGCACCCAATTATAAAATTGAAAATAAGTTTCCTGCGATTGCCCACATTGATGCTGACAATGCCTTTGGCCACGCCGTAGGGATGAAGGCTATCGATATAGGAATGGAGCTAGCTGACAAGCATGGTGTTGGGGTTATCGGAGTATCGAATTCTAGCCACCCAGGGGCCATGGGAAGTTTCGCTTTGAGAGCTGCCAGGAAAGGTTATTTAGCTTTTGCTTTCACCCACGCAGATAGTCTTCAGCTAAGTTATGGGGGAAAGAGGCCATATCTTGGAACAAACCCTGTTTGTTTTGCTGCACCTAGAAAAGAACAGGAGCCTTTTTGTCTAGATATGGCAACTTCCATAATTCCTTGGAACAGAGTTATGCTCTCTCGAGTTACAGGTGAGCCGCTGCCGGCAGGGACGGCTGCCGATGAGAGGGGGGAAGTGACCACTGATCCTTTTGCGGCGCATTCATTAATCTCAATTGGAGGTTATAAAGGGTTTGGATTAGCTAGCATGGTGGAGATTTTATGTTCTGTATTTACGGGAATGGCTTTTGGGCATGCTATTCCGGCTATGTTCACAACTCCAATTGAGCTTCAGAGAAAGCTTGGGCAGTTTTACATGATTATTCGAGCTGATGGATGTGTTGATTTAGATGCATTTGAGGAAAGCTTATCGAGGATGTCTAATGAAGTGAAGAGTGAACCATCTGTCGAAGGAGAAGAGGTCATGCTAGCTGGAGACAAGGAAATTCGCATTGCTAAACTAAGACTTGAGAAGGGGATTCCTTTGGATGACACTACATTTGAAGAGATTGCCAATACTTTTAAAAGTTATGGAATGGAGTTTCGAGCGAATTAATCTCTAATTCCCCTCTCTATAAGTGGGCAGTTTAGTTTAAACGCTATAAGATTTAGCCAATATTTAGTGAACATCGCATTAAAAGGGTTTTTTTGTGTCGATAATTAGGATTATCCCTCGTTTAGATATCAAGGGCCCGAATTTGGTGAAGGGAATTCATCTTGAGGGTTTGAGAGTTCTTGGACGTCCAGAAAATTTTGCTAAGTATTACTATCAAAATAGTGCCGATGAAATTTTTTTTCAAGACGTTGTCGCCAGTTTATACGAAAGAAACAGTTTGAGTGATGTTGTTACTAGAACGGCTAAATCTATTTTCGTTCCGATTACGGTAGGTGGAGGCTTACGCACACTAGATGATATTAAACAAGCTCTTAAATCGGGTGCTGATAAAGTTTCTCTTAACACGGCTGTAGTGAGAGAACCGGAATTTATTAAAAGGGCTGTTCAAAAATTTGGCTCTTCAACAATTGTTGTCGCTGTTGAGGCCATTCGCCAGCCTAACGGGGAATACTTTGCTTATGTCGATAATGGGAGAGAGGAAACCGGTTTAGAAGTCTCAGAGTGGATAGCTAGAGTTCAAGAGTTGGGTGCTGGTAAGCATCTGTTTTAGAGCAAAAACAAGTTGAAGTATATTATCTGGGTTATTACTTAAGGTGGACTCCTCAAGAGGTGTATTATTATGCGCCCGAAAATACTGGGTTTAAGGCTCGTCCATTTCGTTCCCAGGGAACTTATTGTAAGTATCATAGCATCGACGATAAGGTCGATGATCTTCATTTTTATACCACTTTCATAAAGTTTGGTATAGGAGACGGGCAACTTACGATGCCTCTCAAGAAATTAGAAATAATCACCTTACCCGCGAGGAAGGTGTGGCCCTTGTTAAAAAATACGACGGAGAATTTCCCAACCGCTATTTTAACGAGATGATGGAGTATTTGGATATTTCTCCCGAACGATTTATGGAGTTGTGTGACAGATTTAGATCTCCCCATCTTTGGAAGAAAGAACTGGGTAAATGGAAACTTCGCCACACTGTTTGGGGTAGAAATTGAGAAAAGTATTCAAAATTTTGGGTTAGAGTTTTTGCTTGCTTGAGCTTTTTTTAAAAACTCTTCGGCTAAGGCTAGTTCTTCTTTGGTATCAATGTCGATGGAACATTCCTTTTCCATAATGTAGGGAATTGTGTGTTCTGAGTAAAAGTCTCCGTCATAATATTTGGGTATGGCTATATAAATGGCTCCGTTGGGAAGGAAGTAGCTTGGTAAGCCTTGTCTTTGAGCGGCTTTCGAATTTACGTTGAAGCAAAAGTCGATAGACTTCATATCTTCTTTATAGCTCAAAAGCCAGCCAACTTTCTCTGGTGCTTTGTAGACAGAGACTAAGGTGGCTTTGGGGTGGGTTTCCTCTTTTGTAAAAATTGATATTGCTTCATCGATATGGCTTGAGTTTCTCAAAGGGGAAGTGGCTTGTAAGAGAATGAGAACATCAAAAGTTTTCCCTTCTTCATTTGTTAGCCATTCCAATGTGTGAGCTGCAACAGCTGCAATTCCTGCTGTATCATTGGCTAAATGATCTGGCCTTTTAAAAGGAATCCTTGCTCCATACTGACGGGATATAGATAAGATTTTTTCGCAGTCGCTGGAAACAATGACTTCATCGATATATTTTGACCCTAAAGCTGCTTCAATGCTCCAAGAAATTAGAGGCTTGCCAGCACAGGGGAGAATGTTTTTGTTTGGAAGTCCCTTCGAGTCCCCTCTTGCACAAATGAGGGCTAAGATTTTTTTATTTGTTGTCATATCAATTCAATTCCGTGCTGAATCTATTAAGAAAAGATTTTTTCGAATTCTTCTTTCGCCTTTAAAAAGTCACTCATTTTCCCAATATCTAACCAATACTCTCTCAGTGGGAAAGGAGCAGCTAGTTGTTTTTCATTGACAATTTTTTGGAATAATTGAGTCATTTCAAAATACTCTTCTTTCGGAATCATTTCTAGAACACTAGGAGAAAGGACATATATTCCAGCATTGACGAAGAATTTGTGAACAGGCTTTTCGTTAATAGAGATTATTTTTTGATCGTTGATCTCGAGAACCCCATAAGGAATTTGAAAATCATATTCTCTAACTGCCATTGTTGCACTGGCTGCTCGCTCTTGATGGAAAGTTAGGAGTTGATCGTAATTTGTCTTTGTTAAAAGGTCTCCGTTTATTATGAGAAATGGAGCATTGATATTTTCTTTGGGAAGAAGTGAGAGAGCGCCAGCAGTTCCTAAAGATTTACTCTCCTTGATATAGCGTATGTTTACTCCCCACGCTGCTCCACCTTGAAAGTAGTTTTCAATTTTGTCTGACATGTAATTTACGGTGATAAAGAGTTCACTAAATCCGTGGGACTTTAATCCTTCGATGATGGTCTCAAGAATTGGTTTATCTCCCACTTTCAGTAAAGGTTTTGGGCAATTCTCTGTGAGAGGCTGGAGTCTGGTTCCAAGTCCACCGGCCATTAAAACCACTGCATTTTCTTTGTGACTGCGATTCTTTAAATCTTCTTTTGAAATAATTTTTACCACTTTATTTTTTGAATCTAGTAAAGGGACGTGGTTTAGTCTCTTCTCAAGCATTTCCTTTTGAATTTTGTCTAGGTGGGCGTCTTCTGAGAGGGAAATAGGGCTAGTGTTTATGACTTCCTTGACGCTCGCCTCAAGGGAAATATCTTTTAAAATTCCTCTTCGAATATCGCCATCTGTGAGAGAACCGATAAGGCAGTTGTTTGAGTCCACCACAATAAGGGTTTTGAAAGCATTTTTATCAATGAGGCGTATTGCATCGATAATCTTGATGCTTGGCGGAATGAGGGCTTTTTTCCAGTTTTTCATACGGTCAATATAAGGCTGCAGTCCCACTCTGTAAGCTACAAATTTTCTAGTGGATTAGCAAAATTCTAGGGATATTTGAGAAGCTTCGAGTCTAACGCTGAGCCGTTTTCATTCCGATTAAAGTCGCTAAAATGAGGGTGTATTAGGGAAGTTATAACTTGCATTACAGGGGTTGAAGTGAAGCTAAGGCTAGAGATTAAGGGGGGAGATGTCTTTTTAGGGGACAGTCACACCCCACAGTAGTTGTCGCTGAAGTAGGTACTTTTTTTAATAAAGATATTGCTCTTGCCGTCGAGTATTTAAAGAAGATAAAGGTCGCGGGGGCGAAGATCTTTAAAACAGAAATTTTACATAATGCGGATGTCACTCTTAAAAACTCTGGCTTTGAGCACACCTATAATTATGCGGGTGGAAAATGCACGGAAAACTATAGAGAGTTAATCGAGAGAAAGACAATTCTTCTCTCTGAGTACAAACGTTTGTTCGATGCATGTCATGAGCTTGAGATTCCTATTATGGCGTCTATTTACGACCGGGAGGGAGTCGATTTTATGGTTGAGTAAAAGGCTCGTTGCATTAAAATAGCTAGAAATAATATAGATAATATCCCTCTTAATTTCGGCATGCTGCCTGTTCTGGCTTTCCTCTTATTTTTGATGCGGGGGTTGTTTACTTAGATGAAGATCCCAAGCGAAAGGAACAAGGTTTGGTGTCTGCAGCTTCTCTAGATGAGCTACCCCATATCCTTGAAAAAATACACGAGTGCTGGGAATCTCTCGGGCGTACCCCTGTTTCTTTTCAAGAGCCTAGAGACCTATCCACTAGGAGTGGAATTGTGGTGAATAAAGATATGAAAGCGGGAGAAGCTCTGAAAGAAGAAGATATGGGTTTTGCATGGCTTCCCGTGGGAGTCTCAGTTTCGGATTGGGATAAAGTTATTGGGGCCAGAGTGAAGGAGTCTATCGGAAAAAATAAACCTGTAAATTGGGAGAATTTTGAGAATTGTATGAATAGACTTGTTAGACTTCTTTCTATGTATAAAAATTAACGAGGATTGAGATAATTAATCATTCGATTGCTGCGAAGTCTTTATATTTCCTAAGGTTTTAGGGGAGAGCTTAGTGTCTGTAGAGAAAATGCCTATAAATATTTGGCTAAGAGAATTAAGTCTTTTTTCGGCTTTGGGGGTATTCGAGTTTATACTTGAAAGAAGTGTTTCAATATATTTTTTGAAACCAGTTAGAGGTACGAAATATATTATAAGACTTCTTCAGATTTTCCGTCCCTTGTGGAGAGTGGAGGTCTTGTCTGAGGATTCATTTGAGCTGAAGTCGGATCTTAACCATTGGCATCATTGTTATCTAGCTACCGAATATTGTGAAATTATTAAAAGGGAACTAGAGCGCGAAAGGGTTTTTGGCGAGTTTGAAAACCTTTTTTCCAAAAATAAGTTGAAACTGTTTATAAATACATTTTGCGTTGATTCATTTATGGATTATTTTATTCTTTTGAAGTTCTGTCTTGGCCGTCTTTCAAGTGGCGATAGAAATATCTTTATCTTTCCCTACTCTCCTCTCAGTTATCACTTTGGGCTATTTTTAGAGAGTTTAAAACTAGAAGGTAAAAGATATCGAGCTCTTTTTAGAGCTGATAAGAATGAGATTTATAAGTTTTATTTTTATAGGATTGTTTCGGCTTTTAAAAAAACCAAAACTTTTGAGAAAAAGAAACGTATTGCAATTCATTATGGAACTGGACTTTCTCCTGAAAGATGGAACAGCATTTATTGGACAAATGGAAATAAGTTCGATTTTAATGAAGGGAATATCTTTATTAAGCTTCAAACCTCCTATAGTGATAGTGCTGAGAAATTTTCAAAAGAAGACACTAAGAAATTTCCATTTAATACAGTCTTTATTCATAAATTTGGAAAGTTGAGAGATTCGCGAATTTTTTATCCTAAGCGAAATAAATGGGAACTCATTGATCAATTGAAGAGATTTTCGTTTAAAGATTCTTCTTTGCCCAATATGAGAGCTTTGAGTTATATTAGAAAACTTCTTGTTTTTGAACTTCAATATTGGCTTGATTTCTACTGTGCTACCGGGACAACAATCCAAGCTGAATCAGGTAATTGGTCCACAGAACTATGTGCTCAAAGTATGGCTTTGAGAGAGTTAGGTGGGGTTATGTTTGGATGCAAACGCTCCGAAAATTGTCACGGGTTTTACCAACTGTATGACTATTTATGCCCTTATGACATCTTTTTTCATTGGGGGGAAAGATATCTAGAATATATTAAATTTAAAGACTCTGCTGTGACCAAAAGAATAGTGTGTGGATACCCTTTTGATTATCTATTTACTAAAGAGATAAAAGACCTCTCTTTTATTGCCACAAAAGAATTTTGTCAGAGTGAGAAAACGAAAATATTATTTTTAGATAATGTAGTTATGAAAACGGGGCCTTATTTAGAATCTAAAGTGAAGGCGTTTTACTCTGAGTTGTTTAATTTTGTAGACAGTAATTCAAAATTTCAGCTCATCGTAAAACCCAAGAAAAATTCAGGCTATTTTGATTTTTTGGAAAGAGAGACGTTGGAATTATTGAAAAAGATTGAGAAAGAAAAGAAATGCTTTGTAGTTTCTAAATCTCAATATCTTTTATCGGCTAGTTTCGCAACTCTTGTTGATATTTCTGTGGGGCTTGGGATTTCTTCCTCTATTTCTGAAATCGTTATTTCAGGTGGAAAGGGAATTCATTTTGATATAACGAAAAATAGAGAGCATCCTTTTTATTCTTATCCTGTGGAGAGTGGCGTTATTTCAAACTCTCAGAAGTTGTTCAATGCCTTTGAGTCGATTCACACCGAAAAAAAATCTGAAATAGCTGATTGGTCTCATGTTGTTAACCGACTTGATCCTTTTCGGGATGGTTTGAGTGCCAAAAGAATTGGAAATTTTGTTAAAGAGTGGATAAAGCAAGATGTGGATAAATTTAAAGTTATTGAATCCATTGAGAGATCGAAAAAAGCTATACTTGAACTTTAAGAGCAAAGGCTTGAAACAATTTTTAGAAGTTCTTTCCTTAGATCAACTGTATTCAGACTTTTTATATTTTTTAAAAATTGAGAAGAGTGATCTTGGAAATTATCTAAAGCTGTTTGAGTTTCAGTTGTTGTAAAGGCTATAGTTCCAATTTTTTGATTTAAAAGAGGGCTTTCAAGTATTCCTGAAGCTTCCATAGAAAAGTTAATAAAATCTTAGCCAAGGCTTAAATATAGCGTCATAGCAATATTTGCAGGATTAAAATGATTCATAAAGGCGTAATCTACCAAACATACTGACCCAGGGCTGATGGCAATATTTGTTCTCAGTAAAGATTCTTCAATAGATATGTCATTTTCAATAACTTAAACCTGGTTAGGTTTTTCTTTTAAATTTGACTTTGGGTGAGGTCTCCACACAACATTGAATAAATCTAAGTTTATTTTTTTAAAAAATATTTTTCTAGTTTCTGAGATTCCAGGGGCGATGTCAGGTTGGTCATAATAGGTTAGTATAGGTTTTGAGTTTTCAAATAGGGATGATTGTCTTTTTATATCTTTATATCTTTATATTTTGAATACTTGAATGAGCCGATATTAAGAGCTTTTACAGGAAATCTTTTTTCTGTAAATTCTTTTGCAAAATTATCGATACACAGATAGAAGGACGAATATTTGCCAAGGTTGGTATTTATATCTCCCCAAAAGTCTTGGAGAGTAAGGACTGGAGATGTGTTTTCTGAGATCAAGTATTCATCGATAGATGTTCCAAGGGATGATGTTGAAGTGATGACAAGGTCTGGTTTTTCGAAATCTAAAATTTCTAAAACTTTTCGTCTTATTGCATCTCCAGTGTGCTGATCTGGAGATAGCTCGAATTTACGTACGGAAATTTTTAGAGTAGAAATCTTGCGGTATGCTGGCTCCCTAGCGTATAAGACAATATCATATAGGTGCGCGAGGCTTTTATAAGCTCCTATAATATAGTTAATGCTGCCGGGGTCTCTAGCCGAAAGTAGAATTTTTTTCACAATGCTTCTCTAAAGAGTTGGATTTTTATATTCTAATAAAATTTTTTCGAGCTCTTCTATAGGATTGATAACTCCCTTTAGAAAATCGGAGAGAATAATGAGAATGGCTGTAGTACTGATTAGCTTTATCATTCTTGAGAGCTTTTTATAGTCTATTTCCTGTTTTTTTATAAGAAATTCTATTCTCTCTTTTATAATTTTTTCCTTCTCAAAACAGAACTGAGTTGCGATATAGGCATAATCCCAATAGGGACTGGTCCATACCTGGGTAGCTTCTTCAAAGTCGATAAATATAGGTTGGTTACAGTTAAAAATAACATTGCCTCGATGAATTTCTCCATGTTGAGGGCCAGCTTCCTTGTCGAAAAACTCTAGAGAGTCAACGTATCCCTTGAGTATGTTTTCTAGGAGTTGTGCATTTTTTTTAATAAATTCATTATATGGATCAAATGAAGCACTATTTGTTTTAAGTAGTGAGAGAGTCTTTTTCCACTCTTCAACTCTTGAAGACCAATTCAATTTTATCTTTTCTGAAAAATTATTTTCTTTTAGTGATTTGTGTAGTTTTCCTATTGATCTTATCAGATTATCAAATTCTTTTTGATTTCCTGTATAGTGCTGTCCCTGAATAAAAGGACGTAAGTCTGCCCTGTATTCGTTTTGTTGATTTTTAAAAATTGTTGTCATTAATATTTCATTGCCGAGAGGTGTTTTGATAGCTTCACTATTAGCTTTTTCAATGATTTCTTTTTCGAGATATCCAAAGCCGATTCGACTTGATACTCTAAAAAAATAATTTTTGTTCTCTTGGCTGTCTTCAATTTTGTAACTTCCTAGCAAATCGTGGCTTTGATGAAGAGAGTAAAATTTCAATTTTTGTCGTAATAACTCTACAGAGTGGTTGAAATAAGATGAGATACTGCATAGAAAAGTTTCTTTTTTTATGTCAGAAACTTTATGAGGGAAAGCAATAAGACCAGGATGATCACCTCCTGGCTAGCCAAACTCTTTCATCTTTTTATTTATCATCTTGCACTTCTTCATTCTTGATGAAATCATTTTTTTTGTAGCTAAATTTAGCTTTTTTTCCTATTAAATGCTTCCATGATTTCATAGGATCTAGTCCTGTAGCAGGTCTTTTGGTTGTTAGATTCTCCTCTCTAAAAATTTCGCCTTTTTCTATATTACAGCTAGAGAAGATTGATTTTCTTATCAGTTTACGAGTTTTAACTTCTATTTCAGTAACAGTTTTGTTCTCTGAACCCAATGCTAAATAGCATTTATGACAATCTCGAATAACTGATTCTAATTGTTCTGGAGTCAAGCTTGCACGATGATCGGGACCAGGAAGGTTTTGATCAATCGTGAAATGTTTTTCAAGTACCTTTGCTCCCAAAGACACTGCTAGAGGGGGGACCAATATTCCTTGCGTGTGGTCTGAATATCCAACTCTTGTATTAAATTGTTTTTGGATGCTTTGCATGGTTTTCAGGTTAACGTGTTCAAGCGGTGTCGGGTAGTCTGTTGTGCAGTGAAGAATGGTGACCTGTTCTTTCGTAAGCCCATATTTTAATAAAGTGTTAAGAGCAAGTTCGATATCTTCATAAACAGACATACCTGTTGAAAAAATCACCGGTTTTTTAAAGGAAGCGACTGTTTTTAAAAGTGGGTAGTTTGAAATTTCTCCCGAAGCTATTTTAAAAAAATCCACTCCCAAGTCGTTTAGAAAATGAGCATATTCAATGTCAAATGGAGTAGAAGCAAACCCAATGCCTTTTTCTTCGCATTTTTTAAATAAAGTAGAAAATTGGTCTTTAGATAGCTCTAGTTTTTTAAGCATTTCATATTGATCTTCTTGAGCTCCGCAGTTAGCGATTTGATAGTCAGCTTTTGGTGTTAATAAATCAACGAGACTTTCAGCGGTGAAGCATTGGAACTTGATATAATCGGCTCTTGCTTTGACGGCAATGTCGATAAGTTGAAGGGCTTTTTCAAAATCTCCATTATGATTGACACCAGCCTCAGCTATAAAAGTAATTCTATTAGTTGCTCTCATGCGATTACCTTCAGTTAATTATATCCTTAATTTTTTTTACGATATATTCGATTTGCTCTTCTTTTAGTGAGGTAGAGCAGGGGATACTAATGATTGAGTCGAAGATTTCTCTAGAGATCGGGCAAGCCGATTTAGGGCAATTTCCGTACATGGGAAGATCTTCCATCAAGGTCCAAACAGGACGGCAATCTATATTTTCTGAAATAAGCGAATGGATAATATCCATTTTTTTGATCCTAAGTTTTTCGCTCAGAACAAGGGAGTAGAACCAATAATTGGATGATTTCTCCTCTTTTGGCCAGTACAGGTGAGCTCCATCAACTTCAGATAAAAGATTTTTAAATTTTTCGGCATTTTTTTTCTTTGTTCTAAGAAAATCAGGGAGTTGTTCGAATTGGGCTAACCCAACGGCAGCAAGCAAATTAACCATTCGATAGTTGTAGCCTACTTGGTCGTGGAAAAAAGTGATTCCGTTAGTTTTTGCTGTAGTTGAAAGATGCTTTGCTGCTTTAGAGTTGGCGGTGTCTCGACTGAGCATCATCCCCCCACCACCTGAAGTGATAATTTTATTTCCATTGAAGCTAAAGGAGCCATAGTCTCCTATGGTACCAACTGGCCTACCTTTGTATTGAGCCCCTAAGGCTTCTGAAGCGTCTTCAATAACTTTTAAATTATAGGAGTTTGCGGTCTCCATAATTGGATCTAAATCAACACTTGTTCCAAGGGTGTGCATAGGGATAATGGCTTTAATTTGTCGATCGGTATTTTTGTTGAACGCTTTACCCTCTCTCATTTCTAAATTTGAATCGAGGAAATGCTTTAAGCTGGTGGGGCACATCCCCAAAGTTTTCCACTCTGAGTCTATTAAAACGGGAGTTGCACCAGTATAACTCACAGCATTTAAAGGAGCGACGAAAGTGAGATTGGGCACGAGAACTTCATCCCTTGAGCCAACTTGGCAAAGGACGAGTGCGAGGTGGAGGGCCGCGGTTCCATTAACCACTGCGACTGCGCTATGTGTTTGATGGAACTCTGCAAATTTTTCTTCAAATTTGTTTACAAATGGCCCAATGGAACTAATAAAGTTCTCATCTATGCACTGCTTTAAGTAGTTAAGTTCATTTCCTTGTAAGTTTGGAATCGCCAAAGGAATTTTTTGGTTAATCTTCATCTAAAAAGCCACTCCTTTTTCGGTAACTGATGCTTAAGTCAGTTGGACTGTATATTAGGATTCAAAGTATATTTAATAAACTATATAAAGATTTTTACCTCTAGTGGAAGAAGTATTGATTCGGTGTGGTGAAGTCATGAAGAAAAAAATTTGTGTTGTTAGCGGTACCAGAGCGGAGTTTGGGTTATTGTCTCGACTTCTTGAAGGGATAACTCAATCTGAGTCTCTTGAATTGCAGTTGGTTGTAACAGGAATGCACTTGTCAGCAGAATTTGGAATGACGCATCATGAGATTGAAGAGCGTTTCAAAATTCACAAGAAAATAGAGATTTTACTATCTTCTGATACCCCTGTTGGATTGAGTAAGTCTGTAGGGCTGGCTCAAATTTCTTTTGGCGAAGCATTTGCTGAATTAAAACCAGACTTAGTCGTCATACTAGGGGATAGGTTCGAAGTTTTCGGGGTAGCTTCGGCTGCGATGTTGGGCTGTATTCCGATTGCCCACCTTCATGGTGGAGAGGCTACTTTTGGCTTGATTGATGAAGCCATTAGGCACTCTATTTCTAAAATGAGTCATTTACATTTTACTTCTGCAGAACCTTATCGCCAGAGGGTCATTCAGCTTGGTGAGTCTCCAGACCGAGTGTTTAATGTCGGTGCTATGGGTGTGGACAATATTTTGAGTGCTGACTTAGTGAGCCGAGAAGAATTGGAGAGCTCTATCGGATTTAAATTAAAAACTAAAAATATGATTGTGACTTTTCACCCTGTCACTCTCAATATAGAAAGCGCGGAAGGCCAGTTTAAAGAGCTATTAAAGGCGATAGATCGCAAAAAAGAGTACGGGATTATTTTTACTAAGGGGAATGCTGATACTGACGGAAGAATAATCAATCAGCTTATAGATGAATACGTTGGTAAGAATTCAGAACGGTCGGTGGTCTTTAACTCACTTGGGTTTAAACGTTATCTGAGCACTCTTAAAAATACAGATTTTGTTCTGGGAAATAGTTCAAGTGGAATAATCGAAGCCCCCTATTTTAGGATACCGACAATAAATATAGGTGACCGCCAAGAAGGACGGATTAAGGCAAAGAGTGTTATTCAATGCAATCCTGACTCTGACGAAATTTTGAAAAGTATTGAAGTCGCTGAAGATGAAAGTTTTCTTTCCGAACTTCAGACAATGGAGCTTCCTTATGGAAAGGGGGGAGCTGCTAAAAAGATAATTGAAGTTTTAGAAAAGACTTCTTTTGAAAGCCTGCTAAAGAAAAAGTTTTATAACCTTGAGAATAAAAAGTGAGAATAGTATTTATTGGTTCAGTTATATTTTCCAAAAGAATATTAGAAAAACTTATTTCTTTGAAAGCCGATATTATTGGGGTCTGCACAAATGAGAAATCGACGTTTAACGCTGACTTTGTCGACCTGGGTGACCTGAGTCGTGAAAATAGCATTCCTTGTCTGCACACATCTGATATAAATTCGGTGGACTCTGTTTCGTGGATAAGGGGTAAAAACCCTGACATTATATTTTGTTTTGGCTGGTCATCTTTGATTAAAAAAGAATTGCTTGGGTTAGCACCGAAGGGAGTGATTGGGTATCATCCAGCAAAACTTCCCTTTTTTAGAGGGAGACACCCTCTTATTTGGCCTATTGTTTTGGGAATGGAACAAAGTACTTCAACCTTCTTTTTTATGGACGAAGGTGCTGATAGTGGAGATATTTTATCTGAGAGGGATTTCATTATTTTACAGGAAGACGATGCACAATCAATTTATGAGAAGGCTGTTTTGCTTGCTTCTGAGCAAGTAGAAGAGTTTGTGCCTCTTCTAAAGAACAACTCTTATGCAAAAAGTCCTCAGAATTATCAGCAAGCAGGTTATTTTCGAAAGCGTGGAAAAAACGATGGAAGGATTGACTTTAGGATGACAAGCAGAGCTATTTACGACTTAGTTCGTGGTTTGACTAGGCCTTATGTAGGCGCTCATATTGAGACTAAGGCAGGGGATATTAAAGTATGGCGCTCTCGGTTGATTGATAAAGAAAACGATTATCTTGAACCTGGGCGTGTGGTTGAGATTCTTGGAGATAGCATAAGAGTTAAAACATATGATGGTTATATTGACCTCGTTGATCATGGGTTTTCTGAGATGCCCAAACAAGGAGACTACTTATAGAAACCGTAGTAGTTGTCGCTGTCCATCCCGACGATGAAACATTGGGGTGTGGCGGAACATTATTGAAGCATAAAGCAAATGGAGACTCTATTCATTGGGTTATTTGCACACAAATGAGTTCGGAAAATGATGAGATACTACAAAAAAGAGGGCGAGAAATTGAGGAAGTGGCTCTAAGGTATGGGTTTGATTCGGTTGAAAAATTAGGGTTCGAAACGACGAAATTGGACCAATGCTCAATGGGAGAGCTTGTTAGCCAACTTTCTAGCGTTTTTGAAAAAGTAAGGCCTTCAAAAGTTTACTTGCCATTCAAAAATGATGTGCATAGTGATCATCGGGTTATATTTAATGCTGCCTATTCGTGCACCAAGGTATTTAGGTTTCCCTTTATTAAATCTGTATTAATGATGGAGACATTAAGTGAAACAGAGTTTTCTCCCGGAATTCTCGGTGAACAGTTTTGTCCAAATGTATTTGAAGATATAAGTGAATACTTAGAAAAAAAGGCTGATATATTAAAAATCTATGAGAGTGAAATCGGTGAGCATCCCTTCCCTAGAAGTGTGCAAAATGTTCGGGCTCTGGCTCATATTAGGGGAGCAATGTCAGGCGTAAAAGCTGCCGAGAGCTTCGTTTTATTGCGAGAATTTCGCTAGAAATAAAGAGAACAAAATAAGGTTAAAGTTGTGACTAAAGTTTTTGTGACTGGTGCTGAAGGGTTTATTGGATCTCATTTAGTCGAAAAGTTAGTAAGAGAAGGGTATCAAGTAAGGGCCTTGTCGTACTATATTTTTGATGGGCGATTTGGATGGTTGGACTCACTTTCTAAAGATATTTTGAGTGAAATAGAAATCGTACAAGGTGATATAAGAGATCCGTTTGCTATGAAAACCTTTGTATCAGATGTAAAAAAAGTGTTTCACTTAGCTGCGCTTATTGGAATTCCTTATTCTTATCTCGCGCCTGCTTCTTATGTTGAAACAAATGTTCAAGGAACCTTGAATTTGTTAGAGGCTGCTAAATCAGCGGGTATCGAGGCTTTTTTGCATACTTCAACCAGTGAAGTTTATGGCTCTGCCCAGTATGTGCCCATTGATGAAAAGCATCCTCTCGTAGGTCAATCACCTTATTCCGCAAGTAAGATTGGGGCAGATCAGTTGGCCCTATCATACTTTGCTTCATTTGAACTTCCCGTTATTACAGTTCGACCCTTTAATACTTACGGACCTCGACAGTCTGCAAGAGCAGTTATCCCTACGATTATTACTCAGATTGCTCAGGGGAAGCGAAAGTTAAAACTGGGAAATATAAGCACTACGAGAGATTTTAACTTTGTAAAAGATACGGTCAACGGGTTTCTTGCCGCTGCAAGAGCTATGCAGGGCTTTGGAGAGGTATTTAATATTGGTTCAGGTTTCGAAATCTCGGTTAAAGATACTGTTGTGTTAATTGCTGAAGTTATGGGTTGTGAAGTTGATATTGTTCAAGAAGAGCAACGTGTCCGACCGGTGGAGTCTGAAGTCGAGAGGTTGCTTGCCGATAATTCAAAAGCACAAGAGGTATTGGGGTGGTGCCCTGAGTATGGAGGAAGAGAGGGATTTGCTCGAGGTCTTAAAGAAACCGCTGAGTGGTTCATGAATAAAGAAAACCTAAGTAGATATAGAGAGGACTACTACTATGTCTGATCTCTTTATTTTTGGAAATGGAGGGCATGCATATGTAGCCGAGTCCATTGCCACAAAACTCAAAGTTTATGACCGAATTTTTTTTGTAACTGAGAAAAAAGAATCAGGTTCGATTTCGGAAGAAGAGTTTTTTAGGAATTCTGACAAAGAGAAAAAAGTTTTCATTGGGATAGGAGATAACGAAATGCGCAGGCGGGTGTATACTAAAATAAAAAGCCTAAGTCAGGATGTTTATTTTGTATCCCTCATTGACCCTTCTTCCATAATATCTAGCGATGTTTGTATTTCTGATGGTTGTTTTATTGGTCCCGGAGCGATCATCAACTCTCGAGCTAAAATAGAAGAATTTTCAGTCATCAATACAGGTGCCATTATTGAACATGATTGCCAAGTAGGCTGCTTTAGCTTTATTGGACCAAATGCATGTTTGGGTGGGAAAGTTGAGGTTAAGAATTTTTGCTTGGTTGGTCTTGGAGCCAATATAAGACAAGAAGTGTCCATTGGGGAAAATAGTATTATTGGGTTAGGTTCGGTCGTTGTGGCAAATATCCCTGGTGATACAGTGGCTTTTGGGAGCCCCTGTTTGGTTAAGAGGTCGAGAAAAAAACAAGAGCTATTTTTTTGAATTAGCTCAAACTTCTACCCATTGGTTATCATTCGCTAGACTTTGCTGCACTCCTTCGATTGCGGAAGCGATTAAAATGCTATCTTGGAAAGTGGGTTTCCGATGAGTCAACTTTGTCAGGTCCATATTTGGATTTTTAGAAAAGTCAAAGAGATCGTTGATAAAAGTGCAAACGCTTTCAATTCCATAGCCCTCGTAAGAGAGGTTTCTGTTTTGGTCGAGATAAGGCGTGCAAAAATAAGGATTGATGTCTTCTATACCATCTCCGTTATTCAAGAAAAGCCCTCGATTTTTTTGGTCAGATTCTACTCTACCTTTCGTTCCTATGATCTTAATTCTTTGATTGGACATAGCTGAAGAGGTATTGGGATCTATCCAATTTGAAAGAAAAATTGAGTTGAAAAGTTCTCCTGATGGTAGCTTCCATTCAAGTTGAACCTGCATCGCATCGAAGGTATCGATTCCTTGAGATTTTAGCAAATGTTTTTGCCCTACTGCTTGAACTTTTACTGGTGTGGCGGAAGTGAGAAAGAAAATCATATCTACATAATGAATTGTTAGATATTCAAAAATATTGGTTTGGGCTGCCCATTTTTTGAAATAAACTGTAGGGATACATATTCTTTGACTATATTCCACCAAAAGATATAGCAAGCTTCCTATTTTATTTTGATTCAGTAAGTATTCAATTTTCCTATTCGCTTGGTCCCATCGCTTATGATACTCAACATACCCGATGAGGTTTTTAGACTCTACAAGACGAGTTAATTCCTCGGCTTCTTCTTTTTTGGCTACTAAGGGTTTAACTACGAGCAAATTTATATTTTTTTCGAGTAATTTTTTCGCCAGAGAAAAGTGGGTGTCATTGGGAGTAGAAATGATGGCACCGTCAATTGTGTGGAGATAATTTTCAGCTTCTTCTATGTATCTTTCAGAAAATTCTTCTCTAGAGAAAATCTTACACTCTATTTTTTGATTGGATTTTTTTTCTAAATCTTTAATTTTTTTTTTGAGGGCCAAGTGGGAGCTTTTTGAAAGGCAACAAAATGCAATCTTTTGAATTTTCTTTTCTCTATAGGATCGAAAAAGGGCGGGAAGAATTGTCCCATGCAAGTTAGTGCCGCGGCCAGAAACATACATTCCGGCTCCCAAAACGAGTATTTTCATTTTATGTCCTCTAAAA
Source organism: Bacteriovoracaceae bacterium (assembly GCA_965206965.1). GTDB lineage: Bacteria > Bdellovibrionota > Bacteriovoracia > Bacteriovoracales > Bacteriovoracaceae > CBDBLK01. Next base: position 945,199 of record OZ242254.1, on the reverse strand, counting down.
CTTGTTTGATGACTTTTAATGGTGAGAAGCTTGGTTCCATGCCATAGGTAAATTTAAAAAAGTTTACGTCTTTCCTATTGGTGAAAAACATTTGAATTGTGGGAGTAAAACTAATAACCAGCGATTTGATTGAGAAGTTGTTGTTTTTTTCAATTCTTTCGAAAATGGCTGTAATGCAGGCTATAGTTTCGACTATATAAAGCTTATGATGCATTGCGAATAATTCGTTTTTTGAAGTTGTTTGTGTATAACAATAACCAAGTTAAAATCACTCTGTCTCTAGGTAAATTGGACATGATAGTTAATGCTATGATCCCGGCCAGAATGGGGAGCACGCGTCTCAAGCAGAAAAATCTTGCCTTGATAAATAATCAACCAATGGTAGCTTATGCTCTTTTGGCGGCTAAAAATTCAGGTGCATTTGAAAAGGTGTATTTAAACTCTGAGAACGATATTTTTCAAAAAATTGCCGATCGGTATTCTGTTGATTTTTATAAGCGGAAAGAGGAGCTTGGGTCATCTTCGACAAAGAGTGACGATATTGTCGCTGATTTTATGATCAATATTCCCGGGGATGTCACAGTTTGGGTAAACTCCATCTCTCCTTTACAAAGCTCCGAAGAGATTCGATTAGTGGTTAATTATTTTATAGAGAATGATTTAGATACTTTGATGACTGTGAGGGATGAACAGGTTCATTGTCTCTTTGGAGACGGGCCGTTGAATTTTTCACCTCATGAGAGGTTTGCTCAGACACAAGACCTTCTTCCGGTGAGACGGTTTGTCTATTCCATAATGATGTGGAAGAACAAAACTTTCTTGGAGCAATATAGAGAGGCGGAAGGGGCTCTATTTTGCGGTAGAGTCGGATACTACTCTGTTAGTAAAGAAAGTGCCCTCATCGTTAAAACCGAAGAAGATATTAAATTGATAGACTCTATTGTCAGGGGAGCTAAGGCTAGAGATTGGTCTTTGTCTTATGATTCTATTTTAGGGGAGCATAGTGTTTAACCCAAAAATAAGTGTGTTGATAAATTGCTTCAATAAGGAAACCCATCTAAGAGAGGTCATCGGTAGCATTTTTTAGCAAACTATTTATTATAGCAATATGGGAGTTTAATAATGGTTAGTCAGCCATTGGTTTCGATTATAGTTAGAACAAAGAATGAAGAAAAATGGATATCTTCTTGTTTGGAAGCCATTAATAATCAAACCTATAAGAATTTTGAGATTATTCTTGTAGACAATAAAAGTACTGATAAGACAGTTGAAAAAGCAAAGCAATTTCCTATTACACTTGTCGAAATTGAAAAATTTTTGCCTGGTAAGGCAATTAATGACGGAATTCGTGCTTCCAAAGGGGAGCTATTAGTTTGCTTAAGTGCCCATTGCATTCCTGTTAACGATAAATGGTTAGAGAATTTAGTTGCAGCGATGGATGATGAGAAGACTGCAGGGGTGTATGGTCGACAAGAACCCATGTCTTTCACTCCTGCTCATGATAAAAGAGAGCTTTTGTTAGTTTTTGGATTGGATAAGAAGATTCAAAAGAAAGACTCGTTTTTTCACAACGCAAATTCTATTTTTAGAAGAGATATTTGGGAGAGGTATCCGTTTGACGAAAAAGCTACGAATATAGAGGATCGAATTTGGGGGCGCGAAGTTATTAAAGCTGGCTGCCAGATAGTATACGAGCCATCGGCTAGTGTTTACCATTATCACGGTATTCATCAAAATCAAAACGAGGAACGATGTGCTAATGTAGTGAGAATTATCGAAGAGCTGGAGGGAAGGGATGGGAACTCTTTTAGTTCTTTAGATGCCGACAAAATGAAGGTTTACGTCATTATTCCTGCTAAAGGTAAGAGTCTTATTTTTAAAGGAAGGCCCTTGTTAGCTTACTCTATTGAAGATGCGAAGTCCTGTCCCTGGGTAGATAGGGTCATTGTCTCAACTGATGATGAAGAGACTGCTGAATTAGCAGTTGAGCTTGGAGCTGAAGCTCCATTTTTAAGAGATAAGAACCTTTCTCAGGACCATGTTGACCTTGATCATGTATACCAATTCACCGTTAATAAACTGGAGGAGGCAGGGAACTTTGCAGATTTGATCGTTACCATGGAAGTGACTTTTCCATTTCGACCGAAAGGGTTTGTTAAAGATTTGATTACTAAATTCGCTGAAAGTGGAGTTGATAGCGTATTGCCTGCCCGGCCTGAGTATTCTTCTTGCTGGAAAAAAATCGATCATGAGTACACTCGGGTCGATGAGGGATTTATTCCCAGAAAATTTAAAGAACCTATGTTTCTAGGGGTCAAGGGATTGGGCTGTGCTACACATCCTATCTTTTTGAGAGAAGGACGTCTCCTCGGGGATAAGGTAGGAATCATGGAAGTCGAGAACCCTTTTTCCTCTATAGAAGTTAGAGAGGAAAAAGATTTGAAGATGGCAGAACTGCTGAACTTTAATAGGGAGTAGCCGTTGAGTAAGTCTTCTTTATTTAATCAGCCAGTTATTAGTTTGAAGCCTTTTCAAAAAGAAGCCCTTGAAGGAGTTCGAGAACTATTTTTGAAGCACTCTCTTAACAAGGTGGAACGATGTCCTCTTTGTTCGGAGGAGGTAACTGAAAAAACGAAACCCATTGCGAAGTACGATGTTTACGGTTTACCTTGTGAAGTCCTTGTATGTAGTGCGTGTGGTTTTCTTTTTCAAAGAGCACCTCTTGCGAGCTCTGGTTTAGCCGAAAATTATTCGAAATTTTCCTACTTACTTCGAGGGAAAAGTAGGAAAATTGATAAGCCTCCAGTCAATCATTTTAACTTGAAAAGGAAAACTTGGGTGACTGATAATTTTTCTTTGCAAAAAGAAGACCTCATTGTCGAGCTTGGGTGCAGTTACGGGGGAAATTTGATTCCTTTCAAAAATGAAGGTTATGATTGTTTGGGGTTTGACTTGGATGAAAAGGCATTAGAAATTGGTCGAGAAGCTGGTCTCGAAATGATCGAGGCTGACGCATTGAATTTTCGTGAAAAACTTCAGCGGTCCCCAAAAGTTATTATATTAAGTCATTTTTTAGAGCATATTGGAGAGCCCTATCCTGTTATACGTGAGTGTTGGGAAGCCCTGCCGATGGGAGGAGCACTGTATATAGAAGTTCCTGGATTTAGACATTCTAACTGGGTGAGTGAGAGGGGTGGGATAACTCCATATTGGGATTTTGAGCATTTGCTCTATTTTGACCGTATCACACTGACCTATCTTTTAGAGTCGGAAGGGTTTGAGGTAATTGCCGCGGATGACTTTGTTTGTGAAATATTTAGGAAAGTTGAGAAGCCTAAAGAGATTATTCAACCCAAAGCAAATGATAGTTATCGATATCTTATTGATGTGGAAAAAAATTATTCTCGCTCTTTTCGAGGAATTTTTAAAAATATTATTCGAAGGTTGAAAAATATTTAAAAGAAGCTTCGAGTGAGTCGAATGGAAGTATTCAAATGATTATTCCTGTTTTAAACGAAGAGGGATGATTTGAAGAGGTTTAGACCGGCTTGTCTGAGAGAAGTCATAACTCCTTTAATACAGTGAATTTATTTTTTCTCAATGATCTAAAATAATGAAAGCTAGTTAAGAAAACCTTATTTAAGAATAGAGTTAAAGAAACCGTGTATAGCTCGATAAAAAACTATTATTTTGAGCCGCAGACTAATTGTCACAGGGCTCTTTCAAAAAATTGAAGTCTTGTTTGAATACTCTTGACTGCCCATCGTGATATAAAATAATCTTGCTTGTGAAGCAAGTGAATACTAGGCGTACCGTAAATAAAGCATTGGGATAACCTTTCACCTTGACTTGCCCCGTAAAACGGGGGGGGGGTTTATGTCTTGGAATTGTCTTTATCGTGAAGAAGGGTTAGATTTTTACTTTAGTGATATTGGAGCAAGAGGTGGACTTGAGTATCCATGGAATAAGTACTTCAAAACAGTCAAAGCTATCGCCTTTGAACCCGACAAACAAGAGTTCGACCAGCTCAAGGATCGGGATGAGTTTTACAAAGTATATAACTATGGGTTGTCTACGAGCTTAGAAACACAGGTACTTAATTTACTTAAGAATAGAGGGTGCTCTTCCTCTTTACGACCTAATCATTCATTTTTAAACATGTTTCCGGACTCTGAAAGGTTTCAAATAGAGCAGACCGTGGAAATGTCTTGTGAGTCACTTGATAACTTGAGTGAGAAGCATGATATTCCTCAGATTGACTTTATTAAGCTAGATACACAGGGGAGTGAGCTTGCTATTTTAAAGGGCGGAATAAAAAGTCTCCAGGGGTGTTGCGGTGTTCAGGTCGAGGTAGAATTTCAAGAAATGTATCAAGGGCAGTCATTATTTAGTGATGTAGATAGTTACATTAGAAGAAATTTTGATCTTGAGATTCATGATATGAAGAAAACTTATTGGAAGTATAAAACAGAGATAAAAGCAAATAATTCCAAAGGAAAATTGATATTTGGTGATGCTTTGTACTTCAGAAGATTGGATGGTCTCGAAGACTGGGTGAAATCTTTTTCTTCAGAAAAGGCAAGACGAAATAAGCTCATTAACACTATTTTCTTAGGATACATTTATGGTTATTATGACTATTGTCTGAAAATACTTGAGTTTCCGTTTGTCAAAGAATTGATTGGGGATAAAATATATAAAGCTATAACTAATAAGATTCAAAATGAGAATAGAGATATTTACTCATTCTTATCCCATAAATGGAGATCTCGCATTGGTTATCGATTTAAGATTCTTGCTCAACTTTTTAGACCCACGCATGAAGGGTGGGCTACGCAAGGTGAATCTTTGGGAACACGAAAGAAGTTCGGAGGTTTTATCAGCTAGTCATAAAATACTTTCACTTAAGTTTTTTATGACTCTGTACTACTTAAAAATAAAGTCACAATGTGAAATTCCTGTTCCAGTGATTTACAGGGAAAAACTCTTGAGAAAGGCTATAAAGTCATCGGTATTGATAGTCTTAACAATTATTATGACCCTAAATTAAAACTTGCTCGTTTGAAAGAACTGGGTATTGACACTGTTACTAAAACACTGACAAAAAGTAGTCAGTTTTCTTTTGTCAAAGGAGATCTTGCTGATAAAAATCGGATTACCAGTCTTTTTGAGGAGTATAAATTTGATGTTATTATTCATCTGGGAGCGCAAGTGGGAGTTCGTTATTTACTAGAAAACCCCTATGTCTACATTAAGTCCAATATTGAGGGTTTTTAAATATTCTTGAAGGGTGTCGTCATTGTTCCCGTACAGTACTTAATCTATGCCTCCTGATCCTCTATCTATGGACTAACAAAAAGGTTCCTTTCTATGTAGAGAACTCTTTGTGGATCATCTAGTGAGCTTTTATGCTGCAACCAAAAGATCAAATGAATTGATGGCTCATTCTTATTCATATCTTTAGAAGATACCAGTGACAGGGCTTCGTTTTTTTACCATTTATGGTTCTTGAGGAAGATCCGATATGGCACCTTTTCTTTTTACAGATGCTATTTTAAATGATCGATCTATAAAAGTTTTTGATAATGGCCAGGTGCCTCGGGATTTTACTTTTGTTGAGGATGCCGCTGAGGCGATGGGTAAGACTATTTTTTAAAATTCCCCTTACCTCGGAGAAATCTTTGGGCTCAAATAGGTCGATGGGGGGCTATTTAGGATTTTTAATATGGGTTATTCTTCTTGGGTTTATTGAGATCATTGAAAGAAATATAGGCAAATTTGCTAAAAAAGAATTTGTGCCAGTGCAACCTAGTGATTTGCATCGCACTTTTTCTGATTCAGAAGATCTTTTCTCTGATGTTGATTTTAAACCACAGACTTCATTTAATGAGGGAATTAGAAAGTTTATTAGCTGGTGTAAAAAATTCTATAAGAAATGAAGGACTGGTGAAATGATGCTCCGGGTCTAGGAGCCTCTTTGTGAAGTGGTTTCTTATAAAAACGCGCTCTTTTACAAACTACTGAAAATCAACGAGCTTTGTTCAAAAATTGTTAACATTTCTAGCTCCGTAAGGTTCTATAAAACCCTAAGAAATTAGGAACTTAATTGACTATTAGTGCTAATTTAAATATGTTTTAAATTAAATAAGACTAGGGCATTCTCATTACAAGGATCTACTTATGAGTGAATTTCTTAAAGGTAATTTTCAAGTTAAAAATCCTGTCAAAGAATCCAAAAAAAAGAAAGATAAGAAGACTCAAATTAGCGATAAGTTTAGAAAAGCCGCTCTTAACTCCATCGGAGGCTCTATGGTTTATGTAGAGAGAACGGATCTTTCTTGGGATGGAGAGGAAGAAGGAAAAGAAGAAGAGGAAGAGGCTTCAAAAAATGACCAATGATTCAATTGGTACTACTGAGGGGTTCCAATCTCTTGTCTCCCAAATTACTGAAATTGGAAAAGACTGGCACAGTAGTAGCTTATTGAAAAATGCTTCTCTGAATAAAGTTTTTGCAGGAAAGACTTTTAAAGATCTTCCTGAACCTGAAAGCAAGAAAAAGAGGGAGTCTGCAGTTGTTATCTCAGCAGGTCCTAGTTTACACAAGTTTGATTTGCTAAAAAAAATTAAAGTTTCTGGCTATGAAGGTACTTTAATCTGTGTTGATGGCTCTTTAATCAAGTGTCTAAAAGCTGAAATTATTCCAGATTATGTTTTGAGCTTGGATCCTCACCCCACTCGCATTGTGAGATGGTTTGGCGATCCAGAGTTTGAAAAAAATACTGAGGGAGATGATTATTTTACAAGACAGGATCTCGATATTGAATTTCGTAAGCATACCCTTGAAGAGAATCAAGAAAATATTGAACGCATTAATAAGTGTGCAGATCAGGTGAAGCTTCTTCTTTGTTCTTCTGCTCCAAAAAATGTTGTTGAGAGGACTCGTGATGCAGGGTTTGATACTTACTGGTGGAACCCCCTTGTCGATAACCCTAGGGTGCCTTCGAGTTTAACTCGAAGGATTTACAATATTTGTAAACTTCCCTGTATGAATACGGGGGGAACAGTTGGTACCGCTGCCTGGATTTTTGCGACGACTATTTTAAAGATTCCAGAAGTTGCTGTTATTGGGATGGATCTGGGGTATCACAGTGATACCTCTTACAATATGACTCAAACATTTTATGAATTATGTGATTTTGTTTCTAAAGATTCTCCTACATTCAACGAACTATTTCCACGCTTTAAGTTTCCTTTAACAGGAGAAGAGTATTACACTGATCCAACCTACTTTTGGTATCGGAAAAATATGCTTGAACTCTTAGAACGTGCACATGGTAATACCTATAATTGTTCTCAAGCAGGCTCTCTTTTTGGGAATAGTATAAAGTGTATTTACTTTGATGATTTTTTAAAAAGGTTTTTACCTTTAAAGGGCTAGAGTAATGGCTAAAGTTTTAATGATTAATCCTATAGTTCGAGAGGAAGATGTTCCTAGACATATTCCTTATGGGATTGCTCTTCTTGTCAGTATTGCTATGAAAGATGGACATCAAGTTCAAGTATATGATGCCAATGCTTGGAGGAAAGGCTTTGATGTTTTAGAACAAGTGATTATGGCAGATAAGTGGGATGTCATTGCTATTGGTGGACTGACGACCACCTTTAGATATATTAAAAAGTGTTCTGAGATTATTAAGCAATTGAAGCCAAAAATTAAAGTTGTAGCAGGTGGTGGATTTATAACTAGTATGCCCAAAGAAATGATGGGAATGATTCCCCAAATTGACATTGGCGTTATAGGTGAAGGTTTTAAAACTTGGCCAGAAATTCTGAAGAGAATTGATAGAAAGGATAAAAATTGGGGAAAGTGCCTCGGAATTATTTTCCGACATGAAAGCGGAAAAGTAATTCTTACGGATGCACGTCCTATTGTTCATGATCTTGATACTTTGCCTTGGCCGGCTTGGAACCTCTTCCCCCTCGAAGAGATCTACTTTAAAAACTCTGCTAACCTTTTCAGTGAAGAAGCCTATTTTTCTAAAAGAAGAATTGACGTTAATGGAAGTTTCGGGTGTGGGTTAATCTGTAAGTATTGCTGGCACTTGGGTACGACAGGGGATATGCTTGTTGAAAAGAATGAAAGTGGTGAAAATGATGTTGTTTTCACCTATGGACGTAATATTAGGTATCACTCTCCTGACTATATCGTAAAAATGGTTAAATATCTTTACGATAATTACCAAATTGATTTTGCTTCTTTTATCGATGAAAACTTTATGACTATGGATGCGTTTTCTCGCGGTACCTGGTTAAAGGAACTCTCAAGTAAGTGGATTGAAGCTGGCCTGCAGCCTACTTGTCGTAGGGATAATGTTCCTCATGATGAAAATTGCAAGGGAGTGCACTGGAATGGTACAAGCCATGCAGGTTTACATAAAATAGAAACTCTAAAAATCATGCACAATGCTGGATGCAGTCACTTAGTTTATGGGCTCGAATCTTTCGACCCTATAATTCTTAAAAATCTCGGAAAAGGATCAACTGCAAAGCGAAATAAAGATGCTGTTAGGATCTGTTTAGAATCGGGAATCAAACCTATTCCTAATATTATTATTGGATTTCCTGAGGAAAGCTTTGATTCTATTAGGAACACTATTAAGGCACTTATAGAACTTGGTATTACTGCCAAACCTCATTTTGCAACTCCATATCCAGGCTCTGAGTGGTATTACACTTATAAAGAGTCAATCTTGGAGCAATATAATGGTGACCTTGAAGCGTTTTTAGAAGATCTTGGAGATGCAAGTAAGGTTTCTGCGGTTATCTCCCATAAGTTTTCAGCTATGGAATTACTAGGTCTTCAACAGATTGTTTACCATAAAGATCTTAGACTGTTGGAACAAGCTGAAAAACATTGGGGTAATGCAGACAAGGACATGAATCCTGTTGCTATACCCAAAAATTCCTTCAATTTAAGAAGGAAAAAAGTTGCAGGCCCGATTGAAAACGCTGAAGATGCTAGGTCACAAAAACAAAACGTTGATCAAGTTGGAGTTTTGTCTACATGAAAATTTTCGGTATCATAACGGTCAGGGGAGGATTAAAAGAATTACCCTATAATAACGCTTTCCTCCATGCTGAAAAATTTCTTATTGGTTGAACAATTGAGGCTGCTCGATCCTCAAATTTGTTAATTAGAACTATTCTTCAACTAACAATAGTGAAAGGATGAGTTTGTTAGGGGCTTCGGTGGCATGTCCTGTTAGAAGATATTTTTTAAGATACTGCTAGTTCCATGATACATATCTTTTGTACTTATGCCATTGAAGTAAAAGGTTCCTCGTTTGGAAGCAAGCATAAAATTAAAGCTATTGAGAACCTGCAAAGGTGGCAGGTCCAAGAATATCCCTCTTACTGCGTAGGATTTTTTTGAATTTAATTAAGCAGATTTTACAACTTCTAACTCCCAAGCAATTAAAAAAAATTGTCTTTATACAATTTGCAGTCATTGTAACTTCTATTGTGGAACTATTTGGAGTTACCTCCATTGTACCTTTTATGGCTGTTCTCACTAATCCGACTGTTATAGAAGCTAATCGATTTCTTGATTGGCTTTACACTTATATTGGTAGTCAAAGTTCGAATGATTTTCTAATTTTTTTAGGTTATGCAGTTCTGCTCCTTATTGTTTTAGGAAACTTAATGAATTTTAGTATGAGATGGTACATAACGAGCTACGGTCAAGAACTTGGTCGTGATATCGGTGTTCGCCTTTTTAAAAACTATATCTCAAAGAATTATTTGTTTCATACTTTAAGAAACTCCTCTGAACTAACTAATAATATAGTTTTAGAAATAACAAGATTAACAAATAAAGTTATTATCAATTATTTAATTCTTAACTCTAAATTTTTTATCATAATTTTTGTTGTGTCTGGCTTACTTTACACAGATGCGTTTTCTACTCTCATTATCGGTAGTGTTTTTGGCGGAGGATATGTTTTTATTTATCTTTTTGTAAAAAAGCAACTGAAGTTTAATAACAGGAGAATGACAGAGCTCTCCAGTTATCAACTTAAGGTAATAGGAGAAGGACTGGGGGGAATTAAAGAATTAAAATTATATAATAAGGAGGGGATTTATATTTCTTCTTACCAAAAAGCGGTTACTGAATGGGCTAAGTTAAATACCTATAATATCATGTATCCAGCTATGCCAAGGTATTTTCTAGAGATACTGGCTTTTGGTGGAGTTGTTTCCGGCATACTTTATTTTCTTGGTGAGGGAATAGGTATTAATAAGTTTTTGCCAATACTCTCTCTTTTTGCAGTAGCTGGAATAAAGCTATTACCAGTTTTTCAGCAAGTTTTTGTTTCTTTCACAATTATTAAGTCTAATACATACGCGCTAGATATTATATTTGAGGATGTGTTAGATGACAAAGAAGTCTTATCTAGGAATATAAAAGAGCATCTGCCTCTCATCAGTGAGATAGCTATAAACGATTTATATTTTAAGTATCCAAGCTCTTCTGTCGATACTTTGACTAAGATATCGCTAAAAATTAAGGCAAATACTTGTGTAGCATTTGTAGGATTTTCTGGTTCTGGGAAATCTACGCTAGTTGACTGTATTTTAGGTTTTTTAAAACCTTATAATGGAAATATCTTAGTTGACACTGAAGACATACATGCTTCAAATAACTTGCCCAAGTGGCAATCTAGTATTGGGTATGTTCCACAAAATATTTACTTATTGGACGCGAGTATCGCCAAAAATATTGCTTTTAGCTTATCTGATGAAGGAGTTAACCTAGACAGAGTTAAAAAAGCGATAGAGCTAGCTCAGCTTGACCAGTTTGTCCAAAGTTGCACAGATGGCTTGGATACTATAGTAGGTGAAAGAGGTATTCGATTAAGTGGAGGGCAAAGACAAAGAATTGGAATTGCAAGGGCATTATATAATAATCCTGAAGTTATTATTTTTGATGAAGCAACTAGCTCTCTTGATAACCGAACAGAAAAAGAAATTATGAAGTCAATAGATGGTCTTATGGGTAAAAAGACTATCATTCTTGTAGCTCATAGACTTGATACAGTTAAAAGTTGCGATAATATTTTTCTTTTTGAGGAAGGTGAAGTTAAATCAACGGGAACATTTAGTGAGTTATTAATAAAGGATAAAACATTTCAAAAACTTTTGGGACAACATGTGAGTGAGCTTTCTTGAGTATTTGCTTTGATTAATTTGAACTCTTTACTCTGAGGGCAAGTGAGATTTTTAGATGAAAGATTTAGTATTGGCCCTCATAGAATTTGATTCTGAGTATCGAGCTTTAAAAAGAGTGTTAAAGATAAAAAAGATAGAAAAAAAAAGAGTTTGGATTTTATGTCCTGATTTTTCCTTTAGAAAAAGAATTGAATCCGAAAATTTTTCATGTATAAATCCTCTTGATTATTTTGAAAGAAAAGATCATGATGAATGTCTTCTGAAAATAGATGAAGTAGAAAGCTTTAGTAAGAAGTATTTTGAGAATGAAGCGAGACAAACTTATTACCATTCGTTTATATTTTACTCTAGTTTTTTCCTGGCTCACTTATTTTATATAGAAACTCTCATATTAAATATTTTAAAAAAAGATCTCAAATTCAGAACAATTCTTTACCCTTATTATATTGATAAATTGATTAATTCACCCCGTTTAGAGCTTGGTGAATCTTGTTTAGAGGTTATTGCTAATTCAGTAAGAGAAAAATTTATTCATCAATTAAAGTTGGTTCCTTTTTGTTGCCGTTTCTCAAAAGAGCAAGCTAAGATTCGCTTTAAAAATCGGGGAAACTTATTTGTTCTCGTTATTCGTTTGGCTAACAAGATATCCCTTTTCGGTTTAAAGAAAGCACTGAAGAAAAAGACTATTTTATTGAGCTCTTTATCTCATAATATTGATCAAGTCGTTCAGCAAGCTTTAGGTGAACAACAAAATACTACAATTGTAGGAATGATTGGGTTAAATAGGGTCGTGCCCCCTCAATATTCTTATGTGGTATTTTTATTTAAGGTATTGAAACATCTTTTCTTTTTTTTGATAGGGAAAAAGGAACGAAAAAATATGGATTACCTTTTTGACTTTTATCCAACTCCAAATTTTTTTCATCATAAATGGAAAAAAAAGATGGAAGAGCTTTTTGATAGTATGAAGAAAAATAACTCACTGGGAGAGATTTTTCTTGATGCCTACAAAGGAAAGGTTTTTAAAGGGATTGTTCCTCTTTTGAGTTCACTAGAGAAATTAGGCGAAGAACTAACCCCTGCTTTTAAGGAGAATAGACCTGTTGGTATTTTTTCTCCTCATTCCCTAAATGGTACTCACTTAATGGGAGATCTTTCACATGAGTTAGGAATTCATGGAATGTTAGTAAGTCATGGCTCTCATACAGCTCCTCAAGAGCCTATTATTGAAAATGAATTATTTCGTCATGGTATGGGGCTTATAAATGCACAATATGATCATGTGGCAGTCCAGTCTCCTCTCGCTGATAATTATCTAAAGCATTATAAAATTAACCGTCTTAAGGTTAAAACGGGGCCAATACTGTGGGGAGGGCAGTTTAAAAAGTGGGGATGTGAGAATATTAAGGTTGTTACTCATGCTAGTAGTCAGAAGCCAAGAGAATCTCAACGCTTTTTATTTTATGAAACTATTGATGAATATGTTGATTCTATTCTTTCCCTTGTAAAAGCGGTCAAAGGAATGAATAAAGTGAAATGTGTTATTAGGTTTCGCCAGATGAATTTTTTGACTTTAGAAGGTTTAAAATCAATTATTCCTGAACAAAGCAACGTAGAGATTTCGACTAAAGGCCCTTTTTTAGATGTTTTAGCTAGGACAGACCTTCTTGTTAGCTATTCGTCGACAACAATGGAAGAAGCGGTTGAAAATAGAATACCTGTTCTTCAGTATAGTACTCGTAACAAATTTCATTACCTTCCTAGTTATACTATCTCTCAGGGTGAGGATTTAAAGTTTAGTCCAATTTATTCCATGACGGAAGATTTTTCTCTTCGAGAAGCTATCGAAAAAATATTAAAAGTGACAAATATAGAAAGAGAATCATTTCTAATAGATGAAGCTTATGAAAAATTTTCTATTCCAAAACAAGATAGAATCGATCTTGCAGAGGTGATTAATGCTTGGGTAAAAAACTGGGAGAACCCTGTATGATAGTAAATGCAATAATACCAATAATGGCGAGATTAGGAAGATTGAAATAAAAAAACCTTATTCTTATAAATGGAAAATTATCCTTAAAGCTAGTTTACTTTTTTTAGAAATAAGTAAATAAATGGCTGCGGAAAATAGGAAAGTAAGTAAAGGAAAAGGTTTTTAGGTTGTGAAAGATAGGGAGCTAATATCTTTCTTAGCTCCTTAAATTTTTTTTGAGCGAGAAGAAGCTTAGCTTCACTTCTTACTACTCCTGACCTTAGATTAAAAATTTCATTTTTATACTTTTCTTTGAATCCTGGATATTCGCTGAAATACTTTTCAAGCATTTGTTCATTTTCTTTGTAGGTACGTCCTGACTCTTTAAAGGTCAAGTTGGAATCATGCCATCTCCAATTAGAGAGTGGCTCATTGATCATATCTAGTTTCCATCCACAGAGGGCTATCCTTCTCACAATGTCAGCATCACCGATGATTTGAAATCTCTCATCAAAAAAATGATCCAATTTGGAAAAACATTCCTTGCGAATGACTATTGACACAAGAGGAACAAAATAATCGGATAAGAGTTGAGAGAAACAGTGCCCAACGTAGTAGGGACGTATTTTAAATAACTGTCTAATTTTAATACCATTCCTTATATAAAATATATCAGTATATGCAATTCCAACTTCAGGGTCTTCAAATAGAGGCATCTGTTTTTTTAGTTTGTCAGGAGCCCAAGTATCGTCGTAGTCTAGAAAAGCGACGAATTCACCTGTTGTTTTTTCAAAAGCATAATTTCTTGCATTATAGAGAGGAACATTTGTCTCTCCACGAAAATACTTAATTCTGGCATCGTCAAAGGATGTTGCAATTTCTTTAGTTTTATCAGTGGATGCATTATCCCAAAAGATGATTTCCCAATTTTGGTAAGTTTGCCCTAGAACTGACTGAATAGCTTCGGCGACATATTTTTCACTGTTATAGCAATTCATGAGGATACTCACGAGTGGTTCTTTTAAAGTGGCTTCCTCAATTGTAATGTTTGTAGTTGTTTTAATTTAGACTCCCTACTTAAGTTTGAGATTACACAACTAATTTCAATATTGATATATTTTTTACATTCAGTCATTTTAAAGGAGCTTTTCTTGCTTTTCTTTTTGTATTTATCTGGAGAAGAGTTTTTAAATAGAGAATTTAAATATATTAAAAATTAGTACTCAATGTATTTTAATGGGGATAGCTTTTTTTAGTTATAAATTTTTGAGTTCTCCTATGGGGTGTGCAAGTCCAAAATTATCTTTTGCCTTTTCAACTAGCCCACTAGATTCATTTTCATAAGATTTTAAAATCGAAAAGATTGTATTTTCAGATAGATCCTGAATATGAAGAGAGTAGGCTAGGGTGCTTCCAAGGGAAGAAAAGTCGTCGTGTTCAATTTTTATTGCGCATCTTCCAAGAAGAAGACCTTCATCTAAAACAGTTGAGCACATACCTAAAAGTAGTGAATGGACTTTTATCGATTCAAAGAGGTCACTTCTATCTATCTTAAGTCTGGAGTTGACTTCTTTTTCTTTGAGCCATTTTTTTTGAATTGTATTTAACTGGGCAAATGGATGGAGCCTGACTGTGAGCGGAAGACTGCTCTCTTTTAAGAGTTTATCGATAGCTTGGAAGATGACTTCATTATCCCACCAAGATTGAGAAGTTACGAGTAGGACTGAGTTTTCTTGAGCTTGTTGAGAGAGTCGCTCTTTTGTCTTCCATTTAGAATACCTAGGACTGCAACATAAAACATATTCAATTTTTTTATTAAAAATCTCTTCCCACCATTTTTGATGCCTGGTGTTGTAGACACCAAGAGATGTGGGAATGGGGTTACCATTTTCGACTTCTTTTTTGGTTGGAAAGAGCCAAAGTTTTTCTCGTTCATTG
Source organism: Bacteriovoracaceae bacterium (assembly GCA_965206965.1). GTDB lineage: Bacteria > Bdellovibrionota > Bacteriovoracia > Bacteriovoracales > Bacteriovoracaceae > CBDBLK01. The sequence continues at coordinate 930,060 of OZ242254.1, read as the reverse complement.
CTCGCATGTTCGATTCCTGAACTTCTAATGTTGAATTTATGTGCGACTTTCCAGATGATTTTTGAATGGGGATGAAATTCGTGGATACAGTGTAAATGTTGATACTCATTTTTTTCTAGTAAGTTTTCTAAAAAATTTTCAAGTCCAAGTTTGTCGGCCCAGTAAAGACTAAGATGCCAGTTTAGGTTGGTTAGAAAGGCAACTAGCCAGTCGAGGAAAGTTACGCTATTAGGTCGATTAATAAATGAGCTAAATAGAGAAAAAAGAAATTTGAAATATAAATGAAAAATCCTTTTTCTAGTAAGATTAGAGTTCGTTGGCTTACCTTCTTCAAAGAGAAGCCAAGAGTAAGATTTCGAGTCATCTGGTGAGAGATAATTAGAAGATACCTGACTATTATTCATTTTGCATAAAATTCGTGGCGCAATGATTAATTTTCGTTGTTTGTCTAATTGGTTGATGTTTTTATTGTACAGGTAGGCACCAAAGCGACCTCTTAACCACGCATCAATTCCTCTAACAAAGGATCGTGGGAGGCGAATAAGGTGGTTGAGAAGGGCCCTACGTTTGAGTGAGGGATGAAAGTAATACTCTATTTCGGGGTTCCTATAGCTGCTAGGATAAAGAAAGGCATAGGTTTTGAGTTGTTCGGGCAGGTTTTTTGAAAAGGAAATACTAAATTCACTCCAAGATTTTTCAATTTTGCTAAGATAGGGATTCATTCTTATTGGTAGTTGTTTTTGTATTTTTCAAAAACTGGATCGTAGGGCATTTTGTTTGCCACATACTCGAGGTCAAATTCAGTATCAACACTTACTGAGTCACTCTCTACGGCAAAAGATTTTATTTTGTATCCATGTTCTAAAATTCTCAAATATTCATTAAATTCTAATAATTCTAACTCTGTCCTCTCAAGAGTTGGATACTTGAGAAGGAATTCTTTTTTAAAAGGAACAATGTGATAAGCTTTCCACATCTCTTTGATTTCGGATCTGGCATTTGAAGGCAGATCAGTTCGGGAAAAGTACATGACTTCATTTTTGCGGTTTAAAACAGTTTTGATATCTGATGGTGAGTCAAATTTTTGAAACTTTGTAACAAGTATACCTACCGGACAATGGTTCATTGTTTTAGGAAACTCTTCAACAATGAGGTTTATGTGCTTAGGATTTAGTAATGCCTCATCTCCTTGAATATTAATTACAATATCACAATCAATGGATTGAGCTGCTTCTGCTATTCTGTCTGTTCCTGTTTGGTGAGAAGAAGAGGTTCTAATCACTTTTCCACCAGCATTCTCTACAAGTTTTTGTATTTTGTTTGAGTCAGTTGCTACATAGACCTCATCAAGCCTGGACGATAATCGACACCTTTCCCAAACGTGAAGAATCATGGGAATAAAACAAATTTCTCTCAAGGCTTTTTGTGGGAGCCGGCTAGATTCTAGCCGAACTGGAATAATGCCAACTGTTTTCACTTTGTCCCTCCTGAAGAGAAAAATTGACTTATTTTTTGCCGTCGTAATTCCTCAGGACTCATTGCTACAAGGCTTCTCTTGTGTATTTTCCTTTCTCTTTAGCAATTTGAGCAACCTTCTAGAGCGTCAGAAGCAAGAGAGCTATTGAGAGTATTCCAAATCCCAATTACTTTTTTTATTCTTGAAGCTTTTGCTTTAAAGTTAAAGTTTTAGTTTTCATCACTTATGATTTTAATCTTTGAAAGGTCATCTGTTATAAAGTCTGTTGATTCAGCAAGCTTACTCTTGTTTAATAAGCCTGTTGTTACACCAACGCTAGCATTAATTTGGGCATTGATCGCCATCATTAAATCAACAGTGTGATCTCCAACCATGACAGATTCTTCTCTGGTAGATTGAATTTTTTCCAAAATTAAATCAGCTATATCTCGAGCTGGTTTGGTGTTTTCTACAGAATCTCCTCCGCATATAGCAGAAAAGTAGTGATCCATCTTTTTTAAACGTAGAGCCTTTTCTGCTCTTTCGGTAATGTCATTAGTTGCAATTGACATTTTTATAGCATTTTTTTGGCAATTTAACAAAAATTCGAAGACACCGGGTAGTGTTTCCAAGAAGTCTTCAAGTCTTTCTTGGCTGATTATATCTATTTCTTTAAATGTTTTTTCAACTTCTTCTGGAGAATAGACAATTCCAAATTTTCTAAGTGTATCGCTTATCACTTGAGTAATTATCTTTCTCGATTTGATTCCGACAGGGCCTTCAGGCTTCAGTTTTTTGCCACTTTTATCAACCCCCATAGCATCACACAGAGCTTGATATAGAACTTTGTTGTTAAATTTGTCAGCAAGGCTTTGAGCTCTTAGTTTGATCATTGAGCACCAATAGCGATGGATATCAAACAAGGTGCCATCCTTATCAAAAATGATATGGTGAACATTTTTAATTTGTTGGCCATTGGGAAAGTAGAGTGTAGCCATTTTAAACTCTTTTAGTCATTGTCATGAGGTCTCGCACGATTTCAGCAGTACCATTGAGAACCTTATCATCTTGTTAAAACACATCTGTCGAGGTGTATTTCCTAATTTATATCTTTATTGCTTGCACCGCAAATGAGCTTGAAGTACTTTCGAGGAGTTCTCTCATTTGTTCCGTTCTAGTTTTCATATATTTCACCTATATGTTATAGATAATTCCGTTTGAATAAATGGATTGTTGGTTGATATTATAACGAGTGGGAGTGATAGATAAAAGCTCTAACTCTGAGTAAACATTTTCCAAAGAGCCAAGAAGGTTATTAACATTGTCATTTTTTGCATTATTGCCTTCATAACCGTCAAAGCCTGCCATATAAATTTTGGTTCTTTTGCTGGAGAGAAGAGCACATAAAGTGAAACCAAGCACCAGTGGTGAACTTAAAGTGCATCCTTTTTTGTCGAAAAAAATCTTTTCACCAATATTAAGGTTGTAATTAAAAATTTTGCTTTCCTTAAGGAGGGCTTTAAGCCCTTCATCTAATTGGGCTACTGGCATAAGAATGCTTTTGCTGTGTTGAGAAATATTTTTCAAGTTGGAAAGAATTCTTGCAGGATTACAGAGCGAGTACATATCAATGAATTTCTCATCAATATGATTAACAAAGTTCAAAGAGATAACAAAAGGTTTTTTGATACCAATGAATTTTTCAATTTCTTGGCAATATATTTGAGTTGATGGTCCATTGGCTATAACGAGAATAGGTTGACTTTCTGGAATATCGAGACAAAATGGAGTTCCGTCATTTTTATCAGTATTGTGAAGAATCTGTGTCGTATCAACATTGGTATATTTGGTTGAGTCTATCTTGCAAAGAGTATTGATGGCGTTGATTTGATCCAGGTGGTCGTAAACACTGTTGTTCATTAGATCCTGAATAAAGCTAGGATGAATGTTATTTTTTGCAGCTAAAAAATAAAGGAGACTGGGACCCCAGTTGTATTTATTCTTAAGAGGTTCAAATTTTTCAAGTGTTAGGGGATAAAGGTGAGTCGGGTGATATTGATTAAGGCCCATCTCACTTAGCTCGGTCAAAAGAAGCTCTGTTTGAGTGTTTCCGGCACCTCTTCCCATACCTAGTACCGTTGCATCTAGCCAACTGACACCTTTGCTATAAGACTCTAGAGTGTTAGCTAAGGCTTGTCCCATATTGTTGTGAGCATGAATCCCAATATCTTTTTTCCAGTGAGATTTAATGAGCTCAATGCAATGGTTGATTTCTTGGCATTTCATATTGCCTAAGGAGTCGGCAAAATAGAGGACGTCAATGGATTCTGCATTATTGATGGTTTTTAAGGTGTTTTCAATCCTTTCATCAGCTTGAACACCAATTTGCATTAAATTTAGACCAACGGTATAACCCATCGACTTTAAATTTTCCGCAATAAGAAGAGATTCTTTTATTTCAGAAAAATGACTGGCAATTCTTACGAGTGAAACCAGGGACTGTTCTTTTGGAAGAAAAAAGTTGTTGAGTTGGACACCCTCTTTTTTGAAGTCTGCTGTATTTATCATGACACCTAACTTGAGAGCGTTAGGAGGGTTTAACTCTGCTAAATAGCCTTCTGTTGTGTAAGCATGAGCGCCGAGAAAGCGATTTTTTTTGGGGCTCCTAAGCCCCACCTCTACATAATCAACACCCGCTTGATGGCATGAAAATAGATACTTTTGAACAAGGCTTTTGGGAAATTCCCAGTTGTTATAATAGCCCCCATCTCTAAGAGTGCAATCGAGAACGAACATGTTTCCTACTCTAGCTCAGATTGTTTCACGGATTATACTTTAATAAATTCAAATGATAAAATATTTTCGCATGGCGCAGATTTGGCGTGCCACGTATTCTATCGGAGTTTTAAGCTTTATCAAGTAAAGTGTTCTAAATGTGTGAATACCAAAAAAGTTCATTGGTTCTTGAAAGTAAGAATCTAGATAATCAGGGAAAGACTTCTCTTTAAATTTTTTTCTTGATCTCTAAAAGCATTGAAAATCTCATAAGCGATTTCAGTTGGTAAAAGGTCGTCGATAAAAAAGTGACGAGTTTTAGTTCTCATTGGTTGAGCCCATTGTTTTTGAATATTCTTTTGTCTTTCGTCTAGTTTAGTTAAAATTCGGGACTTGATTAACTGTTGCTTATTCATGATAAAGGTTTTTACTTCTAAGATTCTTTAAACAACTCTTGTATTCCCTCTTTAAGGTTTATCTTTGCTTGAAAGCCAGGAAGGAGCGGATATTGTGGTGAAAATTTCATGATTTCTCTTGGACGGTAGTCGAGCCCACCAAAAATTATATTTAGGCTAAAATTTAACTCACTCTCAACTAGCTTGACTAGCTCCTTTAAAGAAAGAACTTCGTTTGAATAGATTGAATAATGAGCCCAATTAGTTGAAAAGTTTGAGTTTATTGTGACTTCTATAGCTTGGATGAGATCTCTCACATGTAAAAGGCAAATTTCTTGTTCCCCTGGACTCATTTTTAATTCTGTCCCAGATTTTGCCGTTTTCAAGAGTAAGTTTATTATTTTAGAACGAGTGTCATTAGAGCCATAAGTATCATAGATATTGAGATTTATGCATTGCAAATTAATTGCTGTGGAATAATAGTAGAGGAGGTCTTCAAAAGATTTCTTTGTAGCGGCATAGAAATTTTGAGGTTTAAATCCAGGGCCATTTACACTAGTAGCGTAAGTTGTAGCATTGATGAATTTATTAATCTTTAGGTCTTTGAGTGATTCAAGTAGAACTGCTCCAAAGGTGATATTGGCTTCTATGAGTTGTCCAATGTCTTCCAGCTCATGTGAGTTTTTAAAATGGGTGGCGAGATGAATAACGATTTCTGGTTTGAAGCTAGCAAGAAAATTTCTTAGAGCTTGCTGATGTTGCGGTGAGTAGCGAAAGACCTCGGACTTTTCTTCCCAGGAAGAGGGAATGTCGCTGGTCTCGCGAACAATGAGACCGAGCTCGTGTGACTCCTCGAGAAGCTGAACTAGATGCCTTCCAACAAAGCCTGAAGCTCCTGTAATAGCGATTTTCATAGATATTCCTTGCCGGTTGAAGACCTTGGTTGTATTGGCTTTTTATAACTGTTATTGAATGATTAAACTACAGGAGATTTGTTTTTGGAGTAAGTATGAAGACTGTGATTTTGGCTGGTGGTCTAGGCACCAGATTGAGTGAAGAGACTAAAGTAAGGCCAAAGCCAATGGTTGAGATTGGTGAAAAACCAATGCTGCATCATATTATGGATATCTACGGTTCTCATAGCTTCAATGAATTCATTATTGCTCTTGGATACAAGGGGGAGATTATTAAGGAGTATTTTAATGAGTTTATTGTTAGAAACTCTGACTTTACTGTAGATTTAAAAACAGGCCAAAAAGAGACACTTAAAAGCTCGAGTGCAGACTTTAAAGTACACCTCATTGATACTGGAAAAAATACAATGACTGGAGGAAGGATTTATCGCCTGAGAGGTATTCTTTCGAAAGTAGAACATTTCATGGTCACCTATGGGGATGGAGTGGCTAATATCGATGTTTCTAGTCTTGTTGAGTTTCATAAAAATCATGGAAAAATAGGAACGGTCACTGCAGTGAGACCACCTGCTCGATTTGGAGCCCTACAAATTAATGATGAAGAAAAGGTGGAAACATTTCATGAAAAACCCCAAGTCGGCGAAGGATGGATTAATGGGGGCTTTTTTGTTTTTAAAAGAGAGTTTCTTGAATACCTTGGCTCAGAGTCGGATATTTTGGAAAAGGCTCCTTTAGAGAATCTTTCTAAAGATGGCCAGCTTATGGCTTATAAGCATTATGATTTTTGGCACCCTATGGATACGTTAAGAGACAAAAACTTACTCTGTAAGTTGTGGGAGGAAGGTAAGGCTCCATGGAAGAAGTAGGTTTGTTTAAAAATACTTTTAAGGGAAAAAATGTCTTTGTAACTGGTCATACTGGTTTTAAAGGAAGCTGGTTAACGATGTGGCTGCTTAAGTTAGGTGCTAATGTGACCGGATACTCTATAGATATTCCTACTAAACCTTCCTTTTTTGAAACACTAGATTTAGGTGGAAAGATAAATCATATTTTGGGTGATGTTTTAGATTATGAAAAACTGAATCATTCTCTTCAAAACTCAAAGCCGGACTTTGTTTTTCACTTAGCAGCTCAATCCATTGTTTCCAAGTCTTACCAGGAACCGGTTAAAACATTTCAGGTTAATAGCATTGGTTCAGCGAATGTTCTTAAGAGCCTCCAAAACCTAAAGAATCATTGTATTGCTATAATGATTACTAGTGATAAATGCTATGAAAATGTTGAGTGGTGTTGGGGCTATCGTGAAACGGATCAACTTGGCGGAAAAGATCCTTATTCAGCTTCTAAGGGAGCAGCCGAGTTAGTTTTTCATTCTTTTTTCCATTCTTTCTTTAAAAATCAAGACAAGATTCGTTTGGCTACTGCACGTGCAGGAAATGTTATTGGAGGAGGGGACTGGGCCAGGGATAGAATTGTAGCAGACTGTATGAGGGCTTGGTCTAAGGGAGAAAAAGTTGTCATCAGGAGTCCTAAAGCGACTCGCCCTTGGCAACATGTACTTGAACCTTTAAGTGGTTATCTTCTTCTCGCCAAAGCGTTATCTAATGATTCATTATTTCATGGCCAAAATTTTAACTTTGGACCCCGTTCAGTATTGAGCCACACAGTTTCTGAGCTTATAGAAGATATAGGAAAAATTTGGTCTGGAACAAAAATAGCTCCTCTTTATAGTGTGGAAAATGAGGTATTTTTCCACGAGGCTGGTTTGCTGAAACTAAATTGTGATAAAGCCCTCTTTTTATTAGGTTGGGAAGCCACTTTAAATTACGATAAGACAATTCATTTTACGAGTAGTTGGTATAACAATTTCTATAATTCAAATAAAAACATGTTTGATTTTACTCATGAGCAATTGAGTGAATATGAATCGATTGCTTTTAAAGTTGGTAGTCTCAATGGTAAATAAGCCCATTCCAGGGATTACGTTAGAGCCCTTGAAAGTAATCTTTGTTGACAATGGGTGTGTTAGGCATGGATTGAAGTCTTCTGATGATTCATTTGTTAAATTTGGTGAAGCTTATTTTTCAGAGGTTAAATATCAAAAAATAAAAGGCTGGAAGCTTCATAAAGAAATGATTCTGAACTTAGTGGTTCCTGTTGGTAATATTCGATTCGTTTTTTTTTGTGAGGCAAGTAAGGAGTTCTACGATGTTACAATTGGAGAAAATAATTACCAACGTTTAACAGTGAAACCTGGAATTTGGTTTGCTTTTCAGGGAGTTGGCAAGGAACGAAATGTAGTCCTTAATATAGCTAGTATTAACCATAACCCTGAAGAGGTTAATACTTGCTTAATTGATTCTATACCATATGACTGGTAATTAACTTTGGGCTTGAGTATCTAATAAGGACGAAGAGTGCGGATTTTCCAATTTTTCCAGAAAATCTTTTGGCGTATAAATTTTTTGAAGATTCAAATAACCTAAATATCTCTTCACGGCTTGAGCTATAGAAAGAGGGGACTCTGGGTCAAAAGTTTCCGTTGGTTCTACAACATCTCTTACATAGACTCGTTCACTGGCTAAAATAGCCAATCCCGTATCTTGAGCCTCCAAAAGTGGCAAACCAAAAGATTCAGTAAATGATGGGTACACCAAGGCATCAGATCTTCTATACAAATCTTGAATCTCATCTCGTCTTTTTATTTTTAAAAACTCAACGTTTTCAAGATAGAAGTCTTTTCTCAAAAGGTTTTTGATAAATGATTTGGAGACATTTAATCTTAATACTGGTTTAATTCCTTGTTTTGCAAGCAACTCCCAAGCTAGCATAAGAGAATAATGATTTTTATGAAATTCTTCTGATGCAATATAAATAAAAGAAGTGCTCTTTGCTTTTTTTTGCCTATCTATAGTTTTATCTAGATTCCCTAATTTCTCTCTATAAGGAATTACTCTAAGCCGACTTTTACAAATCCCAAATTTTTGAGTAAGACAATTCATCGTTTCAGTTTGAACAATAATATTTGTCACATTTTTATTGAAAAATTTTAAAAAGATCTGCTCCCAATAAATACGCATTTTTAATGCAAAATTGAGATATTTCCAAGAATTTTTATCTACGAGTAAACGATTCTGAAGAAAGAGGTAGGAATTATACTCTTTAAAACTTAGTATTGGAGAAGCATTTCCAATACTAAGCACTGTGTCGCCTGCTTGAACTTTTTTCTTTATTTTAAAATCCACCGATAGACGATTAAGAAGTCCTTTTTTTAAAAATAAAAATTGAATATTCTTCGCAAAAGAAAATTCTGTTTTAAACCGACTATCAACAAAAACAAAAGTAGAAACTTCATTATTTCCTTCTAACTCCTTTAGAAGATCTATTAGGAGTACTTTTCCCCCTCCTGAATGAATATTTGAGGCATTAATAAAGAAAGTTTTACTTCTCATTGTTATGACCTTGAAATTAAATTCTTTAAACTATATTTACTCACATTCTGATTTAAATTCGATAACTACTCAATTTCAATATTATTTTTTACCAAAACTAACATCTTAAATTTGTAAAAAAACAGATCACTTATAGAAATCTAAGACTCAAAGCATAACTCTGCCAATTATTCTGTTCTCTCCACCTTTCAATAACTTCCTTTACATCCTCAAGAGTATAAAACACATTTGTGCTTAAACACTCATCTCTGAGCCGACCATTGAAGCTCTCTTATAGGCGTTATCAGTAGTTTTTCTTGGCTTTGTAAAGAAATAGCTTCACCCCATTTTCTCATGTGCCCAGCGACCGATCTCGTTGCTTGTGAACTCACTTCCATTATTCATACTACTATAAATACAGGAAGTCCTCTCGTATACTTTAATTTTGATAAGATCCTCATGATTTCTTTCGACTTGATACTCCCTTTTACTTAGATAGTAACACTCTCACGACTAAAGAGATCTATTATTGTTAGCATTCTAAGCTTATTCTGATTTATAAGTCGATTGTGTACAATATGATTTATTATAATCTCGAGATCCTAGTAACTGTGAAAGCTTTAGGGGAATACAGAGGGAAACGTTAAAAGGAAAAATTTTTAAAAGAGTTGCAGTTAGTGAATAAAAGCACTCTGTGAATGTAAATCATTGCTCTCTGTTTGGTATTCAGGAACAATTCTTTTGAAGGAAGATTTGATTTCTGCTGTATCTAATGAATAGATATCATTTTTTAAGTTTTCAATTGAGTTGATAAAGTCATCAGGGAGGTTTTGAGCTTGGGCCACTTTAACTTTTGAGTGTTTGGTGGGAAGAAAGTGTTCTTTTTGGCTAAAGAGCTCTTCATAAAGTTTCTCTCCTGGTCTTAAACCTGTATAGATAATTCCAATATCTTTTTCTTTAAGGCCAGCAAGTTGAATCATTTCTTTAGCTAAATCTTTGATGTAGATGGGCTCTCCCATATCGAGAACAAAAATTTCTCCACCATTCCCAAAAGAACCTGCTTGTATGACTAGTTGACAAGCCTCTGGAATACTCATGAAGTATCGCCTAATTTCTGGATGGGTCACTGTAATGGGGCCGCCTAGTTCAATTTGTTTTTTAAAAAGAGGAATTACTGACCCACTTGAACCAAGAACATTGCCAAAGCGTAGAGAAATAAATTTTGTGAAGCCTTTATTATTTAAGGATTGGCAGATCATTTCGGCAATTCTTTTACTTGCACCCATGATGTTGGTTGGGTTGACTGCCTTATCAGTAGAAATGAGAACAAATTTTTCAGATCTGTACTTTAAAGCTAGCTCGGCAACATTTTTACTGCCAAATATATTGGTGTTGATAGCTTCTGTAGGATTTTTTTCCATCATGGGGACGTGCTTATAAGCGGCAGCGTGGAAGATAACTTCTGGCTTGTGTTGTTGGAAAACTCTTTCTAAGGATTTTTTATTTCTTACATCTCCGATTAAAGGAATAATTTGGTTGAGCTCATCTTGAGTTACTAATTTTGGCTCTAGTTGATAGAGAAAAAGTTCTGTTAACTCAAAAAGGATGAGCTTTTTAGGCTTAAGCTTTAAAATTTGAAGACATAGTTCAGAGCCAATTGATCCACCTGCTCCTGTTACGAGAACAATTTTTCCCTGAATCATGTCTCTCATTTTATCGGTGTCCAGTTGGACAGATTCTCTTCCTAAAAGGTCTTCTGGTTTAAGGGCTCGTAGCTGTGAATACTCAATTTGGCCGTGAAAAATTTCACTAGACTTTGGGAGGGTTTTTATTTCCAGGTTAGCTTCTCGGCATTTTTGAACAATACCTTTGATTTCTTGGCCAGAAGCCGAGGGGATGGCAATAAAGGCTTTTTTGGCAGAAGTTTTTTTTGCTATGGCTAAGATTTCTTCCGTGTGACCGAGGATTTTAATGCCATGAAGTGTTTTTCCTTTTTTCTCTGGGTCGTCATCAATGATACCCACAATATAAAGTTGTAGTGCAGGGTCGTTTTTAATCTCTCTTAAGATTTTTTCTCCTCCTCTACCGGCTCCAATGAGAAGAACTTTGGTAAAATTGGAAATGCTAAGGTGAAAGTGCTTTTGTTTATCAGAGATAACTCTGTAAGCAAATCTTCCTCCACCGAGTCCAATAACAAGGAGAAGAGCATCGATAAAGAATAGAGAGCGGGGGATATTTTCAAGTCTGGTAATAATAAAGAGAAATAAAACGTTCACGGGGATAGCGACCCCTACCCCTTTAAGGATTCTTGCTAGGTCAGGTAGACTAGAAAAACGCCATATAGTTTTATAAACCCCTATGAAATAAAGGCAAAAAAATTGGATAATCGTAGAAATAAGTAAGATATTCCAAAAGTACTGTTGATAAAAAGGGGATGGAAAAATTTCTCCAAGACGGAGGGAAAAAGATAAGAAAAAGGAAGCCGCTATGGTGAGAATATCATAAGCCATGACGATGAGGATTTTATAGCGAGGCTTAATCTTTATTTCTAAAATAGAATTCATGAGAGAGTTTTTACATTTTTTTAAAATTGTGCATATAGTCTAAGCATTTTTACCATATATATGAAATATGCTCAGTATTAGTATCCCCTTTTAGCAGAAGACTACAGCATTGGCCTTCTTTTAAAAAACATTTTTTAGAAGGCGGAAGAATGAATTCATTGCTATCTTAAATTTGTTTCAACACTTAAATAATGCGCCGGGTCTTTGATATGGAAAAGCCGTAAATTGACAATAAAACTTAGAGGTCAACAGCTTTTAATCTTGTGAAGTAGGTATGGTTGTTATGAAAAGGTTATTCGATATTGTTTTAGGACTTGTTTTGATTGTTGTCTTTTCTCCTTTGATGCTTCTCATTGCTATTATAATTAAGCTTTCAAGCAAGGGTCCGGTGCTGTTTTGGTCTAAGCGTGTTGGTAGAAATTCTGTGCTTTTTACGATGCCCAAGTTCAGGACTATGCACATAGATACTCCCAATGTGGCCACTCATCTTTTGAAAGAGTCTTCAAGTTATATTACTTGGATTGGAAGCTTCTTAAGGAAATCGAGCCTGGATGAGCTTCCTCAACTGTGGAGCATTCTTTGTGGCAAAATGAGTTTTATTGGACCAAGACCTGCTTTATTTAATCAGGATGATCTTATTTCTTTAAGAAAACAAGAAGGTGTCGATCAACTTTATCCCGGACTTACTGGTTGGGCCCAAATTAATGGGAGGGATGAATTATCCATTCCCGAAAAGGTGGAATTGGATAAATATTACTTGAGAAATAAATCATTTTTTTTAGATTTAAAAATTCTTTTTATAACTTTTTTTATTATTTTTGATAAGCAAGGGATTGCTCATTAGAGTTATCAGTAGAGTGTCTCAAAAATTTTAATTTTTTTATATGTTGTCGAGATAATTTCCTCTGCTATGGTGTTTACAATGGCTGTTTTTTGAGGATTGCAGAGGAAGAGGTGTTTCTGTTTTGAAAAAATAGGTTTATAATTTTTGGTTGAAAACTTTCAAGAAGGGGATTTTCCATACCGAATAATGAGTTTCTTTGCTTTCATAATGAGAGGTGAAAAGAGTTATAGTAATGACAAAATAATAGCCAAATTCGTAGAGTGTATTGAGAGTGGTTGTCATGGAGAGAAAACAAAGAAATAAAACAGCAACTCGTTGACTTCTCTTCCATAAGTAGGAAAAAAATTTAAAGAGGAAGATTAAAAAGCAAAGGTAACCGAGTATTCCTGTTTCAGTTAGAATTTGCAAAAAAAGGCTATGTTGCTCAGCATTCTCAATAGATTTTAATGCTAAACCTATCTCTTGTTGCAAAAAAGGTTCAATGTTTTTTATGTATGGAGTGAAATAGCGATGAGCATTGCCTAAGCCTACTCCCAGTGGTTTATCAAAAAACATTTCAACATAAGCTGGGTGAAGGTAAAATCGTGTTGTGATATTGATAAGTTGTTTGAGAATATCAACTGATAATGAATAAAAGAGGCAGTAAAGAATAAAAGGTTTCAGGAAGAGAAGACTGAGGAAGAGATAGCCTAACCAGAGAAATTTTTTCTTAAAAATTAGGAAAAGAGGATAGAGAGTCGTAAATGATGCCAATAAAAGCAAAGGTGTTCTCGAAAGGGTTAGGAAAGTAAGAGGTAGCCAAATGATGATCCATTTATACTCTTTTAGCATTATTGAGCTTAGGAAAAGACTAGCAAAAAAGAATCCAGAATAATTAGGCTCTCCCACTAGATAAAAAAAACGCTTAATTCCCCAAAAAGTTCGTCCCCCTATAGTGTTTCCAAGAAACAATTCTGTAATAGCGAGTACGATGGAGCAGACGGCCCAAAATGCTATCGCTTTATTCCAGAAATTTTTAGAACCATATAAGAGAAATGCCTGAATTAAGCCTAGTAAAGCTATTGATTGTAAGGTCCGACCAAGGGTTATTTGAATACTGGTTCCATCGGCCTGAAGGAAGGCTGCTAGCAATCCAAAAAGAATCATCCCTAAGAAAGGGATGAGTACAGTGAGTATGTGCCCCTGGAAAAAGCCCGTGAAACCAAAGAGGAGATAGAATCCTTGAAAGTAGGTTTTGCCGATTAGGGGAATGGCCTTGATCGGTGAGAGGAGGGAAAGAGCTTTTAATAAATTGAGCATATTTCTAATAAGTAAAAATGCAGAGTTTATCGTATTATCGTTTAATATTTTATATTAGTAAATCCTTATGGTTAGTATGAGTATATTTATATGGTGACAGCAAAAGGGGGGATAATTATTTAAAGACTGTTTGAACACCTTTTAAACCAAAAAAGGTAATGAAAAGAAATTTCAAAATTACTTTGAGTGACTTGAGTCGAAAGAAGGGAAGAGAACGAAAAAAGAGGGTTAGACGCTTTTTAAAATGATCTTCTAGGCAAGCCAATTTATAATTTTTAACTAAATGATTGATCCTTTGGAAATTGGTGTTATTCAATAATTTCTTGTCGAATATTTCGTGATAGGTTATGTGTCGACGAATATTTTTTCGTCGTAGCTGAACATAATCTATACTGGTATTGCCCACCGTGTTGTTTTCGTGAATTCTGTATTTGATGACAGGTGTTTCTAGCATTTTATACTTGGCGGAAAAAATAGCATTGAAAGCAATCCACCAATCTTCGAATTTCAACTCCTTAGGGATAGGAAAAATTTGATTGGCTAATCTTTTAGAAAGAAAAATAGTGTTTCCTGGAATGAAATTATCTTGGAGGATATCGCATTTTTTAGGTTTAACCTTTAAAGGAGTATAATAGTTTTTAAGGATTTCTCCTGAGCTACCGATGTGAATCAATTTGCCCCAGGTAAGGTCAATAGCTTGATCGATTAAAAATTTTAATTGATTTTCTACCCTATTGGGCAAATTCACGTCATCGGCACCAATAATGGCAATATATTTTCCTGTTGCGAGAGAAAAGGAATTGTTGAAAGCGATAACCTTACCTTTATTTTTAGAAAAACGATCAATTTTAACTTGATCGCTCGAATAGTTTTCAAGCAGTTTCCAAGTCCGATCTTGGGAGCCATCGTCTGTAACACAAACTTCAATATTGTCATAGGTTTGCTCTAAGCAAGAGTCGATGCAATTTTGAATATATTTTTCTTCATTATAGGCAGCAATGATAAAGCTTACTTTTGGATTCATAGCGACAACTATACTATACTATTTGAAAGTCAATTAACAGAGAACTTATTTTTAGATATGAAGAGCTTAAAAAATTTCTTAAAAAGAGAAACCTCGATTAACTTAGGCTATATCGGTCTTAGTAAGGTGGGTTCTATAGTTCTTGGTCTTTTTACAATAGCACTAAGTGCACGAGGCTTAGGTGTGGAAAAATTTGGAATATTGGCACTATTCCTTTCTCTTGTCGAATTGGCTAATGTTTTGACCCTCCCTGGGTTTAATTCTATTCTCAATAAGTCGCTTCATCAAAAGAACTATTCATTTTATAAAAAAGCTTATCAATACTCCGTATTTTCATCGATTTTTCTTGGTGCCCTTAGTTCGATTATTTTATTTATTCTGTTTAAGTTTTTTAATTTATTTCAAGAAATTACCTTTCACTTGGCACTTTTTGCAATTGCTTTTGTCGCCGTTCGAAACTTAGATAAAAGCGATGCTATACTTCCTGCCGTTAAAAATTTTCGTTTGCAAGCGATTCTAGCTTTTTTATCATCTCTCGCTCGTTTTTTAGGAATAGGTTTAACTTCTTATATGACAGGAAATATTTTTACTGTTATCAAAATTTACTTGATTGGCCAGTTATTAGTAAGTGTAATAAGTTTTTATTATATTCGAAATATTCTTAAGCCGTACTCTTCATTGGTGAATCATCATGAGTATTTAAATGACTCTTTTAAAATGAATATTTTAGAATTTTTTAATATTGGAGTAGCTCAAATTGATAAAATTCTTTTATATCAGCTTTCTCCCATGATACTAGGGGTGTTTCAAGCTGCTTTCTCTTATCCTGAAAAAATAAAAGATGTATTTATCACCTTGGTTTCTACTGTTACTAACTCTTGGCTTTCGTATGGAAATGATGAATTTAAAAAGAGAGCCATTTCTAACTCTTTATTTGGATTTGTCTTCATTTTTAGCATTTTTGCTATCCTTTATGTAGCACCCCCTTACTACATTCCTATTCTTCTGGGGGACAAATTTATAGCGGCTATTCCTATTGCGCGCTTTGCCGCTTTCATTGTTGTGATAAAGATTATAAATACTTTTTTTCAATCACGAGATATTGTTTTCGGTGACATCTCAAGACATCAATATAAAATTGTAAGTTTTAAAGCGGTTTATTTACTCTTAGTTTTTTTGACAATTAAAAATTATGGTCCAATAGGAATAATAGTGGCTTTGACTGTATCAGAGTTATTTTTTTTGATGACTCTTCTTTATGACTTTAAGAGAGAAGTATCAGATAATATTTAAATATTGATTTTTAATTTTTTCACAGACAATTTTACGAGAAAATTTTTTAAAAACAGTTGATCTTATTTTTTCTAGATCGAAATGAGAAGCTGCGTGTCTCATTTTAATCAGTGCTTTGCTTATATCCTGTGGATTTTGTTCAACTAGAAATCCATTTTTTTCGTTAATATACTCCTCTGGTCCTCCGCAACGAGTGGAGATAACTGGAAGTCCACAGAACATTGCTTCTGCATAAACAAGTCCGAAACTCTCGTGTCGACTGGTTAAAACAAAAGCATCGGAACCATTCAATTCTTTTAAGACATTATCACGTGATAAGCGTCCTAAAAAATTCACCATATTTCCTATTTTCAACTTTACTGAAAATTTTTTCATATTTTCAAGCAGTGCTCCATCTCCTATAATAGAAAATTGACAATTTTTCAGTTTTTCCCTGTTTAAAGCAATAGCTTTGAGTAAAAGATCAAACCCCTTTTGTTCATTCATATTTCCAATACTTACAAACTTAAAAAGTTGGCTAGTGTTAGCTGGTTTTCTTGGTATTTTAAAAAGAGTCTCATCAATGAGATTAGGGATAACCACAGTATTGGCATAACCAAGTTGATTGATTTCATTTTCTTGTTCTTTTCCTACGCAAATTATTTTTCTACTCTTTGTTAGAGCTTGATGCATTTGAGGTATTAATTGATTTCTAGAAAACAAATGAGGAAAAGGAAAGGGGCTCATATGTTCGGTAATCAAATAAGGAATTTTGAATTCTTCAGATAACTGACTGGCAATATATCCTCCTGGAAAACTCACGTGAGCATGAATAAGATCGATTTTCTTTCGTTCTTCAAGTGCTTTCTTAAAATTTTTTCGACAAGCTCTTATAACGAAAGACAAACCTTTTATTTTGTGGCTCCAAGAAAATGTTGGTTGTTTTCGAATCGTTAGATTCTC
Organism: Bacteriovoracaceae bacterium; assembly: GCA_965206965.1. GTDB lineage: Bacteria > Bdellovibrionota > Bacteriovoracia > Bacteriovoracales > Bacteriovoracaceae > CBDBLK01. The sequence goes on along the minus strand of OZ242254.1, from coordinate 913,123 downwards.
TATGATTTGTTGCGATTTATGAGGGCGCTTTGTTTTTTCAAATAAAAATTGAGGCCATTGCAAAATATTTTTTGGGTGAAGATGAAACTCTTCTTGGCACCAAAAACTTATGTCGATTTGATCTGTAGGAAAAATCTTGCAATAAGCTTTTGCTTGCTCAATACAAAAGATCCCTGCCGTTGGATTGGATTGATTTGGAAACCAACTTGGAATCAAAAAAATATTTAAACTTTGATTCTTCATGTTTTAAACAGATATTTTGTAAATTTTTGACCAGCGAGCTACATTATATAAACGCCACTTAATATTATCGGATAGATTTTCCCAATTTTTTTTAATATAGAGCTCATTACAATAGTGTTTAATTATTAAGCTATTTAATACTTCAGCTCTCATTTTTTCTTGGATTTCTGCCAACCAAAAACTTTCAGGTGAAGCAAAGCCGAGTTTGTTGCGTCTCCAGACAACTTCGCTAGGGAGCAATTTTTCAATAGTTTTTCTTAAGATATACTTACTCCAACCTTTATTTATTTTAAGAGATGGCTTTACACTTAAGGCTGTCTCAAGAACGTTAAAGTCGATAAAAGGTAGACGGGTTTCTATTGAATGAATCATCGAGTTTTTATCTTCATATCGTAATAATTGTGGTAGGTGAGTTTTAAGAATGTCTATTTTTTGAAAATCATTTGAACTAATTGAGCTTTTACCTATTTCTTCATAATGTGAAAATTTTTTCTGACGAAATTTTTCCTTTAAGTATTTACGAGTTTTTCTATTGTAAAAAAGCTTGGTTCTCCAAAAATAATTTCCAGCTAAAGTTTTAAAAAGTCTTATGAAAGAAAAATTAGTATTGTTTTGCAGAGAGTGGGACAATTCTTTTAACATTCTAATGAGTCCATACTTTGTCAAAGATTCAAAAATATAGGCAGAATAATATTTTTCATAACCCATCAATGTCTCATCACCGCCTTGGCCATCAAGTAGAACTGTACAGCCAATTTCCTTAGCTTTTTTCATGACAAAATATTGCATAAATACCGTTGTTCCTGTGAAGGGCTCCTCTTGAGAACTAATAACAGTATCTAGATGATCAATGAAATCACGTTCTGATGGTTTAACAATATTGAGATGACAATGGGTATGTGATGCAACTTTTTTTGCATATTGACTTTCATCTCCAGATGTTTCAGTGGATTGAGCATGAATGGCATTGAAACTCTTTTCTTCATCGCTTGAATAGAGAGAGCTAGCAATCGTAGTGATTGTAGAACTATCGAGTCCGCCACTGAGACAAGTCCCAACATTCACATCAGATCTAAGCCGAATGTTTACAGCTTCTTTAAGGGCTTTTTGATAGCAGTCGATTGCTTCTTTTACGCTACCTAATGGGGTTCTCTCTTTAATTTTGTAATACGGATAGATCTTAAATTGGCTATCGTCTAATTTAAGGAGGAGATTATGGCCTCCTTGTAGTTTTTTAATTCCTTTAAAAAAAGTGTTATTGGTGTGTTCTACATAGTTAGAAAATAAATAATCGATGAGAACATCCTCATGTACTTTCCTTTCTGATGTGAATATTTGAAGTTGCTTAATTTCTGAACCAAAGGCAAATGAATTTTCATTGTCAATATAGTATAAGGGCTTGATTCCAAAACGGTCTCGACTTAAGAAGATTGTATTTTTATTTTTATCGAATATAGCAAATGCCCACATTCCATTGAAATATTGAACACATTTCTCTCCCCATTCTTGATAGGAAGCTAAAATGACTTCAGTGTCAGTTTGAGATTGAAAGGAATAACCTTTCGATATTAACTGCGTTTTGATTTCTAGGTAGTTATAGATTTCTCCATTAAAAGTTATCGCGAAATTTTTTAAAATCATTGGCTGATGACCATCACTAGTGAGATCTAAAATGGCTAAGCGACGATGACCAAGACCTAGGTTTTGGTAAAAATATTCCCCTTCACCATCAGGTCCGCGATGAGAAACGAGATTATTCATCTGAGCAATTTTCTCTTTATTAACTTCTTGGTTTTTTTTGCAAATTATTCCACTTATTCCGCACATGGCTTTGGTTTAAGGTCGAGCTATTTTTAGAAAATTATTAACGACATAATCTTGCTGATCTTTAGAAATTTCTGGATAAATAGGAAGAGAGATGATTCTCTCGGAAACTTTTTCACTTACAGGGTAGCTTCCTTTTTTGTAATTTAACTCTCGACAAGCTGGCTGTAAATGCATTGGAATTGGGTAATGGATTCCTGTAGAAACCCCTTTTTTTTGTAAGTTACTTATGGTCTCGCTTCGATTTTGCACCTCTACAACGTAGAGATGATAAACTGCTTTAGCTTTTTCATTTTTCTCGATAATTTTAAATCCTGCTTCAGTTAATTTTTTGTCGTAATAGAAAGCAGCTTCGATCCTCTTTTGTGTCCAGTTATCAATATACTTACATTTGATAGTTAGGATTGCTGCCTGGATGGCATCCATACGATCATTTCCTGCTAAAAAATTATGTTGGTATTTTTCGATGCGTCCGTGGTTTAGATACATGCTAACTTTGTCATTCAACTCTTTATTTGAAGAAAGAACAAATCCTGCATCACCGTAAGCCCCTAAGTTTTTACCAGGGTAAAAGCTAAATGTTCCAGCATCTCCAAAGGTTCCTACTGCTTGTCCATCAAGTTGAGCCAGATGAGCTTGCGCGCAATCCTCTATAATAAAAAGGTTATTTTCAGAAGCAATTTTTTGGAGCTCGACCATATTTACAGGATTGCCATAAAGATGAACTGGGATAATGGCTTTTGTTCTCGCAGTAAGACTGTCTTCTACTTGCTCATGATTGATTAGGTAGGATTTTGGATCACAGTCTACAAGTACAATCTTTGCTCCGACCTCTGCAATGGCTTCGATGGTGGCGAAAAAAGTATTCGCAACGGTTATGACTTCATCACCAGGACCGATTCCTAAAGCCTTCAAAGCTAGTGTAATAGCACTTGTGCCATTAGAGCAACCTACTCCAAATTCTCCACCATGGATATCTAAGAATTTTTTTGAAAATTCCTGGCAGAATTCTCCTTGAATAAATTTTTTGGACTCTAAGACTTCATCGATAGCAAGTCTGACTTCCTCTTTAATGGATTGATATTGAGCATCTAAATCGAGAAATGGTACTTTCATCATTTACTGTCCAATTGTTTAGCTGGGGTTCCAACAACAGTGGCTTCTCGCTCTACATTTTTAGTTACTATGGCTCCAGCACCCACGAGGCAGTTTTCTCCTAAATTTACTCCAGGCAGAATAGTTGCATTGGCTCCTACCCGAGCTCCTCGTCCAATAACAGGGGCATTTAAAAGATCTTTAGAATCTTCCTGGTTGGGGTATTTAGAATTGGTTAAGACAACGTTTGGTCCAATCCAACAGTCTTCCTTTAAATGAGAATATTCAGGAATAAAAGCTTGAGAATGAATACGTACATTATTTTCAATTTTTATGTGATGTTCGACTACACTGAGTGCGCCTATTGAAACATTCGCTCCGATAGTATTATTTTCTCTTATATTGGCTTTATTTCCCGTTTGGAAATTATCACCAATTATATTTCCAGCATAAATAATCGTGCAGGATCGAATAATAGCATTATCTCCTATAACTGTTGACTTTCCTTCTGCTGCTTTATTAGGTGTTCCAATTATACAATAATCTTCAATGGTGACATTTTTACCAAGCTTAACTCCTGGAAAAATTTTAGCTGTTTCAGCGATCATGATTTAGTCTCTCAAACCTAACCGACATCTTTTAGGAACAAAGTTGACCTGAACTTCTTTACCTGTCTCGATTGATTCATAAATGGCTGCTATTAACTCTAAGGACTTTCGACCAGCTAGGCCATCAACCAGTGCTGATTTTTTGTTAGTAATAGTATCAACGACGTTTTTTAAATACTCGGTATGACCAAAGCCATAAACATCTGGTGGATTTTCTTTAAAATGTTCGATGACTTTTTTTCGATCTTCTTCATTTTCCTCTAGAAAATTCCAAGTTTTCATTTCATTAACGGCAAAGCCTCCAATTTCCACCGTTCCTCTCTCTCCTAGTATGGAAATGGAGCCTTCGAGATCTTTTGGTCTTGTCGCAGTAGTCGCTTCAATAGTTCCAAGAGCACCTGAAGTAAATTTTAAAACAACAACTCCCGTGTCCTCGGCTTCAATATTGACTAAGCGTGTAATAGATTTGGCAAATACTGATTCAACTGGTCCCATCATCCATTGTAATAAGTCGATATGGTGGATGGCTTGATTGGCGAAAACACCGCCATCTTCTCGCCAAGTTCCCCTCCATTGGTCTTGATCATAATAGGCTTGGTTACGACACCAGCGAACTCGAACGGTTCCCATAACCATTTTGCCAAATTGGTTTTGTTCGATAGCTTCACGCAATTTTCTTACTGGAGCATTCAGCCTATTTTGTTTGACAACAAAGAGTTTGATTCCAGCTTTATCACAAGCCTCAATCATCTTATCGGCATCACGAAGAGTAAGTGCCATGGGCTTTTCAACGACAATATGTTTTCCATATTGGGCGAGCTCATGTGTATGCTCGGCGTGGTTCCCAGAGGGGGTGAGAATAACCAGCACTTGGATTTGATTCCCTATTTGGGCGATCATTTGGTGCATATCTGTAAACCATGGGATTTCGTATTTTTCTCCATAGTAACGAGCCTTTTCTTCGACGAGATCGCACACGGCCACAAGCTTTGCTCCGGGAATTTTTCTCTCCCCTAAGTTTCCTGCATGTTTTCTGGCGATTCTACCGCAACCAATCAAGGCAAAATTTAGCATCTCAATGACCTTCTCAATTATTTTTTAGAAATTACCATAAAAGTTTGGACTAAGAACCTGAAACTGCTCCGAAATTTATCGCAGATGGGCAATGTTGTCACAATCGGCTTTTTGTTGAAAAAAAACGACCTTGGTAGAAATTGACTCTTTGCACATGTTGAAAAAATCTGCTTGGTTAACGCAAAGTCCTGACTGTGTCGGAGTCTTTTCGTTCAATTAGTCATTTTTTTTGAAGTATGAAATAAAGTTTTATAAAAGAACTATTTATAGTTTTTTGATTGTCAGAAGCTATAGATAGTAAACTCTTCAAATTCTCTAAAGAAATTATACTGGAAGGATTACAAGATGTATTTTTATGTCTTATTGAAAAAGAGATTCAAAATCTTTCATTGTTAGTTTGCCTGTAAATAGATCACTTTCATCATCGGGAAGAAGATCTTTAAAAAGCTCTTTTTTCATTTGTTGAAGTTCTAAAACTTTTTCTTCGACACTTCCTTTCATGATAGGTCTGTAAACGGTCAAGGGGTTTTTTTGGCCGATACGATGAGCTCTATCAATGGCCTGAGCTTCTACGGCGGGGTTCCACCAAGGATCCATAACGAAAACATAACTGGCTGCTGTAAGATTGAGTCCTATGCCACCAGCTTTTAGTGAGATGAGAAAAATAGGGCACTTCCCTTCTTGAAATTTATCGACTTCTTGTTGTCTACGTTTAATAGTTTGACTGCCATCAATCCTTGCGAGTTTCCAGTGCTTTTCCCAGAGAATTTTTTGGATGATATCTAGATAGGTTGTAAATTGACTAAAGATGATTGCTTGGTGTCCCTCTTCAATGATTGGCTCTAAAGTTTCGAGGAGAAATTTGATTTTAGTGGAATTAATACTAGCTCTTGGAAAAGTGGCGTTGGTCAATGGCTTTTGCCATAAGCATTTTTGTCTGAGTTCTAGGAGCCCACCTAAGATTTCTCCATATCTTCTTTTGGAAGGGGTTGATTCGATTTTTTTTCGGATTTGAATGAGGGAATTGAGATAATTTTCTTTTTCATGATGCTCAAAATTGAGAAAGATATTATTTTCAACTTTAGGAGGAAGTTCTGTTAAAACTTGTGATTTAGTTCGACGTAAAATAAAAGGACTCGCTGTTTTTCTGGCAATAAGGCGAGATTTTTTAGTGGAGGTTGTACGTACAAACTGAAGATCTCCCCAAATTCCAGGTACGGATAAATCTAGAATATTATAAAACTCGGCAAGATCGTTTTCTATTGGTGTACCTGTGAGACAAATCCTGTAATTGGATTTAATTTTTCTTGCGACATAAGCACCTTGGCTTCGAATGTTTTTGAGATGTTGTACTTCATCTAGAATAAAAATATCGAAAAATTTGTCAGAAAATGTATCGTCTATTTCTCTTTTCATAATTCCATAAGATGTTAATAAAACTTTAGCTTTCTGAGGATAATTTCTATTTTCACCGTGATAGATATGGATATCCATATTTGAAAATTTGTTGAATTCTTTTTCCCAATTGAGAAGTATTGTGACAGGGCAAACGATTAGTACACTTTCAATTTTGTCATAGATTGATTGTAAAAAAGCAATTGTTTGAAGAGTTTTGCCTAATCCCATATCATCGGCAAGACAGGCGCCTAGTTGATTTTCATAAAGAAACCGAAGCCATGTGTAACCCGTACGTTGATAAGGACGTAGGATCTTGTCGAGTTTATTAGGTACATCATACTGAGGCATTTTTTCCATTGTAGAAAGTCTTTCACAGAGCTTTATTTCTTCTTCAGTTAAGGCTCCATCGAGACCGAGTTTTTTTAGTTCGAAAAGTTCAAAAATTCTAGTTCTATTGAAGGGCAGAACAAATTTATTGAGTACCTCAGTATTTTTTGGTTCTTTTTTAGGCGGGTTTTGGTTTTCGTATTGTGTATACTTTTTTACGAATTTTAAGAGATCTTTTTGTTCACGACTTAGAAGAATCATCCCTTGTTTTGTTATAGCTATATTGGAATCCATATTGGCTTTTTGAATAATTTCAAGATCTTGATCTGATACATTGAGTTCCAATTCAAACCATTTCGTAGCTTGTAATTTTCTTTCAAATCGAATCTTTGAGGACCAACGATTCATTCTATTTTTATTATAGAAGAATTGAATTCCAAAGGGGGTCATTCGATTATAGAAATTAGCAAGTCCTTGATAAACTGTCGTACTACTTACTGTGAAAGTTATTTCGCCTGTTTCTGGAAAGCATTGGCTAAAACGAAAAAACATGTCACCAAAGCAATTGACAAGGGATTTGTAGAAGGTAATTAAGAAAGTTGTATCGTATTGACATAGAGATTTGACTTTACTGTTGTAAAGGTAAGTTTTTTCTTGAGAGAGGGTATAGTTAATAAGGTTTTGCCAATGAGATTTTTGAGATGAGGATATTAAGTACTTTGTATAGCTTTCTGGAGATTCTGATTCAAGACTTTCGGCTAATCCAGTAATAAAGTTGTAGGCATCTTTTTTCTTTCGAAAACTTCCAAGGAGTCCCCCTTGAAATGTGAAAGCTGTTAAAAAGTCTGGAGCTTGAACTGTATTTTCATTTTCGTCATGAAAAATGATTTCAAAGCTTATTTGAGAAGGTTTTTCTTTTTTGTGGAGATGTATTTTACAATTGACGGGGAGTCGTGGGATTTTTTCTAAAAGGACCTCATCAATTATAACGGTGAGGTGATCTGTATTAACTCCTTTGACAAGTTTGATTAGGTCATTGATATTTAAATGGTTTCCATAAATTCTTAGTTTCTGGACTAAATTTTTTAGTTCACTTGATAAGTGATAAGCTTGACCTTTTGCCCAATTGAAAAGATATAAATTTTCAAAGAGAGAGATTTCTCGGTGTGTTTGATTATCTTCATCTCTATGTTTGAATCGAACGATGGGCAAGTTTTCAATTTGATCAGTAGTTCCACTGAAGTGTTCGTTGGATATTATTTGGATAATTAATTTTCCTTTGAAATTTTCGGGAATAGGGAAGTTAATTATTTTGTGATTGTGTAGAAGGTATTGAAGACTTGAGTATGTTGCATTAGCAGAAGCTCTTTCTAGTTGATGAGGTCCGTTTAGTATTGTTCCGTACTCTACAGGGCTGACAGCAAAGGTGGAATTTAGAGGAATGGGAGGGTGTGATGTTCCATCTTTTTTTGGGCCAAACTGTGCTTCATGATGTTGGTGTAAAAGAAAAGTAAGAAAAAGAGTAATGCTGTGTGAGCAATGGTCATCGAGTGTCCACTTATGACAATCACAATAAGAGGAAATAGGGCCTTTTTCTGTGTCTTCGAATCTTTTTTTGTAAACAATTTTAGATTCGTGGCTTTGATCATCTTTGATGATGCCGCTACAAATAAAATAGGTATCCCTAGAACCTTTGGAGAAGGAAATAGAGACTCTTGATAGTGTTAAGAGTCTAATTGCGTCTCGAAGGGTATTGGGGTCAAAATATTTTTCGCCTTCATGGATGATAAATTTTGGTACCTGCCACGAAGTGCTGGAAGTGAAGCCCATAGTTTTCCTCAAGACTTCTATTATAGGTAATTTAGTTCTAAATTTCCCCTGCGAATTATTTTCATGTCAGCTAAACACTAGTCTTAAGATGTTTAGTATTAATTTTTATTTCCGCTGTTGCTGGGCTCTGGAACATTCCCTTCGAGGTAGGCTTTAAGTAGTTTTGCTCGCGAAGGATGGCGAAGTTTTCTTAAGGCCTTAGCTTCAATTTGTCGAATTCGTTCCCTGGTAACGAAAAAATCTTGACCAACCTCTTCTAGGGTATGGTCAGATTTTTCTCCAATACCAAAACGCATTCTTAAAACTTTTTCCTCTCTTGGTGTTAAAGTTGAGAGAACTGAGCGGGTTTGCTCGGAAAGAGTTACTGACATAACGGCTTCTTGGGGTGAGATAATTTTTTTATCTTCAATAAAATCCCCTAAAGAACTATCTTCTTCTTCCCCTATTGGTGTTTCCAGAGAGATAGGCTCTTTAGAAATTTTTTGTACTTTTTTAACCTTTTCTACTGGGAGCTCCATGCGAACAGCAATTTCTTCAGGTGTTGGCTCACGACCAAGCTCTTGGATGAGTTGTCTTTGAGTTCTGACCATTTTGTTGATGGTCTCAATCATATGAACGGGAATCCTAATAGTTCGGGCTTGGTCGGCAATGGCTCTCGTAATGGCTTGGCGAATCCACCAAGTGGCATATGTTGAAAACTTATAACCACGACGGTATTCAAATTTGTCGACGGCTTTCATAAGACCAATGTTACCTTCTTGAATAAGGTCTAAGAATTGAAGACCGCGGTTGGTATATTTTTTGGCGATAGAGACAACGAGTCTCAAGTTGGCTTCAACTAAATGAGCTTTTGCTGTATCAGCTTTTTTCTCACCATCGAGAATGATTTTGTAAACTTTTTCAATGTCATCAAACTCCATGCCAGCGTCTATTGAAAGTCGGCGAAGTTTACGGATGATATCTTCTTCGTTGCGTATGAGTTGCTCTATCTTTGCATCGGTAGTAAAAAGGTCTTTAGCCAGCTTCCGTTTGAAAGAGTCATTTTCCATGACTTCTTCATAGAGAACTCTGTATTCATTGAGATCATTGACTTCGAGAAAACGAAAGATCCTAGCTTCTTGATTGTAGAGTTCTTTAAATTGAAGGTAATATTTTTTAACGGGTTCTACAAAGCTATTAATAATCTTTCGATTAAAAGTTAAATTGGCTAGAGTTTCAGAAATATTATCCATTTCTTTTTGTTGATCTTTAGAAAACTTTTTTAAAGTACCGTCTTCTTCTTCAACTGTTTGAAGCAAGGCCCTAATGCGATCACAAGTTTCATAAATAGCTTTTTTAATTTTATCAATTTCTTTCTGTGTTGAATTATCATCGAGACTACGGACAAGCTCCTTAACAAATTCTGCTTGGTTTTCTTGCGATTCGATTTTGTCCTTGAGTGCGACAATCTCTTTTAATGCGTGAGAAGATTTAAGAGAAGAAAGAATGATTTCTCTTTCGCCTTCTTCAATTTCTTTGGCGATTTCGACTTCTCCTTCACGTGTAAGGAGTGCGACTGAGCCCATACGTTTAAGGTAAAGTTTGACTGGATCTGTAGAAGCAGAACGAAGCTCCGCCTTTTCTTCCTTAGAAAGGGTTTCTTCGATGATTTCTGTTCCATCTAAGCGGATACCCTCATCTTCTTCCTCATTTTCTTGATTGAGGATCTCTATTTTGGCTTCTTGAATTTTTAATAAAATTTCATCTATAGCCACAGGTTCTATAATACTGGCGGGGATAGCATCGTTGATCTCTTCTGGGGTGAGATAATTTTGATCCTTTCCCTTAATAAGAAGTTTGGAAAAATTCTTTGAATTAATGAAGGCACTGACAATTGACATTAATTCTCCTAGTTTACGTTGTATTTCGTTTTCGCGGTTCTATTTTTAGTTCGGCTAGTTGGCGGTCAATGACCAAAAGCTCGTTTAATAAGTTTCTATTTTCTTCTTCTGTCTGAGTATTTTTTTGTTGTTTTTTAATTTCTTGTTTTTTTGTTTTTAATTTTTCCTCTTGAAGCTTTCGTTTAAGATCCTCTATCATTTTCATCGCGATTTTCTCATTGAGATCGGTATCGCGATATTTGTAGAGTGCGGCTGCAGCTGTTGTCGTTAAATCTAGGGAATACTCGTCACCTTCAATAAGGCTTTTGACAACACTGACATACTCTGTTTCGTCTATTTCGTACATTAGCTCACGAAGCCCCAAAATGTAAGTTTTTACCTCACTAGACTGAACAAAATCAAGCAACTCAAGGCCCTTTTCGTTGGTTAAAAGCTCAGGATATTGGACTAGGTTTTGCAGTAGAGTTTTTTCGACTCGGCTCAAGAGTTGTTTTGGATTTTCTTTTTTTGCTGTTTCTAGCGAGGGTGGGGTGTTTGGTTTATCTAGCTCTTTAGAAGTCGTTTGGGTCTTTTCTTTTTTAATCGGATTATATTGTTTTTGTTTGTTAAGGTAGTTTTCGTAGTTGCGGATAATTGTGGCAGAATCGGATTGAAGACCCAGGCGTTTTGCTAAGCTGGTGACTCTTTCGGTGGCAGAAAGTGTCTTTTTTAAGGGACTTAGCATCTCAAAAAAGTTGGTGAGAACTTCTAGCTTTCTCTCGGGAACCTCGGGGATTTCCTGGGGAAAACTTTTTTCAATTTGGACGTCGATAAAGATGGAGGCTTCGTCAATGCGTTTTTGAAACTCCAGGCGACCTTCGGCTTGGATGAATTCATCGGGGTCTTTATGGGGGTGGAGGTCGATATGCCGAGGGGTGATGCCTTGCTGCATAAACAGCTTATTGGCCCTTTCTCCGGCGCCCCAACCACCTTGGTCATTGTCAAAGCATAGGTAAATATTTTGAGTTAAACCAAGAATGCGTGTTGCACTAGAGTCGCGGAATCCAGTTCCCATAATAGCGACTGCGTTTTGAAAACCAGCTTGGTGGAGGGCTATTTGGTCCATATTGCCTTCTACTAGAATGAGATAGCTTTGATCTCGAATGGCTTTTTTGGCTAGGTGGAGCCCGTATAAAAGATTGTGCTTATTAAAGAGAAAAGAATCGATTGAATTGAGATATTTAGGTTTTTGGTCAGCGAGTGAAGCGCGGCTGGTGAAACCGATAACTTGTCCAAATGAATCCCAAATAGGAAACATAATACGCTCTCTGAATTGATCATAGTAGAGCTTGTCTCCGTATTGACTTAGTCTGATGACCCCTAACTCAAGGGCAGTGTCGAGAGCGAACTTACGGTCTTTTTGGTTGGGAATAGATTGCAAGTACTCTGCTAGGGAATTTCCTTTGGGGGCAAAACCAAGGGAATAGGTTTGAACTGTTAAACTATTGAGGTGGCGCTTTTGGAGAAACTCTTGAAAGGGAGTGTACTTTTCTGTTTCAGCCATTTTTTTGTAGAGCTGGCTTGCCTTGGTAAGAATTCTTTTTCCCATTTCATGCTTAGGGTTAGATTTTCGCTCTGTTATGTAGTCTTGGAAGTCCCAACCTAGTGAATCGCAAATATCGGCAAGGGCTTCTTTAAAGGCGATATTTTTGTAGAGTTGAACAAACTTGATGGCATCTCCTCCCATTTGGTCAACAAAGCAGTACCAAAAGCCTTTATTATCATTAATCTGAAGAGAGGGATCGTGGTCGTCATGGAAAGGACAAACGGCTTTGGTTTGAGGGCCAATGCGGTGAAGAGGTATATACTTGCCTAAAACTTCAGAGAGGGGAAGCTCGTGAATGCGATTTTTGAGGTCGTCTAGTGTTCCGGCCATAAATGCTTTTGCCCTTTAAAGTTTTTGTTTTTGAGAAATAAGTTCAAAAGCTTTGATAGAAATTCCTTTTTGTAAGAAAATTTTTTCGAATTTTGTTTGAAAGCTAGTTAAATAGTGATTGGGGTGTTCTTTTCTCAGGTCAAATGTCTTTAATCTGGTTGTAAAGAGTTCTTGAGAGTCAATTCTTTCGGCTATCCACTCGGCATAGGCTTGATGATCTGTTTTGATTAAGAGTTGCCCTCCAGGTTTAAGCACCTGGTGAGCGGCTTTGAGAAAAGGATCTTGAAAAAGCCGTTTCTTGTGATGGCGTTTCTTAGGCCAAGGATCGGGAAAAAAGTAAAAGATACGATTGAGCTCGTTTTCTCCAAATATCCATTGGATTCTTTCTCCTCGTGCCCTAAGGTAACGAAAGTTTTTATGGGGATGGAGAGAGAGTTTTTTGGCAAGGTTAAATCCTCGTTTGAAACGAAAGTCCATTCCCACAAAATTGATGTTAGGGTTTTGCTCTGTGTACTCCAGCATGAAATGTCCATAACCTGAACCTATTTCAAGGCAAAGGGGAGCTTCTCGTTTAAAAATGTCCTTGTTCCAACTTCCCCTATAGTTCTCAGAGAATTCGTCTCGCATAACGAATTCGTCAAATTGTGCCAGTTTATGGTGATAAGGGTTTTTGTGAGTGTATTCAAAAGCTTTTTGATACATTCGATTGACAGCTTCTTTTTGGTTTTTTGGTTGGGATTCAGGCATAGTGTCATAGGTACCAAATTCAGAGTTTTCTTACAAGTTTGAAGCACTGTGTCTTCCGCCACTAAAGCTGTAGTGAAAGTTTTGGAAATAGCTTGAGTGTTCCCACTAGGAAAGAGTAAAGCTATAGGGGATTTAGGAATAGGGTTTTGTATAGAATGCGAAGAGCACTGAGAAAAAGTGCAGTTCTATAGAGAAAGCGAAAGTAATTTTCTTTAATTTTCCCTAAAAGTTTAACACCAATCTTAGTACCGATGAGTCCAGTGACTGCTAAGAGTAAGATGAGTTTTCCGTGTTCTTTATAATCAAAGCTTAAATGAATAAAAGCAGGAATTTTAAGAAAGTGGATAACGACTTGAGTAGCCGATTTGGTGGCTACGATCTGCTCCTTTTTGAGGTCATTTCGCAGATAAAAGAGGGCTTGAAAGGGACCAGTTGCTCCAATTAAAGGTCCCATAACTCCAGTGAAAATGCCGACAAAAAGAAATCCCCAAGGAGGAATGGAAAAAGTGGGAAGCTTCTTAGGCTTAAAAAGAGCGTAAAAAATCACCAGGGCTACACCAATGAGAAAAATTTCAGGGTTTTTGACAGATTTAATGATTTTTATAGAGATCAATGTTCCAAAAGGAGCACCAGCAAAGAAAAAGAAAAGAATTTTGCGGTGAACGTACTGACGGAGCAAGAAAACTCGAAATGTGTTACTAAAAAGTTGGGCGGCTCCGTGGATAGGAACAACTAGAGGAAAGGGAAGAAGAACCGTCAAGATAGCGAGAAGAATGATTCCTCCGGCCATTCCCAAAAACCCACTAAGAAGCGCGGTTAAAGTTGAGGCTAAGGCAATAAAAGCAAGAGATATTGCTGCCATGTTGGGATCATAGAAGAGAGTGGGCTTAACTGGCAAAAAATTGCATTTTGAAAAGATGTTGGAAAAGGTTGAATTGAGTTTTCTAACGGTAAATGGAGATATTTTCCCCATTTTTATCGTGTTTGGAGGTGTGGAAAAATAGCTATTAGGTACTAAACTAATTATATTGTGGAGGCGTGTAAAGTGAAATCCTATGGATGTTCTCTTATAGCGCTCGCCCTTTTTCTCCTCCCTCTCTCGGGCTGTATAGACAACCCCACTGCCGACAGCAAAACCAAAATCGGCGCCACCCTCGATGGACTCACCAGACTCAATAAAGTTTTAGACATCACCCTGGTCACCCCCACTTTAAGCCCCAGCATCAACGCCACCCCCACAATTCGCGTCAGGGGTCTTAACCCAATGGACCGGGTCTACATCTACAGCGATGCCCAGTGCTCAAACCTCCTCACCAGTCAGGACGCTAACGGCAACGAACTACTCATCACCCTGCCCATGCTAGCAATCGGCACCTATGTCATCTACGCCAAAAGACGCTGGGAAAATGAAAACATCGAATCAGACTGCTCCCAAGTTTTCTTAAACTACGAAGTTCTCGCTAACAACTTGATCGTCACCGGTCTGAGTAACGACAGCACTCCGAGAACCAGTAAAACTTGGAACTGGAATTGCTCAGGGGCATCGACCACTTGTGAGTATCGCTTTGTCATTAACACCAGTTCAACCCATACGTTTACCACGGAACCCTATGGAACGACGACGAGTGCGACCCAAAACACAGGAACGGGGACCTATTACATTCACGTCCAGGCACGGGATGCGACTTTCACGACGATTGATAGCCTTGTTCACAGCTACTCGGCGGTGTTGGATAACACCGGACCAACAGTGAGTACGATGGGGGCCTCGAGTAATGGGACCTATAATCCCTCACAAAATATCGACTTCACGGTGAACTTCAATGAGAACGTGACGGTGGCGGGAACGCCTCGACTGACGCTAACGGTGGGATCGAGTACCCGGTATGCGACCTATCAGAGTGGATCGGGAGGGACGGCATTAGTGTTTAGGTACAGTCCTTCGGTGGGAGACCTGGACACCAATGGGATTGCCTTTAGTAATACTAATATTGACTTAAACTCGGGGACGTTAAGGGATGCTTTAAGTAACAACGCCACCCTTAGTTTTTTGGGGTCGGCACCGAGTTTGACGGGGATCAATGTGGATGGGGTGGTACCGACGGTGTCAATTACTTCGCCCTCGGTGATTAATAGTGCTAATGCCAGTAGTTACGCGGTTGGTGGGGCGTGTAGTGAGAACGGCAGGCAAGTCAGTGTGAGTGTGGGAGGGGTGAGTGCGACGCCTAATTGTAGTAGTTCGGCGTGGACAGCGACGGTGAATGTGAGTGGGGTTTCTGATGGGGCGATAGATATGACCGCGGATCATAGCGATGCTGCTGGCAATAATGCTACTTCAGCAACAGCGAGTGCGAGTAAGGACACCGTCATACCGACAGTGTCGATCACTTCGTCCCCGGTGATTAATGACTCCAATGCCAGTAGTTACTCTTTAAGTGGAACGTGTAGTGAGAACGGCAGGCAAGTCAGTGTGAGTGTGGGAGGGGTGAGTGCGACGCCTAATTGTAGTAGCTCGGCGTGGACAGCGACGGTGAACGTGAGTGGTTTGTTGGATGGAACGGTGGATATGACCGCGGATCATAGCGATGCTGCTGGCAATAACGCCACTTCGGCCACGGCGAGTGTGAATAAGAACACTTCTCTACCAACGGTATCAATCACTTCGCCCTCGGTGATCAATAGTGCTAATGCCAGTAGTTACTCTTTAAGTGGAACGTGTAGTGAGAACGGCAGGCAAGTCAGTGTGAGTGTGGGAGGGGTGAGTGCGACGCCTAATTGTAGTAGTTCGGCGTGGACAGCGACGGTGAATGTGAGTGGGGTTTCTGATGGGACGACGGACATGACCGCAGATCACAATGATGCCGCTTTAAACAACGCTAACTCGGCGACAGCGAGTGTGAGTAAGGACACGATGGCACCAACAGTGAGTACGATGGGGGCCTCGAGTAATGGGACCTATAATCCCTCACAAAATATCGACTTCACGGTGAACTTCAATGAGAACGTGACGGTGACGGGAACGCCTCGACTGACGCTAACGGTGGGATCGAGTACCCGGTATGCGACCTATCAGAGTGGATCGGGAGGGACGGCATTAGTGTTTAGGTACAGTCCTTCGGTGGGAGACCTGGACACCAATGGGATTGCCTTTAGTAATACTAATATTGACTTAAACTCGGGGACGTTAAGGGATGCTTTAAGTAACAACGCCACCCTTAGTTTTTCGGGGTCGGCACCGAGTTTGACGGGGATCAATGTGGATGGGGTGGTACCGACGGTGTCAATTACTTCGCCCTCGGTGATTAATAGTGCTAATGCCAGTAGTTACGCGGTTAGTGGGGCGTGTAATGAGAATGGCAGGCAAGTCAGTGTGAGTGTAGGAGGGGTGAGTGCGATGCCTAATTGTAGTAGTTCGGCGTGGACAGCGACGGTGAATGTGAGTGGTTTGTTGGATGGAACGGTGGATATGACCGCGGATCATAGCGATGCTGCTGGCAATAATGCTACTTCGGCCACGGCGAGTGTGAACAAAGATGCCACCGGACCAACGGTGAGTACGATGGGTGCCTCGGGTAATGGGACCTATAATCCCTCACAAAATATCGACTTCACGGTGAACTTCAATGAGAACGTGACGGTGGCGGGAACGCCTCGACTGACGCTAACGGTGGGATCGAGTACCCGGTATGCGACCTATCAGAGTGGATCGGGAGGGACGGCATTAGTGTTTAGGTACAGTCCTTCGGTGGGAGACCTGGACACCAATGGGATTGCCTTTAGTAATACTAATATTGACTTAAACTCGGGGACGTTAAGGGATGCTTTAAGTAACAACGCCACCCTTAGTTTTTTGGGGTCGGCACCGAGTTTGACGGGGATCAATGTGGATGGGGTGGTACCGACGGTGTCAATTACTTCGCCCTCGGTGATTAATAGTGCTAATGCCAGTAGTTACGCGGTTGGTGGGGCGTGTAGTGAGAACGGCAGGCAAGTCAGTGTGAGTGTGGGAGGGGTGAGTGCGACGCCTAATTGTAGTAGTTCGGCGTGGACAGCGACGGTGAATGTGAGTGGGGTTTCTGATGGGACGACGGACATGACCGCAGATCACAATGATGCCGCTTTAAACAACGCTAACTCGGCGACAGCGAGTGTGAGTAAGGACACGATGGCACCAACAGTGAGTACGATGGGAGCCTCGAGTAATGGGACCTATAATCCCTCACAAAATATCGACTTCACGGTGAACTTCAATGAGAACGTGACGGTGGCGGGAACGCCTCGACTGACGCTAACGGTGGGATCGAGTACCCGGTATGCGACCTATCAGAGTGGATCGGGAGGGACGGCATTAGTGTTTAGGTACAGTCCTTCGGTGGGAGACCTGGACACCAATGGGATTGCCTTTAGTAATACTAATATTGACTTAAACTCGGGGACGTTAAGGGATGCTTTAAGTAACAACGCCACCCTTAGTTTTTCGGGGTCGGCACCGAGTTTGACGGGGATCAATGTGGATGGGGTGGTACCGACAGTGTCAATTACTTCGCCCTCGGTGATCAATAGTGCTAATGCCAGTAGTTACTCTTTAAGTGGAACGTGTAGTGAGAACGGCAGGCAAGTCAGTGTGAGTGTGGGAGGGGTGAGTGCGACGCCTAATTGTAGTAGTTCGGCGTGGACAGCGACGGTGAATGTGAGTGGGGTTTCTGATGGGGCGATAGATATGACCGCGGATCATAGCGATGCTGCTGGCAATAATGCTACTTCGGCCACGGCGAGTGTGACTAAAGATGCTACTGCGCCAACACTGACGGGAACACCTGATGCCAGTGCTGATGATGCTACTGATTCTCAGGCGAGAACTATTAGTTGGCCATCTTCTCCGTCAGATGCAGGTAGTGGATTGAATAAAATAGAGATCGCTGTTGGGACAACTTCTGGGGGGAGTGACGTTGTTTCTTGGGGTGAGATACCTAATGGACTTACTCTTAGTCCCCAAGTTTACCAGGTTGCTAACGGAACCGATGGGTTTTCAATCTCATTATCATCAGGAACAGACTACTATACTTCTTTGAGAGCTGTTGATAATGCTGGAAATAATAGTAGTTCAATTACAAGTAGTGCATGGAGAACTCAACCAATTCCACTTTGGTTTTCCAACCTTGTACTTTGGGCTGACGGACAGGATAGCTCTACATTTTTTCAAAATGATGCTTGCGCAACACCTTCTGCATCAAACGGTGATCCTATTGGTTGTTGGCAAGATAAAAGTGGAAGTAATAATCATCTTCTTCAATCAACTAGTGGAGCAAGACCAGCTTATGATTCTTCTAATGATGTTGTTGATTTTTCTGGAAGTCAGTATTTTATAACAGCGTCTAATAGCACAGATTTTAATTTTACGACCAATAATGGGTACACATATTATATAATTGCTAACTCCACAGGTGGCTCTAGTCATAGATGTGCCATATCTTCAAGAGTTGGGGAAAATGGTTTTATTTTATATAGGACCCCTGGTGGCTCTGTTGAGACTTGGTTAAGAAATGGAAGTGGATGGAATCCTGTATCTTATAGTGGAAGCGGTGCTGGTAATCATATTTATATGGAGACGCATGAGTTCGGTGCTAGCGGGATTAGAGAAATTTCTTTTGATGGGACAGAGTCCTCCAATAGTGCAATCTTAAATCCCAATGTGGGAAGTTATATTATTTCTATTGGTGCAATAGGAGATGTGAACTTTTATTGGGTAGGCGATATATCAGAAGTTCTTGTTTTTAACGATAGTATGTCAAGCCAGAGTGATCGAGAAAAAATTGTTGGTTATTTAGCTTGTAAATGGGGACTTCAGTCTTCATTGCCCAGTGGGCACCCTTATCAGTCGACATGCCCCTAGGGAATTTATTTTTTCTTGGTTTTTTCATTTTTCATCATATCAACGATAATCATCGCGGCTTTTTTTACCATTTGAGGATCGTTTTTTAGTTTTTCAATGATTTTTTTTTGAAAAGCTTCAATTTGAGCTTTGTCCATGGTTAATTGTTTTTTATCTTGAATCTCTTTTGAAGAGCTGGAGTTTGCTTCAGGTTTGCGATTAAAAAGAGAACGAAGTTTTTTAGCAGCAGTCATAGCAAAATACTTTATTTCATTTTGGTTCTTTGATGGTGATAAGCAACTTTTTTCATATGATTTTCAATCACGTCGTAAAGTTCGAGTTTTGTGGTATAAGGATCCATTCCATGAGGTAAGGCGGAGTAAACAACTTCATCGTTGATTTCAGTGAAGATGTACCAAGTATTTCCGAGTTTTTGAAAGAGGACTTCTTTTTCTAGGGTAGTCACACTATTCCCTCCTGGAAAGGTTTATAGATATTTTCCTTCGTAGAAAACTCTTAGCTATTAATCTTATCGCCTTTCCATTTGAGAACTTTAGGGCTTTTTAGTAATGGGATTGAAAACCAATAAAGAGGGTCCAATGAGCGGTGAAGGGAACAGAAAAAACGTCATTTTGAGAGTTAAGTTTTTGCCATAAATCGGGTATTTCGATGGGGGTTGTAGATTTTAATGTATGGGGGAGGTAAAGTTGAAGATCAATGCCACTTAAAAAATCAACTTTAGGTATAATATTTTTTATCTGAAAAAAAGAGCCTAAGCGGGGAGAGAAAGAGAAACCTTTGAAGCTTCTTTCCTCGAAACTTTCATCATCGGCTGTTTGAGAAACGATGACTCGATTCCAATTTAGGGTTAGGGTTCCTTGAAGAGTGATTTGATAATCTCTATTTCTCCAAGTGTCATAGGCAATATAAGGCCCTAAACCTAATTGACCTCTAGCTTCTTTTGTTTCAGTAAAATCAAAAAGAGTGAACTGAGCTTGTGAAGTCCAAATGTGAAAAACACCACCGAAGTAGAAACGGTCATATTTGTCCCAGGCCGCTTTTCGGCCATAAGAGATATAGGCACCTCTTCGTGAACTATATTTTTCTTTTAAAATAGTTCTTGGATAGAGATAACTAGTTTTGATATCAGGACCAGTTCCTAATGAAATTTGTCCGCGATAGCTTTGTTTACGGACGATAGGATAGCCTTCTGGTAGAGGTTCTTCTGCTCGATAATCTGTTGGATCAGGGGCGAAAGGAGTGATACTCTTTGTAAATTCTCGATTATCTTTTGTGATTAGTTTTATGTATTCTTTAGGTATATAGGCATCGTTTCCACTTCTATCAATAGTTAGATAAAAATTTGAATGAAAATTTTCTTCTTTCCAATCAATTTTTTTTAAATCTTCCACCGTGTAAAGCTTTTGTTTTGAAAGATCTTGGAGAAAATGTTTATTGTGAATGTAGATTTTTTGACCCTTTCGAACTAGTTGCATGACTTTTGATTCAAGATTTGGTTCCCTTAAAAGAGGAGCTTCAAGAACGACAACAATTCCTTCCCCTGCAATGAGAGGCAAAGAAAATAAAATGAAAAAATATAGATTTATTTTTTTCATAAACTCCAGTCGTATAAATAGCCTATGGCAAAGCTAATACTAATAGTATTGCCTTTCTGGGCATTATTAATAATGAGCTCGGTTGTCTCTTTAACCGCTGATTTGGTCCAACGAAGGCCTCCACCAATTAAAAATTTTCCATAACGAGTATGACTGGCTCTTTCAATATCTAAAAGAATAGCTGTAGAAGAGAGTTTGTGTTTATCAGGTTTTTTTTCAGAATGATGAAAAAGACTTTGACCAATTCCAAAGTGCAAGTGCCAGCTAGAGTTGTTATTTTCCCAAAAGCTAAGGTGAGTGGTAGGGCCAATGAAAAGGGCTTTCCAAGTAAGAAGTCCTACCTTGGTATCTTCCCAATAACCAAAGTTGTATTGAAGGTTGAGGCCAAAATTAAGAGGTGAATGGGAGCGATAGTAGCTTTTAAATTGAAGTCGATAAGCTAAAGCACTTTTTGAGTTACCTCTAAAAAGCATTGGATAATAGTTTGTTGTAATGGTTTCAAAGTGGTAACTAAGAAAGTGGCTTAGAGGAAGAGATTTATCAATAGAATGGAAACTTTGTTTGCCTTCATAAATTTCGAGAGCGCTGATCTTAGGTAAAAGTTTTATATCGCTTTCAATATCAGCAAGATTCCATGTACTTGTGCGATAACGAATCTTGCCTTTTTGATCGAGAATGTAAGAAATTTGGCTTCCTACTACTTTTTCTCGGGCTCGTGCATAAAAAGCACGTTTAACTTTAAGTACCTTGTTTGTTTTTACATCGATTAATTTTGATCCAACCTGAACTAAAGCAGTAAAAATTTTTGGAGCCCAAGAAGCTCTGGCAATAGAATTTTGATTCTTGCGGTATTTTCTTTTTTCGAAGTTTTGTTCTTCATGGATAAGAGTATCCACTGTTTCAAAATCTGCTGTAGCTTTATTATCAAGGATAGTAAGTTCAGGGTTATAGGATTGGGCATCTCCGAGAAAATCGTCCAGTTCATCACTTATAGATTGTGGAATTCTCATCATAAGAAAAAGGATGAATAACAGTAGTTTTTTTGACATTTTAAGGGTTCTCTCCTTGGTCCCCATCTTTTTATTGTAACTGATTATGTGGGGTTAAGGTGGATAAACCTGCCCTTTTTTTAAGGCAAAAACAGGGCAAAAGGTTGAAAGGGTAGCTTTTAATTGAGCTAATTGGAGTGTATTTGTCGTTATTTCTGTGTTTGATAAACTCTTCTTTATGAGAAATAGGCTGTGAATTGAGTTATAGAACCTTCGAGTAAGGGGAAGTATGAAAACGGGTTTTCTTCAAACTAAAAAAAAGACGGTGATGATGATTGAGGACTGGGAAGTTCACTATATCTCTTTTATTAAGCCTAATAATGCTTTTAAAAGTCCCGTTGTTATCTTGGGGGGAATTTTTCAAACTCTTGCTTCTTTTGAGTATGAGATTGAACAGCTCTCCAAAGAATTTCCTGTTTATTTTATTGAGTTTCCTGGTCAAGGTGCTAATGATCAAGAAGCTTCTGAATTTGATTTCGAGGACTATGCTCAGCTTTTAAAAGATTGGATGGATCAGCTTGGTTTAGAAAAAATAATTCCAATTGCTTTAAGTTATAGTTCAACGATAGGTTACCATTTTGCTTCAATGTACCCCAAGCGAACTCAGAAACTTATTATTGGGGGAATCACCTCATCTATTCGTGCCTCTGTTCGTTCAAGCTTGGAAGAAAGTTTAGATGCCTTGATTGAGGGAAGTTGGAGGAAATTTGTTAAGGGTGCAGAGGCTCAACTAATAGTCAATAAAGATGAACTAGATTTGGGTAAGTTGGATCAGCTTCGCTATATTCAGCATACTCAGCGTTTACTTAGTTTAAAAGGGTTACCGAAAGGTCCTTCTTGCGAGACTTTAGTGCTTACTGGAGAATTTGATTACTTGACGACACCTGATGAATGTTTTCGAGTGGCGAAAATGTGTGGTCAAAGTTATTTTACAGTTATCAAGGGGATCAGTTGTTTTGGCTCAAGCGAAAAGCGAGATGTGATTACGCGGTTATACCGAAGGTTTTTAAGTGGTCGGCCTTTGAATCGCATGAAAGATGTCGAGCTATGGAACTGCTTGAGAACTTTTTAAACTACACTAATTCTTAGATTTATTTTAAAGATGAACTCTATTTTCTTTTGATTAAAGATATTCTTTTATGTCCTCCGAGGCGTGTTTCAAACGCTTTCTTATACTTTTAATTTAATTTTTTTTAATTTTATAAGGGATATATTTTCCCAATTTTTGTTGGGCCTAAAGGTATGGAAAAATAGTTACTGGAGCTAAACTAATTATGTTTGGGAAAAGAATGAAACTTTATGATTACTTTCTTTTCGTGCTTATCCTTTGTTTCCATTTTGAGAGAGTCGCAGCTTTAGATAATTTTATCCATACTGTCAAAAAAAATCAATCGATAGAGGAGCTTGAAAAAATTTATAAGAATTCACTTAATGGTCAGTCTCTTTTAGAAATAAATTCTCATTTGACAGAAAAAAAACTTAAGAAAATTTTATCAAAGAAAAAGGGAGAAGTTATAGTTGATCATCGGGTAGCTTTTTCTTTTTGTACTTATAAAGTAAAAAAAGGGGAATGGCTTGTTAGCATTATCAGACGTTACGGATATAAAAAACCTTATTCATTGGATCTTGTTTCTCTTTTTAATAAGAAAAACCCTCATATTAAAAATCTTAACTTCCTAAAAAAAGATGATAATATTTTTGTTCCTATCGTTTATATTAAACAAAAAGATTTGGTGCTTAGAGGTGACGAGTCTTGCAATCATTTGCTAGCCATTAATAATAAAAATTCTTTTATTATAAAAAATAAAAAAATTAAAGAAAAAGAATTATATTTTTCTCTAGAAAATCCAACTGATGAAAAGGTTGAAAATTTAGAATCGTTTAAAGAAAAAATTTCTAAGAAAAAATATATAGTTGAAAATGAAATACTCAATAAAGAAGTATTAATTGCTAATAACAAACCTTCTACTCTTAAAAAAGAGGAGCAACCGAAAGGTAGCTTTTCTTTTCTTTTAAGTGGAGTTTATGACAGTCTTCATGGACGTACGGGAAGCACATCAATAGTTGTAAGTCATTTGCAGCCCAAGCTGGGTTTGGAATGGAAATTATTTTGGAGTGAACGTTGGTACGGGT
The DNA here is from genome assembly GCA_965206965.1 of Bacteriovoracaceae bacterium. Taxonomy (GTDB): domain Bacteria; phylum Bdellovibrionota; class Bacteriovoracia; order Bacteriovoracales; family Bacteriovoracaceae; genus CBDBLK01. Next base: position 889,512 of record OZ242254.1, on the reverse strand, counting down.
TTGTTGGTATGGAGCTTATTTTTAAGAGCTATGAGAATAATACTTTTGGTGATGAAATCGTTTTGAATAGGGAGTTTCGACAAGGTGATGTTTATACAGGCTTAGGCTATTTGTGGGATGATTTATCTTTCTTCAATTTATCTTTAGGTCTTAGTGAATCTATTTTCTATAAACAACTGAGTGAAAATGTTTATTCGTTGGAAGGTGATCAGAACCCTTCTCTTAAGCTTAAAGTTTCTCAAAAAATTTGGAGAGGGAATATTTTTAGTGCTGCGGGATTGAGTCAATTCCAATATTTAAGTGAAGATGAAGACACTGGTTTCAAGGGAGGATTTGATTATGGTCTTGGCATTGAGTTAAGGCACTTTATGAAGTTATCTTCTTTCGGAGGGGCTCTTTTATATAATCAAGGATACTTCAAATCGAAGTGGTTTGAATTTGAACATAAATCACTTGATTTTATATTTTCGTATCAAACAGAGTTTTAAAAAACCTAATGAAGGCTTTAGTTATTTTTTTTACTCTTATATTTTTATCCCCTCTCTCGGGCTGTATAGACAACCCCACTGCCGACAGCAAAACCAAAATCGGCGCCACCCTCGATGGACTCACCAGACTCAATAAAGTTTTAGACATCACCCTGGTCACCCCCACTTTAAGCCCCAGCATCAACGCCACCCCCACAATTCGCGTCAGGGGTCTTAACCCAATGGACCGGGTCTACATCTACAGCGATGCCCAGTGCTCAAACCTCCTCACCAGTCAGGACGCTAACGGCAACGAACTACTCATCACCCTGCCCATGCTAGCAATCGGCACCTATGTCATCTACGCCAAAAGACGCTGGGAAAATGAAAACATCGAATCAGACTGCTCCCAAGTTTTCTTAAACTACGAAGTTCTCGCTAACAACTTGATCGTCACCGGTCTGAGTAACGACAGCACTCCGAGAACCAGTAAAACTTGGAACTGGAATTGCTCAGGGGCATCGACCACTTGTGAGTATCGCTTTGTCATTAACACCAGTTCAACCCATACGTTTACCACGGAACCCTATGGAACGACGACGAGTGCGACCCAAAACACAGGAACGGGGACCTATTACATTCACGTCCAGGCACGGGATGCGACTTTCACGACGATTGATAGCCTTGTTCACAGCTACTCGGCGGTGTTGGATAACACCGGACCAACAGTGAGTACGATGGGGGCCTCGAGTAATGGGACCTATAATCCCTCACAAAATATCGACTTCACGGTGAACTTCAATGAGAACGTGACGGTGGCGGGAACGCCTCGACTGACGCTAACGGTGGGATCGAGTACCCGGTATGCGACCTATCAGAGTGGATCGGGAGGGACGGCATTAGTGTTTAGGTACAGTCCTTCGGTGGGAGACCTGGACACCAATGGGATTGCCTTTAGTAATACTAATATTGACTTAAACTCGGGGACGTTAAGGGATGCTTTAAGTAACAACGCCACCCTTAGTTTTTTGGGGTCGGCACCGAGTTTGACGGGGATCAATGTGGATGGGGTGGTACCGACGGTGTCAATTACTTCGCCCTCGGTGATTAATAGTGCTAATGCCAGTAGTTACGCGGTTGGTGGGGCGTGTAGTGAGAACGGCAGGCAAGTCAGTGTGAGTGTGGGAGGGGTGAGTGCGACGCCTAATTGTAGTAGTTCGGCGTGGACAGCGACGGTGAATGTGAGTGGGGTTTCTGATGGGGCGATAGATATGACCGCGGATCATAGCGATGCTGCTGGCAATAATGCTACTTCAGCAACAGCGAGTGCGAGTAAGGACACCGTCATACCGACAGTGTCGATCACTTCGTCCCCGGTGATTAATGACTCCAATGCCAGTAGTTACTCTTTAAGTGGAACGTGTAGTGAGAACGGCAGGCAAGTCAGTGTGAGTGTGGGAGGGGTGAGTGCGACGCCTAATTGTAGTAGCTCGGCGTGGACAGCGACGGTGAACGTGAGTGGTTTGTTGGATGGAACGGTGGATATGACCGCGGATCATAGCGATGCTGCTGGCAATAACGCCACTTCGGCCACGGCGAGTGTGAATAAGAACACTTCTCTACCAACGGTATCAATCACTTCGCCCTCGGTGATCAATAGTGCTAATGCCAGTAGTTACTCTTTAAGTGGAACGTGTAGTGAGAACGGCAGGCAAGTCAGTGTGAGTGTGGGAGGGGTGAGTGCGACGCCTAATTGTAGTAGTTCGGCGTGGACAGCGACGGTGAATGTGAGTGGGGTTTCTGATGGGACGACGGACATGACCGCAGATCACAATGATGCCGCTTTAAACAACGCTAACTCGGCGACAGCGAGTGTGAGTAAGGACACGATGGCACCAACAGTGAGTACGTAAGGACACGATGGCACCAACAGTGAGTACGATGGGGGCCTCGAGTAATGGGACCTATAATCCCTCACAAAATATCGACTTCACGGTGAACTTCAATGAGAACGTGACGGTGACGGGAACGCCTCGACTGACGCTAACGGTGGGATCGAGTACCCGGTATGCGACCTATCAGAGTGGATCGGGAGGGACGGCATTAGTGTTTAGGTACAGTCCTTCGGTGGGAGACCTGGACACCAATGGGATTGCCTTTAGTAATACTAATATTGACTTAAACTCGGGGACGTTAAGGGATGCTTTAAGTAACAACGCCACCCTTAGTTTTTCGGGGTCGGCACCGAGTTTGACGGGGATCAATGTGGATGGGGTGGTACCGACGGTGTCAATTACTTCGCCCTCGGTGATTAATAGTGCTAATGCCAGTAGTTACGCGGTTGGTGGGGCGTGTAGTGAGAACGGCAGGCAAGTCAGTGTGAGTGTGGGAGGGGTGAGTGCGACGCCTAATTGTAGTAGTTCGGCGTGGACAGCGACGGTGAATGTGAGTGGGGTTTCTGATGGGGCGATAGATATGACCGCGGATCATAGCGATGCTGCTGGCAATAATGCTACTTCGGCCACGGCGAGTGTGAACAAAGATGCCACCGGACCAACGGTGAGTACGATGGGTGCCTCGGGTAATGGGACCTATAATCCCTCACAAAATATCGACTTCACGGTGAACTTCAATGAGAACGTGACGGTGGCGGGAACGCCTCGACTGACGCTAACGGTGGGATCGAGTACCCGGTATGCGACCTATCAGAGTGGATCGGGAGGGACGGCATTAGTGTTTAGGTACAGTCCTTCGGTGGGAGACCTGGACACCAATGGGATTGCCTTTAGTAATACTAATATTGACTTAAACTCGGGGACGTTAAGGGATGCTTTAAGTAACAACGCCACCCTTAGTTTTTTGGGGTCGGCACCGAGTTTGACGGGGATCAATGTGGATGGGGTGGTACCGACGGTGTCAATTACTTCGCCCTCGGTGATTAATAGTGCTAATGCCAGTAGTTACGCGGTTGGTGGGGCGTGTAGTGAGAACGGCAGGCAAGTCAGTGTGAGTGTGGGAGGGGTGAGTGCGACGCCTAATTGTAGTAGTTCGGCGTGGACAGCGACGGTGAATGTGAGTGGGGTTTCTGATGGGACGACGGACATGACCGCAGATCACAATGATGCCGCTTTAAACAACGCTAACTCGGCGACAGCGAGTGTGAGTAAGGACACGATGGCACCAACAGTGAGTACGATGGGAGCCTCGAGTAATGGGACCTATAATCCCTCACAAAATATCGACTTCACGGTGAACTTCAATGAGAACGTGACGGTGGCGGGAACGCCTCGACTGACGCTAACGGTGGGATCGAGTACCCGGTATGCGACCTATCAGAGTGGATCGGGAGGGACGGCATTAGTGTTTAGGTACAGTCCTTCGGTGGGAGACCTGGACACCAATGGGATTGCCTTTAGTAATACTAATATTGACTTAAACTCGGGGACGTTAAGGGATGCTTTAAGTAACAACGCCACCCTTAGTTTTTCGGGGTCGGCACCGAGTTTGACGGGGATCAATGTGGATGGGGTGGTACCGACAGTGTCAATTACTTCGCCCTCGGTGATCAATAGTGCTAATGCCAGTAGTTACTCTTTAAGTGGAACGTGTAGTGAGAACGGCAGGCAAGTCAGTGTGAGTGTGGGAGGGGTGAGTGCGACGCCTAATTGTAGTAGTTCGGCGTGGACAGCGACGGTGAATGTGAGTGGGGTTTCTGATGGGGCGATAGATATGACCGCGGATCATAGCGATGCTGCTGGCAATAATGCTACTTCAGCAACAGCGAGTGCGAGTAAGGACACCGTCATACCGACAGTGTCGATCACTTCGTCCCCGGTGATTAATGACTCCAATGCCAGTAGTTACTCTTTAAGTGGAACGTGTAGTGAGAACGGCAGGCAAGTCAGTGTGAGTGTGGGAGGGGTGAGTGCGACGCCTAATTGTAGTAGCTCGGCGTGGACAGCGACGGTGAATGTGAGTGGGGTTTCTGATGGGACAACGGACATGACTGCGGATCATAGCGATGCTGCTGGCAATAATGCTACTTCGGCCACGGCGAGTGTGACTAAAGATGCTACTGCGCCAACACTGACGGGAACACCTGATGCCAGTGCTGATGATGCTACTGATTCTCAGGCGAGAACTATTAGTTGGCCATCTTCTCCGTCAGATGCAGGTAGTGGATTGAATAAAATAGAGATCGCTGTTGGGACAACTTCTGGGGGGAGTGATGTTGTTTCCTGGAGAGAGATTCCGAGTGGTCTTACCTTGAGCCCTCGAACGTATCAAATTGTTAATGGGCTCGATGGGTTTTCGGTCTCCCTATCATCGGGAACGAATTACTACACGTCCCTGAGGGCCGTTGATAATGCTGGAAATAATAGTAGTTCAATTACGAGTAGTGCTTGGCAAAGGCTTTTTGTTCCATCAGATATTTCTAGCCTACAGCTGTGGTTTGACGCTTCAGATTTGGGTACCTTATATCAGGATAATAGTTGTGCAACAGCAGTGACTGCCAATAGTGATCCTATTGGATGTTGGCAGGATAAAGGCGGAAATAGTAATCATGCACTTCAGCCTACTGCTAATCAAAGGCCAACCTACGATAGTACAGGGAGAGCAGTTAACTTGGATGGTTCTAATGATTGGTTTGACCTTCAGTCAAATACAGGCCTTCCTTATGGCTCCAGTTCTAGAACTGCACTCGCTGTAACTAGGCTTGATAATATAAGTGGGACTTGGAGGTGGATCTTTGCTTATGGGACCCCCTCTACAGGACAGTCCTATTTTTTAGGTCGAAACGGTTCGACTTGCGCAACAGGGGGTTATGGCTCTAGCCCTGACCTTAGTGTTTCGTCTTGTTGGGTTGCGAGCCAGTGGCTACAGATGGCTTCTGGTTATGATGGAACCACGGCTTCTCTGTGGAAAGATGGAAATTTAGAAACTTCGGCTGCAAAAACATGGAATACTGTGGACAGTGTGACTCGGCTTGGTCGACAAACGAATAATGCGGCTGAGTATTGGAATGGAGATATTAGAGAGCTTGTTATATTTGACGATGATTTAAGTACAAACGATCGTCAAATGGTTGAGGGGTACTTGGCTTGTAAATGGGGGATTCAGTCTCGACTACCTGCTGGCCACCCTTATGAGTCAACTTGTCCCTAGAGATTCTTTATCCAGTTTTGATTCTTTGATGGTGAGCAACTTTTTTCATATGATTTTCAATCACATCGTAGAGCTCGAGTTTTGTGGAATAGGGATCCATCCCTCGGGGTAAAACAGAGTAAACAACTTCATTATTTACTTCCGTGAAGACGTACCAAGTATTTCCGAGTTTTTGAAAGAGAACTTCTTTTTCTAGGGTGGTCACTCTATTCCCTCCTGGATAGGTTGATGGAAATTTTCCTTCGTGGAAAATTATTAACTATTGGTCTTATCGCCGTTTAACTTGAGAACTTTAGGTTTTTTTAATTTTTTAATGCGTTGAAATAACTAACTTTTTAAAAGGTTTAGAAAGATAGAAAAAAAGGAGTAAATTTATTTTTTTCATAAACACCAATTATGGAAATGACTTATGGCAGGGTTATTTTCTAAGTATTGCATTCTAGTTTGAGCCACTATGCGTTACCGTTGTCACCTAATGGGAGCGAATGCTATGTTGAGGGCTATGAGCAATGAAGTTTTACTGCGTTTAGTGACCAGTCTCCCCATTTTTTTATTAGCGATTGTTTTTCACGAGTATGCCCACGCATGGATGGCCAAGCGCTTTGGGGATGATACAGCAGATAGGGAGGGACGCCTTACATTTAATCCTATGTCTCATATGGACCCTCTAGGAACTCTTATTTTCCCCCTTATGAGCGTTTTAATTGGTGGAGTCATGTTTGGTTGGGCCCGCCCTGTGCCCGTTGATCCCCGGTATTTTAAAAATATTCGTACTGGGGTTTTCTGGGTAAGTTTTGCTGGTCCTTTAGCTAACATTATCTTGGCTATTTTTTGCGCTTTTGGTTTGGCTTTCATCGATACTCAGCTCTCTGGTTCTGGTGGGGTTTCTGGCCCTTTGAGGATGATGTTTCAACAAGGTCTTATGATTAATTTGATTTTAGCCGTTTTTAATCTCATTCCTTTTCCCCCGCTCGATGGCTCAAAGATGGTTTCCACTTTTTTAGATTATGAGAAAGCTCGCAAATTTGAGGAACTTGGGCGGTATAGTTTTGTTTTTATTATTCTTCTTTGGACAACTAATATCTTTAGTTACTTGATGATCCCGGTCAATATCTTTATGGGAATTATACTGCAGGCTTTTTACGGTATTTTAGGATAGTTTGAGGTTGCGTGGAAGGACGCAGTCCCCATGGTGGAAGTAGGGAAATATGTTAGATACTACTATTCAAGTAAAAACTGAGCATTTTGATGGCCCTTTGGGGCTCCTCCTCTTACTTGTTCAGAAAGAGGAAATGGATATTGGAAGGCTTGATCTTACCAAGATTACTCAGCAATATTTGACTTATCTTTCTCAGATGCGTGATCTCAATTTTGATATTGCTGGGGATTATCTTTTTTTGGCTGCAGCTCTATTGTTGCTCAAATCGAAAAAAGCTATAACAGAGGAGGATAGCACTCGTTTTCAGGAGCAGGTGAATGCTTCTGATGAGCTTCAAATTACTTCAGAAGCAGATTTAATTCGTCGTTTGGAAGAGCTTCAACACTTCCAAAAAATGGGGCAAATTTTATGGCAACTTCCTAAAAAAGGTCATGAAATTTTTGTCAAACCAAAGGTTAACCGCAAGGTTATTGTCGACTCTATACTTACCCCTATCGAATTAGAAAAGCTGACGATGGCGATGATGGATTTTATTGTTAGGGAAAAGAGAAAATACACTGTAATACGCCGAGATCGCCTTTCTATTAAAGAAAAGCTAGCTTTTCTTAAGGGACACCTTAAAACAGGAGTTCAGTTAAACTTTAAGCAGATTCTTGACAAGGATGGGGAACCGGGAATTGGAAATATTGTGATAACGTTTATAAGCCTCCTTGAGTTAGCGCGTCTTGGCCGAGTTAATATTTTCCAAAATGAGGACTGTGGGGATATTTATGTTAATGTAATGAAATCTCTTGAGGATTTTGATATCGATCAAGCTGACGGCTTTAATGAAGAGGATCAAGAGCAAATAAAACAGGAAACTCCACCGCCGATACCATCTTTGAACTAAAAAATGGGAAAGAAATGGAAACTCTAGAAACTGAGTCAAAATTGGAAGAAACCGATACTAAAGCTTCTACTTCTAGTGAAGAGGAAAAATTTGAATTAGAGCTCAATTATTTTGATGATAAGAAACAAGAAGATAAATTATGGATGGCTCGAACAGGTTTAAATGAAGAAACTTTGTGTGGAGCTATTGAAACAGTGATTTTTATGAGTGATAGACCTTTAGCTCTCGATAAAATAAAAAACTTAATAGATGAGGATCTTCCTCTAAGAGTGCTGCATCGTGCTCTTTCTTATTTGCAAGAAGGGTATGAAAGTAAACACCATGGAATTCGTCTAGTGGAAGTAGCTGAAGGTTATCAGTTTAGAACGAAAGCGACTTACTCTCAATATGTGCAAGATCTTTTCAAAGTTAACAGCTTAGTTCTTTCCCCTACTGCGCTCGAAGTTTTGGCTATTGTTGCCTATAAACAACCCGTTGCTAAAACAGAGGTGGACAAGATTCGAGGTGTAGATTCGGGGCATATTATTCGAGGTCTTATGGACAAGCGTTTGGTGAGAGTTGTTGGGCGAAGCCAGGAAATGGGTCGACCAGTTCTCTATGGGACGACTTCGGAATTTTTGGAAGTTTTTAATTTAGCTAGCATTGATGAATTACCCCCTGAGTATGAACTAGAGACTATGCTTGAAGAAGGAGTTGGAAAGACAACTGATATTAAAACTCTTGTTTACAGTGGAGATAAAAAGCGTTTTGTTTTTGATGAAATGGATGAGCTTGATAAGTTAGCGGAGTCGATCAAAACAATTTCGGTGGAAACCGATTTTACAGTTTCGTTGAAATCTGAAGAGAAAAAGAAAGGGGAGGGGGTTGATGGAGCTCTTTCAGCTTTTGACCTTCTCGAAGAATACGTTTCTCGTCAGCTTATTGCTGATGTAAATAAAGAGGCGCAAAACTCAGAGCCTATCTCTGAAACAGCAGAGCCGCATATTATTGGTGATTTGACTGCTGGCCCCTTTAATGTTCCCGATTTTGTCGAAGAGGATGGGGAATTTCAAATGATCGATTTAGAAACCGGTTTTCCCCTGGAAAGTGAAGTATCTTCTCAAGAGTTAGAGCTTGATCAATCTCGTTTGGAAGAAGCGGTTGAGAAGCTAGGTGAAAAAACTCACGAATTAGCTGATGAGGCTAAAGATTTGGATCTTGACCTTGAATTTCTTAAGACTTCAGGGAACCAGCCTCCTGAAAATAATACAGATTCCTAAGTTTTAAAATTGACTTTGTTTTAAGAAAAATCTAACTTACCGTTTTCTTTCTACAACCGTCGAGAGGATGGATATGATTCGATTGCAAAAATTTATTGCCAGTGCCGGTATTACTTCCCGTAGAAAAGCTGAAAGTTTAATTTTACAAGGCCGTGTAAAGGTTAATGGAATTCGTGTTACTGAATTAGGAACTAAGGTAATTCCTAACAGTGATGTGGTAATGCTAGATAATGAACCAATTGATCCTGACCGTGTTCAAAAGATTTATATTGTTCTCAATAAGCCTCGTGGTTATGTAACGACATTATCTGATCCTGAGGGACGAAAGACAGTTATGGATTTGGTTCATGATTGTACGGAGCGAATTTATCCTGTCGGTCGATTAGATTATCTTTCAGAAGGTCTTTTGTTGATGACTAATGATGGTGAGCTTGCCAATCAAATTATTCATCCTTCTTCTCAAGTTGTAAAAGTTTATGAAGTAAAGGTTTTTGGGGCTGTCAGTGATAAGATTCTCAAAAAGCTGAGAAATGGAGTGCAAACAGAAGAGGGCTTTTTAAAGCCTAAAAGTGCTCGGGTTGTTAAGCAGCTTTCTAACAAAACATGGTTGGAGTTTCGACTTACTGATGGAAAGAACCGTGAGATTCGAAAAATTTGTGAAGCTTGTGATATGACTGTTGATAAGCTCAAGCGAGTGGCTATTGGAGGACTTGCTATTGAAGGGATTAGGCCTGGTTCTTACTGCTATATTACGAAAAAAAACCTTCTCGATGAAATTGGCCTTAAAGCTGATGGTTCGATTAAGGTAGAGAAAGAGTATTGGTCGGGGAAAAAGACGGTTAACTTGAAATCTAAGAGAACGCAAGATTGTACCTTGGCTGATAGTAAATCCTTCTGGAAATTTAGAAGAGAGAGTTATTTTAAAACGATTAAAGAGCTCGAAGAGAGAAAAAAGCTTGAAGCTGAAAGGGCTCGACGAGAAGCCTATGAAGCAAAAGAGGAAGCTTACCAAAAAAGAAAAGCTAAAAAAGAAGCACGTCAAAAGCGGAAGTTAGAGAAAAAAAATGTTGGGATCCACGCTGTTGAAGTTAAATAAACTCTTTAGCAGTCGTAAGTAACAACTTTAGAATTGGCTATATGCTCTTGAAGAATATCAACACTGAATTCGAGAGCTTGTTCAGCGTAGGGGATTTTTTCTTTTTCCATAGTCTCAATAAATCGAGCTTGTTTAATAAGAGATGCGCATAGGCGGATAGTTTCGGCGCTACTATTAAAGTACTCACCTTCATCTTCAGTTGTTAAGGCGTGCGCGATCATATTGTAAAGAGTTTTAACGAGACGAATATGTGCTGGTTTCAGTCCTGTTGTATCTAGTTCGAGAAAGACTTTTTTACTAAGATTTTGTGCCATGACCCTGGCTCCTTTTGATGGGAGAGCAGTTTTTTGTCTTATCGTTCAATTTTTAAATGATTTTAGGAATTTATGTTTGACCAAAGAGCTTTTTTTAGAATTTTCACTCCTAGGCTAGACATCTTGAAGCGCTTCTAATAGAGTGTCCTGCACTTTCGTTTGATGAAATTTCAATTATTTACCGCGGGGTGGAGCAGTCTGGTAGCTCGTCGGGCTCATAACCCGAAGGTCGTAGGTTCGAATCCTGCCCCCGCAACCAAAAAATTTTTTAAAAGAAAATTCAGCAAATAGTTTGCAAATCCTCCTCGATGGACAGAGTTTAGGCTTTGGTGAATAATGGCGCCCATGAGTAAAAGCCACTCTCAAGAGAAAAAGACGATCCTTTCTGGTTCGACGACGACAGGGGATTTGACTCTTGGTAATTATATTGGGGCGATTCATAATTGGAAGGCCTTGCAGGAAAAATACGATTGTCTGTATTTTTTAGCCGATCTCCATGCACTTACAGTCAAGCAAGAGCCAGAAGAACTCAGGGAGAGAGTTTATTCTTTTTTTGCTCAATACTTGGCTTTAGGCCTTGACCCAGAAGAGAATATTCTTTTTGTTCAATCTCATGTTCATGAGCATGCTGAACTGGCTTGGACTCTGACTTGTTTAACACCAATGGGTTATCTTAATCGGATGACTCAGTTTAAGGAAAAGTCGCAAAAGAACGTAAAGAATATTAATGCGGGCTTGTTTACTTATCCGATTTTGATGGCTGCAGATATTCTTCTTTATCAGGCAGATATGGTTCCTGTCGGTGAAGATCAAAAACAGCATATGGAACTTTGTCGAGATATTGTGACATTTTTTGATAATCGCTATGGAAAAAAAGTGTTTACCATGCCAGAGCCTTTTATTGGAAAAGTTGGCGCAAGGATTATGTCTCTTCAAGAACCGAGTAAGAAGATGTCGAAATCTGATGAGAATGAAAAAAATTTTGTTTCTGTCATAGATACTCCTAAGAAAATTCAAAAAAAAATAAAAAGTGCTGTTACAGACTCTGGAAGCGAAATTATTTATGATCCCGAAGGCAAACCGGGACTCGCTAATCTTTTGACTATTTACAGTGTTTTTTCGGGAAAGAACATTCAAACAATTTGTTCAGAATATCAAGGGAAACTCTATGGCCATTTAAAAGCTGACTTAGCTGATTTAGTGGTAGAAACTTTAAGCCCTGTTCGAGAAAAATACGAAGACCTTATGAAGAACCGGGATTATCTGACAGAGCAAATGGGCAAAGGTGCTACGAGAGCAAAAGAAAGAGCCCAGAAGACTTTAAAACAGGTCTACGATAGTGTAGGTCTTACTTCCCGTAGTTTTTAAGATATGACGATTCATTATTTAGAGTAAGGATGACCTTGATGGGTTGTTTGGGCTCGGTAGAGTTGTTCGACAAGGAGAAGTCTGGCTAATTGGTGGGGGTAAGTCATCTGGGAGAGACTGAGTTGGAAATCGGCTCGGTTAATAACTTCTTGGCCATGCCCAGAGGCACCACCGATAAGAAAGGCAACTTGAGGTGTGTTCTTTAGCCAAGAATAAAGTTGTGAACTGAAGCTCTGGCTTGTGTACTCTCGGCCATGTTCGGTTAATAGGCAACAAAAACAACGTCCTTTTTTTTCAATAATACTTAATTTTTTGATAATTTCTTTAGCTTCAAGTTTGAGGTTTTCTTCGTGTGTTTTCAGTTCATGAATTTTTAAGTCAAAGTCAGAAGTTCTTTTAGTGTATGACTCTTCCCAGTTCAATAAAGTTGAGTCCTTTATTTTACCGATAGTGAGGATATGAATACTTTTCACTTAAAAGTAGTCTCGGTTCTTATCATCAGAGAGCTTTTCTGCAGCTTCAGTATTTTCAGAAGAGAAATAATATTCATTGGGAATTTTTAGTGTTTTAGCGCCCTTCCATAGTTGTTCTAAGGCATAGGTTTCGCGAGCGCTTTCAAGGAATATGTGGACAATAATGTCACTGAGGTCAAGCAAAATCCAGTCTGAGCCAATCAGACCTTCTTTTGATTTAATAGAGAGTCCATGTTGTTTAAGATGAAAGAGGATTTCATCGGCCATTGCTTTAGCTTGAGTTATGTTGGTCGCAGAGCCAATAACGTAGTATTCACAGAGATCACTTGTAGACTTCAAATCAAAAATCTTGAGATTGATGCCTTTTAGGTTTCCTAAGATCCAAGTGGCAGCCATGGCCATATTTTGAGGAAATTCAAATTGCTTATTTTGAATGATTTTTTTGATTTCTTTAGCTACAAACTCACGATTCATAATTTTTTCCGAGATAACCTTTTTAATTTAGTTCAAGTGCTTTAAGCATCAGTATTTTGAGCTCTTCAATATTTTTCTTACTAACGGCGGAGAGAGGGAGGACTCGGCGATCTAACTGTTCCTCAAAGAAGTCGATAAACTTTTTGATATCCTCTTCTGTCATAGTGTCAATTTTGGTTAAGCAAACAATTTCTTTTTTTTTGAGTAAATTTTCATTGTATTTAGCCAACTCTTCTCTGATTGTCACGTATTGTTCAAAGGCTTCGAATTCATTTAAACACCAAGAAATGTCAATCAAATGGACAAAGGCTTTGGTTCTTTCAATATGTTTTAAGAACTTTATTCCCAACCCTTTTCCCTCTGAGGCGTTTTCAATAAGGCCAGGAATGTCTGCGACTACGTAGGACTGGTCTTCGTCAATTTTAACAACACCCAGGTTGGGCTCAAGAGTGGTAAAGGGATAATCCGCTATTTTGGGTTTCGCCGCAGAGATAACCGAGATACAGGTAGATTTCCCTGCGTTGGGAAGTCCAATAAGGGCAATATCAGCGAGAAGTTTAAGCTCGAGCTCAAGTTCTAGGGTGATCCCGGCTTTTCCCTCCGTTGACCTACGCGGTGCTTGATTGATGGAGGATTTGAAGTTGACGTTTCCTAGGCCACCTCGTCCCCCCTCTGCAATAAGAACTTTTTGGTGAGGCCCGGTAATATCAGCAATAGCTTCACCGGTTTCGGCATTTCGAATGATTGTGCCGATAGGAACCTTAAGAATAATATCTTCGCCAAAGCGTCCATGCTTTTGCCTGCCGGCTCCTGCTTCTCCGGCTTGAGCCGAGTAGTTTTTTTTACCTCTAAATTTGACGAGAGTATTAAGACCTTTGTCACCCTGAAGGTAGACATTCCCACCGTCACCACCATCGCCACCATCGGGGCCACCGGCGGGAACAAATTTTTCTCTACGAAAACTCGTGCATCCGTCGCCACCTTGACCAGATTTGACTGTGATTTTAACTTCATCGATAAAGCGCATATGAATGGCCATCCTCGCGGCAGCTTAAGGGGACTAGAATCGAGCGATTAAAGTATGGCGCGCGCCGTTTTATTTAAGAGGGAACGACAGAAACGATTTTTCTCGTCTTATTAAAGTGGCTAAATTGAACTTTTCCTTCTGTCAGAGCAAAGAGGGTAAAATCCCTTCCCATTTTTACGTTTTGTCCAGCGTGAAATTTTGTTCCGGATTGGCGAACAATGATGTTACCAGGAGCTACAAGCTCTCCACCAAAGCGCTTAACTCCACGCATTTTAGGGTTTGAGTCTCTGCCATTATTAGTCGAACCACCGGCTTTTTTATGTGCCATATCTATAGCTCCTTAATTTTTCGGTTTAAGCTTTTGCCTTGTTGCCAGCGCCATCTGTGATTTCAAGAATCTTTAAGGAAGTATAGGGCTGGCGATGGCCATTTTTCTTTTGATAGGTTCCAGGTTTTCTTTTGAAAACGATGACCTTGCGGCTGCGCGCTTGGCGAACGACTTCGGCCTTAATTTTGGCTCCCTTGATAGTAGGAAGGCCAACTTGAGGTTTTTCACCGCCAATGAAAAGAACTTGGTCAAGCTCAATGCGAGAGCCGACTTCACTCGTAAGTTTTTGGACGTCAATCACATCTCCAGCTTCGACGCGGTATTGGTGACCGGCAATTTCAACGACTCCGTACATGAATATCTCCTAATGGATAGGACAATCGACAAATTTGGGGGGCGAGGAAAGCCCTACAGCACTTGTTTCCCCAAGTTTAGTCAGCTTGAAAAGAGATTTTTATGAAAACTTGAATCTGATGTCAACAACTTGGTAACAATTAGGTGAGAGGACTTATCTTTTTTTCATTAGTAAATATTTGATTTTATTGAATTTTTAATAGTTTTAAGTATTTTAACTCCTTCATTACAAAGCCTTTAAAAATTTAAAATTTTATTAAAATGAAAACTGTGTTTGAGGAGCAAAAAGGTTTGAACCCTATCTTATTGATATCTTGGATAAATGAGTTATTACTGCCAAGAAAATAAGCCAAATTGATCGAGGGGAGAGATCTATAAGAGGAGAGATTTGGCGGGATCCTGACTTGTGATAAGATTTTGTTTAACAAGGTTAAAAAGCCTTAACTAGAGTAAAAGAAGCTTAAATAGGGTAGTAGGAGGTTAGTATGCAACAGTTAACAGCGAATAGAGGTTTGTCAATCGCTCTTCTTGGTGCTTTTGTTGGTTTGTCGTTACTTTTGGCTGATGTGTTTTTCTTTAATGTTCTAGTGAGTGATATTTATCTTGAGGCGATGATTACGATTGCTCTTGTTGTGTGGAATGTGGTGGTTTCAGGCTGTTTCTTTGTCTTAGTTAAACGCTTTAAAGATGCAAAAGGTACTAGCAGATCGCTTAGTGCTTAAAACGGACAAATGCTTCCCAGGGATTTAGGGAATTATTGTCCACTTTCTTTTTCTCAAATGACCTTTCCCAACAAATTCTAATAAAATTTTTTCCAATCCTTTCAATTTTTAAAACATTACCTTTTTTCTCTTTAGAGAGAACGGGGAAACGAGACAAATGTTGTTAAGAATAATCGCTTGAATACCGATATAAACAGGGTAAAGGATTATGTTTGCGAGGAGACCATGGAAGAGTCAGACTTTAAATATTTTCAATACAATAAAGAGCTTAATTACCCTATCTATCTCCGTTACTCGAATCAGTATTTTTCCCCTGATTTGTTGGCTTTTTTGGTTGGTATGCAGTTTAGTGAACTGGGGGAGAAGGATAAGTTAAAGGTTGAAGAGGATCTAGAAAGAAAAGCTAATGCGAGAATGTTGACACTTGTTCCGGCGAGCTCTGCCGTCGCTTTACAAATTCACCATGCTGTTGAGTCTGATCGCTTTGGTTCTGAATCAATTGCTTTAAGGGATGGTTATAAGGTTTATCGATTTAAGGATATAGGGCTTATTGTTTACTCTGAGAGGGCAAGTCAATGGGAAATGGGCTGTTTTGAGAACTTTGGAAATGAGCAAGATATTTTGGCTTATCGCTCGGTCATTAATCGTTATTTAAGTTGGGCGTTAGTACCTTACGGTGTTCTTGGTTTTTGGGGGGTACCGATAGATGAGGGAATTGTGATTCTCAAGCCAAACGAAGCTCAAGGAGAAGCGATTTTTATTGATGTTACCAAGGGAAGGGTGATTTCAATAGATGGAGTTTGCTTTTTACCCCAGCCTTTTAAGATTTTAAGGCTAGATAAAAGTCTTCGAAATCGCAATATTCAAATGACGAGAGAAGAACTGTTAAGCTTTTTATCAAATCGAACGACTTATTTTAGTATGAATGGTTATCCTGTGCCTGTTCGCCAGATACTTCAAACTATTGGTCGTCTGGGGCAAGGATTTGTCCATCCTAAAGAGTCTTTTAAGCCGAGGACAGACCTGACGCTGTGAGTAAGGTCGCGTTTTTTAAACTTAATTTTCTAATTTAGCTTTGGTGACTAGGGGAAGTGCAATGCACCCACTAAGAATCATGAGTAAGCATAGAATTTGACCCATGGTTGTAGTGCCTCCAAAGTAGTAACCTAATTGGGGATCGGCTTCGCGGAAGAATTCAATAATATAGCGAAAAGTGCCATAACCAATAAGAAAAGTACAAGAGATAATCCCGTAGTATTTGACTCTTTTAAGAAGAAACCAAAGGATGAGGGAAAGGACCAATCCCTCTAGAATTGCTTCGTAGAGTTGGCTGGGGTGGCGAGGATAAGGACCTCCCGCAGGAAAGATCATGCCTATAGGGGAGTCTGTTATTCTTCCGTAGAGTTCGCCGTTGATAAAATTTCCTAGGCGACCAAAAAAGAGACCGGGAGTGCCAGCTAAAACCATGGCGTCCAGAACTTGGGCCCAGCTAACCTTGTTTCTTTTAGCGAAAATGTAACCACCAATAAGAAGTCCCACTAGGGCTCCGTGAAAGGAGAGCCCACCTTGCCAGACGGATAGTAACTCTGAGAGGTGTTGAGAGTAGTAGTCCCAGTTGTAAATAAAGACATAGGCTAGCCTCGCTCCCAAAAACATACAGATCAGGAGAATAGTGATGAGATTGTCTATTTTTTCTTTAGGGACCTTAAAAAAGCCTCTATTGATGAGAATTTTGAATAAGTAACTAGCGAGGATGAAACCAATAACGTACATCAATCCGTACCAGCGGATTTGAGCAGGACCGAGAGAAAAAATGACAGGGTTAAAATCGATGACCATAAAAATCATTGTAGCGAGATTTATTTAAAGTGGGAAATGGCTAAGCGGTTGAGGATAGAGGCGTTGGTTTCGGCATTTTGGAAAGATTCTGTACTGACTCCCGAGAGATAAATGGGAAAACAAGTCAAGGTACAGGAGGCGTTATAATAAAACTTGTTGCCTTCCACATTATTCCAAATATAAATAGCGGAGTTGTCTTTTTTTCTATATTCATTTTGTTTTCCCATTTTATTGATAAGGCTCTGGTGAAAGACGTCATGGAGAAAATAGCTAGGCAAACGAGCAAAAAAATCGATAACCTGACCATCTTTAACTTGAACGAAAACGGGAAATTTATAGCGTATTTGAGCTAGATAAAATTTATAGATTTTAGCGCTGGTAGAGTTTTCGATCAGCTCGCCTGGGCCATGCTTATTTTGAATAGTAGAGAGTTTTGATTTGGGGTAGAAAACCTGTAGGGAATTTAATGAGAAATTATAGTTCGGAGGTTCAACCTGGGCGAGAGGGCTTGCCGAAATAAAAAGCAAGAATAGGTTTGTAAGGAAAATTAGGCTTTTTTGCATGCTGCTACCGTTTAACATTAGATACAATACTAAAATGATCCCAATAAATAGATTGTGATTAGAGCTATTGCAAATCGCTTAATTGCCGATAAGCTAAACATCTCTACCCTCATTTTATGGGGATAGGTTAGACTTCACACTAAAGAGGAAATAAATGCAGGGAGGAAGAGAGGTAAAATTGAGAAATGGAAGAAGAGCCAATTTTTGGCTTGTTTGGGCAATGAGCTTAGCGGTCCTTCTAAGTTTCTTTTCCTGTAGTCATATTCAAAAGCTAGTTGAAAAGAAAAAGCCCAAGCCAACGTTGTCAAAAGTTTCCATTTCAAAAACGCGAGCTAAAGCTTTAGAAGCTGCTAAAATTGCTGAGTTGAAAAAAGATCCTCACCGCATTTTAGGCTCCTCTAAAATTGAAGAGCCCCATGCTGCCAAAACTTACTTTCTCTATGGTGCTGAACACTTAAATTTGGACAATTATTATTTTGATATTCCCGTGGTTTACAATGCCAAAGTTAAACGGTGGATTGATTATTTTCTCAATAGGGGCAGAGGATTTTTTGAACGCTATTCAGCACGAGCGGGACGTTACGCACCTATCCTCGGGAAAATTCTCGAAGAACACGGCCTTCCCAGAGATCTTATCTTTCTGGCTATGGCTGAATCTGGTTTTCAAAACAAGGCTAAATCGTGGGCTCGAGCGGTGGGACCTTGGCAGTTTATGCCCTACACGGGAAAGCGCTATGGCTTGCATATTGATTGGTGTGTTGACGAGAGGCGAGATCCTATCAAAGCATCTGTGGCAGCTTCTAAATACCTAATGAAGTTGTACAAAGATTTTGGTTCTTGGGAACTAGCAGCAGCAGCCTATAATGCAGGGGAGGGGAAAGTTTCTCGGGCCATACGTCGTTATGGAACAGAAAATTTTTGGCATTTAACCAGAGGTCGTTACCTTAAAAGAGAGACCAAAAATTACGTTCCTAAGATCATGGCCTTAGCCATTATTGGTAAAAATCTGAAGTCTTTTGGATTTGAAGAGATTGATTTCCACGAGCCCCTTGACTTTGAAGAGATCGAAGTTGGTCCATTAACCGATTTGTACAAGATCGCCACTGTTCTGGACGTTGATTTTGAAGAATTACAGAGATTAAATCCAGAGATCCTACGCTGGTTTACTCCACCAAATCAGGAAAAGTACCGTTTGCGCGTTCCTGTTGGAATCAAAAAGACTTGGAGAGAGATGGCTTCTAGTCAAGCCTTTAAAGCTGAAAATTTTAAAACTTATCTTGTGCGAAGTTCTCGCAGTCGCCTCAACGATGTGGCTCGAAAATTTAAAATTAAATCGAGAAGTGTTTTAGCTTGGCTCAATGAGATGCCTGCCAATCAAAAGCTTAAGCGAGGCCAAGAGGTTTTGCTTCCCTTTCGCGAAGGGCAGTCTATTAAAGCTCCGATGTATGCTGATCTCTACGAGAAGCCAAGAAGACGTGTCGTGCGTTACCGGCGCTACCGGCGCTTGATCCGCCAAGCTTTGCGCCGAGGGAGTAAAATTTTAAATCCAACTCAGTACTATGTTGTTCAGAAGGGGGATAGTTTGTGGACAGTTGCGCGTAAGACGGGAACAAATCTCAATACCCTCATCAAGTCTAACTACAGCTTGATTCGCCGCAGAATGATTCGGGCAGGGGATAAACTTGCTGTGCGTTAGTCGCTAGTTTTCAAATGATCCTTTCTTAGACATTACGAGCTTCTGTCGTTAGACTTTTCTCGCTTGGTATGAATTCTATCCCTGGAGAAATCTCATGGCGCCAGGCCGGCTTCTTAAGTTCAAAAGAGAGACCCAAAAAGAAAAAAAAGAGCTCTACAGGCAGCATGTTGTCGTTGGTGAAGATCTCTTTTCCCTTTGCTTGTATGAAAAGCTCAAAAATAAATTTGGCTTAGAACAAGTCGCCCTTCTCAGTGAATATCCTGTGGCAAGAACTGATATCTATCCCTTGGGACCAAGCACTCTTAGGGGGAGGAAGAATGTAGAAAAGATAGAATGTCTTTTCCCCGACCTTGAATTACAGAGAAAGGAAGCGTCTCCACTCTTTTATAAAGAACTTAAATGGCGTGATTTTTGTGGAAGAATCAAGCCTCAAAAACTTCTTTGGAATGAAAAGTTTTTTACCCAACCACGAGTTGAGTTTGATCTTGAGGCCCTTTATCCTTTTTTGAGAGAGGAAGAATTTTTTGTGTCGATCAATAAAGAGCGTTTAGATCTCTCCCTCATTGGTTTTTGTAGAGAGGAGCCCCGTGATTTGTTGGAGCCTCGTTACTTTTCTCTTGATTGTGCTGACGGTACCAGGGTGGGCTGTGAATTTTTATACTGGGCAAGGAGCTCTCAGGCTTTTTTAAAAAGCTATCAGGATAAGGGCCAATTGAGTGAAAAATTTGTTCAATTTTGTAAAGAAACGTGTTCTCCGAGTGCTCTTTATATTCGTTTTGATTTTGATCAAGCAATAACTGACAAATTTGAAACTCTATTTATCCCCCTCAGCTACACTCACGACTGGGGCCATTTTGTAGGAGAGTTTAGAGATAGGGGTGAGAGTGGGCAAAGAGCTGAATTTGTTACTTACCTCGACGCTGATCAGAGCTCTGAAGAAGAGGTTTCTAGGAAAATTCGTCTTCTTAAACGAAATTTAAATAAAATCTTTAAAAATTTTTCGAAAATTCCTTTTAAAGAATTTATTAAATTAAGTGAAGATTCTGCCTGTCTAAAAATTGACGATCGGCTTTTTCAGAGGGTTCGTGGAGAGTTGCCAAACTTTCAAATGGTCAGTTTTAATGCGCCTATCGAGAATAATGACTTGGATAAAGCTGAAGGCCAAGACGGTTTAGAGGGCCTCTCCTTTTTTGCTCGAGGGGCTGTTTGTTTGAATGAAATCGAATTGCGCCTTTAAAAAAATGCTATCTTTTTATTTATAATTCATTGACTTTTAAACCGACCAAGCTAAAAATTTACTATAGCTGAGATAAAGATTTTTCTTTGGGTTTAAATAACCTTTTTGATATTGACCGCTAAAATTTGATTACAAACTAAAAGGATGTAATCGTTTCTTTCAAGGAGAAGATTAATGAAGAAGCAAATCGTTTTAGCTACCTCTGTTGCGTTGCTTTGTGGAAGTGCCTGGGCTTCAAAAGCTCGTATGCAAGCATTGGGGCAAGATGCTGATCGTGGTTCTTACTATTTAAAAGACTCTCGTAACGTGTTCAAAAATCCCGCGATGTTGTCGGGAATGAGCAACTACGTTATTACGGAGTGGGGAGATGCTACCTCGAATGGTAGCACAGCGACCGCCCCTGGTGCCGAAGGGGGATTTTTCCGCTCAATGGGCTCCCTGGCTTACGGTGTTTACCTTGGCTCTGATTTGAACTCTCAAAACTCTATCCGTACTGGTGGTAATAGTCACGCAGGCTCTAGTGTTGCTGTGGGTAACTCAGGCTTATTGGCTCGGGACAATGAGCTCGATCTTTTCCTGGCTGGCGATATGGGTGTTGAGTGGGGTGTGCGTTTGGGCTACGCTAGCGCTAGCGCAGAATCTGCCACGGCCGGAGGACCAGAGAGAGAAAATTCAGGTCTAAATATTGGTGGTGGAGTCATGCTCGGAGACATCGATGTCTACGCCAATTTGACACTATCTGATGAATCAAAGAATACGGACACCTCTAGCGATGTGAAGTGGGAAGGAAGCGGTCTTGAAGTTGGAGCGGGATACGCTATGCAAGACTTAAACTTCTTTTTTAACTACAGAACACAGGGTGGCGAGTACACTCCTGGGGGTGGTGTGGCTAAGAATGAGACTAGCCAAAACACTATTACCCTTGGAGTTGGTCGCATGAAGAAGATGTCTTCTTCTTCAATGGTCTTTTTTGATGTTCGCTACGTTAGCCAATCAGCAGAGGATAAAGATGGGGCAACGGCAAACAATACCGTGGAAAGGAATACGACCTCTCTTCCTTTAACTGCTGGTTTTGAAGCCGATGCAACGAGCTGGTTGACTCTTCGTGGTTCAATCACTCAAAACGTCTTTCTTAATACCACTGAAAATAAAGAAAGCGGTAGAACTTACGAAAGAACGACTGCTAACACAACTGATGTGGAAGCTGGAGCGACTCTTAACTTCGGTAAGTTGAAAATCGATGGTGTTATTGGAAACAGTGGTCACGATGGGGACTCTAGTACCGGTACTGAGTCAGGTGTTTTGGCTCTCGATCGTTTAATGGGTCGAGTGGCTGTTCACTACTGGTTCTAAGTCAAAAGACAAAACTTGAGATAATGAAAGGCTTCCCTTCGGGGAAGCCTTTTTTTTTGGTATTGATCAAAAATGGCTTTAAAATAAGGGGTATGAGAGATAGTCATAAGCTGATAGCAAAGATCACCTCGCTGGCCTCTTTTCATTAAAGTGAGTATCCATTTTCTCTAAGCTTTAATTTACAAATGACCTGAGGGTAAAGAAAATTTTACTCACGATAAGAGTCTATTTTTAATGATGATTTGAACGAAAGCTTTATAAAAGGAGAAATGGGTGAAAAAAATTCTATTGGTGATCGCGCTTTTAATCGGGGGAATACAATCTATTATGGCTTCTAAGGCTCGTTTACTCGCCCTCGGCGAAGAGAAGACCGGCTCCCATTATATTGATGACAACGCCAATCTTTTTCTTAATGCAGCCAACATCCATAAGTTTCACAATTACGCGCGTCTAGAATGGGGTGAAGTAGGCAACGTGACAAACTTTGATCTGGATACAGAGCCTAAAGCTGAGGGAGGTTTCATCCGAGCTTCGGGTCCCTATACCTGGGGAATCTACTTGGGCAATGAATCTGATACCCTTCAGCTTTTGAGGATGTCGAGTTGGGGAACCAATCCTAACGATAGACTTCCGGCTCCCGATAATACTCTCGATCTTTTCTTTGGCGGAGATCATGGATTTAAATGGGCGGTGAACTTTCTCTATTCCAGCGGAAAAAACGAAAGTACTACGGGACTAAATGCCAAAACGAAAGACACCACTTACGGTATTCGCTTAGGAGCTTTGTTTGATCAAGCGGAGGTTTTTGCTAATACTTGGCTAGCTAATGGAGCTGAAGATACTTCCGATGACTCTTTGAAATTTGAAGGCAAACTAGGCTACCAATTGGGAGGTCGTTATCAATGGGACGAGATGAGAGCGTTTGTCTCCTTGAAACAAGGTGATTGGGAGATTAAGGAATCTGGTTCGATGCGCGAGGGAAGTTTTAGAGAGTTTATTGCTGGCGTTGGCTATGTCAATAAAGTAACAAAAAGCCAGACTTTGTTGACCCGCTTGAACTTTTTCCAAGAAAAAGCCGAGGTTAAATACCTTGCAGGAGCAACAGAAGTTGAGCTTAAGCGAATTCCTCTCGTTTTTGCCTATGAAGTGGCCGTCACGGATTGGCTGACCTTGAGGGGTTCAGTTTCGCACAATTTTTATGGAAAACGAGAGACAAAAAATTTGGCAAATGTACCCAATATGCTGGCGAGAATGAGTTTTTCTAATCGCTATAATGGAAATTTAGCAGATAGTAGCGATAGAAAGGAAGACTTGGGTGATTCGACCTCTGTTTCCGCTGGGGCAACTTTCAACTTCGGTCAGTTAAAGGTGGACGGTGTCGTTGGTACGAGTGGAAACGATGGCGTTCACGATGGCGATGAAAACGGTGTTTTCTCTCTTGACCGCCTGTTGACCCGTGTCTCAATGACTTATCATTTTTAATTGAAAGAGGTTTTGGGCTGATCTATAGTGTGTAACCCTATGGAAAAGCCCTTATTCCATATTGTTCTTTTTCAACCCGAAATCCCTGGCAATACGGGCAGTGTGGGTCGGACTTGTTTGGCCCTGGGGGTACGGCTTCATTTAATTCACCCTTTGGGATTTGATCTAGATGAAAAGGCAGTTCGGCGGGCCGGGCTTGATTATTGGAAATATGTCGATCTCCGTGAGCATTTGTCTTGGAGAGATTTCGTAGAGGGGGAAAATCCTCAAAATTTGATTTTTTTTAGCCGTTTTGCTCAAAATCGATCCTATTTTGAAGCTCCATTTGCAAAGGAATGCTATTTAGTTTTTGGCAGGGAAACCTCGGGACTTCCCGAGGATATTATCGATAAAAAGAGCTGTTATGCTTTGCCCCTCTTTAGCCAGCATATTAGAAGCCTCAATCTTTCCAACACTGTGACGGCAGCAGCTTATGAGGCCTTAAGGCAGATTGAGAAGTGATTTCATTAGCTCAGAACATTTTTTGCTTTGATTGCTTAGAGAGAGCCCTTTTAGAATTTCAAAAAATTGATGGCTTTTATCTTTTTTCTGTTTGGCCATAAATCGTGTTTTTAATGTTCTATAGGTATGAGGTGAAGTTTTTTGGGGAGGACCGTATTTTAAGGTATTCATATTAGTCCTCTCGTATTCGGCTATATCCTTCCACTCTTGATCTCGAATCGTTTTTCCCAAGCTTTCTTTTAAATGAAACATTCGAGGTTTGCGGAGATTGGAGCCTCGATAAACTGAAGGAGTGGCAGTCCCCCTCTCACTGAGCCCGGCACTTAAGGCCTTAGGCATTCCTCGTTTATTTTTTTTAAATTGATTGTAGTACTTTTGAACACTAAATAAAGTTTTCCCCGACTCGATATAGTCAATAAAAACGATCGTCTTTCCCTTTCCTTTATATTGGCTAAAGACTTTTTCAAAGTGTTGATGGATAAGCTCTAGACTTTCTCGGTTCATCTCTATTTGGTCACTTCCACCATAGCGAAAATTAGATAAGGGCAAATTGATGGCTGCTTTTTTATCTATTGATTGCAAAAAAGCAATCAAGGGAGTGGGGCTTCGGCCAACTCCCACATAAATGTGTTTTGAGGGAGGAAATTCTGTCACTAGAGAGTGGGTCAGTGACCTTATCTGAGTGTAGCTGCTCTCTATTAGGTATTCTTCTCGTGGCTCGAGAGCTTCGGTTGAGGAGATATTGAAGAGAGTGAGGATGGAGAAGATGGAGAAAAACCAGGGAAAATAGCTTTTCTTTTCACAGAGAGTAAAATTTGTCGTTTTGTTTAATTTCATGGCCTTTCCAGGATATAGGCTCAAGGTATAACCCGGGTGACGATTGAAATTTTTACTGGCTTATGATCATTTTATAGACATAGAAAAATCAATGATATTAATGACTTAACGTTTTTTAAGAAGAAAAAAAGTCGAGTGGGTTAACTCTCACTTCTCAAGAATTCGACTAGACTCCTAACGATCATTCCAGAGCCACCTTTTGGTGGGCAATAGGGAAGGTGGCCTTGGCTATCGCCAATGCCGGCAATGTCTAGATGGGCCCAAGCAATACCCTCTTGAATAAACTCTTGTAGGAAAGCGGCTGCTTTTGCTGTTCCGGCGAAGCGAGAGCCTCCAATATTTTTGAGATCGGCAATAGGAGATTTCATATCTTCGCTCCACTCAGGGATGATGGGGAGTTCCCACATGTATTCGTCGACCGCTTTCGCTGATTTTTGAAGTTTTTGAGTGAGCTGGTGATCATTTCCCATAAGACCGCACATTTCGGTTCCTAGAGCCACTAGACAGGCTCCCGTTAGAGTCGCGCAATCAATGACAGCATCGGGTTTTTGTGAACAAGCGTAGTCCAAGCAATCGCCTAAAACCAGTCTTCCTTCAGCGTCGGTATTAAGAATTTCTACGGTTTTTCCATTTCTTGCGGTGACGATAGAATCGGGCATGGTGGCATCTCGGCTGACTGCATTGTCGGTTAGCCCCAAAAAGCAGGAGATTTTGAGGGGGAGTTGCAGCTTAGCTGCGGCCCTAAAAGCGGCATAGACGGTTGAGGAACCGGCCATATCAAATTTCATATTGATAATAGATGATGAGGGCTTGAGAGAGTATCCACCGGTGTCAAAAGTGATTCCTTTTCCTACTAGGGCGATATGTTTAGTATTTTTAGTAGCTTTAGAGGGTGTATAGGTTAAATGGACAAGCCTGGGATGGTGAGCGGAGCCAGCGTTAACAGACAGGAACATTCTCATTTTTTCTTTTTTAAGTTCTTGAAGGCCCAGTGTTTTTATACGAACGCCTTTGACTCCCTTGATATCTTTTTCAATTTCTTTGGCGTAGGTTATCGAGTTGAGAACGTTGGGGGGTTCATTAACAAAGGAGCGGCAGATATTAACTGACTCGGCGATAACAATCGCTTCCTCTAAAGCTTTTTTCGTTTTTTGAGGGGCTATTTTTTTTGTTTTACTCTCTAAAAAAGCCTGTTTGAGCTTAATGTCCTGGGTTTGAGACTTATATTTGTCAAAGCTATAGCTGGTCATGATTAAGGATTCACTAATAAGAGCAATTGTTTTCTCTAAATCTTTTTCAACGAGAAAACTGTCAAGGTCGATAGAAAGGGTCTTCACTTGTTTCTGTGATTGCTTTAGGACATTAGCGATAGCTCGCCTAAGATCTTCAGCACTATAGCTTTTACTCTCTCCTAAACCACAAACGAGAACGCGGGTGTTGCCGGCATCGAAGAGAAAGCTCGTCTTTTTAGAGCCATTAAATTGATCCTTAGAATTGAGTCCTTCATAGGCTTTTTTGAGTTGCTTATCCCAGTCGGTGAGAATGGGAGTTATTTGGTTTTTTTTGCCGCTTTTTTGTGTTTTACAAAACGTTCCTATAACGACTAAATCTTTAGAGGTATAAGAGGTTGTATTAAACTTAAGAGAGATTTGCATAAATTTTCTCCTCTCGAAGTGATTGTTATTTAGGTTTGTCAGGAGGATTTCTGATATCCTAGTAAAAAGCGCCTAACCCTAGCATGGTATAGCGTTCTTTGTCTAAAAAGTGATGCTATGTTTAAAGTCGTTCAAAGATATTTAGCCGCTAGTTTCATCAGTTCATTTGTCTTGAGCACATTGTTCTTTGTTATTTTTTTGCTCATATTTCAGCTTTTTCGTTTAATTCGAATCCTAATAAGTAAGGAGCTAGAGTTTCAATTGCTAGCAGAATTGGTGAGCCATGTAGCGGCTTCTTTTTTGCCAGTAGTAATTCCTCTCGCTGCCTTGTTTGCCACTGTTTATACTATGAATAAACTCTCTGAAAACTCTGAAGTTATAGCTATGCGTTCTTTTGGGTTGAGAAAGAATGACTTGTTTGCCCCTTTTCTCATTCTAGGAATATTAATTGCCATTTTAGTTTTTGCTATTGGGAATAACTTGGCTCCCTATTCAAAAAAAATAGTGAGGAATACGATTCGTCAGGTGGTCTCTAAGGCATGGTTGAGTAGCATTGAGTCTGGTCAGTTTTTTACTGAGATACCTGGGGTGACTATTTTTAGTAAAGAAGTGGTTGGAAAGGGGCGTATTCTCAAGGAAGTTTTTATTAGGGTTTCGAAGGCCGGAGAGGAACAAATTATTGTTGCCAAGCGAGGCACCCTCATTAAACAAACTCAAGATGATCCATTGAGTCCACAGGCGAGAATCGCCTTAATTGACGGTCATATTATCAAAATTTTAGGAAAGAAAAGGATTGAGAAAATACTTTTTAATGAATACGACTTTCCTATGTTTTCAGGAAGAGGGAGAGCTGGTTTTCTTGTTAAGGACAATATGAGGAGCAGTCGTGAGCTTGATCAACTTATTAATCATAAAAAAGAGAGATTAAGAAAATACTTTGATAAGGAAAAGCAAAATAAAAAATTATCAGGTTTTGAGAAACGAAAACTGAGAGCTCTTTTAAGGAGCCTATCTAAGAGCCAGTTGGAATTTTGGTCTCGATGGAATGCACCATTCACTGTGTTAGTTTTTATATTTCTTGGATTTAGTTTAGGCATTAAAAAGGGTAGGGGAAGAATAAAAAACTCTGAATCAATAGGCTTAATAATTATTATTAGTTATTATGCTATCTTCTTTTTGGGGATAGCACTTTCAAAAGCAGGACGATGCCCACCGATTATTTCAATATTTGCACCTACTTTAGTACTCGCTTTGATTGGATTTCGTTTTTTTAGAAAAATTGATTGGTTTAGTTAAGAGAAAACTGAAGCTTAATGCCCTTTTCTTTAATGTACTCATCTGATGCTTGAGCTGTTCCATTATTATTATAGATGAATAATGGCATTACGTACTTGTTTCTGTTTTCTTGAGGAAAAACAAGATTTTTAACTCCTGTTCTGGAGGAGAGAACAAGGGGTTCATTGTTAAGAAAAACTTTGACTGCTCCAAGATTGCCGAGAAAAATACGGGCTTCATCTCCTCGCAAAAAGAGGCCTTTGCCTTTTTCAAGAACAAGCTGTTTGATAGGCTTGTTGTCGAGCTTATAGGTAAGCCATGTATTGCCTTTAATCGCTGAGATATAAATATTCTGTTTTCCTTGGACATTGGCACTTCTGAACTTAGCAGGAACAAATTCGTTGATCTCTACTTGGCCCATTCCACTGTCTACACCATAAAGTTTTTTTGTTAAAGGATAAAACTTTGTTTTAACTTTTTCATCCTGTTCTTTTTCTACAGTTTTAGTTTCTGGATTTTCTTTAGTGATCTTTTCTTTAATTTTCTGAGGTGGTTGAGGAAGCTCTGGTTTGAGTGGTGATTCGGCACTTAGAGTTTGAGGCGTAACAATAATTTCTTTTTCTTTTGGCAAAGGAATTTTTTCGAACTTACTTTCTGTGTTAGCAATTTTAGGAGAAGAATCTTTACTGAGTTTAAAAGCAAAAAAGAGACCGATGATAATGACGAGAAAAAATGTGGCTATAAGGGCATTATTTTTATAGCGGTTAGGGTTTTTTGGTTGAGCAGAAGTGTCGGCAGTTACGACTACAGGAATAGGTCTTGGTTTTGAATGTTCATAAGTTTTTTCTAAAAGTTCTAACGATTCTTTCTCATTGATACCAAGAACTTTAGAGTAACTTTTGACATAGCCGATAACGTAAGCTCTATCGGGAAGTTTATCGAGCTGATCTTTTTCAAGAAACTCCAAATTGGTAGGCCCTATTTTAGTGTGTTGAGAAACATTCTTTAGGGTTAGATTTTTATTTTTTCTATGGGATTGT
The DNA here is from genome assembly GCA_965206965.1 of Bacteriovoracaceae bacterium. Classification (GTDB taxonomy): domain Bacteria; phylum Bdellovibrionota; class Bacteriovoracia; order Bacteriovoracales; family Bacteriovoracaceae; genus CBDBLK01. The sequence continues at coordinate 860,938 of OZ242254.1, read as the reverse complement.
AAATGTTTTCCAACAGATGGAAGAGTCATCTCGCTTAAATTAGAGGTTTTTCTATTTGTTTCTTGATTGGATATTGGGCTGTATTTATTAATAATGTTGTTTCTTTTTTCCATAATTAAAAATTAAGAGTAGAGGTTTTAGGATCACTCTTTTTGTTTTTTTTTGTTTTTATTTGGGTCTTTTTCAATTTTGATAGGTTGTATTTTTTCTTTCTAAACTGGTTAACTTTGATTGCTTTGAGCTTTCTTGTTGCAAGTATCGAGTAGTGAGATGTGGGGAATCTCTCAATAATTTCTCTTAGTTTATGGAAGGCTTTTTCGTGGTGATTGAGATCAATGTAGCTAAGGGCTTGTTGATATTGTGGGGCAGGGCTATCAACACAGGGACCAAGGCTAGCTTTTTTAAAGAATTCAACAGCTTTGCGAAAGGCAAAGTTTTGGCGCGAAATTAAGCCCAATTGATAATAGGCTGGGCAATATTGTTCGTTTTCTTTAATAGATTTTACTAATTTGAATTGCGCTTTATTGGGGTTGTTTTCCTTGAGATCGATTAAAGCGAGATTGTAATAGGTTCTATATTGATGTTTATAGAGGAGGTCTTTGACTACAACGTTATATTGTTCTTTGGCTTTTTGAAGCTGATTCATTTCTGCGTAAATTCCAGCGATATTATTGCGAGCTTCACTATTTTTGGGTTCTAAATCAATAGATTTTTTTAAGTGCTTAATGGCTTTCTGATTATCTTTTTTAAAATAATAAGCCATGCCTAAATTATTATGAACTTTAGAATCTTTGGGGGCGAGCTCTACTGCTTTCAAGAGGTAGTCTAAAGCCGAAGTGTAGTCTTTTTTTATGAGGTGACTAGTTCCATGGCCATAGTAAAGCTCAGCTTTTTTTTCTCTTGGTGTTTTTTCTTTCAGTCCACTTGCACAAGCAGTAACTAAAATAAAACTTGATAGAAAAAGTAGGTTTTTTAGCATATTTTTTCAATTTTCAGGGGTTCATTTTATTTTTCCTATTTTAATGATAGGGGTCTTGAAATTCAACTTAACGTTAAAGAATTACCGCTCTCAGGTATTTTTTTTTCCAATAAAAGAAGAGTTTCAATATGTTTGGTACTAGGAAAAAAGTCGAAAAACTCTGTATGTCGGAAATTATATCTTTCTTTGAGAGGCATAAGGTCCCGAATCATTGTGGGATAGAAACAAGAAATGTAAAGTATCCACCTCGGTTGAAGCCATTTTTCTAGATTTATAAGGTTTTTCCATCCATTTCGAGGGGGATCTATGATGATGCCATCAAAGGAAGTGTATTCCTTATTTAGCAGGTGTTTTTGGAGATTTTGAATAGCTTGATTTTGATAGAGGTTAAGAGTCAAGTACTCTTGATGAGGCGCCATTTCTTTTTCGAGATTAGGGGTTATGTCAACAACTAGAGAGGGAACTTGGCTAAAGGGCTTAGTGAAGTTCCCTTTGCCTCCAAAGCAGTCTAGGATGGGGCCTTCTGGTTTGATAATTTGGGATATCAACTCGATTAGTTTTGAATTCATTTCCTGATTTACTTGAGTAAATCCTCCAAAGGCATAAGGGCGGTTCAAATGAATTTGAACGTCATCGTTTTTTAAATAAAGCTCTAGATGGCCTTGGGGTGGGGCATTTTTAGTCAATTCGAGCCAATATCGGTTTTTATAAAGGTGTTCAAGTTTTTGGCTGATAAGGGGATGAGGAAGAAGACAGTTTGGCACTTCGAGAATTTGTTTACCTCTATTGATACGGAATCCGAGTAATGTTTGATGGCGATCATAGTGAAGTTGGATGCGATTGCGGTATCTATAACGTTGAGGAGATGGAGTAAATGAGAAAGAAAAGTTTCCTAGCAATTTTTTAAATTGTTGCTCGCCAGCCTTTTGTTTAAGTAGAGCTTCATTTTGATAACTAGTGTGCAAATAAGCGCAGCCCTCACAGTTTTTAAAGTGAGAGCAATCAGGTTTTTGACGATGGGTTGACTTCTTGGTTATTTCTATACTTTTGGCGAATTGAACCTTTCCTTTGCGATGGACGATTTGGGCTTTGCCTGTTTCTTCGGGAAGTGTTTTAGGTATAAAAACAATTTGCTGATTTTTTTTAGAAACTCCTTGTCCTAGGCTGTCGATATGTTGAATAGAAAAGTAAATTTCTTGGTTTTTATCGCTTTTTTTCAAAAGCTCAATCCTGTCGATGAAACATTAAGCCGCTTTTTTAATTTCTGCATTCGTAGAAGCAAATTGGTATCATAGATTTATGCATCCAGGTTTGTCGAAAATACCTTTTCTGTTGGAATTGTTTCTCAACGGAACATTTATTTTATTTTACTCTCTAAAGAGCGTCGATAAAATCCCTAAAGGGTGGAGCACTGAGCTTATCAATCAAATAATGGCTATCGGGACTACGGTCGTGCCTATTGTTCTGGCCTGCTCTGTTTTTATTAATTTTATGACGAGTCGCGGAGTAGAGGATTTTTTTCGGCGTCACGTTTTTTCACTTACTGTTTTTATCCCTTTGATCATTACTTGGGGAGACCGTGAGTTTACTTTCTGGCTCGGTTCGGCTCACCTTCTATCGACAATTCTTGGGCTCTATAGTGAGGGAGGAGGGAAACTTCAGAAGGAAGAAGACCGAGGAGGGCCCTCATTTTTTCAGGGAGTTCGTCTTCGTCCAGCACAAATGGTTTTGGTTTCGTTTTCAGGTGTTGTTTTATTGGGAACATTTCTTCTCATGCTGCCTGTTGCGGCACAAGAGGGAAAGTCACTTAGTTTTGTTGATGCCATCTTTATGGCCACTTCTGCAACTTGCGTGACAGGCCTAGTGACAAAGTCGCTGGTTAGCGATTTGAGTATTTTTGGTCAAGTTGTGATCCTCCTTCTTATCCAAATTGGTGGTTTATCAATTATGACGTTGTACTCTTCTCTTACCATTCTCTTGGGAAGAAGTATGGGTATGAAAGATAGGATCATTATGCAGGATCTTCTCGATGTAAATAGTTTAGAAGATTTGTTTCAAATGATTGTCGACATTATTAAATACACATTCTTTATTGAATTATGGGGAGCTATCGTTTTGGCTATTGCTTTCACTTTTGAAGGCTTTGAATTTGGGCAAGCTCTCTATTATGGTTTTTTTCATTCGATTTCAGCTTTTTGTAATGCTGGTTTTGCTTTATTTGATACTAGTTTAGAAGCTTATGCCGCGAATCCATTAATTCACGGAACGATTGCAGTCCTTGTGGTTCTTGGAGGGCTTGGCTTTATTGTGCTTAAGGAGTTAAAAGAGGTTCTTCTCAAGGGTAAAAAATTGGTTCGATTAGGAGTTCACACTAAGACAGTGCTTGTCGCTAGCGCCTTTCTCACCTTAGCAGGAACTCTTTTTATTTTTTTTGGAGAGTTTCTCCATGCTTTGGACAGTTACACACTGTGGGAGAAAATCCAAATTTCTCTCTTTCAGTCTATTACTTTGCGAACAGCTGGTTTTAATACAATTCCTCTGACTAACTTGCATACCTATACGCTTTATTTAATGTCTTTATTTATGTTTATTGGAGGCTCACCGGGCTCTACTGCTGGTGGAGTAAAAACGACGACTCTTGCTATTTTGGTGCAGTCAATAAGATCAACTCTAAAAGGGGATAAGTCAGTCACGATCTTTGACCGAACAGTTCCTGGGCCGATTGTTGTAAGAGCTACGGCTTTGACCTTTATTTCTATTTTAATCACTAGTTTTTTTATCCTACTTTTAATTAAGTTAGAGTCGAATCAAAATTTTTTAGCTATTTTTTTTGAAGTGATCTCGGCTTCTGGAACTGTTGGATTGACCCTTGGAATAACGCCTTTTTTATCTTCTGCAGGTAAGATGGCCGTTGCCATGTTGATGTTTTCGGGTAGGATTGGCCCTCTAACTTTGATTCTTGCAATTGGTCAACAAGATAAATCAATCGGAAAAATTGACTACCCTGATGGCAGGATTATGATCGGTTAAGAGCTTGGTTATAATGAGATTACGGGATGGTAGCGGCTCGTACTACCTGATCATTGGGATTGGATTATGTTGCTAGGCTGGACGTGCAAAGTAAAATTTTTTCTGTTACGTGCTTTTTTTAAAGTTAGTCGAATGCCAGAGGCGTTTGGCCACTGGCTCTTTATCCGTTTGGTTTTTATGATCTTTCGGCTATCCCCTTTCGTTTTACCTAAGCTTAGAGCAAATTGTGGACCGTTACCGCTCTAAATTCAACGTGTAATAAGCTACACGGGAAGTTGAAAAATGATTGTGGCAGTTATTGGATTGGGAACATTTGGCGCAAAAACAGCAGTTCGGCTCTACGAGAAAGGTGCTGAAGTGGTGGCTATCGATAAGGATGAAACTCTTGTTCAGAGAATTAAGGACCGGGTAACTCATGCTGTTGTTTTAGATGTGACTGATGAGAGATCCTTACGGTCGGTCAATATTTCTGATGTTGATGTTGCTGTTGTCGCTATTGGGGATCACATTGAACAATCCATTATGGCTGTCACAATGCTGAGGAAATTAGGGGTAGGACGGGTGATTGCCCGGGCGACTTCTCAGATCCACGAACATATTCTTCATGAGATTGGAGCTTCTGAAATTATTCTAGTTGAGGAAGAGATGGGGGAAATCATTGCTTCTAAGATTGTCGCTCCCCACGTTTTGCAAAGGTATAACTTTGCTGCTGGCTATTCTATCGTTGAGTTGAGACTCGGAAAGAGGTTTGAAGGCAAAACGCTAGTGGAGTCTAAAATTCGTCAAAATTATTCTCTTAATATTGTGGCTCTTCAAAAACGTGTTCCTTATATTTCTGAAGATGGAAAAGCCGCTTATAGAGTAGAAATAAACGATTGTCCTATGCCCATGGATGTTATTGAAGCGGATGACATTGTGGTTTTAGTTGGTAGCGAAAAGAACTTTAATAGGTTGTTTACCGACTTGGCAGAGTGAAAAAGGAAGGGTTGTGAATTTATCCCTGAGAGGACGAGTGATGTGGAGCTTTATTATCGCCAATATTTTGGTGCTCGGCCTCGCTTTTACTGTTTTTCACTTTCTCAATGCTCTCAACAGAGATATTGAAACTATTTCAATTGGTTTTAACCGCAAGTCTCTTCTCATGGATGAAATTCGTATTCAAGCAGTTTCTCTTTTGAAGTATCAAAGAAGAATTTTGGTTCAAGAGCCCTCTCCCCAACTTGTTGATCAAGTGATGAATCTTTGTGAGAGTTTTACTTCTCAGTTGCATACACTGGACTCTCTTCACAACGACCCTGAAGCTAAAAAAGTTGTTGGGCAAATGCTTTCTTATGTAGATTCTTTGAAAATTCTTCTTTCTAAAGGCGCTCTTTTTGATCGTAGTGCTGTTGGCTCCAATACGATTGGTGATTTGGCAGACAAAATTTTGGATGCTTTTTCTGAGTTTCAGGACATTCAGTATTTTGAGTCTGTGGAACGAGATAAGCAGATTAAAAAGATTATTAGCGAGACTAAGCGAATTATGATGATTGTCCTTATTATCGGTTTTTTATTTACAATTATTTTAGCGCTTGTGGTTCCAGGAAAGATTGCTCTTCCTTTTAAGAAAATCAAAGATGCTATTCGCGAGCTTCAAGACTGCAACTTTGATGTGAGTATCTATTATTCTCAGGATGATGAGATCGGTGAGATTGCACGCGAGATGAATAAGATGATTCATTCTTTTAAAGTTTTTGAGGAGCTTCGAGCAGATCGGATTTCTGTTGAGAATCGCAAATTTGACGCCCTCGCCAATATGGTCAAAAGACCGGTGTTGGTGAGTACGGCACAGGGTAAACTCATTTATATGAATAATCAGACTTATTCTCTTTTGCAGGTTCAGTCTGAGGATATTATTGGAAAAGAAATGACTGATACCCGTATACCCTCTTGTATTGTTGAGACCTTTGAATTGGCCATAAAACGGCGATCTAAAATTGAAAACTCTGTGATCTCAATATCTGCAAAGCATCAAGAAGTTGAAAATACGAGAGAAAGTGAGGTTGAAGAGAGAGGGGGAGAAGGGCGAGAAGAAGGGTCGGAGAGTGAGAAACCCAAAGAATCGGAGAAACTTTTTGAAGGGTATGCCAATGTTATTCCCGTCCGAGGAAAAGAAAGTTCCTTAGATTACTACCTTATGGTATTGTCAGCCGAAGTATTTACCTAGTTAGTGGTTGGTGTTTTTTATAAATGCGGGAACACTAAATTTTCGTTTGATGGTTTGAAAATTTGAAGATTATAGTTTTTTGTTCGAGTTTTTAAACACGCCAACTACTGATAGCTATCCTTAGCTTAATTTTTGATCTTGTTTTAGTGTTCTTATGGCTCAAGATTGTATTCGAAATTTTTCTATTATTGCCCATATCGATCATGGAAAGTCTACTCTCGCCGATCGCTTTATGGAGGTTACTGGCTCTGTAACAGAGCGAGAAAAGGGAGATCGACTTTTAGATAAGATGGATTTGGAAAAAGAGCGGGGGATTACGATTAAGGCCCAAGCGGTTCGTCTTAAGTATAGAGCAAAAGATGGAAAGGATTACTTTTTTAATCTGATTGATACCCCTGGGCATGTTGATTTTACTTATGAAGTGAGTCGTTCTTTAGCTTCTTGTGATGGTGCTCTATTAGTTGTTGATGCTTCACAAGGGGTAGAAGCGCAAACTTTGGCTAATGTTTATATGGCCATTGATAACGACCTTGAAATTATTCCTGTTCTCAATAAAATAGATCTCCCCCATGCTGATGCCCCTCGGATTAAAAAGCAGATTGAGGATATTGTTGGTATCGAAGCCGAAGATGCTGATGAGGTCTCTGCTAAAAATGGTATTGGAATTGAGGATCTTTGTGAAACAATTGTGAGAAGGATTCCGCCACCAACGGGAGATGCTAATAAACCGTTGCAAGCTCTTATCTTTGACTCTTGGTTTGATCCCTACCAGGGAGTAGTCGTCCTTGTGAGATTGATGAATGGTACTATTAGAAAGAAGGATAAAGTTTATTTGAAGCGCTCTGAGGGAGAATACGAAGTTTTAAAACTAGCTGTGAACACTCCTTTTTTTACAGAAGTAAATGAGCTCGGAGCCGGTGAAGTGGGAATGCTTATTTGTGGCATCAAAACAGTGAGAGATGTTAAGGTTGGTGATACTATCGTTCATGCTAAGGCTAAAGACACACCTAATTTAGAGGGTTACGAAGAAGTTAAACCGATGGTTTTTTGCGGGATTTTTCCCGTTGAATCGAGTGAATATGAAAGCCTAAAAGAGTCCTTGGAGAAATTAGCTTTAAATGATTCAAGTTTTACTTATGAACCGGAAACTTCAGGTGCTCTCGGGTTTGGGTTTCGCTGTGGGTTTTTGGGGCTTCTTCACATGAGTATTATTCAAGAGCGGTTGGAGCGAGAGTTTGAACTCAATCTCATTTCTACTGCACCAAGTGTAAGTTACCGTGTGGTTATGTTAGATGGTGAGGTTAACGAAATATCCAATCCTTCTGAGATGCCTGAGCCTGGTGATTTTGAGAGAATCGAAGAGCCAATAGTGGCCCTTTCGATTCATGTACCAAATGAATACATTGGCAATATTATTAAGCTTTGTGAGGAAAGGCGAGGACAGCAAACTGATATGAAGTATATTACTGAAGAGCGGGTTCAAGTTTTTTATAATCTCCCTTTAAGTGAAATGGTTTTTGATTTTTATGATAAACTTAAGGGCTATTCAAAGGGTTATGCTTCAATGGATTATGAATTTAAAGGCTATGAATCTTCCGACTTGGTAAAGGTTGACGTACTTCTAAACGGTGATAAAGTGGATGCTTTAAGTCTGATCTGCCATCGTTCAAGTTCGTTTTATAAGGGAAGATATCTTACACAAAAATTACAGAAGCTTATTGGTCGTCAGCAATATGATATTGCTGTTCAAGCGGCTATTGGTGCTAAGATTATTGCCCGTGAAACAGTTAAGGCTTTGAGAAAAAATGTTTTAGCGAAGTGTTATGGGGGTGATATTTCTCGTAAAAGAAAACTCCTTGAGAAGCAAAAAGCTGGAAAAAAGAGAATGAAAATGGTGGGCTCTGTTGAAGTGCCTCAGGAGGCTTTTCTCGCCGTTTTAAAGGTTGATGAATAAATATGTATGTTGAACTGAAAACTCATATTGATCAGGCATTGTCGGAGTTCACTTCAGGCGAGCATTATGAGCAATTACTTGAAGCTAAAGAGGAATATTTTAGCTTTACAGGGCAGGCTTTGGAAGAAGATGAGGACTATGAGTTTCGAATGAATTCTTTTAATGATTGGTATTTATTTCAATTTGTTTCAAAGGGAGGAAAGAGACCTCCAATTGAAATTTATTTGGAAGATAAGGATATTGAAGGAGACATAAAGGTGGCTTTGTTGGGATACAACCACTCAATGTTTCAATACATGGGAAAAAGCTTTCGGAGGCATTACATATTGAAGGATATTTTACACAACAAGAGAATAACTTTAGCTAATGATCATCCTGAAATTTCTCTTTTTAAGGGGGATATTTTTATGGGACGTTCTCTGAGGTATAAAGCTAAAACCTACCTTACAGCTGGCATGGCTTTTTTACCTAAAGAAATTTCTTCAATTCTTAAAAAACAAGCTAGAAAAGTAAGAAAATTACGAGATCCGGATGAGGAGATAAATTTTCTACTTTTTACAGAATCATTAAAAACTAAATGGCAAAGATATGGACACGTAGAATTAGAAAAAATTTTTATCTATCCTGAACTTCGAAAAGCTTAATGACTATTTTTTAAGTGCTAAAATCTTCAAACTCCTGTGTCCCTGATAATTTGTGCCGTTTCCCACTATAAATATAGGGAATAACTCCCAATGAATTCGCAAGAACCAAGCAAATAAAATATAGATTGAAATAATTAGCACCTCCATGGACCCCAATGAGTTCAAAAAGTTGGTCGAAAACAACATGACCAACACCGATGCCCGCTGGAGAGATAGGGATTGCTATAGCGATAAAACCGATAGGAATGAGTGATAGAATATAACCTAAAGGAAGTGCTGTTCCATAAAAGGGTTGGCTGAGGATATAAAAGGCTAAGCAATTTGTAAATTGAAGAAATAAGCTAATAAGAACCGACTGTATAACAACGCTTTTACTCCCACCAATAATCCAGAATTGTTTAAAAGTTTTAGTAATTCGGCTTCCTATAATGGGGATTTTTTCCGATAGATTTAAGATTAGTTTTTGGAATTTTTTAGGAGCAAAAAGGCTAATGATAAAAAAAATAGCACCTAAAAAGAGAAAGAGATTAAAATGAACTAGTTTACTCATTTGTGGTCCAAGGGAGGTAACGTCATTGTAATAAAATAAGCTCGTTATTCCGAGGATGCAAAGTAAACCGATAAGACCAAGTATTCTATCAATGAAGACAGTGGTTACGAGATAGGTTTTACTTAAGTCTTTATTGAGATCTCGAATGTAGACTAGTTTGATAAAGTCTCCTGTGACAGCACCAGGAAGAAAATTATTGAAAAAGAGCCCTATCCAAGTAATTTTAATGATGTCGAAAATTCTTAGTTTTTGATTAGAGCTGATATTGAGAATCATTCGCCATCGAAAAGCTGAAATAATGTCTTGAATTATCATGAGTCCGATAGCGAAGAGCCATGAGTGGCCATTTTGCAAGACTTGAGGGATGAGAGAAAAATCGAGTTTACCACTTTTTAAAAGCCAAAGAATGATGGAGCTGGCGAAAATAATTTTGAGAGCTATTTTCATCCATTTTTTCAAGCAACATTCCTTGGTTTAGAGAGGATTTAATGCTATTTTTCGGAGTCTTGGTCCATTGGTTGCTAAAATATATGGCTATATTTACTGAAGTCTTAGTATTTTAGCTCTTGTGCTTTCAGTTTGCTATAAAAGATCGAAGAGAGAATAGTCTGGGGAAGAACTATGAAAGTTTCTGTTATTGGCACTGGCTATGTTGGGCTCGTAAGTGGAACTTGTTTTGCGGAAATTGGTCATAGCGTTACATGTATTGATGTTGTTTCCGAAAAAATACAAATGCTTAAAAGTGGTAAATCTCCTATTTACGAGCCGGGATTGAATGATCTTTTGGAAAGAAATATTCAAGCGGAAAGGTTGCAATTTTCTACTGATTACAGCTCTTGTCAGGAAGCAGAAGCGATTTTTTTAGCGGTAGGAACACCTTCCACTGATAGTGGTCAAGCTGATCTTAAGTATTTAAAAGAAGCAGCAGAAAGCGCAGCTGTGCATTTATCAAATGATGCCATTGTTGTTATTAAATCGACAGTACCGGTGGGAACAGGGAACTCAATAAGAGAATTCATAGCTTCGAAAACAAATAAAAAATTTTATTTGGTCAACAACCCTGAATTTTTAAAAGAGGGAAGTGCCGTTGAAGATTTTATGCGTCCCGATCGAGTGATTATTGGTTCTAATGACAAGTATGCAAGAAAAAAAATGGATGAATTATACGCTCCTTTGGTTCGTCAAGGTAATCCTATTTATCATATGAGTAACTTTTCTGCTGAGGTAACGAAATATGCTGCTAATTGTTTTCTCGCAACAAAGATTTCCTTTATTAATGAAATAGCTAAGTTTTGCGATTTAACCGGGGCTGATATTGAAGAGGTTCGCAAGGGAATTTCAACAGATCGGAGAATTGGTCGCCATTTTCTCTACCCTGGTCCTGGGTATGGGGGGGCTTGTTTCCCTAAAGATATTAAAGCTTTAATGTTTACCGCGAAAGAACTAGGCATGGAGCTTAAAATTGTTCAGGCTACTGAAAATGTGAATAAGGCTCAAAAAGTTTGTATGTACGAGAAAATAAGCCATTTTTTTCAAGGGGATTTAAAAGGGAGGGTGTTTGCTTTTTGGGGGGTAGCTTTTAAAGCGAATACTGATGATGTTAGAGGATCTGCTGCTATCGATATGGCCAAAGCCTTGATTCAAGCTGGGGCACAGGTTAGGTTTTACGATCCAGTTGCTTCCCATAATTATACTTCTTTGATGAGCCAAAATCCTATGTGCCGAGGAAAAATTCACCAATCCAGTAATATGTATGATTGCCTCGATGAATGCGATGGCCTGGTGACTATGACAGAATGGCGTGAATTTAGAAACCCTGATTTTAAAGCTCTTGAGAAACGTCTTAAGGTTCCTGTTATTTTCGATGCTAGGAATCTGTTTGAAACCAAAAGAGTTTTAGACTATGGCTTTGATTATCGAGCCATAGGAAAAAAGATTCCCCATTAAGTTTTATGAGAATTGCCGTTTTTCAACTCACAAGTCAGTTAAGGCCACATTCCAATATGGAAAAGATAAGGCAAGCTGCAAAAGAGGTTAAAAAAGAGGGTGCTAAAGCTCTTTTCTTGCCCGAGTGTTTTTATTCGATGAGCGATGGCACAAAAGCGACCCCCTATTTAGTTAAAGAGGGCAATGAAGCTTTCAAAAGTATTGCAAGCGTAGCTTCTGATCATCAACTCTATCTTTTGGGGGGGAGTGTCGCCTATGATTATGGGAGAAAAGTAGTTAACCGGGCTTTAAATTTTGGACCTGATGGCAAGTTACTTTCTTTTTACGACAAGATGAATCTCTTTTCTTGCGATTTTGTAAAAAATGGAGAGCGCAAGGTAATTGATGAGGGCGATATTTATACACCAGGAAATCAACCTGTTCTCGATTGTGCAGATTCTTTAAAGATAGGCTATGGAATTTGTTTTGATTTAAGATACCCTGAACGAAGCCGAAGTTTTGTTAAGAGAGGGGCTAACCTTTTGACTTATGCAAGTGCTTTTACAGTCCCTACTGGTAAGGCCCATTGGCACACTTTAGTTCGAGCGAGGGCCATTGAGAATCAATGCTTTGTTGTTGCGGCAGCTCAATGGGGAGTGCATAATGAGCGGATTCAAACATTTGGGCACTCATTAGTTGTTGACCCTTGGGGAGAAGTCCTTTTTGATCTCGATGAAGGGGAAAAGTGGAAAGTAGCCGATTTGGACTTAAAGAGAGTTGACGAGGTTCGTCGCCAGGTTAAAGTTTTTTAAGTTTCGGAAACCAGCCTCGCTCCACTCAAAGTTTATTTTATGTATTCAAAAATAGTTTTCTTAATAAGGGTCTGTCTCTCACTAGAGTTAAGGGAGAGAACTTTGGGATCTTTTGCTTGGTTGAAATGGCGGGTGTAGAGAGGTTGATTATTTACTTTTTTTCTCAAGGTAACGGATTGGCGAGAAAAAAGATCTCTCCAAACAGCGCGGACATCACTCCAGTAGCCCTTTGTTTGTGCCCAGTATTTTTCACCGGCGCTCCAATCAAAGTTTTTAATTCTTTTATAAGTGTTTTGACCGAGTTCACGAGCAAGAAAGCTCCCATTAAATTGGCTGTTTTTGAGCTTGTTTTTATGTTTAAAAGCTTTCTGTTCGTGGTACCAGGTTTGCGGGGTTAGCACTAGCGTTTCTTTTCCCATGAGGAGTTCATAATCATTTCTTACAGAAAACTCTCTTCGTGGAAGAGGGCGAGACATGGTATTGGTTTCAAAAACTGAAGCTGATTTATAGTGTTCCCATTCTCCAATGCCTGTATAGCGAGGAGAGTCGTCGACATGGTAAACGCTCCAAACCCATTTTCCTTCAACTTCATTGGCTTTTACAGGAACCCTGTTCCACTGTTTGTCGCCTTGAAAAATAAATCTCTCACTTCCCTCCCATTGCCAGTCTTGACGCCAGTGCTTAGTGACTATGGGGCCTTGGATTTGCCCATTGTGCTTGAAAAACATGACGAGGGTATGCTGGAGAGAAATAAAATCGCCTCTATCTTCGATGACCTTAATGAATTCAGTTGCTTTGCTGGCATAGGGACGATCTAAATTTTTTGCTGTATCGATTAAGAAAGATTCAATGAATTCAAATTTAACTTCGTAGGAACCAGTTAGGGCAAGGATCGCCCTCCTGTCTCTTTCATACCTTGTTAGCCCAGGTTCTTGGAGTGCTATCCAGCGAGTGGGAATGGATTCATCATAAGTAACTTTGGGACCTATTGTTGTGCCACCACGTGGATTTTGAGCCAGTTCTCTTGTGAAAGTCCAATTGATTTCTTTTTGTGAAGCCACTGATTGATCAGCCCAAAGACAGTGAAAAGATAAGCTTAGAAGTAAGATAAACATAGCTTTCATGGAGTCCCCTTTAGGTTTATATGCTCTACAGGAAATTCAATTAATGGTACTAACTTTTGGTATTGTTTGCGTAGAGCTTTCAAAGTTAAAACACCCTTGGTGTTTTGTCGATTTATTTATAATAGGGGTTGGTTCCCGAGGTGTGATCAGTCGTATCTATGACTTCGGTAACTTCAGGAAACTTCTGTTTAACTAAACGCTCAATACCGTCTTTAAGTGTGGCAGTGGAACTGGAACAACCTTGGCATCCACCACTGAGCTTGAGGTAAAGTTTATCATTATCGATATCAATAATTTCTACATTTCCTCCGTGGGCAGCTAGGGCCGGACGGATTTGTTCATCAAAAAGTTTTTCCATTTGTCGAATCATTTTTTCCTCAAGCTTTTTATACTCACCAACGCTATCTCGAGTCAAACTTTACTTATATCTAATTAAGTTTTTATGAATCCATACTAACACTGTGTTTGCATGGATAACAAATGCAACTGACCCAAGGCTACGCAAGTTGCGGTTTCAACTCTAAGAATGCTGGGGGCAACACTTATGGGTTGGTACTTTCTTTTTATTAGTGTTTGCTCTTCTTTTTCGATCCAATCTCTTTCTGGCCCAACTGCTAGCACAATAGGTTTTTTAAAATTGAGGTTTTCTTCACACAGACTCTTTTTGGTTTTGAGAGAAAGAAAGTATTTTTGTTCTTCTTGAGAATCAGGAAATTGATTTGGTTCAAGGATCTGAATTTTGGGTTCTCGATAATAGACTCCCGAAAGAGAAAGACCATCTCGAATGGCTTTTTGAGCACCACCTTCACAAAACAGCTTGCTGGAGGCATAACTTTTTTCACTAAGTTCAGCGTGGAAAAAAGAAAAATGCGAAACACCTAGAGAGGTTCCTATTTCGAGAACTTTTTTACAAGTTAGAGGGCGAGACAAACCTATCTCAAGTTTGAACCAAGCGTGGTGTCCTGGGGTTTGATCAATAACTTTTAAAGTTATCAGTTTATCGTTGCAAGAAATAACCTGTGTTTGGGCCAGTCCTCGGTTGACTAAGCAGATTTTTAGATGATCTCCGACTCGAGGTTGAATCACCTCTCTGATGTGATTGAGTCGATAATTATCGGATATTTTGATTGTTGATTTTTGGTCCCATTCGTGGTCAAAAATGAGAATTCTATTCATGGAGTTCCTCTTTTTCTCTTCTTTTCCCTAAGTGTATTAAAGATTTTGTTTTTCAATAGAAAGACGTGGATTCAAAAAATAGAGCGATTTTTAGTTTATTATTGGCTCCTCCGGCTTGGGGAAAGACGAGTTTGCTGATCGAACTTTTTAGTAGACAATTAGGTCCTTGGGTTTATTTATCTCCCCTGCGTGCTCTCGCCGATGAATTTTATCACCGAGTGAAAAACCTTGTTAATACTTATTACCTCAAAAGCCAGAGTGATTTGGAGAAACTTCTGCTTTTTAAGGAGAATCCTCCAAGATTAGTTATAGGGACCCCTGAAACGTTAGGGTTGGAGGGTGCTGCTTGGGCAGAGAAGCTAAAGGCTCATTTTGTTTTAGATGAAATTCATTTGTTTTATTTATGGGGTGAGAGTTTTAGGCCTTGGCTTAGAGAGTATCTGTATGTGGTGGGGAATACCGGGCAAAATATTTTAGGCTTAACAGCAACTTTTTCTGATGAATGGCTCGAGCAGTGCCGAGAGGAGTTTTCTCAAGCAGGCTACAAGTTGCACATTCAAGATCAAGGTAATTTCAAGTGGGCTCACCCACCTCGCAGCTTTCGCTATTATGGTTTTAGGGGAAGAAGTCGATTAAGACGCAATTTTTTGGCGGGACTGGAGCGAGGTGAAACATCGCTTCTTTTTTGCCAAACCCGTCGAGATGTTCACAATTGGGTAGACTTTTGTCAGCGTAAGCGAATTTCTGTTATTGGCTGTACAGGGGGTGGCGTCGATTTGTTTAGGGAACAACTTAGGCAAGAACCTCGACCTCTTTCCATTGTTTGTACCTCTGTCTTGGGGCACGGTGTTAATTTGCCTACCTTCGATGCTGTTTATTTAGATCTTATCGTGGATCATCGAGCGTTGTGGCTTCAGATGGCGGCTCGTGGTGGACGCCGAGGAGAGGGTTTTGTTTTGCATTGTCTTAATTGGCCGAATGCGACCTCCTCTAGGAGGATTTTTTATTGGTGGAAGACAATCTTATCAGACGAAATTTGCCAATGGGTGCTATAAAGAGAGTGTGAAAGCGCGAATTGAAGGTCTTCTCATCCATAAAATTCCCTATCAAGATCGCCATCTGATCGGTCACCTTTTATTGAGGAGCGGGCGTTTAGCTTCAGTTCTCTTTTATGGAGGACAAGGAGGGGGAAAGAAAAAAAAATCATCTCTTTTGGAGTTGGGGTACATGTTTAATATAGAGTTGGCTCAGTCACGTTCGACAGTTGAGCTCTATAAAGCTAAAGAGTGGCAACCAATTTGGATTCATAAAAGTATTCGTCACAATCACCAAGCTTTTTACCTTATGTGTTCCTACTTGGAGGTGACTCGTAGAATTTCTCCTTTAGAGAATTTGCATGATGACAACCTTCAAGCCAATTGCTTTAGTAAAGGACTTTTCAGTGTTCTTAGCAACGCTATTTTTCATTTAGAGAATCGTTCTCAATTTGATTCACGTTCAGAATTACTAATTTTTTTTGGCAAACTTCTTGTTGAGCAAGGCCTTTTTCCCGAGCGAGAAAACTGTGGTTTATGCGGAGAAGCCCTCTCTTCTTTTTTTGAACTCTATTTGAGCTCTCAGCACGGTGCTTTTATTTGCCCGAATTGTTATTTAAATGAAGAAGGGTCTGTTTCAGTGGATGGAGAACAAGGAAGGGAGCTTTGGGAGTTATTGGGGGTTATTGCTAATCACAAATATCAAGATCTCGACGCTTTAAAATTGGAACGATTTGGTGCTGTTAATGCTTTGTTTCATTACCTTTGCTTTCAGCTTCACTTTCACTACAGTGACTTTAAATCAGTTCCGATGGTTATTTAATACTTTATACTTATTTGAATCTGCTTTTTTATTGTGTATTCGGAAGCAAAAAGAGATAGAAAGGAAAGTTTTAAGAATCGCTACTGGAAAACTAAAATTATTTGAGGATAAAATAGCCTGATATGTTCGATTTACTTTTTAGAAAATTTTGGCCCTATATCTCTCCCCATAAAGGTAAGTTTATTGGAGTTATTATTTTTTCTTTTTTTCTAGCTGGAATTGGTGGCTTGCAAGTCAGTTTAGTTAAGCCCATTTTTGATAAAGGTCTTTCTCCAGATGCGACAAGGGAAGACATTTTTATTTTAGCAGGAAAACTTTTAGCTTTGGGTGTACTCAACTTACCTTGCCGATTCTTTCATTTTTATTGGTTGCGTTTTATTTTTGATCGAGCGATGTGTTCTTTGCGTTTGGATATTTTAAATAAGCTTTTGAGATTGCCAACTTATTTTTTTAATCAAAGTAAACAAGGACAACTCATTTCTAATACTCTTCATGACAGTCAAGTTTTTACTACGGGGCTTAAAGCTTGTGTTGATTTAATTCGCGAGCCCCTCAAAGCAATTACCTATGTTGGAATGGCTTTTTGGGCTGATTGGCAACTAACACTAGTCATTTTTGTTACGACTCCTTTTTTTGCTTTTATTTTTGGAATGAGTAGTCGCAGGATTCGTCGGCATCAAGGAGTTGTTCAAAAAGAATACGGAGAACTTACCCATAGTATTACTGAAGGCCTTGGGGCTCATAAAATCACTAAAGTTTTTAATCTTCAAAATTTTCTTTTTAATCGTTTCCAATCAATTCAAAAGAATTTTTTTTCAGCTCAAATAAAAACATCTTTTGCTGAAGAGATTGCTCACCCTTTTGTTGATATAGTGGGGACTTGTGCCTTTTCGGGGGTTATTGTTTTTGCTCACTATCGTATCCAGTCAGGTGCAATAACAATTGGTGAGTTTGTTGCTTTTATTGCAGCCTTGGGCCTTCTTTTAGATCCTATTCGAAAATTTAGTCATGCGAATGTTTTTTTGAGTCAATCAATGGCAGCTTCTGAGCGGTTACAAGAACTTTTTTTGTTACCAGAAGAAGTGGATGAAGGAATTGTTGAGATTTCTAAATTTGAGAGAGAAATAGAATTTAAAGAGCTCTTTTTCAATTACGAAGGAGAAGACGTTATAAAGGGAATAAGTTTAAAAATTAAGAAAGGGGAAAAAATAGCTTTAGTTGGGCCATCAGGCTCAGGAAAATCGACTTTAATTAATTTGTTACTTGGTTTGTATCCAACAGATCGGGGTCAAATTTTAATTGATGGTCACCCTTTGCCCAAGGTTACATTGAGCTCTTTAAGGTATCTTTTTGGTTTAGTAAGTCAGGATATTTTTCTTTTTCATGACTCTGTTAGAACGAACCTATGCCTCGGTAAAAATTTTTTGGAAAAAGAAATTTGGGAAGCTTTAGAAGTTTCTTATGCTTGTGACTTTGTTAGGAAGTTACCTGAAGGGCTTGATACTTTTATTGGAGATAAAGGAGTGCGTTTATCAGGAGGGCAGCAGCAACGCCTTACAATTGCTCGTGCCTATTTACAGGACACCCCCATCTTACTTTTTGATGAAGCTACTTCTGCTCTAGACAATAAGTCGGAAAAGGTTGTTCAGAGGGCCCTTGAGAGCTTGGCTGGCCATAAGACAGTTGTGGCAGTGGCTCATCGGTTAAGCACTATTCAGGATTACGATAGAATTTATGTTATGCGTGAAGGGAAGATCATCGAAGAGGGTCACCATACGGAATTGATAAGCTTGGGTGGTGAATATTCCAAGCTTTATGAACTTAGTGTCAAAAGCTGAGCCTTGGCCAAGAAACCCCATTATAGGTATATTGAGCACGAATTTTTTACCTTTCTAAATGGGTGACTAGGGGGCAGTGTGCCAAAAGAAGAAAATCTCGAATCTATGGGGGCCCTTGCTAGTCTCTGCAAACAGCGTGGCTTTTTGTTTCAAAGTTCAGAAATTTATGGTGGGATTGGTGGTTGCTATGACTACGGTCCCTTAGGGATTGAGCTGAAGAAGAACATCCAAAATGATTGGTGGAAGTCTATGACTTACCGAGAGGATGTGGTGGGTATTGATGCCTCGATTCTCATGGCGCCGACAGTGTGGAAGGCCTCTGGACATGTTGATGGGTTCAATGATCCGATGGTGGACTGTAAGAGCTGTAAAGCTCGTTTCCGCGAAGACCAAATTGATCTTAAAGCTCCTTGTTCACATTGTGGTGCTAAGGACTCTTTGACCGAACCTCGGGATTTTAATTTAATGTTTAAAACCCAAATAGGTCCTGTTGAGGACACTTCTTCAAAAGCTTATTTGAGACCGGAGACTGCACAGGGGATTTTCGTCAATTTTGGTCATGTCCAATCTTCAATGAGAATGAAGCTTCCTTTTGGAATTGCTCAGATAGGAAAGGCTTTTAGAAATGAAATTACTCCTGGTCATTTTATTTTTCGTATGCGCGAGTTTGAACAAATGGAGATGCAATATTTTTTAAAGCCAGAGACTCAAAAAGAAGCTTTTGAGCGATGGAAGGAAATTCGCTATCAATGGCATATTTCTAATGGGATGAGGAATTCGAAATTGCGCTGGCATCCTCACAGAGAAGGGGAGTTAGCTCATTATGCTGATATGGCTGAAGATATTGAATACGAGTTTCCTCACGGTTGGGGTGAGATGGAAGGAATTCACTCTCGAACAAATTTTGATTTGAGTCGCCATGAGGAGTTCTCGGGAAAATCTCAGAAGTATGTGGACCAGGCAGATGGGAATAAAAAATATATTCCTTATGTTGTAGAAACTTCTGTGGGCTCTGACCGCTGTGTTTTGGCTTTAATGTGTGATGCTTATAGAAAGGAAAACAAGGGAACAAAAGAGGAAAGGGTTGTGATGAAATTCAATTCAAAAATAGCCCCTATTAAAGTAGCGATTCTTCCCTTAATGAAAAAAGATGGACTTGAAGAACTCGCTCGCCACCTCTTTCAAGACATTCAGGTCGACTATAGAGCAGAGTTTGATGGTGCGGGTTCCATTGGGAAACGCTACCGGAGGCAAGATGAAATAGGGACTCCCTTTTGTGTGACAATAGATTACGATACGAAAAGTGATCAAACTGTTACCATTCGCCATAGAGATTCCATGGCACAGGAAAAGATCCCTCTAGATAATGTCAAAACCTATGTAAAGGATAAATTAAGCTTTTAATGAATTGTGTTTTTGTCGAGGAGACCCAATGGCTAAATGGGTATATAGCTTTAGTATCGGAGAAACTGAGGGTAATAAGGATTTAAAAGGACTTCTGGGGGGGAAGGGGGCTAATCTTGCTGAGATGTCTTCTTTGAAAATGCCAGTTCCTCCTGGCTTTACTGTAACGACAGAAGCTTGTTTGGATTACCAAAGTCGTGGAGGCGCTATTCATGAGGATATTAAGGCTCAAGCAGAGAAAGCTCTCAAGAAAGTAGAGAAAATCACCAGTAAAAAATTTGGTGATAAGCTCAACCCTTTACTTTTTTCGGTTCGCTCAGGGGCTAGAGTTTCTATGCCTGGAATGATGGATACAGTACTTAACTTAGGTATGAATGATGAAACTGCTGAAGGGTTGAGTAAACTTTCTGGCGATGAACGTTTCGCCTGGGATTCTTATCGGCGTTTTATTCAAATGTACGCTAATGTTGTGATGGGGTTCAATATATCTCTACTCGAATCGACATTGGAAGATTTAAAGGAGGCTCGAGGTGTTGATCAGGATACACAGTTAAGTGCCGATGATTGGAAAGAGTTAGTTAAAGTTTACAAGCAACTTATTTTAGAAGAATCGGGAGAGTGCTTTCCCTCCGATCCTAAAGAACAACTTTGGCGAGCGATCGCCGCTGTTTTTCGCTCCTGGAATAACCCAAGAGCTATTAAGTATCGTGAGATTAATGATATACCCCACGATTGGGGGACAGCTGTTAACGTGCAATCGATGGTTTTTGGAAATATGGGCCAGGAATCGGCAACAGGGGTGTGTTTTACTCGAGATCCAAGCACCGGAGATAAGCGCTTTTTTGGAGAGTATCTGATTAATGCTCAAGGGGAAGATGTGGTGGCAGGAATTCGAACCCCTGCGCCGATAAATGAGTTTTCAAAAAATGAGTCTAACAAAAAGTTGTTAACGCTCGAAGATGTTATGCCAAAAGCTTTTAGTGAGCTAACAGACATGTATCAGAGGCTGGAAAAACATTACAAGGATATGCAGGATATCGAATTTACTATCGAAAAAGGAATTCTTTACATTCTCCAAACGCGAAATGGAAAACGAACAGCTGCTGCTGGTATTAAAATCGCAACCGACCTAGTAGCAGAGGGGATACTGACTAAAAAAGAAGCATTGATGCGTATAGAGCCGGAGGATTTGAACCAACTTCTTCATCCAAGGCTTGATCCTCATGCTGAGAAAAATATTATGGCTATTGGGCTGCCGGCTTCGCCGGGAGCAGCATCTGGAGAGATTTGTTTTCATTCTGATCGCGCTCATAGAAAAGCGGAGGAAGGAAAGAAAATGATTCTTGTTCGCCAGGAGACGAGTCCCGAAGATATATCGGGGATGGCCGCTTCAGAAGGAATTTTAACGGCGAGAGGAGGGATGACTTCTCATGCCGCTGTTGTTGCTAGAGGAATGGGAAGGCCTTGCATTGCTGGTTGTTCGAGCCTTGAAGTAGACTCTGTTAACAATGAGATGCGCGTTCGAGGGAAAGTTTATAGGGAGGGGGACTTTATTACGCTCGATGGAGGGACTGGTGAAGTGATGGAGGGGATCATTCCTACTATTCCAGCTTCGATGAGTGAGGACTTTTCAACTTTTATGAGCTGGGCTGATGAGATTCGTACTCTTGGAGTGCGCACCAATGCTGACAATCCCGGTGATGCAAGTGTAGCCATGAAGTTTAAAGCTGAAGGTATTGGTTTATGTCGTACAGAGCATATGTTCTTTGAAGCAGAGAGAATTCTCGCTGTTAGAGAAATGATTTTTGCTCAAAACAAAGAGGAGCGCGAAAAGGCTTTAGAAAAACTTCTTCCTTGTCAAAAAGAAGATTTTTATGGAATTTTTCAAGCCCTTAATGGTCGACCTGTTAATATTCGCTTGCTTGATCCACCTCTTCATGAATTTCTCCCTCAAACCAAGGGAGAAAAAGAGGAGTTAGCGAGTTATTTAAAAATCGATATTGCAGAAGTTGAGACACGAATTAGTAAATTGCATGAGTTTAATCCTATGCTTGGGCACCGAGGGTGCCGTTTGGGAATGACTTTTCCTGAAATTTATCAGATGCAAGCGAGGGCCATTTTAGAAGCAGCAGTAGAGGTGAGTCGAAAGGGTGTTGGAGTCATACCTGAGATTATGATCCCTTTGGTTGGTTTTGATAAAGAATTGAAAGTGCTTCGTCAGTGTGTAGATGAAGTCGCAGAAACAGTATTCACTGAAAAGGGCTATCGTTTGGAATATGAAGTTGGCACTATGATTGAGCTTCCTCGGGCAGCTATTACGGCCCAACAAATTGCTAAATATGCTGATTTTTTCTCATTTGGTACTAACGATCTTACCCAAACAACACTGGGGCTTTCGCGGGATGATGCTGGCAAGTTTCTTCCTGACTATCAAAATAAAGGCATTTTTGAGGAGGATCCTTTTGTCAGTTTAGATCAGACGGGTGTTGGTTTTCTAGTTGATTATGCTTGCCGGGAAGCTCGCCAGGTCAAGCCGACGATCAGTTTAGGCATTTGTGGTGAGCATGGAGGGGAACCTCGTTCGATCGATTTTTGTCACCGAATGGGATTGAAGTACGTGAGTTGTTCTCCGTATCGAGTTCCTATTGCTAGATTGGCTGCGGCTCAAGCAGCTGTTCGTTTTCACCAGGAATCATAGGAAGAGATGACCACTTTCACGCTATTGGATGGCCTTAAGCAAGATTGCTTAGACTTTATTCAAGAACAAAATTTTGATTGTTTATCCCTTGGGGTGATTGATTTTGACCATGCTTCTTTTGAATGTTTTGAAATTGCTAGTGGCGAGATAGTTTTAGAGGCGCCCTATCTTTGGTTTGATTTGGCGAGTCTTTCAAAGCCACTCAATTTGAGTGCCTCCTATTTGAAGTTTCCAGAGTTATTTGATGAAGAGATGTTGCTTCTATTAGAGCATCGAGGAGGTTTGAAGGCCTGGGGGCTTTTATCTAACGATAGTTACAGAGAGCAACTTCTGTCTTATCCCATTAAAGAGTCAAGGACTTTATATTCAGACTTCTCTGCATTGAGGCTTATGCTTGAAATTGAAAAAAAATTAGGCAAAGGATTAAAAGAAATAGCTTCCTATTTTTGGGACCGTGAATTGAGGTATTGGCGCGATCTTCCTGATGTGACCGTTTCACCCTCTACTGGATGGAGGAATGGTTGGATCAGTGGGGATGTTCACGACCCTAATGCTTTTAATATTCAAGGATATACATCGCATGCAGGACTTTTTTCAACAATTGGAGGGCTTTGTCGTTCTCTTATTAACCTCGATAAAGAAGCTTCTTTCGTTGAGCGAGTTAAGAAAGAAATACATCAAAGAAGTCAGGAAAAAAAACTTGAACGCTTTGTTTGGGGGTGGGATCGCGCTGAAGGTGAGGAGACTCTGGCAGGGCAGGGTTGTAGTGAATTTACTTTCGGCCACCTGGGATTTACTGGAACGATGATTTGGATTGATCCGGCAAAAAGGAGAGGTTACGCGCTTTTGACAAATGCCACTATGTTGTACTGCCATGAAAGAGATGAGCTTAATAAGTTTCGTAGAAGGCTAGGAAAGAAAATCTGGGTTTAGTGTAAATAAATGCCAATTATTCTAGAGTAATAATTCTTAGTTCATTAGTGCCATTGGTGCTGTCGATATCGTTTACTTCTGAAGCATAAACGTGAATTTTAGAGGGGTCATGTTTGTTGCGGACAAAGCTTTCAATAACTTCACCGTCGGCGTTGATTTTTTGAACGACCATAACAGAATCC
This sequence comes from Bacteriovoracaceae bacterium, assembly GCA_965206965.1. Lineage (GTDB taxonomy): Bacteria > Bdellovibrionota > Bacteriovoracia > Bacteriovoracales > Bacteriovoracaceae > CBDBLK01. Next base: position 837,625 of record OZ242254.1, on the reverse strand, counting down.
GGTTCGGCAGCACCAATCCCCATGACCTCTTGTTGGCGACCGTACTTGTAAGAAAAGGCTGCACGGACTTGTTTTAATCTTCCAAAGTCGACATCTTTTTTGGCTCTTTTAACACCGACGAGAATCCTTGAGGCCAATTGTTTTTGAAGTTCTGGATCGTTTTGTTTCCCATAAGGGGCAATGACCATGGCCCCCATGGCAAAGGCTTTTCCAACCTTTCTGTCTTTAGACGTTGAGTAACCGTAGGAAGTGGCGTATTTAGGGCCTGTTTCAGCGTGATCTTTTGCTATTTCAACTAGGCCTTGCCCGTAAAGGTCATCATTATAGTCAGCAAAATCGCTAAAAATTAACTCTCTTATATCTTCTGGGGATGTATTGCGGTTGATTTTCTTTACTATATTATTTGAAGTCATTTGGCGATGGAACTCAGTAAACATGCCAATGATTTCGCTATCGCTAACTTCACTAGAACGGTAAGATAACCCTCTCCAAATAGTTTGGTTTAAATACCACTGATCCATTTTGGCTTGCCAAATTTTTTTGTTGCGGTAAGTTTTTTCTCCGAAGAGCTGGGCAAAGTCACGATCCACAAAGTGGAGGTTGACTTCCTGGAGACCTTCTTTTTGGTGTATATAATCGATTTTGTTTTCTTTAAAAAACTGTGCATAAGCATTTTCAATTATTCTTAATGATTTTTCTGGTTCCACTTCAAGGTTTTGAATAGTTTCAGGATTTTCTTTGGCAAAATAATCCAAGAATATGAGGAATTGCCTAGCGTCGACCTCTGCTTGTCGAGAACTTTCTTTGGTGATCTTAGAATTGTATTTTTTTAGATCTATAGCCGATTGGCGCAGTAAATAGGGCAAAAAAAGTTCTGGAGAGTCATTGATATCTAAGCCGAGATCGAGCCGATTGGAGATATCTCGATAAAGATAGTCTGTTGACTCTATTCCTTTGACAATAATTTTTTTCCATTCTTCTAACGAGGCATAAAGGTCGAGATTGGGGTTAGAAATTCGAGAAGGAAAAAAATCTTCTTTAATTAAGGCGTAATTGAGGATGAATTCTCTTGAAATCCTTCCGTTGCCGTTTCGAAAGGGGTGGATAGAAATGAAGTCGCGTTGTAATTGAATGACAAGGTCAATATATTGTTCTAATTTTTTAGGAGTATTAATCTCGCCTATTTGATCTTTTTGAAGAACAAACCAATTCAACCTTTCTTCTGTTAGGGCATTGACGAGATTTCTTGTGAGTTCTTTATAATTGCCCTCTTCGGTTTCTTGATATTGACGGATAGATTGATAGACCTCGGTATGTGTCTCTTTAATTCTCTCTAGAGCTTCACCTTTTACATCCTTAGGATTGGGATAGATAATTTTCCCTAGAAATAGTGTCTCATCATTTTGAGTGAGCTCTTCAGTGGTTTCAAAACTAAGGTAGATATTGTTTCTTATAGTATCGAGTTGTTTTTCTGTGACGGGCTTTTTAAGAACGTTTCCAACAACACTAATTAGTCGAAATTTTCCAAGATGCTCATCGGCAAGTCCTTCGATGCTCCCTTGCATAAGAAGTTGATGGGCTTGTTTTAAATTTTTTAAATTAAAGTCAGGCTTTTTTTCAAGAAGCCAATGGCGAGTGTGAAGGAAATTTTCAAAAGCCTTTCTTTTGTTTTTTGGAGGGGTGTATTTTCCGTTATTTTTTAGAGCGTGGAGGAGTTCCTCCATTCCTCTTACCTGTTTACCTCTTATGGCTTGAGCGAGGCCAACACCTTTTCTCACTCGGCTATATCCACCTTGATTAAACCGATAAGGAAACTCTGCTTGTGATAATGTTTGGCTTTTAATACGAATTTTATTGAGCTCTTCGGCAGCGAAGGTGTAGTCAATAAAGTGGAGGCTTTCAAGAGCATTGTACAAGCTAAACTTTTCACTGGGATCTAATTTGTTGATTTTTTTCCACAATTGTTGTCTGAGTATAAGGAATCCCTGACCTTGCCTTTTAAAGATGTTTTTAATAATTGTTGAGCAAGAACTAGAGCTTGAACTGGGGACTCTGAAGGACTTATGAAGCCAAAAAGAATCTATTTTGTTCTGATTTAATAAATAAGAACTATGTAGGCTAAGTAAAAACCCTGAGGTGATCACAAAGCGTGAAACAGTTTGAAGGATGTTTTTCATATCTAGAGAGTCTTTTTTAGGTCACCTGTTTAGCCTAGTTCTTTAGGGCTTATCGTTGACCTTAGATGAGATCTTGAGTTTAAGGTTGCCAGGGAATGAAAAACCTACCCTTATTTACCCAGCTCATTCAATTTTTTAAAATATTTCGATAAGAACTTTTTTCTAAGGAGCGAGGCTGTCTTCTCAATTGGATTATTATCTTGATCAAAAAACTCTGAGAAAAAAATATTCTGAAGAACCCCAGTCTTTCAAGAGGATCTTTTTTTTTAGAATTTGTGGAACAGGGATGGGAGCTGCTGCTTGCCTTTTAAAAGAAGCTGGTTTTGATGTTTCTGGTGCTGATACTGTGTTTGCTCCTCCGATGTCAACTTACTTAGAATCTACCGGTATTCCTATTGGTCACCTCGATAGTATCGATGAAGTCGAATTGAGGAAATATGACCTTATTGTTGTTGGCAATGTTGTTCCAAGGAATTCTGAAGAAGCGTATATGATAGAGAGGTGTGGTGTTCCTTTTTGTTCTTTTCCCTCGGCATTAGGGGCCCTTGCTTTAGAGAATAAAAAAGTGATTGGTATTGCTGGAACTCACGGTAAGACCACCACAACATTTTTTATGACTCAACTATTTGAAAATTTAGGAGAAATCCCTGGCTACTTCATAGGTGGTGTAATTCCAGACAGAGTAAGTTCAACTTTAGGGGGTTCAAAATATTTTTTTATTGAATCTGATGAATATGATTCTGCTTATTTTGAAAAGATATCTAAATTTAGACTATATGGTATTGATCGTTTGGTATTGACATCATTAGAGTTTGATCATGCTGATATTTTTGAGAGTGTTGAAGATATCAAGCAAGAGTTTCGTGCTGTCTTACCTAAGCTGAGTTGTGAAATTATTTTTGATGAAAGTTATGATAGCGCAAGAGAGCTGCTTAATGAGTACCCTTTGTTAAAGAGGGTTTCTTATGGTGGTGCGGGCAACCCTAAAATTCTTGAACAATCCCCTCTTGGAACACAGTTTGAAATTTTGATTGAAGGAGCTCTCCGACGCTTTGAGACCAATATTGTTGGTTATCATAATATTTTGAATTTAACAGCATGCTTATTAACTGCTTATATAGAAGGATTTTCTATCGATGCTCTTAGAAAAGCAGTCAAAAATCTGGGAATGATTAAGCGTAGACAAGAGAAAAGAGGATATTTTCAAGGTAGTTTAATTTACGATGATTTTGCCCATCATCCAAGGAGCGTTCGTTATACTATTGAAGCTATTAAACTTAGGCACCCTGATAAAAAAATTTATGTTATTTTAGAACCTAGTTCAGCAACAGCGAGAAGTGCGCTATTTCAAACAGAATTCGCCGAATCGCTTCAGGTAGCGGATTTAGTGATTATGGCTAAACCTGAAAAGCGAACCTCTATAAAAGATATTGGTGATCTCAATTGTTATACTATTGCTGATTATTTAAATCAAAAAGGTATTGATGCATCTGTGGCAAAAAATTTAGATGAGTTGGAAGAAAAAATTAAGCTCAATAGCTCAAGTCAAAATCTATGGCTTGTATTGAGTAATGGTACTTGCTTAGGGCTTTGGAAATCTCATTTTGCGAAGGGCCTTTCCGAAGAGTAAAATAATTGGAGGAAACCTTGAGGTTAGGTTTAGTTCTCTATTTTTTTTTAGGAAGTGATTTTGTTTTTTCCAAAGAACCTATCTTTAAAGGTTTGAAAGGAAATCATCAAAAGATAGTTCGTGATTATCTAAAAATTCACAAAAATTTTAGTAAAGCTTTGTGTCGTCCAGGTACTGAGGAAAAGTTTTGGAAAAAATTTAGAACTTATCAAGGAAAAGGATCTTTTATACCGACTACTCATGATGGGAAGCTAGATACCGTGACTTTAAATCGTTTTATTCCAGAGCTCGAAAAAAAAATTGACTGGATTGATAAAAAAATAAATCGAATGAAAAGAATGAGAAGTTTTCGAAAGTATCAGATTCATATTGAAGAACTCGAAAATATAGTTAAAAGGCTTCTCGTCTATAAAGAACAGTATTATGATAGTAGTGATGTTGATGTTAAGATAAGAGCTAGAAATCAGTCTAAATATTTATTTTTAAATTTTAAAAAACAAGTCTTAGATTTTTTTCAAAAAATTTCATTTCTTTTATCTTATCGTTATCCTGTTAACCACTTTGAACTTAGAGAGAACTATGATGAGGTTAAGCATAGTGATAAGCCTAAGCTTAAACAAAGGTCGAATGAAATTTATTTCTATCGTCGGATTGTTCAAGATGGTGCCCAAAATAAAAACAATACGGGAAGTGATACTTTTCTTCGAGCAAGCTTAGATACCATTTACTATGAATTCCAAAAAAGCCAAGACTTTATCTCTGAAAAATTGCGATTTGATATTATTTCAGCCTTAGGAGGAATTCGTCGCCATACTCGTAAAAGTCCTAAATATCAACTCGTTAGATTAAGGGAGTGGAAAAATCGTACTTGGAAAATTTTAAATTTTTATAAGGCGCTGCGTGCTGGAAGAGTAAAGGTTAACAATCATTTTGAAACGGGTGAGCAATTGATCTTGTCTAAAGCAAAGGCTACATACGATCTTAAGACTTTTAATTTTAAAAATCAGCAACAAGCTTATAAATTTTGGAAAGAGCAATTACCTCTTTTCCAATCAATTTTTGTTATTGAAACAATTCTTTTCAATGAAGTCGGGAGCTACGATCGAAAATCTGGTGTAGAAAGAAAAGATGTTGCTCAAGTTGTTATTAATCGGCATAACGATTCCCAATATAACTATATTCCTCAAACAGATGACCTTTATTATTATCTCACTGGAAAAAAAAGTGGAAGCGCTGTAAAAACAGATCCTTGGCTCAATGTCCTCTTTAAAGAGGGAGAGTTTTCTTTCTCCTATTTTTTTATTCATGGTTCAGTTCGAATTTATTGCCCTGATTCAACAAGATCGGGTCGGAGGTTACGTCATGAAAATATTCAGATGGCCTTGAGATTACTAGAGCAACCGAACGAATCTTTTCGCGGGGTCCGTTATTTTTCTAGAGCCTCTATGCTTGGGAAAATAGATATGAGCTCTCTTTGGAGTCATTTTGAAGGGATTCCCGAAAAGCCTGGCAGGAGGGCCCTCAATTCGAATTCTCTCAAAAGAAGTTATCAAAAAGGTCAGTATGATTATCATTACCATTTTTTAGATGGTGCAGGGCAGGGCTTTAAAGTTATTAGAATTCGTGGGAAAAACTATGCTTTGAATCTGAAGACGATGAGCTTTTTCGAACACCGAAGTCCTCACTATTTCCGCTATTTTCAGACCAGATAGACTTTACCCTGGCTATTTAAGTGTTTCCTAAATCTTTTCATCCATGTATATTTTTGGGCTTTAGAATATTTTTTGTTTGTGACCTTTGTTTAAATATTTGACTGCTGCCCTGTGTCTTGTGCTGGAAAGCTTCTTGGCAGTGATGTAAAAGAGGATTTGAAACCCTTTGCTAGGAGTAATGAAATGCTAAAAGACTATGTATTCACCTCTGAGTCTGTTACTGAGGGCCACCCCGATAAAATGGCAGATGGCATTTCCGATACCATTTTGGATGCGATGTTAGCTCAAGATCCTCGGTCTCGTGTGGCTTGTGAAACAATGATTACTACTGGTATGGCGGTTATTGCTGGTGAAATCACTACCAGTGCCCAAGTTGATTTCCAACAGCTCGTACGACAAAAAATTCGTGATATTGGTTATGACCATTCTGATAAAGGCTTTGATGCCAATACATGTGCTGTTTTAGTGGCTTTAGATAAGCAATCTTCTGATATTGCCCAGGGGGTAAATGAAGGTGAGGGAAGTTTTCAAGAGCAAGGGGCTGGAGATCAAGGTCTCATGTTTGGGTATGCAGTAAATGAAACAGAGAGCTTTATGCCCGCCACGATTGATCTTTCACATAAATTGGCTTTGCGTTTAACTGAAATTCGTAAGAATGGAACAGCACCTGAATTGAGAGCCGATGGTAAGACTCAGGTTTCCGCGGAATATGTTGATGGGAAAATTTCAAGACTTAAAAATGTTGTTGTTTCTACTCAGCATGCGGAATCTCTTTCTTTAAGCCAAGTTGATGAACTTATTCGCGAAGAAGTGATCAATAAAGTTGTTCCCACTGAGTGGCTGGATAATGAAACTAAAATTTGGGTTAACCCTACGGGGAAGTTTGTTATTGGTGGTCCAATGGGAGACTGTGGTCTCACGGGCCGGAAGATTATTGTCGATACTTACGGAGGCCATGGGGCTCATGGTGGAGGAGCTTTTTCAGGGAAAGATCCCTCGAAAGTCGATCGTTCAGCAGCCTATGCTTCTCGGCATATTGCTAAACATGTTGTCGCTGCGGGTTTAGCCGACCGTGCTTTAGTTCAAGTAGCTTACGCTATCGGTGTATCTGAACCAATGTCTTTATTGGTCGATACTTTTGGGACTGAAAGAGTGGATATTAGTAAACTCAATAAGGCCGTTAACTCTGTTTTTGATATGAAACCTCGTTCAATTATTGAAAGGCTTGATCTTCTTCGTCCTATTTATGCACAAACATCTTCTTATGGGCATTTCGGAAGAACAGTGAGAGATGGTTTTTTCCCCTGGGAGGCACTAGATAAACTTGAAGAGCTCAAGTCCCATTTCTAGTTTCCTGAGTCATATTGAAAGCAAGTAGGATGTTGTCCTATGATTTTGGATGCAACTTATTTTCTTCTTCGCTATACTCCTTTCTGGACCGTTCCCCTCATTATGATTTGTGGGCAATTCGGTTGTCTCTACTGGGTTAAAGAAGTAAAGTGGGCTTCTTATATGTTCTTTGTTGCAGGTAGCGCTAGCTTTGTTTGTTTAATTTTTTATGTTTTTCAGGGTTCGCCAGATAAGGCCGCGGGGGCTTTTGACTCTTTTCTTAGAAATTTCTGATGCTACGGGTAGTGTGCCATTAAATTGACACTAGAATACCATTTCGTTACGATTTTTTAGTCACCTTTTGTAAGCTACAAATAAAAAGGAAGTGGGTGAAAGATTTCGATTTTTTGCATAATTCTTTCGAGCAAGAATCTTTCATTGATGACAGTCTAAGTTCTCGAGAACTCCCTTCTCTCTATATTGTTGAGGATGATGAGCTACTTGGAAAAACGATTCAAAAATACTTAAGCCAAGTTCTTGGGCTTGAAGCTCATTATTTTAATGACCCCACTCATTGTTTAGAAGCACTAGATTGGGCTTACCTTGGGAAGGATCACCAAGAGCGTACACCTTTTTGTCTTATTAGCGATATAAGTTTTTCAGAGGGTTCTACCGATGGGCTTTTATTGGTCGATTTGCTGAAGGAGAAAGGGCATTATTTTGTTTCAATAGTCATGACTGGTTTTGCTTCTATTGAAACGGCTATTATGGCTACCAAAAAAGGGGTTTTTCATTATTTAACTAAGCCTTTTGAATTGGAAGTTTTAAGCCATTTAGTTATTAAAGCTTTTACTCTGAAATTGGGCTATCGTGAGGAGCATATTCTCAAAGCTGGATTTAAAACTAATGGTGATTTAAAGAGTACAGGGTTTCATGCACCCTACGCTAATCAGTTTCATCTAGAAGCTCCTAATGAAGAAGATATTTTTTGTGGAATGATTGGTCGTTCTTCTCAGATGAAGAGAGTTTTTGAACGTATTAAAAAAGTAGCAGATTCTGACTCTACTATTATGGTAAGTGGACCTTCTGGTACAGGAAAAGAACTTATTGCTAAGGCTATTCATAAGCTTTCTTCACGTCAAAACCATGAACTTGTATCCGTTAATTGTGGAGCTATTCCCGGTGAGCTTTTAGAAAGTGAATTGTTTGGGCATGTAAAAGGTTCTTTTACAGGTGCTATCTCTGACCGAAAAGGCCGTTTTGAATTAGCCGATAATGGAACTATTTTCTTAGATGAAATCGGTGATATGCCCTTAATTCTTCAAGTGAAACTTCTGAGAGTACTTCAAGGTCGTGAAATAGAACGTGTTGGGGGAACAACGGCAAAGTCTATTAATGTTCGTATTATTGCAGCTACTCATAGAGATTTGGAAAGGGCTGTTCAGGAGAATGAATTTAGAGAAGATCTTTTTTATAGGCTAAATGTTATTCCAGTAAAGGTTCCTGCTTTAGCTGATCGAAGAGAAGATATCCCTCTTCTTATAAGTTATTTTTTAGGTTGTTTTACGAGTGCTGATGGAAGAAATAATTTAGAGTTTGATGATGATGTTTTAGAAATTCTTATGAGTTATGATTGGCCAGGAAATGTAAGAGAATTAGAGAACCTTATTGAGAGGTTGGTTATTTTGAAGGGAGGGAACCTAGTTAAGGTGAATGATTTGCCTGCTAAATTCCTTCAGCATAGACCTAAGAATAAAAGATATGAGGGCCTGATTAACCTTTCAACTGAAGGGATTGATCTCAAAAAAACACTTTCTGAAATTGAAGATGGTCTTATTCTTCAGGCTCTTGAATTAACGAGAGGGAATAAAAACCAAGCTTCAAAGCTTCTTTGTATGAACCGTACGACTTTAATAGAGAAGATGAAGAAAAAGGGTTTGATGACTCGAGAGCTATAGATAAAATAGGTTTGACTGTCAAAAGACTGATGGGGAAAAATTGTCCACCAGCAAAATTTTCCTTTTTTTTTTTGCTGAGCGAGGTTAGAATAGTTGAGAGTGGGTTACTCAGGAAGAGTATCCCGAAGAATTGACGCCTGGCCTTTGGGCAAAACTCGTAAAGAAATGAGACAGGAAGTTTCATCCATGACGAGAAAAATCTTGATCAAACTTTTGACGTTACTTTTTTTTGTTAGCTTAACAATAAGTGTTTCTGGTTCAGTATTCAAACAAGAATCCGCTAAAACCCATCTTCGTTGGAATTTTTTTACTCCAAAAGAGACTCTTGTCGTTGAGAAAAAAGGTTCGATTGTCTTATTGAAAACCTTAAACTCGCGCTTTTATGAGCAATCTAAACAAGCTTTAGATAATTTGGCTTTAAATTCTCGTTATATCAAGAATTTGAGATTTTTATCACCTGGAAATAGAAACAATGTCTCAACGATACATGTTGAGCTTGCAAATCCTAGTGTGGAGTTTTTTAGTTTTTATAGAGATCGAGAAAAAAAATACATTATAGATTTTTGGAAAGATCAAGAAGAAGTTGATCAAAAAATAACTGAAAAAGTTATTAAAAAAAATAATCTTAAAGTTAAAAAAGTCGCTAAGGTTAAAAAAGTTACAAAAAAATCATCTTCTATTCGTAGAGGACCTGCTCAGGAAAAAAATAAAAAACCAACAAATGGTTCAGTTGCTAGAAATAAAGGATTTCGCGATTATCGTTATGGTGCTTCATTTATCTGGGACTACAAAGGACTTGATCCAGCGCTGGAGAAGAGCTTAGATATTGCTCGAAAAACTCCAGAGCATTTCTATCCTATCAAAAATCGTAATTTTGAAAAAAATGAGAAAGAAGCTCATATTCAGCTTTCAATTAATCTTTATCGCAAGAAAAAATATGGTCTCATGTATAAGTCGATAAAATTGTTCCAAGAAAGATACAATGAAGACTTAGATTTAAATGAATACCTTAAGGCTAATGCAATCCTTAGGGATAATATTGATAAGGGAAATCGTGAGCCTTTAAAAATGGCTATCAATGTATTGATTAATATTAGCAAGAGAACAGATAACTATGATCTTAAAAAAGCTGTTATGAAGTACCTTATCCAGTACTATATGGATAATGGAGAGAGTATTGAGGCTTTGAAGATATCCAAACAGTTTTATGTAGCATCCAAAGAGAATTTTGATTATGAAGAATCTCGTTATGCAACTGAGACGATTCTTTATAACTTGGCTAAGCTTAATCAGATTGAAAAGATTCAAGATGTCATTAAAGAAAAAACAGTCATTAAACTTGTTCCTTCTCAAATCATAGCAGCTTATGAAATGTATGCGTTTCATCGATTGGGTAATATGCAAAATGTTATTAAGATTTATGAAGAAAGAAAAAATTCTTTTTCAAAGCAAATTCTGCCTTCAGTCCTTTACAATGGAGCTGAAGCTTATTTTCGTTTGGGGCAATTTGAGAAATCAGTTCAATTATTTGATAATTTTTTAACTCAGCATTCTTACCACCAAAAAGCAGAGCGAGCACGTCTTAGAATTGCTACTGCTTATGAGATTATGGAAAAAGATGTGTCTAAAACTTTGGCTCTTTATAGAAACGCTATTAATAGATCTCAAAGTTTTGATGTCACAACAGAAGCTCGGGTTCGATATGTTGGTGTTCGTAGTGTTAGGAAAAGAGAAGTTAATAATTCAGATAAAGAGATTAGAATTTTTTTACAAATTAGTCCGAAGAGAAAATTAAGTAAGAATTTAAAGAAACTTCTATGGCTTGTCAGATTAAGGACGTTTATAAATGATAAAAACTATAAGATAGCATTAAGCTATCTCTCTGCACTGCCTTTGACTACATTGAGTCCTGTAGAAAGAAGAGTATTTGATTCTGATGGTGCTGAAGTTATTTATGGCTTGATTATGAACTCTTATCAACAAGCCAATTACCCTAGAATGGTGAGAATTTGGAATCAGTACAAAGATAAATATGTGTCCAAAGTGGCTAATGATCCTTATATGAACTTTGTTGTGGGACAAGCTTATTTGAAATTAGGTTTATATGAAGGGTTTGATAAAATTTATACGAGCTTTAAGGCTCTTTCAAAAACTCCTGTAAGAACTTTTCCTGTTTGGGTGGAGCGAATAGGTATTAATAAAAAACAGGATGTCATTCTTGAATTAGCTATTGTGAGAAATTTAAGGTTAAATAATTTAAAATTGGCTGAATCTAAACTCCAAGAACTTTTTAAAGCTAAACCTAATTACAGTAAGATTGATTACTATCAAGGACTTATAGGTTTTAAGAAAAAAAACTACAAAGCAGCGATAAAATCTTTTGAAATTTTTTTTAGTCAGCAGAAAAAAGGCACTGTATTCGACCCTCAAGATCTGGCAGATATGATGAGGTTTTATACAACATCTCTATATGAGCTAAATTTATTGGATAAATACAGCAAAGTTTCTCGTGCGATTTTGAATGATACTAAAAGTTATGCTCCTAGTAATCCTTTTATGAAGAGTCTAAGAGAGAGGTTAGAGTATCTTAATGTAGAAATATTGGGCGGAAAAGGAACAGCAGCTGCTTATTTACAGCTTGAGCCTCGAATTCAAGGTTTTTTAAAAGAGTACCCTAAAAGTGAATTTAAAGGGAGAGTCAATTATTTGCTAGGGTTGAGTTTTATTAAAAATAAAAAAAATACTGAAGCAAGGAAAGTTCTAGAAGAGTTAGTAAGAGATAATGATGTATCAAGCTATGTAAAAGAACTCGCTAGATCAGAACTTTCTCTGCTCAATATTAAGGAGAAAACTTTATAGTGATGATCCCCATGGAAGGGAAATATTTTGACAGGAGGTCAAATGGAAACTGTAAATGTCAATTTGTTTGGAAGAGATCCAAAGGTACAAAAAGCTGTTGCTGTTGCTAAAAATGTATCTGTAACAAAAGCACCCGTTTTGATTACGGGAGAGGCAGGTGTTGGTAAGAGAACACTTTGTCGATTTATTCATGAGAATTCAATTCGTTCAGTTCAATCATTTGAAGTAGTTGATTGCTCTGGTGATAAAGAGAATGTCGCCAACGAAATACTGGGTTATCGTGACTCTGAATCCGGTCGCTTCCACAAGGGGATTCTTGAGCGTGCGAACAAAGGTACTGTTGTTTTTGCTAATATCGACGGTTTGGAAGATGATTTTCAAAAAAGACTTCATAAAATTCTATCTGAATTATCTGATTACGATATTGATGTAAGAGTTATTGCTACAACCACTAAGAATTTATCAAAGCTAGTTGGAAGCGGGCGTTTTTACCGTGGTCTTTATATGATGGTTTCAGGGAATATTATTAATCTAACGCCTCTTCGTGAAAGAGTTGGTGATCTAGAATTGCTAGCAAAGCATTTTGTAGATCAATTTTCTTTGAGTCAAAGCATAAGAATAGATACTAGTGCTTTGGACAAGATTTTAAGTCATTATTGGACTCACAATGTTCATGAATTAAAAACTGTTATTGAAAATAGTGTTGTTAACTGTCAGGGCGAAATGCTGACCGAGACTGATTTGGAAATTGGTGAGAAAAAGGCCGTTAATCTTATCTCTGAAGAAGATAATGAAGGGATTCGTCTAATGAGCTTGAAGGAAGCAGAGCGATTATTGATAAAAAAAGCTTTAATACACACTAGTGAAAATCGAACTCAAGCTGCAAAAATTTTAGGCGTATCTATTAGAACTCTCAGGAATAAAATCAATGAATATAGGAATGCTGGTAATGCTTATTTCATAAATTTGCGTTAAAGGGTTTGGGCTAAGTATTAGGAGTAGAGGATGAAAATTGATGATAATACGCTGAAAGCGCTTGCAGCTTCTTTGAACTTTAGGCAGATGCGCCAGGAGATTATCTCTTCAAATATAGCGAATGCGAATACTCCTGGTTATAAAGCAAAAAGAATTGATTTTGAAGCAGCTCTTGCTCGTGCTTTAGATATCGATGGGAACCTGGCTATGAAATCTGATGACAAAAAACATTATGATGTAGGTAGTGGAGGGTTTGATAATTTGAAGCCTGAGATTTATCAAGATCCAAATGGTGTTGTTAGTGAAGATGGGAATACTGTTGATCGCGAACAGGAGTTAGCGAAGATGGCCGAGAATAAGATTTTATATGATGCTGCTGTTCAGCTTCTCAATAAAAAACTTAGTCTCATGAAATACGCGGTACAGGGTGATTAATAATTATTTGAAATCATCAGGAGTATAGAGGAAATTATGGATTTTTTAACAAGTTTGAAAATTAGTTCTTCAGCTTTGGCGGCGAATAGAACAAGAATGGGAGCTATTTCTTCAAATATTGCTAATGCGCAAACGACACGGACACCCGAAGGTGGGCCTTATAGAAAAAAAGAAGTTGTGTTTGGTTCAGAGCCAGCACGTGAATCTTTCGGTGAGATTTTGGAAGGCGAATTAGATGAAAAGGCTCAATCTGTTCATGCCACAGAGGTTATTTCGACAAATAAACCTCCTATATTGAAATATGAGCCGAATCACCCCGATGCTAATGAGCAAGGTTATGTTGCTTACCCTAATATTAATGTGATGGAAGAGATGGCAAATATGATTTCGGCTTCTCGAGCTTATGAGGCAAATATTAGTGCTTTAAATACAACTAAAAATATGGCCATGAAAGCTTTAGAAATTGGGCGATAGTTGGGGAAGTGTTAAATAAGGAGTAAATTATGGCAGTTCAAAATATAGGTGGAATTAAAGATATCCTTAATCGTTATGATTCAAATAGTTGGTCAAAAAGCGCTGAAGTGAATGAGTTTTCTAATGTCGACCTTGACAAACTTTCTCTAGAGAAAGTTGAGCCAAATAAAGGAAAGCAAACATTTGGAGAATTGTTAGCCAGTTCTTTGAATAATGTTAATGAATTACAAAAAGAAGCTAATACAGCGATACAAAAGCTTGTTGCTGGTGAAAGTAAAAATATTCATGAAACTATGCTTGCTGTAGAAAAGGCTGAAATTGCTTTTAAAACTATGAATCAAGTGAGAACAAAAGTTATTGAAGCTTATAGGGAAGTGATGAGAATGCAGATTTAAAAATAAGATAAGAAAGCCCTGTTGTGGGTCATTTGATATATCAGGAGGATAACCTTGCAAGATTTTATCGCAAAGGTCTACCGAAACTTTAAAGAATTTTTTATGGGATTAGATGCCAATAAAAAAATGGGAATGATAGCCATTATGGCTTTTATTGTTGTCTCGCTCATAGGAATTATTACGTGGGCAAGTAAAACTCGATATGAAATTCTTTATACTGATCTTAATAGAGAAGATAGTAAAAAAGTTGCCACACTTCTTGAAGAAAATAAAATTTCCTATCAAATTTCAAAGGATGGAAAAACGATTCAAATTCCAGAGGATATGGTGAATAAGTGGAGACTTCAGATCGCTACTTTGGGTGTTAACTTTAGTGGTACCGTTGGTTATGAGGTATTTGATAAGCAATCTTTTGGAACGACGAGCTTTGTTCAAAAAGTTAACAAGCAGCGAGCTCTAGAAGGGGAAATGGTAAAAACGATTACTTATATAAGGGGGGTAAAAAGGGCTCGAGTTCATCTAAATATCCCTGAATCAAGCCCATTTGTGTCAGAGAAAAAGCCTCCCACGGCTTCTGTTGTTGTAGAGCTTGATAGAGGTGTAACTTTGACAGATGAAGAAATAAAGGGCATCGCCCAGCTCGTATCGAGTTCTGTCGAGGGAATGAGACCAGAGAGTGTTGTTATTATAGATGATCGTGGAAAGAAACTTTCAGACAATATCGGTGATGAAATGACGGTCTATACTGCTAATCGAGTAGCATTAGAGCAAAAACTTAACCGTCAATATGAAAAGCAAGTAGAAGAGATTCTTTCAAAAGTTGTCGGAGAGGGAAAAGTTATTGCTAAAGTAGCAGTTAATTTAGACTTTACTCAGTCTGTTTCTACAGAAACAACCTATGATCAAGGGAACAAAGCAGTTATTTCTGAAGTTATTAACACTCAGAAATTGAATGGTTCCCGGCCTTCACCTCAAGGTATACCAGGAGCTAGATCTAATCTCCCTGGAGAGACACCTCAGCCTGGAATTCCAGAAACGACAAACAATGTGGATAAGCAGTTGGCAACTAAGAATTATAATGTTCCTTCAAAGATAACTAAATCAAAGAGTCCGACAGCCAAAATCCAAGATATGAGTGTCGCTGTCATGCTTGATGGAAAGAATGTTCCCTCTCTGGATGCAAATGGTAAGCAACTTGTTGGCGAGGATGGCGCCAGCGTTATGAAGTATGAACCTTGGTCTGAAGCGGATTTGGCGAATTTTTCAGCTATTGTAGCTTCAACCTTGGGTGTTAGTGAAAAGCGAGGAGATAAGCTTGTTATTAAAAATATGGAATTTGCACAAGAGGACTTGAGAGCGGCTGAGGAAGCTATGAGGGCTGCTCAAAATAGAGAATTATTGAAGAACATAGTTAAATATTTAACTGTTGGTTTAGCTATTACGCTCTTTTTCTTTCTAGTTGTTCGACCATTTGTACAATGGGTTACCGACAACACGGTGGAAACAGTTGAGGATTTCCTTCCTAAAACATTAGAGGAATTAGAGAGAGTTCAAGCCAATCAAAAACTACCCGGACTTGAAGAGGCTCTTCCACAGATAGAGGAAAAATTGAATCCTGAAAAAATTGAAGGGAATATGCTTAGAGAGAGAATCATTTCACTCATTGAAGCAAATCCTGCTAAAGCAGCTCAGGTTCTCCATGAAATGATTCATAGTAATGAATTGGATAGATCAATCGCCTAAAGAAGGAGTGAATTGTGTTAGCTGAAAATGTTGATCCAGATATAGAGTACAGTCTTCTTTCCGGACAAGAGAAAGCAGCTATTTTACTCAGTTCGTTGGGCATTCAAACGACCCAGCTAATTTTTTCTCATTTGCGTGATAATGACGTAAAGAGAATGATAAATGCGATGTCTAATGTTAGGAAGTCGCCGATATGGATGTTAAAAAGAGTTTTAGAAGAATTCTATTCTCAAATAAATGAAGAGAATGATCTTCTTTTTTCTGAAAATCGTGGAAGGGACTTTGTTATTAATGCTCTTGGCGAAGAGAGGGCAAAACAACTCCTCGGTCAAATTGTTGATGTGGGGTCGACTAATGCTCTTGAGTCTTTAGAACTTGTTGATACAAGAACTCTGGCGAACTTTCTTATTAACGAACATCCTCAAACGATTGCTTTGATTGTGGCTTATTTAACAACAGAAAGAAAGGTAGATGTTTTGAGAAGACTTCCCGAAGGTTTACAAGCAGAAGTTGTTTTGAGAGTAGCGAATCTCGATTATGTTTCGCCAGAGCTTATTGCTCAACTCGATGATGTTCTCAAGACTGAACTTTCAACTCTTGGCTCTATTGATACCAATCAGTTGGGAGGAGTTGAAACGATTGCTGATATGCTTAACCTTATGGATAAAAATAGTGAAAAAAATATTATATCTAGAGTGGAAGAAAAAGATCCTGAACTAGCAGAGGAAATTCGAAAACTCATGTTTATTTTTGAAGATTTGATTTATGTGGATGATCGAGGAATTCAGGCTATTCTCAAAGAGGTAGATAATCAGAAACTTGTTATTGCTCTTAAAACAGCTAATGAAGAGATTAAAGCTAAACTCTTTAAAAATATGTCGAATAGAGCAGCGACACTTATTATGGAAGATTTGGATTCCCTTGGACCGACGAAGCTTTCAGATGTAGAGAAAGCACAAATGGAAATTGTTCAGAAATGCAAGGAGCTTGAAGCACAAGGCAAGGCTTTCATTAGCCGCGGTGGGGATGGAGATGCTCTTGTTTAATAGCAAGGTAGATTAGATGAAAGAATTACAAGAACTATTGAAAGGAAAGATTGAAGAGTATCAGTTTCAATCCCTTTCGAAAAAGGAAGGTAAAGATCAACCTGATCTCCAAGTATATGAGTTTAAACCTTTAGATCGATCTCAAGTTCTAAATTCTGAGGAATTGGATAAAGTTATTCGTATTGAAAGGGAGAATGCTGAGGAAAAATCTTTTGATATTGCACCAGTAGTTCGCGAATACAGAGGAATGAATCGCCAGGTTGAGATCTATAAGCAAAGACGTATTGAGGAAGAGGTTGAGAGGAGAATTTCTAGGGTTGAAGTTGAAGCTTTTCAGACTGGTTATGTTGAAGGTCTCAAAAAAGGAAGGCGAGAAGTTTTTGATCAAACGAGAAATGTAGTAGAAGAAAAAGTTTCTCTTTTATCTAATTTAATTAGTGAGGTTTTGAACTCTAAGTACGAGATATTAGCTGTTGAGAAGGAATCTGTTTATATCTTAATTAGAAATTTGGTTAAATGGGTTACTTTAAAAGAGCTAAAAGAAGATGGTGAATATATTTATAGGCTATTAGAGAAACTTGTTGTTGAGCTGCAAACAAGGAGTAACATTTTCATTCAGGTTGATGGTAAAAATTTTGAGAAGATGCCGGATGTTCTTAAGCATGTGCAGGAAATTATTGGTGAGATGGAGAATGTTCGAATTGAAGTTGATTACGATATTGAGGGACCAGGTATTGTTCTATCAACAGAAAATGAAGTTATTAATGGTTCTTTGAAGGAACAATTTAGGAGCTTTGATAGGCTTTTTTCTAAAGTAGGGTTAGAGAAAGATGATGTAGATATAGAAGGCCTTTTGAGGTCGGTTGAAGAAGCAAAAAATAGTGAACCGAGTCCTGAAGCGATGCAAGCTGTTGAAGAACTGCCTGAAGGTGCTCTCAATATGGCGAGAAGGGATAAAGAAGAAGAAAAAAGGGAAGAAAAGAAAAAAGAAGAGAATAAAGAGAAAGAAGAAGATGATGACAAATAAATTTTTAGAGCTCGCTGCTATTCGCAAAGCTTATGAATACAGCACACCTTATCAGAAAGTTGGAAAAATATTTGCCAATCACGGTGGTCTTTATGAAGTAAATCTTTCTCGAGCTATTATTGGAAGTAATGTAGAATTTGTGACGGAGTTTGGGGATCGGTGTTTAGGGGAAGTTGTATCTATTCGAGGAAAGCGATGTATGGCAATGCCCTATGAAGAAATTCCAGGGGTTAATAGCGAAACAAGAGTATATATAAAGGAGTTGACAACAGCTATCCAAGTTGGTCCAGAGCTTTTAGGGCGGGTTATTGATTTTCAATGCCAACCAATTGATGGAAAAGGACCTATCGAGAATATACACGAAATCAGGAGTATATTTGGTACTACGACTAATCCTTTAGAAAGACCACCAATTGATCAATTATTGAGTACTGGCATGCATGCGATTGATTGTTTTATGACTGTGGGGAAAGGACAGCGTGTCGCTATTATGGCTGGTTCTGGTGTTGGCAAATCAGTCTCGATGGGAATGATTGCTCAAAATACTTCTGCTGACGTTAATGTTATTGCTCTTGTTGGAGAACGAGGTCGAGAGGTTCTAGAGTTTATAAAGAACGATTTAGGTGAAGAGGGATTGAAAAAATCTGTTGTTATTGTTGCAACATCCGATCAATCTCCGTTAATTAAAATTAAAGCTGCTTATGTGGCAACGACTATCGCTGAATATTTTCGTGATCAAAAATCTGATGTTATGTTAATGGTTGATTCCATTACTCGATTTGCCATGGCTTATAGAGAAATTACTTTAAGTGCAGGTGAACCTCCTGGACTGAAAGGTTACACTCCAGGCGTATTTTCTAAACTTCCCAAATTGATGGAAAGAGCTGGAACCAAAAAAAATGTTGGGACAATAACGGGATTTTATACTGTTTTAGTAGAAGGGGGAGATATAGATGAGCCTGTTTCAGATGCTGTGCGAGCGATTTCAGATGGACATATTATTTTAAGTCGAGAGTTAGCAATGAAAAACCAGTTCCCAGCAATTGATGTTCTTCAATCTTTATCAAGGGTAATGAATAGTATTGTGACTCGTGAACACCGTATTGTTGCTTCTCACCTGAGAGATTTGATGGCCGTTTATAGTGAAAATGAAGACCTTATTAATGTGGGTGCTTATGCAAAAGGGTCAAATCCTAAAGTGGATAAGGCTCTATTGATTTATGATGATATTCTTGCCTTGCTAAAACAAGAGCAGGGAATGAGCGATTCTTTTTCTGTAGATGAATTATACGATCGAATGGTGGAGCTCGCTAGAAAAGCAGAGGATATGGAAGCGGAGAGTGCATAATATAAAAGCTCTACTTGGAAGTTAATAGTGAGTAAAAAATTTAAGTTTAAATTGGAAGGCCTTTTGAAACTTCGAAAATTTAGGGAGCAAGAGATTAAAGTTGAACTTGGAAATATTAATCGAGAAATTCAAGAGATTGAGCTAAGAATAATTGAATTGCAAGATCATATTGAGAGCTCTTATTTAAATCAAGAAAGTGCAATGAGCGATGATGTGAAAGGTCAATCTCTTCAGTTTTTTCCCTATTACACCCAAGTAAAAAGAGAAGATATAAAAAATAAAGAAATCCTTCTTCTTTCACTTCGTAAAAAGTACCAGAAGAAAATTGAAGAAATGGGAAAAGCAATGGGTGATAGTAAGGTTGTTGATAAGTTTAAAGAAAAAGAAATATCAGAATATAAAAACCGACTCGAAAAGAAGCTTCAAGATGAAAATGAAGAATTGGTGAGAAGACGTTTTCATTACTTGAATCGAAGGTTTTAGAAGGAGAGGTATAGTAAATGAGAATTTTAGTTCTGCTTTTTTGTGTTGTATCTTTTCCTACTTTTTCTCAAGAAAAGAAAGTTACAAAGGATGGGGCTGAGAAATTTACCAAAAAAGAATTTGATAAGGCTTTAGAAAAGGCTCTATTAGAAAAGATGAAGCGCTTTCGTCCTGCAAATATGGAAAAATTAAGTCGTGAACTCTGGCAAAAGGAAAAAGCTCTCGACATGAAAGAAGTGAAATTAGAGCGTCGGGAAGAACAAGTTTCTCTAAATGAAAAAGCATTAGAAAAGAGAATCAAAGATTTTCAGATTCAGCAAAACAAGATTTTAGGCTGTATCGATAAAAATGATGGAGATAAGAAGAAAAGGGTCGGACATATGGTTGATGTAGTTTCAGGTATGAGGCCTGTCAATGCAGCAGAGGTTCTCTCCGTACAAGATGAAGAAATAAGTGTCAGAATTTTAGAACTTTTGCCTGCAGAAAAAGTTTCAAAGATATTTAATTTAATGGATAAGGAAGTATCTGCCCGGCTTCAAAAGCAGTTTATGAGTATGAAAAAATAAGCTTTGACTCGTTGCATTTTTAAGGAAATTTATGCAGATAGGGCAAATTGCCAACAATCAAGATCTTTTAGCGTTATTTTCCCCCAAGGGAAAAGCTAATAAAGCTGTTTCGGTAGGGGAGGCAAAGGATTTTTTAACTCTTCTCAAGGGAATGAAAAAGGACTCTCTTTCTGATTCGGGCCTTAAGCTTGATAGTGGGGAGAGGGTCGAAATTGATCTTAATCTTTTAAAGCCAAAGGGACAGAAGTTCTTATCGAAAGCTCAGGTAGAAAAAGTTCAGCTTGATCGAGATCAAGGATTAGTGGAGCAAAAGAGTCGTAAAATAGCACCTCAGTTGATCGATGAAAAAATTTTGGGATCTTCCCATAATGTGAAGAAAAACCCTGGCTTTCGGACGTATAAAAAGGAAATTCAAACTTTCGATGATAATTTAATAAGGCTTCCTTTAGCGAAAGTTAACGGTAAAACCGATGACGTTTTAATAGAGTCAAAGGAAGACCAAACGGCATCTGTTTCTGATCTGATAGTTAATGATACTGCTTTTCATTCAGGAAAAGAATCTGAGTCTTTATCACAAAATGCAGGAAAAACCGGGGTTCTCAATTTAAGTCAGGTGAAAAGTGCTAGTGGTCAAGAACTCATAAATCAAATTAGTGCTTATATAGAACAATCTTATATAAGTGGATCAGACAATTTAGACGTTATTGTTAATCATGATGAATTGGGGCAGTTCAAAGTTAGTGCTCAAAAAGTAGGGATGGGAAATCAAGTTAATCTCCAGATTGAAGCGACAACTGAGCAGGCTCAGGCCTTTTTTTCTGATAGTGAGTCTGAATTAATTAAATCCTTAAATAGAAGTGGGATAAAGCTCTCGGAATTTAAAATAACAGCTTTTGACAATGTTTTAGCTTTTGATAATAAGGGTCAACCTTCTTTATCTCAGAACTCTTCGGAGGAAGGGGGAAAACAGGATCTTTATGGACAGCTAAATCGAGAATCTTTAGAGCAAGATTCCGAAAGACGTAGGAATCTTTGGCAGCAATTTCAAGAGCAAAGAAGGCAGGCTTCTGCCTAGGTAAAAAGGGAAATGGATGCCTGAAATTGGTCGACCTCGCAATATCAGTAATCCCTTTCAAGGGATAAGAAAAGCTGCTGGAGAGAGGAGTGAAACTCAGAACACTGATCGAACTCGTAGGGATGATATTGGTGGGGAGTTAAATCGTCTTGCAGGAGTTCAAGAAGAGAACCAGTTTGTTGATGGGAAGAAACATAATCAGTTAGGTAAAGATGCTTTTCTCAAGCTTCTATCTAATCAACTTCAGAATCAAGATCCTTTTAATCCAACCGATCAAAAGAAATTTGCTGCGGATTTAGCTCAATTTTCTCAACTTGAGCAATTGGCTAACTTAAATAGTAAGTTTGAGAAGAGCAATACTCATGCTCCTCATCAAATGAAGTTCATGGGTGCTTCCTTTTTAGGTAAGGAGGTCTTAACCAAGGGAACTTCTATTGAACACGATGGAAAGGTTCAAAACATTAATCTTCCCTTTAGTTTATCAAAACCAGCTAAAAAGCTTATCGTGAGAGTTTTTGATAAATCGAATAATATTATTGATCAGATTGAGTTAGATGGACGAGGAAAGGGGCCACAAAGTGTTCTGTGGGATGGCCGCTCTCTCGATGGAGCACCTGCTGTTGAGGGAACTTATCGCTTTGAAGTCAGGGCCTGGGATGATCAATTCAATGAGTTTAGAGGGGATACCAAGGCCAAAGGCGTTGTGACAGGTGTTTCTTTTGAAGGAAGTGAAGTTGTTTTAACCGTCAATGGAAGGGATAAGGTCTACTTGAGGGATATCGATAACTTTTCTTTACCCAGCAATCAACGCTCCGCGGAAAAAAGCACCGCGTTGAATAAAGCAGCCACTCAAACCTATAATAAAGTAGAGAACAAGACTCTGAACTAAAGTTGGCAAGTGAACTTTAGGTGAAGGGCTTTTTTTGAGATCGTTTTTGCTTTACAGGAGCTTAGGTCTTCTGTGAGTAGGATCAAATGATGGGGGAAGAAGATGTCTGGTATATTGCGTTCTTTTAACATTGGTGTTTCTGGTCTTGCGGCCACTGGTCAAGGTATGGGAGTTATTTCTGATAATATCGCTAATACAGGAGCTTTTGGTTTTAAAGCTTCTCGTGCGGAATTTCAGGATGTTTTTGCCACATCTCTTAAAGGGATTGATGGAGGGGATCAGATTGGTGCAGGGACTAAGCTAGCGCATATTAAGCCTATTATGACTCAAGGTGATTTATCCCGAACAGATGTCATTACTGACCTCGCTATTAATGGGGATGGATTTTTTAAAGTTAGGGCCCCTTTTGGTAGTGGGTTCACTCGTGATGGTTCCATGCATTTTAATAAGGAAGGTTTTCTTGTTAGCTCTGATGGGTATCAAGTTGTTGGTTTCTCAGCTAATGCTGAGGGGAAGGTCACTAATAAAGAGGATCCTATTAAGCTTGGTAATACAACTATCCCTGCTCAAGCAACAGAAAAAGTTGTTCTTAGTATGAACTTAGATTCTCGAGTTAATGTAAAACAATTTGATCCTCAAAATCCAGATGAAACTTCTAATTTTAGCCATAGCTTAACGGTCTATGACAACGTAGGAACAGCTCGTTTGGTTACTGTTTTTTATAATAAAACAGCAGACAATAACTGGACTTATCGTGTGATGGCCGATGGAAAAGATGCTCAAGGTGGAACTATAGGAAAGATGACTGAGATGGCTTCTGGTCAACTTGTTTTTAATGATAAAGGGGTACTTCAGCAGGAAGTAGAGAGTGGCAATGCTTTTAATTTTAATAAGGGTGCTGCTCAAGGACAGAAAATTGTTTTTGATTGGGGAGAGTCAATTACTGAGGGAGGGACAGGCCTTGATGCTACAACTCAATATGGCTCTAACTCTGCTATTGCTCGTCATACCCAGGATGGTTATAGTGCTGCAACTTTAGCTTCGCTTTCTTTTAATGACGATGGAGTTCTCTCGGCTGTATATGATAATGGGATTTCAAGAAATATTGCTCAGATGGCTATTGCTAAATTTGAAAATAATGAGGGACTTTTTAAAGTTGGTAAGAACCTTTTTAAAGAATCCCGAAGATCTGGTCAAGCTGCTGTCGGAAAGCCTGGTGAATCTGGTCGTGGAGAAGTTCTCGCTAAAACTGTTGAGCTCTCCAATGTGGATATTGCTAATGAGCTTGTCGCTTTAATAACGGCTCAGAGAAATTTTTCAGCAAACGCTAAAACTCTTCAAACTTCTGATCAGATGCTAAAAGAAGTTCTTCAAATCAAACGATAGAACTTTTGGAGTATTGAATTCTCTCTAGAAGAAGAGTTTTTATAGTAAGAGAAAGGGAGGGTGTGCAGGCCCTCTCTTTTTACATCTCACTTTTTCCATCTTTTCCAATGGCTTCGACAGGGCAAGCCTCTAGAGCTTGAAGAGCTTTTTGAATATCGCTTTCACTAACTGGTTGGAGTTTGACAAAGGCGTGCCCGTCTTCATTATTCATTTCAAAGAATTCGGGAGCTTCATTGACACAAGCATCACAAGCGATGCACTGAGTGTCTACATAGAAAGCCCCATGAATGTTTTGAAGCCATTTATCATTTTTATCGGCCATGAAGCTAACGTATGCGGCTGGTAAAAACTTTGACCTTAGTAGTGTCTTGGTAGACCTGTAAAGCATTTTGTCTTAGTTTATTAGAGAGGATTTTTGTCAGCCCATTTCTTTCAGTTTCAACAGTTGATTTCTTCTCACTTTTTTTGGTTCGGTAAGGGGTAATTCTAACCACTGTCGTACGGGTAGCACTGTTAAAGGTATGGATAGGATTTTTTTGGGCTTTTGAGGTGAATATTGTTTTGAGGGAGGAGCTGTCGAGTAAAGTGGAACCTTCAAGCTTATTGATAGTTGTATTTCTTTCGAATTGGAATCGGTATTGTTTTTTTAATTTTTCAATATGTTTAAAATTTTTTGAGTTAAGAGCTTGGGATATTTTTTGAGTAAGATTTTGCACGAGCTTATCGAGTTCTTTATTTTTTTCTTTACGGATCATCTCTTCTGTTAGGTTTTTTCTAAATTTTTTGAATGTAGCAGGTTGAGCTTTTCTTTTGTTGATTAGGTAAATGAGATGATAGCCAAATGGAGATTTTACAGGAGCTGAAATAGTCCCTTTTTTCAGCTTGAATGCAATTTTTTCAAACTCTGGAGTCATTTGGCCGCGACTGAACCAACCAAGAGCTCCCCCTTTCGTTTTTCCCGAAGGATCCTCGGTGTATTTATTAGCTAATTTTTTGAAATTTGAAAGCGTTGCTTTTTTAGCGATTTTTTCTATTTTCTTTTGAGCTTCTTCTTCTTTTCCTGGTTTTACTTTAATGAGAATGTGATTGGCTTGTACTTGTTCTGGTTTATCGAGAGAAGTTTGACGTTCTTTGAATAAGTTTTCAACACGTGCTTTATTATCAGGTTTTGAAAGATAAGTTTGAACTTCTTTTTTAGATACCTGAATGGAACTTCTTAATGTTTCTCGGTTTATTTGAGCAATATCTGCAGAAAGGCGCATTTTTTTGAAGTTAACAACGTCCCTTAAGTAGTTTTTTGAGATGGGGAAAGCTTCAAAGAGTGTTTGAACAGTACTTCCTTTGAGTTGCCTAATAGTGTCATTTTCAAATTCTTGTGGTGACCAGCGGTTGTAGGTTAAAAGCTTTTTGTACTTATCTAGATCAAATTGCTCATTTGTTTGCCAATAAGGCATTTTTTTTATTGTCTCGCGGACTTCATCTGGACTCGGAGTAATTCCTAGATCATCGGCTAGGTTGAGCATTAATTTTCTTTGAACTAAATTGCGAATTGTATTGTCTTTAACTCTAAATTGTTTAATTTGTTGGGTAGTGAGGTCTTTTCCCCCTAGAATTTGTTTATAAAAGTTGAGTTGGCGAGTGAATTCATTTTGGTATTCACGAGCCTTGATAGGTGTATCTCCAACCTTAGCAATGGTGTCGGGTGTTCCGCGCATGCTTTCGTAGCCAGTAAACATGAAGGAGATCACAATAAGGCCGATAAAAAAGGTTATAAAAAAATTAGAAACTTTCTTTTGCATTTCACCTGACATAGAGGACGATCCTTTATTCACAAAACCTCGTTCTGAACATAGAATTATGGTTCAGAAGCGTATAAACGTAAAGAAGTGGAACTGCAAGTAAAGTGCTGGCTTTGTCGGGGAGATAAATTTGAGGATTTTAGATGATTCGAGCCGTAGGACTAAGTTTTTCCTCAACTTTAGTGTCTTAGTAATTGCTTTTTTTGTTTTTTCTCGCCGCGATGTTGCGATGAGACATGTTTCGACTTTTGACAGCCTATTGATTGACTCTTTTGCATCACTTCAAAAAGGGGTGAAGTATGCTCAGGGGAAAGTGACTAATTTCTTTACTCATTACGTAGCCAATGTGTCGGCTAGCCAAGAGAACTATGCTTTAAGAGCTAAAATTTTTGAACTTGAAAGGCAAATTTTCGAAGGAGAAGAAATTGTTCGAGAAAATAAAAGGTTGAGGGCCTTTTTAAAACTTGAGGGTGCCAGTGGCTTTGATAGGGTTTTAGCACAAGTTGTAGCCTGGGATTCTAATAGTGATTATAGGGTTATCCGTATAAATAAGGGAAGTGCGGATGGAATTAAGATTCAATCGCCAGTAGTTACTGCAGAAGGTCTTGTGGGCTACATTTACCGACTCACTGGCCACTTTGCTGATATTCTTACTATTTTGGATTCCAACAATAGAGTTGATGGGCTTGTTCAAAGAATTCGAAGCCATGGCATTATTGAAGGGGACTCATCATCCAAAACGGTAATGAAATATGTTTCGAGAACAGAGCCAGTCATTTTAAAAGATAGAGTGATTACTTCAGGGCTAGGGAATATTTACCCCAAAGGGATTAAAGTTGGGATGATTACTCGAATAGAGAAGGAGAATTATGGGATTACTCAAAAAATAGTAGTGAGACCATCTGTTGACTTTGGCCGCTTGGAGGAAGTTGTGGTTCTAGTAGATACTGGTGATGGAAGAAAAAGAAAAGAGTGGGAAGCTCTCAACGAGCTTGGAGAAGAGGTTGCAGGGGGTCGTAAATGAGAGGTTCTTGGAAAAGTATTGCACGACCTTTGGCGATTACCTTATCGCTTGTTGTTCTTTTGGAGATCCTTTCTTCAACGCTCCTGCCCCTTATTGGTCTTACTCTGTATCGAATTCCCTTTAATATTCTAGTTGTCCTCTTCATGGGGTTTAAGCTCAATACTCCTCATATCGGAGTTCTCATTCTTATTGTTCAGTATTTCCATGGTTTTTTTAGTATTGAGGGTTGGGAATTGGGAACTATTGCGGGAGTTCTTATTACGATATTGATTAGTTACCTTAAAGAACTTCTTCATTTTACTTCTGCTGCGGCAACGATTTTAGTTACACAATTATTTCAAATGTTGTGGTTTATTATTGTTTCTTCACTTATTTATTTAAAAACTGAAAACACAGCTTATATTATTGAAAAACTTTGGAGATTTCTTCCTGAGAGTGTCATTATTTCTTTGATGGCGCCTTTTTTCTTTGTTCTTTTTGATCAGATTTGGGCAGTAGATGAGTCAGGTATGCTTGGAGATCAGATTTAATGTTTGGAGAAGATGACCTAGTCAGATCCCATAAGGGACGAGGGGATTTGATTGGAAATGTTATCCTTTTGTGTTTTTTACTTATATTGGGAAGGCTTTGGTATCTTCAGATCTATCAAGGGGAGCGCTTTTTTCAGTACTCACTTCAAAATCGATTGAGAAAAGAAATTGTTTTAGCCCCTAGGGGTATGATTTACAGTCGTAATAACAAGTTGTTAATACACAATATTCCTCGTTTTGATGCCATTATCACTCCTCAGTATTTAAGAAATAAGAAAGAAACGTTGAAGAAGCTTTCTAGTATCTTAGGGATAGATGTTAAATCTATAAAAAAGGTATTAAAAAAGAACCGAAGTCAGGCTCGATACCGTCCTATCACTATCAAAAAAAATATTTCCCTTAAAGAAGTCGCTATTATTGAGACTGAAAACAATAAAATGCCTGGTGTTCAGGTTAAAACTTTTGTGTCTCGAGAGTACCGAGATAAGGAAATAGGGGCTCATCTATTGGGTTATATTTCAGAAATCAACCAAGATCAGCTCCCCAAATATCGAAAACGTGATGATTATAATTACAAACTTGGGGATTTCATTGGGCAAGCAGGTATTGAGGAAAAGTTTGATCTTCAGCTTCGAGGGGTCGATGGGTACGAGTTTGTTGAAGTTGATGCTCTAGGAAGGAGAAGCCGAAATGTTAGCTCCAATGCTCTTTTTAGTGGTATTGAAAATAGAGATGCTGACCCTGGGAATAATATAAGGTTGACAATAGATCGAGAGCTTCAAGTTAAAGCTTTTCAATCACTTGAAGAAAAAGTGGGAAGTGTTGTTGCTGTTGATGTGGAGACAGGGGAAATTCTTTCTATGGTGTCGAGACCTTCATTTGATCCTGGAAAATTTAGTCGAGGTATTAGTCGGGAGTATTGGTCGAGCCTTGTTGAGGATGAAAATAATCCTTTGCGTGATAGGAGCATCCAGGAACACTATTCGCCAGGGTCGACATTTAAGACATTTACCGCGATAGCAGCGTTAGAAGAAGGTCTTGTCAAACCAGACCAAGAGTTTATGTGCAAAGGAACTTATCGATTAGGTCGCCGAACTTATCACGACTGGAATAGGGCCGGTCACGGTATGACTGATGTCTATAAAGCTCTTAAAAGCTCTGTTGATGTTTATTTTTACTTAATTGCTACTCAATTAGATATTGATATCTTGGCAAAATATGCAAAAGAGTTTGGCTTTGGAAGGAAAACTGGCATTAGTCTTTCTCGTGAAACCAGTGGTTTAATACCTACTAGAGAGTGGAAAAAGAAACGCAACGGGGAAGATTGGCAAATAGGGGAAACGCTCTCCTGTGTGATCGGTCAGTCTTATGTTTTAGCAACACCTTTACAGTTAGCAATGGCTTACGCCGCGATAGCTAATGGAGGAATTCTTTATCGGCCTTATTTGATAAAAGAAATTTTTTCTTCTTCAGGGAAAGTGGTTCAAAAATATGAGCCTAAGGTTGTAGGGGAAATAAAAATTTCCAGAAAAACTTTAAATGTTATTAAAAAAGGTCTTTACAAGGTAACTAATGAAAAAGGTGGAACAGCTTGGTGGTACCGAGGCAAAGGAATCCAAATGGCTGGGAAAACGGGAACTAGCCAAGTTCGAAGTATGACTAGAAAAGAGCTTTTTACGAAATGTGAAGATATGTCTTACCGTGATCGGCATCATGGAATATTTGTTGGGTACGCTCCTTTTAAAAATCCAAAAATTGCTGTAGCTGCTGTTGTCGAACACGGTTGTGCTGGTTCCAGTGCTGCCGCACCTATTGTTAGAGATGTTATTCAAACGTATATGAAAAAATATCACCCCGAAATTTATCAAGCCAATATTGAAAGGGAAAAGAAGCAATACATGAGAAGATTGAAGCGAGAGAGACAGAGACAGGAGGCTTTGGGCCAATCTGAAGTTGATGGGGCTTAGCCACAGGGGGCGATAGGAGAAAGTTTGTGAATACAAGAGCTTTTATAGAGTTTTTTAAAAAGTATGATTTTTCTTTTTTTCTCATTTCTTCTTCAATTTTTGTTATTGGAATTTTTAACCTCTATTCTGCAACCCATGCTTCAGCCAGTATGGTTGGACTTTATAAAGTTCATATAGCCTATTATTTTTTAAGCTTAGTAGTGGGCTTTTTAATTAGCTTTGTTCAGCCTAAAAATTTTTATCGTTATTCTTATTTTTTTTATGGTTCTGTCGTTTTTCTTTTAATACTTGTTTTAATTCTTGGGCATAAAGGAATGGGAGCTCAGAGATGGCTCCTTTTGGGCCCTATTCGTTTACAACCTTCAGAAATTACTAAAGTTGCTGTTATTTTGGTTCTTGCTAGATGGTATGCCAAATCTAGCCCTGATCAGGAGTTAGGCTTAAAAGGACTTATTATTCCTTTCTTTATTACTATGGTGCCTACTATTCTCATCGTAGCAGAGCCTGATTTAGGAACAGGGCTTATGGTTTTACTCATTTTTGGAATTATTTCCTTTTATAGAAATTTAAGATGGAAAACTCTGGTCATTATTGGATTCATTGGTCTTTTAAGCGGTGGTTTAATGTATCAATTTGGTCTTAAAAGTTATCAAAAGCGTCGAATTACAACTTTTTTGAATCCAGATAAAGATGCTCGTGGCTCGGGCTATAATGCGATTCAGTCCAAAATTGCTATAGGTTCTGGTAAATTTTGGGGAAAAGGTTGGAAGAAGTCTTCTCAAGCCTCTCTTAACTATCTACCTGAAAACCATACAGATTTTGTCTTTTCTATTTATAATGAAGAGGTTGGCTTTGTTGGTTCTCTGATTTTAATTTCTCTCTATTTGATTTTATTTTATCGATTTTTATGGCTAGCTTCTAATGTTCCGAGAATGTTTGACTCTATTGTTGCTATTGGGATCATGTCTTTGTTTTTTTGGCATACCTTTGTGAATATGGGAATGGTCATGGGGCTTATGCCAATTGTAGGGCTTCCCTTGCCTTTTATGTCTTATGGGGGCTCTGGTTTAATGACCTTTGGAATCTGTAATGGAATTGCTACTTCAATCTCCAATTCTAGAAATCTTTTTTAAATTGGTCCCTATCTTGCAGAAATGCTTGATATTAAAGAAAGATTGAGGAGTTTAGATGGGAAAATTGACGAAAATTTTGACAGTTGTCTTATTATTGAGCATTTCTGTTGAAAGTGTCTGGGCTTCTCAAGGTAAAACAAAACTAAATTCTGGCTTTAAAGCTGTTCGTTTGGCCCTCTGGTTTGAAGGTATTCAAGAGCGCTCTATCTATAGGTTAAAAGAAAAGTCTTCTCCTAAATCTAAGGAGAAACTTTCCAAAAAAGAGTTTTCTGAAGAGTTAAAAAGGGCCCTTCTTAAGTTTTAAGGCTGTTTTGCTAAAACTTTGCCGTGTAGCGTTGTCACGATCTTGCTAATATGTTTTGAATATTGCTATATAGTCTTAAACTCATACTAAGTGAGTTTCTACTCTTTGTTGATTAAGGTGGGTTTGATGAAAAAGATAGGCTTTATTGGCAGTCTTTTGAAAAAAATTTACCGGGAATATAGTAACGAACTCCTTATTTCCCTACAACAAAAAGGCTTTACAGATCTTCGACCTTCTTTTTTAGAAGTCTTACTCTATATTTGCGAAAATCAGGGTGCTTCTATAAAAGAGATTGGCCATGCCTGCGGCTTAAAGAAGCAGACTATGACAAGCCATCTCAATGAGCTAGAAAAGAGAGGCTATACGGCTCGAAGAGCTAATGTAAAAGATAAACGCGAACAAAATATTTATCTTACTGAATATGGTCAAAAGTTTAAGCTTAATCTTTTTGATTCTATTAATGATGTTGAAAGAAATTATGTGGGGATTGTTGGAGAAATTGAACTTGACCGTGTTGAGCACTTGCTCAAAAATTTTTATCAAAAGGTTTCACTCTCAAAAAAAAGTAAGCTTCCGATATTAGAATATCAAAAAGGGATTAAAATTGATGTTTAAACTGTAGCATCAGCCCTTCGAGAAGTTGATAAATAACATTATTAATTTTACAAGTTTTTTACGATTTTCTTAATTCAATTTGATTTCAGTTTTAATGAAAAATTTTCTAAGAAGAAAGGGGTTTGGAAGTGGCTTTTTGGCTTTTATTGAGGCTTGGCCAGAATTCGTATCCTCCAGAAATATTGTTAATGTTAAAAAAACCTTTTTGAACCATGAGTTCACAGGCTTGAATCGATCTTAAGCCTCTTTCACTTATTATAAGAATTGGGGTTGTTTTACTTTGAATTTCAGCTACTCGCGAACGAAGATCCTCCAAGGGAATATGGATGGCTGATTTTAATCTTTTAGCGGAATCAAAATTGATATTTGTCACATCGAGAATGAAGAAATCCATATTGTTGTCATTATAAATTTCGAAGGCCCGATGAGGTGTAATGTCGTTATAAGGTTTTCCAAAAAGGATAACACTATCGTCGATATCGTGCCCATTCTTTATTCTGATGAGGTGATTTCTTTGCAGATGAATAGAAAACTCTAGTTTTTCATCTAATTTAGCAATGTTCTTTTCTATATTAGCTAGTCTGTTGTTAATAAATTCGAGCATTTGAAAAAATTTAACATTCATACTCATCGTGACTGATCCTTAAGGGTTTCTCTTATATTATACAGATGGTGCGTTTTTCAGAGTAAAAGTTTAAAAAACAGGGTAAAAATTTCCAAAATAGACTCGTCCAGTAATGACGATAGTTAATAAGCATGAAGTAAAGAAGCAGGCACCTTCATGGATGCCATAACCGACGTCAACATTAATAAGATCCTGTGTTTCACTCTTTCCATCTTTTTCTATGTCATTTTCTAGATTGAATAAGTATTTTAACCCATACATAAATATAGGAAGAATGATGAGAGAAAGTAAAATTTTGAGGATAACCTGTATCGTGTACCATTTAATTTCTAAGAGCTCGTTGTTCAAACTTGATGAGATGATTAGAGACCACCCCAAAAAGAAACCCATATAACTTACTGATACGGCCATGTTTTTTTGTAATAGAAGGCGATTGAAACTTAATCGACTCATTAAGGTGTATGTCTTTGTAGCAAACCCCAAGAGAACCATGGTTAGAAGCCAGAGGAAAATAAGCATAATAAGACTTTCTGATGCCACTTTAAGAACTATTTTTAAATTGAGAGCAACACCGAGGGCATGACTTAGGCATATTAATGAATAGGATAGGTTTTTTCTTTTAATAACTTCGTCATTGTACTCAAAATTGTAGAGAACGATACTTTCAATGACATATAAGCTCCCTAAATACAGAATAAAGGCACTGATGGCCCTGATGAGAAAGTCAAATGTAGCAATGAGAAAGCCTTGGTCCATTTTGAAGTAAAACTCAGAAAAAATAATGCCTATTCCAAGAATCCTGCTGAAGAGGTGGAAACTATCTGCAGAGTTTCTACTGGGGAAAAACCTCTGTAGTATTTGTGTTCGAGCTGAAGGATAAAGAATACGATGTGTGTGTTTATATAGGAATAATGCAATGAGAATAACAGCTGTAAAAATAAACCTAAGGGTCAATTTATCGAATAGTTCATTCATAAAGGATTACTCTCGTTTTGTTTTCCAAGGAGGAATTAATATAAGTTTGTTAATATGTTTTTTAAATTGAATCTTTTCTACTTTTGTTTGATCGACCATCGGTTGAATTTGTTTTAATGTGACGATTCCTTTTTCTCCAAATTCATTTTGAAAACCAAAAAAAGGGCGATTGTTTTCTTGGTGAATTCTCATTGTTTTATAAAATTCAAAATTTGGACGAAAGTCTCCCCAATGAAAAACTTCTGAAAAATTTCTATAGGCTTTGTGAAAGCGCCATATTTTTTTTCCACTATCCGCATAGACCCATGTTCCGTAGCCAGGATCTCCAATATAAAGTGATCCGGGAGGAAGGGGGGTTGTTGATTCGAGGATAGGTTTTTTTTGCAATTGTTGGTCTTTTCGACGAAAGATAGACATGCCTTTATAAGCTTTTATTTTTTTCCAAAATTTTTTACTTGTTCTAACAATAATTGTGTGAGGGACTTGAAAAGGTTTAATGATCTTAAGCTTTAAGTAATAAGTTTTAATAAGCAAACCAGCTTGGAAAGTGTCCAGAAGCATTAAGGAGAGAGGTGCTTCTTGGAAAAGGTGAGAGAGTACACGATCATTAATGATATAATCTGTTTTTTGCTCTGAAGGTGAAAATCCTTTTGATAACCCTAAAAAGATAAGGATAAGTAATATATAAAGAGAGAATTTGTTCATTAGAATTTATTATCTCTATTGGACGTTGGTTTTAAAAGAGGTAATGACTTAACTTTACCATTCACCATTTTGAATCTAAAGGCAACGAAAAGACTGAGTAAGATAGTTAGTTTTGGAGAAGAGGTTCTAACTCTTTCCTTGATTTGCTAGGGAGGGCTTCAATATCGCAGTGGATCCTGTTAATCTCATGCGATTTACTGAATTTTTGGAAGAGCTCAGTGGCTTGATTGATATCAGAAAATTGTTGAGGGGAGTTTCCATAAAGTTTTCTTACAACCTTCATGGGGTATTTGTGCCGCGGGATTTCGCCCTCTCTAGAATATTTAGATAGTCTGCCCCGAGAGGAGCCCTGGATATAGTCAATGTTCTGGTCATCGAGATAGTCTCGGATTTTCTTTAGTTTTTGATATTGTTTATCATTAAAAGATTCGTATATTTTGGAGGGGATTTTATTTTTTACAATGGCTTGGGCGTAGGGACTTTGGCTGTTTCGAAGAATTTTCATTAAGTAATAATCATCGTGTTCAATATACTGCTCAATATCAGCAGGAATTTGGTATTCTTTGGGTGATGACTCAAAATATTTGTGTAAAAGCTGTTCGAGGCAGACGGCTCGATAGTGAAAATAGACCATAACAAACATATGATAACGGCTTAAGAGAAAATCGTCGAAGGTGATAATGGCCCTTTCACTAATGCCTAAAAAAGCTTGTTTATTTTCAATGCAAACTTCAAGATTGTCGATTAGCCAATCTAGATCAAAAGAACCGTAGCTAACGCCGCAAAAATAACTATCTCTTAGTAAATAATCCATGCGATCGCAGTCGAGCTCTGAGCTAACCAATTGATGAAGGATGGGAAAGTAATTGATGCCTTGGAGTGTAAAATAAGAGGGGTCATTTGTTGATCCCCGAATAAGGTCGGCAATATGGCGTCGAGTTATTCCATAGTCTTTTTCAACTCTCTTAAAACTGTGGGCGAAGGAGCTATCGGCAATTGATTTAATGGTATAGTCTTCATGGGTAGCTCGTCGATTTTTTTGACGGTCTTTTTCGTTTAAAAACTTTGTAGGAATATTTAGGGCGAAAAGGTTTGGCATGACAGTTTCTGTTGTGTGGCTTAGAGGGGCATGGCCAATATCGTGGAGGAGACAAGCTAATTTGAAAGTTTCTTTTAGTCTTAGGCTTTCTCGGTTATTTAATTTGTCCCTAAAGAGAGAGTCAAAAGCACGGGTTCCCACGTTCATAACACCTATGGAGTGAAGAAGCCGAGTATGGGTAGCCCCTGGAAAAATATATTCAGAAAATCCTAACTGCTTTATATTTCTCAAGCGTTGAAAAAAGTTATCTCTTATAATAGGGATTTCTTGTTCTAAGATGTGAATTGAGCCGTGAACGGGATCTCTAATTTCCAATGAAATCAGCTCCTTAGATTTCTTTTTCCAATTGATTTTGATGATTTTTTAGCCAATCAATGATGTCGATGGATTCAAACATCGGTTTGTCATCAATATAAAGACAGGGAACCATTCTTTGTCCTGTGTGGTCTATAAGTTCTTTAAGGCTTTCTTCGTCAGTGGCAATATCTTTATACTCAACTTTTATTTTAAGCTGTTTTATTGTCGATATAACGCTTTGGCAGAAGGGACAGGCATCAAATTTGAATAGCACAAGCTTCGGATATTTCATAGGCTAAGTGAAAAAAAGCCAGCGCATCGCGCTGGCTTTTTATGATTCTTTTTAGTTTTCATTTTTATCTTTATCTTTAAGAAGGCCTTTTGCGTAAAGTTCATCTTCGTCGAGGTTTTCTTTCTCTTCTTGTTCATCAGGCTTATCAAAATTGTCTTTGTAACCCCAACCGTAGTGGTACTCCCCTTCGGCAGGGCTGTCACTTTCATCGTCAGGGTTGTACTCCTCGTTAAGTCTTGGGCTTGAAGGAGGTTCTTGCTCAGTTGGCAACTCTGTGGTGGTTTCCTCTGTTGGCACTTCGGTGCTTTGTTCTGAATCTAGAGAAGATTCCATGAGTTCTTCATTGACTTCAGTTTTATGGGTTTCTTTGTATTTTCGAATGGCTTCTTCACGGCTTATTTTGCCTTTTTTTGAAGATGGTTTTCCCTTTTTGGCGACTTTCTTTTTAGTGGCCTTTTTCTTAGTTACTTTCTTTTTGGCTGCCTTCTTTTTTGTAGCTTTTTTCTTGGTCGCTTTCTTTTTGGCTGCCTTCTTTTTTGTAGCTTTTTTCTTGGTCGCTTTCTTTTTGGCTACCTTCTTTTTGGTGGCCTTTTTCTTGGTCGCTTTCTTTTTAGCTGCCTTCTTTTTAGTGGCCTTTTTCTTGGTCGCTTTCTTTTTGGCTACCTTCTTTTTTGTAGCTTTTTTCTTGGTCGCTTTCTTTTTGGCTACCTTCTTTTTTGTAGCTTTTTTCTTGGTCGCTTTCTTTTTAGCTACCTTCTTTTTTGTAGCTTTTTTCTTGGTCGCTTTCTTTTTAGCTACCTTCTTTTTAGTTGCCTTTTTCTTGGTTGTTTTTTTAGCCACTTTTAAAATCCTTGTTGAGAACTTCACGATTTATTCTTTTTGAGAGTATAGCGAGGAAAAACCCTCGTTTTCAAGAAAATTTATCCATAAAGAAATTCTCTTAGAAGCCCGGATCGTAAGCTCTAGTCTGTGTTTTAAAGATCTAGGAAACGCCATTCATCAATCTCAGTTCGATCTATGAGATTATGTACTTGGATACCTGCAAAATCAGTAGAGCTGACGAATTTTTGGCCAGAACTGCTGCCTTCCATAAATACGGCGGGGATATCAAACCCTCGCTGGTCTTGCGTTCTTGCTTTAGATGCTGAATTGGCGACTACTTTTTGCATAGCAAATAGTTTGGTTGAATAGAAGCTTCTTTTACTAAGAACAGGGAGGTCGTTGCCAAAAGGCTTTTGGATGCCACCCTCTTGAGTAGCTCCCTGACGAGGACCAGGAGAAAAGCCAGTCATGAGATAGCGAGGGTTGTTGTCGAGACCTCGGGTGAGGTTGGGGGCAAGATCTCGGATTTCATAGGTTGTTGTAAAGTAGTTTTGGTAGACTTGGTTTGTTTGACTCAGTTCGTTGAAATATTCTGTTACTCGAAGCCCCAAGGGTGTAATGCCACACCCTTCAGTCGTTCCCTTAAAAAAGGTGGCAAAGGTTTGGGCTAAGGAAGGGCTTGTACAAGTGGAGCTTCCGGGCGCAGAGGAAGAGATAATCTCTGGATCCTGGTGGATGGTGTTAGCAGCGGCTTCGTAGGCTGCTGAATCCCTTGCTTGGGAAGCAGAGTCCACCCGAATGGCATCGGCGACATCCCTGAGGGCCTTGAGATACTTGTCGATAGCAGGCGTATTAGCATTGATATAATCAATAACTGTGTTGGTGATGGAAGCGACTTGGTCGTAGAGGACATTGGGTCCGTACATGGGTCCAAAAATGCTGTAGTATCTTGTTCCCGTTAAGGGGTGAGGATCAATATCGGCGTGATAAAAATAAAAGCTGTGATCGATTTCGGCTGGGTTTTGGCCGTCTTCGGCAATGACGGGAATCATGTAGTTAAGCGCCTCGTAGCGAGTTGGCCTTCGGGTGTTAAAAATGGATTGAAGCACTTCCCTCGCGTTTAGAGTAGGGCCTGATGCAATATCTTGGTTGGCTTCAAAAAGCTTAAATTGATTTTGATCGTAAAGCCCTGAGCCCTCTTTAATGGAAGCGCTGTAAGCTTCTGTATCGTTGATGGCTTTGGTGAGCGTTTGAATGCGCTGATTTCTGAATTCTGTTTTGTCGAGTTCTCCAACATCCTCAAAGTCATAGAGAAGGTTGGGGAGGGTAAAAAAGATCTGGCTCCCAGAGATAGGGTTTCCTCCAATGGCGATATTGGTTGATGTGTTGGCCCAGAAGTTGGGAACGGTAGGAATGGGGAAACCTCCCCGGACATTGGCGGCACCACTCAGTGTTGAAACGTCTAAAGCGCTGGAGTAATTTATAGTTAATTGCTTTTCAGCTTCATCCCTTGGAAAAACAGAGTTCCCTTCGATTTTAAAAAGTTTAGGGCCAATTCTGCCACCCATTGGTTTAGCGGCAGCGTAAGCTTTTAAGTTAATACCACTCGTTTTTGAGAAGGGAAAAAAGAGCCCAACAAATTCGGCTTCTCCCTTGACAGCGTAATAGGTGAGAACTTCAGGGTTTTTAGTGAAACCAGATATATAACCGGGAACGGGAAGGGCGGCTTTGATGGCGCCGCAATTGGCTTCTGATCGAGTTGAGGTCCCTTTGAAATTGGCTGTTTGGGAAGTGAACAAGGTAAAGAAAGTGACGTAGTTAATGGGGTAAATTTGCAGATCGAGGTAGTGCTTTTGAAGAGCAGGACTGCCAGAGGGAATGAGAAAGCCACTTAAACTTAAAGCTTCGGCCGTATAAGGATTGGGTTTTAGCTCTTTTAACCGGAAAGTGGCGAAGAGAGGATCTGTTTGACCACCAGCTTCTTTATTAGCTCCTCCCCCTAAGTTTCTAAAGGCAGCATTAAAAGCCTTAACGGTTCTCTCATAGTGAGGGAGATCCGAAATTCTTGTTTCTATTTCTTGAATTGAAGTACAAGAGGTCCCTGCAATAGGGTTTCGGCACACAGGGTCTTCGACGGGGGGAGTGTTGATAATAGCTTCTAAATTGCGAATGCGAATACCGAGTTCGAGTGCTTGAATCCAGGCTCCCGGTCGCTCTGCGGCTATTTGAGGAGCATTAGGGGGAATGTCAGAGAAGCCTGTTCCATAAGCCCACAACATGGCGGCTCCCATGTTGACTTGGGATCGGGAAGAGCAATCTTTGGCTTTTGATTGGACTAGGGTATTGAGAAAAGATTCATGGTGTTCTGAGATCGAGGGAAGCCCTACGGTATTGAAACGGGGAAGGCCAGGGACAGAGGCTATTTGGCAAATGTTGTGAGGGGACCCGTAGTGGATGCAAATTGTTGGGACATTAAAGCGGTCGTAGGCATCGGGATCGTATGCACTCCCATCACTTGGTTTGTAAAAGCTGTGGAGCCGGAAATTCATATTCCCATTATTCAAAGAGTGGCCAGCAATTTGGGTGCGCTCAGTTTGATCGAGGCCTTTTTGTCCTAGAACGTAGTATTTGAACATCCATTCTTTGAAGGTGTTTCGAAGCTCCCAGTTGAGATAGGAGACATTAGTGAGCTGTCTGGCTTGAACAGCGGCTCCTGAAAAAGCAGCGGAATCAACGGCATTTTGTAAGTTTATCTTAGCTTTAACAAATAACCCTACGTTAATAATAAAGGCTAAAAAACTAACCACAACGATAACGATGATTCCTAAGAAGAGAGAAATCTGACCGGCTTCTTTAAATTTTTTTTTGTTTGAGTGGGGAATTTGGGTATTCATGAAACTCAATTTCGCCAAAACCTCGAGCAGGTCCTCAGTTTAAGCTTCCCACAAGGGAAGCCAGTTGAGTGTAAAAGAGCATTTTAATGCTACTGGAGGCTACTGGTGGCGTCAATTACTTGCCTTGGTTAGGCTTTGCGGTGTTAAGGGCAATCGTTACCTGTTGGCAGCGCAGGCTTTGGGTCTTGCTAGAATGAAAAAGAGGGGGAAAAAGGGTATGCAACGAAAACAGTCTGAATTAAAGCCTCTCGAATTGAGAACTTTTCGTTTTAAAAATCCTGCAGTGGAATTTTTTTGTCCTCTTTGCCGAACTGGGCGAGCTATTACTGTTCACTACAAATTGACAGTTCTCCATTGTGCCCAGATTGTAGCCGTTGCCACTGTTTTTACGGCTCTTTTGTGGCCACTCATGGGTGCGAGATCACTTTTTTCTTTTTTTCTTGTTTGGATAGCTTTTGAGGGAACTCTTAGACTTTTGTGGAGAAAGGAAGTTCCCTGCCCTCATTGTGGCTTTGATGCTTCATGGTACAAAAAAAATGTCAAAATTGCTCGGAAGAAAGTTGAAGAATTTTGGAATTCTCAAGATCCGGCTCAATAAGATTTGCTCGAGTAAAAGCTCGCCATTTTTTCTTTGAAATAAAATTGTGAAAATTAAAAATTTGCAGTAGGGTGGCCCATTCTAGAAATGGGGGGGAGCCGTGATTTTCTTAAAAAAACTAAGTTTTGTTTTAGCTGTTCTTTTTATGACCAATGCAGTGACTGCTTCAATAGTGGTTTCTACCGTCTCTTACGATGGTCCTCACAGCATGCCAGATTGGCCAGAGACTCCTGATTCTGGTTGTGACTTACCACCTTGGTGTGTATGAGACTTTAAGCCAGTTGGGATAAAAAAAGGGCTTTATTTTAGTCGATTTTATATTTTTAAGCGAAATGTCTATGCTTTTTCAAAGGCTTAGATGCCCCTTCTGATCGCCCTTTTGGAACAGGGCTCTTTACTTTTTTAACTTTCAAAACCATAGTATTAGCTTTCTAAGGGAGCGCAAATGAGCATTAATAAAGTAATTCTTATTGGCCGGCTTGGCCAAGACCCTGAACTCAAGTACACAGCTTCAGGAACGGCTGTGACTAATTTTTCTATGGCCACTAGTGAGTCTTGGTCAGATAAGAGTGGACAGCGCCAGGAAAGGACTGAATGGCATCGTATTGTTGTCTGGGGGAAGTTGGCAGAACTTTGTCAGCAGTACTTAAGCAAAGGGCGTCAAGCTTTTATCGAGGGTGCTCTCCAAACTCGTTCTTGGGAAGACCAAAATGGTCAAAAGAGGTACACAACTGAAATTGTCGCGAGAAACGTTCAATTTTTAGGTGGGCAGGCATCTGCTAGTGGAGGGAGTCGAACGGATCAGACTCCGGCCATGAATCAGTCGGCGCCTAGTAATGATAGTGTGCTGAATCAGGAGTACAATATTTCAACGGATGCCAATTTTACGGCAGACGATATTCCTTTCTAAGAAATTACAAAAGAATTTATTTTGTGAATAAAAAAGGGCTTTTATAAAAAGCCCTTTTTAGTCTTTAGCGGCAGAACTCATCCCAAACATAGCAGCAGTAATCGCTTTGGCCATCGTTATCGTAGTCAAAACACCTCATGGGGCTTACTGCTGAAACTGTTGCTGTACCTGTCGTAAGGAGAATCGCTAAAATAAAACTCAATTTTTTCAAAGAAATCACAGTCATCCCCCCATTTCTAGAATGGGCCACCCTACTGCAAATTTTTAATTTTCACAATTTATTCTTTAGCAAATTCTGATAGGGGGACATCTCTTATCTCTGTGTAGTGATAAAGATATCCATCGCTATTTAACGAGGCATTGCGAGTAGTTGCTGGATCTCTATGACGCTTAAATCCAAAAAAGAGGGTTCTCGTTCCAGGTTTGACTTCGACAATTTTGTGTTTGGATTTCCCCGTCCAGAAGTCAAAAGAGAAAGCGCCTCTCTCAACCCTTTTTCCCTCTCGTATTTCAACAACTCGACCACACAGAACTAGGGAGGCTACATAGTGCCAGGGGTGGTCGTGTGAGCGCTCAGTGACTTCTTGGTGACCGTTATAACGATGGTGATAAAGGGTTAACCACTTTCCTCGCCATCCTCTACGAAGCATAAAACCGTTTTGAATATCGATGCTGATGATAGCCATACCCTTTTATACCCTAAGAAGCTTCTGGTAGGCAAAAATGGGCTTTCTTTATATTTCTAGGGCCTTAATTAATTCGTTAACTTGGTCTTTATTATTAAATAGATGGAAGCTTAAGCGGAGGTTCCCCTGCCGGATAGAGATATCAACATTTCGATGTTTTAATTCGCGTTCGAGGTCGAGAGGGTTGGCTTGAATAGCTTTTAGGCAAATGATATTGGCCATATTTTCTTTAGGGGTCATAATTTCGAACTTTTCTTTGGGAAAATTTTCAAGAAAGTAGTCGCGTAATTGTTGGTTGTGGGCTTGAATGTTTTTTAGACCAATTTCGTTTAAAAAGTCCAAACTGGCTTCTAGACAGGCATTGGTCAGCATATTGGGGCTTTGCCCTCGGTCGAACTGACAAGCACCCCCCAAGGTTTCTATTGTGTAGTCGAGAAGGTCGTAGGCTCTCTTTGATTTTGGTGAGACAATCCAACTGCCATTTTGGCGGTGGATTTTCTGTATAGCTCTATTAGAAAAATAACCCAAGGCGCTGCCGTAAGGCCCAAGCATCCATTTATAAGTAGAACAAGCTAAGATGTCGAGGTAGGCGAGTTGCTGCGGTTTAATGGCCATCCCACCTAGGGCCTGGGTGCCGTCGACTAGGAAGAGGATCTCTCTTTCCTGGCAAAGTTTGCCAATGGATTCGATGTCCATACACTTGCCAGTGTCGAAGGTAACCCATGACATATTGAAGACTTTGCAATTTTGAGGGAGGGACTTTGCCAGCCATTCAGCGGTTGGAATATTTTGTGCTTCGAGGTCTAAAAGCTGCAACTCAAAGGGATGGTGCTTTTCAGCGACCATCCAGGGAAGGACATTGGAAGGGTAATCTTTGTTAATAGCGCAGACTCGATCGCCATCTTTCCAGTCGATTCCGTTGGCCACAAGGCTGACGATATCCGAAGTGGAAGTAGAGAGGGCGATATGGTCTTCTGGGCATCCCACCAATTGGGCAAATTTGTAGCGGATGTGTCCTGGAATTTCCATCCAAGTTTCATAGGGGTAGAAGCTGGGGTTGAGTTCTTTTTCTAGAGCCAAGTTGATCTTTTGTTTGGCCCTAAAGGGGGAGGGCCCAAAGTAGGCACTATTAAAGTAGGTGGTATCTAAGTGATGGAACTCTTTTTTGATGAGCTCAACACTTTCAGGTTTCATGAACCACCCACTTTTTTTAAGGATTCTTACTTCGTTTTGTTAGTTTTGGTTTTTGGCTGAGAAGTCTTTTGGCTCTTTTCTTGCCCCTTTTTCGGGAGTTGGAGAGCGTCTGAGTTAAGCGGCCTCGCTATAGGCTCAGCATTGTCTAAAAGTGAAGTCCCTGCTTTTTCACTTTGAACTCTGGCCAATAAGATGGAATTTCCCATGAAGAGAATAGAGAGGATAATGGTGATTTTTGTAAAGATATTTCCCTTTTGGGCTCCTGTGAAGACTGAATCGGCGCCACCACTTGACATGAGCCCGGCTTCAGCACCCTTACCAAATTGGAGAAGAACGACAATGATGAGAAGAACGGATACGATAGCTTGAAAAACCATGAGAGTCGTGGTCATGAGAGTGTTCCTTCTTAAAAAGTGTAGATGTTTTCTAGCGAAATAATTTATTATTGACAAGATTTAACTAAAAATTCAATAAATTCAAATAGTTAGTTTATGAGCAGCTTGGCATAATTGGAGAAAGCTCTGTGGCTTTAAACTGGCTCCACCGACTAGGGCTCCATCGATATCATTTTGGGATAAGAGTCCTTCAATGTTACCTGGCTTTACCGAGCCACCATATAAAATGATGATTTTTTCAGGGTCAAAACCGAGTTGAGAGAGTTCCTGGCGAATGTCTTGGTGAACGGCTTGAGCTTGTTCGGGAGTGGCTGTTTTTCCCGTTCCAATGGCCCATACCGGCTCGTAGGCAACAATGACATTGTTGAGCTGGGGTTTGAGGAGACTTTTAAGTCCCTCAACAAGTTGATTGGCAATGACTTTTTTTGTGGAATTGGATTCACGTTCTTCCAATGTTTCCCCCACACAGAAGATAACCGTCAGGTCGTATTCGAGAGCTTTGAGGGTTTTTTGATTGAGAAGGTCGTCGTTCTCGCCATAGATGGCCCTACGCTCACTATGACCAACCAAAGTGAAGGTCGCTCCTATCTCTTTTAATGAAGCTGGTGAATTTTCTCCAGTAAAAGCTCCGAAGTCTTTTTGGTTAATATTTTGGGCTCCCACTTGAAAAGAGCCACTGACCTGGGAAAGCTCTAGAACTTTTGAGAGGTGTAAGGCCTGTGGTGCGACCCATGCTTCACAATTGAGTTTTTTTACACTCGCTTGGTCAATGCTAGAGAAGAAAGTTTCAATCTCTTTGAGTGTTTGATTCATTTTCCAATTGCCGACGATATGAAACTTTCGAGTCATAAAAATTTCCTTAGGTTTTTAAGTTAAGCCAAATTTAAGGGCTTGAATTCCCGGCAGTGTTCCTTGTTCAAGAAACTCTAGGGAAGCCCCTCCGCCGGTAGAAATATGGGATATTTTATC
This sequence comes from Bacteriovoracaceae bacterium, assembly GCA_965206965.1. GTDB lineage: Bacteria > Bdellovibrionota > Bacteriovoracia > Bacteriovoracales > Bacteriovoracaceae > CBDBLK01. Next base: position 794,285 of record OZ242254.1, on the reverse strand, counting down.
GGAGAGGCCCGATTTTTTAATAGCGGAAACAGAGTCTCCTCCTCCGATAAAGGTAAAAGCTTGGGTGTTCTCGGCTAAAATATGAGCCACTCCCAAAGTGCCTTTAGCAAAATGGTCATTTTCGAAAAGCCCCATTGGTCCGTTCCATAAAATGGTTTTGGCTTTATTAAGTTTAGAGCGAAAAAGCTCAAGGCTTTTAGCACCGATATCTAATCCCATCATATCTTCTGGTATATCGGTTTCTTCGATATTTTCTGGTTTTCCACCAAACTGGCGTGAAGCGACATGGTCTATGGGGAGCACTAACTTTGAAGCAGCTGGGCTTGTGAGTATTCGCTTGGCTAAATTAACGTCTTCCTCAAAGCAAAGAGATGTTCCCACTTCTTTTCCTTGGGCTTTAAGAAAAGGATAAGCCATAGCACCCCCTATCAGGAGGTTGTTCAATTGGGGCAATAGCTGTTCAATGATTTTGATTTTATCAGAAACTTTAGCTCCTCCCATAATGGCGACAAAGGGGGATTTTGGTTTTTCAAAGATTTTTTGAAGAGCTAAGATTTCTTTTTTTAAGAGGAACCCACCAACTGCCCGGTTTTTAAAAAAGGCATTGATTTCATAAGTTGAGGCGTGTTTTCTATGGGCAGTTCCAAAGGCATCATTAACGTAAATGTCTCCATAGCTAGCTAAAGTTCTAGCAAAGCCTCTGTCATTTAAAGTTTCTTCTTTGTGAAAGCGTAGGTTTTGCAAAAGAATAATTCGAGATTCATTAAGTCCTAGAAGTGTTTTAATTCCTTTATCGAAACAAGACTCTGTCAGTATGACGTCTTGGTTTAGTTGTTCTGCTAAATACTGGGCAACAGGTTCTAGAGAATATTCAGGTTTGATTTCCCCTTTGGGTCTTCCTAGATGGCTCATTAAGATTAACTTTGTGGCACCCTTATCTAAGATGTGATGGATGGTTGGGATGGCCCTATCAATGCGAGTAGGGTCAGCAATCACCCCATTTTTTAAAGGGATATTGAAGTCAAAACGAGCAATAACTTTTTTGCCATCTAAGTTAATTTCATCGACATACTTTAAGGCCATAACCTTATCCTTACGAAAGTTTGTTGCCGATAAAACTGACCAGATCGATAACACGATTTGAGAAGCCTGCTTCATTGTCATACCAGGCAACGACTTTGACCATTTCAGCAATAATATTGGTCATTTCAAGGTCGACGCAGGAGGACTCTCTCATCCCTACGTAGTCGCTTGAGACAAGGGGGAGGGATTCTGTTTTTAGAATTCCTTTGAGGGAATCTTTAGAAGCCTTAATAAATTCATTGTTGATCTCTTCAGCGGTGATATTGGTTTGTTTAAGGTTGACGGCTAGATCAACCATAGAAACATTTGGAATGGGGACTCTAATGGCGAATCCATCCAATTTTCCTTGGAGTTCTGGTATGACTAGTCCTACGGCTTTAGCTGCTCCTGTTGTTGTGGGAATCATTGAGAGTGCCGCTGCCCTTGCCCTTCTTAGGTCGAGGTGAGAGCCATCCAAAAGGGATTGGTCGCTAGTATAAGCGTGAACTGTTGTCATAAATCCATTTTTAATCCCAAACTTTTCATGGAGAACTTTGGCGACTGGAGCTAAGCAGTTTGTCGTACAGCTGGCATTAGAGATGATGTGGTGTTCATCGGGGTTGTAGGTATGGTGGTTAATCCCTACAACAAAGGTGCCATCGAGATCTTTGCCAGGGGCGCACATGACAATTTTTTTTACGCTATCGCGTTTGTGGAGACTAAGAGATTCTTTGTTTTTAAATTTCCCTGTAGCATCGATAACAATATCGATGTGGTCAGTTCCCCATGGGATTTCCTGAGGATTTTTATAGTTGTAGAACTTAATTGTTTTTCCATTAATTTGAAATTGTTGTTCGTCTTCTTTGTGTTCTACATTTTGTTGAAATAGGCCGTGGATGGAGTCGTATTTGATTAAGTGAATATACGGTTCTGGCTTTCCAGGGTTATTGACAGCAATAACTTCGAGGTTGGCTTCGTGGCGATTAATAATTTCGCGAAGAATTGTTCTTCCAATTCTTCCCATACCATTGATGGCAACTCTGAGTTTAGCCATAGGGATCGACTCCAATAAATTAAATAGAGAGAGTAAATGACAAAGTCATGTTCTAAACTTGACTCGGAAATACCATAGACCTACATGCATTGAATAGAGGCAAACAATTTTTCTTGGGGCTTGAATGAAGGGGTCTTGCTGTGCAGTAGGAAACCTGAAGAGGCGATGAACTCTAGGAGTTCCCACTTTTTTCTATGGGCAGGAGTCGTGGCTTTTTTCGAGGGACCAATTTTTAAAATGAAAATCTACCTCTAAACAACCGATGGCCTGAGCGGAAGTCCATTCTTGTAAAGAGTCATAGATTTCGTGGCATTCGTGTTCAAAGAGCATAAAGAAATCGTCGTCAAAATAGACTCCGTGGAGAAAACTTTGGCAGTCTAAAAGAACGCTATTGTATTGAGGAGCTCTCTCTATCAGTTTGGCAGTGCCTTCGCGTGGTCCCCTCTCGACTTTGATGATTTCCACTATTTCTGCGGTTGCAGTAAAAGAAGTCAAAATGAAAATAAGCCCGAGCTTCTTAAGCATAGAAATCCCTCTTAAAACTTGTGATACTCTTCGGCAGGGAGGTCTATTTTAGTGAAATTGAAAGAGTGCTTGGGCGTTGGCGGTGGTTTTTTCCAGAGTTTTTTCGATGGTTGCCTCTTTAAGTTCGGCAACTTTTTCCGCGATGAAGGGAAGATAGTAGGGGCTATTTTCGCTCCCACGATAGGGGACGGGGGTGAGAAAAGGAGAATCGGTTTCCAGAAGAATTTTTTCTAAAGGGCAAAGCTTTACAATTTCCCTGACATTTTCAGCATTATTGAAGGTAACAATGCCATTAAATCCCAAATAAAAACCTAATTCTAAAGCTTTTTCTGCGAGTTTTGGTCCGGAAGTGAAGCTGTGGATAACCCCTTTTCTTTTGAGAGATGGGGCTAATGTCTCTAGTACTTGAATGGTCTCTTGGTCGGCATCGCGGGAATGGATGACGACGGGAAGGTTTAAATTGATGGCCATTTCCATTTGGCGGGAGAAAACCTCTATTTGCTTTTCTTTTGGAGAGTGATTGTAGTAAAAGTCCAAACCGATTTCACCAATGGCAACTATTTTATTGGCTACGGAATGGCTAGCGTATTGATGGATTTCATTTTCAACGAGAGAGTCCCATTGCTTAGCTTCGTGAGGATGTATTCCTTGGGTGCAATAAACAGAGCTATATTTTTGAGCTAGCTGTCTGACTGTACTCAAATTTTTTGGTGCTACTGAAATGGTGACAATTTTTTCAATGCCTTTAGCGTGAGATTTTTCGAGAATTTCTTCTACTGAAAAAGCCTTTAAATAGTCTAAATGACAGTGTGTTTCGATAAGAGGTTTTTTAAATAAAGGAATTTCTCGTTTTTTTTTCCCCATAGCTTTATTTTATAAGGCTTGCTTGGCTAAAAGAGAGTCGACAATGGCTATAATAGAGGAGAGAGGTAGTGCTCCCTCAATTTTGCGGCCGTTGAGCAACCAAGTGGGGGTCGATCGTACATTGAAAGAGGATGCCGCTTGGATATAGAAGCTTACCTTTTTTTCTGTTTGTTTAGAATTTAAGCACTTGAAAACTCCTTCTCGTTTAGCCACTTTTTCGATCCAGCTGTTGGAAAGAGTTTTTTGTTGAGAGAAAATTTCGTGTTCAATTTCAGAGAATTTATTGGGCAAACAAGCAGCTAGATAGGCAGCTCGACAGGCATTTTGATGGAGAGGGCGCTTCATAGAAGGGTTGCAGCTTGTATCTAACGGATAGAAAAAGTATTGGATATTGATTTTTCCGCGATATTTTTTTACTCGACCTAACTTGTGCAGGGTTTCGCTTAGGGCTTGACAAGCAGGGCATTCAAAATCACTGAATTTGGTGATGCGAATGGGGGCTTGACCAAATTTAGGGGTGGAAGAAGCTAGACGGTATTCGGAGTCAAAGGGAGGGGAGCCCAGATGTTTGAGTGCATCGTAGCTTTTCACAAGAGCTTTAGCTTGTTTACTTTTTTTCATCGTTTTTTCTTGAGCGTAGTTGTAGCTGAAAGCCGCTATAATCAAAATAGTAGCGGTGTAAATTCCTATAGGAATAAAGTGAAAGTTGAGAAGGCTACTTTGTTTCCAAATGATAAAAGCGGCGAGGAAGCTGGCTGCATAGTAAAGCGTACAAAAAGGGCAAAGTCCTCCCAGGGCAATGAGGGAGTAGAGTAGCAAGAGAATACATCCTACAGCGTTGATAAGGAGGATTGTGCGATTAGTGCCCTCTACTTTTTCACTTGGAAAGAGGTAGCCAAATAAACTAAAGAGCCCAATTAAGGCCCCAAAAAGAGAAATGGGAACACCGAAAATATGGGAAGCCGGTGAGTTTGTGGCTACATCACAGTTGAAGAAGCTGTTGAGGTTGCAAAGGGAAGCACTTGTCACCCCCGAAGGAAATTTGACTTCGTAATAATGAGAGGTCAGGTAGAGGGAAAAGCCAACCATGGCCATGATACTAAAGATAAATAGGGCATGGGCAGTTGCTGGTGCTTCTTTATAAAAGCTTTTTGTTTGCATGAGTTTTCTATCCTTTGAAAAACCAAACTGGGTACTAGTATATACTCATGTCAGTTTGCTTTTCTAGGCAGTGGACAGCGAGGAAGTCGAACTGGGGAAGGGAAAACTAAATTCGGTAGATATTGTAATTGCGCTGAGCAGTGGCATCGCGGCGGTAGCTGTGAAAGCGCTTGTCAGTCAAAGTATCGAGATTGCTATTGATAACTTCGATAGGGGAGAAAGCCGCTTCTAGATCTTTTTTGACTTGAGAAAATAAGTCAAATGTTAGATGGCTACCCACTTTTTGGAGGAGCTCGGGAGAGTCGGGAAAGTGAGAGGAGAATTCATCGCCGACTTCAAAAGACTGGGCTTGGATATGGGGGCCTGCAAAGGCAAAGTAGGGATGAATTTGATGGATGGCTTCGTGGAGGTGAATTTTTTGCTGGATTCCACGCCAGCCGGCATGGAGTAGTGCTTTACCCTTGCGACCTAGGATGACTAGGGGAAGGCAATCTGCCGTTTTAATGGCCAAACAGGGAGAGCTCTCAATATTTTCTCCTCTAATAACAATCCCGTCGGCGGAGCAGGGGCTTTGGCTGGGCACGACGATGGTTCGGCCGTGAACTTGATTCACTTCACAGAAGGAAAAGTGAGGTTTTTTTAAAAAAACTTGAAAACTCCCCGAGGGGAGTTTTTTTTCATAAATCGGCTTATTCACGATCTTAAAATCTCCAATGTTTGCTTAAAAATAGGAGGAGGAGGGGATTCGAAGGAGAGCTCTCGATTGGTGATGGGGTGCTTAAAACCGAGGAGCTGGGCGTGCAAAAGGGGGTGAGGGTAGTCTTTGAGGTGCTGGTTTGCTTCTAGCGGCAAGCGCTTGAGGTGGTCCTTGGGACGGCCATAAGTGGGATCCATCGCGATGGGCGACTTGAGTAATTGGCTTAAGTGAACGCGAATTTGATGAGTTCTACCGGTTTTCAAAGTCATTTCCATAAGAGCGCAGGAGCCAAAGCTTTCAAGGGTTTTATAGTGAGTGATAGCTTCTTTTCCACCCTTGATATGAGCCGCCATTTTGAGACGGTTGTGGGGGTGACGGCCAATTGTCGATTTGAGAGTACCTCTTTCTGCTAATTTGGTTCCCATACACAAGGCGAGGTATTTTCTTTGGATGTCGTGGGCAGAGAAAAGTAAAACGAGTCCTTCATGACACTTTTGGCTTTTGGCCACTACCATAACCCCACTTGTGCCTTTGTCTAAGCGGTGAACAATACCAGGTCTTTTTGTATCTCCAATTCCCTGCAGGTCCGGGCAATGGTAGAGGACGGCGTTGACCAGGGTTCCTCGAGGATGTCCGGGGGCAGGGTGAACGACCATACCGGCTTTTTTGTTAATGATAATGAGGTGCTCATCTTCAAAGAGTTTGTCCAGAGGAATATCTTCTGGGGTAGCTTTAGAAGGCAGAGGGGGGGGGATTTGAATGACAATTTTAGCTCCCACAGGAGGCATTTTTTTGAGTTCAAGTTTTCCTAGAAAAGAGGAGTCTTGGCTCAAGGTAATTAAGGATTTTTGATAGAGACCTTTGATAAAGGCTCGACTGAGATCATTCATTTGAGCCACCAAGAATTGATCGAGGCGTTTAAACTGTGCTCGATCGCTTTCTGTTATTGTAAAGACCCTTTCCTCGTCGGCAATAGACTCGATGCTCTGGTCACTTTTGTCCAAAGGGCTATTCCCCTTTGGCCTTCTTAACTCGGTAGAGATAACTTGAACAAACTAGCTCTGGGTTGAGTTTGAGGCACTTGGCGTATTGGTAGACAAAACCTCTGACATAGGCAGTAGGAGGGAGGTTTTCAAAGCGCTCTTCTTCAATGGAGCTGAGGTAGGTTTTGGAGACTTTAGTCATATCAGCTAATCGAGGAATATCGACGCGTTTATACTCTCGGATTTTTTTAAGCCATGCACCAGTCCATTCTGTTGTTTGTTCGATTTCTTTTTCAAATTGAGGGTCAATTTCGAATTGCAAGCTAAATCGCTCTTTAGCCATGATTTTTGTTATTGAGTTTTGGGAGGTTGAATCTTGGGCCTGTTTGATTGAATGGTCAGCTATGGTGTTAAACCCACTACTCCCCTCTCTCGTTTTTACCCGAAGAGAATCGCTTTTTGATCCTTGGTTAAGGCCCCTAGCTTTATCGTAAGCCATTCGTTTGCTTGGGTTGGAGAGAATTCCATAAGCTTCCTCCACTATTTCTAAAACTTCAGTACACTCCTCTCGACTCATAAGACTATAAAGGGCCAAACTATCTTGAGAATAAGCGTTTCTCGTTCGTAAGTACCCCCTATGGATTTCTTCTTGACTGGAATTTTCTGGGATTTCTAAAATTTCGTAGTAATTTTTATTTTGGCTTTCCAAAGCTTTTTCCTAGTTATTATTGAGAAGTTTGTGGACAACACGATCAAAGTTTTGGACTAGACTGGAATTGGGAAATTCCATGAGTAAGGGGCGGCGTTTTTTTACGCTTTGCCAGACGGTTGCATCGTATTCGAGGTAACCTGCGTAATCTAGTGTAATACCAAAGTATTTTTTGCAAATTATTTTCATAGAAAAACCAATATTGATATCGGCTTGTGTCCTCACTTGATTAACAATTAATCTAGGATTTAATCGGGATATCTCCATTCGCAACCGGTGCCCCATCGAGGGATTGAGCTCAGTTACCCGATTGATAAGATCGGCTGGTACTGAGTTCTGGGTAATTCGAGTGTTCATGGCTTGATCAATAAGAGGGCCGACTTCTAAAAGTTCTTCAACCATTTTTAGTTTACGGTGATAAACCGATTTAATAAATCTGTAAGTGTTTTCGATCGAGGTTGGCTCGGGGAGAGCCACAAGAACGCCTTGATCGGCACTAATAAAAAAATCGAGAGTGTTAAATGTTGTTCCTGCACCCAGATCCATCAATACAAAATCGGCGTCCATTTCTCGAATTTTGGTAAGAATTTTAGCTTTTTGTATCTGCTTAAGGTTGGCAATACCCACGTTATCCTGGGCTCCACTAACTAAGCTGAGATTTTTGATAGGGGTTGGGGTAATAAGCTCTTCTAGTGAATGAGCCTTTTTGGTTAAGCAATCGGAAAGTGTTTTTTCGGGAATGGGAACCCCGAGCATAGTATGGAGATTGGCGCCCCCTAAATCGAGATCAATGGCAATAACCCGGTAACCCATTAAGGCCAAGCAAATAGAAAGGTTAGAAGTGGCTAAGCTTTTTCCGACACCACCTTTTCCACCACCAATGGCCCAGACTTTCATATGGCTGTTACTGCCCAAATGAGAGGACCATATTGATGATTTATCGTCGAAGGGTAGGGTCATGCAGACAGTCCGTTGTCAGAGGGTTTCTCGCAGGTTTAGTTTACTTTATTGGGAAACTTTAAGTTTCCATCATAACCGATTTTCTATTCTACCATTGTTGTTTATTTTTTTGAGCAATATTGAAGCCCTCTCGAGAGAGTTTATCTGGTTTTGGAGGAAGTTTGGAAGAAATAAAAAAATTGCGCTGCATAAGGGAAAGAATCGGTATGGGCTCAGTGGGAGACTTTGTAAGTATTTTCTAAATACTCGTAGGTTTTGATGGCCCGGAGGGTATTATGATCTTCTTTGAGGGTTTGAGGTCCCTTGAAAAGTGAACTTAAAACTTGAATGCGGTCGTAAAGACTTCGATTTTCCAAAAGCATTTGTCGCATTTCGCTGTCTTTGATGAGAAACATGCTCAGATAATCAACTATATGATGGAGGCTGTCCATGCCTTCCATAAAAGACTTTCTTTCGATTGAATCGGGAATTGTTTCACTGACCCAATGATCGAGTATGCTTTTTAATCTTTCAATTTTTCTATCGTGATTGACCAGTGGTTTCTCTTCTATGTGGTCTGGTAATAGACTCACTTGATAAATAGGGAAGGGGATATTTTGTTCAACTCTTTCCAGTTGGATTCGACTAATCCCTCTGACTAAAACTTTAAGAGTTCCGTCCTTCAATTCTTCGACAATCATAGGGCGCCCAATGGTTCCAATTTTCTGCGGGATGTATTTGGTGTGGTGGGCAAAAGTTTGGATGGGCTCTGCCATGGCGATCCCAATGTTCATCCCCGACTCCACACAATCTCGGATCATTTTGGTATAAGTGGGTTCTGCCACCAGGATGGGAAGAGACGTGTTGGGAAAAAAGACCACGTCGGGGATGGGCAATATAGGAATATTGAGTTTTTCCATAGTGGCCTTAGTTTAAGTGGTGTTGGAATCCCGAGGGCCGGGAAATAGAGAAGTGCTTTAATTTCTGAGGCTTAAGGGAGAGGTGCTTGTCCACAGATAGTGTTGTTGAGATACTAAAAGTGACCAGTATTTGTGGATGGAGCGGGAGGTTTTATCTGTGAGTGAAATTAGCAAGTTAAGGCCTCATGTCGTTCAAAAGGTGTGGGGGGGGAGCAGGCTGGCTTCCCTTCGTTTTCTCGACAATTTGGATTGGGAAAAAGGGCCGGTGGGAGAGACTTGGGAAATCTCTCGGCATCCTAGTGGGTCTTCTTGGGAAGAGAGGGGAGCTTTAGTCGATCGACTCTCTGAAGAGCAAATGCCCTACTTAGTTAAACTTATCGATACCAGTGATTTTTTAAGTGTTCAGGTTCATCCCAACGATGAATTTGCTCGTCTGCACGAAAGCTCTCAGGGAAAAACAGAGTGTTGGCTTATTCTTGAAGCCGAAGAAGGGGCAGGTGTTTATCTTGGGTTTAAACCGGGGGTGAGCAGAGAGAGCTTTGAAAAACTTCTTCGAGAAGGGGAGGGGGTGGATCAATGCCTTGTTTTCCACAAGGTTAAAAGAGGTGACTTTTTTTTTGTTCCCGCTGGGTGTATCCATGCTATTGGTTCTGGTGTCTTTCTCACTGAAGTTCAGCAAAGTTCGGGTGTGACCTATCGGGTTTGGGATTGGAATCGCGCCGATGATAAGGGGCATTCGCGTGAACTTCATATCGATAAGGCCATGCAAGTGATTCAGTTTGGAGAGTCATTTAATCAATTTTCAACCTTTCGAGTGAAAAGGGGGCTGTTGAATTTTGCTGGGAGGGAAAAAATATCTTTAGTTGAGCATCCTCAGTTTGATGTTGAATTGTTGGCTGCTGAAGGAGAGGATTGGCACTTGTCAATTGAGGGAAGTAGGCAAGCGGCTTTGATGGTTTTAGAGGGTTCAGTTAAGATGAATGGGGTAGAATTAAAAGTCTATGAGTCGTGTTTACTCTCTAGAGGGGAAGTAAATATCTCAGGAAATAAACCATGGGTTTGTTTATTCGTTCACTAATCATTTGGATATTAATTTTTGTTTCTTTCTCTTGTAGTAAAGAAGCTGAGTTTAAAATTCGAAATAAAACAGTCTATCTCTATGTCGTTGACTCTGGAATTACTGAAATAGAGGAAGTGATTTGGAGGGTTGGTCCTCGTCGTAAACAAGTTTTATCTCAGGGGGTTAGAATTCGTTTTACTCTTCCCTTGATGAATAAAGAGCTTCTCAAGTATTTGTATAAAAATAGAAAAGCGAATTCTTGGTTGATTCGATTGAAAAGGAGGACTCTAACTTCGTCGAAGGTACTCGGTTACTTTTCTCTCCCTTTTGCTGGCCCTGTTCCCGGTAACCCTCATAAGATTTATTACCAAAGCCCTAAAAAAGCAGTTCTTGGGGTTAATTACGCTGCGTCAGCTATCTCAATGCGCTTGAGTTCTTTACTTTGCCCGGCCCTCGGTCATCGAAAGAAAATTACCGATCTTGGTGTTACTCCTACGACCGTTCGTGACCGCCAACTTTTGACTTCGACCCCAGCCGACTCAGATGTTATCCCCGCTAAAGTCGAGCAGATTTCTTATAGCCCTATTGTTGTCAACGGAGGTGTTGCCATTAAAGGGGATTATTATGTGGATATCGCTCTTTATCAGCAGTCAAAGAAGCTAAAACTTTCCAGTTGGGTAACTCTTGAAAATACAGGTTCAGTTAGGATGGTTGAAGAAGTTATTGTTAAAGGGTGCAAAAATATTCACTTTCCAGGAGAAGAGAGCAAGGGTCCGACAAGAAAGTTCAAATTTGGAAGATGAGATATAAAGAAGCCCTCTGGCTGAAGTTTTTTCGATGAGTTTCAGCTAGAGGGTCTATATTTTTATTTATTTTGACAAGTTAAAGGGTAGGTCATTTCGTGTCCCTTTTTGGAGCGAATGACAAGATAGTCATTGATTTCAGAAAAGTTGTCTTGATCTTTAACGTGAACGATAAACTTTTTTCCACTTGAGTACATTATTTTTGTAAAGCCATTTCCTTGTAGCCTTGTTCTAACGTGAGCTTCAGAAGCAACACTTCGAGAGCTCGAGATGGTGGGAGTGCTCATGCTGATTGAAATCTTTTTAATGACAAGCTGGCGCGATCCTCGGGGAGTTGTACAAATAATTTCCCCAGAAGCTGTGAATGGAGCTAGTAAAGCTAAAATAAGGGTGCCATAGATAAAGCGTTTCATAGTTCTCTCCCCAAAATTCATTCTCATTTCTCTATTTTTTAATTGCAGGTTTAGTGCCAAAGAGAGGTGGCTTAAAGGCTTGAATAATCGGTAGGTTAGGGTTTTTAAAAGAGAAATAAAGTGTGAAGTCAGAGTTTATCTGTCAGTTTTTTTTACACTGTTGGCAGTGAAGTAAGTGAGTATTTTGGTGGTGATAGTGGTGTTGGAGATAGGTCGAAGCGTTAGCGTTGACTCCGCGGAAAGGGGCTGGAGGGGTAAAAGGGGGCGTTAAGAATTAATATTTCTTAAAATAACTAAATTTTATTTGGATTTCAGAAGGCTCTGTTTTATTTTTAATCTATGGAGAAAACGATGACTAGCTTTGATACGACAAGAGTTTTGGATGATCCATTGGAAATCACCATGTACCTTTCCACCGTTGAGAGGTTTGAGACAGAGCTCAATCTTTTTCAGGATGGGAAGGGTGACCTTGGCAAGATGCCCTATTATGTTCGCAATGTGAATATGTTCACCCAAGATATAGCTTTAAGCCCGAGCCGAGATAACGATTTAGTTGGTCTCGATCCCAATTTATCAGTGAAAATTCAGAATTTAAGAGAAAACATCTCATTTGATGGCGAAATTATTCACACCCACGGTAGAAAGTTAGTCATTTTGAGAATCCCTTCGGCTATCGATTTTACTAACACAAGGGATGTGGAAAGATTCGCTCCTGGGCCAAAAAACTCTTCGGGGATTTCGTTACAAAGAATAGAGGATTTATCTTACAAGGATATTGGCATTCAAGGTGCCTACCTCATGGATTTCTCTGAAAGAGGAGTGGCACTCAGAGTGATGGACTCTCGCTGTCCCCAGGTTGGTCCTGGAGACAGAATTCAAATACATCTCCACCCAGATTATGCCTATCTCAATAAAGTTAACGGGATTGTGGCTTATAAAAAGTATGTCGAAAAGCGCTCTGACCATCCCGCTTTTTCAAAGATTGGTATTAGGTTGGATAAGGCCCTGCCCCTGGAAAAAGCCCAGAAGGTCTATTCACGATAATGGGGAATAAAAAATCTTTTGAGGAAATCGATGAATCGGTGAATCCGATGAGCCATATCTATGATCAGATTGGGGTTATGGATGAACAGGGTTTTGATGAAAAGGAAATTAGAGCTATGTTGATTGAGTTGTTCCGAGAGCTTGGCTACGATGATCAACTTCAAAAAAAAATGGTCGATGAATTTTGGGGTCACTACAAAGCCAAAAAGAAAAAGGGAAACTTGCTTTAAATTATTAGGTGGAAATAGCTTTGTCGAGGAATTGAGTCAGCTCCTGATGCCGTCGGATCTCACGCCTTTTGAGTTTGAGGTAGGCTTGTTGGGTGAGAAGAGACTTAACGTAAGAGTTGCCTTTTAATTTTTTTAGAACTTCTAAGGGGACATTGGGTGGAAGCTTGCCGAGAGTGTATTTACCCGATTGGCTAAAATCGGAGGCTTTGACAAATTCAATAGCGTAGGCTCGGTTATCTTTATCTTTGACTACTAGGACGAAAGCTTCTCCCTTTTTTACTTCGATAGCGTGATGGGCGAGATCTTCTTGATCAAATTGGGCCAATTCATTAACACCTTTAACGACAGAAGTTTTACCATTGTCTCGGAGTTTTCCCTCGAGAACGCCGGGATCACTAGAGGCTAAGCGATCGAGTCCTTGGCGGAGGCGGCTCGCAGGGTGCGCTTCTTCCTGATCTTTTGGCAGGTCAACAGGGGGGCGAGAAATTGAGGCTTCTGAGGAAGAGGGAGCTATATTTTGCTGGGCAATTGGGGCTTGAGAGGGGCGATTTTGATCTTTTAGACGCTTAAGTGAATCCCGATAGCGTTTGAGCTCATCGATATTTTCTTGGTAAGTTGTCTTGATGTCGTCGCGTTCGGCCCTGGCAAGATCTCTTTCAAGAGAGGTAATCTCCTTTTGAGTCGTGAGAAGCTCGCGCTCTAAACGCTGTTGATCGCCCTGGCCCTGTGCTTTTTTATAACTAGCTAAGCGTTGATCGAAATCCTGACGGAGACCGGCTAAGGCCTTTTTCATTTCCGTTTCTTTGGCGGCATTTATTTGAGAGTCAGTGCCGCGCAGGGGAAGTCTTTGAGAAGCTGTGCTTTTCGTTTTGATAAAGTTCCCCTGAGGAGCTCTACTTGCATTGGTGAGCGATGAGCTTTCACCAGTGACAATGGGAGCGGGAGCGCTTTTCGCCACTTTAGCCTTTTTTGGTTTTTGAGCGGAAGTCCCATTTGAGGTTTCAGGTTCCACTTGTTGGGAAACGGGGCGGCTTTGAGCCATACGCAGTTGTTGGTTTTCAGGGGTTTTGAAAACGATTACTTTGTGACGTTCACTAGGTGTCTTAGCTTTCTTTAAAAGTTTTCCAATAGAGCCCGCAAAATTTTGTGAGAAGCTTGAGCGTTGTGGATGCCCTTTCTTCCCATGATCTGATGGTGCTCTTTGTCCACTCTCTTGAATTTGAGAGGGAAAAAATCGGTTGAGTTCACTAAATTTTTTAACAGCGTCTAGTGCTGGATTGCTACAGATGGAGTATCCGCTTTGAGGGCAGTTTAAGCGCTTGAGTGTTTCCTCTAAGTTGAGAGGGGACTTCTTTTGGCATTGGGTTTCACCTCTATTTGCAATGACTTGATGGGCGTTCTCACAGATCATAAAGGGGCAGAGTTCTTTGTTAAGGGTGCTGGAAAAATCTCCCTTTCTTTGACTAGAAAGATAGGCTTGTCTGGATTTGTAGACGTCTTCAGGGAGGCCAAACGTTAGCTTTGATAAGATTTCATCGGGGTTGTAGGGAGTGTCTTCTCCCTGGTGTTGGGTGCAGAGAAATTGGTTTTGTGAGGGAAGTTCCGTGCAAGCGGAAGGGGCACAAGAGTAGGCAAAGTCAATTAAAGAGGGAACTGGATCTTGGTCTTCACTCTTTTGATTTTCCTTTTTCTGTTCATTAAATTTGTGGGCGTGCCGACTGGGTTTAAAGTGAAAATGCCTCTCTTGAAAAGAAGTATTGCGAACGACGCTGGTGCTGGGTCCACCGCAGAGCAATTGAGCAGCGGAGCGAAATAGACTTTCGCATTTTTGAGCTGAGCTTCTCTTAATTATTTGATCAATGGCTTTACTATTGAGGGCAACTTGAACGAGTTCTTTTCCCTGCACTCCCTTAGCCTTTTGATTGAAAATTTCATTTCTCCATTTTTCAAACCCCTCTTTTGATTCGAGGAGCAGTTTCAAACGGCTGGAAGTTTCAGCGGCTTTTAAAAGGCTTTCCACCTCGAAAAAACCCTCGTCGTACAATTCATTTAAAAGGCTTAAAGGGCCCTTTTTTTCGTTATTCTTTAAAGCTTCTAAAAAATCGGGGCTTGCGAGAAAGTCGATATTTTGAGCAAGCTCCTCAAACGAATCCTTTCCGTGGAGGAGGGCTTGGATTTGCAGGGAGTCGCCAGCAGAAAAACACTGGCGGTGGTTTTGTTGAGCAGAGCTTAGGCCAGCTTGATAGGAGTTAAACTTTTTTAAAAGGGATTCGACAAAGTCTTGTTCGGTTTCCATGCCAAAGTATTTTTTAAGCCGCCTTCGCGCCTGGGCTTGTTTTTCTTTTCCCTGGCACTCCATCGCTTCAACGATGGAGTCGAGAGAGCAATATTTTTGCACGGCCTGGTCCTCTGGCGTGTTGTTTCCAGGAGAGAGGAGTTGCCTTCCCTCTCGCAAGTATTCAAAGTCGATCAGGGCCAAATCTTTGAGCAATTGATCGGCGGAATTGAAAAAGATGTCGGCCATGCCCTGTTCTATTTGCTCTCTTCTCTTTTCTTGGTACTCAGAGAGATCAAAAGATTGAAGGGCGCAATCACAGCTGCGACAAAGGGTCTTCTCAAGCGTGGTCAGGGCCTTCGCTGGTTCTAGATTGGTCGAACAAGGAAGGGCCAAGAGGGAGCTGCTGAAGATCAACAGTAAAAAAAGAAAAACCGCTCTCATGTCTCAATTATCGACAAGCTTGGGAAAAAGCGTTAGTGCTCTTGTCGGGAGAGGTAAGTTTTTCCTTATGATACCAGGTGTTTAAAAAGGATTGGGCCTTGCTAAAGAGGGGCTTTTTTATGACTCAAATTATTGGCAATAAGGGGGCTCTGCGAGAAATTGCTGACAAAATTCTTTATCGTGTTTTAAATCGACATCACTTAAATTGTTGCGCAGGAGTTTCTTGAAATCATTTAGGGCTTCAACTCGAGTGGTGTTTCCTTGGGATTCCTTGAGGTTTTTTTCGATATGATCAAAGACGCTCAAGCAACCGGAGCCAAAGTCTCTTTTGCAGGTGACAATTTTGCCCAAAAGGGCCTTGTCCTGAACCTCCTCCATGAAGTAGTCGACCAGGTCTTGGGCGGCACCTCGTGCTCCGGTAGGATCTTCGGCAGTAACTCTGATTAAGTCTATATTGCCTGCGAAGGGTTGATCACATTTAATGTACTGGTAGGCTTCCTCCAGTTTCATCTCCCTGCCTAAAAAACGCTGGCTCGAATTTTTGAGAATTTTTTGGGCCCGGGCAAAATTGTTTTCAGAGAAGCACCGGCAAAGGCCTCGACCAATTTTGGCGATTAGCTGCTCTTCTTGACTGGGCTCATTGGCTGGGTTGCGGGTGGCGTGGTCGGTGATTTTGGCGACGGTGTTGAGAATGGGCATGCTTTTGCTAGTCAGGGTTCCCGGTAGCTCGGGGGTGCAGTTAACGCAGTCTTTATGCATGGGAATATCGCCGGCAGAAAGACCGAGAGATGCTATCAAAAGAAAAATAGAGAGAAGTTCTTTCATTATTTTCTCCACCAACAAGAAAGATTTCTTAACTTATCGTTCCAAAAAGTCATAATTTTTAGACTTTATGAGTTGTAAACTAAAATTAGTTAGAAAAGTCTAATAAAAAGATTCTCATTACTTAAATAAACAGTAAGTTACGGTTTTTTGGTTTAAAAATAAATTTGACTAATGATATCAGGACTAATAAAAACCATTCGTTCTAAAAAAAACTAAATTTGAGGATTTCAAATGTCCCATTTGCAATTTTTAGTGGTGGAAGATGAGGCCCTGATCAGAAAATTCATGGTTTCCCAATTGTCTAAGTACGGGCGTGTTTTTGAAGCTGACTGTGAACAAAAAGCTAACCAGATCCTCGCTAACACTGATCCTGATATGGCCTTTATCGATCTCAATTTGACAGAGTCGAGTGAGCTCGAGGGCCTGAGGCTAGTTCAAAAATGTGCGATGAAAGATATCCCTTCAGTAGTTTTAACTGGTCACCAAGAGAAAGACATTTTTGATAAGGCCTACCAAAAGGGAGCTCATCACTTTTTCACTAAAGGGGACTTAAGTGAAGGAGGTCACCTCAATCACTCTATTGTTAACTTTATCAAGACTCTTAAGCCCGATAATTTAAAGCATTTTTTTACCCATGATTTTATTACCAGAGATGAAGGGCTTCGATCCAAGGTTAGGTTTTTACAAGAACAAATTTTAAATTATGATCAAAAAGTTCTGATTTCAGGTCCTACTGGTGTTGGTAAAACTAGGATTGCTGAATTTATCCATCAATTGATGAGGCCAAATAGGCCCTTCGTGGCGAAAAACCTTACCGAAATCAGTGAGAATCTCTTTGAAGCAGAACTTTTTGGTTATAAAAAAGGAGCTTTTACCGGAGCCACTCAAGACAAGGTTGGCCTTTTGGAACTCGCCCACCAGGGGACTCTTTTTTTAGACGAAGTAGGGACCCTCCCCCTGTCGGTTCAGCAAAAGCTTCTCAAGGTTCTTGAGGAAAAGAAGTTCACTCCTCTCGGGACCAATGAAGAGCGCTTTTCTGACTTTCGGTTAATCTCAGCGACTTGTGAAGAACTCGGGGAAAAGGTTAACAATGGTGAGTTGAGAATTGATTTTTACTTTCGAATTAAGGGAGTGGAAATTGAAATTCCGCCTCTTAAAGAGAGGCGTTGTGATGTTCTTCCCCTCATTGATCACTTTGTCGATCAAAGTGAAAAGAAAGTATCTTTTTCAGCTGAGGCTCAAACAAAGCTTCTCGAATACGATTGGTATGGGAATGTGCGAGAGCTCCGTGCCTTCGTTCAGCAGTGTATGAGCTATCCCAAAGGGCTCATTGGTGTTGAAGATCTTCCCGATTGTATTCAAGAAAATAGAAATCCGATCCTGAAATCAAAGAAGGCTAAAGAAGGGGAGTTTGTGAGTCCAAAGATGCTTGCCTATATTTATGATCACGGCCTTCCCGCTCTCGTCAAAGAAATAGAAAAAGAGGTTTTGGCTAATGCGATCGATAAGTATGGAAATAAAACCAATGCCCTGGCTCGCCGACTGCAGGTTTCTAAGTCGGTGTTTTATAGAATACAGGAGGAACTTAAGCGTGGATAAGCACAAAGTTGAAAATCTTATCGTTAAGATTAGCTTGGGTTGGAAAGTCTACAAACTAGAGACAGATGAGAAAGTCCTTGAAGATATAAAAAAGGCTCTTCAAGAATTAAAGGTTGTCCTAGATAAAATTGATATTTAATTTTGTTGAGATAAAGTTGTGGAGAAATCATTTGTAAAATTTATTTTAATAGGGTTTTTTAACCTCTTCTCTTGTAACAGTGAGATGAGGTTAAATTTGGTAGTGGCTTTTCCAGAAAATAAAAGTATTGAAAATTATGATACTTCTCAAATAAGGCTAGGAAGTGAATACACTCTTTTAGAGCATTTGTACTCACCTATCTTGGAGTTTGACAACCAAGGCCTTTTAAAAAGCAATATTGTTGAAGATTTTGGCTGGCTGGATAAAACAACAATTTATCTTAAAGTTGCTAAAAACCTCTTCGATTCAAAGGGAGATCGATTAGGGGTTAAAGATTTATATTTTACGCTTAAGAGATTGTATGTTTTGAATTCAAGTTTGGGAGGGCATCTCTATAGTTTTCTCAAGCAGGGAGATATCCAATTGATGAGTGTAGAGCAGCCTCACCCTTCAATTATTAAAGATGAAGTTAAAAAGAGAGTTTTATTAAAATTAAAACGCCGCAATCATCTTATTTTTAGTATTCTCACCTCGATAGACTATGGATTGATACCCTTTAAATCTTTAAATTTAGAGAAGTTAAGCATTGCTGATTACTCGCGTACTTCAGGTCCGTTTTATTTTGCTGGTGAGACAAAAAAGGGGCAAATTTTACTTCAAAAAAATGCCTATTGGCTTTCCGCTTCTTCTCATCAGATCTCTAGCATAACATTAGTTCCGAGTATGGATACGAAGAGCTCTATTGATCTGATTGGTCGTGGGAGAGTTGATTTGACAACAACGGATGATTTGGGCTCGAGCCAATCTCATTATTTAGCATCAAAGAAAAAAAAGGGGCTTTCTTTTTTTCAAACCAAGCCGTTGAGGTTGCGCCTGATTTCTTTAACTGAGAAAGGAATACAAAAGTTTACACTGAAAGAGAGAGCTTATCTTTTTTCTCAAATAAAAAGTACTTATCAAAAAAATTATGATTTTGGTCACTTGGTCAGCCGTGCTGATCAGTTTTTTATAAGAGGAGCTGAAGGGGCATTGGCGCGAGAGGACTTGTCGTCTGTTTATCTTGAAATTGAAAAGAATAAAGTTAAACAATTAAAGGATAAGTCATTTGTTGTTGCGGTATATCCAACGTTTGTTTCTGAATTCAAAAAATTGTTTGAGGAGTTAGATTTTATAAAAATTGTTCCTAGTGAGAATTTTTATGATTTTAAGGATAAAAATTTTGATGCCGTAATTATAAGCACTGATTCAGGTTTGCATCAAACGTACTCTCTTTTAAGTTATACCCTGGGTAGTGGCTATTTTGGTTTATATGGCAGTGAAGCCAAGAAGCAAATTGTTCGCCTTATTAACTTAGATAGTAATAAAGAGCTTGTGAGAGAAGTTGAAGAAATTCATAAAAAAGCTTTATCGAATTGCTTTTTTATTCCTCTCTCCCGATCTCCTTACACGATTCTCGCAAGGGAGGGGTTAAGCTCTCCTATCGTTAGCATTTATTCGAATACGAAATTATGGAATGTGAAGGTAGAATGATTAAAAAGAACTAGAAACAGAGGAGCAACAATCCTTTTATCTAAGAGGAGATATGTATTTAGAGCAATAACGATAGTTTTTACTGTTTGGCTAGCGCTTGTGGGAGCCTTGATATATGCCAATGGCGAAAATTACAGCAAAATAGCTTCTGTTGTAAAAAAATCAATATCAAATGATCTTTTGACTGAAAACTACTCTAAAGCTTTTAGGAGCTTAGAGCGATATAGAAAGGACTATCGATTCAACTCTATTGCGGTTCAAAAGAAATCGGTAGTTATTTTTAATAGCT
Source organism: Bacteriovoracaceae bacterium (assembly GCA_965206965.1). Classification (GTDB taxonomy): domain Bacteria; phylum Bdellovibrionota; class Bacteriovoracia; order Bacteriovoracales; family Bacteriovoracaceae; genus CBDBLK01. The sequence goes on along the minus strand of OZ242254.1, from coordinate 774,720 downwards.
CTTTATTTGTTGAAAGAAGTTTTATTGATGAAATTCTTGAAAAAACTATGGAGAGTTCTTTAGATATCGTTAATGACATTGATGGTAGCAAAGCTAAATATCGACTGATATTTTCTTATCCAGTGATAATGGCGCCTTATAGGCTGTTGTTAATTCTTGTCGCTATTTTTTTTATTATTTATTACATTTTTAAGAGATTAGAAAATTTTGAAATAGAAAGAGAAAGAGTTGAGAGAGAGTCTGAAATAGCTTCTTGGCAAATTGAGACAAATAGGCAATTAGCTCATGATATTAGATCTCCCTTAACTGCTTTATCTATGGTGATTAGTGAACTGGAAGGCTTGACTCAACTTAAGAGGAGGATGGTAGAAACATCGGTGAATAGGATTCATGATATAGCCAACGGGTTGCTTAATAGAGAAAGAATTGGCATTGGTGGAGAGGCTTTTTTGGTATCTATTTATATTGAACGATTAATTACTGAAAAGCGCGAACAGTACAAAGGAATTTCAGATAAAGTTAATATAAAAGCTTCTTTTGATGAAGAGAGTTACTTTCTATTTTCTTCTATTGATTATATTGAGTTCCAGAGAATTTTGAGCAATTTGATAAATAATGCTGTTGAGGCTTCACAAGACTTAGATGGGGAAGTGCTCGTTGAACTCTCGAAAACAGGGCAATATGCTGAAGTGAAAATAGAAGATCGAGGTAAAGGGATTCCTTTTGATATACTGAAACGTTTAAATAATGAAGAACAACTAACTTTTGGAAAAAAGAACGGAAATGGAATAGGGTTAGCTCATGCACGAGAAGTGCTGAAAAAAGCTCAAGGGTTATTTAAAATTGATTCTCTAGAAGGAGAGGGTACGTGTGTCAAAATAAAAATACCTATTGTTTCTGATCCGCAATGGTTTTGCTCAGAAATTTTCTTAAAAAAGACAGTTCCTATTATTATTTTAGATGATGATTTAAGTATTCATGATCTTTGGAGAGAAAGGCTCAAGGGCCTTGATCTTAATATTTATTTTTTTATTTCTCCGGATGAGTTTATGAGTTTTATTTCTCAACTCGATGATTTTTTATTACTTTTTGATTTATGTTTGAAAGAAAATAGAATTGATGAATTCGTTGAAAAATTCAAACTTTCAGAAAAAAGTATTTTAATTACTAACTTTTTTGAAGATAAAAAAATAAGGAACTATTGTCATAATTTAGGTATGAAAATAGTACCAAAAGAATTATTGGGAAAAATTCCTTTGCATCTAATTAAAACGGAGCTTTATGATGCAGTTTTTCTTGATAATGAAGAAATCCTTCGTAGGGGTTGGGAGGTTGAAGCAAAGGAGAAAGGAATTTCACTTTTATCTACTGACTCTATCCAGGTTATTAAAAACTCGTTGAAAAAATTTGGCTCTTATACTCAGTTTTATATTGATCATAATCTTGGTAATAAAAACAGTGGACTTGAAGTTTGTCGATGGCTTTGGAGTATGGGCTTTCGTGAAATTTTTCTAGCTACAGGCTATGAACCTCAGAATTACAGAAATATTTCCTATATTAAAAGCGTTGTTGGGAAACGACCTCCCTGGAATTAGTTTAAAAGGTTAGTAGCTGCTTGGTACCTTTGAGTGGTTCAAGTACTCTAAGCTATCAACTAGTTTCATTGCTGCTCGTTCATCAAAGTTGAAATAGAGGCATGGCTCAATTATTTCGAGTTCCATTAATTGAAAATGATCTTGATGGCGAACAAAATCAACTCTGGCGTATAGTAGGTTTTTATCGATTGTCGATAAAACTTCTTCTCCAGCTTTCAAGAGAGATTTTTCTGGTACGACTTTGACGATATGGCTTCCATATTCTTCTTGTGATCTAAAATCTCCTTCCTTTGGTTTTTTTAAGATGGTATGTGAATGAACTCCGTTGAAGAATTGAAGAGAAAATTCACCCTCTGATTGAATATCAGGTATAAAAGGCTGAATGATGAACTCTTTTTTATTCGATAAATGATTTATAACTTGCTCGTACTGTTGATAGTTTTTTGATTCAATTAAAAAAGTGTTTTTAGAACTAGCGCTGATCGTTGGTTTGACGATAATTTTTTCTGTGTCGAAAATTCCGAAATAATCATAGAGTTTGCCGAGCGAGTATTTTCGAGTAGGGATGATGGGAAGGCCTTTTCTTTCGAGGTCGAAGAGATAGTTCTTATTGCTGTTCCACTTAACTGTTTCAAGAGGGTTGAAAAGTGTACAAGAAGAGCGGTTGATTTTCTCAAGTGATTCTATAAATTGAGGGTAGTAATCTTGATAATCCCAGGTTGTTCGAATAATGGCGTTATTAAATTCATTCCAATTTTGATTTTTATTCCAAGCGACTTCTTCAACAAAGTGACCTCTCTTTTTTAGGGCCGAAATAAAGGGCTTCTCGCAAGCCATCATGTGTTCGGTGGGTTTCTCTGTCGTTAAAATAGCTATTTTCATAATTTTTTATTTGGAGAGTCGACCTAAGCTGGTTAAAGCATCCCATTTGGGAAGAGTTGGCTAAAATTGAAGTTGAATGCCTATTTTGCTTCTTGCATTTGTAGTGGCTGGGGTGGCCGGATTCGAACCGGCGACCAACGGATTAACAGTCCGCTGCGCTACCGCTGCGCCACACCCCAAAATTGGAAGTCAGAAGCTATTTATAATAGAGGCCCGTCTCTTTTGTCCACAGTAAATTCTTGAAAACCCTAAGCTGAGAGCATCTAAAACCTTTGAATAACATGTTTTAGAGTGTTTTGCTCAAGTTTTTCAACGAAGCCCCGATAAGCCAGGGAGAAAAGTATTTTTGGCCAGATTTTGATGTTGAACAACCAACGTGCGAGGGCGCTTATGGAGTACGGTTCGTCTTCTTTGTTATTTCGAAAACTGCTCCGAATTATTACCGTTGCAGAGATCAACGATCTTGTTACTTTATCCTCTGGGAGAAAGAGAGTTTCTCTTACCGAAATTGTTAATAGAGAGATGGAGGGAAAGCCCTATGAGTTTCTTCACGATGGTGAGAGTGACAATGGGAAAGGAAATAAGGCTAAAATTCTACCCTTCGATTTTGATATAAGTGCTTTTAAAAAGAGAAGAGAAAAGCCAACAACTCTTGAATTAAAATGTGGGGCTCGTTGCCAACAACTGCTTGTCCATTGGTCTTATAAATTTGCTGAAATGGACAAAAACTTATTAATGGCAAAGCGTTTACCAAAACGCAAAGAAGTTATTGGTCAAAAACAAATGTCGACTTTTATTCTCGAAGAGAAAAAAAAGATCAAAGACTCGTTTAGTAAGCTTAAAAAGATTGAAGTGATGAAACTCTATGATAAAACGGCTTCTATTAATCTAGAAGTTGAAAAAGCCAGCGAAGATGATGAACCGACTGAGTCAGGGGTTTTAATCAACCGGAAACAAGGCTAGCCTAGGTCCTCAGACCTTTGATGTCTTTGAGTGTTTTATTGCTATCTAAGGCTTCAAGTGAAACCATTTGATAAACTGTGGCATCGATCGAAGCCACGGCCATTGGTCGATAATTTCCACTATTTTTAACTCCTCCAAAGGGGAGCTTGGGAGAGGCGCCACAGGTTGAGCGATTAAAGTTGATTAAGCCAGTTTCAATTTCACGGTAACACTTTTCAAAGACGCTTCTGTCGCTTGAAAAGACACAGGCAGCGAGTCCATATTCAGTAAAATTGGCGATCTCAATGGCTTCTTCTAGTTCGTTGTAGGGAATAAAGGTGCAGTTAGGTCCAAATATTTCACTCTGGAGAAAGTGGCTTTGGGGGTCAAAATTGGGGACAAGATGAATAGAAGGACTGACGTAGTAACCTCGGTGCTTTTTGTCGGTTAGCTGCTTTCCTCGCATGATTTCCTCGAGCCCTTCCCTTTTGGCCATCCCCATGAAAAGGAGGTAATTCTCTAGGGCCCTTTGGTCGACGAGGGGACCCATAAGGGGTTCTTCCTTGTGATCAATAGGGTGATCGATGATAATTTTCTTAGCCACTTCATGGTAGCGAGAGATGAACTCGTCCATTATTGAGCGGTGGATGATGATCGTAGAGGTTGAAGTGCAGCGTTGTCCTGTTGTAAGAAAAGCCCCACTAATAAGCTCGGCGAGAGCATTTTCTAAATTAGCATCCTTGTGAAGGATGGCAGGGTTTTTTCCTCCCAGCTCTAAGGCTACTAGTTTAGAAAAATCTTGGTAGGTATTTTTTAAAATAGAAGACCCTATTTCTTTTGAGCCGGTAAAATAAATGCCTTTGATTGCCTTTTCATTTAAAAGTCGGCGAGCTGTTTCCCCATCACCTTGAATGAGATTGACAACACCTTTGGGAAAACCGGCTTCGTGAAAGCAGTTGGTAAGTAGTTGGGCACTGTAGGCTACCTTTTCACTGGGCTTGAAGATGATAGAGTTACCGGTAATGAGAGCACTTAATATTTGAGTGTTAGCTAAGTGGCAGGGAAAATTAAAAGCTCCAATAATCAATGTCGGACCAAGTGGCTTATAGAAAAGGTGTCCTGTTGTTCTGGGCATGATTTCAGGATAGCTTTTATCTTTAATACGAGGTAAAGACTCTTTAATTGTGATATCAACTTTGCCAATGACAGAATTGACTTCACCTGTAGCTTCCCATAGAGGTTTTCCCGACTCCAGGCTGATGGCTTCAGCAATGAGATCTTTTTTAGCTAAAAGTTGTTCTTGATAACGTTTTAGAAAGGGAATTCTTTCTGCGACGGGGAGGGCTCTCCAAAACTTATATCCTCGAGTAGCCGAATTTACGACAGGCTCTACGTGAGAGTAATCGACAGCCATTTGCCAAAGAAGGGTTTCTGTATCGGCAGGGCATTCTCTTTTAATAAAATGCTCAACAGCTCCGGGGCCGTTGAGTGAGGGCCAAACATAATTGCCATTGAAATAATTGCCCTTCATTTGATATTTCATTTTTTCTCCTCAAAGATAAATGGCTTGGGTTTCGATATTTTCTGGTAAATTGACTTTTTTAGCCAGTGTTTGCTCGATTATAATTTTACCATTTTGAAAATCTATTTTGGAACAAAAAGCTCGAAAGTCTTTTTGATGAGGTATTTTAACTAAAGCGAATCGGTTTGTATTTAAATTAGAAGAGTAAAGAGTTTTACCACTAAGTCTATTTTTGATCGGAAGGATTTCTTTAGTAATGGCTCGATAATGAGGTCCTCCATCGAAAGGGTCAATTTCCTCTGTGTAGTGAAAGCCTATCTTTTCCAGCATGTTTTTAGCCGCTTGTGTCTCTTGACCTACTTTCCCAATAGTGTTGCGAACCTCAATGGGAAGAAGAGTTTCGTAAATAGCGTCGGTAGGATAAAGGTTGAGAATAAATTCTTTATTGGCCCGAGAGAGTTTATCGGCTTCAGGGTAGTCCATATGCAAGAATCGTCGCCCTATGGCTTCCCAAAGAGGGGAGTTTCCTTCTTTGTCAAAGGGTGGCATTAATTCGGTGTGAATTTTGCTAGTAAATTGATCGAGGTGAAAACCTATGTAAAGAAAGCGTACAAAGGAAAGTTGTTTACCCAATCTTTCTTTATTCCCTCTATAGCTAGGGTCAAGAATGAGTCCTCCAATTTCTGTATACCCATTAGTTTCTAGACCAAACTTAAGAGTTCGATGGAGAAAGCCTGTGTTGAGAGATTGGCTGTACTTGTATTCTTTACTCGATTTTAGATAAAAGTGAGGTTCTTCTTTAGTACCGTGTTTTCCGTGGATCATAGAAGCTCCGATGACTTTCTTCGTTTCGAGATCTTCTAGGACAAAGATATAGTAATTTCTTTCGAGTAGTTTAGAGTTGGGGTTTTGAAAGGATTTTTGACTTTTGTTAATCTGTTTTCTTAAAAGTTGGCGATCGTGGGGAAGGTTGATAAAGACTAACAGTTGACTAAGTTCATGAAGGTCGTCGAGATCGCTTTCAACAACATTTCTTAGAACAAACATGATTATAAGACCTTTAAAATTTGAAAAATTTCTTTAACTTGTTCTTTGAGGAGACAAAGAGGAAAGTAAAGTTGATCGCTGGAGTAAACAACCCCCTTTTTAAAAAGGTTAGTGGTATCCTCATGGCAAAATTGAAGAGTTAGGTTTTTTCTGCTTAAGGCTCCCCTGTACTCATCTAGCCAAGATTCTATTTCTTTGACCCTTCCTCGGGGACCAAGAATAGGCCCCTCATTGAGAAGTCTCAGTAGTCTGAAGGAAGTAAGGTAGGTTTCGTACTCTATGTTTTTGAGGCAGGCTTCTTGTTTAAAAATGGAGCTAGGAAAGCTTGTTTTTAAAATCTCTTTTTCATTGGAGTCACAAACTTTTAAGACTTTGTTTCGTTGCTCCCAAAGATTAATCATTTCTTCTTCTGAAGCCTTTTGCCGACCACTCAACTTGGCTTCTAAACTACTTTTAAAAATGACCGGGTGTGTATAGCCGAATAGTCCAGGGCCTTCGGGATAGGCTCTTAGGTCGTATTTTATTGAGCCATCAGAGTATTTGAGCAGTCCACCGCTTCCTGGTCCCACTGGGAGGGCATTATCGTTTTGTCCCTCAGCAAAGCTATTCATCTTTCTAAATTCAAACAAGTTCGTTGAAAATAGCTTATGCAAGAGATCCTGGGTTTGTTGCTCAGGGTTGTTGGGAGACATGGAATCCTCTGTCTTGCCGAAAGGTAAGGCGAGAAAGATAATAGTTACATGTCAGAGCCTAACACAACCGAATTCCTTAAGTCAGTTAAATCCCTTTACCTTAAAGAGGATTTTGAGGGGGCTATTGATACCCTTCTCAAAAATAAAGATTTGCTGGATAAGGGGCTTTTTCACTACAACCTTGGGACTCTCTACCTTAAGAAAGAATACTGGGGAGCTGGGCGTTACCACCTTGAGAAAGCATTGAAAGCAGGGTTTGTGAATGAGATGGAGTATAAGAATTTATTAGTGGCTAAGTCCCGACCAGGCATTGTTGACTTGAGCCGTTCAGAGAGTTGGACCGACCGAAGTTTAGATACGGCCCTCAGTATTCCCGATACGGGCTACCTGATTGCTTCAATGGTGTTGGCTGTTATCATTCTTTTTCTGGCCAGGCGAAAAATCATCCGCTCTTGGTCTGGGGTAATGGCCAGTTTGGTGATTGTTTCTTTGCCGGGAATCTTCTATTTTCATTTTCTCAGTGGACTTAAAGAAGCCGTCGTTTTGAAAAATTCCCCAGTCTATGAGGGGCCAAGTCAGATCTATAGAGAAAATATTGTCCTTCAAGAAGGAAGTAAAATAATTATTGGAAGACGGAGTGGGAATTGGTTTTTTGTAAGATACCCCAAAGGCATTGGTGGCTGGGTCAATAGGAAAAATTTAGGATTATTCTAAATTAGAGCAGAGGTTGTTAATGGCTAGTTATGAAGAAGAAATTAAAAAGAATCTCGAAAATGGCAAAGAGCTTCCCAAGAAGCTTAAGCTTTCAATGATTAAATATTTTTGGCAAGCCAATCCAATGACTCGTCAAAAATTTGATACTATTCCTAAGTTTTTACGCTATTTGGATATTTTTAAAAATTTTACTGATAATGAATTGAGGATTTTGTCAAAATCTCTTCACATGCGTTCTTTTTCTAATCGTGAAGTTATTTTCTCTGAAAATGATGTTGGTGTTGGTTTTTATCTCATCTATTCGGGTTACGTAGATATGTTTGTAGAGGCTTTTCAAGCCACAGAAGGTTCGATTTCAAACGAAAGAGAACCTGGCTATCTTTTGACCCTAGAAAAAGGGGATTACTTTGGTGAGTTAGCTTTGCTGCAAGAAAAAAATATGAGAAACGCGAGTGCAATTAGTAGAGAGGGTTGTGTCTTATTGGGCCTATTTAAGCCAGATGTCGAAGATTTAATAAGGGCACAACCTATGATCGTAACTAAATTTCTTCAGTCGATTAGTTTAATTATTGCGAATCGTTTATTTTTTCTAACAAAAGAAGTTAAGGAGCTAAATTACAAGCTTTCCCAGCTTGAAAAGGAAAAAAATGGCTAAAATTCCAAAAACTTTTAAGGAAAAAGTTCGGCTTAGTTTATTTTTTTCTATTGTCACAATTCTATTTTTTTCTCTTTTGCTTATGCCTAGAGTATCAGCACCTTTGATTGTGAGTTATCTAGCTTATTTAGTGGTTTACCCTGCTATACCAGCTTTGGAAAAAATTGGGTTTAATAGGAATTTGTCTATATTGACGGTTTTTTTGAGTCTTATTTTCTTTACAGTTTACCCTATTGTCAAAATTGTCCCAACCCTGACGGCAGAAGCTGAGAATGTTCAATATTATATCCCTAAGGTGGAAAGCTATGTTAAAGGGAGATATTTTTCTTTTACTGATGAGGTAAAAAAACATACGAGTTTCGAAGTAGATGATAAATATATTGATGAAGCTATTGATTATATGCGAGTGACTTCCACTAATATTATTTTAACTACGCCAAAAGTTTTAGCTTCAATTTTAGAATGGGCTTTTTTGGTTCCGCTTTTTCTTTTTTTCTTTCTCAAGGATGGTATCGCTTTTAAGCATTTTGTGTTGAAGCTAATACCTAATTCAATCTTTGAACGTTTTTATTATTTGAGCCATCAGTTTAATAAACAATTGGGTGATTATATTTTTGCTAAATTTGTAGAAGCTTCTATTGTGGGTTTTCTTATCACTTTGGGGCTTATGATCATAAATGTTCGCTTTGCTCTATTACTGGGGATTGTAGCGGGGGTGACTAATATTATTCCCTATGCAGGCCCTGTTATTGGCTTTATCCCAGGTTTGCTTTTGGCTTTAGCTGAATACGGCGGGACAACGACGACAGGTGCTATTATTCTCCTTTACTTCGTCGCTAACGCTGTAGATATTGCTTTTGTTTTTCCCATTTTAGTCTCTAAAATTGTCGATCTCCATCCGATAGTTGTTGTGATTAGCGTCATATTGGGGGGGCAGACAATGGGTATGATTGGTATGATTATCTCCATCCCCGTTGCAGCAGCCTTGAAGCTAATCTTTAGCGAAGTTTATGACGAATTCTACTAGGGTGGCTGAAGATTTCTGATTCTTTTGACGACGGTGAGCGCCGAATGGTATTCTCCAAAAAATATCTTGTGGTATAGAACTCGCATTGGTTGGGGGCTATGTACTTGTTGTATCGCTATTTTTGCCTGTTAATAGTATTCATGACCCTTTTGGGTTGTTCGATATCCAGACCAAAGGGCAAAACAGAAGCTGAGGTTTTGTATAAAGAGGCTCAGGAATTAATAGAAGATGGCCGTTACCTGTTGGCCATTGAAAAACTTAATACGATTCGTTCTAAATACCCCTATTCTTATTTTGCCACTCACGCTGAATTATTGAATGCTGATGTTCTCTTTGCTCAGCAGAACTATGCTGAAGCCGCAGCTGCTTATATTGTGTTTAAGGATTTTCACCCTAAGTATAAGCGGCTGGCTTACGTTATTTGGAGAATAGGTGAATCCTTTTTTAATCAGCTTCCAAGCACCTATGATCGCGACCTTTCAAGTGGGATTGAAGCGATTAAATATTTTAGAGATTTGATTCGCTTGTACCCAAAGTCTGACTATGCAAAAAAGGCTAAGAAAAAAATCTCTTTTTGCCAAAAACAACTAGAGTTAAAAGAACGTTATATTGCTGACTTTTACTATAAAACAGACATTTATGATTCGGCTCGTTTCCGCTACTTAAAAATTTTGAATGATTATCAAGACAGCCAAGAGCTTAGAGATCATTCGATGGTGAGAATTGTTTTCGCTTCAGCTTACTTGAGTCATAAGCGAGACTGTCTAAAATACTACCGCTTATTCAAGAAAAAGGTTAGAGGGCAAAATTTCAAGAAAGACTTGGAAAAGGCCCATGGGGCTTGTCGAAATATTAAAGTTGAGAAAAGAGAGTCTAGTTAATAGAGAGGTAAAATTGAAAAGCCTAAGAATTGAAGAGCTACTCCAGAAAGGAAAAGAATACTTTAATAGGGGCGAGTATAAAAAATCTCTAATGATGTTTAATGAAATAGTGGAAGTAGGAAATGTTGAAAAACGCACTTTGGCAGAAACTTATTTTCACTTAGCTAATATTTTTCATCTTAAGGGAGAAATCGGAAAAGCGATAAAGGCTTTCAATAAAGTTCTAAATTTAGAACCTTCCCATACAGATGCTTCCATTAGTTTGTCTGTTCTCTATAACGATATTGGTCGCTATGATGAAGCAAAGAAAATTTTTGAAAAAGCTAATGAGAGGGTGAAAACGGGAAGTGCGACACTAGGAAATGTTGAGGATCAACATATCAATAAAAAATTTTCCAATAAACACTATGAGCTTGCTGAGATGTATATGACTTATCAGCGATTTGATGAAGCCCTTTTTGAATACAATAAATCGATTAAACTTGATCCCACTAACTTAGAAGCACGTCTAAAAATTGCTAAGGTCTATGCTAAGAAAAATTTTCTGAATAAGGCTCTTGATGAACTTAAGAAATTAAAGAATGAGTTTCCGAGCTACCTTCCGGCGCGAAATGCGCTAGGAGTTCTTTATTATGGAAGTGGATGCATTCTTGAAGCTCAAAGTGAGTGGGAGCGGGTAATTTCAAAAGATCCTCGCAATCAAGAAGCTAATATGTATATGAATCTTTCCAAGACTGCGACAGAAACGTCAATTTATACCAAGTCTAAAGTCGAAATTAAGCCAGAGGAAGGGCTCCAGTCTATTTAAATAAGGGTGCCCGTTTAGTTACTGTACTTCTTGGGTCTTACCAGGTGATTGGCTGGCGACAGAAGGGGTTAAAGAAGTTTCTTGAGGTTTTTCTGCCTGGGTCGTGACATTGGTCCTCGTTGTATCGTCAGAGGGGTAGCGGGCGATGTATCCCTTAAGCTCTTTGTACATTTTACAGCAAACTTCAAGTTTGGAATCTTGAAGAACAATTTGGCGAGCTTTTTTAGTTTTATTATTAATGACAATAGGTGCTTTAAGGTTTGCACTCATCTCGGTTACAACTTTGGGGATAGTAAGAATGGAGTAAATGCTGGATTCGCTAATGGACTCAAGGTCTAGACTTGAAAGTTCTGCGGGGAGAAGCTTAACAATATAGTCGGGTTTGAAAATCTTTGGCTCAATAATAGGAAAAGCTGTTTCGGGGTTATCGATGGATTGGAACCAAAGAATGAGAGTCTGATCTCCGGGGTCAACGATGAAGAATTTCTTTAAATTTTCAAAGCCGAGTAGACCCTCTTTGAAAGCGATAATGTCTTTTTTATCGACTTCTAATTCCCCAAATCTCGTAGTGCTGACTTTCACTGGCTGCCCTCCCCAAAGCATAGATCCCTTGGCGAAATTGTCATTTGATTCTAGCAGTCAGAATTGTAAAAGAGCAAGTGAGAAATTACTTCTTTCTAAGCTCTGCGGCAAGGTCGGAAACAACGTTAATGTCTGTTTGAGAAGCTTCTGTATTTTGCTCTTGGATAGCTTTGTAGACCTCTTCCCTGTGGATCTTTGTCTCTTTGGGGGCCTTAATGCCTAATCTAACTTGTTTACCTTTAATTTGAACCACGACAATTTTTATATGATCGTCGATGGCTATGCTTTCACCAAGCTTCCTTGTTAAAACCAGCATAATGTAACCTCAGTACTCCTGAACCTTCCTGATTCCATTCGAACAACTCATATAGGCTCTACATTTCGTAAAGGCAAGGAAAAAATTGATTGAGAGGGTGTTTACCCTATCTGAATAGTGTTGCAAGGGACTCTGGTAAAATTTACTTAAGAAAATCCAAAAGGGTTTGATTGATGAGTCCTTGGCTGGCTTGATAACTTGTTTTAAGCACGTTCTGTTGTTGCATAATATCAGAGAAGAGTTCAGTAATGTCTGCGTCTTCAAGCTTAGATTTGCGTGTTGTTGAATCAACGTTATCAGATTCAAGAGTCGCTCTTGAGCTTTCTATTGAGTTAACGACTGAGCCTACTCGAGTTCTCAGAGTAATTAATCGAGCAATAGAGTCGTCAAACTTTTCCAAGAGTGATTGAACTAAAATGGCATCGTTGTTATCGAGTGCCGATGCAAGGCCATCCAATTGGTGAAAGAGGCTATGGACACGTTTAAACCCGTTATCTTGTTGAGGCAGGCTGGCTAAATCCCGTGAGGGTGACGCTGGGGGTATAAAGTCCTCCTCTTTTATTTCAATATTTTTACCATCCTCAGTTTTGTGGACTTTAGGCAGGGTATCTCTAGGGTCTGGTAAGCTCGTATTGTCGGTAGAATAGAAAATTTCATGGCCATTTAGGTTAACTGGGACAAAAAAATCTTTAGATACCTCTAAGTTGACACGACCTTGGTCACCCCGATACTCGCCTGAGTCGGAGAATGGCCTTTGGAGAGACTTAAATCCGCCAAATAAGTATTTTGAGCCAATACGTTTGTTGGATATCGCTAGGGTCTGGTTGCGTAGTTGTTTGACTTCATTGGCTACACTTTCTCTGGCATTGTTGTCGTAAAAATCAGAAGCTTGGGCGATAGCAATCTCTTTGGCCTTAACCATGATTTCTGTTAGTTGTTCTAGAGATTTTTCTGTGGCGTTGAGATTGAGAATAGCATAGTCAATATTGCGGATGTATTGGTTATTGTCACTCAGTCGCGATTTAATGGAGAGTGCTTCAACGTTGTTGATTGGACTATCTGAAGGGCGTGTTAGGCTCTTTAAAGTAGTTCCTTGAAGCTGCAAGTCTTCCAACTTTTGCTTGTTTTTATTGAGGCTATGACGAATGATTCCTTGTGATGAATTTTCAGAGACTCTTGTCATTATTCCCTCTGACCGTTTAACGCTTGATGCTCAAGACAGTGTCGAACATCTCATTGGCTGTTTGCATAACTTTAGCTGAGGCTTGATAAGCGTGTTGAAACCGCATAAGGTTGGCTGTTTCCTCGTCAATGCTAACACCGCTTATTCTTTCTTTTAAGCTCTTGGTTTGAACTAAAACCCCTTCTGATTGTTCTGAGTCTAGTTTGGCTTTACCAACCTCAATGCCGATATTGCCAATAGTTTTAAGGAAATGTTCCTCAATGGTTGCTGTGCCACCCTCCATGAATTTCTCATGTTGGAGTTTTGATATACCAATAGCAATTCGGTTATCTCCAGGGCTGTTTGGTGCAAGTCCTGTCACGATATTAGATAAATCACTTTTAACTTCATCGCTTAGTTCAAGAGAAAGTGCTGCCCCTTCCCGTTTGCCGTTGACCTTAAAAAAGTTGATACCGGTAATTGGTCCTTTATTGTCGTAACTGACCACTGGCTGTCCATCTGCTCCCACTTCTATTTCGCGATTGGCATAACCACGTTGATGGATGGCATTGACTGTATTGGCAAAATCAAAGGCAATTTGATCAATAGTTTCTCTTAGGTTTTTAATATCTTCATTTCTCACTCGAACAAAAGAAGTAATTTCTCCACTTTGAAATCGGTGAGTTATTTTTTGTGATGGGCGCTCCTTAAAGAAGATTTCAATAGAGCCGTCTCTGCTGTCAGTGCTTTCTTTTTTAGAAATGCCATTGGTAGCAAGCTCTTGGTAATGGCCACCAGAGACTAATGTTCCGACCCCTACTGCTGAAACAATAAAGTTACCACGATTGTCTTGGTAGGAGTGAACTTTAAAAGATTGACTGATCTTTTTTATGGCTAAATCCCTTTGATCACGAAGATCGCCTGTTTCTCCACCTGTTCCTTCGAGTGAGGCTATTTTCTTGTTTAGGTAGGCAATATTTTTAAATGTTGAGTTCAATTCTTTCATTCGACCAATGATTTTGTTGTCTAAACCTTGAGAGAGATCCCCGAGGGTTTCTTGTATTTGATGGAAGTCTTTAACGACAATAGCGGCACTGTCTCGGACGACAGAGCGTATAGTTTCATTTTCTGGTTGGTTGGCAAGTTCTCGAAAGGCATTATAGAACTTATTGAGAACGTGGTTTAGGCCATCGTTATCTATTTCGTTGAAAATGTTTTCAACTTGAGACATTTCTTCTGAGCGTGCTTTGTAGTATTTATGATCGGCTGTGTGTTTAAGTAAATTTTTCTCGATATGAGGATCATGAATCCTTTTAATATCTGTAATTCTTGTTCCTGTACCTTGGATAAGGCCATCGTCGCTAACGGGGATATTTGTACTTTGCAGGACTCTTTGACGGCTGTAGCCTTCTGTGTTGACATTGGCGATATTGTGCCCTGTTGTCTCCAGAGACTTTTTAGAAGCATTGAGTCCTGTTTTACCGATGGATAAAATATCAGCCAATACTTACTCCCTGAAGATCATATTCCTACTCTGGTTGATGCACCTTTTGAGTTATAGCTAGAGTAGCTTTTTGTCCCAAGGGCTTCTTCTCGGATAGACTTTAGAGAGTGGAGGGCCTTATTAATAAAGAGCTGGTTCTTTTTGTTTTGAGACTGGATCTTTTCTATTAAATCAATCAAAAGAGCGTTGAAGCGGAAGAGGTGTTTTTGTTTTTTTTCAATTTCGAATTCATTCATTGTTTTAATAAGATCGCTTACACTTTTAACTTTTTCTTCCCCTAGTATTTGATTGAGTTCCTTGATGAGCTCTTGACGGATTTCTTCTAAATGATGGATAGCATTTAAAGTTTGATTTTTTTCTTCTATACAGTTTTCAAGCTTATCGAGATCGCTTGAGAGTAAATAAGTGTATTCTTCAGAAGTTTTGTCTAAGAGTGCTGTATGCTCCTCACAAAACCGTTTCCACAAATCTGTTACCTTCCAATAAAGAATCTCTTTTGAGATAGGTTTAGGTTTTTTATTCATACTTACTCTCTGAATCTAAAATTCTTGAGAGAGAATTTTGTCTGCTAAGGCATCGTAGTCGACTTCATATTTTCCCGATCTGATTTGCTCACGAAGACGAGCAATTTTTTCAGATTGATCAATATTAGGTGCGGCATCGGCTACTTTTTTAATACGACCAAAATCTCTCACGGCTTCAGGGATCGTTACTTTGGCGTCCCTTTCTGCAATTTGATCTAGCTCTGCTTTGCGAGCTTGATCGTTTCGTTGAAGGTGATTTTTATTGAGTTTACTATTCTTAGCGGTCCGAGTGTTTTTACTTTTAGGAAAGAAACGGGATCGTGTAGATTCGACATTACTCATAGCTTTTTCTCCTCTTCACTTCACGTTTCGAGGGGTTTGTATTTAAGCCTCTGGTTGCTCTTTTGTGGCTTAAGAACCTCTGTTTCGTGTATTTTTATTTCATTAGGTTTGTGTACTTTAATATTCTCTTTTTCTTTGGGGCTATTATTCAATTGAGAGGGGGATGTTTTCAACCCTGGATATCTTTTTGCCGCTTGGGCCTGCACTGCTTTTAAGTAGGCTTCATAAGCTAGTTTATTGCGCTTTTCTCTCGGATAGATTTGATTAAGGATGATATCTTGAATTCCCATTCCATCTTTATTATGAGTCATTGTTTCAGCTCTCTTACCAGTTAGTAGGGCTTGATAATAGTTCATGGCTGTACTAGGAGTTTTTGAGGAGCCGGTCGTTTTATTCATTTGTTCGATCATGAACTCAAGAAATTGTTTTTCCATACCGCGAGCTACTTTTTTGTAAGCTTCAGGTATGTACTCCCTCTGGCTGATTGGCTTCTGGGTCGCCGATAGCTGTGAAAAGAGGTTATTGTTGACTTTAGTCATTTTGTTATCCTGGCCAGTTTAAAGCGAATCAATGCTAGAAACACTTATTATTAACTTTGGACTCTCCTTTTTCCTCACCCATTCGAGGTAAAATAAAAATTATTTTTGGAAATCGTCCAATAATAATATTCTAGCACTTTATGATTTCTTTATCCTAATTGCGTAAAGAAGGCAGAAAGTAACTACTCGTAGTTTAGAGGTTAGGCTACTCGAAGAGGAAAAAGAGCTAAATCAATTCAATTTCCCCAATAAGAGCACCATTACTTTTAAGAGCCTGAAAAATGGCTATAAGATCTTCTGGTGTGGTCCCAAAAGCATTTAAGCTTTTGACTAAGTCATTTAATGTAGTTTTTTGGTCGACATAATAAAGAGTGTTGGGCTTGTTTTCTTTACCCTCTGTACCGCCTTTAATCTCGATCGTGAGATCTCCGTGGCTGATGGCTACTGGTTTAAGTTGTATTTCTCCCCCTGCAACAATAGTTCCTGTCCTTTCATT
Organism: Bacteriovoracaceae bacterium; assembly: GCA_965206965.1. GTDB lineage: Bacteria > Bdellovibrionota > Bacteriovoracia > Bacteriovoracales > Bacteriovoracaceae > CBDBLK01. The sequence goes on along the minus strand of OZ242254.1, from coordinate 758,490 downwards.
GATGACAATTTTTGCTTTGCGATCGGTATAGACTTTAAAATTTTCTATAATGGCCATCAATTGAACAACTTTTCTTTGATAATGGGTTGGGATAATTAAGTCGACAGTTGTCGCATCTTTGGCAGTGGCATATCGTCCACCCAGCTCTTGATTAATAACTTTTTCAATACGAGCGGAAGTCGTAAAATCAGGGCTTTTCAAACTTAGTCGTAGTGATTTCTTTCGATCAAATTTAAGTTGAACTTCTCGTTCGACAGTCGCTCCTTCTATAATTTTTCCAGTTGTAGGAAATTGGACACCCTTTTTGAGACCACCGATAGAAAGAGAGCCACTGGCAACAGCATAAATTTTTCCATCACCACCTTTTAGGGGAGTGATTAGTAATGTGCCACCTGCTAATGAAGCAGCATTGCCAATCGAGCTAATTGTAATGTCAACTTTCTGTCCCATTCTGGCAAATGCAGGAAGTTTAGCTGTAACGATAACTGAAGCAATATTTTTTGATGAAACTTCTTTCTTGGGGTTGAGGCCGAGTTTTTGAAACATCCGTTTAAGGGAGCTTGTTATAATTTCTCCTCCACCATCGCCAGTGCCGTTAAGGCCGATGACAAGTCCATAACCAACAATTGGGTTTTCTCGAACTCCTTTGACGCTAATAAGATCTTTGAGGCGACTCATCTCTGCGTGAATTGTAGTTGTTAAGGTGAGGGAGAAGAGGAATGTAAGAAGAGTCAGCTTTTTCATGTTTGGCTCCCGACTATTTTATAACAGTGATGCTCGATTCAATAATACGATTAGAGCTCACAGTGTCGTCGTCTAGTATATCTTTTCTCGAGATTAAGGCTTGAAGTTCAATTAAACGTTTGCGGTTTTGGTAGAGGAGGTTTTTGCGTCCACGAAGTAAAATATGATCGCGATTGATCTCCTCTACAACAACACTGGAGATACGATCGTAAGCTTTTTGATCATTTTCTGGTGCCGTTTGATCACTTTCTTTTGGTTGTCCCGCAGAAGCTTGGCCAGCGGGTTTATCTGTTTTTTTAGAGGAGGAAGGGATGCGATTTTTCTGCTTATTTTTGGGGTTAGGGTAAGCTCTTTTTAGTTCTGCTGTAATTTCATTTTTTAGTTTACCGTAAACTTGAACGAGAACGATATCACCACTAGATTTATAGTTATTTTTAGTGAAAAGAAATTGATCATTTCCTTTTTGACCACTCCATAGGCTTCCGTCATATTGATTGTCGTTTAGATCGTCGGCTTTATAGCGCTTTCGAGCAGTGGGTGTATAGCGGCGTTTAATTGTTGGAGAAATATTGCGAAGATTTCTTGTTGATATATTTTGACGATAGTGCTTGTTTTTTCGATAAAGAGAAAAGGTATCTTTTTTTCTCGCTTTGGATCTATTGTTTAATTTTTTATCGAATTCTTGATGGATTCTATGAATGTAATGGGAGCAACCATTAGAGGTTAAATAAATTATACTTATGAAAAGTAGAGTTATAAATTTTTTCATAATTCAACAGCAACCTTGTTAAAACCTACGATTTTTCCGACGATAGCTCTTTTTGTTGTGATATTTTTAAGTTGAATACTTTCGCCAAATTTACCACTCTGCATAGGCATGGCTTTGCTCGATAAATTAATACCGTTATTAGTAAAAATTATTTGAACAGGTTTGCCTGGAAAGACAAGACGTACGGGGACGAGGTCGCTAAAGTTGAGAGATTCACCAGCTCTTTTTGGTTTGTTTAATTTGTAAAAAATAACCTTTCTTTTATTAGCAAAAAGCCTTTCTGGATTTGTTGACATAGTTTCTTTGACTTCAAATTGATGGCTTTGCAATGGACCGTTAGAAGGTCCAATATGTTCTTTGAGAATGAGTGCTTTTGCTTTTATAAGTATATCTCCTTTAACCCATTCGGTGCGTTGGGTTCTCTTGATTGGATTTGATATATGAATTTTGATGTTTTTTTCGCCTGTTCTACTACAGGTCGGACAGGCGTTTATATGAAGATGATCTCCTTCGTTGAGATAAAAAGCTGATTTATTTCGACCAAGGATCTGACTATTTTGAAAATACCAATTAGGTTTAGTGAGAACTTTTTTTGTAATCAGTTCATCTAAAGGAGTTAAACGAATTTTTTGAGGTTTAATACTAACAGGGTGGGATTGCACTTTGTTAAACCAATAGCTGTTAAAAGTGCCTTGCCCCGAAGCGAGTACTTCACGAAAAGAGCTCAAAATTTTTGAAGAACAATTTGTGTATTTTATAGAGTTTTGAGCTTCTGAACTATTAAACTCTCTCGTAATAATGATTCGCTCAAAGGTTTGAATTTCACATTGGGCGAATGCCTGTGAAAGAAGTAAACAAAGAAAGAGAAAAAGGATTGTTAAGGTTAATTTAAGCATAGAATCTTTTATCCTCTTATCTTACGGTGTTAATAGTTTGAAGCATTTCATCTGCCACTTTCATAACTTTTGCATTCATTTCATAGCCTCTTTGGGCTTTGATTAAGTTGGTCATTTCATTCATGATGCTTACGTTTGAAGCTTCTAGAGTTCCCTGAAGAATTCTACCCGAGTTACTTTCGCCGGCATTGTTGGTAATAGCTTGCCCGCTCGATAGTGTTGGCTTATACATATTTCCCCCTACTGCATTTAGACCAGAGGGATTTGTAAATGTGAAAACAGGTATCTGACCAATACTGACAGGTTCAAGTTGGTTTTTGATATAGGCTTCGACTTGACCATTTTCGCTAATACTCACAGTCATTGTATTAGTGGGAAAACTTAGAGTGGGGACGACAACATAACCATGCTTATTGACGAGAACTCCTTGAGCATTGACGTTGAAAGCTCCGTCTCGGGTGTAAGTTACATTTTGGTTAGGAAGCGATAGCCCGAAGAAACCATCACCATCGATCATGAGGTCAAAAGGATTGTTAGTAACTTGAGGTATCCCGCTAGTAAATTCTCTTTTAATAGAGCTCACTTTAGAACCTGAACCAATCTGAACACCTGTGTTGTATCGACTATTATAGCTTGAACGAGCTCCTGCTTTGATGATGGTTTCATAGAGTAGAGATTCTGTTTCAGCTCTTTGTTTTTTGTACCCAATGGTATTGACGTTGGCGATATTATTGGAAATAGTGCTAACGCTAGTCTCTTGAGCAGCCATTCCTGTGGCTGCAGTATGAAGGGCCCTTATCATGGCATGTGTTTCGGTGAACGTAACGGTTATTAAAAAGCCGATAATAATTCTTTGCATATTATCTCCTAGAAGCGAGCGATTTCGTTAGAAGCTTTACCTGCCATTTCGTCATAGGCTTTTATAACCCTTTGTAAACTTTCGAATTGTCTATGAGCTTTTATGAGTGCTGACATTTCTTCAATGGCATTAACATTGGATTGTTCAATAAAGCCTTGATGGATAGTTGATCTGAGCTGATTATTGGCAATATTATTGATATTGTTATTAATAAAAAAACCGTTTCCTTCCTTCGTTAACTTATGCATGTCTTTAAATTCAGTGACACTTAGTTGAGCGATAGATTGTCCATTAATAAATATCTCGCCTTCTTGATTGATAAAGAATTTTCCTTTGGGGATAGTAATGGTTCTCTCTTGTGGTTGAGATATTTGTTTTAATTCATCGTTTTCGTTGATATTTTGAGGAAGTCCTATTTTTGAAAGAACAGGATGGCCTTCATTGTTAACAAGCTTTCCTTCTTCATTGAGAGTAAATGTCCCTCTTCTTGTATAGCGGATTCCATTTGGTGTTAAGATTTCGAAAAGGCCTTGACCATTAATGGCTACATCGAGGGGGTTTCTCGTTGGGACAAGTTGGCCTTGATCATGTTTGGTGTAAGTACGGTCAACCTCTACTTGGGCTTTCTCTGCTCCATAAGTGCGATAAAAATCTTCAGGAGCCCATTCTTTATTGGGGAGATCAATATCGGTACCTTTTTCGTAGGCCGATAAGTATTCACGAAAAACGAGTTGATCTTTTTTAAACCCTGGTGTGTTGGCATTGGCCACGTTGTTGGCAATAGTTTCAACATTTTTTTGTTGGGCAATAGCTCCAGAAATAGGAACCCAAAGCTCTTTCAACAATACCCTCCCTATGCTTAGTATCTTTATTTTCCATCATATCAGTGGGGACTGGAATCTCTAAATAGAGGTGGAACGGAGGCAAATTTGTCCACGCGAGTTAACATCTGCAATAACCCGCTTTTATTAGACTTTTTGAGCTCTTTGTTTTGACGCATCTTGGCAGAAAAGGGTTTTGTTGCATCGAATTGCTTTTTGCTTTTACACCGATCTCTGCTTAGCCTAATTTTAGCATCCAGTGAGTAAAAGTGGTAAAAAAGCTAGAGGTTGAGACCACTTACTATTTTGAGGATCAAAAAATGAAATATTTTTGGGAAGGTAGAACGGGAAGAGGAGTAGAATAATGGTCGTTAAAAGTAAAACTTTTGAGCAATCTTTGGAAGCATTAGAGGCCATTGTAGGTAAGTTAGAGTCTGATGAGCTTGACTTAGACAAGAGCCTTGAATTGTTTGAAAAAGGTGTCATCCTATATAAGGACTGTCGAAAACAGCTTGATAAAGTAGAGAAAAAAATTGCCAAGCTTTCTGAAAATCTTAAAGAAGAATCATTGGGGAATTAAGCAACTTTCCCTTTTTTATTTGTTCTTATTAATCTTAGTTAGCTGCTCTCATTCAAAGAAAGAGACTCCAAACTTTCTGGGAATTGATCTCGATATAGACTCTGAAGTTAAAAGACCTTTACCCGATTTAAAGAAAGGTCAAGGGGCTAAGAAATATGGCCCTCCTGTAACTACTTTGTTTGGTGCAAGGAAGAAAAAATCAAAAAGGATTCCAATTGTCTCTTTGACTTTAGGACCAGGCGTTTATCGAACGATGGCTTTTATTCCAATTCTTAAGGCTATTGAGGAAAATAAAATTAAAATTCATTTTATTGGGGGACATGGGCTATCAGCAGTGATTGCAGCTTATTATGCCTTTGGTTTTAAACCTGATTTAATTGAGTGGAAATTTCATAAGTTGTTAACAGCAAGAGGGACCCTTTCACCCTACTCTAAAGAGTGGCGACGAGAACTCAATCGAATGATAAAAAAAGAGTTTAGGAAAAAGCGTATTGAACAGGCTAATCTTAATCTTTTTGTTCCTGTTTATAACAGTGCTAAAACCAGGGTAGAATACCTGACTAGGGGAAATCTATCTACTAGCTTGATGGCCAATCTAAGGTTGGGTGGAGAGAAAAAGAAACAGTACCGGGCGGCTTTTTCGAGAGAGGTTTTTGGGAGTCATAGGATGAAAAATTTTGGGGCAGACTTGTCCATAGGTTTAGATGTTCTTGGGGAAGAGTTAAAGTGGAAGAAGGGGGACGGTTTTATTGTGGGTACTTTTGCTCGCGCAGTGGGTAAGTCTAAGCTTGAATCATCAAAATTGAGTTTATACAAAAAAATCGAATTAGAGGGGCTTGAATTGGATTCTCCAGAAATTTTGTCGGAAATTTTTCAAGTGGGGAGAAAATCATCTCAAAAAATCAGTGAGAGTATAGGTAAAATTATCGAAGAATGGAGTATTAGCTCTGGAACGCTTTAGCGTTTATTGGAATAAGGTCATGAAAAAGTACTTAGTTAAAGCTATTGTAGGATTTGCGGGTTTGGCCATGCTCGGCGGTGTTTTAGCTATCACTATCATGATCTTCTTTTCCTTTGGGTTACCTAAGATTTCATCTTTAGCGGATTATAAGCCAGCGATTCCCTCCAGAATACTTTCAAGTGATGGGACTGTTCTTGCAGAGATAGCTCTGGAGCGAAGAGAAGTCGCTAAATTTGACGAAATTCCTCAACTCATTGTTGATGCTTTCCTTTCGGCAGAGGATGCCAGCTTTTACGACCACTCTGGTGTTGACTACGTGGGGGTGACAAGGGCCATGTTTGCCAACCTAAAAGCCGGCAAGGTTGTTCAAGGGGGTTCAACTATTACTCAGCAGGTGGCCAAATCTCTTCTTTTAACAAGAGAGCGTTCTTTTTCAAGAAAAATTAAGGATATTTTATTGGCTCAAAAAATTGAAGAAAGGTTTAGTAAAAAAGAGATTCTCTTTCTCTACTTGAATCAAGTTTATTTGGGTGGTGGTTATTACGGTGTTAAAGCTGCTTTTAGAGGTTATTTTGGAAAGGAACTTTCGGAGGCCACTATCGCTGAGGCTGCTATGGTAGCGGGTCTTCTTGTGGCTCCTGGAAGATACTCTCCTTACGTAAATCCGAAGAGGGCCACTTCTAGGCAAAGGTATGTTTTAACTCGTCTTTATGAAAATAGAATCATTTCTGAGGAACAGTACAAGAGCGCTTTAGAGGAAAAGATTAAATTTAGATTGCGTCGATCGAATGAATTTAAGGCGGGTTATTTTACCGACTGGATACGTCAGCGTGCAGCTAAATTGGTAGGAGAGGATAATTTAAAGACGGGAGGTTACTCTATCCAGACGACGATTGATTGGGAGCTTCAACAAACAGCTGAAAGATTTATTTCTAAGGGAGTAAAAGAAATTGATAAGCGTCAAGGTTTTAAAGGACCAATTGGACTTGTTGAGAAAGACAATGTTGAAGAATTTATTTCTAAGAAAAGAAGTGATTTTTATAAAAACCAGTCGAATTTTTTTACTATTGGGGATAATTTTGAACGTGTTTACGAAATTTATCTTCAAGAAGAAGAACTCGAGCCTGGTCGGAGCCATATAGAAAATTTTCGCAAAATTGTTAAGTCAAAGAGATGGAGACCTGGGTATTCGGAAAATGATCCTTTCTTAAAAAATTTAAAAAAAGGTAAACCTTATCAAGGTATTGTTGAGTACGTAGATAATCAAGCTCGGGTTATTTATGTCAATGTTTTAGGTTTAAAAGGTATCATACCTTATGAAGGTTTTCGTTGGGCCAGGAAGCGTGAAATATCTGAAAAGCGTCACGATTTTCGTTATGTGACGAGACCTTCGTCAGTTGTTAAAGAAGGTGATTTAATACTTGTTCAAATTGAAGAGCTGAAAACTAATTTTTCTAGAGTTGCCCATAAGGGATATGAAAAATCGTTGAAGAAATTGACTAGGAAAGCTCGCAAGTTTGTTAAATCGCAAAATTTTCTGAAATTAATGCTAGATCAAGAAGCAGAAGTCCAAGCTGCTTTGGTTTCTTTAAATCCTTTTACTGGTGAAGTTATTAGTTTTGTTGGAGGTTCAAATTTTAAAAAATCGCAGTTTAATCGTGCTATTCAATCACACCGTCAACCGGGTTCATCTTTTAAGCCCCTTCTCTTCGCTGCTGCTTTAGAAAATGGATTTACCCCTTCGAGTATTATTATTGATAGCCCTGAAACACTAGGGGGTGTCGATGAGACTCTAAATTGGAAACCCCGAAATTACGATGGAAGATTTAAGGGGCCAGTGACTTTTAGAAATAGCTTAGAGCAAAGCCGTAACGTACCTACCATTAAAATAGCTTATAAAATGGGTGTTCCGTTGATTCATGATTATATGGAGCGCATAGGTTTTAAGGCGCGTTTGGATCCAGATTTGTCTTTAGCACTTGGGTCTTTTGGTGTGACTTTAATCGACTTAACTTCGACTTATGCTATTTTTCCTAACGGTGGCAAAAAGATAAGACCTAAGACGATTCTTTCCATTACTGATCGTGATGGCAACTCTGTTCCCTTTGAAGAAATTGAAGGTCTTGCTGACTCTGAAAAATTAGAGGCAGAGTCGCAAGAGTTGGCCAAGGTACCGACACCCGAAACTCTTCCCTACGGTGGAGATAGCACACCTGACGCATTGGCAGAGGGGAATAAAGTGAACCCTTTCTTGGCAACTTTAGGAGGTGGTCAAGTTTATGATCCCAAATTGGCTTACATTATGACCAATCTCATGAGAGGTGTTGTGCTCTATGGTACAGGAAGACGAGCCAAAGAAGTGTCCCCTTTTCTTGGAGGGAAGACTGGGACAACCAACAACTATATTGATGCTTGGTTTATGGGCTTTAGCTCGAATTTGGTCACGGGTGTTTGGACAGGTTTTGATGAGAATCAAACTCTTGGTTGGGGTGAGACTGGTGCCAAGTCAGCCCTTCCGATTTGGAAGGGTTTTATGAGACATGGCTTGAAGAAGTTTGGGGAGTACGATTTTAAGCAACCAATTGGTATTGTTAACGTAAAAGTTGATAAAGAAACTGGCAGATTACTGACAGAGAGCTCCTCTAGAGGGTTTGTGGAAGCTTTTGTAGAGGGAACTGAGCCAGGGACACAGAAAGAGAATTCGCCCTTTGCAGAAAGTGAAGAGCCAGCCAATGCTGGGATTTTTGAAGAGGATGAGTACTACTCTTCTCAATAGTTTTCTCGTTTAAATAAGACCATAAATTACCGATAGTCAGCTAATGTTTTCCTAGTTTTAGGGGCAGGTATTTCGTAGGCACTCAATTTTCCAGATATCTCTTATTGATTCTTGCCAATTTCCGATAAGGGTTCGAATGGAAGAAGATTTTGTTAAAAAATAGACAGGGTCTAGGAAAGTGCAAAGGCAAGAGAGAGAAAAGAAAAAAGAGAGGCTAAAGAAGCGCTCTGCGCTCGTTTCCAAATCTTTGGTTTACGCTCTTGTTGGTTCTCTTGTCCTGCACATTATTTTAATGCTTTCTCATATTTCTCATCGATTAAGTGAAAAAGAAAATGGGAAAGTTCCTCACAAAATTCGTTTAGTTTTAAACTCTGAGAGAAAGAAGTTTTTTCAAAAACCTAAACCTAAGCAAATTGTCGATACTGAGCAGACAGGGGCCAAGGAACGTGCCAAGGAAGCCAAATTCTATGGGAAGAAAACTCAGAAGTTTGCCCGCCAGACAGTCGTCAAGAGAGTGGGCTCATTCCGCATTGCAGGTAAGGGCACTAAGAGAGGAGTGCGTAGGCTAACTCGCTCAGCTAAAAAAGTGACTAAAACACAAGGCCATAAAAAGAAGCATGCTAAAGCCTCAAAACGTGGTCGTCGCTCTAAGAATAAAAAGCTGGCCCTAAGTGATTTGGCCATGGGGAATGGTAGCATTAAAAAAAATTACTCGGCACAAAGGCTGTTGGCAGCATTGGGCACATCCAATGGGGTTCAAGGTCAGACTGGGTTGTCTCAAAGTAATGATTTTGTGGAAGACATTCCTTTGGGGGATATGACTCATTTAAATACGGTTGAGTACAAGTACTATAGTTTTTATCACCGGATTAAAAAAAAGCTTGAAAAGCATTGGGGTCATACCTTACGTGAAAAAGCAGAGAGGCTTTGGAGGACGGGACGTCGTCTCCCTGCCAGCGTAAACCGTATAACAAGCCTAGTTATTACCATTAACGGAAAAGGAAGCATTGTTGATATTACTGTTAAGGGTACATCTGGCGTTCGAGAATTGGATGAAGCCGCTATTGAGTCATTTAACAAAGCCGGACCTTTTCCTAATCCCCCTAGAGGCATGATAAAAAACGGAACAGCTGAGATTGAGTGGGGTTTTGTTGTTAAGTCGTAGTAAAATGGTTAGTGGGGACTGTCTTTGAGTAGTTCACGGAGCTTTCCAAGTCCTTCCATCATAACGTAGTCCGTCCAAATAGAGTCGAGTTCACGAACAGCTTCTACTATTTGCATTGCTGCTTGGTCGTGGGAAATCCTTTGCCCTTCGCTCAAATGAGTGATGGCCAGGGATAGGGCCTTGATAGCGGGTGTTTGACATGTTTCAGACAGACGTTCTTCATAAGAGCTATCGATCTTCTTTTCTTTAGTTTTTATGATCGCGGTGTTGATAAGTTGAACGAATTCCTGATTCCCAGAAATCATGAAATGCCTCTAGTACGCTGTACGCGTTTTAAAAGGAACACTAGCCCCTAATTTTCAAAGGAGTGAGAAATCTCCTAGTGTGCCGTGAGGGTTTTTGAAAAATTTCATTTCTCGAAATTTGTACGGTGGAGTATTCAAGTTTTTGAGTTGTTCGTAAAGTAAAATATTAAGGTGAATTGAAAAAAAAAATTGTTTTAAAACGTCAATGGCCTTTTAAAAAAAATGCTTACAAAAATTATATTGTAGTACTTATAACCATCAAAAAATTGATGTATGAATCCTTTTTTGTAGTGGGTAAATAAAATTTTTTTAATGCGAGAGCTACTTTATTTCAGTACAGACTTTTTTATAGTCTTCAGCAAGCAAAAGCTTTTCTGCTTCGTTTGTATCACTCATTTTCATTTTAATAATCCAATTTTCATAGGGATCAGAGTTGAGAAGCTCTGGTTGATCCTCTAAATGGCTATTGGCTTCAATGACTTCTCCCGAGACAGGCGCGTAAAGGTCACTGACCGATTTAATAGATTCGATAACCCCAAAAGCAGTGCCTAGTTCGATAGTTGTACCAGCTTCAGGAAGTTCGACAAAAACAATATCGCCTAATTGTTCTTGAGCAAAGTCGGTAATACCAATTGTGGCGGTATCACCATCTATGCGAGTCCATTCATGGTCTTTGGTGTACTTGAGATTGCTTGGAACATTGGTCATTATTTGTGCCCTCCCTGAACAAATGGTTTAGTATGGTAATTAGCTTGGTAATCCTTATTGCGAATGGCAATCAAAAATTTCTTATCTTCTGGAAATTTTTCTTTTTCTATGAGGGCCAAACAAATCCCCTTTCCTGTAATAACAGAGAGAGTTCCCGAAACGACTCGACCCAAAGGTGCTCCCTCAGTGCTTTTGACAGTATACCCTTCTCGGGGGATGCCTTTTTCTAGGCTTAATTTAACCAACCTGAAGCGAGGTTGGTAATTCTCAAGAGCTGCCTTGCCAATAAAATGACCTTTATCTAGTTTAACTGTCCACTTAAGGCCAGCATCCAGAGGAGTCCAGTCTTCAGTAAGTTCGTGGCCGTAGAGGGGGTAGCCAACTTCAATGCGCAGAACATCTCGGGAAGCAAGTCCACAGGGAGTGACGCCGACCTTCACCATTTGTTCCCAGAGCTCAACTATCGTTGAATGGCTCCCAAAAATCTCGAAGCCATCCTCTCCCGTGTAACCTGTTCGAGCGATAATGAGCTCGGTATTTCCCTTCTGCATGGCTTTAGCAGAATAGTAGGGAAAATCTCCTGAAGGCAGGATGGCGAGTTGAAGCATAATTTTTTTGGAGTCAGGTCCCTGGAGAGCTAAGAGACTATACTCTTGGGAGTGGTTTGAGACTTGGGCGTCGAACTTTTCTTTTTGAGAAGATATCCAGTTCCAATCTTTTTCAATATTGGAGGCGTTGACACAAATGAGAACACGGCCAGGTTCGAGTTTATAGGCTATCAAGTCGTCAATGATAGCTCCCTGTTCATTGCAGAGAGGGGAGTAGACGGCTTTTTCGTTAGCAGCCCCTAAGAAGTCGTTGCAGAGAAGGGAATCGACAAATTTTTCAGCATCAACTCCCTCGACAAAGAATTCTCCCATGTGAGAAACGTCGAAAAGACCAGCTTTCTTTCTGACGGCGAGAACTTCTTCTTTGACTGAAGAGTACTGAATAGGCATTTCGTAGCCTGCGAACTCAGCTGTTTTGGCTTTGAGTTCTTGATGCTTCTTAAATAAGGCGGTTTTTTTTAAGCTCATAACGGTTTCTCTTTTTCGCAAGCCCTTTCGGTGGCTGTGAGGAGGTTTTCTGCCAATGTGAGTATGGTCATGGGGCCAACCCCTCCAGGAACGGGAGTGATAGCACCGCAAAAGTTCTTTAGATTCTCAAAATCCATATCACCACATAAATGATTTTCTTCGTTGTGGTTGATTCCCACGTCCACTAAGATTTGATCGCGGCGATTGGGGTTGAGATATTCTTTAGTAAAAAACTGGGCTCGACCAACGGCTGAAATGACAATATCAGCATTGTGAGTGTATTGAGCTAAGTTTTTAGTGTGTGAATGGCAAATACTGACGCTGGCGTTTTGGTTGAGTAAAAGGAGAGCCATGGGTTTGCCCACAATCATGCTTCGACCAATGACAACCACATTTTTTCCCTCCAGCTCAACACCATGCTCTTGAAGCAGGGTGAGGATCCCTTTAGGGGTGCACGGAGGAAGTGATTGCTCTCCACTGTCTCCATGGAGAAGGTGGTAGAGGTTTTGCTTGTGAAAGCCGTCAACGTCTTTTTCAGAGGGAATCATTTGGCCAATATCAAGATGTTGGAGATGCTGGGGCAAAGGAAGCTGAACAAAACAGCCGTGAACTGAAGGGGACTCACTTATTTCTTTGAGTTTGGCCAAGAAATCGCTTTCTTTTATTTTCTCGGGGAGAGAGAGAATTTCGCAATTTCCTCCAAAATTTTCAATAAATTTCTTTTTGTTTCGTGTATAGACCAGAGAGGCAGGGTGACTCCCTACTAAGATCACCTGCATAGTGGGGGTTAAACCCCTAGCTTTAAGCGCTTGGCAGCGTTTTTTTAAGGTTTCGATGCGCTTTTGGCGAATTGGTTTAGCTTCTAAAATAGTGGTCATATTGATTTCCGATTTTTGGGGCACACTATAAAGGAAATGGGGTCGTTTTGCTAATATACCAATCGCTGCAAAGGATATTAAAGAGCCGAGATTGTTGATTTTTGTTAAATTTTACTCTATTGAGTTTATCCATGAGGTTTTCAGTGCTTTTTTATCTTGGCTATGGTCTTCAGTTAGTGGGACTGACCATCGTCGGTCTTTGTCTATTTTCAGGGCTTTTAAAGGGAGAGTATGGCCAGCTTGAACTCATTCAGTTAATCGGTGGCTCCCTTGTTTTTTACCTAGGGGCTTTTTTAAAGGGAAAAGGCCAGTCTTCTTAGTATTTCTCTTTGCATTATTTTAGACAGTCTCCTTCTTGGCTAGATAGAATGGGGCAATGGTTATTCTTGGAATTGATCCCGGTTCACGAAAGACTGGATATGCTCTTATTAAAGCCGAAGGGAGAACGCTTGAGTACGTGGCTTCAGGCGTTTTGAGGTATGATAGGGTTAATCCTTTTTTAGACCGTTTAGGTATGGTTTATGGCTCTTGTCAGGAGCTTATTCGAGAATATCGACCACAAGAAATAGCTCTTGAGGCTTTGATTTATGTTAAAAGTGTTACAGCTTTGGCTAAATTGGCTCAAGCTAGAGGAGCTATGGTGGCGGCTTTTGTGGAGACTCACCAGAGCAAGGTTTTTGAATATTCACCCAATCTAGTGAAGAGCACGGTAACTGGACATGGGCATGCGACTAAAGAGTCAGTGGATAGAACTTTGCGGATGATTTTTTCTAATTCTAATCAGATTGAATTTAAAACACACGACGAATCTGACGCTTTAGCTATTGCTGTTTGCCACTCTCTTATCGGCAGAAAAAATCGAGAAATTTGTAGAGAGAGTGCGAGAGAAGTGAGGAAGTTATGATTGGATTTTTAAAAGGAGAGGTTCTCTTTTCTGACGGCTCAGAAGCTATTGTGGGAACACCTAGTGGAATTGGCTACGAAGTTTGCTTTTCTGAAATACTGACCGAAGGAGCGGATATCACTCTATACACGTCCCATATTATTAGGGAGAATGCGCAGCTTCTTTATGGTTTTAGAACTTTAAGGGAAAAAAAGCTTTTTGAGCTCCTGGTTAGTGTTAAGGGTGTTGGACCCAAGTCCGCTTATGGTCTTTTAATGGCTTTGGGTTTTGAGCAAACGGTTGGCGCAATTCAAAGAGAGGATAAAAAAGCTTTGAGCAAAGCGCCTGGTATTGGGCCAAAAGCAGCAGCTCAAGTTGTTCTAGATCTTGGTCCTAAGATTGAGAAAGTCGTTATGTACTCTGAGAATTATCAAATGGGTATTATTTTTCCGACTCAGCAACCTAGAGCGATGTCAAAGGAATCGGCTACGGCCTGGGGAGCTGATTCCCAAATTGTTCATGAAGCCGTCATGGCTTGCAAAGAACTGGGTTTTAAAGAAGAGAGTATTGAGCCTATCATCCATCGATTGGTTCAAGAAAACTCGATTGCTAAACCAGAGCAATTGGTACACTTAGTGTTAAAGGAAGTTTAAGTGGAAATGGAACGCTTTCTTGGGTCTTCGTCGAGAAGTCAAGAGACTTGGCAAGAAGGTCGCTTGAGGCCGGCAAGTTTTTCTGAATACATTGGTCAGAAGAAAATTGTCGACAATATTAGAATCATGGTTGATTCAGCTAATATTAGAAATCAAGCGATGGATCATTGTTTACTTTCTGGCCCTCCAGGACTTGGAAAAACCTCATTGGCCATGATTGTCGCAGAGGAGTTGGGTAGTGAGCTTCACGTTATATCGGGACCAGCGATAGAGAAAAAGGGAGATTTAGCGGCGATTCTTACCAATCTCAGTTTTCGTGATGTCCTTTTTATTGATGAAATTCATCGGATGCACATCTCTGTTGAAGAGATTCTCTATTCGGCTATGGAGGATTTTAGGCTCGATATTCTCATTGGCCAGGGGGCTGGTGCTCGAACTATGCAAATAGAAATTCAGCCTTTCACCTTAATTGGAGCAACCACCAGGAGTGGGCTTCTCTCTAATCCGATGAGAACTCGTTTCGTTGCCAATCTTCATTTTGATTTTTATCAACCGAACGAACTCGCTTGCATTGTTAAATTAAACGCTAAAAAGTTAAATGTGACGATTGATGAGAAAGCGACAGACCGTATCGCTCAATGTAGCCGAGGCACTCCTCGGATTTCCAATCGAATTCTTCGCCGTGTGAGAGATTTTGCTTTAGTCGATGGAACTCATTACCTCTGTGAGGATCAGGTAAATAAATCCTTGGTTCTCATGGAGATTGATAAATATGGTCTTGACCGAATGGATAGAAAGATTTTGAGAGTGATTAAGGACTATTATGCAGGAGGCCCGGTGGGGATAGAGGCTTTATGTGCAACTCTTGCTGAAGATCGTATGACTGTCGAGGATGTTTTTGAGCCCTATCTTCTCAAAGAAGGTTTTTTAATAAGAACTCCTCGTGGAAGAGAGATCACAGCTAAGGCTAGTGAGTGTCTAAGCCACGTTAACTTCTGAGTTTATAGGGGATTTATTTTAATGAAATTGATTTTTACTTTTCTCCTTTTTATTTTGGTGACTGAGGCTAGAGCACAAATGCCTCTTCACGGGGCTCCCCCTGTTCTTCCTACCGCTAAAAAGGGGATTAAAAAAAAGAGAAAACCCTTTGCCAAGGGCCAAGAAATCAAATGGGATGTGTTGCAGGAAATTGAGTTAGTAAGGAAAAAAGGCAAAATAACCGGTGTTAAGCCGAGCGCTTACGTCAAAACAGTGCTGGGAAAGTCTTTGAGTCTAAAGGGCTTTATGATACCTCTTGATTACGAGTCTAAAGTGATAAAGGAATTTTTATTTGTTCCCTATATCCCCTCTTGCATGCATGTTCCTCCCCCCCCGGCTAATCAGGTGATCCATGTTAAAATGGCTAAAAAGAAAAAGGCTAAGCCGACTTATTATCCAGTCCAGGTTTTTGGAAAAATTTCTTTAGAAAAAAAACAGGGCAATGAATTTATGGAGAGCTCCCTCTCAATGGTGGGAACCAAAGTTAAAGAGCTAAAATGACTAGGCTAGCTGTAGATATTAAGAATCTTTCTTTTGCTTATCCCGGGCAATCACCAGTCCTCAAAATAGATTCACTTTCTATCGAAAAGGGGAGCCGCATTTTTCTTTATGGACCCAGCGGTTGTGGCAAGACGACTTTCCTCAATTTAATTTCAGGTGTTCTCTCTTGTTCACAAGGAGAAGTGAATATTTTGGGAAAAAACTTAAAAAATATGCACTCAGGACAGAAGGATTTTTTTCGAGGCAGTCATTTGGGCTATATTTTTCAAAGCTTCAATTTGATTCCCTATCTTTCGGCTTATGAGAATATTATGCTTCCTATAAAAGTTAATAGCGAGAGGCGTAAAAGGATTGAGGGGAATCCAAGGGAAAAAGCCACTCAACTGGCTCAGGAACTCAATATAATAGATCTTCTTGAAAAAAGAGTAACGGAGCTATCGATAGGGCAACAGCAGCGGGTGGCTGCTGCCAGGGCTTTATTGGGACGGCCGAGCTTGTTAGTCGCCGATGAGCCAACTTCTGCTTTAGATAGTCAAAACACAAAGGAGTTCATGTCGCTTTTGATGAAAGAGTGGGAAAAAGAAAAGTGGACTTTGATTTTTGTCAGTCACGATGAACGTTTAAAGAGTTATTTTGAACGATCTCTTTCCCTACCGGATTTAAACCATCACAATTTTAGTGAGGGAAGATGATTGTCTATATAACCAGAAAATCTCTATGGAATAGATGTTTCACCTCGTTTTTATGTATTTTATCAGTGGCTCTTTCAATGGCGCTCTTCCTTGGTGTTAGTAAAGTTAAGGAAGGGGCTGAAGAAGGGTTTACCAATACCATTTCAAAGACAGATTTGATTGTTGGGGCAAAAGGGGGACCTCTTCAGCTTCTACTTTACTCTGTTTTTCACTTAGGCAGTGCTACTAATAATATTCGCTACTCTACCTACCAGAAAATGAGAAATAATCCGGCGATTAAATGGACGATTCCCATTTCCCTTGGAGATTCTTATAAAGGTTATAGAGTCGTTGGAACTGATGAAAATTATTTTCGACATTACCGTTTTCGAGGAGATCAAAAACCACACTTAGCAGAGGGAAAGATTTTTGAGAGTATATGGGATGTCGTTATTGGGTCGGATATTGCCAAGCGTTTTCAACTAAGAGTGGGTGACCCTATCGCTTTAAGCCATGGTCTTTCACGAGAATCCATTTTAAAACATACCCATTCTCCCTTCAAGGTTTCAGGAGTACTAGGACCAACATCGACTCCTATTGATAAGGCCCTTTACATTAGTCTTTATGGAATGGAAGTCATGCATATTGGCTGGGAGTCTGGGGTTCCCTCCGAAAGCGATATGGCTGAAAAGGAAAAATTGACTAAAAAAGATTTAAACCCCTATTTAGAAAAGGGCCAAATAACCGCTTTTTTTGTCGCGGCTAAAAATCGGATTTTCACTCTGCGTTTGCGTTCAATGGTCGACAGTTTTGAGGGAGAGCCTATTATGGGGATTATTCCGGGAATAACCCTTCAAGAATTGTGGAATACTATAGGATATGTGGAAAAAGCGCTAGGGTTGGTTAGCCTTTGCGTTCTCATCGTTGGCCTATTGGGTGTTGTTATCTCTCTCTATACTTCTATCAACGAAAGGAGGCGTGAAATGGCCATCTTGCGTTCTCTTGGTGCCTCTGGAAAACAAATCTTGCTTCTTCTTTTAACGGAGTCTGCTCTTTTAGTTGGGTTGGGGGCTGTTTTGGGGGTAACTGTTTTAGCTATAGGAATGGGATTTTTAGGACCTTACTTGGCTAGTGAATTTTCCGTATATATACCAGCTTTTTCCTTAGGTCCAAAGGAGTGGGTGGGCTTAGGGCTTATTGCTTTCTCTGGAATATTGATTGGTTTAATACCGGGAATTAAAGCCTATAAGCAATCTTTGCAGGATGGTCTTACAGTTCAGAGCTGAAAGGGAGGGACTTTTCTCATTCAATGGTTTGAAAAGTCCCTCTTTCAATTGATTTCTTAGGGTGTCCAGTAAATTTCTATTTCAGGTCTAATTTTTCCCTTGGTGAGAAGGGGAATTTCAACTCCATAGGTACCTCGCAGGCGAACGCGAAGGGTACTGAAAGAAGAGCTGTATCCGTTTTGTTGTTGTGTCTCTGTCGCTTTGGTTAAAACCTGTTGTTGGTTTTGAATTTCCTTACTTATCCAGTTTTCCAAATCGAGAGTGTCTACTGCTAGCACTGGCCATGAAATGAAGAGTCCAAGTAGTATTGTTTTCATTGATTCCTCCTTAAATTTATTTTGCGTAGTACAGTTCTATAAGGCCTTTGCTACTAGTTTTTGCTAGTCCAAAAAAGCCTTTATAAGAGAGGGTAAACGCAGCTTTAAATTTATTGATTTCCCATCGACCTTCTGTTTGCTGTAATTTTTGTGAAAACCAATTGGCCATTTTGACAGATTTCTTTAGACCTTTTCTAAACTTTGTTCTTTTGAAAAAGGGAAGTATTTTATCTTTTTCGGGATTCCAATGATAGTCAGTGTTGTCATCTTTTTCTAACGAAGGGGTACTGCTTTTTTGTTTTTTGAAAAAAAGATAACCGATCGTTTCGCCTTTTAATTTACTAAAGTTCAAGAAACCTTTTTTACTTAGACCTAAACCAATGGCTACTGTAGTCATTTTGAATCCTGCTGAGGTGTTAGAGGTATCTAAGGTACTCAATGTTTTGTCGAGATCTCGAAGGAGCTTAGAAATGATTTTTTGATCTTTAGAAATTCTCTTGAGGTTTTTATGGGAGACTATTTTCCATTCAAGTCTGACCCGAGCGTCTCCACTTAATTTATTAACTCCAAAGATTGGAGCAGAATAGCTTAGGCTGAGGTCCAATCTAAATTTAGAGGGAACGTAATGAGTCCCTTGGAGTTCAGCGACTTCTCTAAGGGCTTTGTGGTATTGCAGGACTTTATCATTCCATTCCTGGGCTTGTTGGGAGCGTTTTTCTTCCGGCAAGTGCTCCAGTAAAACTTGATAGGCTGGTTGGATTTGGCTAAGTATTTCATTTTGATCCATATTGCTAGAGAGGGAGACGGTGTTGGTGCTATTTTCTTCTAAAGAAGAAGATTTATCGATTTTTCTGGCCCAATTGAGTTCTACAGCAGCTTGACCCTTGAGAGCAGAAATGCCGAGAAGTCCCGATTTGCTGATGGCCAAATCTGTTTTTTGACCAGAAAGCTTCCAGCCTCCGAGTCCCTTTTGCAAGCTCTCTTCAGATTGATCGAGTGCTTCGGATTTAAGTGAAATGATTTGCCCGAGATAAGTTGATAATGCTGTGAGCTGGCTTTCATCGATTTTGCTATAGTTTTCATCAATCCAGTATTGGGGAAGTTGCTGGGAATAGAGGGGTAAAATAAAAATGAGGAAAAAGGTAAAAGTTAATTTTTTCATTACTTATCCTCCTTTTTGTAAACGAGTCGGTGTTTGATAGCGAAGCCTAAGTTCCAAGGGCCGATGCCAGCTTCTCCTTCAATTCCTAGCCCTAGGGAAAACTTTTTTGGTTGCCATCCTGAACTAAACTTTTGGCCATTGAGAGCTTCGGTTGCTACCTGGTTTTTAACTTGAGCTGACTGAATGAGTTTCTCTTGGATGAGGTCGAAGCTAGTTTTATGGATAACTTCTGATCCCTTTTCGGTGAGTCCGATGATTGCGATTTGGTCAGCAGAAAAAACCGGGTTTTGGATTAATTGGATTAAAATAAGTGTCACCCAGCTAATGAGCTTTTTTTTCATATTATCCGTCCTTTGGAAGAGTTTTTTAAAAAGATTGAAAATAGGCTAGATGGATTAATTGACTATGAATAGAGATCTTTTTGTTAGGATTTTAGATGCTTTTTATGAGGAGTTGGAAATAATTAAATGACAAAGCTGCTGCATTAATTTGCTTTTAATGCTTTTTGGGAATAATGGCCATTGTCAATTTGGAGTCGCAAACCAATTGATTTTTTTGATTAATAATCTTGATAACCCAGATATGGCTTTTTTTTCCTTTGTGGAGAATTTTAGCGGTTCCGGTGACAATGTCACCTTCTTGGGCGGGACGAATATGACTGGCAAAAAGGCTTTGCCCCACCGCCATTTCCTTGTTGTGGTCGAGGCACAGGTGGCTGGCTATAGAGCCAAGGGTTTCGGCGAGAACGCAGCTCATGCCTCCGTGGAGAATTCGAGCGGGTTGAACGGTGTTTTGGTTGACAGGCATAGTTCCTGAGAGGAAGTCATGACCGAGTTCAGTGATTCGAATGCCAGTGGCCGTTACGGCGGTGTTTTCGGAATGTTGGTTGATGGCTTCTGGAGAGAGGTCATGAAGCCAAATTTTCTTTTTATTTGGTGCCATATTTTCAACATACCGTAGGCATGGCCTATTGTCATAGAGACTTGGGGGATGGAGGAAAAGGGTTCATAATGTATGTAAGTGGCTAGAATTAAAGAGGTAATTTAAAGAGGATTTTTTAAAAGGAGAGAAATGCATTTAATTATTTTTTAACTTTTTGCCGTAGCAGTTTGAGGGGTTTTTGAGGTGAGGAAATTTTACTATGGAGAGTGAAAAAGAGGTTTAAAATTTGTAAAAATATTCCGATTTAGATCTTTAGTTGAGAGAAAAAAATTCGGGGAGAATCTTGCCGAATGGGTTTAGTCTCTTGTGTTGGTTTATACTGGATGTTGATTATTGCCAAATGCAAAGACTAAGGTTTATATTAGTAACTCATTGCAGTTTTTAGGTTTGTTGAATGTTGTATCAGCGCACTATTGCGAAAAAAGTCTCTGTCACTGGCATTGGAATCCACTCAGGTAAAAAAGTCACCTTGACGATGTATCCGGCAGAAGCTGATTTTGGGGTTCAATTTAAGAGGACAGATCTGCCTCGTGAGCCGATCATTAAAGCTTGTGCTGAAACTGTAGGTGCGACTGAAAATAATACGACGATTGGTTCGGGTCGCAACTCTGTCCACACGATTGAACACTTACTCTCTGTCTTTTACGGACTTGGTATTGACAACGTTTACTGTGAAATTAATGGACCTGAAGTTCCTATTATGGATGGTTCTGGGGCTTCTTTTGTTTTTCTTCTCAAAGAGATAGGCATTGCAACTTTAAATAAGTCTAAAAAATTTCTGGTTATTCTCGAACCTGTTGAAGTTAAAGTTGATGATAAGTGGGCTTGCATAGCTCCTGCTGATCGTTTGACTATTGAATCGACAATTGTTTTTGCCCATCCTGTTATTAAAACACAGAAAAAGATTTTTGAATTTTCTTGCGAAAATTATATTAACGAAATTTCTCGAGCTAGAACCTTTGGTATGTTTAGAGATGTTGATATGTTAAAACGCAAGGGACTTGTTAAGGGTGGAACCCTCGATAATGCAGTTGTTCTCGATGATTTCAAGGTGATGAATTCAGACGGTCTTCGCTTTAGAGATGAGTTTGTTCGTCATAAGATCCTTGATACTATTGGCGATATCAGTCTTCTTGGATACGAGATTGCCGGTAAAATAACAACTTATAAGTCTGGGCATAATCTTCACAATCTTTTGTGTCGCAAGCTCCTCGAAACCCCGAAAGCTTATGAGGTTGTATCAGCTTCTTTTCTTCAAAAAGAAGCCATTGAAGCTTTTGAGTTGCCAAAAGTATTGTCTCCAACTTTCCGTTGACCCTTAGTGGTCGGCAATTTCTATTTTCTTTTATGTGAATGAAGCTCAAATTATGAATAGCAAAGGTTTGTAGGCTTTACTTTGCAAGTGAAGCTGATTGTGTATATAAGTAATCTTTGTTGTGAAAATATAAGGGTGAATTGATGAAGCTTTCAAAAGGTTTTTGGCAAACTTATAAAGAGACCCCAGCAGAAGCTCAAATTCCTAGTCATAGACTTATGCTTCGAACTGGACTAATTCACAAGTCTGCAGCTGGGATTTATGATTATCTGCCCATGGGCTACCGATCTATTCGTAAGATCGAGCAAATTGTTCGTGAAGAAATGGATCGGGCAGGTGCTTATGAACTCCTGATGAGTGTGGTAACACCGGGTGAACTTTGGCAAGAGTCAGGGCGCTGGGATAAGATGGGTGATGAAATGCTTACCTTTAAAGATAAAGGGGGGCGCGATCTATGTATTTCTCCGACTAACGAAGAAGCAGTTACTAATATCTTTCGCAAGACGATTAAATCTTATAAGCAGTTGCCATTAAATTTATATCAAATTAACACGAAGTTTAGAGATGAGATTCGCCCTCGTTTTGGCTTGATGAGAGGACGTGAGTTTACCATGAAAGACGCTTATTCTTTTGACGTGGATAAAAAGGGAATGGATGCCTCTTATGAAGCCATGTACCAAGCTTATTGTGCTATTTTTGATCGTTGTGGATTAGATTATTCTGCTGTTGAGGCAGATGCTGGAAATATAGGGTCTGCAGATTCTAAAACACATGAGTTTCAGGTTATAGCTGAAACTGGAGAAGATGAAATTGTCTACTGCGAAGAGACTAGCTATGCTGCCAACCGCGAGCGTGCTACAACTCTTCGCCCGAAACTTTCTTTTGATGAAGCCAATAATGCCGTAAAAGAGGTGCCAACACCTGGAATGGCTACTATTGAAGATGTTTGTCGCTTTCTTAAAAAGCCCCAGCATCATTCGATTAAATCTTTAGTTTACTCTGGAGTAAAAGGTAACGATGAAGAAATTGTTCTTATTCAGCTGCTCGGAGATGATGAGCTTAATGAAATAAAGCTTAAAAACTTTCTTGGGGTTGATCATGTCACCCCAGCTTCGGATAATATTTTAGAAAAATATGGTCTGCCTAAAGGTTATATTGGAGCTGTTGGACTTAAAACTCCTATGCGAATTATCTTTGATCAAGCTATTAATAGGGATGCATCTTATGTGGCGGGGGCTTTAAAAGTTGACACTCACTTTGAGGGCTTTATTCCCTCTAGAGATGTTCAGGATTTTCAAGTAGCCGATTTGCGTCTTGCCCAACAAGGGGATTTTACGGAAGTGGGGAAAGGTGCGGTTGCTATTAAGCGAGGGATAGAGGTCGGTCATATTTTTCAATTGGGTGATCTCTACGCTAAAGCTTTGGGTGTTACTGTTCTGGATCAAAATGGCAAAAGCTTAGCCCCTTTGATGGGTTGCTATGGAATAGGTGTG
The DNA here is from genome assembly GCA_965206965.1 of Bacteriovoracaceae bacterium. GTDB lineage: Bacteria > Bdellovibrionota > Bacteriovoracia > Bacteriovoracales > Bacteriovoracaceae > CBDBLK01. Next base: position 735,691 of record OZ242254.1, on the reverse strand, counting down.
ACCCGTATTATTGCTGCAGCGATCGAACAAAATCACGATGAAAAAGGCATTATCTGGCCAAAATCGATAGCTCCTTACGATCTTTATTTAGCTTTAATTGGCAAGTCAGAGGATATTAAGGCAGAAGGTGAAGAACTCTATCAGCTGCTAAAAACTGAAGGCTATGAGGTTGTCTACGATGATCGCAATTCTGGAGCGGGCTTTAAGTTTAAAGACGCAGAGCTTTTAGGTTTACCTCTAACAGTTGTATTGGGGGAGAAGACTTTTAAGGCTTCAGGGGAGTTAGAGATTGTTGAGCGAAAGAGTGGAAAGAAATCTTTGGTGAAAAAAGAGGAACTCATAAAAAAGATAAAAGAGCTCTACCAGGCTGCTTTTTGATGGATGTTATTTTTGGAATCCATTCTATTATTGAAGCGATAAACAACCCGTTACGCGTTGAAAAGAAGCTTTATTTCACTCGAGAGGCGTTGGCTGAGCTCCAAAAAAAAGGTTCTTTAGAAAAAGATTGGCGTAATGAGGTTGAGCTTATTCAGAAATCGCCTCACTCTCTTCAGGAGGAAGCTAAAAATCTTTGCCGAAAAGAGGATTTTCAGTTTCAACGAGTACCCTCTCAAATTTTTTTGACAGCAGAACCACTTCCTGAAAAAGATTTGGGCTATCTTTATCAGATGATTGAAAATCCAAAGTGCCGCTTACTTATTTTGGATGGAGTAACAGACGTGCACAATTTGGCTGCTGTTTTTAGAACGGCAGCTTTTTACAATGTTTCTGCTATTGTAGTGTCGAGAAAGGGGGGAGTGCGCTTGAGTCCGGGATTTTTTCGAATTGCTTCGGGTGCAACCGAGTACATTTCTTTAATCAATACGACAGCCCTTCCTCGTGCCATCAAACAGCTTAGAGAGAGAGGTGTTCGTTTATTAGGGCTTTCTGAACATGCCTCAGGACCATTTCCTAAAGATCTTTCTGAAGGGGCTCTCGGCCTTGTTCTTGGTGCTGAAGAAACCGGCTTGTCTCACGCTGTGAGAAGAACTTTGGTCGATTGTTATGCATTGGAGACTCAAGGCTCAATAAAAAGTCTTAATGTTTCTGTTGCTGCTGCTGTAGCGATGGAGAAGTTCTTCGGAATTTAATGGATAAAGAGAGTGCTTTTGGTTTTTTGGCTTGCTTTTAAACTATTGTTCGTTTACAAATTCACTCCGTAATGGTTAAGCTGGCATAGCTCAGTTGGTAGAGCATCGGTTTTGTAAACCGGCGGTCGTAGGTTCAAATCCTATTGCCAGCTCCATTATTTATGGGGCGAGTTTGCCGAGTGGCCAAAGGCAACAGACTGTAAATCTGTCGGGTCTTCCCTTCGGTGGTTCGAATCCACCACTCGCCACCATCTTTGGCCCTTTTTTGGGCGGGTGTAGCTCAGTTGGTAGAGTGCCAGCCTTCCAAGCTGGATGTCGCGCGTTCGAATCGCGTCGCCCGCTCCATTTTTTCAAATTAAAATTCTTTGTTTTTAGGAATTGATGGGAAAAAGAGTGTTTTTTAGGGTAGTTGGCCCTTTACATCATTTATATAGTTCATTAAAAAGATCGAAATTTGGCTTGCGTGGCTCAGGGGTAGAGCGTTCCCTTGGTAAGGGAGAGGTCGCGGGTTCAATTCCCGCCGCAAGCTCCATTTGTGTTGGGAATAGCTTTTGTCGCTGTTTCTACTTGCCTGCTGAGGAGAAATGGCTATACTTGTGATTCGCAACGTAAAAGGGTATGAAATTCGGTGGTTGTTTAACCTTATATAAAAGTTACAGAAACGTAATCCCGTTTTAAACTGGAATTTGAGAAGGAGAGTCGGGAATGGCTAAGGAAAAATTTGATAGAAGTAAACCTCATGTTAACATCGGGACTATTGGTCACGTTGACCACGGAAAAACTACTTTGACAGCTGCGATTACGATGACTATGGCAGCTGACCATGGTGGGGATGCCCGCAATTATGCAGACATTGACTCGGCTCCCGAGGAAAAAGCCCGTGGTATCACTATTAACTCGGCTCATGTGGAGTACGAAACGGCGAATCGTCACTATGCTCACGTTGATTGCCCTGGGCACGCTGACTACGTAAAAAATATGATTACTGGTGCGGCTCAAATGGATGGTGCTGTTCTGGTTTGTTCAGCGGCTGATGGTCCGATGCCTCAGACCCGTGAGCATATCCTTTTGGCTCGTCAGGTGGGAGTTCCCGCTATTGTTGTTTTTATGAATAAAGTTGATCAAGTAGATGATGAAGAGCTTCTTGAGCTTGTTGAAATGGAAATTCGCGAACTTCTTTCCTCTTACGATTTTCCTGGCGATGATATTCCTATCATTAAAGGCTCTGCTTTAGCTGCAGTTGAAGATCGTGATGAAGAGATTGGAAGGGCTCGAATTCGTGAGCTTATGGAGCAAGTTGACTCTTATATTCCCGAGCCAACTCGTGATGTTGATAAAGAATTCCTTATGCCAATTGAGGATGTTTTCTCTATCTCCGGTCGTGGTACAGTTGTTACAGGGCGTATTGAGCGCGGTATCGTTAAGGTTAACGAGGAAGTTGAAATCGTTGGAATTCGTGAAACTTCCAAGACGATAATTACTGGCGTTGAAATGTTCCGCAAGCTTCTCGATGAAGGTCAAGCTGGTGATAATGTAGGTCTTCTTTTACGTGGTACAAAGCGTGAAGATGTTGAGCGTGGTCAGGTTATTTGCCGCCCAGGAACAGTGAAACCTCATAAGAAATTTAAGTGTGAGGTTTATATTCTTTCTAAGGATGAAGGCGGACGCCATACTCCTATTTTTAAGGGATACCGCCCTCAGTTTTATTTTAGAACGACTGATGTTACCGGTTCAATCACTCTTGCTGATAGTGTTGAGATGGTTATGCCTGGTGATAACACCTCCTTTGACGTTGAACTTATCACTCCTATCGCTATGGAAAAGGGTCTTAAGTTTGCTGTTCGTGAAGGTGGGCGTACTATCGGTGCTGGTACAGTCTCTGAGATTGTTGAATAATTTTGGTTTTTATAAGGGGCCAGTCTAATGACTGGCCCTTTTTTTATGGAAGTCATTTCTGACTTGCTGTCTGTTGTATTAACGGGTGTATAGCTCCAACGGTAGAGCGGCTGATTCCAAATCAGCAAGTTGGGAGTTCGAATCTCTCTGCACCCGCCATGATTTTATTTTTAAGAGCTATTTGAAAATTTCCCAAAAATCGGCAATGTGTTGGGAAGCGCAAATACCCGAGTCCAAAATAAAAGGGCCAGCTTGGCCACAGTCTTTTTGGGGAGCAACGGGATAACCGTGTTTTTGGTCTTGGATAGTGAGTAAAGCAGCAACAGTTTGATGCTCCTTTTTAAACAATTGAAGCTTTTGTCCATCGACCACTTTTTCTTCGTCTACTAAAGGGTCTGTTTGGTGAACTTGAGTCCATTGTTCGACGCTGAGATGGGCATTTTTAAGTTTAACGATTTGATCATTGGTACCGTGAATTACGATGACTTTGGGATATGCTCCTTGGTAGTGATTTGCTGCTTGACGGGCAATATCTCCATAGTTTGGAACACGGTTGATGAGTCGAGGAAGAGCGAGCATGCAATTCCAGGCTTGAACTCCATTAGAGGCACATCCGTAAGGGACTCCGGCCACAACGGCTCCCGCCCGAAAGAGCTCGGGGTAATTGGCCATCATGACATTAGTCATGCTTCCACCAGAAGAAAGCCCTGCAATAAAAATTTGTTGAGAGTTAATGGGAAAGGTCCTTTTCATTTTATAGACCATACTGGCGATAGAAGCAGCTTCACCTCGCCCTCGAGTATTATCTGAGGGCTGAAACCAATTAAAGCAGCGCCAGTAGTTATTGGATTTTTTCTGTTGAGGGAGGAGGAGATAGAGATTGTTTTTTTCAGCGATGGCTGTCCAACCTGTTTTATTGCTGAAGTGGGCAGCTTTTTGTTTACAGCCATGAAGAAGAACAACAAGAGGGGCTCCGGGTCGTGGTGTCTTAGGGGCGTAGTAATACATCTCTAAGTTGCCTGGGTTTTCCCCAAAGTCTTTATGGAATTGTATTGAGGAGGTATTCGCTTGTAGTGAGAAGTTGAAAATGAGAAGTCCTAATGAAATGGATGCTAACATATCGATTTTCCCTCTTACTGTTTAGATGCAGTTTTTTAGCTTTATTAAACTTCATCGGTCAAGAAATCTAGTTTCTTTATGAAAAGATTCCATTGGATATTGTCTATTGTTGAAAAAAAATTTTAGTATGGATTTCATGAAAATTGTAAAAGTGGAAGATCAAAATAAGCCTGTGCTATTGAACTTGCTTCAAGCCTATGAAGCAGAGTTTTCGACTATCACAAATAAAGATCCAGACGGTAATGGGTTGTATCCGTTGGATACACCGTTAGATGGTGAGCACGAAGCTTACTTAGTTTATATTGGTAATCAACTTTGTGGTTTTGCTATTAAAGGAACTGAATTAAGTTGTCATGATATTTCGGAATTTTACATTATTCCTACGAAAAGAGGGCATAAATTAGGCAGCTCTTTTGCCCATAAGGTTTTTGATATGTATCGAGGTAAGTGGCAAGTGAGACAGATTGAGAGAGCCGATAAGGCAAGAGATTTCTGGAGGAAGGTCATTGGAGATTATACTAATGGCCAGTATGAAGAATCTCAAATTGAGGATTCCTATTGGGGTCTCGTAACTCGTCAAGTGTTTAGCAATATTTAGTTGAAAGGTGAGGAGAGCTATTTTGAAATGAAAGAGGGAGCGAAAATTTATAATCCTTTAGTTTTAAAGCTCTATGACCTTTGGGTTTTGGGACTGAGCAATAGCTTTTTTTGGAAATGCTCCACTAATAAATTGCTTCAACTTTACAACGACAAAATAGGTCAGAAACATCTCGATATTGGAGTTGGAACTGGGTGGTATCTCGATAAGGTAACTCTGTCTCAAAAACCTTGTCTCACCCTATTAGATTTAAACCCTAATTCATTGTCCTGTACTGAAAGGCGAATTTCGCGTTATAACCCAAAAACAATTTTAGCTGATGTTCTTCAACCCCTGCCCCTTACGGGGGAAAAGTTTGATTCAATTGGCTTGATGTATGTTCTTCATTGCCTTCAAGGTAGTTTGAGATCAAAATCTAGGATTTTTGATCATCTTTTTCAACACTTAGAGGAAGGGGGAAGGATTTTTGGAGCTACGATTACAGGCGTGGACTTTGAGAGTAATTTTATAGCTACTAAGTTGATGGAAATATATAACCGTAAGGGAATATTTGAGAATTGGGAGGATGATCCAAAAGAGCTTGAGTTTTTATTAAAGAAAAATTTTAGAGATGTTTCAGTCGAAAAAGAAGGCTCTGTTGCCATTTTTTCTGCTATTAAGTAACAGCACTAGAGCACTTTTGAGTTAGTATTTTGGCGTTATGAAAAATTTAGTTGTTTTTTTTATTATTCTACTTTTTAACGGGGGAGCTTTAGCGAGAACTTCATCTCGATATGTTGAGAATGCCAAAGCCCAGCTTCATCAAAACTTGCATGGGGCTTATCTACAAGAGGTGATGGCCTTATTGGGAGAGTGCAATTATTTAAGCTCGCAGAGAGAATGTCTTAACTTTGTTGGGGATTGGGTTACCTTAAAAACTTCAGCGGGAGAAGCTTGTTATCCCTATACAATGTGTGGTTATTACCAATGCATGGAAGAGCGGTATCAATGCTCTCGAGTGGGTTTTCCCTACTTGAATCGATTGGCTTATCCCGCTTGTAAATATTATGAGCGCAATATTCAAAGAGGTCATTTTACCAGGGCGGGGGTTGAGTGGGTTTATCAGGTGATGGTTTGCCTTCAAAAGAAACTTTTTGAAGAGTGTGAGGTAAAAGGCAGCTGCCCTGCAGAACAGGAGGATCGCCAGTCGACTTGTGGGCATATAACCGAAATTACACTTGATCACCACTTAAGTTGTTATCTCGACAGCGGTGTGGGGGTTTGCCACTTACCCTTTAAGGATAAAATGGGTATTTGGCGAACACTTTCTAAATTTTTGACTCCTCGAGAGATTGAGGAAGCCTATAAGATCATTTTTCACTGTATAAAGCCATGGCTGGATGGGCCATATTGACAGGTTTATCAAGAGATTCTTTCTCATTTTGGGCTTGAACCTTAGGATTTCCTCTAGGTTAGAGATCGATGAAAAGCCTATTTTGCTGGATAAGCGGTTTAAAAGAAATCTAGCGGTCAATTTAGTTGAAATTTTGCGTTGGGCTACTGTGAAAAGGATAGACAAAAGAAACAATTTGTCGCATATATGAACGACTTAAAAAAGCTAAGAGTTTGAAATCGCCTTATTCTAAGGTCATCTCTCAGCTTTGTAAAAGGAATTTTGATGTCAGTTCTTAAGGCTGAAGACAGTAAGAAGTGGGTTCACTCTTTTGTTGCTATTGTTGCCATTATCGTGGGTTATTTGGTGATTCAGTTAATGGAGCAGTTGGGGGAGTGGTTTGATTTGGAAGCCAGAGTCCAGAATTACCTTTTGGTTTCTCAAGGACTGGGCATTGCTCTAGGCTTAGCCGTTTTTTTATTTGTTGTTCGTCATAAAGTGGCTTCGGGACATATGCAAGAGGTCTATGATGAATTGGTGAGGGTTATTTGGCCTGAGAATGACTCCGTTGTAAAGTCCACTATTGGTATTATTATTGGCTTAGCTATTATTAGTGGGATTTTTGTGGGTGTTGATTTTACTTTTAGTAAGATTCTTGATCTTTTTTACTGAGAATGTTTTAGGTAAACCCTTAAGGGAATACGATGATTGATAGTAGTGAAAATGAAATTGAAGAGAGAGCGGTAGAAACCGCTGAAATCTCTGAAGAAGCTGAAGATGGGCGCCCTCGTGATCCTGTTCTGGCGGACGGAAAGAGTCCTGAATTTAAGTGGTATATTGCTAAAACTATGACGGGTCAGGAAAATAAAGTTTCTCGTACTTTGCGTGAAAGAATAATTCAACTTAAGAAAACAGAGTTTTTTGCTGAAATTTTAGTGCCGGAAGAAACCGTTGTTTCCAATGCTGGTGGAAAAAAGAGAACGATAAAGAAAAAATTTTTTCCAGGATATGTCTTGGTCAAAATGATCATGAATGATGACACTTGGCACTTGGTTAAGGATACAAATAAAATTACTGGGTTTATCGGCGGAACTTCGACAAATCCACAGCCTATCTCGGATGAAGAAGCTGCTTATATGACTAATCAAGCAGATGGGGGAACGACTCGTACCCGCTCCTCTATCAATTTCTCTGAGGGAGAACAGGTTAAAGTCATTGAAGGGCCTTTTGCTTCATTTGTGGGAACGGTAGAGGCAGTTAATGATAAAGGTAAATTGAAGGTTAATGTTTCGATATTTGGACGACCAACGCCAGTTGAATTGGATTTTTCTCAAGTTGAAAAAGTTTCATAAGAGGTTTGAGTAAATTCCCAGTAAGGCGAAGTTGGTAGGTTAGTAGAAACCGAAAAGGAGTCAATATGGCTAAGAAAATTACGGGCTTCATAAAATTGCAGATTGAAGCTGGAAAAGCGAACCCTTCACCGCCAATTGGTCCTGCTTTGGGGCAGAAGGGTGTGAATATTATGGAGTTTTGCAAAGCATTTAATGCTAAAACTCAGAAGCAAGCAGGACAAAAATTGCCAACGATTATTACAGTTTATAATGATCGTTCCTTTAGTTTTGTCACTAAAACTCCTCCTGCGAGTTGGTTCTTAAAGACCAAGCTTAAACTTAAGTCTGGGGCTAATAAGCCTGGGCATGAAGTTGCTGGTTCGGTTTCAGAGCAAGTTGTTAAAGAAATTGTAGAAGCTAAAAAGCCTGATTTAACCGCTGCTAATGAAGAAGCCGGTATGAGAACGATTGAGGGTTCTATCCGTTCGATGGGCCTCAAGTTGGACTATAAGTAAGGCGGGGTGAATTATGAAAAAAAGATCAAAAAAAGTATTAGAAGCACTTAATAAAGTTGATAAAGAAAAGCTTTACGCGATTGATTCCGCTATTGATTTGGCGAAAGAAACTTCTTTCGTTAAGTTTGATGAGTCTGTTGATTTGGCTTTTCGCCTTGGGGTTGATCCTCGTCATGCTGATCAGATGATTCGTGGTTCGATTGCGATGCCTGCCGGCACGGGTAAAAATGTTCGTGTTTGTGTGATCACTTCGGGTGATAAAATTAAACTGGCAGAAGAAGCAGGGGCTGACATTGTTGGGTCTGACGATATGGTCACCAAAATTGCGGGGGGATGGCTGGATTTCGATCGTGTCATTGCTTCCCCTGAAATGATGGGAAAACTTGGTCGTATTGGTCGTGTTTTAGGTCCTCGTGGCCTTATGCCTAACCCTAAATTGGGAACGGTTACTCCAGATGTAGCGAAAGCTGTTAAAGAGCAAAAAGCTGGTAAAGTGGAGTATCGAACTGAGAAGAACGGCATTGTCCATGTTCCTATTGGAAAGCGTTCTTTTACTAAAGAACAACTTCGTCAAAATTTTGATGCCATTGTTATGGCTATTGTTAAAGCTAAGCCAGTAAGTGCTAAAGGGACTTATATGAAGTCATTAACCATTAGCACGACGATGGGACCGGGCATTAGAATTGATACGATGGAAGCGACAAATATTGCTAATTAGTTGATGTGAATGGTTGATGATGGTCGGTTGGAAGATGGACTTCCTATAAACCCTGCCTGAAATCTCCCTCCCAAATTTTGGAGGTGTGTATGTTGAACCGAGCTGGGAAAGATACCATTATTGCTGGTCTCAAAAAGGATATTGAGGAAGCAAGAGCTATCTTTCTTACCAATTTGATTGGTGTTGGTTCCAATGATGCAGTCGAAGTGAGAAAAAAAATTCGTGAAGCTCAAGGAAAGATTGTAGTGACACGAAACACTCTCTTTAGAAAGGCTGCCGAGGGGACTTACGCTGAAAATTTGTTCTCCGATCTTAAAGGACCCCACGCTTTGGCGATTGCTTTTGAAGATGCTCCGGCGGTAGCTAAGGTTCTTAAGAAAACTGGTAAGGACTTTGATGTTGTTGGTCTTAAAGGAGGCTTTCTTAACAAGGAAGAGTTGAGCTTAGCTCAAGTTAAAGAGTTGGCAGACCTTCCTTCTCGCGAAGAAATGCTTGGAACCTTATTGGCAACTTTCATGGCTCCTATTTCTGCGTTTGCCCGTTTAACCAACACTATTAAGGACGAGTGTGAATCTCAAGGTGTTGAAAAGCCGGGAGATTTGAAAGTCGAAGCAGTGGCTGTTGAATTGTAATCGGGAATAGGAATAGAAAAAACTAAATATAGAGAATTGAAAATTTTAGGAGAATAAACATGGCTATTACAAATGAACAATTTATCGATCATATCTCTCAAATGAGTGTTCTTGACCTCGCTAACCTTGTTAAAGAGTTAGAAGATAAATTTGGTGTTTCTGCAGCTCCCGTTGCTGTTGCCGGCGCTGCTGCAGGGGCTGCTGCTGCTGAAGAGCAAACAGAATTTACTGTTGTTCTCGCTGAAGCCGGTGCTAAGAAGATTAATGTTATTAAAGAGGTTCGAGCTATCACTGGGCTTGGCTTAAAAGAAGCTAAGGAACTTGTTGAAGGAGCTCCTAAACCAGTTAAGGAAGGCATTGAAAAAGCTGAAGCTGAGGAGCTTAAAAAGAAGCTCGAGGCTGCTGGTGCTAAGGTTGAGCTTAAGTAAGCGGTTTGTTTAAGCTAGTTAAAGTTTTAAAGTATGGTGTGGGGGGAGATGCCTTCCACACCTTTTTGTAATGGTGAAGAAATAGAGATTGATGTGAGTTTGGTTTTCTGGCGGATGGCAAATGGGCCGGCATTGGAAAAATAAAGTCACACAAATCTAGAGCTTTCGAGACATAACTTCTCTAAATAAGGAGAAATGACAATGACTCAGGTTTTCAAGCCTAATGAATGGTTCCGAAAGAACTTTTCGACTATCCCTAGTGTAATTGAAACTCCCCCTTTGATGCGTTTGCAAACTAATTCATTTGAGGAGTTTTTGCAGATGAAAGTTCCTCCTGCGAAGAGGGCGAGCATGGGGTTACAAGCCGTTTTCCACTCGGTTTTTCCCATTTTTGACTTTAACAAAACAGTCTCTTTGGAGTTTGTGAGTTACTCTCTCGAACAACCGAAGTATACAGTGGCAGAATGTCGACAAAGAGGTTTGTCTTACGAAGCCCCCCTTAAGGTTGTGGTTCGCTTGGTTTTCTACGATGTTGCTGTAGATAAAGAGGGCAATGAACAAAGAAAGGTGGCTTCTATCAAGGAACAAGTTGTTTACCTTGGTAATATTCCTCTTATGGCTGAAACAGGTTCTTTTGTTTACAATGGAACGGAGAGGGTGATTGTGTCTCAGTTGCACAGGTCACCAGGCATTATTTTTGAGCACGACAGTGGTAAAAAGCACTCTTCGGGTAAACTTCTTTATTCTGCTCGTATTATTCCTCATCGTGGTTCTTGGTTAGATTTTGAATTTGATCATAAAAATGTTCTTTTTGCCCGAATCGATAGAAAGAGAAAATTACATGCTACTGTCGTGTTAAAAGCGATGGGGTATGGAACGACTCAGCTTCTCGATATGTTCTATGAGAAGGAAATTATCCATTTGGGTAAGGATGGCTCTTTTGTTCGTGAATTAGATTTTGGCCTTCTTATTGGTACTAGGGCGACAGTCGATATTTTGGAGCCTAAAACTGGAAAGCCTATTGTTCGCAAAGGAAAGAAGTTTACGAAAGCTTCTGTGCGCAAGTTAGCTGACGCAGGAGTGACTTCTCTTGAAGCTTCTCTTGAAGAGATTGTCGGTAAAGTTGTCGCCGAGGACATCTTTAATAAGGAGACAGGGGAAGTTCTTTGTTTGGCTAACGAAGCACTTTCAGAAGCTAAAATTCAAGAGCTCATCCAGTCTGGAGTGACTCAAATTAAGTGCTTATATGTTGACATGATTAACTTCGGTGATCAGATACGCAATACTCTTCTTCTCGATAAAACGGACTCTCGAGAAGATGCTCTTTTTAAGATTTTTGAGAGATTGCGCCCGGGTGAACCTCCAACTGTTGAAGCAGCGGGAGCTCTTTTTGAGAGCCTTTTCTTTAATGCGGATAAGTATGATCTCTCTCGTGTTGGGCGAATGAAGATTAATTATAAATTTGGAACAGATGTTCCCGTTGATAACACTGTATTAACTCACGATGACATTATTATGACAGTGAGATACTTAGTGGAGCTCAATAATGGCAAAGGACGTGTGGATGATATTGATCATCTTGGTAACCGTCGAGTTCGTGCTGTTGGTGAGCTATTAGAAAATCAACTTCGCGTTGGTTTAGTAAGAATGGAGAGAGCCGTTAAGGAGAGGATGGCCATCCAAGAGATTGACACGATGATGCCTTATGATCTCGTTAATCAAAAGCCCGTGGCGGCTGCAGTTAAGGAGTTTTTTGGTTCTTCTCAGCTTTCTCAGTTTATGGATCAAACCAACCCCTTGTCTGAGGTCACACACAAGCGTCGTTTATCGGCTCTTGGCCCTGGTGGTTTGACCCGAGAGAGGGCAGGCTTTGAAGTAAGGGATGTCCACTCTACTCATTATGGACGTATGTGTCCTGTGGAAACACCTGAAGGGCCTAATATTGGTTTGATTACTTCTTTGGCTACTTATGCAAGGGTTTCTGAATATGGCTTTATTGAAACCCCTTACCAGGTTGTTAATGAAGACCGCTCTGTGGGAGACACTAAATACTTTACTGCTTTTCAGGAAGAGGGAAAGGTTATTGCTCAAATCGATACAGAGCACATCGATGAGGGGAAGGTTGCTGGTGACCATATTCCTTCTCGTGCGAGTGGCGATTTTACACTGGTGAATTCGGAAGACGTTGATCTCATGGACGTCTCACCCTCTCAAATGATTTCTATTGCAACTTCTCTAATTCCCTTTTTGGAGCACGATGATGCCAACCGTGCTTTGATGGGATCTAATATGATGAGGCAGGCTGTTCCTGTTATTAAAACAGATGCTCCTATTGTTGGAACAGGGGTTGAAAAAGTTGTAGCGAAAGATTCTAAAGCGATCCTTGTTGCTGAAACAGATGGTCGAGTTATCTTTGTTGATTCAAACAGAATTGTGATTCAGAGAGATAAATTTAAAGAAGGTGAGTCTGGTGTTGATATTCACAAGTTAACGAAATATCAACGTACGAACCAAAATACCTGCGACAACCAACGAGCTCTCGTGAAAGAAGGCGATGTGGTGAAGAAGGGTATGGTTATTGCTGATGGTCCAGCGACTCACTTGGGTGATTTGGCTCTTGGGCAAAACGTTCTTGTCGCTTTCATGCCTTGGGGGGGATACAACTACGAAGATTCGATCCTTATCTCAGAAGGGCTTTTGGCAAAAGATGTCTTTACTTCGGTTCATATTGAAGCTTTTGAAGTGGAGGCGAGAGATACCAAGTTAGGAAAAGAAGAAATTACTCGAGATATTCCCAATGTCTCTGAAGAAGCTCTCAAAGACCTTGATGAGGCAGGGATTGTTCGAGTGGGTGCCATTGTTAAGCCAGGTGATATTTTAGTGGGTAAAATTACCCCTAAAGGTGAAACCCAACTGTCCCCTGAAGAGAAATTACTCAAAGCTATCTTTGGTGATAAGGCCGGAGATGTGAAAGATACTTCCCTGAGAGTTCCCTCTTCTGTTCGTGGTACTGTTATTGATGCTAAGGTTTACACTCGTGAAGGTGTTGAGCTTGATAGTCGTTCTAAAGTAATTATTGATCAAGAAACAACATTAATTCGTCGAGATGAAAGGATTGAGATTAGATCTATTCAAAACTCGGCTCTTCACCAGATAGCCAAGATTCTTAAAGGGGCTAAAACAACGGATAAATTGGTTTCTGAAGATGGTTCGACAGAGCTTCTTTCGAAGGGAGCTGATGTTACTGTTGAGGCTTTAAAAAGTATTCCTTTCGAACTCATTGGGTACCTTCCTCTACAGCCAGAGCTGGAAGAAAAACTTTCTGAGTATTTTGCCGATGTGCGGAACCGCATCAATCGAGTGAGGACTCGTGCCAATGATGAAATTGCTATGTTACACCGTGGTGATGAGCTTCCTCCTGGTGTGATTAAGAAGGTTACGGTTTACATCGCTATTAAACGCAAACTTCAGCCTGGTGATAAGATGGCTGGTCGTCACGGGAACAAGGGTGTGATCTCGAACGTGATTCCTCAAGAGGATATGCCTTATCTCGCTGATGGAACAAATGTAGAGATTGTATTGAACCCCCTAGGGGTTCCTTCTCGTATGAACATTGGCCAACTTCTTGAACTCCATCTCGGTTGGGCTGGCCGCGGTCTTGGTGAAAAACTTAAAGCCATGTTGGAAGAGCAAATGGAGATTCATAAATTAAAGGATCTCATTTACGGTATTTATAAAACTGACGAAGTTAAGGAGTTCCTCAAAAAAGCTTCCGATAAACGGGTAAAAGAAATAGCAGAGCAGCTTTCTGCTGGTGTTCGCTTTTCAACACCTGCTTTTGATGGAGCCACTGAGGAGAGCATTCGCGAAATGCTAAAGCTTGGTGATCTCGATGAGTCTGGAAAGACGACGTTGTTTGATGGGATGACTGGTGATGCCTTTGCAGAGGAAGTTACTGTTGGTGTTATGTACATGCTTAAGCTTCATCACTTAGTTGATGAAAAGATTCATGCTCGTTCAACCGGACCTTACTCCCTCGTAACTCAGCAACCCCTTGGTGGGAAAGCTCAGTTTGGTGGGCAAAGACTTGGGGAAATGGAAGTTTGGGCTCTAGAGGCTTATGGGGCTGCTTATACTCTTCAAGAGTTTTTGACTGTTAAATCTGATGATGTCATTGGGCGAACTCGTATGTATGAATCTATCGTCAAGGGTGAGCAAGTGCTTGAGCCTGGTCTTCCTGAATCTTTTAACGTTCTTGTTAGAGAGCTGCAGGCCCTTTGCTTGGATGTGAAGCTGGAAGAATCAACTGAGGAAGAAAATTTTAATTAATACTCTCAACCTAATTTTAATTGAGGCTACTTTATGAAAGACCTTTTGAATTTTTTTGATAAACCGAAAGACCCTATTAGTGTAGAAGCTGTTTCCATTCAAGTGGCTTCTCCCGATACTATTCGTGAGTGGTCCTTTGGTGAGGTGAAGAAACCAGAGACAATCAACTACCGAACCTTTAAGCCTGAAAGGGATGGGCTTTTTTGTGCTAAAATTTTCGGTCCCATAAAAGATTACGAATGTATCTGTGGGAAATATAAAAGGATGAAGCACCGAGGTGTTGTTTGTGAGAAATGCGGTGTTGAAGTTACTCTTTCAAAGGTTCGTCGTGAGCGTTGTGGGCATATTGAGTTAGCGGCACCTGTGGCTCATATCTGGTTTTTGAGATCACTTCCCTCTCGTATGGGTGCACTTCTCGATCTAACACTTAAAGAACTTGAGAAAGTTCTTTATTACGAAGCCTACATTGTAACGGAGTCAGCGACTCAAGATTTAGATGGTGGTTTGAAGGTTGGCCAAATTGTTTCTGAGCAACAATACAACGACCTCAAAGAGCAAGGGGTTGATTTTGAAGCAGGAATGGGTGGAGAAGTAGTTAAAGAGCTTCTTCGCAAGGTTGACATAGATCTTGAAAGAAAAGAGCTACGTCGAGCCTTTAAAGCGGCAACAACCGAAATGGCTCGGACAAAGTTGATTAAACGACTTAAAGTTGTCGAGTCCATTTTGAAATCGAGCAATAGACCAGAGTGGTTTATGATGGAGGTGATCCCTGTCCTTCCTCCCGATTTACGTCCCCTTGTCCCTCTCGAGGCAGGGCGCTTTGCCACTTCTGACCTGAATGATCTTTATCGTCGGGTTATTAATAGAAACAACCGCCTCAAGAGATTAAAAGAACTCAATGCACCCGAGATTATTATCCGTAATGAGAAGCGTATGCTCCAAGAAGCAGTTGATGCCCTTTTTGATAATGGTCGTCGTGGGAAAGTTTTTACTGGTGCTAACAAGCGTCCTCTACGTTCACTTTCCGATATGTTGAAGGGTAAGCAAGGGCGCTTTCGTCAAAACCTTTTGGGTAAACGTGTTGATTATTCAGGGCGTTCTGTGATTGTGGTGGGACCAACCTTAAGGCTTCACCAATGCGGTCTCCCCAAGCTCATGGCTTTGGAGCTCTTTAAGCCTTTTATTTACAACAAGCTTATTGAAAAGGGCCATTGTACGACGATTAAGTTGGCAAAGCGAATGGTTGAGCAGCAGAAAGAAGAGGTTTGGAATATCTTAGAAGAGGTTGTTAAAGAGCATCCCGTTTTACTGAACCGTGCTCCAACCCTTCACCGCCTGGGTATTCAAGGGTTTGAACCAATACTCATTGAAGGGAAAGCTATTCAACTGCATCCCCTCGTTTGTACTGCTTTTAACGCTGACTTTGATGGGGATCAAATGGCTGTCCATGTTCCCCTCTCTCTTGAAGCTCAAATAGAGTGTCGAGTGTTGGCTATGTCGACGAACAATATTCTTTCTCCAAAAGATGGGTCACCGATTATTGTCCCTTCTCAGGATATTGTTCTAGGTCTTTATTATATGTCGCGTATACGCCCATTTGCTCGTGGATACGGTAAGACGTTCTCTTCGAAAGAAGAAGCTCAGTTTGCTTACCACTCGGGCAACCTCCACTTACAAACGCCGATTCATGTGCGTATTCATGGTAATACTCTGGAAACAACAGTAGGGAGAACGTTTATTTTTGATGTTCTTCCAGATTGTTTACAATTTGAAGACATTAACCGTGTCCTTGGTAAGAAGGAAATTGGAAAACTTATTGATAAGGCTTATCGGACAGGAACCGAAAAAGACACGGTTCTTTTGGCTGATGCCCTTATGCGTTTGGGTTATGCTAATGCAACCAAGGCAGGGATTTCCATTAATGTTAATGATATGACGGTTCCTTCGGCAAAGGTCGATATTTTAGCTGAAGCCAATGCTGAGGTTGATCGTATCACAGACGAGTATAATGAAGGTTCGATTACTAACGGTGAGAGATACAATAAAGTTGTTGATGTTTGGTCTCAGGCTAATGAAAGATTGACTAAAGTTATGCTTGAGAAGATTTCAACAGATACTTTTACCAACGAGAAGAATGAAGAGGAAAAAGCCCCTTCTTTTAATGCTATCTTTATGATGGCAGATTCTGGAGCTAGAGGGTCGACAAACCAAATGAGGCAGTTGGCTGGGATGCGAGGCTTGATGGCTAAGCCTAACGGTGAAATTATCGAAACTCCGATTACTTCAAACTTTCGTGAAGGTCTCTCTGTTCTTCAGTATTTCTCTTCAACTCACGGTGCTCGCAAGGGTCTTGCCGATACGGCTCTAAAGACAGCTAACTCAGGTTACTTGACTCGCCGTCTTGTCGACGTGGCCCAGGATGGGATTATTCGAGAAGAGGATTGTGGTACTAATGATGGGATTATTCTCACTTCTCGAATTGAGGCGGGAGAAGTGGTTGAAGATGTCTCCGAAAGGGCAATGGGACGGGTAACAGCTAATCCCATAATGGATGCTAATGGGCAGGAAGTGTTGCCTAGTAATCATATGCTAACGGAAGAGGATATCCCTCTTCTTCAAGAGTACAATATTGACCAAATTAAGGTGCGATCTGTTTTAACTTGTCAGACACGCCATGGCTTTTGTGGGAAATGTTTTGGTCGTGATTTGGCCCGCGGGACTTTAGTTAGTGTTGGTGAGACCGTCGGTGTAATTGCTGCTCAATCGATTGGTGAGCCGGGTACTCAGCTGACGATGCGTACTTTTCACGTTGGTGGAACGGCGACTGCAGGGGCTCAGATTACGAAAACAGAGGTTCGCACGGCCGGTGTGGTTCACTTTGAAAATGTTCAAGTTGCCACTAATGGTTCTGGAGAGATGATTATTCTGAATAAAGTTGGTGAAATTCTCATCAAAGATAATACAGGTACTGAAAAGGAGCGCTATCCAGCAGTTTATGGAGCCCGCATCTTCTTTAAAGAAGGTGAGGAGGTCAATGTCGGTGAGAAAATTATTGAATGGGATCCATTCTCTATTCCTATATTGACTGATGTCTCAGGCGTCGTGAAGTACGAAGACTTAATTGTGGGTGCCACTGTTGCTGAGCAGGTTGATGCTATTACAGGTTTAACGAATAGGGTTGTGACGGAGTCTAAAGATCCGAGTCTTCAACCTCGAATTAGTATTGTCGATGAATCGGGCAATCCTGTTCTCGTTCCGGGAACTAAGCGTTACGCTACTTATAGATTGCAAATCGGGGCTAATATTATCGTTCAAGACGGTGAGAAAATTGAAACAGCAACGGCTATTTCTAAAATGACCCGTGAATCGACTAAAACTAAGGACATTACCGGAGGGCTCCCAAGAGTGGCTGAGCTTTTTGAAGCTAGAAAACCAATCAATGCAGCCCAAATATCTGATGTTTCGGGAACAATTGAGTTTGGCCCAGAGCTTCGTGGTAGTCGCCGGGTTATTGTACGTCCCGACGATGGTAGTGATCCGATGGTTTATACGGTTCCCAAGGGACGCTATATCATTGTCAATGAAGGGGATTACATTCGTGCTGGAGAACCTATTATGGATGGACCGGCTAACCCCCATGACCTTCTTCGCGTGAAAGGAATTAAAGAGCTCGCTCGCTATATTGTCGATGAAATCCAGGAGGTTTACCGCCTTCAAGGGGTGAAAAT
Organism: Bacteriovoracaceae bacterium; assembly: GCA_965206965.1. Lineage (GTDB taxonomy): Bacteria > Bdellovibrionota > Bacteriovoracia > Bacteriovoracales > Bacteriovoracaceae > CBDBLK01. The sequence continues at coordinate 717,895 of OZ242254.1, read as the reverse complement.
TGATGATAAACACATTGAAGTGATTGTTAGCCAAATGCTTAAAAAGATAGAGATTCTTGATGCAGGTGATACGATGCTTGTTGCTGGTGACTCAGTTACTAAAGCAGAGTTCCAGGCGGTCAATGAAGCCATGGAGAGAGATGGTCTTGAGCCTGCAAAAGGGCGCCCTTTACTTCTTGGAATTACGAAAGCTTCTTTGACAACGGAATCTTTTCTTTCAGCAGCTTCCTTTCAGGAAACGACAAAAGTTCTTACTCAGGCTGCCCTTGAGGGCAAGAAGGATATGTTGAGGGGGTTGAAGGAGAACGTTCTTATGGGACGTTTGATTCCAGCAGGAACGGGAATTCCCAGGTATCGGGATTTTGATGCTGTAGTGGATGAAGAAGATGATGTTAAGGTTGAAGCGGAGGAAACAGTAGTCCTTACTGTTTAGGTGCTTGAACTAGCTAGGATGCTGTGTTAAACATCCTTGCTAGCTCTGCTAGTGATACGAAACTGTCGAAAGACAAGGTTTGTAATGGGAGAAGGAGTGGTTTAATGCCAACAATTAATCAGTTAATTCGAAAAGGCCGTAAGGATAAATTTACGAAAACAAAATCCCCTGCTTTGAAAGCATGTCCTCAAAGGCGTGGTGTTTGTACTCGTGTTTATACAACGACCCCCAAAAAGCCAAACTCAGCGATGAGAAAGGTGTGTAGGGTTCGTTTGACTTCTGGCTTTGAGGTTACCTCCTATATTGGGGGAGAGGGGCACAACCTTCAGGAACACTCTATTGTGCTTATTCGTGGGGGAAGGGTGAAAGACCTTCCGGGTGTTCGTTACCACACTATCCGAGGCACTTTGGACACTACTGGTGTCGATAAGCGTGGCCAGCGCCGCTCTAAGTATGGCGCTAAAAGACCGAAAAAATAGTGTTTGATAAAAAAGTGAACCCTTTTTCTAGCATTGCTTAAGGAAAAGGGAGTAATTCTTTCCTCAAGTTAGGGAAGAGTGAAGTAAGGAGTTTATATGAGTCGTAAGCATAGAGCAGAAACAAGAGAAGTCCTTCCTGATCCTCGTTATCAAGACATTGTTGTAACGAAGTTTATCAATGCTTTGATGAGAGGAGGTAAGAAATCTACTGCCGAGAGGATTTTTTATGGAGCTCTAGAGCTTATGGAGCAAAGAACTAATGAGGAGCCTCTCAAGCTTTTTAAGAAGGCCCTCTCTAATGTCAAGCCAGCTGTTGAAGTTAAATCTCGCCGTATTGGTGGTGCTACCTACCAAATCCCAGTTGAAGTTCGCCCCAACCGTCGCCAATCTCTGGCCATTCGTTGGATTCGCGATAATGCTCGTGGGCGCAACGGACGCACAATGATGGAAAAATTAGCTGATGAGCTGACTGATGCCTCTAGCAATAGGGGAGGCGCCGTTAAGAAGCGTGAAGACGTTTACAAAATGGCTGAAGCCAATAAAGCTTTTGCCCACCTTCGTTGGTAAAATTTTGAGTAAAAAACCGATCCCGGTTTAATACCAAGGATTGGTATTAGGGCTGCGTAAGTATATGAGTTCAAAAGACTTATCTTTTCTCCGAAATATCGGGATTATGGCCCACATCGACGCTGGGAAGACAACCACAACTGAAAGAATTCTTTTTTACACTGGGAAAAATTATAAGATTGGTGAAGTCCACGATGGGGCTGCCACCATGGATTGGATGGTTCAGGAACAGGAGAGAGGAATCACGATCACTTCAGCAGCGACGACCTGTCAGTGGAACAAGCATAAAATTAATATTATCGATACCCCAGGGCATGTTGATTTTACCATTGAAGTGGAGAGGGCTTTAAGAGTTCTCGATGGGGCTATTGGAGTTTTTGATGCTGTTTCTGGCGTTGAGCCCCAGTCGGAGACCGTTTGGGCTCAAGCTGATAAATACCGAGTTCCTCGGATTGCCTTTGCTAATAAAATGGATCGTGTTGGGGCTGATTTTAGAAATACAGTTGAAGAAATAAGAACAAAGCTTGATAAAAAAGCAGCGGCGATTCAAATTCCCATTGGTGCTGAAGATAAATTTGCTGGTGTTGTTGACCTTATTAAGATGAAGGCTATCTTGTTTAAAGAAGAGGATCTTGGGGAGACTGTATTAGAAAAAGAGATTCCCTCTAACTTGGAAGAAGAGGCTTTGCTGGCTAGAGAGGAGCTTATTGAAGCCCTTGCCGATTTTGATGACAGTTTTGCTGAAAAATATTTGAATGGTGAAGAGATTTTGGGTGAGGAGATCAAAGCTGTTATGAGAATGGCGACAATTGGGCAGTTCTTCGTCCCTGTTTTATGTGGCTCTGCTTTCAAAAATAAGGGTGTACAACCTCTACTTGACGCTGTGGTGGACTACCTTCCTTCACCTCTTGATAGAGGGGAAATAAAAGGCTACAGCGCTAAAGACCACGACAAAGAAGGTGTTCGTAGACCCGACCCCAAAGACCTCTTTTCTGGATTGGCTTTTAAAATTGCTACCGATCCTTTTGTGGGTTCTTTAACTTATATTCGTATCTATTCGGGAGAACTTAAATCGGGATCAAGCGTTTTTAATCCACTGAAAAAGAAAAAAGAGAGAATCAATAAAATTCTTCAAATGCATGCTGATAAGCGAACAGAACTCGAGTTAGCATCAGCTGGTGATATTGTTGCTATCTCTGGTTTAAAGTTTACCATGACGGGAGAAACTCTATGTGCTGATCATAAACCTATTGTTTACGATCTTATGGAGTTTCCCGAGACTGTTATTTCTGTGGCTATTGAGCCTAAAACAACGGCAGATGAAAAAAAGCTAATGGAAACTCTCGGTCAGTTGAAAAAGGAAGATCCCTCTTTTTCTTATCACCACAATAAGGAAACAGGGCAACTTTTAATCTATGGTATGGGAGAACTCCATTTAGAAATCATTGCCGATCGTCTACAAAGGGAATTTAAGGTTGGTGTTCGTGTAGGGAAACCTCAGGTTTCTTATCGTGAGTCGATTTTAATTTGTGCTGAAACGGAGAGCACGTTTCAAAAAGAGCATGCAGGTAAAGTTCAATTTGGGCATGTCCGCCTTAATGTAGAGCCTTGTGATTATCAGCAAGGGGTTTTGTTTGAGTCACAAGTAACCAAAAAGCAAATTCCTCTGGAGTTTATCAAAGCGATTGAACAATCGGTTAGTGATACTGCTCCCGGTGGTGCTTTAGCAGGTTACCCCTTACTCAATATTAAGGTAACACTTCTTGAGGCTCAATACAGAGAAGAAGAGTCCTCGGAAGTGGCTTATATTATCGCTGCTTCTCAAGCCTTTGTAGAGGCTTGTCGTAAAGCTAAATTGAAGCTTCTTGAGCCAATTATGGATTTAGAAGTTGTGACTCCTAGTGATTACACAGGTGATATTATTGCCGATATTAATATGAAAAGAGGAAAGATTCTCAATATGGGCACTAAGCAGAATAAAGAAGTTGTCGAAGCAGAGACACCTTTAGCAGAAATGTTTGGTTATAGTACAGACCTTAGATCTAAATCTCAGGGGCGTGCTAATTTTACGATGAATTTTAAAATGTATCAGGAAATTCCCATGGATTTGGCTAAGCAAATTTTAGAAAAGAAAGGAATCTTTATTTAAAGATTTATAATAGGAAATGAAATGAAAAAAATTCTTTTGTTAATAAGCTTGCTCTTTTTCTCTACCGGATGTTTTAAATCTTTTAAGGGAAAATTAATTGTTCATAGTGAGATTGCTATTTTCAGTGAGAGAGGTGAGAAGGTTGTGCTTGAGCCAGGAAGATACGAGATCGAGGTTCAGGTCGGGCCAGAAAAAAAGGCCATTCTCAAGTACCGTGGGGATCATTTTGTTTTTCAAATTCCGGTGTGGAAGCGAATTCCTAAGAGGGATGGAGAAAGGCTTATGCTTTCCTCCGATCAATCGAGACAGCCTTATGATATCGAAGGATTTCTCTTTATAAAAAGAGAAGACATTGGGCGCTACCGTGAACATGGAAGGGGCTCATGTGGGGGACGAGGTTTTTTTGTTCGGGATTATTGGAGAGTTTCAGTTCAAAAAGACTATGAACTGGATATTTTAAAGATTGGGGAAATAGGTAGAGGCACAGCTCTCGCCACTCTTAGTTTGCGCGATGACTATATAGAAAAGACACCCTTATTTATAGGGTGCCTTGTCCATCGTTGGTGATTTTATTTGCTTTTGCCCTTTTCGTCTTTTTTATAGTCGATTTCCAAGTGTGGCTTGAGCTTCTTGAAAATATTTTGAATAGAAGAATTGTCCACTGAAGGGTTTTGAGCACAGTCTTTGGCTTGTTGACAGGCTCCTTGGAGAGCCGCTTCAAGGGTTTTCTCGTTGTGCTCTTTAATATATTTACCTAACACACTCGCCTGGATTTTTTGATTGATTTGGTTGAGTAGGAGCTGAGCTTCTAGGCCATCAATTTTAAGGTCTTTTTTGAGGTCACCGAAGCTTTTGAGGGCCGTCTCGGCAACTTTTCCTTGCTCTTTAATTTCTTGGATTTTCTTTGTCGCGAATTCCCAGGCTCTTTCGGCTTCTATGAGACGGGCATCGCTTTCAGCTTTGGCTGCTGGAGCCCTGCCCGCCGCTTGGTCACTTGCCTGAGCCGCTACCGCCAATTTGTCTTGCTCCTGCTCGAGTTGATCTTGGTAAGCGAGAAGGTCACTTTGGTGCGTCCTGATATCACTTTCAACTTTAGTGATTTCTCCCGTGAGATCGCGAAGTTTGCCTATCACCCCCTCAACCTCTTGGGTGGCCTTAGCCAGTTTTTGGGGGCCATCCTCTGTAGTGAGAAGAGTATTACTGAGAGCTTGGATTTTTCCTTGAAGTTTTTTGGCTCGCTTTTGAAGTGGCTCCTTCTTATCTTGGAGATTTTTTAGCTGAGTTTGGCTTGCCTCAAGTTGATTTTGAGTGGTGGTTATTTTCTTTTTGGTAGCTTCAATCGCTGTCTCTAGGGTGGCGCGAGGTTTGGCTGCTGTTTTTACTGGAGCCTCAGAACTTGTTGGGTATAGGCCGCTTTGGCGTAACCACTTATTTCGCCTTTGGTTGTTGGCTTTTTTCCTAGCTTCCTTTTTTTTGTCGTCCAGCCAAAACCAAACGGTTTCGTGCTTGTAGGGGATGCGGCTACAGTTGCTTCCTTGGGCGTGTTCACACTCCACTTCGATACGGTAGGGTTTATTTCCCAATGCGGCGATTTTGGCTTCTAAGGTCATTCTGTGTCGGGGATCTTTGTCGGGTGGAGTATAGCTCCCCTGAGTCGTGAGGTTGGTTTTCATCCAAGCGTCTCGTCTTTGGTTGTTCGCCGCTATTCTCTGGGCTTTTTTCTCGCCCTTTAGCCAAAACCAAACGGTCTCATGCTTGTAGGGGATTTTGCGACAGCTTTCAACGCTATCACCTCGATCACAGGGCTCCTCTATATAGTAAGGTCGATCTTCTAGATGCTGAATTTGCTCTTCGACACTTTCTTTAGCTTGGATACTATTGGTAAGAATAAAGAGGAAAGAGGGCCAAATTACTGAAATAACAATATATTTTTTCATAATTGAAGATTCCTTACTTGGGGGTTAGAGAAAAGCTTTCGTGGTCTATATCGGCTATCTAGTTATTAATTTTAAAAAATTTGGTTATTTTTATTTGAATTGATTCTCTTTAGTCGGAGGGTAGAGCTGAAGCTCGGGCGATTTGTCTATTTTTTAGAAAGTGTTTGACATAAGGGCCAATAGTTTCTAAAAGAGGGGCTTCGGTTTTTAAGTTTAAGCTGTTTAGGGGATAACTTGAGATGAAAGCGAGTCGGTTGCGGATCAAGCTGCGTGCGTATGATCATATGTTGTTGGATAAATCTGTAGATGAGATAGTTTTAACAGCTAAAGATACGGGTGCCAGGGTTGCTGGACCGATCCCTCTTCCCACTGAAATTAATAAGTTTACTGTTCTTCGTGGGCCCCATGTAAATAAAAAAGCACGTGAACAGTTTGAAATGCGAACGCACAAGAGATTGATCGATATTGTTGATCCTACTCAACAAACCGTAGACAGCCTTATGAAGCTCGACCTGTCTTCAGGTGTTGATGTAGAAATTAAGTATTAGTAAATATCTCAGGAAACTTTTTTACTGAGTGTATCTATCAACCATGCACGCATCCCTGAAGTCAGGGTGATGCTGTGGAGGAAGAATGGCTGAAGAAAATAAAACAGCTGAGCAACAAACTGCAGAGGTCGCTTCGAGTTCTGTAGCTCTTTCTGGTTTTTATGGCGTTAAAGCTGGCATGACTCGTATCTTTGATGATACTGGAAACAATGTCCCCGTTACCGTTATTAAATTGGTTCCAAATTTTATTACTCAGGTTAAAACTCTTGATAAAGATGGCTATGAAGCTTATCAAGTTGGTTACGGTGAAAAGCGTGAGAAGCTTTTAACTAAACCGACAAAAGGAATCTTAGCGAAGGCTAAGGTTAAGAAAAACTTAACTCATTTTTCTGAGGTAAAAGTTGGAGAGGTCGATCCTGCAAATCTCGGCAAAGAGATTTCGCTAGAGAACTTTCCCTCTTCTACTTTTGTCGATGTGACGGGAACTTCTAAAGGAAAAGGTTTTCAAGGTGTTATTAAACGCTGGAACTTTGCTCAAGGGCCTCTTTCTCACGGTTCAAAGTTTCACAGAACAGGTGGTTCGATAGGTAATCGTGCTACTCCAGGACGTGTTTGGAAAAACAAGAAAATGCCTGGCCATATGGGTGTAGCTAAGAGAACTGTTCAAAATCTTCAAGTTGTAGAGGTGAACCAGGAGAAAGGTTATTTGTTGATTAAGGGGTCTGTTCCTGGGGCAAAAAATAGCTTTGTTCGTATTAATAAAGCTATTAAGAGACAGGGAGGAGCCAAATGAGCAAAAAATCAGTTGAAATTAAAGTTTTAAATACAAAATTTGAAGAGAGTGGAAAACTTAAAATTAATGTAAGTTTAGCTGCTGAAGATGTTAAGGTTCCCGTTGTTCACCAAATTGTAAAGGCAACACTAGCTGGACGTCGTCAGGGAAATGCTTGCACTAAGACTCGTGGCAAAGTAAGAGGTGGTGGTGCTAAACCGTTTAAGCAAAAGGGAACTGGTCGGGCTCGTCAGGGCTCTAGCCGCTCACCAATTATGGTTGGTGGGGGGACTACTTTTGGTCCTCAGCCGAGAAGCTACGAACAAAAAATTAATAAAAAAATGGCTCTTAAAGCTATTCAAGCCGTTTTGGCTGATAAACTTCAGGCGGGAAAATTAACGGTCGTTGAGAAATTGGATTCCAATGGGAAAACGAAAGAAATGCACACTCTCCTGAGTGGAAAGGGTCTTTTACCAGCTCTTGTTGTGACTGATGAAAAGAGCTCTCCTGCCCTTCGTGCAACCCGCAACTTGCAACGGGCTAAAGGTTTAGCTGTAGAGGGGTTTAGTGTCTACGAAGCAGTTCGTTTTGAAAATCTTGTTATTGAAAAAGGTGCGCTGGAAACCTTATTGAAAAAATTGGTGTAGTTATGGCCCATTTAACAGAAATTATAAAAAAACCGCTAGTTACAGAGAAATCATCTGTATTGGGTGAGAAGACCAACCGCTATGGATTTGTTGTAGAAACTAGGGCTAATAAAAATCAAATTAAAGAGGCTGTCGAAACACTATATGATGTCAAAGTGTTGAATGTAAGAACTTCTATTATGCCAGGAAAGTTAAAGCGAGCTGGTCGTTTTGTTAGTAAAACTTCCAAATACAAGAAGGCTTATGTTCAGCTTGAAGAAGGTCAATCAATTGAATTCTTCAAGAGTGTTTAAAGATTAAGTTGAAGCAGGAAGAATAATATGGGTGTTAAAAAATTCAAGCCAACAACTCCTTCACTTCGCCAAATGCAAAAGCTCAATAGCGAAGGACTTACTAAGAATGTCAAAGTTCTTAAATCAGCTTTTCGCAAAAGTAGTTCAACTGCTGGCCGCAATAACTTTGGACGAATTACGGTTCGCCATAGAGGGGGCGGTGTTAAAAGGCGCTATCGTGTGGTTGACTTTAAACGAAATAAGGAAGGGATCCCGGCTAAAGTTCAGGCTATCCATTACGATCCCAATAGAACCTGCAATTTAGCTTTGCTTGCTTACGCTGACGGCTATAAGTCTTATATTTTAGCTCCATTAGGCTTGAATGTTGGTGATACTGTGATCAGTTCGGCTGATGCCGATATTAAGGTAGGAAATAGTAAAAAACTTAAGGATATTCCGGTTGGGACTTTGGTTCACAATGTTGAGCTCAATCCTGGGGCGGGAGGACAGATGGGCCGCTCTGCTGGAGCCTACGTTCAAGTGATGGCTAAAGAGGGAAAAGAGATTCTTCTTCGTATGCCTTCAGGGGAGTTGCGCAAAGTTAAGCAGGATTGCCGGGCAACAATTGGCCAAGTTGGAAATCTCGATCATGAAAAAAGAAATATCGGTAAAGCTGGGGCTAAAAGAAAGCTCGGTTTTCGTCCGTCTGTTCGTGGTGTGGCGATGAACCCAATCGACCACCCTCATGGAGGTGGCGAGGGGCGTACTTCTGGTGGTCGCCATCCTGTGACGCCATGGGGTGTCCCCACTAAAGGTTATAAGACTCGTCACAATAAGCGCACTGATCGTTATATTGTTAAACGTAGAAAGTAATTAGGGAGTAGATAAAGATGGCTCGTTCGTTAAAGAAAGGACCTTTTGTTGATGAATCGCTTATTAAAAAAGCTATGGTTATGGCTAATGATTCTAGCAAAGGAAGTAAGGTAATTAAGACTTGGTCTCGTCGATCGACTGTTGTTCCCGAGTTCATTGGTCTTACTTTTGCTGTTCACAATGGCAGAAAATTTGTTCCCGTTTATGTGACTGATCAAATGATTGGCCACAAGCTAGGCGAATTTGCTCCAACGCGTATTTATCATGGGCATGGAGCAGATCGGAAAGGTAAGAAATAATTATTTGCTAGAGAAGAGATAGGAGAGGGTCGTTATGGCCATTGTTGTAAAAAATAGTCGTGTTGGAGTTGCACCTCGTAAGGTTCGCCAGGTATGTGATCTCATTAGAAAGAGGAAGGCTTCTGAAGCTCTTAAGATTCTTCGTTTTTGTGAGAAAAAAGAAATCGCTATTATGTTAACAAAACTAATTAATAGTGGTTTAGCTATTGCTGCTGGCTCTGACAAATATGATTTAGATAACCTTGTTGTTAGTACTATCTACGCTAATGAAGGTCCTACCCTTAAGAGGATTCAGCCTCGTGCTCAGGGGCGGGCTTTTAGAATTCGTAAACGTACCAGCCACGTATTAGTTGAACTTAAAGAAGTATAGGAAGAAATATGGGACAAAAAGTACACCCTTACGGCTTTAGACTTGGATACATTAAAGATTGGCATTCTAATTGGTTTGCTGACAAAGCTAGCTATGGTTTGACACTGCATGAAGATCTCAAGATTCGGCAATATATTGAGAAGAACATGAAAAATGCTGCTGTGGCAAATGTCGACATTACTCGAACTTCTGACCAGGTTAAAGTTACGGTTTATACGGCTAAACCAGGGGTTGCGATTGGTAAAAAGGGGACAGGTATTGAAAAGATTCGTGAGGATCTTAAGGGTCTTACCAAGGGGACTTTGATTTTCAATATTGCGGAAGTCAAGAGACCTGATGCTGATGCTAAATTGATAGCTGAAAATATAGCTGGTCAACTTGAAAAGAGGGTGGCTTTTCGCCGTGCTATGAAAAAAGTAATCCAATCCGCTTTCCGCGCTGGTGTTAAAGGCATTCGTGTTAGAACTGCTGGGCGACTGGGAGGGGCTGAAATGGCTCGAGCGGAAGGGTATAGCGAGAGAAAGGTTCCCCTTCATACTTTGCGTGCTGATGTGGATTATAACACAGCTGAAGCTCACACTACTTATGGTGTTATTGGTGTCAAAGTATGGGTTTATAAGGGTGAAGTCTACAAGTAGATGAAGCTTAAAGTTAAATAGAGGAAGTTAGAGATGTTGAGTCCTAAAAAAATTAAGTGGCGTAAACAACAAAAAGGTCGCATGAAGGGAAAGGCTAACCGTGGAAACACTATCACCTTTGGCGATTTTGCTATACAAGCAACTTCTTGCGGATATATAACGAACCGCCAAATCGAAGCCGCCCGTATTGCTATGACTCGTAAAATTAAAAGAGGTGGTAATGTTTGGATCAAGATTTTTCCGGATAAGGTTTTGACGAAAAAACCGGCAGAAGTTCGAATGGGTAAAGGCAAGGGTTCCCCTGATTCGTGGGTAGCTGTTGTTAAACCAGGACGAGTAATGTTTGAAATTCGTCATATGGATGTTGATCTTGCTCGAGAGGCGCTTAAGTTGGCTTGTTATAAGCTTCCTGTAAAAACTAAGATAATTGAAAGGGAAGAAGCTAATTAATTGGGGATACTATGACTGATTTATTGAAATACGCAGATGTAAAAGGTTGGGATACTAAAGCGATTGACGCTAAAGTTGATGAGCTGCGTATAGAGCTTTTTAAAGGTCGGATACAAAGAAGTACATCAGGTGTTGAAAAACCCCATACTTTAAAAATCATGAAGAAAAATATTGCCCGTCTTTTAACGGCTAAAAGTACTAAGAAATAAGGAACGTCGAACGATGACAGCGAATACTGAACAGAGATTTAAAAGAAAATTGGATGGTGTGGTCGTAAGCGGTAAGAATGATAAGACGATTGTTGTTAATGTAACTCGTCGTTTTAAGCATAGAACTTATAATAAATTTCTTTCCAAGACTAAAAAATATCATGCCCACGATGCTGAGAATAAAGCACAGCTTGGGGATCGTGTGACTATTATTGAGTCGCGTTCCTACTCGAAACTTAAAAAGTGGGAACTTTTTAACGTGAATTAAAGTAGGGGTTGTGGAGTAAGTTATGATTCAAATGCAGACAAAGCTTGAAGTTGCTGACAACTCGGGTGCCAAAGAAGTGAAGTGTGTGAAAGTCTTAGGTGGCTCCAAGAGGATGACGGCTTATTTGGGAGATGTAGTAGTAGTAGCCGTTCAGCAAGCACTTCCCGGTGGAAAAATTAAGAAAGGCGAAGTTAAAAAAGCTGTTATTGTGCGAACAAAGAACCCTGTTAGAAGGGAAGATGGTTCCTATATTCGTTTTGATAAGAATAGTGTTGTTATTTTGAACAACAATAATGAGCCTGTCGGGACTCGTATTTTTGGTCCTGTGGCTAGAGAGCTAAGAGCGAGAAACTTTACAAAAATTTGTTCATTGGCTCCAGAGGTTCTTTAGAATTAAATTAGTTTGTGAGGGATAGGTCATGCAAAAGCTAAAAGTGAAAGATGAAGTGGTTGTTCTTGCCGGCAAAGATAGAGGAAAAACGGGCAGTATTCTTAGCATTAATAAGAAAAAGAGAAAGGTTCTCGTTAGTGGTGTTAATGTAGCTCGAAAAGCAATTCGTCCTACTCAACAAAGTCCAACGGGTGGATTTACTGATATTGAGCGACCACTCGATGTCAGCAATGTGGCTTTGGTGAGTCCAAAAACTAAAGGGCCAACGAGAGTTCGTATTGAAGAGAAGGACGGTAAGAAGGTTCGTGTAGCTGTTAAATGTGGAACAGTTCTTAGCTAGTTGGGATGTTGATATGAGCACTTATAGAGATAAATATAAAAACGAAATTAAAAAAGCGATGATGGATAAGTTTGGTTATAAAAATGTTAATCAAATTCCTAAAGTCGAAAAAGTTATTGTTAATTGTGTAACTCGAGATTGTGTTACTAATAGTAAGACTGTTGATAGCATTAAAGCTGATTTAGCTGCCATTACAGGTCAGAAGCCAGTAACGGCTAAGGCAAAAAAATCAATTGCTTCTTTTAAAGTTCGTCAAGGTATGGCTTTAGGGGCATCAGCAACTTTGAGAGGGGAAAAAATGTATGAGTTTCTTGAAAGACTCATTGATATTTCTCTCCCTCGAGTTCGCGATTTTCGTGGGGTGAGCCCTAAGGGGTTTGATGGCCGCGGGAATTACACCTTGGGTTTGAGAGAGCAGATTATTTTTCCTGAAATTAACTATGACAAAATTGATAAAGTTCGCGGTTTAGGGGTTTCTATTGTGACAACGGCTAAAACTAATGAAGAAGGTCGCGAACTTTTAGGTCAATTTGGAATGCCTTTTAAAAAGTGAGGATGATAGATATGGCGCGGTTAGCTCAAATAATAAAAAATGAAAAGCGAAAAAAATTGGCTAATAAGCATTTAGCTCTTCGTAGAGAATTGAGAAAAAAGGCTCGTAATATCAATCTTTCGGAAGAGGAGCGTTTTGAAGCTCAATTGAAGCTACAAAGGCTTCCAAGGAACTCTTGTGAAAATCGAGTGCGCAGCCGTTGTGAAATTACTGGGCGCTCTCGTGGTGTTTACAGTACTTTTAGACTTTCTCGTATTAAGTTTAGAGAGCTTGCCCATCAGGGTATGCTTCCAGGCGTGACCAAATCTAGCTGGTAATTGGGGAGAACTGAGATATGATGACCGATCCTATTGCTGATATGCTGACTCGAATTCGCAATGCTATCCAGGCTGGACATGATCGAGCGGAGTTTCCCGCTAGTAAATTGAAGGCTAATGTTTGTAGGGTTTTGAAGGACGAAGGGTATATTAGATCTTTTAAAATTATTGCTAAAGAAAAAGCTGATATTAATATTAAGGTTCTTCTTAAAGATAGGGCCATTGTCGGCGTGGAAAGGCTCTCACGACCAGGGCTTCGTCAATATCGTGGTTATCGTAAGATGCCTCGTGTGTTGAGTGGTTTGGGTGTCTCTGTTGTCTCTACTTCACAAGGAGTCATGTCTTCTCGTGAAGCTAAAAAGCGTAAGCTTGGTGGGGAGATCCTTTGTAATGTTTGGTAGAGTGAAGTTGTTGAAACGAGGATAAAACAATGTCGAGAATTGGAAAAAACCCCGTTATTATCCCTGATAAGGTCGATGTTAAGGTCGATGGTGCCAACGTAAGTGTTAAAGGACCCAACGGACAGCTTGAGTACACGTTTACTGACTTGGTTGATATTAAACATAATGGCAAAGAGGTCTTGGTTACTCCGGTCAATGGCACCAAGAAAGCGCGTTGCCTTTGGGGAACAACTCGAACACTTATTAATAATATGGTTGTTGGCGTTTCTCAGGGTTTCAAAAAAGAGCTTGAATTTAGTGGAGTTGGTTATAAAGTTGTCGCTAAAGGCAGAGTTCTCAACTTAAATTTAGGATACTCTCACCCTATTGATTATGATCTTCCCGAGGGTGTGAATGCAAAAGTTATAAAAAATGTTATCGAGATTTCTGGCTCTGATAAAGAGTTAGTTGGTTTCGTCGCGGCTAAAATAAGATCTTTTCGTCCACCTGAGCCTTATAAAGGTAAAGGTATTAAATATATTGACGAGACAATTATCCGCAAGGCTGGTAAAGCCGGTGGTAAGAAATAGGGTTTAGTGATGAGAAAGCCAATTGGAAAATTAAAAAATAAAAATGAGGTTAGAAAACTTCGCAGGCGTCTTTCTATCCGCAAAAAAGTGAGCGGTACGATGGATCGTCCTCGTATTATTGTAAGCAAAGGAAATAAAAACCTTAGGGTTCAAGTTATCGATGATATAAATGGCAAGACTTTATTCTCAGTCCAAACTTTTGGTAAGAAAAAAATCGAAACTAAGCCAAATAAGGATGGGGCAAAAGTTGTTGGTGCCGAGGTGGCAAAGGGCTTGAAGGCCCAAAATATCAGTGTGGCGGTATTTGATCGAGGTGGGGTTTCTTACCACGGTGTTATCGCTGCTTTGGCTGATGCTGTCCGCGAAAATGGTATTCAGGTTTAATTGAGGATTTCTATGACTGAAGAGACTAAAACAGAAGTTAAAAAAGAAGCTAGTGCAGAAGAGAAAAAGGAAGTCAAAAAGCCCCGTGCTAAAAGGCCACCTGCTCCACGCAAGCGCCAGCAGGCTCAGGGCGAGGCACCAGAGTTCGAGGAAAGGGTTGTCGCTGTTAACCGCGTAGCTAAAGTGGTGAAAGGTGGGCGTCGCTTTTCCTTTTCTGCTTTGATGATTGTGGGTGATAAAAGAGGGCGTGTCGGCTATGGTCTTGGTAAGGCTAAAGAAGTTCCCGAGGCAATTAGAAAAGCTACTCAAGCAGCTCAAAAGTATATGGTAAGAGTTCCTCTCGACCGTGGAACGATTCCTCATGCTATTGATGGACACTTTGATGCTGGCCACATTCTCTTTAAACCCGCAGCAAAGGGTACTGGAGTTAAGGCGGCAGGTGCTTGCCGCTCGATTCTTGAGTTAGCAGGGGTCACTGATGTATTGACTAAATCACTTCGAGGAAATAACCCTCACAATATTGTTAAAGCAACTTTCGATGCTCTTAAGAGACTTCGCTCTGTTGAAGAGATTGCTAAAAGTCGTGGAAAAGAGGCTTCAAGCCTCAGGATGAAATAGTTGAAGTAGGGGATGAGGAAATGGCAAATACCATTACCGTGAAATTGAAAAAAAGTACTATTGGATGCACGGACAGACAAAAGGCTTGTGTTAGAGGGCTTGGTTTGAGAAAGACTGGTACTTCTAAAGAACTTGAAAATACTCCAGCTGTCCGCGGGATGATTAAAAAAGTGATTCATCTGTTAGAGGTCACTGAGTAGGGTCAATTTGAGAGGAATCTATGCTGACGTTAAATAATTTAAATAGTCCAAAAGCTACAAGAAAGACGAAGCGTATTGGCCGTGGTCAGGGCTCTGGTTGGGGAACGCAAGCTGGCAAAGGACACAAAGGCCAAAAGGCTCGTAGTGGTGGAGGGGTTCGCACTGGTTTTGAAGGTGGAGCGATGCCTCTTTATATGCGATTACCTAAAAAAGGCTTTTCTAATGCTCCCTTTAGGACTGAGTATGCTATCGTCAAACTTGGTCAACTTGATAAAAAGTTTGAATCTGGTGAAGTCGACCGAAAGTCTCTTGTTGAAAAAGGTCTTCTTAGTGGTTCTGACAAGCATCGCCCTATAAAAATTTTGGGTGATGGAGAGCTTACAAAAAAACTTACCTTTGTTAAAATCGATAAATTTTCAAAATCAGCTAAAGAAGCCATCGATAAAGTTGGTGGTGAAATTAAATAGCAAGTTTTTATCCACGAGGAAATGGCGCAATGGCATCCGCTCAAGGAAAGATCGAAGAGCTTAAAAAAAAGATTCTTTTCACTCTTTTACTATTATTTGTCTATCGAATGGCGGCTCAAGTTCCTGTTCCTGGTGTTAATGGTGCTGCTCTTCAATCCTATTTTGCCGATTCATCAGGTGGTATTTTTGACTTGATCAATACCTTTTCTGGTGGAGCTTTTAAGAGATTTTCGATTTTAGCTTTGGGGATCATGCCCTATATCACTACTTCGATTATATTTAGCTTACTTGGAGAGGTTATCCCTCAGTTAGCTGAATTACAGGATGATTCCGATGGGCATAAAAAGATTCAGAAGTGGACTCGTTATGCGACGGTTCTTCTTTGCTGTGTTCAGGGTTATGGGATGTCTGCTGTTTTTGAGACTTTTAAATCCCAGAGTGGAATGCCTGTTATCCCCGAACCAGGGATGCTTTTTAAAATTACATCTATGATCACGCTAGCTGGTGGGACAATGTTTCTTCTTTGGTTGGGGGAACGCATTACTGAGTTTGGTTTAGAAAATGGCGTCTCTTTAATTATTTTTGCTGGGATTGCTGTTGAGCTTCCTTCCGAAGTTATTCAAAAATTTACTCTCTATCGAAATGGAGAGCTTTCCGGTTTTAATATCCTTATCTTTTTTGGAGTGATTTTAGTGTCGTTTTATGTGGTGACCTTCATAGAGCGTTCTTTTAGAAATATTCCAGTTCAGTATGCTAAAAAAGTTGTCCACAACAGAGTTTATGGCGGCACTCAATCTCTTCCTATGAAGTTGGATACAGGAGGGGTTATGCCAGCCATTTTGGCTTCTTCTTTATTGGCTGCTCCTGCTACTTTTGCTAGTTTTGTTGATCAAAGTTCTCCATTGAAGCCGTATCTCGATACAGTTCAGCAATCGCTCTACCCTGGGCAATTGCTTTTTAATGTATTTTTTGGGGTATTGATTGTCTATATGACCTATTTTTATGCACCCATTCAATTTAAAACAAAAAAAATAGCTGAAATGCTTCAAAAAAATAATGCTTTTATTCCTGGTTACCGCCCTGGAAAGCAAACGAAGGATTACTTGGACTATCTTTTAGATAGATTAACTTTTTTTGGGTCGATTTTTCTTGTTGTTGTCTGTATTACTCCCGGTTTATTAATGGGAGCACAAACGAGATTTGGTGGAACCGCTATGCTTATTTTAGTGTCGGTTGCTATTCGAGTGATGATGAATATTCAGTCTTTTATGTTTGCTGATAAATACGAAACATCTTATAAGTCTCGTGGTAAGTATAAAGGTGCGAATAGAAGGTTTTGATGAAGTCTCAGTTAATACTTTTAGGAGCTCCAGGATCAGGTAAGGGTACTCAAGCTTCCCGTTTAGTATCCGTTCTGGGTTACAAGCACGTTTCGACAGGTGATCTTCTTCGCAAAGAAGCGGCTTCTGGTTCTGAATTAGGGCAAAAAGTTCAGGATATAATGAATGCTGGTCAGTTAGTTGATGATTCTACTATGCTTGAGCTTCTTAGGGTGAATTGTGATCTGACTTCTTCTGCCTATATCTTTGATGGTTTTCCACGGAATGAGGTACAAGCTAAGCTTCTCGATGAAGTTGTCCTTTTACAGGCTAAGTCTATAGCTGTTTATTTTGACATTAACTTGGATCAGCTAGCCCAAAGGCTTGTGAATCGTAGAACCTGTGGTCAATGTGGTGAAATTTACAATTTAATTGTTAAGGCTCCCAAGCGTGAAGGTGTTTGTGATAAATGTGGCGCGAGTGAGCTCCGTCAACGCAAAGATGATAATGAGGAGACAGTAAAGGCTCGTTTAGATGTTTTTAAGGCTACTATTGAGCCAATTTTAGCTTATTATAAGGCCCAAGGTCGCCTTGAGCGAGTTGATGCTTCAGCTGACCCAGAGTCAGTTTTTAAGCAGTTAAAAGATGCTTTATGAGATATGTGGCAGGGATTATAGTAGATAGCTTGCATTATAGATTGGGCTTGTATATATAGGCAGGATGGAAATTTAACTAGATATGGTAGATAAAGAGACGATTGAAGTTGAGGGAGAAGTTGTAGAGCTCCTTCCTAATACAAAGTTTAGGGTTAAGCTACCTAACGGGCATTCGGTTATGGCCCATATCTCTGGGAAAATGCGTATGCATTTTATTAAAATCATTCCTGGAGATAAAGTACTTGTTGAGATTAGCAAGTATGACTTGAGTAAAGGGAGAATAACTTACCGAAGCAAAGGCTAGTGGTTTTTTGTTGCTTACAGTAAGGGTGTTGTTATGAAAGTTAGAGCTTCTGTAAAAAAGATTTGTAAGGACTGTAAGCTTATTAAACGAAAGGGAATTCTTCGAGTTGTTTGTAAAACAAATCCTCGTCATAAGCAGAGACAGGGATAAATATTTATTAATCTAGGGGTGTAGCTATGGCTCGTATTCTTGGTGTTGATATTCCTAGGAACAAAGTGATGAGAGTGGCCTTGCGCTCCCTTTATGGGGTTGGTCCAAAAGTCGCTGTTGATGTTCTTGGTAAAGCCAGTATCGACATAAATAAAAGTTCAAATGACCTCACAGAGGAAGAGGCTACGACTATTCGTAAGATTCTTGAAAGCGAATATACAGTAGAGGGTGACCTTCGTCGTGAGGTAGGTCTTAGTATTAAACGTCTTAAAGACTTGGGATGCTATCGAGGTATCCGTCATAGAAAAAGTCTTCCTTGCCGGGGACAGAGAACTCACACAAATGCTCGAACCAGAAAAGGCAAGGCTGTTGCAATTGCTGGTAAGAAATCTGTTAAGTCGATGAAGTAGTGAAGGGAGCGAAAAATGGCGAAGAGAACACCTTCTAAGAAAAAAGTAAAAAAGAATATATCCACTGGAGTTTGCCATATTCAGGCATCGTTTAATAACACTATCGTAACTTTTACTGATACTCAGGGCAATGCTCTCGCTTGGGCAAGTGCTGGACAGTTAGGGTTTAGAGGATCGAAGAAATCGACTCCTTTTGCAGCTCAACAAGCTTCTTATGAAGCTGCAAAAAAGGCGATGGAGCATGGCTTAGCTACTGTTGAGGTCCGGGTAAAAGGGCCAGGTGCCGGTCGAGAGAATGCTATTCGCGCCCTTGTTCAGGCTGGGCTTAAAATTACTGCTGTTGCCGATAGATCCCCGATTCCTCACAATGGCTGCCGAGCCCCTAAGAGACGACGAGTATAAAAAACGATGACGATTTTAAGGAGAATCTGAAAATGGATGCATTTGTAGAGAAAAACTGGTCTAGCATGATTCGCCCTGTTGTTTTGGAAACAGACGCTGAAGTGACTCATTCAAGTTATGGAAAATTTATAGCAAAACCCCTTGAGCGTGGTTATGGTCAAACCCTTGGCAACTCCTTAAGGAGAGTTCTTCTCTCTTCCTTACAGGGGGCAGGTATTGTCGCGATTCGTATTGAGGGTGTTGAACACGAGTTTGGAACAATTAATAACGTTAAAGAAGAAGTTCCTGAAATTATCCTTAACTTAAAAGAGGTTTACTTTAGGCTTAAGGGAAAAGAGGATGTTGTTCTCACTTTAGAAAGATCTGGAGAAGGTCCTATTAAAGCTGGGCATATTGCTGAAAACCCAAGTGTTGAGGTTTTAAACCCTGACCATGTTATCTGCAATGTCTCTTCTGGGGGATCTATTCGAATGGAGCTTAAAGTAGCTCGTGGTAAAGGTTATGTAACTGCCTTGGATAATAAGGAAGAGTATGATCTACCCCTGGGGTGGGTTTTCTTGGATACTTTGTTTTCCCCAGTTCATAGGGTGAATTACACTGTGACTAATTCAAGGGTTGGTAAAAGAACTGACTATGATAAGTTAAGTATTGAAGTTTGGACAAATAGTGGTATTGAGCCTATGGATGCGGTTGCTTTCTCGGCAAAAATTTTGAGAGATCAACTTACTGTTTTCCTTAATTTTGAAGATGAAGATGAAGTTGTTCGAGAGTCTACGACGACGACTCCAACCGCTCAAACTCCAGCAAACAGTGCCCTCTTAAAGCCTGTTTCAGAGTTGGAGCTTTCTGTTCGCTCTGCTAATTGTCTTCAAAATGCTAATATTAAATACATTTATGAATTAGTTTCTAAGACTGAAGGCGAAATGTTGAGAACCAAGAACTTTGGTCGTAAGTCTTTGAATGAAATTAAAGAAATCCTTACTTTGCTGGGACTTGGGCTTGGTATGAAAGTTGACAGCATTATGAAAGAGCTGAATGACAAAGATTAAAGCTAATCGGAGTGCTCGTAGAGTGGCGGTTGTTGTAAAAACTTTGTAGGAGATGGGCCATGAGGCATCAAAAGAGAAGATACAATGTTGGTAGTGATCCCGCGCATAGAAAGTCGCTTTTGAGGAACTTGGCTATTGAAGTTATTGATCACGGAGAAATAAAAACGACGGAAGCGAAATGCAAGGCTATCCGTCCTGTGGTTGAAAAGCTCATTACTTTAGCTAAGAACGATACTGTAGCTAGCCGCCGTTTGGCTTTTAAAAAACTCAATAACAAAACTGCAGTGAAGAGGCTTTTTGATGAAGTGGCTCCAAGGTTTAAGGAACGCCCGGGAGGTTATACCCGCATCTTAAAATTTGCTGATGGACGTGTTGGTGATAATGCCAGAATGTGTCTTATTTCACTAGTTGATTAAAAAATGACAAGCTTGCTATAAAGAAGACCTTCTAGAAATAGAAGGTCTTCTCTTTTTTATGACAGAACAAAAGTCTCAAGGAATTCATTTTTTTACCAAATTGGGAATTGTTTGCTCAATTATGGCTTTCACTCTGATCTATTCAATTTATCAAAAGAGATCGATTCAAAAGTTGACGTCTTCTTTAGGTCCAATACTGCAAAAGCTTCCTTCTTTTCAGCTCAAAGAGTTCCAAGAAGATGCAGTGATTAGCTCTGATAATCTTTTTCAGGGTGGAAACAAATTGGCGATGGTTCATTTTTGGGGGACTTGGTGTGCTCCTTGTGAAGTTGAACTTCCTAGTTTTATTGAATTGGCCAAAAAATTCGATTCAAAAAAAGTGAAAGTTCTCCTTCTGGCAGTTAACGATGATGAAGAAAAAATGAAAAAACACCTCCGTCGTTTTGGAAAGCTTCCCAAGAATATATTGCTAGCTCACGACCCTAAGGGAAAGCTGTTACCTTTATTTGGAACGGTTAAGGTGCCGGAGACCTATCTTTTTAATAGTAGGGGAAAGACTCTAAACAAGTTTACTGGCCCTCAGGACTGGAGCCAGGCGAGCTATTTTGATCGGGTTAATTTCTACCTAAATGCTCAAGAATCCTATCGTATTGAATCCCATTGAGCTTCTTTAGTTGCCGCTTTTATATCTAAAATGAGTACTAATGATCTTAATTTGGCTTTGAAAAGTGCTTATTACTTTTCATGGTGCAATGCTGTTGAGTGTATCAAAAATGTTCAAGAATTTTAAAGAAACTGCCGAAAAGTTAAACATCTAGAGGTTACATCGTAAAAATTTTAGTGAATTTACGAGTGTGATGTTGAAAAAAAGTTCATCGTATTGGGAGTTTTAAGATGATCAATTGGAAAGAGATGCGTAATCTCCACGTGATTTCAAAACTTAATGAGATTTTAAATCGTTGGTATGGGGTTGAAATGGTTTACGCTGATTCTCATTACAAGCTTCAATCTTGTCAGTTAGAAAAAGATTATGAGTTCAAAAACCATTTTTTTAAAGTTCAAATGCATTTGAATCTTGGTCATGAATATATATCTCAAGATATTGAAAAAGCTACAGAAGAATTGAAACAATCTGGTCAAAATAGGTATGTTTACGAAAGTTTTTTCAAACACACTAAGGGTGTTGCTTCTCCGGTGGTTGTCGATGGGGAATATCTGGGGACTGTTTTTGCTTATCCTTTTATTTCTGATGACATCACTGATGATGAAAAAAAGGAGTTGATTGATCAACTCAAAAAATGTGGTGCTAGTGCCGCGGATGCGGAGAGCGCCCTTTCTCATATGAAACCCTTGGGATCATTAGATATAGAGTATCTCCAGGAGCTTACTGACTTGGTTTCTGACGAGATCGTTGAATTTCATGAAGAAATTTCTAAACGTGAAGAAAGAATTCAAGAACTCAATAGTGAGCTTGGTGATAAATATCGTTATCATACCATGATTGGGAAGTCGAAAAAGATGCAGGTGATTTATCGCTTGTTGGAGAAAGTTTCGACATCAGAAGCTTCTGTCTTCATTCAAGGAGAAAATGGTACAGGGAAAGAACTGGTGGCGAAGGCAGTTCACTATTATTCATCGAGAAAGGATAGTATGTTTATGGCTGTCAACTGCTCTGCCTTTAATGACAATCTTCTCGATTCAGAGTTATTTGGTCATGTGAGGGGAGCTTTTACTGGGGCTATTAAGGATAAAAAAGGTCTTTTTGAAACGGCTAATGGTGGAACCTTGTTTCTCGATGAAATTGGGGATACTTCACTTTCTATGCAAGTGAAGCTTTTGAGGGTTCTTCAAGAGGGGACCTTTCTTCCAGTAGGAGCGAATGCTCCTAGGCGAACAGATGTAAGGATTATCGCAGCTACCAATAAAAAGATAAAAGAAATGATGGCCAAAGGTGAGTTTAGAGAAGACCTTTACTACCGAATTAACGTGATTAATGTCAATCTTCCTCCCCTCCGGGAGAGGAGCGAAGACATTTCTATTTTGATGGATCATTTTCTTAAAAAAAGATGTGATGAAGCTGGGTTTCCCATGAAAACTTTTTCTAAAAAGTGTATGGAAAAAATGCTCGATTACCATTGGCCAGGAAATGTTCGAGAGCTTGAAAATGAAATAGAGAGACTGGTTGTTCTCGCTGGAGAAGATAAAATTATCACTCCTGACCTTCTTTCCCCTCGTATCCTAGATGCTATTGGTGGGCCGCGAGGAGGCTTTGGAGCCATTAAGGGAATTAATACTAATGGAACGCTCAAGGCTGCTCTAGAAGAGCTTGAGGCCATCATGATTAAAGAGGGTTTGAAGCGTTGCGGCTTTAACAAGTCAAAGCTCTCCAAAGAATTGGGAATTTCTCGTGCTTCTTTAATTATGAAAGTAGATAAATACGGTTTAGACAAAAGGAAAAAAGCCGCTGGAGAATAATAGCAAAGCATCAATTTAATTGGCGCATCGAAATAGCCTCCTAAAGATCGAAAAGGTAAAATACCGCGGTTTTTTAGGAGGTTTTTTTATGCCCACCAAGACAGTTTCAGTAGAAACACCGGCAGATATTTTAGAACAAAAACGTCAGCGTTTACTCGAATTGCGTGAAATGGCCGATTGTGGTGGTGGGCAGACTCGTATAGAGAAGCAACACGCTCAAGGAAAGTATACGGCCCGTGAGCGCATCGAGCGCTTAGTGGATCCTGGATCTTTTATTGAGTTTGATCGATTTGTGACTCATCGTTGTTACTCCTTTGGTATGGAGAAAAAGAAATACGTTGGTGATGGGGTTATTACTGGCTTTGGAGAAATCAATGGTCAAAAGGTTGCTCTTTATAGTCAAGACTTTACTTGTTGGGGAGGGGCTTTAGGAGCTGCTCATGCCAAGAAAATTTGTAAAATTATGGACTTTGCTTTGGAAAACCGAATTCCTATTATTGGTATTAATGACTCTGGGGGAGCCCGAATCCAAGAAGGGGTTGAGTCTTTAGCTGGATATGCTGAAATTTTTTATCGAAACGTTAACTGTTCAGGGGTCATCCCTCAAATTTCTCTTATTATGGGTCCCTGTGCTGGAGGGGCTGTGTATTCACCAGCGATAACAGATTTTATTTTCATGGTGGATAAAACATCTTATATGTTTGTTACTGGTCCCGATGTTATTAAAACAGTGACTCATGAAGAAGTGACTAAAGAAGATTTGGGTGGGGCTTCTGCCCATAATGAAAAATCTGGTGTAGCCCATTTTAAATGCTCTGATGAGGATGAATGCTTTGAACGAGTGAGAGAGCTTTTGAGTTATTTACCAGCTTCTAATTATAGAAAGCAAACTCATAAACAAACTTCAGATTCTATTTTTAGAGATAATAGTAAAATTAAAAATACAGTTCCGGCTAATCCTAAAAAGCCATACGATATGAAAGAAATCATTTTCGATATTGTTGATGATGGCCATTTTTTAGAAGTCCACAAAGATTACGCTAAGAATATTATTGTTGGTTTTGCTTCCATTGGAGGGATTAAGATTGGTGTTGTGGCCAATCAACCTCAAGTTTTAGCGGGCGTGCTCGATATTGATTCTTCTCGAAAAGCTGCTCGATTTATCCGTTTTTGTGATTCTTTTGATATTCCCATTCTAACACTCGTTGATGTTCCTGGTTTCCTCCCCGGAACAGTTCAGGAGTATGGAGGAATTATTGCTCATGGCTCAAAGCTTCTTTATGCTTATGCCGAGGCGACGGTTCCCTTAATTACATTGATTACGAGAAAAGCTTATGGTGGTGCCTACGATGTTATGGCTTCTAAGCATATTCGAGCGGATGTCAACTTAGCTTACCCAACGGCAGAGATTGCTGTTATGGGTGCTGATGGAGCTGTTAATATTATTTTTCGCCATGAGCTTAAAGGTCTTAAAGGCAAGGCTTTTGAGCAAAAGAAAGCTGATTTGGTGAGTCACTATGAAAATGAGTTTGCCAACCCTTATAAAGCGGCTGAACTTGGGTACGTGGACTCAGTTATTTTGCCAGAGGAAACGAGGCAGAGAGTATATGAGTATTTAACAGTTCTTAAGGATAAAAAGGTTGAACGCCCCTCACGTAAGCATGGAAATATTCAGTTATGAATGCCCGCCTAAAGAAAAGTACATCCAAAAGAATTCTTATTGTTAACCGAGGCGAAATTGCTTCTCGAGTGGCTAGGGCTGCAAGGGAGCTTGGTCACATTACTGTTGGTATTTGGACAGACAATGAGCCGAATGCGGCTCATTTAGCTTATTGTGATGAATGGATCCATCTCCCAGGAAAGACAAATGCTGAGACCTATTTAAATATTGAAGCTTTACTTAAGATCATCGAAGAAAAGAATATTGACGGAGTTCACCCCGGCTATGGGTTTTTATCTGAAAACGCCGACTTTGCTGATGCCTTAATGGATAAGGGGGTAACTTTTATTGGACCTAATCCGAAGGCCATTCGTGTTATGGGGGATAAGGCCACCTCTAAAGCTTTGGCCAAGGAAGTTGGTGTTCCCGTTGTCCCAGGAACTTCGGAAGCTGTACCGACAATAGAGGAGGCACTTAAAGTTGCCGAAGAAATTGGTTATCCAGTTTTACTCAAAGCTGTTGCTGGTGGTGGAGGGCGTGGCATGCGGGCTTGCCTTTCACCTGATGAAGTCAAAGAACAGTTTGACGCTGTTGGAAGAGAAGCTCGGTCTGCATTTGGTAATGGTGATCTTTTAGTTGAGAAGTTGATTGTTAACCCTCACCACATTGAAGTTCAAATTTTAGGAGATAAAGAAGGGCATATTTACCATTTTTATGAGCGTGAGTGCTCTATTCAGCGCCGTCATCAAAAAATTGTTGAAGAGGCACCTTCACCTTTTATTGGGGATGATGAGGAATTGCGTAAACGCTTATGTGATACTGCTGTTAAACTAGCGAAGACCGTTCAATATGATTCTGCAGGAACAGTAGAGTTTATCATGGGAGAGGACAAAGAGTTTTATTTTTTAGAAATGAATACTCGAATTCAGGTTGAACATCCAATTACAGAAGAAATTACAGGTATCGATTTGATTATTTGTATGATACAAGCTGCTTTTGAAGAGGATTTGCATATTCCTTCTCAAGAGTGGATTAAGAGAATGGGACATGCTATCGAATGCCGGATTTGCGCTGAAGATCCCATTACCATGAAGCCTGCACCTGGCTTTGTTACGGGGTTTGAAACCGATTTTCCTCAAGGGGTTCGGTTTGATCACTGCCTTTATAGAGGGTTGGAAGTGACTCCTGATTTTGATCCTATGGTCGGGAAGCTTGTGGTAAAAGGTCTAGTTCGTGAGGTGGCTATTCGAAAAATGAGAGAAGCTTTGAGAGGACTTCATATAGAAGGTTTAAAAAATAATATACCTCTGCACCGAGTGATTTTTGATGAACCTATTTTTAATCAAGGAAATTATTCCACTAATTATATAAAGGAAATCGCTCCTCAAAACAAAATTTCTACTGAAATTGATTATAGGGCCATCTATAGTAGGCTTGCGATGGCAGAGGCACGCCATATTGGAATGTAAGAAATGAGAACGTATTTAATTGATAGTGATAAAAATGAAACTATCATTGATTTAACAAAAACTGTTAAGCATAGCCCTGATCTCATCGAATTTGAGTATGCTGCTGTCGAAGAGAAGAAGGTGATGAATTGTGAACGACTTTTTATAAGGAAGCTTGCGGGATGTTATTTTAGTTCTAGAGATAAGGTGAAGTGGGAAAAGCTGGCTCGTCAATGTATGCCTTCAAAAGTTTTAAACGTTGATAGAGTTTTTGACCTCTACCGTGGTTACAAACCATCGGGCTTGTCAGGGGGAAGTGCTGGTGAGCTCTTCACTCAGATGCCTGGTAAAGTTATTAAAATTAATATTCAAGTCGGTGACGAGGTCAAGAAGGGAGATACTCTTCTTATTCTTGAAGCGATGAAAATGGAAAATGAAATTAAGAGTGCTCTTGATGGAGTGGTTAAGGCCGTCCATTGTGAAGAGGGGCAAACACTTGATTCTGGTGTTTTAATGATTGAGCTAGCGTAATTTTTAGGAAGGCTAGTGGGCACAAGGTATGTCCGAGGAACCGAGAGGAAAACCTCTCGAAAGAGGAGTAGAAATGGAACCTAAAAATGATGTCGAAAAAATGAAAGAAGATTTGCAAAAAGCATTGAAATTTTTTTGGCCTCTTGTTATTGGATTGGCTCTTTTGATAGGAGCTAAGACATCTTTTTACACTGTTGAGCCAGATGAGGAAGCTGTGATTATTAGGTTTGGGAAATACTTAGGCACTTACCCACCTGGACTTCACTTTAAGATTCCTTTCGGTGTAGATCGTGTCATTCATGTTAAAACAAAGAGAGTTCTTCAAGAAGAGTTTGGATTTAGAACAAAGAATGTTAGGAGTCGTAGAACAACTTATTCTGATCTCGACTTTAACAGTGAATCCCTTATGTTAACTGGTGATCTCAATGTCGCGGATGTTGAGTGGGTGGTACAGTATCAGGTTGCCGATCCCTTTAAGTATATATTTCAAACGAGTGAACCTCGGCAGAATATAAGGGATGTTTCTGAATCAATAATGAGGAGAGTTGTTGGTGATCGTTTAGTCACTGAGGTTTTAACAACTGGTCGAGTGGAAATTGCTGGAAAGGCTAAATTACTTATGCAGCAAGTGCTTGACAAATATGATATGGGGGTCAAAATCGTCACGGTAAAGCTACAAGATGTGAACCCCCCAGAACTGGTGAAAAAAAGCTTTAATGAAGTTAATGCGGCTAAACAGGAACAAGAGAAGGTTATTAATCAAGCTGAAGAGAGTTATAACCGAGTCATTCCAGAAGCTCGAGGTAAGGCTGAACAACGTATATCGGAAGCACAAGGATACGCCAACGCTTTGGTAAATAAGTCCAAAGGAGATGCTGGTAAGTTTTTGGCGGTTTTGAAAGAATATCGTCGAGCGCCCAATATTACGAAGCGGAGGCTTTATTTGGAAACGATGGAGGAATTGTTTAAAAAGATGGAAAATGTGACGATTGTTGATCCTAAGGTTAAAGGGCTTCTTCCTGTTTTTGGTTCAAAAAAAGTGGTAGGTGAATAATGAGTGGTAAACTTGTCGTTTTTATTATTTCTCTTGTGGCTTGTTTGGTGGTGACTAAACAGAGTCTTTATACTATTGGCGAAGGGCGCCAGGCTATTATTACTCAGTTTGGTAAACCTATTGGTAATCCCATTACCGATGCCGGGCTTCATTTAAAAGTCCCAATGTTACAGAAGGTTCAGTATGTTGATAAAAGAATTCTGTCTTGGGACGGTTATCCTAATCAAATTCCTACAAAGGATAAAAAATATATTAGTGTAGACACAACAGCACGTTGGCGAATTGTGGATGCTCTGAAGTTTATTCAGACAGTTAGAAATGAGAGAGGAGCTAAGGCTAGACTTGACGCTATTCTAGACTCGGCAACGAGAGATGTGATTTCAAACCAAAACTTAGTTGAAGCCGTTAGGAATTCCAATTCGATTATCGAAAAGATTGAAACGAAAAAGCAAGAGATTGCCTCAAGAAAAGATAAGGGGGAAGCTTTTCTCGAAGAAGAGCTTTTTGGGGATATTGAATCTATTGCGATAGGACGTGAAAAATTAAGTGAGATGATTGTTGAATCAGCTTCTAAAGAACTCGAGTCTTTTGGGATTAAGCTTATTGATGTTCAGTTGAGGAGGATTAGTTACGAGGAAAGTGTGGAAGCTAAGGTTTACGAGCGAATGATTTCTGAGCGCCAAAGAATTGCCCAAAAAATTCGTTCTATTGGTCAAGGTGAAAAAGCTATTATTGAGGGAAGAAAGCGCCGTGACCTTCAAGAAATTAATTCTGAGGGTTATCGTAAAGCCCAAATCATTAAAGGAAAAGGCGAGGCTAAAGCGACAGCAATTTATGCTAAAGCTTTAGGTCAGGGTCCGAGGTTTTATGAGTTTATCAGATCTATGGAAGCTTATAAGTCTTCTTTGAAAGGAAAATCGCAGTTTCTTCTTTCAAGTGATTCGGAGTTTTTAAAGTATCTTAAAAGATATTAGTGGAAACTAGGATAAAATTTTTGAAAGAATTTATTAGAGCTGGTTTTTTCCATATTGAGATAAGTGTAATTAGTTAAGCATTCTTCGTAAAAATCAACTAATTTGACACCTTCCCTAGGGCTAAGTTTTTTGCGACTGACTTCTTTTGAGATCATTCTTTTCATTTCTTGGGCCATATAGTCTGGGTTGTATTGCATTGTAGCTAGCACACCAGAAGCTGTATTTCCACGAATGATCTCTTCGATGTAAAAACCTTGTGGATCTTCAGAGTCACTGTAGACGTGAACTTCATTCGGTCTTCCAAAGAGGTTGTGCATATCTCCCATGACATCTTGATAAGCACCTGTGAGAAAGAGACCAATCAGGTATTCTTCCCCTTCTTGGATATGGTGCAGAGGTACTGTTCGATTAAGTCCTTGGCGGTTGACGAAATGGTCGATTTTTCCGTCACTGTCACAAGTGATATCGGCTAGTGTTGCTAAATACAAAGGTTCTTCATTGAGGCGACTTAGAGGGACAACAGGTAGCACTTGATCAATAGCCCAGCAGTCAGCTGCTGACTGAAAGACGGAAAAATTGCAAAGATACTGGGGCGCTAGATTATTTTCAAGTGATTGCAATTCTTGTGGAGGATTTGCAATGGTTTTAACAGAGTTGTAGATTTTTCGGGAGATATTCCAATAGAGAGTTTCGACTTTGGCCCTTTCTTCAAGGGAGAGTATTCCCAGTTTAAAAGCATTGAGGCATTCCTGTTTAATTTGCCAGGCTTCGTGGTAAATAGTCTGGAGAGATTCTTCATTAAAATCTTCCTTAGATAGAGAGCGCATATTGGAAACAATAATATGCTCCCCAGTAGCTTTTTTAGTTGGGTAGTCTGTGTGAGCTGTGTTGATCTGATCGATGACATTAGTGATCACGCAAGAGTGATGAGCAGTGACGGCCCGGCCCGACTCTGTGACGATGTTGGGATGAGGAACTCCCTCAATGTCACAAATTTGTTTGAGATTGTAGACGAGGTCTTCAATATATTCTTCCATGTTGTAATTTGTAGAAGAATCACTAGTCGAACGGCTTCCGGCGTAATCAATACCTAATCCCCCACCAGCATCAAAATAATCGATCTCAACTCCCATTTTATAAAGTTTAGAATAAATTCGAGCACCTTCATTGATAGCATCTTTTAGGGTAAGGATGTCAGTGATTTGGCTTCCTATATGAAAGTGAAAGAGTTTGAGGCTAGCTTTCAGGCCATGTTTTTCAAGGAGGCTAATTGCATTGAGTATTTGAGAAATAGAAAGCCCGAATTTTGCTTTTTCTCCTGAGCTGTGGGCCCAGCGCCCTTTTCCTTCAATACTCATTTTAGCGCGAACTCCGATGATGGGTTCTACTTTCATTTCTTCTGAGAGTTCAATGAGCTTTGGGAGTTCTGAGTATTTTTCGATGACGATAATAACTTTTCGCCCCAATTTTCTTCCTAGGAGTGCCAATTTGAGGTAGTCCTCATCTTTGTAACCATTAATAATAGTTAAAGAGTTAGGGTTGGAGTTATAGGCTAAAGCCGCTATTAATTCTGATTTAGAGCCTGCTTCTAGGCCATAGTCAAAAGCAGCTCCTGCACTAATGATTTCTTCGACAACTTCTCTCATTTGATTGACCTTTACTGGGTAAACACCGAAGTAACGACCTTGATAGTCTGCTTCATCGATGATCCTCCTAAAGGTTCGATTGAGATTTTTAACTTGGCTGTGAAGAATGTCGTGAAAACGAATGACGGCAGGAAAACTGACGCCTAAGCTTTTCATTTCTTGGATGACTTTTGTAAGGTCGATATGTTGGCTATTCTTATAGGGGAGGGCAACCAAATGCCCTTCAGAGTTTATATCGAAATAGCCATCACTCCATTTTGAGATGTGATAACAGTTTTCAGTGTCTTCTCTTGTCCATAGGTTCATCGGAATCCCATTATTTTTGTAGCGCTAAAAGAACTTCTCTCACAACCTTGGCGGCAAAGACTGAGCTATTGCCGGTGGAATCAATGGAAGGTGAGAGTTCGACGATATCGGCTCCAACAAAATTTTTTTGGTTTAATATTTTTATTAATTTAATAAAGGAAGAAAAATCCTCTCCACCAGGCTCAGGAGTTCCTGTGCCAGGAAAAAAAGAGGGGTCGAAATAATCAAGGTCTAGTGTAAGGTAAATAGGTTGATCGTTGGGTATTTCGCGTACAGCCTCTAAAAAGCTTGTTAAAGATCTCTTGAGAGTCTCATTTTTTTTCATCCATTGATACTCTTCTTTGGTTCCCGATCTTATTCCATATTGGATTAATTGATGATTGTTTCCAAAGTGATCTAATGAGCGTCGGATAATGGAAGCGTGACTAAAGTGGTGTCCTTCGTATCCATCGCGAAGGTCGGCGTGGGCATCTAAGTGCAGTAGAATCAGTCTGGGAAAGGCTTCGAGATAGCGCTTTATAGGGGCGTAAGAGATGCTATGCTCACCCCCTAGAGTAACCAATTTGATTCCTTTTTTTAGCCTTTCGGAATCGATGGTTTCGAGAATGGCTTGTGTTCCTCTTTTCCAGCAATTTTCGATGCTACTGTTCTGGTCGATTTTAACATTTCCCAGGTCATAAAAATCAAAGTCTTCGAGGTCCTTGTCCAAATAAGGTGAGTAGCTTTCAATGCCAGGGCTAGCTTTTCTTAGGCTTTGAGGGCCGTGAATAGCTCCTTTTCTAAAGCAGGCAGTGCCATCAAATTCAAAACCTATTAGGTAGGCACCGACCTTATCTAAAGTTTTTGAGGGGATGGCCCACTCGTATGGAATTGGTGAGGGTATCAGCATGAAGCAGTCCAGCATATCTCTGTTAAACAAGATTTCTAACTCTTTTGGGGCTTAGGGTCAACTGTTAGTGCCCGTTATTGTAGAAATCTCTTGATTGGCCATTTCTATTATTTTGAGACTAAAGATTTTTGTCCTTTTTGCCGAATATTTGTTTGAAACGCCAAACTGTGCTGTTATAATGGGCTTTAAGGAGGATTGGGAATGTATATCTGTCTTTGCCACAAAGTTTCAGAAAAGGACATTCGCGAATCTTTGAGCCGTGGCGTTAGACCCGCTGATTTAGTGAAGAGATTTAAGGTGGGAGACTCCTGCGGAATTTGTCTGACTGAAGCTATTAAAGAAATAGAGTCCTCACTCAATTGCCACTCCGAAAATGCCAGGCCTGTTTCGAGGAGAAACTCCTCTTCGCGTTAATCATTAAAGAGCTTTTCCATTGGCTATTCATTCTTTAGAATTGGTTTCGTCTAAAAAAACTACGATGGAGAGTCTTGATGAAAGGAAGCCAAAAAGTTATTGATGCTTTAAATGATGTTCTCACCCGTGAATTGACGGCCATAAATCAATATTTTCTCCACGCTCGAATGTTACAGGATTGGGGCTTGGAAAAAGTTGGCCAGCTTGAATATCAGGCTTCTCTCGATGAAATGAAACACGCCGATCAATTGATTAAGAGGATTCTCTTTTTAGAGGGTCTACCCAATGTTCAAAAGCTTGGTAAAGTTTTTATTGGTCAAAGTATTAAGGAAATACTGGAGTGCGATCTTAAAGTTGAAAACGAAGCGGTTCCTCTCCTAAAAGAAAGTATTGCATTGGCTGAAGAGGAGAAAGATTTTGTTTCTAGAGATCTTTTTGTTTCCATCCTTGAAAGTGAAGAAGAACATATTGATTGGCTAGAAATCCAGCTTGGCCTCTTAGAGAAAGTGGGGGAGCAGAACTACATGCAATCTCAAATTGAGATGAAGTGACCCCTTAGTTGTTTTGAATGGGGTTTTACTCATCAATTTTAGGTAAGTAATTTAAAATAGTGTTGATAGTATCAATGCTAACGCCTCCGGTTTCGTAGCCTTCAGCATAACCACTTCCTGAAGATTCAACCGTTTCTTCACGAGCTTTTTTTAAATCTTCAAAATAACTGGATTGGACACCATTGGTTGCTGACGAAGCGGGAGCTCTAGGATTGCTTGTATCAAAAACAGATTTTTTTAACTCGGCATCGAGGGCTGCAGTATTTTGCCCAACTGTTTTGTCCCCGTCTCTTAACTCCAGGTAAGCTGAAACGACGTTGGAGTAGTGAATAGTTTGGGCGTAGTACTCAGGTTTTTCTTCCGCTTCTTTTTTTAAGCCCTCAAATTTTTGCTTAGCTTTATTAGGGTCGCTTTTTTCCTCATCTAGTAGAGTTTTTCCGTTGAATTTTTCTTGCATGGCTTGGATAAGGGCATCTCTTTCCTTTTCATACCGATTGGTAATTTTATTTTTAAGGTTTTTAATTTTTTCTTCATCTTGCGCGAGGATTTTTTCTATATTTTCTTCAGTAACTCCGTCTTCCAATAACATTTTCTTGAGGTGAGTACCGTCAGGATCATTTTTAAGGTCGCGTTTAATCTTGGCACTCATGGCGTACTTGCGCAGAGAATATTCGTCGAGTTGTTGGAAGTTCTCTTCTTTATCCATGAGGTATTTATCACAAGTATTTTTCATCGAATCGTACTCTTGAGCACATTTTTCGAGAAGGCTTTTTTCTTCATTTGCTGCAGATTGAAGATCTTGGCCATCTTTAGTTTTACCTTCAGCAATTTCTCCTGAAGCAATATTGATAATGTCATCTTTTTTAAAATCGGCTTTTTGAGCCGAGGCGATGGCAAACCCTTGTTCCTGTTCATTTCTAAGGCGCTTCCAACCTTGGTTGATATCTTTCATTTGTATCATAGCCTGTTTAGATGTTTTAAGGTACTTGATGACTAAACAGGCATTAGTGTAAGTACTCTTTGTAACTTCTTTATGAAGGTTTTTTGTACATTTTCCATTTTCATCTTGCCCAGTATAGGCATTGGCTTTATCTGAGTTTTCAGAATAGATACCCTCTTTACCACAAATAAGGGAGAGACTTGATAGGCATTGGTTAAAATGAGTGTGACCTTTTGTTTTAGTTCCTCCATTTGATTGGCTTAGTTTTTCGATATTTTTTTTTCGAACATTGGGGTCTTTAGGCTTGTTATTAAACCAAATTTTAGAGCTTTGTGTGCAAAGGCCATTGCTATTCTTAGTGTAAACAGGTTGGCTTTCTGATTCGAGGCAAAAAGAAGAGGTCACGTTGATAATATTGCGACCTAACTGAGAGGTATAAAGTTCGTGCCAAATTTTATGGTCTTGCGCAGCTTGAACTTTGCTTTTATCGTCATCAAACATTAGTTGTTTAAGCCTTTCATGAAGATAGTTTTGTAGTTGGCGCATTGTCTTGTTGGTCCTCAGTTTGGAGGGGGAAAGTCCAACGCTTTCATATTGAGAATTGAGGGTCTTTTTTGGACCTGGCGAAGGATCGCTTTGAACTTCAATTTTGGCGATAACCTTTTCTTGAACACTTTCAGGTAAAGGAGGGATTTGGTTGCTGTCAGAGCCATTCCAAAGGCATTCACCCATATTGAAGTCTTGGGGGGCATTGCTTTTTTCTCTGGCTGATTGGCAAGCTTGGTGCTGACCTTGCAGCTCACTTATAGAGTCTACTAAGCGCTCTAGAGAGTCGTTTTCATCCTTTTCGTAAACACCTTGCTTGCCTGAATCAGGATTTTTTACTCTCTCAATATTGGCTTTGACAGTGGGATCTTCGCGATCGAGGGCCCACGTGGAAAGTGAAAAGGTGCAAAGGAGGAAAAAGCTTAATAACTTCATAAACTTATTATCTATCAATTTTTTTTCTACGAAGAGGGCCATCTTGCTCTTTTTCGGTAAATTCAGGGGATTAATTAAGTTATCAAGAACGTAAAGTCAGGTGGTTAGTGCCGCTAGAAGTTGGCAGGGAAAGACTGTTTTGAGGGGATAAAAAGTATTTACAAAAAGGGGAGGCACACGACAACCCCCCCTCTCTTTGGTCAACCCATCCATGGGTTCAATTGATGACCATCGACGTACTCTTTTAAAAGTCTGATAAATCTAATTGTTTCTGCTTGGAAACGTTTTGCCAAGAAAAAAAGGAAGTAAAGTTTGGAGACTTTAGTTTTTGAAGAGGGATTGAATAACAGCTTGGGCAGCTAAATAAGGTGTTGTTTTGCCGGCTAAAACTTCTCGAAGCTTCTGGTCGTGAGTTTTTTTACAGTCAGGAGAGGAGTGCATTTTTCTTTCCATCATTTCAGAAATAAGTTTTTCTATCCATTTTTTGTTTTGAAGATTTCTATGTTCTGAAAATTTATTAAGGCTTTGAGATTTTTGAACAAAATTTTCGATCATATTCCAGATATCTTGAAGGCCTTTCTTTTTGAGTGCTGAGCAAGGAATAACTTGAGGTTGCCAAAAATTTTTTAGCTCTTTTGAATCTTTGGTATTGATGAGATGAAGTGCGCCTTTGTACTGAGAAGCCGTTTGTTTGGCTAGCAGGAGGGATTCACCATCGGCTTTATTGACGGCAATGGCATCAGCTAGCTCGATAATACCTTTTTTGATGCCTTGGAGTTCATCACCGGCATTTGGAAGGATGAGGACTAAAAAAAAGTCGACCATGGAATGAACTTCGTATTCAGATTGACCAACGCCAACGGTTTCCACCAGAATGACATCGTATCCAGCAGCTTCGCATAGGAGCAAACTTTCTCTGGTTTTACGAGCCACTCCTCCTAGCGAACCGGAGCTGGGACTAGGGCGAATAAAAGCATTGGGGTCTTGAGAGAGTTTTTCCATTCTCGTTTTATCACCCAAGATAGAACCCCCACTGACAGGACTAGAGGGATCAACCGCTAAGACAGCTACTTTTTTCCCCAAGCGAGTGAGGAGGAGACCAAAGTTTTCGATAAAAGTGGATTTGCCTACACCAGGGGAACCAGAGAGCCCTATTCTAATGGATTTTCCAGAGTGAGGGAGGAGTGCTTCCAGCAGGCTTTGAGCTTTCTTCTGGTGTTTTTCAAGAGAGGACTCTATTAAAGTGATGGCTTTAGCTAGGGAGCGCTTGTGGCCATTTAGGATTTGATCTTTTGAGATTTCTTTTGGCATTTTGATTCTTTCGTTTTTATTTTTGGGCTTTTTCAATGGCTTCTATTACCGCTTGTGCCGATTCTGGGATGGGAGTCCCAGGGCCAAAGATACCTTTAACCCCTGCTTTCTCTAAAAAAGAATAGTCTTGTTTGGGGATGACTCCACCTAGTACAACAATAATGTCTTGGGCTTCTTGATCTTTAAGTTTTTGGATTAACTCGGGAACTAAAGTTTTGTGACCGGCGGCTTGAGAAGACACTCCAACCACGTGAACATCGTTTTCGATGGCTTGGCGGGCGACTTCTTCAGGCGTGGAAAAGAGGGGGGCTAAGTCGATGTCAAATCCTGCATCGGCAAAAGCCGTTGCAATAACTTTAGCGCCTCTATCGTGTCCATCCTGACCCATTTTAGCGACGAGCATTCGTGGGCGACGGCCGTGTTTTTTTTCAAAAGTTTCAATTTTTTCTTTTAACATTTTCCATGTCCTATCTTTTTCAAAAGCGGCTCCATAGATTCCTGAAACAGTTTTGGTGTGGGCGCTGTAGCGACCCCAAATTTTTTCGAGGGCATAGGTTATCTCACCAACGGAGCACCTCGCTCTAGCTGCCTCTACACTTAGGGCCAAGCCATTACCGCGACCTGTTTCTGCGTAGTGAGTTAAGTCATCGAGTGCTTTTTGAGCGCGTTCTTGGTTCCTTTGGGAACGCAGTTGAGTCAAGCGTTTGATTTGGGAATCGCGAACGGCGCGGTTGTCAATTTCAAGAGTTTCAACTTCATCTTCTTTATTTAACTGGTATTTATTGACTCCGACAATAACGTCTTCGCTGCGGTCAATACGAGCTTGTTTAGCAGCAGCAGCTCTTTCGATATTAAGTTTGGGTGTACCGGTTTCAATGGCTTTTGCCATTCCTCCCATTTGGTCGATTTCTTTAATAATACTTTTAGCTTTGTTGGCTATTTCTTGGGTAAGCGTTTCCATCATATAAGAGCCACCCCAAGGGTCGACGACATTAGTGATGCCGGTTTCCTCTTGGAGAATAATTTGAGTATTTCTGGCGATACGGGCACTGAACTCAGAGGGAAGGGCGATGGCTTCGTCGAAAGAATTGGTGTGTAGAGATTGAGTTCCCCCAAAGACTGCGGCCATGGCCTCTACAGTTGTTCGGATAATATTGTTATAGGGGTCTTGCTCGGTTAAGCTCCACCCCGATGTTTGGCAGTGGGTTCTCAGCATGCGGGATTTAGGGTTTTGAGGGTTGTAGTGAGAGATAATTTCACTCCAGAGCATTCGGGCGGCCCTAAGCTTGGCTATTTCCATGTAGAAATTCATCCCAATGCCAAAGAAAAAGCTTAAGCGAGGAGCAAATTGATCAATTTTCATTCCTGATTTGAGAGCTGCTTCAACGTATTCTTTTCCGTCGGCTAAAGTGTAGGCTAATTCGAGAGCTGCGTCGGCTCCTGCTTCTTGAATGTGGTAACCAGAAATAGAGATGGAGTTAAACTTAGGCATATTTTTTGAAGTGTATTCAAAGATATCAGAGATTATTTTCATAGAAGGTTGGGGAGGATAGATATAAGTATTTCTTACCATAAACTCTTTAAGAATATCATTTTGAATAGTTCCACTAAGCTTTTCGGCTTCTACTCCCTGCTCTTCAGCGGCGACGATATAGCTGGCCATAATGGGAAGTACGGCACCGTTCATGGTCATGGAAACAGAAATTTGGTCGAGAGGTATCCCTTCAAATAGCACTTTCATGTCTTCAACTGAGTCAATGGCGACACCCGCTTTTCCGACGTCACCTGAAACTCTTGGGTGATCAGAGTCGTATCCTCGGTGAGTGGCTAAATCGAAGGCCACAGAAATGCCCTGTCCCCCAGCGGCTAAGGATTGACGGTAGAAAGCGTTTGAATCCTTCGCTGTGGAAAAGCCGGCGTATTGGCGAATGGTCCAGGGACGACCGGTGTACATGGTGGCTCGAGGGCCGCGGATAAAGGGTTCAAGGCCGGGGAGGGTATTTCGATAGGAATTGTCTTTAAGGTCTGATTCGGTGTAGAGGGGTTTGATGTCTAGACCCTCGGGAGTGGCCCAGCTGAGTTGTTCTAGGGGTTTGCCTTTGCACTCTTGAGAAGCCAGTGATTTCCAATTGTCTAAAGTCGCCATGTTTTATCTCAATTTGATGATTTTCAGTAATATTTTAAACACGAGGACATCCAAATTTCGACTAACCGTTTGAAAATTTGCAGAAGTATAAGAGATTAAACACCTTTTTTATTCAAATTTTTAAATGGTGGTCGACGAATCAGCGTGTTTTTTTATTTGTCTTATCAGAACCCCTGTAAAACGACAAAGTTGCTTTATTTTTTGGTGCTTTTTTAGTTTTTTGGAAGGATTTTCCGGATTTTAACGCATTTCAGAGTAGATGATACAATTTTAAGAAAAATCTAATACAAGATTTTTTATTTTAAAAGCATAATAAATGGAGGTTGTGAGTGAGTCGGCTCCCAAAGTCTGGTTCGTCCTCAACGCTTACTCTTGAATCAAGTCTTCAAAGTTTTTTTTATAATCAACTTTTGGAGGTCAATAAGCGCTCAAGTGATCCATTGCCTAACGAAACGATTTACTATTCATCACTGGTTATGGATAAGTTTGGTGAAAGTGAAAATTACTTTGAAGAAGTAGAGGGAAAAATTCGAGAAAAAATTCTGGGTTTAAAACTTCTTGAATCGAGTCATCTTTCTAAACAGGGACAAAAGAGGTGTCTTAAAGATATTGGAGATACTGCTCTCTTACTCTGCGGTTTTTTTTCAGAGTCACTAAATCGCAAGCTTGTTGATAATCGCTATTACCAAGAAGTTGGGCAGATTGCTTACTCAAGATTGAATGTTTTGGTTCCTGATGCTTACAACCAACCGGCTTTCTATGAATTGCTATCAAATGCTTTTGATCAATTGGCTATGGTAATAAGTCTAGTTTCTCAAAAAACTCTAAAAGGAAACTCCAGTGACAAGGCTTTCCTTATTCTGACTAAGGCCCTAAAAGTTTCTTGATTTTTTAGCGGCGTCCTACAAGAATTGTATTCCATCGGCGGTTGAGAATTTTTTTGATGCTTGTTTGAAAATTCTGATACGAGAGTTCTTCAATGGCCTTATTTTCCAAGTGGTAATAATCAAGTTTATAACCTTGCAATGTCGTAATAGAGTAAATATTGGCAAAATCATCGTTGGTTTGGACATTGAGGAGAGCTTGGCCTTGGATCATATTTTTAATTCGATGAAATTGATTTTTTGTTAAACCGTTTTCTCTTATATTTTCAATAATATCTTGAATAGCGACAAGAGCGGCTTGGACTTTGTCGTAACCCGAAGCCATATAAATCCCCCAATAGCCAGCTTCCATTGCTGAGAAATTGATTGGTTGGGCTGTATAACACAAACCTTGACGGTCGCGGACTTCGACGAAGAGTTCTGAACTTTGTCCTGAGAGATGGGCCGTCAACATTTTTAAGTAGAGGGTTTCCTGAGAGCCGAGTCGTGCTGTAGGGATACCGTAAAATATTTGAGTTTGCTCCCTATCGAATTCAATAAATTGCTTTTTATTGATTAGGGGCTTAACTTTTTTTATGCGAGGTTTTTTTGAAGGCCTCGAGTGTATTTGGTGAAGGTGTGGTTCGAGGATATCGAGCACCTCTTCGAGTTCACAATCTCCACAATAGGTGAAAAGGAGTTCTTTATTTGAGAGGTTTTTATTGTGGAGCTCGAGGAGAGATTTTCTATTTATACTCTTAACAGATTTTTCATTCCCCAACAGAGGCATAGAGTAGGGGTGTCCATTAAAAAAAAGTTTAGAAATTTCATCAAAGCATTGTTTAACAGGGTTGACTTGGCGTGCTTTTAAATTTCGAAGGGTCATTTCTTTTTCGTGCTTAATTCTAGCTATAGGCATACTTGGAAAGAGTAGAGAGCCAAAAAAGTGCGTTGTTAAATTTTCAAAATGCTCGCTTTGGCCGTGCATGGTTAAACCATAAGAATTTTTACCTGAAAAGCCATGCAGTGTAGCTGATTTATTTTCTAAATCAGCTCTAAGGTTTTCATATTTGGTTTTTTTGTATCCTTTAGTCAAGACTCCACTTAAAGCTTGGTGGAAACCATTTGTTTTAGATGTCTCCTCAGTGATTCCTCCGCGGATATAACTGTGCAGAACAAATGTTGGGTTTATAGGGTTGTGGCGATAAATGAAGTTAACTCCGGATTTTAACTTTAGTAATAGGACTTGAGGATCATGCTTAGATTTAGTGATTTTATATTTTGATTTATTTTGTTTTTTGAGGGTTTGAATTTTTTTCTCAAAAGAATCTTGGAATTTTTTGAGTATAGGATTGATTTTTTTAACCTCTAAAGACTGAGGTATCTGAAGATTTAAGTGGAGGGGGTTGCTAAATATTCTTTTTAACGCTGAATTGACAGCGGCAGGGCTGGTTTTTCTTATTCTCTCGATAAACTCTTCTTCAGCGCTAATGGCTCCTGTTTGGGCAAAACTGTGACCCAACGAAAAAGCGTAGGACTCCACAGTTTCTCTATCGTATATTTTAGAAGAAATATATTGGTTCTTGATTCTTTGGATTTCTTTTTCGTCAAAACCATTCTTTAGTGCCTCTAGGATAACGGCTTCCAGTCTTTTGATTATAAGGTTTAAGTTTTCGGGTGGGAAACTAACCCTCATGAAGTGAATCCCGCCTTTGTTCATGAACATAGTTGAGCAACCGGTGGAATTGGCGAGAGAACCATCGATAACTAAATTTTTGTAAAGTCGCGAGGTTTCTCCGTGACCAAGGCAGTTAAAAGCTAAATCCTCAGGAGCTGACTCTCTCTCGTTAAAAGAAGGAGCTTGAAGACAGAGATAGAGTTGAGCCATTTTGACATCTTTTTTATGAATGCCTGTTGTAGAATTATTTCTTAATTTGAAGTCTGGAAATGTAGACTGAGGGCCTTCGGGTACTTTAAAGGTTTCGATTGTTTTTGATAATTCAGATTTTTTAGATTTACCACTTAAATCTCCAGCGACAACAAAGAGAGCGTTGGAGAGATTATAGTATTTCTTTCTAAAATCTATAAGTTGTTCACGGTTGAAGTTTAGTATAGTTTTTTTGTTCCCTAGGATTGGGTGCCGATACCCACCTGTGAAGACTTCCTCTTGAAGTTTTTGAAATGAAAATTGGCCAGGGTTATCCTGGCTCCTGCGGAACTCTTCGAAAACAACATCTCTTTCAGGAATGAGATCATCTTGTTTAAAAGTGGGGTGAGAAACCATGTCTAATAAAATTTCAATACTTTCTTTGAGGTGGTTAGTGGGGGTGTTGATGTAGTAGCAGGTATAGTCAAAAGAAGTGAAGGCGTTAAGCTCCCCGCCCATGCTTTCCACTTGATGAGCAATGAGCGACCCAGGTCTTGTGGGTGTTCCCTTAAAGAACATGTGCTCAAGGAAGTGGGCAATGCCTTGGTTAGTTTTTTCTTCTAGGGCAGAACCAGCTCGAAACCAGACTTGGACTGATGCTGCAATGCTTCCTGGGGAGTCGATAAAAAGTGTTTTGAGGTTATTGCTTAAGTGAACTTGCTCATGTTGCATGGGTGACCTTTCTCATAAACATTAAGTCTGTTATACCAGCTTTTGTTTGCCCTTAGCCTAACTTGTCTTACAAGTTTAGGAAAGGTCCTTAGCAGCTTGAGTAGTGATGATGAGAAAAGATTTGAATTCCCTTTATTTGCATTTTCCTTTTTGTCGGCACCTCTGTAACTATTGCGATTTTTATAAAAAGGTTCCTGTTGAAGGAGATGTCAATCAGTTTCATTCCTTTTTGACTGCCTCTTGGGAAGCCCATCAGCCGTGGATAGAATCAATGGGCTACCAATGGCAACCTCTTCAAACCTTTTATCTTGGTGGTGGGACTCCGTCTCTTTGGGGAAGAACAGGAGCTGAATTTTTATCCGATTTTTTTGTTTCTCGAGGTCTAAAGCTTGATGCTCAAGGTGAGCATACAATGGAAGTTAACCCGGGCACTTACACTTCGAATGGGATTAAAGCATGGAAGAGCTTGGGTATCAATCGCTTTAGTCTTGGTCTTCAGAGTCTTAATGGGAATTTTCTTAAATTTTTAGATAGGGTTCACTCCATTGAGGATTCTTTTCAGGCTTTGGAGTTTTTTTCTTCTTTAGAGAATGAGTTTTCAGTAGATTTTATGTTAGGTCTTCCCTTTTCTTCCCGGCAGGGGAGAGATGTTTTGAAAGAGTTGGAGTGCGTTCTTCAATACTCTCCCTCCCATATTAGTCTGTATATTTTGACGACTAAAGGGGCTTATCCTTTTCGGAGTGATCTTCCCGATGAGATATGGATTGAGAGGGAGTATCTTGAAGTCTCTGAATTCTTAAAGGATAGAGGCTTTGATCACTATGAAGTTTCCAACTTTGCTTTACCTGGTTTTGAGTCTCGTCACAATCTTCGCTATTGGAGTTCTCAGACTGTAGCTGCGTTGGGAAGGTCAGCGACTGGTCTATTAGCAGAGGAAAAAATTCGCTATAAATGGAAAGTTGGAGAAAGTGAGTGGTCTGAGGAGTTACTTGATGAAAAGGCTTTGAATTTGGAACGACTCTATATGGGGCTTCGCATTTGCCGAGGGCTCGAGCTTTCTCAAGTTTTTTCTTCTGAAGATCTCCCCGCTGTTACTGAAATTGCTTTGTCGTGGGAATCTAGAGGGCTTGGCTCTTATCAGGATGGGGTTGTGCATCTTAACTCGGCGGGATTTTTGGTTCTCGATGGCCTTGTGGGGGAACTCTTGAGATATGTTAAAAGTTTTTAATTTCAACCACTTCGGATGCATTTTTTTTAATTACTCCCGTATTGACACCTCAAAAGGTGATACCATCTTGTGTTTTGAAGTGGAAATGCAGAGTTATTAACTTGGATGGAGAAAATGGCTGAAATGACAAGTGAGCAGGACAAGGAACGTGAACTAGGGGCTGAGCAAGAAGTTCAGCAAGAGGAAACTGTGGATGCTGATGAGGTTCAAGAGAAGGAGCTTGACGAAGAAGCTTCTGTTGAAAAACCAGAGGAGGAGGACTTCAAAAGTAAGTACTTCTATTTGGCGGCAGAAATGGAAAATGTGAGGAAACGATTTGATCGTGAGCGCGAAAATTTTCTTAAATATGGAAATGAAAAAATATTATCTGCTCTTATTGAGGTCGTCGATAATTTTGATCGAACAATTGATGCCTTAGTGGGTGACGAGGATGAAAAAATCACCAACATTCGCACTGGCATAGAAATGGTGAGAACTCAATTTTTAGATGTGTTGAAAAACAATGGCCTTGAAAGGGTAGAAGCTCTTGGTAAAGAATTTGATCCCAACCTTCACGAAGCAATGGGACAACAGTCTTCTGAAGGGAAAAAAGATCAAGAAATTATTCAGGAGTACCAAAAAGGCTATGTTCTTAATGGACGTCTTTTAAGAGCGGCTAAAGTTATTATTATTAAAAATGATTAAATAAAAGGAGAAAGAATATGGGAAAAATTATTGGTATTGATTTGGGGACAACTAACTCCTGTGTAGCTGTTCTTGAAAGTGGTAAGGCCAAAGTGATCCAAAACACTGAGGGTCATAATACAACCTCTTCCATTGTTGCCTTTGGAAAAAGTGAGGAAACTTTAGTTGGGCAGGTGGCAAAGAGGCAAGCTGTTACTAATCCTAAGAAAACACTTTACGGGATTAAACGTCTTATTGGGCGTAAATTTGGTTCTGCAGAAGCGAAAAAATTTGCTGAAGTCGCCCCTTTTGAAATTTTTGCTAATAAAAATGGTGATGCCTGGGTCAAAGTTGACGGTAAGGAAATGGCTCCTCAAGAAATCTCGGCTAAAGTTCTTCAAAAGATGAAACAAGCTGCTGAAGACTTTTTGGGAGAAACAGTCACAGAAGCGGTCATTACTGTTCCAGCTTATTTTAATGATGCTCAAAGGCAGGCGACGAAAGATGCCGGTCGTATTGCTGGACTTGAAGTCAAGCGGATAATTAATGAGCCTACAGCGGCAGCTCTGGCTTATGGTATGGAGAGCAAGCAAGATAAAAACGTCGCGGTTTTTGACCTTGGGGGTGGGACTTTTGATATTTCCATTCTCGAAATTACTGGCGATGGAGTTTTTGAAGTTAAGGCCACTAATGGGGATACTTTTCTTGGTGGTGAGAACTTTGATGAGGAAATTATCAATTGGATTGCTGACGAATTTAAATCCCAAGAGGGAATCGATCTTCGTCAGGATCAAATGGCTCTACAAAGGCTTAAAGAAGCGGCTGAAAAGGCTAAGCATGACCTTTCCTCTGTGACAACTCACGAAATCAATATTCCCTTTGTGACTGCCGATGCTTCTGGTCCAAAACACTTAAATTTAACTTTATCGAGAGCTAAGTTTGAATCTTTGATTGAAAAACATTTAAAGGCCCTCAGTGTTCCTTGTGAAACTTGTATTAAGGATTCAGGGCTTTCCAAAAATGAAATTCACGAAGTGATTCTAGTGGGGGGGTCGACTCGGATTCCTTCTGTTCAAGAGAGAGTTAAAGAAATTTTTGGTAAAGAGCCTTCTAAAGGGGTTAATCCAGATGAAGTCGTGGCTTCTGGAGCCGCTATTCAAGGAGGAGTCCTTGCTGGTGATGTCAAGGATGTTCTTCTTTTGGATGTGACACCTTTATCTCTTGGTATTGAAACACTAGGTGGAGTTCTTACAAAAATTATTGAAAAAAATACCACCATACCAACTAAAAAATCTCAGGTGTTTTCAACCGCTGCAGATAACCAACCGGCAGTAAGCATTCACGTGCTTCAAGGAGAACGCGAGTTTTCTAAAGATAATAAGACATTGGGTAAATTTGACTTGACGGGGATTGCTCCCGCTCCTCGTGGAGTTCCTCAGATCGAAGTTACTTTTGATATTGATGCCAATGGTATTGTGAATGTTTCTGCTGTGGATAAAGCCACCGGTAAATCTCAAGAGATCAAAATTACAGCTGGTTCGGGTTTGAGTGAAGAAGAGATTGAGAAAATGGTTCAGGAAGCTGAGCTTCACCGTGAAGAGGATCAGAAGAAAAGAGAAGTTGTAGATACTCGAAACAATCTCGATGCTATGATCTTGGCTTCAGAAAAAACGATTAAAGAAGGAGAGGGAAAAATCTCCGATGAAGCGAAAAAAGAACTTGAGGAAGCTCTTACTGAAGCTCGCAGTAAATTAGCTTCTGAAAATCTCGATGAGCTCAAAGCAGCGATGGAGAGACTGCAGAATGTTTCTCACAAGGTCGCCACTGAGCTTTACAGTCAACAAGAAGGGGCTGCTCCTCAACCGGGTGCGGAGGAGACTGATTCTCAGTCAAATAGTCAAACCAGTGAAAAGAAAGACGACGACGATGTCGTAGACGCTGACTTCAAAGAAGTTTAAGATTGGTCTTCACAATAAATGGGGCTTCCTGGGATTAAGGGAGCCCCTTACTTTTTCAACGAGAGCCTTTTATGAGTAAACGGGATTATTACGAAGTTTTAGGAGTTGACCGAGGCGCTTCTAAGGATGTTGTTAAAAAGGCTTACCGAAAATTGGCCATGAAATATCACCCCGATAGAAATCCAGGGGATCAGGGTGCTGAGACTAAGTTTAAAGAGGCTTCCATTGCCGCTGAGATCCTTCTAGATGATGAAAAGCGTTCTCGTTACGATCAGTTCGGTCATGCAGGAGTTGATGGACAGTCCGGTTTTGGCGGTGGTTTTCAGAGTGGGGATTTTGGTGATTTAGGGGATATTTTTGGGGATCTCTTCGGAGATGTTTTTGGAGGTGGTCGGCGCCGTGGTGGCCGTCGTTCGCGAGGAAGACCGGGGAATGATCTTCAGATGAACCTCGTCGTTAGTTTTGAAGAGGCTGCTTTTGGTATAGAAAAAACTATTTCGCTT
Organism: Bacteriovoracaceae bacterium; assembly: GCA_965206965.1. Taxonomy (GTDB): domain Bacteria; phylum Bdellovibrionota; class Bacteriovoracia; order Bacteriovoracales; family Bacteriovoracaceae; genus CBDBLK01. Next base: position 672,898 of record OZ242254.1, on the reverse strand, counting down.
AATCGGCATGCCGAATGTGGTGATTGCCAGGGGACCGGAGGGAAAAATGGCTCTCAGCCCCAAAACTGTGGTGCATGCCACGGCACAGGAGAAATTCGGCGGCAACAAGGGTTTTTTACTGTCGCCACAACTTGCCCTAAATGCCATGGCTCTGGTCAGATGATTACAGATCCTTGTAACTCTTGCCATGGGGAGGGACGCAAGCGCAAAAAAACTGACTTGGCCGTCAAAGTTCCCGGTGGAATCGATGTTGGTCAGAGGCTTAAACTCTCTGGGGAAGGGGATGCCGGAACCCAGGGGGCTCCCAACGGTGACCTCTACGTGGTTATTCAGGTAGAGGAGCATGGAATTTTTGAGAGAGATGAATTTGATATTCATTGCACTATTCCTATTAGTTTCTCTCAGGCCGCCTTGGGGTGTGAGATTGAGGTGCCAACTCTTGACGGAAGAGTTGAGGTTTCTATCCCTGCGGGGACGCAGTCTGGTAAAAAAATGCGCCTTAAGGGGAAGGGTGTTCAAAGGTTAGGTGGCTATGGAATTGGGGATCAAATTTTAACTATTCACGTTGAAACTCCCAGTAAGCTGACTTCAGAACAGAAAGAATTGTTTAAACGCTTGGCGGAGCTAGAGGGAGAAGCCAATTGTAACCCTATGAGTCGAGGTTTTTTCGATAAAGTAAGAGAGCTTTTTCATTAATTGTGGGATTTTATTTCTCTTTGACCATCTTTGCATAAAGTTTACTGGCTAATACAATAACTCAAAATTACTATTGAGTTATGCCTATGTTTTGGAACTCCGTCCTTATTCTTTTTTTGACCCTTGCTCTGCTTAACAGTTGCAGTGGCATAACAATGTTAACTATTAGAGACCGTAGTGATTTGTACTCCCCTCAATTTATGCAAAAAGTAGATAGGGTGAAAAAGATTTATCGAGAGGGGCAGAGGGGGGTCGCTCTCGCCAATTTAAAAGCCTTGAACGATGAGACATTAAACCCCTCCGAGAAGGCTATGAAACGCAACTTAGTAGGGGTTATTCTCTTTTCAAAAGGGAGCTATGAGCAAGCTGTTCAGTATTTTGACCAAGCTTTAGAAACGTCCCGTCAAGATTTGTCTTTGACTTCTCAAATACGGCTCAATCTCGCTAGTAGCTATTTTAAACTTGGTTTTCAAGATAAAGCTTACGAAGCCCTTCTGGCTTCTGATTTTCGCTTTTTATCTTCTGAGGAAGCTCAAAAGTATCATAAATTAAGATACAAACTAGGAAAAGAGTTAGGTAAAGATCGCGATCCGGTTATTTCTTTGGTCCGATCTTTAGGTTTTAAAAATAAAATCAGTGATCTTAAGAGCGATATTTATTATGAAGTCCTTATGTCTGAGTTTATTAAGCTCGATCGCAAAGAGAAGTTTAGCATTCTTGAAGAACTAGAGTCTGAAAAAACTCTTGTGACAGGTTATTTGGGTTATTTGGAAGCCGAAAAACTTTATTATTCTGGCAACCGAGATGAAGCAGAAGATCTTTTAGAATGGGTGAAAGATCATTTTGCCAATCACTCTGAAATACAGTTTTTGATAGGGCATTTTGATTTTAGAATGGAAGCTTTCGCTAAGCTTGATTCAAAATCGATAGGTCTTCTTTTACCCTTAACTGGTCCTAAAAGAAACTTTGGACTTCGAGCCTTGAAGGGTTTTGATGCTGCTTTGAGAAAATCGCAAGAAGATAGGAAGGGAGAGGAGCTTCCCTATCAGGTACACGTTAAAGATTCTAAAGGCTCCGGTGTCGTGGGAACTCATGCTGTTCGAGAGCTAGTGGAAAAGAGTTACGTTAGTATCATCGTGGGCGGTTTGTTTGCTAATGAGGCTGAAAAAGAATATTTAGAAGCTCGCAAACTGGGTGTTTTCTTCATCTCCTTGAGTCAGATTTACCTTCCCAAAGAAAAAAAGGATCATCTTCTTTTGGAGGTGCCAGGTTCCGTAGAGTCTATGGTTAACGTTTTATTTAGTGACGATCATATGGAGCGATTTGGAAAGAAAGCGGCTATTATTTATCCCCAAACTGATCGAGGTGAAGCGTTTGTTGATGAGTTTTGGAGAAAAGCTAGCTTGGCCGGTGTTAAGGTAACAGACGTTCTTAGTTATAAGAAGAAAACCAATGATTATAGAAAGCCTGTGAAAAAATTATTGGGGTTAGAATACATTAGGGAGCGTCAAGAGGAGTACGATCTGCTTGAAAAAGTCTACGCTTTGGAAAAGCATCATTCCATGAGGAGAATACAGATTCTAAAACCTCAAGTCGATTTTGACTGGGTTTTTATTCCTGCTTTTCCTTTAGAGGCTATTCAAATTATTCCTAGTTTTACCTATTTTGATGCTTTTAATGTCAATGTTATTGGTGGACCGAGTTGGCGCTCAAAGAGGTTGTCTAGAGAATCCCATAAGTTTAAAAATATCCACTTTCTTGGGGATGATGTAACTGAGAGCTCGAAGGATTTCAGCCATTGGTTTTACAAAGAGTATGGTCAACGTGGTAGTTTGATTGAAATGATGGCTTTCGATTCTTTTCAAGTCGCAGACTTTCTTCTCAAACAAAGAGAGTTTCAGACTCGGGATGAACTCGATATCTATATTCGTGGTTTAAGAGAATTCGGTGGTTTGACGGGAAATTGGAAACAGTCTGATGGGTTGTGGTTAAAAAATATGGTTTCACTTCACTTGAGAAGCGGAAAAATAGCCAAGTCAAGTGAGTCTAAGTCCAACAATTAAGCTGATTTACCTGCTGCTTTTCGACGGTGAAGACGAGCCTTTTTTTTAGCCTGGTTTTTTTTTCTTTTCATTTTAAGAATACTTCTTTTTCTACCCATTCCCATATGGAGAACCTCTTTACAAAGTGTGTTATGAACTTGAAGGCAACCATAATAGTCGGCTGATAATTGCTTGGCAAGTTTTAAGAAAGCCTGATTTCAAGGGCTTTTCTTGTAAAGTCAATAACGCCTAGAGAATTGGTTGTCATGAACAAGGGCTAAGTGGTAAATTTTACGAAATAAGTTGCAAGGAAGTAGCGTCTATTTAGAGGGCTGACGATGTCTGTCAAAAAGAAAAAATTGACTAAAAAGAGTCCTTCTCGAAAGGTTTCGTCTAGGAAAGCCTCCCGATCCTCTAAGAAAAAGTCTAGTCGCAAGATTGTGAGGAATAAGAAATCACAGGAAGTGGAGTACAATACGTCCGTAAATGTTCGTAAGGCCTTTCTCAAAACAAAGAGAATTCATGGAAATGATGAAAAGAGAAAAATCGCTATTGATATGTTGGAGAGGTATACAGGCCATGAATTTAAAGCTTTTCAAAAGCAGGTTATTCTCACTAATTTTCATTATTACATAGAGCGCTTTAACGCCTTATTAAGTGACCATCACTATACTATTGGGAGTGCTTTTAAGGCTTCCAGCTCCAAGTCAGCTCAAGTGACCATTATTGAGTTTGGTGTAGGAAGTGCGATGGCTGCTTTAGTTGGTGAACTTATGGCGGTGATTCAACCCAAAGCGGTTTTATTCTTAGGTCTTTGTGGTGCCGTCCATCCTTCCCTAAAGATAGGAGATTTTATTCTTCCCATCGCTTCGGTTAGAGCGGAGGGTGTTTCTCAACACTTTTTACCTCCTCAAGTTCCAGCACTCCCTACTTTTAAGGTCCAGAAATTTGTCTCTCAAATATTGGTGGAGCATGGTTTAGAATATAGAACGGGAACGATTCATTCTACGGATTTTAGATTTTGGGAATTTGATGAAAAATTTAAATTGAATTTGATTGAAGAGAGAGTTTTAGCTGTTGAAATGGAAACAGCGGCTTTATTTACCACTTGTTTTGTAAGTAAGGTTAATATTGGAGCTCTCTTACTGGTTTCAGATTGTCCTATGAAACCGGGAGGAATAAAAACCAAAGCCTCGGCAAAAGCTGTTTTTCAGAAATATACGGACATGCATATTGAACATGGCATTGAAGCCATGGCGGATATTGCTGAGCGAGGTGAGAATATTAGGCATTATCACTGGTGATTTTAAAAATAAAGGAACGATTCCATGTTTAAGAAATTTCTCGATTGGTTTTCAAACGATTTAGCGATCGATTTGGGAACGGCTAACTGCCTGGTGTATGCCAAAGATAGGGGAATTATTGTTAATGAACCTTCCGTTGTTGCTGTTCACCAGGGTGTTAAGGGTATTAGTAAAGTTCTTGCCGTGGGTAAAGAAGCTAAGGAAATGCTAGGACGAACACCCGGTTCTATTAAAGCCATTCGCCCTATGAAAGATGGTGTTATTGCTGACTTTGAAGTCACTCAAGCCATGTTGAGGTATTTTATCCAGAAATCTCTAGCAGGATCTAAACTTGTAAAGCCTAGGATTATTATCTGTATTCCTTTTGGAATTACTCAAGTAGAAAAAAGAGCAGTAAAGGAATCTGCTGAACAAGCGGGTGCTCGTGAAGTTTATTTGATTGAAGAACCGATGGCCGCTGCTATTGGTGCTTGCCTACCAATTACAGAGCCGTCTGGTAATATGATTGTTGATATTGGGGGGGGGACAACGGAAGTTGCTGTTATTTCACTTGGTGGAATTGTCTTTTCGAAGTCGGTTAGAGTTGCCGGTGATAAGTTTGATGAAGCGATTACTCAATATATTAAGAAGAAATACTCCTTACTTATTGGAGAGAGAACAGCTGAAGCCATTAAAATATCTATTGGTAATGCTTATCCTTTTGATGAGGAAGTGAAGTCATTTGAAGTTAAAGGTCGGGATTTGATTGCAGGTGCGCCCAAAATTATTGAAGTAACTTCGGATGAGATTCGCGATGCCCTTTCTGACCCTATTGGAGAAGTTGTGGAAGCCATTAAAATTTCACTTGAAAAAACTCCACCTGAATTAGCTGCAGATATCGTAGATAATGGTATTATCTTAGCAGGGGGGGGATCACTATTGGCTAATCTCGATATTTTGATAAAAGAAAAAACAGGTCTCCCTGTAAGCTTATCAGAGGATCCTCTGACTTGTGTTGTCCGAGGATGTGGTAAAGTTCTTGAGTCTATTGATCTTTTAAAGCAAGTAACGACGCTTTCTTAAAAAAGGTTGGCTACTCATGGGAGTTGGCTCAAATAATTTTATTCGATTAAGTCATAAGGAAATATTGCCTAAATTTAAGGTTATTTCCAATCAAAAGGAACTGGTGAATGTCTGGGCTAAGGGTGGAGATTCACTTGTTTACCGTGTTGTTGAAGTTCAGAGTTTGAAATTGGATGGAGGCACAGTTGTCCTCATTACCTTCTTTTCAGAGGGTAAAGAAGCTGACAATTCTATTTTAAATAAACAAGTTTTTTTAAGTTTTACACTTAATGAAATTGATTATTTTTCAGAAGGCTTTATCAGTTTGAATGAAACAGATGGCAACCTCATTCTCAAGCTCGATAAAGATATTTACCGATCAGAAAAGAGAATAAATGAAAGATTGCTGACATTTCCTCATCATCAGGTTTATGCATATTTCAAAATGCCTAAGCATGACTTGAATCAAGATAATATTGTTCCTCTTAAGCGAGAAGATGGAGAGCTTTATTTAGATTACAAAAAACAGCGAAAGCAAAAGCTTTTAGATGAGCTTTCTAAGAAAACTGATGATGTGAAGGATTTAGTGGGCTTTCGGGCTCTTGATATTAGCCGATCAGGAATTGCATTTACGGTTGGTGCTACTGAGGGAAGCTATTTCGATCAAGCAAAGAGATATCCTTTTAAGATACTCTTTGATGGAGATCTTTTTGAAGTTCCTACATCGAAAGTCGTTTATAAGGTCAACTTTGTTAATCGTGGTGAAGGTGGAGCTTGTTATAAAGTTGGACTCAATTTTAATCCTGTTTCTGAACTTACTCAGAAAATTATGGAAATTCTCCGGCAAAGTGATGGCATGGATAATGCTCATAAAGAGTTTGAAGAATTTATTGAAAAATAGTTTAATTTTTGGATTGCTTTTCGCCCTTTCAGGCTGCTCCTTTATTGAACGTTCATCTTTGGCTCCTAACGGGAAGGGGCTTACCTATAGAAGGCTTTATTTATTAACTGATAAATCAGGAAGTTTTACTGTCGAAAGAGAAACTGGTTTTGGAAAAGAAAAAAAGTCTTATTTTACAAAATATCGAATATTGGAAGCAAACCAAAATCGTCCAAAAGTATTAGAACAAAGTGTGGTTTTCTCAACGCCAGGTATTTTGAGGAAGAAGTTAAAAATTTTGAGACCTAAATTTTTTCAGTATCAAGTTTGGTTTAAGAGACAAAGATATCTAGCGGAGGGAAAAATAGATCCTAAAAAGAGGGCCATGAAAATTACATTAAAAAGCCCAGAACCTCAATGGAACAAAAAGAAATCATTTAAATTTCCTGAGAGTAAGGGTCTTTATTGTTTTTTTTCGCAAGTTCTTGAGTGTGCTGCTATGACAGGATTTCTCAATAAAGCGATTGAAAAGAAGGCAGGCAAAATGAATTTCTATCTGCTTTTTGAAGGTTATCCTTATTTTCAAGAGCAGTACTTGAACGTTCCCTCTGGATTTTTTAACCAGGCTTTTTTAGTTTATGATGGGAAAAGCTCTGAGGGACAAGTGAGGTTTTCTTTGAAGTTTGGTAAGACAACGATTTTTTATTTTATAAGTAAATCTTTGGAAATGATTAAAATGTTTTGGCCATCACAAGGACTTTCGATGGTGGAGAAAAGAAATGAGTGATTTGGGACAGCTTATTATTACTGGTATTAGTGGAGTAATTCTTACTGAAGAAGAAAAAGAGTTTATTGAAAAAGAAAATATAGGTGGTGTCATTCTTTTTGCTAACAACTATGAGTCGCCTAAGCAACTAGCTGAATTAGTGAATTCGATTCAAGTTTTAAGGAAGGAGTATCCCTTATTTATTGCTGTCGATAACGAAGGAGGGAGAGTTTTTCGTTTTAAGCAGCATTTTTCACAGATCCCTGCAGCTTTTGAGCTTGCTAGGCTGGATTCACCCAAGATTTTATTCCACATAACAAAAATTCAAGCTGAAGAATACTTTGCTTGTGGGGTTAATCTCAACTTGGCTCCCGTATGTGATATTTGGAATAATCCAGATAATAAAGTCATTGGTGATAGAGCTTATGGAGTTGATGCCGAAAATGTTAGTAAATGCATTTCTTCTGTTATTCGTGGGCTTCAAACCAATGGTGTTATGGCTTGTGCAAAACATTTTCCTGGTCACGGTGGGACGACTAAGGACTCTCATTTAGATCTTCCTTTTGTGAAAAAATCTTTAGAAGAGCTTCGCTGTGAAGAGTTTTTGCCTTTTATTAAAGCGGTAAAGTCTCGTGTTGAATTTGCTATGATGGCCCATCTTCAAGTCGATGCCATTGATACCGAGTGGCCAACGTCTCTTTCTCCTAAAGCTTATGGAATCTTGAGAGAAGAGCTTAAATTTACTAAGCTTATTTTGACAGATGATATGGAGATGAAAGCTATTACCGATCGGTGGTCAATTGAAGAAGCAGCTGTCCAAGCTATTGGGGCTGGAGCTGATATCGTTGAGTATCGTTCAATGGGATGTGCTCGCAAGGCCCTAGAAGGACTCAAAGAGGCTAAAAAGACTAAAAAGCTCAAGAATGAAGTTATTAAAGATCGATTCGATAGAATCATGGATTGTAAAAAGAACAATCTCAGTGAATTTCAACCAGTTTACATTCCTGAAATAGCTAAAAAAATAGGTCGTCGAGAAGCTCAAGTACTACTTGATGAAGTTCGCACTAAAATGGCTTCTTTTTAAGCGAGAAGCTCTTTGGCCCTCCCTAGGACTTTATTTCCCGATGCGAAACTCCTTCCTAACCTTCTGATATTCTGTGGTTATAGAGGTAAGGAGTAGTGATATGTTGATGTATGCTGGCATCGGCTTAATTGGGCTTGCTGTTTTCTGGGTAACGAGTCTTGTTTTTTTAGAAGAAGACGAATTTAAGGCCCAGGAGAAGCTTGAAGATGGCGCTGGGTCAGATCAAGACCTTCTCAAGAGCCAAGGGATTGTCTTGCGCTATTCGCGCCCTTTTTTTCGCCGTTATGTGAGCCCAATTGTCAGCTCCATGAAGAACAAAAAGAAAATCAAAGAGAAGTATAAACGCAAGCTGGCTTGTGCAGGTTTACAGGAAATTTTAACACCTGAAGATTTTTATAGTTTTAAATTATTTCTCATTTTAGGCTTTCCCGTTGTTTTTTTAGTACTTAGAGTTTTTCTTGAAGAAGATTGGCCATTAGAAGCTGTTTTTGTTTTGGCACCTTTTGGTTTTATTTATCCCGATATTTGGATCAAAGGAGTGATGCAAAATCGTCAAAAGGAAATTGTTAGTGCTATGCCTTTTGCCGTTGATATGTTGGCTCTCTCTGTGGAGTCGGGGCTAGATTTTATTGCGGCCATGTTTAAAGTGACAGAAAAAGCTAAGCCGTCTGCTTTGACTAAAGAGTTTGATATTCTCCAGAAAGAGATCAAAATCGGTGCTAGTAGAGCTGAAGCACTGAGGAATATGGCTTGGAGAATTGACTTAATCCAAATCTCTTCATTCGCTGCGACTCTTATTGCTGCTGATTCTGTGGGAGCCAGTATTGGGCCAATTTTAAAAGCTTTATCAGAGGAAATACGCCAAAAACGTTCGGCTGATGTTGAGAAAGCAGGGGCTACTGCGGCAACAAAAATACTATTTCCCATGCTTTTTTTGATTGTTCCTGCTGTTTTTATCGTTGTAGCGACTCCTATTGCTATTGAAGCTATGAGTGGAGGTCGTTAATGAGTTGTCGCCTGACAAGAAATGGAATTGTTTTAATATCAAATATTAGAGTTGCAGACACAATACTGGAGAGAATGAAGGGATTGATGTTGAGTCGAGACTTAGGGGATGCTGATGGGTTGTTAATTGACCCTTGCAACTCTATTCATACTTTTTTTATGAACTATGACCTTGATATTGTTTTTTTATCGGCGAAGAATGAAGTTGTAAAAGTGATCAGAAAAATGAAGCCTTGGCGAGTGACAAAAATTTATTTTAAATCAGCAAAGGTTTTAGAGATTATGGGAGGCACTCTTCCCCATGATATAAAAGTGGGGGATAGACTGGAACTTTTATGTACAAATTAGTTGTTGTCGCTGGAAAATTGAGAGGGGAAGAATTTGTTCTGGAAGAGGGAGAGAGCATTGCTGGTCGTGACTCTGGCTGCGATGTTCATTTACCAGTCAATGGAATATCGAAGAAGCATTTCAGTATTACGGTAACGGGCGATACTTGTTATTTAAAAGACATGGGGTCTTCAAATGGCACATTCTTAAATGGAAAAGTGATAACGAGAGCAACCGTTAAAAATGGTGATAAGATTGCTTTGCCTGATACTATTTTCCAAGTTGTTTATGTCCAAGAAAAAAAGATCATCGTTAAGAAACGAGTATCTCAAGATGATGAGGATGAAGAAGAAGAATTTATTAGAGGAGGAACCCCTCCTGATGCTCCTTTGGCAAAAGCGCTGTGGGTTGTAAAATACAAATTGATGAGCCATTTGCATGGGTTGAATGAGGAGTATGAGTGGCATCACCTCATCCCATTTGTGCTTTTTCTTTTTACGCTTACAAGTGTAACACTTGTCGTTTTTCCTGTTATGGAGAGTAATAAAGGTCTTCTCATTACTGAAATTGCCGAGAGAGGTCACCACTATATTCAGGAGTTGGCTCGAATTAATACTCAGGCTTTGAACAATAGAGAAATTGAAAAAATCGATACTGAATGGATAACTCGAAAAAGTGAAGGAACGGAAGGGGTTGTTAGCTATAGGCTTATGGATATGGAAGGTCGAATTGTTCGTCCTAGCACTAAGTTAAATGAATATGTTAATGATCCACAATTTGTTTTGGCTTGGGAGTTAGCTAAGTCCCAAGCATCTAATCAGGGTGCTCAGTCGGGAAGGCCGTTTGTGAAATCGATTTCTTCAGATACTGTTCTCATTGGGAAAAGTATTTGGGCTTTTAACCAAGAGACTGCACAGCAAGAGCCTATCGGTATTGTTGCAATTAAATTTTCTCCAAGATCTTTAAGAGAACATATTCAAAAGATTAATTATAATTTTCTTGAAGCGCTAGTGAAAATTGGTATTGCTGCAATTTTTCTTTTTGGAGTTTTTTATTATTTAACATTAAGACCACTAGAAGAATTACGTTACCAATTTGAAGAAGGTTTGCGTGGAGGACGAAAGAGTATTGAATCTAGGTATATTTTTTCTGAGCTTAATCAACTAAAGAACTCAATAAATGCATCACTTCAGAGAATTAGAGAGCTCAATAATGAAGATGGTGATGAACTTGTTGAGGATGAAGGAGATGAAAGCTACGTAGCTTCTCTCTATGAATTCATGCAAGGTGCTCAAGGGCCAATTTTAGTTTTAGATAGTCAGAAAAACTTATCCCATATTAACATGGAAGCCGAAGATCTTTGTGGAATACGAGAGTCGGCAAGTCAAGGCATGAACCTCCTAGATGTCTCTCGTGAACAAGGTTTTGCAGCTACTGTTATTGAGCTGTGTGATAATTCAGCAAACAATAATGGTACTCATCAACAGGGGGATTATGAGCTTTCGGGTATTCCTCACAAAGTCAACGTTACATCTCTTATTGGAAAAGATGGATTTGCTAAATCTTTTTATGTGACATTTGTAAGAGATGATTGAGTAGAAGGAATCTATGGCTTTGCCAGCAGTGAGAATCATTAAAAATTTCAAATTACCTAAGGAATCAGGTTTTTACCACCGCTTGGTTTGTATGACAGGAAAAAATAAAGGTTTGTCTTATTTTTTTTCAGGAAAGCGTGTTGTTTTAGGAAGAAGTGATCAAGCTGATATCCAGGTTCTCGATACAAAGAGTTCTCGAGAACATGCTGAGCTGGCTATTGTCGGGGGCAAATATATTCTTTCAGATTTGGGTTCTCAAAATGGAATTGTTGTTAACGATCTTAAAGTGAGTCAACATACTCTTATTGATAATGATAAAATTATCATAGGCTCTACTGTCTTTAAGTACAACTACGTTGAAGTTGAGGAGAAGGCCATTGTTGAGGTTGAAGATGACGAAGATGACGAAGATGAAGACGATGAATTTGAAGAAGAGCCTAAAAAGAAAAAGTCCAAAAAGAAGGACGATGAAGCGGCTAAAAAGAAGAGAATTTATATAATTGTGGCTGTTTTCCTTGCTATTTTTCTTCTTTGGGAAGACACCCCTCAGAAGCCAAGAAAGGGCTCAAATGTTGGCAAAGAGGGAAATAAAGGAGCTAGTGTCAATTTTAGAAAAGGTAAGGGTTCCAATTTAGACAAGAGTGTTAGAGAAAAGTTAAAATCAATTATTCATAGAGGAAGAAGAGAGTTGAGAGAACAAAATTTCTTTAGGGCCATCGAGCAGTTTAATCTCGCTCTTATTATGGACCCTGGAAATGGTGAAGCAAGTTTTCTCTTAAAAAAATCGCAACAAAGGCTGGATGAGTTTATTCAGAGAATTGCCAAAAAGGCAGCAAATGAAACTGATCAAAAGAGGTATCGAGGAGCTATATTACAGTGGTGTGAGATCATCCGTTATCTTCGAGACTATCCAGAAGATAAAAGATATTCGGATGCCCAAAAACAGGTAGCTTTTCTCGCTGAAAAACTAGAGTACGAAAAAGATGAATATAAGTGTTTTTAAAGATAGTAAAGAATACCTAAAAATCGACTTAGCTAAAGATATTGCTGAGAATGGAGGGGCTGACATTAGCTTCTTCATAGGAAGAAGCGATGATTGTCATGTTGTCCTTGATGATATGAAGGTGAGTCGTCAGCATGCAGAGCTTAAGTATCAGAATCAGTCTTGGATGTTAGTTAGTTGCAATGAGTTCAATGCTCTTTCCATCAATGGTTCTCTCTCACAAGAGGTTGTTTTAAAGAATGGAGATCTTGTGTCGATTGGGCCCTTTTCGCTTTCTTTTGAGCTTTCTGAGTCAACAGGAATAGATTCTTCGGCAAATTCAGAGTTATTAGAAAATGAAGCAGTGAATGAAATGACAACTACAATGATGGCCGAAGCAACAAGTGATGGGGCTACGGAAACAATGATGGAGAATGCTCCTACTGTAGAAGCAACTGAGACGGTGGCTTTGGAGCAAGGTTCAGGAGAAGAAGTATTTGAGGTTGAAGGTGAGGCGGAAGAGGCGGAAAATAATGTTGATGAGGGTTTGGATGGTGATCTTGGTGGAGAGTTCTCGGAGGAGAGCGAAAGTGATTCAAATGAATTCGATACATCTGAGGAAGATGAATTTTCTGATGTCAGCTCTGAGTTTGATGATGATGGGACTGAAGGAGATGAATTTAGTGACAGTGATAACACTAAGGAAGAAGGTTTTGATGAGTCTGGTTTTAGTGATGAAAATGATTTTCCTGTCGAAGCCAGTGATGATATGGGGGATGATGAAAAAACTAGAGTTTTAAATACTTTTGCTAAATTTGAGCTTGAATTGTTTGGCGAATATGCACCTTACGACAAGTTTGTTATTGAAAACGGAGAAATTATAATTGGGAGAGAACCTGATAAATGTCAGATTGTATTAAATGATCCTGAAGTTTCGAGTACTCATGCCATTATTAAGAAAAATAATATTACTTGTACACTCGAAGATCTCAAATCTGGAAATGGTACTCTTCTTAATGGGGAGAGAATTAACTCTCATGAATTGACGAATAATGATGAGTTTATTATTGGCTCGACTACTTTCACAGTAAAAATCCAGTCGGATTTCTTGGCCCAGGAATCCGAACGATTGATGCCCGTGGAAGAAAATCAAATTGTAGAAGTTGAAGAAATTGTTGAAGTTGGGACAAACTTTGATGATGAAGATGGCGCTGTTATTGACGGGGAGAGTCTCGGTGAGAGTGGGCTATCCTCTGGCAATCAGTCTCTTTTCTCCAAAGAAGCTTTGAAAGATCCGGAAAAGAGAAAAAAGCTGCTTATCATAGGTGTTGTTTTAGTGGCTTTGTGGGTCCTTTTAGATGATGGTGGTGGTGGAAAGAAAAAGGTTGCAAAAATTAAGCCTAAGCAAGGTAAAGCGAAGGAGGCTGCTCTTAAGAAAGAAGAAAAACTTAAAGTTAAATTAACTCAAGAGCAGAAAGAATTTGTTGATTCGACTTATATTTTGGCTAAGGATCTGTTTAATAGTGGGAAATATCGCGATACTCTTACAGAGCTTGATAGAATTCACCAGATTATTCCCCCCGGCTATAAAAAATCGAAATTCATGGAGCAGCTAACTAAAGAAGCTTTGAAGGAGGAAGAGAGGCTAGCAGAGGAAGCTCGAAAGAAAAAAGAAAATGAGCTTAAGAAGATAAAAATAGAAAAACTTGTTAAGCAAACGATGGAGGCTTTTACTAAGGAAAATATCGAGTTAGCTGAAAGCTTAATGACTCAAGTGGCTGTTTTGGATCCTGACAATCAGGATATTGCAGAACTTAAACTTAGGATTGACGCACATAAGAAGAAAAAAGAGCGTGAAGCTCTTGAGAAGGCCCAAAGAGAGGCAGAAAGAAAGCGTCAAGAGAATGCTTTGACCCCTGGAAAGACCTTTTATTTAAAAAAGGAGTGGTATAAGGCCATACTCAAATTAGAGGAGTTTTTAAGACAAAGTGGAATTGATGAGGATTTGATTAAAGAAGCTACTCAAATGTTAACAGAATCTAAAAGCAAGCTAAGTGCTATCGTTGATCCACTGACGGGAAAGGCTCGGTCTCTAAAAGAGGGGCAAGATTTAAAAGGAGCTTATGAGAATTACCTAGAGGTTATTTCTTATGACCCATCTCATGAGGAAGCTCTTAATGAGATGGATGCTATTCGAGAGAGGCTAGAGTTGAGGTCTAAAAAAGCTTATAGAGAAGCCATTATTGCTGAATCTTTGAGCTTATTTGATGACGCTAAAGAAAAGTTTCAAGAAGTACAGCAGATATCTCCTACTGATAGTGAATATTATAAAAAAGCTACTGAAAAATTAAAGGAATACCTGGATTAGTTATGCTCGAATTAAAAAGTTACTCAGCTTGCTCTCAACAAGGTCCTTATCTTCAGGTGAATGAAGACTCTGTTGAAGTTGATCTCATCAATAAGCTTTACCTTATATTTGATGGCTTTGGTGGATCAGGGATAGGAGAAAGAGCTGTTAGTAATTTAAAGGAAAATATTAAAAAATTTTACACGAAAATTGGTGGTGATCCTGATGCTACGATGCCATTTTTTTATTCGCATAAGTATGTTTTGGAAGGGAATGCACTAATTAACTCTATGAACTATGCTCATTTTCTTTTAAAGCAAGAAAATGGAGAAAAAGAAATGAGTAATCGAGGAGGAGCAAGTGCCATTGCTGTATCACAATCAGAAAATATTTTGACATTGGCTTCTGTTGGTAATTGTATCGCCTATCTTTATAGCAAAGGGCATCTGAAAACTCTTTGTAATCCTGATAGCTTTGAGTTTTTAGCGAAGGATTCTTTTATTCGCCATTTTCAAACAGCACCTTTGAGTGCTTTTGGTCTTTTTGATGAGCTTCATTTGAATATTAGAGAGGCTCGGCCAGATATGGGGGATATGTTGATACTTTTAACGGATGGTTCGTATTCAAGAATTAATCAGGATGAATTAAAACATGTTCTACAGAAAGATGGCGACACAGTTCGAGAGAAAATCGAAACTCTTTTTGATCTCAATAACTCTCGAGGCAATTTAGACAACCAAAGTGCTCTGATATTACAATTTTAAGTTCTTTCATTATTTTTATTTGCTAACCTTTCGACTTTCAGTGAAAATGGTAGGAAGGTGATTTATGTCTTCTAAAGTATTAGTTGCTGATGATAGTTCTACCGTTCAAAAAGTAGTCGAAATTACATTGGCTAATGCCGATTATGAATTGGTTCAGGCTTACTCTGAGGAAGAGTTATTAAAGCTTGTGGAAAATGATTCATTTGATCTTATTTTATTAGATTTTTCTCTTAGTGAAGACAAAGATGGTTATAAGTTGTCTCGCTTAATTAAAAAAGAATCGCCTTCTTCGAGAGTTCTCGCGATGTTAGGCACTTTTGATACAGTAGATGATGATACTTTTGGGCAATCTGGAATTGATGACAAAATTGTTAAGCCCTTTGAATCGGGACCTTTTATTCAAAAATGCAGGGAACTTATTGAAAAAACTTCAACTGATAGTCTTCATAATGATGAAAATCTTCTTGGCAGTGAGTGGGTAGTGGACTCTCCCCAGGCCGATGGCTTTACAGATTTTGATGAAGAAGAGGATGGTTTTGAAGAAAATCATTTTACAGAAATGGCAGAACATGATCACTCAGACAATGCACTTGATGAAGAGCTTAAGGGGTGGGGTATGGAAGTTCCTGGAGTCATTGATGGCCCTAGTGAAGTTATGATGCCTGCCAAGATGTCGGGAGAGGATGTATTTGTTTCAGATGATGATGAGGAAGAAGAAGCGACTCTTTTTCCTGAGCAAGATGATTTAGAGTATCCCTCATCTAGTGAGGAAAAAAACGAGCCTTCTTCAAAGCTTGTTTCTTTAGATGAGCTTTTAGTAGAGGGCGAAGACAGGGAGGAAGAGGAAGAAAGAAACTGGGAACCTACAAACCCTGGTTTGCCGAGTCTTTCTGGAGAGATTCCTCGAAATTTAGAATTGGAAGAAGCTGTTGAAGGGGAAATTAGCGCCGATGACTTTTGGGCTACTGATTCTGGCTTAGAAGAAACCTTTTCTAATCCTATTTTGGATAATGATCAACCTTTAGAAGAGTCAGGACCTGGAATAGATTTAGCTGATGAGACTGTGGAAGAGTCGAATCGCGATAATATTGTTTTTGAAAATAAATCTCCTGTTCTGGACTTTAACTCTACTCCTGAAGCTAGTGCCGATAACTCTTTTCACGAAGATCAAGTTGTGGAAAAGCTGAAAACAGCGTTGACTCCTGTCATTGAGGAAATGGTTAGAAAATATGCTCAGAACACTGTTGAAAAGGTTGCTTGGGATGTAATCCCTGACTTGGCAGAAAACTTAATTCGAGAAGAGATTCAAAACTTATCTCGGGAAGCACGCGAGAATTCTTTCGATTCATAACTTTAAATCAATAACCACAATGATTTAAATCATTTTTTTCTAGAACCCTCAGTCATAGAATTATTTTTGAGAATTTCTCATTATGTTTTTAAAAGGAGGTTAGATATGACCAGTGGGGCCCTTAACATTTCAATTGATGAATACACGAGTCCGATAAGTTTGCTTGCTAGTGAAGATATGAAAGTGAATGAGATTATAGGATTGATGGAAGAAAAGAAGGTTCGTCATATTCCAGTTGTTAAAGAGAATATTCCTGTCGGTATAATTAGTGATAGGGATTTGAATTTAATTAATTTTTTGAAGAGTGGAGATGTGTTAGTTGCTAAGGATATTATGGTACCGGACCCTTACTGTGTTCCGATTGGGGCGTTAATTGATGAGGTCGCTTTTGAGATGTCTAGTAGAAAAATTGGTTCAGCATTAGTCGTTAACAAAGAGGGAGCATTAGAAGGTATTTTTACTAGTATAGATGGTTTGAATGCACTAATTGAAATAGTAAGGGGTGATGTAGAAACAGTATAAATTAAAGGAATTATTATGAATGTGAATATAAGTTACCGTCATTTAAAAGGAACGCCTTCTTTAGATATGCAGATCCAGAAAAAAGTAGAGCATCTAAAAAAGTATTTTGAAGGAAATGTTGATGTGAATTGGGTTTGCTCGATTGAGCATAACGTCCATAGATCAGAAGTTAATGTTCATGCTGGGCATTTTTATTTTCATGCTGAAGATGAAAATGAAAATCTTTACAAAACTTTTGATGGTGTTCTTGTTAAGATAGAGAAACAGCTCAGAAGAAAGAATAGAAAGTTGAAAGATAAAATCCATAGTACAACTAAACCATTTATTGTTTAAAGAACTCTACAAATAATTTATATACAGAACTAATTTTAATAATTCTTATGATTCAATCTCTTCGTTTTTGATTTAGTAGAGTAATATTCCCTCTCTGCTCAACATTTGAACAGTATTTCGATAATGAAATGGTTTAAAAAATGATTGGTATCAATTTTTTAGAACTACTTCATCAGCGTAATTGAATTTAGATGGCATAAAATAAAACTATATTTTTGCAGATAGAGAGAGGCGGTAATAATTTATTGGATTTTTCTAGCTACCCTGCGAATTATTAACTTTTGAGGAGTACAGGCAATGAAATTGATGATGACTGTCTTTTGTTTATTATTTGTGACCAATATTAAATTTTTAAATGCCGATGATTCTACAAAAGTAGTTATGAGGGATGTTTTTGAAAATTATTTAAAACTCATTCCTTATACTTATTCTGATAAACAAGAAAAATTTAAAAATATTGATAAGCATCTGATAGAGCTTGAAAAATCTTTTTTTAAAGCAAAGCACGATTCAATGCTGAGGAGAGCTTATTTTTCTCCTCTCGTTGGTATCGTTCAAGAGTCGATTAGCGATATTAGAAAGATTCACAAAAAAAACTATCATCAATATGCAAAAATGAGGATAAAAAAAATCATGTCCGTTTGTATCTCTTGTCATTCCTTTTTACCAAATCAGCAATATGAAAGAATTAGCGTTGGCTATAATGATTTATTGAGAAAATATATAAAGACTAATTACGATAAGGCTATGGTGGCTTACTTTTTAAGAGATTACAAGAAAGCGCTTAATTACTTAAAAATTCATCTGGAAAATGGAATAAAAAATAAATCGATTAGTTTTGAAAGAGAAGAAGTTTCTAAAGTCATTTTAGGTCTTTATCTAAGAGATATGAAAGATGCAATGATGGCTAGGAATTACTTTGCTTCTTTATTAAAGAGAAACATTTTCAATAAAGATATGAGGGGATATGTTTCCCGCTGGATTTCAGACTTAGATAAAGAAGCCAGAAAGAAAGAGAGTAAAAATCTTTCTGAAAAAAGATTGAAGACTCTTTTGGATAGAGAGCTACTTCCGATTGAGGCTGAACTTCGAAGCTTCTCTAACAGGCTTCATGCGGTAACCAGTTTCAAGTTTAAGGGTTATTTGTCGAATTATATTGTTAATCATTCAGACTCGAAATTAATGCCCGAGGCCCTCTATTGGTTGGGGTTGATTGAGAATCAAGGAAATGATCTTTATTTGTATTCATTGGGTGATCTCTACCTAAAAGAGTGTGTAAAAAAGTATTTTGATAGCCAAATTGCTCCCAAGTGCTTTTCCGCTTATCGGGAGTCTATGATGAACGCCTATACTGGTTCTTCTGGTACACATCTTCCCAGCGATGTGACCAATGAACTAAAGAAAATGGAGAAGTTGATTTCAACAAAAAATTAAAAGCCTCTTTGATTTTTTAATTGACTGAAAGAAATTTTTGATGCATTAAGTCTTGAAAAGAATTTTCATCAATTAGGCGTTATTCAAATGAGAGAAAGGCAAGATTTTATCATTTTTCAAGCTCTTTTTAGGCATTCCAGCATTGGAATGGTTATTTCAAATAGAAAAGGAGTTATGGAGAAGGTAAACCCCTTTGCCGCTAAAATATTTGGTTATGAGGTAGATGAGCTTGAAGGGCAAAAAGTAGAACTTTTGCTTCCCGAAGAAATTAGGGAAGAGCACATTGTTCATAGAGAAAGATATTGTGGCAACCCTTCACCAAGAGTCATGGGAAAGGGATTGGATTTATTTGCTTTGAAAAAAGATGGTACTAGATTTTTTGTTGAAATCAGTTTGTCTTATTATGAAGTTAATAACAAGCTCTATATTGTTAGTTTTATTAATGATGTTTCAGAAAACAGGAAAATAAAGGAAAAACTGAAAAAGCAAGCGGAAGGGCTTGAGGTTGTTGTTCAAGAGCGAACTAATGAGCTTTCAAATGCTTTGGTTGAGCTCAACAGAATTAACGATGATTTAAAGAAAGAAGTTTTTAAAAGGAAAGAGAGTGAGCAAAGAGTGCGGAGTGCTTTTGAGAAAGAAAAAGAACTCAATGAATTAAAGTCAAGATTTGTGGCGATGGCTTCTCATGAGTTTCGCACACCTTTGGGAGGGATATTATCCTCTGCTAGTTTGCTAGAAAAATATCATGAGTCGAAAAATTTGGAGCGTAGAGAAAAGCATATTAAACGTATAAAGAAATTAGTAAAAAACTTAACATTGATTTTAAACGATTTTCTCTCGTTGGATAAATTGGAAAAAGGGAAGGTTGAAGCAAAACCAATCAGGTTTTATTTAAAAGATTTTATTTTAGAATTAATCGAGGATATTTGTGCAATGTATCAGGAAGAAGACCGAAAAGTCTTGTGCGATGATTTTGATGCTGATATTGAATGTTTTCAAGATCAAGATATGTTGAGGAATATTCTGATTAATCTTTTGTCAAACGCGATAAAGTATTCAGAGGCAGAGCATCCAGTGAGGGTATCTCTCAAAAAAGTTGAAGATCAAATCAAAATAAGTGTCTCAGATAAGGGTATTGGAATTCCTCTTGATGAGCAAAAACATTTGTTTGAAAGGTTTTTTAGGGCTCAAAACGCCATATCTATTCAAGGAACAGGTCTTGGGTTGAATATTGTTAAAAGATACCTTGATTATTTGAATGGTACAATTTGGTTTGAAAGTGAAGAAAATAAGGGAACTACATTTATTGTAAGTCTTCCTTTGGAGGCATCGTTGTGAAAAAAATATTATTGATAGAAGATGACGCTGTTATGAGAGAAAATACTACTGAAATTTTAGAGCTGGCTAGTTTTGACGTTCATACAGCCTCTAACGGAAAAGAAGGATGCCGAATAGCAAAGGAGTTAAAACCAGAATTAATTGTATGTGATATTATGATGCCTGAACTCGATGGGTATGGAGTTTTACAAATTCTTTCAAGAGACCCCTCGACGGCCAGTATACCTTTTATTCTTCTTACTGCGAAAGCTGAAAAAAGCGATATGCGTAAAGGCATGGAGCTAGGTGCTGACGATTATTTAACCAAGCCTTTTGAAGAAGTGGAGCTTTTAAATGCAATTGAAGCTAGGTTTAAGAAGAGTCGGATTGTAAGGAAGAAATACGATCAGAGCTTTGAAGGATTGAATCACTTTTTAGAAACAGCAAGAAGCCTAAAAAAGCTTAAAAACTTATCTCAAAAGAGATCAATCGTTAAATTAAAAAAAGAACAAATAATTTATAGTGTGGGTGATACTCCTCAGTATCTTTACTATTTGAATAAAGGCAAAATTAAGGTTTTTAAGATAAATGATGAAGGGAAAGAATATATTACAGATGTTTATACATCTGGAGAGTTTTTTGGAACTCATCCTTTGTTGGAAAAGACATTGTACTCAAACTTTGCTGTATCTCTTGAAGAAAGTGAAATTTGTAAGGTTCCAAAAAAAGACTTTTTGATTTTACTCTATAAAAATCGAGATGTAGCAATACAGTTTATTAAAATGCTTTCTAATAGTTTAGAAGAAAAAGAAAGACAACTTTTGAGTCTTGCCTATGATTCTGTTCGGAAGAGAACAGCTAATACTCTTGTTCAGTTGAGTAATAAGTACCAAAAAGAGGGTTTTGAAAAAACTAGAATAAGATTGACTAGAGATGACCTTGCCGCAATGACAGGGACAGCTAAAGAAACTGTTATTAGATGTTTGAGCGAGTTTAAAAGTGATCAGCTTATTGAGATTAAAGGACGTGAGATAACCATTCTCGATGCTGAAGCTCTCGCAAGTATTCCCTATTAGAAAAAAAGAAGGGTTTAATCAACAAAGAAAAGGGGACCACTAATCACTTGTGTAAGAGTGCCACCTTCCTCTAAAAGTGCTTCTCCTTGTGGACCAAGACCTCTGAAAATACCTTCTTTACAATCGCTTTGATCTCCTATCTTAACTTTTTGATTAAGGTGGATACAGAGGTCATTCCATTTCTCTTGAATACCTTCCTGGTGAAGTCGGTTCTGTTGAATAAATTCGACTATTTGAAGAGGCCATATCTTATTGAACTCAGAGATTTGGGGGCGCTGTGAAAGGATAGGACCTGGTTTGACTTTATAATTGTAGTTTTCTTTTTCTGTTTCTTCTAGGTATAAATTAAGCCCACAGCCCGCAATGATGATATTGGGCTTTAAGAGCTGGCATAGAATTCCACCAACTTTTTCCTTTTTTTGATTGATCAGGTCGTTAGGCCACTTTAGATAAAGCTTAGTATTAAAATATTGTTGAAAATACAGACTTATAAGGACGCCTATTTCTAGTGAAGTTAAAGTTATTTCAGTGTTTGGCCCTAAGTTAAAACTAAAGGCTAAATTGTTTTTGAAGTGAATCCAAGTATTCCCTCGCCTTCCCACTCCTTTTGGCTGAGCCGATGTTGAGACGACGAAGTCATTCTCATTGGGGTTTTGTGCTTTTAAGCTTTTCCAATGACGCTTTAAGTAGTCTTGGGTTGAGCTACACTCTTTGAAATGGATTTGGAGCATAGTGTCTTCTTTCCTTACAGTTTCTCTTGATGTATGACTAAGCGGATTTATTTTTTAGCACAAAGGAATCTTTATGTCGTTGATAGTAAGAGAGCAACCTCGCTCAATTAGAATTACCCCTGGGGTAAACCCCTACGCTGCAGGAAGTGTGATGGTTGAGTTTGGTCATACTAAGGTGCATATTACTGCTACGGTTGAAGAGTCGGTTCCGGGATGGATGAGAGGAGAGGGACGAGGTTGGGTGACTGCCGAGTACTCTATGCTTCCTGGGGCGACACACACTCGTACTCGGAGAGAAAGGTCTAAAGTTGGAGGGAGAACTTACGAGATTCAGCGCCTTATTGGTCGATCGCTTCGCTCTGTTATCGATCTTGAGAAGTTAGGGGAGCGTTCTATCATTGTTGATTGTGATGTTCTTATTGCTGATGGAGGAACTCGAACGACTTCTATCTCAGGAGCTTATGTCGCTTTAAAAATGGCTATTAAAAAACTGATAAGTGAGGGTCTTCTAAAAAAAGATCCTATCGAGGATCAACTAGGTGCTATTAGTGTGGGAATAAATACTGAAGGAAAGATCATCGCCGACTTGAATTATGCAGAAGATAGCTCTTGTGAAACGGATATGAATATAGTTATGACTGGATCGGGAAAGTTTGTTGAAATTCAAGGTACAGCGGAAGGGGAGCCTTTTTCAAGGGAACAACTCAATGCTCTTCTCGAAGCTTCAGAATCGGCTTTAAAGTCTGTTTTTGAAGAACAAAACCGGGTTTTTAAAGGATAGTTTATGGCCTGGGAGTTTCTTATTGCCAGTGGTAATGCCCATAAAGTTAGGGAGTTTTCTGAGCTTTTCAATACTCGGGCCATTGTAGTTCGTCCGGCTCCTGGAAAGGTTGAGGTTAGGGAAACGGGGCAAAGTTTTACAGAAAACGCTTTTTTGAAAGCAGAAGGTTACTACCAAAAATTTGAGACTCCTGTGATAGCCGATGACTCTGGGCTTGCCGTTTCTGCTCTCCCTGAGGAGTTGGGTATTTATTCGGCTCGTTTTGGCGGAGAGGGGCTAAGTGATAGAGAGCGTGCTGAATTGCTGCTCAAGAAATTAGAAGGAAAAACGGGGGAAGAGCGCAAAGCCTTTTTTACTTGCGTTCTGTGTTTTTATATAGGCCCTGAGGAAGTTTTCTATTTTGACGGACGAATGGAAGGGCTGATTGCCTACGATTATCGAGGTGGGCACGGGTTTGGCTATGATCCCGTTTTTATTCCAGAACGCCATTCCTCTGAAGAGAGCTTAGCTATGCTTCCCGAATGGAAAAAGAAGAATTCCCATCGCTTTCAAGCATGTCAGCACGCCGAACGTTTTTTTTCTGGTTTTGAGAAGCGTAGAGCTTAATCGTTAACTTCGTGTATAAAAAATAATGATCCCACATTTATTAACCAGCGGTTAAAGTTTGTTGTTATGTCGTCGAGTTTAAAGCGGGATAAGAAAACAATAGAAAATGCGTTAAATTTAGTAAAAAGTGCACGAATATGGCTGCTTCAATTCGTTTTACCTTTTCGAAGGCCATTCCATAAAATAAACCAGCAACTAGAGAGAGAATAATATATGAGATACCTCCCTTGTAATGGGCTAAAGCGAATAATAATGAAGTCGATAGAACGGCGATAAAGCTTCCATATTGATTTTTTTTAAAAATATATTTTAATTTATTTTGGATGAGCCCTCTAAAAAATAATTCTTCAACTACGCAAACTACAATGAGGTTGTTGACCATCCAAACCCATCCTAGTTTTGGATATTTCGGATCAAAGGAAAGATAATTCATCATCAAGGCTATCGGTAAGATTAAAGCGAGTAGACTTAAGTATATTGGAAGAGATTTCTTGAATACATAGATGGCTTCAGAGAAACTTTTAACTTTCTCTATTTTTAAGAAACTCAATAGTGCTAAGCCAACGAAGGGCTTGTCGAAATTGAGATACATGGTGAAGGGCAAGGATTGTTCAGAAAATTTGACTGAATCGAAAAATTTTACATTGTTAAACCCTGGTAACATATGAGCCATGAGTCCCACTGTGAAGATAGAGAAGAAAATTCCAAAAAGTATTTTTAATAATACTGGTAATTTATTATTGGCAAGACCGTGGGTCAGGGCGCCGTAGGTAGATAAAATGAAGAGTCCTGAAGGTTTTAGATTTCCAGTCATTAATCCCGAGAGGGCCACGAGAACGCTGGTAATAATGAGTAAGTTTTTTTTGTGAATTATCCAACTAGTAATAATAATTAAATTGATTAGGGTGTAGGGCAGGAATGGGATATACGATTGCATAATTATAAGGATTTTAAAAATGATTGTTGAAAGGAGAGTGGGAGTGGTAAATGAATACTTTCTTTCCTCGATATCGTTAGTATTAGGGTCAAATTTTTTTTAAATCTAGAGATGATTTTAGAGGAAGAGAAAGCCAATCGTTCTACCTAGTGTGTAGTCTTCTCTAGGAGAGTATTTTCCCCACTTACTTTTTGTATAGCCTGTCTCTAATAGTAGATAATTTCCACCGCTTGTACTATTTGCTTGAATTCCTAGTTGCAGCGAGCCTATTTTAGCTGTTCTATTAATTTTTACTTCAGAGTTGCTGGTAGAGTTTAATTTTCCTTCTGCCTCTGCATTACGAATGACTGCTGAAAGGTAGGGCAAGAAATTTTTATTGATCTGATGCCCGATGCTTGCCCCAAATTCATAGGCTTTGATATTTAATTTGGCACGATAGGTGCGAGAGCCGCTTCCGGGACTAGATGTTTCAAAGCTTGTATTGTCGACTTCTCCTTGGCCATAACCTCCAAAAAGGGAAAGTTTCCAACCTTTTGAATTTTTTTCTCTGCTTCTTCCTAATATTTGAACTTTAGCTCCGAAAAGATCAGGGTAATCGGGATACGCTCGATAGGTTAACTCAACTGCGCTTCCCACTCCAACACCACCAGTGAAATTGAGCACATTGTCTTTGGCAGCTCCTTTTTCAGTTGTAATATTGAATTGCTGAGAGAAGATAGTCTCTTGTTCGAGTTTGGCTAAAGAATACTTGGTTGAATTAGAAAATTCTCCTTGTCCTCGAAAGCGGAGCGTATCGCCAAGAACTTCTGGTGTTGAAAAGCTCTGGGTAGGCACATGGAAATCAAGAGTTGTTGAGCAAGAACTTAAGAGAAGTAAGCCTGCGATTAGGAGATAAACTGAAATAAGTTGTGCATGTTGCATGTTAAGAAGACCCTCTTAAGCATTAAATATGATCTTTAGTTGTGATGCAAGTGTGAATGCCTACAAAAAGAGGCTAAGGCCTTATTTGCTTTAAGCTTTTTAAAACAAAGCTGAATAGGTTTGGTTAGTTTTAAGATTTTATTGACATAGATGGGCTTTTTTCATTATCTTGTGGCTTTGTCGGAGCGTAGCGCAGCTTGGTAGCGCACTTGCTTTGGGAGCAAGGGGTCGCTGGTTCAAATCCAGTCGCTCCGACCATTTCTCAACTCTCTTTTCCCCTCTCGCTATGTTAAATTTCGCGGTAACTGCGGTTACGTACTTATTGTACGCTCTCTTGTTTCGCTCTATCTGTTCTAATTTCAATCTTACCGATAAACTTCTTTATTTTCTCAAAGCTTTTCTTAACAGTTCTCAAAAATGCCTTGTTATTTGTAGATTGAAACTGCAGTAATGTTTGAAGGAAGCTCTGAGAGTTTTTCCATTAAAGCAACTTCGTTGTCCTGGTAACTCACAATTTTCTTTTTTAAATTGGAGATTTCTCTATGAAGAGATTTGGCAAATAATATAGCTATTGATACAATAAAAAAAAGTAAGGTTGCTAATGAATAAGAAGTCCAAAGTCCAAAGTCCAAAGTCCAAAGTCCAAAGTCCAAAGTCCAAAGTCCAAAGTCCAAAGTCCAAAGTCCAAAGTCCAAAGTCCAAAGTCCAAAGTCCAAAGTCCAAAGTCCAAAGTCCAAAGTCCAAAGTCCAAAGTCCAAAGTCCAAAGTCCAAAGTCCAAAGTCCAAAGTCCAAAGTCCAAAGTCCAAAGTCCAAAGTCCAAAGTCCAAAGTCCAAAGTCCAAAGTCCAAATTAGTGAGCTAAAAAAATATAAAAATTTTTGTGTTTTGCCTTTTTTTCACTTCATATTAAGGCCTTATGGCAGAGCCAAACTATGCCCGATGACATTTAATCTCAATTTTGCAGAAAACTCTCCTGAATTACAAAATGCTGTTCATAATGTCGCTTTTGAAAGGATTTGGAACGGTAAAGAGCTCGTTGATGTTCGAAACAAAATGCTTAACAATGAGTTGGTTAAATTTTGCTCTTATTGCCAGGATCAAGAAAAACTTAATATTACCTCTATGAGAAAAGGGTATATGGAAAAATACTTTGACGATGCTTGGCCAATGATTCTTGAAGCTATAAATAATTTGGGAAAGGTTAAACAGCCTCCAAAGTATTTGGATATTCGATGGGACAATAAGTGTAACCTTAAATGTCGAATTTGTACTCCTATATCAAGTCACCTTATTGAAAAGGAATTGCGAGAAAATGCCTCTCTATTTAAAAAAATTAATATAGAGCCTTATGAGTCCTATGAAGTGAGCGAGGCAAATGATGAAAAAATGGCTAAACTTATCTTGCGTTTGGCAAAAGACCTTAAGTACATAAAGCTTCATGGTGGTGAACCTATGATAAATAAGAAACTTTGGAGGGTGTTAGAAGAGATTCCAAATTCAAATGATATTGAGTTCACTATTTTTACAAATGGAATGACTTTGCATGACTCGCAATTGAAGCTCTTAAAAAATTTTAGTGGGAAAATTTAGGAGAAAGGAATTTTTTATTGCGTGGAGGCTCATGTTATTCAACAATTGAACACAACCTAATTAAGCTCTCTTCCCTTCATGATAAGTGGAGAATAGGAATCAAGTCAGGGCTATCAGTCTATAGCTGCTTGAGTTATTTTGATGTCTTAAAATGGGGGGACGCTTTTTCAAAGCAGCACTTCCCCGAGTTGATGTTTAGTCTTCATGATGTTGTTGACCCTGCTTACTTATCACCTTTACTTATACCTGAGAAACTAAGGGGTGAGCTTGTCCCCGAGGTTGAACACTTTATGAACAGCTCTTGGCTTTGTAATGAATCTATAGTTGCTAAACAAAATAAAGCCAATGTGGAAGAATATATTAATCTTCTTAAAGCGCCTCAGGACAAAACCATAACTAAAGTGAAAGCACTCGCTCAATCTATTAACGTACTTGATAAAATTAGAAAAGAAAGGACCTTTGATATATTCCCAAAGCTTCACGGGTGGTTAAAAGATGTTTAGGTAGGAACGACCATTTATTCTAGAAGGTTCGACAAAGTTTTTAAATTTATAGAAAGTTTTGAAAGGGTCTATCCTTAGTGTTTTTACCTTTGCTGGTCTATTAAATTTTGTGCAGTCGTGTTAAATTATTATTTTTTATTTGAAAGTGGCTTTGGGAAATGCCTCTTAGAGCGGTAAAAAGATAAATTTGCTATTTAGATTAATGTCTGTATACTAAAGCGCAATTTTTGTAGTTGATACAGATTAAAGGTTTAAACGATAAAGACTTTGTGCTTTGCTAAAGAATTTCTTCGCACTCCGCGAGCGATTGGTGCCATAGTTCCGACTTCTTCTTTTTTTGTAAAGGCTATGCTCGATTCTTCAAAAAACCTGGACTCGGCAGAAGTTGTTGTAGAGCTTGGGCCAGGGACTGGGGTTTTCACGCGTGAGATTCTCAAGAGGATTCGACCAACGGCATCTTTTATTTGTATTGAAGCGAATCAAGAGTTTTGCCATCAGCTCCAACCTTTGTTTGATGGCCGTCAAAAAAGTCATCTGGTTTGTGGCTCTGCCGCAAATATAAAGGAAATCCTCAATGAGCATGGCTGCCAACATGTTGATACTGTTATCTCAGCACTGCCATATAGCAGCCTGCCTTTGCCTTTATCTAAAGATATTCTGAGAGAGACAACAGAGCTTATGAGCCCGGAGAGTGAATTTTTCACTATTTTGTATTCAATGTCTTGTAAGTCATTATTTAGTGAGTTTTTCTCAAGCCAAAATTGGCAGCGTGTTTATCGGAATATTCCTCCCGCCTATTTAATCGAAATGTCTTTATAGAGTATTGCCTTTTTATTGCTGCCCAGACCAAGAACGATGAATGACGTTATCGGGTTTGAGTTCTAGTGATAAGGTTCCAAAATTATAATACCCAGCTTGGGCTAATCGACTGGCGCAAAATGCATGAGCAATTTCTGGAGAGCTAAACCGCAATAAGAGGGATGCTTGCAGGGCCAAAGCCATTCTTTCGGTAAAATGCCGGGCGAGGGTTTCAAGGTCCTTGGCCTTTTTAAGATCTGCTTCTAGAGATTTAACAAAAGTGTCAAAAAAGTTATCTCTTCCCGTGGCTTGATTAACTTCCTTAAAAAAAGCTTCCAAAGCTTGTTTCTCTCGGTTGATGGTCCTAAGGACGTCAAGGCAGATGACGTTTCCTGACCCTTCCCACACTGAATTGAGAGGTGCTTGCCGGTACATGCGCGCTAAAATAAAATCTTCGACATAGCCATTTCCCCCTAAAACTTCGAGAGTTTCTGAGACTACGTGAATGGATCTTTTTGTGAGGTAGTACTTGCCGATAGCCGTTGCTAGTCTGCGAAAGGGGATTTCTGTGCTTTCACTGTCTCGACAGTCAAAAGCCTGAGCCAGTCTCATGGCAAATAGTGTTGTGGCTTCGGACTCTAGGCAGAGGTCGGCGAGGACATTTTTCATAAGAGAGTGATGGGACAGCTGGTGCCCAAAGGTGTGGCGGTTAAAGCAGTGATGGATGGCCTGGAGGATTCCTTGCCGCATAAGGGCGGCAGCTGCTAGGGTGCAGTCGAGTCTGGTTGAGTTAGCCATTTCTATGATAATGGGAACGCCCCTTCCCTCTTCTCCGATAAGTCTAGCCCAGGCTCCTTTGAGTTCTATTTCGCTTGATGCGTTAGATTTATCACCTAGTTTATTTTTGAGGCGTTGGATAAAGAATTGATTTGGCTTACCGTCTGGGGTGAACCTAGGGAGAAAAAAGCAAGAGAGGCCTGGTGGCGTCTGGGCCAAAACGAGAAAGGCGTCACACATGGGAGCGGAACAAAACCATTTGTGCCCAGTGATAAGGTACTCTTCTCCCGGTCCTCTTTTTCTAATTGGCTCAGCTTGAGTGGTATTAGTCCTGACGTCTGAGCCACCCTGCTTTTCTGTCATGGCCATGCCGACCAAGGCACCTGCCTTTTTGTCGACGGGCTTAAAGGCAGGGTCATACTGGTAGGAAAAAAGCTTTGGCTCCCATTCCTTTAGCAGATTAGGCTGGGCCTTTAGCGCAGGAACTGAACCATAAGTCATGGCCATTGGGCAACAATGGCCCGATTCGTTTTGATAGGCTAAGAAAAACATAGCTGAGCGAGCAACGTGGGCTCCTTTTTTCGGTTCTTTCCAAGAGGAGCAGTGGACGCCATTGGCAATGGATTCTCCAATAATTTTGTGCCAAGAGGGGTGGAATTCAACGAAGTCGAGTCGACCACCTGTTCGACTGTGGGAGTGAAGGTTGGGAGGGTTTTCATTGGCTTCAAAACCGTATTGGATAAATTCAAGGCTGCCCATTTTTTCACCAAAATCTGTTAATTTGGGTTGGGCCCAGTCAGCGCCACTTCTTTTTATACAGTCTATTAAGACTTGGTCGGTTTGAAAGAGGTTATAGTTGGTCAAGGGCAGAGATTGATTCTCAGTTTCTAGGCAAGATTGCATTCTCCCAGGTGTTTTATTGTGATCCATTAAAATCTCCCCTCGGTAGAGCTTATGGTATCTTTTGGTAGAGGTTTCAGCAAGCACCCTGTCGTTGGAGGCTTGAGGATAACGTTGTCCACTTTACTAACCCTTTTTCTAACAGTTCTGACTTTAGTGAAAAAAGGTGATTTTTCATAGCTGGAAAGATACCTGACCTTGCGGTTTTGAGCATTAAACGCCTTTGGTGGTGAAAAAGATTCTATGCTCGTTATGATAGGTTGTGAGATTCGAAAGTTTTTAAAAATTAGCTAGTTAGAGCCATTTTAAGGCCTTTGCCATGCTCATTTAGTCCCGATTTGAGGGGGTTTTCTTAGGGGTAGGATGTTGGGGGTGCCGAAAAAATGTAAATAAGCTGTTAAAAATTCCGAAAGTGTAAGATAGGGGATTACTCTTATGCTTTTCTGGTTTCGTCTTGCGAGTATTGGTTTTTTGGTATTGATTTCTGGTTGTTTTCAACAACGATTACAGAGCAGTATTTCTTTAGGTCGGGCGCCATCAAGCATTTACGACAGTTGTTCTTCTCGTATTCAGTATCTTTTTAAGAAGAGGGTGCGAGGTAGGCTCATTAAACAAATGATTTCTGATGGTGATTTAAAGGGCCTTAAAAAACTATTTTGGGAAGGGCACGAGGCTGAGAGTTATGGAAAAAAGAAGCCCTATTCTAGATTCTATAGGAAGCTAAGAGGTTGGAATCAATCTCATCACGTTCCGGCTTTTTTCCAAACTAAAAATAGACTTACGGGCGATGTTGATACTTTTAGTACGATCATTAGGGTGGTTGACAACCATACGGAGATAGGAGCTGATGAAAAAGCGGCTATGGAAGATGTTATAGGTTGGATTTCTTATATTCAAGCCTATCGGAGTCGTGTTGATGGTTTAATGGAGGCGGGTTTTGAACAGCGTAAGCAGTTCAATTTTTTGAGTGAAAAAATAAAGAAATTGAGTTCGAGTGATTTTCCAAGAGAAATGGATGTCCCCATTGTTAATAGAGCAGGGGAGGTAGAACTAAGTACAATTAACTTTGAGTCAATCGAAGATCTTAAAGATTTTATTAGAGATAATGCGAGAGAAATTAAATTCACCTTTGCTCAAAGCTATGCTGATGAGACTTTTAAGAAAAGCCGCCTCTATAATATGATGCTAGATCAAGCTATCTATGTAAGGCGACTTGAATTAGTTAGTGAGCGCTTAGGGAATACTCCAAGAGCAAAACTTGATGGAGATCAAAAGGCATTAAAAGAGTTAATCGACGAAGTGTTAAAGGACCCTAGGTTTCAGGCGCGGACTGATGCTATGGAAAAAGTGCGCAGTAAAGAAGTTTGGTCAGAGTTTTGGTCAACACTAAAGCTTTGGAGATCTCAAAGAGTTGCTAAAGAAGTAAAATACACGATTCCTGCTAAAGTTTTAGAGCAAGCTAAGGCCTTATCTCCTGCTGGTGTTATGGTGAGATCAGTGGCTGTTTTTGCTATTATCTCAGGGGCAATCTATACGCCTGCTTCGATTATCTATGAAGACAACCCTTGGCTTAAGTATGTAACGGGTTCTATTTCAAATCGATTTAACGACTTTTTAGTCCTCGTGCTTGGAATGCCTACAGAGCAGTTGAGGGCCTGTTATCACGCGGCGAGACCCTGGGTTGTGGAAGAGCAGTCAGCGATGAATAACTTTATCGAATCTCACTTGAGTCGTTATACAGCTAGAGCAGTAATTGATCCCTCCTATAATCCAGATAAAGATCCTGAGTACCTCCAGAAAAAGCTAGAGCTTCAAGCTATTTGTTCGAAGCAACGTCTAGAGCATGGTAATTCCAGAAGGTTTGTTAAAAACAAAGAACTTCTCAATGAAGATGGTTATCGCTTTGCCGCTCATTTACTTTTTATTGACCTAGTTGAAGATCATCATCCAAAGGGAAGAAAATTGGCTGATTTGCTGCATTCTTATTTTAGAGAGAAGGAACTTTTTGAAAACGAAGATGAGGCAGTTCAAATTTTTAAAGAAATTAATTCTCTAGGTGGTGCTGGTTTTGCTAAAGATCTTGAAGATTATCGGCAAAATGTAGCCAAGGCCGTCCCCTCTATTCGAAAGGGTGACTTTAAGATTTACTATCCCAACACTGATGAATTTATCAAAGCGTTAAAAAAACTTCCCTCTAAATAAAAATAAATGACAACACGGACATTTTTGGTGCGGTGTGTGGTTTTGTTTTAGAAGCTGCCTGTTTGCAAAGGCGGTAGGGTTTTTTATAATTGATCTGGCTAAAATGATCCATGTTGATTTCGATGCGGCAGAGGCTAGGGCCCTGTTGGAGAGCGCGTAGTGCTAAGGTTTGTATTTCTCTGTCTTTTGTTTTTTATTTTTTCCTTTGAGGTTTGGAAAGCTAAAGGCCTTTCGGCGCATGACCACGGTAGGGTTTCTCTCGATATAGCAGTGGAAGCCAATCAAGCTCTGGTTATGTTGAAGGGTCCGGCTGAAGCTTTTTTGGGATTTGAACACAAGCCTAAAACTAAAGCGGAGAAAAAACTAGTAGAGAGTTTTCAAAGGCAGTGGAATAGCTCCCTCTATCAATTGTTTGGTGGTGAGCAGATGAAAAATTGTCAACAAGAAAAGGTTAAATGGAATCACGACTTTGAAGGAACTCACTCGGAGATACGAGCCGAATCCTACTTTACTTGCAAGGAGCCATTAAAAAATAAAGTTATTGATGTTTCTTTGAAGGAGTACTTTAAGAGAATAAAATTTGTTTCAGTTCAAATTATAAGAGCAGATGGAAGTGTTATGAAGAAGAAGTTTAAAAATATTAACTTTAAGTTGCGCCTTTAATTTACGCAGTTATCTAGAGAAGTTAAGTGGAGTAATAAGTGATAAAAAAAATAATTTTAATGATACCTCTTTTATTTATGCTTTCCTGCGCTCACAAACATGGTCATCATGAGCATCCTGGTAAAGCCCATGAGACCATGAAAAGAGATCACCATGGTTGGAAGGAAACTCACCAACAGATGTTGAAGGATCACAAGAAAGCGAAAAAGTTTTTAGGGTGGTTTGAGAAACATATGAAAG
This sequence comes from Bacteriovoracaceae bacterium, assembly GCA_965206965.1. Classification (GTDB taxonomy): domain Bacteria; phylum Bdellovibrionota; class Bacteriovoracia; order Bacteriovoracales; family Bacteriovoracaceae; genus CBDBLK01. The sequence goes on along the minus strand of OZ242254.1, from coordinate 640,383 downwards.
ATCATGATAAATTTATACAAAATCACGAAAAATCTATTCGAGAACACAATAGGGCTATCGTTCGTCATAAGAAAGCGGGTGATAGTTTAAAGCTCAAGAAAATACACTTAAAAAGGGCTCGGATACACCAAGAAATGGCAGAAAAGCATGAGCACTATTGGGAGGATCATCAAGAATTTATGAGCATTATTAAAAAACTTGAAGATCTTAAAGGGGAAATGGAAGCCCATAATCACTGAGTTAGCCTAAAATAGAGCTTTTAAAGGTTAGTGTTTTTTTTTGTACACTTCCCGATTCTTTGCGTAAGATTGAAAAGCTAGGTTTAGCTAAGGACATTTAAGTGAAATTAAAACGCCTTATTGTTCAGGGCTTCAAATCGTTTAAAGATCGGCAAATTATTAGTTTTGATGATGGGATTACAGGTATTGTTGGTCCCAATGGCTGCGGTAAGTCTAACATTGTTGATGCTCTTTTTTGGGTGATGGGGGAGCAGTCGGCTAAGCACTTACGAGGCAATTCCATGAAGGACTTGATCTTTGCAGGTTCTTCAAAATATTCACCAGGTTCATTTGCTGAGGTGACTCTAGTTCTAGAAAATGACGAGGGAAAACTCATCCATATTGGCCGCAGAGTTGCGGGCCCTACTGAAATCCAATTGACTCGAAAGCTCTATCGAAATGGTGAAACTGAGTATCGTATTAACGGCGAGCCTTGTCGCTTGAGGGATATTCAGGAAGTTTTTATGGATACGGGAGCCGGTGCCAAATCCTATTCCATTATCGCTCAAGGTGAAATTAATCGCTTAGTCCAAGCTAAACCGATAGAGAGAAGGGTCATTATTGAGGAAGTTGCGGGGATTACTAAGTTTAAAATGCGCAAACGCGAGTCTATGCGCAAGATTGAAGTGACTCGGCAAAACTTGAGTAGGCTTCAAGATCTTCAAACAGAAATTGAAAAAAATCTTCAGTTTCTTGGCAAGCAAGCAGAGAGAGCGGAGAGAGCGCGGAGTTTGAAGGAAAAGATTCGTCGAAGTGAATTGTCCACAAATGCCCATAAGGTTTTTGATCAACTTCGAGCGATAAGAGACGGTCGAAAGGCCATCCTCGAGAAAACGGTTGATGTTGAGACCTGGCGAACACGGAGAGAAGTGCTGGAGATTTCTCTGGAGGATGAGCGTTACCAAAGAGACCAGCAGGCGGCTAAGATTGAAGAGTTACAGAGAGAATATAATGAAATTTCTCGCGATTTGGCTGCACGGGAAGAAAAGTTAAGACACCTTTGTACGAATTGTACAGATAAAGAAAAAGGACTTGAACTTCGAGAGAAGGAAATACAGGAGATTGGAGAGGAGTTGAATAATCGCCAGTCTCGGCGACAGGCATTGGTTAGTGATCTCGAGAGTTTAAAAAATCAAAAGGATCAAGGTTTTAACTTTTCTGCATTAGAGGAAAGCGTTAGTTCTCTTAAAAGTGAGCTTGAGCTTGAAAGGGCTGGGCTTGCACAGTTTTCTGAAGAGCTCTCTCGAACGCGTGAAGAGTTGAATGAAGTAGACCAAATTATTTTTCGAAATAGTTCGCGTATGCAAGAGCTATCAAGTGCTCTTCAAGATATTACTCAAGAAATTGAAGTTGTTGAGAGCCAGTATTCAGGTTTATCGAAATCAATAGCTGATGAAAGAGAAGCCGTGAATGCTGTCGCTAAGAAGGTAGAAGAACTTGAAAAGCGCGAAATGAATATTCGTTCTCAGGTTGAAAATGCGTCGCAAGAATATAAAGAAAGTGAGAAATGCTTACAAGCAAAAACGAGAGAATTTATTCAAGTTGAATCTAAGCTTCTTTCCTTGAAGGAAATCAGTACATCCTTAACAGGAGTGAAAGAAGGGGCTGCTGATTTTTTAAGGAATGTAGGAGATGACTCTTTTGCTCTTATTGGTCAATTGATTCAGTCTGAAGATCAATATGCCAGAGGGGTTCAGCTACTGATTCAAGAATTCGCCAATGTTTTAGTTTCTTCAGAAGAAAACTACCAAGAGCTTTTTGCTTGGCTAGAAAGTGATAGAGAGCTTGGTTTGGATCTCTGGGTTTCAGGGGAGAGTTCTTATAGCGCTGAAACCATTGAACGCTTAGAGCTGAAGGGGCTGAAAGGAGTTGTCTCGCTAGGAGATGTTGTTCAAGTGCCGGAGGCTTATGCCTCTCATTTAAAACTTTTCTTTGAAGGTTTTTATTTGATTCCTGAACTTAGTCAGGATAATTTTGAGGTGATTAGTTCAGATATTCGATTTAAAGCGATTGCGAGTTTTGATGGGAAGTTTGCTATTCGAAATCTTGGAGGAGGGAAACTTTTTGAGTCAGTTGGGCAATCTGATCCATCTCAAGGGGTTGTTGAAAGGAATAATAAAATAAAAGATTTAGAAGGGAGATTTGAGTCTTTGTCTGAAGAGGTAAAAGCTCTTGATGAAAGAGTATGTTTCCAGGGAAAAAGTTGGGAAGAGCTTCAATCTGAGCATGATGGGCTTCGCAATGAACTTACTGAGGTTAAGTCTCATTATGCAGCTAAATCTTCAGCACTAAATTCAAAACTTTCCAATAAAGAGCTTGGAAATGCTCGCTTAGATATTTTAAAAAACCGCAAAGTCGAAATCTCTAAAAGTCGGCTTGATATCATGGAGAGTGAAGAAAAGTATCAGGATAGGCAAAAAGATCTTCAAGAAAAAGTCGAAGCTCTCTCTCACAAGTATGGAGAGCTTAATAAAAACGTGAAACATCATCAGACAGTCTATTCGATGAAACAAGAAGAGCTTCTAGAGAAGAAAGTTTTGGCAAAATCTTTTGAAGAGCGTTTTCAATCTTTTTCTTCTCAAATTGAAGACATTGAGGAGCAAATCTCTCGTCAACAATTAAGACTAGATTCAAATAGAGAACTAGTAAAAAAATTTCAAAAAGAGATTTTAGAGACAGAAAGGGAGCTTGAAGCTTTAGAGGCTTCTAATAGTGAGACAGCAAGTCTACTTGTTGAAAAGGAAGAAGTTCTTAATCTTTCAAAAAATCATTTTAATCAGCTTCTTCATCAAATGCAGAAACGTGAAGACGAAGCTAAGAAGCTAAATCAAGATATTAATAAGGCAGAGAAGACTTGTGTGGAGTTAGAAACTAAATTAGAGCAATACATAGGAGAAGAAGAAAAATTAACTCGAGATGTTTTTGAGAAATATCGAGTTGATCTTCGTGATGCAATTGGAAAGTTTCTTGAGTATATGACAGAAGACTATGAGGTTCTTTGTGATATTTCCAATATGTATCAAATGGAAACAGAAGAGGGTGTCAAAGAGTTAGAGAGGGAGCCCTACGATTTTTCCAGGCGCTACGGTAATGACCTTAAGGAGATTGAACAAAAACTTAAGCAATACCGATCTGAATTTAGTGGATTGGGAGAAATTAACTGGCAAGCTATTGAAGACTTTGAAAGGCAAAAGAGAAGATATGACTTTTTAGGTCTTCAGGAGCACGAATTAAAACAATCTCTTGAAGACCTTGATAAGGCTATTGCTCATATTGATGTTAAATCTAAAGAGCGTTTCAAAGCCGCCTTTGTTGAGGTTGATGATCGCTTTAAAAAAGTTTTCCCCATTATTTTTGGAGGGGGAAGAGCTGAGCTTAAGATAATTGGTGATGTTAATGATGTCGATTGTGGTGTGGAGATTATAGCACAGCCTCCAGGGAAAAAAATGCAAAATATTAATCTTATGTCAGGAGGTGAAAAGGCCCTGACAGCGATGAGTTTGATTTTTTCCATTTTTTTGGTCAAGCCAAGTCCCTTTTGCTTTCTTGATGAGGTCGATGCACCTTTAGATGATGTTAACGTTGGTCGCTTTAATGAGTTATTGCGTGAAATGAGCGGTGAATCTCAATTTATTCTCATTACTCATAACAAGAAGACAATGGAGCTTAATGATACTCTTTATGGTGTGACGATGCAGGAACCAGGAGTTTCAAAAGCCGTTAGTGTTCAACTTCACTAGGTTTATATATCCGCTTTATGGAAAGAGTTTTTAAAGGTTTAGTATTAATTGGAGCTCTTGCCGCTAGTCTTTTGTGGAGATCACAAGCGGCAACGTCTAAATTTTTACCAAAATCATTTCAAGCAAAGTTTACTCAAGAATACACTTCGAGTTTAAAAGGAAAAATAAAAACGTCGAAGGGAATAATTGATTACCAGCATCCAGGGCATATCCGTTTCGCTACAGAAGAGCCTCAAAAAATTGTTTTTGTTAGTAACCCCCTCAAAAGTTGGTATTATGTTGCTCCCTTTATTGAAGGAGAACCAGGGGAATTGACTCTTGATTCCAGTGGTAAAAGAAACCCCTATATTAAATTTTTTGATATTTTAAATTATGGACTTAAGACAAATAAGTACTACAAAGTCTCTAGAACCAAAAAAGGACTTTTGACTTTATCCTTTACTAAGGGTGGGCAGATGGAAACTCAAGTTAAGAGGGCCCAAATATTTTTTGAGGGTCAAGAGAACTTCCAAGGAGTTAAAAAACTTGTAGTAACTTTTGCTGACAATAAGACTTTCTCTTTAAAATTTGACTCTATTAGAACTCAGGTTAACTTTAAGAAAAGCGACTTTACCTTTAAGATTCCTAAAAATACTCGAGTTTCTAATTGAGTTGACGAGATACTAGAAGTTTAACTCCCTCGTTAGATTATTAAGGTATTTTATGTTCGCTTTATCATTAATTTTTCACTACTAAGACTGTGGCTTTTCCTGCATTTGTTGTCCTGATGTCGCCGTAGCAAGAAATCTTATTATTATAAACGAGTTCTTGGCAGTTAATGATTTGTATTTCAGCATCGCCTTGACCAAGATAGACGGATACAGCGTTGTTGGCCTTAAATTTATTTATGACTTCAAAAGCTAGGGAGATGTTATCAACTCTTTTGAATTGGCACCTTGATTCGAGGTAATTAGGAATGACAATTAAACCCTTAGTTTCTTGAAATTTTAAATACTTTATTTTGGTTCTTCTTTGAGGATTGCCATATTCATCTATTGAAAAATCTAGGCAGTGAGGACCGCTTTGGGTTGCGATATAGGTGGCTGTTGCTATTCCAGTTAGATCACTGTCCGTTTTGATTTTAATTTCAATATTTTCTTGGGCCAATATTGATAATGGTATTGTAAAGAACAATCCCAGGATGAGCTTTTTCATATTTTCTCCTACAGTCACAAGTTTTTTTAATTGGGGGAGATACAGGAATCTGTGGGCAAATGGCAATATTATTTTGCTTCTTCTTCTATTTTATTAAGAATTAGCGAAATCGGCGGAAGAAGTTGCGTTTTAATTGAATTTTTTTCCCAAATAATCTTTGATAAATAATGTAGTTGCGATAAACGAGCTTAATATAACCCTTTGTTTCTTCAAAGGGGATCATTTCAATAAACTCCAGAGGATCTTTTCGATGGCGAGTTTTAAGCCATTTTCTTACTGCTCCAGGGCCGGCGTTGTAAGAGCCGACAAAACCGATAAAGTTGCCTTTAAATTTTTTTAAAAGATCTTTGAGGAGGAGAGAGCCCAAGGCTATATTTGTTTGAACATCGTAAAGATCGTGGAAGCTTTTGTAATTAACTTTGGCCCTTTTGCTTAATTTCTTAGCTTTTTCAGGGAGTATTTGCATAAGACCAAAGGCATCGGCCCAAGAGCGAATAGTTGGGTTAAAAGCGCTTTCTTGTCTGGAGATGGCATAGATTAACTCAGGGGGAAGGCCATATCTCTTGGCTACCGGGATAATTTGCTCTTTGTAAGGACTGGGAAAGGCAATATGAGCAAATTTGTTGAGAACTCTATTTCTTTCTTCTGGTTCTATTTTAAAAAATTTAAAAATTCCTCCCTCGTGCCAGTTGGCAAGTTGGTAATAGGGAAGTAATTCTTCGATATCATCAACATCGGTAAAGCTCTTTTGGATATTTTTTAAATAATCCTCGGCGATTTTGTATTCTTTAAGGGAAATGAGCCAGTTGAGTGTGTTGTCTTCTGGAATATATTGTTGTTCTTCTAAATTGAGAGGTTCGAGTTGTTCTCCTATTTCGAGTTGGCTGACTAAGCCATAATATCCAAAGGGATCTTTAGCGGTAAGATCCTTAAAAAGAGAGTGAGCTTCTGAAGTTTCGCCTTTTAAGAGATGGGCTTTCGCTCTCCAAAATTGAAGCTTTTTTTGGAGAAATGTATCTTCTGTTTGTTCTTCAGCGTCTTGGAAGGTGTCGATAGATTTTTTATATTGCTTAGAGAGGTAGTAATTCCAGCCTAGAGACCAGGAGATGCGGTCTCGCTTTTTAGGGGAGACGTCATCAATCTTTTTTGCTTGAGAAAGGTAAGCCAGTGTTTCGTTTTTTTTCTTCTGTTCCAAGCTCATATGGGCTAGTAGCCAGTAGATATCTGCGCGTATATTGGGATCTTTTGGTTCTTCGATCAAAATGGCAAAAAGCTCATTTCTCCCCGCCTCCAGTCGACTTTCAGTCCAGAGGGCCCGAGCGTATTGAATGCGTTTTTCGTACCACTTTTTTAGGATTTGTTGGTTGTTTGTGTATTTCTTTTTAATTTCTTTTTTAAGCCAACTACACATTAAGCCAAAGTGGTAGACGTATTTAGAGCGGCTTCTTTGAAGCTTATAAGACATGGCGTAGCGATAGTAAGCCTTAATTTGCTCAAAAAGGTCACGAGATTTTTGGTGAATAATTTTACGGTAAATTTTCCTGGCTCTAGTGAATTGACGATGGCGTTCAAAGTTCCTGGCCGTGGCATAGAGGTCTTTGTTTTCCGGTTTGGGGTTGAGTCTAGGGGAATATCGGTGAAGAGCTTTTTTGGTTTCTGCGATAAGTGAATCATCTTTAGTTTTTTGTGCTGCTTTTAGTGCCTGTTTGAGCAAGGTTTCTCTTTCTTTTCGAAGCCTTTTATAGGGAGCCAGCTCTTGAGAAAAGAGTGCAAGATAACGATAGCTTTTCAATTTTTGGGCTATTTTTAAAGATACCTCAAGGTATTTCTTACGAAGAAAGCCTGTAAAATCTTTATTATGGGAAGACCACCATTTTTCCATAGAATCTTTTTCTAGAGGACAGACTTCAAAACTTTTTATTTTAGCTAGCAGATTGAGGGGAAAGGTTTGGTCGATGGCGAGTTTACGGTAGGATTGGCAAGCTTGATTCGTTTTTGCTGCTTTTTTTGCATTTAAATAGAGGAGTGCTTGGCGTTCATTAGTTTCTACTTTATCTGTCAGTCGTCTATTTTTTTGGCGAAGACTTGATTCGAGAACCTCTTGAGATGGGGGAGTGGTGTGTTTTGAGGCACAGGATAGGAACAGTAAACTTGTTGATAGGTAAATCCACTTTCCCATAGGCTCTCTAGTTCTTTGGAGTGTTGTTATGAGTAATTCTTTCATAACTCTTTGATTTTTCAAATACTTTGGCTTATACACCAGTAAATATTTGATCTTTTTTTGGGGTTTTTATGCCAGTTCAGGACCTGGAGAAAAAACTGATTCAGCAGTCGAGAAGTTTAATCAGTAAATCGATTTACTTTACCAGCTTAGGTTGCTCTAAGAATTTAGTAGATTCCCAGGTGATGCTCGGTTACTTGGGATTAGATGGCTTTACTGTGGTTCAGGAGCCATCTGAAGCGGAAGTGATCATTGTTAATACTTGCTCTTTTATCGAAGCTTCTAAAAAAGAATCCATTGATACAATTTTAGAGCTAGCTCAATACAAAAGTTCTAAAAAGGGTTATTGCCGGGCCCTCGTTGTTTCTGGATGCATGGCTCAACGTTACAGTGAGGCCCTAGAGGTAGAGCTTCCAGAGGTTGACCTTATTATTGGCACTGGAGAGTACAATAAAATTGTTGGATTACTGAAAGCTTATGAAGAAGGGACTCTCGAGGCTAAAAGCCATGTTGAAATCCCTAAGTTTATTCATACTGAGTTTGATCCTCGAATCAATACCAGTCCCTTTTATACTGCTTGGCTAAAAATTTCAGAAGGGTGCAATCGACATTGTACCTTTTGTATTATTCCCACAATTAGAGGACGTTTGAGATCCCGAAGTGTTGAGTCTTTAGTTGTGGAGGCTAAAAATTTAGCTCAAACTGGTGTTCGGGAGCTCAATTTGATTTCCCAAGATCTTTCGGACTATGGTGTTGATCTTTCCGAAGAAAATAATCTCTATCAACTTCTACAGGGTCTCGAGTCTGTTGAGGGGATTGATTGGATTCGCCTTTTTTACTTTTATCCAGACGAACTTACTGATGAAGTTATTGATTTAATGGCTCGCTCTTCTAAGATTTGTTCCTATTTAGATATGCCTGTACAGCATTTTTCTGATTCGGTTTTAAAGCGTATGAATAGAAAAATCACTGGTGAAAAAATCCATGAGAGAATTTCTCGACTTCGGGAAAAAAACCCTGGGGTTGTCCTGAGAACTTCTTTGATTGTCGGCTTTCCTGGGGAGACGGAAGAAGACTTCCAATTGTTGCTCGAGGGGGTTAAGAGGGCGCGTTTCCACCACCTTGGTATTTTTCGTTACTCAGACGAAGAGGGGACTCCGGCCTTTAAGCTTGAGCCGAAGGTTTCCCAAGAGGTTATTGAAAGGCGTTTTGATGAACTTTTTGAGATACAAAGGGAAATTGCTCGTGAACTCAACAAAGAATTTTTAGGTAAAACGATTGATATTCTCGTTGAGGGAGAGCATAGAGAAACAGACCTTCTTATTTCTGGGCGGCATGTTGGGCAAGCTCCTGATATTGATGGAAACGTCCTCATTAACGACACAAGTGGGCTTCCCTTAGCAGTTGGCGACCTTGTTCAAGTAAAGGTGACAGAGGTACTCGACTATGACCTCGTGGGAACTTTAATTTCTAAAAAGTAATTGAACCTCTCTTTCTTTTTGTCTTAGCTTCTTTTGAGTATAAAATAGAGGGATTATGCTAGACCCCTAGAAATCTCTAGGTATTGTTGAAAGGGAGTTTACTTTGAAGGTTTTAATATTTGTTCTTGCTTTAAGTATTTCTGTGAATTCTGTTCAAGCTGGTTTTCTTGATGATCTCAAGCAGAAGGCAAGACCCTTTTTAGTTAAGATTTTAGGGATGGTGCAAACCAATAAGATTCTTGGACAAGATCCTAACGATATAAAATTGCCTGGAATTCCTGAAGTTGTCGGAAAGGCAACGGAAGCTACTCAGGATCGAGAAGAGAAAAAGGTCGAAATTTCTGAGGAGGATAAAAAGAGGTACAATTATGTCTTTGTCTTAGAAGTTTTCGAAGCAGCTCGCAAAGCGAAACCTAATGATAATGATATCGCCAGATGGGTGAATGTCATGGATCAAGGGGGAAGCCGAGAAGGTGTTTATCGAGCGATGGTGTTAGACACTCTCTACGCTGGCCTTGAGAATTACGATAGCCCTGTCACGGACGAAGTCATGGACTTCACAATTGATTTTTATGGTCGTTATCTCAATAAAAGTGTGACAAAAGAAAAGTTGGATGGGGTTAACTTCTACTATCTTAAGAGAGTGACTACTGAACGGATACTCGAGTTAACGGATACTTTTATCTCAAAAAATGAAGAAGATTTGTATCGCTGGTATGCTGTTATTTCGGGGGAGCTTGCTCAGCGCTATAGCCAAGTTTTCAAACTGGGAATTCGAAAAGATGAAAGGAAGGTTCGACATTTCTTTTGGGCCAAAGATGTTCCGAGGCAGTATATTAAATCTGAGCTTATTATTAAGGTTCATAAAATTTACAATCATATGATGCCTTAACCTTAAATGGATTATTTGGAAACGAGTGAGTGAATGGACAGAAGTTTTTCTCAAAAAGAAGAACCGTTGTCGTAGAAGGGATTTTCTATTCCCGTGAGACCCATCAGTAATCTTTCGACCCCTAAGGCAATTCCCGAACATGGGGGGAGACCGTTCTCCAGGGCTTTGTAAAGGACATCGGGTTCGGGAAGGGCGTAGTTATAAAGATTTTGCTTACGCTTAGCTTCAACTTGAAAGCGGTGTTTTTGCTCTTTGAGATTGGAGAGCTCGTTGAAGCAGTTGGCTAGTTCAGCACCATTTAAGTAAACCTCGAATCTTTCACAAACTTGAGGATCTTCTCTTTTTATTGTGGAAAGAGCAGCCATGCGGGCGGGGTATTCTTTGAGAATGAGAAGGGGAATGTTTTTAAATTGAGGCTCGATGATATTGAGAAAAACGAGGAAAAAAAGGTCTTCCCACTCGAGTTCTTCTTTGGGGAGTAACTGGGGAAAATGGCAAAAAATATTTTTTTTAAAGGCATCCTCTGTCTCACATTCTCGCCAAGAGAACCCGACCCACTTGAGAAAGGCTTCTTCAACAGTGAGTTGTTTGGGGAAAAGGGGGGATGTTAATTTTGTCGCAACTCCTTCTCTCTCTAAAGATTGGCGACAAAATTCGAGGAGTTCGACTACGTCTTGTTCGATAGCTTCATAGTGTTCGTTGACTCTATACCACTCGAGCATTAAGAACTGGCAGCGGTGAGTTTGAGAATTTGGTTCATCGCGAAAGCAATAACTCAGTGAAAAGAGGTTTTCAAACCCTTGGCTGAGGAGTTCTTTGAGGGCGAATTCAGGGGATGTTTGAAGGTAGAGATTTGTTAAATGGTTAGTGTTTTTAGAAAATAGCTGGAAGGGATGCAAATGAGTTTCCATGCCAGGATGAGGAACTGCCGGTGGAGTGAGGACGTCTAGAAACCTTCGGCTTCTGAAAAAATCCCGGATACTTTGCTGCAAAATAAAAAGGCTACGTCTAGTTGAATCCATGGTCCCTGTGCTAAGGTAGCGAAAATTATCGAGACAAAATGTTCGTACCACAGGAATAAATTATGTTTCAAGCACTTCAATCTGCTTACGCTGTTTTGGGAATCGATTTACAAGTTAACCATGGGGATATTGCTGGGGTTTTTTCTCTTGTTTTTGTTCTGGGGGCTAGTGCCTATCGTTTTTTTTCTGATCGTGTAGAGAAGCCTCTTTCTTCAGGGGAAAGTCTTAAAGCTCGCTCTTTGCCTGAAGTAGTTCCCGAACAGCCAGATTCTTCCTCGTGGTCGGAGAGGCTTAAAAAGGGTTTGTCTGCTTCTCATGTGCAGGTTTGGGGGAAATTGGGAGGGCTTTTTGGTGGTCAAGGGCTATCAACTGAACAGTTGGAGGAAATGGAAGAACTACTCTACGGAGCTGACATGGGACCAACTACTGTGACAGAGCTTATTGGCCAGCTTCAAGAGAAAGCAAAATCAGCTGATTTTGGTGAACGTGAGTTCAAAAGTTTTTTATTTGATTTTTTAAAAAATAAAATGCTGACTGTTCAGCAACAGGTGAATCAAGACCTTTATCAGTTTCGTGAGTCTGAGCGAGGAAAGACAAAAGTTATCATGATTGTGGGGGTCAACGGAGCGGGGAAAACGACAACAATTGGCAAACTGGCCACTAAACTGACAGCTCAAGGAGCTAAGGTTGTCGTTGGGGCTTGCGATACCTTTAGAGCCGCTGCTGTCGATCAACTTCAAGTTTGGTGTGATCGCTCCGGAGCCACCATGATAAGAGCTAAGTCTGGGGCTAATCCCAGTGGGGTGGGCTACGAAGCTTTGCAAACGGCTTTGAACGATAAAGCTGATTATTGCCTTTTAGATACTGCTGGCCGTCTTCCGACTAAGGGCAATCTTATGGATGAATTAGCCAAGTCCAAAAACGTTTTAGCTAAACTTGATGGTGCGTCGCCCCATCAAGTTTTATTGGTTATTGATGCTATCACAGGGCAAAATGCTGTGGGGCAAGCTCAAGAGTTTAACAAAACCTTGGGGTTGACTGGGCTTATTTTCACTAAATGTGATGGCTCCTCAAAGGCCGGCAGTGCTGTCTCGATTGTCAATCAACTCAAAGTTCCCATGACTTATATTGGGGTGGGGGAAGGAGTTGAGGATCTCAATGTTTTTGACTTAGACGACTATCTTAAGGCCTTGTTAGGCTGTTAGCGTTATAATTGAGGAAAAGGCTTAAAGAAGATTAGGACTTCTTTACGAAATCCTAAATTTTTAATAATCTATCTCTCAGTATGGATAGTACTAAAAGTGTTAAAGATTACGAGGTACTCGGATACAAAGTGAAGCTACGCGCCGCTAAGGCTGGAAGCGTCGCAACTCCGGATCAAATTGTCGATCACGTTCGTGAAAGGGCGAATGTGTTTTTGGATAAAATGCCCCATTTGAGTCGGGGTGAAACCGCCCTCCTAATAGCGCTTTCACTAGCGCAGGAAAAACTTGAGTTACAGGCGGAGTTCCGTGAGAATGTGGATCACTTTCATAGAGTTGCCGAGGACGCCCTTCAATGTATTGAGGATGTTTCTCCGACTATCAGCTAGTCTCCTTTTCTAACACTTTTTGGGAATTGATGGATGAATGGTGAGTAATCCCAAGCGAGAGCTACGCAGATTACTGCGTCTGTGCCTTAAAGATATCTCGCGGGAAAAAGCTAGAGAGCAAGATAGAAAGATTGGAGAGCTTCTCCATCTTCTTTTTCACTATCTCGTCGATGAAGGTCCGAGAGCTATCCCTGAAAATTTTTTGATTGGTGGTTATGCACCTATGGAAAGAGAGGTCGACTGGCTTTGTGTTCTGGGTAAGGAATATGGTCAAAGAACTTGCTTTCCCGGCAAATCCCGAGAGGGGATGAAGTTTTTTCGGTGTCGCTTTAACCAATTGGTTGAAACTCGAGAGTTTGGGGTGAAAGTGAGAACTCCTACTCTCGGGATGCCAGAGGTGACTCCCGATCTCCTTATCGTGCCCGGTTTGGGTTTCTCTTATACTGGAGATCGAATTGGTCGAGGTGGAGGCTTTTATGACCGCTATTTGGAAAAATATAGAGGTTTAAAAATTGGGGTTGCTTATTGTGAGCAATTAGTAGAAGAAATTCCCACTGAATCCCACGACGTGAAAGTGGATTTTGTTGTCAGTTCGAGTGGGATTTTGAGAGAGGGAAAAGCTCTTTCTTTTATAGAGTTCGGAGGGAAATCTTCCGTGGAGGAAAAATGGAAATAACAATAATTCTCGCTTCGGTTTTATGCCTCGTTGTTGGCGCGGGAGTTGGATATTTTATCCGAAATCGAGCTGCTGTTGTTGAGCAAAGGGAAAGGCAAGAGAAAGGTGATCAATTTATTGAAAAGGCTAAAGACCAAGCCAATGACATTAAATACCGGGCTCGAAAGGAAGCGAAGGAAGTCGCTAAAGAGGAAAAAAAGCAGCATGAAGCTGAAATGAGAAATCGTGAAAAAGAGGTCAAAGCTCAAGAACGGGAAGTTGCTCAGGCCGAGGCTCGTTTTGAAAGCCAAAAGGATGAGCTTAAAAAGGAAAGAGAAAAGCTGAAAAGCCGAGAAGGAGAACTCGATGAGAGTCTTGGTAAAGTCGAAAAAGAAGTAAAATCTTATCGTCACAAGCAGGAAGAGCTTTCCGAGAAGCTTTCCAAAGTTTCTGGTATGACTCAAGATCAGGCGAGAACGGAGCTTATGCTTATGATGGAAGAGGCTGCTCGGGTCGATTTTGCCAAGATGGCTCGACGGATTGAAGAGGAAGCTAAAGAAGAAGCGGAATCTAGGGCTAAGCGGTTAATTGGAATTGCTATCCAACGATTTGCGGGAGAGTATGTAGCTGAGAAGACCATTTCGACAGTTGATCTTCCCAGTGATGACCTCAAAGGTCGATTGATTGGACGGGAAGGTCGAAACATCCGCGCTTTTGAGCAGATTTGTGGGGTCGATTTGATTATTGATGATACCCCGGAGCTGGTGGTGATTTCTTCTTTTAATGTCGTGAGAAGAGAAATTGCCCGAAGAACGATTGAAAAACTTATTGCCGATGGACGAATTCATCCTGCTAAAATTGAGGAATTTCACGATAAATCTAAGAGTGAATTAGAAAAGCAGCTTCTTGACCTTGGGCAAAAGGCGCAAATGGAGATAGGGGTACATGGTATTCACCCTGAGATCCTTAAGTTAGTAGGGGCTCTCAATTGGCGGACATCTTACACTCAAAACCAATATCAGCACGCTCTAGAGGCTGCCTTTATTGCCGGGGCTATGGCGGCAGAGCTTGGTCAAAATGTTAAACAAGCGCGGCGAGCAGCTCTTCTTCACGATATTGGCAAGGTTTTAGATGCTTCGGCAGAGGGCTCCCATGCTGTCATTGGGGCGGATTTTGCTAAAAAATATGGAGAGGCTCCCGATATTGTTCACGCTATTCGGGCCCATCACGATGATGAAAAACCTGAATCTGTTTTAGCTCATATTGTAGCGGCTTGCGATGCTCTGTCTGGAGCAAGGCCTGGTGCAAGGAAGGCAATGATGGAATCCTATGTCTCGAGGTTGACTGATATTGAGGAGATTGTGAATAGTTTCGAAGGAGTCTCAAAGTCCTATGCTATTTCCGGTGGGCGTGAAGTTCGGGTGTTTGTTGAAAATGATAAAGTGACCGATGAAGAAACAATTCTACTCTCTCGTGATATTGCCAATAAAATTGAACAGGAAATGTCCTACCCTGGAACTATTAAGATTACTGTTCTGAGAGAAACTAAAGCTGTCGGTGTGGCTCGCTAGAGTTTTGTCTCTGTGGGCTTATTCTTGCTGCTGTCTCACTAGGCGGAATCCTACGTTAAAAAATCGGCTATTTTGTTTGTCGTTAAGGCGATTTGCAGATCGCAGACTTTGAATATGGCTGACCCAACTTCCACCTCGAATAACTCGCTTGGATCCAGGCCTAGTACTGAGAGGGTCTCTTCTTCCTCGTGGTGATTTACTATATTGGTCTTGAACCCATTCCCATACATTTCCATGAATATCATAAAGGCCGTAGGGGTTGGCTTTTTTAAGTCCTACAGGATGAGTGCCAGCCAGTGCGTTGTCTGCATACCAAGCGTATTCACTCAATTCCTCTGGACGATTGCCAAAGGAGTAAATTGTTTGGGTTTGGGCCCTGGCGGCGTACTCCCATTCTGCTTCTGTCGGTAGGCGGTAGCATCCTTTTGAATCACTTGGTTTACCTTGGCAGCCTGCTAAGTTTTGAACTTCATTGAGCTTTTTAATAAATTGTTGAACATCATTCCAAGAAACTTTTTCGACAGGATTATTAGGGCAGAGTTCCTCGCCGTTAATGGTGGTGTGGTCGCTACGGCAATGTTCTGGTTTTTTAAAGTGGGAGGGGTTGCTTCCCATGACCGAAAGCCATTGCATCTGAGTTATTTCTGTCGCCATAATTTCAAATGGTCGAGAGATTTTAACTTTTCTTTGGCGTTCGTTGCGATCACGGTATTTTTCTCTCAAAGGGCTTCCCATAGTGAAACTCCCTTTTGGGACAAGTTTCCAGAGGGTGGGATGTTCTAGTGCTTTTGGGACTGTGCTATTGAAGCTGGTGTTTTTATCTTTGCTTAAAATGCTAGAACACCCAAGCCAAGTTAATAGGGTAAAGGTGAAAAATCCTAAGTGCATTTTTGACATTTTGCTCCTCCCACTAATTTCGTTAGAAAAAAGAAAAGGTTTTCAATACCTTGTGTCTATATTTTATTTATTTATTTGAAATTAGGGAAATGAAGGGAAATATAGGCTTTATTTCTTAAATTTCAACTAGTTAGGACTTGGTTGAGGGGTTATTTTTTACATAAAACCGACACTTTAAATTGAGTTTAGGGAGAGAAAAGCTTATGAAAGAAGGGGAGTTTTTTAAGGGGCTAAGGCCGTGTGAGGAAGAAAATGAAACTTCTTGTTATTGTCGTTATTTTTGTGGGGTTGGGGGCTTGTTGGGGTTCTTCCCTCCAGAGCGAAAGAGAAAAAGCGAAGCTATACATTAGTCATTTTTCTTATGAAGATTTTGTCTATAGCCAAGGAAGAAAAACACAGCTCGGCGATCAAGCAGAGCTCGAGCTCTTCTTTCGTTATCAGTATTCTAAAAAAACTTTTGGGCGCTTTCGTTTAGCGACTGATCCTGTTGATAATAAGGTAGACAACAAAACATCAAAATTTGAACTATTGATTGGTCACAATGATAAGATTTTTAAATTTGGTCTTGATTTAGAGCTTTTAACGGATGATGGAAACTCTGGGGGAACTAGTCTTGGTCTCGATCTCGATAGTGAACACACTTTTCTCTCTTTCCAGCCTATAAAAAAACTGCGATTAACTTTTTTTCCTTTTAATTTTGATGGTGAAGTTGGGCAAGAGTTTAACACTTGGGATGTGACACGGATCTATTTTATTGAGGGAGCCCCGAGTACTGTTTCGGGGGTCCCCGGTACAGGCGATAATATTGTTCAAAAAACTATTCCTGGCTTTGAGTTTCGTTTTATGCCCACTGAGAAAATTGATTTTTATGCAGGGTTGGGGATGGCCACCTATCAATACCCAGTTAATAAAAATTTTGACCTTATTGATAATCCTTCTGCCGCACGTTGGGAGAGAAGAGAAGTGGTGGGGTATAGATTGGGAACTTCTTTGAATGCAAAAAACTTTCGTTTAAAAGCTGAGCATGTTGGACATAAAGAAACCAAAGAAACAGGAGCTTTACTGAGAAGGGCCAGCTCTTTATATGCCATTGGGCGTCTTATGAATCGTATTATTTGTGAGGGAGAGGTGACTTATTCGGAAGCAGGTCAGTCTCCTTGGCGTCTTTCTAGGAGTACTGGCTGGTTTGAGGAAACGACGCCTTTTCAGCCTATCTATGCTGATTACAATGGTGATATTCAAGACTGGGTGGGAAAATCTGATTTCGCTATTGCAACTAAATTGGGTTATGAAATGGGAGAGTTGACCCCCTATGCACTCTACCGTTTTCAAGGCAAGCATTTTGTTTTTAGAGAACCAGAGTCAGCTCACAGATTGAGAACAGCTTTTGAAGACAAGTCCCACGGAGGGTTGCACCGTTTAGGATTGGGCTCAGTTTTTCGCTATGGAAATTTTGCCATTAATCCGGAGCTGGAGTATCGAAAGGCTAAAAATCCTGTTTTTGGAAATGCCACTGATGTGCGCTCTGATAGGCGACTGGCTAGTTTTAAGAAAACAGACTACCTATTGACCTTATTGTTGACCTACGACTTTGAAGGGAACAAATGGTTTAGACTTTGAGGGAAATAAAAATGAGGTTAGTAAAAAAATTATTTTATCTTTTTTTCATCTCAGTAGTAATGACTTCTTTTGGGAGTTGTAGCAAGAAAACAGAAATTATCGAGACAGGTAATTGGGGTTCTGAAATTGGTGATGTTGTCAATGATATTCAGACGATTGAGCAATCCATAGGTGAAGGGCGCATTTTTAGATCGGCGACTGATGAGGATAAAAAGGGAGTTATTGAGGCTTTACTTGATATGAGAATCGCTAGTGTTCGATTGTCTGAAAACGAACTAGATTCTCGTGCTTTGAAGACCCTTTATCGAGCGATGAAATTTGTCATTAAGCTTCAAATTTCAGTTCTTGATCGGGCTAGGCTAGATAGGGTTTTTGTTAAAATTCAAAGTTTAGTGGATCACTATGCAAAGGTACAAGGGGTTTTGCTAGAGGAGCTAGGTTGGCCTTTATTTTCTTATAGCTTTCGAGATGGGCTTTTTCCTTTTTTAAGCAGGGCTGATTCATCAAAATGGGAATTTGATATTAACCAAGATAGAACTCACGTTAAAGTTTCTGGCCAAGACAACAAGTCTTGGTTGTTGAGTCCTGCTTTTGACTTGACGAAATCATTAAATCCAAGGCTTAAAATTAATCATCTTGTAAATATTAATCGCAATACTGGCCGCTATGCTAGTGATGAATTTAACCGTGTTCTCATTATGCAAACTTGTTTTAAGGCTTTTATTTCTAATGATTACGAAACTGGTGATCCTGAAAAAGCGAATTGGCAGGAGCTCGACCTTGGAGAGTTGCCTTCGGGTTACGACTTCCATGCTGTGGATAGTTCAGAGGTGAACCTTTCTACTTATGCCGGTAAGAGTTCGACGATAGCTCTCGTGTTTGACATGGATACTAAAAAGCTTGGTCACCACTATATTACTTGGCAGGTTAACAAATTTGAAATTTTGGGTGATGGACCTCCACTAGTTTATGAGGGCAGAGTTGAAGAGCGAGAAAGAGAAATAGGGGTACGTATTTTTACTCACAGTTTTAACGATGGTTTTGGTGAATTTCGTCCATTGGTACTCAAAGGGGATAATCCTGCTCATTTTAGTTTGAAAACTTTTCAAAGAAGCCAATATGTTCGCATCAGCTCTTTTATGGAGAAGAATGAAGGAACAGTTATGCTTATATCTCCCATTGTTGATTTAACGAATGTCGATGTTCCTAAAGTTCGTATTTCACAAGCTTATAAATTTTATGAAGAAGAGGCTATGAAGCAAAAGTATCTCCAATTAGTTGTAGCGAATGCGGAAAATGAGAGGGATTCTTGGGATGCCTTGAAGTGGCAAGGGCTGGATTTTAAAAAATTGCCGAGGGGAGATAGTTTTAATCCTGTCGTATCTGAATTTATTGATCTTCCGCCTCACTTAAAGGGAAAGAGAATTCGCCTTGGATTTAAATATACTTCTAAAGGGCCTGATTTTCCGCTTTGGGATATCCACAATATTGCTGTTCACGAGATGAAGGGATTCCCATGAAGTGTGAGGTGTTTGAGAAACGAGTTCAGTTTCTCGAAAAGGTTCTTCTTTTTTCTATCCTTACTGTATTTAACTGGGGTTGTTCTGATAAAGCGTATCGTGTTTATCAGGATAACATTCTCATTAGTTCTGACACTCAGTCTAAAGAATTTAGTACTGCAGGCAATTTAGTGGCAACGGCCATAAAAGAAGTTTATGATTTAGATATCGTTCTCTATCCTAAAGAGCTTTTAGATATTTCAAAATCAGCTATTTTGAGAAGTGAAATGAGTGCCTTCGATAGGAAGGCTATCATTGAACTTTACCCCAGCGGTGTGAAAGATCAATTTCTCTTAGGGAGTATGAAGGGAAAGGATATCCAGAAGTTAATTATTGGTAGGGTTAATGATACTTACAAAGCTGAAATTTTTCCTGCAGGGATTCGTTATCATATTCACCATATTGGCGGCATTCTACAGTATGCTTATTTTAATGGTGAGCGGACCCATACTTTTGAGAGAGACCGCTACTATCGTGTAGCCATTAGTCGCCCTTTTTTCTTTTCGGGCAAAACGTTTCCTAGTTATAAGTATCGTAATGGTATGAATTTTTCGATGAGGTTTGATGGGCGAGAGATAAGCGCTCGGGCTGCTTTGAAAAAGTATCTCTCTACTGTGGAGGAGCTTCCCTTTTTAAGAGAGAAGAGGGCCATCTACACAAATTTTACTAAGGGTACTGCGGGTTTTAAACCAATTTATGAAATCCAGGGGACTGGTCATCGCTCGCCTTGGTACGGTTATGATGTTACAACGAGAGGAATTGTGACTGCAGCAGGTTCTAGAGCTTATTATCCTGGTGGTTACGATTTCTATATTCAAGATCCGAAGGGTGATGGAAGAAAGGATACTTCTGATGCCCTTTTTGTTCACCTTGAAAAAGATACCCAAGCTTTATCTCTTGGAGACAGCGTCGAAGTTCGCGGTGTTGTCTATGAACAAATGGCAGGATCAGGACTCGGGAGAACGAGTCTCTACGAAGTAAAAGAGCTTAAAGTGTTAAGTCGAGGAAACCCTTTGCCTCGAGCCATTTTGGTTGGCAAGAAGGGGAGGGTCATTCCTCATCAGCAAATTTCCACTTACAAGGGAAATATCAACTTAAAGGATTGGCTCAAGCTTGAAGATGGAATTGATTTTTGGGAATCTCTTGAAGGAATGCGCATCGCTATTTCTGATCCACAAATTGTAGGGTTTCGTGGAGGGCAAGAGGAGTTTGAAAGTCAAAAGGCGAAGGGTCACTTGAGCTTGTACTTAGTTTCCGATGCATTACAGAGGAATGAAGGGGCAACTTTAAGTGGGGGAATCATTTTAGATTATGAGAGGGGGGATTACAATCCTGAGATTATCCATCTCTCCAATAATCATTTGACCAAGGGGATAGATACCAAGAAGTTTTTTAATGTTGGTGATTTTATTCCAGGAGAGCTCACTGGAGTTCTTAGTTTTGAGAAAAATATTTTTGGAGGCGGAGAGTACACCTTTGTATTGCCAGAAGTACAATCGGCACTAAGTGCTGACTTTAAAGGGAAGGGTAATATTCCACTTAGTGAGCGTCCTCAAACCAATCTTATTGCCGATAAGGATCACTTGACCGTTGCTACTTATAATGTTGAAAATCTTGGTGGAAACCAAGATAAGAGGTTAAGAGAGATCGCTAAGTCGGTTGCCATTAATTTAAAATGTCCTGATATTCTCAATTTAGTTGAAATTCAAGATGATAATGGAGTTGCTTTTGGTGGAGGATCAAGTGCCGCTCTTACCTTGAAGCGTTTGATTAATTACACTAAGTGTCCAGTTGTTGAGGGTAAGCCCGTTGAATACGTTTCTGTTAATATTGATCCTGTTAATCATAGCGAAGGAGGGCAGCCTGGTGGGAATATACGGGTGGTGATGATTTATAATGCTAACCGTGTTGAATATTTTCCTCGAGGTAAGGCTTTAGCTTTAAGTGAAAATCGTGTGAATGAGAGTGGCCTTCTGTACAATCCTGGAAGGGTTTTCCCCAATGACTCGGCTTTTAAAGGGTCTCGCAAAAGCCTTGCTGTTGAGTTTATTTTTAAAGGACATAAAATTGTACTTATTGGGAATCATTGGAAATCTAAATTGGGTGATGCAAGCTTGTGGGGAAATCAACAGCCACCTGTACTAACTAGTGATAAAAAACGACAGGTAGCTGCTGAAAGAATTAATTTTTTTGTTGAATTGCTTGAGAGATTTGACCCTCAGGTTCACGTGATTGTCTTGGGTGATTTGAATGCTGTTTTAGGTGAGCCCTCTTTAAAAATATTAGAAGGAAATATCCTTTGGAATTTAATGACTTGGAGTCATCTCGTTTCAGAAAATGATCGCTATACAACAAATCACAATGGAAATAGTCAGCCTTTGGATTATATTTTTGTTAATCGCAATTTTCTTAAAAGAAATCCTGAGCTTGAAATTTTGCATATTAATTCGGATTTTATGGGAAGGTTGAGTGATCATGATCCACTCATTGCTAAGTTTCGATTTTAGTACTCTTTACAAGCTGTGTGGCTTATTAAAAAGAGTGGTGCAAATCGGTTTATATAAAGGGGATTGAAATGAAGTTTTTTATTATTTTATTGATAACGATGAATTCTCTTTTTGCTGATAGTTTCTCTTTGCAAACGTATAAGTATCAGGTCATAGAAAATGGAATTATTCTCTCTCAATGCAAGAGCCAAGATAGTCTAATTAAATCAAAAATTAAGTTAAATTGGATTTTTTCCGAGGCTGAGACTATAGATTTAAGGTTTAAGATACGTGTGTGCACTAAATACTTTGGTCTTAAAAAACAAACTAATATAGTTCCCGTACCAGCTTATATGGCTGATTATCAACAGCGAGCAATGTTTTCGATAGGTGAGACTCGAGTCACTTCGAAAATTTTTGATAGAATAGGAAGAGAGTTAAATATTATTGTTAAGAGATTGGATGACAAAATAGAGTATATTCAGGGTCACTCAATTGTTGTCAATCAATTTCAAATGACCTGGAAGAAAGCGGACACCTTAGAAAATGCTTTTGAGACAGTCGAATTATCCTTTATCAAATCTAGTGATTTTTTCACTCTTTTTAATCAACCCGATGATGCACTCTCCCTCTATTCGATTACTATTAAAAACGAAAAGCCAATTGTTGGATTGATTACAATTAAAGGTTTTTTTCAAAGGATTGACATTGAATAATATGCCATATTATTCGTACCTCAAAGCTTCAATAGGCGATAGCTTAGAGGCTTGAGAGGCTGGCCATAGCCCAAAGATAACGCCAATGAGAATAGAAAAAAGAGTAGTTGTGAGAATAATTTGACCTGAAATAAGAGCTGGCCATCCTAAAAAGATTTCTGAGAGTAAGCTTAGTCCGTATCCTCCAATGACTCCGAAGCCTCCTCCAATAAGTCCTATCAAGATAGCTTCGATAAGAAACTGTGCTTTTATATCGCTTCCTTTCGCACCAATGGCCTTTCTTAAGCCAATCTCTCGAGTTCTTTCTTTTACTGCTACAAACATAATATTCATAATCCCAATACCACCTACGAGAAGTGAAACTGAAGCAATGGCTGCTAACATTGAAGTTATAATAGTTGTTGTTTTACTATACACTTTTTTTACTTCGTTGAGATTTTGAATTTTAAAATCATTTTCTTGGTGAGGTTTTAATTTTCTACGTTTTCTTAAAAAAGATTTAAGAAAAAATATGGCTTCTTCCATAACTTCTTGAGAGGTTATTTCTGCGATGAGTCCACTGATCAGCCTTTTGCCTAGAACTCTTCGCATGGCCGTTTGGATAGGCATAATGATGCGATCGTCTCTGTCACGATAGGAATTAGCTCCTTTAGAGGGGAGTATGCCAATAACTTTAAAGTCAATTCTATTGATCTTAATGGTCGATCCAATCGGATTTGACCCTTGAGGGTAAAGCTTTTCTAAAACAGTTGTTCCTAGGAGAGCTACTCTTTTTTTTGATTGATCTTCTTGTTTGGTAAAAAACCTCCCTGCGATAGGGATATTATTCTGCATTAACTCATAGCTTGGTTTACTGCCTGTTAAGTGGGTTGAGTGTGATTTGGGGCCGTAAGAGACAGTCGCACGTCCATAGACGCGAGCATCGACAGTTTTAAAAAGAGGGTTTTTTAAGGCTACGCTAGTCAATGCTTGATAGTCATCTAAAGAAAATTTTCTGTATCTCATTCCTGTTTTTGCTTTTGGATTAATGGCCCAAATATAGAGTATATTGGTTCCTAAGGATGAGAGTTGATTTGCAACGGCTTTTTTTGCACCTCCCCCAACACCCATCATTGTCACGACAGAAGCAATTCCAATCATAATACCTAAGGCCGCTAAAAAAGTTCTAGCTTTGTTGAGACCGAGGGCAGTGTATGCCATTTTAAGGCTTTCTTGGAGGCGGAGAATAGGTTTTCTTTTGAGTTCTTCTAATTCTTTTTTTTGGTTTGCTACATTTTTTAAAGGACGTAGTTCTCTGTCTTCAAATATTTGACCATCTTTAATCCAAATGCACCTTTGTGCTCTCTGGGCGACTTCTTCTTGGTGTGTTACCAATATGATGGTGGCACCCTCTTGGTTGAGGCTGTCGAGTAAATGAAGAACTTCTTTTTGGTGCTGGGAAGAGATATTTCCTGTTGGCTCGTCGGCAAAAATAATTTCTGGATTATTGGCAAGGGCTCGAGCAATAGCTACTCTTTGCTGTTGACCTCCTGATAACTCATTTGATTTGTGAAAAAGACGATCTCCGAGACCTACTTTTTCAAGTAGATTTTTAGCTTTTTCTTTTAAATTCTCTGTTTTTCCAGAGTAAATCATAGGAAGGATAACATTGTCTAAACTTGTTGTTCTCGGTAACAAGTTAAAGAATTGAAATATAAATCCTATTTTAGCTGAGCGAAGTTCAGCCAGTTCATTGTCATTAAGTGATGATGTATCGACTCCATCAAGGAGAAAATTTCCTTCGGTTTTTCGATCTAAGAGACCTAATATTTGCATTAAGGTAGATTTGCCAGAGCCTGATGGACCCATGATGGCTACATACTCGCCTCTGTTGATGACGAGATCAATTCCATCGAGTGCTTTGGTCGTTAAGTCGTTGACGAGACCTTTTTCAACTCCTGGACCATAATATTTTTTTAGGTTGCGAACCTGAATAATAGGATTCATTACAAATTTAAAGCGTTCTTTTTCTTCTTTTTAATCTTAAGTGGTTGGTAGAGAACTACTTCCTTATCAGATAAATTTTTTATGACTTCTACATAGACACCATTACTTTTTCCTATAGATATTGTTTTTTTAACAGGTTTTCCCTTATCAGATTTAACAAAAATATCAAGGTTAACGCTTTCCCTTCCTTGTGCTATCCAAGTGGGTAATAGTATTGCTTTCGATTTTTTGTCGACTTGAAAATGAGCGCTTGCACCCATACCTGCCCTTAGTTCTTGTGGTAGTTTTTGGGTGGTAATAATAACCTCGTAAATGTTGACATTATTTTTTAAAGTGGCTTGATAAGCAATTCTTTCTACCTTGGCTTCAAAATTCTTATTGGGAAAAGCATCAGGTTGTATTTTGACTATTTGTCCCAACTTAACCTTGGCCATATCTGTTTCATCTACTTCTGCTTTCACAATGAGATCATCGGCTAGTGTTAAAATATTGGTCGTTGCAGTGACCGTTTGCCCAGGGACAATATTAAGTTTTATAACTGTTCCGGTAATAGGAGCCATTATAGGGATTGGCTTATATACTTTTTCCCATCTTCTAACTGCGCTTTGACCTTCTGCTTTAGCAGCATCAATTAATGCTGCTCTGTCGGTTGAGGACATTAGGGCCATGACATCTCCTTTTCTTACGTACTGCCCTTCTTCAATTTTTACTCTATCTATGCGACCAGAAACTGCAGGTTTTATATCGACTTTGATTTTTGGTTCAATAGTTGCTGTTGCAGGAAAAGCGATAGTGAAATTGTCTACAATGGGCTTTATTTCCTTCCAGCCTTTAAGCTTTGCTTGAGAAGACATTGCCAGAAATATAAAAAACAGTAGTAAATAAGCTTTCATAAGGACCTCTCTATAATTCCTAGATTATATTCATAATTGGCTTTAGCAAATAATGCTTCTGCTATAGTTTTGAGTTCTTCTTTTTCTGCTTCGATAAGTTGAGACTCTGCTCTTTCCCACTCGATAAAGCTTTTAAGACCTGAACGGTATTGTTTAGTGACAGTAGCTTTTCTAGAAATAGCGGCTTTTAATAGTTGTTTAGCAAGTGGTACTTTTTCTAGTTTTGATTCAAAATCGAGTTGGGATTTTTTAGTTTCTAATTTTAAACGTCTCTTTTTATCAAGGAGTTCTTTTTCAGCAGCAAATCTCGAACTCTTGGTTGCTAGATAAGTGTTTGTTGTTGAAAACCCATTAAAAAGAGGGAGTACCAAGTTAAGGGTGAGCGCAGCATCTTTTTGATCAAAAGAGTTTTTGATTTTAGATTTAGTTTTTTCAAAAGTTAAAGTAATTTTTGGTGAAAAATCCCCTAAGTCTATAATTTCTTGTTTTTTAGCTAACGAAACTTTATATGTTAGTAATTTTATATCGGGGTGATGTAAATCATTTTCAAATGATGCGTATATAGGTCGTAGATTTTTTTCAATAGAACCTTCGATAGTGAAATTTTTGTTCCAATCTTCTTCACCTAGAAGGTAGATGAGTTCCATCATTGATTTCTTTAATTCCTTTTTTTCTTTTTCTAAATTGTGTTCTGCTAGTTTATAATCTACTTGTGCTTTATCAACTGACCACTTAGCTTCTAATCCACCATTGTATTTGAGTTGAATGAATTTTAAATTTTGCTTTTGTCTTTTTTTAATTTTTTTAGCAATAGCTAATTTTTTCTTTCCTACTAAAGTATTAAAAAAAGATTTTCTTAAAAGAAAACGAATGTCTTTTAGAGTTGTTTTTTCTTTAGCAATGGCTAACTGTTCTTGATAGCTGGCTTTTTTTATTTGGTTAATAGTTTTAAAACCATCAAAAATATTCCAATTAACTCGAAAGCCGTATTTTTGATATTTTGTATCAGTAACTGGAAGTGAGGTACTTAGTATTGTTCTTTGTGAATCTACTTTACTTCCTATGAGAGAAATCGATGGGATATGTCCTGCGTAAAGGGCTAGCTTAGATTTTTTGGCGACATATATGGAATGCCGATCTGCTAAAATTCTAAGATTTTTATTTCTGGCTTTATCTATGATTTGTTTCCAGGTTATTCCGTATATGCAATGAGTGTAAGCAAACAAGAAATATAGGGTAATTAATGATTTCATTACCCTTCACTCCCTTTTCCTCTTAAAAGTTTTGTATAAATTTTATTAATTTTCCACAAAGAAAACGTGGCGATAATTCCGGCGATAAAGATCATCGTAGAGAGATTGGATAGCTTCTCTTGAAAAAAATAGAGGTTTCCTAATATAACTACGGCTGCGAGGGCATCTCCGCTTTTAAAGCCAACAGTATCGATGAAGCTTTTGTAAGAAATTTTGATTGATTGTGGAGCAGGTATGTAGAGTTGTTCTCTAAATATTTGAATAATAGAATAGCCACTTCCAGCAAAAAATATGAACATCCATTCAATAACAAAGAGTGAGGGGTCAATTCTAAATAAAGTATTGGTTCCAAAGATAAGTAAAATAAATAAGTACATACCTTTGCCCGCACCAATGGTTATGAGGATTAGCGGTGCTAATATTAATTCTGCAAAGATAGAGAAAATATTCATTTTAAAATAAAGGTTTCCATAAAAAATGGAGAATATATTTCTAGAGTTTTCTAATGTGTTTTTTACGTAAACAGCAAGTTGATAATCATAAATGCTTTGAACAAAAGTTCCAATGATAACAATGAGAAGTATATAGAAGGCATAATTTTCGGAAATGATATTTTTAAAACTGATTTGGTGATTTTTTTTCTGTTCAATTTGAAAATACGAACCTTGGCTTAGGTGGTTTATGAGGTAGGCCATTAAATAAGATAAGGAGAAAATAAAACAAGCAACTAATAAAAGATTATCTGTCCCAATAGAAGGTACTATAAAGGAAGTGAATTTTCCTCCCATGGCTCCTCCTATAGTTCCACCAAGAGCAATAATGATGTAGTAGAAGCGATCTCGGTTTTTTGTGAATGAAGTATTAATTTGAGTCCAAAAAAGAGTTACGCAAATGACATTAATGCATGCTAGCCAAAAGTAGAATAGAGCACCGGCCAAGGCGGGTGTCAGAGGAAATAATAATCGAAAAGTGATTAAGCTTAGTATAATACCACCAAAAAAGAGGCGTAAAAACTTAATACCTTTCTTTTTTGTGAGAAGGTAATTATACCCTGAAGCAAGAAAAATAAGAAGAATCATGCTGAAAACATTAAAGACAGGTTTCCAATTGGGATGAAAGGAACTCAGAAATGATGAGTCTCGCAATGGTTTAATTACGTAGTAACCAGTCATGATTAAGAAAAAATAGACTGTCGCCAAAAGTGCAGCAATAAAAGTTTTACTATCTCTCGACATGATGAGAAGTTCCTAAATGGTCATCTTATAAAGTTCTCTTAACCCCTTATCAAAAACCCTTACGAGCATAATGAGAATACCAATGGAGGCTATGAGTGATAATGTATCAGAGGCTGATAAGTTGTTTCCTATAAGCATAACAACGAGGGCACCTATAAAAGAGCTAAAGGCAACCGATTGATCGAGTATGGAAAAAGTACGAGTTCTATACATTTTTTGAACATTAAGTTGAATGTAATTTATATAAGTTGTGATAGAGATCATTCCTCCCATTCCCCACATAAAAAGAAGAATATAAGAAAGCATTAGATTACTATTTTGGGTCCACATAAAGAAAACAATAGCTTGGAAGAAAGCAAATAATGTTAAAATTTGTCCCTTGTTTAAAAATCTCATAATGAGAGTTGTTAATAAGGATCCTAAAATAGCTCCCGAGGCGAGTGCAAAGCTCATGAAAGCAAAAATATTGTCACTATTGGATGTGTTGTAGACGTCTTTGATGTAAGGAAGTACGGTTGGGTAGAAGACACCCATTAAAATTCCAACCAGAGTGAAATTAGCTAAGATGGCGAATAGATCTGATCTTCCTTTGACAAAGATAAATCCGTCCCAAATATCATTGTAAATTTTTGAAAAACTTAAGCGTGTTTTCATTTCATTTTCGTAGGTATAATGGATTCGTATGAGAAGAAGTGCTCCTATAAGATAGGTAAAGACATTGATAACAAAAATTTCTTGAATGCCATTGAAGTTTTTGTAGAGGAAAACAGATATAACAGGGACAATAGCGTGAAAAAAAGCAAATGTACTAGTAAAGCTTGCGTTGGCTCCTCTAAGGTACTTGGCTTCTAAAATTTCTTGAACGATAGCTTGGCGAGAAGGGTTATAGATACCTGCGAGAAGAACTATGAAGCCACGAAGTAAAATGATCGCAATAATTTTTTGATGAGTAAAAACTAATCCTAGTACGAGAAAAAAGTTTAAAATTTCGCAAAATACCATGACTTTTTTCTTGTTAAAAGATTCACCTAAGGCTCCCCCTAGAAGTGTTCCAAGTGCAAGAGGAAGGACAAATAATGTTTGTGATAGACCTAAGTAAAAAAGGTCACCGTTGGTTACCTTATTAATGTGAAGGAGCACACAGGTGTTGGTGAGAAACCCTCCTAATTCAGAAAAGAAAAAAGCCGAAAATAGGTAGAGAAAGTTTCCTTGTTTTATAAAATTTTTAAAATAACTCATTATAATCCCTACCAACTATGGATTCCTTGCAGCTTTTTATCGACTGGTTTTTTTGATGGCCATTTTTTCTTAAAGTAATTTGAGAGAGAGTGGGTACGGAAATAGAGAACTTTAAAATAAAAGAAGAACCAAGCTCTTAAGATTTCCATTGGGAGTGTGTGGTATTTATAAAGGACTCCTGGAATACTACTTCTCAACATATAAGGGGTTATTTTGTTTCCTGGCAAAGGGTAGATATAAAGGCCTTGTACAGGTACTTGTGGGTTAAGGAGAAGCTTGCGAAATGAAAGGATGCTGGAAAATCCGAGGTAGCCCTTGGAAGAAAAACCAGGGATGGAAGCGTGTTCGAATGCTTTCATAATGCCTTGATTACAGCTGTTATAGAGTAATGAAAATTTTTCTCTTTCTTTACCTTTAGCATTACAAAGTCGATCGAGATAAAGTTGTATTTGTTCTACTTGGTTCTTTTTAACTGAAATTGTGCAGCCAAAGGCCAGGGAAGGCATTCCCCAAGAGCCATACTTTCGAATCTGAGTTTTGAAAAAGGGATTATTAAAAATGAAGGCCCTGGCCTTATCTCCCTCTTCATAATGGCGTTTCCATCCATGCAGTGTTAATTCGTAAAGAGCTTCACCAATCCTCATGGTCGTGTGTCCAAGTCTATACCAATAGGGATAAAATCCTATTTCGATAGGAACAAAATCTTCGTTTTTAGTGCTATGTATGAAATGATCTTCTTGGCGAAAGCGTCTTTCTGCGGGAGTGCGACCGAGGACTTGAAAGGTCATTTCTTTTCCAATGGAATTAATAACAGTGAATTCGTTTGTCTTTGGATTCCAGACATCTGAGGGTAATTCAACAATTAAATCGGCAGGGAGTATTTCAATATTATATTTAATTCCTTCAAGGTAAAGAGTTGTGTCGAGTTCGCTAATGACCTGGTCATTGAGTTCGTTATATTGATGTGAAGGATCCCATATCTGAAAATCTGTTTTCTTTCGTTTTGATTGGATTAAAACCAACCAGTGTTTTTTAATTGATCCTTGCTTGTTGATTACAACAGAGACTAAACGAGATTCTCTTTTTGAAAAGCGTTCTAAGAGGATTTGACCGACAATGTTTTCAACTAGAGGTCGGTATTGAATTTGATGATAAATATCTTCTAAGTAAAATAAGTGAAGTTTGTTGTGATCCAGTCGTTTGTAGGGAGCTAATGTGATAAGGTTGATAAGAACCCTTTTCATTTTTTGCTCTTTTTGAATGAAGTGGATGAACTCCCCTATTTCTTTGATATTGAGCTTATCTATTGATTTTTTGAAGTAAAGGCTTAAATAGTGTTTGATCCATTCATGGTTTTGGCCAACGATAATCTTGACCCTTTCCCTTAAGGTGAGATTGATTTTTAAAACGGCATAAGCTCCGAAACGATGAGATTTTTGAAAGTATTCAAAAAGATCGACACCCTCTGTGGGGGAAGTCATTTGAGTATTGAGGATTCTTGATGTCGTTTTTTCTTCTTGCTCTGCCATTTTTAGTTGATCCCCTCGATGTATCTTTTCTTAAAGTATTTGTGAAGGCTTCCTAGGTTGTTTCTAAAGATGAAACCAGACAATCCAGAAATGCGAATGGGATAATGTTTTTCTATATGACGAGTATAAGCACCAAGGATTTTGGGTCTTGCTATATAGCCTGACCATTGTTTGTTATACCGACCTCGGTTAGTATTGATTTCAATGAGTCTTAAGGCACCGTTGTCTAAGACAGCAACGTCGATACCAAAAGCCATTTTAGCTAGGAATTTTTTGGGGAGAGAGTTTAGAAATTGTTGTACAAAATCTGAAGCTCTTTTAATATCTTTTGGGTTAACCTTTTCGTCGATTTCTTTCCACCTTGAATAGGCGCCCCCCTGAATAACTTTATCTTCGAGGGTATGGACTCTTATCTCAATGAACTCTTTAGCTTGACGTATTTTTTGATAACCTGCTGCTAAGATGACATTTTCTTGAAAAATATAGGCTTCCCCCGTTCCTACTGAGTTGAGGGCTTTTGAAAAGAAAGGGGTTGTGAATTGCTTGGAAGAGTAGATTTGGGAACCCACCTTTGGATCTAGCAAATCTTTAAAAAACTTTGAATTTTTAAAATAAAAAAGTCCCTGGGAGTTGATGTTGGATGCAGGTTTGACGATCCATCCTTTGGGAAATTCTTTTTTGATAGCTGCTTTGATTTTGGCTATATCTTTTATTAATTGGTGGTTTTTATCGATAAGATTGTTTTTAATAAAGAGCTCTTTGATTCCCATTGTTTTGGGATGAAATATTTCAGCTTTTTCTTGTGTTAAGATTTCTTTAAGCATTTTGTACATAAAGAGTTTATCGCCTAAGTCTCTTTGAAGTTCTGATGCTTCTATCAATCCGACTTTGTAGATATTTTTTAGCCAATCATTTCGTGTTATTTCAGAAGAAATTTTGATACTTGATTTAAACTTTGCCATTTGGCGCTTTTCGAGTTGTTGTATTCTTTTGGATAATTTTTCTTCAACGAATTTAATGGGATGGTAGGAAGCTTTTGGCTTTGAAGGTTGGGTGGCCAAAGAGGTTATTGGCCAACAAAGTAGACTAGATATGAATAAGAAACTGATTAGCTTCATTTCTCTTCCCTCCTAAGAGAAGTGGCAAAATAATAAATGGCGTCATACACTATGTGGGAGAATACGGCCAATACTGGAGAGGGAACTGTTGAGGAGTTGTTGTGATGCTTTGTGTTATCGAGAAATATATTTATTTGCATCTTGTTAACTGCTTGACTTTTTATTTCTCTAGCTCGTTTTATAAAAGGTTCTTTTTTGGCAGTGTTCTTTCTTTTGAGTAGAGTTTTTTTATGAGAAAAAAATACGCTCTTGTGACAGGAGCAAGTTCTGGACTTGGTCGTGAGATGAGTCAGTATCTTGTAGAGGAAGGGTATATAGTATTTGGTGCTAGCCGCAGAGGTTCCTTTTTCCCCCATCAAAACTTTGTTGATCTCGAAATGGATGTCACGGATGAGAGCTCAATCGCTCAGGCTTTTGACGAGATCAGTCGTGAGACTCATGGTTTGCATCTTGTTGTCAATAATGCTGGTATTTTTGAAATGGCTTCTTTTGATGAAACAGATATTGATTTGTTTCGCGATCATATAGAAACTAATATCGTTGGATCTTTTTTGGTTCTTAAGGCTACTCAAAGTTTTCTTATTGAAAACGTAACTCATGTTGTGACAATCTCTTCTATTGCTGGAAAACGTGGTTTTCCCAATGTGAGCGCTTATTGTGCTTCCAAGTTTGGTTTGAATGGATTGATTGAGTCTGTTCAGCAAGAGTGGAAAAAGTTGGGGATTCGATTTACTTCACTATTTCCAGGAGCTATTGATACGCCTATTTGGGAGAGCGTGAGCGATTGTTTTGAGCGTGATAATATGCTTGATCCAGAAGACTTTATTCATGTTTTTGATATGATTGTAAAAAGCCCTATTAATATGCAATTTCCCGATATTACTTTTCTCCATAAATCGGGATTGATTGAATAGTGAATTTATTTTCTTTAAAAAAGGTGAGAAATTCTTGGTGCGAGTTTAGAGAGGGGCCTCTTCCTCGTTATTATCTCTACGGGTTTCTACCTGTTATTGTTTTTCATTTGCTTATTTTTTTGATGGGAGTTCATTTATTAAATTTGGCATTAAGTGCCCTTGGCTTTTTATGGCCTTATTCAGTAATGGCTCCTGGAATACAGGAGAGGGTTCAGGCTCGTCAGTATCGTTATAGTTTTTTGAGGTTTTCTATTCGCTTTTACTGGTTTGTTAGGCAGAGGCTTCCCTTACGACCAAATTCTTGGATGAACTCGATAGCCTATCTCTCTTTTCCGCTTCTTTTTGGATTCCTCTTAGGAGGGATAGCCCCTCTTGTGAATCCTGCTTTTGCTTTGATTGGCTGGGCTTTGTGGCATATTTTTTTAGAAACTGATAAAAAATTGAAATTAGAACTATTGTCGCCTTTCTCTGACAATGCTAAGAAGACTGATGATAATATGAGTGGTTTGATTCCCATTTCACTTGGATTCATTGTTTGCAATGTTTCCGAGACTGGTTTTTCTTTGTGGATGCAAAAACGAAATGAGGAGGGGCCTTTGGATGGACTTTGGGAGGTACCGGGGGGCAAGTGGAAGCCTCATGAATCTCCCGAAGATGCTTGCCGGCGAGAGGTTCTCGAAGAGACTGGAGTCGATATCGGCAAGTGGGTTCTCTTTCAGATTTATCCGTTTCAATACCGTGATCGAAACCTCTCTTTTAATGCTTATTTAACTCGTGAGGCAGAGTTACCTGAGGGCCCTCATCAAAGGTGGTTTCTGATTTCTTTTGATAAACCTCTAAGAGGTTTGGAAGATCTGATTCCTGCAGCCAATAAGAAAATGTTAGAAGAACTGGCTTTTTATATAAAAGAAACTTTTGAACAGGGAGATTGGGAGGCTTTATGGCAACCATCACTATGCTAGCTGAGTTTTTTCTTTTCTCTGTGGGCCTTGGTGTTGGTGGTTTTAGTTTTTTAGCCGATACCCAGCAAACAGGAGCCGGATTTCTTAAAGTTATTGCAGGTATTTGTGGTGCTGCTCTTCTTTTGGCTACTGCTCTCCATCTTACTTATAGTAGTTTTGGGGATTGGCAAACGCTTCTTTACGGTTTGAGTCTATTGGCTTTTCTGGGTATTTATTTGTTTCACAAAGATCGCAAGGGCCCTCTGATGTGGGGTCTCTTTGGGGTTCATACACTGTCTCTTATTGCACTTTTGATGCTTTTTCAGAACAATTATCTCGATAGCTTTCTATTTTCTTTAAGTTCAGTCGCGCTTCTTGGGAGTATTACCTATGCTATGGTGATGGGGCATTGGTATTTGGTAACACCGAGACTCTCGGAAAAGCCTTTGAAGATGGCCCTCTATTGTGCTTGGTTTATTTTGATAATTAAGCTTGTGGTCACGCTTGTTGGTTACCTAGAGGCTGAAAAGTTTTTCAATACAGGAACAAGCCTAGGCATGGGCTATCTTTTTAATTGGATCATGCTAGCGATGAGAATTGGTTGGGGTTACCTCGCTGTTGGGGTGATGAGTTATTTTGCTTATCGTTTAATTTCAATGCGTTCTATTCAAAGTGCCACAGGCCTTCTCTATGCGATGACTTTTTTTGTTTTTGTAGGAGAATTGATATCTATTTATATGTTTTTTCAGTACGGACTTTATCTATGACCCTAGGGGACTTAAAATGACTGTCACTTTGACTTGCCCTGAATGTGGTTCTGGAGTGCATGTTGCGCCATCTTGTGAGGCAACATTTGTCCACTGCGAAATTTGTTCTCACAACCTCGCTGTTTCTTTTAATGAGGATCATGAAAAGGGGTTGATTCAAGATTGTCCCTGTTGTGGAAGAAAAGATTTTTATAAGCAGAAGGATTTCAATCGAAAAATAGGGGTTATCTTTTTTATTATAGCGGCTATTTTAAGTTTATGGACTTATGGTATTAGTTTTATTGTGCTCTATCTTTTTGACTTCTTTCTTTTTAAAAAGCTTAAGGACATCGTTATTTGTTACAAGTGCCAGGCCATTTTTAGAGGGGCTGTTAATGTTAAGGATATCCACGGCTTTGATCACGAGATGAATGATCGGATTCTCTATTCTGACCATGATTTTGGAGGGAAAGCTCCTCAACATTAGTATATAACTTACTGAAAATACTAAATTAAAGATAATTAATAGACAGTTTTACCGAAGTGCAGTAAAATGAATTTATTGAAAAGGGCAGTTTTTTCGTATAAATAAATTAAGTTTCATGATGCGTTTAATGCTTTTTGATGACCTAACAAGGAATTCGATATAGAACCTCCGTCATTCACCGGCTTAAGGCCAACTTCTCTGGGTAGATTACCACAAAATTTCGTTGTATTTCCTCAAAGACCACCCAGAGTTGGTGAGTTATATGTTTTTTGCATTAAATTAGACAACCGAGGATATTGGAAATGATTGAATCCTTGGATGTTCAAGTTTGGGAAGTTGTCTCCCTAGTCATTTGCTTTTTACTGTCAGGTTTTTTTTCAGGCTCTGAAGCAGTACTCATGTCTTTAGGGATAGATCGTGCCAAGCAACTTATTGAGGAAGGGGGAAAAAAGACTAAAGCAATGACTTTTATGGTGGAGAGACCTAATGAGCTTTTAGCTACTATCTTAGTTGGCAATAATATCGTTAACATTTTAGCAGCTTCTTTGACGACAACGATGGCCAGCCGTATTTTTAAATCTGAGGCTATCGGTATTTCGACAGGTGTAACAACTATACTTATTCTTATTTTTGGTGAAGTGATACCGAAGACTTTTGCTCGTACTCATGCTGAAAAACTTTCTGTCTTCATCATTTATATTCTTCGTTTTAAATATTACGTTATGTATCCAATTATTCAATCAATGGTTTGGATTATTAGAACAGTCCTTGGAGAGAAAGCAGAACTCAAGGGGGGTCTCGTAACTAAAAATGATATTGAGTACATGATTAACAAAGCTGAACAAGATCAAACGATGGATTCTAAGCAGCTCGATTTACTTAATTCCATTTTGGAGTTCCCGACGATCAAGGTTAAAGACATTATGATTCCTCGATTGGAAGTTAAATATATTCAAAGAAATTGGAACTTTAAGGAGATTATTGATTTTGTAGAACCGGATAATTACTCTCGCTACCCTGTATGTGATGGTGGCTTGGATAAAACTGTTGGTTTTCTTCATGTTAAAGAGCTGGCTTTTGTTAGGGGTATTGAAAAGGGAAATTTTGATATTAATAGATTTCTTAAGGAGCCCTTTTTTGTTTATGAGCATATGAAAATTCAGGCTGTTTTTGATTATATGAATCGCAAAAAGGTTCACCTCGCTTTAGTTAAAGATGAAAATGGTTTAGTCGTTGGCATTGTAACTTTAGAGGATATTGTTGAAGAAATTGTCGGAGAGATTCATGATGAGCATGATATCGAAGAAAAAGTTATTGTTAAGAATCAGAGCATTGAGCAAGGTATTACTATTGATGGAACCCTTTCTCTTCGTGAGTTATATAATGATTACGATATCAAAATTCCTTTGAATGATAATTACTCGACAGTGGCTGGTTTTTTGTTGGATATGCTTGGAAATAACTTTCCTGAGCAAGGTCAAATTATTGTTTGGGAGGGGTTTAGCTTTGAGCTTCAACGGGTAGAAGATTATGAAATTAAAGATATTAAAATTCAGGATGTTGATGGTGAGAAGCATATCTACAATAAACGAGAAAAGCCTGAAGAGGGCTCTACAACAAGAAGTGATATAAACTCTCCCATTGCAGAGTAGGGCAAGATTTTTTTAATAATAGTTTAAATTTTAGGGGTGAAAGTTTAGGTGAATCTCTGGTTTATTTTGGCGCAAACCTCGCCTAATCTTGAGGGGTACGGGACTCCTACTATGGTCTCTCTCTGATAGCTGTTTTTTAAATTCTTTATATTTTTGCCATTTTTTGTAGTCGATTTTTTTGTATGCGTCGAGTAGGCTGTACATCTCCAAAGGGGAGAGAGGGCGCCTGGCTTTATCAATTTCTTTTTCAAGAAAATTTTGTAGGGAAGCACTAACTTTATCGAGAACTAAAAAGAGTTTGAGTTGTGTTGTGTTCATATTTAAGGGAAATTTTTCTTCAAGAAATTTTTTGATAAATGGTGTTCGCCTGATGAGCCAGGATAGTTTTGCTGTTAAGTTCATTTTCAAATGGGGGCGAAACTGGTAATTCTCCTTTTCCATCCATTCAAAGAGCTTGGTAAGGATCATATCTTTTATTCTCGAGTCCTTCATAGATATAGGGTTTCTCCACTCTGCTACGAGTTCAAAATGAGGGTCAAATTGAATATCACCTGGAGCAAAGGTGTTAAAATCTTTGTAATTAGACTTGTTAATCTCAACTCCTAGGTTTTGTAAAAAAGGTATCATTCCTTTTGTAAATTTAGTTTTGTATTTTGGAATATCTAGTGTTCCTTTTGATGCTTTCTTATAGCCCAAGTGGATTACTTCTGTGCAAAAAATCTTGTCTTCATTGTGATAATTCATGGCAAAGTCATAAGGGATATTTTTCTTTTCTTCCTGTCTAGGTTTGATGATTTCATACATCGTTTTGGCTGCTTGATGAGCCAATTTAGAATCCTTGAAACGAAAAATAACGGTTCGGGCGTTTTTCTGATTAATATGAACATCTATAGGAGCGACGACGCTTCCAATTTCGATATGGGCTTCAGAGGTCCATAGTTTTCCTGCTTCATCTTTGTAGACGAGGGAGAGATGGGAAAATTGCATATCACTATTGCCAATACGCGCGATAGCAGCGGAGGAGTAGGCATTTCCACGTGATAAGATGACATCCCCACTTTGCAAATCTTCAATTCCTCGAAACTTGAATTTGGGGTTGATGAGAAAGTAGGGACTTTCTCCTTTCAAGTTTGTAAAGTCTTCTTTTTTTAGTTCTGCTGTTTTTTGGAAAGCTTTGAGTTCAATAAAATAATCTTCCACATACCTAAGAGCGCGAAAAATTTCTTTTACGGCAAAGAGGCATTGTCGATCGTGTTTAGATTGAATTTCAAGTTGTTTGAGCTTCTCTTTAATAACGAGTCGGGTGGAAAAAGACTGAGTAATCACTTGATCTATTTCAGAAACAGTAAATTGATTGGGGTCAATATTTTTTGACTTTAGGTGAAAGAGGGCACGGTAATACTCTTGAAGCTCTTCGTGGCAGTATTTTGTAGAAGAAATCTCTAAATCGACCGCTGCTCGGAGGTTTGATATAATATTGAGTAAATGATCTTTTCCAGTGGAGCTAATTCCTCTGAAAGGGTTTAAGCAAGATTGAAGCCCTAGACCTATGATGAGCCAAAGAATTCCGAATTTATTACTCATAGTCTTCTCCCAAAGATTTTCTCCGTTCTTTTCGGTTTTAAAAGATTAACATTGAAGGAAGGTCGGATGCCATTAGGGAAGAGAGTGGATCTGTTGGTAAGTTTTTCCTCTTTTAAAATTGTTCTGATCTTCATACTAAATAGTTTTTCTCTTTGGGCTGATGATTGCACTAGAGTGGGACCTTTATTTGATCAAAGCAAACATGGAAAAAGACATATTCAATACGATACAAGTATGTGCTACGCTTTTTCATTGAGCCATGTTTTGGCTATTATCACAGGCAAATCGATTAATCCCTTGGATGTGGTTTATCAATTTAAAAAGTATACTAGCCGTGGTGGTCGAATTTCTCCTCATGAATTTCGATTTGGGGCAAGACCTAAAGATTATACTGACAAATTTGTTTCAGTTCTTTTGGCTAGAGGACTGTGTTCAGATCAAATTGATCCGGCAATAGGAAAGCTCCTGAAACGAGACAATATTATCCAGGAAGCAGTTAAACTGCGTTGTGACCAGAAAGAGCTTAAATACACTGAGCTAGGGGCTATCACTGAGGTTTATCGAAAGATGGTTGAGGGTCTAGCTGGCTCATGTAAAAGTGAAAGGTTGTTTATCCATGGATTGCGCCCCCTTTACCTTGGTTTTCAAAGTCCATCAGAGGTCAATATTGATCCTGAAGGTGCTTTGAGAGCAGTGGATAAATTTTTAGGAAGAGGTTCTCCTCTCGTACTCAATACTTCCAATAAGCTGTTTGGAGAAAATAATGGAGGCTATCACGCTATTGCTCTTATAGGGCGTCGAAGAAATCGAAAAACAGGAATTTGTGAGTATCTTCTCTTGGATTCGTCGCCACCTTCTGAGTGCCAAGGCCATGTCGCAGAGGAGATTGAAAAAGATTGTGAAAGGGGAGAGTATTGGGTCTCTAGAGAGTTTATCAAAAAATACGGCAGTTCTTTAATAGGTTTTCGTTTTCGGAGGAAATTACTTTAAAGGGGAGATGATGAGCTTTCCCTCTTTTTGGATCTTAGCACGACAAGCCATTCGTATGATAGTACCTTGTAGATAACCTTCCCCAAGGCGTTCATTGTAATTTTGAGTGACGTGTTTAATAGTGTCAGCTTCAATGGCAGCGGGCGGGCTGAGAAGCTCTGCCCCCTCTAGGATTTGGACTCGACAGCTTCCACAGCTTCCGGCCAGACAGCCGTGGGGAAGTTGATGACCTGCTTTATCGAGCTCGTCATAGACAACTTCACCCAAAAGGACTTCACTTTCAAAAGTGATTTTTTCCAGGACTTCGCCGTTTTCATCAATTTCTTTAACTGACACGGTGGGCATACGAATTTCATCCTCAATTTTCTATTGTGTCCCAATTCTAACCTATGGTGGGAGCTTTGTCTTTAATATTAAAGGCTTGTTAGGCAGGAAGCTGGGCAAGGGGATAACATCTTTATAATGAGGAGTGTAAATCATGTTTGATTTTGAAAAGCTGTATAGCGAAGGTCATGAAGAAGTTGTCTTTTTTTCCGATCCTTCTTGTAACCTTAAGGCCATCGTTGCCATTCATGATACAACTCTAGGTCCTGCGCTAGGTGGGACAAGGATGTGGCCCTATCAATCAATGGATGAAGCTATTACCGACGTTCTTCGTCTCTCTAAGGGAATGACCTACAAGGCTGCCGTTTCAGGATTAAACTTGGGAGGGGGAAAAGCCGTTATCATTGGCGACCCTCAGGAGGATAAGTCTGAAGCCCTTTTTCGCTCTTATGGACGCTTTCTTGAGTCTTTAAACGGTCGTTATATTACAGCAGAAGACGTCAATATTAGTGTTGAAGATATTGAGCATATTTTTACTGAAACAAATAATGTAACAGGTGTGGCTATTACTCACGGTGGTTCTGGGAATCCTTCTCCTTACACGGCACGTGGTGTTTATCGCGGTATTGAGGCGGCTTGCTCTCGGGTTTATGGTGAACGAAGTGTCTCAGGTAAGGTTGTGGCCTTGCAAGGTGCAGGTTCGGTTGGGCGATTTTTAGGGGAGTATCTTTACAAAGCCGGAGCGAAGGTCTTTTTTACTGATATTAATGAAGGGAATATTGAGCTTTTTAGAGAGATGTGTCCTGGTTCGGAGTTTGTCGGTGTCGATGATATCTACGATGTCGACTGTGATATTTATGCTCCTTGTGCTTTAGGTGCTACTGTCAATGATAGTACGATAGACCGTTTGAAGTGTAAGGTTGTCGCCGGTGCGGCCAATAACCAGCTAGCGGAGCCTCGCCACGGTGATATTCTGAGGGATAAAGGCATTCTCTATGCCCCCGATTATCTTATTAATGCTGGTGGTTTGATGAATGTTTCTATTGAATTTGAGGGTTGGTCGGAAACTAAGGCCACTCGGATGGTCGATACGATTTTCGAAAAAACAATAGAAGTATTTAAAATCACCGATAGACAAAGCATTCCTACTTACAAAGCGACCGATGTTTTAGCAGAGAATCGAATTGAGTCGATTAAAAAGATTCAAGGAAAATTTCTTGGTAAGCAGTTTTCTCATCGCTTTCCAGGGCGTAAAAACCGTCATAGCTCTTTGTAGCTATTTACAATTGAGTTGATTGAGGAGTTAGGCTTTTAATAGTTTTTTCATTTGTGAAAAAATCGTTTTTACTGAGTCAGGGTTGAGGGTTTTCTGATAATTGGTCACGATGGCTCTTGGCAGGACAAAGCACCCTAAATGTTCGAGTTGTTGTTTCATGGCAGAGGTGACTTTTTGACCACCCCCTCCGCTATGTGTGGCGACGACAGCAATTTTTTCATTGAAACTAGCTCTCCAGTCTTCGCTTCCACTGCGTGAAACCCAGGCAATAGCATTGTTCATAATGGGTGGTATTGAACCATTGTATTCTGGAGCGACGAGAATTAATCCATTGCATTGGTTAAGTTTCTTGGTGAGCCAAAGGGCCATTTCTGGTATTCCTTTTTTTTCCTCCGTTGGTGTGTAAAGGGGGAGGTTTAGTTCTTCAAGTCTAATGAGTTGAGCTTTCATGTCGAGGTCCTCAATATGTTCTTTGAGAGTGTGACTTAACTTGAGATTGTTGTTTTCTGTCGCAGATAAAATAGCAATTCGACTCATCTTTTTTTCCTATTTTAATTTAAAAGAAGCTTTTAAACTTCATTAGTTGATTATAGAGGGAAGTACTTTTTTATTATAGGAAAATCTTGCCGATGAAGTTGTTTCTCTTTTTGTATATGAGGAAAATGAAGCCATCTCTAAAAAGAGATTTCTAAAATTTCTATAATAAGATAGTGAAAGCTTTTTACTCACTATTTTTGGTTATTGGCTTAGTGCTGCCTGCTAAAGCCTTTATTTATTTTGAAGATGTAACTCAACCGGAGTTTATTACTTCGGCTCGAGCCTTGGCGCTAGGAAGTGCCTATATCGCTAAGGTTGATGACTCTTCTGCTGTTTTTTATAATCCTGCGGGGCTCGGGACGGTCCGTTACCCCCACCTTCATTTGGAAAACATCCACTTAGAAGTCAATAAAGGGTTTTTAGATACTGGTACTGGTGGTTCTTTGACTGATGCCGGGTCTAATCTGGGAAAGGTTTTTAAAGTCGATAAAATGCAGGATTTGTTGCAGAACAATCGTGGGGTGTTGGCTCATTCTCGTTTTCATTTTATGCCTAATTTTACAGCACGTTATGTCTCCTTTGGTTATCTCTATAGTACTCAATCGAGAGGAATCATAGGAACTCAAAGTGGAGCTCGGTTTGAGTACGCTGATAGGACCGATTATGGTCCTTATGCTGCTCTCAATATTTCTCTTTTTGGTGGTATTGTGAAATTTGGTGCGACAGGAGTGATTCTGATCAGGAAAGAGGTTTTTGGAGAAGCTGATGCTACGGCTGATGTCAATCTTTCGAGCTCTGATTATCGCAAAGGGCGATCAATTCAATTGATTGGAGGAGCCAGGGTCACCCTTCCTTTCCGAGGGCTACCAACTTTTGCTGTTAAGCTCAACAACATGTCCAGAAAAGGGTTTAGGGCCAGTAGTGGCTCTGCGGGAGCACCTGATAGGGTGAAACCCAGTTGGGACGCGGGTTTTTCTCTGACACCCCAGGTGGGTAAAGTTACCAGAGTTCACTTAGAGCTTAATTATAAGGATTTTACTTCTGAGTACGGAGCCAAGCTCTCTCGCCGCTTGACTGCTGGGGTAGAGCTCGATCTTGCTCGTGTTGCCTTTTTTCGCATTGGTTATGGAGATGGCTTTGGGTCTGCTGGGATTGGTATCCGAACGCGAAGTTTGGAGCTTGATTTGACGACCTATGCTGTCGACACCACTAGTTCTGGGTTTCGAGGAAAGGAAGATCGCCGATTTGTTTTTTCTCTTAGTTCGGGTTTTTAGTAAGTCAGATCTGTATCTGTGTTTAGGCTTTCTCTTGCTTCTCAACTGATTGGTACCTATAGCTATAGAAAGATAAACTTTGTAATGAAAGGGGTTGAGTATGAAGTCTTTGGTTTTATTATTTTCTTTCCTATTGATAAACTCTTTTTCAGTAGCTGTTGAGCGAGGGAGAGATATTTCTTTTCAAGAGATTAGGGACTTTACCTTGGTTGGTTCTCTTTCGACGATTACCGGACTTAAAGGTCGTTGGGTTCTCGATGGTCCTCGTACTTGTGCTAGCGGGACTAAAATAAACGATGTGTTTTTTAGTTCGTCATTTAGGAACTATCAATGGCAGTTGACGGAAAAGGAGCTGATCTTGTCGATGGAGGTTAGCAATATTTCCCATATTGATGACGGTGGGCCTTGCCACGTGTCTATATCGTACACCTATATAACGAGTGAAGGAGCAGAGAACTTGAGGACGTTGCCGACCATTTCTCGCAAGTTTAATAAACTATCTTCCCAGTGTGCTGACGATAAGCGAATGGTCGGGCGGAGCGTGACGGTGAACTATTTAGCTGCTGGTGATTCTTTAAAGACTTTTGAGCTTATGACGAGAGAAGGGGCTCAATGCCCCAAAGGTGATGCTATCGTGACCCATTTCACTCGCGTAAAAAGCTGAGAAAGGGATGCTGCATTATCTCTTTTAACACATTGATATTATGAATAGTTAATGAATGATTGGAAGAGAATGATAGGTAATACTTTACCGACCCGGTTGCCGTCATCTGCTTGAGCGGTTATCAATTTCGAATTGATTCAATAAATTCCGAGTCTTAGACAATCCTTTAGTGTTTAGGTAAGGTGGTGGAGATCTTTTTCGTCTGCGGATTAATAAAAAGGTATTGAGGAACAAATATGTTGGAACAGACCAAACCGGCTGCCCTTTCGAATCAAGAGAAGCGAGCTGGCCAGAGAATTGTCGAAGTTAAGCTTAAGATGGCTAAAAAATATGGGCTTAAGAGAGAAAACTTGGTGAATATGCTTCGCAATGTTTACCTTTCACGCAAGCTAGATGATACCGAAATTGCCATGAGAAAGAGCAATCAAGCTTTTTTTCAGATATCGGGAGCTGGTCATGAGGGAGTTCTTTCTGCGGCAGCTGAGGTTTTAAG
Organism: Bacteriovoracaceae bacterium; assembly: GCA_965206965.1. Classification (GTDB taxonomy): domain Bacteria; phylum Bdellovibrionota; class Bacteriovoracia; order Bacteriovoracales; family Bacteriovoracaceae; genus CBDBLK01. Next base: position 597,325 of record OZ242254.1, on the reverse strand, counting down.
GCCTTCTTATGATTACTTTCTCTGCTATTACCGGGATCGTGCCCTGTGCCTAGGCTTGGGGGTAACCCCTTATGAAATGCTTTGCCAGGCTAATGGAAACTTGGGCGACTCTTCTTCAAAGGGCCGTCAAATGCCTGCCCATTGGGGAAATAAGGCCCTCAATATTGTCAATAAATCTTCTTGCACGGGAACTCAGTTTCTTCAGGCGGTTGGCTTAGCAGAAGGAGGACGTTATCTGGCAGAGTTGGATAAGAAGGGAGGGGATTTAAAAGGGAGTCCTTACCACGAGGATGAAATTGTCTATGTTTCCTGTGGTGACGGAACAACTTCTCAAGGTGAGTTTTGGGAAGCTGTAACAACGGCTAGTGTGAACGAGCTCCCTGTTCTTTTTCATGTCGAGGATAATGGTTTTGCCATTTCAGTGCCGGTTGAGGTGCAAACTCCTTCTGGTTCGATTAGCCGCGCTTTAAGCCATTTTCCTGGCCTTAAAATTTTTGAGTGTGATGGCAATTGCCCAATTGAGTCCTATGTGGCTTTCAAAGAAGCAGAGAAATACCTAAGAGCTGGAAAGGGGCCTGTTCTTTTGCATTCCCATGTCACCCGTCCTTATAGCCATTCTCTTTCCGATGATCACTCTATGTACCGAACGAAGGAAGAGCTTCAGCGAGAAGCTGAAATTGATGTTTTTAAAAGCTTTCCCAAGCTTTTGATTGATGCTGGGGTGATGACTGAAGAGAGTAATAAAAAGCTGCTGGAGGAGGTTACGCAAAGCTGTCGCGAAGCTCAAAAACGAGCAGTGGAGACAGAGTGGCCGACGAAGGAGACGGTCTTAGACTATCTCTATAGTGCTGATGTTGATATTACCTCCGAAGCGACCTTTGAACAGGAACGTTTGTTTGAGGGAAAAGATGACATCCCCATGGCGGGAGCCATTAACTCCGTTTTAAAAACTGAATTCAAAAAAAATGCCCTTCTCAGAATGTGGGGTCAAGATGTTGCCGACTTTAGTCAATTAGAAAAATTGAAGGACCCCGACCTCAAGGGAAAAGGGGGAGTGTTTAAAATTTCCTCTGGAGTTCAGCGAGCTTCTCAAGAGGGACAGGTTTTTAATTCGCCCCTTGCTGAAGCCAATATTGTAGGAAGAGCTATTGGTCAAGCTTACCGTGGAATCAAGCCTGTCGTCGAGATTCAGTTTTTTGACTATATTTGGACTGCCTATATGCAACTTAAAAATGAGATGGCCACTAGCCGTTACCGCTCGGGTGGCGACTATCCTTGCCCTATGGTGGTTAGAGTTCCCATTGGGGGCTATTTGCGCGGTGGTTCTATCTATCACTCCCAGTCGGGAGAGTCTTTCTACACCCATATTCCAGGTGTTCGGGTGGCTTTTCCCTCTAATGCTGCCGATGCTGCTGGCCTTTTGCGGACAGCTTTGCGTGCGGATGATCCGGTGATGTTCTTGGAGCACAAGCACCTTTATTATCAAGGTTACAACCGAACCGCTGACCCTGGTGAGGAGTACATGATTCCCTTTGGTAAAGCCAAGATTGTTTGGGAGGGGACGGATGTCACAGTCGTGGCTTGGGGTGCATTGGTTCAGAAGTCCATTGAGGCAGCCAAGAAGCTAGAGGCTGAAGGCAAGAGTATTGAAGTTATCGACTTGAGAACTCTGGCACCATTCGATATGGAGGCCATAAAGGAGTCCCTTGCCAAAACTAACCGTATTCTCATTGCCCATGAAGAAACCAAAACATCGGGTTTCGCTGGTGAGATTGCCGCTCGAATTAATGAGGAATGTTTTGAGTCCTTAGATGCTCCTATTCTCAGAGTGGCGTCTAAAGATGTTCACGTTGCCTATTGCCCTGACCTTGAGGAAGAAGTTCTGCCCCAAGTTGACGATGTTGTTCAAGCCTTGAGAAGGCTAGTGGCTTACTAGTCTACTGAAAAGATATAAGTAAATTGTCGAAGCAAAGGTCTATTCCTGTATTTAATACAGTAATGGAGATTTTTCATTGAGCCGGATGTTGCTTTCAGGCATATTTTTGTGCGTAAAGTTATATAAAGACCACAAGGGGTATTTTAATGAAAAAACTTACGCTTTTAACAATTGCTGCTCTAACTTTGGCAGCTAATCCTTATGTTTATGCTAATCGTGCTGATGTTGTTATCGACAATATTGAAAGCACTGGTGAAGAAATACGCACAGCACCTCAAGCTGTGGGTGTCGAGCCGGTTCGCGCTGCTTTGGGAACGATTTACTCTCCCTTAGGGAATACCATCAAGTACACGGCTTCTGTCGCTCAGATCGCTAAAGATGACGTGGGAAAGGCCACTCTTGGCGCTTTAGCAGATTCTGGAAAGTGTGCTAACGAAGCTAAATACCCTAACCACTTGGTTGTTTGTGGTGTTGAACTAGGTGGAGATCTATTGACTGTAACGGCTTATGCTCCAGCTAAACTTGGTGCTGCGACAGTTTATTACGTGACTCACGCTTCTGCCGATATTTTGGATTATTGGGCGAATGCTTTTGGCACTTGTGTAGAAACTGTTGGAGAGGTTGTTGGTGCTCCTTGTAAGGCGATGAGCTTCGTTTTAAACGGTTCAGGCAAGGTCATAAAAGTCACTGGCGTTTCTTTAGTTGAGTACGTTGGAAATGGAGCTAATAGTGTAGCTTACGGTATTTCTAGCTTTGTCGATATTCCTGTTAGCCTTTTTAATGGGAACCTTAAGGGGGCTGGAAGGGCTATTATTAAGAGTGTTCACTCTTTAGTTTGTGTTGTTGGTGACCTTACTATTGTTGGACTTGTTGGCATCATCAAGACTTTATTGGGTGAAGAGCACCAAACATCTTGTGAAGCTGCTGCTGAAATTGCCGAAAGGATCGACGCCGGTAACTAAAAATTTTTTTGAATCTTAGTTGATAAAGTATAGAAGGAGCTTCTTAGCTTAGTGCAGGAAGCTCCTTTTTTATTTTTTGCATCTTGTAGACCATCCCTTTTGATAAAGCCGACTTCGGCAAATCATCCCATTTTGGTAAATGAACTGGGTTCCCCAGGCATAGTTTTTTTTATTCTCGTATTGATGTGGTGGGGGTGAGGGAAAAGGGGTGGCTTTTTGGTAGTGCCGAGGAAGGTTGGGAAGGCTCACTGGTGAGAGCAAAAGAAGAAGCCAGGCGTAACGGCTTAGTTTTGAGAAGTAGAAAAGCGCTATGATCAGCCCGAGCAAGGGAGGGAGTTCTGGACCAGCTAAAAGAGAAAGTTTTTGGATGGTAAAAAGGAGAAGGTGGGATAGAGGAAATCCGGGAAGAGGGAAACTCTCTATTAGGAGTAGGGGAAAAAGCCAGGGAAAGAGGTCGGTGACAATCCAACCCAAGGCCATGCCGAGGGGGTAAATAGGTTGTTGAAAAATGAGTCCTACCAAGGCTTGGGCTCCTAGGAAACCTACGTAGAGAGAGCGTTTGTTTTGATAGAGTTGTAAAGTTAAAGTTCCCAAAAAGAGCAGGCTCATAAACCAACTGAGTGGACTGGCCCAAAATCCCCCTAGGGCCAGATCGAGTGTGAATCCCCATAAAACGGTTTGGAAGGTCAGTTGTTTAGTTACTTTAGTTAGCCCTAAAACTAGGCACATCCGCCTGAAGCTGTGGGGAGCTTCAAAATAGAGAGCCCCCACAAAAACGGTTGTTAAGAGGAAAAAGAAAGCCTTTTTTCTCCTTTTCAAAAGGAGTGCTGGCAAAAATAAAAGAGCGGAAAGATGCATTCCACTGGGGGTGAAAAGGTGAATGAGGTGGAGTTTGCGATGGGCCCTAACCTCTTTTCTGGTCAGCTGAAACTTTTCTCCCAAAACGTAGGCGCGAGCTTTTGATTGAGGGGAAATTTTGGAGGGAAAAACTTTGGAGTAGGAGGGGTGAGTGCGGTTTAAGGCCCAGAAAAGCCCAGCCCCGCAAAAAAGATAGAGCCATATTTGCGATTTCATTTCAAGTTGAAATGTTGAAATTGTGGTGGTTTTTACTGTGCTCTTAACTTATTAAAAAATAAAAGCTATGAAGAACTCTCGTTGTGATTTTGGAGAGGGAATGGGTTTGGAATTAACTGGTTGTGCGATAAGAAATCAGATGCAAAGCTTTTTTGCTGAGGACGATCTATCTCGTCATATGACCTATATATCCTCTCTTCCCAGCGAATCGGTGGAGTGTTTTTTGATGATAAAATCTGACCTCTACTTGGCAGGTGCTCCTTGGTTTGTTGAGGCTTTTCGCTATTTAGGAGCCTCAAGTTTTGATCCCGAAGCTCTTTGGCGGAAGGAGGGGACTTTGATAGCTAAGGAAAGTAAAATTGAATTGGGCAGGCTTCCTTTCTCCCTCGCTGTCACAGGAGAGCGAGTGGCTCTCAATCTTCTGCAAAGAGCTAGTTCGATTGCTACTTTTACTCGCCTACTTGTGGACAAAGCCGAAAAATATGGTGTTTCTATTTTAGATACCCGCAAGACGACGCCAGGTCTCAGGAGCCTTGAAAAATACGCTGTTCACAGAGGTGGGGGAGAAAATCATCGCTTGGGGCAAACCGATATGTGGATGGTTAAAGATAACCATAAAGTTTTTTTTGGGGGAATGAGCCAAGCTGTTGGGTTTTTTCGGGATTTGAAAGGTTTTTATACCCCTCTCTTAGTGGAAGTGCACTCGTTGGAAGAAATTCAAGAGGCTAAGGCCTTAGGGGTCAAGCATATTATGCTGGATAATTTCACCCCACAGATGGTGAGAGAGGCCATAAAAGATAAACCTAAGAATATGACTTTTGAAGTCAGTGGAGGAATAACCTCTCACAATATTGAAGATTATTTGATGGAGGGGCTCGATGCCATTTCGTTAGGTGTTCTCACTTATGCTCCCCCTCCTGTAGACTTTTCTTTTAAGTACCAGAGGGTTGAATAGAGTTATAGACCGGGCTGTTTGGGCTGCTTGTCTCCTTGGTTCTCGAAGTTTTGTATTTCCTTTTCTTGAGTTCCTCCGGCGCCGCCAGGGAATCCCGCCCCTCCTTCTCCGAAGCCTCCTAGACCAGAACCACCCAGTCCCCCGACACCTCCTTTGCCATTGATGATGTCTTGCATGGCTTTAATAAAGTAATCAGAGCCCCAGAATTGGGCTTTTCTTAGGGAAGGGTAGTTACTCCCAAAAGTAGCGTATAAATCTTTGTCATCGCGATAAACATCGCTAATTTTGAAATTGATAGATCCTTTTTGAAGGCGGCTAAAGGTGCCTTTCTTATTTTGTCTGATCAATTCGGCAGTCATGGTGACCCAGTCGCTTCCCGTTAGGCCCGATACAAAAGCATTGTCAGAGAGCTTCCCTATGAATTTTAGTTTAACTTGAACCCAATAGCTTATGTCTTCCTGCAATTTAAATCCTTTTGAAATATTGGCGATATAGCCAGGGTATTGACCCTTAGATTTGGGTCCACTGCCGATGCATTGGTTTAGCGAGCTGCCAAGTTCATTGTTGTGATAATAGCCTGTGAGGGACAAATTTGTTGTGCCGTATTGCTTTTTACCACAGCGTGCGTCGGCCCTCCAAACATGAGTTGGCTTGCCGGCCCTATAGATTCTTAGGGCCAATCCTTTAGGTCCAACAGAGGCTCCAACACCATTGTGATTTCCTCCTCGTAAGCTTGGACACTTGCCCTCTTTTGCATGTTGGGCAATAAAAGCGTTCCAGCTGCCTTGAGTGTAAGCGACGGTATAATGGCCCTTTTGGACATTGCCACTGTTTTTTTCCCATTTGAAAGAGGCTTGAATTTCTAACTCACCATTTAAGCTTTTTTTATTTTTTTTCATAGTAGGGGCTACATGCCAGGTATATTTACCCCCACATTGCCAAAAGCCTAATTTTCCAAAGTAGCCTTTGTCTCCCCCGAGGTCTTCAAAGCCTCCGGTACTGTCAACGGTATTGGCGATGTCTTCAATAGTAATTTCTTCAGAACTGGCGTGGCCAAATTGATGTCCTCCCGCAAGAGAGAGGATGAGAGTGACCCAAAATACTTTTATTTTTAAGTTCATAGTGCTCTCGCGGACTAGGGTTAAAGAGACTCCTTCATGATATTCACTACCTTTATTACGCACAACATAATTTTTCTTTACCAGCTTTTTATTTCAACGGCTTAAATGATGTTAAGGTAATTTTGCTGAGCTTAAAAACTCAACTTTTTAGGTTCCACGATTTCTCCGTTATAGGCGATTTCTTCCTGTTAATGGTAAACCCTCGGTATGTTTGAAAAGCTTATAAATTGGTCCGAAGCTGAATATGCCTATCTCCCCTGGAGACAAAACCGATCACTATACCGAACCTTAGTCTCTGAAATTATGCTGCAACAGACGACTGTGGGAACCGTTATTAAGCACTTTGATCGATTTTTGGAGGAATACCCTGATATAGAGTCTCTAGCTGATGCTTCTGAGGAACAGATCACCAAGGCTTGGCAAGGTCTTGGCTATTATCGGCGGGCCAGAAATTTGAGAAAGGCAGTTCTATCTTTAAAGGATAACTATGCTGGAGAGTTTCCCTTAGAGCTTGCGGCATTGGTGGGAATTCCCGGCATTGGTCACTACACGGCATCTGCTTTGTTAGCCATCGGTGCCAACCAGAGGGCACTGGCCGTTGATGCCAATATTGAAAGGGTTTTGGCTAGAATTTTTGGCTTGAGAGAGGAGAAGGGAGCTAAGCTCCAAAAGAAAATCACTAGGCTTTTTGAGGAGAAAAAAATTTTAAAAGATTTGGAGGCATGGGGGCCTCGCAATCTCAATGAAGCGCTTATGGACTTAGGGCGGACTTTTTGCCAGGCCAGGAAAGCAGATTGCTTAATTTGTCCTGTTAGAGAGAATTGCCAAACTTTTCTTAAGGCTTTGGATCCTCTCGAAATTCCTTTTGTTTCACCAAAAAAGCAGTCAAAAAAGCAAAGGAATATCGATTTAACTCTCCTGAGAGTTGTCGTGAAGCGAGGAAATAAGATTCTGGGTTATGTGAAAGGGAAAGACGAGTGGCTTAGTGGGCAAATTGAAATTCCAACGTTGATTCTCCACTCTGCTGACTCGAGTCTAAGGCAGTATCCTTATTACCTTGGAAAGCGTCAGTTTAAAGGTCTCCCTGAAATCAAGACGGGGATCACTAAATACAAGATTAAAAATTTGATACTCGCGGCTAAAAAGGAGGAGTTTGAAAAGCTCGTTTTTGATAAAAAAAAGTATAAATATTTCAGCTTGGATGGTAGGAAGTACCACTTTTCTGCTACAACTCTCAAAGTTCTCGAAAAAGGAAGGTTATTAGAATGAAGCTCTTTTTGGCACTTACCGCTATTTTACTGTGTTTCTCTGCTCAAGCTGGCTTAAAGGTGGCTACTTATAATTTGGGTCTGGCCCATACTTACGTTCCTTTGGCCAAAGAGAGATTACCCCACCTGGCTAAGGCTATCGCTTCTGCCGATGTCGATGTTTTTTGTCTCCAGGAAGTTTGGGAGAAAAAGGATCGAAAAAAAATTGCGCAGGCTTTAAAGAAAACTCATAGTCATCAGCATATGACACCCATTCGTCAGGTTAGGGCTTCCGGATGGCCTCCTACTTGTAGACCTTGGGACCTGTTCGGTAAGGGCAAGGTTGTGAGTTGTATGTACAAAGAATGTGGTGACCTTGAAGGCGATGATCACACCGATTGTGTTATTAAGAAATGTGGTTCTGCTCTTGAGAATCTAAAACAGAAAAATAGGGATTGTGCCGCCGCTTTGATGGCCCAGGTTGGCAAGCACCCTGCTATTGGGTTAATAAATGTCCTCAATCCTTTTCGGAATGCTGGGCTTTTTACCTACAAAGGCTCTGACGGTCTCATGCTTTTATCGAAGTATCCTTTGTCGGAACAGCGTTTTTTCGATCTCTCCTCTATCTCGGCGTTGACTAAGAGAGGGGCTCTCGTTGCCGATGTTGATGTCGAGGGGAAAAAGCACAGAGTGCTGTGTACTCACCTTTCGGCTAATCTCGAAGGTGATGTTCCCTACACTGGGACTTTTGCAGGATGGGGTGAGGAGAATAAAGCTCAATTTGCTAGCTTATTGGAAGAGGCTTCTACAACAGGTTTGCCTACCGTTCTGATGGGTGATTTTAATTGTGGTCTAGGTGACCCGGCTCGTTCTCTGGATCCCGAGTTTGAGGATTCCTGCCGCCTTATTTTTGCTACTAGCTTTGTCGATGCCTTAGCTGAAAATAACCCTGAGTGCACTTTTTGCTCGAGTGCTGTCAATAACTTGAACCAAGGCCACTCTAGGGATAAAAACCGTCTTATCGACCATATCTATGTAAAAGGGGCTCATCCGGTATCCTCACAGGTTTTTTTCAAAGAAAAAGTGACTGTCAAAACCAAAAAGGGAGAGGTACTCACCAATCTTTCCGATCATTTTGGGGTTTGGGTTGAATTAGATTAGATTAAGCTTTTAAGAAGCTCATTAAATTTGACAGGTTTATCCCTTTTTTTAGAGACTTAAAGGAAAGTTGCGGGAAATGGAGGTTCCATGCTGCATATTGTACAGACCTTGGGTTTGGTGAGTCTAGGGTTTCTCTTTGTATCTTGTTCAACCATTCATAAGTCCCATATGAACCAATCGGTTAATGTTACGATTGAAGCACCCATGGCAGCCAAAATTGATGTGGATATGAGTAGGAGGCTGACAGGCTATGCTTCAGGGGGCTATTTTTTGCATGTCTTTAGGGTTAGTGGAGATAATAAATTTGCTGATAATATTCGATTCAATGGGGTTGTGCCGAGTTTCTTTTCCTTTTTGAGTAGGGTTCGTAGTGTTAAGTCAGCGGCTTCTTATAATGCGATTAGAACTAGTGACGCTGATGTCTTGGTCAATCCTCAGTATGTTGTTGAAGAGAATCACTGGAATCCGTTTTACAAACTTATCAAAGTTAAGGTGACAGGATACCCAGGAAAATTGGTGAGCATTAAAAATAAATTGTGATTTGGTCATGAAGGTTATTGTTTCCCTACTGATCTTGCTCTTTTCTTTTTCACCTTTGGCCCTAGAGGTGGATGCTAAATTTATTGCTCGGCTTTTAGGGTTGTCTGATTCAAAAAGGACTATTTTAATCAATAAAGGCAGTGAAGTAGGTCTCAAAGTCGGCGATCACGCGAAAATGTCCCTTCCCACTGGAGTGATTGCTCGGGCTGTAGTGGTGAAATTAAGTCCTTCTCGCTCTGTGTGGTCAGTTTATCGTTTTTTTCACAAAGACAAATTGGTTTCTAAAATAGCTGTCAGCTTTAAGATTTCTAGCGCTATAAAATTGACCTCTGATGAATCCAAAAGCTTGGGGCTTTTAGCCGATAAGGTTGATAAAAAGACAGATGAAATTCTTGACGATGAGAAGGTTGAGTTTAAGAAAAAGCAAAAGACAATTCGCAATCAGTTAATTAAATCAGAAAATATTATTAGCCAATTTGATAATCGAGATTACTCTTCTCTCGAAGATGATGGTGTTGTTAAGCCTCTCAACAAAGATATTGATTGGTCTGGTTTAGATGGCAAGAAAGATACTGAAAGCTTTGATACGGCTTTAGATTACTCGCGCCTTAAATGATCCTAACATCGATAGGTAAAAAACCGAGAAAAGGGATAAGCCGGATTCTGTTTTTAAGCACCATTCGTCTAGACCCTAAGTTGCCTTAGGGTTCCAGCACTCTACCCACCTGCTTGGGCTGGCTACCCTCAGACACAGGCTTATTTGAGCTTGCTCCACATAGAGTTTACCTGTTTTCACTACAGCAGGTGTCTTTAAAAGACTTGAGGGAAGGCCGGCTGAAGCTACCCCTTCCTCTCTCAGACCCCTGTACCTTCTTTCTGTTGCACTTGTCCTCACCTCACAGTGGACGGGCGTTACCCGCTATGTTGCCATGTGGAGTCCGGACTTTCCTCTCGCCTTTTTAAAAAATAAGGCCAGCGGTGCTTTCCTTCTCTCGGTAGACAAATTTAATGCACTATGAGAAAGAATTAGTCAAATAGCTTTCTCAATGTTACACAGGTTTGAGTTTTTCCAGGTGATGACCGTGAACTTGTACTTTTTTGCTCTTGTTGTGCCTTTTCTTTTTGGGTTGTCTTTTTCGACCCAGGCTTCACTCAGGAAAATGGCTGATGAGCTTATCAAAAACAACTCTTCTTTAATGACTTCAAAAGCCCAGGCTGAGCTTGGTGCCCTTAATTATGAGTCTTTGGTTTTAACCAAAACTTGGAATCTCAACTATGGCCTCAATCATACGGACTCTGCTCTCGAAAGCATTTCTTCGGGGACAGTCTATTCATCACCGAGTCAGACCACTTTTCACACTTTAAACTTGTCTAAGGATTTTCAATTTGGAGGAAACTTAAGTTTTGGAAGCTCTCTTTCAAAAAGAGAGGGTCAAGGTGCTTTACCTTTTTATAGCTTTTATCAAGAACTCGCTTATACTCAGAGTTTAGGGCGTGATTTCTTTGGTCAGAGTTTTCGAAAAGAATTGGAAAAGTCTCGATTGAACCGTTATCTAGCCAAGGTCTCTTATCAGGAAGATATTCAAAGAAGTCTTTTAAACTTGGTCGAAACTTACACCCTGGCCGGACTTAATCTCGCTTTGGTGGAGCTTCAAAAAGAAGCAGTAGGAAGAGCATTCAAACGTTTGAAACTCATTCGTCGTTGGGTGCGTGATGGTTTGAGAAGAAAAGTAGATCTATACCAAGCTGAAGCAGGTTTCTATGATCAGCAAGAAAAGATGAAATCGGCGAAACTTCAGTTGGAGGCTTCTTTAGAGAGATTGGCGACATCTCTGCACCGCAAAGTTTCTCCTGGTGAGGTTTTGAGTTTGCGCAAAGCTCGTTTTAAAGGGCGCCGCCAACCAAGAGGAGATTGGCTATCTAATAAGAATTTAATAGCTTTAGAACAGCAACAGAAAATTAGTCAATCGATTTTGGAAAAATCGCGATTTGCCCTACTTCCTAAAATAGATTTGACTGCAGGCTATAAAACTAACGAAATCGATCTGCAAAGATCGACGGCATTAAGGGAAGGAAAATTGGGGGGAAGTCGTGATCAGACGTCGTTGGTTCTAAATTTCTCCTGGCCACTGGGTTCTCTTCCCCAGAGTATAGAGAAAGCTAAGGCTCGCTTAAATTTGGAGACATCAAAAAAGCGCTTAGAGAAAACTCGCTATAATTTAAAGGAATCGGAAAGGGCTTTAAAGAATCAAATTGCTCTTCTTGATAAAAATATTATTTCTGTTAAGCGCCGCTTGAAGCTTTCGGCAAAAGCACTACGGGAATATAACAAGCTTTATGGTAAAGGTCGGGCTGATTTAGATCAGGTTATTAGAGCTGAAGAAACCTTAATTGGGACAGAAGTTAGTTATGTGAATTACCTAGCGCAAAGAGAACGCTTAGTTCACAATTTGAGCTATCTCTTTGGCCAGTTGAAGTCTTTTATCTTGGAAAATTAGGGATATGAAAAAGCTTATTGAATATTTTATTGAACGAAGCTTGGTAGTAAACCTTATTACTATTATGGTTGTTGTTGCTGGAATATTGTCCCTCTATAGTCTCCAAAAAGAAACGTTTCCTCAAGTAGAGTTCGATGTTGTTTTGGTAAGCACATCTTATCCAGGTTCTTCGTCTGAAGATGTGGAAAAATTAGTGACGATTCCTCTCGAAAGAGAGTTGAAAGGTGTGGATGGGATTAAAGAGATGAATGCTCTCTCCTCTGAAAATATATCGATTATTTTTATGGAGGTTGAACCTGATGAAGACTTGGATCAGGTAACAGAGGATATAAAAAATGCAATTGACCTAGTCAATGACCTTCCCGCAGATGCTAAAGTTCCCACTATTACCAGTTTAGATAATAAACAAAGAGCTTTAATTAAAATTCCCTTAACCGGAGGGAGCTATAGTGAATTGCGAAGGGTTTCAAAAAAACTGAGGGATAGGCTAGAGCGTTTGCCTGAAGTAGCTCAAGTCGGACTTGAGGGTTATCGTGTCGATGAAATTCGTGTTGAAGTCGATCCTCTTAAATTAAATCAATATGAAATTTCTGTAGATGAAGTTTATCGGGCTTTGCGTGAACGAAATCTCAACCTTTCGGCGGGGACAATTGAGGCACCTGATGGTGATATTTTTGTTCGAACCTTAGCTGAGTTTGAAGGACCCAAAGATATAGAGAGGGTTGTCGTTCGCTCTAACAACTCGGGAAGGAAAATTTTAATTAAAAATATTGCTCAAGTGGAAAGGGTTCCGACTGAAGGCTCCATTCTTTTGCGTTCAAATGCTGAGCGATCTATTTTTCTCGATGTTAAGACTCGGCAGAAAGCTGATACTTTAAAGACGGCTGATAAAATAAAGACAGAGGTTTCGAGTTTTTTTGAATCTGATCAATACTCTCATATTAAGTATAGTTTTACTGATGACCTTTCCTACCACGTAAAGCGCAGACTTAATGTTTTGAAAAACAATGGCTTCATGGGAATGTTTTTAGTTTTTCTTTGTCTACTGGCTTTCCTTAATTTTCGCACTTCTGTCGTGACTTCGCTTGGAGCACCTATCGCTTTTATGGTTTCTTTTTTAGTGATGGATTTTACTGGCGTTTCCATCAATCTCATTTCTATGTTTGCTCTTATTCTGGTACTGGGAATGTTAGTTGATGACTCCATTATTGTTGCTGAGCACTTTTATCAAAAACTTGAAAGGGGAATGGAACCTAAAGCAGCAGCTCGCGCTGCCGCTCTAGAAACGATTAGACCTGTGACGGCTACTATCTTGACCACTATTGTGGCTTTTGGCTCTCTCTTTTTTATGGGAGGGATTATGGGCAAGTTTCTTTGGTCGGTACCCGCCGTTGTAATTATTTGTTTGGTGGCTTCTTGGTTGGAATGTTTTTTTATTTTACCTTCTCACTTGGCTGACTTTGTTAGACTTTCAAGTCAGCAAGGACAGCGTTGGTACGATAAGCTGACTGATTTTTATGGAAGAGTTCTGGGTCGTCTATTGAAGTGGCCTTGGGCTGTCCTTTTTTCCTTTTTCTTTGTTTTGATAGGTTCGGGTTTTTTAGCTACTAAAATGAACTTTGAACTCTTTCCAGGTGATGATGTTAGAGTTGTTTTTGTACAGATTAAAGGAACAGTAGGAACCCCTTTAAAGACCACAGATCAAGCCGTTAAGAAATTAGAAGGACTGAGCTTAAGAGAGTTAAAAAAGGAAGAGTATGAACATATTAAGGCCCAGGTCGGAGTTCTCTTTGAATCCAATAGGAGAAAAACGGGGAGTCATTATGGTTCTTTAACACTCTATTTAACACCTCCTGATGAAAGAGAGCGTTCTACCGATAATATTATTAAGGCTTTAGTTAAAAAAGCTAAACCTCTGGTCCCCGGTTATGTCGTCACCGTTAGAAAAATGCAGGGAGGTCCCCCTCGTGGCAAGGCCGTAGACATTCAATTGGCTGGAGATTCACTTAAAGAATTGCAGAGGGCTTCTCAAGAGATCAATAACTTACTGACAAAAGAGCCTGGAATTACGGTGACTGAAATTGATTTTGAAGAGGGAAAAGAGCAAGTTGTTATCAATGTCGACGATGCCGAAGCGAGAAGACTAGGCCTTTCTACTTCTCAAATTGCCCTTGAGTTAAGGCGGGTTCTCTCTGGTGATGAGGTGACTAAAATTCGAGAGTCTGATGAGGATATTAAGGTTCGTCTATTTCTGGAGGACGTAGCTCGCACTAAGATGAATTCCCTCATGTTATTACATATCAATAATAATCAAGGGCGCAAAATACCTTTGTCGAAGGTTATAAAACTTGATAGACAACCAGGGGCTTTTGTTATCCGCCGACTCGATCAAAAGAGAGTCATTTCTGTTCAGGCTTCTATCGATAAATCAAAAACGACTCCTGTTAAAGTAGCTCAAACTTTTAGACCAAAAGTAGAGAAAATTTTAGAAAAATACCCAACTCTCACTTTCGTTTTTGGGGGAGAAAATCAAGACACTCAAGAATCTATGGCTCGCTTGGCTAAGTCTGGGTTTATCGCTCTTTTTTGCATTTTTTTAATTTTAGTTATTATGTTTAACAGTCTGATTCATCCTATTGTTGTCATGGCTGCGATCCCTCTTGGGCTCATCGGTGTGATTTGGACTTTTTATATAGCCGGGCAAGCTCTTGGTTTTATGGCCCTTATGGGGGTTGTTGCTTTAGTCGGGGTTGTTGTTAACGATTCGATTGTTTTAGTGACTTTTATTAATCACAAGAGGCACGAGGAAAAAGAACTTATTCAAGCTGTTATCGAAGCTTCTCGAGCTCGCTTTCGACCGGTTATATTGACGACTTTTACAACTGTGGCTGGGCTTTTTCCAATCGCTCATCCGATTGTTTCTAAAGTATTGACTTTGGGACAAGCTGTGGACAGTGATCCCTTTATTCAGCCGATGGCGCTAAGTTTTGCTTGGGGACTTCTCTTTGCTTCCTTAGTAACGCTTATCTTTATTCCTTGCAATTACATTGCTTTTGAAAAGGCAAGGGGATGGTTTAATTGCCTTTTAAACTTGAAAGGTTATAAAAGATTGAGAGATCGGTTAGGATCGAAAGTTAACAGGAGCGAGAAGACGGCCACACCCAGTGCATAGTTCAATCGTTTGAGGGTTTCTTTCGACTCTTTCAGCGGTGAGAGAGTCAATTTGGAAGTGGCAATAGAGGCAAGATCGATTTTGAATAACGCTTAAGGGGTGGTTAAAGCGGTGTTTATTTTGAGCTTGTTCAAAAGCGCGATATATTGAAGGATCTGTTTGATTTCTAAGGGCTATTATTCTGTGCTGGTAGTTTTGGATTTGCTGCTCTTCCTTTGAAGATACCTGTTCTACTTCTTTTTGGATCTCTGTGAGCGTTTCTTTGCTTCCCTGAAGGAAGTTGCCAATCTCTTGAATTTCTTTCTCTAGTTCTTCTTGCTTATCGAGTAGCGAGAGTATTTCTTCTTGAAGGATTTCCCATATCGGAGTGAGTTTTTCTTTTTCTCTCTGGAGGGCCAGTGTTTCTTTTTCTGTTTGAATAAAGGATTGGTGTTGTGATGATTGAGAGAGCTTGGATTCGATTTCAAAAAGCTTTTTTTCTTTTTGAGAAAGAGTTTGAATGAGTTGGTTTAACTCCTCTTTACTTTGCCTGTGCTTTGCTTTTTTTTTCTCTCTTGTTTTCTGAATTGATTCGATACGGAGCTTTTGTTCTGCTATAGTGTCGAGATGCTTTTTTATATGTTGATCTAGGGATTGGATCTCTAATAAATGTTGAAAATCTTCCAAAGCCACGATAAGTTGATCCAGCGCGTTTCTATAAGGATTGAGCTGAAGCTATCACGATTAAAGCTTTATTGGAAATAGTATGAGAGGAAATACTTTCGGTAAAATGCTCTCCATCACTTCTTTTGGTGAATCTCACGGTCGAGGGATGGGCGTTGTCGTTGATGGAATTCCTTCCGGGATCGATTTTTCTCTCAAACATCTTCAGCGAGAACTTGATCGAAGGGCTCCGGGGTCGATTCCCGGGACGACTTCTCGTCGAGAACTCGATAAGGCAGAGGTTTTCTCTGGCATTTTTGAGGGGAAAACTTTGGGCACTCCTATCGCTATTGTCGTTTTTAATAGCGATCAAAGAAGTTGTGACTACGATAAGTTGAAGTTTGAATACCGTCCGGGACATGCTGATAAAACGACTCTACAGAAATATGGCATTCGCGATTATCGTGGAGGAGGGCGTTCTAGTGGGCGAGAAACGCTTGCTCGTGTGATTGGCGGTCACTTGGCTTCACTAGTGACTCCTCAAGTCTTTGTGAAAGCTTATATTTCAAAACTTGGACCTTTTGAGTGGCAGGGAATACCACCTCATTTGAAGGAAGATTTTGGACCTTATGCTTTTCCTGATGCTTCAAAAAATGATGATATTCGGGATTATTTACTAGATTTAAAAGAAAAAGGGGAATCTCGTGGGGGAAGAGTCAACATTATTGTAGAGAATTGCCCTGCTGGTTTAGGAGAGCCTGCTTTTGATAAACTTAAAGCTGATTTAGCTAAAGCGCTTATGTCTATTGGTGCTGTGGTCTCTTTTAGTTATGGACTAGGAGAAAAAATGGCAGAGTGGCCAGGCTCTGAAGTCTCTCGTGAGAGGCTTCACTTTGGAGGGATCGAAGGTGGCATTAGCAACGGAGATCGTATAACTATGCAAATTACCTTCAAACCGACAAGTACGGTAGGGGTGAAAGCGAAGATGGGTAGACATGATCCTTGTATTATTCCTCGTGCAATTCCTGTCGTTGAATCGATGGTCAAGTTAGTTATAGCCGATCACTTTTTAAGGCAAAGAGCTTATGAGTTCTGATGTCTTAACGATCGATTTACCCCAACTCAACCAAAAACTTGAAGAGATAGAAACAGATCTCATTTTGGTTGTGACAGAACCACACGTGTGGGAACTCTATAAATCAGAAGTTAATCTTGAGAATGTCCAAGGTAAAAAAACCATTTTATTTAAAACCCCTCGTGGAGAATCGGCTAAAAACATAACGGAATACAATTCGGCTTTAGAGTTTTTTCTCTCTAAAGAGATTCATCGCCGAGCTCATTTGCTCGCTTTTGGAGGGGGGGCCTTAAGTGATTTAGCAGGATTTGTTGCAGCGACTCTTTTAAGGGGTCTTTCTTGGTCAGTGATTCCGACGACTTTACTCTCTATGGTTGATGCTTCTATTGGTGGAAAAGTAGGGATCAATTCCCGGGAAGCCAAGAACCAGATAGGGGCCTTTCATGCACCTTCTCAGGTTTTTTTATGTCAAGAATTTCTTGCTTCTCTTTCCGATGAAGAAAGGTGGAGCGGCTTTGGTGAAATTATCAAGTATTGCTTTTTGGATAAAAATGTATTTCATCTTGTTGAGAACAAAAAACCTCTCCGTGAAATTGTGGAAGCTTGTGCTAAGTTTAAAAAACGCATTACTGAAGAGGATTTTCAAGATAAAGACACTCGAAAGATTCTCAATCTGGGGCACTCTTTTGGACATGCTTTGGAGAAAATTTATCCTCTCTCTCATGGCATAGCCGTTTACTGGGGAATGGCTTTAATTTTAAAACTTTACGGTGGTGAAAACCTCTTAGAGTCACTTAAGCGTTTAGGTGTATTGCTTGAGCTTCCCCATGATAAGGCTCCTTGGTATGGTCGCGCTTTTCCTATTCCTAAGATTTTAGAATTGATAAGAAGGGATAAAAAAATATCTTCTCGAAATGAAATAGAACTTGTCTTAGTGGAAGAGATTGGAGTTATTGTGAAAAAAACTGTTAATCTCGATAGTCTTGAGACCTTACTTGAAGAAAAGAGTCATGAGTTGGGATGCTTTACCTTATAAAGTTCAGAATTCTTTTTTTGAAAAGAAGTTGAAGGTTCCCACTTCAAAAAGCTATGCTAATCGTTTATTAATCTTAGCTGCTATTGAGACTAGACCTGTTGAGTTGATTGATTTGCCTGATTCTAGTGATGTTCAGGTACTTCTTGATTGTTTAGAAAAAATTGGTTTGAGGATTTCTAGGGTCAGCAAAAATGTCATTGTTCACAACTCTTTTCCTGCTTGCGAAAAAGAGGGGAAAACCCTTGTCTTAGAGAGTGGTGATGGAGGAACTACCAATCGCTTTCTCATGGCTTTTTTAGCGCGAGGAAAAAGGCCTTATCGTTTGAAACCCAGTGGGCGTATAAAAGATCGTCCTGTAAAAGACTTTCTCCAGGCTTTAGAACAGTTGGGAGTCAAAGTAACTCATGGAAATAAGAATTTTTGGTATGAAGTTCAAGGACCTCTTCCTCCTAGAGGGAAAGTTAAGATTAATTGTGCAGAGTCGACTCAATTTGCGACGAGTTTAATTTTAGCTTTAGTCGATACAGATATTGAGGTTGAATTAGAGGACTTAAGGGCTTCTCAAAAATATTTAGCTTTGACTAAAAAGCTAGTTTCAGATTTTAAAAACAAAAATTTAACTTGGATTGTACCACCCGATTGGAGTGGGGCCTCTTACCCTTTGGCCCTTGGCCTATTAGAGGGAGCTGTTTTAATAGAGAACTGCAATAAGGTTGATCCATGGCAAGCCGATTGTGAGTTTTTATCTCTTATTAAAGCGATGGGAGGATATTTTAGTTGGCAAAAAAATGGTTTGGCCTTGGCGCCTCCCTGTTATTTAGAACCTATTGATAGTGATGGCTCTTTTTTCCCCGATCTTGTACCGACGCTTGCTTTTGTTTGTAGCTACGCTAAAGGGACAAGTACTATTAGAAATTTAGGTGTGCTTAGACATAAAGAATGTGACCGAGTCAAAGAAATTTTACGCCTTCTCTGTCATTTTGAAGTAAAGCATAGCTTTGATCGCAAAACACACACATTGGTGATCCATGGCTCGACTCAAAGAGTAGGTTATCGAGAGTATATCCCTCCTAAAGATCACCGTATGGTGATGGTCGCCTATCTTTTTATGCGTCATAATGGTGGGGGGTTATTATACAGGGCCAGTTATGTTGCCAAATCTTTCCCTCATTTTTTTGAAGCTCTCGATTAAAAATTATGTTTAAGAAGTAAAAGATCGATAGATACCATCGGTTTATAAACATTAAATAGGCGTCCATACAGTATGGCCTTAAGATAAGTAGTCTAAGAATATATTTTCTTATTTTTAAAGCGCGATGAGGTCAGGATGGCAAATCGAAAAAGGAAGTTCGTATGAGTGCTTGGAATACATATTGTAAGTTAACTCTTTTTTTCTTATTGTTAAGTTATAGTTTTTTTACATCAGCATCAACTCCTTTCCCTATTAGTGGGCGTAATCCTAAGTATATCCATCAAATCAAATCATCTGATGTTTTGGCGAGAGTCAATCTTATTGCTAAAGAGCTTCAAGCGCTTACATTGGTGTTAGGAAAACCACTCGAACCTTTGCCTGGATTAGTCGTTGATGATGCTCAACCACGAGAAGTATTTTTTCAAGCTGTGACGTTAAAAGAAAAAGCAACCAGACTTTCCTTTGAAATTACTCAGAGATTAGATTTGATAAAGAATGTAAATATTGGATCAGAAATCAATATGAAGAACGTCTTTGATGCTGTTGATGAAGGATTAAGGCAAATATATAAAATAAAGAAAAAACTTGGTATTAAAAATGTGGAAAGAGAAAAGCTTATGCCTGTGAGCACAACCCCCTCGGATGTTTATCAGGCTATAACTAAGGTAAATAGACATTTAAATTTATTACTTGATCAAGAGTACACACCAAAAGATGTTTTTTTAAAAATAAGCCTAGCTGAAAATTTATTGGATGCTCTCTTGTCTGGAAAGCATTCTCTTAAAGTTGAAGTTAAATTCCCTTTCGTGCCTCAAAAAACCCCTGATGATGTCTATAAAAGGTTAATCTCTTGTTTTGAGTTGGTGAAGAATTATGGAGATATGCTGGGTATAAAAACCCTCTATCTATTAAAGCCTATTAGAAAGCGTCGAATTATTCCCGGTGATGTTTATGAAATAGCTTCGCTTATTGTTTCAGAGCTCTATTATTTTGCTAGTCGTTTAGTTCCCGATAGTATTGAGTTTAAAAGCCGGTTTGACCCTGTTGTTGGCTACAAGATGCCTTCTGATGTTTACCAGCTTGCTGGTAGATTTCAGTATAAATTGGCTTACTTGTATCAAAAATTATCCAATTGATATTGTGCTTTTGGAGTGATGTGACATGCCATTTTTGCCTCAATTTTTTTCCTTTTTTAAACTAATTTTTAGTTGCTCTTTTTTTATAGTTCAATTTTCTTGCTTAGCCAACGAGCAAACTTTTGATCATGATCATAAATTGTGGACAAAAATTTTAAAACAAGTAGTTGTTATTAAAAAGCAAAGCAGTTGGGTTGATTATACCTCTTTAAAGAAAGACAGCTCTGATATCGATCGTTATATAGTAAACTTACAAAGAGTTACTCTCGAAGCATTTAGCAGGTTTTCAAGAGATCAGCAGCTATGTTTTTTGATTAATGCCTATAATTCATTTCAGATTAAGCAAGTTCTTTTGCATTATCCTATTGATTCTATCGTTCATGTTGGCTCTCTCTTTACATCACCTTGGCAAAAGAAATTTTTTAGACTTTTTAATTTAAATGTTAGTTTAGATTTTGTTGAACATGATTTAATACGCCAGATTTTTAAGGAGCCACGGATTCATTTTGCCGTGAGTTGTGCCTCTTCAAGTTGTCCTCTTCTTTCAGATCAGGCTTATACAGCTAATCAATTAGACAAACAGTTAGAGGTCGCTACTGTTAATTTTCTTAATAACCAGAAAAAAAACTATTATGATCCTGAGGGACAGACATTATTTTTGTCTAAAATTTTTGATTGGTACAAAAATGATTTTGGAAAAAATTGGATCTCTTTTATTACATCTCGTATAGAGGTATTTAAGAGATCACCTGCTAATATTGAAAATTTAACCATCAAGTATAATGATTATGATTGGGCTTTAAATGATTTGAAAAATGCTAAATAGCTTTTATTTTTAACTCATTAATAATAATGGCTTATTTTATTAGTGTTTTGAAATCTAGTTTTTGATATTTAGTATCTCAAGCTTGTAACCTCTTTTATTAAAAAATATAATAGCTATGTCCTTTTTTTCTCTTCCCTCTTTATTAAAGCTTGAGCATAGAACAAAATCATTTTTATCTTCATATACACTTGGATAATATACGAGCTCATGGTATTGACACTTTCTGAGTGAAGAGAAGTTATTTCCTGCTATCATGAAAACAATTAAGTCAATTTTCATTGAATCAGTCATTTTTTGAGAGAAGAAATTTTTCATGCAATAAGAGATTTTCGTGAAGTGATTTTTTTCTTTTTTGATCATCTTACATTTTAGAAAGTTTTCAAATAACTTGTTTCCTTGAGCTTCTTGGAAGGGGGAAGCTATCTTT
This sequence comes from Bacteriovoracaceae bacterium, assembly GCA_965206965.1. Lineage (GTDB taxonomy): Bacteria > Bdellovibrionota > Bacteriovoracia > Bacteriovoracales > Bacteriovoracaceae > CBDBLK01. The sequence goes on along the minus strand of OZ242254.1, from coordinate 576,325 downwards.
TTTTCAATGTTGGATTTGAAGTTGGCTTTTTCTTTGGCAAATACACTTGCCAATAGAAAAAAACTATTTATGAATAGTGTGACCACTTTCATTTTGTTTTTCTTGATATAGTATTTCTCTATTGTATTCGTAGATAGAATTTTTATTTTTTTTATAATTAAGAAGTTGATTTAGGTCGTTCACTTTACACTGAGGTTTTGCGTAGACAGTCGCTAAACATTTTGGTGAGACAAAATAATTGGAACAATTTATTTTTGAGATTTTACGGCATTTTTCTTTGTCCACAGGGCAAGTGATGGGAGGCTTAAATTCTGCTAAGTATTTTAAAAACTCTTTTTCATCCTCATCAGTTACTTGATAGGGGCTTTGAGCGTTCTTTGTTATATCCTTGTAGGGATTATCTACAGAATCAAAAAATGAGCAGTTTATACCTTCATCCCAACTATCATTGATATGATCACTCCAGTCGAAATAATAGTTTAATTTATATTTTCCAGTCACTGTGTTGCATGTAACTTGAGGATTATTACCGTGCAAAAGATTATAAAAAAACTTTAAGCCAGAAAAACTAGCCGCCATATCACCGTAGGACTTAATGCCTGAAGACCATAATCCATAATAACTTTCTTCTTTGTAATTATTACTTTTCATGGCATTCACAAAACCGCTTTTATTAAAGCCAGCTCTAATAAGAACCACCATAAGTTCGTGACCTTGATCAACGAAATGGCCAAGTTTATCTGCCCCTACGACATGCCCATTTAGATTCATTGCCCCTTGAAGTCCATAGATTTTGTTATAGATATTTCTATTTGAAGTCAGTAGGTTTTTTGCTATTGTTAGCCACGACTTATTATGATCGTAAAGTGTTACATCACTTTCTTCTGCGTATTTTTCAATATTTGCATGAATTCCACCAAGTGAATCATCTATCCATGAATAGAGGAGCGGTATCTTTCCGTTTTTAAGTTTTTTTAAATCATCAGTGCACGAATGTGTTTTATTAAATTTTTTAATAACGGCGACAATTTCTTTGTTCACCTTATCATTTAGACTAAAGAGGTTCTCTAGTTTTTCTTCTTCAGAAGCTTCAGCAATTTTTCTACGGCTAGTGAAGTTGTTAGACTCCCAGGCAAAAAGATTAATGGGCAGAAAAGAGATTGTGATAAAGATAAGCTTTAACATATTAACCTTATCGGTTAAATTATTTTAATAATTTACTCTTAATCAACACTCCCATTATTAGGCTCATACTTGATGGAAACAGCATTAAAGTTTATCGAGAGAGCTATTGGCATTACCTGAAACTAAATGCCTGACTCTTACTAGAGGGTATTGTTAAAAAAAGGGGGATGACGAATAAAAGTGAGATTTTCATATTCTTTTCTTTTTAGTAGCTTTTGGTGAGTTATCGCCTAAAGGCGATAAAGCTGCCTGGGCTAAGTTTTTAAAACATAGGATGTGGCGAACTTAGATACCCGAGGCTTTTTAAAAGAGCCCCAGGTTAAGAGTTATTAACTATTGAAATCTCTTATAGTAAAAATGAATATAAAACATAATTTGACTTTTGGTAGGCAAAAATTGCCTAAGTCATTTGAACGGTGCTTCTGGTTCCAGGCTACACTACCATGGAGCGTTTACTCTAAGTCCTGACGGACATAATATCGAAATTGTATGTCATGAAAAGCAATCGTAAATCAAAGCTTTCCCCTAATATGACCCTCAATCAATTTGATTCTGGCTATTGGTATGCTTTAGACCTGAAAGATTTTGCAAAAAAAATCGGTATTCCCCAGTTTTCAAAATTGCGAAAAGATGAACTTGAAAAGGCAATAAGATCTTTTCTTAAGACAGGCAAAGCCAAACTCCCAACGAAGCGGAATTTATCAAAGGGGACTAATAAAGATTCTGATGAAGGGCTGAGCCTCAAAAAACGCGTAAGATATTATACGAATAATAGGGAAACAAAAGACTGGATCGTTGAAAATGCTAAAAAAATTAATTCAAAATTTAAAAAGAGATCAGGTGCAAGGTACAGATTAAACAGATGGAGAGAAGAGCAAATCATAAAAGGTAAGCCTATCACCTACGGTGACTTAGTTCGCTACTATGTAAAACTTAATGAACCAAACGAAGTTTACAAAAAAGTTCCAACAGGTCGTTATATAAATTTCCTTAGTGAGTTTTTAAAAAAAGAAAAGAATGCAAGTCGAGAAGAAGCGATTGCATGTTGGCACGAACTAAAGAAGCTTAATATTCCGAAAACTTATTCAGCATGGAGAAAATTTGTAGCAACCGAAGGCCCAACCTGAACCAAAGTCATCTAAAATTGGGTCACTCAGTTATAAAAGATAAACAGTGGTAATGATTAGGGAGTTTTTTAACTCAATACATAAAATCAAAATGGTGGGGCATACTGGACTCGAACCAGTGACCATCCGGTTATGAGCCGGAGGCTCTAACCAACTGAGCTAATGCCCCTTAAATTGGCTTTCTAGGCTATTCTTTATATATAGGGGATAATGAGATCAGTTGTCCATGATAAGATAAGATGGCGCGGAGCGGATATGCCGGTTTCATACACTTTCTATTCAGCGACGGGGAATACATTTTTAGCTTTTGATAACCGTCAAAGTCAGTTGGTATTGAGCGAGAGGGCCTTGTGGGAAAAAGTCGCCAACGATTATGGTGTCGATGGGCTATTATTTCTAGAAGGTTCCTCAAACTATGATTTTAAAATGCGCTACCTCAATAGGGATGGCAGAGAGGTCGAAATGTGTGGCAATGGTGCTCGTGCCATCTCTGTTTTTGCTTTCGATAAGCTAGGGCTTACTCCTCCAGAGGGTTATTATCAATTTGAAACGATGAACGGAGTTTATCAATCAAAAGCTTTCCCTCCCCAGGTTGAGATGACCGAACTTAGTGAAGTAGGTTCTATTGCAATTGATGATCTTTATCCGGCCCTTTTTAGTTTGTATCTCAATACGGGAGTTCCCCATTGCGTTTACGAAGTTGAAGATTTGGAGCAGATCGATATTGTTAAGTATGGGGGAAAAATTCGAGAGGATAGGCGTTTTCCAGAGGGGACTAATGTCAATTTTTGGCAAAGAAAATCTGGTAGTTCTCGCCATCAATTCAAGTTGAGAAGTTATGAGAGAGGTGTTGAGGGGGAGACTCTTTCCTGTGGGACGGGTGCCGTTGCAACAGCAGTGGCGATTCACCATAAGGTCAAAATTGATCCCCCTATAGAGCTTCACTGTTTAGGGGGGATTCTCACCGTCAAGTGGGAGGGAAAATATCAAAATATATCTTTGGCTGGCAATGTTAGGTTGATCGATCAGGGAGTTGTTGATCTATCGATTTGATAGCTTTTTGGCAGTATCTCCAGAAGAAAAGGTAACCAATAGTATCCCCTGTAGCGTTAGCGATGAGGTCTAATCCTTCAAAAGATCTATGATGTATTTGAAGCTGGATAAGCTCAATTATGACACCATAAGAAAAAAAGAAGAGGTATGATCTTTTCGCTTGATAGAGGGCCGCAAAATAGGAAGTGAGAAATAGATGAATAAAAAAGTGAATGAATTTATCAATGTGGGGAAAATAGGGTTCTCCCGCTGAAGGAAGGGGAGCTAGGAAAAAAAAGGTTGAAAAAGAAAAACTAAGGATGCCAAAGCTCCACCACAGTTTAGGATATTTCCAGGTTATAGGGTAATTCATAAGTAGCTATCATTTTAGGAATCGAGCTATTAAACTACAAGTATGAAGTATTTTGTTTTGTTATTTTTGATTTTTATCGACTCTGCAGCTTGGGCAAAGCTGTATTTAAATGTGAGCATTTACAATAAAAAAGGTATTGATTTAGGACTGACTCTAGCAAGTGAACTGCACAGTATCGAAGAGGTCCACAGAGGACAACCTATATTTTTTCGAATGAGAACTGGAATTGAGGTTGTTCTCAAAGCTAATTTTGAAGAAGAGGTTTACAATTACTACGGTCCCAGTAACTTTATTTTAGTTCGTGGTAAAATTCGTGATAGGAATGGTGAAATTTTGGAAGATTTTATGAATAAACCAATCTCTATCCCTTTGGGGTCAAAGGAAATTGTTGTCCACAATAAAGAAACTCAACTGATTGAATTGAAAATAGAACCTGAGGTTCGTTAGTTGTCATCTCGAGACTCCTCAAAAGAGCTAACAAAAAATTTTGATCAAAAAAGGCAAAGAGCAGATCAAGCATTAGTTACTTTAAAGTTAGCTCCAACACGTTCCCAAGCAGTTTTTCTCATTAAAGAGGGCGTTGTTTTTGCTAATGGAATAAAAGTTTCTAGACCGAGTCAAAAGATTCTGATTTCAGATATCGAAATTAAAAAGAAAATTTTTTATGTGGGCAGAGGAGCTCATAAGCTTGAGGGAGCTTTTTTAAAATTTAACCTCTCTTTTCAAGATAAAGTAATAGCCGATATTGGTGCTAGTGCAGGTGGGTTTACAGACTTTTGCTTGAAAAAGGGAGCTAAAAAAATTTACGCCATTGATGTTGGGCATGGTCAATTAGCAGAGTGCTTGAGGGAAGATGAGAGAGTCGATAATAGAGAAGGGATCAATATTCGGTATGGTATGACCCTTCCAGAAAGGGTTGACATGATTGTTGTTGACCTAAGTTACATCTCTCTGCTTTTAGTTTTAAAACCAGTATTTGATCTTTTAAAAGAAAATGGTGAAGGTGTTCTTTTAGTTAAGCCTCAATTTGAAATAGGACCTGAAAATGTGGGGAAAAAAGGGATTGTTAAAAACGATCAAGCAGTGAAAGATTCACTGGTAAAGATTTATCGAGCTTTAAAAGCGCAAGGTTGGCACACTCTAGGCGCTTGCCGGTCTCCTATAAAAGGGAAAAGCGGTAATCAAGAATACCTTTTTTATGTAGAAAAAGGTATGACGAGACCGTGCTTAGATGAAGACATTTTGAGGGCCTTATGAAAAAAATATGTGTTTTTTGCGGTTCATCTGGAGGAAAAAGTTCTTTCTATAGAGATAAAGCAAAAGAGTTGGGTGAATTGTTAGTCGATCGCAATATAGGCTTGGTTTATGGAGGTGCTAGTATTGGTGTGATGGGTGCTGTTGCCGATTCAGTTTTAGAGAATGGTGGTCAGGTTTGGGGTGTTATTCCTAAATCTATTATGGAACTCGAGGTAGGGCATCAAGGATTAACCGAACTTATTATTGTTGATTCAATGCACGAAAGAAAGAAGCGTATGTATGATCTTTCCGACGCGTTCTTTACCCTCCCTGGGGGCTTTGGAACCCTTGATGAGCTGTGTGAAATTCTAACTTGGGCCCAATTGGGATATCACCGCAGACCTTGTTATTTAATTAATGATCAAGGTTTTTATGGCCATCTGCTTCAGCATTTTCGCCTGATTAATAAAGAAGGGTTCTTAAGCGATGATCACTTAGCTCTACTGAATGTATTTTCAAGGGCTGAAGAAGCTATCGATCACTTCACAAAATTCTAGTCTTACCCTATACTTCTGCCCATAGACTCCAAAAATTTCATGCTGATGGGAGATCTGATGGCCAGAGTGATTATTTTTCTCAGTTTTCTTGCTGGATTGGTTATGGTGATGAACCTCAAGGAGTTCAAAGGGATTAAAGTTCAAAATAGGCCCTTTGACTTTAAAGCGACAAAAGCTGCAAATGCCGCTAAAACGGCTGCCCTCAATAAATTGAAGAGACCTAAGAAAAGGGCAAAAAAGAAGGTTAAAGTGGTAAAAGCGACGGGTCCACTTGTTGCTCTAACGACTCCTCAGTTAAAAAGTGGTGCTGGTCTTTACAGGAAATGTGTTGTTTGCCACGGAAAGCGTGGACAGGGAAAAAAATCTCAGAATGCTCCAGCCATTGGAGGTCAGTACGATTGGTATGTAGAGGATACGATTGTATCGATGCAAAGAAAGAAGCGAATTAATAAGGTGATGTATCCCTATATTAAAAAACTTAGCCCGCAAGATGTAAAAGATTTAGCGGCTTATATCTCGAAGCTGCCTTCCATGGGAAAATTATAGTAAAAGAAATTGTATCTCCAAATATTTTTGAATTTGATGGCCATTGCCCTCAGGTTGGTAAGGGCTGTTTTATTGCCCCTTCGGCTCAAGTGATTGGACGAGTTGAGATGGGGGATCATTCCAATTTGTGGTTCAATGCTGTAGCTAGGGGGGACATCAATTCAATCCAAATTGGTGAGAACACCAATGTTCAAGATCTTACTATGCTTCACGTTGTAAATGATATACCTCTCGTTATAGGAAACCATGTGAGTATTGGTCACAATGCTATTCTTCATGCTTGTACTATTGAAGACCACTGCTTGATTGGTATGGGGGCAATTGTTTTAGATGGGGCCGTAATTGGAAAAAATTCAGTAGTGGCGGCAGGTTCTGTTGTTCCCCCAGGAAAATCTTACCCTCCTGGGTCAATGATTAGGGGGGCACCCGCTCAGGTTCAAAGAGCTTTGAGGCCAGAAGAGCTTGAAGGATATGGAAACCACTACCTTTCCTATATTCAGAACAAGAATGATTTTTTGACCAAGCTCAAGCCTGTCTCTATTAAGCCATAAGAAGTTTTAGAAGTCGTTTTGGTAATATTTAAAACGGATACTTTCAATTATTTTTAGAGGTCGAGGGGCTATAAAACCATTTCTAGAGGCAATACGAAAGTGAATCAGCTTTTCTTTTCCAAACCAAAATTCGACATCTGTTCCAGGGCTTAAAAAGCTAGAGAGTTCATATCTAAGGTAATCATCTTTTTCCTCTAAGAGCTTAACTGTAAAGTTTTTATTGAGGATGCTCTTAATTTTACTTTTGGCTCGTTCGCGATTGCTTAAGATTTTGATAGGTTCACTAAAATTTTCAAGTTGTGTTGATTTTTTAAAACTAGTGAGACAATTTTTAAGACACTCCCTAAGTGTTTTTTCTCCATTTTGTTGCCTAAGACCGAGGTTTTTAGGTGCTGGTTTTTGGCATGAAAACAGTATGAAAAGGAAAGAAAAAAAAATGAATCGTTTCATTTGCTGTAAGTTCTCTGCATGATGAGGTAGGGGTTAATAAAACAAAATTTAAATTTTATATCTTTATGGGATTCAAAAATTTTGACTTCTTTTTTTGTCGGGGGATACATTAGTCCGTTTTGGATCCATATTTCGACTTGTGAACGATGGTCATCGTTCAGAGCTAAGGCAACTTCTGTTATATCGAGATCATCATCGAGAAGGTAAAGCTTTTTATCAATATAAGCTTTTTTGGCTCTAGACCAATCTGAGATTTTAATTTGCTGATTGATGGATTTTTGTTCGTTGTGATTCATTATCCATTGGGTACAGTCTAAATTAAGAGAGGAAAAAAAGGTTGGCGTAGTGCCAACCTTTTTAAATTTTGGAGCGTTTCTCTTTATTTAGAAGTCACATGCTTTAATGGTTTTTCTTCCGTTGGCTACACAACGTTCCTGGGCGTCTTTGATCATAATGTAGAGTTTCTCGTTGAATTTATCCATTGCCTCAGAGGCGACGTTGAGACCAGTTTTTTTAAGCGCTTCTTTTGTTTTAGAGCCAACAAGCAGCATTTCAGTTTCTTTAGCCATTTTGTTCTCCTGTGAAAATATCTAATGGTTAATGGTTGTTTAAGAGTTAAGCTCCATTCTATTGAGAATTCTGAACCTTTCAACGCAAATTTAGTAGGGAAAAATAAGTCCTGTGGGTTATTTGCTATGAGTCTTTGGTTTTATAAGTTCATTAAATATTTTTTGTTCAGCTTCTTTGAGTTGTTTTGTTATTGATTGGCTTATTTGGTTATAGTTATCCTTTTTATCGCTTTGTGTGACTTTGATAGGCTCACCATGCCATATATAAATTTTTGAAAAAGGTTTGGGGAGCCGGAAGCTATCCCAGGATTTTTCAAATGACCAAAATCTACTAGCAATGGGGAGAAGGGGAATAATAGGAGCACCTGTTAGTAAAGAGAGCTCGAGGATGCCTTTTTTGATTTCATGAGGAGGGCCTTTTGGTCCGTCGACAGTAAGGCAACCGGGGATTCCTGACTGAACAAGCCGGACTATTCCTTTGAGAGCGGCCGTGCCTCCTCGGTGACTACTGCCTCGGACAGGCTTATGGCCGAGTAGTTGACAAGTTGTGGCTAAAAGTTCTCCGTCCTTACTCCTGCTAATTACCATACAGTGGGGGTTCTTCATTTCTGAGGCAAGGCCAGCGATAAGATTTTGATGCCAAAGAGCATAAATGTAGGGGCTTTTTGCCTTGGATTTTAAAGCCCCCTTTTTCGCTGGAGCTAAATAGGTAAGGCGATAGGTTTTTATCAGTAATTTAATAATAAAGTAGAGAATGAAAGCTAGTACTTTAATCAAACTCATCTTCCTTATTTTTGATTGAGTGGCTATCCTTAGATAACAAAATTAGCCTTAAGGGAACAAGTTTGAAACCCCTTGAGGAAGTAAAAAATATTGAAAAGGAAATTAGCTATGAAAAATGTAATGGCGATTTTAGCAGGGCTGCTCTCCCTCGGTCTTTTGGCTAGTTCTGATATGAACAAAGAGCGTGTGTTTAGTATTGACACTTCTCAAACAAAAGTGAAATGGCTAGGACGAAAGGTGACGGGTGCCCACTGGGGTTATGTTAGAGTTAAACAAGGTGAGTTAAAATTTAGAGGCTCTGATCTTGTGGGAGGCAACTTTGTCATGGATATGACGTCTATTGATGTTGGCGATATTAAAAAGCCTGAGAACAATAAGAATCTTGTGGATCACTTAAGGAGTGATGATTTTTTTGCTGTTAATACTTACAAAACGGCAACACTCAAAATTAAGAATGCCAGAATTGGGAAAGGGGGCGCTTTTGATATTAGTGCGGACCTCACTGTTAAGGGGATTACAAAACCGGTTTTTTTTCAGGCTATGCTTGATCCTTTTGAAAATGGGGTAAAGGGTCTGGCCAAGATTAAATTTAATAGGACTCAATATGGAGTTAAGTACAAATCGAGCTCTTTTTTTAAGAACTTGGGCGATCGTGTGATTCACGATGATGTTGAAATCGACGTTTCGTTGGTTGCCACGATGAAGCACAGATAAATTAGGAAAAGGTGGGGGACCCTGTTTAGTTGAGATCACGAGTAATTTGATCTTCTGTTTTCCCTAATAAGATTCCTAGTTCGCGAGCTTTTGCACGGTCTAGTTTAGTTCCAGTCATTCGTGCTTTGAGAACAGCTTCGCTATAGGCGGCTTCTTTTTCCATTTTTTGTTTTTCTCGAGGAATGAGAAAATAGGCGGCAGTGAAAACGATGGTCAAGATGACCATCATACTAAAAACGATTGTTTTAATATCCATACTCTTTTCATAGCATGGTTTAAGATGGAATGAAAAAACTTCTGTAGCCTAAATTAAGCTAGGCTACAGAGTGATTATTAAAATTAGGGGAGCATTTTAAGAAGTTCTTTTAAGTAGGCTTGTTGATAGTTTTTAAAGCTGTAAATAAAGTCATCCCTGGTGATCGTGTAGTCAATATCTGGTGTTGCCCCATTATTTTCAACGGCAACCCCGTCTGGTCGATAGAAGAGAGATTTTGTCATTCCTATTTTAATTCCACTGTAGTTGAGAGCAGGTTGGGACTGGATATGTCCACCTAAGCCCATTGTTCTCGTTCCAAAGAGTTTGGCCCTACCGTAACCTTGCATGAGGCTAGGGAAGGCATCTCCTCCCGATCCAGACCAAAAATCGATAAGCATGAGGATTGGTTTGGTGTAGTGGACAGGGTTGGGAAATAAGAGCTCTTCCCCTCCAATAGCTGTCATGGGGGTCATAAAATCACCAGCTTTCCAAGCGTTGTAAATAAGGTCGGCAACCCTTTGAGCTTCTTGATAGTCATGGGTAAAGGGATTCGCTGTTCTCAGCCAGTTAGAGTAGCGTAAATATTCTGTCTTGTTAGCAAGCAATGTGAACTGCATGGGTCTGTAAGGCTGACCCATAAAGAGGCTCACTAATTGATTAAGGTAGCTAACAGAGCCTCCGCAATTGTGGTCTTGGTCGATGATAAGTCCTACCGTATTTTTTTCGAGAACATCTACAGCAAAGCGGTACTGGGCAAAGCGAAGCTGAAAGTCAGGTTTTCCGTTTTGATCTCGGGGAGAGTAATGGGGGATCCTAAGGTAACCAACATTTCCTTTTTCTGTTGAGTGGTAGTAGGCGACAAAAGGCTCTTTCATGATAATTGTGGCTTCCTTAGGAATGGCTATGCGAGTTCCTCCTGAGCAGTGGAAACCAGGGTCGAGCTTGGGGTTAAACATAGATTTAATGGAGAGGAGATCTAAGTTCATTTCTTGGGTGAACTCTTTTTCTAGAGCTCCGAAGCTTTCGTGTTCGTCAAGCGGTGTGCCATAGGTTTCCCAGTCGAGTTCAACTCTTTCTATTAGGGCAGAACTTCCTCGGCGAATACTCAGTGATATTTTTCCACTGGGGACGGGAACTGTATTCCCGGGTCGATTGACTATTCTATAGGCGGCAATGGCCCTTTCCGTTTGGTGGTAGCCGTTTCCAACAAATTTGGTGAAATGATCGAGCACTTTAGATGTTTCAACCCCATCGACTGCGATAATTTCATCGCCTTTTTCAAAGGGAAATTTTTCTTGGGGCAATTTTGAACGGTTGATAGAGTTGATGAGGACTTTCCCATTAACCCAATTGACAGTGAAATTGAGGTGAGCTCCATAATCGGTTGGAAGACGAGCTGAGAAATGGCCATCGTGAAATTCGGCAACAAATTGGACGAGAAGGTAGTAAAAATCAGAGTTAGATTTTGTTTTTTTAATAAGCTTTTTGTATTTTTTTTGAAGTTTTTCGACATCAATACCAAGAATTTCCTTCTTGTACTTGAGAGGTCCATATCCAGACTTTATAGTCGAGACGAGCTGGTTGAGATCACTGGTTTTTTCTTCTTGCGTTAATTGAAAGGCATTAGCCGAGAAAATAATTAATAATGTAGCGATGGCCATAAATCGTTTCATAGGGTTTTTTCCTTTTTTGAGTCGGGGGAGAAAGTCTTCCATATAAGAAATAGAGGTGTCACTTAAATTTGACTTATATTTACGATAATGCTGCTTCTAGTCTGCAGCTTTTTCAGCATTGACGGTTGAGGAAAAGGCCTATGGTATACTTTATGGGCGGTTATCTCTTTAAGTTTTGAGGCAAAGGGGCCCTATGAAAAAGATAGTCCTTTCGGTGTTTTTTTTAGTTTCCACTGCTGTTTGTGCTGAGCATGCTTGTGAAATTGTTTTTCGGGAGTTTAGGGCTGAGCGAGCAACAGAAAATCAACTTCAACATTGCTATGGCCGTTTGGGGAAACCTCAGTCTGTTCAAGATGCTGAAGCTTACTTGGATAATATGAAAATCTACGAGGGAAAGTTGAAAGAGAAGGAGGTTGAAATCCTTCAAGCTATGAGCTCGGAAAGGGCTGGGGTCATTGTTCAGAAGCTTGGTTTTAATGGAATTGTGAAAAGAAACAAAGAGGCATTGGCCCTCCCTATGGCGATGGCGGCGAAGGTTATTTTCCATAAGAGAAAAAGTGATGTTGAACATGAAATGACTCCTGATCGTGCTTGTCGAGAGTTGGGTTTTGATAAGAGCATTAAAGAGCCCAAGGTTAAGACCCTTTATGAGTACTCTGAATTGACAAGGGAGTATAAAAAAAAGAAAGCTGAAGTTCCCCAGTACATTAGTGTTTATTGTGAGGGGGGTTTTTTCAAGAAAAAAGGCATTGGAACAGTTGATATGAAGTCTCACTCTGGTGAGGTTTGTGGGGTCGATTTAAATGAATCAGAGGTTTCTTTTGATGTCTACACTGAGCTTACTTGCCAAAGAAATAAAAAAGAAGGGGAGACGATTCAGGATTTTATTGTTGATCCCAATGCTATTCGCGATGCTGCTGAAGATGCTTTAAAAAATGAAAGACCTAAACTTTCAAAAGAAGCTGCTCGTGTTCTCGACATTGAGAGGAGGACTTCAGAGAGGAAGGCCGGAGAGAAGATAGAGGATGATGAAGAGAAAGCTAAACCAGGAGATGGTGCGAAATTTTATGATTTTGGCGGATTTAGTAAGTAAAGCTTAATAAAATAGAAATAGAAAGGGCCCTCATAGAGGGCCCTTTTTTATTTCATATTTAATGGAAAGGGGCTCTTAGTGGCATAAACCTCTATATTCGTAAATTTTTTGAGTTCTGTGATAAGTTCCGTTGTAATCAGCTAGAGATTGACCGGTAGAGGGTTGGAGAATTTCAAGGGTTAACCTTTTATCTGTATAGCGATACCTGTAGCTCACCGACTGGTAGCCGTAGTAAGTAACGTCAATGTACTCACATTTTCTGCGGCAGCGGCGGTCATTTGAACTACTATCGTCAGTTTGGCGACAGACTCTGCGACAATGTCTTTCGTATCTCGTATAGGTACAAGATTCTGTGCCGTGATAAATACCTGAAGTTGATTGCTCGGTATCGATAGCGCCTTCAAGATCATATTTTTGTCCTGTTTCAGAGGCAGGGAGGATAATTTGCCCATTATTTCTAGGAATATGAGTTCCTTCGGGAAGCTGTATTTTGACAAGTTTGCTGTTTTCGTTATTTTCTTTTTTAAAAGTGAGTCGAATTAAGTTTTCAGATTGAAGTTTAAAAGAAGTTTGGTAAGTGCCTGCGGGTACTTTTTTTTCTTTTTTGTTGCCAAAAATAGTGGTGTGAATAAAGACAAGATCTTCTTTAGCTTTAAATGATCCCTTTAATTTAAGACAGGATGATGCAGTGAGTATTAATAGGATTGATAAAACGGCTTTCATAGCAGGCTCCTTCAAAAAATCATTTGTTGCGAATGAATAACGCACTATCTTTAAACAAAGATAATGCCAAGAATTATTTTATACTTTCAAAGGTTTAAAGAATTAAGGTGTAAGTGAGGGGCTTTTTGTCCCCGATTTGGTAGGGCCATTTAGTAATTTAAGGATGCCATGTTGCCTATTTCTTTTTTTGCTGGATGGCGCTTTTAGGAAATAAAAACCATAATTTTGCGCTGTGTCTCATGACTCCTGCGTACTGAAGTGCGCCTGAACCCTCGCCCCAAAAAAGATCCGCTCTCCCTGCCGACTTGATCGCTCCCCCTGTGTCTTGTGTTAAGACGAAGCGTTTTATTTCTTTAAAGTTGTAGGGAATAGTATCTTCTTTAGTTTTGAATTCAGGCTTTTGAAAGCTAAGAAAAGCGAGTGCTCCTAGGGGCAGGAGGCTTGAGTCGATGGCGAGAGTTCTCCCGTTGACGACTTGGGTTCCCATCGTTGTACGCCCTCTTCCCTCTTTGAGCTTTTTAAAAAAGACATAGCTTGGGTTGAGATTGAGAAATTGATAGAGCTCTTCTTTTTCAAGAGTTCTAAGGTGTGCTTCGATTTTTTGAAGGCTCATCTCTTCTTTGGGGATAATGTGATAAAGATGTCGACCAATGCTTTCATAGCGATATCCATTTTGACCAGCGTAGGAAACTCGTTTGGGTGTTCCATTTTTAAGTTGAATAACTCCAGAACCTTGAATTTGAAGAAAAAAGGCATGGATGGGATCCAAATAGTAGAGTTCTAGGTTTTTTCCTTTGAGTTTTTTATCGATATCAATTTCTTCACGACTATAGTAGGGAACAATTTTAGGATAAGGTCTACGTTGAATAATCCTCGCGCCCACTTTTTTTCTTATTGTTTGAAACTCACCTATTTTTCTATCTCCAAAAGCTTGCAGGTCAACTTCCACTAAATCTTGAGGGAGGGTATAAATAGGTTGTGTGTAAGGAGGCTTGGGTTTTAGCCTGCCCTGGTAAAGAGGTTCGTAATAGGCTGTTAATAGAATATGGCTCCATTGATCTTTTCCATAGACTTCATGCCATTCAAAGTTTTCTTTTATAAAATTGATAATTTTAGATTTTGAATTTACTTTTTTATAATGATCGATAATATGTTGTAGGTATTCGGCATATTGGGTTGCTTGAATACTTTTTTTACCAAATATTAATGTTTTTTTCTTTTGCTTTTTAAGAAATGTAATATTGATGGTAAGGGCATTAATAAATTCTTTGAACTCGAGATCATCAGTAACTTCAGGTGTGTTACTTGAAGGACGCATGGCTTTTTGAGGCTCGTTAATTGAGGTTCGAGTACACCCTATAATAAGGCTTAAAATGAGGAACCATTTTATTGGCATTGATATATACTTCTTTGTTCGGTCCAAGGGTCATGGATCGGCCCTTTTAAAAACCCTGTGTCAATTAACGTAAGATCGGGAAGTGTCGGATAGTTTGTATCACAGTTATAAAAAGCCATTCTTTTTAATTGAGTGTTTGGTTTTCGGCATCGAGAATCTTTGGTATAGAGTGTTATTGGATTTTTGATGTTCAATTCAGTCTTTTTAGTAAATTGCTGCTTATTTAATTTTGAATCGTATCGATATGTGTTGGCTGGACGAATATAAGAAGAGACCTTTACTTCGTATCGGCAGGAGATTTTTTTTATGGTCACTTTTTTTGATTTTAGTATTTTTCCCTTGAGACAAACAACAGGTGGATTGTGAGGATATTCGCACATCGGGAGTGTTTTGAATGATAAGTTTAATAAAATGAACGATAAAAATTTTTTAAACATAACTTACTTTATTTTAGTTAGTTATGAAACAAAACTATAAATTAGTAGATATTTATAGTACACCAGCGCAAACTTAAAATTGATAAGATATTATTGGGACCAGATTTGGGTATCTTACCTTTGGCTTCTTCAGTGTCTCTTGCTCTTTAATTTATTTTAAATAAAAAATTCTTAACTCTTAAAATATGGTCAAAAAGCCTGTTGTATATTAATTTTATTTATATCCTGCGATTTTATTCCGATAAGTACTACGGATCTATCAAAAGAGGTTTTAATGGATAACTCGGTGTTAGAAGATTTCCGCTGTGAGGCCGAAGAAATGTTCGATGAAGCTGAAGATGGGCTTTTGAATATTGAAAAGGGTGATGATTACCAAAAGAATTTTAATGGGGTTTTTAGAGCTTTCTGCAGCTTAAAAGGAGCTGCTGAAATGTTTGAGCTAAAGAACTTTCGGTTTCACATGCTTAAATTAGAAAATTTTTTAGAGGAGCATAAAAGTGCTGATTGTTTAGAGAAATATAAAATTTATTATTTGCTCAGCGGTATTGATGCTGCTAAGGAGATTTTGCACGGAGGGGAGGTTGAATTTGAATATCTTGAAGGAGAAAATCTGGAAAAACCTTTCGTTAAAATTTCTAAGGATAAAAGGTGTCAGCCCGTTGAAGGTTCAGGGGAAAAATTATGTGCTCGTGATTTAAGTCGGCAAGGACCTTTAATTTTTGTTGTCGACGATAGAGAGATTATTTGTGGTGTTCTTTCTGATATTCTTGTTGAGCTAGGTTTTGCCGTGAAGGGCTTTACTGATCCGACTCTTTTAGTTAATCAAATGAATGAAGGTAAAGTTCCTGAACTGATATTGTCTGATATTAATATGCCTCAGATGAATGGTCTTGAGCTTCTTGGAAAGGTAAAAAAAGTTTATCCAGAGGTTTCTTTTGGTCTTATTTCGGGGCATATCACGAAAAAGGTTATGATGGATGCTCTGGAGCGAGGAGCTTGCGGATTTGTTGAGAAGCCATTTGATGAAACTCAAGTTGTTAAATTAGTGAAAAATGTGTTTAAAAGGCAAAATGTGATTAAACGCGCTTTGAAGTCAATTAATTACGTTACATATCAATATCATGACTTAGATAAATCTTTGGCAAAGGGTGATAAAAACTTAGTTCGGGAGAATTTAAAAAAAGAGCTAGAATTTTTATTAAATTATAAAAAAGAGTTAAAAAAGCTGAGTTAATCTTTAAAAATATTGAAGTCTTTTTCTGTGTTGACCTTTAATCAAGTATAAATTTTTTTAATAATTATTTTACTTTTTGTATTTACTAATGGAAAAAAATTCCGATAAGTCCCTACATGAAGATGAAAACATTGCCTACTGCTGTTCTCTCATCTCAGTTTTTGATGGGACTGAGCTCTTCCTTTGCCCTTGAGTATAAGGTTGAAAAAGGTGATACCTTAACGGATATTGCTCAAAGACAGTCGTCAGAAGAAAGTAGCCATTTAAGTTACTCCCAGATGTTAGCTTTGATTTTGAAGTTAAATAATAAAGAGAATCTTTCGGAATATGACTTTATTAAGATAGGTCAAGTTATTCATTTACCTGGTGAAGCCGAGGAATTAGCTTATTTGAAATATTATCAGAATAAATACCCTTCTTATTGGAATCCCTACGCTTGGAAAGTTCGGGCTAAGAAAAAATACAGAGTCAAGTCAGGAGATTCTTTAAGTAAGATAGCTAAGAGAATTGTACCTGGATTGCCTCTTTTTGGTCAGGGTGGGTCGATTGAGTTATTTCTAGAAAAAAATAAATCTATTAAAGATATTAGTAAAATTTTTGTAGGACAGGAGTTAATAATTCCTTCAATGGAAGAAATTTTAGTTTATAAAGAGAAAACTAAGGAATATAGATCATCAGCTCAGGCAAAAGAGAGAAATACTCATTTAAATGATTTAGCTGATGTTGAAGGCTCAAAAAATAAAATTGAAAGAGCAAGGCGACCTGCTCAGGTAAATAGTATAAGAATCCAAAAGAAAAAAATTAAGAAAAATAGGCTGCCTGCTCAAATTAAAAAAAGAAAATATAAAACTCTTCAATTAAATGACACTGTCGATATTGAGGGTTTAGATGATATTCTTTTTGATGGTTCTTCATTTATTAAGATTAATTTCAAAGCCCCTCTTATTAAGTCTGAGTGTAGTAAGAAATTTCAGATAGAGTGTTACAAGAAATTTAATGATCAGTTACTTAAATCAAAAGAGCGAGTTGTTGCCTTGAGTTGTTTGAAAAATCTTCTTGATTACTCAAGAGAATGTGGTCATAGAAATCTTGAAAACTACTACCTCAAGTTAATTTCTTTATTTTTAAAGCCTCAGCGTGAGAGAGTTTTTTTGAAAAACTTAAAAGCTTATATTTTTGCGAATTGTTGATATCATTTCAGTTTTTAAAAAAAGATGAATTTTTTTAAATCTTGGTAAATTCTTTTAGTTTCATTACGCTTATTTGAAATTTTAATTAATAAAAGATATTTTAATCACATTGTGGGATAAGGTGTTGAGTATTTTTTAAAAATAGAAGGTTAAAGAATAGAGGAAGGATATATTGTGGGAAGCATAAATATTGTCATATTGACAGTGATATCAATTTTATTAGGATGTACTTGGATAGACTCTTCAACGGTGAGAAACATGGATCGTTCAAATTTTGTGGCTATCAGTAATGAAATACCTGGAATTATTTTGGATGTTAAGTATTTTGGTAGTGAGAATTTTTTAGGCACTAATGTAAAAGGTTATAAGATACCTGAATGTTTTTTGACCAAAGAGGCTGCGAGAGCTTTGAAAGGAGTTCAGGAAGAGGTTTTGCAATATGGTTTAGCATTGAAAATATTTGATTGTTATCGTCCTCAAAGGGCCGTTGACCATTTTGTTAGTTGGGCTGAAGACTTTTCTGATACAAAAATGAAAAAGGTTTACTACCCTCTTATTCATAAAAAAGATCTTATCCCCTTAGGGTATATTGCAGATAAATCTGGGCATAGTAGAGGGAGTACTGTTGACCTCACTCTAGTTGAAGTGAAAAATAAAAAAGAGCTCGATATGGGAACACCTTTTGATTTTTTTGACTCTTTATCTAATACGGCAGATTCAAGAGTTCAATCAATACCACAGAGAAATCGGCTTTTACTTAAGTCTCTTATGGAAAACCATGGCTTTGTTAATTATGATAAAGAGTGGTGGCATTTCACTTTAAAAAATGAGCCTTTTCCTTTGACATATTTTGATTTTCCTATCGAGTAGTAATAATAACTCGTTTTTAGGAACTGTGGTATTGGATAAAGGAAACATGGACAGCACCAGAGTCTGAAGCGTAATAGTTGCTTTCACCAGTTCTTTCTTTTTCTAGCTCTTGTTGGTTTAGTGTATCAGTGACTTTTCCACCTAACATTGTTGCCAGGGAGTAGACTTCTTCTAGGTTGTATCTTACGAGAGGGAAAGGAAGTCCTAATTTATTTTGTAATGTGTTGAAAAAGGTATTGTAGAGATCTTTTCTTTCAGATGTTTTGATATCGTTATTAGGGATGGAGTATTCTAAAACAACTCCTCCATTTGAGGTTTTTAATTTTGAAAAAGCGTTCTTAAAGGATTCTTTGTCGATATAGTAAGTAATGCCTTCTGCGACGATTAGAGTGGTCTTTTTATTGTTCCAACCTTTATTGAGAAGAGCTTCTGTCAGTTTTTCTGCATCTGCGATATTGGCTTGGCAGAACTTAATGTTTTGAGGGCCATCAATACTTTTTGTAATCTCCTCTTTCAAATCCATATTATCCATATCTACGTCGAATACTAATGTACGAGGAAATAGCTCTGCTATGTCTAATGATTTTGGATCTAGTCCAGCACCCAAAAAAATGACTTGAGTATCTGGGGATAAAGCTAAAAATTCTGCACAAAATTTTTTGACTCCAAATTTTCTATTTGTTACTTCTTCATCAATGTGACCCCAGATTTTATCCAGTTCTTCCCGTAAGGGTTGACCAGCTTCTAATTGTACATTCCTAAGGAATTTTTTAGCTGAAGAACTCTCATAAATAGATTCTTGGGTCCAGAGAAGAACTAGGGCTGATGTAGAGGAAAGGGCAAACATATTAACTCTCTCTTGGTGAAGTAATCTTATATTTTAGGAGTATAGTCTGAGGTGCTTGCTTTTGTCTTCTAAATTATGCACTTTGTTTGAAATGGTTTGTATTGAGTTTGTTCGGTATTGAAATGACAAAGCATGTGTTAGATGAATTGCTATCTATGTAGAATTGCCCATTGTGCTTTTGAATTATAGATTGTGAAAAGCTTAAGCCAAGTCCTGAGTTTGTTCCTTTTTTCTTAGTTGTAAAAAAGGGTTGGAATATTTTTGATTGAATGTTTTCTGGAATACCTTTACCACTGTCAATGATTTTAAAGATGATATTATTTCCTTTGTCTTCCACAGTAATTTTAATCCATTTTTCTTTTTGTAAAGAAACTTCATCGTGAGAGTTGATGAGTAGATTAATAAGTGCTTGAGATAGGTGTGTTTTCATTATAGAAATTTTTTTGGCTAATATTTCTTCCGTGGTATCTAGTTTGAAATTAATTTCTTGTGAATCGTATTTTTCTTTGTAGAGAGTAAGGACATCATTAACTACTTCATCAATACTACATTCTTCAAATTTTTCATAAGAAGGATCTTTTGATATGTTTCTAAGCTCTGAGATAATATTAGTTATTCTAAGTACTGCTTGATCAATTTCTTCAAGGGCCTTGTGGAAACTTTCAGTATTGGTCATTTTTTTCTTAATCATCCTTCTGGCCGATCCGATTGTTAGGGATATGATGGCTAGTGGATTATTAATTTCATGTGCAACACCACTGACTATTTCACCAATTAGTGTTAACCTTGATTGCGAGACCATTTGTTCTTGCTGCTTAGCTATAACCTTTTCATTTTCTTTCCTTGGTGTGATGTCGAAAATGATATTTATAAAATTAATGATTTCGTCGTTTGAGTTTTTAATAGGAGCAATAGCACTATCACCCCAATAATGTTTTCCAGCTTTGTTTTTTTGACTGACTTCTCCTCGCCAAACCCTTCCGGCATTGATTTGTTGCCATGAACTTTCAAAAAATTCTTTAGGGTATTGATCTGAATTTAGTAATGAATAATTTTTTCCAATAAGTTCATTTTTCGAGTATTGTGATATTTTTTCAAAATTCTTATTGACATCGATAATTCTTCGTTCTGTATCTATTAGCGCTATAATAGCAACTTGATCGAGAGCTTTCTTATAAGAGCCAATTTTTTCAGTTTCTTCTTTTAAGCTAATAGTTCTTTCTTCCACAATATGTTCTAGATTCTTATTGGTATTATAGACTTCTAAATATTGATTTTTAAAAATCTCTGAATAATAAATTAAAATACCACATTGAAAAACAACAAATACAGCATGGAGAATGACGATATCCCAGCCATTTCCATAATTAAAAACAATAAGGGGAAAGCCTAATAATTCAATGCTATTGGTTTGGCAGTAATTGAATGCAGTATGGTGTAAGGCAATTAATAAAGCTGCTGGAGGTATAATACGCCAATCTTTATAAAGTATTAAGAGAGGAAGAGAGGCGAAAACATGAAAATGCATTTCAATTCTACCATATTGAACAGAAATGAGAACGATTGAATAAGAGAGGAGAAGTAAACTGGAGAGAAGTCGATGAGCGAATGTGCCCTTGGATATGATATAGGAGAGACTTGCCGTTAGGCATATAAATAAACTCGCTAATAAACCTTCTCTCCATGTTCCGTAAGTGTAAGGAGCAACAAAGCTAGCAATAGGGAGATGGGCCCAAAGCAAGACCAGCATAAAGCGATCTACTTTCAATGTCATTTCTTGGAGAGGGTCTCTTGCAGGTTTTTTTTCTATTGAGTTTACGTGAGAATTCATTTTTATCCCTCGCCTTTGCTCATAAGTTTTTGAATGTCTTGAATAATTTTTTCCTCGTCGATATCTTGTTGCATATAAACAATAGAGAGCTCCCCAGTAGGATTTATAAGATAGAGAAATCCATTGTGATTTATTTGAAATTTTGAGTTATTTTTTATTTTTGAAATATCATAATTTATATGGTTTTTATATTTTCTAGCTACCTCTAGCCCATTGTCTTTTCCTGATAGGAGTCCGTACATATTGGGAATATTGAAATTATTTAAAAAATCTTTCATGTCTTTTTTATCATCTCTAATTTTATCAAAACTAATAAATGCAAAATTAATATTACTTAAATCTTTACTTGAAATCTTTTCGGATAATTTTTGGAATCGATTTAGATTTATAGGACAAATTCCTGTGCATTTGGTAAAGCCAAAGGTAAGAAGCAGAAATTTTCCTTTAAAAGAGCTGAGTCGTATATATTTTCCTGATTCCATCTTGAGATTAAAGTCATAGGCTTTTTTTCCTACATACTTGCCATAGTATTCATCTAGATCAATCTTTATAAAAATACTTGTATAATTATAGGTAGCAATGGCTAATAATAAGATTAAAAAAAGGGGAAAATTTTTTTTTAACTGCATAATTGACTTTTATTAAGGGTTTTGAATGCTTTCAACAAGTTAGGGTAGAAAAGGTTTTTATCTAGTTAATTATAAAAAATTTCACTTCATAATTTTTTTAATAGGGAGACCTGCTTTTGTCCAATTGTTGATATCTTCAAAATAGAAAACTTCAACCCCTCGTTTTGATATCTTTTTTGCAATTATAGAGGTCTTTTCCTTAGCACAGCAGATAATAATTTTTTTATTTCTTTCTTTAGCTTTTTTAAATTCATTGAGAGTTATACTATTTGAATCAAAATTTTCACTGGACTCTATCGCTACGACTTTAGCTTGCAATGGTGAGTGGTTTCGCTCTTGATTTTTGATATTGATATCTAAAAAAATTGCATATTGATGATGGGATAAACTATCCGCTCCTAAGGGGGATATTCGTGTGGGACTATGTCTGGAGCAGCTAAAAACGGTAATGGTTAATAGGTGAATAAGAATTTTTTTCACAATAGCTCCTAGTGAATTAGGGATTGCTTTAATAAGGTTAATTTTTTGTCGGTGAAAAAAACATTTCATTGACTAGGTTGGTATTAATTTTTCTTAACTTAATTTGCTTTTGAATATGTCGATAACAAACAGGTACTATGCTTTATTGAGGTTAATTGAATGGCATTACCTGTTTTAATTTCCGAGCCTGATGATAATTGGGCTAATAAAATTAAATCTTTTTTAGAAGAGAACTCTTATCTCTCTGATTTAGTTTTGACTGGTAAAGATTGCCAGTTGAGAGTTTATAAAAATAAGTACCTAGCTGTCATTCTGGATTTAGATACTACAAACCACTCTGGTTTGGAAGTCCTCAAATATCTCCGTTTGAACTCCCCCTCAATAAAAGTGGTTCTTACATTAAAGAACAATAAACGACTTGAGAAGCTTGGTTTAAGTAAGGATGACTTAAGAAAACTCGGGGCTAGCGATATTCTTATAAAGCCTTATTCTTTAGAAATGTTATTAGAGAGTGTTGAGGGAGTGAATCAGTTCGAATCTTGGAAAGAAATTAAAGTTTCTGGTCCTCAAAAGGAAGAGGAGATGATTGATGCTGATGACAGTGAATTTACACGTATAAAGATTGAAGATTTTTATAGTGGCAATACAACCATCTTTGATTGTTATGTTCGATTAGCTAGGAATAAGTATGTAAAAATTTTGCATAAAGGTGATTTTTTTGAAGAGTCGCGCATAGAGAAATATGCCTATGTAAAAGAGATTACACATCTTTATTTTAAAACTAGAGAGAGAGCTGTTTATATTAATTTTATTAATGAAATGTTGGAAAAAATGCTTAAAAAGCAAAAAGCGCCAATAGAGAAGAAAGTACGAACGGCTAAAAAGTTAGTCGAAAAATACATTGAAGAAGTTTACACAGTTGGACTAGGTCCACAGCTAGTAGATGAAGGAAAACGCATTTGTCAAAATGTTTATAATATAATCCAAAAAGAGCCTGACCTAGCTAGTTTGATGGCCATGTATGAAGAGCAAGATCCTCCCGCCCATGCCCATTTGTTTTTGGTTTCTTTCTGGGCTTCTATAACATGTCAAAATTTAGCTTGGTCTAGCCAGCGTACTGTAGAGTTAATTGCTTTTGGCTCATTATTGCACGACGTTGGAATGCTTAAGTTGCCCGAGGAAATTAGAAATAAAAGTGTAGATGAATTAAGTAATGAACAGTTGATTAAGTATAAGGAACACCCTCGTATAGGTTCTGAATTGCTGCGAAAATACCCTCTAGTGACGGAGCCTATTCGACAAATAGTTTATCAACATCACGAATATGTTAATGGGGAGGGTTTTCCGAATGGGCTTACTGGAATTAAGATCTATCCCTTGGCTAAGATCGTAGCGATTGCAGATGAGTTCGCTTATCTGTTGATGAAAAGAAAGGTTACACCTCTTCAAGGCTTGAGGGAATTTATTCCTAATAGAGAGAATGTTATGAGGTTTGATCCTCTCGTTGTAAAAGCTTTAGTTAAAGGGTTTATTAAGGAAAAGTAATGGAAATTTTGAGGCATCTTTTATACTTAGGTAGCGATGATGAATTCTATGATGAGATTAAAGATTATTGTAAGAATTATATTCAAAAGGGCTTTAAGATTCAAATGG
Organism: Bacteriovoracaceae bacterium; assembly: GCA_965206965.1. Classification (GTDB taxonomy): domain Bacteria; phylum Bdellovibrionota; class Bacteriovoracia; order Bacteriovoracales; family Bacteriovoracaceae; genus CBDBLK01. The sequence continues at coordinate 552,890 of OZ242254.1, read as the reverse complement.
AAAACTATGAGCCAGGCACTATTGTAAAGGCAGTGGTTGAGAATGATCCAAATATTATTTACTTGGATTTCACAAGCTTTTCTTATCGAGAGCAAATTTTTGAAGAGATTCTTTTTTTAAAAAAGATTAGAAGATTTAAAAGTACACTCTTTGTCGCTATATTGAGCAACGCTTCAAATAAAAGAGATCAGCAGCACCTATACTCTTCAGGGTTTCAACTTGGCTATATTAAGGGAGGAGAGATCGAAAACCTCATTGCAGATAGTTTTTACGTTGGTTTAGGGATAAGAGTTCCTATGCCTCGATTTGCCAAGGCGAGAAAGATTGATAAAGAAATGGTTGTAGGGGTTTGCTCAACTCTTTCAAAAGTATCTCTTGAAGAGTTTTATATTGAAACGGATTTAGAGTTGAATTTAAATGAATTGCCTATGATGCTTCCTATGTTTGATGAATTAGAGGCTACTTCTTTTAAAGTTAGATCATACGAAGAAACAGGACTACTCTACCCCATGACTAATAGTTTTGTACTTGAGTACCCTTATATTAGTCCTTGGGATGATATTAACGATAAAACAATACAGAAAGAAACTGTTGAGACATGGTTCGAATTAAACAGTGAAGGTTTTTTAAAGAAGGATTGTTTTGTAAAAATTGTTAGTAAAAATGTCGACTTGTTTCAACCAATATATGAAGAAGCGCTAGCTTTATCTTTTTTTATTGAAGTTTGTGAAATGGTTGATTTTAGTAGCATTAAGCAAGAACTTATTTTAAAGAAAGATCCCCTCATTTTTTTTGATTTGGAAGACGATGAAAATGGAGAAAATGGAATGGATTCGATTGCTGAGCTAATCAACAATATTAAAGAGATTAATGATTACAAACCTATTATCGTTATTTTGAATAATCCTTCTAAAACAGAAGCTTTGCAAAAAGTTTACGGTTATACAAATATTGTATGTATTCCTAGCAAGCTTTCTACTGAGATCTTTAGTTTATTTATAAAGAGCTTTGCTGATAAAACAAATTTTGAAAAAAATGATAAGAACTATTATTTCAAATACTCAGATACATTAAGAGCAGTTGATGTCTTTCACAATATTCATGTGACCAGTCTTTCTGAACGTGAAATAACATTTGTTAGCGATATTGATATACCAATGTTTTCTGTTTTGCATCTTACTCTTCCCGTCAATTGTTTTGTTACGATTGTTCCGTCCTATTTTGAGTTAGAAACGAGTCAACTGGGTAAACATTATATTGGTTTTATTCATGGTTTTTCAGAGGATGAGATTAAAAACTTGAGGAGATTTATTAATCAAATTATTTATAAACCAATATCTGAGTTTTCTCCTGAAGTTGTGAAAGCCGTTTTAGAGCAAAAAAGCATTGAAAAAAATATTGAAGCTTCCGATGATAATGAAGAGGAAAATGAAACGGATGAAGCAACTGCAGATTATAAAAATTTTAAACGACCTCCCATATCGGGCAAGTCTAAACTGTAGGTTATAAAATGAGTAAAGGTAATCTTTTAATTGTTGATGATGAACCTATTATTTTAGAAAAGCTTAAGTTTAATCTAGAAGATTATGCAGATGAAATATATCTTGCTGAGGATGGAACGGTTGCTTTAAAAAAACTTGAGGAACATGAAATTCACTGCATTATTTGTGATATTAATATGCCGAAGATGAATGGTGTTGATGTTATTAAAAAAATAAGGAAGAGCGGTAACGATGTTCCTTTTATTTTTTATACAGCTCATGGCAACCACGACTTGATGATGGAAGCTGTTAAATACGGAGCTTTTGATTTTCTCAATAAACCGAATCTGGATGGACTCGAAGATGTTGTTTCAAGAGGACTTAAAGAAGGCTTTAATAGAAAGACTGGTGTTACTGCATCAGAAGATGCTTATGTGAGTGATTACCAGAAACTTCTCGAGCAAATAGAAAAAAGTTAAAATGATAGTAGAAGGTGATTAATAGACATAAAGATTGCTGAGTGATAGATAGACTTTCATGAAAAAAGAATTCCAAATTGGTCCATTAATTTTTAGAAAAATTAATTTAGAAGAGCACTCTGAGACTTGTCTTAAGTTTAGAGCCGATTCATTTTATACAAGCTTTGGAGCAGAGAGTGCCTTTTGGGGTGATGATGGGAAGGGAGGAGTGCGCTATCTTGAGTGGTTGAAGACCCAAGACTCTAGAGAATATGGGGCTTTTCACATTTGGAAAAAAGATGAAATTATTGGGCAAATGGAGTTGGGTTTTCTTCGTGATGATAGGACTTGGGGCTATATAAATCTATTTTATCTTAGGGTTGAAGAGAGAGGAAAGGGGTATTCAAAATATCTTGATGATTTTGCTATTCAGTTTTTACAAAACCAGGGAGTTCATAGAGCCAAATTGAGCGTCTCGCCGACCAATGAGAGGGCTTGGCATTATTACCTTAAGAATGGGTGGAGAGATGGGGGACTGAGAAGTTTTGAAGGAAAAAAGCAAGCTTACTTGCTTCATTGGATGTTGAAAGAATTTTGAGGCAATATTGATAGTTATTAGCAATCCTTAATTGTCGAACAAAAATTTCCAAAAGTGCCCTTATCATTTATATCTTTTCCTAGATAGGTACTTGTCGATAAATAAAATCCTGTGAAAAGTTCTAGAAAATCTTTTGCTACTGATTTTTCTGCCAGTCCTGTTTTTAATAAAGCACATTGCCACTTTTTGACTTTTGGGAATTTCGCAAGAAAATCATGATCTGTGTGTTTTTCAATAATGGCTGAACGATGGAGTAATGGTAGCCAAGCAATATCAATTTTACTTAGCGTTTGTCCTTTAAAGTATGGGCCACTATCTAATTGCTTTTCTACTTTTATAAAAGCTCTTTCAAGCTTTTCACTTCTCTCATTAAGACTTTTTTGGTCAATACTTCTCATTGCACTACATTGAGTAAGGTAATGCTTACTCGCTTGATGGCACCAAGCACGATCGAGTGCTTTTTGCTCTGGCGAAAGATTTTGTTCTAAAGGTTGGTAGAAATCATCTATGTATTCAATGATTGCATCTGATTCGAATAGTACCGTGCCTTTTTTGGTTAGTAGGAGCGGTACTTGACCATTTGGTGAAATATCTGTGAACCATTCCGGCTTATTCTTTAGACTAATATATTCGATTTTGTATGGAATTTTTTTGACCTCAAGTGCTGCAGTCACCCGTTGGACAAAAGGACAGATTTTAAAACTGACGACTTTGATCATTTTTTATTCCTACTTTTAAATGTTTTTGCATTCTTACCTATAAGACGGGAGTTGTTTAAAAAAGACGAATAAAACTGAAGAAAAATCAACATTTTTTGCAATTATTTGATTTTTCTTCACAATCGATTAGGCTTCCTCGTCGATCAAATGATAGGTTACAGCAATCCTCAAGCAAGCTTCGCAGTTGAAGTCTACTTTTTTGAACTCTTGACTTTAGTGTTGAGTATTTTAAATCAAACTTTTTGGCATACTCTCTTTGCGAAAGGCTTTGGAGATCAATGGTCATCAATAGTGCTTGAGCTTTTTGGGGAAGGGCTTTAATAAGGGGTCTAATGCATTGAGATAGGTTTTGCTGGATGTTGGTGTCTTTTTCAGTGCAATGAAGGTTTTCAATAATAGTTTCGTATTGGGGCTTAGCTCTTTTGCGATAATAATCGATAATGGTGTGATTTGAGATCTGAAAAATCCATGACTTAACACTATCTTGAGATTTTAAGGCGTGAAGATTTTGGTATGTCTTTAACTGTATATCTTGGAGCAGGTCATCGACATCTGCAGGATTGGATACCTTGGAATGCAAAAGTGTTTTAATACCATCACGATATTTTGACCATATTTTTTCAAAATTCATTCAAAACTCTTACGTTTGTCTGGCTTTTTAAGATTCATTTCGTGTGGAGAGCTAATGGCGGGAGCGACGAGACTCGAACTCGCGACCTTCGGCGTGACAGGCCGATGTTGTAACCAACTCAACTACGCCCCCTGAAGACAGTTAGCTCAATATATTTTTCTAGGGATTTTTCGTCAAGGGAATTTAAGAGAAAAAAAGACGCAGTGAAATAATATAGAGAAGAAAAGCAAAAGCTCTTTGTGCTTTTTTTTGGTCAATTTTGGTCGTAAGCCTGGCCCCTAGGCGACTGGTTGGCCAACTTGTTGCGACTAGAAGAGCGACTAGGGCAAAATTGAGATAGCCCCACTGATAGGGTTGAAAAAGCTCCGGAAGGGGAATGTCATTTTGAACGTCGACCAGAAGAAAAGTGATGATTCCTGAGAGGGCACTAATACTCATAGCTGGATTGCTGTAGGGAGAGAGCCAGGTGAAAGGGAGTTTGTAGAGCACGAGTAATGTGGGGACGATAATGATCCCTCCTCCAACTCCTGTAAGCCCAGCAGTTAAACCAGCGGCTAACCCTGTCAGAAGGGTTCCCAAAGTCTTTTTAAAGGTTATTTTGAGCTGTTTTCCTTCAGTGCTTGAATTGTTATGAGGTCTTGAAAAGCTTAGTTTAAGGGCAATAATTAGCAAGATACCAGCAAAGATCCTCTTTAAAAGTAAAGCGGGTAGCTGGAGGGCTAAATGACCTCCTATTTGAGCCCCCACCGCCATAGCTAAAGCTAGGGGTATAACTAGTCGAAAGTTGGGTATCTTTTTGAGTTTCCAGAAATGGATGGTATTGATAATACCGTTAAAAAAAATGACTCCTAGGCTACTCGATATAATAGTTTGAGGAGGAATATTAGGGTAAAGGAAATAGAGGGCCGGGACTATGATGGCTCCTCCGCCAATCCCAAAAAATGAGGACATGAGTCCCACTAGAAGCCCTGTGAAAAGAAGGGTTAGCATTTGTCTAATTCTCCTGCTGGGGATAAGTTAACTTTTTGAGAGGGGATTGAAAATGGAAGTTTTTTTGTCATTTTGGGGATATTTTGTTCAGACAGCACCTTACCTACTTTTGGGTTTAGGCGCTGCTGGCTTGGTTCACGGTTTTGTTAATGTTACGTTTATTAAAAGCCATTTGGGAGGCAAAGGATTAGTACCAGTTTTAAAAGCTTCTTTTTTTGGCATTCCTCTTCCTCTATGCTCTTGTTCGGTTATCCCTACTGCTGTTGAGTTGAGAAAAAGTGGTGCTGGAAATGCTTCGACATCTTCTTTTTTGATTTCGACTCCTGAGTCTGGAGTTGATTCTATTGCGGTTACCTACGCCATGATGGATCTTCCAATGACTATTTTAAGGCCTTTGGCAGCTTTTTTGACTTCGTTGGTAGCTGGGGTTTTTCAAAATTCTTTTAATTTTTATGAGGTTCCTCAGAGTTTGGCTTCTGAAAAGACATGTTGTAAGAAAGCAATGGCTGGATCCAAAGAAGGAAAGGTTCGTGAAAATAGGCTTATTAAGGCTTTGAAGTATGGCTATTTAGATTTAGCTGATGACTTGGCGGTCTGGTTGAGCATTGGCTTAGTGTTGGGAGGACTTTTAGGTTTCTTTTTACCTCACAATTTTTTTGATGGTTTAAATGGATGGGCAGGAAGGTTGTTGATTTTGGGAGTCGGGATTCCCGTTTATATTTGTGCCTCTGCTTCAACTCCGATAGCGGCGGCTTTAGTGATCAAAGGAATGAGTCCGGGTACTGCCTTAATTTTACTTCTCGTTGGCCCCGCTACTAACGTTTCCAATATTGCAGTTTTGCAGAAGTATATTGGCAAGAAAGGGGTAGGAATTAATGTAGCAGTGATCGGAATTGTCTCGTTAGCTTTGTCCTATTTAGTCGATTTTTTGTATATGAAATTTTCTTGGCCACTAGATTTTCAAATAAATCATACTCATGACGAGTTAATAAGTCCTTTGGGTCATGCTTTGGCTGCTTTTTTAGTTCTTCTTCTCATAAAAGGTATTTATAAAGCAAAGGTTCAACCGCTCTTGAAATCGCTACAAAAGAGAGAAGCTCCTTGAAAGTCTTTATTACAGGTGGAACGACAGGAATTGGATTTGAGCTGGCGAAGAGCTATCTTTATGAAGGTCATGTGGTAGCCATTTGTGGGCGGGATTTAATGAAGCTTCCGCAAGGTTTTCAGGAGCAATTTCCTAACCTCTACACTTACCAGCTTTCTGTCACTGATGCCGAGGCCTTGAGAAAAGTGATTCGAGAGTTTTCTGATAGAACTGAAGAGCCAGGGCTCGATATTATGGTGGCCAATGCGGGAAGAAGTCATGGTTCAAAATCTCGCCTGCCAGATTTTGATATTTCTAGGGATATTATAGAGGTTAATGTTGTTGGAGTTTTAAATGCGTTTGGACCAGCTGTTGAAGTTATGTTGGAGCAAAAAAAGGGGCTGCTAGTGGCCATTGCTTCTGTTGCTGGTTTTGTAGGGCTTCCTGGTGCTAGCGCTTATTCTGCTTCAAAAGCAGCAGTGGTGACCTTATGTGAGTCTTACCATTTAGATTTAAAAAGCCAAAATATTGATGTGACTTGTATCTGTCCTGGTTTTATTGATACACCATTAACTCGCCAAAATAATCATGCTATGCCTTGGCTTATGCCCGTGGAAAAGGCTGTTATTAAAATCAGAAAGGCTATTGAAAAGAGAAAAGCTTTCTATTTATTCCCATGGCAAATGAAATGGGTCATATTGCTGCTGAGTCGAATGCCTAGGCGTTGGTATCGCTTTATTATGCAGATGCCTTTTGCCAATTATAGTCACGCCTCGAAGCTAAAAAAGTGAAGTTAAGATTTATTATGGGGTTTATATGAGGTCCTCTATTTATATTATCGGAGTTTTTTTAATAATTTTTTTATCTTTTTTTTCTTGTCAAAAAGAGGATATTAGCAAGACCAAACACCAAGTCGAAGGGGAGGCTTCCATAACTGAGGATTGTGATAGCCCTAATGAGGTTAAGAAGAAAATTGAAGAGGAACTTAAAAAAGCCGAAGTTGGTGAGAGTGTAAGTCTTCAGGGCAATACTGGTTGTAGCCTCGATGGAAATGAGAAAAATTTATAAATTAATACCTTCTTTCTAATTGATCTTTGACCCGGAGTAATTGAGCAGCGATATCATTTAAGAGTTTTGATGTTTTTTTATTGAGCACTTTCGATCCGGCCTTAGCTTTAAAATTTTCTATGTCTAGATCTACAACCCAGTCGTTATTACTCCAATCCTTAAGAAAACTTGTTTCAAATCGTTTTATCTCATTTGTATTGTAAATTTTAATTCCAAATTCACGTGTATTTCCCTGAAGAGATGATGGATTGATATTGCTAGAGCCTAATAGGAGATATTGTCCATCGATAGAGGTGATTTTACGGTGGTTCAATTGATAATATTTTTGTTTAAGATCTTTAGATAAAGTTGATTCTACATCATGAGTTTTTCTTGCGCGTACTTTTATTCCATAGCTTTTGAGCTCTTTAAGAAATATTGTGTTAGGAAACCCATTCATATTAAAGCTTTCGTTATGATCTACTAAAATTTTAATGTCTAATGAGGGAACCTCAATTTTTCTTTTTATTAAAGCATCAATTATATAAGGGTCGTAGAGAAAGAGGTGTTCCATATAAATATGATCTTCAGCTTTAATGATCATATCGATAAGTATATTGCGGGTATTTTTTACGATGCCCTTAGCATCTGTTTGGGTGATATGGATGGAGTCATTGCCAACCGTGGGATAATTTGTTTTTTTAACTTGAAACCAATTAAGTATTTCTTTTTTTCGAGAAGAGTATTTTTTGTTAATTTCAAGAGCTGATTCTACGTCTTCGTAATAATTAGCTTGAATGATAGCTGCTGCAGGTCCCTCAATAGTAATAGCGTCATCATAATCATAACCACCACGATGATCGATCCAATTTTTTGAACTGATGCAACTCATGGGTTGGTCAGTATTGGCATCAATAACAATTATTTTTGAATGATCAATTTTTGATTCACCGTAATTATTTATTTTTCTAATTTCTTGCGATAAATGAAGGCTATTAGATTTAAAATGATTAGGATTGAAGGGAGTACTCGGTAGAGTTTTTTGTGTATTAGATGCGAGAAGAAGAACTCGATTTTTTAGCTCTTCCTCTGTTTCTATTCTCTCTCTTAGATAGGTGAATAGTGGTATAATTTCATCTTCCTTATTGTAATAGCCTATTGGATTGTGAAGTATGAGGACTTTGAACTCAGGGTTGATTTTGATTTTCTCTTTTGCTTGATCGAGTAAATATTTTGATAAACTCAACCCAAGATTTCCTCCCATTAAGAAAATGTCGATAAATATAGAATCTTTTGCTCGTTCAATCATTTCTTTAATTTTTGTGATGATTGGATCTTTTTGGATGATTGTATTTTCTTTAGATTGATTAGAGGTGTATGTTTTTACTGTTTTGTTTTTTATATTTAGTTTTCCAGTATTTGTTAAGGTCCTCTCTTTAAACCAGTTAATTCTTTCCAAACTTCGATCGTAGCTATTGATGAGTTGCACTTTATTTCCTGGAATTATTCCAAGGTAACTAAGAGTATAGGAAGAGATTCCATGGACAGAGTGGTTTAGATTAAATGTTATAATTTTTGTTGTTAATAGCCCTTCAATAAAAGATTCGAGTGATTTTAATTGAGAGATAAGTTGAGATTTTTCCTCTAAATCTTTTTCTAACAATTCAAAAAAATTCATCGTTGTTAATTCTCTTCCCGTAAGGTTGCTGAGTATATTTTGAGCTTGGTTTTTATTCGGAAAGAAAGGGGTATCTATAGCATCTCTTAAGACGAGAAGTTTATTAAGCATAAGAAATTTAATGACTTCTTTAGTTTTTTGAGTGTTTTTTTTAATAACTCTCCAATAAACAAGAGGGGCAAGTATTTTGTAAGGGAGGTGTTTTTGCAGTTTGCCTATTAATTCGAGAGCTTCACTTTTCTCTTTTTCCTTCAACGTATTAATAAGCTTGATAAATTCTGACTTTAGGGCGTAGTCAGATTTTCCAAAAATAACAGGATAGATTTTTTTATAGTACTTTTGAATTTTTAGACGACTTTTAATATTGACATTACTATCAGCATGAATAGGTATTATTGGTATATTGAGAATAAATGATAATAAAAGAATAGTATAAAACTTTAATGAGTTAATCATTTTTTTTCCAGGGTCATTGTATTGTGTAGGCGTCCCATTTTTAGAGCTTCAATGAGATAGATTCCGAAGTCGCCAAGAAGCTTATAGCGTATTTTTAGTTTTAGTTTTCCTGCGTTTTGTTTAGTGTAACGAGGGTGATTCGTTAATGTTGTAGATATTTTTGATTTTGAACTGAAGGATTGTTTTTCGAAGTCATAAATAATATTCTTCAACTTTGTTTTGAATTCTAATTTTCTTCCCAAGTGTTTAAAGTTTCCACGGAGAGTGAATTCACCTGTACGAATAGATTTATCGTCATAGGAAATTTTTTTTTCAAGAATGTTATTTTTATGAAAATAGCTCGAGAGGAGTTTACTGAAGTGAAGCTCTACTCTTTTTAACTGGGTCGTGAAATTTTCTAAATCAACCTCTCTAATGATATCTACTGTAATAAAGTTATTGGGAAATTTTTTTTCTCTTTTTAATTCGATTTTTGTAATTTCAAGTTCATTAGTTTGAATAAATGGTTTGAGTTTATTTAAATTAGAGGTTTTGAAATAGCGCCTATATCTAATGAAGCCTTTGGTATTAGTAATATCAAACCAAATGGTAATTTGCCCACCACGGTATTGATAGAGGCTCTTTGTACTGGGTATTTCTGCGTTGAGTATTTGTTGATTGAGTGGTGCTGGTTTTTGATCGATATCATTAAGAAGATCGTGTTTTTGAGACCAGTTGATAAGCTGATTTGTATTGAGTTCTTTAGTGTAGGATTTTTTCTTTATGGTTTTGGGGATAAAACTAAGATTTATTTGGAAAGTACCATTTTCAATTTTTAGTGATTTTAGATTATTGACAAAGTTATTGATGTAATTTGCTATGAGATTTTCTTGAATAAGAGTGGTTGCTAATTCCTGACTTTCTGGAATTTGAATATTTTTTTCAATATTTTGAATAAGAGACTTGTGCAAGGCCAATTCGACTTTTTTGTTGAAGCTTCTTTGGCTTTTACTTGTGCGAAGATCAATAGTCATATCGTAGTGGAGATACTTTTGAAAACTATTGTAACTGAAGTAATCTTGATAAATTCGAAGGTCTCTATTTTTATAATTGAGGAAATTTGCAGGGCTTCTTTGTGTTTTCACTTTTTCTAAGTTTTCGTTTTGAGTGAGATAGAAAGGATGCATAGGCGATAGGTATTCAATTAGGCAAAGAGAACTTAGTGAGAGGATACCAAGGAGAACCCTATAAGTGAAAAATAAGTTTTGTTTTTCCATATATTTTCTCCCCTCAACAAATAGCGTATCGGCAGAGAGAGGGCTCATTTTTACACAAGTTCAAAGACTTAGAATCTATTTAGGTTTCTAATTTCAAGCACTAAAGCTGTTCCATTAGAAATTTTGAATTTGATTTCGTGACCAGAGAGAGTGAGCCCATATATTTGACTGTCATCGTCGGGCTTATAGGCTGGCCTTGGATCTTGGGAGAGTACTTGCTCGATTAACTCTGGAGACAAGCTTGGGTCTAAGTGGCCCTCTATTTTTCTTGAAAAGAGGACTTTTAAAGTTTTTTGAGGAAATTTATCAACCCATCCGAGATTTGCTTCAGGTCGTGAGTCCCATAGTTTTAAATAGGGTTTAATATCGAGGATAGGGGTACCGTCGACAATGTCCATTTCGCTAACATGGAGGTGGTATCCTTCCTTGTGTTCAAGTTTGACAAGGGAAAGCCCTATTGGGTTAGGGTGATTGGGTGAGCGAGTGGCAAGAACTCCAATTTTTTTATTACCACCTAAACGAGGGGGGCGAATAAGGCCTTTCATGGACCTGGCCCGGTGGAAATAGGTAATAACCCAAAGATGTGTAAAAGAATCAATTCCTTTTAAGGCCTCATGCTCTATAACTTCAGGGTTAAGTTCAAGGATTCCTTTGGCTTCTGGAGCTAGAGCCGCTTGGCGCGGAGTCCCAAATTTTTGCAGAAAAGGGCTTTTGACAACGCCGATGGGTTCAATATTCATGTTTGATGACTTCTTATTGGAGCATTATTAAAATTTCAGGGAAAATTTGTTTAAAAAAGAGAAGGTTTATGAAAGTTCTATTTGTCTGTCTAGGAAATATTTGTCGAAGTCCAGCTGCAGAGGGTGTTTTTCTTCAGCTTTTAAAGGGAAGGGGTCTTGAAAGTCATTTTGAGGTTGATTCGGCTGGAACCAGTGCTTTTCACGCAGGAGAGTCGGCAGATTTTCGGATGCAGGAGGCGGCTCGAGAGCGAGGGGTTTGTCTTCCTAGTCGGGCTAGGCAATTTCAATCGAGGGACTTTAAAGAGTTTGACCAGATTTTTGTTATGGATAAATCGAACTTGAGGAATGTTTTAGCTTTGACCAACTTTGGTTGCGATGCTGAGAAGGTCCGATTATTCGGTGAATTGGCTGATGAGCACCTCGAGGTAGAAGTTCCCGATCCTTACTATGGAGGAAAAGAGGGGTTTGAGAAAGTTCTGAATATGGTAGAGAACGCTAGTATTAATTTTCTTAAAGAGTGTGGGTTTTAAATGAAGGTGGAAGTTGCAGTCTCTCTTGGTGAACTTATTGATAAAATTACTATTTTGAAAATAAAGAGGGAAAAGATTCAAGATTTGTCAAAACAAGAATGGATAAAGCGAGAGGAAGATATTTTGATGGAAAGGTTAAGAGGTCTAGCAATTGAGGACATCGACTCTTATATGCTTCGTCTTAAAGAGGTTAATTTAAGATTGTGGGCGATTGAAGATAAAATTCGTTTAAAGGAATCTCTAAAAGATTTTGGAGAGGAATTTATTGAGTTAGCCCGTGCTGTATACAAAGTGAATGATCAGCGTTTTGCTATCAAAAATGAAATTAATAATCTTTTTGGATCAGAAATAAAAGAAGTGAAATCTTATCAGTTCTATTAGTTTAGGGGCTCTAGAATTGAGTTTCTTTAAAGGCTTTTGGTATGGTAGAGTGTGCTTTTTTGAAAAGTCTCGTGGGAGTTAAGAGAAGATGTCGCAAAGCAAGAACAGCATTCCTGTCAATTTGAAATATAAACTTTATGAAAAATCGGTTCAAAACCACTTAAGTGATATCGATTTTATTAATGATGAATACAAAAAAATAAAAGGTTTTAAACCGCTTTCTCTTCGAGAAGACTTTTGTGGAACTGCTGCTTTGGCTTGCGATTGGGTTCGACAGGGCAAAAATTACAGAGCTTGGGGTATTGATTTAGATCCTGAGCCGATTATTTATGGGAAAGAAAACCACTATGGCCGTATTGATAAAAGAGATCAGAAGCGGATGACTTATATTGAAGGTAATGTTCTCGATAATTATGGTTTTAAGACTGATATTGTTGTGGCATTTAATTTTTCTTATTTTATCTTTAAAAAACGTCGTCAATTACTAGAATATTTTAAACAGGTTCACAAAGGTTTGAATGAAAATGGTGTCTTTTTCTTAGATATTTTTGGTGGGACTGAATGCTTCCAAGAGCTTGAAGAGGAAACAGAGTTCAAGAAGCATTGTTATTATTGGGATTGTGATAATTATAATCCTTTGACTAATGAAGTGCTTTACTACATCCATTTTAAAGTAAAGAAAGATGGGCAGAAGTATAAAAAAGTTTTTACCTATGATTGGAGGCATTGGACCGTCGCAGAGATTGTAGAAGTTATGGAAGATGCAGGCTTTTCAAAAGTTTACACTTACTGGGAAGGTGAGGATGAAGAGGGGGAAGGAGATGGGGAATTTTACCGCTCTGAAATCGAAGAAAATTGCGAATCTTGGGTCACTTATGTTGTAGGTATTGCTTAGTTGTAAAGCCTTTTGAGAGTTTCTTAGAATATTAAGAAATCGAACTCAATTGATGGATTAGATTTTTTTACAGATGAGGGGAGAAGTTTTTGGTCTTTTGTTATGACGAGCACTTGTTTCCGACCATTCGTTTGATTTTGCATTATTTTAAGAATTTTATTTAACGTTTGCCCTAATTGAGAGGAATTAAGTTCTACTTGTCCTAAGTGTGTGGGATATCCGTAGTGAGTGCTAATAACGAGATTGGGGTTGAGAGGCTTTTCTGATTGGAATACATTTTTTCCAAGTGTTCCATCAAAAAAATAATTAAGTTCATCAAATGGTACTTCTCTTTCTATAATCGGTTTGTTGGTTAACCAAAGAATACCAAGTGTTCGAGGGGTTAGTTTTTCCTGGATTTGGGAAAAAAAACTGTCATTATCCTTTTGCTGCTGCATCAAGTATACCATTGATAAAGGGTGGTGAGTTTTGGGAACCATATATTTTTGCTAATTCTACAATTTCAGATATAACAACTTGGTGAGGTGTTTCAGTTTCAAAGATTTCATAAAGTCCTACTAGTAAAAGAGCGTGATCCATTTTTTTTATATTAGATATTTTCCAATTGCTTTTTAAGTTGGAGTTTATAGACTCTTCAAGACGGTTAAAATTTTGAGTTATTCCCTTAATGATTTGAAAAGCTAAATCTCGGCTTTGGGGGGATAAGTGATTTGATGGGTGTTCTTCATCTGGAGTTTCGTAGCTGATCATAAAAGATTCAAATTCAGTTTCAAGGGTTGTTGTATTTGAACTAAATTTAGTGACAAGATCTTTATTTTTTTTAAAAAAAAATTGAAAAGCAAACTTGGCAGCAAACTCCCTCGCCGCTGTTTTCCAAGCGTATTGTCCTTCACTTTTAGGGACATTCATTGAAATTTCCTTAACCTCGGAATTGGCTGGCGATGCAGCGAGTCTTTGAGGTTTTGTAGACGATTTAAAAATCCTTTTTATCAAGGGCCATGAGCTCTTGGCAATATTAACAGTTTTTGATCTATTTTGAAGAAACCTTTAGTTTTCACTTCCTAAGGGCAGTGGCAAATTAAGAAATGTTTTTTAAATGAGGATTGAGAGATGAAGCTGGCAATTGTTACAGGGGCTTCGAGAGGGCTCGGACGGGCTCTCGTTGATGCTTTGATGGAGAAAGAGTGCTCGGTCGTAGGGTGTGGGAGAAGTCCTTGCCAGCTTCCAACTGGAGCTGTGTATTTTCAAACTGATCTTTCTCGTTCTACGGAATTTATTAAGGACTTTGATAAAGTTTGGGAGAAGGTAAATAAAGAGAAATTTCAGGAAATTATTGTAGTCAATAACGCTGCTTTACTGGGTCCCATTGATAGGCTTGAAAATTGTGATTCAGAGGAATTGCTTAGACATTTTCGGGTCAATATTGTAGCGCCATTGTTGATTAATCAGTGGATCTTGCGGAAGACTCAAAATTTTTCAGGTCGAGTTATTAGTGTTGGAATTAGCAGTGGTGCTGCGATTAGCCCCTATGCCGGATGGAGTGGATATTGTATTTCAAAAGCAGCTAATTTGATGATGTCTCGGTCTCTAGCGGAAGAAGAGAAACATACGCCTTACGGGCAGCGAAAGTTTGAAATTTGGGATTTTAATCCTGGTGTTATGGACACGGAAATGCAGAATATTATTCGTTCAAAAGATGAAAAAAGCTTTCCTCGTTTTCAAAAATTTGTTGACCTAAAGGATCGTAAAGAACTTAAAGAACCTACTTTGGTCGCCCGGAAATTGGTAGGGCTTCTCTCTCAGGCCCAAGAAAGTGCCACTATTCAGCTTTGAAGGTAGGGGTGAGCAAAGAAATCTAGTTTTGGTAAACGGGGAAATCCCGGCAAAGGGAGATCACTTCTTTTTTGATTTTAGCAAGAGTTGTTTCATGACTCGCGTTTTTTAAGGCTTTTTCAATCCATTCAGCAACTTGGTCTATATGTTCTTCTTTAAACCCTCTTGTTGTTATCGCAGGAGTTCCCAGTCGAATGCCGGAGGTCACAAAAGGCGATCTCTTATCATTTGGGATCATATTTTTGTTGCAGGTAATATGGGCTCTCTCGAGTGCTTGTTCTGCTTCTTTCCCGGTTAAATTGACAGAATCTGTTTTAACCAGGACGAGGTGGTTATCAGTTCCTCCTGAGACGATCTCCATACCTTTAGTGCTGAGGCTTCCAGCTAAGCGCTGAGCATTTTTTACCACTTGTTCTTGGTAGGTTTTAAAGCTTGGCTCTAGAGCTTCCTTAAAAGCGACTGCTTTAGCGGCGATAACGTGTTCAAGAGGTCCTCCTTGAATCCCGGGAAAGATGTTGAAATTAATTTTTTTAGCAAGTTCTTCATCATTAGTAAGAATAAGTCCACCCCTTGGGCCACGAAGAGTTTTGTGGGTTGTCGTAGTCACAAAATGAGCGTGTTGAAGGGGGGAAGCGTGTAGCTCCGCCGCTACAAGGCCAGCGATATGAGCCATGTCAACCATTAAGTAGGCTCCCACTTCATCGGCGATTTCTCTAAATTTTTTGAAATCGATGGCTCTTGGGTAAGCAGAGGCTCCAGCAATAATCATTTTTGGTTTTTCTCGATGAGCAATTTCCGCTACGAGTTCATAGTTTAAAGTTTCCGTTTCGGGGTTAAGTCCGTAGGGAATAACATTAAAAAGTTTACCTGAAAAATTGACTGGTGAACCGTGAGTGAGGTGACCACCTTGGGCCAAATCCATTCCTAATACTTTGTCTCTTGGTTGAAGTGCGGCAAAATAACAAGCCATATTTGCTTGGCTTCCCGAATGGGGTTGGACATTGGCGTATTGGCAGTTAAATAATTTTTTGGCTCGGTCAATGGTTAATTGTTCGATTTCATCAACGAATTCACAACCTCCATAGTAACGCTTTTGGGGGTATCCTTCAGCGTATTTATTGGTAAGAATAGAACCTTGTGCTTGCATAACAGCTTGGGAAGTGTAGTTTTCGGAAGCGATGAGCTCGAGACCTTCTTCCTGGCGGCACCTTTCTTTTTCTATAGAGGAGGTAAGTTCGGGGTCTAGGGTTTTTAATGAGTGAGCCTTGGGGTGAAACATGCCTCTTAATCCTTATATTTTTTTAAGATTAATGAACAATTTGTCCCTCCAAAACCAAAGCTATTGTTGAGTGCATAATCGATATTTTTCTCAATAGCTTGATTAGGGATATAGTTGAGGTCGCATTCGGGGTCTTGATTATCAAGGTTAATAGTTGGAGGGAGTACTCCCGTGTGTAAGGCTTGAATGCAAAAAATGGTCTCAACACCACCAGCAGCACCGAGTAGGTGACCAATCATCGATTTTGTGGAGGAGATAGGCAATTCGTAAGCGTGTTTGCCAAAGGTTTCTTTTATGGCTTCGGTCTCGCCTTTATCTCCTAAGGGTGTAGAGGTTCCATGAGCATTAATATAGCCAATTTCTTCGGGCTTTAGACTTGCACTGGAAAGAGCGGCTTGCATACATTGACGAGCTCCTAGTCCTTCGGGGTGAGGTGCTGTGATATGGTAGGCATCTGAGCTTGAAGCGTGGCCCGCTATTTCGGCATAAATAGTAGCCCCTCTGGCTTTAGCTTTTTCAAGGTTTTCAAGCACGATAGCTCCAGAGCCTTCGCCTATAACGAATCCGTTTCTATCAATATCAAAGGGACGAGAGGCTTTTTGAGGTTTATCGTTGCGTCGAGAAAGGGCCTTCATATTGGAGAACCCTGAGATTGTCAGATCAGAGATAACGGACTCGGCACCGCCTGTGAGGATAACGTCGTGTCGTCCTGCACGGATTTCGTCAACGGCTGCCCCAATAGCATGCGCGGCAGAGGCACAAGCCGAAGAGACAGTGTAGTTTATTCCTTTAAACCCGTTTAAAATACTGATAACACCAGTGGCCATACTGGGGATAAGCGAGGGAATAAGAAAAGGAGAAACTCTTCTTGCACCCTTTTCCAGGAAAATTTTGTGAGATCTCTCTATGATGGGAAAGCCTCCCATTCCAATTCCCATAATGGTGCCTATTCTCTCTGGACTGTACCCTCTCAGGTTTCCTTTGAGATTAGCTTGGATAAGAGCGCGGTCGGCAGCATAGAGAGCGAAGTGAATAAACCGATCGTAGCGACCTTGCTCTTTGAGGGGAAGAATATCTTCGGGGAGTTGAAAGTTTTTAACTTCTCCAGCGATTTGCACGGGAAGATGGTCTGTCTCTATTTGTTCGATACGGGAAATACCTGGCTGACCTGCTGTGATATTGTCCCAGGCTCCTTTCAGGTTGTCACCGGCGCTACAGATGATACCCATGCCGGTCACTGCCACCCTTTTAGTCATATTTGACCTCCGTCTAGAGCATGTGAAGAGAATGGAAGGAGAAAAGCCCCCATCAGGGGCTTTTTGTTTATTGCTTAGTTTCTAGGTACGACACGACGTCTTGAACTTTTTTAAGACCTTCGGCTTCCTCTTCAGGGATTTCAACTCCAAATTCGTCCTCCATTTTCATCATGAGTTCAACGATATCGAGGGAGTCTAAATTGAGGTCATCGACGAAGCTCGTATCAAGGGTAACTTTGGCGGCGTCAACTTTGGTTGCATCACAAATAAGCTTAATCACTCTTTCTTGCATGACAATTCTCCTAAACTTTCTATCAGATAGCCAAATTTATACTTTTTTTTAGATATATAATCCACCGTCAATTTTAATAATTTCACCAGTTATATAAGAGCTAGCCTCGCTTAGTAAAAAATTGACCAAATTTGCGACCTCTGAAGTTGTACCGAACCGCTTCATAGGAATCCCTGAGAGGTAACTTTCCTTTGTGTCTCCCTTCAAATGATCTGTCATATCGGTTTGGATAAATCCAGGACATATTGCATTGCATCGTACATCTTTTGCCCCTAATTCTTTGGCTAATGATTTGGTAAATCCGAGCATACCTGCTTTAGAAGCAGCGTAAGCAATTTGACCAGCGTTGCCCATTAGGCCCACGATGGAGCTGATATTGATGATGCTCACCTTATCAGCTTTTAAAAAACTGCGGCTTAAGCTTTGAGTGACCATAATGGCGCCTTTGAGATTAGTATTGAGGGTTGCGCTGACATCCTCTTCTTTCATCCTTAGAACGAGTTGGTCACGGCTAATGCCAGCGTTATTCACGAGTCCTTCGAGGGGACCCTGTTCTTTAACAAAGCTTTCCAGGCTGCTCTTTATTTGCTCTGTATTAGTAACATCGAAGCAGACTGGTGTGGCTTGAGGTGCTCCAAGTTCCTTGAGCTCGGTGGCGATTTCTTTGGCAACGGATTCTTTGCCCTCCCGAAAGTTGAAAACGACATGAACTCTTTGTTGGGCAAGGGAATGGGCAATGGCCCTTCCGATGCCTCGAGTGGCACCTGTGACAAGGACTTTCTTATTTTTGAGATCGGGAAACTGGATATGCATGGTTGGCCTCTCTATTGTTTAAGAGTTTTTTCAAGTTCTTCAAAAGCTCCTTCTTTGTCGAGGGGAATGACTTTTATACTACGGTTGATTTTCCTTGAAAGTCCCATCAATATTTTTCCTGGTCCGACTTCAAGGCAAATAGTGTTGTCGGGAAGCCGTTGAATGGATTGGGTCCATAAAACGGAGCCATCGACTTGCTGGTAAAGGTTTTTTTTGATGATTTCTGGATTGGTTTTGGTCCCATATTCTTGGGCATCAACATTGGCGATATAGGGATACTCTGGATAGCCCCAAGAGGAAACTTTGTCTAGCTCGGCTTTAAGTCGATCAGCAGCTGGTTTCATGAGGCTAGAGTGGAAGGGAGCTGAAACCTTGAGCTCTAGACAGCGATGAGGGTTAGAGGCGTTTTCTTCGAGCCATTTGGTAGCTCTGTCGCAAGCTTCTGCGTGTCCCGAAATGACGATTTGATTGGGCTCATTATAATTGGCGGGCATTACTTCACTGCCGGGTTCACTGCAAATTTGGCAGGCTTCTTGGATTTTTTCCATAGGGATTTTCATCACAGCGATCATTTTGCCTTTCCCCGCAGGAACCGCTTCTTGCATAAACTTGCCACGCAAGCTGACGATTTTGACAGCGTCTTTAAAATCGATAGCTTTGGCTGCTGTTAAGGCGGCATATTCGCCAACAGAGTGGCCTAGAACGCGGTCAATTTTTACATTCCATTGATTGAGTTTTTCCCAAACTTTATCGAAGAGGGCGAGGGAGTAAGTGAGGATGGCCGGCTGTGTGTGGGTCGTTAATTTGAGTTTTTCTTCCGGGCCTTCGAGCATTAATTGGGAAAGAGGGTAGCCTAGGGCTTGATCGGCTTGGCTCAAAAACTGGGAAGAGGAGTGGTCTTTGAGGAGCTGGCCCATTCCAACGTATTGGGAACCTTGCCCAGGAAAAACAAGTGTAACGGATTTTCTCATTCCTTTGCCTTCTTTTTTAGGGTCAATATTTTAAAAGTGTGGCGCCAAATGTAAGGCCTGCACCAAAGGCATCAAACAGGACGATATCCCCCCGTTTGATTTTTCCCTCCGTAATACCTTCATGAAAAGCTATAGGCACTGTTGCTGCCGAAGTGTTTCCGTAATTCTCGATATTAACAATAACTTTTTCCATCGGAACGCCTAAAAGTTTAGCCGTTGTTTCAATGATTCTTATATTGGCTTGGTGAGGAACGACCCAGTTGACTTCATCGAGAGTCATTCCCGCTTTTTTGAGGACAATTCGAGCATTCTCGGCGAGTGTTCGAGTCGCTACTTTAAACATTTCACCACCTTTCATGCACATGAAATGGCTTTCTTCCTTTAAATGTTGTTCTGTTATTGGTTCGATGGCTCCCCCTACTGGCTGGTTGAAGAACTCTTTTCCCGATCCATCAGAACCGAGATGGGTAGCGTAGATATCAGAGTGGTCTCCAGCCTCGGCTTGGCCAACGATAGCACATCCGCAACCGTCACCGAAAAGGATGCAAATACTCCTGTCTTTCCAATTAACCTCGCGACTTAGCATTTCAGAGCCAACTACAAGAATATTTTTTGCCATACCTGTTTGAATAAAGCTGTTAGCCATATTGACTCCGTAGACAAACCCTGAGCAAGCAACGGCTATATCCATGGAGGTACAGCGATTTGTGATTCCTAGTTTTTGTTGGAGTAATGAAGCGCTATTGGGAAGCTTCTGATCTGGGGTTACTGAAGCAAAGATGATCATATCAATATCATTGGGTTCCAAACGTGCTGCTTCTAGTGCTTGAAAAGTAGCGTGCATGGCCATATCGGTGGGCCATTCCCCTCCTTCTGTTGAACAAATTCGCCTGGCCCTAATGCCGGTTCGTTCAAAAATCCATTCATCATTGGTTTCGACCATTTCTTCGAGATCAAAATTAGTCATAATTTTTTTGGGAAGATAAATCCCCGTCCCAAGGATTTTGGCTCGAATAGCTGAAGAATCCATCGCAGGGAACCTTTTTTATTGCTAGTGGAAAAACGGAGAATCTTTTTGGGTAAAGATTCTTCCTATCCTGATATTAGCTTTTGGAATTAGCTTTATTTGTTTTAGATATTTTGGCAAGTATTGAGGAGTCAAATAGAGAGCTTACTCTGCGTTCTCTTCGTCTTCTTCGCCGATGGCCTGGATTTCAATAACTTCTCTTCCCTTGTAGTGGCCGCAACTGGGACAAACTGTGTGGGGCATATTATGTGCACCACAATTGTTACAAGAGTGGGGGTGCTTTCTGTAAAGCTTGTGATGTTGCCCGGCTCTTCTTAGTCCGCGACGGGAGGGACTTGTTTTTTTCTTAGGTACCGCCATCATAAACTCCGAATTCAGATAATATCGTTATCTATTTATTACCTGTGTTAAAAACCTCGTTTTTACGCTATTTGGTTTCGAAGCACAAGGTCTTTTTCTTAAGGCTATTTAGACTCTCTCCATAGGAATTTTAGACCCTTTGCATTGCCCATGCCCACAGTTTTCTTTATTGAGATCGGCTCCACAGGTTGAGCAAAGACCTTGGCAGTTAGGGTCGTGCAAGGGAAAAGGGTCAATTGTCATATTGATTTGTTCTTGGATAAATTCCCGTAAATTGGCTTTGCCTTTATTGTGAAAATAAAGGTCGAACTCTCCCCCATCAATAAAAAGTGTAAGGACTTTCTCATATTCTGGGTCGCAATCAAAATGGGCGGCTAAAAACACGCCATTAAAGGATAAATTTAAGTTTTGCTCGATCTTTGTTAGACATCGAACACAAGCTACTGAGTATTGACCTTTTAATTGAGACTTGGCTAATAAGTGGTCTCCGTAAGGCTTTTCTACTCTGCGCTTAAGGGAGAGTTTTAACTTCAGTGAACCAGGGGTGAGGTTGGGATGAATTTCACGGACCCCGTTTTCTAGTTCTTCAAGAAGGTCTAGCAACCAAGTTTCTTGTTCATCAAACTCGAACTCTTCCCATCGGTCGGGAAGAAATTGGCTGAGTTTGACAGTTTCTTCAAGAAGTTGGGAAGGCTGCTTGTGATTCATGAAATGGATATAGTCTTTCGAGGGGGAGCTGTATAGGGGTTTCTATCATTTTTACACGGAATGCGTCATAAAGCTTAAATCTAGGCGTTAGCGCCTGTGAAGTAAACATGATAAGAAACAGCAATGTGAGCTGGAGCGATAAAAATGAAGATTTACCTTTGCGGCTTTATGGGTTCTGGAAAAACCACTTTAAGGAGAAAGTGGGCCCAAGAGTTTGGCGAAGAAGGCCTTACTTTCGATTTTGATGGAGAGATTTTTATTCGTCAGGCTCGTCATCATAAACATTTGGGAGAAGTGATTGATGAATTTGGCTGGAATTCTTTTCGTCGGTGGGAAACAGAACTTTTAAAGGAAACTTTAGAGTCTTCTCAAATTGGTTTTTTTTCCTTAGGTGGAGGAGCTCTTGAAGAGGAGAGACTTGATCTTATTCTTCGTTATCGAGAAGCTAGACTTGTTTGGCTTAATACAAGTGTTGAAGAATGCTGGAGGCGCTGTGCACAAAAAAATGAGAGGCCTATTGTTGAAAAGGGAAAATTGGCTTTTGTCGAACTCTACCAGTCTCGTCTTAAGACTTATAGAATGGCTCATTTGGTTTTATCTGAGGAGGAGCAGAAAAATTGGAGCTTTGAAAAACTAAAGGAAGCTTTGAGGGAGGGAAATTAGACGTTTCCTACCTGTGTTTGGCATAATTGAGGCACCTCGTCTACGTTTACAGGCTGGGTTGGTCAGGATGACTCGTGCTTCGTCCTAAAAGATTTTTCATTTCGTTCGGAGTGCTAGAAAAGGAAAGAGATGATGGAAAAGAGAGATCCCTTATCCCAAATTGATGTGGCCCTTTTAACTGAAGACCTGGGTCTGGCTAAAGAGTGGAATCAAGTTTTTAGGAAAACGGGAATCATTCCTTATGTTTACCAATCCCTAGAAGACTTTTGGGATGGGGTTCAAGAGAAGGCTCCTCATTTAGCACTGGTCGATATTCGCCAAATGGTAGAGGGTGAAAGACAAATCCGCCATCATCCCCTAGTGCAATCAAAAGAATTGGTAATAGCTTTTTATGGTAATCAAGTGACTGCTCCTTTGCTTTATTCCACCTACGAAATTTTTAATTTGGGAACGGTATTAGGAGGGCTACCCCTTGAGGGACAAATCAAAAGTGTTTTGCGAAGGTTTAATGAATGGAGTGTGCTTAAGGCGAAGTCTCATCTTTGGGAGGAAAACGGGGAAAAAATTGAAGAAAAGATGACTCATCTTTTGGAGTCAACAGAGTCTTTAAAAGAAAAGGATTTTTACCAGGCGTTATTAAAGTCTATTAATGGAAGATTTGAGTCCTATAAGGAAGAATCTTTAGACTTTGAACATGTTTGCTCGAGGGTTTTTTCGACTATTCCTGAGATTTGCCAATTTACAGTATTAGAACTTAACCAAAGTGGACAAAAACTTTTGTCTCCTCAGTTGGAGCTGACAAAGTTTAAAACTATTCCCTCTCTTTGGTTAGGACAAACTTGCGCTGAGGGTATTGAGTTTTTTGCTCAGAATATGGCGAGTCAAGTTTGTTTGGAATTAATGGGCGGGGAGCTCATGTCTCTTCTTATTCGAGGAAGGCAAAAAAATCCTGAAAAGATTATTTTTGTTCGAGTGAAAAATGAAGAATTTTTAAACAAATTCGATTGGGAATCTTTTGAACGTTACCTTTCTGGTTTGCACTCTTATTATCAGGTGCGAAACTTGTTTGTTGACTCCACTGATAAAAGAGTTATGGAGCCTTGGGAGCTATTTAGCTTTATCGACCAGGTTCAATTTGGAAAATTGCCAGGGTCAAAGATTCATGGAAGAGGGGATGACTGGGCTTTGATCGATATAAACTTCGCTGATCTTGTCCAAACAGTTCGTGAAAAAGAGGGGCGTGTGCGCTTTTATTGGCATAGGTTTTTTTCTGATTTTTTTCATCGTTTTGAAGCTCAGAAAAAAGCTGAGTTTCGTTTGACTTGTTTTGGTGTGGGTCATGTTGTTCTTTTAGTGGAAAAGGAAATATTGGATAAGACGCTGAATGACCTTAAGGTTTTTAGCTTACGCTATTCATTTTGGCGATATTTTGAAGATGTCGATATAGTATTAGCGAGGAATCTAAAACCTGAAATACGGATGATTCCCCTTTCCGGTGAAGCCTATTTGAGGTATTTGGAAACGGGAGACTATCTTTCCCGGGAAGAGGGTGAAACCAAACCGGTGAAGGAAGTTTCTGTTGAGAGTAAGGCTTTTTGGAGACCTGGCCCATCGGGAATCATGTAGTTTTTAGTAAGGGTTTTTCATGAGGTCTGGCCGTCGACTTATTGTCCACTTAGATGTCCTCGAGGGAAATTTTAAGAAGCTTAAAAAAATTTGTCCTCATAATGAAATTCTATTCATGGTTAAAGCAAATGCTTATGGACATGGGCTTTTGCCAATTGCCGACTTTTCACTTTGCCAACTGGGTATTAAGGAATTTGGTTGCGCTACCTTTGAAGAGGCTATCGCTCTTCGTGAAGCTATGCCAAATAAAAATTTTGAGATCTATGTTTTTTCCGATTTTCAGCTCGATTTGAAAGCTCAGTCAGATACTCTTATTGATAAAAAATTAATACCAGTTTTATCTAATAGGAAAGATTTGGAGTTTTTTCTTGAGGAACCTAAGTTTAAGGATGTTCCTATTTGCCTTAAGTTCAATACTGGTATGAATCGGCTCGGGATTAATTATGGAGAGACCGAAAAAGTTATAACTAGACTAATTAAAGCGGAGAGGAAGTCGATTTATCATTTAATGACCCACTTGGCCTGTGCTTCTCTTTCGATGAAATTTCATCGTGGGAATTGTGATCAACTTGAAAGATTTAAGGAGATTAAACATCTTTTTCAGGACAAAGGGATTGAAATTGAACGCTCCTCTTGCGCTAATTCCGGTGCTATCGAGCAAAGGGCTGGTTTAGAAGAAACTCATATACGCCCCGGGCTGATGATGTATGGGCCTTCAAGTTTATCTCCAGAAGTGGCAGATGAAGGGTGTTGGACAGGAAAAATTATTTCAAAATTAGAAGCTTTTGTTATCAAAACTCAATTTGTTGGAAAGGGAACCTCTATAGGTTATGGGGCTACGACCCTTCCAAGGGAAGGAGAGTTAGCTATTGTTGCCCTTGGTTATGGTGATGGGTTTGCCACAACTTTCTGTGGAGCCCATTTGGATCACCATGGTGTTGAAGGAGAGGTGGTAGGACGAGTTAATATGGATATGTTCCAGATTCTTTTTCCTAAGGGAACTCCTCTCAAAAAAGGAGAAATTTTTACTGTTTGGGATTTAGACCCCAAACGCTTAGAGCGTTTGAGCCGTGAATCAGGTCAGCTGCCTTATGAGCTTTTTTGCCAGCTTACAACTCGCGTTCCAAGAGACTATCAATTAGAATAGTTTTGTGAACCAATTATCTGATAGTGAGAAATTGCCGACTCCCTTTTTTTTAAAACCTATTGCTTTGTTAGGGGCTGCTATATTGAGGGGGTTGGGTGGTCTTGGAAGAATAAGCCTGTTTGGAAGGAGAATACTCTATTGGTCTTTGAAACCTCCTTTTCGAACAAAGCTACTATTTGAACAGCTTTATTTTGTTGGAAATAAATCTATTTTTATTATTGTATTGGCAGGCTCTTTTACCGGAATGGTGATGGCCTATCAGACTTATTTTGGCTTTAAACTTATCTCTGTTGATTCTTTAGTGGGGCCAGTGACTGCGCTTTCATTGGCTAAAGAGCTCGCGCCTGTTTTGACTGGTTTAATTGTAGCGGGAAGAGCTGGCTCTGCTATGGCTGCTCAAATTGGGACGATGAAGGTTACTGAGCAAGTTGATGCTTTGGAAGTTATGGGTATTAGCAGTGTGCAGTATTTAGTTGTCCCTCGGGTGTTAGCCAGTATTGTGGCGGTTCCCATGTTATCAGCTCTTTTTTTATTTGTGGGTAATATCGGTAGCTGGTTGGTTGGGACTGTATTTCTCTCTATTGATGAAGCTATTTATCTCTCCAAGCTAGGTGACTTCATATTTATCGAGGATATTTGGCAAGGACTGGTAAAGGCTTTCTTTTTTGGGTTGATCATTTCAATAGTGGGAACTTATCAGGGACTCAATGTGACGAAAGGAGCTGAAGGTGTTGGCAAAGGGACTAACCGAGCAGTCGTTTGGGGAATGATTCTCGTGTTGATTTTTGATTATTTTTTGACTTCTTTTTTGATCCATTTATTGTGATTTTTGCAGAGAGCAATCGCTATATCGATCGAAAAAGTCTAAGGTAGAGTAATCCTATGCTAACTTTTGATGATCCTGCTGTTCGCATTGAAAATTTGACTAAAACATTTGGCCAGCACACAATATTGGACAATCTTAATTTTGATATTCCCAAGGGAAAGATTACAACGATTTTGGGCTTTTCTGGTGCAGGGAAATCAACGCTTCTCAAGCATATATTGGGGCTTCTGCGACCTAGCTATGGACGAGTTAATGTATTAGGTCAAAACCTAGCAAAGCTCGATAGGATAGGTCTTCGTGAGTTTCGTCAGCATTTTGGAATGCTTTTTCAATACGCTGCTTTATTCGATTCCTTTACAGCTATAGAAAACGTAGCTTTTCCTCTTAGGGAGTTTACAAGATTATCCAATGAAGAGGTTCTTGATCAATCTCGTGAGTTATTATTTGATGTTAGCCTTCCAGAGGTGTCACACTTTAAGTTTCCTAGCGAGCTTTCAGGGGGAATGAGAAAACGAGTTGGATTGGCTCGTGCTTTAGCTCTTTCGCCATCAATTATGCTTTACGATGAGCCAACTACTGGTTTAGATCCGATTACTACTCATAAAGTTAACGATTTGATAGTTTCCACTGCTGCAATGAATGAAGATCGACAAATGGCTTCCATTATTATCTCTCACGATGTCAAAGCGACCCTAAGAGTTTCCGATTTTGTTGCTTTTCTGGATCATGGTAGAATTGTTGAGTACTTACCAGCTTCTGAATTTTCCCATTCAAGGAATGAATTGGTTCAGGAGTTCGTCAATTTGTAGCAAGGATGCGCTATAAATGAGCGAAATTAAAGTTGGCCTTTTGGCTTTGGCGGCTATGGCTGCTGTCGCTTATATGTCTTTAAGAGTAACGTCTAACCAATCGGGGTTTGGTGAATACGTTACTTATCGTGCTATTGTTCGTGATGCTTCAGGCATATTCCCGAAGACTCCCATTAAAATTGCTGGCATCAGTGCCGGTAGAATTATAGAAATTGAATTATCCGATAATAACGCTTTGATTACTTTCGAAGTTCTCAAGAGGGCCACTATTTCTAAAGATTCGATGTTGAGAATAAGGACTGTCGGTTTTCTGGGAGATAAGTACCTAGAGATTTATCTAGGGGATTCTAATCAAAGGTTAAAGGAGCTTAGTTTTATTTCGGTAGAAGAAGGTGGTGGAATGGAGGGGCTTGTTCGTGATGCTACGGGGGCTTTGAAGGATGTAAAGATTATTACTGAATCCATCAAAAATATACTTGTCCCTGGCAAGGGACAAAAGCCACTTTTAAAGAAGATTTTAGATGATGTTGAAACTCTTGTTGCTAACACTAAGGATGCAACTTTGGCTCTTAAAGAAATCTTAAATGGCAACCAAGGTAAATTAAATAATTTAATAGCCAATATGGAAAAGATGTCCAAAAATCTTGTTTATCAAACCTCTGTTGAAAATGATGATAGTGCCGTTAAAGAGGTTAAAAATATTCTCTCTAATGTAAAAAAGATGACTGAGGACTTAAAAGAATTAGTGGCTGATATTAAATCGGGGAAAGGAACTGTTGGAAAACTTTTAGTCGAAGAAGAAATTGTTGATGAAGTCCAACAAACGCTAGCCGGTGTCAAAAAACTCGTGGGTAAAGTTGATCAAATTAGGACAGAGTTGGATGTTTATACAGGAGCGAACACAGAGAAGGGTGCTTCTAGTGCTTTAAGCTTACGTTTATTTCCTGCACCTGAAAGGTTTTACCTCCTTGGTTTGGTGACTAGTGAGTTTGGTCCAGAGAAAGAGAAGCATAGCTCTCGGACGATTAATGGTGTAACAACGAGTGAAGTTTATAGAGAAAGAGAAAAAGGTTCTTATCAATTTAATGTTCAATTGGGACGGAGGCTTCAAAACTGGACCTTTCGCGGTGGGTTGTTGAATTCTTCAGGAGGCATTGGTGTTGATTACGAGCTATTAGGTTGGGATTCAAAATTTTCTCTTGATGTCTTTGATTATAGAAAAAACATTGGACCAAATTTGAGGCTAGCTTCTGTGTTTCAGCTTTATAGGGTGTTTCGGGGCAAAGTTGAATTTGAAGATCTCATAGAGGATAGCCGAAGTGCGACCTTTAGTGTTGGTTTAAAGTTTACTGATGAGGACTTGAAGGGATTACTAGGTTTCTTTTTATAGCTTATGGCATTTGCTCGTATTGGTGGCTTTGATATTTATTTGTTTTTCCTTTCTTTATGGTGCGGAAGAGTTGATTCTTCGTTATTCCTTATTTTCTCATGTCAATTTTGTTCAAAACTGTGATTGTTATTCTATAATAGTTTGGAGGTAGGTAGTTATAAATTATGAGTGATAAAAATTGGCTTATTCGAACCCATCAAAAGCAAATTCTTGGCCCTGTGGTTAAGGAAAAAATAATTGAGTTTATTGAGAAAGGGAATTTGACGGATAAAGATGAAATCTCGTCAGGAAGTGGATATTGGTTTTGGGTTGGAGAAAAAGAACTTCTTAAAAAATATGTCTATGAGGATATCCCCCAAACGTTTAACCCAATTAATGAAGCTGGGAATACGTTGACTATCAATGGTCATAAAACAGAAGATGCTGAAGTAGAGGATGTGGCTTTTCCTGGAGATGGAGAGCTTGAGTATCCTGATATTGAGGATTTGGTTTATCCTGATGAGTCTAACCTTGGCTATCCCGATTTATCGGATTCAAGTGGTGATAGCTCCAAAAAGAAGGATGTAGTGGAATTGGCTCAAGGGTTAGATTCAGAGGCTGATATTTCTCATCTAGATGAAGAGTTAGAGAGAACAAAAATTAAAAAAAAATCTCTAAATAAGTCTGAAATGCCAAATGAAAAGCATAAAAAAAAGGCAAAAATTAACAAGGGAAAGTCTCGCAATGATCGCTATTTACTATTTTTAGTCTTATTGCTCACAATAGTTTTGTTTGGTATTATGTGGTATTTTAAAACAATTCTCAATAAGCCCTTTCCTATAATAGGTATAAATTCTGTTCAAGCACAGGATGCGACCTCTCTTAGTAAAAAAAAAAACTAATTGAGCTTCCTTATATTGTACGTGATAAGAATGGAGGGTCTGTTCGTCATCAATACGGTGTTGGGGGATTCTATTTTATTTCTGATAAATGGGTGTTTCCGCAAAAAAATTGTCAAAATGGAAATACATTTTTTCATAGCATGATGGCTATTTTAAAAAAAAGACAAGAAAGTGATGATCAATTTAATCAATACTTAAGACAGTGCCGAGCATCTTTTGATTCTCTACTAAGGGTTCAATTAGATTTCACTGATGCCGTTTTTGGTATGAATGAAGTCAATATTCACAAATGGCTTAAATCCAAAGGGCTAAATTTCAAGAAAAGATTTAAAATTGTTAGTAGAAGGCGTCAGTTCTCAGTAAGTATTCATTTTTCTCAATGGATTTCTCTTTTTAAAGAAGCTCTAAATCTAGAAAAGGAGTTAAAAGAGGAAAAAAAGATTTTTAATAAGGGACAGGAAATTTTAAGACAAATCTCTAATATGCGATCAAATTTTTGGCGAAGTTGGATAGAGCTCGCAGTGGCTCTTAATACCTCTAATCATGCTTGGGCTCGTCAGCAGGTTGCGAAGATTATCAAAACAGGTCCTTATGAAGTTTTTTTTCATGCTCCTTTAAATTTTGAAAAGAGAATGGAAATTGAAATCATAGAATTATTTTCTTTGGCAATTCAAAGATTCAAGAAAAAAATTAAAAACGAAATGCTTAGTAGAATACTGATTGATGAATTGAATCAGTTAGGAAATAGTATTGAATTTAGGAGCTTCAGTGGTCGTTTTAATTCTGATTGGTCACTTGCTGAATTAAGAGGCATGAGTAAGAAAGAATTATTTGTAAGAAAATATTTTGATTTTTGGTATTCAAAATATTTTAATCGTACTGCAGAAGTAGAATTGAGGTCTTTCTTAAGGGAAGTACTTACTCCAAGAACGTTGAAGAAGGCTTTGGTATCGCAACTTTGGGTTTTTGCCTATTATCTTCCTTCAGATCAGAAGTTGCGAAAGATTTTATCTGAGAAATTAGTAAAGGCTTGGAGATCGAAAGATATGTATAAAAAATTTGTTGTTATTAGGCTTCTGGGTCAAAAACCTATTAAAAGAGCGCTTCAAAAAGAGATACCTGAATTTAGTAAGGCCCGTTTTCAGATTGAACGGAATTATTTTCGCAAACTACTAGATTCGGGGGTTGCTGTTCATTTTGCTCTTTATCATTTAATGAGGCTAGGTGATAAAGATCGTGAGAACCTTTGGTGGTTGGTCATATGAGTGTTTATATTTACCCCACAGATACTGTTTGGGGAATAGGGGCACCTATATATGACGAGAGCTCTTGTCTTAAGGTAGATGAAATTAAAAAGAGTTGTTCTGGTAAACCTAGTTCTATTCTTTTTTCCAATTTTGAAAGTATAATAAAAAATTTTGATCTTCCAAAGTTTATGGATACAGAGTTTTTAAAATTGTTTTTTTCTTTCGAAACAACATTAGGTTTGCCACTTCTGCATTCTAAAATGAGGATGCCTAAATGGATCGTGCAAGATAGCGATTGGGTTGGAATTCGTTGTTTAGAGTATCTTTGGGTAGAAGAAGTTGTTCAGCTTGCTGGAGGACCAGTGACCACAACAAGTTTAAATATCAGTGGTGAGAAGCCTTGTTTAGATCTGGTTTCGTCAAAGGTATTTTGTCAGAATCATTGTCCTGAAGCTCATTTTGTAGAAGGAAAGGATTTTGCTCTTTCTGGAGCATCTTCTACTATTGCCGTTTTTTCATCGTTGGCATCAAATGATTCTCTTTCTGTCCAATATTTACGGAAAGGGAGAATGTATAAAGAGGTTCGTTTGTTTTTGGAGAGTTTTATTGAGGTATTACCAACCTAATTTTTATAAATTCTCTGAAGACTCCCTTTTCCTTTCACATATTTTTATTCAAAAAGAAAAAGCACTTCGGAAACATCAGAGAAGGCTTTTAGATTTAGGGGCTGGTTGTGGAATTATTGGCTTTGAGATCATTCGTAGATTTACTGAATTTAGGTTGTTTTCTTGCGATGTTCAGGAATTAGAGTTCCTGCCATATTGGCGGAGAAATTGTTGTCTATTGAATCTGAATAAAAGAGCTTGGTTCATCTCTTCTTTGTGTGTTGATATGGAGAAGTTTGATTACATAGTTAGTAATCCTCCTTTCTTTATTCGATATCAAGGACGTCAACCTCTTGATAAGAGGAGGGATCGATGCCGTTTTTGGACTCTTGATGAAGCTAGAAGATGGTATGATATGTGCTTTAATAGATTAAAAGAAAAAGGAGTGCTTTATATTCTTCAGCGTGAGAATTTTTTGGAAAATTTAGATTTAAAAGGTTTTTCTTTGCAAGAGGTTTTAGAGGGACCTGGATGTTTTTTATATATCTTCCTTAGATTGTAAGTAGAGGCTGATAAGCTGATCTTTAAGCTCCTGGTTTTGAATATCTGAAAATTTAGTTTTGGCTTCTTTAAGTAGTTTTTTATAGTGTGGATCATATTGATGGTATTGCGTGTTTTGCTTTTTCTTAAGAGTAGGGTTGTTTTTTTGAGGGCGTTTAGCTGCAGCTTTCAAAAGGTCATTCTTTTTTTGCTCAAAATAAACTGTGCTTGTTTGAAATGTGAGTCGTTGAATTTGGGATGATAATTGGGGAAATGTCTTAAAAATTTTTTCTTTAAGATTACTTTCCATAAAGCTAAGTTGCTGAGAGTAGGCTGGGTGATCTGTCAGTATGGTCAGTGTTCCTTGAGTGTTTTTTAGAGGAATTGTGTATTCGGCTAAACGTTTACCTACGATTTCTTCCCACGCATTAATAAGGGCTAAAAAGTCGAAAGAAGGGTGCTGGTGAGGTAAACGAACCTTTTTTCTGCTTTGAGTGTCGTTTGAAGAGGGTTTCATATTTATTTGGTTAGCAAGAAGATCTTCTAATTTTTTAAACATGAAATTATTGTGCCGACTCATCAAGAGTTCGACAACAGTTTGTGCATTGTATTATCTTTTCAAAAAGAGAGTCGTGATTTATATTCAATAAGGTATTCAGGCAACAGAGCTTGAGCTAGAGGACTGTATGATTCGCGGACGAGTAAACACAAGTTTAGTTTTCTCAATAAAAGTTGTTATTTTTACAATTTATTCTATTAGTTTTGCTGCTTGTCGTGGTTATAGCTTGAGGAGTGTTGATAACCCTCTAATAAATGATGGAATTTATTCTATTTCTGTTCCAATGTTTATCAATCAGTCGAGTTTACCCAATGTCAGTAGTATTTTTACTAGAGAGTTTTTTAACATTTTTCATGAATTTACTGGTCTTAAAATTTACTCTGGTGAGAGTTCTTATGCAGATGCTGTTCTCGTGGGAATTATTAAAAGCCCTAAAAGAAATAAAGATATTTTTGGTAGAGAGAATGTTCGCTTTACAGACTCTGATCTCTCTCGTTCTCTAGGAGATCGTCCTAACTTTTTTGTTCCAGTGAGCACTTCTTATCGAATAGCGGTACAGCTTGTTCTTATTAAAAACCCTACTTTTAGAGAGCTCGAGTTGTTACGGTCTTCTTTAGGGACCTATGTACGGGAAGAGACTAAAGTTGTGTTTAACCATACTTTTAATGTGCAACCTACTTTTAGTCGGTATGTAAAAGATACGTCTAGTGAAGATAGCCCTGGAATTGTTAACTCTACGGTGACGAAGCATTTTTTTGAAAAAAATCTAAAAGAAACGGCTCGTAATACAGCGAATAACTTTAAGGAGTTGTTTCTTAATGTCTTTTAAATATTTTCCTTGGGAAATTTTCAAAAATCATCCTCATATAGTTGATCTTAAGAGACCTGGTTTGTATGGGATCTGTTGTTATGATCCCTTTGTTGAAAAAATTATTATTAATAGTATTCCTCGAAAAAAACTAGGTGCAGAGCTGGCTATTGTTGCAGGGAGCGAGATTTCGCGAGATTGGTTAGAGGTTAATCTTCGTGAGTCAGATCTTTTTTCTGGGCAGAGAGCTTTTCTGGTTTTACAAGCAGATGAGATAGGAAAGCAGGCTCAAAAATTTCTTATTGAAGAAGATTGGGATTGGGGGCAACGTTTTTTTATTATGGCTTTTAGGCCTGAGAGTCAGTTCTTTGATCTATTAGAAGAAAAGCAAACTGGTGATTTTTTTAAAGTTGAAGCCCCTCGTTTCTGGGAAGGAGCAAAGCTATTACGATTTCTTTGTGAAAAGACGAATGTGGTTATCTCGCCTTTGGTTCAAAATTACCTTTTGGATTCGGTTCCCAATACTGCTGGTGACTTAATCCACGCACTGAAAATACTGGCATTACACTTTCCTCAAACTTCGCAAATAACAGTTGTGCAAGCTCAATCTGTTATTAGTCCTCAGCGTTTAGATCAATTTGAACTGGCTTCTATATTTGGTAGAAGGGAGTTTAAAAAGTTTTTTAAAATTTTAATTAATACGGATTTGGATTTTGATGCGCAGAGGTCTTTTTTTTCTTTCATGCAGGGGCACCTTTGTAAATTAGCAGATCCTAGTTATATTCAAAAGAAGAGAAAACCGAGTCAGTATGATAGAAAAATCTTGACTCAATCCGGAAGGTTTAATCTTGGAGAGTTAAGAGAATATATGCATTTTTTTGGAAGGCTTGAAATCTTATCTAAACAGAAATCTCCCTATTTAATAAATATACTAAGGCAAAAGTTTATGATTCAATCGCTTTAAAACAGCTGATGCTATCCGACCAAGTACCAGCGGTTTTGTCGCCAAGCAATTTCTTTTCCCTGTCTTTTTAAAACTTTTCTTAAATTATGAATATGAACATCTACGTTCTTTGGTTCGACTTTTTCGTTGTCCCATATTTCTTTGAGAATTAGATTTCGAGTTGCTCCTTGAGGTCCTTGCATTTTTAAAACTTCTAAAATTAAAATCTGCTTTAGACTCATTCCTAGTTTTGTATTGGCAAATAGAGCACTTTTCTTAAGGTCTGCCGCATGTTTTAGCTTAGTAGCAAATTCAACAAAGTTGAGAGGGAGAACAAAAACGTCTTTTACACCCAAAGAGAGATAAAAATCTACGAGATTTGCTTTCGATTCGTCGAGGATTAAAAAGACTCTGTCTAGTGAAGCCTTCTTTTTTAAATAGTGAAGATCAGGGTCAAGTTTAATGGCTGTTTGCTCGACGATAAGAAAATCATAAGAATCTTGCTCGAGAATTAACTCTGTAGGGGCTTTAAAAACTAAAATGAGATCTTTAGAGTGAATATTGAGTTGAGAATAGTCCACTTCAGAGTTATGGGATGTGACAAGGAAAATCTTCAAAGGTCCTCCTCTTATGACATTTACTCATAAATATTGCCTCAGATTAAATTTTTTTGAAAGGGTAAAGTTAAATAAATTATATTTTTATTAAAGTAAGCTCTGTTTTTATAGGCTTAAGAGAAATTCATTTTTGTAGAAGTGCTTAAGTAAATAAAGTTTTTGCCAGAAGGGTTAAAAAATCTTAATTGAAGAGAACTTAAAATTAAAAAACCTTAACTTTTTTGAGCAATTAAAAAAGAATTATATAGTCTTAAAATATTCTTGTAGGGAAAGATTTTAAAAGAACTGTTGGTCTTTTGTCGATTCTTACAGCGTAGGTTTTTTGTTCATTTATATCTTTGTAAATATTGTAAGTACGGTTTTTGACTTTAACAACGAGGACGCGGATGTTTCTTTTTTGAACTTTTGCCTTTATACCTTTGCTATGGCCCTTGAGTATGTCTAATTCTTTAACGTTGACGGCTCGAAAGACAAGCCCTCTTGGGTTATTTTTGGCCATTAGAGCTATCTCTGTAAGGAGTTCAATTTTTTCAAGGTTTTCTTGAGATTTGAGCTTTTTTAACTTAGCTTTTTCTTCTTCACTTTGATTCTTTGGATCTTTTTGTGGATTATCCTCTGAGTTTTCATCAGCATTACCTTCCTCGCCGGCTTCTTCATCTCGACCTTCTTCAATAAAGGATGAATTGGGTGTTGGTCTTGTTAGTGGATTTAGATGACCTCCTCCTGCTGGAGTGCGGGTGGCATTTCCTGCTCTTGTGTTCGATGATCTTCTATTTGAACTGGATGGTGTGCCTGACCTTGTTGATGAATTAGCACTATCTTCAGATAAGAGTTCTTCTAGTTTTTTTATTTCATCTTTAATCCTAGAAGTCGCTTTTTTCCTAGAGACTATAATATCATCATCAATTTTTCCTTTGGTGCTGTTAGAAAGTCGTTGATAAAAATCTTTTTCGCTTTGATAAACCTTTTGAGCTTGATCTCGTGTGAGAGACCTTTTATTCATATATTCTTTAATGAGTTTTTCTCGATTCTTATTATTGCTTAAATGATTATTTAATTTCGATGCAAAGCGTTGAGCTTCTTTTTGATCTTTAAAATCGTGACCTGTTCGTTGTTTAAGTTCTGAGAGAGAAGAGGCTACTTGTTGTTGATCCGATTGTGTGTCGTTATTGTTTAAGATTTCAGAAAGAGTGTTCTGACTTATTGTTCCGGGTATGAGTTCATTTAGCTCATCAGAGGACGTTCCTCCAGTACTTGATTTTAACAATAAATCAACACCGGCCACTTTTTTAGGAGTTAAGCTAGCTCTTCTTTTTCGCTCTTTATCTTCTTCTTTTTTGCGTTTTTCTTCTTTTTTGCGCTCTTCTTCTTTTTTGCGTTTTTCTTCTTTTTTGCGCTCTTCTTCTTTTTTGCGCTTTTCTTCTTTTTTGCGCTCTTCTTCTTTTTTACGCTCTTCTTCTTTTTTACGCTCTTCTTCTTTTTTACGCTCTTCTTCTTTTTTACGCTCTTCTTCTTTTTTACGTTCTTCTTCTTTTTTACGCTCTTCTTCTTTTTTACGCTCTTCTTCTTTTTTACGATCTTCTTCTTTTTTACGCTCTTCTTCTTTTTTACGCTCTTCTTCTTTTTTATGCTCTTCTTCTTTTTTACTCTCTTCTTCTTTTTTACGATCTTCTTCTTTTTTACGATCTTCTTCCTCTTTTCTCTTTTGATCTTCTCCTTGGCCGTCTCTTTTGCCTTTATTGTAGGCTCTGCTAGATCCTTCAGTTGATTTTCTCTTTTGGGTTTTGGTGACAACCCTGGCGACTTGTCTCGCTTTTGTTATTTTTGCTGCTATTGAGCTTTTTGCTGCAGCGATAGTAGCAGTGATCCTAGGCCTAGGAGGAGTCTCGGCAGCAGTGACTTTGGGTTTGGCGGCATTATCGGCAGCAGTGACTTTGGGTTTGGCAGCATTATCGGCAGCAGTGACTTTGGGTTTGGCAGCATTATCGGCAGCAGTGACTTTGGGTTTGGCAGCATTATCGGCAGCAGTGACTTTGGGTTTGGCGGCATTATCGGCAGCAGTGGCCTTAGGTTTGGCGGCATTATCGGCAGCAGTGGCCTTAGGTTTGGCAGCATTATCGGCAGCGGTGACTTTGGGTTTGGCGGCATTATCGGCAGCAGTGGCCTTAGATTTGGCAGCATTATCGGCAGCGGTGACTTTGGGTTTGGCGGCATTATCGGCAGCAGTGGCCTTAGATTTGGCGGCATTATCGGCAGCAGTGGCCTTAGGTTTGGCAGCATTATCGGCAGCGGTGACTTTGGGTTTGGCAGCGGTCTCGGCAGCAGTGACTTTGGGTTTGGCAGCATTATCGGCAGCAGTGACTTTGGGTTTGGCAGCATTATCGGCAGCAGTGACTT
This sequence comes from Bacteriovoracaceae bacterium, assembly GCA_965206965.1. Classification (GTDB taxonomy): domain Bacteria; phylum Bdellovibrionota; class Bacteriovoracia; order Bacteriovoracales; family Bacteriovoracaceae; genus CBDBLK01. The sequence goes on along the minus strand of OZ242254.1, from coordinate 516,349 downwards.
TGGGTTTGGCGGCATTATCGGCAGCGGTGACTTTGGGTTTGGCGGCATTATCGGCAGCAGTGGCCTTAGGTTTGGCAGCATTATCGGCAGCGGTGGCCTTAGGTTTGGCTGCGGTATCGGCAGCGGTGGCCTTAGGTTTAGCGGCATTATCAGCAGCGGTGGTCTTAGGTTTAGCGGCATTATCAGCAGCGGTGGCCTTAGGTTTAGCGGCATTATCAGCAGCAGTGACTTTGGGTTTGGCAGCATTATCGGCAGCAGCAGTTTTAGATTTAGTGGCTGTGCTGGTTGTTGTAGCTGTTTTAGTTTTGGCTGCAGTTCTAGTAGCTGTTGCCGTCGCTGTTATCCTAGCGAGAGGCCCTCGTTTAGTTACGAAATTGACGACTTTTTGTCCTGCAATATCAAAAATATTTAAAGGTGATGTAATGACCGAGAGGGTTTTAGAGGTTGCTTTAGCTGTTGCTTTTGTTCCTGAAGCAACTATTTGAGCTGATTTTCTGGCATTGGCTGCTGTCCGGCTTTGCTTAACAATAGTTTTAAAAGCTTTTAATCGATCTGTAATTTTATTGACTAATTCAGGTTTGATTTTGTTAGCTGCTTGACCTTGCTTTAGCTTTTTTCCTTTTTTAGCTCCAGTGAGCTTTTTTATTTGAGGCACTTTCGCTGAAATAAGTTTACTAGCGTTTGTAGCTAGGGCCCGTGCTCCTAGTTTTGCTCCCAAGCTTATAGCGTTGGCACCCCCAATGGTACCAATAGCGATTAATGTTTCAGAGGCAAAGACTCCCGTCGCAGCACAAAAGGCATTGACTCCGTCGTTGCAATTGAGACAACTATAAGCTTCTAAAGGTTCGAGGCACTTACTCATATGTGCCGTTCCCTCCCATCTTTGGCAAAAAACTTGATTTTTAATCCAACGGTCAACAGAGCCTTTAAGCTTTTTTAAAAGCTCCCAAATGTATTCTCCGGGAGAGTCAATGAATTTGGAGATTTCACTTTGTGTTGTTTGAGCAGCTTCATGCATATCTTCTTCTTTTTTTGTAAAGAAAGAGGCGAGAGAGGTCACGGCACCCCAAGAAGCTTTAGCGAGTTCTTTTAAACTTTTTGCTGTTCCCACGAGGTTAGCTACGAAAGCGGTGGCAACTTCTGTTAGACAGTCTGAGCGAGATTCGCTGAGGCACTTCTCCTCCACTTTCATTTTTTTGGTGATTGAAGCAAGACCGCGATTGACTTTTTTAGAGATAAATTTAGGGGCGATTTTTTTAACAACTTTTTTAACTGATCTCAATCCATTGCAAAGAAGCTCTTGATCGCAACTTAGGGCTACATCTTTTTTATCTTTTTCGTTACAGCTGAGTTTGGCACTTGCAGAGTTAGCGGTATCGTTAAGTTGCAGTATTTTTTCGACACTTTCATTGGTAATGCTTTTTGGACAGGGTGGGGATGCTTCTTGACCTGGAATAAAGCTAGTAAGTTTATCAGAGATTTGTTCGCAGGATGGGATGTCCCTTATAAAATCATTTTTGACACAGTCTCTATCAAAAGTTTCCAAAAGCTCTTCTGGAGTCTTGGCGAAGACTGGTTGTGCCGTTAGTATGAATAGGGATAAAATAAATACATAATTTAACATACTGTCTTTTATTAGTCGGCATTATGATGAAAAACGTTGAGGAGATTTTGAGATTTATGTTGATAAATATAATTAAATTATGTTTTGTAGCATGTATTTTTAATGGGTTTTTGGTTTGGGCTTCTTTCCCTAAACAAGAAATACCTCTTGATGATGTAAAACTTAAGGTTTTTAAACCTACCAACTGGCAGCTGGCGAGAGGTTATCGTGGTCACGAAGTGACTCTTTTTGCTCCTCCTAAAAAATCGAGGAGATCTGTTGTCATGATTGACTACGCTAAATTAAAAAACTGGTCTCTTGAAAAGGAAAAAAAAGGACTTCAAAGCTATCTTTCAGCGAAAAAGAAATGGATTAAAGCTAAAGGTTATCAGTATGTAAAATCCTCATTGGGAAAGCCTTTTCCTGGACTCAAGGGGTTACACCTTTATAACGTTGTTGTTTATCAATCAGGTCGAGAGAGATTTCAAAGTGCTGATCTTATTCTTCAGTGTAAACGAGACATTGTTCTTAATATCTCCTATCTTATTTCACACGATCGATATGCAAACTTTAAAAAAGAGTGGGATCAGATTGTAAAAAATATTGAATGTCTTTAATTCTAAATAAATTCAACAACTTAAAAATTCTTTATTGATTATATCAAACTAATTCGTTGACTTGGTTTAGTTTTCTCAAGCGAAAAGAGGAGCTCCTTAATTATAAAGGATTGTATGCGTGTTTCTATCTGAGTTAAATACTATCTTTAGTTTCTTTGATAGAAATGGGCTTTTTAACACTAAAGTAGGTGAGTAGAAATGTTTGTTAAGACATCAGTTTTTATAGGAATTTTCTTTTTGATGAGTTGCAGTTTGTTGCTGGAAAATGAGAGTGAGCGTTTTGTACCATTGGTAGAAGGAGAGAGACAGGCCGAACACCATGGGCGTAGCAAAGCTTATATGGTGGCTACCCAGGGGCGTTACACGACAATGGCCGGACGTGAAATTCTTCAAAAAGGTGGCAATGTTATTGATGCCGCTGTTGCTATTAGCTTTGCTATTTCGGTGGAGCGACCTCATTCAACAGGCTTAGGAGGTGGAGGTTTTCTCCTCTATTATCGCCCTGAGATGAAAAAGCCTATTTCTTTTGATTTTCGTGAAAAAGCTCCTTTGGCAGCTTATGAGAAAATGTATCTCGATAAAAATGGCGATACCATTGCACGAAAGTCGTTGGATGGTATTTTTGCAGTGGCAACTCCTGGCTTGGTCAAGGGGGTTCTCGAGACCCACCGACTCTATGGAAAGCTTCCTTTGGAGACGATCATGACTCCTGCTATTACTCTTGCTAAGAAGGGCTTTATCGTTTATCCCGAATTGGCTCGTGCTTTGAAAAAGAAAGCTTCTCTACTGAGAACTTTTCCGAGTTCTGCTAAAATTTTTCTCAAAAAAGATGGTTCACCTTATGGTGAAGGAGAGCTTTTAATTCAAAAAGATTTAGCCTACACACTCGAGTTGATTGCGAAGAAAGGAGTTAAAGGGTTCTATGAAGGAAAAGTTGCTAGCGAGATTGTCAAAACATCTCAAATGTACGGTGGACTTCTTACAAAAGAAGATTTTAGAAAGTACAATGTTGTTGTAAGGGAGCCTATTACCGGAAGCTATAAGGATTACAGAATTTATTCAATGGCTCCACCTTCTAGTGGCGGTGTTCATGTTATTCAAATCCTTAATACTATTGAGAAAGATAATTTAAGCCAATATGGCCCTCACCATCCTCAGAGTATTCATCTAACTGCCATGGCCATGCAACAAGCTTTTGCTGATCGTGCCCGTTATTTGGGTGATAGCGATTTTGTTAAGGTCCCTCTCTTTGAGTTGACAAGTAAAGGGTATGCTAGAGGGATAAGGAAAAAGCTTGATGGCAATCGAGTGCGCAAGAAAAATCAAGTCTATGCAGGTAAATTTAAAGGCTATGATCCAGATCATACAACCCATTTTAGTGTTATGGATGGCAAGGGTCACACTGTTGTTTCCACCCAGACTATCAATGGCTATTTTGGCTCAGGGCTTGTTGTTGAAGGGACTGGTGTTGTCCTCAACAATGAAATGGATGATTTTGCAATGAAAGTAGGAGCCAGCAATATTTTTGGAGCTGTGGGAGGACAAAACAATCTTATTGTTCCTGAAAAGCGTCCTCTCTCGAGTATGTCGCCAACTATTGTGACGAGAAAAGGGAGACCAGTTCTTGCTTTGGGCACCCCTGCAGGCACGAGAATTCTTACTTGTGTGGCTCAAACTATTTTAAATTATGTTGAACATGGCAAAACACTTTATGAATCAGTAGCTTTGACTCGCTATCATCAGCAGTGGAGTCCCGATATTTTAATGATCGGAAAGCATGGGATCCCAAGAAGTACTGAACGAGCTCTTAAATCCAAGGGACATAAGATTCATTATAAAAACCTTGGTTGCCGAATCCAGGCTATTGCTAGGGAGGGGGGCAGTCTTATCGGTGTCTCTGATCCTCGTGGCTATGGTATGGTGTGGGGACATTAAAAGTGATGGACTCTTCTTTAAATAATTGTTTAGTTTTTACAATCAGGCTTTTTTGAAAAAGAGCTTTGTAGTATTGTGGGCCCACGATTGGATGGGGGTTTTAATGAAGTTTCACATTTTTATTCTGATGGCACTATTTTTGTCGTTTGAGTTAATGGCAAAGGTCTACAATGTAAGAGTTCAAGGGTTAGATGTTGAACTTTCAGATGTTTCTTTTTCTCTTGATTTAAGCCGTATTACTTCTGGTCAACTTGTAGCTCCTCATGAGTTTAATTTTGCTGATGGCAATGTCATTAGACTTAAGGATTATATTTGGTTGAATGAGGACGGTAATATTACTTTGGCAGTTAACCCGGGGCTTCTGAGTTATAAGCTGCCAAAGGGAGTAAAATTGATCTTAGATTGCCAAGAGAGAAGGCACTTGAAGATGAATCGCCTTGTTAGTTTTCATGCAAATAAAAGATACCATAGAAACTGTGAGCTTCTCAATCAGCATGTTTTCCAAGGAGTGATGTACTCCATTGATGCTCGTTGGAGTTCTCAATTAGATCTTAACAGCAAAGGAGGGCTCGAATATTCCTCGAGAAATTCAAGTTCTTCTTGGGTTAGTTTTGATGGGAAGAAAAGAGCGTATTTGAGAGATCGCTCTGCTGTGGCCATACATGAAAATGGAAATCCTCGCTTTTTCACTTTAAAGTCAGGGGAAGAGTTAAGTTTTGGATTGAGTAATGGTGAGGTCATAACGGCGGTTACAGACCCTCAGAATATTATGGCTATTACAGTATATGAGAATGGAAACCTTCAATCTGCTAGGGTGAGAGGAAAGATCTCTCTTCCTGGAAAATTTAAAAGTTTCAAGATTGATGTTAATCATGTTCACTTGTACAAATCTGGTGATCTTGGTGTTGTAAACATTAAATCTAGAGATCAGCTTCCTTCTGAGCTCCAAAAATTTGTTATAGAAATGAGAGGGGCAAATTTACTTTGTTTTAGTATGAAAGGTGAACCTAAAGAGCTTTCCTATTGTAAAGAGTCTTTATAATAAGCTTTGAAGTAAGACATGGTTTTTAATTTGGGATACTACTTTCTCATTCTTTAACAACTTTATTCTTTCTCACTTGATTTTTGTTTATCTAGAGCTCAGCTTACTATTTTTATGCTATAAAATCATAGAAGAGGTCGTTTATAAAAAAACACTAGCTCTAATAAAAAAATAAAACTTTTGTTTAGTAAGGTTATCTTGTTTTGTGCTCTAAAAATTTGAAGTTTCTCTAGCTTCAGTTAATGTTTTTTGAAAACGGATATTTATTATTCGCTAACTTTCTAGCATAATTCGAGTATGCTTCTTTGGGCTTATTGAGAACTGTTTGAAATATGGTTGATGATTTTCAAAAAAAACTGGGTATTACTCTAAAAAAAATGCGTAAAACTTGTGGATTTAAGCAAGAAGAAATAGGGGCATTGTTTGATATTGACCAGGCAGGAATAAGTAGAATTGAGAGTGCTGGACAAAAAATTCATCTCGATCAACTTGTCATCTTGTCAAAGTTCTATGGTGTTGATCTATCAAGCATCCTTAACAGTTCAGTGAATTATTGGAAGCTCGCGGAAAGGTTTAGCAAAAAACCAAGACTACCTATGCGCTATCAAAGAGATTGCTCTACATTTGTAAGGGAGCTTTTCCCCTTTTTTTCTTATATTTCTGGCTATTATGGAAAGCCTTATTTGGATGAAGTACTTGCTTATTTGGGAATTGAAGATATTGCAAAATTTCCTCTTGAAGAGAAGATAAGTTCCAGGTGCTTCTTTGATATTTTGGAGTACTTGCTTAAAGACAGGAAGATCTTTGCTGATGATGCGTTGAGCGTGGTTGGAACTATTGAGCATCTCAAGGCCGAAGATCGCACTTTTTCTTTGTATGAAAAGATGTCTAATTCGGGAGAAATTGCTTTAGCAAGTGTTCTAAATGCTCAAAACCACGAGGGTTTTTTTATTACTAAGATTGTTGATCATGACCTTAAAAGCATAAAATTTTCTATGAGCTTGAATCCTTCGGTTAGAAATTTGAACTATCGTTCAAGTGGTATGGATAATTTTTTAGAAAAATATAAAAAGTACTATTTTGAATATTTCCCTACTTTTTTTGGATTCGATCAAGTAAAAGTCAAAATTGAAAAAAGCCCTTTTGCAGCCAAGGCTAAACCAGGTCTTTTTATAACTTATATAGCTTAAGTGAAATGGCTGAAATGACTCGTTTCCATCTAATTCGTACTTTTGAGAAGATAAGAACTGTCCTATCTCTTGATGACGAATCATTTGCCAGACTATTGGGTATCGAATTAGCTCAATTTGAAGAACTTAAATTGAGTGAAATATTGCTAGAGCCACAACATATTTATTCTATTTCTACGCGTTTAAATTTATCTGCAGATGATATCTTCAGTGGTGATATTGATTATGAAGCTTTAAAAGATGTGTTTAAGAATAATAGTTTTACTCTTCCTAAGAAGTATGAAATTAAAAATCAAAAACTCTCAACGGTTAGAGGCATTAGAACAATTATTCAATTTATTCGCAATTTTTACGATGACAATCTGGCTAAGGTAATATTTAGTAAATTTCAAGTCTGTCCAGACGATTTTCTTACTTGTAAGCATAAATATATTAGTTCACATTTATCTAATGATATTTTAATTGAGCTTAAGAATTTTGGATTTTCAAACACTCATTTTATTCTTATGGGCCAGGAAACGTTTAATACAATGAAGGGAAATCTCAAAGAACATCTTTCTGATCAGAGTACACCAGCAGGGGTTTATTCTTGCTTAGTTGAAGAAGTCATACCGCTTTATTACGACAATCTTATGGATTATAAAATAGAAGAAATTTATCTTGATAGAGCAATTGTTTCTATGTGTCCTTCAGAGATGTCTTTTGATATTTTCCAGGATAGCGTGCCCTTTGGTAGGGAACTTGAGTATTACTTAAAAGGAGCTTTTTCTTCTATTTTAAAAACCATCTCTCCTTTTAGTGCTGATGTTAAATCATTGGTAGATTTTTCTAAATATTCAAAAAAATCAATTTTTGAAGTCTCTTGGAATGGTCGACTTGTTTCTAGATGGCCCACTTCGTTAAGTTAGGGATCGAAGCTTTATCTATTATTTCTGCTTTTTCAAACAGCTCAATATATTTCTCATAATTAATTTGGCATTGATTGTCTAAAGTGTCGGTATGCATTAGTCTTAACATTTCATTTCCAGCTTGTTTTTTGGGGAAATGAGGCAGTACTCCCTCCTCGTCTCTTCCAAATTGATGCCCTACAGATTTAAGTAATCGATATGTTTTGAATCGATTGACTGATGCAGTGATAAATTCAACTTTGCTTTTTTTCAGTGACTCCCAATAGTGAATAGCAGCAGTAGTATCCGCTCCGAATTGACTGTAAAGGGAAAGCCCTGCAAGGTTTGAGCTCAATGTGAAGCCTGAAGGGTAGATGAGTTCTCTTTTTTTAGTTTTGTTTTTTTGAATTAAATTGTTGAGAAAGGTTAAATTTCTTTTACAACCAGAGTTTCGAACAGTTGTTAAAAGAGGAAATTCAACATTAAAATGCTCACATTTTTTGAAATTTATATATCTTTGTCCAGAGAATGGAATGAGATCTCCTCCTTCGTCGAAACAAAAAACATAGTGTTTACTGAAATGATCAGCTTGATCTACTGGTATGAAGATGTCTTGGTAGCGATTTTTGTAACCATCTATTTTCCAATTTAGTATTTTAGCGTACATCGTTTGAGCAAACGAACTCTCACTGACATCGTAAAAATTATCTAGTATGACAAGCTTAACTTTTTTCAAATCTAAAAACTTAGTTTTTTTAATATTCACGATATGACCAGGTTTAGTTAGTTAGTTTTAAGCTAACGGGCTTTTTGCCGGTCACGATAAATTTATTATAGAAATATGTAGCGCCAGGTTTTTCTAATGTTTCTAAAAAGAACTTAAAGAACTGATTTGCTTTTTTTTGGCTTCCAAATGTTTGGGTAAAAAAAGAATTGGCGTGGGAAAATCTTTGTTTAAGCTGGTTGATTTCCTCAATTAATCCATTTCCAGTAAAAGAAAGGCATTCTACTTCATGAACAATATCCTGGAAGAAAGAGTTGGCGAGCATACGAGGAATTTTTCTACCGATTCTTAGGTCGATAATGGCATCTTTTTCTATTTTGGAAAGGGCCTTATCCAAAAAACCTTCTCTTGGTGATAGGTTGTGAAGGGTTCCATCAAAATCAATGATGGTGACAGCTCCCCCTGGTTTTAAGCATCTATAAAACTCGTCTAAGACTTTTTGTCTTTTACCTTTTTCGATATGTTGGATGGAGTAACGGCAGATAATCCTGTCAAAGGTATGATCTCGGTATCTGAGATTAGTAATGTCTTGGTGTTCAAAGTTTAAATTTTCAAATTTCGATGCCCTAAGCTTAGCTTTTTCAAGGTTTTCGTTATCAATATCGCAGCCTGTGATATGAGATTTTGAAAATTTTCCAGCTAAATATCTTGAGACAACTCCGCTACCGCAAGCTGCATCTAATATTTTTTCACTTTTTATAGAGAAGAAACTCTTTAATTCTTTTTTATAATCGTAATTGGGAAGTTTCGATTGATTTTCAAGTCGATCAAATTCATCCTTATTTTTCAGGATGTAACTCATTGCAAAAAACCTTGTGTTGCATGTTTTTTTCTCATGTAGTTAGCTTTTCGTAATTTGTATACGAGGCTTGAGAGATATTTGATAAACAAATTCTGGATAGGTTTTTTAAATAATTTTTATTTTAAAAAAATGAAACTGAAGGTGAAATGTTTAATTTACTTTGAAAAATGGGGAAAAAGTTGAAAGTTAAATGTTGCTGAGTTTGTTTTGATGAATAGGCTACAAGTTTTGAAGAAAGGTTTGAGCACTAGCTTCCCATGAATAATTTAGGGCAAAGATGCGGCAACTTTACCTCTTTAGGAGTAGTGCACCTTTAATAGCTTCTGCCAAGCTGTGATTAAAGCAAGTTTCATTAAGTTTATTGTATCAAGGCCGTTGTCTTGATAAGGTGCCTAATCAATGGCTAATGAGGTTTTAACTGTTTTGTAACAGAATGCCCAACGAGGAAAATGAATGATGGGAAGTGATATAAATATTAAAAATTTATCCCATAAGGCCGAGGTTAACTTTGTTCAAGAGTTAGCTTTATCTATTTTAGAAGGGTTTTCGAGAGAACCTAAGAAGCTCCCCTCAAAGTTTTTTTATGATGACAAGGGAAGTGAGCTTTTCAAACAAATCATGGCTTTAGAGGAATATTATCCCACCCGTTGTGAGGTTGAAATTCTTGAGACACATGGGGACAAGATCGCTAATTATTTGGAAGGGGCAGAGTTTAACTTGGTGGAATTGGGCTGTGGAGATGGAGTTAAAACGATTATTCTTTTGAATGAGTTGAAGAAAAAGGCTAACGAGTTTAAGTTTTTTCCCCTCGATATTTCTCGTGCTGCAGTGGATTTTTTAATTGGTAACCTTCAAAAAGAATACGGCACTATTCCTTTTATTACGCAGGGGTTAGTGGCGGAGTATTTTCAGGGTTTGACCTGGTTGACCAAAAATGCTTCTGAAAGAAATATTGTTCTCTTTTTGGGTTCTAATATCGGCAATTTTGATAAGCCTACAAGCCTAAGGTTTTTGAGACATCTTTGGCACTCTTTAAATAAAGATGATTTGGTTTTAATTGGTTTTGATCTCAAAAAGGATTTAGACGTACTCTATGATGCTTATAATGACTCAAAAGGAGTGACTAAAGAGTTTAATTTTAACGTCTTGGATCGTATTAATGATGTTTTGAAAGGAAATTTTGATCGTTCAAATTTTCAGCACCAAGGGCTCTACAATGTTCAGACGGGAGCCATGGAAAGTTATCTTATTAGTGGGAAAGCTCAGACGGTTAAAATCGGAGAACTCGACAAGGAGTTTGATTTCAAACCTTGGGAAGCTATCCATATGGAATACTCCTATAAGTACACCGAAACAGATATACAAGATTTAGCTTGTAGTACCGGTTTTGAAACTCTTGAGAACTTCACGGATTCGAAGGGCTACTTTATAGATTCTCTTTGGAGAGTAAAAAAGTGACGCTTTAGAGAAGAAGGTCGATATGAGCAATGACTTCTTCAATTTCATCGACAATTTTTTCCCTTCCACTCTGGTTGTATTGCTTTTTGGCGATGATGACCACTGTAGCCGGGTGAACGATGAGCTCTTTGGCTTCATAGCAATGCTCTGGTGACTTCGGTAAGGCCTCTCCATCGTGGTAATTTTTTTCAATAGATTGAAGGTCGAGTTTGGTCATGTGAATTGACTTCTTGAGTGTTTCTTTGAGTAGGGGCTCACAGTCTGGGTGGTCCTTTTGAAAGTTGGAGATAATGGGTTTGGCCATTTCGATTAGGTTCATTCCCATTTTAGCGATATTGTCTGAAGGGGTATTTTTTGTTGCTTCTTCAATCACTTTGTTAGCTGTTCGCTTGTACTGCTTGATAAGCTGTTTTTGAGATGCTGCACTTTTGTGTGAATGATGAGAAGAGCAAGAAAGAAGAAAGCTAAAAAGGGTGAGGGAAAGTAATGTGCGCATAAATCTTCCTTTGTTTTTCTATTCAAAAAATAGTTTTAAATATGAAACAAATGTTTGGCAAGTAATTCTTTTAATTTTTAAGCAGCAAGATAATTTTTAACACTATGCTTCTTTTTGAAAAAATTGTTTTCCTGTACTCTGTGCGTTTTATAAGGAGGCTTTGATGGGAGTTTTGATAATGAGTTTTGACTGCCCGGGCTCCCCTGTCGTCAAACCTAATTTCGAGAATTGGGAAATGGCTTGTTATCCAGACAATGATCGTCGAGCAGCTATCAAAAGCCACAAAGAGAAAGGGCTTCGCTCGTCCATTTTTTTTTGCAAAGTAAATGATTCAGTAGATGAAGATCGTTTCTTGCTTCAGAAACATTTGAATGGAGAGGGTCTGCTTTTGCTGCAAGATGTACCTCAAGGTTTAGCTGGAGAAAATTTTTGGAAAGCGATTCAGAAAAAAAGAGATAATTTTTTTGACTGGTTGACTCAATTGCACTCTTTGAAAAAGGGCAATGTCTTTTTCTCCAATGGGCGTGACATTGTTGTTTATCGTGGTGAGGAAAGTGAATCTGAGCTTTATTGCTTGCGCTTAAAGCCACCCAATCGAGAGCATCACTTAGAGTCGGACTTGTTAACATTGGATTTAAGTGAACCATTAGATGCTCATAGAACGGTTTTCTTAATTTCTTCTCACCCTTTTAAAAAAGGCAATCGCCAAGATCAAATACAACCTCAGCAGATGTTGGTTATTAGAGGGGGGAGCCTTTTTTGGAGTAGCCATCAAAAAGGAGTCTTTTCCCATAAAGCATTTCAACCGATAGAACAACTGGAAACCCCTTTCTCTTCTGTTCAGGTAGAGCAGGCTCAAAACTCTCTACGACCAATTAACATAAAATCTATTATTAAAACTTCAAATGGTGTTCCGTTGGAATACAAAGCTTATAAAGTTAACCACATTACTGAGTATACTTATTCCAACCCTGTGGAAAAGAGTCGCCATATTCTTAGACTTAAGCCTGTTGAGGATGGAATTCAGGAAGTTGTTCGATCAACATTGAGTTTATCGGTCGAGGGAAAACAAACTTTTTATGAAGATGTATTTGGAAATGAAGTTATCAAATCTGAGTTAAATGGTCCTTATACGAGTTTGAAGATAACAACTGAAAATAAAGTTAAAGTTTATGCGATTCCCCCCGAAGACTTACGCACTAGAGTGGAGAGAAAGTCGATTCCTGTTGTTTGGATGCCTTGGCAAAGACAAGTGATGTTACCTTACCTTTTACCTCCTGAGCTTCCGGAGTACCAACTCATAGAGTTAACAGACTTTGCTCTGAGTTTTGCTGAAAAGGGTAACTACAATATTATCGATACCCTCATTATAATGAATAATCAAATACACCAGGATTTTTCTTATATCCAGGGTGTGACTACTGTTAACACGACACCCTTTGAGGTTTACTCTACGAGACAAGGGGTTTGCCAAGATTTTGCCAATCTTTTTATTTGCTTGGCTCGGTTATTAAATATTCCATCTCGTTATCGTGTTGGTTATATTCACACGGGCAGTCAGCACATAAATAGCCTTCAGTCGGATGCTTCTCATGCTTGGGTAGAGGTTTATCTCCCCCATGTTGGGTGGAGAGGATTCGATCCTACTAATGGTTGTGTTGTTAGTCAGGATCATATCCGTATGGCTTGTGGAAGAAATTATCTCGATGCAGCTCCTGTCGCAGGGACTCTTTTTAGAGGCGGAGGCAATGAGAGGTTAAGTGTTTCCGTTAAAGTAGAAGTACTAGATGAAGCTTGATAAAAAGTTTTTCTAATGGTATCCCTGCTTTGATGAATTTTTCTGGGTACTCCACAGGTGATTTTTACGATGAGCTTTTTCACGATGATGGAAGTCCTCGGGAAGTCATTAAAACTCTGATTGATCAAATTGATTCACTACCTTCCGGTGATCTTGTTCGGCGGCAGAAAGCTGCTGAAAGTAAATTACTACAAATGGGCATTACTTTTAATGTTTATGGTGATAGTGGCGGTACCGAAAAGATCTTCCCTTTTGATATTATACCAAGAGTTATTCAAGCTAGAGAATGGGAGAGTTTGAAAAAGGGTCTTCAGCAACGAATTTATGCTCTTAATTTGTTTATTAATGATGTCTATAATGAGGGAAAAATCATCAAAGATAAGGTTATTCCCTTAGAACTTTTGAAAACTTCTGCCTGTTATCAAAAGCATTGTGAAGGGTTGCATCCGCCGAAAGATATCTGGATTCATATAACAGGAACAGATCTGATTCGTGATAAAGATGGGAAGTTTTATATTTTAGAAGACAATCTCAGGTGTCCATCAGGTGTTTCCTATGTTTTAGAAAATCGTTTTGTTCTCAAGCAAACTTTTCCTCGAGCCTTTAAAGCGATGGATGTTTCACCCGTCGATGATTACCCCGAGCGTTTGCGTGATGCTTTGAATTTTATTTCTTCAAAAGAGGTAGGCACTTCTACTAATGTTATTTTGACCCCTGGTATGTATAACTCGGCTTATTTTGAACATTCTTATCTAGCTCAGCAGATGGGGGTTCAGTTGGTTGAAGGAAGAGACTTAGTGGTTCAAGATGGCCAGGTATGGATGAGAACGACGAAGGGCTTTGATAAAGTAGATGTCATCTATCGGCGTGTTGATGACGATTTTCTCGATCCAAAAGTTTTTAAAAAGGATTCTCTTCTCGGTGTTCCTGGTTTGATGGAAGTTTATAAACAGGGGAAAGTGGCTCTCGCTAACGCCCCCGGTGCAGGAATTGCCGATGATAAAGCTGTTTATGCTTATACTCCTGAAATTATCAAATATTACCTTGGGGAAGAGCCCATAACACCTATTATTCCAACTTATATTTGTAGTAATGAAAAAGACAGAAAGCATGTCTTGCAAAATCTCGACAGTCTGGTTGTTAAAGCAGTTAATCAATCGGGGGGTTACGGAATGCTTATTGGTCCTCAGTCGACCAAAAAAGAGCAACAAGAATTTTCTGAACTCATCACTAAAAACCCAAGGGATTATATTGCTCAACCAACAATGCCTCTTTCGAGAGCTCCAACCATCATAGAGAACACTATTGAAGGAAGGCATGTTGACTTTAGACCCTATGCTCTCTACGGAAAAGATATTTATGTGATTCCAGGTGGATTGACTCGTGTGGCTCTTAGAAAGGGCTCCTTAGTTGTGAATTCATCACAGGGGGGAGGGAGTAAAGACACTTGGGTCCTATCCGGACAAGGAGAGGGTTCAAATGCTTAGCCGTGTGGCCAATTCTATTTATTGGATGAGCCGGTATATTGAACGTGCAGAGAATGTGGCTCGTTTTATTCACGTTAACTTTAACTTACTGCTCGATTATCCTGGTTTTAGTGACAAGCGCCAATGGGCACCTCTTGTGGCAACATCAGGGGATGATCAAGATTTTAGAAGTCGTTATGGAGAAGCGACTGAAGAAAACGTTATTCAATTTTTGAGTTTTGATACTAAAAATCCCAATTCAATTATCTCTTGTTTGTACGCTGCTAGGGAGAATGGAAGGGCCGTTCGAGATGCTCTCCCTACTGAAATATGGGAACATCTTAATAATTTCTACCTTATGGTGCGTATGCGCAGCCGAGAGAAAGAGGTTTGGGATATCCATAATTTTTATAACGAAGTGAAAAAGGCAAGCCATCTTTTTATTGGCATATCCAATGCTACAATGTGCCGGGAAGAAGCTTGGAGTTTCGCCAGTGTGGGGAGAGTGGTTGAAAGGGCAGATAAAACTTCTAGAATTATTGATGTGAGAAACCTGATATCATTTCCCAATGTCGACGATTTAAATGCTCCATTTGACTCCATCTTTCTAGGGGCTCTTCTTAAGTCGGCTAGTGCATTTGAAATGTATCAAAAGCATTTTCAGCAGATATATTATAAAAATGTTGTAAACTTTCTTATTTTTGATAAAACCTTCCCTCGATCTCTTTGCTACTGTGTTGAAGAGACTCAATCTGTGATAGCAAAGATTACTGAAGATACAGAAAAGACTCCTATGGCCGTAGAAGAGGTAAATAATCTGGTGAAATCTATCTCTGATACAAATATCCAAGATGTTTTTGAAAGTGGAATACACAAATTTATCGATCAATTTCAACTTGGGCTTAATAGATTAGGAAACGAAATACACAATTCTTTTTTTATTTAAAATCAATGGTGATAGCAAAAGTATGCCCTCTCCGGGGATAAACGCTCAATTGTTACTTGAAAAATTGGCTTCATACTCGATCCAAGAACCTGTAAAACATTTGTAGGTTTAGATATAGGGTTTAGGAACAGAGCTATAAATATGCTGAGCTATTGCCCCTGCCACATAAAGGGCATCATCGTTGGGACTAGTTGGTGCTGCTAAAATTTTGAGAGAAATAAGACTTCCAAGAAGAAATAAAATTGTTTTTCTGTTAAGTGTTCTCATTGCTCTCTCACTCAAAAAAATAGATATAATGGGCTATGTCTAGAGCAAAGAACTTTAGTAATTATAGTGTAGCAGTGATGTTTATTTATATTTGAGTTGTTTAGAGAAAAAGATGGGAAAAGAGATATCGTTTAAAAAGCGTTTTTATCAGTTTGATTTTTTAAGATCGAGCTTGCTCCTTATGGGGATTGTCTATCACTCTGTGCAGGCTTTTTATATCAATGGAACAGGACATAGTGAAGTTGTTTCTTCTTATGGTTTTTTTCTTGACCTCTCTCATGGTTTTCGTATGCCGGCTTTTTTCTTGGTTGCAGGTTTTTTTCTTGAGATGCTTCTTCAAAAAAGAAATCGTTTTGAAGTCTTAGTCTCTCGATTTAAGAGAGTCATGCTTCCTTTTTTTATTGGAATTATTTTGCTTACTCCACCTATGTATTTTTTACCGCGACTAGATCAATATTTGTATGCTGGTTACTTAACTTCCTTAGATCAATGGATTAACATTTTAGAAAAACTCTATGCAAAATTTTGGCGAAAACTTGAACCAGGTCATTTGTGGTTTTTATTCTACTTATTTTCATTTTCAATACTGGGAAGTTTTTTGAGAGAAACCAGGTTGTTTTCGATCTTTGATAAAATTAAAGAATGGTTTTTCCCACTCATAACGATGAGCCTTATGTTGAGTATGGATTCCCATCTTAAAGTGAATAGTCCAAATACATTTTTTATACCATGGAATACTTGGGTTTATTATTATGTTTATTTTTTTATGGGAATGCTTACTTTTAGTTTACATCCCGAAAAATCTTTTTCACTATTATGGACTCTTCCTGCTTTTGTTCTAGTTTTTGTTTCCTTTAATTCGAAATTAATGGCTTCAATTCATTATGCTTTTTTTAATTGGTGTGTAGTCATGTCTCTAGTAGGATTAGTCGCAAGATGGAATCTCGGATATTCTAAAACTATTCGTTATATTTCTGATTCCTCCTATTGGCTTTACCTCATTCACGAAGTTGTTCTCTATGGGTTTGATATTATATTTTTTTCCTTAAAACCTAATCTTCATGCTAGAATTGTTATTAATTTAGTGGCTACTTTAGTACTTGGTTTTTATTCTTATCAATTTTTCGTTAGATTTACATGGATTGGTAAACTTCTTAATGGTAAGAAGGCTGTTCGGGTTCACCTGTTAAAAAATTAAGGTAGAACTAGTGGAAGCTGATATATGATGACCTTGTAGTTAAGGTGATTATCAGATCAGGGCTTCATAGATATGTGTTTTCACGGAAGGGTCTTTAAATTTAATTATGGAGTATTAAATAGCGTTTAGTGTTGTCTCAAGCTATTTTAGATTCTCAAGGAAGAAAACAGGGAACTATAACTTAGAGACTTTAATTAAATCAATGATGAAAGGTATTGGCATGCGTTTGATTATTACTATTGTGTTTTTCAGCTTATCCTTATCGACCCTAGGCATATTGAAAACTAAAGTTCTCGTTCAATCAGATGATGTCATCTGGGGGTTCGCTTATCTTTCCGATGATGAAATTATATTTTCTGAAAGAGAGGGAAGCCTTTTTTACTATAATATCAAGATGGGAAAAAAGAAGCGCTTAACTCCTCCTAAAGTGATTGCTAAAGGTCAAGGGGGATTACTCGATGTTAAAATAAAAAAAATAGGCCGTGAAACCTACCTCTACATCACATTTTCTGAGAGAAAAGGTGATACCATTACAACCTCTTTAGCGCGAGCAAAATGGATTAGTGCAAGTAGAAACCATCATCCCTTTGTTACCTTATTTCAAGCAGTGGTTGTTGGAAATGGTGGGAGGCATTTTGGCTCAAGATTGGTATTTGCCGATGAGAGTTTATACATGACCATTGGTGATCGAGGTGAGCGAAAATATGCTCAAGATCGAACTAAGCATAATGGAAGTATTCTACGCCTTACCTTCAAAGGTAGACCTTACCGACAAAATCCATTTTTAAAGGAAAAAGAGTATTTACCTGAAATTTGGAGCTATGGACATCGCAATCCTCAGGGGATCGATATTCATCCCCAAACTGGAAAAGTCTATAGTGTCGAATTTGGCCCACGCGGAGGTGATGAGCTTAACCTCGTCGAAAAGGGAAAAAACTATGGTTGGCCAGTTATTACTTATGGGCGTGAATATTGGGGCCCTAAAATCGGTACAACTCACAGAAAGGGAATGGAGCAGCCCCTAATCCATTGGAGCCCTGTTATTTCACCTAGTGGAATGGTTTTTTATAGAGGGAATAAACTAAGGAGTTGGAAAAATCAAATCTTTGTTGCAGGGCTAAGTTCTCAGCAACTTCGCCGATTAAAACTTGCAAAAGGAAAAGTCGTCGAACAAGAGCCACTGTTGACAGAACTTGGTGAAAGGATTCGTCACGTGGAAAATACACCTGATGGTTTTCTCGCTGTGTCCACAGATGCTGGACAAATTGTGAAAATTCTCAACAAGTAATTTCTGATGATTTTGAATTGTTTTTTAGCTTTGGTGTAATTGCTTGTATCCCTAACATGATGTAGGTTTTTGGCAAGGTACCTTTGCTGAGTTTACGGTGGATAGATTGATTAAATACCTTGAAGAAACTTATCTAGAAATAGACCTTAAAGTTGATGTTGCTTAATAGGGAGCTTCTCGCTTTCATTATTTATTTATAATATTTCGAAATTTCGATGAGTACTTTTTTGTAGGTTTCTGGTTTAAAAGATTGATCAAAGACTTGGTTATATTGAGAATCAAAGGTTGAATGAGTTAGGTTAGGGTATAAAACATAAGTGTAATTGTTGTCTTTAAAAGCCATTGTTGAGTAACTTGCAAAAATGAGCGGTTTGGTTCGTTTATGATTTTTTAAAATATTTATTCCAGCTGTATTTTTGAGAATATTATTGCACTTTAAATAATCGTCGAAAATATAAGGAAAAATATCGAAATGTGATGTCAATTTATTGTGTTTTTTAGATGGATATTTGTGATCAAAGATTACAAGTGGTACTTTTAATTGATAATCGGAAAAAGCACTATTGTGCCCCCAGTAGCCGTTTTTGTTATCGTTGAATTCTTCTCCATGGTCACTTGTAATAATAACGATAGATTTTTCAAATAAATTGAGTGTGTCGATTTTATCTAAGATTTTACCAATAAGTTGATCTGTAAAATGTACTGAGTTTATATAACGATTAAAAATAGGTGAAGGGTTTTTCAAATTGGAAATACTTAAGTAATTTAATGACATATAATTTTTTCTCAAAAGAGTTTCTTTGTTTTCCGGAAAACTATAGCTGTGTGGTGACTCATAAAGTATGAAAGCAAAAAAATGTTTATTTTCTTCTTTTTTCAATGTCAAAAATTTATTAAATTTTTTAGTTACAAAGAGATCATTTTTCCAGGGGGGGGAATATTTTTTTTCTTTATCAACTCCTGGGAAAAGAGAAAGAGAACCTTTTTTGTATAATGACAGTGCTTCTGCACCGGCACCGAACAGCAGTGTACTATCATAGCCTAGATTACTAAGCCCTTTGATAGGTAAAGGTAAAATTCGGGAGTTGGAAAAATTTTGATAATATGTTCCAGGTATCGCATAAAAAATGCTAAATAGTCCTGTAGATGTCGCATTTCCCCCACTGAAGTGATTAGTAAAAACGTGGGCACTTTTGCTCTTTTTAATATATGAGTAAGTCTTTGGCATGATTTCAGGTGTTAGCATATCGGCTCTTAGTGTATCGACGACGATAAAAATAATATTTTTTTTCAGACTTTTCTGTTGATTACATATCGTACTTTTAGGGTAGCTTATAGATGTATCGATAAAATTTTGGTACCTATAATTGTCTCGTTTAAGTTCTATTTTATTTTTTCTGAAAAATGACTTCATCGTGATTGGATAATAATAGGGGATGTGTCTTGTCCAAAATGTAATTTTATAATTTTTTTTAATGTCTGCTATTATATGTACTGTTTGGGCATAAATGAATAGCGCCATTATTGATACGGTTGATAAAGCGTTGAGACGGATGAAAAACTTTTTATATGCACTTACAAGAAAAGCTAAATATTTTAAAGAAAAATAAATTAAAATGGAGACAGCTATAATAATAGGAAGAACGAATATAACGGTAGGGAGTACTGCTGTCTTTACAGCAGTGGTGACTTCTGAATATAAATATTTGATAAGAGAGATGTTTAGATAAAACTTATATAAGGAATAGATTTTTAAGTTTATAAAATGGAATAAATTCACAGATGTGATTAGAAAAGTGAGGTAGAGAAGACAAAGCTTGTTATTCCTAATTAGTAAAAATAGAGGGCTGCTAAAAATGCTTAAGGCAAACCACAATAGTCCTTGGTAACCAAAAAGAGCGCAAATAAGGTAAATAAGTGATTCTATGCTTGGAGCATCAGGTAACCTCACTAAATGAGGGAGAAAAATAAGGGTGCTAATAGTGAAGCCCAACAAACAAGCTGAGAAAAGAAAAAGGATTTTATTTTTTATATCTGGCATATAATCCTTGGTGTAAAACTCTAATGCACTAGAGACTAAAGAACGGAAGGTATTGACTACTCTCATCACTGAGGGAAGCGAGGGAGTCATTCAGTCCCATCATCGATGTTTTGGCACTTACCTTGGGTGAAACGCTTTTAGACAATCCCATTTTGAACATTGCATAACCAGCGGTAAAACTGAAGTCAGAAAAACCGAACTCTACCGCTGCACTTCCTCCATTAGCAAAGAAATGAAAAGGATTTGTGCTTATAGCAAAACCTGGAGTTTGTGCTTTTAGAAAGGGAGAGAAAAGAACCAATAATAAAGGTAAAAGCTTCTTTAAATTTTTAAACATCAAAAACACCTATAAATTTTGTTATAACATTATTTCATAAAGTTAATATTTGAAAATCAGAATTTACAAGTCTGATTTCCATATTTTGTAGATAAATAATTTTATTTTATGAAAAATAATCGCCCCAGAGAGGCTAAGCAATTAGAGAGGTGCGATGGAAGAAGGAAGTCTAAGTGGAATAACTCCAGATTTTTTAAAAAATCTACCCCTGAGAATCTTTGGCTTCAAAGGTCATTGGTAAAACAAAACTCTTAGATCGCAATTGGAACAAAAGATAAAAAGCCCTTGAAGATTTCAATGATTTCAAGGGCTTATATAAGATTGGTACTCCCAAGGGGATTCGAACCCCTGTTACCGCCGTGAAAAGGCGGTGTCCTAGACCAGGCTAGACGATGGGAGCATGACCTAGATACAAGCTGACGCAGAGATGGTGATCCCGCTGTGACTCGAACACAGGACCCTCTCCTTAAAAGGGAGATGCTCTAACCAACTGAGCTACGGGACCACATTTCAAAAGCGCGTGGAGGAAAATCTAGTGGTTGAGACTATTTTTGTCAATGAAATAGGATAACTTTTTACTGGGTTTCAGGTCTTTTAAGTGCCAGTTGCTTGCACCTTTGCCAAGCCTATTATAGGCTCCCTAGATTTGATTTTTTGTTTAATTGGCCAGTGTTCGACTCATCTAAGTTTTCTCAATAAAGCGATTAGTAAGGGAGGATTTGAAGCTGGAACAAATCTCTAAGGGGACTTCTAAAAGGGTGGCTTTCCACACTTTGGGGTGCCGACTCAATTTTTCAGAAACAGGATCTATTGCCCAAGGCTTCGTAGATCGAGGCTATCAGGTTGTAGAGTTTGGTGAACCAGCTGATGTTGTCTTTATTAATACTTGCACTGTGACTGACTCTGCCGATTCGACTTGCCGAAACCTTATTCGCAAGGCCTATCGATCGAGTCCTGAAGGTAGGCTTGTCGTCGCTGGTTGTTATGCACAGATGGAGCCTCAACGGATTGCGCGAATGCAAGGGGTCGACCTAGTTCTCGGGACGACAGAGAAGTACAAAGTGTTTGAATACCTCGACGAAGAAGTTGAGCAAGTTTTGGCTACTGATAAAACAACCGATTTTTATGGGGCAGCGACATCTTTGGCCGAAGGTCATACGCGTGCTTTTTTGAAAATCCAAGATGGATGCAATTACGTTTGTAGTTTTTGCATTATCCCCCAAGCACGGGGAAGAAGCCGTGCTATTAGTATTAAAGAAGCCAAAAGGGGAGCGCAAGGCCTTTTGGCTCAAGGATTTAAAGAGATTGTGTTGACTGGAGTCAACATAGGAGAGTACGAGCAAGCTTCTGGTGAGAGATTGCCTGATCTGGCTAAAGAACTTTTAGCGTTAGAGGGGTTGGAGCGGTTTCGCCTTAGCTCTGTTGAGCCTAATACCATGACTGAAGAATTGCTCGATGTTTTGGCTTCGTCTCCTAAGTTTATGGATCATTTTCATATTCCTTTGCAAAGTGGAAGTGATTCTGTTCTACAGGACATGAAGCGAAAGTACTCTGTGGAAAATTACCAGAGGATTATTACTCGAGTCATTGAGCGTTTTCCAAACGCAGGAGTTGGAGCGGATGTGATTGTTGGTTTTCCCGGAGAGAGTGAAGAGCAATTTCAAGAGACTTATCAGCTTTTAAAAGAATTACCCATTACTCATTTTCATATTTTTCCTTATTCCAAGAGGAAGAATACTTTAGCAGCGAGAAGAAAGGATCACATTCATCACTCTGTGAAAAAACAGCGGGTGAAAACTTTGAATATGCTTGGGGAAGCTAAGTTAGCGATGTTTTCTGAGGATCGGGTGGGAAGTTCAAGTGAGGTTCTATTTGAGGGGCAAAATGAGGAGGGGTTTTGGAAAGGTTACACCTCAAATTTTGTACGCGTTTTTGTAGAATCTCGGCAAAATCTTAAAAATCAAATTCACCAGGTTTTTCTTAAGAGTTATTGCCAAGGGCGTTTAGAGGGAGAGATTCTTTAAAAATACTCTTTGCGAAAAAATATTTGAGAGCGTTCTGGTCCATAAGCTAAAATTCCTATTTTAATGCCGACAGCCTTTTCTATTATTTCAATATAATTTTCTAGCTCAGGAGAGAAGTGATTTGAATTAAATTTATCGTGAAAAGGTTGAACGTCCTCAAAGATAGGTTCAACTTTAGAAAGGTCGATACCAGGGTAGGCACATGGAATCTCTTGTCCTTCATATTTGTAATGGCGACAAACTTTAAGTTCATCGAGCCCGCTTAGGACATCCACTTTTGTTAAGGCTAATGATGTTATATTGGAAGCTTTGACGGCGTATTTGAGAAGGGGAAGGTCGAGCCAACCGCAGCGTCTTTTTCTTCCCGTTGTGGCTCCAAATTCATGGCCAATTTTTTGAATGTGTTCTCCAATAGGGCTGCTAAGCTCTGTAGGGAAGGGTCCCTCTCCAACTCGTGTTGTGTAAGCTTTGGTAACCCCCAGGATTTCATTAACATTTTTTCCTGGAACGCCTGCACCCGTGTAAATTCCGCCGGCGGAAGTGTTAGAGGACGTTACAAAGGGATAGGAGCCGTAGTCGATGTCGAGCAGCACTCCCTGCGCGCCTTCGTAGAGGATTTTTTGGTCATTTTGAAAGGCTTTATCTAAAAGGTTAAAGCTGTCGCATAAGAAGGGCTTTATGGTTTTACCAAGTTCAAAAAGCTCTTGAGCTTCTTGTTCTACCGAAGGGTATTCGACCTGATAGAGATGCTTAAAGAGAATTTCTTTTTCTGCTAAATTGGCTTTTAGCTTTTTAAGAAGTTGGTCTTGGTTGAGAAGGTCTTTGAGTTTGAGACCCTTGCGTGAGACTTTATCTTCATAGGCTGGTCCAATGCCCTTGCCTGTTGTTCCTATTTTGACAGGGCCTTTGGCTTCTCGTTGCCCATCGAGAAGTTTAGCGTAGTGAGTGATAACCGAGCAATTTGCAGAAATTTTGAGTTTTTCTGGATTGACTTTGATACCAGAGGTTTTTAAGTGGGTGAGTTCTTCTTTAAAAGCGCGAGGATCAAAAACAACTCCATGACCAATAATAGAGGTGCAGTGGTCGTGGAGAATTCCCGAGGGAACTAAATGGAGGACAATTTTTTGATTTCCCACAATGATGGTATGACCAGCGTTATTGCCGCCTTGGTAGCGGACGACAATGTTGCATTGTTGTCCTAAGAGGTCCGTGATTTTTCCTTTTCCTTCATCTCCCCATTGGGAGCCGATAATGGCTAGAGATTGCATTAGGCTCTTACCTCGTTGATAAGTTTGTTATTGAGGAAGAATTCTTGTATTTGATGAATGGCCATTTGTCCTACTCTGAGTTGGGCTTCCTCTGTACTCGCTCCCAAGTGAGGAGTCATGACCAGGTTGGGAAGCTTGCGCAACGGACTTGTTTTCTCAAGGGGCTCTGTTGCAAAGACGTCAAACCCAGCTGCTTTAATGCGATGTTGAGAGAGGACATCGTAGAGGGCTTCCTCATCGACTATTTCGCCACGGGAAGCATTAATGAGAATGGAGTGAGCGGGCATGCTTTCTAAGAGTTTGCGGTTGATCAGGCTTCTAGTCGCTTCTAGTAAAGGAATGTGGAGAGTTATGATTTCGCAAGAGCCAAAGAGCTCCTGTAAGCTTTGGGCCTTGTGAACGTAGGGAAGATCACTTGCTTCGATAAAGGGGTCATAGAAGAGGATGTGAGGTTCAAAGCCAGCTAGCCTTTTAGCTACAATTTGGCCAATTCGTCCAAAGCCTACAATTCCGATTTTTTTTTCAGAGAGTTCATTACCTACCCACTGAGATTTATCCCAACCACCTTTGGTCATTGTAGAGTGTGCCCAGGCTGTTTTTCTTAAAACTGTTAACATAAGGGCCAGTGCATGCTCTGCTGCTGAGTTGTTGTTGGCTCCAGGAGTGTTAGAGACTTTGATTTCTTTTTGGGAGCATAGGGATTTGTCGATATTGTCGGTTCCTTCCCCTGCGCGAATGACATATTCTAGTAGAGGTGCTTTTTCTAAAAGCTCTCTATTGATTTGAGTTGCCGAACGTATGATGAGCCCTGAGGCTTTAGGAAGAAGTTTACTAAGTTCCTCTGGTGTAACTTTGGCTTGAGGGTGGACTTCAAGATCTTGAATGTTTTGGAGCTCTGAAAACACCGTTGGATCCATGCCGTCACAGACGACGATAAAAGGTTTCATAAAGTTCTCCTAAAGGATACAATGGCACCTAATCGGCAAACCTTCGCATTATAGGCATGAACAAAGTCTTTTAGGAATCTTTTTATGGGCGAAAAACTAACTCTGTTGTTGGAAAGCCATCAGTCTCTTTTTGTCCATCAAGTCAGAGAGTGGGCTGAAATTTTAGTTGATTTTGAAACTCGCAATAAATACGAAATATTGGACCGAGAGGAAAATAAAATTGGTTTTATTGCTGAGAAAAATAAAGGTTTTTGGGCAGCGCTTATTCGCCAAACTTTGAACACTCACCGACCGATGGAAATTGTCGTGTGGGATAATTTGAAAGAGGAGGTTTTGCGTTTGGAGCGCCCTTTTTATTGGATTTGGTCGGATCTGACAGTTTCTTCTTTGGGGCGCAAGGTGGGGAGTATCCATCGTCGCTTTGCTTTTCTTCACAAGGTATACGATCTACGGGATATTTCTGGAAGAGTCTTTGCTCGCATTAAAGCCCCCTTTTGGCGTCTTTGGACATTCCCTATTTTTAATCTTCCGGGGGAAAGACAAGTTGGGGTGATCACTAAAAACTGGGGTGGGGTTATAAAAGAAGTTTTTAGTGATGCCGATAAATTTCAGGTCCAATTTCCCAAGTGGGAACCTCAAAAAAAAGCGATCGTTTTGGCTGCGGCCATCTCCATTGATCTCGATTATTTTGAGAAAAATTCTAAAAGTGTGACCGATTGGAGTTAGCCTCTTTAAATTAAATTTCTGATAAAAGAGTTTCGAGGTGATCGTGCAGGCCAGAGATGATTTTTGGAGAGAGTTTTAATTGGCGATAGGTGATCCCCGATAGGTCGAAAATTCGTTTGGCAATTTTGGTGGATTCTTGGTGGTGGTGTTTATTGGAAAGGTAGATAATTTCTTGGATTTTTTTAGAAGCGATTAGCTTAGCGCACTCGTGGCAAGGGAAAAGTGTGACGTAGCAGCGGGCTTTCTCCAGTGAACGGCTTGAATGGAGGATGGCGTTGGCTTCAGCATGAACAACGTAACCATACTTTTGATGCTCTAAGCCAACTCGTGGATCTTTTCCCCAAGGAAGTTTGGACTCATCTATGCCGGCAATAAACCCATTGTAACCCATGGTGATTTGATGGTTGTTTTGATCGACAAAAACAGTGCCTACTTTGGTGCTGGGGTCTTTACTTTTAAAAGAAGCCATCATGGCTTGGAGCATGAAATACTCGTCCCAGGAGAGGGGGCTTGCGATGGGGATAAAGTTTATGTCGGAGTTAATTTTATCGTTCATAAATTAAAAAGAGATGATTAAGAAACTTTTACCTTGCTTCTTGGCGTTCGTCTAATCGAGGGTTGGAAGCCGGTCAATTGGCTGTTTGAGAGGGGTAGAGGAGGTGAATCCGGCGAATATCTTCTCGTGTTAAGTGGGTGGGTCGTTTTCCGAAGGGATCCCCTTCTCTTGTCACCATACTATAGTCTTCGAGGGATTGGCTGAAAGAACTCGAGGGGTAGAGCATGATAGTGTCAAAAGAAAAAGAAATGGGAAATTTCTCCCAAAGATTGGATTGGATTTTTTGAAACTGAGGCCAGTTTTCTTCAGAGATATTCTCCCAGAGGATTTGAATGTGTTCGTCTCGATCTGGGCGATTTTGTTCGTGGAGGAAGCCTATAGCATGGAGAATTTCGTGAAGAATTTCACCTTTGCCGCAATTTGGACTGAGGGAAATGGTTTGTTCTCCACCCACCATTCCAACTTGTGAGTAGCAGTTTCGGCTTCCTTTTTTAAACTTAACATAGTTTGGCTGATTGGTTCGTTTGGGAAAGCGTAGACTGGTGAGAGATTCAACCTCTTCGATGGCTTGTTGGATGCTTTCTTGATTAGAAAGAGCTTCTTCTATGACAATGGGGATCTCCCTTTTTGGCCAAAGGAGAGGACGAAAGATCATGAGTGGTTTTTCACCATTTTGATAGATTTGAATGTCTTTCACGTTTCCTACAATAATGTCGCCGTGAGCGATAAGGTGTTCTTCATCGACAATGACTTGAGTGACATAGATATTGCCCTTTTTATCTTGGGGAACTTGGTGGTGTTTTTGAAAATCATCTAGGGATTTAAGCTCTTGGTTTTTGATCGGTGTTCTAAGAGAACGCTTAGTTTTTTTTTTTGCTAGTTTTTGGCTTGTGAAAGGAGGTTTAATTATTGATTTTTTAGGTTTTTTTTTTGAGGGAAAGATATGCTGAGTTGAGTTTTCAAGGGTGTCTTGATTTGAGATTAAAGGGAAAAAAGTGTAGCGAAACCCTATTGCTAAAATAAAAATAAGAAGGGAGAAAAAAGCCATTTTTTTCATGTTCTTATTCTACGAAATTATTTTGATTGATGGGTATTTAAATTTAAAAGAGGCTTGGCAGGAAAGCCAAGCCTCTTAAATTTTTTAAAGTAGTGGTGCAATAACGAGAGCCACAATAGACATGAGCTTGACTAAAATATTCATGGCTGGGCCAGACGTATCCTTAAAGGGGTCACCGACAGTGTCACCGGTAACGGCGGCTTTGTGAGCTTCTCCCCCTTTCTTCTCACCGGGCACATGTCCTTGCTCAATGGCTTTTTTAGCGTTGTCCCAGGCTCCTCCTGCATTGGCCATGAAGAGGGCGAGAAGGACGCCTGTGACAGTAGCACCAGCTAACATTCCCCCCAGTGCTTCTTTGCCGAGAAGAAAACCTACAATGACAGGGGCAAGAATAGCGGCAAGGCCGGGTGCAATCATTTCTTTGAGAGAAGCAGCAGTAGCAATTTCAACACATTTTTGGGTGTCTGGTTTTCCTGTTCCCTCCATAATTCCTGGGATTTCGCGGAATTGGCGGCGGACTTCTTCCACCATTTTTTGGGCGGCAGAGCCAACCGAACTCATGGTATTAGCTCCCATGTAAAAGGGGAGAGCCCCACCGATAAAAAGACCGATGACGACTTTCGGGGTCATGATGTTGATAGTTTCTAGCCCGACAGCAGAGCTATAAGCTGAAAACATGGCCAGAGCAGTGAGGGCGGCAGAACCAATGGCAAAACCTTTCCCAACCGCTGCTGTCGTATTGCCGATAGAATCGAGTCCGTCGGTGATAGAGCGAACTTCAGGTCCTAATTCAGACATCTCTGCAATGCCACCAGCATTGTCGGAGATTGGCCCGTAGGCGTCGACAGTCATTGTCACACCAACAGTAGCTAGCATGCCTACGGCGGCAATACCAATGCCGTAGAGACCGGCGAATTTGTTGGCGAAGAAAATTCCGAGGGCAATCAAGAGAATAGCTGGAATGCAAGAGTACATTCCAACAGCGATCCCGGCAATAATATTGGTGGCAGGGCCCGTTTTGCCGGCTTCCGCAACTTTTTTTACAGGGCTAAACTCGCCGGCTGTGTAGTATTCAGTGGCGAGACCGATAAAGAAGCCAATCAAAGAGCCGAGGACCATCGCGTAGAAGGGGCCCATCGCGTAGTTGAAAATGGTAAAATTCATCATCTTAACGGCGTAATAAGAGCCACCAAAGAGTCCGGCTAGCCCGATGACGGGAGCGGTACGAAGGGCCCAAGCGGGATCGGTTCCCTTGAGTGCGTTCATAGAGAGGATTCCCAAAATAGAGGCGACTAAGCCAATGGTGATGACGAGTAAGGGAAGTGTGATAGCTTCGCTAGAATTAGTGACTAAAGTAGAGCCGATAAACATGGTGGCGATGACCGACCCTACATAAGATTCGAAAATATCAGCACCCATACCGGCGGTATCGCCAACGTTGTCGCCGACATTGTCGGCAATGGTCGCGGGGTTGCGAGGATCATCTTCGGGAATTCCCGCTTCTACTTTGCCAACCAAGTCGGCTCCGACATCGGCTGCTTTGGTGTAGATTCCTCCACCAACGCGGGCAAAAAGAGCAATGGAGGAAGCGCCCATGGCGAAGCCGTTGAGAGCTTCAATAGTTGTGTTTCCTGAAAGCCATTTGTAAAGTAGTGCCACCCCGAGAAGACCAATGGAAGCAACAGACATTCCCATAACTGAGCCGCCATAAAAAGCGACTGAAAGGGCTTTACTTTGACCGCTTTGAGCGGCAGCTTCAGCGGTTCTGACATTAGCTTTTGTAGCGGCTTTCAAGCCGATATAGCCGCAGGTCATAGAAGCTAGTGCACCAGTGATATAGCAAAAGGCAGTGTTAGTTCCCAAGCGAAATGCGAGAAGGCTTGTTACTATAGCGAGGAAACCAATAAGAATTGTGTATTCCTTTCGAAGAAAAGTCATCGAGCCTGATTCGATGAGGGAAGCAATATTGGTCATTTTGGCATTGCCTGCTGGTTGTTTGACAACCCAGGCATAGGTGGCAATGGCAAACATAAATCCTGCCAAGCCAATAAACGGGCTATAAGCTAAATAATGTGCGGTAGCATCCATTTGAGTTAGGCTCCTTTTTGGGTGAACGTTAGTAACGGTTTAAAAAATGTTGAGTTTAAATTTGGTACTTATTTTCCTTATCAAGATTTCAACTTTACTGTAGAAGAAAAGCTTTTGGCTGCTTAGGAGTATCATAGGCTGTGAGAAGCGTAAATATTAATTCAAGGGAAGTTGGCTTTTGAGTGCGTCACAAAAGAAGACTCTGCCTCTTATTTTTTCTTCGCTTAAAATGGCGTTAGCAACATTTTCTAGTCGTCTACTTGGCTTAGTGCGTGAACAGGTTATGGCGGCTACTTTTGGGGCTTCTGGAATGACAGATGCCTTTACCGTTGCTTATCGCATCCCCAATATGCTGCGCGATTTATTTGCTGAAGGGGCTTTCTCCTCTGCTTTTGTACCAGTTTTTACAGAAGCACGATTGAAAGATGAGCAGCGGGCCCGCAAGCTGTTGTGGTCTTTGTTTGTGCTGTTAGGGCTGATTACTGGTGTTATTTCACTTTTGATTATTTTTTTTGCACCCATTGTTGTTGATTGGGTTACAAGTGATAGCTTTACAGAGGATCCAGAAAGGCTTCAAGTGACGATTCAACTGGTGAGAGTGATGGCTCCCTTTCTCACTCTGGTGAGCTTGGCGGCTCTTTTTATGGGAGCTTTAAATTCGTTAAAAGTTTTTTTTGTTCCCTCTCTTGCGCCAGCTTTTTTTAATATCATGATGATTGCCTCAATGCTTTTTCTTCCCCCTATTGTAGAGGAATGGGGGTTACATCCTATTTTTTGTTTAGGTGTTGGTGTTGTCACCGGGGGGTTAATGCAGATGCTTGTTCAGGTTCCCCTGATTTTGAAAAAGCAATTTTTGCCAACTTTTCAGATTTCGTTAATAAGCCAAGAGAGCAAAAAAATAATGAATCGTTTAGGAATAGGAACGATAGGGATTGCGGCTAATCAAGTCAATATTTTCGTTACCACTATTTTGGCTACGGGAACTCAATTGGGAGCTGTCTCTTGGTTAACTTATGCGTTTCGTTTGTTTCAATTTCCAGTGGGAGTCCTAAGTGTGTCTATCGCTGGTTCAAACTTGGTTCACTTTAGTGATTTATGGAAGGAAGGGAATAAAAAAGAAGCTATTGAAATATTAAAGATGAGTTATTCTCTTTCCTGGTTGAGCTTAATTCCTGCTTTTTGCCTGCTCTATGTTCTGAGTGATGAAACAGTCCGTCTTATTTTTGAGAGAGGGGCTTTCGATGTTGAGGATACTTTTCAGACCGGAAAAGCTCTTCAAGCCTATTTAATTGGTTTGCCTTTTTATGGCCTCTATAAAATTTTTGCTCCTACTTTTTTTGCTTTAGACCGACCTCAAGTGCCGGTTGGTATTTCTATCTTCTCTATCATAGCAAATCTCATTTTTTGTCTTTTGCTTGTTCCCTATCATGGGTTTGAGGTTTTAGCTTTAGGGACATCGCTATCTATGGCTTTAAATTGCTTGCTTCAAGTTTGTTTTTTGCGCAAAGAGCTGGGGTTGGGGCTTGGCTTTTTTCTCAATAGAAGAGTTGTGAAATTTTTTATAGCGGGGATAGGGTGTTTTTTAACTACTTGGCTGGCAAAGTCTTATTCTTTAAATTGGGCTGAGGGGTTTTTTGGTCAGGCTGCCGACTATACCTTTTGGGTATTACTAGGTGTGTCAGCTTACCTCATTCTTTTGATTGTTCTCGGGGAGGCGCGTCTTGCGAAGAGGGTGTTGCGCCGTTAGGCAATTCTTCTTTGGGCAGGCAAATTATTTAAAATTCGTATTGTAGGACCATTTTTGATTGGATAGACTGGCATCGAGTATTGCCAAGCTTTTGGTTTAGCACCTAAAGGTTGATTAAATAAATTGTATACAAAGTGACAAATCCGCAAGGGTTTTCCTTTGAAGGAATTTAAATGATGAGAACTGATTTCGAAACTTTGAGAGTATTGGCTGTGTATACGATCAATTATCTTAAAGAAGCTAACATGATTGATTTCGATAGCCAGAAGAGAGAAGGTTTAATTGATAAAATGGCTACGGAGTTCGGTGTGAGTTTTGCGACGGACGAAGACATTCGCGATCAGGCTATCGAGGAAGTGGAAGAAAAAATGGGAGTAGAAAACATTCCCGAGGATATAACTGAGTCTGAGATGTTTAATCATGCCCGCAAAGAGATTATTAAAGGTTTTAGTGGGGAAAATATTGGAGGGCTTTATTTAGTTGAGTCTCTCCACCAAGCTTCCCAGAGAATGACTAAGTTTCTTATGGATTGTGACCTTATCGAAGATGTTTTTGGAGATGACGAAGAGATCTCTTCCTTTCTCATTAAAAGACTAAGAGCTTTTTCTCCTAAAAAGAACTAAGTTCTCCTTTTGGAATAAAAGAAAAGTTGAGCATAACTTCCTCAAAGTAGGGACCTTCAATAAGTCCATTGAGAATACTGCTTTCAGACACCGCTAAAAGATAACCATTTTTTTCTAAATCCCTAACTACAAAGATGTCCATATACTTGCGTTCAACTCCAACTTTGGTAGCTGTCCCTTCAATACGTGCTATTTCTATGTTGCAATTTATTAGAGCTGGGTGATTTTCAAAATCAGTAGGATTTTTGATAATACTATTCTCTTCATCAAATTCAATATGTTCCTCTTTTATAAATGAGAGGCATTGCTCAATTATATTTTGTTTTGATTGATGACAATCAAGCCAGCGAAAGGAGGCTTTCCATTCGCAGCGGGTATCCTGTCTTTCAAAGGAGCACTCATGGGAACTTTTTCTTTTAAGATTCCACCAGCTAGGAACTAAAAATTTAAAGTTTTGAAAATAGATAGGGACCGCCGACTCTTGAAAAGAGTATTTTTCTTCTTTGATAACGATCATTGTGTAAGTTAGTAAAAGAAGAGAAAGAATTAAAAAGCCCCACTCTCCCCAATGCCCTGAGATAGCTTCCATAAACCCAATCCTGCCAAAGAAAGTTAGGTATTGGCAAACAAAGATTATTTTGAACTAAGGCTTTTGTTCAAAGGTATTCGAGGGGTTAGGTTGCTTTCTTGACTAAGATTAAAGAATTTCTCGAAATTTTCCGAATAGCCGAATGAGAAGGTGCTGCTTTAGTAGCATAAGGGATTGAAAACCCACGCTACATAAGGTGAAGTGGAGGACCTATGAAGTTAGGTAGAGTGTTTAATTACAAAGAGAATTCGATAGTTAGGTTATTAGCTCTTATGGCCATTTTCCAATTAGAGGTTGCTAAGGCCGTCTCGTTGGAAGAGTGCTCTGAGATTCGAAGACCATTTAAAGATGAATATGGTTTGTGCGTCCAAATGGCTTCTTTAGCCGGACAGGATGTGGATTGTATTGAGTGTGTAGTCAATCAACAAGAAGAGTCGAGTCCCTGGTTGGATGCTTTAAGTATTGTTGCTGGTCCATTGGCCCTTGTTGGAGCGACTTGGATTAGTGGACGTTATGGTTATAAAACTCAAAAAGAGTGGGCCAATGCCTACCGCTCAGGTCACAAAGAATGCACTACTCGGTTTAATTCTTTTTTAGACTACAATACCACGCGTGGTGCTAACCCTATTCTTCCTCAGCAAGCTCAGGATTTTGCAGCTCAGTGTAATGGGATTGGCTTAGGTGGTGGTGGTGGTGGCTTTGCTGGTTTTGGTGGCTTTGGTGGCAATGGCTTTGGCGGTTTTGGAAACCCGTGGCTTGGTGCAGGTTATTCTCCAGGTTTTATTGGTGGAATGATGGGGCCTTATTTCGGTGGAGGCATTGGCGGAGGCATCGGAATCGGTGGAGGTATTGGAATCGGTGGAGGCATCGGTTTTCCCGGAATAGGTGTTGGTGGAGGCATTGGAATCGGTGGAGGCATCGGTTTTCCCGGAGTCGGTATTGGTGGTGGCATCGGTGGAGGCATCGGTTTTCCCGGAGTCGGTATTGGTGGTGGCATCGGTGGAGGCATCGGTTTTCCCGGAGTCGGTATTGGTGGTGGAATCGGTGGAGGCATCGGTTTTCCCGGAATAGGTGTTGGTGGAGGCATTGGAATCGGTGGAGGCATCGGTTTTCCCGGAGTCGGTATTGGTGGTGGAATCGGTGGAGGCATTGGCGGAGGCATCGGAATCGGTGGAGGCATCGGTTTTCCCGGAGTCGGTATTGGTGGTGGAGGCTTCGGTGGGGGTTACCCTGTTCCTGTCCCGGTACCAGTTCCCGTTCCCGTTCCTGTTCCCTACCCCGGCTTGGGGGGAGGAATTGGATTTCCCGGTGGGGGGTTTGGCTTCCCTGGTGGAGGAATCGGAGGGGGCATTGGAGGGGGCATTTACATTGGTGGCGGCATCGGTGGAGGTGTTGGCTTTCCTAGTTCGGTTTTTGGTGGATCGAGTACGGTTTATGGTGGAGCCGGTATTGGCTCTGGTGGTTACTACTCAGGGGGCTATCCTGGAGCAGGTTATCCTGGTGGTGGTTATTGGGGACAAACCGGAGGATGGTCTGGAGGCCAATATTGGCAACAACAACAGCAATCCCATGCTGAAGCGATGGCTAGGGCCCAAAGTCGTGCACAGTTTGCCAACGATAGGAACCGAGGGAATCACCTCACCGGCCAAGTAGCGGCTGGAGCTCTTTATAACAATTACCTAGAAGCAGGCCGAAACTATCAAGTCGGTCGTCATTCTGGAGGGGGCGGCTACGGCCATGGTGGTGCTGGTTATGGTGGATTTTTTGGTGGGACTCCCTATGCCGCTGCTAATGCAGGGTTACACTTCTCTGTTGGAGGGCACTCTGGTTTTGGCTATTGAAAATAAGACTAGCTTTGCAAACTTAAGAGAAGGTCCTCAATAAGTCTTGGTCATTATCGGTTGTGAATTAGAATTTTAATGTCGTGGCGAAAGATAACTTGGATTTTGTCAAGGTCGATATATTTATCAATGATACCTGGACCAAATTTACTGTGATCAATAATATCTCCTACTTGAAACTTTGTAGCGGGAGAATAGGGTTGGCTTTTGGTTTTAGAGTGGGCTACCATTTCCATCCAAATATCTGAGATAGATTCCGTTTTTTTCTTTTTTGATTGAGCAGCCTTTTTTGTGACCCTTTTGGCTTTAATAGCTGAAGGATCCTTGTAAGCGTGTGTTGCGCTACAGGTCTTGCACTGTACTTTCCCTATTGCGGTCTCTGCCTTCATCGTCACAATAATATGGGCCAAAGCTAATTTACATTTATTACAATGGGAGAGAACTTCCTTGCCGACACTGAGTTTTGTCATGAAACCTTCTTTCTCTTTGGACGGGAAAACGAATGTAGCAGTTTTCCAAAGTAAATGTGGTGGGTGATAAAGTAAAGACGGAACGCATAGCCTATCTTCAGGCAAAATTATTAGAGAAAGCAAAGAGCCTTCCCTCTAAGGTTGGTTGTTACTTGATGAAGGGAAGGGATGACCGAGTCCTTTATGTGGGTAAAGCTAAAAGTTTAAAAGCCAGAGTTTCTTCTTATTTCCAGAAAGGGGTTAAATCTCCTAAGACGGAAATTTTAGTGTCTCATATCCTGGATATTGATTTTTTTTTGACCCAGACAGAAGCTGAAGCCTTTGTTTTAGAAAATAACCTTATAAAGAAACATAGTCCTAAATACAATATTCTATTGAGGGATGATAAATCTTATCCCTATGTCGTAGTCGATCATGGTGAGCCTTATCCTCGTTTGCACTATCAAAGAAGAGTCGTGAGAAATAAGAGCAAGGAAGTTTTTGGTCCTTTTGTTTATGGAAGCCATATTGGAGAAGTTTTAAGGATATTAACAAAAAGTTTTCAATTGCGAGACTGCTCTTTAAGAGAATTTAACTCACGGAAGGAACCTTGCCTTCTATTTCAGATTAAACAGTGTTCTGCACCTTGTGTGGGTAAGATAAGTGATAAAAAATACCGTGAAGCACTTCAATTAGCTTTAGATTTTTTTAAAGGAAAAGGAAGTAAGAGTCTAAAAGTGTTAGAAATGAGAATGCATCAGGCTGCTGAGAATGAGGAGTTTGAGCAAGCCGTGATTATCAGAGATTCTATAGAAGTTTTAAAATCTTTTTTAGATTTTTCTCAACAAAAAAATGCTGAACTTCATGGGCTCCAGAAAAATATTGATATTATTGCCTACCATATGGGAGAACTTGAGGTAGATCTATCGATTTATATGGTTCGCAATGGAATTCTTTTGGGGCATAAAAATTTTCATTTTCCTGTGATAGATCTTATAGAAGGTATTGAGATGGAAGCCGCTAATTTTCTTTTTCAATACTATTCACAAACGCATGATTCTTATCCTGATGTTGTGGTTGTTTCTTTTCAGAAAAAAGTATTGTCTCTTTTTAAAGAAGCTTTGAATTATTTGCAAAAGATGGATGTTCGTTCCCCTGGGAAAGAGTTTTCTTCTCTTATGCTGCTTACCCAAGACTATGTTTTTGAGCACCAAAGGGTCAGAGTAAAAAATCAAGAGTCAGTTTTCGTTGGCTTAAATAAATTGAAGGAATTATTGGGACTTAAGGAAAGACCCATTTTGCTTGAATGTTATGATGTTGCTGTCTTTCAAGGAAGTTCCCCTACTGCTAGTCAAATTGTTTTTAGAGACGGAAAGCCCGAAAGAAAGATGTATCGCCATTATCATTTAAAAGCCAGAAAGGAAGGGAATAACGACTTTGCTATGATGAAAGAAGTTTTAACACGCAGAGTTTTGCATGGAGAACTTCCCGATGTCTTTATTGTCGATGGAGGAAAGGGACAAGTTAATGTTTTTAAGGGGGTTTTAGAGGAGGTTGGTATTGGAATACCCGTTGTCGGTATTGCTAAGTCCAAAACAATGTTTGGGAATATGAAGCTTAGGGAAGAGGGAGTCAAAAAAACGCAAGAGAGACTCATCCTTCCTGGAAGAAAAAACTCTTATCAACTCAATAAAAATAGGGCCCTCTTTCGAATATTGACTCAGATGCGCGATGAAGCCCATCGCTTTTCTCGTAGACTTCATCATAAGGCAGAGAAAGGGCGCGTTTTAAGCTCTTGGCTGGATGAGGTTAAAGGGATTGGTCCCAAGACAAAAGCTCTGGTTTTAAAAAGGCTAGATAAAACTCCTCGCGAGCTTTTGGCCATGGAGATAAATGAATTATCTGAATATTTGGGTGTGAGTCTGAAGGTTTCAGCAAATATTCTAGAGGTTTTAAAGGGACGGGAGTCCTGACCCTAGGTTTGTTGTTCAGTTGAGGATATGTATTAGCTTTTTATTTATACCCTCGCATTCTGGGCAGCAGGAAGTTTCTTGAATGTAGAGGTTTTTATAATCTGAAAGGTGGGTGAAGATAAGTTTTGAACCGCAGATCTTGCAATCATTGATCTGTTTTTTTACTTGTTTTACATCTCCAAAGTATTCTTCAAATCTTTCAAACTTAAAGTCTAAATCGCTAGAACTCATGTGAACCTCATTTTCATAGCTTATAACTGAGTACTCTATACGAATCGGTGCAAAGAAGATCTTCTTTACACTTTGTGGTGCCGATGATTTGATTGAGGACTTTTTTACCCCAGTTTGTTTCTGTTGAGTTAGAAACTTGGGAGAATAGATTGGATTACGAAGGTTTTTTTCACAATTTGCGAACTCAGAGAGAAGCGTTTTTAAAAGGAGACAATGCCAGGTCTCGGTCTTTTTCTTTTCAGCTCTTTAAAAAGGCAAATTGGTATTTCAGCTTTCTTAGAGAAGCGTCCCAAAGAGAACTTCAATCTAGTGTAAAAATGATCAATGAAACTTCTTCTAAACAAGGTTTACCTTGTGTTTCTAAAATAAGCTTTGAAGGAGGGTTCAGTTCTTCGCTTCAAAAACAAGATTTAGTTGGTGGCCAGGAAGTTTTAGTTGTTTTTTTAGGTGAGACACCTAAAGATTTTAAAGGCTCTAGTGATGGCGGGCTTTTGTCAAAAATGATGGGAGCCATGCAGTTTGAGCCAGGCGAAGCCGTACGGATTTTTCTTGATAAAGAGCTTTCTCAAGAGGAAACATGGACTTTGGTGTCTTCAGATCTTCTTCGCCTTAAGCCTAAAGCAGTGGTGGCCCTCGGTGCCTATGCTACTAACCTTAGTTTAGGTCGCAAAGAGCGTTTGAGCCTGGTTCATGGCAAGGAGTTTCCCCTTTCTTTGCCGCTGGGGGAAGCGGAGACTGTTGTCATTCCTTGTTTTCCTGTCTTTCATCCTGACATTCTGCAGATTAACCCCAATATGAAGCGATCGGCATGGATTGATCTTCAGAAAGTAGCTGATTACTTGGGTAAAAAGGTCTGAAACTAAATGGGCGCGGGTATAGCTTGAGAGCTATTCCTGCCTATTATATAATAGAGTTTATCAAATACGGTTTCCAATCCAAGGATGGAGATGGCCGTCAGAATGATGACTCTTTTTTCCCTTTTATCTTTAATTTTTATTTCGCCGACAGAGGGTGCTGTTGCTAGGATTTATGGGTTTAAAAAACCGCCTAAATACCTAAACATACCAAAAATTAGAGTTCGAGTACGGAAGGGGATGAAGAATGTTTTTATTAGTGGAACTGATCTCAAGAGAAAGATTCATGTTAATAATGATGTCAAAGCTTTTGAGGGCAGAAAAAGCATCCGTTTTAATTGCTTTGGTTTAGCTCAGCGTACGAAAAAGCCTTCTTTAAAACCAGTTCTTTTAGCCAGTTTGGTAAGTTCAACGGGTTTAGTTTCTTTAAAGAAAGAGGCTATTAATGAAAGGTATAAGGGATTGTTGCATATTGTAGCTTCCCCAATGGCAGATTCCTGTGACGTTGTCCATGAAACGGACATTGAAGATTACTTATCTTCTCTTCTTTCTAAAGAAATGAATGCGAAATGGCCACTTGAAGCTCTTAAGGCTCAAGCCATTGCCGCACGGACGTACGCTATTTATAAAATGGAGTCTCGCCAGGTTTCACGGCAGGCTGGTTTTGAAACTTTTTATCATCTAGAGAGTAGTGAAAAGCACCAAGTTGGAGGCCATTTTTTGGATTCAACTAAAAAAACCCAAAGGGCTTCTTTGGATACGCGAGGAGAAGTTCTAATCGGTCCAGCTAAGGTAATTAAGCCTATTTTTTTTCACGCTAAATGCGGTGGGCATACTTTGAGACCTGATCAAGTTTGGCAGAGTCCTGTGCGAGGTTATAAAGCTATGAATTGTTCATTTTGTCGCAATCGTGGCAACTCTGACTATCATAAAGGAGTTTCTTTAGCTCGTTTTAAGAAGTTTTTAAAGTGGGTAGGTAAGAAAGGTTTTTCTTTAGTAGATCCTAGGCCCTACTTAAAAAAAACGATAAAAATTACTCCTGATAATAGATTGGCGAGAACTGTAGGAGTTTCTCTGGGGAGTAAAGTGATTCGTTTTAAAAAAGCTCTGATAAGGAGATATTTCGGGAGAAAAACGGTTCCTTCAAATAATTTTGAAGTTAAATTTCAAAAATTGGGAGAGTTCAATCAAAGAGTGAGCTTTAAAGGGAGTGGTTTTGGGCATGGCGTGGGGATGTGTCAGCTCGGCGCTCTTGATTTGGCCGCTAGAGGATGGGATTATAAAAGAATACTAAGCTATTACTTCCCTCGTTTTAAGGTAAAGCGTATCTATTAAAAAATGGTAAAATGGTTACTGATCTTTACGTTATTCTGGCCCTGGTCATCACAAGCTTATACTATCTTGATTGATCCAGGTCACGGTGGGGAAGACGAGGGTGCTACAGCTCGGTACTATTATGGAAAGAAAAAATGGAAGCTAGTTAAAGAGAAAGATATTGCTCTTGAGTTGGCAAAAAAAATCCATCGTAAACTTTCTAAGAAATATAATTCCTTTCTTACTCGAAGCATTGATAGAAATGTAGGGTTGCATGAAAGGGCTCAAATGGCAGAGAAGCTCAAGGCTAATCTCTTTATATCTGTTCATATTAACTCTAGTTCGGGTAAGAATCCTCGTGGCTTTGAAACCTATTATTTAGATAATCATCAAGACAGTGCTGTTCATAAAGTTGAAAAGATTGAGAACCGTGAGCTGAAAGGCGAGGAATTAGAGGTTAATAAAATACTCATTGATCTGGCGATTGAAAGGACGGTAAAGACGAGCAAGGCTTTAGCAAATCATATTCATTCTGAGATTCATAAACTGGTAGGGAAACGCTATCGATTGATCAATCGAGGGGTTAAGCCAGCCCTTTTTTATGTTTTGGCTTTGACCAAGCGACCTGGGATTTTGCTTGAAGTTGGTTTTTTGTCTAACTCGAAAGAATTGAAGAAATTATTAAATCCTAAGTTTCAAGAGCGCTATGCTGAGGCAGTAACTCG
The DNA here is from genome assembly GCA_965206965.1 of Bacteriovoracaceae bacterium. Lineage (GTDB taxonomy): Bacteria > Bdellovibrionota > Bacteriovoracia > Bacteriovoracales > Bacteriovoracaceae > CBDBLK01. Next base: position 477,182 of record OZ242254.1, on the reverse strand, counting down.
AGGGATTGAAAAGTATTTAAAGGGTCAGGATAAACTGGGTCCCCCTCTTCTTTAAAATAAAAAAGGCAGCAAGTGTTTTTGCTGCCCTTTTTGAGGGGAGAGAGAGTTATTCCATCCTTGGAATGAGAGTTTATTTAATTTTTAGCGTTTTTATTACTAGCGATACTGGTTGTTAGTTTGAACCGGGGCAAACCTTACGGGAATCTGTCCACCGTAGTTTTGAGAAGTAAACTTTACCCATGCGTCCAAGACTTGGCCCGTTTGAGCGTTTGAAGGCGTGCTGAGGGTAGCGTAGTAAAGCTCGAAGTTACTTAAGCCAGCATTTGGTCCTATGTTCTCGATAGAGTTGGCTTGGTAGCTGCCATAGGAATTACTTTGTGAAATCCATGTACATAGAGACAGGACCACATTATAGGCGACTTGGCTGCCCTGAGCGACCTTTTGGATGTAAATCAGGTCGTTTGAACCGTAGTTGCGTCCAACAAAGGTACTGGATACAGAACCATTGTGGCTTCCTGACTGAAGAGCTCCAGATATTCTATAAGTAGAGGCACTCCCCTGGGAAAGCCTAAAAGTTAAATCGGCCATTCTCCCTTGAGAATTACCAGTACATTGATGTTGGCTCTTAAGTTGCTGCCAATAGCCTGCATCGTTACCACCTAATACTGGTGAGTTAAAATTATTGCCACCAGAACTGTTATTGTTACTGCTTTGGCTTTTTCCGCAGCCGATGGTCAAGACCCCGGCCAGGCTTAAAAGGATGGCTTTTTTGGTCAATGCCTTCCATTTAAAGTGATTAAAGGTTTTCATGGTTCTCTCTCCTGTTAGTCATCAAACTCTCTAACTCATTTGTGTTGCTTTAATACTTGCATGACCTGTGCCAGCTTTTTTTACCCTAAAATAGGGGGCATTTTTAATGATTACAGTGATTTACAAGATTTAAAAAAGAGAAAGAACAATTAAGCCTTTTTCAGGTGTCTAAAAAGTAGTCATTTTTTTCGGTCTTTGAGATGGGAAAATGTGCCTGATAGAGGGTTGGGCGGGGTCTTCTTTTATAATAATTTTGCACTCTTGTGCGTTGGTGGAGGGGGTTTATGGAAAGTGTAAAAGCTTTTAAATTGGCCAAAAGTCATGGAAAAAAGCTTTTAAAGCTATTCGATGATGAGGAGTTTAAATTTCGGCTTTTCACTGGCCTTAAGATGACTTCTATTCCTCTTCTTTCTCTTATTATTTTAAGTTTTTTAATTTTTATTCTCGTCAAATTGGACGCTCATTTTTTTAAGGCCAATGAAATTATTGGAATTGATAATTTTGATGAAAATTTTTACGATGCTATTTCTGATTACTTATTAAATTCTGTTCCCTATATGGCTTGTTTACTCATTTTTGTAAATATTCTTGCCTTGTACGTATCAAGTCTTCTTTTGCGGCCTTTTCGATTGATAGGGGAGTATTGTGAAAAAAAATTGAATGGAGAGGAAGCCAGCTATGATCCTGAGTTTTTTACTGATCTTAAACTTTTGACTCGATTTGCAGAATTCTTTTTTACCTATATTGATATTGCTGAAAAGCAAGGTGTTCTCAAATCGATAGAAATTCCTGAAAAGTACAAGAGAATCCATAAGCCTGTTTTTGAGACGGCTTTTTTCATTCAATTTATGTTTTTTATCCTTATTTCTTTGTTGGTCGTTTCAACCTCTGTTTATGCTTTTGGCTTTGATCTCAATGAGGGAGTTATGGATCTGGCTTACCAAATGCTTGGAAGCGATAAACCTAAGATTAATTATTATCTTCATCGTCAATCTGAAGTCGTCGATTTAATTATCCTTGGGGTTTTAGTTTCCCACGTGCTTATGTATGGACTACTTGCGGTGCACCTTTATTTGAAAGTTTCGGGCCCTGCTTTTGGAATTTTTGCGACTATGCGTTCTTTTTTAAAAGGTCGCTATAATGCACGTGTTCACTTGGTTGGTTTCTATTATTTGAGGCCGCAGTGCAGGAAATTGAATAAATATCTCGATTATGTTCAAAAAAACTTGGTTAAGGATTAAAGTAGAGAGGAAAGTTATCTAAAATGGGTTGATTTTCTTTTATCTTTAACAAGAATAAGAATACAGAACTAAGGGAATGATGAATGAAAAACTTTAAAGTCTTTGTGAATGTGTTGGCTGTGGCTTTTCTCGTATTTGGCTGTATCTCTGAAAAGAAATTAGCTGAACAAATGAAAAAGGCTATGAAAGAAAACCCCGATATTTTGATAGAAGCGATCAAGAGCCACCCCGTTGAGTTTATTGAAACTCTCCAGCAAGTGGCTCAAGATGCTCGTGGGGCCATGGCTAAAAAGCGTGAAGCTGAAGAAACTAAAAAGTTTGATCAAGCTTTTAAAAACCCGTTGAAGCCGATGATTCGCAGTGATGAAACGATTCGAGGAGCGAAGGGTGCTCCCCTTACTTTAGTAGAGTATTCTGACTTTGAGTGTCCCTTTTGTGCGCGAGGATTTGAGACGGTTCGAAATTTATTAAAAAAATATGAGGGAAAGATTCAGTTTATTTATAAGCATCTTCCTCTAAGTTTTCATCGCAATGCTATGATGGCTTCACAGTATTATGAAGCCATCAGGTTGCAGAGTGAGAAAAAGGCTTTTCAATTTCACGATGAGCTCTATGCAAATCAGGGTAAGCTTAAAAAAGGGGAAAAGTACCTAAAGTCGGTAGCTAAGAAGCTCGGTGTTAAGATGAAAAAACTCCGAAAAGATCTCAATAGTAAAAAAGTCATTGAGCGAATTAAAGAGGATCAAAAGGAAGCGGCTAAGTTTGGTATGTCGGGAACACCTGGTTTCTTGCTCAACGGTATTCCTGTTAAAGGGGCTTATCCACTGAGTCATTTCGAAATGATCATTAAGAAACTCAACGTCTTATAATTCTTAGTTATTGATTATCCAAAAAAAGAAAGGCTTTTCCCTCGGAAAAGCCTTTCTTGTTAGAATGTCATTTATGGAAGGGTTATATAATAGTTTTGGAAAGGGACTGAAGAGAAATCGCACACCTAAAGGGAATGAAGATATTCCTATTGAAGTTTTTATTAAGAAATTGAGAAGATTATTAACCTTAGATGATCTTGCCGAAATTATCGACGGGCTTTTCGAGTTGCAAGCGCAGTTAATTGAACAGGGTTTGAATGTCGATTTTGGTTTGAAAGACCCTCCGAGTCTTAATGATTTTTTTCAGCATTTAGCTCCCATTCTTTTAAGGGCGACAAGAGAAAACCTTGAATCTGTTGAACCAAGAGAGCTATTGCTGAGAGGCTGGAAAGAGGCTTTACGTGTTGCTATTGAGGAAGAAATTTATGTTTGGCAAGAAAAAATGTTCTAGTCCTTTATATAGCGGGTGTTTCAAAATTTTTCTTAAAAAAAATTTGTCAATCAAAGCAAAATAAGCAAACATTTATTATCCTTTTGAACACTAACCTTTTGGAGTTGGAATGAACCGTAAAGAGCTTGTCGATGCCATCTTGTGCAGAAAAGAACTTCAGCACATCAGCAGGAAAGATTGTGATTTTATTGTTAACACAATGACGGACGTAATTAGAAAAGCCGTTAAGAAAGGTGATGATGTTTCTTTGATTGGTTTTGGTACTTTTTCTAAAACTCGCCGTGCTGCTCGGGTCGGTGTTAATCCTGCGACTGGTGAGAAAATTAAAATTAAAGCTAAAACTCTTCCAAAATTTCGTCCAGGAAAAGCATGGAAGGAAATGTTTTAATTTTTTCTTTTTGATTTTTTGTAGTGAAAGCCGCCATTCTTGGCGGCTTTTTTGTTTATTTCGTTGTTATTTTTTATCAATTGACTGTTTTAGCATTCGATTGCTTGATTAAAGCCCTTAGCTGTCCTAATTGATGCCATAAGATTGACTCTTTAGTCTTTTTTGGAGGAAAATTTTTCCTTTTGAAATTCTTAAGAGGTAGAAATTTCCGTCTAAAAAGGCCTCCCTTGAAGCCTTTTTTGCCGAACTGTATAATTTTTGACAGAGAGAGAAATAAGGGGAAATTATGGCCGATGGTGAGCAAGACAAAATGGAGGCCCAGCCAACCAATCAGGGCTCGAATAGCAAGAACCCCTTGCTGACAATTTTAGTATTGCTGAATACTGTTGTGACTGGTGCTGTTGGTTTTCTTTTTTATCAAAATCATCAACAAACGGCTTCTCGCCCCAGTGTCAGTGATATTGTCAAAGCAGAAATGCAAGAGATGGCTATGGAGTCTGAGGGAGCAGAGACAGGGATGGCCAAGGAAGAGGATGGGATTCTTTTTCCTTTAGAAGGCTTTACCGCAAACCTTGCTCAAGGTGATGGACCTCGGAGGTTCGTGCGGCTTAGCGCTGTTTTAAAATTTAGTAGAAGCTCGAGTGAGGAAGAATTTAAATCACGAAAACCTCAAATTAGGGATGCCATTATTAGTACCCTCAATAGTAAAAGACCTGAAGATTTATTGAAATTGGAGGGGAAAAATTATTTGAAGGAAGAAATTAAGGCTGCGATTAATTCATTTTTAGTAGATGGTGCAGTTATAGATGTCTATTATATTGGTTTTCAGGTGAACTGATTATTGCTGCGTTTTTGTAGGAGAAGTAATTAATTAGTTAGATTTTTAAATGAGGATGAAAGGAGTTCATTCTTATATATCCCAGGAGGGGAGGCCAAAATGGCACAAGTTTTAAGTCAAGATGAAGTTGATGCCCTACTCAGTGCTGTTAATGACGGAGATACCGATAATATTCTTGGGGATTTGGATGCTGATTTTGATGAGTTGGATGAGGGCGATAATATACAGACGTATGATCTTACTAACCAAGATAGGGTCATACGTGGACGAATGCCTATTCTCGAAATTATTTATGAAAGGTTTATTCGATCGTTTCGAGTTTCTCTATCGAACTCTTTAAGAAAAATTTCAACAATATCTATTATATCAACTGATCTTCTTAAATTTGGTGAGTTTGTTAACACTCTACCAATTCCTTCTTGCATGTGTATCATGCGATTTAACGAGTTAAGAGGTCCAGCTCTGCTAGTATTTGAGTCAAAACTTGCTTATGCCATAATTGACTCTTATTTTGGTGGTACTGATCGACCTTTTACTAAGATTGAAGGAAAAGAATTCACTCAAATTGAGCTTTCTTTTATGAAGAAAGTTATGGATATGGCTATCAGTGATTTAGAAGAAGCATGGGCTCCTGTCCATCGCATAGATGCTCAATATTTAAGAACAGAAATTAATCCACAGTTTGTTGGAGTTGTTCCCCCTTCTGACGTTATTATTGCGACAACTTTAGAAGTCGAATTTGAATCAGCTTCGGGAACCATTATGATTGTGTTTCCCTACTCAACTATTGAGCCTATTAAACAAAAGCTTTCTTCCAATTTTCAGACAGATCATGATATGGCCGATTCAATATGGACCCAGGCTATGAATGAGCACATCATGGATGTTAGCACTACTCTCATTGTCAAATTGGGAGAAGCAGAGATGACCGTTGGAGATCTTGTTACGTTGGAAAAAGGGGATATTATTCCATTGAACCAAGAGGCATCGGGTGAAGTTATTATTGATGTTGAGGGTGTAGATAAATTGAAATGTCTTATGGGGGTTTATAAAGGTAATCGTGCCGTACAAGTGACCTCTGTTATGGGCAATATTGTGAGAAAAAGCAAAGTTGTGAGGTAAATAATGGAAAATGAAAATAGTAGTGAAAACTCTAGTGTTGAAGAAAATGGAACAAATGTTGATGAAGTTCAGATTGATCGCTTAGCCGATGAGATAAAAGCAGGGGATGATGCTCTTAATAAGCTAAAGGTTCAGAACCTAGATTTTATTCTCGATATTCCTTTAAAGGTAACTGTAGAGTTGGGTAGAACCACTGTTGTAGTTAAAGATTTGCTTCAATTAGGTCAAGGCTCTGTTTTAGAACTTGATAAGTTGGCAGGGGAGCCTTTAGAAATTTTAGTTAATGGAAAGCTTGTTGCTAAGGGCGAAGTTGTTGTGGTCAATGAAAAATTCGGCATAAGATTGACAGATATTATTAGTCCTGTTGAAAGGATTGAAACACTTAAATAAAAGAGGCTGTAATGATAAAAATTCTGAAGTTAATTTTTATAATAGTTTTTTTATCAATATCTTACGACGCTTTCGCTAAAAAAAGTATAAAAGTCAAAAATTTGAGATTTAAAAAAAACTCTAGCGAAGGAAGAATTTCTATAAAACTAAAAGGGCAACTACAAGAGGAACCTGAATTAGAAATCAAAAATAATATGTTGCAAGTTTCTTTACCTGGTACCTTTGTTTGGCCAAAGATAGAAAAGTCAATCTCTTTAAATAAAAAATTTGACACAAAGATTTTAGCCTATCAGTTTGATAAAAAAACAGTACGTTTCAGAACGATTCTCCCTTTCTCTTTAAAAGGGCGAGAGTCTCAGGTTGAAATATTCGTTCGCAAAAATCGGGTCGAAGTCGTTTTTCCTAAATTGATTGGAAAAACATACAAGCTAGTTAAGAAAACGAAGCCTTCTGACTTTGATGAAAGTTATTTAAACAAATTATTAAAAGATAAAGAATCAATCCCTGATGTTGAAATTAAGAAGGTTAAGCAAACAGTACTAAAACCAGCTAATGTTAAGAAATTGACAAAGCATTCTGATCGAGTCAAAACGGCGATGGCTGCGGGGAAGAAAGGGTCTAAGTCTCAATTTTCATTGTGGGTTTATGCTGCCAAAGCTGGAGCATTTTTAGTTCTCGTTTTGTTTTTATTCTATGGTTTAGTCAATCTTATGAAAAAGGGAGTTTTCAAGAAAGGAAAGCTTGGTTTTCTTAATAGTACTAAAATTATTGAAGTTCTCAATACGTCCTATATAGGACCTAAAAGAAGCTTGATATTGGTTAGAGTTCATAAACAAATTTTTTTAATGGCTAGTACTGAAAAAGGTATGGAGTTTTTATCTGAGATTGATAATACAGCAGAACTTTTGAAAGAAGGAGAGCGCCAAATTTCAGGTACTAACTTTGATACGAATTTAAAAGAAGTTAGTAAAGAAAGCAAAGAGTTTCATTTAAAGGAAATCTTACAAGATTCTGAAGATAAAGAAACAACAGAAGAGCTAACTCATTCTGCAGAAAAGATTCCTGCCAAAGATAAAGTAAAGTTTTCTGAGCAGATAAAAAATAAAATTAAAGACTTAAAATCTCTACAGTAATTTGAGTCCAGGAAGGACTATATAAAAATGGCTAAAAAAATAATAGGAAGTTTACTTATATGGACAGGGAGTCTTTTAGGATTTCTACTCTTCAGTGGAGATGTACTAGCTCAAAGTGGTACTGGTACAAATGTGGCTCTTCCTGGTCTATCTGTTAACTTTGGACAAGGTGTTGATCTTGTCGATACAATTGAGGTTCTAGCTCTTTTTACAGTTCTTACTCTAGCACCTGCTATTTTAATTCTTTGCACATCTTTTACTCGAATAATTGTTGTTCTTAGTTTTATGAGGCAAGCAATTGGAACACAGAATATGCCTCCAAACCAGCTCTTAATTGGCTTTTCTTTATTTTTATCTATTTTTGTTATGAAGCCTACTGGTGAGAAAATCTACAATCAAGTAGTTGGTCCTTATATGAAAGAAAAAATCACAACAAGTATAGCTTTAGAGAGGATTGAAAGTGCTTTGCGCGAATTTATGAGCAAGCAAGTAAGGAAGGCCGATATTAAGTTGTTTTACGATGTTACAGGGAAACCAGAGCCTCAAAATGTTAAGAATGTTCCTATCCACTACTTAATTCCAGCATTTATTATCAGTGAATTGAAGACTGCATTTCAGATTGGTTTTTTACTTTATATACCTTTTTTGATTTTGGATATGGTTGTGGCATCAGTTTTGATGGCTATGGGAATGATGATGTTGCCACCTGTAGTTGTTTCTCTTCCTTTTAAGCTTTTACTTTTTGTATTGGTTGATGGATGGCAACTTGTAACAGGGTCAATTTTAAGGTCATTTCATTGAATCTTTAGAATGAGGGAGTATATATGGGATACGATGCATTTAGCGATATTGCGAACCAGGCGGTTAAAGTATCTCTCTATATATCATCACCGATGCTATTGGGTGCTTTACTAATAGGTATTTTGGTTTCTTTATTTCAAGCTGTAACTCAAATTAATGAACAAACACTTTCTTTTATTCCAAAAATTTTAGTCATTATTGGAATGATGGTTATTTTTGCACCTTGGATGGCTGATACAATAACGACTTTTACAAGAGAGTTAATAATTAATATTCCAAATGTTATTAGTCAGAACTAGTTATATATTGAGGATAATATTAAGAGTGTAAAGTTATGATTAACGTAAATTTAACAGATTATGCTCAAGTTATTTGCTTCTGGTTAGTTTTTATCAGGTGGGGAGCTATCATTTTTCAACTTCCTCTTTTTGATAATGTCTCTGTTCCAATTGTTGTTAAAACGCTATTCACTCTTATTGTCGCCTATGCTTTTTACCCATCAGTGAAAAATGAAGTAGGGAAGGATATTTCTTATCTCGGTATTGATAATTTCTGGGCTTTAACTATTTTTTATTTGGTGATAGGGCTATTGATTGGGTATATGGTAAAAGCATTACTAGATCTTTTTACATCATCTGGTTCTATTATTAATCAACAAATTGGCTTTGGTGCTGTCCATTATTTTGATCCATCCAGCTCTTCTCAAATAGGTCCTTTTGAAAGACTTGTTCAATGGACAATGGTGATTATTATTATTAGTTCAGGGGCATTAATTCCGATGTTTAAAGGGATCTACACTAGTTTTTTCAGCATTCATGTTTATGACATAGGGAAAATGGCTAAATCTCCAATATTTTTTATAGAAACGTTTAAAGGGATATTTTTGGCTGCTTTGATGCTAGCGAGTCCATTAATTTTTACTAATATGTTGATAACTACAATTTTAGGAATTATTGCTCGAACCGTTCCTCAAATGAATATTATTATGGTGAGTTTTGTTGTGAATATCGGTTTGGGATTACTTGTTTTTGCTGCTAGTTCTAATGAATTTTTCCAAGTGGCTTTTCGTATTTACACAGATAAATTAGGTCGATGGTTCCAGTTTATTATTTAACTAAAGAGATAATTACTAATGGCAGAAGAGTTCGATTCAGATCAAGAAAAAACAGAAGAGCCTTCAGCAAATAGGGTTGAAGAGTTCCGTAAACGTGGTGAAGTGGCTTCTTCAAAAGAGCTAACTTCAGTATTAGTCCTCTCTGCATCGATCCTAACTCTTGTTCTTGGTATAGTCTATATTTACGAGGTCATGAGTGAGTTTGTTGAGTGGAGCTATCGTTTAGATATCTCTACTGCATTCACTGAGAAATCATTTCGAACTATAGTTTATAAAACTGCTATAACTGGTTTGAAATGTGTAGCTCCGGTTGCGATAGCTACACTTGTTGTTGGTGTTTTGGCTAATCTCGCACAAGTAGGTTTTTTATTTTCTCCTGAAGTATTAGAGTTCAAACCAGAACGTATCAATCCAATACAAGGCTTGAAGAAACTTTTTTCGATGCGTTCACTAGTCGAAGCTATTAAGGGATTTTTTAAATTTCTATTTATTTTGAGTATAGTTTATTTTTTTATGAAAGATGACCTCTCAACTTATAGAGGTTTTTTTCATGTTGGATTTGTTCAAGGAGTTTTACATGCTCGTTGGATTTTAACTGAGTTAGCTTTTGCTATCATTCTTGGTCTTTTTGTTGTTGCTATTGGAGATTTTGCTTATCAAAAAATAAGTTATCGTAAAAGATTAATGATGACTAAAGAGCAGGTTAAAAAGGAAAGTAAAGAAAAAGAAGGTAACCCCGAAATCAAACAACGTATTAGAGCAATTCAAAGAGATATAGCGACTAAGAGAATGATGAGTGATGTAAAAAAAGCAGATGTCATTATTACTAACCCTACCCATCTATCAGTAGCTTTGAGATATGATAAAGAAACAATGATTTCTCCAGAAGTTATAGCAAAAGGTGCTGATAGTTTGGCTATGCGTATAAGAAAAGTGGCGAAAAAAAACGATATTCCTATTGTGGAAAATGTTCCTTTAGCAAGAGTTATGTATAAAACAGTTAAGATTGGTCAAGCTGTTCCAAGTAATTTGTACAAAGCAGTCGCTGAGGTTTTAGCTTTTGTTTATAAGCTTAAGAAAAAGAAGAAAGCTCTAGGCAGCGGTGTAGATGTATAAGGAAATGTATCTATGGATGATATCTTAAAAAGATTTAAATTTCTTCAACAAAACAGCGACCTAATGGTTGCTATTGGTGTTATTTTTATCCTTGGTATGATGATCATTCCAATTCCTCCAATGGCTCTCGATTTCTTTTTAGTTCTAAGTTTATCTTTAGCTATTATTGTTCTCTTGATGAGCATTTATAGTAAAAGACCTCTCGATTTTTCAACCTTTCCATCACTTCTTCTAGTCATGACTTTGTTTCGATTGGCTCTTAACGTGGCATCAACTCGCAATATTCTATTAAATGGTGGAGCCGAAGGCACTCAGGCTGCGGGAGAGATTATCCGTTCTTTTGGTGAGTTTGTTGTGGAAGGAAACTATGTAGTTGGGATTATTGTATTTATTACTTTAGTGATTATTAACTTTATGGTTATTACGAAAGGTGCTGGGCGAGTTGCAGAAGTAGCTGCCCGTTTTACGTTAGATGCTATGCCTGGTAAGCAGATGGCCATTGATGCTGATTTGAATGCTGGTTTAATCAATGAGGTTGAAGCCAAAGCTAGACGTAAGGAAGTCGCTGAAGAAGCTGATTTTTATGGTTCGATGGATGGTGCTTCAAAGTTTGTAAGAGGCGATGCTATTGCCAGTATTTTAATTACGGCAATTAATATTATCGGCGGCATTATTGTTGGAGTTGTTCAGAGTGGATTGAATATTTCTCAAGCTGCTGAGACTTTTACTTTGCTTACCGTTGGTGATGGCCTCGTTTCACAAGTACCCGCACTGATTGTTTCTACTGCTGCTGGTGTTATTATAACTCGTAATACAAATGAAGATAATCTTGGCAACCAAGTTGTTAAGCAATTTAGAGTCCATCCAAAGGCTATTTATATTGCTTCTACTGTTTTAATTATTTTTGGCTTAATCCCTGGACTTCCCAAAGCTCCATTTCTTCTTATGGGCTTGGGTTTAACACTACTTGGATACAGAATAGAAAAGATGAATGAAAAGGAAGAATTCGATGCTCTTCAAAAGGATACAGAAGAAAAGAAAGCGATTTCTGATAATTTAGAAGAACTACTGCACTTAGAGCTTGTTGAGCTTGAAGTTGGCTATGGTTTGGTTAATTTAGTTGATAGTGAACAAAATGGTGATCTTCTAGAAAGAATTACTCATATTAGAAAACAATTTGTCTTAGATTGGGGTGTGATTGTTCCTTCTATTCGAATTAAAGATAATCTTGAACTTAAACCAGGTGGATATTCAGTTAAGATAAAAGGAATTGAAGTGGCTAAGGGAGATTTGATGACAGATCACTTTATGGCCATGGATCCAGGAGGTGTTATTGAGAAGATAGATGGAGTTGAAACTGTTGAACCAGTCTTTGGTTTACCTGCTGTTTGGATCACTGAGGACCAAAAAGAAGATGCTCAGTATAATGGGTACACTGTTGTTGATCTTTCAACGGTAATTGCTACTCACTTGACTGAAATACTCAAAACTAACTTGTCTGATCTTTTCGGTCGACAGGAACTTGTGAGGGTTGTTGATAGCTTTAAAGAAACTCATCCTAAGATTGTTAGTGACTTAATCCCAGATATTCTTACTTTAGGTCAAATTTTAAAGGTTTTACAAAATTTATTGCGTGAGAATGTTTCTATTAGGGATTTAAGAACGATTTTGGAGACTTTAGCAGAGTGTGGTGCTACAATAAAAGATGCTGAGACACTTACTGAAAGTGTTCGGCAGGCTCTTTTTAGGACGATTACAGAGAGCGTAAAAAGCGAACAGGGTGATATCCCTCTTTTCACGTTGGATAGGGGAATTGAGGAGTCAATTGCTCAGAATCTAGTTCAAACTGAGCAAGGCCAGCAACTTAGTCTGGATCCAAAAGTAACCCAATCCATTTTAGCAGGCCTTAACGAGAAAATTGAAGAGGCTACAAGTATGGGCGAAAAGATGGTTGTTCTTTGCTCGCCAGTAATTCGGAATCATTTTAAACGTCTGACAGAGAAGTTTATTCCTAATTTGATGGTGATTTCTCACAGCGAACTGAGTCCGGATGCGAACATCAGATCACTAGGGACGGTGAGGTTGTAAGATGTATGTAAGAAAGTTTGAAGCTGAAAGTATGAATGAGGCTCTCAAGAGAATTAAACAAGAGTTGGGGCCCGATGCTATTATATTAAAAACGATTACAAATAAAGGTTTAAAAGGAGCTTTTAAGAAAAATAAAATTGAAATTACAGCTGCAATTTCTGAAAAAAATTATACTAAAAAGGCTAAAGTTGATCATATTCTTGATGATCAACAAAAGAGTAAATTTTACGATAACAACTCATCTTATATATCCAATATGATTGATGACTATGAAGGGCACGATTCTGTCACTAGTTCTCGTTTAGAGGTTAAAAATGCTGGTTACGGTGATCTCGGCCTTAATCGTCCGGTTAAAAAAATAGGGTCTAAGACAAACTCTGAAGATAAAACTAAATCTGGATTAGATGAATTTCTTTCTGGCTATCATAGTAGTAAAGAAATGAGTGTAGAAAAAGAATCTCTTAAATCTAATTCAAACTCTATTGTTGAAGATACAGAACAAGAAAATACAGATTTGATGAATAAATCGAGTTTAATTGATGAATCTATGTTGGTTTCTCAAAGAGAAAAGATTGATGAGTTAGAGAGAAAAATCTTTGAATTAACTAAGTACTTTGAGCGTATTGATCAAAGTGAACCTATAGGGATATTCCAATTACGAACAACACTTTGCTCTTTAGGTATTAGTGAAAATTATATTCAAGAAATATCTAAAAAAGCTATTTTTGAGCTTTCGAAGGACGAGTTAAGAGATACTGATCTTGTTTTTGAATTCGCTTTAAGAGAAATGCTTGCAAAGATACACACCACTCTTCCTCTTTTTAGTCATGTCGATGAGGTTGAAGATCCTGTAGTGACTGTTTTGATATCTGAAGTTTCTTGTGGCCAAACATCAACTCTTTATAAACTTGGAGCATTGAAAAAAGAAAGTGTTCTTGTCCGACCTAAAGGTGCTATTTCTTTTACAGAAGATATATTTAGTTTACAAGTAGAAGAGGCTGAAACTATCCCTGATTACGTTTCTTCTACTCGTCGTGCTATTGGATGTGGTCGATCAGTATTTTTAGACTATAAGTGTGTATCTAAAAAGGCTGATGAAACTAAAAGCTTTATCGATGGTTTACGTCGCTCTTTTGCAAAAGTGGAAGTATTGATCTGCCTTTCATCGATCCATTCTGAAACTTATAATAGAAAGGTGGTTGAACGTTATAGCTCTATAAGTGATGGCTTGATTGTTACGCAACTGGACTTATGTCTTAATTATGGAAGCTTGTTCAATATTGGAGAGGAGTACGAACAATTACCGTTTAAATTTTTTGGAACAGGTGAAGTCATTCCAGAGGATTTGGAAGCTGCTACATCGGAAAGGGTCTTAGCTGGAATGTTTCAGCTCAAATAAAAAATAAACTTTACCAAGTTCCAGGAGGGAGCTTGATAAAGGAGACAGGATGTCGATTAAAGAGGCTAGCCATTGGCTTTATTCACACCACCCAGCTCAAAAGAAAATAGATGCTCGTTCAAATCATCAGGTTATAAGTAATCAGGAAGGAAGACTTTTATTTGGTGCTGCCAAATCTGTATCAGTTATTAGTGGCAAAGGAGGTGTTGGTAAAACTTCTTTTTCACTAAAACTCTCACGAATACTTGCTCAGGAAGGTTATAAAGTATTACTTATTGATTGCGATACCAATCTTGCTAATACCGCTGTTAAATTGGGACTCCCTCTAAATCAAGGCTTTTACCAGCTCATTACTGCTCAAAAAGAGTTTGATGAAGTGATTTATAAAAATGGTCAATTTCATCTACTTTCTGCATGCAATGGTAGTTTAGATTTATTTGAAGAAAAGCTAGACTGGGGAAAAGTTGTTGTTGATATTATTTGTGCTCACGAAAGAAATTATGATTTTATTTTTTTAGATTGCCCTGCTGGATTAAGCAAAAAAGCGCTTTCAATAAGTGCATATTGTGATTATCGTTTTGTCGTTGTAACTCCTGACAAATCATCAATAACAGACTCTTACTCTTTAATGAAAATTTTAAACCAATGCTATAAGGTGCAGGAAAATCACCTTATTCTCAATAAAATCTCAGATAAACAACAATACATTAGAATAGTGAAGACGTTATCCAGTGTTGTTGAAAACTTCTTGTCTGCTCGACTTAATATCTTAGGAGCTATTTCCTTTTTTGATGGAGCTGTAGATCAGTTTGATCGAGAATTGGAAAAGTTTTCCAAGTCAAAGATTCATAATCAATTTTCTAATGTCATAAAAAAGTTCACCGAGGAGTCCATCGGTAATGTTGTTTCAGGAACTATGCCTGATCGTTCTGCTTTTGCTCGAAATGTTAAACAGAATGATAGAACGACTTTTTAGATTAGGAGCTACCGATGTCTTCACTTTCAAAAAAGCTTAAAAACCTCAAGGACTACAGATCAACAGTTGACCCTAAAGTAAAAGATGAAATTATTGTTGAGTATGCTCTTCTGATTAAATATATTGCTCAAAAAATAGCAGCACGACTACCTAGCAATATTGAGTTAGATGACTTGATTTCTTGTGGTGTTATTGGACTTATGGATGCTATCGAGAAATTTGATCCAACTCGCGATAATAAATTTAAAACTTATGCAGAATTTAGGGTTCGAGGAGCTATTTTAGATGAATTAAGAGCTCAAGATTGGGTTCCACGTTCTATTAGAGAGAAAGCAAAGCTTATTGAGAGAACCTACATGAGATTGGAATCTGATTTAGGTAGACCTGCTACTGATGAGGAGATGTGTAAAGCTTTAAATTGTACACAAGAAGAATTCCATAGCATGCTCAATCAGAGCAAGCCAGTATCACTACTTAATATTGATGATAGTGCTTCTTTTAATCGAGGTGATAAGAAGTTAATAGCTGGTATTATGGAAGACAGTCGTTCGACGAATCCTTTCAGTGCTGTTAGTTATAAGAATATTCGAGAGAAGATTAAAGATGGAATTAAGGCCCTTCCCGAGAAACAGCGTTTGGTTTTAAGCCTCTATTATTATGAAGATTTAAATCTTAAAGAAATTGGCCAAGTTTTAGACGTAACTGAATCTAGAGTTTCACAACTTCATACTCAGGCTATCATGAAATTAAGAGTTAAATTAAAAGCAATATTTGAATACCCAGAAGATCTAGTTTCCTAGACTATATCATGGGCTTTTTTTCAGGATGAGAATGGACCATAATATTGAAAAAAACTTTATCCAAGGCATTAGAACACTTGAAGATATTTATAAGCTTGGAGGAATAGAGCTTTCTCCTCTTATTGATAGAGTTCACCACCATTTGTTTGAAATACGTCGTCAAGCACAAGACTATGTAGAAGGGGTTGAGTGCTTCCGCCAAATTAAGCTATTTCTTGAAACTCAGATTGATCGAATGATTTACTCTTTTTTTAAGGATTGTCGTTCTTATGCTGAATTTGATTATTGGAAGCAGACTGAATCATTAACATTGAATAAATGGAATCTTATTTTAGAAATCCTTCCAGAAGTTTTTGAATTGATCCAATTATTTGAGCTCCAGGAGGCTGTGAGTTTTGGAATTACATCTCGGTATATTGAGCTTAAGGCAGGAGTTTCTGTAGATGAAGAACTTGTGGGAAAGAGAGAAAAAGCCTACAAAATAACTAGGAATTTATTAAAAAATAGATGTTTACTTACTTTTGATGTTTTTGAATCAGCTAAAGATGATTTATTTTATATGTCTTTTAAAGTTGATCACTCTCATTCAGATCGAGAGGTTTATGCCTGTTATGTCAATAATGATACTCTTTTGGGTTTTTCCAACATTTTTGCTCAGTATACTTTAGATCGAAAGGGTGCTTTTTTTCTTGGTTCTCATCTTTGTTTATTGATTCATGAAGATGGAACTATTGAAAAGAGAAAAAGTTTACCTAAACTCTGTTTTGAGAATGAGTTTGATGGTGAGATTTTTCATTTCTCCTTTCTCTTTCGACCTGTATCCATCATAATGAAAAGGAGAGGAAAATTGTTTTCTCATACTGGGCTGGTTGACTACTTGGATTCTTTTGTTGCAAGCAATCAGGACTCTTTTAAAGGTCAACAGGAATTGGGAAAGAAGTATAAAGTCAGGTATTTAGATATTGATTTTTTTTCGTTCTTTAATTCTTAAGGGGCTTATTTCCTAAAGTATTTTCCAGGAAGGGGAATCGTCAATAATGAAACTTCGTTTAAATCGTTCTCTGCAGCTTTACTACATTCTTGTTCTTGTTATTGCTATCGCTGGAATGGGGTGGGTTGCTCAAAGTTTTTGGTTAAATGGATTTTTTAGTTCAAACAACATGACTGCACTTTTTGAAGCCAGTTTGCAGCTAGAGGAGATGAAAAAAGAAGAACGAGTTAGAGAGGTTGAGAAACTTGTAGATAACGACCGAGTGAGAGATGCTGTTGCGTTGATAGGAATATTCGAAAAAGAGAGTCAGGGGATTCAAAGTGTAAGACCTGTAAAAAGTTTTGAGATTTTTGACAAAACTTTAACAAAGACGAAGAGGGCATTAAATCGCCTTTTCAATTTTTCAGAGCTGAGATCCATTATGCTCGTTTTGAGTAATAAAGTGACTAAATTCGAATCTTTTGTTTCTCGAAAAAATTGGAGAACTTTAACTCGAATGTCAAAAAGAATTAAAGCAAAAGTTCATCCATCGAGAGTAAGGGCTTCTAGTTTTTTAAACCTTCGCAAATTGACCAGTCTCCATCGTTTGATTGAAAAAGATATTAAAATGATGGAAGAAGTGACGATGAATTCAGTATTGAATCGTCAAAATAAACAGCAAATAATGATTCAAATCGAGAGTTTGAATATTGAAATGGGAATGATGAGAGAATATTTAATTGGTTTGAATATTTTTTATTCTTCTTCTAAAGAACTTAATTCTGTTTACTCAACTTGGTTTAACGAAATCGTGCCAATTATTGCTCTCAAAAAAATTGAGATCGAAAAGAATAATAAGAATTTGATTTTGAGCTTTTTAGGATTGTTTAGCTTTCTCATTTTATCTTTAATTATGGGATATTTTGTTTACAAAGGAAATAACTCTCGTATTAGAAGAGAGATTGAGTTTATGGCTACAAAAGCGATTAAGGAGGGATTAATCCCTTTTAATGATCAATTTCATGAAGAAGTTAGTGCTGATTTTAAAAAAGAGCTGACAAAGTATAGGGAATATTTTCATAAAAGAATGAGTTTTGGAACTGTTTTTCAAGAGGCTATCCCTTTTAGCTCTGCTTTACTTGATTCAAATCTCAACTTAATTTGGGGCAATAATCTTTTTTATGAGCATTTTTATTTAGAAGATAAAGGACTGGATGGTTCTTTGAGTTGGGATTTCTTGCAACAGTTTACTAATTTAGGAGAAGATGATCCTGTTCTTATTGCTCTCAATCAAGGGGTTGCTGGTATTTATCAGATTCAAATAAGGAGGCATGAGGGAGAGGAGGGGCTTCCTTACGAGATGTATGTTTCTCCAGTTGAATATGCAGAGCAAAGTCGAATTATGATATTTTTTTATCCTCTTAGAAATTTGGAAGAAACAATTAAAAATCAAACAAAATCGATCGTTGGTCCAGTATCTCGTACTTTAGATTCTTTAATGAATGGGGCTTTTAAAGGGGAAGTACAGGAAAGGCTTGAAAGAGATTTTACAATAGCAGGGATTGGTGAGGTTTTTAATAAGTTTAAGAAATATAACGATTTTATTGTTCAGCAAAAATATGGTTTTTTAGAAGAGATTGAAAGTTTGGAGAACTCATTATACGAACAGTATAAATTGATGAGTAATGTGAGGGAATTGCAAAGTGGAGTTGAAAATAACCTTCTGAAAATAATTGAATATTTTGACCAAACCAAAAGAGCTGTTACTCACAATATTGATTTACGATATGAGTTGGAGAGCCAATTTGAGCGCTCTTTAGGTATGGTAAAATCTGTTATTAGGGAGGAGGATACACTTCTTGAAAGAAGCCTAAAAGCAGGTGAGATTATTGAGGAAAATATTAAAGCTTTTGAGAGTGTGAGTTCAATAAGAGATAGGTTTAAAGTTCTTAAATCAAAAATCGATGATTTTCGTTACCGATTAAGTCAATCCATTGATCAAGTTCTTTTATTTGTTAGAAGAGAGCCAAGTCAAAATGATAAGCGTCTAGAAGAAGGTTTAGGGAGAATACGGCTTGAGATGAAAGGTGTTGAGCAAATTTTTTCTTCTTTTTCTGATGTTGTAAGAAGTTTGGATGTAGGCCTTTCTAAGGTTGGTCTTATTGTTGAGCAAAGCGAAGTGCCTGATTTTGATGATTTTCAGAATAAAATGAAATTGGCCAAAAAAGAACTTGAAGACTTTACCTTTCGATTGGGTCATATTGTTCGCTCTGGTGAAAAGAGTGACGAAATCGTAGTGCATAGTTTGAAATCTCTTTATAGAGGGTTTCAAGATTCTCGTTACTTGGGAGGCGAGCTCTCAAGCTTAATTGAAGTTGATAGCGTTAATAAAACTGATAGAGAGTTTAGTGAATCTAAAATTGCAGATAGTGAAGTGAATTTCAATACTGACGTTGAAGTAAGGTCGTTTAGTGATCTATAAAAATCGCTTCAAAAACCTTGTCAAAGGATTTTTTTAATTCTTCCTGCTTTCCTGTATTATCTATAATAAAGTCAACTTTATGTTTTTTTTCTTCAATAGACGACTGTGTTGCTAGCATTTTTTGAGCGAGGTCGGAAGAGATACCATCTCTTTTGATGAGTCTTTTTAGTTGTATATTTTCAGAAGTATAAACGAGAATTTTTACATCGACTAAAGAATCAAGGTTTTTCTCGAATAAAAGAGGAACATCATAAATTATAGTAGATTTTTTTGAAGGTATTTCACTAAGAAATTTTTGAGGCATTCTTTTATAAAGAAAAGATTCAAGTTTAAGCTTATTGGCTTCCTCGTTAAAAACTTTTTGGCGAAGTTTTTTGAAGTCAATTTTTTTTTCTATAACTACTTCTGGGAATTCAGCTAAAATAAAGTTTAAACTATCTTCTTGAGTATAGATTTCTTTAATAAGAGCGTCAGCATTAATAACAGGGATACCTTTTTTTTCAAATAATTGGGAAGTTGTCGTCTTGCCTGTTGCAATACCTCCTGTTAAAGCAATAATAGGTATTGGGCACTGATGAAGTCGTTGATTTTTTTCTAGGCGTATCCATTGTGGTTTTAGTCTAGGGCAGTGTTCACTTTTCATTTTTTTTAACTTGGTTCCAATATTCATCAAGTTGTGATTGAGTCATTTCTTTAATATTTTGAGAGTTCGATTTGAGGAGGTCTTCCATTTTATTGAATCGTTGGATAAATTTGTGGTTGGCTTGCCTTAATGCTTCTTCTGGATTGATCTTTAGGTGGCGAGATAGTTGAACTATGGAGAAGAGAAGGTCTCCTAGCTCTTCTTGGATTCGCGTTTTATTTTGGCTACCGATTGCAATTTCTTCTTTGAGTTCTTGCCATTCTTCTTCTACTTTATAGCTAACTTGAGTGGGAGTATCCCAGTCAAAATTAAGGTTCGCTGTTTTTTGACCAATTTTCTCAGAGGACATCAAGCTAGGGAGCATTAGAAATGATTCATCAATTTCATAATTTGTTTCTTTTTCTCTTTCTTTTATCTTTTTCCAATTTTGAGTGACCTCATCTGTTGATATTTCATTCTCTTTAAGCTCACCAAATACGTGAGGGTGGCGCCTTATCAGTTTGTCGATCAGTGCTTGGCTGACACTTTCTAAATTAAAAGTCTTTCTTTCCTCAGCAATAGTTGTGTGAAGCAAGATTTGAAGGAGGACATCACCGAGTTCCTCTTTCATTTCAGGAGCTTGTCCTTTTTCAACAGAGTAGACGAATTCATAAGATTCTTCTATGAGGTATTTTGTGAGTGTTTGGTGGGTTTGCTCACGATCCCATGGGCAGCCATTTTTTGGATCTCTTAGCTTTTTGACTATTTGTACCAATTGCTCAAATTTCGAATGGCTCATTTTTACACCCCAATGACTCAGTGTTAATATAGCTCATCTCTGATTTTCCGGAAAGGACCTAAATTTGAAGCCTTTGTCCGCATCCCACAAATTAACTCTTTATTTCAAGAGCACTCAAAGGTCAAAAAAGGGGCTCTTGTCAATTGAAAGGGTATTAATGTTGAGTTTACCCACAATTGAGGGTTTTTTATCGAGAGAAATGAAGTTTTACAGAAAAGGTGTTAATCGAGTGGAGTTTAATCTGGTTTTGTGTGGTGAGACCAAAATTCAACAGCTCAATTATCAATATCGAAACAAAGAGAAAGTGACGGATGTTTTGTCTTTTCCTATTCACGAGGACCTTCGAAATTTGGATTATTGGGAGGGACCTCTTGCCATTGGCGATGTGTTTATATGCCGTGATGTGGCTCTTAAACAAGCCAAAGAATTTCAAATTACTTATCCTCAAGAAATCGCTCATCTTTTCGTTCATGGAATCTTGCACCTTTTGGGATATGATCACGAGAAGGGAGGGAAAGAAGAAGAACTTATGTTTGGTTGGGAGAGCAAATTAGTAAAAAAAATATACAACAGTATATATGGAGAAAATTAATGAAAGAAACAGTCAAAATTCAGTTAGATGAAACTTTTTCTCGTTTAAAGGATTATAAAGATAAATTGGCTTCTCTACGGAGGTCTCTTTGAAGTTGATAAAAAAGAGACGCGATTAGAGGAAATATCTCAGATGGAAGCTCTCGAAGGCTTTTGGGAGGACACTTCTCATGCTGCAAAAATTCAAAAAGAAAAATCTCTCCTTCAAGATGTGGTGAGAACCTACAAAGCCCTGCAAGATCTTTACGATGAATTCGAAATATTGGTTGAATATGCTGGTGAGGACAACGACGAAGCTTCTGCTTCGGAGGCCATTGATACGGCTCAAAAATTTCTCGATCAATTTTCTAAAGCTGAACAAAAAGTTTTATTGAGCGGTGAGGTTGATGCCAATAATGCTATTGTTAATATTAACTCAGGTGCCGGAGGTACAGAGTCTTGTGACTGGGCTTTGATGCTTCAGCGAATGGTTAATCGCTGGGCGGAGAGTAAGAATATGAAAATCCAAGTATTGGATGTTCAACCTGGAGATGAAGCTGGATTGAAGTCAGCTACGATGCTTATTCTGGGACCTTATGCTTACGGTCTACTAAAGGGAGAGTCGGGTGTCCATCGTTTGGTTAGAATTTCTCCTTTTGATTCTAATGCTAGAAGGCATACTTCTTTTGCTTCCGTTTTTGTTTCACCCGAAGTTGATGACAATATTGAAATTGATATTAATGATAGCGATTTGAGAATTGATGTTTATCGTTCAGGAGGCGCTGGTGGGCAATCTGTCAATACAACTGACTCTGCTGTTCGAATTACTCATAAGCCAACTGGTATTGTAGTGACTTGCCAGAATGAGCGTTCTCAACTCCAAAATAAACTTCAAGCTATGAAGGTATTGCGCTCTCGTCTTTTTGAGTTGGAACTGGAAAAGAGAAGAGAGAAAGAAGCTGTTGCAGAGGCTAATAAAAAGAAGATTGAGTGGGGTTCTCAGATTCGATCTTATGTTCTTCATCCTTATAAAATGGTTAAGGACCATCGCACTAGCTTTGAGACGAGTCAAGCTGATAAGGTTCTAGATGGAGATTTAGATGGTTTTATGGACAGCTTTTTACGTTGGTCTGTTAATTGTGAAATGAAAGATAATTAAGGAGATGCTGATGGGGAGGATACTTGGGAATGTCGAAGACTCCTGTATGGGCTTTGTTTAGAGTTTTTTTTTCAGATCGTTCTTCCAAGAGATTTGCCTTGGGTGTTTGGCTTGGGTTGAGTTTTTCAATTGCTGTGATTTTGAGCACTATCGGCTTAATGGATGGGTTTGACTATACATTGAAAAAAGGTCTTAAGCGTTCGTTGGGCGATGTCTATTTTTACTCGCGTGATGGATTTTTCACTTTCAGTGATGAATTAAAGCTTGAGCTTAAAGACTTGGGGGCACAGGCCATGGCTCCTCATATTCAAACTGAAGCTTTTGCAGTGAGAGAGGGGCTATCTCGAGGAATTAGCGTTCGAGGTATTGAACCTTATAATTTTAATCGAGTGACAGAGCTTAAGATTGATTTGAAACCTGGAGAAGCTGTTATTGGTACAGAGTTAGCTAAGGTTTTTGATTTAAAGCCTGGTAAAGATATTGTTTTGGCTTTGGCCAAAGGGAATCGAGGTATCGAAAATCTTCCTCTTCTTAAGCGTTATCGTGTGAAGTCGATTATTCAACATAAGATTTATCAAAAAGATCTACGATTAGTTTACGTTGATTTAAAAGAATTGGCTGACTTATTGGATTCTCAAGGAAAAGTTAATGTTGTGGCACTAAAGCTTTCTGATAAAAAAATTGGAATAAGAGGTCAATATCAGCAATGGTTGATGGTTCAAAATTTTGTTTTTGAACTGGAGGAAGTTTTAGGTCTTGATTATCGTGTTAAGCCTTATTGGTATGATTTTCAGACTCTTTTAGAGGCTGTAGAAATTGAAAAGCTAACAATTGGACTTATTCTTCAGATTATAGTGGTGATTTCTATTTTTAATGTTTTAGCTTTTATTATATTTTTGAATGAAAAGCGAAGTCAGGAACTTTTTTTATTTAGAGCATTAGGTTTGAGTCAACGGAAAGTGATAAAAGTTTGGTTTAAAGTTATTATGGTTTTATGGATCGCAAGTTGTCTTTTAAGTGTTGGTATGGTTCGTTTTTTTAATTGGGCTTTGACTGATTGGTCTTTTTTCCAATTGCCTGGGGATATTTATTATTTGGGAAGACTTGAGTTAGTTATTTCTTTTAAAAGTTATATTTTTGTTTTTTTGATTGCTCTGGGTTGGTTACTTTTCTTTTCCTTCTTTAGTTTTTGGAGGCTGAAAGGAAAATCCATTTTATACGGATTGAGAAGGGAGTTTATTTAATGGCTTTGATAGAGGTTCGTTCTGTAGTGAAATCGTATGGAAAGCTAAAAGCTTTGGATAAACTCTCCTTGAATTTTGAGGAACGTAGCCAATACGCTATTCAAGGGGCTAGTGGCTCTGGTAAATCGACTCTTTTGTATCTGATTGGAGGTCTCGATAGACCTTCTAAAGGTTCCATTGTTGTAGAAGGAAGCAATTTGGCTGATTTAGGAGACCAGGAGTTAGCAGAGTATCGCAATCGTTTTGTTGGGTTTGTTTTTCAATTTCATTTTCTCTTGCCTTCAATGAATTGCCTGAAAAATATCTTATTGCCTGCAGAAATTGGAGGAAGGGAGACTTCATGTTTAAGGAAAAATGTGGTTGATCTTGCTCAACACTTGGGTGTGGAGCACTGCCTTAAAAAATTTCCTTTTGAGCTTTCCGGGGGAGAGCAGCAGAGAGTTAATATTATTCGGGCTTTAAGCCTTAAACCAAAACTGTTATTATGCGATGAGCCTACTGGCAACTTGGATAGTGAAAACTCGGCTAAGGTCACCTGTTTGCTCAAGGATCTGGCTCATGAGTTTGAGGCGACGCTGGCAGTAGTGACCCATGATCCTCAGGTGGCCAGTCAGTTTGAGCAACGTGTTGTTATTCGTGATGGGCGCGTTTTGGTTTAGGTTTGGGTATGCAGGTCTTTCCGTTGTAATCTTTGGAAATTATTGATACTTTTCTTTCCCAGAGCGTTTTGATCGGACAGGGTTTCGGTTTGTACAACAAGGGTAATACGACTTGGTCTTTCGGAGGGTTCCTCTCGCCGCATTTTCCCTCTTTGTTTTTTTGTTGAGTTCTCTTCTTTTTGGACAGAGATCGTGGGCTTTAAATGAGTTAGGCCCACGGATAAATCTCTTTAGGGTTGATGGGGTTGATGTTACTGGTGTTAAAAAAGTAGAGAAAGAGGCTATTCTCGAACGCATTGGTGTGCGGAAGGGGATGGTACTTGATAACTATCTGCTTAAAAAAGATCTCGAAAAAATTTATGGCCTTAAGTATTTTGAATGGGTGGAAGCTCACCAAATAAAACGAGGTAAGCGCAATATCCTTCAATTTAGGGTTAAGGAAAAACCCATTATTACCAAAATTGTTTTTGAAGATAATCATGAAATTGATGAAGATGATTTGAAATCAGCTATTAAGTCGAAAGATTTTGCTATTCTCGATGTCAATACAATTAAGAATGATGTTTTAGCTATCCAGAAACAATATGAAGAAAAAGGTTTTTTCTTAGCTAAAGTTTCTTATCGAGTAAAGAAATTAAATGATGAAAATGTGGAAGTTGTTTTTAACATTAAAGAGTTTGATAAAGTCCGCGTTAAGAAAATAACTTTTCTTGGAAATAAAGCTTTTCGTGATAAACAACTCAAGGGAATTATGGAGACTAGAGAAGAAGCTCTTTTCTCTTTTATGACTGGTGCCGGAAATTTTAAAGAGTTTAATTTTCAGACAGACGTTGAAAGAATTAAGTACTTCTATAAAACAAAAGGCTATCTCCAGGTTAATGTAGGAACACCTGAAATAACAATTTCTGAGGATAAAAAATGGGTTTTTATTACGTTAAAAATTAATGAAGGGCCCCTTTTTACGGTCAATGAAATTTCATTTAATGGAGAAGTTCTTTTTTCTGAAGATGAACTTATAAAAAAAATTAAACTCAAAAACGGGGATTTCTACTCTGAGGCTTTACTCAGAGAAGACATCCAGATGCTAACTGAAATGTATCAAGATGAGGGTTATGCCTTTGCTAATGTTCTACGAACTCTTCAAGTTGTACCAGGAGAGAATAAAGTTGATGTTGAATTTTCTTTTGAAAAAGGGAAAATTGCTTATTTTGGCAAAATTACAGTTAAAGGAAATACTAAAACTAGAGATAAAGTTATAAGAAGAGAACTTCTTATTAGAGAAGGGGTGAAATTTTCTGGGTCAAAACTTAGACGCTCAAAAGAGAATGTCAATCGCCTAGGTTTTTTTGAGCCTCGTTCTGTGGTTTTTAATACTACTAGTCCGCAGGGAAAGGATGATATTCTCAACGTAGAGATTCAAGTTAAGGAGAGAAATACTGGTCAGATATCTCTTGGATCGGGTTATTCTACTGCCTCAGGTTTTTTTCTTAACGCTTCAATTGCTCAAAATAACTTTAGGGGCTTGGGGCAAAATTTATCTTTTTCATTAACTCTTTCTGATACCACTAAAAATTTCAATTTGGGTTTTACTGAGCCTTATCTTTTTGACACAAAATGGACAGCAGGGGGAGATATTTTTAAAACCGAAAACTCGGCTTCGAATGCTTTTTCTTACAAAAAGAATGGTTTTGACATCCGCTTGGGTTATCCTGTTTTTGAATACACAAAACTATTTGGGACATATAAGTTTGAAGAAACTAAAATTAGTGCAAAAGATGATCCGACAATTGATGAAGGAACTGAAAATGGCATTGCTTCCTCCGTAAAACTGACATTGATTAGGGATCTGAGGAATAATAAATTCGAACCCAGCAAGGGTTACTATATAAGCCTAGGAAGTGAATATGCGGGGCTAGGATTTGATAAGAAGTGGTGGAAGAATGAGCTAGACTTGAGATACTTTAGATCGATTTGGAAGGACTTGATTTTAAGAACGAGATTATTTGGTTCAAAGCTTGAAATTATTAATGATCACCCCATTTCTCGTTCAGAGAGACTTGCTTTGGGAGGAGCCCGAAATTTGAGGGGTTTTGATTATGAGGCAGTTGGACCTAAGAAGATTGCTACTTTTAGTGATGGCTCTCAAAGAGAATTTAATATTCGAGGTTTATTTGCTACTTTTGCCACCGTTGAGTTTGAACATCCTTTAGCCAAAGAAGCTGGACTGAAATGGGTGGTTTTTGCCGATGCTGGACATGCTGGAGAGCTAGACAATATTGAATTGTATAAGGATTATGGTTTTGGTTTTCGCTGGTTTTCTCCAATTGGAGTGTTGAGGTTCGAGTTTGGCTACCCGATTGGTTCTAAAGGCCGTGGCCAAGGTAGCCAATTCCATTTCGATATAGGACAATTATTTTAATTTGAGAACATTGATTTTGATAAACGAGGTGTACCGGATGAAAGAATTCAAAGTTTTATTAGCTCTTTTACTTATAATGGGATTGCCCTCTACTTTTGCCATGAAAATAGGCACTGTAGATGTTCAAAAAGTCCTTTTATCAATCAATGAAGGAAAAAGAGTAAGGAAGCAGTTAAAGAAAATGTTTGATCAGCGCCAAGCTAAAATTAAGAAAGAAGAGAAAGCCATTCGTAAAATGCAAAAAAACTTTGAAAAACAAAGTGCTGTTATGAATGACAAGGCTAAGTTCAAAAAGGAAAGAGAAATACAAGGGCGAGTTTTAAATTTGCAGCAAAGTGTGGTGAAGCATCAACAAGAAATTCGGGATGAAGAGAATAGAAGAAAAAAGCCTATTATGGCTAATGTTAAGAGTATAATTGATAAGATTGGGAAGAATGGTAAGTACGATTTAGTTTTTGAAGTTGCGACAGCTCCTGTTTATATAAAATCAGCTTCTGATGTAACGAATAAAGTTGTTAAAGCCTATAATAAAAAGTTTAAGTAAGAGGTCCTTTTGAGATTCCGAGAGCTTAAAAAGTTTGAACCTAATCTCGAGTTGATTTACCCAGAGGGTAAAGATGACATTCTAGAAATCTTCGGTCTGACTGATTTTTTTGCTCTTGAGTCAGGAAATGTTCTTTTTGTTCGAAATCAAAAATATCTCCAAAAAGCAATGAAGGCAAAGGCCAGCAATTTAGGTGTTATACTGTCTCAAAAATTATTTGGAGAACTTAAGAGCTCTGAGTTTGAAGAGTTAAAGGAAATGTTTAGTTTTTTAGGGAAAGTTGAAGATGTTGATGTAGCAATGTCTCGCCTTTCTTACCCTTATTATTTGGAGAAATCTAAAGATTGGAATGATAATGTGGATAGTCGCCAGCTTGGCACGGCAGATATTCATCCCTCGGCTTATATTTCACAGAATGTTTTTATTGGTAAAGGGGTTAAAATTGGTGCTAATACTAAAATTCATTCTGGTGTTGTTATTCTGTCGCATGGAGAAATTGGGCAAAACTGTGAAATTTTTCCAAATGTATCCCTTTACCATAATGTAAAAATTGGAAACCATGTTCGTCTTCACTCCGGAACTGTCATAGGAGCTGATGGGTTTGGGTATAATTTTCATCAAGGTGAGCATCTTAAAGTTTGGCATATGGGAGGAGCTATTATTCAAGATTATGTAGAGATTGGCTCCAACTCATGTGTTGACCAAGGAACTTTTTCACCAACCCTCATTGGAGAGGGAGCTAAAATCGACAATCACGTTCAAGTTGGACACAATTCTCAAATTGGTAAGGGCGTTATTTTGTGTGGCCAAGTAGGAATTAGTGGATCAACGATTATTGGTGATTTCACAATATTTGGTGGTCGCGCTGCTACAGTTGGCAATTGCACTATTGGTAAAAATTGCCAAATTGCTGGGGATGCAGTTGTCAATACTGACTGGGGGGATAACGTTACACTGGGCGGTCACCCTGCTAGGCCTCTACGTGAGTGGTTAAAGGGTCTAGCCTATTTAAGAAAGGTGTCCCTGGAAAGCTGAATATGAGCATGACCTTAATTTCGGGATGCATAGTGTATGTTATTTGATAAAGAGAAGATTTTAGCTTGGCTTCCCCATCGAGAGCCCTTCCTTTTTGTGGATTCTATTGAATCGATTACTCTTTCTTCACAAAATATTAAAGAGGGAGGTGTTACCAATATTAAAGATTTGATTGGTGCAGAGGTTGTTGGTTATTACAAAACAAAAGCGGAGCATCCTATTTTTGAGGGTCATTTTCCTAATCGACCTATTTTGCCAGGTGTTGTTCAGGTTGAAATGATGGCCCAGGTTTCCTGTTTTTGCTTGATGAAAATTTACCCTCAGGCTTGTAAGCAAAAAGTGGAAGTGGCTTTGCTTAGTGTTGAAGGAGCTAAGTTTAGAAAGCCAATTGTCCCTGGAATGGAGCTTCAGATTAAAACAGAATGCCAAATGGGTCGAGGTGCTTTCATTACAAATCAATGCTGGATTTATTCTGAAGATAGCCTTTACAGTCAAGCAGTATGTACGGCTAAGATAAAGTTTGAATAACTCTTAAAAGGTTAGGTGTTTATGGCAGTTGAGATTCATCCATCAGCTATTGTTGATCCTGAAGCCGAACTTGGTGAGAATGTTAGAGTTGAAGCCTTCTCCGTTATTGGACCTCAGGTTCAACTTGGAGATGGTTGTGTTGTTCATTCGCATGCCGTTTTGAATGGTCCTTTAAAGGCGGGGAAAGAAAATATTTTTTTTCACTTTTGCACTGTTGGTGTTCCTCCTCAAGATTTAACTTATAAAGGAGAGCTTACCGAAGTTGTCATTGGTGACCATAATACTTTTAGAGAATATGTTAATATTCACCGAGGAACTTTAAAAGAAGAGGGAATCACTCGGATAGGCAGCAACAACCTTTTAATGACCTATGTTCATGTTGGTCATGATGTTGTTCTTGGTAGTCAGTGTGTGATAGCAAACTCTGTTAATTTTGCTGGTCATGTCTGTATACAAGATAGAGTTATCATTGGTGGAGGATGTAATGTGGCCCAGTTTATTACTTTGGGAAGGGGTTGCTATATTGGCGGAGGCAGTGTCGTTGTCAAAGATATTCCACCGCTTTGTACTGCTTATGGGAATCGTGCTCGGCTAAAGGGCGTTAATATTATTGGCATGAAGAGGTTAGGCTATTCTAAATCTATTATTATGGAAGTTATTGACTTTTATCGCAATATGGAGGCTTCTCCTTTAAGCCCTCGTAGTTTTGTTGACGACGAACAGGAAATGGTTGACTACAAGGGAAATGATCTCGTTGAAGAGTTGTGTGAATCGATAAGGAAAAGCGAGGTTGGAGTGGCTCCTTTTTTTACTGCTTAATTTTTGCTACGATACGAAAAGCTATTGCAAAGCTATCTCTATTCAATTGCCTGGAATTTTATGAAAAAACTAAGCTGTCTCATTATTGCTGGAGAAAAGTCAGGAGAAGAACATGCTTTGGGCTTTCTCCATCAAATAAGAGAGAAGGTATCCAATATTGATTTTTGGGGTGTTGGTGGTGATCAATTAGCCGACGAAGATGTTGAACTTATTTATCATTTGAAGGATTTTTCTTCTTGGGGATTTAGTGAAGTTATTACCAAAATACCTTTTTATAAAAAAGCTGAAGACCGATTATTTAAAGAAACTCTTGCCAGAAACTGTCAGGTTGCTATTTTAATTGATTTTCAGACTTTTAACTTACGCTTGGCTAAGCGTTTAAAATCAGTTGGTGTCGATGTTCTTTATTATGTAGCACCTAAGGCTTGGGTGTGGAAAAGTTATCGCACTAAAATATTACAAAAAACGGTTCATACTCTTTTTACGATTATCCCTTTTGAGAAGAGCTGGTTTTATGAAAGAGGGCTAAAGAGGGTGATAAGTGCTCAACATCCACTTGTGACAACTTATGAGAGTGAAATAAAAACGCGTAAACTTGATTTGAAGGATAAACCTTATACTTCTTTTCAGAGGCGTGTTCGGCTTTTGCTTTTGCCAGGTTCTAGAAATTTTGAAGTTCGGGAATTGTTGGGCATTTTTATGCAAGTAGTTTCTCATTTAAAATCTTTTCATTTTGAGCTAGGGCTAGTTCCAAGTCCCAATGTGGATGAAGCTTTATATCGCCCTTATTTGAATTCATTAACAAAGGTATTTCATCATGACGAATTAGGGAAAGCTTTTGAATGGGCTGATATGGGACTGGCTGCTAGTGGCACTGTGACTTTGACTTGTGCTCTTTTTGGCTTGCCAACAGTTGTTGCTTATCGAGCTAGTTTATTAAATGAGTTTATTTTTTACAATTTTATGAATTATAAAGGTTATGTTTCTTTGGCTAATATTGTTCATCAAGATGAAGTTTTTCCAGAGTTTATTCAAGAAAAATGCAGTTCCTATAATTTAGCTAAAGGACTAGAGAGATGGCTTGTTGATCAAAGTGCTTATGAATCCATTAAGAAAAAGCTTTTGATGACTTTAAAATTGTTGAAAGGGGAAGATAAGGAAGCGGGATACTGTATGGCTAATGTTATTTATAATGCTTACAATAATGATGCTATCTTTGTTGAAGAGGGTGTGATCAAATGAAAGAGGGAGTGATTGGTTTTTTAGGTCTGTTCCTTTATCCTCTTTCTTTTTTGTGGGAATGGATCTATCGAATTAGACGTTTTCTTTATACCTATGGCTTTTTTTCTAGAAGACATTTTCAAGTTCCGGTAATTTCTATAGGAAATGTAACATTTGGTGGTACCGGTAAAACCCCTTTTACTTTGTGGGTGGGTGAGTATCTTAATTCTGAATGTAAAAAAGTTATGGTTTTAATGAGGGGCTATAGAGGTAAATTGGAAAATAGTTTTGGAATATTAAAATCTGGTCGTCGCTTGGGCTTTAACCCATTTGAATATGGAGATGAAGCCTTGTTATTGGCTCGTCGATTGAAAAATGCTTCGATTGTTGTAGGAAAAAAAAGAGCTGATAATTTAGAATTTTATTTTGAGAAAGAGAAACCTGATGCGGTGTTATTAGATGATGGCCACCAACATATTCAGCTTGGGCGTAGACTCAATGTCGTTCTTTTTGATTCTCTTATGGCACTCGATCGTTATAAGGTGGCACCAAGAGGATATCTAAGAGAAGGTATGACTGCTTTAAAAGACGCTGATTTGATTGTTTTGGGGCGTTGTGATTTAGTTGAACCTGATAAGATCAAAGAATTAAAAGACTTCATAGGTTGCTATCTGAGCCCAGGTGTGCCTTTTGCTGAAATTAAATACGCACCATCCGGTTTTTTTGATTCTTCTTATCGTTTAAAGTTTAATTTGGAACAGATTCAAGGGCGTAAAGCTATATGTGTTGTTGGGATAGCTTCGCCTGAATCATTTTTTAATTTAGTAGAAGGTTTAGGTGCTGATGTCATTGAAAAAATTTCTCTTCCTGACCATCACTTTTTTTCTACAGAGGAGGCTAAAAAATATCTCCAATTAGCTGATCAAAATGATGCTTTCTTGGTGACTACAGAAAAAGATATGGTCAAAATGAGGAGAATTGTTGATGATGAAAGGATTATTTATTTAGAAGTTCAAGTTGAGTTTTTATCTGGAGAAGAGCAAACTAAAGAAATTATTGCTCAAGCTATTAGGTTTTAGAGTGTTCCTTTAGAATAAGTGAGTATTATTTTACTTGTTCTAGGGATAAAAATTAAAACGGTCGGATTTTTTTTTCTTATTTTTTTATTTAACTCTTGCGCAAATAAAAGTGATCGAAATTTTATTCGACAAAATATTGGAAAAATTGAAGATTTTTTCAGTATAAACCAAAAAACCGCTAGAAAGTTCAAAGTTAGAAATGGCACATTAAAAAAAGGAAAGGTAAAGAAAAACTCTATTAAGCAAAGACAGGTCGCAGTGAGTACTGCTCTTACTTCTAATAAGAAAAAAAAAAAATTAAAGAAATTTAGATACCCTGCTGGTTACCCAAGTTCTTTTAAAAAATACGATCAAAACTCTGGTTTTTCCTGGAAAAAATTTCATCCTAGAGTATATGTTAATGAAGAACATGTTTTAGAAGTGAGCTATTTGGGAGTAGTGGCTGGGTATGTAAAGCTGGTGAGTAAATCAATTGTTAATATCGGAGGAAAAGATGTTTATCATTTTCAAGCCCATCTGCGATCTGCACGATTTTATAGTTCTATTTACTCTGTAGATGACAATATCGACAGCTATGTTTCCATCGATAATTTTCTGCCTATTAAATATATACAATTTCAGCGTGAGTCTGGTCAGCATGTTGATCAGGTTCAATTGTTTGATCATGAAAATTTAATAACTCATTTTTGGTATAAGAAGTTAAAAAAAGGAAGAATTAAAAGAGATGAAAAAAGCATACCGATTCCTCGCTATTTTCAAGACAGTTTTAGTACTTTATATTTTTTGAGAGGTTTTCCATTAAATGAGGGAGACAAGTACAGCTTTCCTATTATATCAAAAGCTAAGATTTGGGTTTTGAACGCTCTAGTGGATAAAACTGAAGATATTTCTATAGCAGGTAAAATAATTAAGGCTATTAGACTGAAAGCAGTCACACGTTCTCCTAGTGCACTTGAGGATAAGGGAGAGTTTGTTATTTGGTATTCGGCAGATAATTTTCGAAAAATATTAAAATTTCAAGCAAAAATAAAAATTGGCTCTATCAAAGGAGTACTGGTTGAGTTCAGACCTGGAGCCTCTTCCGAATAAAGGGATTCTTGGAAATACAATAGTTTTTTTTGTGGGTCTTTCTCGCAATTGGGGAACAACAGAAAGGACTATTATTAAAGATTGTCTTCTTGCTCGTGAAGCAGGCGCTAGTGTATTTCTTTATTGCTTGAAAAGCTCGAGCTTAAATTCTTATGCTTTAGAGGCAGGTATAGAATGCCTTTACCATTTGGGTGGTGTTAAGACAAAGGTTTATAACTGGCATAAAATGAAGGGCCTTTCTAAGGTAATGCGAGAACTTAATGTTAATCTTGTTCATTGCTATGAAGTGGAGATTTTATGGGTTTTAGCTTTTTTTCTCAGGGCAAATCCTTTAGTTCCTCTTGTTTTTACTCCAAACTATGAATTGCGAAAATTTTACCATCATTTTTACTACCGTCCGCTTTCGAGTAGGATTGATCAAGTTTTTTTACCTAGTTTTGAGATGGTAGAAAATGTATGGGGGCATTTGGGTGTTCCCCCTAGGAAAGTTGATTTTATTGGTTTGAGTTGTGAGGTATTAGACCGAGAAGGAGGGGAGACACGACCTCCCTTTCGATTTACAGAGGAACGTTGGTATCTGGGGACAAATGTCGCAGGAGTCGAGAAAAATACGGAGTTTTTTAATACTCTACTAAATGCTTTTAAAATTTTGGTTCAAAAAAAATTGAAGAATAAGAGTTGCACTCTTGTGTTAGCTTGTGAAAAAGCGTGGTGTGAAGTGGGTTTTGCTGACGAGCTAAAAAGGCGAGTCACTGATATGGGCCTTGGAGAGCATGTTGCTTTAGTCGGCTCTTGTAAAATGGGAGAAGTTCAGACCCATGTGGATATTTGGGTTGGGCTTGGTCGCCAGGAGGATTTGGAGGATTATACTGTTGAGGCCATGCTCAATGGTGTTCCTTCTGTTTTTCCGCGCAATGCATTATTAATGAGCTTATTAGGATTCGCTGGAGATGTGGGGGAGAGCTATAAGCTTGGTGATTCTCGCGAGTTGCGTAAGAAATGTGAAAAGATTCTTCTAAATTTAGAGACTTATCAAACAAACCTTCATCGCTCTAATCAGCGCCTTAGGGACCAATACGGGGAAAAGGGCTATCGGGTAAGAGTCATTGGCTTTTACCAAAAGCTATTGGAGCGGCGACAGCGTCTTCTTCGCCAGAGACTCAAAGGTCTCGAAGCCATTAAGAGGTGACGGGTTATATAAGATAATCTTGCCGAGAGCGCTCTAATCTAAAAAACCTTAACATTTTTAGCTTATTCAGGTATTCTGCGCCCCATCGCAAATGAGCTTTTAATGCCTGCAGTAGCAGGGTTTTAAGATTCCTCTTAAGAAGAGGAAAAATAAATTAAGGAAGTGGCTTATGCCTAAGTGGTGTGAGCTCTCTTTCGAAAGGATGTGCAAATGGGTACTGATCAGGTTAAGCAAAAATGGATGGAGGGTTTTGAGGTCGTTTTTGGCGAGGATGTCGATGATGGACCAGAATCTGAGTTTGGCAAATTAATTGCGGGCTATGAAAACAAGAGCTTTACGGAAGGAGAAGTTTATCAAGGGAGAGTCATTAATATTGGTAGTGACTATACAATGGTAGACATTGGCTATAAGCAAGAGGGTCTTGTTTCGACAAGAGAGTTTATGAACTACGATGGGACTCTCAAAATCAAGGAAGGGGAAAGTATTGAGGTTTATCTTGAACGACTTGAATCACCTCTTGGAAACCTTGTTCTCTCCAAAGATAAAGCTGAGATTCTTAAAGCTTGGGATAAAATCTCTGAGGCTTGTGAATCGGGAACACCTCTAGAGGGAACAGTTGTTGCCAAAGTTAAAGGTGGTCTCTCCGTTGATATTGGTGTGAAGGCATTCTTACCAGGTTCTCAAATAGACCTTCGTCCAACTCGTTATCTTGACAAGTATATTGGTAAGAGAATGGAGTTTAAGGTTATTAAATTCAATAAGAAGCGTGGTAATATTGTTCTTTCGAGAAGGGCTATCTTGCAAGAAGAGAGAACTAAGCTAAGGGGAGAAATCCTTGATCAAATGCAAGAAGGCATGATCGTTAAGGGTGTTGTTAAGAATATCACCGATTATGGGGCTTTTATTGATCTTGGTGGTATTGATGGTCTTCTTCACATTACAGATATGTCTTGGGGACGAGTTAAGCATCCTTCAAATATTCTTGGTATTAGCGACGAGATTGAGGTTAAAATTCTAAAGTTTGATAAAGACAAGGAGCGTGTCTCTCTTGGTCTTAAGCAAGTTCAGCCCAATCCCTGGGAAGAAGCACTTGAGAAATACCCTGCAGGTAAAAAGGTTTCAGGTGAAATTGTTAGTGTTAAAGACTATGGAGTTTTTATTGAACTGGACGATGGGATTGAAGGACTTGTTCACGTCTCTGAAATGAGCTGGACTGGCAAGATCAAAAACCCTGCAAAACATTATACAGTGGGTGAGACTATTGAAGCTCAAGTGCTTGATGTTGATATTGAGAATAAGAGAATATCACTTGGTGTTAAGCAGCTCCAACCCAATCCTTGGGATGATTTAGAAGCGAAATATGCTGTCAATAAAAAAGTCACTGGTAAAGTTAAGTCTATTGTCGATTTTGGTGTTTTCATTGACCTTGGCGAAGAGGTTGATGCTCTTATTCATATCTCTGATTTTTCTTGGACAAAAAAGAATATCAACCTTAATGAAGAGGTTAAGGAAGGTCAGGAGATTGAAGCTATTGTTCTTAGTATCGATAAAGAGAATGCTAAGTTCTGCCTTGGTATTAAACAACTTGAAGAAGATCCTTGGAAGAGAATTGAAGAGCGCCTTCCCGTTGGTTCAGTAATTGACATTGTTGTTATGCGCGTGACTGACTTTGGTGCTTTTGTCGAGTTGGAAACTGGAATTGAGGGTCTTATCCACATCTCTGAGCTTTCTGAGGATAGAGTGGAGAAACCTGAAGAAGTTGTTCAAAAAGGGCAAGAAGTCAAGGCCATGGTTATCTCTATCGATAAGGAAGCTAAGAAAATTGCTCTTTCAATGAAAGCTGCTTTGAGTACTTCTGCTTCAGGCTATAGTAAAGAAGAGGTCGTGAAGTCAGCAACGCTTGCGGATAAACTTAAGGGCTTTTCTGTCGACGAATCATCTGAAGAATAATACATTTCTTAATTTTCGCCAGTGTGGCTTTGTATGCTGTGCTGGCGAAAGTTTTATAGATCCCCTGTTTTTTTAGAGGTGTTGTTTTGTTGGGAAAAGCAACATCCAATATTATGCTCTTCTATTTCGTGGATTAAAGTTTCTTTTAATCTTTCAGCTTCTTTTGAATTAATGCCTAAACTAGAACCTAGTGTTTCGATAAGACTGGGCTCTTGGATGTTAACTTCGATCCCCAGCTCTTCCATTTGTTTGGCAAATTGAAAAGCTTTATCTCGTTCTTCTATATGACAGTGAAAGAGTTCTTGTCCTTCTTGGTCAATTACTCGTATAAAGTTTTGCTGCTTCATATTTTTTACACTAGTCTCTTTTAATTTAGCTTTTTAATTTAACCCAATCTAAGATGAGGTTAGCAAAAGGAGGATCAAAAGGCATGAAAAAAGTTTTTTATGGAGAAAAACAAAAATTTTTATGCGATATGCTGACAGAATCTTTTAAGCGAGAGGGTCTTGAAGTTTATACAACATCTTCTCTGGAGGAAACTGATTATTTCATCCGAGATTTTGATCCAGAGCTTTTATTGATTGATATTTTGGTTCTGTGGCCGTGCCGTGAAGATTTTCTTTTGGAGATAAAGCAGAGAGAAGAGCAGGGTAAAAGAATACCATTGGTTTTAACAGGATTTCCTGAAGATCAAGATTTATTGAGTAATCTAGGTGTTGAATATTTGGCTTTTATTGAAAAGCCTCTGAATCCTATTGAACTAATCTCTCAATTAAAATCTTTGCTTGAGTCTCATTAATCAAAGTTTAGGTCTTTTCGTGTTTAAAAGATGAAAATGATTCATTTGTTAAGTTATCTCCTATGTTAGGATATCTCTATTCATGCCTTTAAAAATTGGGATAGAGGAGCTTTTTTTGGATAAAGAATTACTTGTCTTGATTGTTGGTATTGCGCTAGTTCTGATTATTTTTACTGGAGCTCTTTATTTTAGAAGTGGTCTTGTTTAGATTGGGTTTATTGGGGAGAAGTCTGGTTTAAGCGAGATTCGATTTCTTTTCTTAAGGGGTCCTCTGGTGAAAGCACAAATGGCTTGAGTCCTAATTGGTTAAAAATGAAATCAGGTACACAAACGCGATAAAAAATGCCTTTTTCATGATTGCTGGTAGTCACAATATTGCATTTGCTAGCAACAGCGCTATGGGATTGCCCTTCTTCATAAGGGATAAAAAGGTCGTATTTTTCCTGTTTTTCTAAAAAATAATTAATGATATATTCACGAAGGTTTTTCATGTCTTCTTGGTTAAAACTACTAACGACAAAGCTTCTTGGGTTAATTCTTTTGATAATTTTGGCTTTGATGGGGTCGTTCAGTACATCTTTTTTATTAAAGACAATGATCTGCTCTCTTTCTCCTGCACCCAGCTCTTGAAGTACTTCTTGAGTGACTTGAAGGTGTTTTTTGTAGTTGGGGTCACTAATGTCGCAAACGAGAATAAGAAGGTCGGCTTCTAAAGCTGACTCTAAAGTAGTTTTAAATCCATCGATTAATGTATTAGGAAGATTAGAGATAAACCCTACTGTGTCAATAAGAATCATAGGTGGTTTGGTATCGGGGTTTAGTGTTCGCATGGTTGTATCGAGAGTTGCGAATAATTTGTTTTCCTCTGTTATGGTCACGCGGCACATACGATTCATGAGAGAGGATTTACCGGCATTAGTGTATCCGACAAGTGCAGCTGTAACGGCTTGATTTTGGCGTTTCTTTTTTTGTTGTTCTCTCGATTTTGCAATTAGCTTGAGCTCTTTTTTGAAAAATTCAATTCGCTGTCGAATAATTCTGCGGTCGAGCTCAATTTGCTTTTCCCCTTCCCCACCTTTGACGCCAACTCCACCCCTTTGACGACCTAAGTGGCTCCAAAAACCAGAAAGGCGAGGAAGAACGTATTGGAGTCGAGCGATTTCAATTTGTATTTTAGCTTCCCTTGTTCTGGCATGCTGGGCAAAGATTTCAAGTATGACGTGGACTCGATCAACGACTGATATACCAGTGATTTGTCTAATGTTACGGATTTGACTGGCAGTTAATTCAAAGTCAAAAACTAAAAGGCTTGAATCTTCTTCTTTGGCTTTTGTGGCGATTTCTTTTAATTTTCCTGATCCTAGAATTGTAGCGGGGTCAATTTCTTTCCGATTTTGAATATATTGGTAGCCTGCTTCTATTTGTAATGTTCGTAAAAGTTCACGCAATTCAGTTAAGGAACGTTGTGTTTCGAGTTCTGTTTTATGCTCATTGAATTTTGGGCATACTAGGGAAACTAAACTAGCTTTAGATTCTCTAGCTATATGAAATTCGTTATCAAGCATGCTTTAAGGATAGCAACCTGTTGTCAATTAGGCGAGTTGTCCCTTGAAATAAGGCTCCTGCGATGAGCAGTTTTTGTGTTTCTTGGGATATTGAGCCGAGGTTTTCGGCGTCGAGGATTTCAAGGTATTGGAAACTTGGGTCTTCTAAACAAATTCGTTTGGCTCGTTTAAAGGCTTCTTGAATGGAAAAACTTTGGATCAATTGAACAAGAATATCAAGTGTTTGAGGGAGTTTAAGAGCTTGTACTCGTTCTTCTTGGTTAAGGTACTGATTGCGGCTGGAAAGGGCCAATCCGTCGTGGTCTCTTTCAATTGGAATCGGGACAAGTTGAATTGGGAGCCTAAGGTCGAGAGTCATCCTCTCAATGATCTTAAATTGCTGATAGTCTTTTTCACCAAAATAAGCTTTTTGAGGACGACTTAACTGAAAGAGTTGGTAAACAACGGTTGTGACTCCATCAAAATGTCCTGGTCTAAGTTTTCCACAGAGTACTTGAGTCATTGATTTGACAGAAATCTCTGTCGCAAAGCTTGGTGAGAAAATATCACTAGTATCATAAGGGACGTACACTATTAACTCTTTATTTGGAAAGGTTCGGTGGATTTCTTTTATTTTTTGACAATCATCCTCAAGTGTTCTTGGATATTTTTTAAAGTCTTCGTTAGGACCGAATTGTTTGGGGTTTACAAATATAGTGACAATTGCACAAAAATTTTCAGTAAGTGATTTTTCTATTAAGCGGAGATGCCCTTGGTGAAGATTCCCCATTGTCGGAACCAACCCAATACTACCTGTCATTTTCTCTCTTAATTTTAAAAAATCTTGATTTGATCTTGTTAGCTGCATTTATTGGAGCCGGTTGAGAATTTCACAAGCTAATTCTCTTTTTGAGAGATTTCTTTTGTCTATGGATAATTGATCCCTAATGAGATATTGGGCGGTGTCGACTTGAAATCCTTGAAGCTTTCCGCCGGTGAGCCCGTTGTCGACACTCGTTCCAATGAGTAGGTCGACGGGCTTGTTTTGCCACTTTTTTTCGAGTGTTTTTTTTGTCATTTTTGTTTCAGCTGCAAACCCTATAATTTTTTGATGTGGTGAGCGATTTTGAATGACCCAGGAGAGGATGTCTGAAGATTTCTTAAAGGGGAGATTTTTTGATAGAGAGGATTTTTTAATTTTGTCTTTTTTTGTTTTAAATTCAATATCGCTAATAGCAGCAGAAGAAATATAGATATTAGAGGAGGGGAGTTCTCGTTTAACAACTTGCTTTAGATCACTTGTTGTTACAACTCGATGCAATTGGTAATGAGGGTGCGCTAAAAGGTGATCGAGTTGGCTGGTTGCTTTTTGTCCGGCAATCATACAAACCTTGTAACCTCGAGCTAAGGCTTCTTTAGCTAAGAGCAGGCCCGTTTTTCCTGTGCTGGCGTTAGTGAGATAGCGTACAGGGTCTAGAGGGGATAGAGTGGCGCCTGTTGTGATAAGCAATCTTTCTGGCTGAATACCTTTCAAAGGGAAACTCTCGATAAAATCTTGAATCAACTCTACAGAAGGAAGTTTCCCCGGACCGTAGTCACCGCAGGCCAATAAACCTTTCTCAGTGGGATGGATGAAGCACCAGGGGAGAAAACTTATTTTTTCTAGATTTTGTTTGGTAAAGGGATGATCTAGCATGGCTGAGTTCATGGTTGGAAATAAGATGATCGGTTTTTGCCTGTTCCAAGCCAAAAAAATTGATGTTAGAAGGTCATTAGCTTTGGCTTGGCAAAAGTTAGCCAATGTATTGGCTGATAAAGGGGCTACGATCATAAGATCGGCCCACTGGCGGAGCTCAATATGAAGGACGCTACCTGGTAAGTTGCTTTGACCTGGTTGGTGAGAGAAGTCAGATTGTGAACGATATATTGCTTCAGCACCTAGATATGAAAAAACTTTGGGGACAACAAATTTTTCTGCTCCTTCGGTGAGAAGGACGCGGACCTGATGCCCTGCTTTAGCTAAATTTCGAGTGAGATCAAGAGCTTTGTAGGCAGCGATACTACCTGTAATACCAAGGATTATTTTCATTGAAGTGTTCTCGCAAGGAAATGTAGTGAGTGATGGATGAGATGAGGTATGACTTGGATATTTTTAGACTCTTGGGTTGAAGAGAGGTTGTCTTTGAGAAAAGAACCGTCACCTCCCGTATAAATGACTTTTCCGAATGTGAACTGTTTTAAAAGATCAATGAAGAAAAGTTGATAGAGTCGGCGTATGGAATCTTGAACGGCTTCTTTTGTTGTTTGAGGAGGGGCTTGCTTATTGGGGTTTGAAAAAACTGTGGTGAGTTCTTCTTTGTAAAAATGAGGCAATCGTGCTCCCTTAGAGTAGCTATCCAGTAGTGTTTGAACTCCTGGAAGAATATGCCCACCGAGAAATCCCTTATGATTTATGTGATCAACAGTGATAAAAGTTCCTGCATCGATTAAAAGTAGACCTTTTTGTAAATCATTTTTTTTCTGGGTATTGAAAAGGTAAGCTGCTTGGACAAGCCTATCCTCTCCTAGCGTACTGGTATATTGAATAGGCATACCTGCAAAAGTGCGGTTTTGATGGAATGGTTGGTGTCTTATACGGAGGTCATTTGATTTTAAAGAGCAAGGGAGTTCCGTTTGCACTGAAGAAATAATGAAAGGATAACGGTGGGTCCACTTTTCGGCTTGTTTCCAAGGCAATAGGGTTTGGAGCTGATGATCGATAAACAGCCCTGCCGTTGGATGAGAGTTTCCCAAATCAATGGTGAGTAACGTTTTCATGATTTGAAGGTTTACCGTTCCAAATTTTGAACTGTTTTTGGATAAGTTCTTTTTTTAATTCAAATAAATTAATAAGTGGTTGGCAAAAGCGAGGAGGCTCTTTCTTTCCCATATGGAGAAGATCGTTAATAACAAGAACCTGTCCATCTGTTTCTTCTCCTGAGCCTATGCCAATAGTAGGGATATTTAAAATTGTACTCAACTTTGAACTTAGTTCAGGTGTGATGCATTCTAAGACTAAGCTAAAGGCCCCAGCTTCTTCTAGTGCTTGAGCTTCTTCAATGAGCTGAGAAGCTGAATCTGTGTTTTTGCCGTGAACGTAATAGCCACCCATTTGATGGATCGATTGAGGCGTTAAGCCAATATGGCCGACAATAGGAACCCCATGGGAAGTTAATTTTTTAATAACCTCTAAGCAAACGGGATTGGCTCCTTCTAATTTGATGGCTTCAGCTTTGGTGCTTTTAAAAAGTTCAAGGCCATGGCGAACCCCCTCATTGACTATGGCGTAAGTACCAAAAGGCATATCGACGACAACAAATTTGTTTTGGGCTCCTCTTTTGACAGCAGTACCAAACAGAATCATATCTTGGAGTGTGACTGAGATTGTTGTGTCATAGCCTAAGATAACATTGCCTAAACTATCTCCTACTAAAATCATATCGACATTGGTTTCGTTGAGAAGTGTTGCTGTTTGAAAATCGTAACAAGTGAGCATTTTGATAGGAGGCTCTTGAGATTTTCTTTTGCGCAATTTGAGACTACGAGTTGTTTGCTTTTTCATAATTATGGGCCTTGTTAACTCTTCTCAACTGGACTCTGGAATTAAATCTTTAGCCAATTTTTGATGGACTTTATTGAGCTCCGTGTTTTTCCAAAAGTCGGCGATTTTTTTTCTCATTTTTGGGAGTTTTGTTTGTGCTGCTAAGGAGAAAAACTCACCATTTTCTATTTGTTCACAAAGGTGTTCTAATTTTTTTTGGTACTCTTTGTCAAAAAACAAATTTTGGGCATATTCAGCGCCAATGAGGGCATTAGGGCTAATCAGTTGGAAAAAAGACTCTGGACCCATTTTAATCATGGCATCGGCGATGAATTTAACTTCCAGCCAACACTCCATGAAGGCCAATTCAGGAGTGATTCCTTTAGCACGAAGAATATTGTAGGAATGGAGCGCTGCATATGGCAAGAGGCCACAAAGGAGGCTTTGTTCACTGACGAGATCAGCAAAGGCTTCTTCCCTAAATGTCGTTGGATAGGGGCCACCTGTTATACCTAGGTCTTGGCTTAGTTCTTGGAGAAAGAGCGAGTCTTTTTGAGGGTTAAGGCTGGCTTCAAGTGAGGAGCATGCCCCCAGCTTCCCATTAGTTTGAAATTGAAAGCGGACTTCTGAGGCGATGGCCTTAGGGGCTAATAAGAGGTGAGAAAAGTGAGGAAAGTTCTTTTTGAAGTTGTGTTCGTCATAGGAAGCGCCATGGGCGTATACCAAACGAGTTTCTTGAGAGAGAATATTTTGACTCTCTTGGAGAAATTCTAAGTGGCAATGGTCTGGGATAAGAAGAATCAATTGTTGAAAGGCAGATAGAGCTTTGCCTATCTCTATGAGTTCAAAGTTCATTTGGGATGCGAGGGTGCGAGAGGAACTTTCTTTCCTCAAGGCAATAACGATTGACCAACCGCTGTCTCGCAAATTGAGGGCCCAGGCTTTGGCTTGATTTCCGAAGCCGACGATGACGAGGGGTGCTTGTTTACCCATTCCTTGACCTTTGGTAACGTTAGGAAGCGAATTTACACCGTTTCCTTCTTTCCTTGCAAGGAGCTTTCTGTATCGAAGAGGTAATTTTTTTAGATGGAAAAAGAATAGAAGAGGGAAAGTCCTCTGACTTCCTTCTGGCGTGGAAAAACTCAGCTTTTTGGTGGGGGGAATCCATTTTTACGACGTTTCTCATGGAAGAGGGGGGTTATTATTTTCTCTCTGATCACTGGGAGAGAATTTCTCAAGGGTTGTATTGGCAGTGGGGAGAGTCTCACTTGAAAGCCTCTTTGCCAGATGATCTCTTTTCTTGTCTAAAAGATGGGCAAGGGGCGGGAAGAAAAAAAGTTCGTTTGACTTTTTTTCAAGACAGAGAGGGAGAAAGTCATTGGTTATTGACTTTTTCTACGCAGAGAGAGAGAGAGCTCTCTCCTTTAAAGCTAAAGATGGCGCTTCATCCTCATTTGGCCAGGCAGAGACCTGGTTATGTTAAGGTTGGGTGCTACAGTGAGTGTCTTCGCGTTTGTCGTCAAGCAAAGAGGGAAGGCTTTGATGATGTTCTCTTTTGGAGTCCAGAACAGGGTGTGGGTGAGACAACATTTAGTAATATTTTCTTTTTTAATGATGGAGAAGCTTTTACCCCTTGTGAGAGGGAAGGGATGCTGAGTGGGATAACTCGTCATCACTTTATTCAATTTCTTAAATCTCAAGAAATTATTGTCCATCAAGACCAATACGAAATTGATAAAATAAAAGAGGCTCAATCTGTTGTGTTAACCTCTAGTGTGGTAGGTATAGCTTCGGTTGGAAATATAGAAACCCAATCTTATGAAAATTGGCAATGGCCTCTTAAAACTTATCAATTGGGTTGGAAAGAGTATAGAAGAGCCAATAAAACGGTATTGTGATAATGGTTGAAAAATTAGTCGTAAAATGTTCAAAATGCTCTCTTGAATTCGATTATTACTCATCTGAGTATAGACCTTTTTGTTCAGAGAGGTGTAAAGCTGTTGATTTAGGGTATTGGTTTCAAGAGAGTTATAAAATTCCCTCGAAGCTCCCTCTAAATGAGCAAGATATTGAGAAACTTATTGAAGAAAAAAATAATGACGATGAAATCGAATGCGCAATTAAAAAGACTTTTGAGTGATATTTGCACTATTGCTGATAGGGCAGGGAAGCGTCTTGTAAGGCATCAAAAAAAAATAGATCATCTCAAAGTTAATTTTAAAGAAGCCCAAGGAGCTGTTTCTCAAGCTGATATTGATACCGAAAATTTTATTATTAAAAATTTGGAGAGACTTCTTCCTGAGGCGAGCTTTTTAGCCGAAGAATCAGCTTTTCTTGCTTATGGGGAAAAAAAAGAAGCTTTTCTTCAGTTTCAAAAGAAAGAGTGGGTTTGGGTGATTGATCCTTTGGATGGTACTCACAATTTTCTTAATGGTATGGATTATTTTGCAGTTTGCATTGGTCTTCTCTATAAGGGAAATCCGATCTTGGGATGTGTGCATCGACCTAGAGGGGGCGAAGTGTTTACCGCCGTTATTGGACAGGGTGCCTACATTTCTCGTGGTGGGAAAAGGCCGAAAAAACTCTCTCCTTTTCCCAACCGTAAATCTTTAAAAAACTCACTTTTAGTAACAGGTTTTGCCACTGAAAAAGGTGAATTGAGGGAGAGAGAGTTTGAGGTTTTTCGTCAAATTATGAAGGAATGCCGAGGAGTGAGAAGGATGGGCTCAGCAGCTCTCGATCTCTGTCTTGTCGCGGAAGGTGTCTTTGATGCCTTTTGGGAGAGGGGTTTGGCTCCTTGGGACGTCGCCGCGGCTGGATTAATATGTCAGGAAGCAGGAGTGAGGGTGACAACTTATGAGCAAGAAAAATTCCATCCATTTCAGTCAACTATAGTGGCTTGCCGATCCCCCTTGCATGGCCAATTAATGCCCTTTTTACAGAGGGATTGAG
This sequence comes from Bacteriovoracaceae bacterium, assembly GCA_965206965.1. Lineage (GTDB taxonomy): Bacteria > Bdellovibrionota > Bacteriovoracia > Bacteriovoracales > Bacteriovoracaceae > CBDBLK01. The sequence goes on along the minus strand of OZ242254.1, from coordinate 432,393 downwards.
CCATTTTTGCTTGTTGGCTCCTAGTCATTGACACGAATCTGAGCCCAAACCTATAATTTTATTAAGGTTTATTTGAAACCCGTCTCTGGCCATCGGTTGAGGTGGGTCGGGTTATCGATTTCACTAGTGCATAAATCCAAGGATGGAGTTTGTGGAAACAATTAGAACGATCCTCACTCAATTTACTGACGAGGCGATAGGAATTCTTTTAGCCATTTTGGCTGTTCTCTTAACAATGTTAATGGTCTACTGGTTGTACAATCGAAGGAGATTTCGCCAGTTTTCTCATCAAATTCCAGCTTCTGTGGTTAAAAATTATTTGGACTCCATTATCTTTAATTCTAACGCTCTCAAATCATCACTTTTTCGTGGAGGGGGGCTAAAGTTGGGGGAAGGAGTTCCTTCTGTTGTTCCAGCCAATCATTTGTCTTTTGGGGGAACTACGGTTGAGGGAGGAGAAGACTCTGAGGGATTTGCCCAAAAAAATGCTGAAATAGCTTCTTTAAGACTACAAATTGGGGAAAAAAACAAAACAGTGGAAGAGCTGGAGAGAATGTTGTCTTCCTCCGGTGGTGGTGGGAAGACTTTCGAAGAAGAGAATACCAAGTTAAAAAATGAGATTGAAGAATTAAAGTCTCAATTGGTTAAACCTTCTGCTAATAATGGTGATCAGTTGGATTCTGTTACCAAAGAGCGGGACAAGCTAAAAGAGCGCTTAATGGAGTACGAAATTATTGAAGAGGATCTTGCTAATCTGAAACGCTTTCAAGAAGAAAATCAGAAGCTTAAGGAAGTTATTGATAAACTAAAAGCTGGTGGTGTCGAGCCGGTGAAGGAAGAGGCTCCACTAGAAGGGCCCGTTGCTGAAGAAGCGCCGGAAGAAGAGCCTATTGTGGAGGCGATAGCTGAAGAAGCAGAGACTGAAACTGCCCTTGAGGAACCTGAGCCAGAGGCGGTAGAGGAAGAAGAAATTGAAGCTGATGATTCGGCTATGGAAGCGGCACAGGAAGAGATGCCTGAGATACCAGCTAATGAAGGCAAGCAGAAGTCGGCAGAGGAACTGCTCAGTGAGTTTGAAAAGATGCTTGGGTAAGTTTTCGTGTTTTTGCTTTCGTATTAAAATGTAAATGGTGAGTAAAGGAGAGACTTGTGAATTTCTTATTATTTCATTTGGTTGTCTTTTCCTTTTTGATGAGTTTTCAAATATTGGGTAAATCAGTTCCCTTTCGTCCTCCTGAGGTCGAGTCTGAAAAGACTAGGGGTGATGTGAAATTATTATTGCTCCAGCAATTTAAGAAAGATTTAGATAAAAAAGGGGTAGGTTCTGTTCAAAAAGCGGCTTTAAAGTATGCAGGAAAATCGATACCAGCTCTTGTCGAGGTAATGAAAAATTCGAAGTATCCAGACAGAAATCGCTGGATAGCGACTTTTTTAGTTGGACGGATTATGGGAAAAAAATCTGGTCCTTTTATCAGTAAATTTATTAAGCACCCTAACTGGGTGTTGAGAGTTGCTAGTTTAAAGACTTTGCTGGCGTTAAAGCAGGTGCGGTATGGTCAAGATTTTGCGATCGCATTAAAAGACAGTAGTTTTATTGTTCGCAAACAAGCTTTAGACAATATTACTAAGCTTTCTCTCGTGAAATACGCTCCTCACGTATGGGCTATGCTTTATGACAAGAGAAATTATTATGTGAATAAAAAAGGTAAGAAAAGGACAAATCTGATTAAAGAAGCTATCCGATCGATAGGGGAATTAAAATTTAGAAAGGCTAAAAAACCATTATTAACAATGATTCAAAAAGATAAGTACAAAGATATTTTTAGGGAGATGGATTATTCTTTAACAAAAATTATAGGTAAAAAATCTCCTCAAGGAAAAATAACTACCAAAAGGCGTTTTTGGAAAAAAGTTGCTTTGATGGAGAAAAATTTTTAGTTAAATTAAAAACTAGCTTCTAATTCTTTGGCTTTTTTCTTTTCTATTTGACGGATTTTATCGCGGATTTGAATTTCTCTTGAAATTCGATACAGAATAGTTTTTTCCATAATGCCATCACTGGGAATGACTTTCCAGCCCTGTAGAAAATCTTTTTCGATCATTTGGCGTCTATAAACAGTAACTTTAGAAACTTCACGCCCGCGGCGAAAACCTTTGACTACATTGATAATGAGTTTAAATTTCGCCGCTTTAATGGCATCGCTAGAACCAAAACTGTCGCTAAAGTTCATTTCTACGGTATTATCCGTCCAGCGTGTTTTAATAACTCCAGCTTCCTGGTCTTGTAATTCGAGATCGTATTGCTTGACGGCCTGGAGGGTGGCTAGCCAGGCTTGGTTATAGTCGGCTTTAAGCACTTGGTGGGGGATTTCGAACTCTTCGGTAATATGGCGAAATTGTTTATAAGAGCTACAACTTTGCACTCCCAACCCGAAAAGTCCAATGAGAACAAAGCAGATGGCTTGACGGATGGAAAAGGGATGATGGAAACTTCGTTTAATTTTTGGAATTAATATGGTTTTCATTAATAAAATTGTACCTCAAGAGAACGAGAGCGTGAAGCCAAGGGGAAAGGTCATGGGAACAAACTCTCACAGAAATGGGTATCAGGTACTTAGGGATGTTCTCAATTTAGAAGCACAGGCTTTGAGGGAAGCGGCTGAAAAGATTCAGCCAGAGTTAGCAGAAAGGCTTACTAAACTTTTTAAAAAGCTCATTGCTGAAAATGCCGGTCTTTGCTTTTGTGGGGTTGGGAAATCTGGTCATATTGCTAAGAAGTTAGCAGCGACATTTTCTTCTTTAGGGCTCCGATCTTATTTTCTTCATCCTACGGAAGCTCTCCATGGTGACCTTGGTCGATTGAAAAGTGGGGATGCTATAGTATTGATCTCTAAATCGGGAACGACTGAAGAGATTATCAAACTTTTACCTTTTTTACCTAATTCGCAAGATCAGATTATTGGTCTTATCGGCAACCCTCAATCCCCCCTCGCTAAGAAATCAGGTATTTTTTTAGATTGTTCTGTTGATAAGGAGGCTTGTGTTAACAATCAAGCCCCTACAACTAGCTCTACTGTCGCTCTCGGTATGGGGGATGCAATGGCGGTTTTATTTGAAACTGTTTCGGGGATTGATTGCGAAGGGTTTGCCCTGAATCATCCTGGTGGTTTTTTGGGCAAATCCCTTCGCCTTAAGGTGTGTGATCTGATGTGGGGAAGGGATCAGTCTCCAGTTTTGACTTTTGAACAAACTTTAAAAGAAGCTATGTTAGAGATGACTAAGTTTCCTGTTGGCGGATGTGCTCTTCTCAATGAACAGAAGCAGTTTATGGGCATTTTAGTAGAGGGAGATATTCGTCGTTATTTTGCTGCTGGGAAAACTAATTTTGAAGAGCCTATTAGGAATTTAGTTAATACAAATCCTGCTGTTATTACCTCTCAAGATAAGGCTTATTTGGCCCTAGAGTTAATGGAAAAAAGGGAGAGCCCTATCTCTATCCTTCCTGTTGTCGATAATGGAGATTTTAGAGGATTTATTCGTCTTCACGATTTATTAAAGGAAGGATTTACTCGTTAAATAAGAAGAATATCAGTTAATAAGAGGGCAAGAGGAGGTGCTCCTAAGTAGTAAGAAGACACCTCCAGATAGAAATTTTAATCTCGGCAAGCTTTTTTCGTTGCAGGGGCTTTTTTAATGCAACCGTAGAAATTACAACTTCCCCCAGCATACCAACATCCGTAAAAGTTGCAGCCGCCTCCTGCATACCAACAACCATAGTAATTACAGCCACCACCCTGTGCCCAAAAGCCGTAAAAATTATTTCCGATGCATTGAAGGCGTTCGCGCTGTCTTCTACGTTCCTCTCGTTCGCGCCTTCTTTCTTCTTCCAGTTCCCGTTCGCGCCTTCTTTCTTCTTCCAGTTCCCGTTCACGTCTTCTTTCAGTTTCTTCTCTGCGGTTTTGCTCGGCTTTACCGAAGGCTTTGTTTATGGCTTTTAAGACATAAACCCCTTGGCAACTGAGCTCGCTGCTGTGGCATTCGCTTAACATTTCACTTTTGATGTCGAGGAGCTGCTCCTCGAGTGAGGGATCTGCCAATTGTCTAATTCTCTTGATAAGGGCTGTGTTGACGCATTTTTCTGAATCATAACAGTTGATAATTTGATCACGAATGGGACCTGCTTGGGCCATTGTACTGATCAAGGTTAAAATTAGTGTGAAAAAAAGGGATTGGCTCATGAAATGCCTCCGATAAATGGATGTTTCTGTTTAGAAGCGAATGGTTTTAGCTAAGATCGCTTGTAGTTGATTGTTTAAAATATTACAAGTGGAGTTGAAAAATATTCATTCAGCTACCTGAAAGAGATAGTTTTTTAAGATGGGGCTTCTTAGGAGGAGCCTCTCTTCTTAAGATTGAGTATGGTTTTTTCTTTAGTAATAGCAAGCAAAAAAAGCACAAGACTGAATCCAAATGTAAGAGAAAATCCGTATTCTTGGAACAAAGTCGATTGAGCTTCTTTGGTGAAGAGTTGGTAATCTCGGCTCACAGTTTGGAAAAGCCCCATATCTTCACTCTGGGAGCCATCGGGGTAGAGAATAGAGCTAAGGCCTGTATTAGTCATTCTTACAATCGGTATCTGAAATTCGATGGCCCTCCAGTGGGATAAGAATTGATGTTGATAGGGCTCTGCACTTTCTCCATACCAGGAATCGTTTGTAATATTGAGAATAAATTGAGCCTTTTCATCGTAGGTTTTAAATGTGTGATTGAGATAACCTCTCATATAGTTGCTAAATAAAATTTCGTAGCAAATAGCATTGATAAGTGTGACACCATTATCTAGCTTGAATAAGGGGAAGCGCTTTCCTTCAGCAAAAAAAGAGATATTTTTGATAATTTTAGCGAGGAGGGGGTTGAGTGGACCAAAGGGAAGACTCTCTCCAAAAGGCATGAGGATCCTTTTATGGTAGATGTCATCTAAGTGGCTTTCTCGATTGAAGTAAAAAATCGTATTGTATTCGGTCTCATAGAAATGGGGATTGGTGTCATTGGCTTGATCGTATCCACCAGCAATGAGTTGGGCTTTTGAAAGGGAAATGGTTTTTTGGAAAACTTCGGGAACGGATTGGGGGTTGGCTTTCATTAAAGATGAGTTGAGTAACTGAGGGTAAGCAGTTTCTGGCCAAAGAATGAGGTCGACTTGGTTCTTAGAGTTCGTTGATAATTGAAAATAGCGGTCGAGTATTTCTTGGAATGTCGTACCTTCCCCCTCTTCACCACTAATTTTCATAAAATTTCCAATATTGGCTTGAACCATACGGATAGTTGTTAAGTTTCCTTCTTTTTTTGGAGCTTTGAGAGGCAAGGTTAGGTTGGTGGTAAGAAAAATGATGAAAAAAATGATTCCTAACCAGTCCCATTTTTTAGTTTTTAATTTTCCTAAAAGGGTCAAGGCCATCCAAGAGCTAGCGAAAGAAAATAAGGGGACTCCAAAAAAGGGGGCAAGTCCTAGATTTGGAGCTAGTTGGAGCCATGCATGTCCTAAGTGAGTGGGAAATTGTTGAGGTGTGTAATACTCAAGTGTTGTTATAAGAAAAGCTAAGAGAATATTTTTTGTTGATAACCCTAAAAAGTTGACGATCCATCGGGGGCTTCGTCTATCGATAAACCGACAGGCGAGAATAAATAGGAGGTATTGAGGGAAGATAATGAGAGAAAAGAGGGAGCCGAGGAGAAAGTTAAAGGGAAAGATAATGGCTCCAAACTCCTTAAGTGTATAGGGTATCCAGTAGTAGCCAAGCCCACAGGAACCGAGAGAAAAACAGAGGAAGGAAAGAAGATCTGTTTTCCATGAAAGGCCTTGAGGGTCTTCATGATTTCCCTGATTTTTGTAACTGATGGGAAGGGTCTGGAGGAGGAGGAAGAGGCCCAAGATGGGCATGAAAAAAAAATGAAGGGTAAGGGCTGTGGGAAAGCCGATAGCAAAAATTAATCCTCCGGTGAAAGGCAGAAAGTAGCGATTAAATTTGTGATTTGGGAATAATAAATTCATGGATTTATCATAGGTATATTCAGATTCATTGCCAAATGGAGTTTCTGAGCGTTAAGCTGGTGAGCATGGAATCTTCAAGGTCTGAAAAACCTTTTTTGGCTGTTCGCCATCCTCTTCGTCCTTTTGAAAAAATTGAAGTGAAAGATTGTTGCCCTGATTGTGGAAGCGTTTTTGTCACAAAAAGAGAGTGTGAATCTTGTGGCTATCAATTTTGGGTTGATTTAGTAGGGGAGCCTTTTGGGGAGCGCTCTTTTTTTGAAATTGAGTTTGATTATAGCGAAAGATTAAATTTTTTAGAACGATTATTACCCTTGGAGTATCGATTTTCGAGAAGTAAACATTATCGCTATTTGCGCTACTTGAGGCGGCGATTTGATATTTTAGTAGGCTATTTTTTTGATGGATTTGATGAAGATAAAAAGAGAAGAAAGCTTTTTCTTTTTGAGGCTAAAGTTTTGATAGAGACTTTTGGTTTAGAAGGGGGGGAGGTTAATTTTCTTTGGAAGAGTATAGAAGGCCATGAAAAGCACCCTCTTTTTGCTCCTTTGGTTGAAGCGATAAGAAGAGCTAATATTCGCCAAAATCAAGAGATAAGCTTAATCAAACGCTTAAAAAGGCTCAGGTTTTTTTATTGGTTAAGGCTCTCTTTTTTAATAAAGACCTTTCTTTTGAGTGCTGTGGTTATTGTTTTAGCGCTAATTTTTTACCGTTATTTTTGTTTGAGTTTATCGACTTAAACGGTAGTAGATTTTTCCTCGTTGCTTGTTTTTATAGGCTAATCCACGTTTTGTCTTTTTGACTTTGAGATATCTTATTGCTTGGGTATGGGCTTGGGCTGCATCTAAACGTCCCTGTGAAGAGCATTTGTTCATGAATGTAATTTCTTTTTTAGCAGAGGACTTAATGATTCTTTTGATTTCTTGGGCTTTAAGGTTAGGGAATTGAGATAGAAGGAGTCCCGCTACACCAGAAACGAATGCTGTCGCTTGGCTTGTTCCCGTTAGGTAACCGGCTCTTTTATTAGGTAGAGCTGATTTAATACGGTATCCAGGTGCACTAATATCGACTGTTCTTTTTCCCCAGTTTGAAGAGGATAGTATCTCTAAATTTTGATCATGTGCCGTTACAGTAATGATATTGCTCAAGTTGTAGCTCGCTGGATAATAAGCATTGGAACGAATGTCGATATTAGATTTTTCGTTTCCTGCAGCAGCGACTACGAGAATCCCTTTCTTCTCTGCTTCTTTTAGGATGCGAAGTTCTTCAAGTGCGGGCTCTGGTCCTCCACCTGAGTAGTTAATTATGTCGACATTTTGATCAACAGCATACTTGAGGGCTGCGATTGTAGAGTCGAGATTGTCTTGGCCAGAGGCTTGAGGGTCATAATATTTGAGGGTGAGAATTTTAACCCCGGGAAAAACACTCTTAATGATGCCTGAAACGTGGGTTCCATGACCATGATCATCGATAGGCTTAGAGTTAGATTTTTTGTTTTTAGAAAAATCAACTCCATAGTTTTGATTACTGATATGTCCTTTAGGAACGTAGAGGTTCGTGTTGAGATAAGGGTGCTCTGGATCGATGCCAGTATCGATGACCGCTACAACAATTTCTTTTTGTTTTTTAAACTTCTGCCAGGCTCCTGGGAGGTTAATGCTCGATTTTTTGTTATCGGGATTAACACCCCAACTAGCGAATTTTGAGCGAAGTGTAGAGAGGTCAAAAGCGAAGGAATAGCTTTGACTTTTGCTTGTTTTCCTTTCCTGCTTGTTTGCTCTCTTTCTTTTAACCAACCCTTGAGCAGGAAGGCTGGATCCAAGAAAGAGGCAGCTGGCAAAAAATAGGGATAAGGAGGCTTTTTTCATTTGGCTATCCACTCCGTTCATTTGATTTGATTTCCAATCTAAGCCGATTCAGCGAATGGATCGCTATACCGACTGTGATCTATAAAAGCAAAGTTAGGGCCAAACTTTCTTTCCAAAAATCATGTAGTTGGACTAAGTCCCCGAATGTTTTACGTTTACTTTTTTAAAAAGTGTCTAAGTTTTAGCCACTACCTGCGGTAAAATGTGTAAACATTTTGACGGTCGCTGCAACCTTTTCGATGTGTAGAAGAGGTTAAGTGCCTGAGCGGCGGAGAGATGATCATAGATGGGGTAAAAGGCCGCCACTGAGCCTTATTTCGATATAAGGAAGCACATTAGGGCTTGTTTTCTTGAGGATGGCCGTAGCGACCCATAAGCTTAGGCATATCAGCTTTTAAATTGGTGTATGCCGGACTTCTCGGTTGACCTTGTTTTACGACGAGTTTTCCTCCGATATAGATTTCGTCGATATTTTTTGAACTTCCAGCGAAGACTAAAGTTTCCAATAGATTAGTGATTGCCCCTAGGTTGGGGTGGTTTAGGTTGATGACCAAAAAATCAGCATATTTGCCGACTTCCAGGCTTCCGACCTTATTCTCTACACCTAAAACTTCAGCTGTTTTACGGGTGTGCAATTCTAAAATTTGATAGGGTGTCATAATAGAGGCTTTCTGGTACTTCATACGTAGGCTGTAAAGGCCCATACGCATATTTTCAAAAGGGTCGGAGAGATCGGCACTGGCTTGGCCATCTAACCCCATGCCTACCTTGAGCCCGTGTTTTAAATATTTGGGGATGTCTGCTAACCCTGACCCTAAGCGCCCATTGGAGAGAGGGTTCCATATCATTTTTAAACCAGCCTTAGCCGTTGTTTTTAGAATTTTGTCATTTGGGTGGACAAAGTGAGCAAAAGTGATGTCCTGCTTTAGACCCTTGTTGGCCACCAGTAGTTGGAAGTTTTTTCTTTCTTGCTTGATTAGAGTTGGACCCTCCAGGTAATGGGCTTGAATAGGGAGTCCCAAAGAGCGGGCCAGGGAGAGGTATTTTTTGAGACTTGTGATATTACCCTGTTTAAAGAGCCCCAACCCTCCAAGGGAGAGGCCAAGGAAATGGTCGAAGGTCTTTCCTTTTTTTCTCAATTGGGTGATTTGTTGAATTGTCTTTTTATCATTTGCCTTCTTTGGCAAACGATAGCCAAAAACGAATCTCTGTGGGGCTTCCAAGTGGCTGTAGAATTGCTCCTCGTTGGGTTTTGGGGAACCGGTAGGGTTTTGAGAATGGTGGTAAACAGTGGTAATGCCGTTAATTAAATAGTCATAGATTCCATGAAGGGTGAGAAGGCGAAGATCTCCCGGTTGAACTCGATTTTTGGGAATGAGTTTTCTTTTTTTTAGAATCCAACCCCATAGGTTTTGATTGGGGGCAAACCCTCTAAAGGCGCTCTGCCATAGGTGGCTATGTCCTGACAAAAAACCAGGAATGATAATTTTACCAGAGGCGTTTAAGGTCTTTAGGGGGCGAATGTTTGGTGGTGGTGCCTCTCGGGAAATTTTTGTAATGACTCCTTTTGCATTAACGATAAAGTGTGCTTGTTTGACAATAAAAGGAGAACCTTTGGCCATTGTGATAATCGTGGCGTTTGTTACTAAGAGCCTGTCTGTTGAGGCAAAAGCGTTGTTTAAATCAGCCAGGAAAAGGACTAAAACAATAAAAAAGAGAGTTGGAAGGCGAGGAGGCTTGCTCATATTGATGAGCACGGTAACTCTATTGTTATTTAGAAGTCAAACCTCAGGTCGACCTAAGGAAAAAGCACGAGGTTTTGTTATTGCTTATGATCCATGTTTCAAGAAGCGCTGTTGTTCTCTTTCGGCTTCTTCTGCATGGGTCACGCAAAGGTCGGTAAAGGGCTGACTTTTTAACCGTTTAAAGCCAATAGGCTCTTCGCACTCTTCACATTGCCCATAGGTCCCTTTTTCGATTTTATCGAGGGCCCTGTTGATGGCACGAAGTTTGGCGATTTCTCTTTGGCGCATATGAAAGCTGATTTGCTGATTAATAACATTCGTTGCCAAATCTGCTTCGTCAGGAAGATCCTCACTTTGAACACAGAGGTCTTCATTACGGGTTAAATGACCTTTGTTTAGGATCTCCTGTTTAGTGAGCAGAAGGTGGTTTTTTAGTTCTTCAATTTGTGATTTGGTCATAAGCTTCTCCTTCTTGACGACCAAACAGTTGTCTTAATTTAGGACTTAATCTTTAAACCTTGACGCCTAAGCTCTATTCTTTATTTTATGGGCGGTCTTTCGCTAGACACAAGAGAAAAATGCCCGAGCTTCGCTAAAATGGACTTTCAAGGCCCTCAGACTAGCTCCTATTGACTTTTCTTCAATGGCCAGACTTTGCTTAATCGGCAAAAGAAAGACTAAGCTTGAGTTTTTTAAAAGCTGCAACTCCTTTGAATTATTATGATTGACGATAATATTCCCGATCTCTACACTCATTTCAAAAGACCAACGGAATTCCAAAGGAGTGAATCATGAAAGTTGAAGCCCCTATTGCTGTCGGACACATTCCCTCGGGCTTGTTTATTGTATGCACTAAAGATGGGGAGAAGAAGGATGGGTTTTTAGCTTCGTGGGTTCAGCAAGTTTCTTTTTCCCCACTCCTTATTAGTTTTGCCATAAAATCGGACCGTACCCCTTACGCTGCTATTGTGGCGGGTAAAGTCTTTACCGTAAATGTGGTGGGAGAGCATGAAACACAGTATATGAGACATTTTTGGTCTAGTTATGATGAGAGCCCCTTTCTCGATATTCCCCACCAGGTCAGTGATAATGATGGGCTTCTTATTGATGGGGCGAAGTCTGTCATAGAGTGTAAAATGGTTTCAAAAAGCCAGCCAGGTGACCACGAGATTGTCGTTGCAGAAGTCATCGGTTCGTATGTGCTTAATGAGGAAGCTGGCCCTAAAGTTCATATTCGAAAAACGGGATTGGATTATTGAGTGGCTTTTAGGGTCAAAGGCCATGGACTTTAAAAAGGCTTTGTTTTTGAAAGCGATGTTTCGCTTGGCTACTATTTCTTTTTGTTGAGGTCTCGCCAACTTTTTCCTTTTCGAGCACGCCAGTCCTTTTGGTATTTGTTTACGGCTTGGAGATGTTCTTTATAGGATTTTGAAAAAATATGGGTTCCATCATTCTGGCTAACAAAGTAGAGATAGTCGTGTTGAGCTGGATTGAGAACGGCTTTGATAGAAGAGAGCCCAGGGTTAGAGATAGGGCCCACCGGCAGACCGGGGATTTTATAAGTATTGTAAGGGGTTTTCTCTAGAAGGTGTTTTTTTCTCAAGTTTCCATTGAAATTCTCGAAGATACCATAGATTGTCGTGGGGTCACTTTGGAGTCGCATTCTTTTTTTAAGGCGATTAATAAAAACTCCAGCGATAAGAGGCCTTTCGTGACCAGCGCCTGTTTCTTTTTCTACGATAGAAGCTAAAATAACAGTTTCGTGTTTGTTTAAGCCCAGAGGGGCTAGCGAAAAATCTAGTGCAGAGGATTGTTTCTTAAAGAGTTTAACCATGGTTTTTATTACTTGGGATGCCGGAGACTCTGGGGTGAAACGATAAGTTTCGGGATAGAGGTAACCCTCTAAGCGTTTCCCTGGTATGCCGAGCTGCTTTGTAAAGTTGGCGTTTTTGGCTAAAGCCACAAATTCGTCTTTGGACTTAATGATATTTTTTCTTTTTAGTATATGCGCTATTTCGAAGAGATTTTTTCCTTCAGGTAATGTAACACTGACAGTTATAGGTTCTCCCGTGAGGAGTGTATCGATAATATCTAGCATAGTTGAATGGCTTTTAATTTCGTACTGACCGGCTTTAAATTGAGTCATAGTTCCTTGGAGCTGGTTGTAACGGTGAAAAAGCTTAGCTGAACTAATGAGACTGTGACGGTAGAGGCGCCCATTAATTGAAGCAAAACCTTCTCCCGGTTTTATTTCAAAAACGACAGGAGCTCCTTGGTATTCCCAGATCGCAATCGAATAGTAGGCTTGCATGATCAGCAGGCAAAGGGAAAAAAGAGGGGCTCCAATGAGAAAAATCCACCAAGTTTTTTTCATAATTCAAACCTCTAAAAAAGATTCTCTTATTAGGATAAATCATATTGGGGATTTGAGGAAATCTTCTAAGATGACCGAGGCAGAAACTTCGTCGATTTTTTTGAGATCGACCTGAAAGTTAAAACGAGGGTCAGACTTCATTCTCTCTTTGGCCTCGAAAGTGCTAAGTGTTTCATCTTGGGTATGAATGGGAATTTTTAGTTGAATTTTTAGTTTTTCATAAAATCTTAAGACCCTTTGGGTCATTAGGGAGGCTGAACCATCGGTAAAATGGGGAACCCCTAGAACAACTAAGTCGATGGTTTCGTCGAGAACAAACTCCTCTATTTTTTTAATAACCTGATGATCATTTTGCACTGCAATTTTACCCCCGAGGAGAGGAAAAGGATCTTGGCCAGGAGTAAAGTGGCTGAGGCCCGTTACCTTTTCTCCAAAATCGATACCTAGGAGGTGTAGGTTTTGGTATTGGTAAAATCGGCTGTTTTTAGGCCATTGCATGGGTCAACCATCCCTTAGCTGGCTTTTATAAGCAAGACGAAAGTATCTTGACTTTAGAGTGATTCTGGCTATTATTAGGGCATCGTTTCCGGCTCTCAAAAATCCAGCAAATTTTCTATAGTAATTCTAAGGGGTTAGCTGTTTTTATAGGGAAATCTTTAGAACTCTAAAAAAGAGAATGCTTTTCATATATTCACAACCACAACAGATCAGATGACCAATCGTATTTAAATTATTCATTAATAAGGGACGGCTGAATGCACTTAAACGATCTTCGCGAAATGGAAATTAAAAAGCTCAATCAACTTGCTGAAGAGCTAAAAATTGAAAACCCGTCGGCGATGAAACGTCATGAAGTTATTTTCGCTATCCTTAAAGCAAAAGCCTCTAAAAAAGAACAAATCTTTGGTGGTGGAGTATTGGAGATTTTACCTGATGGGTTTGGGTTTCTTCGCTCCCCTGGTTATAACTATCTTCCCGGTGCCGATGATATTTATGTAAGCCCCAGCCAAATTCGGCGCTTTGCCCTTCGCAAAGGGGATACGATTGAAGGTGAAATTCGACCACCAAAAGACGGTGAAAGGTATTTTGCCCTTCTTAAATTGAGTACAATAAATGAGCAAACACCTGAAGGTCATAAGAAAACAGTTCTTTTTGACAACTTAACGCCTCTTTACCCTGAAAAGAAAATTAATTTGGAGTCAAAGCCGACTAACTACTCCACTCGCATTATTGATCTTTTTGTTCCCCAGGGTTTTGGGCAAAGGTGTTTAATCGTTGCCCCACCGAAGGCCGGTAAAACAGTCCTTCTGCAAGACATTGCTAATGCTATCACTGATAACCATAGAGATGCTCATCTTATTGTTCTTTTGATTGACGAACGACCAGAAGAAGTGACCGATATGAAGCGCAATGTGGATGCTGAAGTTGTCTCTTCAACTTTTGATGAACCGGCTAATCGCCACGTTCAAGTTGCTGAAATGGTCATTGAAAAGGCCAAACGCTTAACTGAAGCAGGTAAGGATGTGGTTATTTTACTCGATTCTATTACCCGCTTGGCGAGGGCCTACAATACTGTCGTTCCCCCTTCTGGTAAAATCCTGTCTGGAGGGGTGGACTCTAATGCTCTTCATCGACCTAAGCGCTTTTTTGGGGCTGCTAGAAACATTGAAGAGGGAGGGTCTTTGACCATTATCGCGACCGCTTTAATTGATACAGGGTCGCGGATGGATGAAGTTATTTTCGAGGAGTTTAAGGGAACAGGTAACTCTGAGATTCAACTGGATCGAAAATTGCTTGAAAAGAGAATATTCCCGGCTTTGGATATTAATAAGTCGGCTACACGAAAAGAAGACCTTCTCATGGAGCCAAATGATCTTTCTCGAGTTTATGTCTTGAGAAAAGTCTTACATCCCATGAGTACTATTGATGCTATGGAATTCCTTTTGAGTCGAGTGACAAAAACAAAAACAAATGCTGAATTTTTGGAAAGTATGAATGGCTAGCCTTATTTGTCGATGAGAGTTTTTCCCTTTACTGCCTTTCAAAGGCTTAAAATAACCTATATTCCTTGAGCCTAAACAAGAAATTGTCAAAGATAGCTTAGACTGGTACCTTCGCTGAAAGCTGTGTGGAGGCAGCAGAAGATGATGAGTTCAACTGGACTAGGCGTGCGTGGAAAAGGTTCCCGTGAAAAATGGGTGATTGATTCCAATACAGGTAGAAAAATTGTTCAAATGGGTGAAATGCTTTTCCCTCCTCGAAAAGTATGGATGAAAACTTTTGGTTGTCAGATGAATTATCATGACAGCGAACGAGTTTTGGCTCATTTGGAAGATCTCAATTTTGCTCAAACGGACGATCAAAAAGAAGCTGACCTTATTCTCTTTAATACTTGTGCTATTCGGGATCTTTCTAATCAGAAGTTTTATTCTCAGCTGGGTGAGGCAAAACACCGCAAAAAAGCTAACCCTCAAGTTAAAGTGGGTGTTGGGGGATGTGTCGCTCAAACTGAAGCTAAAGATCTTATTGAGAAGTATCGCTATCTCGATTTTGCTTACGGAACTGATGTCATCGATACCATTAACGATATGGTTTTTAGGGCTTATGCTGGAGAAAAGAGGTTCACTGTCACCTCTTGGGACCGTAGTGAAAATTTCTCAATTGAGACAAAAATTACGACAGGTTCACCTCAAGCTTTTGTGAATATTATCAAGGGTTGTAATAAATATTGCACTTATTGTGTGGTTCCCTACACGCGAGGTAAGGAGCGTTCTCGCCGCCAAGTAGAGGTTGTTGAGGATATCCGAAAATTAGTGGAATACCAGGGAATACAAGAAGTCACTCTTTTGGGACAGAATGTGAACTCTTATGGAAAAGAGAATGGGGAAAGTTTAGCGGGGTTGATTATGGCCCTTGAAGACATTGCTGGGCTAGAGCTTATTCGCTATACAACCAGTCACCCTTATGATGTCACTGATGAACTCATCGAGGTGCACGGGGAAGCCAAAAAGCTCTCACGACATCTTCACCTCCCCGTTCAGTCGGGTTCTGATGAGGTGCTTAAGAGAATGCATCGAGAGTACAGTGTCGAGCATTATCTTAGTCTTCTAGAGAAACTGAGAAAGACTAAGCCTGACATTGTTCTTTCGACTGATATTATTGTTGGATTTGTTAATGAAACGAGAGAAGAATATCAAATGACTCTTGATCTTTTGGACCGGGCCCAATTTGATTTCATTTACTCGTATGCTTACTCTCAGCGTGCTAAAACTCGAGCGGCTAAGATGCAAGACTTCCTTACGGATGATGCTCGAGGTGAGCGCTTAAGAAACCTCCAAGCTCATCAGTTGAAAATTCAAGACCATCTACGTGCTTCTCTTGTAGGGCAAAGGTTTACCGTTTTAGTGGAAGGCTTTGGAACTATGGGAGGGGTCAAGCGCTGGAAGGGAAGAACGAATTGCAATCGCATTGTTCATTTTCGACCTGAGAGGGAAGAACAGGATTTAAAGTGGCATTGGGTTGATGTTGAAGTAGAATCAACCACGGCTTTAAGTTGCCAAGGAAGAGTCGTAAACGTATGGGGGCGACGATTGCCCTCTGAAGCTCCCAGATTTTAATTTAAGAGAAAAATGAGAGGCAGTTCCTTCCAGGGTGTTGTTGCCAACATCTGCCGATTAAAATTGAGGAGAGGGAATATGCTAAGGATTCTTCTTCTTTTTACTTTAACTTTTGGAAACTTATCGGCTTTGGCTTTTACTGAGCTTAGCGGTGATTACGGTTTAGATCGTACAAAGTATGGCACTGAGAGACAAAATAAAATAATAACGGAACATATAAGAACTTCTGTCGCTTTTTACTTATTTAGGTATACGGCTTTTGAATTGAATTATTCTCAGTCAGAAACAGTGACAACAGAAAAAAAGATTATCTTTATTGATAGTACTTACGATATTACAGGATCTCGAAACAGAGTTTTTGTTTATTCTTATGGTATTGGGATACGCCAAGCTTTTGCTGCTAAGAGAGCACGTTTTAGACCAAGCCTTTCTTTAGGCTATGCTCAGAGATTTGTTCGAGATACAACAGTTATAACTTTGAGAAACAAGACTTCAGGCAATGTTTTTAATATTAGTAACCCTATATCAACGCAGCATTACGATTCTGTTTTTGGTTCCTTAGCCCTCAACTTTCGACTTACTAAATACTTTGCCCTAAGAGGATCTGTTAATACAATATTCAAAGCTTTTAAATTCAACCAGGCCCAAGATAATGTAAAATATATGGTGGGTTTTTCGTGGGTCTTTTAAAAGTTTTTTTCCTTTTTTTTATTCTTAGTTTATTTGGTTGCGCTCGCATGGTTTATATAATTGACCAGGGAGCAGGGCAGTTGAGGTTGCTTGTCCGTGGTCGCGATAACCATGAGGTGCTTTCTGATGCAAATATTCCTAAAGAGCATAAAGATAAAATAAAAAAAATACAAAACTATAAAAATTATTTTTATAGTTATTGGAAAAAAAAAGGGACTTCGATTTACTCTAAAACAACCTTTCTAGAGCAAAAAGCAGTAACTTATTTGGTTGTGGCTTCAAAATTTAATGAAATTAGAGCCAGGGAGGAATGCTTTCCTATAATGGGTTGCTTCCCTTATCTCGGTTTTTTTGAAGAGAAAAAAGCGAAGAGGTATGCCCAAAAGTTAAAAAATGAAGGTTTTGAGACTTACCTTCGTCCCGTTTTCGCCTATTCAACGCTAGGTTATTTTAATGATAGGATTTTATCGAGCTTTTTTCATTACAGTGATTATGATTTAGCAGAATTAGTTTTTCATGAACTATTTCATACAATTTTTTTTATTAAGGATGAAGTTGAGTTTAATGAGAATTTAGCCAATTATTTTGGTAGAGTAATGGCTTTTGAATATTTCAAATTTACCCAGAGACAGAAGTTAGAAAGAGAAAGTTGGCGTTTAAAACATCAGAAATTATCTTTAGCCGTTGTTAAAATGGCGAAAAAATTAGATAGGGAATATAAAGAAAGACCTTTTCTAGATCAAAAAAAAGCTGATGAATTAAAAGATAGTTTTTTAATAGAGACTTTTTATCCTCACATGAAAAAATTGTGTACAAATTTAGGTTTGTCTCGGTGTTTTCCTCTCGAACAGAAATGGAACAATGCTTCACTAGCTGCTTTTTTGACCTACGAAAGTAAGGGCAATAAAATTGCTGAACTAAGAAAAAGGCTGAAACTAGGGCTTTTACCTTTTTTTCATTATATAGAAGGTAAATACCAAAAATATAGAAAGAGTGATAAAGAAATCTCTTTTTCATATTATTTGTTAAATTGATCTTTAATTTTTTGTTGGCAAGGATCCAAAGTTATGGTTCATGTTCTCTTTGTTGACCCTCTTGAAAAGCTTGATTTGAAAAAGGATAGTACGATGTTACTGGCTGCCTCACTTCAAGATGTCGGAGAGGAAGTTTACTTTCTTTTCGAAGAGGATTTTTACCTAACCAATGATGATGATGCCCCTGTATTCAACGTCTATGGTTTTGAAGCCATACGGGCAGAGGAGAGTTTTTACTTGGAAAAGGTTGAGTTAAAAGGCAGAAAGCTCTTGGCTTTAGGAAGGACGAGTCTTTTGCATATGCGCCTAGATCCTCCTTTTGATGCTCGTTATCTGCGTTATCAGTGGATGCTAAGGGGATTGAAAAAATTGTATGGGATACAAATTATTAATGATCCCGATGGTGTTCTTTTAAATAATGAAAAAATAGCTGCCTATCAGCTTCGTCAGTCTGTTTCCAGTTTTATTGGTTCATCGGTTGAAGATTTTTATCACTTTGCTGTAAAGCAACAGGAAAATGGTTATGAAGGTCTTGTTTTAAAGCCACTGGATCTCTTTCAAGGAATGGGTGTTGAACAATTTCCCTACGAATTAGATCAAGCAGGGAGTTGGCCAGAGGTAGCTGCAGGTGAACTTAAGGAGCATTTTGAGAGAAAAGTTGAAGAGTCTCAAGGCCCTATTGTGGCCCAACCTTTTTTGAAAGAAGTGCAAGAGGGGGAAGTTCGCAGCCTCTTTTTTCAAGGGAAGCATTTAGGCTCCATTTTGAAGGTTCCACCTCATGGGGAGTTTTTGGCTAATATTGCTCAGGGTGCTAAGTATTCCCATTATGAGCTTTCAAAGGAAAAGGAAGAGCAGTGCTTTGGTTTATGCAGAGAGCTGGCTCGTGATGGTGTTTTGTGGGTCGCTTTTGATATCCTTGGAGGAAAGATTCAGGAAGTTAATGTCACTTGCCCAGGGCTTTTAGTCGAGGTTAGTGAAGCTTTGGGGAGGAATTTGGCTTTTGATATTATCGATATTCTCAAGGGAGAAGAAAGTAAGGGAAATCTTTAGTTTAATGTAGGCATTAAGGTGTTTAAAGACGAGGAAGATCTTTTGTTCCATCTGTGGCAAATTGGATTTCGATTTGATAACAGTCATTTCGCCAGACATTGTCCCAAGGGCAAACTCCTTGGACATTAGAGTAACCTTGATTGGCATAGTCCTTACAGCTCCAATCCCATTTTACATTTTTGATTTCAACAACTAAATTCGCAGTGTTGGCGGGAACGGGAAAATCGTACACCTGAGAAGCACAATTGACTTGAACATCGTTAAAGAGGTGGTAACTTCCTGTTCCAGGAGCATCTTCTGCCCTTCTGACGACGACTCCTACCTGTAGTTTTTGATAGGGTTGAGGTGAGAAGTTGCAGTAGCGACGATTTTGTTTGTCGCTTGTTCTTTGTGTTGAGGTCCCTTGTGCGGGGCCTGATCTGGGGATAATTCTCAAACTAAATTTAGCATCGGTCTGAAAGGCGAGTTGACTGATTCCGGAGGGAAGGTTGTTAGCGGAACTCCAGACGATTTGTCCATCACTAGACCCATGAGCAATGACCGGTGGATTATTGATTTTGTAGTACTCAATATTTTGTCCTCCAGAAGCGACACCGGTTTCACTTCCATTACCATAGCGACAAGGGCCGACTGGTGTAATAGGTTGCTGTGATGAAGAGGTTGTTGAATTGGAGGTTTTATTGGTGGGTCCTGGGCATCCGAAGAAGGATACTCCTAAAATCAAAGCCGTGAGAAATTTTAATTTTTGATTGTTCATTTTAATTTATCCGTAAGCATTGTTAGGGCGTTCGAGGACCAGGAAGATCTTTGGTTCCATCTGTGGCGAATTGGATTTCAACTTGATAGCACTCTGTTCGCCAGACATTGTCCCAGGGGCAAACTCCTTGAACGTTAGGGTAGCCTTGGAGTTCATAACTTTTACAACTCCAGTCCCATTTTACATTTTTGACTTCAACAACCAAACGGTCAGCATTTTCAGGTACGGTAAACTCATGGACTTTAGAGGCGCAGTCGACTCTAACATCGTCAAATAGATAGTAAGCTCCTGTTCCGGAGGGGGCGGATGCACTGCGGACGACAACTCCTACTTGAAGCTTTTCGTAGGGTCGGGGAGTATAAGCACATTTGTTGCCTTTACTATCTTGGCCAAAATATTGCCTTCTGGGCACGATTCTGAGATTGAATTTGGCATCGGTTTGAAAGGCGGGTTGAAAACTATCTGACAAATTGGTAGCAGAACTCCAAACAACCTGTCCATCGGAGGCTCCATGAGCGACAAGTGGTGGGTTATTAATTTTATAGTATTCAATATTTTGTCCTCCAGAGGCATCCCCTGGCTCGCTTCCATCGCCGTAAGGGCAGTTGCCACTAGGAGGTGGTGTGTATGTTGTAGTGGGAGTTGGTCTAACCGTTGGTCTAGGAGGAGGGTAAGGGTAAAAGATATTTCCAGGATTTGGATTTTGGTTTTGAGAAACGTTTTGATTGATACGACTTCTTTTCTGAGGAGCTTCAAGGCAGCCGAAAAGAAGCCCTTCCAAGGCCAAGATTAATATAATTGTTGAAGTCTGGGTTTTCATCGTTTTTATCCGTTCCAAGACCTTATTTGTCTACTTCCTGTGCTCTATCGGGAGTTGAGGGAAAGCACTTGAATAAAATTGGTGCCTCTTCTCCTTAGTAAAAAGCTAGGGTTTATAACTATCCAATATTATTAAATTTTAAACAATTGTGATCGTAGCCCGAGATTGATAAAATAGATTGATGACGTCCTTGCAAGAAGTAGAAAAAACCACTTCCATTGCTGAAAAAATTTATCCCTTTGCCCATGCTCTATTGCCCGATGAGCTTTTGGCTCATCAACTAGTTATGGATGGATTGTCTCGAACATTCTTAATTCTAATTGATGAGACTAATGACTCTTTATCAGAAGTTTGTTTAGACTGGAAATTGGTGTGTGCTAATGTCTTTGATTTGGCGAAGAAGCGCTCAGAACACGCCACTTTACTCCGTGTACCCCAAAAAGAATTTTTTAAAATGGGTTTGAATTTAAGAGCAGCACTTTTTTTAAAGCATCGCTATCAATTAGGGGCAAAGGAAGCTAGCAATATTTTGGGTGTAGAGTTGACAGATTTTTTTAGTTTTCTTCATCAAGGAAGAGAGTTTTTAATACAGGTTAAAGAAAAGGAGCTAAAGGTATAAACGGATATGACAAAATCATCGACCTATTTGTATTCTGATCAAAATCGAGAACTTTATAAAAAAATTTTAGATGAACATAATCAATTGTCTTGTGTATTTAGTCGAAATTTAATTTCTCGTTTAGAGAGAACAGTTTCTTTTTCCAATGCCCTTAATGATGACCATCTTAAAGAATGCTCTCTTTGTAGTAGGATATTTATATCTTGGAAAGAAAAAATGGCTCATGTAGAAAATGAGATCCCTTTTTGTCTGCCTGAAGAAAATGAAAAGCAGCTAATGAATAGTGAATGTCGCCAGCTTTTAGAGTTAATAAAGGACCGGGAAAATTCTCAAAAAGCCTTAGTTAAAAAAGCGATTTTTGAAAGATTAAAGAAGTTTCCTTATATGATTGTAAAAGAGTTCTCTGGGATTATTTTATCAAAGGAATTTGCTAAGGGAACATTATTGGCAGCAGTTTCAGCTTGTCTTGTTTTCCTTGCTCTTTAGAATATAAGTACTACCTATTATTAATAGTCATTTGATAATAAATAGTGAATTGTCCATCATTCTTAACTAAATCTTTAGGAGGGTTAGGCAGTTTTCCTATTTGAGTTAAAGTTTCTTCGAAAAGAAGATGAACGTCATCATTTGATGATGATTGAAAGATTTTAATAGAAACGACATTTCCTTTGGAATCAAAAATAATTCTTCCTGAAAGAAGATGGCGCTTTTCCTGAAGTGGTTTTTGGATAGTTGGCTTTTTTAAAAGTAAGCGTTGGTAAGTCTTTAAAAATGAGTTGACGTAGCTAATGAAAGTTCTCTTTTGAAAACTGTAGTAAATTTTTTCAGCTGTGTTGAGTTTATCTTCACTGATGCCTTCAGGGGGCTCAAAGCGAACATTGAAGCCACTATTTTTTAATATTTGAGCATCTTGGCTATTGGGTGCTAGGTTTTTTAGAATGTCTCTTTGTAGATTAGCTTGTCTTTTCCGTGGTGTCTCATGTGTTTCTTGCAGGGGAACAATATTTAAACTTTCGCTGTTTTTCTTTTTTAAGTACTTTTTTTTATAAGAAGGTTTGAAGATGGATTGTTTTGGTTTTTGGATTTTTTGCGCTTTTGGCGTGAGTGAAGATAATGCTAGCGGTGATGATTTTTTTTGATTTAAAGCTCGCTTGAGGGGATGGCGGGTTTGAATGTCTTTTAATCGGGCCTTCTTTCGATTTTGTCCTTGAGGGAGAGAGGCTTGAAATGACTTTGTCCCTCCTTTTATTCCAACTGTTTGTCGATATTTTTTGAGTTGTTGCTGGGAGATGGTTTTAACTTTTAATGGTCTAGCTCGGGAAGAGTGAATTGTTTTTAATGAGCCAAATTTTTTCACAATAGTAATAAAACTATTGAAGATAAAGAGATGAATGAGAAAGGAGAAAAAAATTGGCCAAAATAGGCGTTGGCGTAGCTTCATCGAGTGATCTTATCAGATATCATTTCTTCCGCCCAATTTTCTCTGGCTGAAATACTGCTTGAGAATAGGCGTTTTTGACCCTTTCTTGACGGGATTGATACTGATTGTAAAAATTTATTGAGGAGTTCATATATGAGCCGAATGAAAAGGGTAAATATTTTGACGCTTGGCGAGAGGCAGTAACCATGAAGGTATTTTCAAAAAATTCTCATTTTTTTCCTCTAGTTGGGCTTTTGCTTTTGGTGAGCTCTGCTCTATTGATCTCAAAGTTTGGAAAAATGGGTCAAGCTCTCATGACTGTTGATGAGGGTATTAATACCTGTTTTCAAAGAGTCTCTCAAAGCTACACTGCTAGGCTGATTAATGATTTTCAATCAGTCTATTTGGATAAGAATTTTACCAAAATGACTGAAGAGTGTTTTGGTGAATCTCTTGGGCTACTAGAAGAAGTTGATGTAGCGGATGGGGGAAAAGCTCTAAAAACCCTGAATGTTTTGAGCAACGATGTACATTGGTTTCATCAAAAACTAGAAACTCCATTGAAATCAGGTTTTGTGGATGTTGTTCCCCAAAAGGTAATGACAAATTATCTTAGTAGGCGGTTCGAAAAGTTAGAGTTAAAAAAAGATTCTATTATTGAAAGAATTGATAACCGTCGCGCTTACGTAAAAAGATTGTCTGGGAAAGTTCATTTCATTTTTCTTTTAGCCGCTTTTTTTGTCCCTATTTTTATTGTCTTTGATTTCTTAATGAAAAGGGCCATCGTGCGAGAGAGGTTGGAGGCAGAAGCTAGTGCTGAAGCTCAAATGAAAGCAGAAATCTATAAACCTGAAGCTGTTGAGGTTTTAATTAAGCGAACTTTAGAGGGGGCTGGTTTTTATCAATTGGCTAGACTTTTTGATGCTTACAGGAGTCGAAGGAGTGCTTCAAACTTTGTGGAACCTGACCCTCTGAAAAGAGCTGGCGTTCAAGATGAAGCTGGGGTTTCTCACTTAGTTGTCGAAGGTCCTCGTGAAGAGAAATTGGCTCAAATTGATCGGATATGGAAAGAAAGCGAAAATAGCAAAAGGCTGGTGGTGAGTTTGAATAAAGAGAAGTCAGCACTAAGAGATGTTGTAGAGATTGAATCACTGCTAAGTTCTGTGGTTGATCTTGTTTCTTCAAAAATTTTAACTAGCGGAATTCAATTTGATGTTCATTCTATAAAAATTAGTGTCTATGCTCATTACAAATCTCTCGAACAAGCTTTTTGTCGTATCCTTATGAACTTTATTGAGGCTTGTGATATTGATAACCCTCATAAATCAATATCGATTAAAATGAGAGCGTTAGGAGAGGTTTTATTAATTGATTTTTTTGGTACAGGAGAAGGCTTTGATCAAAGTGTCATTGAGCGTAAAGAGCTTTCTTCTACTCGTAGGCTTGAGCACTCTACAGAAAAGGATATTGAGTCAGTTAATTTAGAATTATCTGTTCTCATCAAAGATTTTGGTGGCAATATTGCTTTTGAAAATATGACCAACGAGGATGGTCAACCAGTTGGTAAAAAGGTGCAGGTTAGTTTGAAAATGGCTCCAGCCAAGCTGAGTCTTGTGGATGTTCAAAAAGTAGCAGGTGCAAGCTCTGTGCAAGGGGCTCGTCGTTGAGTTGAGTTAAAAAGCTCGTTTTTTGTGATTTTTGTATTCTAATTCAGGTAATAATGTCCTTAAAAGTTCAAAAAACTCTTTTTTGGTTAATGTGGGTGAAACAAGTACATTAAGCAACTTTGCTACACTAGGATCTTTTTTAGTAAATATATTGTCGTAAAAAATGTCTCCTAAGTAAGAACCTATTTTTTTTGCTGCACGATAGAGAAATAATAAGTTTTTTCCATTTATAGTGTTGTCAAAAACTTCTGATCCATCCCAGTCGAGAATATCAAGGATAAAGTAATTAAGGTTTTTTTGACTAGAAGAATTTGAGTTTTTAAGAGTTTTTTTAAAGTCTTGGTATTGATCGCACTTTCGAAAGGGGTTGATAATTTTGCTACAAAAATAGGCAAAAATCTCTTGGTATATTAAAAGCAAAAATTTCTGTTTTTGATTTTTATTGGTGAAAATTTTTTCATAATCAATATTTTGACTTTTTAGAGCTATGGCTTGGATATGCATTCCTGCCAGAGCAGCCATTCGATTAATAGAGTAACTTGAACAGTAATAATTTGTGCTAAAGAGAATTCTAAATGCGAACCCATCATGAAGAAGTTTTTTATAAAAATAAATGATTGATGGTTTAGGTATTTTTTCTATTTTATTTTGAATTGTTATTAAATTTCTATGATCGTATAGATTGAAATCTTCTATATCTTCTTTTTTGAGATCCCAAGAGAGTATTTGTGTTAGTTTTTTGCATAAGAAAATGAAATTTTCAGGCCCATTATCGTTAAAGTTGAATGGCCCATTGTTCATTATATAATCGTGAATATCAAACTCAGGATCTTCAGAGAGGTTCTCGTACCAATAGATCATGGATTCATATTTAATCCAAGGAGGGGATGTTTGTAGACTGTATTCACCTTCATCAAATTTGACTACTTGGTTTTCTTTTATATTGAGCTTCCAAAAAATTTCATCAAGATTTTGATGTATAATAGTTTGAGTCAATTTTGAGCTCGTCAGTTTTTTTACATTTTTGGGTAGTTTACTTGGGAGAATATGAAGTTCTCCAAAAAGAACGAGAAGTCGATTTGAAGGATCTTTTTGGAGATAGTTTGAAATAATTTTAGCTGCATTTTGATCTCTCTCATTAAGTTTACCTTTAGAATTTAAAGCAATTACTTTGATACGGTTTTTACGTGCGATATGAAAAAATTGGCGATAGTGCTTCCAAGGAAATCTCCATGAGTCGTGATACTCGATAAGCTCAAGGAATTCCATTTCTGTTATATAATGTGCTAGAAAATCATCAATATGTTTCTGGTGATTAATATGAACAAATTCAATACCAAGAGTAAATTTTCGATTTTCTTCGAGTAAAAAGCGAGTTAAACGTTCAAGGTTACGACTATTTTGATCAAAGGTGTGAAAATCTCCAAGATATACTATATGTGAATTTGAGACAGATTCTAAAAGTTCATTAAGGTTAGAGTTTTGAAAATTTCTTTTAGCGTATCTTTTCTGGCTAGTACGATAAGACTTTAACTCTGAAGAAATTTCTCCTTCTAGACTGAAGGCTTTTTTTTTCATATGCCTATAGATATTTTTTTGGAGTTCAAAGATAGGGTATTTAGATGTCTTGATTTCTTCCTCACTAAGCCTATTAAATGTTTAATATTATTAGTGCTTGTCGGATCAGATTAAGGCTTAGTTAATATTTGGTTGAAAAATTTTTGGACAAAATTAGCAGAGTCACTTAGTCCGTTTTTGCTAGCTTGTTCAATAAGTTGATATTGGTTGAGGACTTCTTTTAGTTCTTTTAAGGGAGGGAGACGAAGATTTTGGATAACTGTATTTATTGGTTTTTCTTTGACCGACTGGAGTAGGAATTCTGTAAACTTTAGGAGTTCTGGATCTGAATAGAGCTTAATAAGAATTCTTTTATTTGAGTAGAGGTTGAGGGAAGAATCTTTTCCGGCTTCTTTTAGTTCGATATTTTCCAAGGGAAGCTTTAAGTCTTCTCTAGTTTTTATTTGAAAATCGAGAAAAATATCTTCATTGGGATAGATAGGTTGGCTTTCTAAATTGAGAAGAGGCTGAAGAATAAGAGGGTTAGAGTAATTTATCCCACAGGTGCCATCACCAATTTTTTCCATAACTTTCAGTAAGTTAAACTTAAAATGGCTGATAAGTCCTAAGGTCATCCATGGTGTATTCATTCCGTGATTTTCAAGTATTTCTATGCCTAGTTGCATTTGTTTTTCTATTTTCTTTGGGTGGGATGATAAAATTTTGTCGACAGAAAATTTAAAAACTTCAAGTGCTTCTTTGAGTGTAGAGTTAAAGTCATCCTTTTGAGCAAAAAAGCTTGGTATGAGAAGAGTTTTTAATTTTGATTTAATCTTGGTAGGTCCTCCATTGAGTGAAAGTTGAATAATTTGAAGACCTAAGTCACTATTAAAAAATTCTCGAAATAAATTGATATTTAAATTGGGTATTTTTTGAGTAAGACCAAAATATTGGAAGAAGGCAATTCCGTATCGTTCTCGCTTTCCCTTATATGTTTGAAAGGGGGCAATTTCTAGTCGGACAAAATTCGGATCACGGTGGTCGACAATAAGGATGTGGGAGAATAAGTTTTCTTTTTTGAAATCAACTCCCAGAAAGTTTGAAGTAAAATCTTTTTCTTTGCTTCCTTCTTCGCTGCTAATGTTTTCTATAGTAAAAAATCCCTCTAAAGGTGCGCAACTTTGAGTTAAGCTTTTAAAAAAGCTAGGGTGTGTAATATTATTGCTATCTTTATTCGTGGAACTAAGAAGCTTGCCTTCTATAATGGCATCTTGATGAAACTCGAAGTTAAGGTCATTGTCGATTTGCTTGCCATAAAGAGAAGTGCTATTTGGCCCTTTTCCTTTGAAGAATTGGTAAAGTTCTGAAACCAAAAATTCAAACTTTCCAAATAAGTTGAGTTCACCGCTCCAGCGAAAGCTTAGGCAAGGCTCTTGTTTCGGACCTGTACTATTGGTGAGCACGAGAGGGTCGAGCTCTAAAGGGGAGACTTCTTTTTTTAAAGGAGTTCGTTTTTTAAATATATAGACATAGTTGGCGACTTCGCCTTTTCCAGCTAAACCTTCAAAATCAAAAAAGGCTTCCATTTTGAAGTCTTTGAGTAATTGTTGAACTCTTTGGGATTGAGAGGGAACAAATAACTTTTGATTGGTAAAGACGTAGAGATAACCATGGCTTGATAGGGATTTTTTTTGGCTATGAATTTTTTGGATCAGGTAATGATGAGGGTTTTTCTTTGGGAGATCGATAACTGTTAGCACAAGTCTATTGCAGGCTAGCTGTTTTTTAAAGTCAGATGTTCGGCCAAAGAGAGGGATTTGTCCACTTTCATCAGCTTCTGGAGTGTTATATTTGCTTTCCATGACAGAGCAAAGAAGCTCTTTTATTGAATAGTTTTGATGTTTACCGAATTTTACTAAAAATGTAAGAAATTGTAGTTCATGACATATTTTAATAAAGGGACCTGTATGAAACTCTTCTCCTGAAAACTCAGGGCAAAGTATTTCACTCCAGGGAAATTTGAGGTTGAATTCTTGAGCGAGCCAATGACTGTGGGATATACTGTAGAGTCTATCCCCAACAAACTTAGTATTGATAACCTGGGGCAATCTATGCTCATTAAAAACAGGATAAGAAAAACTCTCTCTTTTTGACCAAAGAGGAAAATAAACTAAAAGACTATTCATGAACAGTCCAAATCCTCGATGTGATAGAGCATGAGAATATTGCTGATCAGAGAAATCAAAGTTTTGACTAGCTTTTTTTAACCCTCGGTATGTTGATAATTTCATCAATTGGCTAATACTTAAATACTTAAAGTTTTCTCCAAGAGTTTTTACTTTACGGGATAGTGAAGGGTTTGGACGGTACCAGCTATACTGGTTTTGCCTAAGAGATTCACATTTAAGCTCTGTTGAGCTGCCTTTTTTGAAGAGCCGCCCTAGCATCGAGTGAGGGAACATTAAGTCTTTTTCTTGCAAAGAGAGTGGAAGATTATCTGCTAAATTAACGATAAACATGAGTTTGTAGAGATAAACAGTGGCAACTCTAAAGGTATAAATCTCCATGAACTCTTTTAGGTTGGATTCAAAAGGAGAATTTATTTGGCGAAAGTGTTTCCAGAATTCGATTTGGTTTTTTAATTCATTGGGTACATACTTTGAGGTTTTGGCAAAGCTCAAATATTCGTTGTGAATAGATCTTTTTAATGAAGGGTTAAGGTTGTCTAAATGGCGAAACTGAAAGAGGGCATCTCGCCAGAGTTCTTCTTGTATTTTTTTAATGAGATTGGCTGGTTTAGAGAAGAGAGATTCTCCCTTCCACCCTGGAATGAGAAATTTGCCGAGCTGAAAAGCTGGTGTCATTGAGGGAATACTTAGAGATTCTTTCTCAAATACTCTGTAAGAACCCGAGCAAAAAACTTGCTCTGATGTTGGCAAGAGAGAGTTTTCACTTCCGCTATCTCGGAGCCACGAATTGGCAAAGAAAGGTCTCTTATTCAGCTTCGTTCTCCTAAAAAGTCTTTAGTATCAACATGTTCTAGATTTATGAGTCTCTCTTTTCGAAGACAAATTTTTACCTTGAGGAAAGTTTTCTGTCATGAAAAATCGAAGTTAAGTTATTAAAAAACTGTAACATCTCAGCTGTAAGAAAGCTGTTTGCCCGCCATATTTTTGACGTCGGATTTCCCTAAAGCTTCTTATAAGCACCCCGATAAGCAGAGAAGTCGGTTCAAGTAGCGAATATATCTTTTTTGATGGTTCGCTTGGGTAGGGAGGCACTTATGTTTGGTGAAAATGATCATCCTGACCAAGGCTTTAATGATGCAGAGCTTCAGGGCATTATGGAAGAAATTGAAAGTCTTGAAAAGGAGTTTGCTGAGGATGATGCTTCGGCAACAATAAGTGAAATTTCCGAGGGTGCAACTGAACAGACTTCAGAAAGTAAGGTGTTCTCTCTCCATTCAAAGGAGACTGGGAGTCAAACCCAGGGACAGCAAATGAACTTTCAGGGTGCAGGCCAATTAGATTTTGAGATGGCTTTTCAAATTGGAAAGGGAGAAGCACGTGTGAGGGTCGATCAATACCGGGGGCTTTCTGTTTCCCTCAATGGGTTTGACCTTGCTATTACGGAAGATGGGTGCACTGTCAAAATGGAGGGGGGAGCGACTTTTACTGTTCCTCTTGTTAGAAAAAAATCTGAGCAAAACGCTGCCTAATTAGCTAGATTCAATTGTCTTCATTTTTTAAGCGTAGACAAAACTTGTGTTTACAATTACCTAAAAGCTTAAGATTAAAGGGCTTGAAGTCGTCTCAGTTGTAAGGAGAGGGAGGGACCATATCATGCCAGTACAAATATTAGGAGGCTTTGCTAAGGGTCAATCTCTTTTAGTTCCAAAGGGAGAGCTTGTTCGCCCTACTTCTGTCAGATTGAAAAGGCGCTTGTTTGATTCTCAGCAGAATTGGGAAGGGGGTGTTGTTTTTGATTTGTGTGCGGGTACTGGCTCTCTTGGTTTAGAGTCTTGGTCAAGAGGTGCTAGTGAAGTTTACCTCGTTGAATCCTCTTTAAGAGTCGTTTCTCTTTTGAAAAAGAATGTTCAATATTTATCAGTGAGTTTTTCCGATGAAGTCAGTCGGAGTCCTATTTTTGTTCGATTTTATAGGTTACCTCATTATATAGAAAAGTTGAGACAAATTTATCTGTCATGGAGTCTTGATAAGCAAGTAAAGACAACTCTTTTTTTTGACCCTCCTTATGAGCTGCACCGTCTTTACGATGAAGTTGGTCAGCTCATTTTCAATGAGAATTGGTTTCGAGGGAGGCTTTATATAGAGTCCGATGAGCAAAAGGGCATTAAGCTTAAAGATTTATCAAGTCACTTTTGTTCACCTTCTAAGACATTTATACAAGGTACTAGCTACTTAGCACTTTTTCTTTTCGAGTGACTATAAGCTGGGCTATGATAGAAAACTGAAGCGAAGAGGAGGAGCTATGAAGAAGGCGATTTATGCTGGAACTTTTGACCCCTTTACTAATGGTCACGATGATATTTTGAGTAGGGCCCTCGGTATTTTTAATGAAGTAACCGTTTTAGTTGCTGTTTCTCCTACGAAAGCACCTCTTTTTACACTTGAGCAGAGAGTTGAAATGATTGGTCGACACTTTAGTAGTAATGAAAGGGTCAAAGTTGATTCATGCAAGGGTTTGATTGTTGATTATGCAAAAAAACACAATATTAATCATCTTGTGAGAGGTTTAAGACCAACAGGTGATTTTGAGATTGAATTTCAAATGGCTGCTATGAATACAGCGCTTTATAGAGAATTTGAAACTGTTTTTTTAGCTACAGGTGGAGATCATTATTTTGTCAGTTCTTCTCTCGTTAAAGAAGTGATAAAGCATAAAGGAGATATCACTCCCTTTGTGCCCAAAATGATTTTAGAGTATGTTAAGCATTGATTTGATCTAGATCTGGATATGAGGAATTTTTTTTATGGAATTGAGTTCTCGAGTAAGAAATATTAATGAAAGTATGACTCTTAAGCTCAACGCTAAAGCAGTAGCTTTAGCTGAAAGTGGGAAGACTATTTTTAATTTGACTGCCGGTCAACTTCCTTTTCGCCCTATGAGCGAGTTTGTTGACAAAATTCGTTCGGAGTCAGATTTTTTAAGATCATTTCAGTACAGCCCCGTAGCTGGTTACCCTGAGTTGAGAAAAAAGATTATCCAAAACTTTGAATCGACAAGGAATATCTCACTTCGTTCTGCCGGTGTTCCTTTTGATTGTGTCATTTCAAACGGGGGCAAGCATGCTCTTACTAATGTATTTGGAAGTTTAGTTGATAGAGAGGATGAAGTGATTCTTTTTAGCCCTTATTGGGTTTCTTATCCTGAGATGGTTAAGTTTGTTCACGGTATTCCTGTTATTGTAGAGACTTCCTGTTACGATATCTTTGTTCCTAGTATTGAAGAAATTCGTCATAAAATAAATAAAAAGACAAAAATAATTGTTGTTAACTCTCCGAACAACCCTACCGGAAGGCATTATTCTAATCAGTGGATGCAGGATTTTGCTGAGTTGATGCTGGAGTTTCCTCATATTAATATTGTGTGTGATGAAATTTACTACGAGCTTTTTTACTACGATCCTCAACCAACTTATTTTTATCAGTACGAGCCGACTCTATTAAAGCGAACAATTATTATTGATGGAATATCTAAAACTTTAGCGAGTACGGGGCTTCGCATTGGTTATATTATTGCACCAAAAGAGTTAACGAATAGTGTGGCTCGTTTACAAGGGCAAACTACCTCTGGTGCCAATAGTTTAGTTCAGAGAGCTTTGATGAATTTTGATTTAAATCAAATCCCAATTTACTTAGAGCCTATTAAGAAGCATCTGAGGAGTAACGCAAAAACTTTAGGCAGTGCTTTTCAAGAAAGTAATATGGCCAACCTTTGGTACCAGCCTTTGTCTGCTTTTTATTATTTTGTCGACTTTTCTCAAACACCAGTGATTGAGAGATATAATAAAAAATTCGGAAAAGGAAAAGATCACTCACTATCGATATGTGATGATTTGTTAAATGACCACGGTTTAGCTTTGGTTCCTGGTGTGGCTTTTGGAACTCGAAATGCTGCTAGGATGAGTTTGGTTATCGAAAAAGAGCCTTTTGCCGAAGCTGTTGAACGACTTATGAAGTTTATGCAGAATTAGGTTGCATTTAAAGAGGAAGGTTCAGATCGTCGAAAGACATTTCGATAAGGTTTAAAGAAATAACGGTTCTTTTACTTTCTCTTTTGCGATAGGAATTGCTGAACTCTTTTCCATAAAAACCAACTTTTAAGTTAAAGACTAGAAAATCAAAACTGAGACCCCAAGATCTATAGCCACCATTGTAACCCATATAAAAATTAAAAATGGGAAATCTCCACCTTGTTCCTAAGTGGAGTTTAGTGAGTGTAAACTTTTTAGAGCCAAAAGCATTGTGGTAGTCTAGTGCCAGCGTATAATCGAAAAATCTAAAATCTTGAGAAAAGGCTGATCCTAAATTAAGGGAAGTTTCTTGGTTAGCAACTTTGCTTCTCCCCTCCTTTCTTTTAAATCGTGTTCCACCGATGTCGAGCCAAGAGACACCAAAAGTGGTGATCGTGCCTTTAGCTATATAGGAGTGTTCCCAGCCGAGGTCAAAGCCTTTGCCACTTCCTTTCGAGTAACCTAGATTTTCTCTAATTGATGTAAAGTTATCAGAATTGCTTATTATTTCTAAAAGTTCTGTTCCAAAGAGATCAAAACGTCCTTTTAGACTTTGTCGACTCATATTTTTAAAGGCTAGACCTATGGCTGAAAGATGACCTGTGCCAGACTGTCTGTTTATATTCTTTTTTTTAGTTAAATTTAAGGCATAACCCATGATGAATCCATAATCGTAACGATAATCGATATTGAGAGTGGGGTGGATAGTATTTTCTAAAACCATCTGGGTTTTATTTAAGGCAAATAGGCTCATCCCAAAACCACCTATTTTGACTGTAGGGACTGATCCTAATGCCATGTAAATGGGGTAACCTAAAATGCGGTCCGTGATGAGTTCGGGCTCACTCGGCCAGTCGTTAAACCTATCATCGATATCTACCTCGAACCCATCGAGTCCAATGTCTTTTTCGATGACATCAGGGAACTGGAAATTTCCATTTAAAGGAACGAGGCGGACTCCTCTATTTCTGACAAGGGCTGCTGGGTTATAAAAAAGAGTCATTTCATCATCAGCAACAGCTGTATAGGCATCCCCCATCAAGAGTCCTTCAGAACTTCTACCCAAATACATAAACTCTGCTTTTAAAGAAAGTTCTGAAAAGAGACAAAAGAAAAGGAGCAAGAGAGTTTTTTTCAGTTTGAAAACCTCAATTTATTAATCAGTAAGCATTGTTTCAAAGACACCAACGAAATAGAGTTCAATATTGTCCATGCTTTCGGCTTCACAGTCAGATTGACTTCTCTGGGTGCATATAGTACCTAAGCTGAGAGCTCCACAAAGATCAGTGATTCCGGCTTGAAGGCTCGATAAGGCTCCCACATTGTCTCCTGTGAAAGTAAGGCTTGCGAGGATATCGAGTAAATTATTGAAGAGAACGATGCCTTCACACATGAGTTTGGTTCTCTCTGGGTGACCACTTTGCAGCTCGGTATCACCACTACTATCAGACGCGCAAGGGGAAATGCTCGCTCCTGCTGCTAATCTGGCTACTTGTCCTGCGGGAGTGGTGTAGTCGGCGAGACAACTGTTGGCGATGGGATCTCTGTTGCCTTTTCGTCCATTTGAATCAGTATTTCCGTGGAGGTAAAAGTATTTTCCCATTTGAGCGATGATCATATAAAAGGCTTGGGCGCCTAAATTCCTGGCGGCAGAAGCGCCAAAAACTGCGGCCCTATTAGCGTGAGAGGGAGCACTAATTCCTCCAGCATACAAAAGTGTATTAATGGCATTTTTTAGGTTTTGATAACTATCGGTGGATGAATCTATAATTTCTGACGTACTCATCGTACTGAGTGTTCCGAGAATGGTTGTATTTGAAGTACCGATATTATCAACATCATTGGCGAAAAAATTGGGTTCGGTAAAATCACTTTTACAAGCTTGGGCGGAAGCGTAGACGCTTAGGTAATAAGGGTTTTTATTTTGATAGCCTACTTCGTTGAGCTCTTTGAGTGCTTCATTGCAATCTCTTTCTGTTAGTAATTGATGGGCTTTTGAGATGGCTTCATCAATTTTTTCACTGTCAGAGACTCCACAAGCAGAGAAAAGTGTAATGAAGAGTAAAAAGGATATTGTTTTTAGCATTTCTTTTCCTGAATCCTGAGCAGAATGGTCAAATCATTTTTAAAATAGTGTCCTAGTCCATTTTATCGCTGTCAGGCATGGCTTTTTAGTGGGCAGAAATAAACCAGAATTCTTTTCATTACGGTATTGAATGTCTAAAATACAGCTAGTGAGACTTGGCAAGGAAGGAAGTCTATAAAAATTTTATTGGTAACAATCTATTGCTATCGGATAATTGATTCTATTTCCACCCCCGTTTTTACGAGCTTTTTTTGGTTTGATTGCGCTAGTGAAGCGAAAGAGGGGTTAGTTTGAGTAAGACATTTGTTTTAGACACGAATGTTATATTATTTGATCCCTTGGCCATTAATAAGTTTGGAAAAAATAGCGTTTGTATTCCCCTCGTCGTTGTCGAAGAAATCGATCGTTTTAAGAAAGATCAAAATGAAACTGGGCGTAATGCTCGCCATTTTTCTCGTATTATTGATGAACTTCGCAATCGAGGAAGTCTCGTCGAAGGGATTGATTTAGATAATGGAGGAAAGCTGTTTCTTTCCGTTGATGATAGGGTTAAGGCCGTTAAAGAAGCTAAGATTGATCTCAATATTAATGACAATATTATTTTATCTTGTGCTCTTTACCGCAAAAGAGAGGGAGAAAATGTTACGTTAATCTCTAAGGATATTAACCTTCGTTTGAAGGCTGATGTTCTAGGGGTCAATGCTGAGGATTATGGGCAAAAGGATGTCTCTTTTGATGAGCTCTATTGCGGGTATCGCGAATACATTGTTGTCGAAGAACAAATCCAGGAGTTTGAAGAAAATCGTTTTTTACCGATAGGCGAAGATGATGTGAGAGAAATGGGTCTTCTTCCCAACGAATACTTAATTCTTCATTTGAAGGACAATGAGAGAAGGAGGGCCTTAGGGAGGTTTTGCAAAAAAAAGATGGGTATTGTTCCCTTAATAGGCTTGCGTGAGGGTGTTTGGGGAGTTTATCCAAAAAATAGAGAACAACATTTTGCCTTAGATGCCCTGATGAATGAAGAGATAAAACTAGTGTCCTTAGTAGGTAAAGCTGGAACGGGAAAAACTCTTATGGCTATTGCGGCGGGTTTAGAGATGGCTATTTCCCAGGAGAAATACAGTCGCTTACTAGTCTCTCGACCAATTCAACCAATGGGTAAAGATATTGGTTTTTTACCAGGAGATGTTTCTGAGAAACTTGGTCCCTGGATGCAACCAATTTTTGATAATATGGATTTTTTATTTGGTCAATACCGAACTGAAGGGTCGGCGAGTTATGAAGAGCTTATTAATCACGGCTTGTTGCATGTAGAGCCTTTGACTTATATTAGAGGGCGATCTATTCCTGGGCAGTACCTAATTGTTGATGAAGCTCAAAACCTGTCTCCCCACGAGATAAAGACAATTATTACAAGGGCTGGTGAAGGGACGAAGATTGTTCTGACGGGAGATTGTCATCAAGTGGATTCTCCTTATCTAGATGAAATCAATAATGGTCTTGTTTATGCGTTAGATAATTTAAAGCAGGAGGATATTGTCGCTCATACAATTCTTACTCACGGTGAGCGCTCAGAGCTATCTGAGATTGCCTCTCAATATTTGTAAATTATGGTGGCACAGCAGTTTCAAAGAGAACATTTGCGAGCCCCTATGAAGACGAAGATTCTCTATTTAGGTGGAGATTATGTTTTTAAGGCTTATACCTTAAATATTAGTGTAGGAGGGGTTCTACTGGAAAATCTTCCCCACGTTCCGGAGGTTAAGTCTATTCCTTTAATGGTTCCTCTTACTCACTATCCAGAGTTAAGTCAGTTGGGTATGGAAGTTATAAAAGGATTGCAGTTGGAAAGCTTTCCAAGGTCGGTTATGAGATTAAAAGCACGCATTGTTAGAAGTTTTGAAGGGGTTTCAGAGGTTGATAAAATTTTTGTGACTAAGATTGGTTGTGAATTTGTTTTTCCAACTCCAGAAAGCAGAGAACTGATTGAAGAATACATAAGTCTGTTTTCTAAGAATTTAGTTTTTTTCTTAAATCTTTTTGAAGGAAAAGGGACTGTTGGTGATCCAAAAATTGTTTTAAGGAAGGTTGCCAACGTACTTGGTTATGACCCTAAAATGCAAATTGGTTTACTACGCCTTAAGGCCCTCCATGATTATCAGTCTCTTGAGTCTTGTTAGAATATTAGGCTTAAAGAAAGTTTTGAATCTCAAGAAGTTTTTGTTCTAGAATTTTCCTTATTTGGTTAAAAAAGGGTTTTGAGATTTCTTGGGAGTGAGCTTCTAATCGGTCTTCTAATTCTTTTAAAACCAAGCGGCCTCGGATGGCGAGGTCAGAATTGAAAGGAGTATCGTTAAGTTCTTTTATCACTTCTGAGGTTTCATCAATCAATTCACTAAATGTTAAAATGCGAAGATAATCTAAGATAATTTTCTCTTTTCCGCTTTGTTCTTTTCGTGATTTAAGCTCCTCTATCGTGGCTACATTTTCGAAACGACTGATTTGAGCTTGGCCCCCGTGGTGGGAAGTGTGTTTCACGCTTTTTTCCTTGCTTTTCTCATTAAGCGAGTTATCGCGTTTGAAGTCATAAATGACAATTGAGAGCTGAGTTATTGTAAAAATAACAATTTACCTGTGTAAAAAATTGCTGCTCATCAAATCAACGTATTTTTAAGAAGTTAGGGGGTTCTTTGACTTGCTTTATGGCCACGTTGGCTTTGGATTTTCCTGTAGATAAACCACCCTAAGAGACCGGTGGCAAAAAAGGAAAAGATAATGATATTGCTTTGCTTGATATAGATAATAACGGCTTCTCCAAAGGTGTAGTAGAGGTAAAAAAAGACAGTGCTGGAAATAGTACAGGCTAAGAGATCGGCTAGTGAGAATCTCCAAGCGTTCATCTTGCCTAGGCCTGCAGTGATAAAAAGAGCGTTTCGTACTCCAAAGGGAATAAAGCGACCAACAATGAGGACAGCGATACCATATTTTCGGTAAAAAGTTGTAACTTGGTCGATTTTCTTTTGGGTTACCATGTTGGCGAAAAATTTTATCTGAAAAATTTTATTTCCAAGATAGCGTCCCATAACGGCGTAGCAAATAAGGTCTGAAAAATAAATGCCTAAAAAGACACTAATGAAGAGATGGGGTGTAAGTTCAGGATTTTTTGTCGCCAAGAGGGCACTTGTGAAGAGCATTAAGTCCTCACTTACGGGAAGGTTGAATCCTGCTAAAAGGAGAAGTCCGAAAATGATATAAGGGGCATAAGTAACGTTAGCTTGAATGAATTCGAGAGCAACTTCCATGAATGAGATCCAAAGTTAGTTTTTATAGGCCGTCTTTATTGTAATAGGGAAAAATCTACATATCTAGAACATCAAAGATATCTTCAAGATTTTCTAACGCTTTCGATAGGGAGACTGAATTTGTTTGAAAGCCTGGTAAATGCTTATAACGCTCTGGGTTTTTAAGAACCTCACGGATCGCTTTTTTAACTTTTTTACGAGTGAAGTTTTGTTTTTTAAATTGAATATGTTTTTCAAGTTCTCTGGCCCAAGTGAACTCATTAAAGGGAATATCAGTTTTGAGAACAACCCTAGATTTGAGGAGAAACCATGCTAGTCCTCTATAGTAATCTAAGCGGAGGCCATTGATATTGTTGGGAAGGTGATGAATAGATTTTTTTTGCCCTTTAAAATTGAGCAATAACCAACGTTTTTGTTTGAGTGAATTGTAGAAATCATTCCAATGGCTTTCTCTGTAACTTTCTAGTCGATTGAATTTTAAACTGATTTGTCCGCCCCAGATTTTTTCATAACCCTCTTCTTCGAGTTCACTTAAAGCGCGAAAGGTATGGTGGCGGTCAATAATATACTTTTTTCCGTTAGGGCCCGATATGTAGGGAATGGGCTTAGAATTGACGAAATCTTGGACTTCATCAAGTGTTTGTTTTTTTAATACTTTTTTTAAGAAATCAACTTTAGGGCGGCCATAGCCAAACTGGGTTGGGTGAATATTGAAGATGGCTCTCGAGAGTGGGGTTGAATGCCAGACGGTGGCAAGAAGGTGATTCATAGCTTGCGCACAGGATTGGATTTGGGACGAAGGTCGACGTTCGGAGTTCTCGAATGAATTGAGGCATCCTGATAACAATAGGGTTAGGGTGATAAAAGCTCTCACAAGAAGTATTGTCGGTTTTTTATTTATAAATAGTGAGGAAGAAGTTTCTTATTTGGGAGAGATTTTAGAATTTTAGCCTAATGATAGCGGCGCTCAATTCCGATAAGTTGAGTAGATTTGTTGAACGCTTATTCGGAAAAAGTGATGAATTTGATCAGAGTTAGTTTTTTAGTTTTAGCTTTTCTGCTTTCTTATCAAAGTGAGGCGAGCTGTTGGAATCTTTCAAAAAATGTCCTGACAGGCAAAGTTAAGACTCCTTATAAGGATATGAGCGAGGCGGAGTTATTTAGAATTGCCGAAAAAATTGAAGACCAGACGGCGCGTATTCGAACATTGAGAAAGAACACAGAGCCTGCCATTAATAAGCGAGTGGATGATAGGCTTGAAGATCTCGATGCTTTTATGAAAAATGGAAGTTTGGCTATTGCTCAGAGAAACATACGAGGTTTATTCCTCGATGTAGAGCTTAGTTATTATGCATTTAAGAGGAATAATAAAGTTCTCGAGGCGATTTCAAGTCTTAATACTAATGCTAGTCCTAAAAAAATTAAGGGAATTATTAGAAGTTTAAACTTGGATGAACACAGCCAAAAAACTCTTTTTGAAAGGGTCGATCAATATGGGAGCTATTTAGATTTTAAAAATTCTCTAGAGGTTGAAAGCCGTGAGTTGCTCGTTTTAATAGGAAATAAAGCTCATTTTTATAAGCGTATTCGTTTGCATTTAGAAGATCTACCCAATAAAAGCTATTGCGATGAACGCTGTCAAGAGTTGTCTCGTGAGCTCTTAAGAAGTGTAGGAGTGACTTCTGGTACTTTAAAGGAGCGCTTTCCCAGTATTTTTAATTCTTTAGAACGATTTCCAATAGAAGAATTTAATATTTTTATTAATAAAAATCCATTGGCTTGGATTGTGATGGCCAAGCAGGAGAGAAACGCAGAGTTCTTTGCCGCTTTAAAAGAGTTCACTCTTCATCCCAGTTTTTTAGATAGGATTTTTACAAGTTTTTACAATTTCCCTGTTGTTAGAAATTCACGGGTCGTTAACTTTTTTAGAATGGTTTACAATTATCAAGCTCGAACTCTTCATATGCGTAAGATTAGTAAAGTGGTGAGATCTTCTAAGCAGGTTGAGAGCAAATTTTATCTAATGAGAGAATTCAACTCTATGTACCCTCATGATGAGTTGATGGTGACTTATGCGAGAAGAGCTGATAGGGGAGCTGCTACAAGCTGGAGAGAGTTTAAAACCTTTGCCAAAGAAAAAGAGCCCGATTTTTTTAAGAGAATGCTGGGTGCTGAGAAAAAAGCGAGAATTCGTGGCGATATTTCACCCGTTTATCAACAGAGTTTGGCTTCTCTTCTCGCTGGCTTTGCTTTTGTAGGAGGTGGTGGGCTCGCTTACTACTACTATATTGGAATACGTGATCCTGCAGATGTGATAGTTGATGATCTAGAAGGAGGAAAGGATTGTCCTGAAACGCCTATTGGTTCAGGAGGTGATAATTCTGGTGATACTAAACCAGTCGATTTAAGTAGTGATGCTAAAAACCTCATTGGTCCCCTTCCTCCGCAAAGTGAAGCGACTAAACCCTGCAAGAAAAGAGCACCTAAAGTAGAAGTTCCTGTTGGAGGAAAAGAGGATAAGTTGATTGATGAAGCTTCTGAGGTTCTTATTCGTATTCGTACAACAAAAGAAACCGTTGTTACTAGGGAAAGGTCTTTATCGAGTGTTAAATGGCCTTTTCTCAAAAAGCTTTGGTTGAGATTTATATCCTTTTTTTAGAGCTGCATTTAAAAAAAGGCGCCTCTTTCGAGGCGCCTTGTTAAGAGAAATCAATTTTTTGAAATTTAGACTAGGTATTTTTATTAAACCACTCTTTAGAACCATCTGGGCTAGGCTTCATGGAGTCCTTGCCCTTAGTCCAACCGGCAGGACAGACTTCACCGTGCTTAGCTGTATATTGGAAGGCTTCCACTAGGCGAGCTGTCTCTTCGACGTTGCGGCCGACACCGAGGTTATTAATGGAGGCGTGTTGGATGATGTCTTTATCGTCAATGATGTAGGTCGCGCGGAAGGCGACTCCTGCGTCGGCTATTAAGCAGCCGTAAGAAGTGGCTATTTTTTTTGTGACGTCGGCGAGAAGAGGGTATTTAATTTCCCCTAAGCCACCTTGCTTGCGGTCTTGCTGAGTCCAGGCTAAATGAGAGAATTGGGAGTCGATAGAGCAGCCAATAACTTGGCATCCAAGGTCTTCGAAGAGCTTAATATTGTCTGAAAAAGCGGTGATTTCAGTTGGGCAAACAAAAGTAAAGTCGAGAGGGTAGAAGAAGAGGGTTTTCCATTTGCCTTTAAAATCAGAGAGTTGAACATTTTTAATTTGCCCATTGATGACAGCCGGCCCTTCAAAAGCTGGTGCTGATTGGCCAACGAGGGTCCAAGGATGTTGTGCTTCATTAGTCATGGTTTACTCCTTAATTTAAATTAGCAAATATTTGTTTAGTGAACAAATTCACTAAAAATGGGTATAGTTTTAGCCTATTTTTGCTTTGCCTAAGCTACGCTTGGGCTCAAATGTTTTCAAGTTGCCCTACAGCAACTAAATAAAAGCAAAAATTCGGCTCATAAAGCCTTGTTTTGAGGATTGAAGCTTCGTATCTTAGGGCTAATTAAGGCTAAGGCCATTTGGTTGCTAGGTCGAAAAGAATAAGTGAAATCAAGGATTTTGGTGCCTATAGGTTCTCTCTTGAGCTTGGCTCCAACCGATCCAGGAGTGAGAAGATGATTGATCCAAAGTTGCATATTCCCAATCCAATAGTGATTGAGCAAACAGCAAGGGGCGAACGCCAATACGATATTTACTCTCGGCTCTTGTTGGATCGAATTGTTTTCTTGGGAACTCAGGTCAATGATGTTGTGGCGAATTTACTGGTGGCACAGATGTTATTTCTGGAGCAAAACAATCCTGAGGATCCCATTCATTTCTATATTAACAGTCCAGGGGGCTCCGTTTATGCCGGTTTAGGGATTTATGATATTATGCAGCATATCTCTTGTCCCGTTCATACCTATTGTGTGGGTATGGCAGCTTCAATGGGTTCTCTTCTCTTGAGTGCGGGATCGGCTGGTTATCGCCATGCTCTTCCCCATAGCCGGATTATGATTCATCAACCACTTGGTGGGGCTCGCGGCCAGTGCTCTGATATTCAGATTCAGGCTAACGAAATTAAAGTTTTAAGGGATCAGCTCAATGATATCTATATTAAGCATTGTCCTAAAGATTTGACTCGTGAGCGCATTGAGGAACTCACCGATCGGGATAATTATATGAATCCTGGTGAAGCCATTGAGATTGGCTTAATTGACAAAGTTATTGAACCAAAATCTAAATAAGATTTGAGGTCAAGATAAGGAATTGAAAATGGGTGATAGAAAAGGTTCTTATAGCAGTACACTTCATTGTAATTTTTGTGGAAAGAGCCAAAAAGAAGTTAAAAAATTAATTGCTGGTCCTGGAGTGTATATTTGTGATGAGTGTATTGAGTTATGCAATGACATCATTTTCGAAGACTCCTTAAAATCGACGACCAAGGCTTCACTCGATAATGTTCCAAAGCCACACGAGATTAAGACCCATTTAGATCAATACGTTATTGGGCAAGATCGAGCGAAAAAGATTATTTCGGTCGCTGTCCACAATCACTATAAAAGGATTTCTCACTCTCAAAATGCAGCTAGAAAGGGTGATGAAGTAGAGCTGGCAAAATCGAATATCCTTTTGGCCGGCCCAACAGGTTCAGGAAAGACCTTAATGGCTCAATCTTTAGCGAAGTATCTCAATGTCCCCTTTGCCATTGCCGATGCAACCTCTTTGACTGAAGCTGGTTATGTTGGAGAGGATGTTGAGAATATCATTCTCAATCTCTTGCAGAATTGTGATTACGATGTCGAGAGGGCCGAAAGGGGAATTGTCTATATTGATGAGATTGATAAAATTGCTCGTAAAAGTGAAAACCCTTCTATTACCCGAGATGTTTCAGGTGAAGGTGTTCAACAAGCCCTTTTAAAGCTAGTTGAAGGAACGGTGGCTTCTGTTCCACCAAAAGGTGGGAGAAAGCACCCACAGCAAGAATTTATTCAAGTAAATACCAAAGATATTCTCTTTATTGTGGCTGGTGCTTTTGTTGGCTTAGATAAAATTATTGAAAAGAGGATGACAAAGCGACCCATGGGTCTCGTTTCTGGGGATAAAAAAGCAGTGCAGTCTGTGGTTGAAAAACTAGGTGGTATTGAAGCTGAAGACTTGACTCAATTTGGTTTGATTCCAGAATTTATTGGTCGCCTTCCCGTTAATGCTCTTTTACAAGAACTTGATGAAGAGGCTCTAGTACAAATTTTAACGGAGCCAAAAAATGCCATTACAAAACAGTATCAGAGACTACTTGAGTTTGATGGTATAGAACTTAGTTTTGAAGAAGAGGCCCTTCGTGAAGTGGCTCAAACAGCTTTGAAGAAGAAAACGGGTGCCAGAGGTCTTCGGGCTATTTTAGAACAAACTATGCTTGATGTTATGTATGATCTTCCCAGCAACGACAAAGTGGGTCGTGTGGTGGTCACGAAGAAGTCAATTGAAGGATTAGAATCGCCGCGTTTAGAAGAAGGCAAGGGGAAAGTCCCTTCTCCTAGTGATGAATCCGAGACGAATACTTTTAAGAATAAAAAGAATATTGAGAGTGCTTAGAGCTTGCTGACTTGGCTTTATTTGCTGATTTCTGATTTTTATTTAGATAAAAGAAAAGCTAAAAAGTTTTCAACTTACAAAAGCTGTCATTTTTTGTGGTTACTTTTTTGCCTTACAAAACTCTTTTGAGAGCGTTTTTTGAATATTTCTTTACCAAAGCTAGAAAGTTTAATGAGGAAAAATTCTTCACTTTAAATTTTTTTTTCTCCTTTAAACAGCTCAGGTTACAATTGAGTGTAGGATTTTAGTTCCTCATTACTAGCAGGTTAGGGAACTAAATTGGCTTTAAGAAGATAGTACAGGAGGTGCTATGTCCGCAAAAAAGCCTGGAGCTGTGCGTTTTCCATTACTTCCCTTAAGGGATGTCATTATTTTTCCTCACATGGTTGTCCCCCTCTTTGTTGGTCGAGAGAAATCTATTGCGGCCTTAGAGGAAGCGGCTAAAAAAGACAATGAACTCTTTTTAGTCACTCAAAAGGATGCCAGTATTCTGAACCCCGACAGAGAAGATATCTACAATGTCGGAACTGTCGTGAATATCATCCAAATGCTTCGTTTGCCTGATAACACGGTTAAGGTTCTCATTGAAGGGAAGTATCGGGCCACGATTGAAAAGTTTGAATTTTCGCCAGAGGGCTACTGGGCTGAGATTTTAAAAGCACCATCTGAGTTGGTGAGCGAAATGAATGTTGAAGCTCAGATGAGGTCGATTAAGTCTGTTTTTGAACAGTACGTGAAGCTCAATAAAAGAATTCCCCCAGAACTCCTTATGAGTATTTCTTCTATTACAGATCCAAGTCGTTTAGCAGATATTATTGTGGCCCACCTTTCAATGAAAATTCCTGAAAAACAAGAAATTCTTGAAGCCATTGATGTTGGGAAAAGGCTTGGTTTATTACTAGAGAAAATGCAGGGAGAAATTGAAATTATCAATGTTGAGAGGAGAATTCGCTCTCGCGTTAAGACTCAGATGGAGAAGTCTCAAAAAGAGTACTACCTTAACGAGCAAATGAATGCCATTCAGAAAGAGCTTGGCCAAAAAGATGAGAAATCTGAGATCCAAGAGATGGAAGAAAAGCTTGAAGCTAAGAGTATGCCGGAAGAGGCGAAAATTAAGGTGAGAAAGGAAGTTAAGAAGCTTAAGTCAATGTCTCCTATGTCCGCTGAGGCTGCAGTAGTAAGAAATTATATTGATTGGATGCTAAACCTTCCTTGGTTTGAATACACTAAAGATAATAATTCTGTTTCTCATGCTCGAGAGGTTCTCGACGACCATCATTACGGTATGAAAGATGTTAAAGAGAGAATTGTTGAATATCTTGCCGTTCGTTCACTTCTCAAGGAGGAGAGTCGAGGTACAATTCTTTGCTTAGTTGGTCCTCCTGGTGTTGGGAAAACTTCGATAGCTCGATCTCTTGCCGATTCTCTAGGACGAAGCTTTCAGCGAATTTCTCTGGGGGGAGTCAGAGATGAATCAGAGATCCGTGGTCATAGAAGGACCTATGTGGGTGCTATGCCGGGGAAAATTATCAATGCTTTGAAAAAAGCAGGAACATCAAACCCATTAATTCTCTTGGATGAGATCGATAAAATGACCTCTGATATGAGAGGGGATCCTGCTTCAGCAATGCTTGAAGTTCTCGACCCTGAACAAAATAAGAATTTTGGCGATCACTATATTGAAGTGGATTACGATTTATCAAAAGTAATGTTTATCATGACCGCTAATGACCTCGGTCGTATTCCTGGGCCATTGAGGGACCGGATGGAAATGATAGAGCTCTCTGGGTACACTCCTTACGAGAAGCTTCAGATTGGTAAGCGCTATCTATTGATGAAAGCTATTAAGAATAATGGTCTTGAGGAGTACACTGTCAATATTTCTGATAATGTTATGATAGAAGTTATTCGCGGGTGGACAAAAGAAGCCGGAGTTCGCGAGTATGAAAGGTTACTCAATACTATTTGTCGAAAAATTGCGACAGATGTTGTTTCAAAGGAAATTGAACCAGGAAAGAAATTTAAGGTAACCAGTAAGCAGCTCTCCAAGTATTTAGGGTTGAAGAAGTACTCTTCTAACGAAGCAGAAAAGGAGGCTCAAGTCGGACTAGTTAATGGACTAGCTTGGACTTCCGTTGGGGGGGAGTTGCTGCATATCGAAGCAGTCACTGTGTCTGGAAAAGG
The DNA here is from genome assembly GCA_965206965.1 of Bacteriovoracaceae bacterium. Lineage (GTDB taxonomy): Bacteria > Bdellovibrionota > Bacteriovoracia > Bacteriovoracales > Bacteriovoracaceae > CBDBLK01. Next base: position 387,680 of record OZ242254.1, on the reverse strand, counting down.
TAATATTCAGATCACAGGTAAGTTGGGTGAAGTGATGACCGAATCGGCGAAAGCGGCTTTGAGCTATGTTCGCTCGATTAGTGATCGACTTGGAATTAAGTCTGAGTTCTACGATAAAACAGATATTCATATCCATGCCCCAGAAGGAGCTGTTCCCAAAGATGGACCATCCGCAGGAATTACCATGGTCACGGCCCTAACATCGGCTATCACTGGTATTAAAGTTCGCCAAGATTTGGCGATGACGGGCGAGGTGACTATTCGAGGAAGAGTTCTTCCCATTGGTGGGTTGAAAGAGAAACTGTTGGCCGCTAAGCAAGCTGGAATTACAACAGTGGTTATTCCCGAAAAAAATGAAAAGGATTTGACAGAAATCCCCGATGAAGTCAAATCAGGCCTTGATGTTAGGCCTTGTGGGCATGTCGAAGAAGTCCTTAAGCTAGCCCTAGAGCTTCAACAACCAGAGAAATTTATGAAAGTGGTTGGCTTGAAGGTTCTAGAAGGGGAGGGGACCGATGGCATGGAAGTGGCTAACTAAGCTTTTCTTGACATAAATAGGCCTTTCTTTTAGATTCGTTCCCATTGATGGGCGGTTAGCTCAGCTGGGAGAGCGCCAGCCTTACAAGCTGGATGTCAGCGGTTCGATCCCGTTACCGCCCACCATTCTTTTTTAAGGAATACCTACCTTCTTTCCCCTTCAATAAAATTAGAGATGTGTTATATCCCATTATCTGATTGTTGTTGAAAAATCTAGCATTGAAACGATCTATGATTTTTTACAAAATAGTCTTTCCTCATCTTTTTTTTCAAACAATTTAATTTTAGTATTTTTCAAAAAAACCCGATAAAACTCTATGTTTAAATTAATATTTTTAATACTTTTAACATTAAAATCGCTGTCACCCCTTGCTAAGCCTCTCGATGATCTTTGGCAGCTCTCCCGGCAAACAGATAATGTGTGGATATGGAAGCACAAAGATAATTCTGACGTTATTGGTACGTTGCAATCGATGGCCAAAGTAAAACCAATCAATTGGCAAAAAATAAAGTCTACTAAATTTTTTAAAAATTTAATAAAAAGAAAAAAACGCATGCTTTCCTTAATTGGAATCACCGATTGGAAAGAAAAGAGCCACGATTGGAAAAAGAAGAAAGACTATCACGAGCTTGTCATAAAAGGCTCTTATCTCAACCCGAAAAGAGAAAGGGTTCAGTTTATTGAGCACCATTTATATTTTAAAAATAAAACACATCAAATTCTTCTCACATTTCCCAAGAACAAAAACTTAAGATTTGAAATTGCCAACCAATTCATAGAGAGCATAAAAGGCATGGTTGAAAAATAATGATAGCTCGTCTTTGTGTGCTCACTACCGCCATCTTCTTCTCAATATCAAGCTTGGTTCAAGCCGATGAATTTTCTATAGATCGCATAGTTGAAAGCCTAAGTGAAGAAAGGAGCATTGATTTCACGTTTGTTCCAACATTACATACTTATCAAAGTTTGTGTAGGAGAGCACCTCACACCAAGCAGGTCACACAAATTGGTGCTATCTGTGACATCGTTTTAAAGAGTCCAATATGTAAAAAGGTTCCCAAAGAGAAACGACTCGATTGTCGTCGAATTAAAAATAAAACTCAAGTTGATGCTTGGGACTTTTTAAAAGGATGCGCCAAAGGGGTTTTTGAGTCGGTTAAAACCGCTCTCAATTTTATTTGGGAAATTATGAAATGGGTCTGGGATAATGCAACTGACAGTGAAAAGCGTACCGAAACCGTTGAACAGGCCAGTGAGTATCTCAATATTGTCAAACTCTACTTACACACAGAATTTGAGAAAGCCTATGATAATACCAGCTCACCGTTTAGAACCGTCAAGGCATTAAAGTCAATGAGTGGCGCTATGGCTAACTTAATTCTTAAGGGCCTTATGGACTTAGCTTCTCAGAAATACCAAGAGCTAGGCTGCTTAAATTATGAGGCTAAATCACAAGTAGTCTGCGAACTTGCTAGTGATATTGTTACACCAGTTGTTGCCATTAGGCTGATCAAGTTTGGACCGAGAGTTAAATATACTGGATATAAGAGATCCTACTTTTCGGAGCGATTGAATACTCGACAGGAGTTGCTAGTGACTCAATCAGTTAAGCCTGTAAAATATGATAAGAAGGAATCATCACCTAATCGGCGGATAGTAAAAGGTTACTGGAGAGATTTTTATTATAAGGAAGTTTTAACAGATACAGGGAATGTTGATATTGACCACATTGTTCCTTTAAAACATGCTTGGGATTCAGGGGCTTACAAGTGGAGTCAAATAAAGAGAAATCAATTTGCCAACGACGTTGAGAACTTAGTTGTTACAAATTCAAGGTATAATAGGCAAAAGGGAACAAAGACGATTTTAGAGTGGGTACCGAAAAATAAATCGTATACTTGCCGTTATGTAAGCGAATGGTTTCGTATAAAGAAAAAATATGACCTTGATATATCTAATGAGGAATTAAAGTATAGAAAAAGATTGAAGTGCTTCAAGTATAGAAGATTGAAAAGGTAAAAAATATGAATGAAATAAGAGATAAATTGATTTCAAATCACTTTTTAATATAGTTACATTAAAATCACTGCTCCAAAAGATATTTAATTTATTGAATTTAAAGAATTTTTTCTAATCATGGAGATATAAAGGTTTTAAATGCTTTTCATCTACTGATTAGCTTATCTTGATGGCGAAGGTGTCACAGGTGGATTTTTTAGAGACAAAAGGTTTATTGAGTGGCAAAAGAAAAAATGGGGTTATCAATCAATTTATTATGTGTTTAATTTTTGATCCCAATCTTTTAAGATTTGTTACAAGAAAATGTGCCGAAAAGCTCATACTAAAGCCTAATCGCAAGCTCTTTAATAAATTGACTGAATCTATCGATGGCAAGATATTTGAATACTAAAATTTATTTAAAAAACCTTTCTAAAGAGTCTTGTGTGGCCCATTTGTTATGAAGTAAACGGACCTTTTCGTTGTAATCTTTGGGGTTTATTTTAAATTCTCGTAAAAATCTCTTATCTAGAAAGTATTTTCTATAATACTGATCCTCTAAAACTATTTTCTCAAGGGAAGTAATTAATCCTAAAGGAAGTACATCAATGACTTTGTTGCAGTTTTCTTTTAGAAAACCATGGTATGTATCTTCGTAAGTAATAATATTATATGGTTTGGACATCAGTGAACAGTGATAAAAAACATCTCTTGCTGGAGTCCATATATCTTGCCTTCCAACAAATACTGTCAAATTATCGGTATAAACTTTCAATAGACTTTTTGTCAAAGGGCGAAGGGAAGGGTAAAAAGCAAAGACTCTAGAGACAGCAGAGTTGTTAATTAGCAAGGAGGCACTCGCTCCAAGACTTATCCCAATGATTTCTAATTGACTCCAAGGATATTTCTTTTCCAATATAGGCAGAAATTTTTTAATATCATTTGCTAAATCAAAATAAGTAATAGGATTTATATCCTTATAATCATATCTAATTTTCTGAATACCTCTTCCTATAAAATGATCTACACTTACAACAGTATAGCCACTTTCAACGGCTCTTTGAATCCATCTTCTCATTTCTATTCCTGGACCACTAGAGCCATGGATTATGAATAGCACTGGAGAATTTCTAGTTCGATCCTTAAAAAAAATATAAGCGGATAAATTATCCGTTCCTGATTTAAATGATAAGATCTCTTTTAAAAAAGGAAAGTGAGAAATTTCATTTTTCATTAGTTAAATTAAGTGGTTTTTTTGTATAGACATTTTCAATTTGAACTTCCCAAATGTTTTGCTTTACATAAAATAATGTTCGAGTTTCAATCTTTTTTGCCATACCAAGCTTCTCAAAAACAAGTTCACAAATCTTATTTTGTTTCAAGCTTCTTATATCTCCGTCACTTCCAGCGTTTGTTGTAAAAATGATTTTTTTTGCTCCCATATCACGACAATAATTAATTTGTAGAGGCAGCATTCGTCCCCAGCCAAAGCAAGCTCTTTGATCTTTGCTAAGGGCACCTGCTCTTCCCCGATAGGCCTTAATTGTCGCAAGCCTATGCATAATTCTCCAAGTATCTTGACTCAGTTCGGGGATAAGATGAACTCCTGCGACACTAACGATTTGCCTTATATGAAGATCGTAAACAACCCACCATTTCTCATTTTTAAAAACACCGATTTTCATTTTTTCTGGAGAAGCATTATTGATAACACCCTCCTCTCGACAAGTAAGGCAGTAATTATTCAAAGCGCTATAGTCCTCTTGTTCAAGAGTTTTGATCTTAAATTGGTATGAATTGTAATTAAAATAAAAATTCACCTGAAACTCTATAGAGTGTGTCTAAGTTCACAAAACAATCTCCACATAGGAGGTCTATAGCAACCACAATCATCATATTGCATTTCACCTGTTTGAAGACCAACATGGGCACATAATGTTTCAAGGGCCTTTTCTGTCCAATTAAAGTACTGATTGTACTTCCAAAGTCTATCATAAAAATAAAAGGCATTGTTTTTATAAGCTTCTTCAAGTGACCCTGCTATCCATCGATGAGCATTCGTAGCATCTGGTTGAAACAATTTATAGTAGTTGTGAACATGACTCCAATAACAGATGCCATCATCTGCCAAACATTTCTTAATTGTTTCCATATTTCGATACTGCTCATCATAAGTGTACCAGTTCATGGGACCGAAACAGATAATAATATCAAATTTTTGAGAAGGCTCAAAATCGCTTAATTTACACATAACATCAGCGGCTTCAACATAGGGATCAACCCCAGTCACATTTTTAAGATGTTCTTTGTATAAATTATAACCACATCCGAGATCTAATACTGTGAGACCAGGGTGCTTATCTTGCTTTTTTTTGATACTCTCAATTAAATTTTTTCCTCGAATCTTCCATTTGTGTTCAATAGTATCAATCGACTTCCCTTGGTAATCTGTAACTTTTATGAGTCCATTAAATGTTCCACTTTCACTGCGAAAATAATGACATGTGTATTGAGCATCAATTTCCTTAACAAGTTCACTTATTGTACAAAACTCACGCTTAAGATTAATTGGATAAACAACCCTGCGTATTGTATTAGTGAATTCTTCTTCAACTCTTTTATAAAAATCTTCATCGATAGGAAGTTGAGAAATTCGACTCTCAGGTTCAATTGGCCACCCTAATATTTCTTCAACTTTATCAAAAATAAGCCTATTGAGGGGATTGTTGTACATTTTCATTTAAATAGTCCCTTTGTATATCTACAAAACAACGTCTACTCTTACGACCATACCAATAAACATGAAGAGCATGATCCCGCACACTCTCCCACTTCTTTCCTTTAAATTGATAAACAGATTTTTGCTTTTTTAAACTTCTATTATCGAAAAAAAAGTCTAGCCAGTTGTATTGGAATTGCTCAAAACGATACAATGATTGGTAAGGATTTTCCAAGCTCATTTCATTAAATTTAATTAAATCCAATAGCAAATGATCTTTAACGAAAGGAAAGTAAACATGTATAAAATCAACCACTTCTTGGTAGAAAGCATTTAAGTTCTTAAAAATATTAATCGCAGCAGCCGCTTGATCTGACCAATAGAGATCTTTTTCACCAAGAACTTTTCTTCCCCAAGGTCTCAACTCAAAAAGACTTTGCTCTAAATGAATCTTGATTTCTCGGTATTCTCTACCAAGAAATCCTGTTGAAGCTTTACTATAATCCAGTAATTTTTCGTAAAAATAACCAGGTGGTATTTCGTATTGTCTCTGAAAGTACTTAGCAATAAAATAAGAAAAACCGTGAAAAAAGTGTGCCCCGACTAGACATTTCCCATAAATATAACACTCAATCCATTCCTCCGCAGTCATTGAACTTGAAGCATAGCAAATCTGCTCTCGCTCTTCTGCTGACTCCGTTCCGTAGTTAAACCCTTGGGCAGGACTTTTCGTTACCGTATATTTTAATTTATATTTTTCAATATAGCTTGGGTCAGCAAAGGGGGTATTGGGGACAATAGAAAGGGGATGAATAAGTAAGGCTCCATCATAGTTCATATCGAGCAAATTTGTTATTCCTCTTATCCAACTCCTCTTTGTCTCACCAGGAAGGCCGAGAATAATCTCCACAAAGCTTTCTAAACCTTCCTCCTTGTAACTGTGGATTGTTTTTTTTAAGTGATCTTGAGGTAAATTGAAACGTTTTATATGATGCTGAACATCTTTATCAAAACTTTGAAGTGAAATGGATATTCCTCTATCAATACCAACATTCCCTAAAATTCTTTGAATCTCTTTTACATAAATTGGCTGATTTTTAGCCGATGTAAAGTTAAACATTTTTGGATAACCATAGTTCACTTTGAGATAAGCTACATACTTGGCAATTTCTATATCTCTTTTTAAAATGCCAAAATTAGAGTCTGCACAGTCAATATAAGGAATCTTTCTTTGAGCGGCCCAAAGAAGCTCCTCTTTAATTTTATTCATTTCAAATATCGATATTTTTTGATAAAAATCATCTTGCATATCACAAAAGGTACAAGAATAAGGACAGCCTCTGTTCGTTTCAATAACGAGATTAAAAGCAAGATCACGGTTTTTTTCAATCAATCTATCATAAAAGCCATTAAGACATGGGCTACTTAAATTATCGAGCTTTTTTAGACGTGTCCTCTTTTGAATTAACTTTGTTTGAGGTGTGATAACACCTACAATATCTTCATAATTGGGGTTATCCCGCAATCTCTCTACTAATATCTCGTAGAACTGCTCTTCTCCTTCGTAAGTTACCACCAGATCAACATAGGGAAGACTCTCTTGAAAATTTGTTTTATAGGGAACATGAGGTCCTCCCATAACAATTAAGCATTGAGGCCATTTGCGCTTAACTGCTTCTGCAAACTTTTTGGAATACTCGTAGTTCCAAACATAGGTACTGAGACCAAGAATGTCAGGTTCGACCATTTCTGATAAAAATTCGTCTCGATCCCCTCTTGTGAAGAAGCAATCTCCAAGTTCATAATTTTCACTAATTTCTTCTTTATTCGACAAAAAAGACCAGAGAGAACCAATTGCACATGGCAAAAAGATCTTGCCATCAATAACGTTTTGAACTTGAACAAGATAAATTTTTCGCAAACTAAAACCTCTACAGGTAAGTTTAGTTTAACGCCTTTTCATACCAACGCCATTGTAGTTAACTAAAATAAAGTCTACACTTTTCATAGGGATAAATCACGATCAAATAGGTTCTAAATGAAAAAAGCTAATAACGCACCCAAACATTACTGTCCCTACCCCTTCACTCAAATAACGACAACGCCTTCGGGCTTATGGAAACTCTGCTGCTCTGCCGCTGAAAAAAACGGGTTCACCTCTGATTTCGAAGGCCAACTTGTCTACAAGATTTCAGAGGTCAATCTAAAAGAGTATTGGAATGGCCCTTACTTAGAATGGGTCAGACAACAACACACTCATAATAAGCCGATTAAGGAATGCGAAGCTTGCTTTAAATACGAACAAAATGGTGCTGAAAGCTATCGCCAAAGGGCCCTACAGGAAAGAGGTTACGTTCCCCAAAAAACTAAAAACCCTATTAGTCTCGATCTCAAGCTTGGCAACCTTTGCAATGCATCTTGCTTATTTTGTGATCCGAGCTCCTCGAGTCGAGTCATGGAAGAATGGAAGGCCATTGGGTGGGATCAAAAAACTCCTTTTTCTAGTGGGCTTACAGGTCCTGTTGATAAGTCTCTATTCAAAACCGATTACGACTGGCCAAATAGATCCGAATTTTGGAACAGTTTAAAAGAAATTTCCTCTCATTTGCAAAACGTTAAATTTACAGGGGGAGAGCCGTTAATCAATAAATATATGATGGATTACTTAGAGTACCTTGTAGAAAATCATTACGCTAAAAATATTCGTCTTCAAATCACTTCAAATGGAATTAAAATTCCCTCTAAATTTCTTTCCCTAACCGGTCATTTTAAAGAAATTCAATTAAACTTTAGCGTTGATGGTTATGGCAAACAAAATGAATACATTCGCTATCCTACCAAGTGGAAGCATTGGCTTCAAAATATGATAAATATTCAACAACAAGTTCACGATAGTGTCGAGCTATACTTTCAACACAGTTATAGCGCTTATAGCGCCTTTGGCTTAACAGATTATTTTCGTTGGATGTGGCCGCTTAAAAGGTTTCGTTTTCATCAATTTAAAGTTTATCATCCTGAGTTTCAGCAAACTGAAATTTTAGAAAAAAATGAAGTGGAAAAAATTGTAGAAAACCTTACTTCCTTAACAAAAGAGCTTCGAAGAAAAACTTCCTGTCAAAGAGACGATGATCTCCTTCAAGAAATAAAAGCTATTAGTAAATTTCTTGAAAACCAAGAAGATAAAAGCCATCTAAAACCCAAGTTAAAAAACTTCATCCTTACTCTAGATAAATATCGAAAAATATCCATTATCGACTTTATTCCCCGTGCTGCAAATTTTTTAGGCATTACAAAAAAAGATTATCGTTAAAGATTGGTTAAGTTTCTTATTTCTTGCACTGTCGTATTCCCTTGAGTAAAGGCTTTTTTAATTCTTTGTACTTGAGAAGAGCTGAGTATTGGACTTATTAGTTGGCTAAACTTATCGTCAACAAACTCAATGCTTTCATCTTCAAAAGTTCGTTCAATTTTTTCGCTGAGAAGTATTTTGTAGTCATTAGTCAATTTAACAATAACTCTTACTTCCATTCTTTCAAGAGAGTCATCAATAAAACATTTAATTTTGTCCTCAAGCGAATCAAGGCAACAGAGGTTATCTTGAAAAGCTTGTAAAGAAGGAGTGGCTACCGTTAGAGTTAAAGCAGCACAGTAGGACAAACTAAAAAAAGCTTGATCTATACTTTTAGGCTTTCTGATTTGGGTCATTTCAATAGAATAGCGAGAACTCCAAATCTCAATTTCTTTAATTTCCTCATGCTGATATTGAGTGTTTAACCTCCCTAGGGCTTTTATTGCAGCATGAGTGCAATGACAAGAGGGGTATCGTTTAGGTTTAATCCAGCTAAGGTTGCTTATTGGAATTGTATTAAAATCAATACTTCTCTCTCGAGCTAAAGGTGCATATTTAGCGGTAAATCCAAATTGAGCTTCAAAAATATCTTTGCTACCTTCAACACCTCGAACGGCCATCATTGCAGCTATGAGACCATTTTGAGCAGCTTTTCCTGCATTGAGAGGTTTAATTTCTGTTCCGTAGACAGCGTGAATCCCTGCCGCCTGAGTTGCGGCGAGAGAAAAAAGGGAAGCCAATTGGTTTCGTTTAATCCCTTGAAAAAAAGCAGCCCCCACTGCTGCAGCAAAAATGCCTAAAGTTCCCGTTCCATGCCACCCACTTTCATAATGCTCTGGGTTGTATTTTTGTCCTAGAGGCAGCAATGTGAGATAACCTAGCCAGGCTGGTTTTAGAAGCTCTCGAATTGTTGTGGTTGGTTTGCTCAAGGGTAATAGAGAAGAAAAAATAACTGCTGATGGATGCGTTTCTCCTACAAACTCTGAATCGTCGAGCTCCAGCGCATGGGCAGATGCTCCATAAATCAGTGCCGCTTCCAGGTGCGTTTTAACTGTTTGAAATCCCAATAACTGATGCCCATCGAGAGGAGAAATACTGGGGGTTATACTATTTAAACATCGAACAATTTTCTTTTGTTGTCCCAATAAAACGCAAGCTAACCAATCGAGCAGAAGTAGACTTAAAACTCTTTCGTTTTCTTTATCTAGTTCTTTCTTTGATATCTGATAAAGCCATCCACATAATTCTTCCGTAAAACGATTAACTGACAAAGACCTCCCCTTAAATATATGATTAAATACAAGCTTATAGCATGTGTTTTACTGTATTGTTCTAAAATAGAATTAGAATAGTGATTATGTCACCTCGGGAGGGCGTGTGCAACGTCATCATCTCAATGAACTCAATCAGCCACTCGACTGCAAAATTAATTTTAACTTTATTTGGAACAATTCCTCGATCCATCGCTATGAAAAAAATTCCTGTTATAACCTCACTTGCCTGATCGCTGAATCAGAAGGACTCGATGAGGGCCAGGTGTTATTAGAGTCTGGCGCAGATGGAGGCCTTCATCTTCTTTTTTCTTTTTGTCGCATAAATAATTATAAAGTCTTAATTCCAAACCCCTCTTATAGCGGTTACCTTAAAATGTTAGAGAGAACCCAGAGCACTTATGAACAGTACCCTGCATTTAACTTAGAGTGGGCTACTGATGTTTCAACAAAGTCGAATACAAAAAAAACTGCGCTTATCTTTTGTCATCCTGATAACCCTACAGGTGCTATTTCAAAGGAAATAGCAACTAAGCTTTCTAATTTTAAAGGTCTACTTATCGTTGATGAAGCCTATTTTGAATTCTGCCCCCAATCCTCTTTGAAAGCTTTAGTCACCGACCCCAATAAAAATGTTGTTATTGTTAGAACTTTCAGCAAGGCTTTTGGTGCTGCAGGGTTAAGAGTTGGATATCTCTTAGCTAACCAAAGACTTATAAAATCTTTAAAAAATTATCAATTGCCCTATCCCGTGAGTAGTTTCTCTGCAGAGTGTGCAATTAAGCTATGGCAAAATAGAATGTTTGCCTTTCAAAATGCTCAAAGTTTAAAGCAATCTTGTCAAAAGCTCTCTATTCAGTTTAAAAAATTAGGGTTCAATTGTTCTAAGAGTGAGACACATTTTTTTTGCCTATACAATGACGGACCAATACCTCTACCCAAACTTCACAAATACCTCTTTGAAACAGGTGTTTTAACTACCCTAATTATTAAAGGCAAAAATCCCTTGTTAAGAATTACTACTGGAGATGCCCAGCAAAACTTAAGCCTACTTTCTAAAGTTAGGATCTTTATTGAAAAAAATGAAAATAGCTGACTGTCATTTTAAAAAATATTCACACTCTTGGAGTTCTTCTTTTGAAAAAAAACTCCATGTCGAAATTGAAGATGAAACCCTTCGAGAAGGTTTTCAAGGAGCTTTTTCAAAAGTTGCTTCTCTCAAAACTAAAGAAGAAATACTCAGCCTTGCTAACAAAATTGGAATCGAGCACTCTATACTGGGCTTTCCTGCTTGCTCTGAAAATGAGTACCACCAAATTGAGTCCCTTCTCCATTTTTTAAAATCTCGTCAATTTGAAATACAACCATGGCTTCTCGCACGTTCGCTAAAAAAAGATATTGAACCGATACTCAAACTAAGAGAAACAACTCATGTCGATGTTGGTGGTGCTCTATTTATCCCTTGCGGACCTCTAAGGCGGAAAGTAGAAGGTTGGACATTAAAATATCAAATTAAAGCTGTAGAAAATTGCTTGAAATTCTCTCAACTCAATCAATTAAAAGTTTCTTATAGTTTAGAGGACGCAACAAGAACACCAGCAAAAGAGCTAAAAGAATATATTGAGCTCTTTTGTTCCTATAATATTGAAAGTCTTGCCCTCTGTGATACCGTTGGTGATTGCTTTCCTTCTGGTGTTGAAGATATTGTTCTCTACACAAAAGAGCTTATTCAAAAATCGCGTAGAAAGATTAAAATTGTTTGGCATGGCCATAATGATCGAGGTTTGGCACTGGCGAACTCTCTAAAAGCTTTCGAAGCAGGTGCCGACATTATAAGTGGAACTTTCCTAGGGTTGGGGGAAAGGAGCGGTAATACACCGCTTGAACAACTCATTGTTAACTTAATAACTCATTATGGTGTCCATCAATATCAACCAGATCTTCTCTACGAGTGCTGCCGTTTCTTGGCTCAATCTCAAGGTAGAGCTATTCCCTGGGAAAGTCCTCTCGTTGGAAAAAAAGCTTTTGCGACAAGTGCGGGTACTCATTGTGCTGCTATTATAAAAGCCAAAAAACTTGGTCCTCTCTACGAGGATTATGTTTATAGTAGTGTATCTGCGAGTTTTCTCGGGCGCTCCCAACAAATAGTTCTTGGTCCTCATTCGGGGAAAGCTGCTTTAAAATTAGCTTTAGAAGAGCAGGGAGTTCGATGTCATGATGAAATTCTCCAACAATCTTTTAACTTCATAAAATCTTTAACTCGTTGGATTACAACAAAAGACCTCATTAAAGAGTTAAAAAGATTTTGTAAAATAAAATCTCATTTTGTTCAAAGAGGGAAAAATGGTTATTGAGGGCAAAACTTTTTTTTGCGATGACTATACAAACACAGACGTAATGGCACCAGGAAGATATGATCCAATAGAGGGCCGTGAAGAACTTTCTAAAATAGCTTTAATTGACTACCCGTCGAGCATTCCTTTTGTTAACCCTTCAACAAATCGATCGGACTATAAAATTATTGTAGCAGGAAGAGATTTTGGATGTGGCTCAAGCCGTGAAACAGCTCCTTTGGCTCTTCATGCAGCAGGGGTTCGAGCTGTTGTGGCTGAATCATTCGCCCGAATATTTTTTAGGAATTGTATTAATATGGGTGGGATTTATCCCATTCAAATAAGTCACAATTTTAATGAAAATATTGTTAACAAATTTTCAAGAATTGACCTTAAAAACCAAATTTTTGAACTTGATAACCAAGAGTTTTATTTTTCAGACTTTGGTCCCCTTATGAATATTATCAATGCAGGAGGACTCGCTAATCACACCAAGAAAAATATTGAGGAAAATATAAAATGAAACCCCAAACAATAAGTCAAAAAATACTCGCCAAGAAATCTCACCGAGCTTATGTCAACCCTGGAGAGCACATCATTGCCAATTTGGATTTGTGTTTTGCTCACGACCCTGTCATGGGAGTCCTTACCAGCCGGTTTTATGAGAGTTTTGGGAAAGGAGCTAAAGTTTGGAACCCTGATAAAATAGCTCTTTTTCAAGATCATCTTGTCCCAGCCAAGAATTTCGAATCCAGAAACCTTATCCAAATAATGGATCAATTTGTAGAGGAACAAAATATAAAAAAATACTTTCAATACGGAAGCAATTATGGTGTTTGTCACATCCTTATTTTGGAAGAGGGTCTCGTCCTTCCTGGAGAGCTTATGGTTGGAACAGATTCCCACACTGTAACAGCTGGTGCCTATAACTCTTTTTCTACTGGTGTTGGTGTTTTTGATATTGTTTCAGCTCTAAAAATTGGAAAACTTTGGTTTACAGTCCCTGACACTATCCATGTCACCTTAAATGAAGAACTTCCATCGAATGTTTTTGCCAAAGACATACTTCTTAAACTCCTTGGCGATATAAAAATGGACGGAGCCAATGGAAAAACCATTGAATGGAGTGGAGAGACGATTGAAAATATGAGTATGGATGAAAGAGCCACTCTCTGTAACATGGCCGTTGAAGCTGGAGCAACAAATGGAATTATGTCTTTAAATAAAGAAACAAGTAAGTATTTAAATAAGATCTCTAATAGGGATTACGAAGAAATAACCTCAGACCCCAGTGCCAATTATAGTCTCCGCATTCAATACAAAGCCAAGGATTTAAAGCCAATGGTAGCCCTTCCTCATCGTCCTGACAATGTATGTCCTGTTGAGGATATCGCAAAAGAAAGAATTAAAGTTAATCAAATTTATGTTGGTGGTTGCACAGGAGGTAAGTATGAAGATATCAAAATCTTTACCGATACTCTTAGAGGAGAAAGAGTCGCCTCTAAAACTCAGGTTATAGTTGTTCCTGCGACTATGAAAATCTATATGAAAATGTTGGAAGAGGGAATGATCAAGGAACTCGTTGATGCAGGTGCTGCCATCGAATCTCCTGGATGTAAAGCTTGTTACGGTGTTCACGGTGGTGTCACTGGCAATAATGAAGTTTGCCTGGCTACCATCAATAGAAACTTTATTGGGAGGATGGGAAATCCAAAATCATTTATTTATTTATCATCGCCTTACACCGCTGCAAAAAGTGCTATCGCCGGTTACATTACTTGCTAAAAAAAGCTAATATTAGAATAATACTTTGAGATTTTATGCCTATTAAAATGATAAAAATTGGTGAGGAAATACCTGATATCGAATACTGCATCAAAAGTGATGCTTGCAATATTATTAAAAAAACCCGAAACGAATTTAAAAACAAAAAAATTATTATCTTTAGTGTTCCTGGTGCTTTCGTTTCAGACTACCCTGCATCAATGCTTTATGGATATGAATCCAACTATGATCAATTTAAAGAGCTTGGTATAGATGATATCTATTGCACAGGAACTCACGACTACTTTGTTTTCAACAATTGGTTTAAGAGCGAAGAAATCAAAAACGTTAAATGTTTCCCTGATGGCAACTCTGAATGGGCTAAAAAAACAGGCTTTCTCGTCGATATGAGATCAAGTTTTATGGGAAACCGGAGTCATCGATATGCTATGATTATTGATAATAATAAAATTAAAAAGGTTTTTTATGAAGATCTTACCCACGATCCTCACACTTGTTTTCTCGTTAGTTATGCTGAAAACATCATTAAGTATCTTAAAAATATAAAAGGGACGTGGGAAGACTTTCAGGCTTAAACCAATGAAGCAAAAAGAAGATGATTATTTTTTTCCTTTAAAAAATCTATACTTTGATAGGCATTACCTTATCAGTTTTTTGAAAGAAAGTGTTGATGAGAGTGATTGGTATGTCTTTGACTGTGGAAAACTACGCTGGACAGTACGCGAACACTATGGGAATCAAAGAACTGAGTGCACAAAGTTTAAGAGAACTAGATTTTTTCAAGAACTCTTCAACCTATTTACAATTCCTATAAACTCTGGAGACATTCTATTTACGCGGACTCCCCCTCCTGGAATTCCTCCTCATATCGATCGCAATAGACCTGCTGCTATTAATTTTCCTGTCTTAGGGAGTTTAAAAGATTCTCCCATGGCTTGGTATTCCGATTTTGATAGTTCAAAAAAAATAATGGAGTATGATCATTGCTTTCAAAGCTCCATTACTCATGAACTCGCACCAGTTCTCTTCAATCCTCAGAAAATCCATGGTGTTGAAAACAAAAGGGATAGAACTCGTTGCCTTCTAAGTATTTGGTGGAGAGATCATTCTTTTGAAGAAGTTAAGGCTTTTTGGAAAAAGGGCTCTCTCATCAACTGGAAAGTCAATGAACAAAATACCTATGTAAAATATATTCACTAATTTACTTCAATTGCTGGAAGAACTCATTCTCTTTAAAGAGAAGGCCATTTTCATATTTATTGACGATATCTTCGAAAGGCTCATAAATAGAGAATGAAAGGAGAATTCTACTATTTCTACTCCCTTCAGAGTAAATGACACCATGGCGTTGCTTTGTATTAATAAGAATAGGAGGATGACTAGCCGACTCTTCTACTATCGTAAAACGATCAAGGATTCTATCATTATAATCCACAAAAATGGTTTCTGATCTCTCTCCACTTAAAGGGAAATTGAGAGCACAAGAGCGAGACTGGTCATAGTGCACAGGAAGCCCCCCTGGAAAAATTTTTGAAAAAAAAACATTGTGATTTAATTTAGCAGTCTTTGAGTCCACGTTAAGAAAATCGATAAGTGAATCAAAAACTCTATGTTCAGGAATATTCCTTGATTCCATAACTGGCCAAGCAATACCATTTCTACACTTCCCTCTCAGCCAACAACTCTCAGGAAGTTTCTCTGCTATCTCAAGAAGTTCACGATGAGGGAAACAAACATCTTTTAAGAAGTGATAGTATTTCATCCTGAACCTATTGTAGCCAACATCAACTACATCAGGAAATGACTCCGGTAGTCATTCGTCTCTACTCTAAAAATTGACTCCTCTCATTAGACCCAGGGCTTGGAACTCTTTCAATTTAAAAGATATAATTAATCCGAATTTATTTCTAATGGCTAACCAAAAAGGTAAAAGCATGAGTCAAGAACTTGCTTTACAGCGACTCAGTATGATGGGTGATTGGCTCCCTTTAAAAACCTTTGATCACAAACTCCTACTCTCTGAGCTTGGGCCTTTTAAAAACGACTGGAAAAAATACAATCCGAGTAAGCCTATAAACCGATGGGGGCTGAGTGTTACAAGCCTTGACGGTGAATTAAGTGGGATTCCTGATTTAGACAGTCTCGGCGAGTATAATAAGAGACATAATAAAAACTATACGAATTCAGATATTAATCGTTTAACCCCTGTTTTTGAGAAAAGTCCAACTTTACAAAAGATTTTAAATCCCTACCTACCATGGCTTGGAAGGTGTCATTTTATTCGCCTCGACACTGGTGGCTTCTTTCCTGAGCACTACGATATTAACAAGCTCGATTACAACTCTCATGAAATTAGACTTATTGGATTTGTGAACAATAATGATATTAGTCGATACAAGTTTTGTTATGAGAATTGTTTAATTCAGGGTATTCAGGATGGAAAATTTTATTATTTCAACGCCCATAAGCACCACTCTGTTTTTTCTTTTGTTAATAATTGCATTCAGCTCATTGTTTGCCTAAGGTTTGATCAAGATCTATTTAAAGTATTAATTGAAAACTACCAGTACAGATAATAACAATCAAAATATGAGATTTACCAATGGTATTCCTTATTCTCCATGAAAGATCTTCGAATAAGGCTTGTCCTCACATTCAAGCTCTTAACTCGCTGGGGATTCCTATCACTTTAATCTCCGATATCCCCGTAAGTGAACCTAATCTAGAGTATAAGAATATTGTCTGCAACTTGAGTTTGTATGAAGATATTGTAAAAAAAATAAAATCCCTAAAAAAAAAGCCACGATATTTTACAACAGTATCGGAAAACCTTCTTGTCTTAGTTGCTAGGCTTGAAGAGTTTTTCAACTTACCTGTTCAAATACCTATTTCTTCAGCAGAGATACTCGCCGATAAATATTTACTCGCTAAAAAATGTGCTGAGCTTGGGTTTGAGAAATTCTTTCCAGAGAACTGGTTATGTACCTCTTTAAAAGACTTTAATAAAATCAATCCTCAAATCCCTATATTAGTAAAACCAACTATTGGTTCAGGGTCTAATATATATTTTAAAAAAAATGAAGACCTTCCTCACTTTGAGTACTTCAAATGGGATAGCATTAATGAATTAAAAAAATATCTTATCGAAAATGATTTGCTTGAAGAGTTTTTCCAAGCCAATAAAAGAGGTTTTAATAGCAAACGATTCGCTCAAACAAAAACACATTTTCAAATTCAGCCTTACTATTGGAGTGATAATTTTAGTTTTGATTTACATGGTTTTACTATTCATAAAAAACACTTTATTTATGGAAAATCTCATGTTGCCAGAATGAGTGATGAAACAACTCATCTCTCAAGTATCGCTCAAGGGCATATCGAAGGTCGTAAATCACCCTACTCAAGAGAGCGACTGGCTTGGTTAATGCCGATTTCGCAACATCCTTTACTGCAAGTTCATCAAAAAATCATTGAGACTCTTATAAGTGCGCTAAAAATAAACAATCTAATCTACGCCGGACCAAGTTATTATCAATTAGAAGGTAACACCGTTAAAGCACTTGATTTGAACCCTCGGATTAGCGGAGTATTTAGCCTTGGTTTTACAAAAACAGCTCCTCAAATGATGGCAGAAGTCTGGAAAGGGTGGTTGGGAGAAAACTATGACAAATCAAAATTCTCGGTAAAATCCATCTATCTTTGGGGAGCATGCCTTCTTCGCGCAGGCCAAATTCAGCGCTTCACTCCTCCCAAACTGCCTCCAGAAATAGGCATTCTCAACTTAAAATCGCTAAAGCCTGGTAAATTGATACCCGAAAAGATAAGTCTACAAACAAAGGGTTTTAACACGGCCATTACCGTTGTTGAAAAAAGTCAAAAAAGCGCTTTTGAGAAGTATTTAGAGGCAAATAGCAGGATTCAGAGCTCAATTGAATATTTTTAAAAAAATTAAATATAGGGTAAAATAAGACTATCTAGGGTTTTTTAAGATGAGAAGACGATTATTTTTAGCCAAATTAACTTCAAAAATAGCTTTCATTAGCTCTTTTAGCTTTTTTTCACTTCCTATTTTCTATCGTAGGGATCAAATGACTTTTGGCGTATCATTTATAACTCATTTTCCAAGAGTGTTAACTCTCGAGGAATGGAAGCAAATAAAAAATGATCATACCAGGGATAATAAGCAAAAAGAGCACACTCAAAGCTACATTAATCGTGGTCTTATCTTTACTGAAAAGTATGAGTTTTTAGGTCATAGCTCTCGATGGGAACTCGTTTTCAAAGACAAGAAAACTTTTCTACAATGGGAAAGAGAGGTCATTGGCCAAAAACATCGCCTTCTTCCAATGCAATACAAAACAGTAGAGAAAACCTATTACAAGCTAGCTAGCTAAAATTTCTAAAAAATAGCTTACTCTCATATAAATTAAGATCATTTTTTACTTTTCTCAAATACTATAATGCATTGATTTTAAAGATTTTTTTAGCAACTTTCTCGATTGTCTTTGCTTTGATCTTCTGCCTGATGCTTCGCCGTCAGGGCCAAAGTCTTTTTGCCATAACTAGTTTCTGCACTTTGCCCAGTGGTTTGTGTGCCCATTAATTTTGCGTTTATCTAATAATTACAAATTGTTATGTTTTTGGAATAATGTGCAAAAAAGTCAGAGCAACACAAATCAGAGTCGAGCTTGTAACAGCTTTGTGTTTTTGTTAATCAAGAAGTTGTGATTGAGAATACCTTAAGTCGTGTTTCAAGTGAATTTTGATTGCTTCTTAGGACAGAGGGAAAAGTGGTTAAAATTTTGGAGATTCAAGAGTGGAAAGAGTGAAATTTGTTTTTTTCTTTGCTTTACTAATTTCGAGGATTAGTTTTCCCCAGGAATTACAATTCTTTTTAGGTGAGGAGAAAATCAAGAGCTTATCTTTAAAGGATTTAAAGAAAATTTCTAAAATTAAAGACATAAAGTTAAAATATCATTTTTCCAAATCATCAATTAAAAATTATAGAGCTTTAGAGTTGGCACCTCTATTAAAATCAATTTATTTGGAAAGGTTAAATGATAGTGAGTACACAGAAGTTATTTTTGAAGCAACAGACGGTTATAAAGCATTTTCTCTTTTATCTGTTCTTTTGAATGATGGTGGCCATATTGCTTTTAAGGATCTCGATAGGAAATTTGATTGGGAACCTGTAGGAAGAAAAATGGTTTCTCCTGCCCCTTATTTTCTCGTTTGGGAGAGAGAGAAGCAAACTACAGCTAATGGATACCCATGGCCTTGGGCATTGGCAAAAATTTCTATTATAAAATTTCAACAGAGATATCCAAAGGTGTTCCCCAGGGGAAAAAAGAAAGATTCTGCTGTGTTTAAGGGTTATGAAATTTTTAGAAGCCAATGCTTTCGATGTCATGCCATTGATAATCAAGGAGGGAAGATTGGCCCTGACTTAGGTGCTCCTCAGAATATATTGAGTTATCGAAAAGAAAAATTCGTGCGTCAATTTATACAGAATCCTGAGAGATTCCGTTATTCAAAAATGCCTCCCCATGGGCATCTTTCCAAAAGAGATATAGATCATTTAATTCTCTATTTAAAATCGCGGAAAAGTATAAAAAAAAATAATAAATAGTCTTACAATGAATGTTTCAATTTGAAATTGAAACACTCTGTTAAAAGTTAATTGGTAGTCTATTAAAAAAAAATTAACTTAGGCTTTATGGGTCGAAAGTTTTTTATAAAATTTTTCAGGATTGAAAGAAATTTTTTGACAAGAGTTAGAATCGGCCGTTTAGAATAGAAGGCTGACTGAATAGCAATAAAAGGATTTATGGTTTTATATGAAAGCAAGTGATCTGTTTGTAAAGTGTTTAGAAAATGAAGGGGTTGAATATATTTTTGGAATTCCGGGTGAAGAAAATCTAGATTTTTTAAACAGTCTTAAAGCCTCAAAAATCAAACTTATTCTTACTCGGCATGAACAAGGGGCAGGTTTTATGGCTGCTGCTTATGCCAGGCTTACTGGAAAAGTGGGGGTTGCTCTAGCTACTTTAGGTCCGGGAGCTACTAATTTTATGACATGCGCTTCCTATGCTCAACTTGGAGGGATGCCTGTTATGTTTATTACAGGGCAAAAACCCGTTAAGAAGAGTAAACAGGGAAGGTTTCAGATTATTGAAGTTGTCGAGATGATGAGGCCTGTAACCAAATTGGCTAAGCAAATTGTTAATGGGACGAATATACCTTATTTGGTTCGAGAGAGTTTTAGGTTGGCAAGATTGGAAAAGCCTGGCCCTATCCACCTCGAGTTGCCAGAAGATATCGCTAGAGAAGAAATAGAAGAAAGCCCTTTTGAAATTACTGAGACATCGAGCTTTCAGGCTTTTCAAGCTGATATCGATAAAGCGATTAAAATGATTGAGGAAGCGAAAAGACCTTTACTTCTTATTGCTTCTGGTGCCAACCGCTGTTCTAGAGTGAGGAAGGCTATTGGGGATTTGATTGACAAAACGGGCATTTTCTTTTTTTCGACTCAAATGGGAAAAGGGGTGGTCGATGAAAGGCATCCTAAGCATTTGGGTACGGCTGCTCTCTCTGATCACGACTACCTTCATTGCTCTATAGATCGCTCTGATCTCATTATTAATATAGGCCATGACGTTGTTGAAAAGCCTCCCTTTATTATGGATCGTGGGGGAAAGAAAGTTGTTCACGTGGCTTTTTTTCCAGCTAATATTGACTCTGTTTATTTTCCTCAAATTGAGGTTGTTGGTGATCTTCACAGTAGTGTTCAGAGAATTAGGGAAGGTATCTCAAATTTTTCAAATTGGGATTTCTCTTATTTTGAAAAAGTAAAAAAAGAGATAGATTTACATATTTCAGATAAAGATGATTGTGACCATTTCCCCTTATTTCCTCAGAAATTGGTTGCTGATGTTCGCAAAGCTGTTTTATCTAATGGAATTATTTCCCTTGATAATGGAATGTATAAAATATGGTTTGCTAGAAATTACCAGGCTCATGAGCCCAATACTCTTCTTCTCGATAACGCTTTAGCTACGATGGGGGCAGGGCTTCCTGTAGCTATGGGGGCTAAAATTGTCCACCCAGACAGAGAAGTCGTTGCGGTTTGTGGTGATGGCGGTTTTATGATGAATTCCCAGGAAATGGAAACTGCTGTTCGTTTAAAACTTGATATTGTCGTTATCGTTTTAAGAGACAATGCTTATGGAATGATTAAATGGAAGCAAGCTGGAATGGACATGGATGATTTTGGTCTCGACTTTGGAAACCCCGATTTTGTTCAATACGCAAATAGCTATGGTGCGATAGGGCATCGTGTTTCTAAATCCGGTGAGCTAACTCTGCTATTAAAGAAATGCCTGAGTGAAGGAGGAGTTCATTTGATTGAAGTTCCTGTCGATTATTCAGAAAATGAAAAAGTATTGTTAGAAGAGCTAAAGAATAAAACGTGTTTGATTTAGAAGGAGTTTTTTTTGAGTTCATTAGTTGTTAAGAATCCATTTAATTTAGAGCCTATTGAAGAGCTTGAGTTTGTTTCTGAAGCAAATGTAAAAAAATATATTGAAAACGCTGAAATGATCATCAATGACAGGAAAAAGTGGCTTTCCAAACAAAAGCGTATTGAAATCTTAAAAATTTTTAAAAAACTTGTTTTTGAAAATAAAGAAAAGCTTATTGAAACAGCTATTAAGGAAGGAGGAAAACCTTTTCGCGATTCAACTGTTGAGATTGAACGAGGTATTGAAGGAATTGATGTTGCCATTGAGGAGCTGAGAAACTTAGCTGGGCAAGAAATTCCTATGAATTTGTCAAAATCTTCAGAAGGAAGGATGGCCTACACTTTTCATCGACCGAGAGGGCTAGTCGTTGCTATTAGTGCTTTTAACCATCCTTTTAATTTGATTATTCATCAAGTTATTCCTGCGATCGCAGCCGGTTGCCCTGTCATTGTTAAGCCTGCAACTACGACTCCACTTTCTTGTCGAGCTATTGTTGAATTGTTATATGAAGCAGGGCTTGATCAGAATTATTGTCGTATGGTTTTGTGTTCAAATGAAGTTGCAGAAAAGCTTGTCATGAATCCATCGACTAGCTTCCTTAGTTTTATTGGTTCAAGTAAGGTGGGGTGGTATTTGCGATCAAAACTTCCTCCTGGTGCTTCTTGTGCTCTCGAGCATGGAGGGGTTGCTCCTGTTATTGTTGATGAAACTGCTGATATAAAGTCGTGCATTGCACCTCTTGTGAAAGGTGGGTATTACCATGCCGGCCAGGTTTGCGTTTCAGTACAGCGAGTTTTTATCCATAAGTCAAAAAGAGAAGAATTTGTTCAGGCATTTGTCGATGGTGCAAAAGCTTTGAAGATTGGGGATCCTCTGGATAAAAAAACAGATATTGGTCCTTTGATATTGCCGAGGGAAGTAGAAAGGGTTTCACGTTGGGTGAAAGAGGCTGTTGATGGTGGTGCCAGTTGTGAACTGGGTGGAAAAGAGATCTCCGAAACGCTTTATGCCCCAACTATATTGACGGATGTCCCCCTCGATTCGACTATTGCTCGAAGTGAAGTTTTTGGTCCTGTTGTTGTTGTACAAAGTTACGAGGATTTTTCTGAAGCTATTGAGAAAGCTAATGATGTTGAGTTTGCTTTTCAAGCTAGCGTTTTCACCCAAAATTTAGATCGAGCTCTTTTGGCTTCTCAAGAGTTGGAGGGATTGGCGATTATGGTAAATGATCACACTGCCTTTCGTGTCGATTGGATGCCTTTTGGTGGCTATAAAAAATCAGGTTTAGGTGTTGGAGGAATTGGTCATACCATTAAGGATTTGAGTCTTGAAAAAATGTTCATCATAAAATCACATTGCCTAATGTAGATTAGGTACAACTAAAGAAATCTAATATGGATGCAAGATTAACAGTTGATTTGGAAAAAATATCCCATGCTGCTAACAATGCTTTATACTTCTTATTAGTTGGTTTTTTCTTATTAGGCTATTTTATTTCGTTTTATTTTCATTTTATCACGGTTACTTTTTTTCTTTTAGTTGTGATTAATACCCACTATCTCTATGTTCAAAAGCAACATGCTCTTCTTTCTAATTTTGGTTTTATGGCTCAGATCCGATACATCATAGAGAGTATTGGCCCTGAGTTTAGGCAGTATCTATATATGAATGATACAGAGGAGAGACCTTTTAATCGCATCGAAAGAGCCGAAGTTTATCGAAAAGCTAAGAACGTAGATTCTTCTTCGGCTTTTGGCTCTCTCAACAATTTCAATAATGAAGAAATTAAACTTCGCCACTCGATGTACCCAATCAGTAAGAAAGAGTTGAAATCTTTTACGCTGATATTTGGAGAGGAGAGAGGAATTGGAAGTGCCTTCACTATAACCAAACCTTTTGTGATAAGTGCTATGAGCTATGGGGCCCTTAGTTCTCGCGCTGTGAGAAGTCTTGCCCGAGGAGCCCAGAAAGTTGGGATACCAATGAACACGGGGGAAGGGGGGTATCCGAAACACCATTTGCTGGAAAATT
Source organism: Bacteriovoracaceae bacterium (assembly GCA_965206965.1). Classification (GTDB taxonomy): domain Bacteria; phylum Bdellovibrionota; class Bacteriovoracia; order Bacteriovoracales; family Bacteriovoracaceae; genus CBDBLK01. The sequence continues at coordinate 364,136 of OZ242254.1, read as the reverse complement.
GTCACCTTGTTTTTCAAATGGGAACGGCTAAATTTGGTGTGAGAAATGATGATGGAAGTCTCAATGATTCAAAATTAGAAGAAATTTCTCGACTTGAGCAGATTAAGATGATTGAAATTAAATTATCTCAGGGGGCAAAACCAGGAAAAGGGGGGTTGTTACCAAAGGAGAAGATTACAGAGGAAATTTCCCGACTGAGAGGAGTGCCTTTAGGAAAAGATGTGGTATCACCACCCGGCCACCTAGAGTGCTCATCACCAAGTCATACGGTTCAATTTATTCGTCGTGTTCAAGAAGTTTCAGGTCTTCCGGTTGGGATAAAGATGTGCCTAGGGAGAGGGGATGAAATTTCTGCTTTTTTTGGAGAAATGCAGAAGCAAAGTATTAATCCTGACTATATTGTTATTGATGGAGCTGAGGGAGGTACTGGTGCTGCGCCTAAACCTTTCATGGATGATGTTGGGATCCCTATCTATAGGGCCTTACCTGAAGTTCAAAAGCTTTTGGTTGATTTAGGGTTGCGAAGCAAGCTAAAATTGATAGCTTCAGGTAAACTCATCAATGCAGGGAGACAGTTTACAGCAATGTCTTTTGGTGCCGATGCTGTTTATTCTGCTAGAGGATTTATGCTAGCTCTTGGGTGTATTCAAGCGCTTCAATGCAATTCAAATACTTGTCCTGTTGGAATTACAACGCATAATCCGAAGCTCTATAGAGGACTTGATATTGAAACGAAGTCAGAGAGAATTGTTAATTATGTTAACAATTTATGGCACGACCATGAGGAGATTCTTGCTTCGTTGGGAAAAAAAGAGCATAAAGATTTGTGTAGAGAGAACCTTTTTATTCCCAATTACTTTTAAGGTAGAAAAAATATGAATTCTAAAAAAAAGAAAATAGCTTGGACTTTTCAAATTGCAGCAGCAGCTATTCTTTTAATTGTTGGTACATTAAAGTTTTTTAATAACCCTGTAGATATCTTTTTATTTTCAACATTAGATATGGAGCCCTCCGGGCGCTATCTTGTGGGATTGCTTGAAATTATTTCAGGTTTACTTCTTTTGACGGAAGCGTTCTCGGCACCTGGGGCTTTTTTGGGATTGGGTATTATGTGTGGTGCTATTATTGCTCATACTACTGTCTTAGGAGCAAGTGTACAGGGGGACAAAGGGCAGCATTTGGTATTACTTGCTATTGTTCTTATCTCTTGTCTTGTTGTTGTCTATTTAAGAAAGAAGCAGCTTCCTATCATTGGGAGAACACTATGATAGTAGTGTTAGTTTTATCGGTGGAGGTTTTGAAATGAAATTGTTGTGGTTGATGTTAGCGGCTCTATTTTTGTCATTGCCGATTTGGGCCGGAAAACATTCTTTAGACACTAGGGGAAGCACCATTGGTTTTAGTGTTAAGCATTTGAGTGTTCTTCCAGTGAAAGGAAAGTTTACTAAATTTGAAGGTTTTGTGGACTATAGCACGGATAAGGATAAGATTGATGAGGTTTATATTAAAATTGATGTTGATACTATCAATACGAGCAATGATGATAGAGATGCTCACTTAAAGAGTAAGGATTTCTTCCATGTGAGAAATGATGTTTACGATATTGTTCCTGAAAACAGATATATTGAGTTTCGAGCTAAAAATTTTTCTTTGAAAAAGGCATCTACTTTAAAGGGAAGTTTGAAAATTTTAAAAACAAAAAAAGAAGTAATATTTCAGGTTAAAAAGAAGACAGTAAAAACGAAGGATAGTGTTTCAAAAATTAGCGTGGTTGCTGAAGGTAAAATTAATAGGAAGCACTTTGGTCTTTCTTGGCAAAAGCCTTCCAGTGGTCTTAAAGAGAAAATTGCCGGCAAATTTGTTGGGGATGAAGTTAAGATGACTGTAAACTTAGCTTTTGTTGGGAAGTAGAAGAAGAAAAAATAATATCAATTTTAAGGATTGATGTAGTTTAAAAATAAAAGGAGGTATAGAAAATGAAAAGAATCACTTTTTTAACATCAGCTTTGATAGGACTTTTGACTACGGGGTGTAGTTCGATGAGCATGACCGCTGCTAAGGGTGGTAAAGTTCATTGCAAAGGAATTGCGACTAAATGGGTGAATGACTGTGGAGCGAATGGTCATAAATGTGCCAGCCAAGCAAAATCAAATTTTAATAGGAATGAATGGTTGAAAATGAGTAAGGCTGATTGTATGACCGTTCAAAAGGCATTAAAGAATAAGGCTGTTAGAAAGTACGTTAAAAGGGTTCAAAAAGGAACTGTCGTTGCTGTCAAAAGAGGAAAGAAATTCTAAAATTAATAAAATAGCTGGGGTCGGCTTGAGTGCTCGACCTCAGCATTATTCTGAACTTCTCAGGACTGAGAGCATTCCTTGGTTAGAAGTTTTAGCTGATAATTATCTTTATCCTGGCTCACCAAAATATGAAAAAATGGAAGGGCTCGCTTCAATTTACCCTCTCGTATTTCATTGTGTAGGATTCAATCTAGGATCGATAGATGCTTTAAATAAAGACTACATGAAGAGGATGAAAGAACTTGTTCGTGAATTTAAACCTGCTTGGGTTTCGGATCACCTTTGTTTTTGCGGTAGTGAAAATCATTACACTCCAGATTTATTACCAATCCCTTATACAAAAGAACTTCTTGGGCATATTACTGACAAAATTGAAAGAATTACAAATTACCTTGAGATCCCATTTTTAGTAGAAAATGTTTCTTTGTATATGAAGCCTAAAAATTCTGATTATACTGAAGAAGAATTTTTATATGAATTAAGTGAGAGGACTTGTTGTGGAATCTTACTTGATGTAAATAATTTATACGTCAATTCTCAGAACTATGATTTTGATCCTTATGAAGCTTTTCTTAAGTTGCCAAGAGAGAGAATTGAACAGATACATCTCGCCGGGCATACTCATTATGGAACTCATATCGTTGATACCCACTCAGAGAAGATACAAGAACCTGTCTTATTTCTTTTTGAAAAAATAATTAAGAAACTAGGACCGATTCCTGTTACGATTGAAAGGGATGACAATATTCCTTCTTTTCGAGAAATGTGCAAGGAAGTTGATAGAGTAAAAAAAATTTATAGTAATGTGTTGAATCAACCAAAGATGAACTCAAAGAGTTTTATTCTTAGCAGGATCAATAGAAGTTTGGAATGGATAAGATCTTAACATTTCAGAAATCTTTTTTAAAAGCTATCCAAAGTGATGAAGTTAATGATGTTGAATCTTTTGACTTTGAACCCTGCGGTTCACTCTCTTTTAAAGAGGCTTTAGAAGTTTATAGAAATAATTTTTATCAGAACCTTAAAGACTCCCTTGAGAATACTTACGAAGCTTGTTGCAAATTGATAGAAAGAGAACTTTTTACTAATCTTGCTTATAATTTTATTAATCAAAACCCGCACAGAAGCCATAATGTAGTGGGATATGGAAAATCTTTTCCTGAATTTTTGAAAAAATCAAAGATACAAAAAACTTTTCCCTTCCTTTTCGAGTTAGCTTGTTTAGAGAGACTTGTTGAGGAAATTTTCTTTGAAGAGTCATCTTACAGTGATGGTGTTGATTTCTCTCGATTACCGAAAGGACAATTTTTAAGTTTGGGGCGGTACAAATCTATGGAGATAAACTACCCTGTCCACCAGGTATGGATGTCACTTCTTTATCGAGAAGAAGAGATTATGGATATGGATGGAAAACATCTTCTGCTTTTATTTAGAAATAAAGAGACTATCTTTTTTAAAATTTTGGATAAAAAATATAATCTAATTCTTTCGGCATGGCAGTACAGTGGTATTCCTTCGGAATTAATGACAGATACATATGGAGAGGATGATCCATTGAGGACTCAAAGGGAGCTGGCTAAAGTTTTTAGCGACCATCAAGGCTTTTCCTTTTATTGAGAAAGCACTTTTTTTGCTAATTCATCAATGAATAAAGTATAAAATAAGATAGGTATAGGTAAACCTAGTAGGGCACCGAGAAGATAATCTTTGAATTTTATCCCAGACATGGCCAAAGTGTAATTAAGTGGAGGAGCTGTTTGAAAAACAATTCTTAGTATAATATTGGCCCTTATCGGATGTTGATCAATAGTTGAAAGTAATTTTTGGACCCATTTCCATTTAATTTTTCTAAGAGAGCTTCCTCCAATAAAGCGAATAAAATAGAAGCCAACGATAGCCGATGTAATAGCAGCAGTAAGGGTTAAAAAGTAGCCTGATATTTTACCGAGAGTAAGAAGTGCTGCTGAGAGAAAAATCCAGCCTGGAACTTGAAGTATATTACCGATTGTGAAGAGGAGGATATAAGCAAATGCTGAAATTAAGAAATGGTTTTGAAGAATATTTTTTATATTTTCTAAGCTAAACTGTTCTCTTAAACCTGTTACTTCAGCCACTAGTATTAAAACAAGAAGAAAAGTAAAAGCTGATATAAGGCGTATGTGTTTAATAAATGTTGCCTTCATTGCTTATTGCAATTGCCAACATCGCATATTTTTTCAAGCACTTGTTCTCTGTTTTTCTTAGTTCTTACCCCTCCAAAAATCATTTTGATAGTTTTGTCAGTGTCAATGAGAATTGTTGTTGGAGTGGCTGCTTTAATCAGTTTATTTTTAACATTAAAGAGTTGAATAATCTTAAGATCGGGATCACTAGCAAAAAGATAACTTGTGGGGTTGTTTTTATTCCACGCTCTTAAGCTTGCCTTAGTTTCGCTTGAGAGAATGATCATGGAAACATTTCCTCCAATATTATCCTGCCATTCTCGTACTTTTTTTAGGTGCTCAGAACAGAAAGGACACCAGGTGCCCATAATAAAGTTTAAGACGACAGGACCTTTTTGCAGAGTTGTTTGCAAATCAAAAGTAGTTCCTGTCACTAGCTCACATTGAAAATTAGGAGACCTTTCCCCTATTTTCATAAAACCCTCTTGGTAATGATTTTAAATAAAATTTATATAAACATCAGGCAAGAGGCAAGTCTAGGAATTTAATTCTCTCTTTTACCCTATTGTTGTGTTTGTGAATCCAAGAGCTGGGGTGAGCGTTTTAATAAGGTTTCAGGTTGAAGGTCTTGTTTTGATTTTAAAGCTTCTAAAAGTTGAAATACAGCTTCCTTTGTTTTTATAAGATCTTGATGGCTTCCGATAGAGGGATTTATTTCTGCTAAGTCGAATGTTTTGAGTCGCCCTGTTTTAAAGAGTTGTTGAATAATATGTGTCCCCTGACTGAGAGACAATCCATTTTCAACTGCTGTTCCGGTAGAGGGGATATAGGAGCAATCGATTCCATCGACGTCGAAACTAAGGTGGAAGGGAGAGTTTTCTTCTGGGTCCAGTGTTTCTAAGATTTGATTCATAATTGGACCTATGCCTTGGGTCTGAACATCTTCCGTTGTAAAATATAAAATTCCCAGCTCTTCGAGGATCTGAGGTTCTTTTGGGTCTAAATCCCTTAATCCAATCATCGCAATATTTTTGGGATTTAGTTTGGGCATCCACCAAAGGTATCCATCGGTTGTAGGATGTTTAAAGTAGCCAGTGAGGAAACTCAAGGGCATGCCGTGGACGTTTCCAGATGGGGAAGTTTTAGGGGAGTTAAAGTCGGCATGAGCATCGACCCAAATGACTTTAGTTTCAGGGTTATTAATGAGCGAGCCTCCGACACTTCCCATCGCTGAGCTATGGTCACCGCCGATATTGAGTGTGAGATCAAAGCGCTGGTTGAGTCGAGAAACTTGATTAGCAAGGCGTTTGTTAAAAGCACTGATACTAGCGAAGTGGTGGGCCTTATCAAAGAGAAAGTTATTTTTGAAAAATAGATCGTCGGCAGGGTAGGTAGACTCTTCAATAGCTCCAGCATCAAAAACTTGGAAGAATTGATTTTGTAAATAGGTGGCAATTCCCTGGGTTTTGAGCCAAGAGTAAGCGTCTTGGGTGCCACCCTTTGGCTGGCCGAAGCTAAGATTGGCTCCGAGCAGAGCAATAGATGTATCGTGACCTTTCATGGGTAAGGTCGCCTCCTCTAAATTTAGTGTGCTCAGTAGGGCATCATGGATTTTTTTCTTTGGCAAGTTTAAAAAATGAGATGGAGCACAAACGTGCAAGATTTAAGACTTGCGGTTTATTCTGAGCCCTCTGGAAACTAAGTGGATTTCAGACCAACCGAGAAAGCGATCGAGTAAGACCGCTAAGAGAGCTGAGGGAATAGCACCCAAGAGAATAAGGTGTGTGTTGACTGTGGCAACTCCTCGAAAGATAGGATCACCGAGTCCCCCTGCGCCGACTAATGCAGCTAAAGTAGCTATGCCGACGATGATGACAGAAGCGGTCCGAATCCCTGCTAAAATGACGGGCATGGCAAGAGGGATTTCGACTCTCGTGAGAATTTGAAATTTTGTTAGGCCAATTCCTTGGGAAGCTTCGATAAAGAGTGGACTAACTCCCTTAATACCGGTGTAGGTATTTCTAATAAGAGGGAGTAGGCTGTACAAAAAAAGAGCTATGAGTGCAGGAGTCGTACCTATTCCGACTAAAGGGATGAGAAAGCCTAGAAGGGCAAGACTGGGGATAGTTTGTAAAGTGTTGACGATGGGAAAGATAATCTTGGCTAATTTTTGGCTGCGAGACATAACAATCCCTGTTGGGATGCTGGCTACGATTGCGGCGAAGAGAGAGAGAAATGTGAGGACTATATGTTCCCAGATAGTTTTGAGAAGATAATTCTTTTTAGAAATAGTAAAAGAAATGAAATTTTGATTTTTCTCTAGGTTTTCTAATGTTCCTGAAAGAATATTTTGTTTAATGAGAAAGTTTTTAGCTACTTTTTGAGGGTCTTGTTTTAAGCGATCCACTTGGTCATTCATTTTAGTCATTTGTGCTTCTGAAATAATTCCTTCAAGTAAGTGAATGGCTTTTGGGAGCTCTGGAACTTCTCGTGCAGATTCTTCTTTATAAAGGAAGGCTGCATAATAGGGGGGGAAAAAGCTGAGGTCATCTTCCAATAGTCTAAGGCCGTAGGCTTGAATTCTTCCATCAGTTGAATAGGAGGTAATGAGGTCGGCTTCATTGTCGCGAATAGCTGAATACATAAGACCTGAGTTGACCGCTTTAAGCTGACTTTCTTTAAAGTTGAGGTCGTAGATTTTCTGGAGGCTTTTGAGACCGTCGGCTCGCTCCATAAATTCGTGTGGGGAGATATAGCGAATTTGATTTTCCATCCCTTTGAGCTGAGAGATCTTTTTTATTTGTGAAAATTTGAGATCTTTTTTTCTAATGGCTAGGGCGTAAGTATTGTTAAATCCAAGTGGTTGGCTCCACCTTATTTGATAGCGTTTAAAAAACTCTTGGCTGACTATCTGATAAATCTTGTGTGGGTTTTTTTCTCCACCAAGTCCAAGAATCATAATATAACCTGTACCAGTATAATCGGGATACACGTCAATACTTTTGCTTTTTAGGGCGTTAAAAACAACTTGGGTTCCACCTAAGTTGAGTTTTCGGACGACTTTCACATCAAACTTTTTTTCGAGAATGAGAGAGAGCATTTCTCCTAATATGACAGATTCAGAGAAGGCTTTTGAGCCGATAGTGATTGTTCGTTTATTGGCTGATACTGGATCCAGATAGAGAAGTATTGTAAGTAATAAAATTCTAGTTAATGTGAGCACTGAGGAATTCCTTGACGAAGTCATTAGCTGGAGTGTCGGTTATTTCTTTTGGTGAACCTTTTTGAACAATCTGCCCTTTGTTCATGAGGATAATTTGGTCGCCAAGTTTAAAGGCTTCTTTCATATCGTGTGTTACTAGGATTATGGTTTTGTGAAGCTTTTGATTAAGTGCCAGGAACTCTTCATGCATAGAGTTTCGTGTAATTGGATCGAGTGCTCCAAAGGGTTCATCCATAAGGAGAATGGGAGGGTTTTCCATTAAGGCCCTGGCTATACCAACTCTTTGTTGTTGACCACCACTGAGTTCACTAGGGTAGCATCCGGCGAATTGGTGAGGGTTGAGACCAACGGTTTCTAAAAGCTCGTCAGTTCTCGACTTAATAAAGGTTTTTTTTCTCTTGAGTATTTTTGACAAGAGGGAGATATTTTGACGAACTGTTAAGTGGGGAAGTAAACCAGCTTTTTGAATGACATAACCTGTTTGTCGCCTCCAAGTGACAGAGTCTACTTGATGACTTTTTTGACCGTTGACTCTTATTTCACCTTCTGTTGGTTCAATAAGGCGATTGATCATTTTAATAGTTGTTGTTTTCCCACATCCACTAGTTCCTATAAGACAAGCGATTTCCCCTTTATTGAGGGAAAAGCTAATATTGTCGACGGCTTTGAGTTTAGTGTTTGAGTATTGTTTAACGAGGCCTTTAGCCTCAATCATGACTGATGGATTCTCCATAATCATCCTGTTGTTTGGGACCCTCTAGAATTTGTTTGGAGTATTGAGCTTAAAGATTAATAAAATTGAAGGACTTTGGTTCTTTATTTTAAACAAAAGCTTAGATGGGGTCAATTGGTTTGTGTTTGATGTGAATCTTACATAGGTTTAAAAGTTAGTTTTACAATAGGAAAAGGGGGTCATAAGACCCCACTTCTTTTAAGTAAAAGGTTTAAGGTATTGTTGTAGAAATTGAGAGTGATCATGGCTTTCTTCGTAGTCTTGGGGTTCTGGAATAAAAGGAGTTTTTTCTTTTAAATAAAAAACTTCTTCTAGGGCTTGGGTCAAAAAACCTTTTAGGGATTTTGTTGGCAAAGAGTAGTTTGCGTCGTGTGTGTTTTCCATCTTTTACCTCCTTGTGTTGAGATGGATACCTGATCTGGGTCTTTTTAGACTTTGACTAGGTTTCTTTACTATTTCGAGAGGGATTCCCCTCCAGTGATAAATTAATCTTAACTTACGCTTAACTTGCGCACAATATGCATTGAGCCATAAGAGTTGGTTTTGGGAAAAGAGCTATCTTTGTGGCCACTCATCTTCTTTTTTATGAAGGTGCTTGGTTTGTTTTCTTCACTAGGTTTTAAAAAACTTAAACAGAAAGTTAAGGAGAGTTAAATTTTAACTTAATTGGCTTTTGCAAGAGGCAGTTAAGTTTTTTGCTTGCATGTAAAATCAAATCAAAGGAGCCTATTGGATAGGGTGGTGCTGTGTACAAATAGGGTGATAATATGAATAAAGGTGCTCTAAGTTTTAGGAAAGACTCTTTAAATGATTACTTTTTTGGAGATGAAGAAATTCTTATTGAAGCAGTTGAAGATTTTTTGTTACAAGTGCCAAAGCATTTAGATGTGCTCAAAAAGTCTTTTAATGAAAAAGATTTCATTGCAATTGAGATTGCCGGGCACACTTTAAATGGTTTGTGTGCGAGCTTCTTTGCCTATGATGCGAGAGAGTTAGCCATTGCATTAGAAAAACGAGCTAAAGATTTGAGCATTAAAGACTTGGATTTAATTAATAGGTTAGAAAATGAACTGGGGAAACTTTGTAAAGAGTTAAGATTAATTTATATTGAAAAAAAGGCGGCTTAATTTGAAGGGATATATTTTAATCATAGATGATGATTGTGTTATCGCACGTGCTACCTCCAAGATGCTAATGAAGAGGGGTTTTCAAGTTGTTGTTGAAAATAATGGCGATGAGGGGTTGAAAAAAATCAAGCAGTCTCAGTTTGATGTAATTTTACTGGATATAAAAATGCCAATTATGTCGGGTATTGAAGTTCTTGGGGAAATCAGAAAGTACTATAATAAAAATGTTCTTCCCGTTATTATGTGTTCCTCTTGTGATGAGGATAAAGATGTTGTTGAGGCTCTTAAACTTGGTGCTAATGATTATATTGTAAAACCTGCGAATATAGATATATTACTAGCACGGATTTATACACAAATTGATATAAGAAGACTGTCCCTGGAGCTTGCTCGAAAATGTGAGTTAGAAGCAGTAACGGCTATGATTGCGACCTATAATCACGAGATAAACAATATCTTGACAATGAGCTTTAGTGAAATAAGACAGATTAAAAAAGAAAATTTTTTGCCTGTTGAAGTTCTTGATCGACTTCAAGAAACTCAAAAGAGAATAAGAGATGTGGTGAAAAAAATTGATAAAGTTTCAGAAGATAGCGATATTAATTATGAAGAATATTGTAATAATACGAAAATGATCAAAATATCCTAATGGAGGGTTAACCTTTATCCTCTGAGCATTTTTTAAGAGCTAAAATAATCTCGGCAATATCAATGGGCTTTGTTAAGAAATCATTCATCCCTGCATCGATGCATTGATCTCGATCTTCTTTAAAGGCATTGGCCGTAAGAGCGAAAATTTTTGGTTGTTTTATTTTTAATTTACGAATTTCTTTAGTGGCTTCAAGACCATCCATTTCTGGCATATGGCAATCCATAAGAATGATATCGTAATTCTTTTTTTTAAGGATTTCTAAAACTTCGACTCCATTGGTGGCGACGTCGGCTTCATAACCTAATTTTTTTAATAAGCTGACGGCCACTAATTGATTGACTTCGTTATCTTCTGCTAGAAGGATTTCTAGTGGATATTCCTCTGCCATACGAGAGTAAACGATAGGACAGCTTGTTGGCTCTTGGACTTCTTGCTTTTCTAGTTTTTGTGCGACAATGGTAAAGTGAAATATCGACCCTTTACCAACCTCGCTATCTACCCATATACGACCTTTCATTGCTTCTGTGAGTCCTTTGCAGATGGCTAAGCCGAGTCCTGTACCTCCATATTTCTTGGTTGTTGAGGCATCTACTTGAGAGAAGGATTTAAAAAGCCTATCTTTAGCTTTTTGAGGAATGCCTATGCCTTGGTCTTTTATTGAAAATTGAATGACATAATTATTGTCTTTTACCTCTTTGGTTTTAACAATGATTCTGACTTTTCCATGCTCAGTAAACTTGACTCCGTTACTGATTAAATTGAGTAAAATTTGTCTTAATCTCGTGGTATCTCCAATAATCCATTTCGGAACATTTGTGTCGATATTGGAAGACAAGATGAGTCCTTTTTCAGAGGCTCGGGTGTTCAAAAGTTGTAAGACATCGTTGACGCAACTGTAGAGATCAAAAGGTTCGGATTCAAGCTCTATTTTACCAGCTTCAAGTTTTGAGAAATCTAAAATACTATTGATGAGGTTTAATAGAGTTTCTGCACTTTTTTGAATAATTCTTAGCATTTTAATATTTTCTTTTTTTTGCAATTTATCCATCAGGAGATGAGTTATCCCTATGATGCCATTCATCGGGGTTCGGATTTCATGAGACATGTTAGCGAGAAAACGCGCTTTAGTTTCAACTGCTGTTTCTGCTATTTCTTTGGCTTTTTTTAATTCTTCTTCAGCTTTTTTTTGTTTGGTTATATCGTGCCCATAGACATTAACATCATCGGAGCTTCTAGTCGGAGAAAATGTCATTTCAAAAATTTTATCTACTGTTTTTATTTCTATAGTTTTAACTTGGCAGGATTGATGAATGGTTACAACTTGGCTTTTCCAGTACTCTGGAATAACCTCACCGCACTGACAACTCCACTTTGAAAGTATCGGATTGGCTGCTTGGTTAGCGTAAATAATGACACCTTCTTTATTTAGCCTGAGAACAGGGTAGGGATTTTCAGTTGGAAACCTGGCCACTGTCTCTATTTCTTTTCGTGCTTTTAATAAATGATATGTAGCTCCAATATGCAGTACATAAAGATTAGCGAGAGAAGAGAGTGATTGCTTTTCTTTGTCATTGATTTTTTTGACTACAAAAAGGATAGCACCCACGAGTTTATTCTTTTGTTGCAATGGAACTCTTAGTATGGAGTCTTCATTGCTTTTATAGAACCATTTTTGAAACTCATTTGGAGAGGATATTAGGTAATTTGAGGGCAACCAGTCGGGCTGTGTATTGAGAAAATTTTTTTCGAGCAGGCATTCTGCTGGAGTAAAGGTTTGAGAGATTGCTTTTAATACTTCGCCATCTTCCATACGTTTAATAACTTTGTAGTTTTCATTACTTTTAATAAGTATAGCCATTCGTTTAGAAGGGATAACCCATCGTGAGTTTAGACAAGCGCTGACCCAAAAAGATTCGAGATTATCTTCCGTAGAAAATCTTAAAATGGCTTCGTTGAGAACTCCTAAGGAGATCCAGCTGTTGGGAGTGTTATCGGAAATATTACTTTTAAGCGGCAGAGTCCTCTTCGCCACTACCGACTCCTTCGGAATCTAAAGGTATTCCACTGGCATCTGCCCATGTATTAATAAAGTTGGTGAAGGCGGCCATCATAATGACCTCGAGAATTTCACCTTTATTTAATCCATTTTCTTTTAAAACTTGATAGTCTTCTTGATTAATGGAGTTTGGATCTTTAGCGGATTTTAAGGCAAATTTAATAATTTCTTTATGGGCGAGCGGTATTTCTGCTGTCTCAATATTTGTAGCGCTTTTTTGAATTACATCCATCGGAACCCCCATGCTTTCGAGGGCTGAGGTGTGAGTAACTGAACAGTATCTACAATTATTTTGTTTTGAGACCACCATGGCGATCATTTGTTTGATTGTTCCTGGTAGCTTTCCATCGACAAGTACGCCTTTTACGAGTGCCCATGTTGAAGCCAGGATATCTGGGCGCGAGGCTTGCGATGTAAACCAGTTAATGGGAAATGCTTCTCCAAAGCCTGATAGTATAATTTCATCATACAGTTTTTTTAGTTCCTCATTGTCTTCAATACTGCGTTGTAACTCAAAATAACCCATAAAAACTCCTCTTTAGTTCTTTAACTAACTATCGGGATTCTATTTATGGGACTTGAGTTAAGCTTTTTAAAGAGGCTCTTCTCGACAAAGAGTTGGTAGCTGCTCAAATAGGTTTTTGAGATTTTTAGCTCTTTGGCGTTGATTTTGAGAGATATTATTTTGTTTTCTTAAATTTTTTCTATAAAGTTCAACTTTTCTGAAAAGTTGATCTTTAAAATTTTCTTTAAAAAGAAAACAAAGCTCTAGTGTATCAATTTGTAAAAGTGAAGGCCCTAGTGAGGGCACAGGCAGAGTTGTTGGACTAAAAGCATTTGATGTTACTTGGTTTGTTTTTTCAATATAGTCAATAAGCCCTTTAAAAGCTTCCTCAAAAAAATCAGGCATTTCTTCAGCATTTTGAGCATAGCTTTGGAGGGTTTCTTTTGGCTGGTCGAGATACATAGCTATCGCTGAAAAAGTTTTTGATGATAAAGCGTACTTCTTAACAAGCTCTTGAGCCATTGCGGTAATTTGATTGATTGTTTTGGTTTTAAAATCCATTGGATTTTGATCAATAATATCTTGTGCTTTTTCAATGACAGGTGACAAATAGTAGATAGCTCCACCGGCCATATAATGGGGGTTTCCAAAGCTGTTTTGAGGATTAGCTGCTAAATAGGAGCCTAGTTTTGAACTATAGAGGCTTCTTAGTAGAGAGCGAGTTCGCCCTACGTTGATTTTTCCTTCTTTGGCCATAAGTAAAAGAGCATTTGTTTCGGCAAAAGACTCTGATTTGTGGACAGAGTGTGAATCTTCGTAAGATTGATAAGTGTCGGGCATAAATTCTTGATCCAAACAATGAGAGAGCTCGTGATAAAGACTTATTTCAGCTAGATCTTCATAGCTCAACCTTGGCTTTAAATGGTCATAAGTTAATTCTCCATAGGCTTCTTTGGTGAGAAGACCTAGTATTCGCTCTGTTTCGATTTGTTGGTTGCTATTCGCGTTGGCAGGGAAGACTGCACACATCTTGTATTCAACACGAGGCCAGCTCTCGGTAAATGTGGGGAGTGCTACAGCTGAATCTTTGAGGATGCTAATGTACATTTCGTAAGCGGAAGCTTCATTGTGTGTGAGTTCAACCCCTACTACTTCTTTAACGTATCTTTGGATAATGCGAATTCTTAAATTTTCTTTTTCTTTCTCTTCTCCCCAGGCTTGATTTTGAGAAAATCGGTACTCTACTTCATCCCTGTCAAAAATGAGTATGGGGTATTTTTTGTATTGATTGGCGTATTTGGATTGAACGTAGTGAACTAAGCCACTCGTTTGGGTGGGAAGAACTGCGTGTGATTTGAAAGAGAGAGCGGCGACCAGCAAGCCAACCCCGAGAATAAATGATTTCATTGTCTTTTCCTACTTAGTCTTAAAGGTCATCGATCAGTCGGTGGATCATACCTTAAGAGAGGAGGGTCATGGGAAATGTTGAAATATATTCATAGATATAAATAAGGACTGGTATTTTTAGAGCAGACTTAGCATTCGATAATATTGACTGCGAGCCCTCCTCGTGAAGTTTCTTTGTATTTAGATTGCATGTCTTTCCCCGTTTCGTACATGGTCTTGATGACTTGGTCTAAGGAGACAAAATGAGTGCCATCTCCTCTCAAGGCCATTCTCGAGGCATTGATGGCCTTAATGGCTCCCATCGCATTTCTTTCAATGCAGGGGACTTGGACAAGTCCACCAACAGGGTCGCAAGTGAGACCTAAATTGTGTTCCATGGCAATTTCTGCGGCATTTTCAACTTGAGCGATACTGCCTCCTAAAATCTCTGTAAGAGCTCCTGCTGCCATCGAACAAGCCACACCGACTTCTCCTTGGCAACCGACATCGGCTCCCGAAATTGAGGCGTTGTACTTGTAAAGGATAGCAATGGCTCCTGCGGTGAGGAGAAAGTTGTGGATGCCTTTTTGGCATTCTTTTTTATTTTTATGAAAGCAAAATTGGACGTAATAATGGAGAACGGCAGGGATGATACCTGCTGCTCCATTTGTTGGAGCAGTGACGACTTTTCCTCCTGCCGCGTTCTCCTCGTTGACGGCCAGGGCATAGAGGTTAACCCAGTCGAGTATGGAAAGAGGGTCGGCGCAGGAAGTTTCTGGAAGGTTGTGAAGTTTTCTGTAGAGTTTGGGTGCTCTCCTCTTAATCTTTAGACCACCAGGGAGTTGCCCTTTGGTCTTAAGCCCTCTCTTGATACACTTTTGCATGACTTTCCATATTTTCGTAAGACTTTGGTGGATTTCTTTTTCTGACTTCCAAGTAAGCTCATTTTCCCAAACCATTTGACTGATTGATTTTCGAGAACTTTTGCCCATCACCAGCAGATCTTCAGCTGTTTTAAAGGGAAAAGGGGATTGAGGTATTTTCCGTTCGGCTATTTTAGTTTTGACTAACTTTTCACCGGCAATGAAACCTCCCCCAATGGAGAAGAATATTTTTTTAAATAGTTCGCGTCCCTCTTTGTCGATGGCCTGAAAGCACATTCCGTTAGGGTGTTCTGGTAGTGTTTGAGTGCGATGAAAGACGATGTCGCGGTCTTTTTGAAAAGAAATTTGGTGGCCAGAAGCCATTGTGATGATTTGGCTTTGATTTATTTCGTCAATTAGGGGATCAATACTTTCGATTTCCACTTCTTCTGGTGACTCCCCACAAAACCCCAGCATTAAAGCTTTATCTGTGCCATGCCCTACCCCTGTAAGGGCCAGAGAACCATACAGTTCTGTTTGGATTTGCTGTGTAGATTTGAGAAGGTTTTTGGCTTTCAAAAGTTTGATGAACTTATCGGCAGCACGCATGGGTCCAACTGTATGGGAACTTGAAGGCCCAATACCAATGGAATAGATTTCAAAGACGCTTAACACAACTCTACCTTTTTCTGACGAGCTTTATAAGAAACTTTCTTAAGGGCCTTTATCACTTGAGTCAACTCTTTTTCACTCATTCCGTGATAAAGGGGGAGTTGGAGGTAGTGTTGGTTGGCATAGGCAGCGCCAGGGTAATCTTTGAGAGGACCGAGGGCTTGTGCCAAGGAGTCTCTACTATTCGTTTCAATTCCTTCTTTTAAAAGTTCATCTCTATAGGCATTTGCATTTTCGACGATAGCAATAAAAGAATAGATAATATCTCTTTCTCTGCGTCTCAAAAATTGAATTTCTCTTTTAAGTTTGACTTTCATGGACTCGACAATAGCCCTTCGGGCGCCGAGTGTTGATCTGAGTCGATTGAGTTGGGCTAGACCTACTTTGGCTTGAAGATTGGAAAATTGATGAATTTTGTTAGAGGGAAGGCT
Source organism: Bacteriovoracaceae bacterium (assembly GCA_965206965.1). Lineage (GTDB taxonomy): Bacteria > Bdellovibrionota > Bacteriovoracia > Bacteriovoracales > Bacteriovoracaceae > CBDBLK01. The sequence continues at coordinate 348,029 of OZ242254.1, read as the reverse complement.
TTGGAAGATAAGATGTATAAGATTTTTGAGCTCCTTAAATAGTTTTTCATTCCTGAGCATTATTTTTGAAAAAAGACTAGTAAAATGATTTCCTAAAATACTTTTTATACCTCCTGTGAAGATATCGGTGAGGATCTTTAAATAACTTGAGTGAGGAGCTTTTTTGACTTGGTTGTAGACGGATGAGTACAGGGGTTTTTGGTTAGTGACTAGGATTCCACCACCGAAGCAATTGATCAATTTAGAGGGTTCGAAGCTGAAAAAAGCAGCGTTGCCTCTAGTGCCCACATATTTTCCGTCGGCGTGTTTTAGTCCATGGGCATGGGTGCAGTCCTCGATGAGAATAAGGTTATGTTCTTTGGCTATTTTATAGACTTCATCGGAACAGGCGTTGCCAAATAAATGGGTTATTAGAATAGCTTTGGTTTGAGGAATAACTTTAGCGGCAATAAATGTGGGATCAAGACAGCCCGTATCTGGATCTATGTCAATTAGTTGATAAATTATTTTTTTTCTCTCTAAAAGATTTTGTATATTTTTATCAGTATAGGAAGGTATGAGGATTTGGCTTTCTTGATAAATTTGAAAGTGCTCTAAAATGAGTTCGAAAATTTGAATGCTTGAAGAGCATAATACTCCGTAATTCCATCCACCCATTTGGCAAAAAGATCTTTCAAACTGATTAATATGAGGTCCATATAAAACTTGCTTTTTGAGGAGGCATTCAAAAATATCTCTCCATTCTCCCGGGTAGAGAAAGGGTTTTTTGCATAAAATCATTCTTTTATATTAAACTAGGTCACCACGGTTTGAAATTGATTTTCACTTGAGAGGATTACTGAGTAAGAGGTAGTTGTTAGCAGTTCTTGGTTTTTTTTAGTAGGTTTAAAAAATTCTGATAGAGCTGGTCTCTTAATTGACTTTTTGTTAACCCTAGGCTTTGTGAGAGCTTCTTATAAATATCTTGAATGGGAAGTTCATGATCATCCGTTTCACAAAAAAGTTGACTTAAAGGGATGAAAGAAAGGGAGTAATAAACTTTCGATTGTTTATTTAGAATTCTTTTACCAAGGCTTATGTAATGTCCTTTGGAAACAATCTGGTTAGTTTCTTTTGGTGAGCCGTTGTAGTCGTGAAAAAGAAGATATCCCTGATATTTTGATTTTTTGACTTGTTCGAGAATTTCTTGGTGGGCTTTAACGGAGTGGATGATGATTAGCTTGACTCCCAAATGCTTAGCTAAATCTAAGTGATTTTTGAAGAGTTTTAATTGTATTGACCAGCAATTTGGATCGATTTCTTTTTTGAAACTTTTGTTTTTGGCATAGACCCTATCGAGTCCGCACTCCCCTATGCCTAGGAATTGAGATTGCTGGCTGGCCATCGTTATTTTTGACTTGGCTTTTTCCCAATTGGTTTTTTCTGAAAGCCAAGGATGGACGCCGAGGCAAAAGTAGTTTTGTTTTTTGAGTTCAGGTAAAGGAGAATCAAAATCGCAGATAGCTTGGACTTGGATGATGGATGAATTATCGGGTTTATGGTGATGGGTGTGGATATCGATATAAAAGCTCATAGAAAAATTTTAGTTTTTTTTTGGAGCAAATTGAGTGTCTCATAGACGGCAGTGAAACCCATCGTTGCAGTGAGGAAAACACCTGAACCTAGACCCGATTCGCAATCGATACTTTTAGCTGAGTTATTGTTTGGGAGAGGTTTTTGGTTTTCTATTATTGGAGGAATTGAGAGTTCGCAAGAGAAGACGGCCCTAATATTGAGAGGGCCTTGAGGGAAGCCATGCTCACGTCTTAATTTCTTACGCATGCGTTTAAGAAGTTTATCTTGAAGACTTTCTCCTAGGTCTCCAGATGCCATTTGCGTGGGGTCGGACTTTCCTGCAGCGGCCCCACAAACAACCAGATCAAGGCCTTTCTTGCGGCACTGAGAAGCCAAATGGCATTTTGCATTTAGCCCATCGATAGCATCGATAACAGCATCGAGATTTTGATGAAGAAGTCGATCAACATTGTCTTGAGTGAGGAAATCTTCGATAGTGGTGACTTCGGCCTCTGGGTTGATACTAAGAAGTCTCTGCTTCATTAGATGAACCTTACTTTTTCCAATTGTTTTAGTAGTAGCGTGGAGTTGGCGGTTAATATTGGTTTGGCAAATATCATCGAGATCGATAAGGGTGATTTTTTGAACCCCTGAACGGACTAACCCCTCTGCGGCCCAAGAGCCGACTCCACCAATACCGACAATAGCGACTGATTTTTGAGAATAATTTTGGAGTGAGCTTGGGCCCATAAGTCGGGCAATTCCAGAAAAGGAGTTTTGGTAATTAGAAGACATAGGTTTTATTGGCATAGGGACTTTTTACACTCGTGATTATTTTTTGACTAGCGAGAGGTGCTTTCTACTGTGAAGTTTATATGCTATTATATCATGCTAAGTTCAAAAGTGTCGGTTTTAGAAATCGGCGCAATGCGCTGGGTGGCTATTTAAACAAAGGATTGTCTTATCAAGAATACTAACCTTTCTCTCTCTGATGAATCTTTACATTTTATTGGCAAAAAATTTAACCCTCAGGATATTGTTGTTTCTCCAAAGTTTGGAATAGGAAGGATCGTTGGCGTTGAATACGTCTCTGATTTAGAGCGAACTTTTTTTACTATTGAAAGTATAGATCAAAAAACCAAAAATATGATTCCTACCGATTCCGATATTTTAATTAGAAAAGTTTCAACAAAGAATTCTTTTAATAAATCTTTAGAAAGAGTGTGTTCAGATACTCAAGGGAGTCATTATCCTAATCGCAGAGATAGAATCGCTGATTATCAAAAAAAAATTCGCTCTAATCACGTTACCTTGTCTGTTATTTTATCTGTCATTAAAGAAATTCACTTTTTGAAAGATAAAGGAGCAGTAGAAAAGCAGATGCTAAAAGAGCTATTGGAAACAGTCTCTAAAGAATATGCTTTTGTTTTTAAGTGTGAGGTGGAAGAAGCAAGAATAACTATTCAAAAGAAAATTATTCAGTAGTAGTTTTCAACTCAAGGTGCTTTAGCGACCAGAGTAAGTATAGTACCTAGTGCAACACTTTCTTGAGTCTCATCAATAACATCCACCTGCCACTTGACAATGCCCCTTGGCACTTCCTCTGGTTTGACTTCTTGGTCTACTTTTTCTTTGACTGTTAATTTAACTTGGAGAGTGGCTCCAACATATACTGGTTTGATAAAGCGTAATTCGTCGAGACCGTAATTAGCCAAAACAGGGCCTTTGCCTGGGTCGACGAATAAACCTGCTGCTGCCGCTATAACAAAGTAACCGTGAGCCACTCTTCTTTCAAAAAAAGTACCTTCTAAACTTGTATCATCGGTATGGGCATAAAAGTGATCCCAACTGAGGTTGGCAAAGTTAACGATATCGGCTTCAGTTATAGTCCTTCTATGCGTAGTTAAGGTTTGTCCTACTTCAAGCTCTTCAAAATAGTGGCGGAAGGGGTGCTTTTCACTTTCAGTGCGTTTCGCACCTGGCATATGGATGCTGGTTATTTGACTCAAAGTGGTTGGGTGACCTTGAAGGGCCGTCCTTTGCATGTAGTGAAAGACTCCTCGGATTCCTCCCATCTCTTCTCCTCCTCCAGCTCGACCGGGTCCTCCATGGACTAGGGTGGGCAGAGGAGAGCCGTGTCCAGTGGATTCTTTGGCGCATTTGCTATTGAGGATGACCATTCGTCCGTGGTGGCTAGCCGTTTCCATGATTATGTTTTTGGCCCACCGATTGTCAGCGGTAACTAGAGAGGAGACGAGTGAGCCCGCGCCCATTTGGGAGAGGCGAATAGCTTCTTCGGTGTCTTTATAGGGCATAATAGTAGAGACGGGACCAAAGGCTTCGATTTCATGAACCTCTTTTTTTTCTAGTGGGCCATCACAAAAAAGTAGTGTAGGAGCCATAAAGGCTCCTTTTTCTTTGTTACCACCCTCTAGTTTAAAATCTCGGTTTTCGTAGACGACTTCACAATGGGACTTGAGTTGGTTTACTTTTTCTCCTACTTCTTGGAGTTGTTCTAAACCAGCTAAGGAGCCCATGCGCACGTTTTGGTTGCGTGGGTCTCCTATGACGACTTGAGAGAGTCTTTTTGACAGGGCCTTTTTGACGTCTTCGACTAAATTTTCAGGAATAATAGTTCTGCGGATGGCTGTGCATTTTTGACCGGCTTTAACAGTCATTTCTTTGCTGACTTCTTTGATAAAAATTTTAAATTCTTCAGTTTCAGGAGTGGCATCAGGTCCTAAAATTGAGCAATTGAGAGAGTCGGCTTCAACGTTAAAGGGAACGGATTGCTCTATTAAGCGTTGGTGGGTTTTAAGTTTATTAGCGGTGCTTGCTGAGCCGGTGAAAGTCACGACATCTTGGGATTCGACGTGGTCGAGGATACTGCCTGCTGATCCACAGAGAAGTTGTAGGGAGCCGGCGGGAAGAATGCCAGAAGAGATAATTTCTTTGACGACAGCTTCAGTGAGGTAACTAGTCAAAGTGGCAGGTTTCACGACTGCGGGAACACCGGCAACCAGGTTGACTGCTATTTTTTCTAGCATTCCCCAAACGGGAAAGTTGAAAGCATTGATATGCAGAGCAACTCCCTTTTTGGGGGTGTAGATATGTTGACCTATAAAACTGCCTTCTCGGCTTGAAATTTCTGGTTTGCCGTCTGTATAGAGGTAGTCATTGGGCATTTCGCGACGAGCTTTAGAGGACATGGTAAATAGGTTGCCAATGCCTCCCTCGATATCGATCCACGAGTCCAATTTAGTCGCTCCAGTTTGGTAGCTGAGATCATAGAATTTATTTTTAAGAGAAGTGAGGTGAAGGGCCAAAGCTTTGAGCATGCGACCTCTTTCATGAAAAGTCATGTTTCTAAGGTTAGCGCCTCCAATTTCTCGACTGAATTCTAAGATGCCTTTGAAGTCGAGTCCTTCAGTAGAAGCCGTGCCAATAGCTTCCCCTGTGACGGCATTCCTCAGCTCTTTTCCCTTACCGGCGCCTTCACGCCACTCTCCCATGACATAATTTTGTAGTTTCATGAATTTATCCTTTTGCCATAATTTCTGGATTCTAATACCGAAGGGATGAATCGCCAAATAAGACTGCTAGAGAGCGGTATGGATTTGGTCTAAATGATTGGTCGCAATAAGACTTTTAGAAATTCCGCGCTATGATATAAAAGTGGTGACGGATGAGGGATCGCTATGGGTCGAAGCGCCAGCCACTTCGAGTGTGAAGCGGAGAGGAGAATTATGGAAGTTGTTAAAAAAACAGGTGATTTTACTATCGTTAAAAAGAGATCTGGGCGCTATGGGGTCAAAAGTGCTAAGGGAGAGTGGATTAATGCGGATAAAAAAATTGAAATCCTCTTGGCCGAAGGGTTGATCAAGGCGGCTAAGCCAAAACCGAAAAAGGAAGAGCCTCGCGAAGAATCTGCCGATGAGCCTGCTGAAGAAACTGCCCAATAAAAAGTCACCCTAAGGCCATTTAATGGCTATCGATAAACCATTTTTTGATAAAGGCGCTTGTTAGTAATGCCAGGGAAATGAGTGGTAATTTTGAGAGCGCTTTTCTAGAAAAGCATCGCGCCCTTCCTGGGCTTCATCAGTTCCATAAGCCAACCTGGTTGCTTCTCCAGCGAAGAGCTGTTGCCCAACCATCCCATCGTCAGTTAAGTTGAAGCCATATTTCAACATTCGCATAGCGGTGGGGGATTTGCTATTAATTAGCTTTCCCCATTCGAGAGCCGTTTTTTCTAGTTCTTCGTGAGGAACCACTTTGTTGACCATTCCCATCTCGAAAGCTTCTTGTGCTGAGTAGTTTAAGCCAAGAAAGAAAATTTCACGGGCCCTTTTTTGGCCAATCATTTTGGCTAAATAAGCTGAGCCGTACCCTGAGTCAAAGCTGGCTACATCGGGGTCGGTTTGCTTGAAGAGGGCGTGCTCTTTTGATGCCAGGGTCAGGTCACAGACTACGTGTAGGCTATGTCCGCCTCCAACCGCCCAGCCGGGGACAACGGCAATGACTACTTTGGGCATAAAGCGGATAAGCCTTTGAACTTCCAAGATATGGAGGCGACCGAGCTTAGCTAGATCTTTTTCTCCCTCAGAGTTTTGGTATTTATATCCATCTTTGCCGCGGATGCGTTGATCCCCTCCAGAGCAAAAGGCCCAACCTCCATCTTTTGGGGAGGGACCGTTTCCGGTGAGGAGTACGCAGCCCACATCACTCCACATACGTGCGTGATCTAAGGCGCGATAAAGTTCATCGACAGTGTGGGGGCGAAAAGCGTTTCGGCATTCTGGTCGATGGAAGGCTATTCTGACGGTGCCTTGGTGTTTGGCTCGATGATAGGTAATGTCGGAAAAGTTAAAATCCTTAACTTTGCTCCATTGTTCAGGGTCGAAGAGGGGAGAGGTGTTATTTTTTGAGGTCATAATGATTTTCTTTTTTAAGAAAAAGCCCTGTGATTTTTTATGTAATACATTATTAAGTACATAAGAATCAATAAAAATATTAGTGCGAATTAAAAATTGTTTATCTCTTTTAAACTAGAGTAATTGCTATGAATTGAGGTTTTGAATTGAAAAATGGCTTACGATGAAGCTGAGTCGTAGCGCTTAAGCCCTTTTTCCCAAAGGAAAAGCAAAAGAAAATAAAAAACGACAATTAAAAAGATGAGCTGAAGAGGTTTAATCCATTTGGTTTTATCATAGATGAATTCAACAGGTGCTGAGCCAACTAATAACACGGGGACAAAGAGAGTGAAAAATTTGCGGTAAAAGCCAGAATAGATAAAGGCCGGCCACCTTGAAAGACTTTGAAGCTGCATTCTGAGGAAATTGATTCCAATACCTTCGACCATCCAGAACATGGCTGTGGAAAGACAAAACTCGATAAGCACAAGTATAGTGAGTCCCAAAATCAGGTGGACGGGAAGCAAAAGCCAGTCAATAGGGCTTAAATTGACAGCCGTTCCGTATTTGATAAGAAAAAAGATCATAATAGGGGTGTTAAAGAGGCTTGAGGAACGAAAGTGGCGGAAAAAAACACTGAAGATTGTACTCATGGGTTTGAGAATGACGTAATCGAGCTCACCTGTTTTAATCATAAAGCTTAATTGCCAAAAATTTTGGCTAAAGATCATCATATGAAGATTGTCTATGGAGAGTACAAATGTGACGAAAAAGAGCAGTTGTTCTCTTTTCCAAGGACCAATAGTTTCTACATGGTCATAGATGAAATTGACTGAAGCTAGAGAGCTGATGAAGAAAAATAAATCCATGAAGATGATGAGTGCGTAGCTGGTTCGAAAACTGGATTCGACTTGAATACTAGTGGAGATAAATTTTTTATAAACATTGAAGTAGTGTTGAATAAGCTTCATTACATACCTGCCGCGGTGTAGAGTCTGATGCCCTTTCTCCAGGCCCATCGGGAAATGAGGGTAAAAAAGCCAATCCAGGCGATAATGATGAGGTAGCCTCTTAAAAGAGCTACTGGGCGTTCCATAAAAATTTGGACTGGGTAATACACTAGATAGGGGAAGGGGGTGTACTGGAGGGTATTGACCAGCCATTCTGGGTATAAGTCGAGTGGAATAATAGCTCCGCTAAGAAAAGTTGTTACAATAGAAAGAATGACTCTAAGGATCCATGTTTCTTCTAGCCAAAAGGCCATCACTCCAGTGAGATATTGAAGAGCGTACCAGAAAAAGCTCACGACAAGAGTAAAACTAAAGCCTTTGAAGAGAACCCATACTTCTGGGATAGAAATACCTATAAAGTAAAAAAAGATTAAGGAAATGGCTACAATCAGGATTTGCAAAACTTGAAAGCTGAGAAAGCTAGCAGTGTGGAATTCCCAAAAATTAAAAGGGTAAATGAGATAGCTAGAGATTCTTCCCATACGGATATCTTCGGATAAGTTCCAGGAACCATGGCCTTGGCCAATGATCGCCACCGCGAATGTCCAGGTGTGATAAGTCACCATTTGGTCGAAATTAAAGCCTTGGATGACCAGTCCTTTTTGATCGGCGTAAATGGCTGCCCAGAGGTTGTACTTGATAAAGAAAAACATAATGGCTGGACCGATGACTTGAAGAAAAAAATTGAGTCGATAAGCAGTGTGTTTGACCCAACTGATTTTAATGGTAATCCACCACTTTGTTAGATTGATATAAAAAGAAGAGTAATCTCGTGGCGTTGGGTTTTTAGGCATTTTTCTGTTTTAGAATTTCTGGGTTGTGCATGAGTGTTTTCATGACTCTTTCAATGGGCATTTTCTCAGTATTAAATTCTGATACGGGGAGATCCTTTAGAATGCAGAGGCTGACTTCGCGGATCCTTTCTTCGGGAACTCGTAGCTCGACGTGGTAGTTATTTTCGGACCATTGAGCATCTTTGGCTTTAAGGGATTTCCATATTTCGGCTTGAGGGTCTTGTTCGGTAAAAAAGCGAAAGCTGACGGTTTTTTCGTTTCCTAAAATTTTTTCAAACTGAGTTAAGGGGCCGTCAAAGCCTTTTTGGCCATTAAAAATGAGAACTAAGCGTTTGCAAAGGGCTTGGACATCGGCCATATAATGGGAAGTGATGACAATCGAGCAGTGGTGGGTTTGGTGATAGTCTTTAATAAAAGTACGGATGTTTTCTTGAGCCACGAGATCTAGCCCTATGGTGGGTTCATCTAAAAAAATCACATCGGGGTTGTGAAGAAGTGAGGCCATAAGTTCCATTTTCATTCTCTCGCCGAGGGATAGCTTGCGGACGTGAATGTGCAGGAGATCTTGAACACCTAGGAGTGAGCCCATATTTTCAATGCGGTCTTTAAAGTTGCTATCGGAGACTTCGTAATATTTTTGCAAGAGAAGAAAGCTATCCATGGCGGGAATATCCCACCAGAGCTGTGATTTCTGCCCCATGACGAGAGCGATTTTTTTCCTGAAGCTTTTATCTCTTTCCCAAGGTCGATGCCCTAGAATAGTGAGTTCACCAAAGCTGGGAACGATAATACCAGTGAACATTTTCATGAGAGTTGTTTTTCCTGCACCATTGGGTCCTAAAAGCCCAATAATTTCCCCTCGCTTAATTTCTAAGTTAAATCTTGAGACAGCATCTTTTTCTATGGGGTGGCGCTTGAAAAAAGACTTCACCGAGCCGATTAAACCGGGTTCTTTTTTATAGGAAGTAAAACGTTTATATAAATTTCGGGCGTGAATAACGGGCTCTTTCATGCAGTGGTATAGTGCCCCAAAAGGTAGATAAAGACAAAGCTTGACCCAACTCTTATCCCAGTTCTTTGATTGGGCATGTTAAAGATTCCTAGAATTCTACCGAGGGGAGAGAAAGAGATCGCTTGAAAACTGGGGGATGTATGGATTCTTCGGGAAAGAACGATTACGAAGTTGAGTATTATGAGAGGTATTTTGGTGGTGTTGAACAGGTCAAGCGCATTAACGAAGAATGCCCTGCTTGTAGTGAAAATTTTTTTTTTACTCACCAAGTGGACTACGAAAACCTACTTATACAAGAGACAGCAACTTGCCCTAATTGTGACTTTGGTCAGAGGAAAATTATTTCTTTAGTCAATTAATCCTATTTTTTGATGCATCATATCTTGAGCAGTGATTCAACTCTAAACCCGCTTAAAGTGTTTTAACTGAGATTGACCTGCTCTTTGGTTTCATTATATTAATTGAGAAATAACTTGCCGCTTCTATTTGAAACTACCCTATTGGGTTTGGAAGAGCTGGGCAAATTTAAAATTGTTAAACTTTCTGAACGAGAATGTTTGAAGGGACAGTGTCATGGGTTATGAATTTCGAGCGATTGAAAACAAGTGGCAGGACTATTGGAGTCGTGAGGGTACTTTTCAAGTAGAGGAGGACTCCTCAAAACCTAAATACTATATTTTGGATATGTTTCCCTACCCTTCGGGGGCAGGCTTACACGTCGGCCATCCCCTAGGTTATATCGCTTCCGATATTTACGCTCGTTATAAAAGGTTGTTTGGCTACAATGTCCTCCACCCTATGGGCTATGATGCTTTTGGTTTACCGGCTGAGCAATACGCTATTCAAACCGGACAACACCCCGCAGTAACGACTGCGGCAAATATTAAGCGTTACCGCCAACAATTGGACAAAATTGGCTTTAGTTTTGATTGGTCTCGGGAAGTGAAAACTTGTGATCCCAAGTACTACAAATGGACTCAATGGGCTTTTATCCAAATGTTTGAATCCTATTTTGATAGAGATTATCAGCAGGCCCGTCCGATTCAAGAGTTGATCCAGCATTTTGAAACTAAAGGCTCCCAAGGTGTTCAGGCTACCTGTGATTTTCACAAGCCTTTTAATGCTGATCAGTGGAGAAGCTATTCTGAGAAACGTCGAGAGGAAGTTTTACAGAATTATCGCTTAGCTTACTTAGCTGATACACCAGTCAATTGGTGCCCGGCCTTGGGGACTGTATTGGCTAATGACGAGGTTAAGGAGGGACTTTCTGTCAGGGGAGGTCACCCTGTTGAACAAAAAGTGATGAAACAGTGGAGTTTGAGAATTTCGGCTTATGCTCAACGCTTATTGGATGGGCTAGAGACTTTAGATTGGTCGGACTCTATCAAGGAAGTGCAAAAGAATTGGATTGGACGTTCGGTGGGAGTTGAGATCGTTTTTCCTATTAAGGATAATCGAGACAAATTTGAAATCTTTACTACTCGACCAGACACTCTTTTTGGGGTGACTTTTATGGTTCTCTCGCCCGAGTCAGAATGGGTTCCAAAAGTAACAACTGAGGCTTGTCGAAATGCCGTTGAAAAGTATTTAAAGGAGTGTAAGCGTAAAACCCAGCGCGAGCGCTTGATGGAAGTAAAAAAGGTTTCAGGTTGTTTTACGGGAGGTTATTGTTTGCACCCTTTTACGGGAAAGGAAATCCCCATTTGGGTGGGGGACTACGTCCTTGGCGGCTATGGGACAGGAGCTATTATGGCGGTGCCCGCTCACGACTCCCGCGATCATGCTTTTGCTAAGCATTTTAATCTCCCGATCATTCCCGTTATTGAAGGTGAGGGGCATGAGAATGTTGAGGAGGAGTCTTATGAAGCCAAAAAGGGGAAGTGCATTCACTCTGATTTTATCAATGGCCTAGAGGTTGAGCAGGCTATTGTAAAAATGATTGAAGAGGTGGAGAAGCGAGGTTTTGGCTGGCGGAAAATTAATTACCGCTTGCGAGATGCTATTTTTTCTCGCCAGCGCTACTGGGGAGAACCTTTTCCCGTTTATTTTAAAGATGGAATACCTAGAATGTTGGAGGCAAAGGATCTTCCCTTGGAGCTTCCCGAGGTAGATGCTTATCTTCCTACTGAGGAGGGTGACCCTCCTCTCGGGAGGGCCAAGAGTTGGAAGACAGTCGAAGGTTATCAGTTTGAGCTTTCGACTATGCCTGGCTTTGCTGGTTCGAGCGCTTATTATCTTCGTTATATGGATCCCCACAATCAGCAAGAGCTGGTTGGGAGCCAAGCCAGTCAGTATTGGCAGAATGTTGACCTCTATGTTGGAGGCAATGAGCACGCCACTGGGCATTTAATTTATGCGCGCTTTTGGAACAAGTTTTTGTACGATATTGGAAAATCTTGCCAAGATGAGCCTTTTAAAAAATTGGTTAATCAAGGGATGATTCAGGGGCGCTCTAATTTTGTCTATCGCTTAAAAGAAGATAAAAATAAATTTGTCTCGGCAGGGTTGTTGGCAAAGTCTGAAAATCAATACGATGTGCAAAAACTGCATGTGGATGTCAATATTGTTCATAACGATATTCTCGATTGTGATGCTTTTCGAAAATGGCGTCCCGAGTTTGCCAATGCTGAGTTTATTACTGAAGAAAGAGAAGGAGAGAAGATTTATTTGTGTGATTGGGCGGTAGAAAAAATGTCTAAATCCATGTTTAATGTTGTAAATCCTGATTTCATCGTGGAGAAGTACGGCGCTGACACTCTAAGACTTTATGAAATGTTCTTGGGTCCAATTGAACAATCAAAGCCATGGAATACTAATGGAATTGAAGGTGTGTACCGCTTTTTAGTTAAATTTTGGAATCTTGTTCATCGCGAGGGAAGCTTTTCTTTGAGCGAGGGGAAGGCGAGCGGTGAAGAGTTAAAAGTTTTGCATACCTGCATTAAAAAAGTTTCAGAGGACATGGAAAGTTTTTCTTTTAATACTTCTGTTGCTGCTTTTATGATTGCCCTCAACGATTTGACTAAATTGAAATGTTGTAAACGTGCTGTGGTAGAACCTATGGTGATAATGCTCTCTCCTTTTGCTCCCCATTTTGCCGAAGAGCTATGGGAGAAGCTCGGGCATAAAACCAGTGTCATTCAAGCTTCATGGCCGGAGCATAATGAGAATTTTTTAATTGAAAATACCTATAAATATCCAGTGTCATTTAATGGAAAAATGCGCTTTCTCTTAGAACTTCCTATTAGTATGGGAAAAGGGGAGGTTGAGAAAAGTGTTTTAGAAAATGAACAAACTCAAAAATGGCTATCAGGAAAGACTGTTGTGAAAGTCATTGTTGTTCCTAAAAAAATTGTCAATGTTGTTGTTAGCCAATAATGACTAGTTGATCTGTTAGAATTGACAAGTTCCCCCTCCTTTTTTTTCAAAGTATTGTTGGTGGTATTCTTCAGCTTTGTAAAAGGGGGACTTAGGATGAATTTGAGTGGCAATTGGGCGAGAGAAGAGTTTTTTTGCTTCTAGCTCTGCTTTAGATTGATGGGCCAATTGGAGTTGTTCTTCATTGTCAGTAAAGATGACAGAGCGGTACTGGTCTCCCACATCTGGACCTTGGCGGTTAACTTGAGTGGGATCGTGAATTTTCCAAAATATTTCTAAAAGTTGTGAATACGGTAAAATTTGAGGATCAAACTTCACCATTGTCACTTCAGCGTGACCTGTCTGCCCTGTGCAAACGCTTTGGTAGTTGATGGTCTGGCCTGACTGGGGGGGATGGCCCCCTTGATATCCAACGGCTGTTTCCACAACCCCTTCGAGTTGGCGGAAGGCTTGTTCAACTCCCCAAAAACAACCTGCTCCAAAATAGGCGGTTTCCAACTTATGATCCATTAACTTTCTTTGCTATTGTTTTATTTTAAAATAATTTCTAATTAATTTTTTCCAATTTGTCAGCTTTAATGCGGTAGTAGACTTCAACTATCTCTCCGTTAAGACCTTTTTCTTCTGCAAAAACAAGACTGGTGTTTTTTGCTTTTTTCAATAAAGGAAAAGTTCCTAATTTTTTGTATTTTTTATCGCGCTTTGAATAAATTAAGTAAAGATAGCTAGTATAAAAACTGCCTGCTTCAAGGAAAAGTGATATATCTTCAAATCCGTCACCATTTAAGTCGATAAGGGAAAAGGGTGTACTGGCTTTCGAAGAAATCCCCTTAAAGTCGTAAACCTTAAACTCTTGCTTATTAGAGCTTTTTTTTTGTTTTAGCTTGATTCGTGTAATTAATTGAAGGCCATCGATAATTTTTTTGTCAAAACTGATATAATAATTAGTTGATTTAATTAAAAATCTTTCCGGGGTTTTGGCGAGTAGATTTATGCCTTGAAAAAAACATAAAAAACTAATAACAATGGGTAGGGTCATTGCTTAATCTCCTAATAGTTTTTGGCAATAGTTGGTGCGAATTTCTTTAGGTTTTTGAAAAAAATCTCTGAGAGTACGGTAAACTTTGCTTCTGTGGTCAAGATGGTTGCAATAGCGCCCGTTGATACAGGCCGTAGCTCCAGAAACTCTAATAACCTCTTCTCCTGTCATGTCTCTTTTTACGTCTTTGCTTTTGCCACAACGAGCCGATCTTTTTTCTTTAACACATTTGGCTTTTGTTGGTTCTCCGTTTTCATCAAAAGGGATTGTCCCATCGGGGTTTTTTACGTATTTGGCATTCCATTGAGCAGATCTATTGGGGTCGAGATTACATCGGCAGGGAGTTTTGGCACGACTTTGAGAGTAACGTTTTTTTCCAGTGGCTAAATCGCTGCAGCTTCGCGCCGATTTTTTCCAAAACCATGCAGCGGATTCAACTAAATGTTGTGGCTGACATATATTTGACATTTTATAGGGGTTGGTTAGGAGTTCTCCTTCATTTAGATTGAGTCCATCTTTTGAATATTTGTTGTTGAATTTTTTGATAATGGAAGCGAGCTCTTCTTCACTACACTGTAAATTTCGGCTGCCAAAACTTATGGTTTTATCTTGACCTCTCACGGTAGCAACAAACTCGCCAGTGGATTGTTTTTCGGCGTACTTTAGGCAGTTCTTGGAGAGGTTCTTGTTTTCGCAGTTATTTAAATGAGCTTTGTACTCAGCGTAGCCAAGGTAGTTTACACAGTGAGTGAGTTGAATAAGTCCTCTCCCTCTCCAGCGGCTAGGGTAACTATTTTTGCGCATTGAGGTTTCGAGAACATACCCATCCTTTGTATCTTTTTCTAGAATTATATCTTTTCGATAGCGATTGGTTCGATTCTTTACACCTCTGTATTTCTCCATAAAAAAACAAGCAAATCGCCTTCTAAAGTTATCAAAGTATCCTTTTCCTCCTTCACTCGCTGATTTGTGAAGATGACAAAATTCGCTTTCTTTCCAAGCACCGCCTCGCAGTTGGCTGCGCTGTTCTTTTTCTGCAGGGGTGTAATATCTTGTGCTTCCAATTTCAGTGGTATAGAGAAATGATCCACTTTCATGGATTAACTGACTTAAGAAAACTTCGATCTCTTTATTTTCAAAACCAATATCATACTTAGCAAGAGCGTTATTGAGGGCTGGAGTGAGGTATTTCAATGTATAGTCGATGTACTTTTTTCTCTTTTTGAATCCTCTTGAACCTAAAATTTGAACTAATAAACATTTGAGCTCGCTTTGGGAGATAAGTTCTTCTGCCTGTAATGGGACGGGATCACTTCTGCACGGTCCAACTGGATAGAGGGTACTTTCAACTCTTTTTTGAACTTCATCTATAGTTAATGATTGGGCAAAATTTTCCGTAGTTGGAAAAAATAAAAGCGACAACATGAAAAGAAACTGGGATCGTAAATTATTTTTCTTCAACTCTCCTCCAAAAAGTCAGATTAAATAATCCTTTATTAATCTAACCTTTTTTGGCTTTTTGAAAAACCCAGAAGAATTCTTTTCCTTACCTATCGCTCTGGCACTAGGATTATTGTGAGGTTTTCTATTGTTTTATCTTCGCCAATTCTTTGGAGGAGGGACTCAATTTTGAGTTCTTTTGGTCCTCTATAACCCTTCGTTTCGAGTTGCTGTAGGATTTCAAGAGCACGTTGATGGTGCCCTTGTGCTGCTTTGGGATGCCCGGTAAGGAGTTTTACTTTAGCTGCCGCCAATTTAATAAGGGCTTGTAAAAAAAGAGCTTCAGCGTTGGTTCTCCCGAAAAGATTCCACAAGGCTTCCCACCAAACGTGCGCTTCCCAGGGGTATCCGTGATTAAAGAGGTCGATGCCGTAATAAAAATCTTTACACTTTTCGAGATTTTCTGATGGCCCCTTTGAGACTTGAATTTTGACCCCGTAGTAATGACCTCCCTTTTTTTCAGGGTGTAAATTTTGCCCTGGTATGAAGGCATAAGGAGGGAAGGTTCGATGGGGGGTATAGCGGGGAAGAGGCGCTAAGTTTTGTTTCATTGGAAAAGGGCTCCTTATGTACAGTTTTTTATCACTTTGGTTTCACTGGCGCTAATGTTTCTGTGGTTGGTACTGAGGGGAAGTTTGTGATTTATGGCGACAAAAAGGGAGAAAAAGGATAAATTTTTAGAACCGAAGGATAGACTATGGCGAGGTGCGTTTTATGCTCGATTTAAAGTGGATTCGGGAAAACCCTGAAGTGCTGAAAAAAGCAATAGAGCAGAAGGGAAGTTCTCTCGATGTCGAGGAGCTTTTAAAACGGGATAGTGAACTTGTCTCCTTAAAAACAGAAATCCAAGAACTCCAGGCCAAGCGCAATAACCACTCCAAAAAAATACCTAAGGCCACGCCAGAAGAGCGCCCAGTCCTTATAGAGGAAGGAAAAAAGATAGGGGCTCAAATTGACCAGCTCAAGCCAGAGCTGGCGACGGCCGAGGAAGCGCTTAATGAACTTCTCTATCTGGTACCCAGTGTTCCCTCCCCCGAAGCTCCCGTGGGAAAAAATGAAGAGGACAATGTTGAAATAAAGAGGGTAGGAGAGCCTCCGCAGTTCTCTTTTAAAGCGCGAGATCATGTAGAGTTACTTGAAGTCAACAATTGGGCTGAATTTGAAAAGATTGGCGAGGTTTGTGGTTCTCGCAGTTATAGTTTGAAAAATGAAATGGTTTTACTAGAACTCTGTGTTCATCGTTTGGCCATGGATAAGTTGATGGCCAAAGGCTTTAACTTGGTCTCGATGCCTAGTTTGGCGCGCGAAAAGGCTTTGATTGGAACGGGTCACTTCCCTGAGGGCAGAGATCAAGTCTACTATCTTCCTGAAGATGACTTGTACTTATCAGGGACAGCTGAGGTGCAGCTCAATTTCTTACACGCTGGTGAGATTTTAAAAGAATCTGACCTCCCTATTCTTTATGCTGGGTATTCTCCTTGTTTTAGAAGGGAAGCCGGTAGTTACGGGCGAGATGTGCGAGGACTGATAAGAGTTCATCAGTTTATGAAAGTGGAACAGTATATCGTTTGTAAAAATGATCCAGTGGAGTCAGCCAAGTGGCATCAAATGTTGCTAGAAACTTCTGAAGAAATCGTTAACGAACTTGAACTTCCCTATCGTGTTGTCGAATGTTGTACGGGTGATATGGGCACAGGCAAGGTGCGGATGTTTGATGTAGAGTGTTGGGTGCCCAGCGAGGAAAAGTATCGAGAGACTCATTCCTGCAGTTCTTTGCATGATTGGCAGGCGCGCCGGACTAATACTAGATATCGTGATGCTAATGGCAAAGCTACTTTTTGCCATACCTTAAACAATACGGCGGTGGCGACCCCACGGATTTTAGTTAGCCTTTTAGAAAACCATCAGCAGGTGGATGGTTCAATTCGTCTTCCTAAGTCCTTACGACCCTACTTTGGAAAGGATGTGATAGGGGGATGTTAGTGGACCTATTTTGAGGAGAGGTTTTATGTCAGTAATGGAAAAAAAACAGCGTAAGGCCAAGAAGAGGGAGGAGAAAAAGAAGAATCTGCGCAGGCAGGCCAGTCAAATGGAAAAAGGCTTCTCAGAGCAAGAGAAAAAATCTGGTCGATATCATATTATCTTAGTTGTGATCATTGCCCTTTTGGGAGCGGCTGTTGTTATTTTTAATAGTTAATTTTTATGTCTAAATTTTTTCCAGGTCAAAGATGGATGAGTGAAACTGAGCCTGAATTGGGTTTGGGCGTGATCCTCTCTGTTCAGGATAAAAAGCTTGAAGTCGAGTTTCGCTCAGTTGAAGTCGTTCGCATTTACGGTTTGAAGACGGCTCCCTTAAAAAGAGTTCTATTTGAGGCTGGGGACAAAATTACATTGAGGGGAGGGGAAGACTTTGAAGTGGAATCGGTTACCCACTCGGATGAGGAGCAGCTCCTCTACTATCAGGGCCAAGGTCGAGCTATTTGTGAAACAGAGCTAGAAGATGCCCTTTCTTTTCACGATCCTTTCCAAAAGCTTTTTAACCGTCAGACAGATTCAGGGGCTTTGTTTCAATTGAGGTACAATACACTTGAACACCGAAGAGATTATCTCTCTTCTTCTGTTCGCGGTCTGCTGGGGGGAAGAGTGGCTTTAATTCCCCATCAATTTTTTATTGTCTCTCAAGCTGTTCAAAGACCATGGCCTCGCCTTTTACTAGCTGATGAAGTTGGTCTTGGTAAAACGATTGAAGCGGCGCTGATCATCCACCAGATGGTTGCCACGGGAAGGTTGAGGCGAGTGTTGATTTTGGTTCCCGACTCTTTGGCCTATCAGTGGTTTTTTGAGTTACATCGCAAATTTCAACTCGGTTTTACTGTTTTTAATCAAGAAACTCCTCCCGAAGGACCTGATAATCCTTTTTGCCAAAGTGATCGTATTGTTTTGTCGATGGGACTTTTAAAGGGTTCCCAAATGGCCAGGGATTTATTGGGGCAAGCTGAGTTTGATATGCTTGTTGTCGATGAGGCTCATCGCTATACTTTTTCAGGAGAAACACCTTCTTTTGAATACTCTATTCTCGAGGAACTTGCTTTTAAAATACCTTCTCTTCTTTTGCTAACAGCAACGCCTGAACAACTTGGAATAGAGGGGCATTTCCACCGGCTTAAATTGATTGATCCCGATCGTTTTGACAACTATGATCTTTTTAAAAAAGAAGTTGCTGAGTATTCTCGAGCTGCTTCATTGGCGAAGGCCCTCGTTGAGAAGAGAGAGCTTTCCCGTGAAGAGGAAACTTTGGCGACTAAATGGGTTTCACCTCTCAATGTTAAAAAGTGGAAAAATGGCACTCTTAATCATCAAGAGAGAGAGAGTCTTATTCAGAATTTAATCGACAGGCATGGCACGGGAAGAGTTTTTTTTCGCAACACTCGGGCTGCGATGGTGAAAGAGTACCACTTTTTTCCCAAACGCAGGCTTCGAGCAAAAGCTTTATCTGTTGGAGCTAGTGAGAGGAAGAGATTTGATGCAAAAGCCTTATGGTTGATGGAATTTTTAAAGGAGAACAATCATAAAGTTTTGTTAATAACCCATTCTAAACCCCAAGTGATAGCGTTAGAAAAATTTTTGCGAGAAAATGTCAGTGGAATTAAGACGGCCCTTTTTCACTCAGGACTCAGTCTGATGGCCCGCGATAGGCAAGCCGCTTATTTTGCTGATCCTGAAGGAGCTCAAATACTTCTTTGTACAGAGATTGGAAGCGAGGGAAGAAATTTTGAGTTTGCTCACCACCTGATTCTCTTTGATCTTCCTAAAAAACCAGACCTTCTCGAACAGCGAATAGGACGACTCGATCGTATCGGACAAAAATCAGATATTCATATTCACGTTCCTTATATTAAGGAATCACTAGAAGAAGCCCTATTTAAAATTTACCACCAGGGGTTGGGTAGCTTTGAGCAATTTTCTAGTGTCGGGACGCCTGTTTTTCATCATTTTCGTGATCAGTTAGAAGAATTGAAAGAAGGAGAACTTGCTCTCGAGCAGGTGGAGAGTTTAGTAGATAAAATGAATTCTTATGCCCGTCGGCTTGAATCTCAACTGGAAAAGGGAAGAGATTACCTCATTGAACTCAATTCTTATCGAGCTTCAGAAGCGAAAGGAGTTGTCGAAGCTATTGCAAAAAAGGATGAAGACGCTTCCTTGGAACGGTACATGACCCAAGTCTTTGATTGCTTTGGTGTCGATACAGATGAACTCCATCGCTATGCTCTTTTTGCTAGACCAAATGACAATATGTTTATCCCTTATTTTCCTGGTCTTCCCAAAGAGGGGCTGACTTTGACTTACTATCGTCGAGAAGCTTTAGAAAGAGAGGATTACGCTTTCCTCACTTGGGATCACCCTATTGTTAGAGGTGTTTGTGAATTGATATTATCGGATCCCATGGGGAATATGACTGTGGCGGTAAGGAAGTCTGGAGGAGGAAAAAAAATTTTTGTCGAAGCCATTTTTATTGTCGATTGCCCTGCCCCTCCCGAGCTAGATTTGGAAAGATTTTTACCTTCTGAGCTCATTCGAATTCTTCTCGATAAAGAGGGAGAAGATTTTAGTGAAAAGTGGTCTAAGGAAGTTCTAGATGGGAAGTTGGAAGAGGCTGGGCCTGATATGTTAGAGAAAGTTTGCCGAATTCCTAAAACTTTTTTTAAAAACCTATTGCAAGTAGCTGAAGCTAAGGCATTAGCTCGCGCTCAAAAGATGACACAAGAGGCTCAAGAGAAAATTTTAACGGAGGGCAAACAGGAACTTGAAAGACTTGCAGAACTTCAAAAACTCAATCCCTCTATTTCTCAAGTAGAAATTGATATGGGTGAAGAGCTTTTAAAAATGAGGCTCAATCAGATGCAGAAAATTCGAGTTTGCTTAGAAGCAGTCCGTCTTATTCTTTAGCCTAGAATCTTACTTTTTGAGAAAGGATTTGAGATCGTTTTGAGTGAAGCATTCGAAAGCTTCCGCTCCGTGCTTTTGAGTGACGATTTTTTTCGATCCAGTAAGGATTAATGTCTTGAGGGCTTTTTGGCAGTATTGACGATTATGCACTATTTGATAGTTTTCGCAATGATCTCTAAAGAGTTTGGATTCTTTAGGGAGTCCTTTAAAGGCTTTCATACTTAAAAGCTCACACTCTTCCTGGGTGTAGTTTTTTTTGGATTGGCAGGAGTAAAATAAAAAAATTAGTAATGGGAAAATAAGCTTCATTAGCTTATTTTAAATCAAATACAGCTTTCCTTTCTAGTAGGGGAGGTTTGCCCCTAGGCTTTGAAATAGATATACTGACTTTTATGTTTTCAAGAACTCTTATTTTTGTTTTCGATTTTTTATCCCCTTATAGTTATCAGGCGTGGACTTGGTTGAGAGAAAACCGTAATTTTTTGACTCAGCAAGGATATCAGATCGAATTTAAGCCTGTGGTGATGTCTAAGGTCATTAAATCTCACGATACGAAAGGTCCTGCCGAAATTGAAAGTAAAAGGAATTTTTTATTTAAAGATTGCTTGAGATGGGCTTCCCTTCAAGGAATCCCTTTTCGTGTTCCCTCTCGTCTTCCCTTTAATTCTCTTGAGGCTCTTCGCATAAGTTGTTTAGAAGACAGGCAGAGCGACTACGTGGACTTTTTTTTCCGAATGGCTTGGGAAAAAGGAGTCGCTTTGGATGATGACGCTGAGATAGGCAAGGCTTTAGAGCGTGAAGGTTTTGATCAATTTCAATTGATTGAATTAGCTTCTTCAAAGGAAATGCGAAAAAAGCTTAGGGAAAATACTCAATGGGCTATACAACAAGAACTATTTGGTGTTCCTGTCTTTTGGCTTGAAGAAGAAGGTGTGTTGTTGGATTGGTTTTGGGGAAGAGATTCTATTTCTCAATTGAAGCTCTTTATAGAGAATAAAGATCCACTCGATTTCTTGGAATACAAACGATACTTGGCTCTATTTGAGAGTGATTTTTAAAATTAAAAAGGATGGAATAATGGAAATTGACAAAAATCGAGTGGTAGGAATCCACTACAAATTAACTGATCCAAAGGGGCAATTAATTGACACTTCTGATGAAATGAGCCCTTTTTACTTTTTATTTGGTACAGGTGCGATCGTTCCTGGTTTAGAGAAGCAGCTTAAGGGAAAAAAAGAAGGGGATTCTTTTAAGGCCATTATTCCTCCTGAAGAAGCTTACGGGGCTTGTGACGATGCAATGACTCAAAAGGTTCCTCGTCAATTGTTTGAAGATGTTGATGAAATTAAGTTAGGCATGCAGTTTGAAGTCGAAACAGAGCTTGGTAGCTTGGTTGTAAGTGTGAGGGAGATTGAGGACGACTTTATTACAGTTGATGGAAACCATCCTATGGCGGGTATTACTCTACATTTTGATGTCAATGTTATGGCTGTTCGTGAAGCCACGTCAGAGGAACTTGAGCACGGTCATGTGCACACTTCGGAGTGTGATTTAACCTAGTCATAATCTTGTGAGCTGTTAATTTCGATAAGGTTGAGTTGTTCTTTGAGGTCACAGAGTTGGGTTTCCCAGTAGTATTCGTTTCCGTAATGAGGAAAAGCATTTTTAAAGGATGGATCTTCCCATCTCTTTCCAATCCAAGCCGAAAAGTGGATAAACCTTAAGCTTCTCAAAGTTTCAATAAGTTTTAATTCGCGTCGATTGAAAGTGTTAAACTCTTGGTAACCTTCTAGTAAGAGTTCGCGTTTTTGTTGGGATTCATGGTCTCGTCCAGGAATTGTTAGCCAAATGTCTTGGACACACGGACCTTTAACCATATCGTCAAAGTCGATGAAAAAAGGGCGTTCATCTTCTTCCCAAATGATATTGCCCCAATGGCAATCACCGTGAATTCTTTGACTTTCGATTCCGGCAAAAAGTGGTTTTGAGAGGTTAAATATTTGGAGGGACAAGTTTTCGTAGTTTTTGCGCAAATGAGTTGGAACCAATTCTGCGTTCAAGAGAAAAGAAAGGTTATTTTCTCCATAAGTTTCAAGGGAGAGATCGAGCCGATGGTAGCTAGAACGACTTCTTCCAATACTGTGCAGCCGTCCCATAAACCTTCCTAGCCTAAGGATGCGCTGGTCATCGAGTTCATCGCGGGTTCGACCTCCTTTTTTAGGAAAGATGGTGTAGAGGAGATTTCCTTGAGGGGTTTTAAAGAGGGTTTTACCATGAAACTTTAAAGGGGTAATGACTGGCAATTCGTGTTCTTCAAGATCCCAAAGAAAATCGTGTTCTTCTTGAATTTGTTGTTGGGTCCAGCGGCCTGGACGGTAAAACTTGGCGACAACAAACTGAGTCTCTGAGCTTTTTTCTTGGTTTTCGATTTCGATCTCATAGACTCGGTTCTCCATTGAGTTGAGAGGGAGGCAGCGACCGGTAGGCTTGAGGGAGAGTTTCTCAACGCTTTCGAGAACATTGTCGGGGTTTAGCTGATGAAAAGACTTGGTCTCTCCATCTCCCCATAAGCTTTTCGATCTTTTTTCTGCTGTCAAAAGAAACCTCCAAAGATGATGGAAAACTTTATTGTGCTTTCAAGGCCATTGGTCGGAAAAAATCTCCAATGAAAAAAGTAGCTCATCTTGAGTTGTGCTGAATGTTATAATTTAAAAGAGATTATGGCGAGATTAAAAAAGGCAGTATCAACACAAAAAAGCTCGGTAAAGCGAAGTTATCCCTCCTTTAAGAAGGTCAATGGGGAGCACCCCTTAAAAAAGGAGACATTGGACTCTTTTGTTGAGTATGAAGTAAGGACTCGACATGGAGGAAAGGTTCGCTTCTTGAATTTTGAATTGGCCAAGGAAATGGGTCTTATTCCCCAAAGTCATGAAGAGGAGTTAAATCCAGAGCTCGAGGAACAGATTTTAGAGACTTTTGGAATTGTCATTATTAATGAGTTTGACAAACTCAAAGATCGCAAGTTTCCCCAAGAGGATATTCGCACTCATAAATATATGGCGACTCGTTATCTCCAATCTCAACACCCCAACAAACAAGGTAAGACTAGCGGCGATGGGCGAAGTATTTGGAATGGATGCTTACGCCACAAAGGGGTGACTTATGATATTTCCTCGTGTGGCACTGGCGCGACTAGCTTATCCCCTGCGACGGCCATTAAGGGGCGCTTTTTTGAGACTGGTGATCCTGCTATTAGTTACGGATGTGGGTATTCTGAAATAGATGAAGGTTTTGCTTCATTGTTTTTCTCTGAAGTTTTACACAAAAATCATGTTCCGACAGAGAGAGTTTTAGCAATTATTGAATATAGAAATGGTTATGGGATAGCGGTCAGGGTCCATCACAATCTTCTTCGCCCAAGTCATATGTTCAATCACATGAAGCAAGGTAATTATGAAGCTTTGGAAGCGATGGTGAACTATTATATCAATCGCCAAGAAGCCAATGGCTTTTGGTGCGATCTTCCCAAAAGTAAAAAAGCGAGATATCAATACTTTTTAGAAAAACAGACCCAAATTTTTGCTCAAATTGCCGCTAAATACGAGGACGAATACATTTTTGTTTGGATGGATTGGGATGGAGACAATGTCTTAATGGATGGGGGGATTATCGATTACGGCTCTGTTCGCCAATTTGGTCTTTTTCACAGT
The DNA here is from genome assembly GCA_965206965.1 of Bacteriovoracaceae bacterium. Taxonomy (GTDB): domain Bacteria; phylum Bdellovibrionota; class Bacteriovoracia; order Bacteriovoracales; family Bacteriovoracaceae; genus CBDBLK01. Next base: position 324,178 of record OZ242254.1, on the reverse strand, counting down.
GAGTACCGATTTGATGACGGTCCACGCTATTCGACATCGATTCTTGAGCAGAAGCAAAAGGCTAAATACACAGTTCAGACATTTGCTCAGATTGTAGATTTTCTTATTGAAAAAAAACGAAAGCCAATAAAAGATTTTAGATCGCATTCCGCTACGAAAAAATTTGAAAAATATTTTACAGAAGCTAAGTTGAGAAATCTTCTCTACAAAGTAGGGTTTAATCAGGAACAATCAAGTAAACTGTTACGGAGCCACCCTAAGACAGTAAAAGATTTTTTGAAGGTATTTAGTTATTTTGAAAGGGCTAAGTCTCATATTGGTCCGATAAAAGTAGCTGATGGGATCAATTGGAATGCTATCTTTTGCATGCGTGATATTTTAAGAGAAGCGCCTCAGCTTTATTTAAGTCGTGGGGTAGAAATTTCTTACGAAGAGTTTATAGAAATTATTCGTTCATCCTACGCAACGGAGAAAGATGTTGAGTTGACTAGTTACCGGCGAAGCAGGATAAGCACTTTTCAAAGACTGTATTGGGAATTAGTAAAAAAAGTGGCTAAGCAAGAAGGGAGCGATACTGCAAAAATACTGTTGGGCTTAACGGTAAGGGCAAGTATTATTAATAAATATGACCGGGTGACAGGTGATTCTATTACAACTGTTGTTGATAAGATACTAGCTAAACGAAGCAAGTTGGGACCAGATGAAATTTATAAGGTTCTTAAGAATTTTTCTGAGTATCAGAACTTAGATCCCGAGAAAAAGAAACCTCTCGATAGCTGGAAAGATAGGTCTAGATTTATGAGGGGGATTATGGAAATTGTAAAGGATTATAGAGAGGGACTTTGAGGCTTGTATTCTATAGTGGGGGTGATGAAGAAGAAAATCTCGCTCTCGATCTGGTCCTGTTTGAATTGAGTGGTAATCAGGATCCTAAAATAACTTATATTCCCTGCTGTAGCTTGGATGGAGATTTAGAATTCTCTGACTTTGTTTCTCATTATAGAAAGTTAGGTTTTTCACGTTTTCAATATTGTCCCATCGATATTCCACAAAGTAATACTTTTTTAAAAGAGGCTTTGGAGAGTGATATTATTTACCTCAGTGGAGGAAATACCTATTATTTTTTAAAACATTTAAAGAAATCCAAGTTTTTTTATTCTCTCAGAGAATACGTTAAAAAGGGGGGGATTTTAACAGGTCTCTCGGCTGGAGGGATTTTAATGACTCCCAATATTCAAACGGCTAGTTATCCTCGTTTTGATCGCGATGAAAATGAAGATAATCTTATAAATCTTAAGGCCCTCAACCTTGTTGATTTTGAATTTTTTCCCCATTATCGAAACTCTAAGCGTTACGATGATGAGTTAAAAAAAGAAAGCACTTACTCTTCTCGCTCTGTTTATGCTGTTCCCGATGGCTCAGGCGTTATTGTCGATGGAAACAATATACATTTTGTGGGAAGAGCGTATGAATTTTATCAAGGGCAAAAATTTTCTATTCATTAATCTTAATTTTTAAGAGGGAGGGTGGCTTGGTTTTGTCCAGATAAAGCCTAAAATAAAAAGGCCAAGACAACCTACTACTATTTTGATAGCGAAAATAACCTTAACAAAAATGAAAGTTGAGCTAAACAAACCAATGATCGTTATTGTGGCCATCCATTTGGCTTTTAGAGGAATAACTCGGTGGATTTCCCATTCTTTGAGAAAGGGACCCAAAGTTTTTTGTTGGTGAAGCCAGTTGTGCATTTTTTGACTAGATTGGGAAAAAAAATAAGCGGCTAAAAGAACAAAAGGCGTTGTTGGTAGCAAAGGTAAAAAGACCCCAATAAAGCCGCTAATTAAACAGAGCCAACCTAGGGTGAGTAAGAGAACTTTTTTTGTCTTAGTAATCATGATTTTTTTCTAGCTGACAGCATGAATCGGTGTGGTGCTGGGTAACCTTCAATTGTTAGCTTGGGGTTTTGAGGGTCGAGGCTGTCTTTTAGGGATTGTTGAGGAGGAGGACACCATGCTGTGAGACGCTGTTCTTCTTCTGTTAATGAAGTATCGGCTAAAATTTTAATATCAATGAGCTTTGCTCTCTTTACCCAATTGATAAAACAACTCAATGTGGGAATAAACCAAGCATTTTTCATGCGAGCGTAGCGTTCACTGGGAAAGAGGGCCTGTGATTCTTCGCCGGGAATTCCTAGGGTTTCGAGAATAACTTGTCCACCTGGTTTAAGTGTTTCGCGGATGTCGATGAGTTGTTGAATAGGATTGCGGTGGTGATAAATAATGCCCATGAAAAAACAGAGATCAAAACTTTCTTTCATGAGAGGGATGTGTTCGACTCCCAGTAACTCTGTAAAGAGGTTGGGAATTTTAGTGTAGTGTTGAATTAGGTCAAACTGGGCCTTAAAGGGAAGAACAGGGTCAATACCTAGCATCATGTTGGGGGAGTGCTTGGGAGAAGCTGCACGGTAGAGGAAATAGCCATTGTTGCAACCGATGTCTAAAATATTTTTACCCCGGAGAGGATCGAGATGTTTCTCCATGCGTTCCCATTTCATATCGGATCGCCACTCAGCATCGATGGAGAGGTGAAAGAGTTGAAAGGGTCCCTTTTTCCAAGGAATTAATTGAAGGGCCTTTTTTTCAAGTTGTTCTTTTTCAACAGAGTTTAACTGTTGTCGGCTTTTGATAATAATTTGAGGTTTATCCAAATTAACTTCAACTTGACTTTGGTCTAACTCGGGAAGGCCTTGGTTTCCTTGAGTCCATTTTTGTGAACTTTCTCGTTCCCACCAAGAATCTCTTTCCTCTAGAATTTTTTTGATTTCTTGGCGATTGGCCAGAGGGCTTAACTGGTCAATCCAGTCGCACGCTTTCATGAATGACCCTTTATTTGTTGGGGTTAAGGGGTATTCGAGACAGTAGATTTGGCTCGATCAGAGTTATAGATTTAACCAGTGGATTTTGGCCAATACCTTAGAAAAAGAGCTGGAGAAAATAGCTCCGCGCAGTGACTCCTGGGCTTTAAGAGGGCATAATTGCAGCGATTCAATATATTATATTTTTGCGAGGTGCGTAACTATGAGTAAGGTGAAAACAAACCTTGAGGTGAAGGGGAAGTCCTACGCTATTTGGTCTCTTAAAAAGGCAAAAGAAGAGGGATTGATTCATATTGATCAATTGCCTCGAACTTTGAAAGTGTTGATGGAAAACCTTCTTCGCCATGAAAATGGAGTTACGGTGGTTTGGGATGATGTTCAGGCAGTTAACGATTGGGTGGAGCAGAAGAAGTCCAGTCGTGAAATCGCTTACCATCCTGCTCGAGTTGTGATGCAGGATTTTACAGGAGTCCCTGCGGTTGTCGATTTGGCGGCGATGAGAGAGGCCATGAAAACTCTTGGAGGAGACCCTAAAAAAATTAACCCTCTTTCACCGGTTGATTTAGTGATTGATCACTCGGTGCAAGTTGAGCACTTTGGCAGTCAAGATGCTTTTGAAAAGAATGTTGAAATTGAATACGCCAGAAATGGGGAGCGCTACCGCTTTTTAAAATGGGGACAAAAGGCTTTTGAAAATTTTCGAGTGGTACCGCCCGGTACAGGAATTATTCACCAAGTGAACTTGGAATACCTCGCTGATGTGGTGTGGTCTTCGGAAAATAAGGGAGAGCTCAGTGCTTATCCCGACACCTGTGTGGGGACAGATTCTCACACTACGATGATTAATGGCCTTTCCGTTCTCGGGTGGGGTGTTGGAGGTATTGAAGCTGAAGCCGCTATGTTGGGACAACCGGTGACCATGCTGATACCTGAAGTTGTTGGCTTTAAGTTGACCGGGAGCCTAAAAGAGGGAATTACCGCTACTGATTTAGTTCTCAATGTGGTCGAAAAGTTGAGGGCTCATGGAGTCGTGGGAAAATTCGTTGAATTTTTTGGACCGGGGGTTGCTGAACTCTCCCTCGCTGATAGAGCAACGCTTGCTAATATGGCTCCGGAGTATGGAGCGACTTGTGGCTTTTTTCCCATTGATGAAAAAACGATCGACTATTTAAGGTTTTCTAGCCGCGAAGATCAGACCGTCGCTTTAGTGGAAGCCTATGCCAAAGAACAAGGCTTATGGTTTGATGTTAAAGATCCCGATCCGGTTTTTAGCTCTATTGTTGAGTTAAACATGGCTGAGGTTGAGCCTTGTCTTTCAGGGCCTAAGCGGCCTCAAGACAAAATTCAATTGCGAGAAGCTCCAGGGGCTTTTGAAAAGGCTTCTCAAGAGACTTTTAATTATCGGGATGCCGATGCTTTGACTAAAACTTACTCTGTTCAAGGAGAAGAGTTCCAGATGCAGAATGGTCATGTCGTGGTGGCGGCGATCACTTCTTGTACTAATACTTCCAATCCCAGTGTTTTGATTGCTGCTGGGCTTGTCGCTAAGAAGGCCAATGAAAAGGGAATGGTGTCGAAGCCATGGGTTAAGACGTCGCTAGCTCCCGGATCCCAGGTGGTCACCGACTACCTTGTGGAAAGCAGTTTACAAGAACATTTAGATGCTTTGGGGTTTCACCTTGTTGGTTACGGATGCACAACCTGTATTGGGAACACAGGGCCTCTTCCTCCGGCGATTAGTCAGTGTATTAATGATCACGATCTTTTGGCGACTTCTGTTCTGTCTGGCAATAGGAATTTTGAAGGGCGTATTTCTCCCGATGTGAAAGCCAATTACCTCGCCTCTCCTCCTCTCGTTGTGGCTTATGCTTTAGCCGGCAATATGCAAGTGAATATTTCTTGTGAGCCGATTGGTCAGGACAAAGAAGGAAAAGATGTCTTTCTCAAAGACATTTGGCCAACTAATGCTGAGATAGAAGAAGTTTTAAACAAACACATTTCTTCAGAAATGTATAAGCGTCGTTATGCCAATGTTTTTGAAGGGGATTCCCGTTGGCAAGCGGTGGAAGCTCCCTCTGGCGATATGTACGAATGGGACGATAAATCGACTTATATTCGCAACCCAACTTTCTTTGAAAATATTAAAGAAGGGGTGGCTAAAAACTTTGAAGTTAAAAAGGCTTCAGTTTTGGCTCTGCTAGGAGACTCGGTCACTACCGATCACATTTCTCCGGCAGGATCGATTGCTAAGGGCTCTCCGGCGGCTCAATACCTCGAAAGTAACGGTGTTGAGCGCAAGGACTGGAATTCTTACGGTTCTCGGCGAGGGAATCACGAGGTGATGATGAGGGGAACTTTTGCCAATATTCGCATTTGCAACGAAATGGTTCCTGGCGTAGAAGGAGGTTATACCCAACACATCCCGACTGGTCAGAAAATGGCTATTTATGAGGCGGCCATGGCTTATAAGGAAGAGGAAACACCTCTCGTCGTTATTGCCGGTAAAGAATATGGAACGGGTTCCTCACGAGACTGGGCGGCTAAAGGAACTTTTCTTCAGGGAGTTAAAGCTGTTATCGTTGAATCTTTTGAGCGGATTCATCGCTCTAATTTGATTGGTATGGGAGTTCTTCCCCTGCAATTTCAAAAGGGTGAATCTCGGACATCTTTTCAACTTGATGGCTCTGAAAAAATTTCTATTAAGCAGCTTGGAGAGATGACTCCTCGTCAAGAGTTTGAATTAACCATTGAGAAAGTAGATGGGAGTACCCAGACAACGAGGGTGCTTTCACGTCTCGATACGGTCGATGAGATGAACTATTTTCTCAATGGAGGAATTCTCCAATACACGATTAGGCGTTTAAACCAATAATTCATTTACTTGCGCCATTTGGCTTACCTTTTTAGGAGAGGCGACCAGGTGGCGCAGTTTGTGACTCATTGGCTTTTTAAAGCTTTTAATTTCTCTAAAACTTTGAAAAAAAGAGAAGGCTTTTATAGAGGGGTGTAACGAAGCTAGATTCTATGAAGGAGAGGGAGGGAGATGAGAGCTCTAATTCACGTTTTAATTTTGCTTTTAACTTTTATCATACTGACGGGTGAGGCTTCTGCTTTTCTTTAGAGCGTAGGGTCATTTTGTCCCCTGTTTTTTTTTCAATCTGTTGAAAATAGGTAGTAAGATTCCAACAAAAACCAACATCTGCTTTTAATAAAGGGAAATATTGCTGTACTGGGGTTTCCTTTACCGGTGAGCTTGTTATTTTCTCATGCGCTGAGAAGATAGGGCGATAAAGGAAAAATCATGACTCTTTGTGAGCAATTAAAAAGTATCGTTGAAGACTATTTTGAACGCTACCCCCATATGAGTATTAATGGATTGGCCCTTAAGAGTGGGGTAGCTCCTACGACTTTGAGGAGAATTGTCAACGCTTCGACTAAGGGAGAGTTGGCATCTCATACGGCCCTTAACTTAGCGAGTGCTGTTACTAATGAAAAGCGCCTTTCGGTATTGGTTGGTTTGTTTGATGGTCCTTTAGGGGAGACCCTAAGGGAAGTTTTTGGTCCTTATGTGGAAAGAGAAATGCCTCATCAATGCTCTACTGATTTGAATTTGGAACTTAAAGATTCAATTAAATATTTTATTTATAAAGCAGCAGCCAATAGAAAAGGAGTTTCTTTGACGTGGGTGGCTGATACTTTTGGGAAATTGGGTCTTGTGCGTTTAGAGGAAATGCAAAAAAAGAATCTTGTCCAAATTGTTGAAGATCAAATTAAGGCTACGGTTTCTCATTTTTCTTTGGAGCTGGAGATTGCCGCTCAACATCTTCCTGAGCTCGTTAAGTTCTACAAACCTGAGGAGTTAGAGAAAGGGAGAAACCTTTTCTATAATCTTTCCGAATCTTTATCTGAAGAGGGAGTGAGAAAGATAAAAGAAATAAAGAGAGAGGCTATTAAGAAGGTATATGATGTTATGTCAGACTCTAAATACGCTGGAGAGATTTCTTATTTTGCTCTCTTTTTAGCAGATACTTTGGCCTTTGAAGAGAGTTCTGAAGAGGTGCTCCAATGAAAACTCTTTTTTTTCTTTTGAGTCTTTTATTTTTTATCCAACTTCGTGCAGGCGAGGTTACTGGTGCAGGATCTATTGTTCGGGATATTCTAGAGAAGCACAATTTGAGTGTGCAAAGGTTGGAGTCCCAAGGTTATCGGCTGCTTCTTGGCGAGGTGACTGGTGCGGGAGGGAGAATTAACCTGAATGATGTGAAGCTTCTGCTGACAAAAAAAGAGCTCTTCAAAATGAATGACTTAACTCATATCGATTTTATTTTTCCGGGCCCTGCTAAGGCGATCCAAGATGTCAGGTATTTTGAATTTGATAGAGAAAGGCTCGTACCAGGGAAAATTAAAGCTATTGTGGTGGAAAAATAATAGGCTTTTTATCGTCCTAGTTGTCCTCCAGTATTGATGTTCGTACAATATGTATAATTATTGTTAACTGGGATAGGACGATGGCTTGTATTTTTCACATTATCTCCAAAAGCGATTGGGAATCAGCTAAAAAATGTGGGGTTTACTCCCCTGAAACCCTAAAAAGTGATGGTTTTATTCATTGCAGTCAGACAGATCAAATTAAAACGGTAGCTGATAGCTTTTACAAAGGACAAGAGAATCTTCTTTTACTTCGAATTGTCGAGGAAAAAGTTCGACCTGAGATTAAGTGTGAGCCACCCTTGGAAGCTCCTCTGAGTGGCATTTTGTTTCCTCATATCTACGGTGATTTAAACCTCGATTGTGTTGATAAGGTTATTGATTTTCCTGTTAATGATGATGGAACTTTTGATCTTCCTAAAGGAATGTTGGGCTAAACTTTGTGTTTAGAAGAATATCACTTCCCCTTTTATTAAAGATAATGAACTTTTGGCCACCTTACCTTGGTGCTGGTGTTTCAGTTAAATTAGCCAATGGCGATCCAAAAGATCCGAAAATTTTAGTTTCCATGAAACTTCACAAATGGAACCACAATTATGTGGGCACTCACTTTGGAGGTAGTCTTTACTCCATGGTGGACCCTTTTTATATGTTGATCTTGATGCGAAAAGTAGGCCCTGATTATTTAGTTTGGGATAAGATGGCTGAGATTCGATTTATCAAGCCTGGAAAAGGGAGGGTTTATTGCCAATTCTATATACCAGATGAAAGGGTTATGAGTGTGTTAAATGAAGTCGATTCAAAGGGAAAGTATGAACCTGTTTTTGAGGCGAGTATTTTTAATGAGGAAGAGGAGCTCGTGGCTAAAGTAACAAAAACGTTATGGGTAAAGCGCAAAAAGCACTAGGGTTATTTGGGGAGTTGGGGAAGTTTGAGATTGGGTTTATTCACCTTCAGATTAGGTTGTAGTGGAGGGTTCTTTTTTAAGTCTTTTAATAAAACTTCAATAGCTTTTTCGAGTTGAGGATCTTTTCCTTGGGCCCAGTCTTGAGGCAAGATTTCAACCTCGATATTTGGCTCTGTTCCATAATTTTCCACACCCCACCCAACATCTTTAAACCAAAAGCTAAATTCAGGTTGACTTGTCCAGGTTCCGTCATTGAGGCCTATTCGTGGCCATATGCCGATAACACCACCCCAAGTTCTCTTCCCAATGAGTTTGCCTAACTTCATAAGTTTGAAACTATGGGAGAAGATATCACCATCTGAGCCGGCATGTTCGTTAGTGAGGCAAACTAGAGGGCCATTGATTCCATAGGTAGGATAAGGTTCGCTTCCCCAATAGCGAGTTTGGTCAAATCCTACTACTTTTTGTGCTAGGATTTTGAGAAGGTGCTGGCTTACATGACCACCTCCGTTGTAGCGTACATCGATCACTAAACCATGTTTTCGGTGTTCGGCTAAAAAGTGGCGGTAGAACTCAGAGTATCCCCACACCGCCATGTCGGGAACGTGGATATAGCCTAATTTTCCTTTTGATTTTTGGTGAACGTAGTTTTTATTTTTTTCTACCCAATCGCGATACCTCGTTAAGGAGCTATGGGGAAGTGGTTGGATGAGGACATTTTCTTTTTTGTTTTTACCTTTTCTTTGAATGAGAAGATTGATTTTTTCGTTGGCTTTATTCTCCAAGGCCAGTGAGAGGGATTGAATGTTTTCTAAATGGCGACCATCGATCCCTAATATAAGATCCCCTGGCTTAAGAGAGACATTGGGGGCGGTAAGAGGTGAGCGAGCTGAAGAAATCCAGCTATCACCACGGGCCATGTCCTCAATAATCATCGCCTTCTTTTTAGCATTCCACTTTAATTTGGCTGCTAAAGTCCCGACGGGATGCTGAGGAGGGCGGCGGTGGTAGTCTCCATCGAATTCGTAACAATGGCTAGTGCCCAATTCTCCTTGCATTTCCCACATAAGGTCAGAAAATTCTTGGCGAGTGTGGACTTTAGAGAGCAGAGGAAGATAGCGCTTATAAATTTTTTTCCAGTCAACTTGAGACATGTCGGCATTCCAAAAGTGTTCTCTTTGGAGAATCCAACTCTCTTGATACATTTGTTTCCATTCTTTTTGAGGGTCGATATAGACTTTAATTTTATCGATATCTATCCAACCATCTTTTTTATTAGTGCTATCACCTTCACTAGGTTTGCTTTCGGTCGAGCAAATCCTAATGTTTTCATCGGAGACGAGAGCCCAATATTTTCCCCCAAGAGAGAGCTTTCCCATTTCGACGCTATTGTGAAAGATTTCTTTTTTCTTTTCTTTGAAATCGTAAGTGTAGAGGTCAGGAAGAGGCTCTCTTATATACCCTTTGTCTGAGTGAGGGTTAAGTCCTCGATGACCTTGCTTAAAAAAGAAAATTTTATTTTTTGTAGCGTCGATATCCAAATGACCACCGAGAGATAGAGGAAGAGAAATGATACGATTCTCAATGCCATCCCAATCGATTTTAGTCTTCTGGTTTGTACGGCTTTTTTTCTTGCTTGGTGCTTTTTTTTCTTCTTCATCTTCCTCGTCTTTTTCATCAAAATCGAGGAAGGACTTGAGTGGGTCAGGTGCTTCTTTAGAGAGGACGATAGCGTAAGGCTTAGTGGCAAAAGGAAAACCTAATTCAAAATGGGTTTCGCAGTAGTGAGGATGAAACTCCCGTATACCTATAAAGTAGAGGTAATGGCCAGAGGGATCAAAAACGGGGTCACTGTCGTGTAAGATTGGTTGAATGAGATTCTTTTTTCGTTTTGTTTGAACATTGTAAAGGACAATTCCTTTTGTCGCATTATCGAGAGAGAGGGCGTAGGCTAAGTAGCGTCCGCAGGGTGACCAGGAGCACTTTCCTATAAAATGGTGAGGGTCGCGGTCAATTTTCTTAAATTTCTTTGTAGTGAAGTTAAAAAGCCAGAGTTCTGAGCGATTATTGGTGATGGCCACATGGCCACCCTTTTCAGAGGCATAGATATTGTAAACTTTCCCGATGTCCAACTGGGGGGAAAGGGATTGGGCTTTAAATGTTTGCCAATTAAAAAGTTTAAATCGTTCTTCATTTTGATTGTTGAGTTCAACCGCCATTATGTAGGTTTTTCCCTGCTTATCTTTGACGTAGCAAGGTTTTCGGTAACGACGATGTTCATTTCCAAGTTTAAAAGGAGCTCCTCCCCAAGGTTTAAAAGAGAAAAGTTGTCCTCTAGTGAGAAGAGTAAGCTGATCTCCTTCCGGAGAGAGGGTAAAGTTTTGAAGATAGTCAAAAGATGATTCATAACGAGGGAGGGCTTGGTTAAAATTGCTATTTACCTCAATTGAGATAGGTTCTTCTTTTCCCGATTTTAATTCGTGTTGAAAAATTTCGGCACCACTTTGATAGACGATGATTCCTTGGTGGTGTGAGAATGAGCGCACGTAATACTCTTGGCAGTGACTGTGTCTTTTAAGGTTAGTACCTTTGGCGTTGCAGGAGTAGATATTTCCTACGCCTTCATGGTCTGAAATAAAATAGATTCTCCCTTTTATCCACAAGGGGTTGGCTAAATTAGTAGGAAGTTTTTTCAAAATTGGTTTGAAATGACCTCGGCTGGATTCATCCACCCAAAGGGTTCCAGCAGTACCTCCACGATAGCGTTTCCAACGAGCTGGATCTCCTATGTTTTTTCCTAAAACAGATCTTTTGCCGTCGTATTGAAGGCAACTGGCGTGGCCATAGTTGAGGGCTTTCGATTCTAGTGTTTTTAGATTTAATTCATAAAGCTCTGTTACGCGAGGGTGAAAGGTTTCAGAACTAGTAGAGTAGATGAGAGTGTGGTGGTTTTTCCAACCGGAAATGTGTTGAGCTCTATCATAGGTAGCTCTTTGAGGAATTCCACTACTAGCGGGAATAAGGTAGATATCTGATTGACCATGATCATTGGAAAGGTAGGCGATTTGGCTTCCATCAGGAGAAAAGTGGGGAGAATGGGAATACCCTTTGGATGTTGTCAAGCGGCGGGCTTGTCCACCAAAGCGAGAAACGGTCCACAGGTCGTCGTCTGAAGTGAAAACAATATGGTCTTTGTATAAACTAGGTTGCTGTAAATAAGCGTTACTGACCACTTTTTTCCTGCTGGATAGATCTATTTTTGTTATTGCTAGAAGCCTTTTTATTCTCAAGGGCGAGAGAAGTAAAGGTGGAGAAACAAGCTGTTGACTTATTGTGTTAATTAGCTTATCAAAGGGATTGAACTAAGAGTGAAACAACCATGACTTATTTTGATTATGCCGCTTCTTCTCCTCTTTTAGAGGGGGTTCTAGAAATAATGGCGAATGCTCAACGGGAGGATTTTGCTAATCCTTCGGCGTCTCATCGCCTCGGAAAAGAGCTTCTTCTGAGGATTGATGAGTGTAGGGAGAGTGTTCTCCAGAGCTTGTTGGGAAGAGCTTCTCATGGGGAGTCCTTTCTTTTTACCTCGGGGGCAACGGAGTCAAATAACCAGCTTATTAGAACTTTAGTACCTCCTGTTTCTGAAATTTGGTGTCATTTGGGTGATCATCCCTCTCTTGTCGAACCAGCTCGTTGGAAGTCGAAGCGAGACAAAATACCCCTTTATCAAATACCTTTGGCAAAAGGTGGGGCTATTGATTGGCTTGTATTTTTAGAGAAATTGAAGGAATCGAAATGCCCACTTATTCTTTTGACTTTTGTTCACAATCAAACGGGAGTTTTATTTGAATTTGAAAAGAGGACTTCTCAATTAAAAGAGGTTTGCCCTCGTGCCTTTGTCCATATCGATGCAGTCCAAGGCTACGGTAAATATGCTTTGGATGAGGGAATGCCTTTTGTCGATTCCCTGACAATTAGTTCTCACAAAATAGGGGGACCTAAGGGAATAGGGGGACTTTTTGTCAAAAATTTAGATTCTTTAGAGGCCCTCCTTTTAGGTGGAGGACAGGAATTTAAAAAACGTAGCTCAACACTTCCTGCTCCTTTGATTTTTGGTTTTCATGAAGCTGTCAAATTTTGGTTAAAAAAGAGAGATGGCGAATTTGATCGTCTGTTTGCACTCTCTCACAGACTAAAGGAAGGGCTCACACCCTTGGCTTTTCAAGTACAATTTCCCTTTTCTCAAGAATTGGTGAGCCCCTATATTCTCGGTGTTGTCTTTGAGGGTTTATCGAGTGATATTGTTTTGCGGATACTGGAAGAAAAGGGGGTTATTATTTCTAGCTCCTCTGCTTGTTCTTCTCAGTTAAAAAAGAAGAATCCTGCTCTTGATCTTTTGAATTGGGATTTGAAAAAACAAAAGAGCTTTTTAAGAATTTCTTTGGGGCATGCAACAACGGAAGAGCATGTTGAACATTTATTATTAGCTTTTCGCGACATGGTAGAAGAGGTGTCGTATCTTTTGAAATAGGTTGGTTTTGTGTCTAAGTTAATTTTGCTCAACGTAGATGAACTATGGCTTAAGGGAAAAAATCGAACGACCTATATTAAGATTCTTTATGACCAGATCTATAGAGTTTGCAGAGAGCTTCACATCGATTCTTTTCAATTAAAAAATGAAAATCAACGTTTCATCTTAACGAGTCAGAAGGATTTCCAAAGTGATCTTCTCAAGGTGATCTCTGATATACCTGGCTTATTTAGTTTACAGCCAGCCAGGATCTGTCAGGCAGCGGTGGAGGCTATTAAAGAAGAAGCTGTAGAGGTGTTTGCAGCTGTTGGACAAAATAATTTGAATTCAAAAACTTTTCGAGTAAAAACAAAGAGATCTTTTAAGCAATTTGCTCTTACCAGTATGGAACTTGATAAAGTTGTTGGAGGGAAAATTTTATCGAATTTCAAAGATTGGAAAGTTGACTTACACAACCCCGGTGTAGAGATTCAAATTAAAGTTGTGGGCCCAAAGACTACTTATATTACAGGTCAAAAGATTTTGGGTATTGGTGGATTGCCGGTTGGGAGTAGTGGTAAATTGATTACTTTATTGTCTGGAGGATTTGACAGCCCTGTCGCTAGTTATTTGATGTCTGCTAGAGGTTGTCGGCAGACGTTTGCCTTCTTTCATGCCTATCCCTTTGTTGGTGATGAGGTGAAAGAAAAGATTGTTAATCTCTGCAAAGTTCTCAGTCGCTACCAGGTTGGTTGTCGTTTGCACATTATTCCCTTTGGTAAAATTCAAGACTTGATTGCTAAGAACTGTCGGGAGGCATACCGTACTGTATTGTTTCGCTATGCTATGATTTTGGGAGCGAATCTCTTAGCTGAAACTAAGGGTTACGATGCACTATGTACGGGTGATTCTTTAGCTCAAGTGTCAAGCCAAACTATAGGCAATATCAATTTATTGGATAGTGTTAGTGAGAGACCAATCTTGAGACCATTAATCGGGTTTTCTAAAAGAAATATTATGGAGTTGGCTCAAAAGATTGGAACTCATGACCTTTCTCTTGTGCCCCACGATGATGCGTGTAGCCTCTTCTCTCCTCAAAGGCCGATTACCTGCCCTCGTAGGGGCTATTGGCAAAGTGTGACTCGAGAGTTGAGAGAGGAATTGGGGATTACTGACTTTCTCAAGGATAGTTTAAATCATTCAGAATGCTACTCAATTCACTTTTTGGGTAGGGCGGAACTCTTGGATAACTAATTTTATTTTGGTACGCAGGATGCTAAACGGTGAGCAAAGAGCTATTTTCACCCTTTTATCGCTTATCATCTAGGCTTATCATTAAAAGACGGTGGAAGCGAATTTAAGTGGAGTGAAATGGAGTTAGTTAGAATGAGATTGTATTTATTCCTTTTTATTTTTCTTTTGGGTTCTTTGCCGATTTGGTCCGAACCCTTAAGGTCATCGTCGAGTCTTTCTGAAACATCCAAGAGGAGTCATGAAAGAGTTATTGGAAATATTCTAAGAAATTCGTTGGAAACTTATCACTATAGAGGCATGAAGATCGACGACAAAGTCTCTCAAAAAGCTTTTGATGAATACCTCAAAAAAATTGATTATGGGAAACAATTTTTATTAAAGAGTGATGTTAAAAAGCTAGAAAAGTATCGGCTTCAAATGGATGATCAAATGATTTCAGGAAATCATAAGCTCCTGAGTTTAACGATATCTGTTTTTGAAGAACGAGTGAAAGAAGCTGAAGAATTACGTCAAAAAATTTTTAAGAATCAATTTAAATTTACTCAATACGAAAATTTAGAGTTAGATCCTAAAAAGAGAGGTTTTCCGAAGAGTAAAGTTCAGTGGAAAGAACATTGGAGAAAGCTTTATAAGCACGCTGTTTTAAATCGCTATCTCTCTATGTTGGAGGCACAAGAAGAGGATAAAAAAAATGTAAAGAAAGAAAAGAAAAAGAAGAAAAAAGAGAAGATATTGACGGATAAGGAAATGCGAGAAAAAGCGCATGCTGCTATAGCGAAAAAGTATAAGGATTTATTTCGAAGGTTTTTAAAAGATGATAGGACGGATTACTTAGAGAAGTTTTTTAACTCTATTGCTAATGTTTTTGATCCTCATACATCCTATTTACCTCCTAAAAGAAAAGAAGACTTTGATATTGATATTTCGGGGCAGCTTGAAGGGATTGGTGCAGTACTGCAAGAGGATGGCGCCTATATTAAGGTCGTAAGAGTTGTACCTGGTGGTGCGGCTTGGAGGCAAAAAGAATTAGAAGTTGATGATACTATATTGATGGTTGCCGAAGGAGATGGGGAACCTGTCGATCTTGTCGACATGAGAGTTGACGATGCTGTTCGCTATATCCGTGGTAAAAAGGGTACTGAAGTTAGATTAACTGTTAAAAGGGCCGATGGTACTCGTAAGGTGATTCCTATTATTCGTGATGTTGTGAGAATGGAGGCTTCTTTTGCTAAATCTAGTGTTATTCAACACAAGGATTTAGGAACTAAAGTGGGCTATGTTCATCTCCCCAAGTTTTACCGTGATTTTGATGATCCTTCTAAAAACTGTTCCCGCGATGTGAAAATCGAAGTTGAACGATTAAAAAAATATAATGTTGGTGGAATTATTCTCGATTTAAGAAATAATGGAGGGGGAGCTTTACCTGATGCACGTGAGATATCAGGTCTTTTTGTTGACTCTGGGCCCATTGTTCAAACAAAAAATTATACTAGTCAAATAGAAGTTCTTCGCGATTCAGATGGTGAGATTACCTATGGTGGACCTCTCATTGTTATGACGAATCGATTTAGTGCCTCTGCTTCTGAGATCCTTGCAGGGGCTCTTCAAGATTACAAACGAGCTGTTATTGTGGGAGGAGAGTTTACTCATGGCAAGGGGACTGTTCAGGCGGTGATCCCTCTCAATGCAGGGATTATGCGCCAATTGTTTGGCGACAAGATGGGTGCTTTGAAAGTGACGATTCAGAAGTTCTATCGCATCAACGGTATATCGACTCAATATAAAGGTATTACTCCTGACATTATTATCCCTGACTCTCTCGGTTATGCCGAGAATCGCGAAAAGGATCTGGATTATAGTTTGCCTTGGGATACTGTGAAAAAGAAAAAGTATAAGAAGTGGACTAAACACAAATACAAAATGAGTGCATTAAAAAGAAGAAGTTCTTTGAGGGTTTCGAAGAACTCTCGTTTTCAAAAGGTTAAAAAGTCAGTGAACTATCTTATTGAGAGAAGAAATGACACTGTTGCTAGCCTTAACTTAAAGAAAGTTAGAGATGAAGATAAGAAGAATAAAGAAGTTTCTCAGTCTTTAAAGTTAGAAGGGAAAAATGAAAAAATTCTTGTGAAGCGCTTTGAAGAGTCCGTGAAAAGACATGAAAAAATTGCTAAAACTGATGAAAAGCGATGGCGGAAAGACTTTAAGCAAAAACAGAAAGATTGGGTCGATGGAATTCGTCAAGATCCTGGGATAGAAGAAGCTCTTTTTATTATGGAAGATATGATCCGGCAAGTGAAAGGTCAGAAGCTAACTTATGTACCAGGTATGGGAAAGAAGTAAAGGGTGAACCAATGTCTGTATCGGATGGTGACGATTGGGAATTTAAGCTCGATGAAGAGACTGTTAAACCGAAAAGGGAAGTTAAGGCCAGTGGGGGAGATCAAAAGGATTTACCTCACAAAAAAAAGCCCCTAAAAATGGAAGTGGATTTTGATAAAAAGCCTGCTCGTCGAAATCGCTCTGCTCTTGCGCGCAAAGAAGCTGGTGTTGCTGAATTCGCTGAGATTATCCCTATCGATCACACGAGGAGGCTTTTGGCCAATATCATAGATTTAGTTGTTGTGATCGCTTGTATTAGCTTGGCTTGGTTTATTGCTCCTATGATAAAAGGCTACATTATTGAATACGCCAGGCAGAATGTGCTAGATTTACCTTTTTCTCCAAGAGAGATTGTTCTGTATTGCAGGGTTTCTCTTTTCTTTATTTTTTTCTTTCTCTTTTATGCTTATCCTTGCCTATTATTCAATAGGTCTTTAGGAAAAAATGTAATAAGGATTAGAATTGGAAATCATGATGGAAAAATTTTCTCGGAAAGAGGGTTTATTTTTATAAGAGAGCTCATTGTCAAACCTATTTCACTTTTCTCATTGGTTGGTGTTTTAATGATTTTTACCAATCCTGCTAAGCGAGGACTTCACGATTTCATTTGTGGAACTGCTCTTTTTCTAGATAGTGAAAAATAGTTTTTAATATTGTTTTCATCTAGCGTGACTAGGTGAAGTCAAGTTTTTGAAGAAAGTCGGATTGGGAAGAAACAGCATCGAGTGCAGTCTCTTTGGTTATAATTTTTCCCTCGTAGAGGGCCATAATATCTTGATCGAAGGATTGAGAGCCATTTCCGCCTGCCCCGTAATTTTCCTGGATAATTTCAATGAGTCTTTCAAGAGGTTCTTGTCCTTCGATGACTTCCTTTACACCTGGTGTAGTCACCATAATTTCCATGGCAACGGCGACACCCTTGTTATTAGCTGTTTTGAGCATCCGTTGACTAATAGTAGCGTAGAGATTGACAGATAATCTTTTTCTTACATCTTCTTGTTCTTCTGTAGGAAACATAGAGATAATTCGTCCAATAGTGGCAAGGGCGTGAGTGGTGTGGACGGTAGAGAAAACAATATGCCCTGTTTCTGCAGCTTTTAGTGCAATTTGAACTGTTTCGGGATCTCTCATCTCGCCAATGAGAATGACATCAGGATCTTGTCTAAGGGCTGCTCTTAGAGCAGAGCTGAAGTCAGGAGTATCACGCCCAACCTCTCTTTGGGAAAGACGGGATTTCTTTGGGGTGTGTAGGTATTCTATTGGATCTTCAATCGTAACAATATGACTGTGACGTTTATTATTAATATAATCAATCATGGCAGCCAATGTTGTTGACTTGCCGGAACCAGTTGGTCCTGTAACAAGTACTAATCCACGGTGCTGAAGAGAGATATTTTTGAGGACTTTGGGGAATTGCAGTTGATCGATAGAGGGGATCTTCATACTAACGATTCGCAAGATAATCCCCAGCTTTCTATTATAGCGAAAAAGATTGTAACGTATTCGGCAAATACTAGGAATGGCAAATCCACCATCGTACTCTTTCAAAGAGGGAAGGTTGGCGATCAGGTCTTTTTTATTGAGTATAATCGCAGCGATATCGAGAACGTCTTGCATAGAAAATTTTTTTGTTTGAATGGGAACTAGCTCTCCTCTAATTCTTAAACAAGGTGTTTCTTCTGCCCGAATGTGGACATCGCTAGCATTGTGTTGGACAGCTACTTTGATAAGGTCAATCAAATTCTGTTTGCTAAAGGCCACGAAAAATTCCTTTTTTGATCTTATTTATTTTACGCTCCTTTGAGTATATCTCGAAACAAAGAGTTGAGGGAAGGAGTTGGTGTTGCTCTGTGTTGTGTCGCTGCAGAGATAGGGAAAGCCCTAATAATTCACTTTTTGTTTTTTAGAAGGGAAATGTTTTTTGTTGTTTAAATGGAGTGTGGCCCTTTTTTTACCTTTAATCCGAACTAATGCTTTGAACTTCTTTTTGAACAATTTCTTGGCGCATTTGCCACAGTAGATGGCTTATATAAGGTCTTTTTGATTCTTTCGTTGAAATCATAAGAAGTTTTGTGATTTTGAGATTGATGGGATCAGAGAAAAGTAAAATAAGCATTTCTTGAAGGTAATCGGTAGAAAGGGTGATGTAGTTATCTGTGCCGACACCAAGTTGAACGCCTTTCTTTTCCCACCAACTAAAGGGGTGATCTTTATAATCTGGGAAGGAACCAGTTAGTTTCATATTAGATGTGGGGAGAGCTACTAATCCCACCTTTTTCATAATCATCCTATTGAGTACATCGTGTTGGTAGTGCTCGATTTCTCTCGCGGTATAAAATTTGGTTTTGATAAAGCTAGTTTCTTCTTTTTTAGTTAGTGGTATGCCTTGAATAAGTTTATCTCTCACAGAGAAATCATGCCACTCCATATCCATAAGTTCATGGTAGGTTTGGGTATTGGTGTTGATAGGTTTTTCCTGGCGATTTTGTTCCATAACTCTCTGATAGAGACGATGAAAGTAATAATTGGGGTTAATACCTAAGGAAAGACCATGTTCTAATGTATCGATATGCCAAATATTCATAGAGTTATCGACTGATTGAACACCCTTTCTAATATTCTTCCAAGTTTCTCCGTGGTGGCTTCTAATTCTAAAACCTCGGTATTGAAGTTTTCTTAAACCTTCTTTCATTTCATGGAAATGTTTTTTTCTGTAGAGTTCTCTTTCGTCACCGACAGTATCTATTTCAACAAGGTGTTTTTGAAGCTCTGGACGTTTATCGATAAGCTCGAGAAGTTTATCGACTTGATGAATGAAGTGCTCTTGCTTACTTTCATATTTTTCATTGTCATAAAAACCTGCTTCCTTGCGAAAACAAGGAGAGAGAATAAAGCCAAAATTGGGATGTTTTTTTTGGAATTTTTGAAATCCATCAAAAAGACCAAAGACGACGTCTTCTTCAGTAATATTTTCGAGATAAGGTATTTGCTCGCTTGTATCAGAGGTTGATCTTGAGAGGGTAAATTTGAGTCGAAGATGACCTACATTATATTTATAATAGAGTTCTTCTGCCATATGGTAAGCGGCTTCTTCATGAGTCTTTTTATCAATAAGTATGAGCTTGGGTAGATAAAGGATTTTGAGGTAAGTCATAAATTGCTCACCATCTTGCAGACGTATGAGGCGATTAATGTCTTGAGCGTTTTTAATTGGCCAAGCGTTTTCGCCGTAGATTTCTTTGATTTTTTTTTCGTAGGTTTTAGCGTTGGGTCCATCGATTAATTTTTTAAGTCGTGGATAAATAAAATCTGAAGTCATACTTCCCGTAAGGTGGATATGTTCCTCAAAAAATTTGAGTGGAAAGGATTTGAAAAACTCTCGAAAAGCTAAAGCGACAGGATGGGCAAGTAAGGTGTGGACTTCAACTTCGCCATTGTGAAAGCCTCCGAGGAGTATTTTGAATTCAGCAACTTGCTTTTCAATGAGGCTATTTTCTTTAATAACTGGTGAGAAAGAGAGTAGCTCAAGGGTATCTTGCAGGTAAATTCCATTTGTTTCTGAAATAATATGGGTTAGCTCAAAATGGATATCTCGAATAATTTGTTGATTAGCAGGCATGTGATCATCCAATTAATGATAGTTTTTTGCCATTGTTAGAATTCACTATAAGCGCAAATAGTTACATCTTTTTTTTCAATATATCATAAGCTCTTTGAATTAAAGCAAAATTTTCTGTAGCAATAAACTCAAATTCTTTTGGTATACCTTTAGCGGAGAGTTTATCGGGGTGTTTAAGAAGTGCTAATTTTCTGTAAACTTTTTTAATTTCCTCTAGTTCCATTTCTTTAGTTACACCAAGGGCCCTCATTGCCCCTTCCTTATCTTTGTCATTTTTTAAAGGTGGAAGAGGAGTGAGGGATGAATAAAAAATAATTTCTTCTTCGAGTTTTTTGAGCCATTCTTTTTTTGGTTGAAAAAATTTTAAATCTTCACTTAATAAAAATTTAGGGGCTATGACGTCGAGTTTTTCTTTGGTTATGAGATCAACTTTTCCCTCTAGTATTTGTTTGGGAGATACTTGAGGGTTTTGGATTTTACTGAAAATAGAAATGATGGCTTTCTCTAAATCTTTTTGAGAGGTATGAAATTTGGACTGTAAACTTTTGGTTAGTTTCCCTCCAGTTCCCCATAATTCCTCTAAAATAAGTTCCCAAAAGAGATAGCATTCCCAGAGGGGAGTGAGTTCATTAAGTGTGGGCAATTTGTTTGATTTTCGTAAAAGGGCCCAATCGTATTTCAACATTTTTTTGATGAGGTGGGTGACGGTAGTGTCTTCTATACGTATGCCTATTTTCTTAGATAATTTTTGAGAAATATCATGAATTTCTTTACCACCTCCCCATTGTAGAGCATCAAATAGGGTCAGGATAAATTTATATTGTTCGAGTTTTTCTTCTTCAATTTCGGTTCGATTACTTTTTTGAGAGAGATGGCTAAAAGCTTCTCGATATTTTTGCTGTGTAGGGTTAGATTTTTTTTGAGGATGTTGTATTTGTCCTTCTCTGGAGGCTGGCTCACCTCGCCTTAGAATGGCTTTTTTTGTTTCGATTAATTGATCAAAATCGAGATCGCGATTATTTCTCTTGGGGGAGCCAAAAAGTTTTTCCCAAAGCCACATTCCAAACGTTGGTGCTAGGACTTTTCCAAAGATAAAGAGAGCTAATAAGGCTAGTCCCATGCGAATAATTATTTCTTGCTTCAGAATTTTCCTACTTCAATAGTGTTATTAGGAATAGAGTAAAATAGAGAGGATAGCAAAGGCCAGTATTGGAAAAAATTGAATGGGTATTTGGACAATTGAGGAATATTGTATTTCTTTAAAATGTGATTGGACGATTTCTCGATCTCGCTCTTTAAAAAAGCTGATATTTATAGTCACTTTCACTGAAGGAGAATTCTCAGGTAAAGGGGAAGTGGCTTTTAATTCTCACTATGGTGAATCAGAGGAGAGCATTAAACGTGGCTTTGAGCTATTTCAAAGAAGTTACCCTAAAAAAATTCATCACTCTAAAAATTATTTAAATTTATTGGATGAACTAGAGCTTGATAATAGCCTTAAGGCGGGGATTGATTGTGCTTATACACATTTTCTAGCTCATTTAAATGGTTGTAGTGTTCAAAAAATCCTTTCTGTTAAAAAAATTGATAAAGTTCCAACTTCCTTTTCACTGCCTATTATGAATATTTCAGAGATTGGAAGATTTATTCAATCTTGGGAGCTTCAAAGATTTTCTTCATTGAAGGTTAAAATCGAAAAAAAAGGAGGTGCTGAAGCTTTAAAAGAAATTCACCGACATTACAAAGGACTTCTTAGAGTTGATGCTAATGAATCTTTTGTGTCACTAGAAGAAGTGATGAATTTTCTCCAAGAAGTAAGATATCTTCCCATTGAGTTTTTAGAGCAACCCCTTCCTGCAAATCTTCATCGAGATTACTTAGCACTAAAAAAATGCTCTCCTTTTTCTCTGATAGCTGATGAGTCTTTGGTTGATGATCAAGTGACTTCAGATCTGGCACAAAGGTTTCATGGAGTCAATGTGAAGTTGATGAAAGCTGGAGGTTATGCCAAGGCCCTTAGGCAATTGCGTGATGCTAGGGAGCTCGGGATGGAGACTATGCTTGGGTGTATGATTGAGACATCGTTGGGAATAAGTTCTGCTTTAAACATTGCACATGGAGTTGATTATTTAGATTTAGATGGATTTTTTTTTCTTGAAGGAGAGCCTTTTGGCCTCATTTTAGAGCACCATGGTTTTTTGTCTTCTTTTTGTAGGAGCTAAAAAAAGAAGCGGAATTCAATATCGTATCGATTATATTTAACAGTATTTTTTCCAGATAAAGTTGTTTCTCCATGAAGGTTGATATTCATAGGAAAAAAGAAGTTATTAGAATGGTACATGTTGATTGTATTAAAGCGAAGTGTAGTGCGAAGAGAGTGAGTCTCACTTTTTGATTTATCTGAGAACCATTGATTAGCTTGTTGGTAAGGTGATCGGTAATGATTTTTTTCTTTAAAGGTAAAACTGTAGGTTGTTGCGAGGGAAAGCCAGTGTGCAAAACTCCAAGAGAGGGTTCCATTCCAATTGTAGGCATTGCCAAGCTTTTCACGAAAGAGATCTTTTTTTGTTCCAAACTTTGACTCGCGATTTTCTGGAATTCGATATTCTTTATGGCTTGGCAATTGATAGGTGTAGTGAACACTACTATCGATTCCTAATCTTGTACCCTTGAAAGTATGACCACCACCAAATTCAGCGAATAAGTCCCATTGGCCATCACCAAAACCGTAATCTTGTAATAAGTCTGGGTCATCCGTTCGCCCGGTTGGGGCTACAATACCAGCACCCCAGGCGAGTCCTGAGTTTTTCCAATCAGTTAATCGGTGCATGAAACCTATCTTCAAATCGCCAAAGCCTTTTCCTCTCCAGGAGCCAAGAGGTTTGTAACCGTAACCATTAACGATAATAGACTGGATTGTGCTCTCTATATTGAGTTGATTTATTTGTTGGGCTATTTCTGAAGCTGGTTGAGCTGAATCCCCTTGTCGAGAGAGGATATCTTGAACTTGCCTTAAGTTTTTATCTTGAATTTTTTTAATTTCCAAATTGGCTTGAGCATCCCACCAGGGAAGAGTGGCATAAGTCGTGATGGTGTTGGTTAATCCGTAGGCAAATCCAAACCCTCTGACTTGAACGCGTGCTGTCCCTGCGGCTTCGTAGCCCCCTAGTGTTAAGACTGAATAGGCTTCAGGGGAGACTTTTTTAAGATAATCAAAAGCGTATTTTGTATAACTGCTGAAGTTTTCTAGATTTTTAGAATTTAGGTTTAACTTGAAAAAGTATTTTTCTTCTTGAGCATTGTGATTTAGCGAAGATGAGATTTTATTTGTGTGAATTAGTCGAAAGACAGGCATTTTTCTGCCTTTGGGAAGAGTTTCGTAATAGATGGCCTTAGCTGAAAGCTTGATGAAAAAAGCGAGCAGTAGGGCCCCAAGAATGGGGAGGCGATAAAAAATCATGGAGCCGAGGATACTCCTTGTTTTGAGTTTGAGAAATGACTTTAAGCATTATGAAAATATTACATAAATTTGATAACAAAGTGAGGGCCAACTATTGGAGAAGCTGTAGACCTATTAAGTGCAGTTGGGAAAAATTTCACGAGGGCTTTTTAAATATGTAATGCAATGTTCTATTGGGGATTAAAAAGAGCAGGAACTATGCTTAAAATTCATTTTTTAAATATTTTTATTTTATTAGCTTTTCTAAGTGGCTGTTTTCAGGAAAAAGAAGAAATCCAACCGGCCTGGGAGGCCATCAAGGTGCATTCTTTTAGCCTTTTGTTTCCCATTGAGCCAGTGCTTGTTGAAGGGTCTAGTGACCGGCTGGATGGTTTCCCTGGAGTGGGAAGAATTTTTCGTGAGCTAGCTAAGGTGTTCACCAATATTTACCTCTATGGGAGAAACGGCACTGAAGTTGAGACAGAACCCAAGACTCTTTACTTTCCCGAACTCGACCAGGTCATTGACTGGAGTGTTATTGAGAAGCTAGAGATTGGCTCTGTTCAGCTACATCTCAAGGATGGGAAAAATTTAGATTTTATAAAAGGGTTAAAAGTTTATCTCTCTTTTGGGGAGTTGATAGGTGAGCATGAATCTTCTTTGGAGTCTCGAGTTTTAGTTTTGAGTTATGATAGGAAGGAGAATGCAACATCTCTTAGCTGTCGTAAAAAATGTCTTAGTTTAATTACTCACCCTGTTGATTGGGTTTCCATTTTGAAAAACAATCGTACTTTTGTTTTAGAAACAGAAGTTGCTGTTCGTACTGCACCCAGCAAGGAACTAAAAATTGGTGGCTTTGTGAGTGTTAACGTTGCTGTTAATTTCTAAAAGAAATAGGAAAATTATTCTTACATTGTTTACTTGCTCTCCCCGCTGCTTGCTTTAAAATGAAATGATGAACCATTAGGAGTGAGTAAGTGAGACTTATTTTTAGCGCTATCCTGTTTTTAATCCTAACCTCTTGTTCTTCTATAAAATTTCTTAACCCTCCCAAAAAACCTCTTTTACTGGTTCAAAGAGAAAAAAAACTAGTAAAAAAGCCTAGAAAGAAGATAAGGGAAGTCAAACTTGACAAGAATAGTTTTGAACAGAGAGTCAGGAAACGTGAGTCGGCTTCTCGATTTGTTTCTTCTAAGGCCAGAAGAAATCGAAAAAAAGTAGATAGTGGCAAAAAAGCTACTGCAGCTAAACTTAAACTAAACTATGAGAATCGATATTTTCAGTACTGGGTTAATTATTTTACCAAGCGCGATCGTGAGCGCTTTATTCGTTATCTCAAACGAGCTGCTCGATATGACAAGGTTGTTCGAAAGATCTTTGAAGAGCACGGCCTTCCTAGTGACCTCTTTTTTGTTGGGTTGATTGAGTCTGGTTTCAATATTCATGCGTTTTCGCGGGCAAAAGCTTTAGGGCCTTGGCAATTCATTAAAGGGACTGCTAAACGCTACGGTTTGAGGGTTGAAAATCAAGTCGATGAAAGAAGAAATATTCACAAAGCAACAGTGGCTGCGGCTAATTATTTTAAGGATCTCTACAATATATTTGGCTCTTGGGAATTAGCTTTATGTGCTTATAATGCTGGAGAGTATAGAATTATTAATGCGATTAGAAAGGGTAACACTCGTGATTATCGAACACTCGTTCGAAAAAAGCTTCTCCCTAAAGAAACAATTTATTATATTCCGAAGGTAGCGGCAGCACGTTTTCTTGCTAAAAAGCATGGATTTAGAAATTACCTTAAGAGTTTTCGAAAAGAGTCTCGGGAATATGCGAGAGGAGAAGTTTTTCGTGTTGGAGTACCTTTTTCGTTACGTTCTCTAGCCAAGAAAGCAGAAATTTCTTATCAAAAGCTTAAAAAATTTAATCCTGATATTCGTCGAGAGACAATTTATCCTGGGAGGAACTCTTATCGTTTAATTGCACCTAGAGAAAATTTATCTTTATTGGCTTCTGTTATTGGGAAGTTCAGAAGTAATCGTTATGCTTTTTCTCAGGCTCTCTATTATAGGGTGATGCCTGGTGATAATCTCTCTTCTATTTCTCTTCGGTTTAATGTTAGGGTTTCTTCTCTTAAGCGCTGGAATAAAATTCGGGGCAGTCAAATCTTTATTGGTCAAAAATTAGTTGTGGGGCAGCAAGTTAGAAAAGGTCGAAATATTGCTTCTCTCGAGAGAGGCAAGAAAGTTATTTATCATTATGTAAAAAGAGGACAAACGCTAGAAAAAATAGCTCGCTTATATGGAGTATCTATAAGTGCTATACGACGACTCAATAAGGTTCGAGGCGATATGATTCGCGTTGGTCAAAAATTGAAAATCCGTCACCGAGTTACGACATATGTTGTAAGAAAGGGGGATAACCTCTCTAAAATAGCTCAGCGATTTGGAACTTCAATTCGCAAAATTATGAGGATGAATTCAATGAAAAAGAAAATTATTTATCCTCGTCAAGAGATTCTTGTTCCCACGAATGGCTAATAAGTTTTGAGTAGAGATTGAATTTTCAATTGAAAAACTTTAATCTTTTTGTACTCAATTAACTTCACTTCCTATTGTATTTTTAGAAGTGTTGAAGCCTGTGTATATTTTTGCCATGGGCTGTCTAAGCTTTTATTTGCGTGAAAACACAAACTAAAGGAGTAGATATGCGTCTAGGATTTGATGCTGAAAAAATTTTCCACAATTTTAGAGGTTTTGGAAATTATTCTCAAACTCTTGTAGAGAGCTTAGTTAAACATTTTCCAGAGCAGGAATATGTTCTTTTTACTCCCTTTGTGAAAGATCGGAGAGTTTTGGAATGGAAGAGAAGATTTGAGAATTTAACGATTCGAACTCCAAAGTCTTATTTTGCTAAAAATTTTTCTTCTCTTTGGAAAAATCTTATTTTGAGTCAAACAATTAGAAAAGATGAATTAGATATTTATCATGGTCTGTCCGATGAGCTTCCTCCTAGGATAAATAAGTTAAAAACTAAAAATCTTGTCACAATTCATGATTTGACATTTATGAGGCATCCTGAGTTTTACCCTTGGATTAATGGTCAAGTTTATCGTCAGAGATGTTTTCATAATATTGAGAAAGCAGATATTGTCGTGGCCATATGTGAGCAGATAAAGAGAGATTTAATAGATTTCTTTAAAGTATCGGAAAAAAAAATTAAAATTATTTACCAAAGTTGTCATCCTATTTTTTATTCAAATACTGATGAAGATACCTGGTGGAGAGTAAAACAGAGGCTTCAACTGTCAGATCATTATATTCTTTACGTTGGTACTCTTGAGGAAAGAAGAAATGCTCTTTCTTTAGTGCGTGCTTTTGGCCGGATAAAGGACTTGATTCCTCATCACTTAGTTCTTGTCGGAGATGGAAAAGAATATAAAAAGCGAGTTCAAAAAGAAGTAATTGAATATGGGATGAATGGGAGAGTGCTATTTGTCGATCAAATTGCTAATGAAGAACTCCCTGCTATTTATCAACACGCTGATTTATTTGTTTGCCCTAGTTTTTTTGAAGGTTGGGGTATTTCGAATGTAGAAGCTCTTTATAGCGGAGTGCCTGTGATTACTTCTATTGGTTCCTATCTCTCTGAATCAGCAGGACCTAATTCCGTCTATATCGACCCTCACTCTATTGAAGATATTGCTAGTAAAATAGAAAAGGTTCTCCTTGATGAAGACTTAAGAAAAACAATGGTCTTGCAGGGGCGATCTTATGCTGAAAGGTTTCACTGGAAGAACACTTCTCGAGACTTGATGAGTTTGTATGAATCTATGCTTTAAGAATTAATTAGAGGGCGCGAAGAGTTATGAATCAGTAATGAGACTGAGGTTGGTTAGGTTTTTTTTCTTGAGGATGTCGAGGAGCTTAATAACACGGTTATATTTTACATCTTTATCGATACGCAAATCGACAGGTGAACTTTTGTCTTTAATTTTATCAAGAAGATCACTGATGGTTTCAAGTGAAGATTTCTTACCATTAATGGCTACAGTTTCTGTGTTGAGCTCGATAACAAAGTTTTTCTTTTGGTTTTTAAGGGCTTCACCTTCTGATGCTTGAGGGAGATTGAGAAGGAGGGCTAATTCATTTTTTTTAAAAACTGTGCTCACCATAAAAAAAATGAGAAGCAAAAAAACGACATCGATGAGTGGAGTGATGTCTGGGTTAGTTATATTTCGCGTGCGTTTTTTCATAGAACTTAGAGAACTCTTTTGAGTATTTCCTTTTCGAGGTTGGATTCAATACTGTCTAGCATTCCGATTAAGTAGTTGTGACCAATAAAGTGAGGAATGGCTACGATCATTCCACCAACTGTTGTGATCAAGGCCATGGATATGCCTCGAGCAAAAAAGTTGGGATCACTGAGTCCTTGTTGGGCCATAACCTGAAAAGCAACGAGGACACCAATAACTGTTCCAAGAAGGCCTAGTAAGGGTGAAATAGAGGCGATAATTTTTACTGTATTAAGGCCTTTTTCAATATGAGAAATATGAGAACCGAGTTCTTGCTTGGCCATTTCAATGACAGTATTGGGCTCTTTGCCTTGTGCTTGTTGTTTGATTTCGTCGCTGATCATATCAGCCATTTGGGTGGAACTCTTTTTTTGATTATTAAAAGTTAAAAACTTGGCGATCATGATGGCAAAGCCAACAATGTTGAGAGATACCAGGATGTACATAATCCAGCCACCAGCTTGAATGTACTCGTAGAGATGCATTCGTTACTCCTATAAAATTAAGTTATTGAGCGGTAAATCGCGTGAGTCTATTGTCGAAGATATAACCTTTAAAGTCCATCAGGGAAAAGGTTTTGTATTCCTTGAGAAAGATATTTAATCAAGTATGTTTCGAGTTCATGGCGTGGAACTTTTTCACCATTTTTGAGCTCCTCGATAGAAACCATATTTTCTGCGCGCAACCCACAGGGGCTAATTCCTTGAAAGGCCTTAGGGTTGCTATAGAGGTTGAGGGCTAAGCCGTGATAGGTCACCCATTTTTTGATGGCTACGCCGATAGAGGCTACTTTTTTGCTTTCTACCCAAACTCCAGTAAAGTCAGGTTGCCCCCTATTAGGGTTCCCTGAAGCTGTTAAATGGTAATGGGATAATGTGTTAACCATCGCTGATTCCATCGCTTCAAGAAAGCCAGCTATATTCTGCCCCTTACTCTTGAGGTCGACGATGGGGTAGACAATAACTTGTTCGGGGCCATGGTAAGTAGCTTTTCCTCCACGCTCTATTCTATAAATGTCGCCGCTCCATCCCTTGAGGTCTTGAGGGTTGCTCTTTTTACCTAAGGTGACAACTGGTGGATGAGAGCAAACGATTAGGGTGTCGTTTGCTCGGCCGTTTAGCCTTTTATCAACGGTTTCTCTTTGGAGTTTCCAGGCAGTTTGATAATCGACTTCTCCCAGTTGGACAATTTGCATATTTAAGATGCCGAAGAAGGGGGAGGTGAATGGTTTTCTTGAGTTTGTCGCTGGTTACTTTTTCGGCTTTTTTCAATGACCTCCTTCATAAAATACTCTCCCGCTCGATAGCTGCTTCTGACTAAAGGACCTGAAGCTGTGTAAAGAAAATCCATTTTATGGCAGATATCTTTCCAGTATTTGAATTTATCGGGGTGAATATACTCAACGACTGGGAGGTATTTCTTATGCCGGTTGGTAGGGGCGAGGTATTGGCCAAAAGTGATGACGTCGCAACCGATTTTTTTGAGGTCTTCAAGAGTTTGATGAACCTCTTCATCACGCTCTCCGAGGCCAAGCATCAGGGATGTTTTGGTGTATTGCTCTGGTTTTATCTCTTTGGCCAGCTCTAATGTTTTTAAACTTTGTCGATAACCACTACGCCTGTCTCTAACGGAGGGGGTGAGTCGTTCAACAGTTTCAAGATTGTGGGCAAAGACGTCTGGTTGAGCATTGATAACTCTCTTAATAAAGGGTTTGCAGGCGTTAAAATCGGGAGTTAAGCATTCGACAATCATAGAGGGACGACCCTTCTTAATTGTCTCAATAGTGCGGGCGAAGTGATCACTGCCTAAATCCTTTAAGTCGTCACGATCGACAGAGGTTAGTACGATGTAGTCAAGGTTCATCTGTGCGATAGCCTGGCCTACTTTGTGAGGTTCTTCGGGATCCAAAAGACCTTTAGGGTGTCCTGTTTTAACAGCGCAAAAGCGGCAGGCCCTCGTACAGGTATCGCCCATGAGCATAAATGTGGCCGTGCCTCCTCCCCAGCACTCCTCAATATTAGGGCATAGAGCTTCTTGGCATACGGTGGCCAGGTTGAGTTCTTTGAGCATTCCTCGGATTTTGTGATAGGAGGGGCTAGTGGGTACTCTCACCTTTAGCCATTCGGGTCGGCGAGTGAGTTCGCCAGGAACTTTTGAGTTTTCAGCTATCTGTTTATTTTGCTTCGTGTTGTTAATTCTATTTGTCATTCGTATGATTTAGCACGATTGGTTTAAGTTAAAAATGGGTTTTTCTTAAAACAGATAGGGAAGGATAAAGATGCCAACTAAACTAATAACCGTTGCACACAAGATGTTGATGATAAATCCGTACTTTATCATTTCCATCATTTTGACTCGTTGACTTCCAAAAATGAGGGCATTAGGAGGGGTTGCTGCCGGAAGCATGAAGGCACAGGATGCGGCAAGTGTAATTGGAATCATAAGGGAGAGAGGGGGGAAGCCTGTTTCTTTAGAAATAGCGGCTATGATGGGAAGAAGGAGCTCTGTTGAAGCGGTGTTTGAGGTTAGCTCTGTCAAAAAGCTCATACTAAAACTCAAGGCGCTAATAACTAGTTCGATAGGGTAATTACCGAGGAACTTTAAACCGAATCCAATAGATTGAGAGAGACCACTGTCTTGAATACCTTTGGCCAAGGCAAAACCTCCTCCAAAGAGCAAGATTGTTTGCCATGGTATCTCGTTAATAGATTGCCCATCGAGCAGCTTTTTTCCCTTCTGAGCGGGGAGGAGAAAGAGGCTTAGGGCGCAGAGAATGGCCACTGAACCGTCGTCGATATAGTGAGGGTGAGTTAGTAGGCTAGACCAACCGGGAAGGTAAAAGTCCCCTAGGTGAAATCCTTTGCGAAAAATCCAGAGAAGGACCATGGTGGTAAAGACTACTGCGACCTTTTTTTCTTCGGCGGTGAACTTTCCAAGTTGATTGAGTTCATCGGTAATAACTTTTACTTTCAGGCTTTTAATTTTTGTTGATCTTAAAAAAAATTTGGTGAGAATAAGCCAAACCACTGTAAAGAGAAAAAGGGCGGTAGGGAAAGCAAAGCTCATCCACTGACTGAAAGAGAGGACCTCTTGGTTAGGAAAATTGATTTCGAAAAGGCGAATGAAGGCTAGGTTGGGAGGTGTTCCTATAGGGGTGGATATTCCACCGATGGATGCTGAATAAGCAATAGAAAGCATTAAAGCGGAAGCAAATTGGCGAGAGTTTTCATTAACCCCTAACTTTTCTTCGTAGCATGTGATGACGGAGAGAGCGATTGAGATCATCATTACTGTCGTTGCTGTATTTGATATCCACATGGATAAAAAGGCTGTGGCTATCATAAACCCTAAAATTAATTGACTAGGTTGATGACCGAAAAAGGAAATGGTTTTTAAAGCGATTCGGCGATGGAGATTCCATTTTTGGATAGCTGCAGCCATAAGAAAACCGCCGATGAAAATCATGAGGATAGGACTCATATAGACTGGAGCGATTTTTTTAGCGGGCATAATGTTTAGCAAAGGGAAAGCAAAAACGGGTATGAGGGCGGTGACTCCCAAAGGGAGGATCTCAAAAATCCACCATAAAGACATGACCAGGGCTACGCAGGCGACTTTGGTTTGGATATGGAAGCCGAGAAATAGATTGATGATGAGAAGGATTAAGCCGACTAGGAGAATGATTTTTTTTAAATGTTGAGGCATGAAACTAGTTAACTGGAGTTATGAAAATAATATCAACCAAACCTGGTGCTTGCTCTATTTGCAAAGCTGATCTCAAGTTAGCATAATTGGGATCCTCAAGTATACTTTTTATTAGTTCGGTGAGTGGGTTATCTATGTTTTGCCCCCCTCTCGTAAAAACGGGATGGAGCAGAGTTGCATATCGATCATCGCTAGTTTTGAGACCTTTGAGAAGGACGGGAATTTCTTCAAGAATATAGTTTTGAAGGGCTTCTATTCTTTCTGGTTTAGGCGTTTTTCCTCTTGCTCTTCGGTTGAAAAAATTTTGAGCCGTTTGTTCGATAACGGCTTTAAAATTGGGGTTTGAAGAAAATTCGTTTTTTACAGCTTCAACGGCTAGCTGGTATTCTTCAGTCAGTATATCTTGCCAACGAATGATCTTAAGCCGTCTTTTATCCTCGGGAGGAAAACTCTCAATGGCTTCTTTCAGCATAGCTTTGTAGCGATCACCTGATTTTAAGGCCACTTCTTCTGCTTTTCCGCTAATGAGACTCTTTCCTGCAAAGGCGAATTGATTGTATCGATCTAATTTGTCGCCTATAAGAATGGGAATAGTTCCATCGGTAGAGTCGAGAGCTATTTGAATATAGTTTTTGGCGATGCTGCTATCTATGGGGGTCATTCCCATGCTAATCCCTATAAAGGGGTTAGCTCTGTTTCCTTGAAAGGCTTTTTGCTTTCCATGCACAATGCTGAGTGCAATATTGGAGGGGAGTTGTAAGTCTGAAAATTTTTGCTCGAGAGTTCTAGGGAGTGGATTGCCCTGAGTAATTTGTGTAAAAGAGGTGTAACAATTATTAGCAGTGACAAGCTGAATACCAGCTAGATAAATGAAGCAAAAGAAAATTGTTAAATTAACTTTCATCGATCTATTATTTCGAATTGTTTTTTTTGTTTTTGATACAACCTCATCACTTTTTTTCTTCATCGGTGACTTGAACTAAGGCTTGAGCAATAAGAATAGAAGATCGATTTTTGATCTGAAGAGGAATTTTTTTCCTTTCACTCAATTTAATTCCAGAGGATTTTCTTTGTTTGACCAATTCCTTCCGAGGAGTAATTGGGTATCTTTTATATATTGTACTTCTTTAAAAGGGAGAGATAAAAAAGGGTAGGTTTTGCGAGTTCGAACTAATCTTACCTCCATAATGGCTCAAGGTAAATTGGAGAATAATATTAAGGATCGAGATAGGGAATCCACGCGATTGTCTTCTGGTGATCGCATTTTTCGTCCGGCTTACGACCCATCGGGGTTAGTTATTTCAGAGGGAATGCGTACTCGGATACGCAGCTTTGGTCAGGCTGAAAGAAATGCCAATGATTCTATTTCTCTCATTCAATTGGCTGAAGGGGCCCTTTCGACGGTTCACTCTGTGGGGGCGAGAATGAAAGAGCTGGCTATTCAATCAGCTACGGATACCTACTCAGATGAGGAACGTGCTTTAATTGTCAATGAGTTTGACAATATGAAATCGGAAGTGTCACGAATACTAAAAACGACAACATTTAATGGAAAGAAAGTTTTAGATGGCTCCACTCATTTTGATTTTCAAATTGGCATTCACAATGAAGAGGGAATTGATCGAGTAACTTATGATTTAAAAAAAATTCTCAAGTTAGTGGGACGGTTGAGTTTGAGTGGAGCAAGCGTGGCCACAAAGCAAGCGAGTTTTTCCTCACTTCCCAAAATTGATAAAATGCTAAATGAACTTTCACGTACGAGAGCGACTTTAGGGTCTATGCAACATAGAGTGAATTCGATTGTGACGAACCTCCAACATTCGCAAGAAAATACTGCTGCTGCTAACTCTCGAATACGTGACACCAATGTTGCTAAAGCGGCTTCTGAAAAAGTAAAAGCCGATTTGAAAACAGGTTCTGCTGTTCAGTGGTTGGCTAAGGGGAATAAGATGCCCGAGAGGGTTTATAAGTTGATTGATTAAAAACTTTAGTAATGAGCGGGGAGCTTAACGGTAAAGGTGCTTCCTTTTCCAATTCGGCTATTGACTGAAATTTGACCGGAGTGGGTTTGGACAATATGCTTAACTATAGCTAACCCGAGACCGGTTCCCCCTATGTCACGGCTTCTGCCGGGATCTACGCGGTAGAAGCGTTCAAATACTCGAGGGAGATGTTCTTTAGGGATGCCAATACCAGTATCTTGTATTGTTAAAACATCAATACTGTTTTTAGATGACTTTTTGGTTTCTTGGGTCCATTTGATAGAGACGCTTCCTGTATCGGGGGTATATTTATAGGCATTGTCGATTAAATTGGTCATGACTTGCTCGAGTAGAGGAGGATTGGCCCAGATCTTTTCTATTTCGAAATGTGTTTTAAGATTTATTTTTTTCTTTGGGTAGCTTTGACGTACGTTAGTGATGACATTTAAAGTGAGCTCTTCAAGGAATACAGTCTCTTTTGAAACTTTGTTTTTTGATTCAATAACGGAGAGATTCAGTATATCGTTAAAAAGGGTTGTTAGGCGATCTGAGTTGAGTTCGATTTTGTCGAGAAAAGATCGGGCTTCACTCATTTTCTCTATTGGGGTTTCTTTGAGTATTTGGACAAAGCCTTTCATGGCGGTTAAAGGTGTTCGTACTTCGTGGGAAACATTAACCACAAAATCTTCCCGCATTTGCTCAGCCATTTTTCTTTCGGTGACATCGTGAAATATGCCAACGGCGCCAAATACTTTTCCCTTCTGATCTAAAAGAGGGTTAATTTTGATATCGAAGAAACTAGTGCGGCGGCCATCTTTAATAGGGAGTTCCATATTTCCTAAACGAACAGATTGGGCTGTTGTGAGTGTTTCGTTAAATAGGTCTTGAACTTTTATATTTCTGTTGATTTCCCAAATTTTAAATTTTGAGACATCTTGTCGCTTAATCTCTTTGTTGAGGAAGTTCTTTTTGAATTGCTTATTAGCAAAGAGAATGTTCTCGTCTAAGCCGATCGCTAATATGGAATCAGAGATAGATTCCATGACAGTGCCCATCTTTTCATTTTCGTTATAAAGCTCATCGATATATTTTTTAAAACCTCGTTGCGCTTGATCGAGAGTTTTCTCGACGATAATCCATTCATCTTTTGAAGCATATTGGCTGAAGGGGTCTTCACTGCGAGTGATTTTCTTCATCCCATCAATTTTTCTTAGTATTGACCTTAAGGGAAAGGAGACTTGGAGTGAACTCCAGAGAGAAACAAAGGAGATGGAAAGGAGGAGACAGAGGAGAAAGATAAAGGCTGCTTGATCGAGTCTCTTTAGGGTGCTATCGAGTTTTGCTGTGGGAATGGCCCATCTAATAATAAACTTTTGATTGAGGTCGTTGAGTGAAGATTCAATAGTGATGGCACTATAAAAAAATCGTGTTTGAGTGATGGAAGTGGCGCGGATAACTGTCCCTTGACCAAAACGTGCTGCGTCGGCAATTTCTTTGTACTTAAGGTGGTTCTCTAAGGATTCTGGCTTTGAGTGATTATCACACAGGACTTGGCCTTGGATATCAGTTAAAGTGTAGTGGTTGTGTTTATCGTATTTGAGAGATTGACACCATTGAATGGGACTAATTCCTTGAGTTAGAATATGTTGCCGAATTGTGTTTAGGGAATTGTTTAAGTTTTCTTTTGCTTGGTTGATGAGGTAGCTTTCTAGGTTGGACTTGGCTATCCAAGAAGCAGTGATGAGTATGAGTGCTGTTGTTGCGACTTGAGTGACGGCAAGTTTGCGAAAGAATCGCCAGGGAAGGGAGTCTAGGAGTCGTTTGTAAGAGTTTTGATAAAGGGTTGGAGAAGAATTTTCTTCAGTGTCAGCGATTTTTGCTTTGTGGACTTCTCCCACTAACTAAACCTCCGGTGTGACTCGATAACCAATACCTCTTATTGTCTCTACTAATTTAGCATAGTTTTTTAATTTTTTCCTAAGTCCAAAAATATGAGTGTCAATGGTTCGGTCAGTGACGTGGACTGGACCATCTTGGATGAATTCTACTAATTGATTGCGCGTGAGAACTTTTCCTGGTTGTTGAAGAAAGGCCACTAGGAGCTTATATTCTGAGAGAGTTAAGTCGAGTTCGCTTTCTCCGATCCAGGCTTTGCACTGATGAGTATCAACCCTGAGTTTATTGACTTCAAAAATGACATTGTCTTTTTCTTCCTCTGATTTAAGAGCTTCTGCCCTTCTCATAAGGCTTTTAACTCTGGCCATGAGTACATTTGTGTCAAAAGGCTTTGTGACATAATCATCAGCGCCAGCTTCTAAACCTTCGATAATCTGTTCTGGGCGGGTCATTGCCGTTAACATAAGGATGGGAAGAGATTTTGTTTTCTTAAATATTCTCAGAAACTTACAGATTTCGAGGCCAGATGTATTGGGAAGCATGCGGTCGAGAAGGCAGAGGTCAATAACTTTGTCATTAGCAGGATTTTGAATATATTCCAAGGCTTCTGAACCATCTTCGATAACAGTGACACTATACCCGCTGTTTTCTAATTGAACTTTTAGAATATCTGAGATGTCCTTTTCGTCTTCAACTACAAGAATGTGAAATGGCTTTTTCATGAATCAAAATCTTTTGTAAAAGCTTTTTTATCAATTTGGGCTAAAAATTTATCAAAATGAGAGGAGTCCTCTTGCTTTTCAGTTTTGAATTCCGTGCTATGGCGAATATCATCGCCCTTTTCTATAAAAATGATATCTTCAGCGATATTCGTGCATTGATCACCAACTCTCTCAAAGTTTTTGGCAATCCAAATTGAACAGAATCCTTCCTCAAAGGAGAGTGTTCCCTCTTTCATACTGATGAGGCATTCTTCGATGAGTTCTCTATGAAGAGCGTTAGCTTCTTGATCGGCTTGAATGACGTCAGTAGCAGTTCCCGTATTAGCGTGGACAAAAGCGTCTAACACTTTTCTCAACATTCTTGAAACAACGGTTTGGAGTTGGCTAAGCTTTTGTATTGGTTTTTTTATTTTTTGATGGTAGCGCTTGATGGAGATCCCTTGATCACCGATTCGCTCTAGTTCGGAATTGATCTTCATGATAGCTATGGCCATTCGGAGATCCCGTGCTGTGGGATTTTTTAAGGCTATGAATTTAAAGCAGCTATCATCAATATTCTTGTGATAGAGGTTGACTTTTTCCTCGAGATTGTAGAGGTCATCAAAACTGACTTCCGGATCCATAGACGCTTTGACAATGGCTTCGGCAAGTCCGGCCATTTTGATGGCCTGTTCTCTTAGAAATGCGGGAGAGAGTTCCATAATCGCTCCATACTTAGGTGATTGATATTTTCACCTGATTTTTCCATCTTGAGAGGAGTTTACCCAAATCGACCTGAGATATAATCTTCAGTCTTCTGCTCCTTCGGGTTGGTAAAAATTTGAGAACTAAGTCCATGTTCTATTAGCTCTCCTAAAACGAAAAAGCTAGTGTAATCCGCTATCCTAGCTGCTTGTTGCATATTGTGAGTGACGACGATAACGGTGTAGTCTTTTTTGAGTTCGGCCATGAGCTCTTCGATTTTTCCTG
Source organism: Bacteriovoracaceae bacterium (assembly GCA_965206965.1). Lineage (GTDB taxonomy): Bacteria > Bdellovibrionota > Bacteriovoracia > Bacteriovoracales > Bacteriovoracaceae > CBDBLK01. The sequence goes on along the minus strand of OZ242254.1, from coordinate 287,202 downwards.
TAGCGATAGGGTCGAGGGCCGATGTTGGCTCATCCATGAGCAAGACTGGGGGGTTGATGGCAATAGAGCGAGCGATGCAGAGCCGCTGTTGTTGCCCCCCTGAGAGGCTCGAGCCGGGTTGATACAGTTTGTCTTTTACTTCATCCCAGAGAGCGGCTTTGCGAAGAGAGGATTCGCAGGCTTCCATGAGGCTCGCTTTGTTTCGCTGCCCCGCCAATTTAAGTCCTATCACTGTGTTTTCATAGATAGACATACTGGGAAAGGGATTGGGCTTCTGAAAAACCATGCCAATATGGCGTCTTAATTCAACGGGGTCGACGCTAGGGGAAAGGATATTCCTTCCCATATAGTTGATTGCACCTTTGGCCTTGGCTCCTGGAACTTCCTCATAGATTCGATTCAAGGCCCTAATGTAGGTGGATTTCCCACAGCCAGAGGGACCAATAATGGCAGTAATTGTATGGGCGGGGTAATTGACTGAGATATTTTTGACAGCGTGAAAGTCCCCGTACCACATATTGAGATCCTTAACACTGAGAATAGTTTCCTGCGGGCTCATTTTTTGCTCACTTTTTCTAGGAGTTGTTTTCGGTTGAGGATGGCTCGAGACAAGATATTAAGTCCGAGGACGAGAGTGATGAGGACAAATGCTCCGGCCCAGGCTTGCCGTTGAAGGTCGGGGAGCGGTGAGCTGGCATAGGTATAAATTTGCACGGGTAGTGAAGCCATTGGTTTGTCGATTTCAAAGGAAATAAATCGTGCTCCAAAAGCGGTAAAGAGGAGAGGCGCAGTTTCCCCTGCCGCTCGGGAGATGGCTAGCATGACTCCTGTCGTAATTCCCGAGAGATTGCCCTTAACAATGATGAAGTAGATCACTTTCCAGCGGGGGAGCCCTAGTGCCAGCCCCGCTTCGCGGATGTGATCGGGAACTAGCTTTAGAATTTCCTCTGTCGATCGAATCACAATGGGAAGAATGATAATGGCTAGCCCCATAGAACCCGCGAGAGCAGAGAAACCTTGCATGGGGATAACAACCAGAAGATAGGCAAAAATTCCAACGACGATGGAGGGGATTCCAGTGAGAAGATCGGTGGCAATTCTGAGAGCCGAGGCAACTTTTCCGTGGGGAAACTCGGCTAGGAAAATACCGCAAAGAACTCCAATCGGAATAGAGTAGGCTCCTCCCAGGGCGACGATGGTGAGCGTTCCTAAAATAGCGTGGGCCATACCTCCGCCACTATCACCAGCACCCACTTCGGCGTTGAGAAAAAAATTGAGGTTTAAACTCCCAGCCCCTTTATTAAAAACAAAAGAAACGATGAGAAAGAGAGGGAGGAGAACTAGGGCTGCGCTTGTGTAAAGGGAGGCGTAGAAGAGCCAGTTTTTTATTTTTCTGTACTTAAAATAATCCATTAGCTTGCCCTGACTTTTTTGTTGTAGCGCCAGACGATAAAACGGGCGAGGGCATTACTCGTGAGAGTTACGAGAAAGAGCAGAATGCCAATGAGACACAAGGCTGAGAGGTGTAGGTCGCTCTCAGCTTCGGCGTATTCATTAGCAATAACGGCTGCCATGGTTGAAGCAGGAGCGAAGAGGCTACTACTTATTTGGGCTTGATTGCCAATCACCATGGCTACTGCCATGGTTTCTCCTAGCGCCCTTCCTAAACCGAGGACAACTCCTCCCATAATACCCGAAAAACTGGGTTGCAGAATAGCCAGTTTGATCATTTCTAGCCGAGTGGCTCCCAGGCTTAAGGCGGCTTCTTTTTGCAGGGAGGGAATGGCTTTAAAGACCTCCCGACAGATAGACGTGATCGTTGGTATGATCATAATGCTCAGTATGAGGGATGCTGTGAGCATACCGATTCCAAAACTTGGCCCTTGGAAAAGGGGGAGGAAACCCAAGGTGGATTTGAGAAAGGGGGTAAGGGGGTCTCGCACCCAGGGAGCCAAGTAGAAAATTCCCCAGAGCCCAAAGACAATAGAGGGGATAGCGGCGATCATTTCGACAAAAAGCCCTATCAGTTTTCCGGCCCACTCGGGTAAAATTTCATTGGTAAAGAGGGCGACGGCAATGCTCAGGGGAGCGGCAATGATGAGAGAGAGCCCCGCTGTCACCACTGTTCCGTAAATAAAAGCGAGTCCTCCAAACTGATCGTCGATAGGGTTCCAGAAGTCTGAAGCAAGAAAGGTCGCACTGGATTGTTGGAGGGCCAGCCAGGACTGCTTAAAGAGAAGGATAATAAGCAGGAGAAAAAGGATAATGACAACGCTGGCTAATCCTTTGAGGAGCCAAAGGTTAATATGGTCTTGGCTGACTTTCCCAAAAAATCCACTCGGGTGATTCGTTACCTCGGGTGGTTTCGATTGTGCCAACGTTGTCTCCAAAAGTGACGCCCTTGTTGTGTTCCCTTCCTATTGGAGTTTAGCCCGCATTCTTTTGGCTAAACTATGAGGGAGAGGTGCGTAGTGCAGCTCTTTGACAGACTCTTGTCTCTCTTTACTTAAGGCCCAGAGGAGGAATTTTTTGACCTCTTTAAGTTTGGCTGCGTTTTCCTTCGTTTGAGGCAAGAGAATGAAGGTGAAAGCTGAAATGGGGTAGACATCTTTACCCTTAGCATTGGTAATCGACTTAGTGAAGTCGGGATCAATTGCTTTGGCCATGGCTTTACTGGAGGCGGAAACCCCTTGAGGACTTGGCTGAACATATTTTCCTGACTGGTTTTTGAGGGCTACAGTGTTTAATTTGTTGGTGATGGCGTAAGCCAGTTCAACGTATCCGATAGCACCGGGTGTTTGTTTAACCATATAAGTGATGCCGTCGTTACCTCTGGCTCCCATGCCGGTTTGCCAACGCAAAGTTTTACCAACACCCATCTTTTGTTTCCACTCTGTCGATACCTTGCTCAAGTAATCTGAAAAGATGGCCGTTGTTCCCGAGCCGTCAGCGCGGCGGACGATTAAAATATCGGTAGCGGGAAGTTGAATGTTGGGGTTGAGTTTAGTTAGAGCGGGATGATTCCATTTGGTGATATTGCCGAGAAAGATATTGGCTAGAGTTTCTCCGTCAAGCTTTAAGCCTGTTTTTAACCCGGGAGCATTGTAGGCAATGGCCACAGCACCTAAAACAGTGGGAACGTGCTCGATTGGCCAATCGGCTTTCTTTTGGTCTTTTTCTTTCATCGGGGCATCGGAAGCTCCAAAGTCGACTGTTTTTTTGATGAGTTGGCGAATGCCCCCTCCCGAGCCAATCACTTGGTAGTTAAATTTAACTTTTTTATTGGTTTTTTCGTATTCGGCAAACCATTTTGAATAAATAGGGTAGGGAAAGCTTGCTCCTGCTCCGTTAACTTTAACGATGGTCGCTGAAATGCCTATCGAAAGAATTAAACCAAAGATAATAGCTAAGGTTTTAAAATACATTGTGTCTCCCCTTAGATGAGCGTCGTTGTTAACTACTTGTATAAATAACAAATAGGGCCAATTTCTTGTGTTAGCATTTGGTTAAGATTCGTTCTTAAATAGTCTCTTTTTCCCAGAGTTTGGGAATTTTTGTGCTTATTGCTGTTTTTTTAAAGAGTTACGGCCCTAAAGAGATCGCTGTAGATCATAATAGGACGAATTCCTTAATTAGGAGAGTTATTTTTTTTTAATTTTTTAGAGGCTTTCTTGCTCTCCCCTTATTGAGAAGGGAGAAAGCTCCTAAATTATATTGCGGTTTGGGTGACGTAGAGGCGGAAAATCTTGTCCTTAGACCGCCTAATTGTGCATTGGCCGTCACTTCTCTTTTGAATAAGAAATTCGTAGTATTCAGGTTCTGTATCGGAGATTTCCAAAATACTTTTGCCTTCGTGTTCTCCGAAATCAACGAACACTTGATCTTCCTCTAAAATTCCTGTTAAAGGGCTTACCTCTTGGATTGCCATTATTCCCTCCTTAGAATTAATTTGGCGTTAGAGACTGCTTACTAGCACACTAATCCCTGTGTGCCGGTATTAAGAAAATTTTGTCAGCTTGGTCACAAAATGACAATTTTTCATGAGCCGTTTTTTTAAAAAAAATTTAACTTTGAAAATTACTCAGTTTTAAACCTGATCAAAAGAGATGTTTTTAAGAGTATTGACGATCAAAAAAAATTCTTGAGGGTAATGCTTAGAGGTGAGCCGCTTAATATGTTCAAGGCCCTCAATGAGCTGATAAGCTTTGCGATAGGGGCGTTCACTCATCATGGCGCTGACAATATCCGCTGTTGAAATGATGATGGTCTCAAACCCGATAAGGAGCTCTTCAGCTTCTTGTGCTTGCCTATGAAAAGGGTGGTGATTTTCAATAATGGCTAAATGGTGAGGTGCGAGAGGGAGTCGGTCTTTAAGGATTTTTATTGACATCTGAGGGTGTTGATCTAGTCGTAACTTTTCCTCTCTATTGAGATTAAACTTGTCGTATTCTTCGCTAGGGATGGTGGCCATACCAATGTCTTTGAAATAGCTAGTGAGAAAAAGGTTTTCAATTTCTTGTTCACTGTAGAATTGATTTTTTTTTAAAAGATCGAGAACGAGCAGAGAACTTAGTAGGGGTTGAAGGCAAGTATAATGGTATTTTTGTTGAATAAACTCTTTGAAAAGTTTTCGGTGTTTGTTAGTGCCGCTTATAAGAAAGGAAGCCAGGTTTTTTGCGCATTGATATTGAAGTTTAAGAGTTTCGTCATCTGTTGGGCTCGAGTACAGATAACTCATATTAGTCGTTAATAGACTGATTTGTCGTTTGGCTTTTTCAATGGGGTTTCCTACCGAAAGACTTCTTGTGGCTTGAGTTAAGGTGCTTTGGATCTGTTGAATCAGTTTAGAGTGGTCTTCACAGTGGACAAAGAGATGAGTTTGTTTCTGGTCGACAATTTCTCCGACGATATTTTTGTCAATAATGGTTTCTTTAGGAAAGAGCTTTTTAAAAAGTCCTTCTTCTAATCCGTAGACATCACAAGGAGAGTGGCCGATGAGCAAAAGCTCTCGAAGGGAGATCGGAGAGAGCTGAAGGGGCAGGTGATTCCGTTCGAGTCTATGAAAAGCTAAATTCATAAGACTATTTTAATCCAAAGCTATTTTTTTGGGATATTTTTTCAGTATAAAATAGTTAAAAAAAATTTAGTTAAGAGCTTTTTTGACGATATTCATGGAAATATCTATTTCTCTAATAACATCTGAATCTCTTTCTACAGAAAGTCTTTCTCCTAGTTTTTTAAAGGCAGTAATAGACTTAACTTTTTTAAAGAGAATAGCTGCTTTTTGTCTAGTGACCCAATTCGAATGGTTTAAAGCTTCTTGTAATTGAGGCAAGTGTTCAGGCTTTATCTTTCGTTTGGGTTGGTGGAGTTCACTAAATGTTGCGTTTACAGTATCTCCGTCATTATCCTTGAGTATTAGAATAAGGTATTTCGTGACAACAAGGAAATACAGAGAGCTTGGTAAGAGATTGCAAAAGAGCTTATCGAGAGCATAAGAAATTATTTGGTTCTTCTTCTATTGATGAGATATATGTAAGCGTCAATGGATCTTCTTTAAGCCGTTCTTATAATAGTTCTTCTTATTGGAAAAATGAAGATCAGGTATGCTTTCAGATTATTAGAAAGGTTATTCCTAAAATAGTTAAAGATGAAATTGATCTTGTTCGTGATCGCAATATTTCTAGTGGTAATATGGTGGTGATTGGTGCTATCCAAAATTTAGAATTTTTCAAAATTAATACCAACTATAATTTAGATAACTTTATGGAGCAATGTCTTGCTGTATATAACAGATACCGAGATTCTTTTAGCGCTGCTAATATAGATGAAATCTATATTAGTGTTAATGGAAGGTCACAAGCTAGACTATATAATAGCTCTTCATATTGGTCGAGTTCAACAGCTGTTTGTTCACAAATGATTAGACATGTAGGGGCAAATAGGTAGGGTTATATTTTTAAAAAGAGAATATAGCATAACTCTCTTTCGAACCCTTTTTTATAGTGTTGTGGTTTAATCGATATTAAAGCAGGCTACCGAACGGTCCTTTTTTAGCTCTAAGCTTGGTAGGAGAAAAGTACAATCCTTTGTCGAAATGGGGCAGCGCTTGTGGAAAGCACAACCCGAGGGAGGATTGAGAGGAGAGGGAAGTTCTCCTTGAATGGGTTTGTATCCTTGAGCTTTTTGGTGCAGCGTTGGTGAGCTGGCGATGAGTGCTTTGGTGTAAGGGTGCTGGGGATGGTTGAAGATTTTTTCTCGATCGCCGTATTCAACAACTTTGCCGAGATACATCACCATGATTTTGTCAGCGATATGATTGACGACGCTTAAGTCGTGACTGATAAAGAGGTAGGTGAGACCCATTTCCTCTTGAAGTTCAATCAATAGGTTTAAAACTTGGGCTTGAATAGAAACATCGAGAGCACTAACTGGTTCATCGCAAATAAGAATTTTAGGCTTTAGGCTCAAGGCCCTGGCGATTCCTAGGCGCTGTCTTTGCCCCCCCGAAAACATATGGGGATAGCGGTGGGCCAGCTCCGCTCTCAGTCCTACTTTTTGCATTAAATTCAAGGCACGATCATAGCACTCTTGTTTAGAGAGTGAAGTGTTGATTAACAAGGGCTCGGCGATCAATTGCCAAGCTTGCTTTCTTGGGTTCAAACTAGAGTGGGGATCTTGAAAGATCATTTGAATCATTTGGTAGCGCTCTTTAGCTTTAAAAGATTCGGCGAGTTGGTTACTGTAGTAAATACTTCCTGCTGTAGGGGTTTCAACTCCAATGAGGTTTTTAGCCAGTGTTGATTTTCCACACCCCGATTCTCCCACTATGCCCAAAGTCTTATTTTTTTCTAATTTAAAGGAAATACCGTCGATAGCTTTAACGTATTGGGTTTTTTGAAATGCTTTAACGATAGGGTAGTGTTTTTTTAGGTGGCTAACTTGAAGTATTGGGTTCACATCTTCCCCCGCGGATTTGGCTCTGTTGTGCTTTTAGGGAAGGGGCAGCGAACTAAACGATCGTCGTAACTGACTAACATTGGTGTCCGATGCAGACACTCCTCTTGCGAGTAAGAGCAGCGAGGAGAGAACTGGCAGCCGGAAGGTCGGTGAGTCAAATTGGGAACCAGCCCTGGAATAGAGGGAAGTTTTTGGCGGAAGCTGGTCGCTTGGCGACTTGGCAGAGAGTTTAAAAGGCCTTCTGTATAAGGGTGTTGAGGGGAATTGATGAGCTTTTGAGCGGCTCCTTTTTCGACGATTTCGCCAGCGTACATGACTTGAATTTGATCGGCGATTCGCGTGACCACTCCTAGGTCGTGGGTGACGAAAATAAGTCCCATATGATTTTCTTTTTGAATATCTTTTAATAGGGTGAGGATCTGATCTTGAATGGTGACGTCGAGGGCAGTGGTTGGTTCGTCAGCAATGAGAAGTTTGGGATTACTGGCGATGGCCATGGCAATCATCACCCTTTGGCTCATTCCTCCAGAAAGCTCGTGAGCGTAAGCTTTGGTTCGCTCTTGGGGGTCGGGAATGCCTACTGATTCGAGAAGTTCAAGCACTCTCGCTCGACGCTTCTTTTTAGTCATTTCTGGGTGGTGGATCTTGAGAGTTTCTTCAATTTGAAACCCTATACTAAAACAGGGATTGAGGGCGCTCATAGGGTCTTGGAAAATCATGGCGATATCCTTCCCCCTCAATCTTTGCCAGTCTTTTTCTCTCAATGAGAGAAGGTCATTGCCGGCAAACTGCATTTTGTCGGCACAGAGTTGAGCAGTTGGGGGGAGAAGGCCCATTAAGGCTAAATTAGTGATTGATTTTCCACAACCAGATTCACCGACAACGCCTAGGGTTTCTCCCTGCTCGAGCTGAAAAGATAATTGGCGGACGGCTTTTAAAAGGCCTTGGGAAGTTTCAAAGTCAATCGATAAATTTTTTATCTCCAATAGCATAAAGACCTTATTTTTTTAAGCGCGGATCGAGAGCATCTCTAAGTCCATCTCCAAAGATATTAAAGCCGAGAACTACTAGCAAGAGGCAGAGCCCAGGAAGGGTGACCATCCAGGGACTGCTTTGAATAAAAAGCCGAGCGTCGGCGAGCATGACTCCCCACTCGGGTAGAGGAGGTTGAGCCCCTAAGCCGAGAAAGCCTAGTGCGGCGGCGTTGAGGATTCCATCGCTAAAACCTAGGGTCGCTTGGACAATTAGAGGGGCTAGGCAATTGGGGAGGATTTCGTGAAACATAATCCTAAAACGGCTGGCGCCAAAGGTTCGGCTGGCCATAACGTATTGTTTTTTCTTTTCGGCCATCGCACTCGCGCGGACAATTCTAACAAAGCTGGGAATGGCGATGATAGAGACGGCAACGACGGCGTTCATAATTCCTGGACCGAGAACGGAGACGACAACAATGGCTAATAAAATACTGGGGAAGGCCATCAGAATGTCGACGGCCCTCATAATAAGGGCATCTATGCGCCCTCCTAAATAGCCACTGATAAGGCCTAAAAAAGTTCCTAGCGAAGCTGATAAAACGACCACTGCCATGCCAATGCCCATCGAAAGACGTGCCCCATAGATAAGGCGGCTTAAAGTGTCGCGTCCGACATCATCTGTGCCCAAGAGGAAAGCGCTTTTTCCTCCTTCAGCAAAAAGGGGAGGGAGACGAAGGGCCCCATCGTGTAGAACGGTGGGGTCATAGGGCGCCAAAAGAGGAGCGGCTAAACTGATAAAGGTAAAGAGCAGGATGACGAAAAGCCCGGCGACGGCGCCTTTGTTCTTTTTAAAATGTTCCCAAAACTCTTCCCAGAAAGAAGGGGCTTTCTCTGTTAATTCGGGAGAGTCTAAGTCGATAACTTTTTGATTCATACTTCAGGTTCTCATTTTGGGATTCACCAGAGCATAGAGTGAATCGACAAAAACATTGAGGCTCACAACCATGATGGCAATGAACAGGACACCTCCTTGGATAACCGGATAATCGCGAGCATTGATGCTTGCGACCAACCACTTGCCTATTCCCGGCCAAGAGAAAATGGTTTCCGTTAAGATGGCTCCGGTGATGAGACTGCCAAACATAAGTCCGGCAATTGTGATGATGGGAATGAGGGCGTTTCTTAAGGCGTGGAGAGCAATAACTTTGAAGTAGGGAAGACCTTTCGCGCGAGCCGTTCTAATATAGTCCTCACCTAAAACTTCTAACATCGCCGATCGAGTCATCCGGGCCATAACTGCTAGTGGGATGGTTCCCATAGCCACTGCTGGTAAGATGAGATGTTTGAGAGCGCTCCAAAAAGGAGCCAGTCCTTCCTCTTTGACGAGTTCTTGGTCGATTAAAGTATCAATGGTAAAAAAACCCGTGATGGGCTCGATATCGTAGAGGACATCGATTCGCCCCGAGACAGGAGTCCAACCGAGGTTGACGGAAAAGACAATGATGAGGATAAGGCCCCACCAAAAGATAGGCATAGAGTACCCTAACAAACTCCCTCCCATCAGGAAGTAATCAAAAAAGCTATTGTGTTTGACAGCGGCGATAATTCCGAGGGGAATACCTAGAAAGATGGCTAGAAAAAGGGCCGTCATTCCCAGTTCTAGGGTAGCGGGAAAGCGATCAAAAAATTCTTCGACGACAGATCTTTTGCTAATGATAGACTTTCCCAGGTCTCCCTTCACCGCCTTTTTGAGAAAGACCCAGTATTGTTCGGTCATGGGTTTGTCGAGTCCAAGGTTTTGTTGCATTTCACGGTAGATCTTAGGGTCGGCGCCCCTTTCTCCCAAGAGTAGCATTACTGGATCTCCGGGGACTAAGCGAATGAGAATGAAAGCCAAAAGAGAGATCCCCACAAGTGTGGGGATCAATTCTTTAAATCGTTTAAAAAGAAAATTGGTCATTTATTTTAAGTCAACAGATTTGAAAATATCGCCGCCAAGGGGATCTATTTTGTAACCTTGGACATTTTTGGCCATGGCTCGGAAAATGATGGAGTGAGCGACGGGAACCCAGGGGGCTTGCTCTTTAAAAATTTTCTGAGCTTTTTTATAAAATTGAGTTCGCTTTTTTTGATTGGTAATTCTTTTGGCTTTCACGATCAGTTCATTGAACTTTTTATCACACCAGTGAGCGACGTTAGAACCGGCTTTCACGCCAGAACAACCCAAAAGAACGTTAAGAAAATTATCGGGGTCACCATTGTCTCCGGTCCAACCCAATTGAATTAATTGGTGCTCTCCTGTGCGGGCTTTTTTCAAATAAGTGGGCCAGTCGTAAGTGATGAGTTTGGCCTTAATGCCTACTTTGGCCAAATCGGCTTGCATCATTTCCCCCATTTTTTTACCGTTAGGGTTGTAGGGGCGAGTTACAGGCAAGGTCCAAATTTCGGTTTCAAAACCCTTGGGAAAGCCGGCTTTGGTGAGAAGCTTTTTTGCTTTTGTCGGATTGTAGTCATAGTCCTTGAGTTCTTTATTATAAGACCAAATGGTGGGGGGGAGAGGGTTAGAAGCGGGAACGGCATTGCCCAGGTAGATAGCGTCGACATACGCTTTTTTATTTAAAGCGTGGTTGATCGCCTTTCTCACCATGAGGTTGTCAAAAGGTTTTTTAGAAGTGTTCATAGCCAAGTAGCCGACGTTGAGACCCGGTCCTTCAATCACTTTTAAGCTGTTGTTAGATTTCATTGCATGAAGATCGGCGGGAGCGGGCTCAATGATAAGATGGCACTCTCCTGCTTTGAGTTTTTGGTAGCGAACGCTGGGGTCAGGGGTAATGGAAAAAACTAGTTTTTGTACTTTGGCGGGTTGATCCCAATACTGGTCGTTTCTCGTATAGCGGATCAGAGTGTCTTTAACATATTTTTTAAAGACGAAAGGTCCTGTACCCACCGGCATAGTATCGATTTGATCGAGCATTCCTTCTTTTTGCAATTTATCGGCATATTCTTTAGAGAGGATAGACATAAAACTCATCGCCAAGTTAGCGAGGAAAGGAGCCTCTGGTTTAGTTAAGACAATTTGAACTTTGTGTTCACCGAGCTTTTTTACGCTTTGGATGAGGTTGCCCATCTCCATGCCATTAAAATAGTCATAAGAGCCCCCTCCTACTTTGTGGTAGGGGTGATCTTTTATCCGTTGACGGTTGATCGAGAAGAGCACATCGTCGGCATTGAACTCTCTTGTAGGGGTGAAGTAAGGAGTTTGGTGGAACTTCACACCCTTTCTCAAAGAGAGAGTGTAAGTTTTTCGGTCCCTAGAGAGTTTCCAAGACTGGGCTAAACTGGGGATAACTTGGGTTGTGCCGTATTTAAACTCCACGAGTCGGTTGTAAACCGTATGAGTGGAAGCGTTATTAGAGGTTCCATCTGTGGTGATTTGTGGGTTAAAAGCACTTGGGCTTCCCTCCGAACAGTAGACAAAAGTTTTAGCATGAAAGCCTTGATTCAATAGAAAAAGGCTTATAAAAAGTAGATTTTTGAGTTTCATCTCTTTTTCCTTTTGAGTAAAAGGCTCGATTGCCTTTTTTGGAAAGCCTATTGTCCAAATTTACTAGGCAATTGACAAACTCTTTTACGCCGCTTAGCTCAAACTGACAGGGAGTGGCTGCCGAAGGGTAATCTCGCGAGGAGTGAGCTGGCATTGGTAAGCCAACACTTCAACGCCAGTAGCTTGGGCTTCAGATAGGAGTCGGGCGTAGTCGGGGTCGATTTCTTGAGCGGGGGCAAAAGCCTGGACGTCTTGGCGGTTGATAACATAGAGCATGACCCCTCGTGCTCCGCTTTTAACTAGTTGGATGAGTTGTTTGAGGTGCTTTTGGCCGCGGGTGGAAACGGCGTCGGGAAAGAGGCTGACGGCATTATCACCTAAAAGGGTGACGTTTTTGATTTCTACATAGCAAGGATTTTTAAACACATTGGGTTGACCGGCAACCTCTCCATCGTGAAGGAGGATATCGAGGCGTGCTTGGTCTATTTTGATTTCAGGTTTAAGCTCGCGATAACCCTGCAGCTCTTGAATGGTGCCATTTTTGATAGCTTCCTGGGCGATCTTATTGGGCAGGGAGGTGTTGATGCCAATCCAGGTTTTTCCATTGTGGGCCATCTCTAAGCTGTACTTGAGTTTGCGTTTGGGGTTGTCGTGGTAGCTCAGAAGAACTTCCCAGCCAGGTTCCCAGCAAGTCTTCATCGAACCGGTGTTGGCAGTATGGGCAGTGATGATTTCGCCGTTTTCTAGCTCTACATCAGCTAAAAACCTTTTATATCTTTTGAGTATTTTGCCTTTTATGAGAGGGTCGGGAAGTTTCATGGCAGGAGCCTACCTCTGGGTTAGAGAGCTTGGCATTCTACAGAGCGTTAACCTTGGCAAGGGGAGGGCTCCAAGGCCATGATAGGGTGGCTATTTTTATCAGGGAAATGCAGTTGAAAAAAAATGATGTAGCGGAAATCCTTTTTCAGTTGAAATGCTTAACCCTTTCTCCCAGTCAGCCGTTTGTTTACGCTTCCGGTTTAAGAGGTCCGATTTATTGTGACAACCGGCAAATCCTCTCCTTTCCTCGAGAGCGCGCCCAAATTGTCGAGGGATTAGAAAAAGTTTTAGAGGAGAGCGGTTGGAAGTACGATTCGCTTGCTGGCTTGGCTACGGCAGGAATTCCGCACGCCGCTTTTTTAGCCGCTAAAGTACAGTCTCCAATGCTTTATATCCGCTCTCAAGCGAAGGGGCATGGAAAGCAAAATCAAGTGGAAGGCCGCTTTGAGAAGGGAGAGCGCGTTGTTTTGATAGAAGATCTTGTCAACCAAGGAAGCTCTCTCGAGCAGGCGGTTAAGGCGGCTAAAGCGGCAGGTCTGCAAGTTGTAGGTTGTCTTTGCATTGTGAGCTATCAAATGGAGGGAGCGATAAAACGCTTAGAAGAGCTTGAGGTACCTTTGATTTCATTGACTGATTTTGATTCCATCGTTGAAGTGGCTTTAGTTAAAGGCGAGATTTCTCAAGGGGAAGCCGGGCTTTTAAAGGATTGGCAAAAAAACCCTCAAGCTTGGTCTAAAGCCTTTGATTAGCTAGTTTACGGCCGAAACCTCAACCGGTTTCGGTATAACGCTCTCCCCTTTGCCCTTAGTTTAACTAAGCTTTATATTAAACTCAAATTATTGAATAGAGTCAATGGAGGTATAGGCAGTGGAAACCGCTAAGTTAGAGTTGGGAGGAAAGTCCTATGAGCTTCCGGTCATTGTGGGAAGTGAAGGGGAGAAGGCCATCGATATTCGAAAATTGCGAGCCGAAACGGGCTATATTACTCTCGACAATGGTTTTATGAATACGGGTTCCTGTAAGTCTTCTGTTACTTTTCTCAACGGTGAAAAGGGGATTCTTCGCTACCGAGGTTATCCCATTGAGCAGTTGGCGGAGAGGTCAAACTTTGTAGAGGTTTCCTATCTTCTCAATTTTAATAAACTGCCCAATAAAGTAGAGTACGATCGCTTTTATGAAAGGATCTCTTCTTTTGCTGAACTTCCTGAAGGGCTTGTTAAAATTTTAGATCAACTTCCCAAGGATGCTCATCCCATGGGTGTTGTTTCGGCAATGACTTCTTTTCTCAGCGCTTTTTATCCCGAGTTTTTATCTGTTCCTCTCGACTCAGACCATCGCGAGAGGGCTATTGCTCAACTTTTGGCTCAGGTTAAGATCATCGCGGCTTACTATTACAGGAAGGTGGTGGGAAAAGAGCTTTGCCCATCAGAGCCTGGCCTTGGTTATTGCGCTGATTTTCTCAATATGATGTTTTTTGATAAGGGCAAGAAAATTGACCCGGAAGTGGCCCGCGCTCTCGATATCCTTTTTATGTTGCATGCCGATCACGAGCAAAATTGCTCGGCTTCTACGGTGAGGGTGATCGGCTCCAGTGAAGCCAATATTTTTGCGACTATTTCGGGGGGAATTGATGCTCTTTGGGGACAGCTTCACGGAGGTGCTAACCAGAGAGTTTTGGAGATGTTGGAGCAGATCCAATCGGCAGGTGGAGACTACAAAAAGTTCATTGGGAAGGCCAAGGATAAAAATGATAACTTTAGGTTGATGGGCTTTGGCCATCGCGTGTACAAGAATTTCGACCCTCGCGCTACCATCATTAAAAAACAATGTGATATTGTTTTAAAAAAATTGAATATTGCTGATCCCTTGCTCGATATTGCTAGAGGTTTGGAGGAGCAAGCTCGTAAAGATGATTATTTTATCTCTCGTAACCTCTATCCCAACGTGGATTTTTATTCGGGTATTATTTATAAAGCTTTGGGTATTCCCACTAATTTTTTCACCGTTATGTTTGTTCTTGGGCGCCTTCCGGGGTGGATTGCCCAGTGGAAGGAAATGCGTGAGGATGTGGCTCAAAAGATTGCTCGACCTCGACAAGTTTATGTCGGTGAAAATGAGCGCGATTACGTTTCCATGAAAAACCGCAAGTAAGAGATCGGCGGAACGCCAAAGGCGTTCTGACTATGAAAAGAACCTCCAAATAGGAAAAGCTTTGCTTAGTGGGTCCGATCTCTTTTCGGCGGAACGCCAAAGGCGTTCTGACTATGAAAAGAACCTCCAAATAGGAAAAGCTTTGCTTAGTGGGTCCGATCTCTTTTCGGCGGAACGCCAAAGGCGTTCCGTTCTCCAAGAGTTCCAAAAAAATTGATGAGTTAAATTTACCTAGTCATAACGCTTTGAGTTGTTCTGTGATTGATTTTGTGCTGGTAGTTATATATAAAACAAATAAAATAAATTTACTAAAAGAAGAAATAATGAAGACAAAAAAAGTACAGCTTGGCCAAGGGGCTTTAGCTTATTTTGAAAATCAACAGGAAGGTCCTGCTGTTCTTTTGATCCATGGTAATAACGGAGCTAAGGAATCTTTTGAAAAGCAACTTTTCGATAATTCACTCTCTAATTATCGCCTCATTGCTCTAGATCTTCCTGGGCATGGGGAGAGTTCAAGGACGGAAGAAAGCTACTCTATAACGGGAATAGCTTGTCGTATTGTCGAGTTTTCTCAGAAGTTAAATTTATCTAGACCAGTTCTTGTGGGGCATTCTCTCGGTGGTCATATTGCTATCAAAGTTTCTCAATTGATGGATGTCTCGGGGTTAGTTATTTCCCAAACACCGCCACTTAACTCTGTTGAAGACATGGGCAAAGGTTTTAACTCTTCAGAAATTTTAGGGCTCCTTTTTACGGCTGACTTAACAGATGAGCAAAAAACCTTCATCGCTCGATTTTTCAGCGGAGATCAAGAGTTACAAAAGAGAATAAAAAACTGGATAACGAATTGTGATCCGAGGTTCAGGGAGCTATTTGGGGCTTCGATTTCTTCATGCTCTTTTGAGGAGATTGATATCCTCAGTAATCTTAAGGCTCCCTATATTTATTTAGGATCGTCCCATGATGCCTTGATTAACCAATCTTACGTTAAAGAAGTTTTAGGAGAAGGTCTCTTTGAGATAGATAGCACCTCTCATTTTCCTCATTGTGAATGGTGGCACCTTTTTAATCATCAGCTTGCCGTTTTTTTGGAAGAAGCTATGAAGAAAGCACAAAAAAAACCTGTTAAAAATCAGGAAGTTTTCTTTCGGTCTGAATTTTCTTAAGAGGGGCGCTACTTTACTATGGCAAGTTTGGTCAATCATAATGCAACTGGTATTATCCGCTATTTGATTGATTCAGAGGGTATTTACCAAAAGGATATCAGTAAAATTTTAGACATCTCTGATTCTACGATGTCTCGCATTTTAGGTAATAAGCACGAATTGTCTCTTCGTCACTGGTCTATTCTTTGTTCTTATTTTCAAATAAATATTGATGCATTTTATACCGGAATTATTACAACTCGACCGCAAGATCCAAAAGAGTTTTTAAATGATTCAGTCCCTCATCGAAATTTTCTTTATACAAGTGGGAAGGTTGCTTTTTTATACAATACATTTTTTAAAAATACTTTTGGAGTGAAACTTTATAATGATTTTTTAAAATCAGAAAAAGTATCTAATTATCATTTTGTTAATATTAATAATCCGATTGATATTAACTATTCCTTAAGAATTGTTCAGTACGCAAGAATGAGAGGGTATCTAAAGTCACAAAAGCAAGTAGAATCATTTTCTAGACTTACGAACCTTCTTTCTAATGCTCATGGAGAGTATTATGAAGTTTACGAAGGGTTATCGGGAATAGTGAGATTGAAGGCCCTTCTAGACAGAATAAATCAGTATGAGACAAATAATAGGTATCGCATTCAAGAACTTTTGTCTGACAAAAAAATTATTTTTTCAGTCGAACCCAGAGAACATATTGATTTCAAAATATATAAGGATGACCCTTTTATTGGCAGCTTTATTACTGACTATATAAAGGAGTATGCCAAAGTGTTCACAAAATCTAATGCGTTCGTGAAGATTTTAGAGTGTTTACATAGTGGTGCCGATCGGAACATTTATGAAGTGGTTGTGTCGCAATAAGGGATTTAAAGAATGACTTTGATATTCATACTATTTTAAGAAGATTAAAAAGTATAATTTTGTGGGATGGCTTGAGTTTTATTTTTTATTTTTGGGACTTAGTATAGCGTGATCCAAATTTTTTGCGGAATTTTTCGATACGCCCTTCAGTGTCCAAAACCTTCTGTTTGCCAGTATAAAAGGGATGGCAAGCGCCGCAGATATCAATCTTTTTGAGTGCGGCAGTACTGTGTGTTGAATATTGAGCTCCACAAACACATTCAATAGTCACAGCATTATATTCGGGATGGATACCAGCTTTCATAATTTCCTCGTTGCTCGTCTCACCTTAAGAAAAGGCAATTTATCAACAGATAAGAGAAGGGTCAATTTGCCCGTTTTGGCTTTGGCCGTCAAGGGGTTGGTTAATTTTGGATGGTGCTGGGATTAGTGGGCTTCACAACTGCCGCAACCGCTGCCTTCAGTGCTTTTTTCTCGGTCGGTAAACTCCCAGTGACCGTAGCGATCGTTTAAAGAGGAGATGGCCTGTTCCAAAGTTGAAAATTCTTGTTGAAAAACCTCTTTGAAGTCGGTGTCGAGTAGAGTGAGGTAGTAGACTAAAGCCGGCTCTGCTGTCCCTTGGGTGGGATGGGCTCCTATTGTTATAAGGGCTTGTAATTGCAATGATTTATACCCACAATGAGTCCAATTATCGCAAGTGACCTGTCTTGATTGAGTAGTTTCCATTGTTCCGCTAGAGTGAAAAAGTTTAAACTTTTGTTCTTTGTATCAAGAAAGTATTGTCAGGAAAAGGGTGGAGATGTAGGATGCGAAAATTCATTTTCTAGCTTGGAGTTTGCTGTGGCCAAGGGACCAAGGGTTATTGTGACATTAGAGTGTACAGAGGCGCGGAAAGAAGGTAAGCCGCCCTCTCGTTATACGACAACTAAAAATAAGAAAAATACTCCCGATCGTTTGGAACTGAAGAAATACAATCCTTTTCTTCGCCGCCATACACTTCACAAAGAGATCAAATAATTTTAATCTGGGTTTCTATTTCTGATTGATCTTATCTGCTTCAGCCTGAAGTCATTTTAGCCATTTACGAATTTTTTTAAATAAATTTTTTTTAATATTTTTCCTTATTGACCGAAATTAAGAGGGAGGGGTGAGTTCTTATTTTAAGGGGGGGATTTTGGCGGTCAATCTATTAATTGCCGATCCTGATGAGGAGTGGTTGTACTCGGCTAAGAAATACTTTGAAGAGTGTTTGTACCAAGTCACGATGGCGGGAAGTGGAAAAGAGGCTCAACTTGCTCTCTACAATCAAAAGTTTTTCGCCATTATTTTAAATGTTGAACTTCAAAATCACCCTGGGCTTCAAGTTTTAAAGTTTATTAAAACAAATTACCCTGGCTTGAAAGTTATTATGACGACTGAAGTGAATCCTGAAGATCGCGAGGAAGATCAGTGGACTAGAGAGAAGCTTAAAAAACTGGGAGTGACGGAGGCCCTCGAGAAGCCATTTGAGATGGAGGATGTTAAGGGTCTTTTAGAGGGATACCAATCGGTTCGTGATATGTTGGCAACCATCAAAATGAGAAAAGAGCCTGGAGCAGAGGAAGAGTGCGATCTCGCCGACAATAAATTCACTAAAATTAAAATTGCTGAGTTTTATAGTTCTCAGCCGATTTTGTTTGACGTCTTTATTAAGCTGAAGAGTAATCGGTATGTAAAAATTTTGCATGCGGGAGATGTACTGTCTAAGAAGCGATTAGATAAGTACGAAAAAGAAAAAAATGTAGAGTACCTGTATTTCCAGAAAAATGATTTATATAAGTACGTTAAATTCAATAATTATTTTGCTAAGAAAGTTCTTAACTCAAAGAGGATTAATTCAGAAAAAAAGCTGAAGCTTCTCCAAAATGTAACGGAAAAGTTTTTGGAGCATTCCTTTGAGGAGGGAATGAAGCCCCAAATTGTTGATCAAGGCAAAGAGATTGCTGAAAATATGTACCTTTTAATTCAAGATAATCAAGATCTCTATGGTTTACTTCGCTCTTATCAAGACTTCGATCCCAATGCTTTTACCCATGCCTATTTAGTTTCTCTATTTTCGACTGCTATTATTAAGCAATTTGAATGGCAATCAAAAACGACTCTGGAGTGTACCGCTTTGGCTTGTTTTTTTCACGATATTGGCAAGATGCAATTGCCCAAAGAACTCCTTAATACCAAAGTTGAGGATATGACAGAGGAACAATTTGAAGAGTATAAACAGCATCCTGCACTGGGGTTTAAAATGGTCGAAAACAATAGTATGGTCAACAATTCTGTTAAGCAGATTATTTTACAGCATCACGAACATTTTGATGGCTCAGGCTTTCCTTTTTCTAAGAGAGGCTCCAAGATATTAACTCTCTCTAACATTGTTTGTTTGGCTGATAAATTTGTTCATATTATTCAAGATGAAGATAAAAAACCTATTGAGGCTTTAAAAGCTCTTTTGGGTCGCAGGGAGCAGCTCATTTGGTATAATTCTTTAATTGTGGAAAATCTGATTAAAGTCTTTATTGATCCAGACAAAAAGAAAATAGATGATAAAATTCCTGCTAATTCCCATATTGTTAATAAAAAAGTTTCTTAAAGGGAAGAACTCGAAAGGTTTTTTCTGGTTTAGAAAAATTTTTTAACATCTCTCGGTTTAAAACGTAGGGAAATTTGCGATTGGAAGCCGTTATGGCGAAATTTTGCCATTTTTCTAGCCTTAACCCAGGTAGGGCGTTGATTAAACCTGAAACAATATATTGATAGAATCGATTGTTTTGGTCTTTGACTTCAATGGTAAAGAGAGGGCGCCCTATGAATTTTTCTAATTGTTTTTCCATTTTTTCATCGCTTTTATCGATAATAAACAAGGAGCGGATTTCAACGATTTTTTGGATGAGGTTTTGAACTTTTTCATGATCTAGAGCATGACCATTTTTGCCCGCCCAGTCATCTCCCTTTTTTTGAAATTGAAGGGCCAAATTGTTAGAGCCTTTTTTTCCTCGAAAGATTTTGAGGTTAGTTATTTGGAGAGGATCAAAGGTAAATATTCTTGAATCGATAAAGTGAGAGTAGTCTAAGTTGCCCAGGGAGAAATCGAGGGAGTCGATGTGGTAAATGGCTTCGTGGGTAGAGAGCATAGCGTAGGTTGAGTTGTCGATGGGATTGATTAAGCCTAGGTGAAGAGTGGATTCGAGCCCTCCGCTATCGGTGATTGAAAGCTCTAAAAGCGGTTCATCTAATGAGAAGTTTTGGATATTGATTTTATCTTTTTGGAAAACCTTTCTAATTTTGATATTCCTTAGTACAGAGAGAATGTTGATCACTCTTTTTTTATCGGCTGGCATATGGCGAGGGGAAGTCAAATGCCAAGGAGTGTCGGGGTCCTCTTTTGTTCTCTTCAACTGAAAAGTACCGAGATTATTTTTTAAGGTGATGGCCTTGATTGAATTGAGTTGTTGAGCCCCAAAAAGTTTCTGATAGCGGCTTATCTCTGGGCTTGTGTTATTGGGGGTTTGGAAAAATTCGCTAATAAAGGCAGCAAAAACCAGGACGCTGAGAAATGCAGCGACGGTCCAAGTTGAGAGTACATTTTTTTTTGTTTGAATCTTTATCAACATAAATGGACCATACATTGCGGTTCCTTTGATTTTATCTTGATGAATCGAAATCGACTAGGGAAGATTGAAAAGTGAATGATTTATGGTGAGGTGCACAAATGGCTTTGATTGAAATTATGGGGGAGGGCGGCTTTATTATGTACCCTCTCCTTCTCCTCTCTATTCTAGCTTGGGCAGTAGCTTTAGAGAAAATATGGTTTTTGAGGCAATTCTCGATGGAGTCTAAACGGTTGGTAGAGAAAGCTACCAATTTGATTAGAGAGCGTAAAATCCATGAAGCTAAGGGCTTATGTCACAATGTCCATCCCCTGGTGAGTCGACCTTTTTTGGTTATCTTAGAATCTTCTGAAAGCAAAGAAATTGTCCAAGGCCGCATGGAGAGGAGGTTAAAGGAAACTCAGCAGGGGCTAAAGAGATATTTATGGGTGTTGGGAACGATTGGCTCTTCGGCTCCCTTCATTGGTCTCTTTGGAACGGTGGTTGGAATTATTAAGTCTTTTGAAAGCATATCTTCGGCGGGTAAGGCCGGCTTTGCTGTTGTCGCTGGAGGACTGGGCGAAGCACTAGTTGCGACAGCCGCTGGTATTTTGGTCGCTGTTATGGCGCTTATTTTTTATAACTACTTTCAAAACCGACTTTCTCAGGTAGCCGTTGAATTTAAACATCAGATGGAAGACCTCAAGGATTTAGTCCCATGGCCATGAATTTTGGAGATTCAGACGACGATAGTATTATGGCGGAAATCAATATGACTCCGCTCATTGATATTATGTTGGTGCTCTTGATCCTATTTATGGTGACGAGTTCGGTTTCTCTAGAGAGTGGTTTGGATTTGGATCTTCCCCAAATTAAAGGGGCTACTCAAAGCCGTGAGGGGACGGCGGTTATTATTGGTTTAGATAATCAGGGAAAAGTTTTCGTTCAAGGGCAGCTGGTAGATTTTGATAATCTTGAGAAGGCTATTTTTGAGGCCCTCAGGAGAGAGGGAAGCAAACTTGTTATCTTGGAAGGAGATCGAAAGTCTCGTTTGGGAAATGCGATTGAGATTATGGATATTGCGAGGTCTGCTGGTGCCGAGAGTTTTGCTATCGCTGCTGAGCAAAATCAATGATTAAACTTCCGCTTCCTCTAGATTTTCAGCTTCAGTTTCGTTTTCACCATCCTCGACTTCTTCAGCACTTTTTATAGGAGTGGGCTCAATGGGCAATTCTGGCTCGACTGATTTTACGAACTGCCTAAGGAGAGTCCTCTCACCACTTTTAAGGAAGGTAAATCTCGCTGCAATTCGAAAAGGCAATTTATTTTCTCCGATAATTCTGCTCTTCATATTAAAAGCGCGGCAGTAGGTGACTTCGGCATTGAGAACAAACTTTTTAGGTATCAGGAACTCGAGGACTATGGATTGCCCCTCTAAATAAGCTTTATTAGAAAAGAAGTGGAAATGATCCATTCCGAGCTCTGAGAGGATACACATGCCTCTAGTTATTTTTTCATTGGGAAGAGTTATCGAGGTTCTTTGGATAACAGTAGTAGGGTTTGAAGGTGCTTCCTCTGAGTCCTCTGCTTGGTTTTCACTTTCTGCTTTTTGGCCTTCTTCCTCTTGAGCTTGAGCAGTTTCTGTTTGTCCTTCTTCTGAGTCTTTGCCCCCCTCGATGAGTTGAAAACTAGCTTCATCTTTAGATGGAGGACCTTTATAGCGGTACTCCTCTCGAATGGCTTCAGTTTCTTCTTGATTAAAAGAACCTGGCTCACTTTGCTGTTTTTTATTTAACACGGCTTTAATTTCGTCTTTGAGGGTCCAGACGTTAAGGTATATTTTCTTGACCAGGACGGGATCGGTTGAATTTTTGTGAATCAAATCAAATCTCCGTAGCTGCACTTTCTAACATTTGCTTTCAATTCTATCATTGACCATGAATTGCTTTAAACTGGGTAAGGACTAACCTTTAGGAAGATTTTTCCTCGTTCTTACAATGTGAATTTAGGGATGAATTGATGTCAATAGACCAAAGGAGGGGTTTATGATTCAGATTAATATAGCTAAGGCTATTTTGGCAGGAGGCTTTGGAGTGCTGGTGGGTTTAGCTCATGCCTCGTTTGCACCTCATGTTTCAGGAGAAATGATTGTTAAATTAAAAAAAGATTCAGAGAAAGCTTTTACTCAAGCTTATAAGAATTATGGAATCGAAATTGTGAGAGATATGAATGTTTCTTTTGGCAATTTCAAGGTCGTTCGATTCAACCAAAATCAAAAAACAATGAAATCTCTAGTTTTTTCTTTAAGTGCTGATCCCAATGTTGAGTATGCAGAGCCTAACTTTATTTACTCTACAGTTAGACCTCAAGAGAAATTAGCAATTGAGGAACTTCTTTCCACAGTTGATGATGGAAAGGTTAAGAGTTCCCATGAGGAGCCAACAGATCCGAGATTTGATGAATTGTGGGGGCTTCGCAATACCGGTTCGAACGCACCTGGGGGAAGTCGAGGTCGTGCTGGAGCTGACGTGAATGCCTTGAAGGCCTGGGAGATAACAAAAGGAAGCAAAGCTATTAAAATAGCTGTTATTGATACGGGGATTGATTACAATCACCCTGACCTAAGGGAAAATATGTGGGTCAATGAAGCTGAAGCCAATGGACAGGAAGGTGTCGATGATGATGGAAATGGCTTTGTCGATGATGTTCATGGTTACGATTTTGCCAATGACGATGGCGATCCTATGGATGGCCACAATCACGGAACCCATTGTGCCGGGGTTATTGGTGCCATTCATAGTAACGGTGTTGGGATCGCCGGTATGATGGCTGATGTGACTTTAGTTGCCGTTAAATTTTTGACGGATACTGGATCGGGCACTCTCGAAAATGCTGTTAAGGCGATCGATTATTCGACTCAAGCTGGTGTTGATATTATGTCAAACTCTTGGGGAGGAGGAGGCTTTTCGGCGTCTTTAAAAGAAGCCATTGAGCGTGCTCGCGACGCTGGAGTTATTTTTACGGCAGCGGCTGGCAATTCTCGGTCTGACAATGATCAGCGCCCTCACTACCCCTCTAACTATGAAGTGGAAAACGTTATTTCAGTAGCGGCTCATACGGCGCAAGATAAACTGGCTAGTTTTTCTTGTTACGGTAAACGAACTGTCCATATCGCAGCTCCCGGTCATAAAATTCTTTCTACGGTAAAAAACGATGGCTACCAATCTTATTCGGGGACTTCAATGGCCACCCCCTTTGTCTCGGGAGCACTGGGACTCCTTCTCGCCCAAGAGGGAAGAATGGGGCACACTGAAGTTCGTGAGCGCTTGATGGAGACTTCTATTCCCGTTTCTGCCTATCGTGGAAAAACGATTAGAAGTGGCCGCTTGAGTGCTTACAACCTTTTGACTGACACTCGTCCTCCTCGCCGTGAACCGAAACCCGGAAAGTGGAAAACGATTCAATTAGATGAGCTTTGGGAGTCGGAGCATCCCTACGGTAATAATGTGACTGTTGAGAAAGTTTTTGAGGTTCCTGGGGCGAAGTATATACGCCTTAAAATTGCGAAGTATGAGTTTGAAAAGCGCTATGACTACATTTTGGTGGCAGGAGCTAGTCGGACAGTTGCTGAAAAAGTTTTAGGAAAGGGCAGTAATTACGAGACTGAGTACGTGGAAGGTGAAAAGTTGATTGCTACATTTAAATCAGATCGAAGCATTAACAAATGGGGCTTTAAGATTGAAGAAATCCAGTGGCAGTAATGTTCACTTGATCATTGATGACCTCTAGAGGCTCCTTTGGGAGCCTCTTTTTTTAGAGGTGAATTTTTTAATTATTTTAAGTTTTGATTATCGTTAAAATCTAGTAATGAACAGTGCACCTTACTTTCTTTATTTTACCGTATTGACCATCTGTTTTGCTTGTTAGTTTGGCTTTGAACGACTTGGGTGCAATCAGGTCGTTGGAGGATTTATTGATGGTTAGAATAGTTCTCCTTGAGTAGGAGTTTCCAAATTCAAAAACCATATTGTTAGAAGTTCTTCGTCCCCCTTTTTTGTAGACGTCTGATGGACAATTAAAACGTCCACAATAAGTCATCATCAATAAAGGTAAACCATCTAATTCAGTGATATACAGGGGAGTGTAATAATTATTGTCGAGAGTGTACAAAATAACCCCTGAAGAGCCTCCGATTTCATCGGCAATATCTTCAGTTACTAGTGGTAAAGTGTAATGACCGCATTGAAGCTTTGCTGCCGACAGATGGACTGAAAATAAAATGCCAGTTATTAAAAATAATTTTTTCATTGTGTTCTCCTTATTTTCTGAATCTAAGACTTTAAGGGTTAAAGTTCATGCCAAGTGCAGTTTCCTTGATCTTCCATCATTTCGCACCCCTGTCTTTGTTGAAGTTCACACAGGGTCCTTATGTGGTTTGGAGCACCATCGGCCAGTCGGCATATTCCCCTGGTCGATGTTGAATGCCAGACGCAATTGCCTTGGGCTTCCATGATTTTACAGCCTTGTTTACTTGTTTGAAGATGACAGAGTTCTTCCATATATCCAGGAGCTCCATCGGCTAAAAGACAAACATTGGCTTTTGAAGTGTTAATAAAAGAAGTTAATAGAATAAGTGTTAATAGCGTAAGTAAATTTCTCATTTAAAGGCTCCTCGAATTTTTCATATGCGGCTTAAGTATATAAAACTGCTAGCTCAAGGTAATGGTTATATTGACTAATGACCTATTATTTATAGGGTGTGAATAAATTTCATTGTTCAAGTTGCGATTGTTTTATTGAGCTTCGAAAAGATGGCGGTATTTTCTCAAAAACTTGGAGAGACTTCCTACTTTATCAAGTGTACGAATGGCACGGGTTGAAAGCCGGAGTTTGAGGGTTTCACCTGTCTCGGGATCAAAGACCCTTTTTGTATGTAAGTTGGGTTTTTGGGTCATTTTGGTTTTATTATTAGCGTGAGAAACGCGGTTACCTACCAAACGCTTTTTACCTGTTAAATCACACGCGCGGGCCATGGCTTATCCTTTATTTCGTGAGCGAGTCCAGTTTCTTTTTTGATAGCTATACGGGCGGGAAATATAGACTGTCTTGCGCCAAAGAGCAAGGGTTAGAACCAGTTTTAAATAACTTACTAAAATTTTACTCTTTTGAGGTGCACTGCTTCCTTAAAGGTGGTGGTAGAATAGGCGGCAAATGAAGTTTTTAAAAATGATGGCCCTATCGGTGACCCTGGGGCTTGTGGTCTGGTTGGCTGCACCTTTATTGATGAATTTCTTTGACTCTGCTAGAGAAGCTGAGCTTCGAGGGGAGGGTCAGCCAGAGCAAAGCTCCATTTCTTTTGAAGCGGGAAAGCGTGCTCGAGTGGGAAAAAGGCAGGTGGCGAGTTTAGAGGGTGAAGTCTATGATCAGGTCGATGAGGGGCAATGGAGACGAACTCTTCAAGGTATCCAAGAGAGCGCCCAGGAAATTCATCAGCAATGTGAAGGGCGTTTAGAGAAGGTTTTTTATTCCGAGGAGGTGGTTGATCCTCACTCTCACTTTTTTTCAAACCTCAGAAAACTCAGACTATTTCTTTTAGAAACTCATAGTATTTTTAGAGAAACCTTAGAGGAAATGAAACCTTTAAATGAAGAGTTCAGTGAGCTTTTGGAAAGTGAAGTTCAAAATTTTAATGGCAAACCTTTTGAGGAGGCTTTGGAAAGGTTAGGAATTTGCCAAAATCACAAAGCCCAGTTGTTTATTGAAAGTCTTCCCGAAGTCATAAGGGCTCAGCGGGGGGCTGCTAGTAAATTCAGGTTATTTGTCGAAAAAGCCTATCTCGATCTTTCGGTACTAATTTTAAGTCAGGGCCCTTTGAGCACGGGAAATGCCATTATGGCTTTTGGGGTTATCAGAGCGACTGTTGATCGAGGTTTTTATGAAGATAGAGACATTGGACAGTTAAAGCAATACTACGCTCAAATTGTTGAAGAGGAAAGAGAGTTTCAGTATGAAAGAGAGCGGGCTTTATCTTCCCAACAAAGGCGGCAACTTTTTTTGGATGAACTCAAGCGGAGGAGCAGTCTTCGGTTAGAACTTATCGATTTTTTAATCAACGGGTTTTAAAAGAGGTCTTATTCCATACACAGGTAAATTTTTTGAGGGGAGACTCCTCTTTGAATGAGTTTCTCTTTAATTTTTCCAAGCATCCAAAGCCTCATGGGTTTAGGGTAACGGATTTTATTGTCAAAGGATTTAATAAAGTTGGAGGCCAAAAGGTCACTATGGGGGTAATTTTTTTTGACTTGTTGGTAAACCCTTGAGGTGAAGCGAATGACTCCGAGGCTAAAGTATTCAATTTTTTTAAGATTGATTAAAGTGTCCAGGGCATCCAAGAGCTCTTCATAAGCTGATTCAAAATTGTTTTCAAAAATAATAGGATCGAGGTGAACGGCTAAGGGATGACCCCAGTTTTCTAATTTTTTCATGGCCTTGAGTCGTATTTCTAGAGGTGGTGTTCGGCGGTCCGTTTTCAGGCTTCTTTCGTGAGGGGATAAGCTGTAACTGATAATAATATTCTCTTGAGGGGAGAGTTCCTTTAAAGGTTGAATATGGGCTGACTTAGTACGCAGTTCAAGTTTGGCTTGAGGAAGATTTTTAAAGAGTTTAAAATAATAGGGGAGCTCTCCACTTAGAGAGGATAGGGCTAAACTGTCGCTAAATTCTCCCGCGTGAAACCAGGCGGTAGTTTGAGGTATTGCTTGCTTGGCCAGTTTTGAAATCTCTTCGCCTATCTCTTCATGGTTGATAAAGAAGACTATGTCGGGGCTATTAAAATAACCTTGCAGGTAACAATACTCGCATTCGTAGAGGCAGTTGTAGGCGTGAATGAAATAATAGTGAGGATCCCCTTTAAGTCCGTAGGCATCGGGAGCCTTTTTGACGAGAGTTCCTCTTTTTTCGCCTAGGAAGAGTTGAAGGTCCTCTCTTTTTTGTAGGTAAGGTTTTTTGGCTTTTCCAAAGATGTCTTCGATTTTTTCAATATATTTGATAGGGGTTTGCGGGAAGCGCTTTCTTAAAATTTGAATGCGTTGGTGGTCTTTTAAATGTTTTTCTATAAAAATTCGGCTGAACATAATTAAGCTTTGGGGTCTTGTCGCATGAGGCTTGTGAACTGGTGAAAGGAGAACTGCTCAAGGCCAATCTTGAGTTGGTTTAAATGAGAGGGACTTTGGATAAGGGCATGCAGAGAGAGCTGCTCTCTCTCTAAAGCTGAATCAAAGCTGACTTGAAAGCCCGCTTTTTTGAGAGGAGAAGCACATTCTTCTAGCTCTTTTCGAATTCTCTTTTGGACGGGGTTGAGCAGATCCTGGAGAGAGTTGAGCAGTCTTTTGGCCCTGTTTTTGGGGGGCAAACGGGATTGTTGAATTTCCTCTAGACGGGTTAACGCTTCGATTTCTTTTAGGGTGAAACCCTTTCTCATGAGAGAGTCCATTGCATTGCGGAGTTGTCGCTCAGTGGCCACTGTAAAGTAGAGCCCTTCCCACTGGGGGAGGGGGGCAGTGGCTTTAGTTTTGCTGCCTTTTTCTTGAGCAGTAAACCAGCGGTAGAGCTGATCGCTCCACAACTCGGCACTTTCTTTGACCATTTGGCATATTTCGCCTGACTCTTGGTTTGGGCGGTCGGAAGCCAGCTTGGCGGGGTAGAAGTCGACTTTAAAAAGCTGGCAAGCGCGAGCGATGCCCCAAGCTTCACGATCAACCAGAGGGGCAAAATGATCGGCGCAGTCGGCTCCTCGAGCGTCTAAAACTCTAAAGGGCGAAGAAACACAGTCTAACTTGGCTTGCTCAAATTGAGAGGTGAAGCTTTGAAACTCAATCTCAATGCTATGGGTGGTGAGTGCGTAGAGCGTTCGCAAGGGATAAACTCTTCCTATTTCGATTGTTGGGCGAAGAGCTCCCGCGACCCCTAGGTTCCACACTTGATCGATGGTGTCGAAACGACCGAGAACGGAACAGGTTTTCTCCAGGGCTTGATAGATGCCCTCTCCAGTGATGAGAATATATCCGTGGGGGTATTGGAAAAGACCTTCAAAAGAGAAATCCACGGCCGTTGCCGATAATTCTTTAAGAAATATTTGGGCTTCACCACGGTGAGCAAACACCAATAACTTCATGCTTTTCTTTCCTTTCTTTGCCTCTTATAGTGAGTCCGCGTTATTTCGTCAATTGAGAGGTATCCTAAAAGAGAGGAAGAGCTATGCCAAAAGTGCTGGAAAAAAAAGGTCGCCTAGGTTTTGGAGGGGCTGCTGTTGCTGGAGATGAAGGGGGTTATAGCTTTAGCGGGTTAGCTGAAGAGGAATCCATTCAACTCTTAAAAGAAGCTTTTCACTTAGGTTTTCGGGTTTTTGATACAGCTCCCATCTACGGGTTTGGTGAGTCTGAAAGGCGAATCGGCAAGGCCTTTAAAAATTGTCGAGAGAAAGTCTTTATCACTTCTAAGTCAGGGGTGACTTGGCATGATAATCGTCGCGTTGATATGAGTAATGATCCTCAGATAACAGAAAAAATGCTCGAGCAAAGCCTTAGAGATTTAGATACCGATTATATTGATCTCTACATGATTCACTGGCCAGATCCCAAAGTTGATATTTGCTACCCGATGGAAATTTTGGCTAAAGCTAAATTGGCGGGAAAGATTAAATCTATTGGTCTATGTAACACTCAATGGGAAGACCTTGAAAGGGCCAATCAAGTGGATCGGGTTGAAGTGGTGCAATCTCAGTTCAATGCCTTTGAAACGGAGGCTTGCTCTCTATTTGAAAAGCTTCAGGCTTTGCAGATTTCCTTTCAGAGTTGGGGAACGCTCGACAAAGGCATTTTAACGGGAGCGGTGACTAAAAAGCGTGAACTCTCTAAAGACTACGAGAAGGGGGATTGTCGAAAGAAAGCTCCTTGGTGGGATCAAACTGAAGTTTTGAAGAAAGTTTCTCGAGTGGAAGAGATAGCGCCGTTGGTAGAGGAGCTGGGGCACACTCTTTTAGAGTGGGCACTCGGTTACAACTTAGTTTTGAATGAGGTCGATCAGGTCTTAGTGGGAGCGCGAACTTGTCAACAGTTAGAACAAGTTTGGAAGGTCTCTCAGAACTTGCCGACACGAGAGAATCTGGAAAAGATTCAGGGTGAATGGAAGAAGGTTTAGCTTAAGAATGAAGATTAGTGTCGTTATCCCTACTTTTAACCGGGCTCACGTGTTGGAGAGGGCCATCGATTCAGTTTTCGAGCAAACTTTTCAAGATTTTGAGCTTTTAATTGTCGATGATGGATCGACAGATAACACCCAAGAACTTCTCGAAAAAAGATATGCTGGCGAGTCGAAATTGAGATATCTAAAAATGCAAAATCGCGGAGTCAGTGCGGCGAGGAACCTCGGTGTTGTCGAGTCTAAGGGGGAGTGGATTGCCCTCCTTGATTCGGATGATGAATGGTTGCCTCAACGTTTGGAGAAGCAATGGAGACTTCTCGAGAGACGGCCGGACTTAAAACTTATTCACGGAGAGGAAATTTGGATTCGAAGAGGTCGTCGAGTTAATCCCAAAAAAATCCATCAAAAGTTTGGAGGGGTTATATTTGAAAAATGCCTGCCTCTTTGCCTCATTAGCCCTTCTGCCGTTTTAATCAAGAAAACATTATTTGATGAGATTGGCTTATTTGATGAAGAGTTCATCGTTTGTGAAGATTACGATTTGTGGTTGAGAATAACTTCTCTTTATCCCGTTGGATTTGTTGAGGAGCCTATTATTATTAAGTATGGTGGGCATCGAGATCAGCTCTCTGCTCGCTTTAAGGCGATGGATTACTGGCGCGTGCGTTCACTAGAAAGAATTCTAGAAACGAGATCGCTTGAGAGGCAAACAAGGATGAAAGTAGTTGAGGAAATATTGAAAAAAGCTTCTCTCTTAGAGCGAGGCTATATTAAACACAGTAATTTAAAAAATTTAGTTTATATTCAAGGTCTTTTGGAGCGCTTTTCAACATAATTAGGGAAAGGGCAAAGAAAGGTGAATACTGTGGAGTGAGTGGACCCAAATGTCGTCTTGTGGGTTACGGTAGGGGGTTTTGTAACTATAGCTGAAGTGAAACCATGGGAGTCGAAATTGAGGTGTGATAAAAGCGAAATGATTGTCTAGTTTAAGACCTAGAGAAAAAGGATTGTCGTGTTTTAGTTTGGCTTTGAATCCTCCGTAGAGTCCTTGGGAGATAGAGTATCTCTTTCTATAGTGAACTCCTCCGAAAGGTTGCCACTGGAGATGGCCACCTTCAATGGTGATCGCATATTGAGTATGCCCCAAGAGCCTTGTTCCAAAAATATTTTGGCGACCGCTTTGCTTATAGAGTTGCAACTCCTGAAATTCAATGAGAAAAGAGCGACCCTCTTTTTGGTAGTGCCACCTTAAGTTGAGGTTTAGTGTTTTGTATTTTTGATTGAGCTTATTAAAGTTAAAAAACTTTCCGTCATTGGCCAATTGACTTGAGGTCAGTTGATCGGCGGTATCGGCTCGAGTGAGCTGATAGAGAGAGATGAAATATCGTTGATTTTTTTGAGGCTGATAGATCGTATGAAGACCAATCTTACTCTCTTTTTTGACATAGGTTTGAAGCTTTGGGTCGGCTATATTTTCTCTATTAGAGATCGTGGCCATGACACCAAAGTTATTTTGAAAAAAAAGGGATGGAGAGAACTTCCTTTTTTTCGTTTTAATGTCAGGAATGGGAATGCCCAGTGCTACGTCTAAATCGATAAATCTTTCTGTGTTGATATTTTTATTTAAGATTTCAAGCATATTGGCTTGTCTTTGAGCGCTGGAAAGCGAGCTGTTGCTTCCATTTCTGACTTCTCCAATAAGCTTTAATGTCTTAGCTGAAATCATCATGTCTAAATCAAAGAAGGTGCTGTCAGAAGGTCGACCAATTTGTCTTTCGACAATAGTCCTATCTCTCAAGAGAGTGTAGCGACTGAGTTCATCGCGTACGGGTGCGGCTTTCAGCCTAGGCGAAAACAATAAAATGACAAATGTGAGCCACAATAAGCTTTTCATGGAGATTTTTTCATTATAGAGAAAAGCTTGAATTAGGTCATGGTGTTTATAAGGGATAATAGATTGAAAGTCGTTTACCACTCTAATTTAGTGAATAAATTTACCGATTATGGGATTCTTGTTCCGATAGTTGATGACCGCTCTCAAAAATGTTTTTCAGAGTTAAAAAAAACTTTTTCTCACCTAGAAGAAGTGTCTTTATCCTTTTTACCACAACTTTCTAAAAGTGATTTTCTCAGAGTTCACAACGGCGACTTTATGGAGCGATTTTTCGATGAGACTCTCGTCGAAGGTGAATTGTTGAAGTCCTATGAACTGATTGATGATCAGGGGCGTTATTTTCGTTATGACCCCAGTCGAGGGCACCGTCCTTTAGTTGAAATGAAGGATTCTATCGTCAAGCAAGTTCGAGGGACTTACTTCACTATGCTGGAGGCCTTAAGGGAGAATTTTTGCTTTTTTTTAGGGGGAGGAATGCATCATGCAATGAGTTTTGGAGGAAGAGGATTTTGTCCGGTTCATGATCTCGTTATTGGTCTAAGAAAGCTACAGGATCAAAAACTTATTGAGACGGCTTGGGTGATTGATACTGATGCTCATAAAGGTGATGGAACAGCAGAGTTGACTCAGATGGATGAGAGCATTCAAACGTTGAGTATTCATATGGCCAAAGGCTGGCCTTTAGACGGACCTCAAACCAACGCTCAGGGAAGGCCTCACCCTTGGTTCACACCCAGTACAATCGATATTCCTATTGCCGCAGGAGAGGAAGGTTTTTACCTGGAGGCCTTAAAGGGAGGTTTAGAGCAATTAGAGCGAGATGAAAAACTTCCCGGTTTGGCGGTTGTTGTGGCTGGAGCCGATCCCTATGAGAAGGATCAACTGCCTAGTGCTGGTCAATTGAAATTAAAAAAAGAGCAGCTTTTGGCCAGAGACCTTTTGGTTTACAAATTTTTTGAATCTCGAGGGATTCCTCAATGTTGGGTGATGGCCGGAGGGTATGGGCCCTATAGCTATGAAATCTATACTCAATTTCTTAAAAAAGTCCTATTTTTCATGGAGTCTTCTCTGTAAGAAGGATAATATCGCTTTATGTTGAGACTTGGGGGCGTTCTATGTTTTTAAATTTTATGAAAGTTAGTTTTTTATCGCTTTTCTTTTTGTTGGTTTGGTCGATTGAACCTCAAGTATGGGCTAAAGCGGAGAGCGAAGGTCAAAAAATTGCTAAGAAACTAAAAGCGGCTAACAGTGGTTTTATTGGTGAGAGCGCCGAAATGCAGATGATTTTGATTGATGCTCATGGCTCGAAAATTACTCGTCTTATGAAAGGCAAAGTCAAAGAAGTGGAAAGGGATGGAGATAAGGCTATTTCCATTTTTCTCAACCCGAAGGATGTCAAGGGGACAAAAATGCTGACTTGGTCACATAGAGACAAGGATGACGATCAGTGGCTCTACCTTCCTACCTTGCGGCGAGTGAAGAGAATCTCTTCTCGCAATAAATCGGCTTCTTTTATGGGAAGCGAATTTTCTTATGAAGATTTGGGTTCTCAGGAAATAGAGAAATACACTTACTATCTTTTAAAAGAGCAGGTTTACGAAAAGCATAAAATTTGGGTGTTAAAGAGAATTCCCAAACGCAAGTCAGGCTATACTAAGCAAATTATGTACGTTTCTAAAAAGTATAAAAATCCTTTAATGGTTGAGTACTACGACCGCAAAGATGAGTTGTTCAAAGTGGCTAATTTTTCTAACTATAAATCTTTTCAAGTGAATAAGAAAAATATCTATCGAGCTGGAAAGATTCACATGAAAAATGTGCAGACGAAAAAAGAATCTATTTTCATTTGGAATGAACGCCGCCTTGGAGTGAAGCAAAAAGAGCGTGATTTTAGAAAAAGTGCGCTTAAATAGGATAAAAAAATGAATCGTCTCTTTAGGTCTTTAGCTCTTTGTCTTTTGATCTCGTTGCCACTGACTCAGTCTTCTTATGCTTCGGGACTGACCGGGAATTCTTCCGGTGCGTGGGGGGGGCAAGGAGAAGTCTCTTTGCAGTGGCGTCTGTTTGAGGGTGATAAGGATCCTGTCTCGGAAGAAATGGGCTTGGCCATTTCTTCGAGAGTTGAAGTGAGCTATGAAAAAAAAGTAAGTAAACATGTTTTTAGAATTCAAAGTCGAGCTGATGAGCGCGATCAGGATAGAGGATTTGTGGCATTAGAGGACGCTTATTTTTCTTGGCTTTTTGGTGAGGAAGAAGATTGGAAATTTCTGATAGGTTACAAACTTTTCAACTGGACGTCGACGGAAGCTTTCCATCCTGCCGATGTCATTAATTCGCGTCACTACGACTCTGATCTTGAAAATCTAGATAAATTAGGGGAGTTGACTTTCGAACTTGAAAAAAGTTTTGAAAACTCCACTTTGTCTTTTTATTTCTTTCCTCGCTTTGAGCGTCCTCGCTTTCCGGGTGATCGATCCCGTCTGGGGACGGGGAGTGACTTGGGAACACCTCTGCACTTTGAGGGCACAGAAATAGGAGATCGTTGGGTCCCTCAAGCCGCCTTTTTCTTTTCTCTAACTTGGCAGGGAATGGACTTAGGGATTCAGGCCATACGTCATGTGGACCGCCGGTTTCCGATCGTGGGAACCAGTAAGTATAGCTTTAATCCCTTATTGTCGACTTATGTACCCAATAACCCCACTGCCTTAAGCACAAAACCTATTCCCTATTATTTTAATGTGACTCAATTTGGTTTGACTTTAACCAAAGCTTTTGAGGCGTGCTTGTTAAAGATTGAAGCGGCAACTAGGGAATTTGAGGATGAAAAAAGCATTTACTCGGCTCGTGAGATGTCTTTGAGAAAACCTGTCGATCACCAGGATGTGGCGGTGGGAATCGAGTATGCACTAGATTTTAACCCAGGTTCTGAGACATCTCTAATCGCTGAATTCGGAGGTATCTTTGGAGTGAATAAGGAGACTCGAAAAGAATTGACTGTTTTTCAGAGAGATGCCTTATTTGGAGTCCGGCACGCTTTTAACGATGCTATGGGGAAAGAAGTTTTTTTGAGTTTTATCACCGATATCGAAAGAAAAAGAGAAAGGCTCTACAATTTAAGCTACACGCAAAGGCTGAGTGATCTCTTTAAAATGAAGACGGGAATCCGTCTTTACGATGCCCCACAGAAAGGTCCTCAGGCTTATGGGTTGGAAGGTTTTGATGGAGACAATCATATTTATTTTAATTTGACTCGATTTTTTTAATTCTTTGTTTGTGAGGATATTTTGATTTATAAACCACGGCCAGGTTTGGTGACCAATATTTGTGATAGAATTCGCCGTCGACCTTTGGCAAGTCTTTTACTTACCCTTGCTTTAATGGTCATATTAATTCCCGGTTGGAAGTCTTTTGGTGAAAAATATGATGTTCGAATTTGGTTTCGCACAACCGATCCTCTAATAAAAGTTTTAGATAAATTTGAAAGGCAATTTGGTAATGATGAAAGCTTAATCATTGCTTTACACTCCCCCTCGGGCATCTTCGATGTAGATTCAGCACGTTTAATTCATAGCTTAACAGAGAGGATGTGGGGTGTTCCTCAAGTTATTCGCGTTGAAAGTTTATCCAACTACAATTACAGTTCTGCTGAGGGGGATGAAGTCGTCGTGGGTCCCTTTTTTCCCGATGAAATTGATGATATCACTCACGAAATCATGCCTGAACTCAAGGCAAAAGCTCTTTCTCACAAAGTAATGCCTGGCTATCTCGTGTCTCGAGATGGGTTGAGTGCGATGCTCTTTGCTCGTTTGATCCCGACCCTTAATGGCTCTCCCAATTACGAAATTATTATTAAAGAAACCCGTAAGATATTAGATGAAATCAAAAGTGACCCTCAGCTATTGGGGGATCATCAATTCCATATTCTCGGTGAAGTCGCGGTTAACGATGCCTTTCGAGAAGTGGCGGCTAATGACAATGCCATTATTTTGCCTATTCTTTTTGGTTTGATTATTTTTTATCTTCTTTTAGTGTTTCGAAGTTTAACCGCTACCCTTCTCCCTCTGACAGTGGTTTTTCTAACGTTGATGGCGACGATGGGGTATGGCTTTTGGATTGGCTATAAAATAAATAATATCCTTTCTATCTTGCCGGCCATTTTGATTTCTATTTCTATTGCTGACTCTGTTCATATTGTTGTGACGTACTTTCACTTCCGTGGCGATGGAATGACTGGTAAAGATGCGGCTTACCTTAGCCTTCACAAAAATTTTGTACCAACTTTTTTGACATCGATTTCGACGATGATAGGTCTTTTAGGTTTGACGATGACGGAATTAGTACCCATTAAACAATTGGGGCATTTGGCGGGAGTTGGCTGCTTTTTGGCTTGGTTGGTGACAATCTTTTTTATGGGACCTATTCTTTTTTGGTTGGATTTCAAAGTTCCCAAGCATTTTCAGAAAAAGGATGATTTAGGGAAAGGTTCTCTGTTGGCCCGGCAAATAGTCGAAAAAATTGATCTCTATAAAAATAGTATCCTTATCTTTTTCTCCCTTCTCGCTATTGGAGCAGTTTTTTTGAGTAGTTCAATTAAAGTTAATTCAAATCCTTATGAGTATTTTAAAAAGGGAATTCCTCTTCTCATCGGCAATGATTTTGTCAAAGATGAATTTGGAGGCAGTGCTGGCCCTGAGATTATGATTCATGCGGGAAAAGAGGATGGAATTAAAGAGCCTCTTTTTTTAAAAAAGGTGGAAGCTTTTAAATTGTGGATTGATCAGCAACCCTACGTTAATAAGAGCATTGATATTATCGATATTGTTAAGGAAATGAATCAAAATCTCAATGGTGGTGATGAAAAATATTTTCTTCTACCTGTAAATAAAAAAATGGTGGCCGAAGAGCTTTTTCTCTATACGATGTCTCTTCCTCAGGGGATGGAACTCAATAATAGAATGACTTTAAATTATGACTCTATGAGGATGTCTGTTCTGTGGTCTATTGAGGACACCAGAGGTTGGTTGAAGCATATTGATGAATTTAAAAACAAAGCAAAAGAGCTGGGTTTAAATGTGGATTTTACAGGCAAGTTCTATCTCTTTCAGAGAATGATGGATTATGTTGTCTTTACTTTTCTTCGCTCTGTCACCATGGCTTTGGGGTTAGTTGCCCTTTTAATGATGATTGTTTTTCGCTCGGTCAAGATTGGGATTTTATCTTTAGTTCCCAACCTCATTCCCCTTATTTTAGGGGGAGGGTTGATGTCCCTTTCAGGGGTTGACCTTAATATTGGTTCTGCCTTAGTTGCTTCCGTTTGCTTGGGGATCGCCGTTGATGATACAATCCACTTTCTCTCTCATTATTATCGTTTAAGAAAAGAGGGGATTGAGGAAAAGGACATTCACTCCTACGTTTTTACCTACACTGGTTCAGCTTTAATGGTGACAACTTTAACCCTGGCCAGCGGTTTTGGTCTTTACGTTTTTGGTGATTTTATTCCCAATGTCAACTTTGGAATGCTCTGTGCTGTGATATTGACCATGGCCTTAGTGATTGATTTGATTTTTCTTCCGGCCTTTTTAATGAAAATTGAAGAAATGAGGAAGAAAAAAACCGGAGAAGCCACCGCCTTGTGATTTTCTCCGGTCATTTGGAGCTGCAGGGACCCTCTCTGATCTAGGTGTGAGATCAAACTTCCTTGGTCCCTTCTGGTGTCTTGATTTTTTATCGGTTTTCGCTGATTTTTTACTATTTTCTTTTGATCATTACCTAGAAAAAGGCAGCTCTTGCCCGAAGGGGTTAACTCCAGTTTTTGCTTGATTATTTCTCAATAATTGAATACTTTAGGATTTCTCAATTTTGTGGGCCCGTAGCTCAGCTGGGAGAGCACGTCGCTGGCAGCGACGGGGTCGCTGGTTCGATCCCAGTCGGGTCCACCAACTGTGATAGCATCCGAACAGGTGTCCATGTCGATGCCAAGGTGGTTTTCGGATGTTTTTCCAAGAAAAAGGGGAATGATCTCAACTGATCCATTCTCCTTTTTTTGTTTTAACCCATCTTTTTCGCTCGCTTCTTTGTCTCTATCAGACAAAGCCCCCCGCCATAGGCGAAAGTACTCTTGCTTTGCCCAAGGCATCCAATTCATCAATGAAAATAATGCAAGGAGCCTGTTTCCTTGCTTGTTCAAAAAGATCACGAACCCTCGCTGCTCCTACTCCAACAAACATTTCTACAAATTCAGAGCCACTAACCGAAAAAAAGGGGACTTTCGCTTCGCCTGCTACCGCTTTTGCAAGAAGTGTTTTTCCTGTCCCGGGAGGTCCTACGAGGAGTGTTCCACGAGGCATTTTTGCTCCCAACCTTCCATATGAAGTGGAGTTTTTGAGAAAATTAATAATTTCTTCCAGTTCTGCTTTCGCCTCATCAACTCCCGCTACGTCGTCAAAGTTTACCTTTATATCTCTTTCTACATAAATCTTGGCTTTGCTTTTTCCCACACTCATAAAGGCTCCGCTGTCTCTTTGAGATAGAAATTTTCTTGACAAAAATATCCAAAGTCCAAAAAAGATAACTACAGGTAACACCCATGAAAGAATGTCCTTCAAAATGGTTGACTCTGTAGTTTTCCAATATTTGACATTAAACTGTTCCAAATAATTGATAAATTCAGGCTCTATTCTGGTGGCGATAATAATTTCTTTTTTATCGTTTTCTCTAGGTTTTTTTAAAATGCCTTTTATTTCGCCATTTGAAATAACAACTTCTTTAACTTCTCTGTTTATTAGAGATTGCTTAAACTCACTAAAAGGAACAACAACACTGCTTTGATATTTTAAGGCTTCTTGAATGGCAAGCATGGCAAGCATGGCAATCAAGGCAATAAGGAAATACGTAAAGTTAAACTTTGTCTTTTTTATATCCATTTATCTACTTAAATTTCTGATGACATTTAGAAACTATAATAGAGAATAATGGCTGCTAAGAGAAAATAAATAAAACCTGCTGCCTGTATAGCTAGAACACTTTTATAAAATCTATCTGTTAGCTGAAACATATAGGAAGGAATAGTTAAAAGAATAAACCCTTTTAGTAACGCAAGCCAACCTATAATGGTTGTAATCATTGCTGGGCTTAGAACCCATATATTGTGAACTGTAACAATAACAGCTCCAAAAAGCAAAGAGATGATTCCCACAATCAGATCTACAGGAAGGTTTTTTCTCATTTCTTGCAGTGTTTCGAACCAGTGTTTGGGATTAATAATAATCGCCCATCCCACAACAGCAATATATATACCTAACACTCTTTCTACTATCATTGCTTCTTTCAATTTAGTTCTCCATATAAAGTCTTAAAGTTTGTTTAATTTTGTTATGCTCATCTTTTTATTCTTGAGTTATCATATTATGATTAGCTCTTAGTTTTTTTGCTTA
Organism: Bacteriovoracaceae bacterium; assembly: GCA_965206965.1. Taxonomy (GTDB): domain Bacteria; phylum Bdellovibrionota; class Bacteriovoracia; order Bacteriovoracales; family Bacteriovoracaceae; genus CBDBLK01. Next base: position 248,570 of record OZ242254.1, on the reverse strand, counting down.
GGTCTAATGACAAAGACGTCGCAAGGTGCATGTTCAACTAACCAGAAGCAGAAACTGTCTTTGAATATACCTTCAATGCCTTGTTTTCCTTGTGTAGGAGATATTACTAAATCTGCTTTGATTTCTTTTAAATAGTCGAGAATTTTTATTTTTTCGTTGATATTAAAAATGCAATGACTGTGTCTCTCCTCACTTCGATTATGATGCCCTGGAAGCAGGTCATCGGTTAATCGGTGCAGTTTTTGGATGACATAATTTTCTATTTCTGTAAAATCCTTATTTTGAATTTCTTGAGGAAGGTGTTTTTTTGATTTTTCATTAAAGATATGAACGAGGTAAATATTTTCAGCTTTGTTCAACATCTCTGAATCTTTAAGTTTAAATATTTCCTCCATACATCTCTCATCTATACTTATGGAGATAACTATATTATTAAATCTTTTTATTGTAATTGCTCCTTGGGCAGGGACAAAAGATAGTTTTCAATATCCCTAATGTCTTGGTTTGAAAATATATTTTTCCAGCCTGGCATTTTACCTGTAAATTGAGAGACCATCATGTAAAATTTGAAATTAGGTACTTTTTTGGAAATTTTAGCTAAATTTTTTGGTTTTGGATTTAGCGATCTAGCTTTTGGGCCATTCCCTTTTCCATCAATTCCATGACAATTCATGCAATTTGTTTTATAGATAACTTTGCCTCTTTTGGCTGATTTATAGTCTATGGGTTGGTTATTTCTTTTTTCTTGCATTTTAATTTTCACTGGAACAATACCGTGTCTAAATCCCATCTTCTCGTAATAATAGTTTTTTGAACTCGTGTTTACTCGTGAACAAGATATACTAAATAAGAAAAAAATTAAGAGGAACGAGTTCAATAAAAAGTAATCGATTAGAACAAGTATTTTTGCCATAATTATTAGTCACTCCTCTTGGTTATAATATTATTTAAAACTTAAGAAGTAATGTGGATTTTTCTACTTTTTGCTTTACTATCTTCTTGTTTATCTGCAGTTATTTTTAATAACCCTTTATTCATAGTTGCCTGTACTTTCTCTGTGTCCACCTTTTTTTCAAAGGGGATTGCTCTATAAAAACTTCCATAGCTTATTTCACTGTAATGCCTACCATTTTTTTCTTCTTCTTTTTCTTCTTTCTTTTCTCCAGATATTTCTAAACAATTATTAGAGATTACTAAATTGACATCTTCTTCGGAAAGACCTGGTACTTCTGCTTTAATAATATATTCATTATTTTTTTCCTTTAGATCAATCGAAAGAGTCCAGTTATTTTCAAGAAATGTTGATGGGTATCTCTCGTTTTGAAAAAAATTATCAAATAACGAATTTACCCCTTCTTGTAATCCCCAAAAAGGATTAAATAATGACTGAGAAGGTAAATGATTTTTACGTTTCATAATTTTCATTTGAATCTCCTATTTTGGCTATGTTTAACTTTTGCTATATTAGCTACTTCAAAAGATACTTCTATGATCTTTACCTATCAAACTTATGATTATTATCATTTATTTAATTTTTTAAGGCTTCTTTAAATGATGTTGATAATAGGTACTTATTTTCTACATGATCTGAAAAAATGAAGGTGTATTGACCAGAGTGTATATATTTGATCGGAAAAGCAGGATACCGTAGCAAGAGAGGGCAAAGGCCCTATTGATTGATTGTAATTAGTGTGAACCTTGTTTATCATTTTATTGAACTATATGCTTGAAATAATAAAATAAAAACACATGCACTAGCACCTAGTATTGGTATCCATACAGGATAATGTGACTTGCTGTCACTGGTATTTGGATCTTTTTGTTTTATTATTATTAGGGAGATATTTACTAAAGTGAAAACAATTAAAATTATAAAACTTGTGACTTTAGCTAATGTTTTCATCGGTAAAAATAGTGCAAATACTAGAACTAACGCAACGATTGCAGCAGTTGCATAAATAGGGGTTTGTGTTTTTGCATTAATTTTGCTCATCCAACGAGGGGCATTTTCTCTTCTGGCCATACCATAGGCAACTCTAGAAGCCATTATAATCTGTACAAGAGCACCGTTTAATCCTGTTAGAAGGCTTACTAGCCAAAGCCCTGTTGATGAGTACCAGGAATGGTCACGTACTATTTCGGCCATCGGTGTATTACTATTTGCTAAAATTCTTATATCGACACTAGAAATAGCAACAAGACCTACAACAATATATATAAAAGTCGCTAATAAGACACTTGTTAAAATAGCTGTTGGGAGCGTGTTTGGTGCGTTCTTAACCTCTTCTGCAATATTAACCATGTCTTCAAAGCCTATGAATGCGTAAAAAGCCAAAAAAGTTCCTGAGAATACACCATGCCAAACATGAGCATTCAAGGGAGGTGTTATGTTTTTTAAAGTATCAAAAACTTGGCTCAATGTCGTATCTGCTACAATAATCGCGTAAACTAAGGCACCGACTTCGATGATAGTGATGATAGTGATAACCGTTACAGATTGACCAATTCCCCAAGCAGCGATTGATCCCATCGCTAAAACGAGTATAATTACTCCCAGTGAATGCAATACATTTACGTGGTCTTGAAGAAATCCAATAGTCGCTACAGCTAATGTTGCCGCAGAAACTACTCCCGTTAATATGACAAGCCACCCTGTGAGAGATGTTAACCATGGCTTTTGAAAGGCTTCTGAGACATATTTCGACTCCCCTGCCGATACTGGATATCTTGAAGCAAGTTCGGCAAATGAAAAACTTGTCAAAAAAGCAAGTAGGCCAGAAAAGAAGAGCGCTATCGGTACATAGATTCCTGCTTCATGCGAAACCTTACCAAGCAAGGCATAAAAACCTCCCCCAATCATAGTTCCTAGACCGTAAAAGATTAGTATTGGTAAAGTTATTGATCTTTTAAGTTTTAGTTTGTTATGATTCATATCTCTGATTATATTTATGAAGTGCTAATAAATGCTTATAACTTGAAATCTTCATATACCATAACTTTTTTCATATTTTTATTATTAATTTGTATTCTTCTAGATTTCCGTTTTATTTATTTTTAGATCATTGATACAGAGACTATGTAAGGATGATATGAATCATTTTTTATTCTGTCCATTCTCATATAAAAAGTTTTCATTACTCTAGTATGGTTAAACCTTAATTCTAAAGGAGATTTTGGTGAATAATTTTGATATGAAAAAAATTAAAGCAATTCTTGAAGAAGAGAAGCAAACCCTAATATTAAAATTAGATGCTTTAAATATTGATAAAACTAGAAAAAACGGTCCTATCTCTGCTGATTGGGAAGAGCAAGCGCAAGAGGTAGAGAACGATCAAGTCATTGATCAACTAGAGTCAATAGAGTTGAATAAATTAAAAAATATCGAAGCAGCACTCATAAGAATAAGTGATGGGAGCTTTGGTATTTGTACTAGCTGTAGCAACATAATTCCTAATTCTAGACTTGAAGCAATTCCTTTTACTGACAAGTGTATAAAGTGTGGTTAATAAAAAAAGATAAAATTTGTGAACATATTAAAGCAAAGTATTTGAGATGAAAGTAAATGAATTTATGACTTCGAATGTAATTACTTGTTATGATGATCAAACAGTCGAAGAAGCTGCTAAGATAATGACTGAAAAAGATTTTAGTGTAATGCCAATTATTGATCGTGATCAAAAACTTGTAGGTATTCTAACAGAGTCTGATTTTATTGGAAGAGAGGCTAAAATTCCTCATGCTCTCGCTTCAATTAAACAATTATTTGGTCAAATATTTTATTTTAATGATATAGAACCTATTTACAAAAAGGCTAAGAAGAGAAAGCTATCAGAAGTTATGACAAGGAAGCCTATCACTGTAAAGTCTGATTCGAGCTTAACTAATGTTATAAATATTATGATTTCCAAGGGACTGAAACGGCTTCCTGTTGTGGATAGCGACGAGCTTGTAGGGATTGTCACTCGAAAGGATCTTTTAAAAGCATTTGTAACTATTCAATAGTCATTTTTTAGGTGTTATGAGATGCAAATAAAAAGTTACTCATTTTGGCACTTATGTGTTTGAGTTAAAGTATTTTTAAAAAACATGCTAATTAAAACTGACTTGCCCCTCATAAATAGATTCATCTCGTAGGATGCTGTGGCTAGACCACTTTCTGTTTAAATCATGGTCATTCCAATTTGATGCCATTTCTCTAAGTGTATCTGGACCGTGCTTTTTTACTTGCTTGATCCAGATGCTAATGACTCTTTTGTCATCTTCTACGAGAAGCCCTTTTTCAACAAGTTTTCTAATTTCTTTTTCACACTTTTCTGTAAAGAGAACCTTTCAAATACTTATCTTAGAAGGCATCTTATCTTTTAAGATAAGTCAATTAATTAGGAAAAGTTAGTCGAGGGCCTCTAAAAGCCTGAATAGCAGTTCATCCTTCTTTTTGATAAAAACGAGTAGGCGAGTGAAAAATCATGTTCCAATTTGTTCCAATTGACGCATGAAAAATCAGGAAATAAGGTGAGACAGGATGAAAAACCAAAAAGGGTTAAATTGTCGAAATCATTCCAAAGTTGTTGATAATTAAAGGAACTCTTTGAACTGCTTTGAGAACCCAGTCGGGTTCACTAAATTTCAACCTGTTGAAATTATTGATTTTTTAATAGCTTTCAGGCTTTTGTTCTAATTTAGAAGATGCCCAATCATGACAGTTCATGTTCTAGTTATTGTTGTCAAATCTAACGAGGCAAATGTTCTGTACCTTAATGAATAGATTTGGCTAATGTTAAAGACTAAAGTTTTTAATCTGAGAAAATACTATTGATAGGAGTTAACTATGATTTTATCGATAATTAGAACTTTGACTCTCACTTTATTGATGTCTATGACGGTCAATGCTGTTGAAACAAAAAAACAGGCACCAGATTTTACTCTTTTTGGTAGCGACGGAAAATCTTATCGCTTAAGCCAATTCAAAGGCAAAACAGTGGTTCTCGAGTGGCTAAATCATGGCTGTCCGTTTGTTAAAAAGCACTATAATAAAAATTATAAAAATATGCAGAATTTGCAAAAGAAACACACGAATAAAGATATCGTGTGGCTTTCAATCATTTCCTCTGCCGAAGGAAAACAGGGTTACTCAACTCCAACACAGGCCGAACTTGATAAGAAAGAAAAAGGGGCTCAACCAACTGCTATTCTACTCGATACAATGGGAAAAGTTGGTCGCTTGTATGAAGCAAAAACAACTCCACATATGTTTGTGGTTGATGCCCAAGGGAAGATAGTCTATCAAGGGGCCATTGATAACCATCCCTCGACAAATCCTGAGGATATTCCATCAGCTAAAAACTATGTGGCCAGGGCCCTCCAGTGGACGATGACCCCATTGTCCAAGCTCTCTGCTAATAAAAGCTTTTCTCCCGGCAAAACAGTACCTTATGGGTGCTCTGTTAAATATTGAGCACGAATCATTATTTAGACTCTCTTTAATTACAAAAAATTAGTTTTTTTCAGCGATCTGAAGCCTTCCTCATGGGTAGGATTGGAGTCGATACTCTGTATTTAATACAGATCAGTGGAATCGAGTCATTTTGATATGTTATAAGAGTTAATAAATTGATGAATCGCAATCGTTCAAAGAATCATTAAATTGAGGAGATTTTTATGAAGCTTATGGGAATAATTCTTTGTGTTGTTTTTACTACAACAAGTGCTATGGCAAGTATTGAAGACTACTATAATGTTTTCACTGATAATAGTTACCATAATCTTGATTCAGAAGAGGGAAGGACCCTGGCCGATATGGCAAGTGAAGCGTTATTTGAGCTAGGTGAATTTGATAGAAGAAGGCTGATTGATAGAATAAATGATGATAATGATAAAGAGACATCCCTATTGTACTGTGATCTGCAGCGTATTTATTATATTTTAGGTTTTGAGCTTGAGGATTGTGTAGGAATTGAATTCACCAACTCAAATAAAGTTAAAATTCAAGGGTACTCGGGTCTAAGACTTATCGGTGCCTTGGGATTGGGGGCTTCATCGAATTCTACTATTGAGACTTATGATGGTGAGCTTCCTGAAGAGTCTGGGGGAGATATGGCACTCTTCTCTGAATTAACCTTCATTACGGTTGGTGGAACGATTGAAACTAGTGCAAAGTTCTTGCAAAGTGGAACTGGCTTGGCCTTTAGTTTAGTAGGTTTGAAAATAGGAGATAGTGATAGAAATACCTCTGTGTATGAAGTAGAGATAAAAGGTGATTTTTATAAGAATTTGGTAAAAAAATAGTACTCCTATAGAAAAATAATTTTTTACCTCTAGATTTAAATTAAACTAAATTTTAAAAAATTATGGGTCGCTAAAAATGCGGCCCTTTTTTATTTTGATTTTTTTGCTTTTTATTGTCGGTTTAAATTATTTTTTCATTATGTTCCACAAAATGTTTGTTGAACTATCTCGTGCTCTCGAGGTGGGTGAGAAAGTTCCTCTGCTCCTGGTTGTTGGTGGTAGGGTTTTTTTAAGACTTCGAGCAAATATAAAAAATGAGAATTATCTCCCTGAACTGCTCGGTCGATAGCCTTTTCTATTTGATGGTTTCGAGGGATATAAACGGGATTAGAGGTATTCATCAATTGGATCACCTCATCAATCGATTTCTTTTCCTTGGCTCTTCTTTCATGCCATTTTAAATGCCAGGGTGACTCCGTTTCCAACTCACTAGTCAGGTTTCTAAAGGAGTTGGTAAAGTCTCGTTTTTTTTCTTGAAGTTTTTGCAAGTACTCGTTAATCAAAGCTTTATCTTCAAGTGTTGTTTTTCTAAGCCCTAGCTTGGCACTCATGACTCTGACCCACTGTTGATCGAAGGCATTTTCAAAACTATCAATTTCATCTTTTAAAAGTTTTATTGACTTTTTTTCATTATCGGCAATCAAGGGAATCAAGCAATTGGCCAAACAACTAAGGTTCCAAATAGCTATTTGCGATTGGTTATGATAGGCGTAACGCCCATAGCGATCAATGGAGCTAAAGACTTTCTTAAAGGAAAAATGATCGATAAAGGCGCAAGGTCCGTAATCAATCGTTTCTCCACTAATGGTGGTATTATCTGTATTCATAACCCCATGAATAAAGCCTAAACTCATCCATTGAGCGACTAGTTTAAGCTTTTTTTTGGCTATTGCTTTAAAGAATTCAAGGTAGGGATTATTCGCCGAGCAAACTTCTGGGTAGTGGCGCCCAATTGAGTAATCAGCGAGTATTTTTAAATTTTCGATATCTCCTCGAGAGGCAAAGTATTCAAAGGTTCCAATCCTTAGGTGGCTTGCCGCTATTCTTGTTAGAATCGCTCCGGGAAGGCTTTGTTCCCGGTAAACGTGTTCTCCTGTGGTAATAATAGCGAGTGATCTCGTTGTGGCCACACCTAAGGCCTTCATTGCTTCACTGACGACATATTCTCGCAAGACTGGCCCGAGAGCTGCGCGCCCATCGCCGTTTCTTGAAAACGCTGTGAGACCCGCACCTTTCAACTGGATGTCAAAGCGCTGTTTATTGCTATCGACAATCTCTCCTAGGAGTATCGCTCGTCCATCGCCCAATTGGGGGACAAAATGGCCAAACTGATGACCAGCATAGGTCATCGCCAATGGAGTCCAATCGATTGGTAATTGGTTGCCTGAAAACAATTCTGCTATTTCTTTTTGATTCAAGTGATTTAAGTTGAGCTCCAATTCTTGGGCAAGCTTTTGGTTAAAGGCGATTAGCTTAGGTTCTTTTACTTGTGTGGGAGAAGTTTTTTGAAAAAATTCTTGAGGGAGTTGAGCGTAGGTATTTTCAAGATTGATCACTGAGTAGCTCTCTTTGACGTTGTTTGATTCGGTGGGCGAGTTCTCTTTTAAAGTTATGATTAGCTTTTTTCCAAGAGTTTTTTTCCTTTTTTTTCATAGCACAGGTTCTACAGATCATCTCTTCTCCTTGGTAGTCACAAACCGATTGGCAAGGAGAATCAAATGTCCTTTTAAATTTTTGTTTGTTTTGGATATCTAAGGGCAAATGATCTTTGTTAAAGAAAGTCATAGCTCAATATACCTCTAGCTGGTTCAAAAAAAAATTCCTTTAATAAAAATATAATCTCATGATTTGGACCTATTTAAGCAGTAACCTTATATTAAAGAAAAATCAAGCTTATCGAGAAAAGATTTAGGATAAATAGGTATTCCAGAACTTTGGCTATATTCGTTTAGTTGTTTGTCTCTAGTATCTGATGTAATTATTGTAATAGGAAATTCTCTCCCGAGTTTGTCTTGAATAAAACTCCCTGCACCAATTGCGTTGTAATCAGAGTTTGCTACAACATTATCTAAAATAATATGACTACAATTTTTCTTCAAGCAATCCCATTTTTCATTTTTAAGGAATTCTTCAAAAGAATTATAAAACCCTCCCTCAATCCCTTTGAATGCTAATGCTGTATGTATTCTGGACAAGATATCAACTTTATCATCGATAGCAATGACATATTTTCCTTCTTCAATCTCAATGGTAGTATTATCTCTATTCTTAGTTTTTGATATCAATACTCTTGGGAGAGATATTGAAAAAGTGGTGCCTTTGCTATCGTTGTTATTCTTTATTTTAATAGTCCCACCATGCTCAAATACAATCATACGAGATGTATATAAACCAAGGCCTGTTCCTGTTTTTTTACCTATTGTGACACCTTGAGCGAAAATATCTTTTTCTCTTCCTAGAGGTATTCCTCTACCTGTATCTTTGATTGTGATCTCAACTTCTTCTTTTTCAATAGAAGCGCATAATCTAATCATTCCCTCTTGAGAACTCGCTTCAATTGCATTCTTAATGATATTTTCGATAACTCGAGTAATGTTATTTAATGACCCTATGATTTCAAGCTTTTTGATTTTAGTGTCGTTATAGGTAGTGATTTTCTTTTTTGATTCTTCAATTTTATACTTAGCAAAGCTTGTCATCTCACTCATCAGTGGAGTTAAATCAAATCTTTCTGTTTTACCTAGGTAATTTTTCTTTGGGCTTAGAATAGATTCAATCATGCTAGATAATCTTGATAATGTTTCTTCAAGTAGTTTTGTAATATTAAAACCATTTCCGTTTTTCTCTTTGAGCTCTCTTAAAATATATTTGAGAGCTTCAATAGGTGATCTCAAGTCATGAGCAATTTGTTTTGCAAGTTTTGAGTGAGCAATAAGAGAGGCTTTTTGGCAAGATTCCTCTTGATATTTAATAAATTGAATTCTCATTTTATCTAAACCAATCTGGATCTGATTAAATTCTTTTATTAGTGTTGGAGATAATGAAAAATCTTGATATTTCCTTAAGGCTAATCTATTTACAAGTTCTCTAATATAGTTGAAATTTTTATAAAGAATCGTGGATAAAGTTAGAATGCTACTAGTTATTATTAGTAATATGATGAGAAACAAAATTTTACTTTTTTTGATGAAAAGCTTACTTTTCAATTGGAGTTCATTTATAAGTGATAATCTATTTGTATTAATTGTTTTATGTATAGCTCTCTTGCTTTCATTAAGCTCATACAAATGCATTGTTGCTGAAACTGTATATCTTAAGTCATTTGTTGGCACCATATACACATACTTGTGAATAGTTTTGCCATTTTTTTTTTGATACTGATACATCCCATGAGATCTCTGGCATCGAACTCCTTTTTGATGTATCTCCCATAATTTAAAGTATTTCTTTTTAAAGAATGAAGGCATTGGAACTCCCACAACATCATCATTCCAAGGGTGTGACAATGTTTTATAGGGGGGGGTACATTCAGATATTACTACATACCCAGTTTTAAAAAAACGTTGATTAGCAATGATAGAAAAATTTTTATTTCTTATTAGAAGCTCGTTAGTTTTTTCTTCTCTAGATAAAAGTGATAGCTGTTGAGCTATATCTTCAGCTTTTGTTTTTAATAAACGGATACTAAGATCTTCTAAATATAGGCCATTCACCTCTAGAACGTTTTTTAGTAGCTTATCTATATTATTATTAATGATTTCATTCTGTTTGTTATTTAAATAACTGACCATGTAAAATAATAGTGATAAAGTAGAGATAATGTAGATTAATGTTACGGCTATGAAAGAATGTTTTATGCTAAATAAATTCTTAAGAGTTCCAGAGTACATTGTTTAGCCTTTTTACACCCTCAATCCCGTGACAAATCCTTTTCCTATAATTTTTGAGATATAGGGGAGATGACTTGATTGATCTTCGTTGTAATCTCCTGTTGTGATAATGATGTTTTTGAAACCAAGAATTTCGTAAATTAATTTTGCCAAATCATCACCAATTACCCCTTCTTTTTTCAAGTGGCGGTCAATATAAAGGGGGCAGCGACGTTCTAAATTTATTATACTTTCAAGAAATTCATTAACAGTTTTATAAATTGAAATCTTTTTTTTATTTTTTTCAGCTTCAATTTTCCACAGCAGAGTGTTTAATTCACTATCATCTAGCAATACACCATCCATTTTTTTTAACGGCCATGTCGTATAATGAGAAAGCTCAATGATTTTCTTTCTATACCGATGAGTGGTTGATGCTTCTTCATGGTGTTTATAAATTTCGTGATTACTTAATTGTTGTTTTAACATTTTTAAATCCTAATTTTAAAATTAGTCTTATTTTATTAATTTTTTTTAATGCTTTCCTTCCTGCACTGTGTACCAGTATAGTGATGGAGTTCGGACAATTGGCTTAAACTTTTTTCAAGAATAGGCAAAGCAGTGCTCATATCGCCCTCTTTTAAGCATAGTTTTATATAGGAAAGAGAGCCCACAACTGGCGATAATTCGTGATAAACATAATTGGGAAAAGACAAAATTTCTATTAAATTTGAATTATTTTTATTAGAACTAATCATTTCAAACGCTCCTCTTTTAAAGGATTATGTTTTTGATTGATAAATTTTATAAAGCAATCCTTTGCTCTTTGGGCTTTCATTGGTACACCTGATTTATGAATACCAAGTGCCTTAGCTATTTCTGATTTTCTCTTAAATTTTTTTTCTGTATTTATAAATACCTTGGCTTCAAAAACTCTACTGGCATCTTTTATTCCAGGAAAGCTAGCATCATCAATGAAATCCAAATTGAGTTCTATAAACTGTTCCCAAGTAATACAGTGAGAATTGTCAATTGGTTTTTTTTCAACTGTTTTATCAATTAAACCTGGGGTCTCGCGCCAATTATCAAAATTTGGTATTCCATTTTTATCTCTCGGTGACCAGATTAAGAGAAGGTCTAACTTAGTTTGGAGTCCACGAAAATTTCCCTTTGGAGGACTCTCTTTTAAGTAGTTTATAAAAGTTGTTGGTAAATCTTCAAAAGATACGTAAACACTATTTTCTCGGCATTGGTAAGGCAGCATTTCTTTTATGATTTCTGGTATGTCTTTCACTCTCTCTCTTATTGGTGGCACTGTGATTGAAAAGGGTGCAATTCGATAATATAAATCTTCTCTAAATTCTCCCTCTTTCACTAGCAATGAAAGGTTTTTGTTGGTTGCCGAGATTAACCTAAATTCAGATTTAAATATGGCATTTCCTCCACGTCTACGAAATGTTCCACTTTGCAAAACTTCTAAAAATTTAGCTTGAAGAATTGGAGGGAGGTCGCCTATTTCATCTAGGAATAATGTTCCTCCATTGGCTAACTCTATTAGGCCTTGGGTTGTCTGTACGTCGGTGTATTTACCTTTCTCTGTGCCAAAAAGTTCACCTTCAATTTCTTCAGAGGGGAGATTTGGAATTGTCACCTTAATAAACGGGCGATTTCTATTACTCAAAAAATCATTTCTTTTCGCATGTAAATACTCTGCCACGGTCGTTTTTCCTGTCCCATGTTCTCCCAAAAGAAGAATGGGACGGTTTGATCTAGCATAAGTTTCCAAGTTATTTACCAATTGATTCGAAGCAATTGAGCGGTTTCCCATGTAGATCTTTTTCTTTAGTGTTGGGGTTCTTTTGAGATGGATCGCACGAATTACGGATTGATAATCTTTAATGGCTTTAATTATTCTGTTACTCATAAGAGCATTGTCGTAGCTCTTTAAAAGAAAATCACTGGCTCCTTGTTTTATGGCTTCAACAACGTCTTTGATATCGCCTTCGCCGGTAGAAATAATGATTTGAAGAGAGGGGTTAATAGCAAGAAATTTTTTAATATATTTAATTCCATTAATGACTTTTCCCCTACTATCGATGCCCATATTTTTATCGAGAACCATAACACTAACTGTGTTGAGGCGAAGGTGCTCATAAGCTTCATCGATAGAGGTTGCTAAGAGTGGGTGAATCGATAAGTTTTTTATTTTATTGAGAACGGCTTTAAAAAACTCTGTATCTTTATCATCAACGATAAGAACTTTCGTTTCATACTTTTTTTCTGAATCAAAGGATCCATCCCTTAATACTTCTAGTTTTTTCATTTTTGACTTTCCCTAAATATATTCCCTACCCGTCTTTTGCGTGCTTTGAATTTCACTTTCACTAAGTGATATCTGGTTGTTTTATTAGTTAAATTTTATTTACTATATTAAAAAAAGGGAGTCTAGATAAAAATCTACTTTGAATAGAAATTTTTGAAATAAAAGAGTAAGTATTTTTTTAAATAAGTAGATATTTAGCTACTTATTTGTTGATAAAACTAGTGTTTTCAACTTTTGACTTACTGTATTTCTTGGCCAGTAAACTTCTGTTTTTATCTCAATAGCTTTTTATTTCAGTGTATTACCCCATTTATTGGTAAGCGTTGAAAACTTGGCACAAAACCTGCTCTACAAATTTTCGTTCTTTCAATAGATGAAAAAGAGAAGTTGGTTTGGAAACAAAGGAGGGATGATGAAATTTGTAGTGACTTATAGAAATCTTAATAGGGATGAGAAACTCGATCAATTTATTGAAAAAAAAATAACCTCATTATCCAAACTTATCTCGAGTGACGGGTTCATTCATTGGGTTCTTTGGAAAGAGGGTAAAAATCGTGGTGGAAGCAATATCCTTGTCAAAGATCGCCAAAGAGAATACGTCGTGTCAGAGAAAGGGGAGCGGGCGCATAAGACAATAAGCTCTGCTATCCGAAAGTTAAAAAACGCTATTAGAAAAAATAAAATGACCTACGGTGGGAGGAATTCGTCATGGTACCAGCAATAACTCAATTTAATTTTACAGAAAGTATTGCTTTAAAGAAGGAAGTGAAAAATAGGCCATTTCTAGCTGAGGATCTGATGTCATCGGATCTCTTTACTTTATTGGAAGATGATAATTTAAGAGTGGCTGATGAAATCATGAAGTGGAAATCAATTCGCCATATTCCAGTGGTGGATCACACGGGAAAATTTGTTGGATTGATTACAGATAAGGATCTTTTGAGGATGTCGATCTCTTCACTTGCAGAAGTTTCTTGGGGCATTCAAAGTGCATTGTATCAAGATATTCGAGCTGCAGAAATCATGAATAAAACGGTGACAACTGTTTCGCCTAAGGTTTCAGTGAGTAGAGTGGCCAGGCTCATGTGTACAGGCAAACTGTGTTGTCTTCCGGTTCTTAAAAATGGAGAGCCAATTGGAGTTATTACAGAAGCTGATTTTGTCAGATTTTTTGTGAAGAACCATCGTTTCTTGCATAAGTGGCCAAAAACAGTAATGGAGATGGTTTAGGAGGAGAAGGATCTTATCTTGAGCTTATTTTTTTCAGGATTCGATCTTGTTTATAACATCGAGGGGAAAATACAAGTACAAAAAGCTATTGGTAAATTCAATTTTTGCTAACTTGTTTAAATTTTCCCCTTGTTGTTTTTCAAAAGAGGGTGAGTCTTTATGATTTATGTTTATTATAAAAATTTTAATCCAGGTAAAAAAATGCAGAATTATGTGAAAACGAGACTTGGGAAAGTGAATCGAAAAGCCCCTTATCAGTCTTTTATTTGTTGCTGTTTTGAAAAGCGTTTGATGGATAAATATAAAGCTTTTATCAATATCAATTCATCGATTGGTCGTTTTAATGCTTGTGCTGAAAAGAGAGGTATGGAAAATTTGATAAATAAGTTGATTATGGATTTGAGTCTTCAACTCTTTGAGTGGAAAGATAAGAGATCTTGGTCGATGAGTGAGGTTGAAAAGAGCTATGTAAAAAGTGATCAAAGTTATAATTGCAAACTTTGTTTAGGGAATAAGTGTTTAGTTCATAGTAAGACATTTAAAGAAAATAATTTTGTGCAAAAGATTTTTTCATAATTAAATTTAATTCCGACCTGAGAGATTAAGAACGTTACGTAAATGCCTTAAAAAATAAGAGAATTCTCAATACACTTGAACTTATATGTTTAATCTAAATGAGCTCATTTTTACCTATTGTTTCTGGGTCTACGCTTTACTATCATGAATTCTTAAAACATCATGGGAGGTTCATTTGAGTAGATACAGATTTATCATTCTGATTTTATTTTTAATTCATATGAATACAATAATGGCGAAAGTTCATAAGACTTCCACGGAAGGTTTTAGCAGTACTGATGGCTACCCGAAGCTGACTATTCCTGAGCCGAACGGGGGTGAGATAGAACTTTTACCTGACAATACTTACTTTACTTCCTCTATACAATTTACTCACTCTGTACATAAAGTTTTTTCAGTGATGTTTGAATACAATACTTGTGATGATGATGGTGGACCTATCTGGCATTCTGCTGATGGGGTGGCCCTCATTGTTGGCAAATCAAGTGCGAGTTATGACTCTTTATTCTCTCTTCCTTATGGAAATACTCTTGGTGCTATCAAGGACGGTCATGGGTTTTCTATTCAATTTAAAACTTATGGTTTGAAAAGAGGTATCTATATCGTCGATGGTAGCGGAGACACTCTTAAAAAAGTTGTGGATCAGAGAACTTACACTGATTGTAAAAATGTATCTATTGATATTTCAGTTGATCAAAATGGTCTTTTGGCTGTACGGAAGGGGACGGGACAACAGAAAATTGAGTTTACTTACAGTCTTTCTCAAGAGCTTTTTAACTCCCTAGAAGGAAAACAGCTTGCATTTTCAGCGGCTACAGGTGCTGCTGACAGCGCTCATTATATTAAAGTACTTCGTATCGATGGCCTCGTCGATCAGGAGCGCGGTCCCTTTGCGGCAATTCCTCATTTAGATTTGACGAGAGTTGGAACAGATAATTACGTTTTTCAAGAGTTTGACAACCCTCTTGATCAAAGTGGAGATATCCTTCCCAGTGAGACACTCCATATACCTGGGGCAACATTTTATCGGGGGGCTCTGTCTACTTATGATTATTCAAAAGTTCCTGTCTATGTGGCGCTTGTTCCCTCTGCCAGTATCGACCGCGTTCTCATCCAGATAAACGGTGGTACAGGTACTGATCCTCGCTATTTTATGAATAACTTTAATCACAAAGCCGTTGTTATGATTTCTATGCGTGGTTTGCATTACAATGATATACATGAAGTTGAATGTCCTTTAGGTGTCAATCTTATCAGTTGTCTAAAACAAGTTTCTTACTTAAAGAAAGTAAATCCTAAAGACAATGGGAGGGATATTGTTGGTTTAATGAGAGTTATTTTGGGAGAGATCGGAAACTTTAAAGTTGATAACCAGCCAAGGGATCACTCTTTCTTTGGTGTTACTAATCATACTTTTAATATAGAAACAGGTTCTTATGGAGCGACTCTTTTGGGATACGCTCTAGCGGAACAAAACTTACCTACAATCGGTCGAATTTTTATTGAAGGACCTTCTTCCCCTAGTGAGCATGTCATAAGTGATGGCTTTAGGAATACTAAAGTGGCTTTGACTAATTTGATGAATTCTTTGAGTATGACTGAAACAGAGAAGACATCATTTATTGACACTCTTAAGGCCAGGCATTCGGCACCAAGAGAGGTTTGTAGTTTAGATCTTTCTCAGCCCATAACTCACGATTGTCTTTCTTCAGCGATGATATTTGATTATTTAAAGTATAGATATGAACAAATCGCTGACGAAGCCGATCGCACATCTGATACTGTGGTTAATAACCAGTTGAGAGAGTTAAAAGATGACTTATTAGCTATTCCTTCTTCTGAGGCGACTGGAGGGAGTGAGTTGGTAGCTGTTAAGAAAATCTATAGTTCTTATTTTTTAAGCCCAAGAGTGAGGAGTCAGACAACTTGGGCAAAGGCCAAGTTTGATCTTCTCTCAGCTAATAGTCCCTTTAACGGTTTTGTAGCACCTGGTTTTACGAGTCGTATAGGACAAATTTGTTCTGCCTACATTAGTCGTCATGATGGTGATAGCCAAAATCGCTTTAATACTCAAAGAAATAAATCTGAAAATAATCCTTATTGGTATGGTTTTTTAATAAATTATCGTGATCTTCTTCAAATTTGTCCTCAAATAGAGACAAATTTAAAGACAGGTATTACTGTTCCCGATTCTTCATCACTTAGTTTAAATGTCGAAGCACTCGTTCAATACGGAGCAGGAACAGATGAAAAACATCATGAAGATGATATAACAGAGATGGCCTCTTACATAAGTCCTAATAGTTTAATTCGGAGTGTGTATCGTTATGATCATATCCAAGGGGGAAGTGGCCCTAGGTATAATGATTGTTTTTTCAATTTGAGAAGAGCTCTTTTTGAAAGTTCTGACTCAAGTCTTAGCACGACTTTGGATAATATTATAAGCAATAGTTGTGGTCTTACTTCTAAATAGTTAAATCTGAATATCTTGGGTCCAGACTCACTTGTGTGGACTCAAGATGTTTAACAAACCTTAAGCTAACTCCAAAGAAAACGGCTTTTTTCTTCGGGTGTTGGAAGGCGGCAGGTCTCTTTTTTACCGAACCATTGATAGCGATTTTGAGCAATGATTTTATAGATCAGATCTCTGATGAATGGTGGAACGATGATAAATATGAAAAAAAGACTCCAGGGAATGCCTTGCTGTTTAATAATATATAATACCGCGGTCGATTTTTTATAAAGCTTTCCATCTTTATAAAACACTATGGTATCTAGTTCTTTTGCATTATATTCTAATTGTTCTAAAAATTGGATAGATTGATTAGTTTGCAGACTTGCATAGTAAAGAGTGCCCTTGACGTCTTTCTTTATGAGGAAATCCACCACACCATTGCAAAGTGAGCAAACACCATCGAAAAAGACAATATTATTTAAGTCTTTGTAATGCATTAATAATATTTCCAAAGTGAAATAGACTTAATCGTTTTCAAAACCGTTTTTCCAGTTGTTAAAAAACAATAAAAACCAAACTTGTAAAAGGATAACGCAATTCCATTCGGCAATTTTTCCAACACGACTTGAAACACCTGGGTAAAGGTCAAGAAGCCCAAGGGTAACGATGAGAAAAAGATTCAATCCCGATATAATAAGTGGTGTTTTCGAAACAATGTTTTTTATTTTTAGAGAAATAATGATTTGAGCGGTGAGATTGAAGAAAATCGATATTATGCTGGGTATTGTATGTATGAGATTGGTGCGTCCTATGGGTCCTCCCAATACTGATTGCCCAACAATGGAAAAGAAAGATCCGATTAAACCTAGTTTTATAGCGGTATTTAGCGCACTTGATAGATTTTCTTTTTTAAAGACGAATATGAGGTATTGTCTAAAAAATATCCAAACCACAAAAGATACGACTGATAAGGGAAGTATAAAAGCTCTGTAGAAAATGGATGCTGGGAATGTGGTCCCAGCTTCAGAAATAGAGTTGCAACCCCGTAGTGGCGGAAAGCAGAGTTCTTGACCACCAAATAAAACACCTATGGCGTAGCTGAGAAACATCCAGATGAGCACGCCAATGGCCATTATTGCTAGGGCAACGTGAGGTTTTAACAATTTGAAAATCATACTATTTCTCACGTCGGCCCTATCACCTAAAATACTTCTTTATCAATACTAACAATAAGTTTTCGAAAATTTCACTCAGCTTTAACGACAAATGCTTAGCTTTTGTAATTTGTAACTTGTTACTCCAAGAGAGGTGGAATAATGCCTAAAACTTCTTCAAATGAAATGAGCTTAAAGTTTTGGTTTCTAATATAACCACGGCGATCTGTATTTTCCCCATCTTGAACAATAAAGATCCCTTCGGGAAAGTTAGGACCGAGAGGTGCATTGACGATTTCAATCCCGTCAGTGTCCGATACTGGGTCGATGGAAGAACTTCCCCCTACGCGAAAGCTGGTGAGGTAGCGCTCAGGGTTCTTGCGGTCAAAGATGGCATAGCTATGATTCCCTTGACTGGAAAGGACGATGAGTCCCTCTCCATTTTTTTGACGATAGAGGGCGATCCCTTCTAAATCTTCGTTTAAATTATTCAATCCTACCTCTTGAACAAGTTTCATTTCACCAGTTGTAAGGTCGACACTCCATAGGCCCCTTTCTTCTTCGGCAATGTAAGCCACCCCGTAGTGTTCATCGACAACACAACCTTCGGAGGTTCCCGTTACCGCGATAGGGCGTACGTATTGAAGTTTGATGGAAGCACCACGATTGACAATTTTATATTGGTAAAATTTATCTTTTTTAATGCTGATCAAAGCAAAGAGCTCTTTGTTCTGATTCATTCCCAGGCAAACACCGTAAGCTTTGCTCATTGGTGATTGTTTGATGACTGATCTCGAGAGGAGCTTTAGAGACAGGGTGTTGGGATCTAAATGATAGAGATCTAAGCTTTTTCGTGTTTTGTTGGATGCGACCACTAAATTGTAACGAGAGCCGTGAATCCATACGTCCTGCCGAAGATCTATATTGTTGATGGGCCCTGTTTTTATTTGAGCCAATTTTTTTCCCTTTAGATTGTAGATCTCAAGCCCAAAATGCTTGTCGGTTCCCAGTATTAACGAATTGGCGGGATTGGTGTGATCAACCCAAACGGCGAGGTCATCGGCGGCATCTCCCGGGGTAGAGACTTCCTCTGTTTCAACTAGTGGTGAAACCGATGAAAAGCGAGCGGCGTAAGAAAAAACCGGAGACAGTATAGCGAGTAAAATGAAAATTTTTGATGTCATACGAATCCCTTTGTAAAAATGACATCTGAAATTCTAGGGAGGTCAGGTTTGATCGTCTAGTTTTGGCCGGTCTTATTGTTGATAACGCATTGGCTCTATGAGGCTTTTGTTTATTCGACCAAAAACCACCGCTTGTTGGCAAAGCGAATCTCCTTGCCCTGCTTTCTGAGAATCTTGCGAAGGTGGTGGATATGGTAGTCGACATTCTTGGGCTCGACGACTTCATTGTCCCATATCTCTTGCATAATCTGATCACGAGTCACGCCTAGAGGGCCATGGGTCTCGAGGATATCGAGAATAAGCATCTGCTTTAAACTCATGCCGGACTTAAAGTTGGAGAGTAGAGAGCTCTTCTTAGGAAGAGCAGCATTCTTGAGTTTATTGGAGAGCTCGAACAAGTTGACGGGCTGAACAAAGACGTCTTTGATACCGAGAGAGAGGTAGTAGTGGACGAGGTCAGCTTTGAGTTCGGGAAGGATGAGAAAGACTTTATTGAGAGGGGTAATTTCTTGGAGGTGATAGAGGTCGGCATCGAACTCGATGACGGATTGCTCGATTAGCATAAAGTCGTAGAAGTCGAAGCTAGCGTCGAGGTCGGAGGTGGTTTTGAATATGAATGTGAGGTTGTCACAGTAGTTGTTGAGCTTGAAGTAATTGGTGTGGGAATCGCTGTGAATGATGAGGAAAACCTTCACGGCCACCTCCTTTTTATGAGCTTAGGGCATAGTTAATTATCTCTTGCTTGTGGGATTTAGGGGAGTTTGGGTGGGTTAGGGTTAGGAAAACTTAACTAATTGACCTAAAAGATTGGAGTTGATTTGCTATGTGTCTAGAAATAGGCAGTTTGTTGTAAATATTATTTATTTATGAATTGTCATGAAACTGGAGAAATTTGGTTTTGCGGCTCCTCAGAAGGCCCTGCTTTTCTTAACGGGAAAGGCAGGATCTTTTAGCTCTTTAATAGTTATTAACTATCACTTTATAGAAATATAATATTTTATCAATTAAGAGCTGTCGGCGATAGTATCCCTAGAGAAGGAAATTCAATCCTGGGATACAGGCAAGGGTTTCTGTAAAATTAACGACCAAGCTAGACCCTTGAAGGGTGAAGGAGACGATAATGAAAAAGAAAAGACTGACAACCTCGGCAGGTATGCCCGTAAGTGATGATGAAAATAGTGTAACTTTTGGCCAGAATGGTCCTATTGCTATTCAAGATCACCATCTTATTGAAAAATTAGCGCATTTTAATCGAGAACGTATTCCCGAGCGGGTTGTCCATGCTCGTGGTTCTGGAGCCTATGGAACCTTTACTCTCTCTAAGAGTTTAAAAGATTATACGGTAGCTGACTTTCTTCAAAAGACCGAAGAGAAAACAGAGTTGTTTTTGAGGTTTAGTACTGTTGGAGGAGAGCAAGGTTCATCGGATATGGTGCGCGACCCACGAGGTTTCGCGGTTAAGTTTTACACAAAAGAGGGAAATTACGATGTTGTGGGCAATAATACCCCTGTCTTTTTTATTCGGGATCCCATTAAATTTCCCGATTTTGTGCACACTCAAAAGCGTTGCCCAGTAAGGGGGGTTAACAATCCCGATGCTGTTTGGGATTTTTGGGCCCAAAACCCCCAGTCTCTTCACCAAGTGACTATTTTGATGAGTGACCGAGGCATTCCTTTGAGTTACCGCCATATGAATGGTTATGGTTCCCACACCTATGGCATGTGGAATGCTAAAGGAGAGCGGTTTTGGATTAAATGGCATTTTAAAACTAACCAAGGCATTAAAACTCTAACTGGAGAGGAAGCTACTAAAATAGCGGGGGACAATCCTCAAGCAGCTCACGTTGATCTTTTCGACACTATTGAGAAAGGGGAGTTCCCTTTGTGGACGGTAAAAATTCAGGTAATGCCGGAAAAGGAAGCTGAAGATTATCCCGCGGCTTTTGATGTGACCAAAGTGTGGAGTCACAAAGATTACCCCATGATTGAAGTGGGTCAGCTCGAGCTCAATCGAAATCCAGACAATTATTTTGTCGAGGTTGAGCAAAGCGCTTTTTCGCCTTCTAACTTTGTGCCAGGGATAGGGGCGAGCCCTGACAGAATGCTTCAGGCGAGAATGTTTGCCTATCCTGATGCTCATCGCTACCGGTTAGGAGCTAATTACAACTCGCTTTATGTCAATGCACCACGGGCGGCAGAGGCTAATCACTATCAAAGGGATGGTCATATGGCTCCCAGAGAGGAGAGAAATAAGAAGAACTACGGGACTTATGACAATCAGGCCTTTGATGGAAATTCCCATCCAAATAGTGACGCAAGTTGGAAGGAGCCTCCTTTGAGAATTTCAGGAGATATTGTGAATAGGTTTGACCACCGGGAGGGAAATGATAATTATACTCAGGCAGGAAATTTATATCAGCTTATGAGTGAAGAGCAGAAGAGTCAGTTGGTTGGCAATATTGCCAGCTCTTTAGGGGGAGCAAGAAAAGAAATTCAAAAAAAGATGTTGCCTCATTTTGAAAAAGCCAATTCTGATTACGGTAAACGAGTGAAAAAAGCTCTTTGTCTTTAAAAAAATGACTGGAGGAAAAAGATATGAAAATTGACATTGGAATTCCTGAAGAAAAGAGAAAAAAAACGACTGAGGGTTTGTGCCGATTACTGGCTGACAGCTATACCCTCTATTTAAAGACTCATAACTATCATTGGAATGTGACTGGACCAATGTTTCAGACCCTGCACACAATGTTTGAAACTCAGTACACAGAGTTAGCGACGGCAGTTGATGAGATTGCTGAAAGAATTCGGGCCTTAGGGGAAAAAGCGCCGGGCTCTTATCGTGATTATCTTAAGTTGGCTTCTGTTAAAGAAGAAGAGGGTAACCCAACGGCCCGAAATATGATTGAAAACTTGGTCGTAGGACAAGAGTGTGTCGTCAAAACAGCTCGCTCAATTTTTCCGTTAGCTGAGGACGCTGGTGATGAAGCTACCGCCGATCTTCTGACTCAACGGATACATCTGCATGAGAAAACGGCTTGGATGTTGAGAAGCTTGCTCGAAGATTGAGTTCTGTTATTTTTAAAAGGTTGATCGTAGATGATAAAAAATGTTGGACAGAGACGGCTGTCTCTGTCCAACACTATTATTCTATTTGAATTTCAACCTTTTCTAATATCTTCTGCTTGGTGCGTTTTCCACTTCGTCGAAAAAGTTTTGCACAAAAGGGTCCATGGGCTCTAATGAAGCGGGAACTCTTTTGGCAGCATCAGCGGAGGCTGTTTTTCCCTCTTTTGTCCATTGTGCGCAAGCAGAGAGAAAGAAAAGGCAAAGAGTCAATATTTTTAGATTTCTCATAGCTTTATTTTATAGTGATTTTTATTTTTCTAAAGAGGGAAAATTTCCCTTCTTAAAAGCGGTAAGTAAGACCTATTAGCAGTTGTGTGCTACTAAAACTCTTTAAAGCTGTAGTATTGTCTCCGATATTATTTTGAACCTTGTCAAGCTCCTGAATATCAAGGTTAAAGGAACTAAGTCCAAGGGCAAGACCATACCTATACTGAGGAAAAAACCGGGCCATGAGTCCGTACTCTAGGCCATACATATAGCCTCTATAGCGTCCAAAATTGTTTATTTTGATTCGATAAGTTCCGGAGAAGAGGAATCCTGAAAAGGCTTCGATTGAAACCCAGCTTAAGTATAGGGGAACCCAAGAGATATTGCCCCTTAGCGCTAAAGTATCGTATTTAGCTGATAGGGAATCCACTTTCATATAATCGATTCCAGCACCCCAATGCCATTGTCGATAGGGGTTTTTGTGTTCGAAGAGAAGAGAGAAGCTCTTTCCTGTTTTTTCTTCCTCTTCAAAATTGTGAGCAATACCGCCTTGAGGAGTTGTTGTTTCAGTATTAAAGCGAGGTGATGATAGATGGCTGACTCTCAATAGTAAGTAGTTATTTTGGGTAAGAGGATCGAGGTTTTTCTCATCATTGGTGCCAACGATACTTTCTATATCGTGCTCGGTAATTTTTCCTTGCTTTTGTTTGAGTGTGGAACCTTTTTTGATGAGATGAATAGCGCTAACTTTGATCCAGGCTACTTTTCCATTGATGGCGATAGGGAGTATTGTGCCATGTTTTCTTTTCACTTTTCCTACGTAGATTCTTTTTCCTTCACGGATATAGCCGATAGGGCTAGTGAGCTGAGGGTCAGAATAAATAATGGCTTTGTCTTGTGTGATGATAGCGAGTTGTGCCGCTTTCACTGTAAAGGTGAGAAAAAAGATAATAAGTGTCCATAAAACTTTTAAAATGGGCATATACTTATGAGTATATCGTTGCCAAAGCTTTAGAAAAAGGAGGTTATTCAAGTTGGAAGAAGGTTCTGGTCCCCTCGGTTTAGCTGACGAGATTATTTGGGTATACACGACTCATTCCTGTCGAAAAGAAGCCCTCAAGTTAGCGGAAATTTTAGTTTTAGAGAGGCTCGTGGCCTGTGTAAACGTGGGTGTTGAAATGACGTCACTCTATCAATGGGGTGGTAAAATTGAAAAAGAGCAAGAAGTTCCCATTGTTATGAAGGCAGTAAAAAAGAGTTTTTTGAGTCTTGAAAAGCGCATCTTAGAACTTCACCCCTATGAATGTCCTTGTCTTGTCGCTCTTCCCGTTGTTGAGGGGCATCGCCCATTTCTCGATTGGGTGATCGCTCAAGGCCAACTCTAAGTTTTCTTTCTTTTACGGCATTTGAATTCGACAACCATAACTTGTCTCGATTGGTTGTATTCTTTAGCCAGTTTTAAGGACCAATTATCGGTTTTGTATTGGCGTATAATGGTAAAGGGCTTTTTATGGCACGTTCTTCGAATGAGGGTATGGACTTGGTTTGTGCGGGCATCATTCATTTTTTTTACTTTGCTGACAGGAAAATGAGTGCGGGCCCAGATAATTTTTCCCTTTTCTTTGACGATTTCATCTAAGCTCAGTTGAGGAGATTTTTTTTTGTTTGATGAGCAAGAAAAAAGAAGAAAGATTAGTAATAGAGGAACAATTTTTTTCATGATTTCTCCTTTTCTTAGAAGTTGAGGATATTTTGATTTATCAAAGCCTCAGGGCAAAAATAAATTTTATTTGTGATAAAATATTTTTACATAGAAGCTTTCCCATTTTAAAGAGGTGGATCGTGTCATTCAAGAGTGGAGTTCAGGAAGCGGCAAAAATGTTAGCGGGCTTGAGGCCCTTAGAGAGGGAAAAGGTTCTCCTTTTGATAGCGCGACAAGATGCCCAAATGGCCGAATTGTTGAAAAAGCATATGGTGATTTTGGAGGACTTGAAGTTTCTCACCGTTAAGATGCTCCAGGAACTACTGCGAGAGATAGAGATAAAGGATTTGGCCTTTTCCTTGAGGAGGGGGAGCGAAGAGTTAAAATTGTTTTTTCTTAATAATTTGTCTTCAGGAATGAAAAGGGAGATTGAAGATGTTCTCGATGGACCCCCTTTGCAAGTTTCCCTTGTTGAGGAAGCTGAAGAGAGGGTTATGAGCGTCGTTCGAAAAATGGTTGACGAAGGAAGGCTGGTTCTCAAGGAAGGAGGAAACGAAGAGTATGTTTGAAGCTGGAGTGCTAGCTTTTAAATCTTTTGGGCTTTGGTGACTTTCCCCAGGTTTGTGATTAAGAGCAAACTTATTTGAATAATAAAAAAGGAACCGAGGAAAAGGGCACCTCCCTCACTAAAACCATAACTGTGGAGTCCCGCCGCTAAGATATAATTGACGCCAAACCAAGCCATCATAATGGAGAGAAAGGCGGCAGCAGTGAGAGTCATAAAGCGGTGCGGAGGGATCCAGTTCGTGTAGCGCCCATGAAGAATGGCTATATAGAGGCAAAAAGCAATGAGACTCCAAGTCTCTTTGGGATCCCATCCCCAAAACCTCCCCCAAGAATAATCGGCCCAAACACCTCCGAGAATAATGCCTGCTCCCAACATGATAGTTCCGTATTTAAGGCAAGTGTAGGTGAGGCTCGAATAATAAGACTCATCGGCAGAAGTGAGGTGCCAAAAGCGTTTTCGGATGAGAACTGTATTGGCTAAGATCCAGGATAGGGCCAAGGCGCCGTAGCTCATAATGATGATTGTGACATGGGTTGATAACCAAAAGTTGTCCCTTAAGACGGGGACTAAGGGACTGATGGAATTGTTGAGCATGCCAGTGGCAAAGTTCATCATCATAAGGGTGCAGGCGTTATAAGCTAGACCTAGATAGACAAAGACTTTTTCTCTTTTGAAATGCCCAATGAAGAGAGACAGAATGAGGGCTCCAAAACCGCTGAATAAAACGGTTTCATACATATTGGTAATAGGGGCTCTACCGGAAATGATAACTCTTAAAGTGATGATTGCGGTTTGAACAACGACAGTTAAACCGGCGAGCGAGAGTGCTGCTGTGAATTGGCGAAAGAGAGTGAGGGCTGCTAGAGAGAGAAGGGTGAGAAGGAGTGCCCAGCTCGGTAGGTGGGCCTTAACAAATTGGTACTCAAGAAGATGGAGCTTCCCCTTTGTTTTTTCAAAGCGTTGGTTGGCTCCCTTTAAGAGCAGGAGAAAAGGGCTTTGGTGGGGATTCTCTTTTTGAATTTCTTTGACTTTTCCCTCTGTTAAAAAATTTCTCAAAGGAACCCAAGCGACGTGGTCGAGAGTCGCCTCTGGAATGAGCCAGTTTTGGGCCATGACAATGTCTTGGTAGAGTCCAGCTTGGGATAAGAGTTTTTGGAGAGATTTTTTTTGAGGTGTTTCACCTTTGATTCGAGCTATTTGCCGGCGGATTTGTCTTACTTTTTTTAAAAGTTGGGGATAGGGAATAGTACTTTTTTTGCCAGGTAATTCGAGGAGTTTTTGAGTGTCGATATGATCGGCTCTGGCTTCAAGTTGAAGTTGATGGGGAAGTCCTAGGCCTGTTAAAGAGAGGAGGCAATAAGCGGTGACGGGGTCGTAGTTTTGGTTTTTTCTCTGGCCGGTAAGGTATTTAATGGTTTCGCTAGCGTGAACATAGAGGGGTTTGACTCGGCCATTTTGTTGGATGGCCAACGTTCCTAGTTCAGGTGAGCAAAAATAGGTGGGTCTAGTGTTTGAAGAGGCTGGGTTTGGTAAGAAAATGAGAGTGAAAAGACTCAAGAGAAAAGGTCGCCATAATTTCATGTGAGATTTCCTCCGTCAGTACCCGGAACGAGAGCTGGGGAATAGGGGTTCTTTTTTCGTTTTCTATAGTTTAATTGGTAATGCCAAAGAGAGCCTAAAACTAGCATAAGGGATCCCATATACTTCCAAAAACGTCCTGGGTCATAATTGGCGCTTAGGGTGCTGGAGTAGTAACCCTCACTATCGAGAGAGTAGCTTGCTTGGTAGAAAGTAAAACCGCTGTATTTAAGTGGGTTATTCATAAAAATATGGGCTTCCCGAGGACCCTCTTTAGTAAAAAGTCTAACAAAGGATTCATAGCTAGCGGGATTATTAGTTCCTGGATCCTTGTCCATTTTAAATTTAGTGAGGACAAATTCAAAAGGCAACCTCAGGGTTGTTTTAAGAAGCTGAAAGATTACGCGCTTACCGTTGATAAGCAACTGGACGGGAGCTTCACGGGTTACCCAATATTTTTTATTCTCAACTTGGATTTGAACGGCTCGTGTACCCCCTTGGATGATTTGATTGTTTTTTTGGATGGGAGTTGAGTAGGTCGGATAATAAGTGGGGACTTTGGTTTTTTGGTAATCGAGTAAAATGAGTTCAAAGCCCATCCAGGGAAGATCCGTTGGCTTCTCTTTTTCTAGGGTAGAGGTTTGCCATTCTTTTTCTTCTTTGTGGTAAAAGGCACTTGTGTACCCAAAGAGAAAAAGATGGGGTTTTTTCTCAAATATTTTTTTGTTAAATACTCTTAGAGGGGAATTCCTGTCGACTTGGAAATTTTCATCCATTGGCCAAGGTGAGAGGTCGGGAAAAAAACTATAAATTTTTTCTTTTTGATGAATGACAAAAAAGCGCTTTCCTCCTTTTCCATCTTTGCGTCTTGTTTTTTGAATAGCGACCTTTTTTTCTTCTGGTGTGTGGCATCGATTAGTTTTTTGGTTCCAGAGAATAAGCTGACTAGGGTTATTTTTCCCGAAACAGGTGGCTAGCCCACTTGGTAAATAGTGAATGGTAAGAGGACCTAGTTCCAAATTGTTTTCAAAATCAATAGCTTCTGGGTGAAGGGAGAGGGTAAATTCTTGTTGGACATTGGGGTTGGAGATAAGAAAAGTCCCTGAGTGTAAGGGTGTTGTGCTGGGGTAGGTTTCTTGAGGGTTTTCCCAGCGAAATTTTTTCTCAGCAAAGGGTAGGTATTTGAGTATCTTTATATTCTGATAGCTTTTCCCGATCTTTTTGGGAAAGGCACTATAGGGTAGTTGATAGGAAACCACTTTACCTTGATTGGGATAGTGGATTTTGAGAACGTCTTCGTTGAGTACAATTTCTCTGGCTGGAGTTTGGGGAAGGAGGTGGATATTGCCGTCGACTCCTGCATAGTAAGTCATAAAGCTGCCTGCCCCAATAAGGATGAGTCCGCTATGAATGGTATAAAAGCCGTAGAGTCGCTTTTTAGGGGGAAGTCTTAGGAGAGCAGCAAAGGCTATGCAAAGAAACATGCCTAGTTGAAGGGTCATAAAGAAAGGAGTTTTATAGAGCGCCCGGTTGGCAAACTCTGTACCAAAATAACTTTCGCAAAAAGTTCCCACTGCCATAGAGAGTGAAAAGAGTATCAACAAGACAACGGCGAACTTCAGGCTACCAAGGGTTTGCTCAATTTTAGAGGTCCAATTCATCATTTTATTCAAATTTTCGGATGGTTAGCTAACGATTAATTATCATGTTCCCTAGTGATGGGGCAATGGGGTGGAGGGAAGAGATTTTAGGAGCGCAGGGCTGTCACTGTATAGAAAAGACCGTAGAGGAGGGGTTGGTGGACGAGGTAGATCCAAAGGCTCCAGCGCCCTAGGAAGCCCAAGAAGTATGTGAAGGGGTTTGGGGGGAGTTTAACTTTGTGCCAATTTAAACTATTGGCCCAAATTCCCCCCAAGACGACGCTGACCCAGGGGAGGGCAGGGATATAGTCCATACTCGGCTGGTTTAACTTAACCCAAGGGTAGTGGAAACCGAAGAGAAGAGGGCCTAAAATGAGCCCTGCTAGCAAGCCTGCTAGTTTGGGACGATAGAGAAGGGGGAGGGCCATAAGACTACACGTTGCAATGCAGTGAAGGGTGCCAAAGTAAACCCAGCGAGAGGGAAAAAGTTGATAAGTGCTCAGGGAGATAAGTCCGGCAAAAAGAGCGAGCTTTCCCCACCTTTTCCAAAAGGAGGACCACTTTATTTGTTGCGGATGGGCCAGGGGGAGAGAGAGTCCTACAGCACTCAGGAAAAGAAAGACGATAACTCGGGGAAAACTCCACCAAAGAATGTCTTTTTGAAAATCGATATGGGCGTATTTGAAGAGGTGGAGGTCATAGGCCGTATGGAAGATGATCATGAGTAAGACGGCCATGCCTCGAATTTGATCGACAAAGGGGTAGCGAGGAGAGGGTTTTTGGTTTGCTTTCAAAGGGTTCTCCAAAAGAAGAAACCCACTTGGTTTGATTCCCAAGTGAAAGGGCCTTCGGCATGGTTGCTCAAGCCATGGCTGCTCTGAGGAATGAGTGCATCGGCTTTTGAAAGAGGGTATTTGACTGATCCTTCTAGTTGGGATCGACTTTCTTGAAGTGTAAAAAGGGAAAAGCCGCCTTTATGGTAAAGGGAAAAGCACCCTGGTGAGCAAATTGTTAGAGCTTGGTCGAAATGGGCTAAGCCTTGAGACTTTTTGTTAAGCCAGCGAGCTACTTCAAAAATACCGCACCATTCGTGCCCTTTATCACCCCCCAAAAAACCAAAGAGTTGGATTGTTTTAAGGGGAAGCGCTAAAAAGTCTAATATTTGGAGTCCCAGTCCTAGATCGGAAATATCTTTTTCTTGAGGAAAGGAGAGTTGAAGTTTTTGAGCCAATTTTACCGAGGAATCCCCATCCCCTAGGGTTAAGTAGGAACTTGGGAAACCCTTAAGAGGGAGATTTAGGATATCGGTTAAATACTTCAGTCCACCGTCAATAAAGAGGGCTGGACAACCAACCAAACTGTGAGGAGGCTCTTTTTTCATTTTTTCCAAGGGTTTTGAAGGCATGGGGCCGAAGAGGATGGCTTGTT
This sequence comes from Bacteriovoracaceae bacterium, assembly GCA_965206965.1. Taxonomy (GTDB): domain Bacteria; phylum Bdellovibrionota; class Bacteriovoracia; order Bacteriovoracales; family Bacteriovoracaceae; genus CBDBLK01. Next base: position 219,245 of record OZ242254.1, on the reverse strand, counting down.
TCGTTTTTTGTCTGTTAACTTGATCGATGAAATCTTTTAAGAAAGGGTTATAAAGGTCGATTTGAGGTTTTTTCATGCCTTCTTAGGCTAACATGACCAACTTTTTTATGGTATCGCAATAAGATAATGAATCGATTGAGAGAATTATCCCAGATGCCAGGTCTTTTTTTAGAGTCTGAACCTCCTAAAGAAGGCTCGCCAAGAAGCCTTAAATTAGATCCTAAAGGGATCTTTTTTGGGGTTTTGGAGCCTACTAGTGACTGTAGGGTTGGTCAGCTTCTCTACAATAAATCATTGGTTACTTCAGAGTATCTGGGGGATGATGAGAGGATTCGAGGCATTGTTGCAGGTTTATGCTTATTATTTACGGACACCTCTTATACGCGATGGAGGCAATTCGAATACAGGGAGTTCGAGAGTTTTTTGAGGACTGAAAATCATACTCCGACTTTTGTGGAATCCCCTTTTCTCGAAGAAATGGCTCAAAAAATGCTAAATGACTTGAAAAAATATCTCCTTTTGGCTCATTTTAAGTTGGTTCTGGAGGGCTTAAAGCTCTCTTTTCGCTGGGAAGGCTCCCTTATCCTCAAGGCTCAATTGGCTTTAAAACTGCAAAATTTGGTTTTTCGTCCCTTTTGTCAAAAGTTTGGCTTAACTTGGGAGCTTTTTTCCCTTGAAGGTGAAAATTTTATTTTTAAGGGGGGACCAAAAAGTGATTGGGAATTGTCGACTCTGGGGGAATTTATACGTTACACTTTTCAAAGAGAAACTCTTAATATTGTTGCCGAGGCTTAAGGAAAGGGATACAGTATTTATTAAGGCATACTTAATCTCATTGGGGATGATGTTTTGAGTGTTTTTAAAACTTGGAATTTTTTCTTCTTGTTAAGTGCTTTTCTTGTTGTTCAGCCTTCTTTTTCAGCTGACGCCAAAAAAGGCCAAAGTCTTTATAAAAGCTGTGTTCAATGTCATGGTGAGGATGGGCGAGGCAATCCAGCAGAAAAAGCTCCTAAGATCGCCGGTCAGTTTGATTGGTATATTGTTTCTTCAATTAAGGCTTTAAAAGCGGGAAAAGAGCGTAATAGGAAGAACTGTAAGATTAAAAGCTTGAGCGATGAGGATATTGAGAATCTTGCTACTTATATATCGGGATTGAAACCTTAGGGAAAGGGTTTTCATGAACTTGACTTTTTTCAAGGTAGAAAAAAATAGAGACCTCAAAGAAATTCACGATTACACTATTGATGCTTTTTCTGACTCCCCAGATTTTAATTGGACGTTGGATGATCTCAAATCTGAGATTAGTTCGGGCTGGGAGCTTTTTGGAGTGAGAAATGCTGAAGGGGAAATTGTGGCAGCAGCTTTTTTGAAGAAAGATAGTGATGGACTTCTCACCAAAAATACAGGGCTTCGTATTGACCATCAAGGAAGTGGCTATAATCATGAAATTAAAGAATTTTTTGAGATATCGGCAAGGAAGAGAAGCCTGCGCAAAGTTTTTCATTATTGCCGAATTGATAATTTTCGTATGTACAGCCTAAACGAAAGTCACGGCTATTATAAAACAGGGAATGTCTATTCTGACGGAACTGTCGTAGAATGGGTAAAGGACGTCAAATAGTAACCTTTTTAAGGCTATGAGGAGGATTGAAAATGGCCAAGAAAAAAGCAACTAGAAAGAAAACTGCAAAGAAGAAAGCAACTAAGAAAAAAGCTACTAAAAAGAAGGCAACAAAAAAGAAAGCAAAAAAGAAAGTAGCTAAGAAAAAAGCGACTAAGAAGAAGGCGAAAAAGAAAGCCACTAAGAAGAAAGCTACTAAAAAGAAGGCAACCAAGAAAAAAGTAGCTAAGAAAAAAGCGACTAAGAAGAAGGCGAAGAAGAAAGCCACTAAGAAGAAGGCTACTAAAAAGAAGGCAACCAAGAAAAAAGCTAAGAAGAAGACAAAGAGAAAGCCTAATGCTGCTTTCATGAAACCTTTGACTCCCTCTTCTGCTTTGGCTGCCGTTATTGGTAGTAAGCCGGTTCCTCGAACTCAAGCTGTTAAAAAATTGTGGGTTTATATCCGCAAGTACAATCTTCAAAATCCAAAGAATAAGCGCAATATTCTAGCGGATAGCAAATTGAAGGCAGTTTTTGGGAAGAAGGAAGTGACGATGTTTGAATTGGCTAAAATACTCAGCAAACATCTCAAGTAAGAGCTTAAAATTGCCGCTACTGTTGGAGAGTAAAGACTTTTTGACGGTAGCGGTTTTCTTTTATTCCTTAATTATTTTTTAAGTCCAGAAAAACGCAAATGAAGTGGTTGGGCGATCCATTTTGTTCCCGACGATTTTTGAAATAGCTCTTTGCATTCAAGGGTAGGGTTTCCGTAGGGAAAGGTTTTTTTACCCTCGAGATACTCCAGACAAGTTTTCCCATAGTAATCTAAATATTCGGGAAAATTTTGGGAAAAATGGCGGATAATGGTTTTTTGAAGGTTTTGATTTGTTGAGGCAAAGACCTTTCCCTCTAGAGGATCTCGTTTTTTTAAGGTTTCTAGGAGCGTGGTCCTTCTTTTAAAGTTTTGACCTATTTTAAAGAGCGCATTCCAGGCTTGATTGAAAGTTTCTCCCACCAAAGGACCCCTCAAAAGGTAGAGAGTATAGAAAAAATCGGCTTCGCTTTGGGTGAGGGCTTGGCGTATTTTTAAAATTTTGTGGAGAATCATTTGGTGGCGTGGTGTTTCTAAAATGAGTGATTGCTTCAATTGGGGAAGAAGAGATTTCCAACATTCGTGGTGCATGAGACCATCAAGCCGTTGTTGAATTTGAAAGCTAGTTAGGGAAGGGCCTGTTTTTCCAGGAATAATAAAAGGCCTAAAAGTGTTGAGAAGTTGCTTCGTTAGTTCGTCGGTCATGAAGCGTCGGTGGCAATAAAATCCGGCCATGGGGTGCAGGGCCACTGCCCTTAGAATGTTCCAAATATTGTGATTTGGGCGAAAACCCCTAAGGGATTGGGCTATTTGGTAACCAGTTTCAGGATCCTTGTTGGAAAGCCTCCAAAATTGGTTAGCTTTTCTCGCACAATCTTTTTGCTTGGGGTCCATTAAACAGTGGCGAGTATAGTGGAGCATATACTGGTTGTGTTTGACCTGAAAAAACTCATCGCTTTTTAAAATTGGCCAGCGTGAAATGCGGTGGATGAGGTCGTAGTCGTTGGCTCCGAAGTTTTGGGAGCGGATATTGAAGTTGATGAGCTCTGTGGCCATATTTTGGACTAGCTCTACCCAATGCTTATTGCGCTGACTGGGCTTGACATCCTTGGCGTGTTGGAGGAACTCCCAATAATTTTTTTGCTCACTGAGGATCTCTAAGTCTTGAAAGGAATATTTTTCTGATGCCTTCGAGACAGGTAAGAAGGTTATCCAAGAGAGAAAAATTGCGAGTCCTAGCAACTTTCTTTTCACTATTAAATTCTAGGAGTGAGCTGGCCTTAACGTCAAATTTTTACTCTCAGAGTTGTCAGTTTTGTGACTTTATGCGATAGAGCCAAAGGAGAGGCTTTGGGGTAGGGTATTCGCCGATCTTTGAGGTTGCTTCGATCAGATGAGGAGTGCCGGTTTCTTTACTTTTTTGGAGAGTCTATGACGGGAGCGCCAGTGAGTTCATTTCAAGCCGTTAAAGTTGTTTTTCCTCAAGTGAAAAGAGTTGATTTGACTTTAGGTTCTGAAACATGGGCTATTTTCTTTTATCCAGAGTTTGAATCTCAAATTTTTAAAAGTGACGGCAAACTTAGGGAAGAAGCTTGGGAAACTATTAATCAGTATGCTTGCGAGAAGGCTTGCCAAAATTTTAAAAGTTTTCGTGAACAAGTGGTTTGGCAAGGGACACCTCTTTTGATGGGTTTTTTCTATCGGGAGAGAGAGGTCCGCTTTTATTCCCCGAGATTGGGACGAGAGCTTTTTTTAATTGAGCAATTGGAAGCTCGTAAAAGAGAATTTTCAGAAATAGGTGCTTCTGGATCTTTTAAAAATTTTAAAGAACATGCTGAAAAGGTAGCTTCATTGCCTCTCCACCAGTTTCCCTCTCAGTATCAATTAGTTACTTTAAAGGAAGATTTACCCGATCTTCTCAATGATCCTAAATACCAAAGCCTTGAAAAAGAAGTTAATAAGCTGTTGGATCAGCTGCTTCAGCACCTTAATCGCTACCGCCCGAGTTGGTTTGAGCGAATAAGTGATTTTGGCTTAAATTTGACCGCCCAACTGGCTTTGTTGAGGATTCATCTCCTCAAGTTTTTAGCGATCCTTCCCAGCCTTGATCACGATACAAGAGGTCATGAAGTGAAGAGGATTCTTCTAGAGTCCTTAAGAAGATTGCTGATTGATAGCAAAAAAGCCAGGAGACTAAAAAAGAGAGGTCAAGAGAGAGCACTTCCTCGATGGCTCTTTTTGACTATTAAAATAGCTTACTCTTTAGCTGCTTTGTGCCCCGCTGGTCCTTTGGTCTGGTTGGTAAGGTTTAAAGTTCGCTTTATGGCCAAGCGTTTTATTGCTGGAGAGTCGATCGATAAGGTTAAAGAAAGCTTTGCAGGGCTTTTTTCTAGTGGCAGAGATGTGACTTTGGATCAGTTGGGTGAATTGGTTGTCTCGGAGAGAGAAGCTGATCATTATTGCTGTGAAGTTATCCACTTAATTCAAGGTTTTGGACAATATGTTCCCAAAGGAGAGAAAAATGCGGCGGGGATTAATCGAGCGCATGTTTCCATTAAGGTGAGTGCTCTCTGTAGCGATTTTAGACCTTATGCTGAGGAGTACACCTATCAGCAAGTAGCTCCTCGATTGATCAAAATTCTCTTGGAAGCTAAATCCCACGATGTCTTTATCAATATCGATGCTGAACACTACGATTATCGTGACATTGTTTTTAAGGTTTATCAGCGTGTCCTTCTCGAGACACCAGAACTCTTCGACTATGGCCAAACGGGTATTGTTCTCCAGGCTTATCTTAGGGATGCTCACCGGCATTTGATGGATATTGTTGAGTTGGCCAAAGAAAGAAATCTTTGCCTTCCCATTCGTATTGTAAAAGGAGCTTATTGGGATGCTGAAACGGTTGAAGCTGAAGCTCATAGCTTTTGTGCTCCCGAGTTTCTCAACAAGGAAGAAACCGACTTGCACTTTCGTCAGTTAATTGTGCGAATTTTTGAAAACTATCCTCACGTTCAACTTTGCTTGGCTTCCCATAATTATGCAGACCATTGTTTTGCTGAAGTTCTGCGGCGAGAACACTTTTCTCACCTTCCGGTGATTGAGCATCAATGCTTGCATATGACCTACGAAGCTTTAAGTGTAGGCTTAGCTGAGATGAATTGGCCGACCAGGAATTATGTCCCTGTCGGTAGCCTTTTGGTGGGCATGGCCTATCTCGTGAGGAGGATTATGGAGAACTCCAGTCAAGTGGGGGTTCTCACCATGATGAGGTCACATAAGAAAAAGTCAAAAATGCTTTCTCCGATGGAAGTACACCAGTCCCATCTTTATGACGGTAAACTTTTTCGCGATCCCACCGAAGCCAAATTGACTTCAGAATTTTTTAATATGACCCCTCTAAGGCTTTATGTAGAGAGGGAGTTCAAAGCAATGGTGCAGGCCCTAGAGGAGTTTAAACAGCATGACTTAGGGAGAAAATACACCAATTCGTTTATTGCCAGTGGAGAGCTTTACAAAGTTCCTTGCTCTTCTGCTCCGGAAACTGTGGTCGGAGAAATTTCTTTTGCCCGGGTTGAAGATGCCAAAAATGCTTGCCTAGTGAGTGAAAAGGCTTATGAGTCGGGAGGGTGGTCAAAAGCCCCTTGGTTGACTCGCAGTTCTGTCTTGTTGAAAGCCGCTGACCTTTTGTTGGTAAGGCGCAAGCAATTGGCGAGTCTTATTGTTTATGAAGCGGGTAAATCTATTCCTGAAGCTTATGCTGATGTGGATGAGGCGATCGATTTTTTGCATTTCTATGCCTGTGAAGAGCGTAAAATTTTTGTTCACAGTGATGCTCAAGCAAGCCGTGGTCCGATCGCTGCGATTACTCCCTGGAATTTTCCTTTGGCCATTCCTGCGGGCATGGTGTCCGCTCCCCTCGTCGCCGGAAACACCGTTATTTTAAAATCAGCGGAACAAACTCCTTTAATTGCACAGTGCTTAGTTGATATCTTACATGAAGCAGGAGTTCCTCAGGATGTTCTTATTCACCTTCCGGGATGGGGTGAGAGCGTGGGAGATTATCTTGTTAAGGCACCTGAAATAGCTGGAGTTGTCTTTACGGGGTCAAAAGCGGTGGGGACGATGATTGCTCGGGAGTGCCAAGCTCGCCTCTATCACAACAAACTTTTTGATAAGACTTTCCCGGTGAAAGCGATCACTGAAATGGGGGGCAAGAACGCGGTGATTGTGACTGCCAATGCAGAATTGGATGAAACGGTTGCAGGCCTCTTGGCTTCAGCTTTTGGCCATGCTGGACAAAAGTGTTCTGCCGCCAGTCGAGTGATTGTCGACAATACTGTTAAAGAAAGGTTGATTGAGCGGCTTAAGGAAGCTTGTGGTGATATTGAAGTTAGTGAAGCTTTTCAACTTTCGTGTGCCATTAACCCTGTCATTACTCAAGAAGACTGGCGGAGATTGAGGAGGCAAGTTGCCGAAGCGGTTCGGGAAGCTGAGGTGTGTGGGGGGAGAGTGATTGTCGATCGCTCGGCAGAAGAATTGCCTGGTTATTGCGTCGGCCCTGTTTTGATTGAGCTTCCCTTTAGTCAAGCCCTCAAGCCCGAGTCCTTCGCTAGAAGGGAGCTCTTTGGTCCGGTTGTTCACCTTATTGGATTCGATCGACCCGATCAGGCTCTCAAGCTTTTTAATAGTACAGAATATGGCCTTACCGGAGGGGTTTTTAGCCAGTCTCAAGACGATATCGACTACTACACCCGCTTTATGCAGTCTGGGAATATCTATATTAATCGCAATATTACCGGAGCTCGGGTGGCCATAGAGCCATTCGGAGGTTTTAAAATGTCAGGCACTGGGCCTAAGGCGGGAAGCAAGGCTTATCTCCCTAGCTTTCACTTGAATACAGATATTGAAAGGCGAGAGGGGGATGAGTTTGAAGAGGCAGGGAGTGGTTATCAATTTGATTTGGTTCGACCGAGTCAATTAGATAGTCGCCAAAGAGCCTTATCTTTGTTCAAGGGAATTGATCTTATTTTGCATCATTTTGAATCTCTTTTTGAAGGCATTCACGGGCAAGATAAAAAACTTCTGAGAAAGTTTGAAAAATGGGCGCGTAAGAATCTCTTGGGCTTTATTCACAACCGGCATGCCAACCGAAAAATTCCAGGTCAATTGAGCTATAATGATTTCACTCTCTCTGGTGAGCACGCTTTGGTCGTTTCGCTGTCAGCGCGACCTTCAATGACTACTTTGTTGAGAGTGTTATGTGCTCTAGGTGTGGGTGTTGGGGTAACGGTCGCTACCCGCAATCAAAAAAGTTACGCTTGGTGGAGTCGGCTTTCCTTATTTTTTAAGCAAGCCAAGCTGTGCCCTTCTCATTTTGATGTTTATTTTGCTCAAGAAGACCAACTTAAAGACGCTTTAGCGCAAGAGCGACTCGGTTTTGTCATTGTTGATGGATCGACTCACTCTGTGAATAAAATAGGCACTTTATTATCTTGTGCTGAGAAGCGCGAGAGAATGGTTCACTTGTTAAGTGACGATGACCTTCCCAATCGAACCGATTTTAAGCGCTTTTGCTTGGAGTTTGTTTGGGTGAGGGCTTTTGCCGTCAATACAATGAGGCATGGAGCCCCTTTGGACTTAGATTTATAGCGGGTAGCACTCAATGAATATTTTGACTTTTGGAGCGGGGGCCATGGCACGCGCTCTTCTTATACCCATGTACCGTGAAGCTCAAGAGCGAGGTGAGGTTCATTTTTGCGCTTATACGCCGAGCCAGTTGCGGGCCAAGGAATTAGCTAAGCAAATGGGAGGGCATCACCTCGAAAATCTGGAGAATTTTTCTCTTCTTCAAGGACAGGATTATTATTTCATTTGCTGTAAACCTCAGCAGTTTGATGAGTTGGCGCAAAAAATCCGCGGTCAACTCAATCCCGATGGTGTTGTAGTGAGTCTGTTAGCGGGAACAACTCTACAAGCTCTCAGCCAAGGTCTTGAGCATCGAAGGATAGTGAGGTTAATGCCCAACACTCCTGCTATGGTTGGGGCAGGTATTACTCTCTTTTTAGCTAGCACAGAAGTGGGAGAGGAAAAGCAAAAACCTCTTCTCAAATCATTGAAAAAGGCCGGAAAAGTTTTTTCAGTGCGTGACGAAGACCAACTCGATCGAGTGATGGGCTATACCGGTTCAGGCCCTGCTTATTTTTTTGAATTGACCCGGCTTTTAGCAGAAGACTTGAAATCTTTTGGCGTCTCTTCTCAGGAAGCCCAAGATTTAATGATAGAACTAGTTTGGGGTGCTGCTAAAATGATGAAGGAGTCGAATCAATCCCCAGAGCAGTTGAGGGTGAATGTGACTTCTAAGGGAGGGGTGACTTTTGAAGCTTTAGAAGTGCTGAGAAGAGAAGGACTCGAAACCCTTTTTCGGCAGGCCCTGGAAGCTAACTATCAAAGAGCCAAAGTTTTGGCCCAAAAACCTCAAAAAAACTAAGCTTTAAAAAGCAAGGGACAGTACTTCCTGAATCTGACCCTTGCTTGTCTAGTATGCCCCCTCAAGGAGTTCTCATTTTTATTGTTTTAAGGCGAGTTCTGATTATTGATTTGCTTGTAATAAAAAACAAACAAATATTTTTTAAGCGATACTTATTCTCCTCTATTTAATTGGAGACAAAAGCATAATGGTTTTTTAATGGGGCCATACTTGTGAATTTACTAAGGGATCTGATTTAGGCGGGATTTTCTGAAGCGATGAAAAAAGTTTTTAAATCAGGAAAAGTTTTTTCTATTAAGTCTTTAAGCTGAAGAACTCCAAATTGTTCTGTGGCATTGTGACCACCTGCGAACATATGGATTCCTGCCTCTTGGCTTTCGTGCCAATCGTGTTCACTCATCTCTCCTGTGAGGTAGCCACTCAACCCCTCTCTCTTGGCCAAAAGCCAGTCGGAGTTAGCTCCACCAGTAATGATACCTAGACTCTTGAGAGTTTTTTGCGGGTCGGGACTGGCCATCAGTACTTGGTGGTTGAGCAATGTTTCCAGTTCAGTTTTGAGTTCAATAGCTTTAATAGCTTTGGGGAATTGACCCTTCAAGCCTGTTGGACAGCCCTGGTAGTCCCCAAAAGGTGCGAGTTGAGTGAGTTTGAGCGACTTAGCAATACCGGCGGCATTGCCGACCTCTGGGTGGGCATCGAGAGGAAGGTGATAACCAAAGAGGTTGATTTTGGCCCTAGCGAGAGGGAGCACTCGACCAGCAAAAGGCCCAGTCAGAGCTTGAGCTCCGTGAAATTTCCAAAATAAACCGTGGTGAACGACCAAAGCTTCGGCTTTTTGGTGAACGGTTTCCTCAATTGAATGGCGAGTGGCTGAAACGGCAAAAGCGACTTTGCTAATCGTTTCAGTTCCCTCAATTTGCAACCCGTTGGGACCGTAGTCAGAGAATTCGTGGGGTCTTAAGAGTTGGTTTAAAAACTGTTCAAACTCATCTCTCGATACGCTCATGAGGGTGTCCTGTTAGAATAGGGGAGGTTGTTCTTCAGCTGTGTTGGTTTTTTTTTGTAAGTTATCCCACTCTGATCTTTCGATGATACGCTTTAATTTCTGGGTCGTGTGGTGAAGTTCTTCATTATAGGGTGCTAAGGTCAGTGCTTTACTAAATTCTTCTAAGGCTTGCGAAAAGTTTCTTTTGATCATGTAGGCTCGACCGGCATTGATATAGGGATATTCTCGATTCTGGTAATTGAGTGAGCGCTTAGCCAAATCAAACCACTTGAGGCTCTCTTCCAGTTGGTTTTCTTGTAGTAGATAACTGCCGAGGTCGTTGTAAGGGGGTCCATAGTGGGGGTCTAGTTGGATGGCCTTAAGGCAGAAGCTTTTAGCCTCCTCTCTGTTTTCCATAAGACCATAAACCCAGGCAATAAGGGTTAACACTTCAGCACAATCGTTAAAATTGCGCGCTCTTTCAAAGACTTTTAGTGCTTGGGTATGCTTTTTGTTAGCAATCGCTTGATGGCCTTCTCCAATGAGTTGTTCGTAATGTTTTTCTCTTTGCCATTCGATTGATTCGACTAAACCTCCCCCATCGTGTGAAGGGTTGCTAAATTCAAGGAGTTTTTGGGAGTCGATAAAAAAGAGGGGGATGGGCTGAGGCTCGCTATTTTCTGGCCCTAGCTTTTTGGTTTCCCCAATTGCTACTCGCGGTAAATGAACTTTTAAAAAGGTTTTTTGGGCCACAATTTTATGCAGGGAATGGGCCTGTAGGTAAAGGATATTGATTAACTCTGCCGCTATTTGGCAGGATTTTTTGGGAGGCCAAATATTGAGTTTTAAGAGCGACTCTAGGGCTTTCGTTGTGAGGTGAACAAAGTCGCGAGCCTGGGTCAGGGTTTGGGCCTCTACGATAGCTTCGTTGTCGGGATCGAGGTCCTTGAGAGCGTGAGTCGCCAAAAAAGGCTTGAGTTTATAGACCAATAGGGTTCCCAGCTTTCTCGCTTCATGGCTTTTTTCAAGAGATGAAAGCTCGATGAGGGCCTTGAAAAGGCGGCTTAGGTAGGCTTGGCAAGAGTGGAGTTCACTGAGGGCCAAATGGTTTGTGTGGTTTCCCATAGGTTTTTGGAGCTTTGTTTTAATTTTCCTTAAAAAGGATAGGAGATAGGGCGGTGCTCGGCAAGCTTCCTTTGTGTAAATATTTCTTGTGAGGAGGTATTTTTATTACTCGATGCATTGTTGTGATAGAAGGGGAAAAGGCTTGGTTAAGAGGAGAACTCCATGAAATGTGCTTTGATTCTGATCTGGGTACTGGCCATTTTGGCTTCGGCAACTTTGGCTGGTGAGGTGGACAGTTTTACCGACCGCTATCAACCTTTGCGAGACTCTCGCGTTGCTATTAATAAAAAAACCAATCAACTGTTTCAGGAAGCTTTAAAGCGGGCGAATAGGGGAAGTAAGGGTTGTCTTAAAAAGAGACTCTATAGTAATTTGCAAAAATCTTTTCGGATTTACGTTTGGGGAGATTTTGTCTCTTGGCTTTGGGAGACACCTGATGTCGAGCGCATCAGTACGGATATCAGGGAGGGTATTTATCAAGACTTCTCTGTTCTAAGGGCTTTTTCCTTTAGTAATATTGTTATTTCTGATTTGATTCACTTTGATAACCACTTGGTTGGCGTAGATAAATTTGAACACTTTCTGGGAAGTGGATTTCGCTATTTTAGGGCCTATTACCTAGAGAAGAAAGGGCTAGAGGCTACTTTGAATATAGGTTTAAGCGCTGAAAATGGCTCTATGGGTGCAAGTACTGGCGGTGTTAAGGCCTTTGCCGACTTATCAGCTAATTTCAACGGGATGCGCTTTTGGAATCATGTTCTCCAAAAGGAAGATGACGTTCTAGGAGGGCCCTACAATATTGGTCCCTATGTCGAGTGTCGAGGCAATCGCTGGGTCCAGGTAAAAAAGGTCGATTGGCGCTCTTATGTGGATGCCTCTTTTGACGAAGGGGTGAATTGCAGCCACTTTGGGAGCCAGGAGAAGTTAGAGTTTGTCTTGGCTAGAATTACTGACCTTGAGAGGCAAAACGGACGGAGTTACACCTGTCCACTGGAGCCTCAAAAGTTAGAGGGACTCACTAGTAAATACGGAGATTTAGCGCCAAAGATTATGAACTTCGAAGGGCATCAAGTTTTTCGTCGAGAAGATTAAAGAAGTTACTTTTTACCTTTTTCATCCTGTAGGCGGTATTTTAAGAGGCGCTCTTTTTTTACCACGGCATCGTAGCGATTAGAGATCATTGTAAAAAGAGAATCTTTTTTTGTGCCTATCTGCTTTTTGAACTTTAAAACGCCGCTGGCAGGCTTTCTATCTTTTTTGTTGAAAAACTTGTTAAAAGGATTGGCGACTTTGTCCTTTTTACTTCGAGCGAATCGACCTCCGCCCAATTTGAGGGCACCTGTGCCGGAACCTCTCAATTTAACCTTAACTCCACGACCAGCAGCACTTTTTTTGCCGCTATTGCCTCTTGAGCCGCCACCGCTAGTTGTTGCTAGAGAAGCACCGCCAAGACCACCGCCGCCACCACCGCTGCCTTGATGGAAACCAAGCTTTTTGAGGCTTCCTGGACCGGGTGCTTTGTCGATAAAACCATTGCTGCCACTGCCTTGGTTGACTACTTTGCCGAGGTGGTTGGGAAGAATTTTTCGTTGGCTGAGTTCTCCGGCTGCTTGCACGTCTCCCTCTTGTCCATCGCCTAAAAGTCCATTGGCAGTGTTGCCTTCGACTCCATTGAAAGAAAAATTTGTTCCCGCCATTTGATGTGTTCCAGTTGTTCCTGGAGGAATACACCCCTCTTTTGAAGGGTCAGTGATACATTCGCTAAAAAGTTCTTCTTGAGAAAAATGATGGGCTAGATTGGGCTTTTCTTTTTCTTTAATGCCGTCGATAGCTTTTTTAATGAGGTCGGCTTGATCAGCTAAGAGCTTTCCCTTGGCTGCGTTTTCGAGTGCACCGAATCCTGCTTTGGCCATCGCCAATTTTATTGCATCTTTGGCTTCGTGATTTAAAAGGAGAGCTTGAGTTGCGTATTCGTCGAGAACTTTATGGCAAACTTTTTCGTGAGTGGCATCGAAAGTGAAGTCGAGACCCTCTGGGGCAAGGCCTTGAATTTGGCCATAAGAGAAGAGGGTGGAGTCCACTACTCTTGCGTTTTTACACTCTTCGTAAAGGCTGTCTCTATCGGGCATAGCTTTATACATGGCTGCAATGGTCGCCAGTTGGGCTCCATCGAGGGCGGCCCTCTCGTAGGCTAACTGCGATTGGTGTTTAACGCTCGATTTTTGAGCTCCTAAAACATCTTTATTGTTGAGTCCTTCTCCGTCGGCGACTTTTTGCTGTAGCTTCATCTGCTCTTCGGTTTGTTTGTCGACCGCTCTAAACTCTTGAATTGTATTATTGGCTTGTTTAGCGATAAAAAACCCATCGATTGTGCGCAGGATTTTTCGACAAGAGATAAAGTCTTGAGTTTCTACTCCATTGTGCCGACAGCTGAGCTGGGCTCCAACGACACCAGACTGGGCCTGTTGCATACTCATACATTGCTGAGGATTGGGATCCCCCATACAGGCGACGGCCCCACCACTTAGGGCCTTAGTGCTCCTGGAACTCTTATTGCGAATACTGCGATCTTCGAAATCGGTATGATTGCTCATCGAAATAAGGGCTTCACATTGATAAATCAAATCGGCGTATTCTTTAGTTCTGGCCTGCATTTGTTCATCAGTGATGAGGAAGAGTTGTCCTGCGCTCGTCGATTCGTGTCTGAAATACCAACCTTGTTTGAGCTCTCGTTCAAGTTGCTGGAGAGTATGGATCCAGCGATCAGCGGCGTATCTTCCGCCAGGTTTTTGAACGACTTGCTCCCAGCCGATGGCCAATTCGTTTTCACAAAGTCTGCCGAGTTGACTGTACAAGAGAGGGGCTTCTAAAGGTGAGTCTTCGAGGGAGCGAAAGATTTTTTCCCCAATTCTATTGCCTTCCATTCTAAAGGCAACAGGCTCAATTCCCACACCGTAGTTTTCTTCTAATTCCGGTTTTCTGATATTGAGAGGAGCAAGGCTGTCTTTTGGAAAGGAAGGGCCCGGTAGCGTTACGCTGTTGGCTGCTAAGAGGCTAGCGATTTTTACTGGAGAAAGGGTTTTTCCCTCTAACTCTACGGGACCTATCTGGCAATCGTCGCCATTAGCTGTTCCCACCGGAAATTCTAAGTCACCGATTTTTACATGGCAATCGTTGGCCTGCACTTGGAAAAGCGAGATAAGAGTGACAAATGTGAAAACCAGGTAAAAGTGAAGTGTTTTTCTTTTCATAGGTGACTCCCTACCTACTATTTTAATAGCTGATCGGGGTTCTCAGTTAAAAACTTTAAACTTGGTGAGAATGTTGGAGTTAAGTGATCTTAACTATTGAGAAATATTGAGACAGAGAGGGAGAGCTTAGATAGGATCGGTTACTGGTAATGCCTTGATTTCGAGGCACTTTGACAGGGTTTTCAGGCTTTATGGGGAAAACATTTGAGTATAGAGTTAAGATTTTGGAGAGGCATCTCGATGCCTTTGGACACGTCAATAACGCTACTTACCTCGAGCTGTTTGAAGAAGCCAGATGGGATTTTATCACCGCTAATGGGTTTGGCCTTCAAGAAGTTCAGACAACCCACAAAGGTCCTGTCATTTTGGATCTTCAATTGAGCTTTAAAAGAGAGCTTTTCAATCGCCAAGAGATCCTCATCACTAGTCAGTTTACTGGGATGAAAAGTCGATTGGTAATGAATCTTCATCAAAAAATAATTCAGCAGGAGGGCGCTAAATTGGCTTCGGAGATCGATTTGAGTCTAGGGCTAATGGATTTAAAAGCGCGCAAGTTGATGGAGCCAACACCAGAGTGGCTCAAAGCGGTGGGGGTGGAAGAACATTCTTAATGTATTGGGAATAGATTTCTTCTTTTTGAGATAAGACCACTTTTCTTAATTCCATTTCAGTGTACATTTCACTTTCGAGAAGTTCTTCAAAGAATTCAAAGCTTAAACATTCTGACAAATCTTGGGCGACTGGGGCGTGACTGAGATGCCACTTTTCGGGCGCTACCCCTCCTAAGTCTTGGTCAAAAGGTCTAAAAAAGCCAAAGCTTTGTCGGTGGTGAATTTTTTGATCTAGCCACTGATGAAAGGCATAAAAAATTCCACCCTTTTCAACTTCACTTGGGGTGAGTTGGACATTGTAATCAGGAGAGGGAAAGCTTTTAGCGTCCACCACATCGAGCTCTGTTCCCCAATGATGCCGGGAAAAACCAGGAAGGGCACTCCAGCGCAAAATGGCTTGAACAACCTCTCTTTCTGACAAAAGGGAATAATCTAATGGATTGCCCTGGGTATCCAAGAGAATTCTTTTTCCACAGGCCTTGAGATTCCAAATCTGCATTTGTCTTTGAAAACTTCGAAATGTGCTAACGGGTTGAAGATCAAAGCCGTTTTGCTGGGCTTCTTTTCTTAAGCGCTGAAAATCTTCTCGGGTATCGCGATGTATTTTAAGGGAGGGAAATTTTTCTCCGAGCTCCACCAGGTGTTCTTGGGTTGATCCGGTTAAGAGCGCAGTGAGTTTATTCATTTTCTTTTTTATCTAACTGGCTTTGAGGTTTTTCCATTTGATCTTCGAAGAGGCGTTTGAGTCCTGAAACTTTATAACGATTGGAAATAATTTTCCAAATTGGTATATCATTATTTTTAACGATATCGTTTTCTCGATAATCGTACTTCTTACCTTTATCAAAAGCAAAGTCTTTACCTTGATTTCCCGGAGTTACTTCGTCCCATGATAGTTGAAAGGAACCATTGCCTTTCCCCTTTTTGTTCAATCCTTTTCCACCTTTTAAAGAATTTTGATTGGGAAGACCAGCCTTTTTAGCCGCTGTTTTAATATGTTGAGCGATGGCCCCTGATTGAGGACGGTTAGCCAGAGCTTGCCGGCTAGGGAAAGCTTGTTGGAAGGCTCGTGGAGGAGCGGCTTTGGCTATTTTAGGAGCGAGTTTTAAGGCCAATTTTTCTGATTTGCTAACGAGAGGGCCAAAATCTTTACCTCGAAGGCGAGCTTGTTTAAGTAAGTCAGTGTTGATTTTTTTATTTTTCTTAGCCTTTTTGGTGAGATCGTTAGCGGAGAGTTTTCCGAGTGCACTGCTGGTTCCGCTGGCTAGTTCATTTAATAATCCAACCGTTGAGGGGACTTGAAGGGCTGCTGCTGGTCCGGTAAAACCAGCATTTGTACCGGTAACTTTATAACAGGCATTCTCTCCCGTTTTGGTATTTTTCATATTTCGGCAACGGCATTCGCTATCGAATTTTCCATTGACGGTTAGGCAACCTTGAGCGGGAGCGCTTTTGGCTTGGGCGTAGCTCCCTGCTTCGATGTGAAAATTTTTGCTGTCTTTGGCCCAAAGCTGTTGGCACATAGCCGAGTTAGTGCGTTTTGAGTTGCGTTTGCCGTCTTCTGTGTAGCAATAGCAGCGTGAGTTGTTTAAGTCTTCTCGTCCGTCGGGACAAAAACCTGCAATAGAATTTTTAAAAGATGCGATGACTTCATCAATTTCTTTAATATTTTTTTCAGCTTCTTTTTGTTCTTTTTTAGCTCCTTTGGCGAGTATGCCATTCCAGCCCAGCATAACACCTGAAGCTAGAGCAATTTGGGGAGAGGTTCCCATTTTTAAAGCTTGGCTAGCGATAGCTCCGAGTTCGAGACCACCCCCACCTTCGGCTTCCGGTGTAGCCCCTTCTGCGCCCTTGGCGTTTGGAGTTTTTTCTGTAGCGGCATCATCTGTGGCACCCATACAAGCGATAGTGGGGCCTTTAGGGGTGCCCATCATGATAGATTCGTAAATGGCCATCCCTAATGAAGCACCGTAACCGAGGGCTGCTGCTAAATGCAACATAAAGCGCTTTTTGGCATTGCCTTTGACGATTTCTTGTTCTTCTTTGAGGTATTGAAAGGCTCTCACCTGGGCTTCGAAAGAGGAGTCGTGGGTGCCTTTTTTTTCTTTGTTCTCAGACTCTTTTTTGTATTTGTCTGCAGCTTCTTTAAATTGTTTTTTAGCGCTTGATTTGAGGAAGAAATCTCCTCCCAACCAGACTACTGAAGTCCCCATAAAAATCAGTTTAGAAGTACACCACTTTTGTCCACTGGTAGGTTTCTTGGAAATCATCGTTGTAACGGCTAAAAAAGCAGAGTAGGCGGTAGCAACAATAGCACCTGTGGTGGAGGAGCTTTTCTTGTTTTGTCCCTCACCTTGGCTAAGCCCTGTTTTGTCTTCTGCCAATTTGTCATAACAAGCTTGTGGGTTTTCGGCTTCTTGGCACTTCATATACTCTTGGCGGGTTTCATGGGTCTTTTGATCCCACATGCAGCGATTGAGTTGTGAATTCCAGGTCTTTCCCGCTTGAGTACAATCGGCTTTGGCCTGGCCAAAGTCACTATCGGCTTGGGCCAGAAGGGGCGAGGGTAAAAGCGCGAGAGAAAGCATGGAAAAGGTCATCAAGCTGACAGAAAGAAATTTTAACTTTGAGATGGCCATACATAATCCCAACAAAATTCAATAGATACAATTAGTATAAACGCAAATGCTAGAGGGGGACAGAGAGGAGAAGGCCCACTTGGGCTAAGATGAGGGTTAATCCATTAAAATTATTGAGGAAAGAAAGAGGGGGAGGGTTTGAGGGTCCTCTCT
This sequence comes from Bacteriovoracaceae bacterium, assembly GCA_965206965.1. GTDB lineage: Bacteria > Bdellovibrionota > Bacteriovoracia > Bacteriovoracales > Bacteriovoracaceae > CBDBLK01. The sequence goes on along the minus strand of OZ242254.1, from coordinate 201,802 downwards.
ATAAGGTCAAAAAGGGCGCCTTATTTCTCTGCCACTTTTTTAGTTAGGGGAGAGGCGGAACAACTTTGATCTGCCGATTGAAATCACGAGGTTTGACAGAGAGAAGGACAGGGGCGAGACAGCGTCTTAGTTCGTCTTCGGCGCTTTTTTTAACGAAAATCTTTAGGCAGTTTTTTAAACTGAAGCGAGTGAATTCAGCGAGAGCGCGAGAAGAGCCTCGTAAGAGATCACCTGCCTGGCCTGTGGTGGCAAAATAGTCGATTTTCTTTTGATAGAGAAGAGCGGGATCAAAGAGCCATCCCTTTGAGGAGTTTTGGGAATTGAGAGGAGGATAGAGAGGGCCCACTAGGATGACTTTTTTTTGATCGTGTTTTTCTTGAGGATAGAGCTGGGTGTTTTGAGGGAGGCCCACGCCCTTTCGACCGGAACTGAGAAAGTAAAAAGACTGACCTAGAGAGGGCCAACGAGTGGGAGCCTCTTTTTCTTGGGGCTTGAGAGGGTAGCCGGTAGCGGAGGCTATGAGGTGAACGTTTTTTTGTAAAGCGTAGGCGATACCTTTTTGCCAATAAGACAGACGCTGTTTGCCCTGCTGGTTGAAGAGGATAACTGGAAAGATTTCTAGCCTGCTATTGGGTTGAAGTTGATTGAGGATACGCTTTAAAACCAAGTGACCATGGTAGCGGCGATTTTTTAAGTCTATCTTTTGACAGTCGTAGTGAACTGAAGAAGTAGCATCGAAAACAGGGTGTATTTTAATAAAGGGATGAAGGGAAGGTATTTGGCCGGGACAAAAGCCAGTGTCAAAGATCGCCATCTTTACTGGAAGAGAAGGAGAGGAGCGGGTTGACTTTCCCCAGAGAGAGGGGGAAAGGGCCAAAATAAAGAGGGTCAGTAAAACTGACCCTCTCTTAAAGTTAATGGTTATCATTCCAGTGGTGATTTGTTTGAGTATTCGTTATTTCGAAAGGATAGTGAATGAGTTGATTCTCCTGTTTTTTGACTTTGCTGTAGAGAGCTTGGTTGTATTTCCTGAGGCCTTTACGGGAGAGTAGTCCTTTCGATCGAATACCAAGAAACCCTGGTTTGCCTTTCATGACATCGCGCAATCTCTTTTGAACTTTAGATTCGATTTTCTTGGCCAGAGGCTTGTAGATCTCTTTGACGTAATCCATGGCTTGTTCAATGGAGTAGTAGAGACCAATTCCAGCCAATTGATGATTGATGTTCTTGTCAGTTGACTTTCCTTTAGCGGCATCGTTCATCTTTTGAAAGATCATATCTTTTCCGTGGTAGATAAGGTCTTCGTATTGTGAAGAGGAACCCTCTTTTTTGTAGGCTCGACTCACTACCATGATTTCACCGAGAGACTTGGCAATAATAGACTGAAGTGTCTCATTGCTTGTGAAGTAGGAAGTTTTGTTGATCTCCTGCGCTGCTTGAGCCACCATTTCGTCTGCCGTCAGGGTCATGACCTTAGCTGTTGAGAGAAGCTCTTTGAAGCTTCTTCTGTCTGATTGTATCAGGACAGACATATCTTTAAGGTTGGCCCTCAAGTTATTGGTAAAGGTAAGCCTTAGCTTTTTTCCCTGGAGGGCCTTGAGCTTAACGGAAAAGGAGACCTTATCTTTTAAAGCCGCTGTTTGCTTGGCTAGGGCGAGTCCTTGGTTGTGGTTATCAACGAAAAGGATCGCGAGATCTTGGGATTGGGCTAATAGGCTTTGTAGACCTGACATGGTGGAGCCTTTTCCATCGTCTAAAACCAATGCTGTTTTGGCTTTTAGCCCTTGAGTCAGCACTGAACGGTTTAAGCTGGCTAAGCTGAGGTCGAGAACGGAGGCTTCGGAAATACCTCCTAAATCGGAGAGAAGGTCGAGGAGCTCTCTTGAGGAAGAGTCTGAGTTAACGACCACTACTGGTTTTTGGGCCTTTTCTGCATAAGGAGCTTTGGCCATCGTGCGGTAGACACCTTTGAGAACTCCCAAGGTGATCCCTTGCTTTTTAATGACGGCATCAAAAGCTAAAGGAGTGAATACGTCGGACTCCTGTGCGACGAGGATTTGAGCATCGTCAATTTTCAAATTTCCCTTTAAGCTTTGAACTTTGCCAAATCCTTTGCGAATGAGATGGGTGTCTCCCAATAACTCGATAGTAAGAGGGCCGCTGTAGGCTCGCTTAGAGTGATTGGAAAGGGTGATGTTGAGTTTATTGGCTTGATGGATTAAGAGTTCTGATTGCGTGCTTAAGCCCGATAAACTCAAAGGGTATTGGACTCGAACTGTTTTGACGTCTCCACGGTTTAGCATGCCTTGGGCTTGATTGTAGAAGTGGCGTCCTTGAATTTTCTTTTCCGCTGTTAAAGTGGAATAGGCAGACAAGGTCGATTGATGTCTTTTCCCTAGGGAAGCTTGAACTTGAGACTGTGCTGCCCCTTTAATGACCACCTGGGAGGAAGCGGGCAAGTCGGGAAGAGTAAAGTTTTGACCATTTTCCATCACAACGCGAACCCCTTTGGCTTCTCTTTGTCCAAAGTTAGTGATGATGACATGATGGTAAGTGGTTTCCTGGGGCTGGTAAACACCGTCTTGAGCGGCAATACCTTGTAGACCACCATCTAACATCTGAGAGGACTCAAACTTTAGGACTGGGTGGTTTTGGTAGATGCTCGAGACTTCAGTGTGGCGAATCTTTCTAAACTTTTCCGTTTGAGCGGCAATGTTTTGATCAAAGGTTTGATTTTCTTCTCGGTTGTAATTGGCCCTTCTTATTTTTTCATAGCGGCGAGCGTAGCTATCGCCTTCAACGCGGCTAAAAGTGGAGGTGTACTCTTCAGACTGACGTTCTGGATTTTGTGCGTATTGTTCGCGGGTGCTTCTAAAGTGACGGTCGTAAACTCTAGGGTAGTGGGCATTGTAAGCACTACTATGTCCATCGCTGCGCCCTCGTTGAAGATCTTCAGAGTACTCTCGGCTGGAGTAGTCAGCGTAGGCTGCATCGTAGGTCGCGTTATAGGCATTGAGGTAAATGCTGTCGATATGGCGAACAAACTGACGACGGCGGCCTTGGCGGTAGCGACGGAGATAGCCGTCAGCGAAAGCTTTCTTGAAAATTCTTTTCTTATTTCTCAAGCGTGGATGGCGGCGAGGAGTGAAGTTAGGACAGAGTTGGCGATCAACGCGGTAGTCGTTGAATCGTCTCCAGCGGTGATCATCTTCTCGGTAGCGCCGGCCATTGACACAGTTAAACCCAGGGTAGGAAGGGATTCTAGGAGCAAAGGCCCCAATAAAAGTGCCTTGGCTTTCCACTCTAGGGAGGGAGCGCGCTTCAAAATCGTTAATGGCTTGAGCTTCTCCTTGTGCTGTTCCCGCGATACGGCCTTCGCGAATGGCACGGGTCATTCCCGCTTGCTCTCCTTGGCGAGAGCCGACTTGGGCCGCATCGGATTGATTGGCCCTTTCAATACCTGCGGCGCGACCTTCGGCAGTAGCGGCGTCGATATTACCTTGTTGGCGTCCCTCACGTGTCCCTACTAGGAGACCCCTTTCTTCTGCTTCGGCACGGCCTTCGATTTCTCCCTGACCAAAACCTCTTTCAAAAGAGCGGCGGCGCCCCTCTTGAGTACCAGCGCTTCTGCCGTCGTGATCACCGTCAGGTTGACCGGCTTCAACTCCAATGAACTTGGCATAATAGTGTCCATCGAGGCGACCATCCTCTCTTCCGACCTCTGCACCCAAACTATTGAGGCGCTGGATTCGCTCGGTGAGGGCCCGGCGGTATTTGTTTCGCGCTTGAATGACCGCGAGGGTTTTCGCTTTGGAGCGACGAAAGGTTTGGCGAATAGGGCGAAGGGTGTTCTCTTCTGCTGCAACGGTGTTGTTGGCTTGAACCAATTGGGCTTGTGCTTCGGCTAGCTTGACCGCCCTTTGACCGTTTTCGGTGTCGATCGCTTGGATGCGTGCTTCTGCTTTGGCGATTTTTTTACGTTTAGCAGCTCGCTTTTTTTTCTTGGCTTTGAGGTCAGTTTGGGCTGCTTTGTTAAGCTCTCGTTTGTCTTGAACATTGACTTTGGCTTGGGCAAGGCGATTTTTTAGCTTCTCAACTTTTTTCTGGCATTGAGGAGTGGGAGATGCCGTGCAAGTCGTTTCTGTCGTATTGAGCTTTTCTTGAATTTTTTGAACCCTTTGCTGGGCCTTTTGAAGATTTTGTGAGGTTCCCTCGGCAGCGGCTTTGGCTAAGCGAACTTGGGTTTTTAATCCCTCGAGTTGGGTGCGTAAACCGGGAAGGGAATCTTGCCATCTCTTTTTTTCAGCGACGGCCTTTAAAGTAGCGTCGGAGAGTTTATTAATTTTTTTTTGAATTTTATCCCTTTTGCCTTGAGCTGTTTTTAAGTTCTTCTTGGCTTTGAGAAGGGCTTGACGGTCTCTTTTAAATTGAGTTTTGAGATTTTGGGCCACTTCGACTTTTTCAACGTATTCGGCGTCGTCGGTTAAGTGAATGCTTCGCCGTCCAATATAGTCGCGTGCCCAGCGATCGTTCTCGCGAAAATCGTCTTGGATGCCTCCTTCTCCCCCTGGTATCTCCCCTCCCGGGTTGGGTGGGTTTCGTCGCTCTCCTCGTCGAGAGCGTCGGTCGTTTTCATTGGCTTGAGCGGGCTCAGTCCACACTGCGTGAGCAAGAACCAGAGTGGTGAGCAGCATGGGGGTTAGGACTCGTCCGGGTTTTTGGAACAACTTCATTTTCAATCTCTCCTCAAGTGGCCCCACCAGTGTCGTTTCGTAACCAGAGTGGGAAGTCGGGATCCCTTATTAAAGGACTAAAGGTTTCCCTTTGGTTTCACTGTAGCCCCAAAAAAATTTTTCTGAAGCTTTTAAGGAATTGCTTAGCAACGGTCGTGCCATGTTGAAAAATATTTTAAGACTCTTTGCGTTAATTTCTTTGCCAGGTCTGACGGTTATGACTATCCTTTTAAGCATGCAAAATAGACAAAGTTTAAATCGTCGATTCGCTCATTTGATAGAGACTCACTCCTTAAATTTAGCTAGTCCTCATCCACTTCTAACCCTTTTTCAAGAGCCACCGGCTCCAAACCTTTTGCCCTCAACTTGCCAATCTATTTTAGAGGTGGGTTGTGGTGCTCGCAGTGTGTTGGAAGATTTATCTCTTTGGCCGGAAGCTGAGCGAATGGCCATGGATCTCAGCGATCGGGCTATTGAATACGCTTCTCAAAGGGGATCAAATCGGGTTGAGTACTTTCAAGGCAATCTTTTGGAGCTCAATTTTTTGCACGCTTTTGATGTGGTTGTCGATGGGCATTGCTTACACACCCTCTCTTTGCTCGCCGAACTCGAGTTGGCCCTAAAGGGAATCCACAGGTCTTTAAGACCCGGTGGACTTCTGTTGTGGGAGAGTATGGTGGCCCACAGTAAGATGGCATTGGATCCCTGTTTAAGCTATGACGGTGAAGCTCATTTGTTGAAGGAGGGAAAGCCTTTTCGAATTCTCTTGAAGGCCTTTGATATGGAAAAACTCGTGCTTGAAAATGGTTTTAAGATTGAATATTTTTCGATTCTCGGTCATCGCCGAATGATTCCAGTGGACGATAGAGAGGTGCCTCTGTCGGGTGATCCCGAAGTTCTAAGAATGATTTTGCGTGGTTAAATTTTTTTGCCAAGAGAGGTCTAAGATTTCGTTTTTTCGTCGGTTCGTGTTAGGGAAGAGGTATGAAAGAAGAGTTCGTTACTGTGAGAAGGGCAAGGGTTGGTGATGAGCGAGGGATCCATGAAGCCCATATGAAGTCTGTCCAAACCCTGTGCTCAAAAGACTACAGTAGAGAACAGATAAAAGCCTGGGGTCAGAGAGAGTTTCGGGGCGATCTTCGCCGTCAGGCGATAGTGAGTGATTGCGTTTGGGTCGCTGAAAAAGGGGGAATAATTGAAGGTTATGCTCACCTCTTTGTCGACAAAGAAAGAGATTGCGCTGAGATAAGAGGGCTTTATTTAACTCCTGCAGTGACATCTCAGGGCCATGGAAAGACCCTTGTCGAGGCGATGAAAGAAAAAGCTCAAGCAATGGGGGTTTCCAGGATAGAGCTCTCCTCAACGGTCACTTCCAAGCGATTTTACGAGGGGCAAGGTTTTTTTCAGTTTGGTGAAGACAATTGTTGTTTGATTAATGGTGTTTCTATCGAGGGGCATTCCATGAGGTATGAATTATAAAAAGATAAGTGAAAGTCTAACTTTGTTGACGAAGGTATTCCTTAGCCTTTACATTCCTGTCTCTAATCAACAGGAGTGAAACATGAAAAATCTTATTTTTATTTTCTTGGCTTTCTTATTGCCTTGTTTTTCCTACGGTAGTCAGGAGATTACCGCCGAAGGGGTGCCTTATATCCTGACTGAGGAATTCAATCGCTTGAGAAGTTTTGTTGCTCAGTTAAAGCCTGATGGCGATGTCGGTGGTTATTATTGGAAAAAAGACTATGGGGATCACCTTCTTCTATGGAAATTAGAGGAGAGTGAGGATGCGAGAGCCTATCACGAAGTGATTCGGCTTTATGCTTCTCGTGGAGAGGATCAAAAACCCTTTGCGGTAACCTATCATAAAACTACCGGCATTATTGATGGGCTTATGGTTTTGAGAAGGTTCATTGGACCTGAGCCAACTGGTTGGAGAAATGACACCATTGATTATCAAACGGGTGAGTATTTGGGTTCTCAAGGCTTTCGTCGACTTTGGCTTCAAGATGAAGACCTACGGATTTTAAAGCGTTGGAATATCACACCTTTTTCATTTTAGGGTTAATGCTGGAAGGCCCTAACGTTCCACTGTGGTTTTTGCTGAGCAGAGAAATTTTCGTGGATTGTGCGGTTATAAGTGCTTAGGATTTCTCCTGACTCGGAATCGACAATGGCGTTAAAGGAGGATTCTTTTCCTCCTTTCCCCAGGCTCGTCACGATTATTTTTTCGACGAATTGGCCTTTGCCGTTTTGGACTTTGATATAACTTCCCACTGCTTTGACATAGATTTTACTCTCTGGGCTGCGATGGCGGAGTAGATTGACTCCCGCCAATCGCTCCCAGTTGGGATGGGGAGTGTTGATCATTTCAAGTTTTTTACGATGATCGGCAAAGAGTTTCGATTGATGACCGGTCAAAATTCGTCCTTGGCGTTTGGGAAAAGGAGAAGGTGAAGCAGGAGAGCGCCTAGATTTTAATTTTTTTCGAGTGTTTTTTTTAGTGGTGCTTTTGTGGGGAGAGCGAATTTTGGCCAGCTCTTTTTGACTAGGGTGGGTGAGTTTTACACTGCGGTCATTTTTTTTGGTGAAGGCCTTCCACTGATTGGCACCTTCTTCTCTACTTCTATCTGGTAAATAGTGAAAGAGGACACCAATGAGAAAAGAGAAAAGGAGTAATTTGATGGCCTGCCACTTCATCAGTCGACCACCGTGAATTGAAAGTTAATGATTTTGAAGGGCCTGTTCCCCGAGTATTCAAAGTCTTTGTAGTCATCGCCCCCTTGAGTGGAGTTGTGCCAACAGTCATCGCAGTTGCTAAAGCGTGCTCTAAAACGGCAATTGAATATGGTACCTGGGGGAATCCAAGGGCTGACTTCAAAAAAGAGAACATTGTTAAAATTAAAAGTGGGGACTCCATTGTTTTGTGCCAGGGTTTCGGCCCATGTCGATTTGGGAGCAAGTTGGGAGTAGAAGGCCTGGTCGACGCCTTTTAACGACCTAATGAAGCAATCTTTTGTTTGATTACTTCCCCCCAAGCATTGCTGAGCTTCCAGTCCGATACGCCTCATGAGTTCGTCTTGAGAATACCACTTGCTGGCTTCGCTATCGCTCAATTCAACAAAACAAATGGGGGCGAGAGACTCATTGGGCTCTAGGGTAGAGTTGGTAGCGTTAGTTCGAGTGATATAATTGCAGCCTCCCTGAACACCCTCGCCGGAGGACAGATCGGCTGCCCCCTGACTGCTCAAGGGCCAGTTATCTTCAAAGTTATTGCAAGGAGCTCCGTTTTTAGCGTGATCCCAGTCGTTGGCCAATATTTGTAGTCCAGCGATAGTTGAGTTGGAATTATTGTAGATATTGAGAACAAGGCCAACCACTTCACCTGGAGAGATGCGGGCGTTGCCATTATTGTAGCCAAAATTTTCATCAATTTGAGTTGAGATCCCCGGGATTTGTCCGCCGTCTTTCAAGGCATCCATGGCCTTAATAATATCGATTTGATCGTCGATCACGAAAGCTTCGGGTTTGCCCTCTCTGCTATCAATTTGAATGTGGTTTTTGTTAACTAGAACCGTTTTCACTCGATTCGTGTCGAGAACGGAAATATTGCCGGCAGCATTTCCATAGAGGATCCCATTGCCGTTAGTGTTGTAGGTGCGGTAGAGAAGGAGGCCATAGCTGTCGACCAGTTGATCATAGCGATCTTGAGAGTAATTGCCGCCATGGCACTGTCCGTTTTGACCTAGATTGAGAAGGTGAAATTTTCCAAAAGTTTGCATGAAACGGCGATAATTAATAGGGTTGGCGACGCGAATCCACTCGAGAGAAGCATTTTGAGTGAGGTTGACTCGATCTTCGGGAGCGCCGTCAAAACCTTTAGAGGTTTGATCGCCTAATTCGGCAAAGGTTTCCATAATCAAGTGCATGACATAGCGAGTGGCACTAGTGAGGTCGTAATGGCAATGATCGCGAATGTCGAAGGTTAATGCCGTTAAAAAATGAGAAAAAATTTGTCCCGCATAGTGAACGTCTTCATAGCGGGTTTCGGGTTCGTTGGGGTCGTAGTTGAGATACGTGGGATAGGAGAGCCTGCCCGAGAAATCTGTCGAGATGCCGGCAGCATGGAGGTTGTCCGCTTCAGTGAGAGGGCGAGAAGCTTGGAGAAAGCGACCCAGCGCCCACTCGGCAAAGTGGGTTCGCGAATTCATGACAAAGCTCCAGTAATCGGAAAGTCCCTCTCCAATAGAACCTGCTTCGTCATAAAACAAGTAGCCCAAGTTGCTATCCTCTAAAAAGTGGGAGCCAGAGGCTAAGTTGCGGGTGTTGAGAAGAATTTGGTTGAGTCCATGTCCCACTTCGTGCCAGGTGATATTGGGGTCTTGAGAAAAGTAGACTTTGTCGACCACTGTTAATTTTCCCATACAGACTTCATTTTTAGCGGGGGAAAAAAAGGCATTGTTTTCAATATCACAATCTGAATATCCGGTGAGTTTTCCTGTATTTGCTTGATTAGGGTTTTGGCGCAGCCAAAAGGGGCGCAAACTAGAGGAAAAGAGATTGGCAGGATGAGCCGATGAATAGGGAGCGCTTTGACCGGCGTTAAAACTAAATTCGAGCCAATCGAGGAATCTCATCGTGATATCGCGAATATTGCCAAAGGTCTGGACCTGTCGGAAGGAACTAGTATCGGTAGGGAAGGCCCAGCGATTGCCCTTTTCCGTTAGGTATGAACTTGTATCATTGGCCTTAACTTCAAAGCACTCACTAATGTTGGCATTTTGCTTGCTGCAAGGGCCGATTAAAAATTGATTATAAGTAATAAATTGAGGTTGAGGGTTGAGATAGATTGAAAGATCCGTATCGGCGGCTAAGTCTTTTTTTCCCGAGAGGGCAATGGGGTTGTCTGTTAGATAGCGACCATAAGTTGGGGAGACTGAACTGGGCGTATTGCTGATCGATGCTCCAGTGCTTTTTCGTGAACCAGCTCCACTCTGTTGTAGGCAAGACGAAGCGAATAAAATCGCTATGATACTAATAAAGAGGTTTATCGAATCCTTTCTTACCACAAATCAAATCTCCCTTGTCGGGATGGGAATTATTTTGTTCGCCCCCTCAATACTCCCCCTCCTAAAATGAGCTGATCGAGTTGTTGGATAGCAGAGGGGAGGCCGCGGGCACCATTGTAACCTTGTTGGGCCATACAGGGGATACCGCTCATCATCTCGCCGATTTCTTCACTGCGACTGGTGCGGATAGCATTGTCCAGTGAAGCTAGTGCTCGACCGGCTTTCTTAAAGATGGGATCGGCTTGATTATTTTCTATTTCCTCTTGATAGCAGTTTCGATATTTTCCTTCATCGGCGTTTTGGCACTCTTCGATGGCCTGCATAGCAGTCATATATTCTTGGGCCTGGCATAGGTTTTTGATAGAGTAGTCTCCATCGCTGTTTTGTTCGGCCATCCCTTTATGCCGATCGTACTTACCCTGAAGGTATTCTGGAAGTGCATCCGAACTAGAGTCGTATTCTACTAGACTAACGGGCATTCCACCTTGTTCTTCAATTTCATGAAACCGTTGTAGTTTTGATAAGACGGACTCGTAAAAAGGTGTTTCTTTAATTTCGCTATCGAGATCTTTAATTTTAGAATTGTCATCTATTGCTTCAACAATGGCGTCGTATTCACTTTCTGTATAATCTTCAACGGGAATGGTGGCCTTAGCATCTTTTTTCATTTCCTCTAGAACTTGTTCCCATTCCCCACCATTGTCTTCACAGGCAGCTAAAAAGCGCTCGAATCGGCTGAGCTTTTTGGACTCATCTTCTTCTTCGTCTTCCGATTTCTTTTCGTTGTTGACGGAGTCACAATAACCCTTGAACTCGTTAACTTCGGCGAGTACCTGAGGATTGACAAAACTAGAGGCGTTGATAGCGTCTTCAAACAGATCGTCGACGGAACCACATCCAGCGCCAGGGTTTTGTCTTAGGGCGTCGTACTTGCGGCAAAATTGGCGAGCTTCACCGACCGCCTCGGCTTTGGCCTTGGCTTGTTCTTGAACACCCTTGTGGTAGGCTGCCAGGGTTCGCTCACACTTTTTTCCCAGTCGGGCCCAGCGCTTGGCCTCTTTGCGCCAACCGGCTTTTTGTTTGCCAATATAGCTGGCTATCTCTTGGAGGGCCGCGGACTTTTGTTGTTCCATGGCAGCCACTAGTGATTGAAGTTTTTGAGGAACTTCATTGAGGATTTCAAGATTGCCTCCACCTTTGAGCTTGACACCCAATTCTTTAATAACTTTTTCTTCTGGCTTACTCACCACAAGGTCGTTTGGCCACTGTATTTGAGAACCAGGAATATAACCATTGATTTGCGAAGCGAGAGCGGCGACTTTGGTCTTCATTTGATCGAGAAAGAATTGTTGATTCTTTTCCAATTGAGTCATCATTTGATTATAGCGAGCTGCTTCACCGTCGCGTTTTTGTTCGAATTCAATAATTCGACGCTGGTTTTCCGCGTAGCAACTGTTGATATTTTTTCCACATTCAGTAGCGTGAGCAACACAAAAAAAGTTTTTACCGGTGGGCTCTAATATGTTTCCGGCATTGGCCAGGTGACAAGTGGATGTTTTAATAGGTTTACCTGAACAGTTGACCAATTCTTCGTAGAGAGTATTGTAAAGCTCAGAGGAAAAACGTTTCTCTAAGGCCAGTGCTTGCTTGATGTAGCGGTCGGCTCGGGCAATTTTATCTTTGGCTGCTTTTGATCCAGGTGCAGCGAGAGAGTGAGTATTGTCTTGCTCCATTTTAGCTTGGCAAAGTCCAACTTGCTCTTTAAAAAGGCCGTAGGGAGTGGTGGAAATTTGTGAGCCACTAGCACTTTGGTAGACGACAGTGATTTCCCCTGTGCTGTATTGAGCGTCTAGCTGGCGAATGGCATTGAGCTTTTGCTCCATATAGGTATCGCTTTCGAGAATATTTTGCAATGCTGTTCGGTAGTTGGAAAGAGTGGTGCCCCTTCCTCTCGTTGATTTTTGCCTCAGGCCTTTTAAGACGTCTTGAGGTTTGAGAAGTGAACCTTGAGTGACGCAATCATTGATAAATTTTCGCTCGAAAAAATCGCGTGCTTGCTGGGAAAAGGCTTCCGTATTGTGGCGGAATTGATGGTCCATTCTCGGTAGTTCAAATCCTACTTCTTTTTTGAGAATGCTTCTTATTTCACTAATTTCGCGGTCAAACTGACCTTTTTTTCGTTGGATAATATCGGCCATGCCAGTGTAAACACTGCTACCTTTAACCAAGAAGCTGCGGTCGCTGGGATCCCAGGCTTCGGGGCCGCGCTTTTTAATCTCATTTTGAATGGCGGTGATTTGGCTCTTAATGTCGTCGATATGGTTTTGGCGGTTGCGAGGATTGGTAAACCGATTGGCTAACTCTTGGGGAGTGGCCATCACTTGATCTCTTAGACCAATCAAACCGGCCTTTTTTGTGGCATTGAGACTGTTGGTTCCAATGAGCTCCTGACAGCGGGGAGAGAAGAGAGTGTGAAATTGTCTTCCTTTAGTGTTTGAACTTCCCCGTGGGTTTCCATAGAGAACGTGAGCGGTGTCCTGAATATTTTCCAAGGCTTGCTTTAGCTGATCCCTAAACTTTTCGTTTGATTTTTTGACTTGGGCGATGGTCTCATTCATTTGATTAATTGGCCCTTGGAGTTTATCCCCGGCCCTCTTAAGGGCGTCATCCAGACAGCTCGCTCCAATAGAAGGAGTAAAGCGTGCCTTGGGGCTGGCCTTGTTGAGTTCTGTAGCGTTGCGTGTATTTTGGTTTTCGGATGTGTGGTGACGAAAGTGAGAATCGTATTGAGAAGATAAGGTCAACCACGTCTGCAGGGTAGATAAACCAGCGCGATCACCAGGCCTGGGGGGATGCGTACAGGCATTTTTAGGAAAAGGAGAAACCGCCATGGGCACCTGGCATTCGGGAAAGTATTTGGCCGTTGAGGTTTGGGGCTGAAATTGAGACAGATTTTGATAGTTTTGGATTTGGTTGATCTGTTGCTTTTTGCCATCGATAAAAGCTCCTCCTATCTTTTGAAGAGCACCTAGAGCTCCCATAATGGCCTGTTGACCGGAGGAAGCCTCTTGTCCATAGGCGATAGGAGCCGTGATAAGGCCATAGATGGCGATATGAGTGGTTATTTTTTTGAGTAAGCAATCTTTCATGGACCATTCCTTCCTTATTAACACTCCTTATCTCCTCTTTTTTCGGCGATTTGACCCTTAAAGTTGAGGAAACTTAAACGAGTGCTTGTTCTTTTTCCTATTTTAAAAGCTGAACGGAAAAACTCGGTTAAAAAAGAGCTTTGAAGAGCATTTTCTTGGCATTTTTTGGGCAAACGTTAAAATAGAGATGAGATTTCAATAAGTTCGGGTTACTGCAAAAACTCTTCTAAGGACAGCTAAATTGCCTCAAAAAGTTGCCTCCCTTCCCTCAGGTTCTTTTAAATCTTTCCTCTTTGGTTTTCAAAAAGTCGGGTTTCCTGGGCCTTTGGCCCGCTTTTTCTGTTTTTTGGGGGATTTGTCTCTCGGGTATTTAGCCTATTTTACTCTACATTCTTTTAAGGGCTTTGCTCAGTGGGAAGAAGAGCTGACCGTGCTTTTGAAAGCAGCAGGCTGGTCTTTATCGAGTTTTTCTCGTGAGGGACTAGTGATGTTTCTCTTAGTTTTGGGTCTGACTCAAGCCTTGAGGTTATATACAACTCTCGCTTTGGGGGTGAGCTTTTTTCAGAGTTTGGGTGGTCTTCGCGCTCGAGGAAGTTGGGGATGGAAAAGGCTGGGAGGAGCGGGAAGAGTTGTCTTGGATACTCTCATTGGTTGGAGTTTTATTCCCTATCTTCCCATTTTAGTGGCTAGGAAGAGCTTGGTAGAAAAGTGGACTTTGACCGAGTTAGTGAAGAGAAAAGGCTTTAAATCATCCCTTTTGAGAAGCCTGGCTATTCCCCTCTTTTTGGTGATCTCTCTTTTGGCACCTCTTTTATTTCCTCGACTTTTGATTGATGGATTGGTTTTGGTTTCAGAAAAGCCAAAAAGGGAAAATATAGGCCAGGCTCTTGGCTTCGATCGCTTTACTGTTTTTGCTAGTGAGCGCTTTAAGTTTAAAACCTTTAGTTCTTTGAAGGATGGCCGTTTTGTCCTTTTACCCGATTTTGATATCGTTCAGCAGGGAATCCAGAGAAAGATAACTCCCTACCTCTCTCTTTATGATAGAGAAAACCAAAGATTGGCTCATTGGAAGATAAGGGGAAAACTTTCTTTGTTGGAGGTTTTACAAGAGGGGCAGAGGGGAAATCCTTTTTTTCATCAGCATTACCCCGAGTTGGGGAAAATATTTTTGGGAGAAAAGCAGCGTTTTGAAGTGACTGATTATGAAGAGAAATTAAAGAGACCAGGGCGGATTGATCCATTGGAAAAAGAGCAGATGGAAGAGCTGATTCGGGTTTCTCTGCGATTGGGATTTTCCAATATCGGGGAGCACTTTTTAAAATATGGCCCCTTTTTGGGAGGCTATGCCAGAATCCACCATAAGTTTCTTGGTCTGCTAAGGCCAGGAGGAGAAGTGGAAGCCGATTTTATTAGCATGGGAAATGGCCAGTTTCTTCGCTTTCATCAGAGTTTTAGTCAGGCTTTGCCTTATCGCAAACAGCAGCTAGAGACCTGGATTCCGATGGGGACACCCAATGCTGTTGTGATGGAGTTTGGGTGGGATAAGGATGTTAAAAGTGCCTTGAGTCGGAAAGCTTTTCGAGAGACATTTTTATCGCAAGCAGAGTGGTTTTTTGACTATAAGAACTTTTTCCCTTTTCCCAAACAAGACTTAGAAATGACTCCTTTTCAAGTGATTGACTTTTTAACGGTAAAGGGTCTCAATCAAGAGAGAAGAGAACTTATCGAGGAATTTCTCTACCGTTTTTATTATGAGATGGGGCGTTTTGCTCTGCAATCCCAACAAGCTCAAGGAAAGCTTTTTCTCGATTTTTTAAAAGACAATTTGGCGAGAGTTCGCTTGGTTTTAGAAGCGAGGAAAAAGCGGGAAAGCTCCTCTTTTAATCAAGCTTTTTTGGACCAAATGAGAGATATCTCTCATGCTTTGATGGCTCAGGATGAAGCCTATTTTCGCTTGTAGGAACCCCTCTCTGAGAAGGAAGAAAAAATGGATTTTATTTCAGCTTTAGTCTATGGATTTATCCAGGGACTAACCGAGTTTTTGCCAGTGAGTTCAAGTGGACACTTGGCCATCTTGCCTCTTTTTCTCAAGATTAAAGACCCTGGGGTTCTCTTTGATTTGTCCATGCACCTGGGGACGGCTTTATCTATTTTGGTTTATTTCCGTAGTCAGGTTCGCTCTCTTCTCTTTGAAGGAGGAAGAACGATCTTTTTAATTATTACAGGAAAGTTCCAAAAGGTTTCCAGCACTATAGGGGAGGGAGCTTTTGTCGTTAATATGATGCTCGCCACTTTATCAACTTTTGTTTTGGTTTTATTGATGAAAAAAAGTGCTCTTTTATACGGTCGGTCTCCTTCGTGGATTGCTTTCAATCTCTTTTTTTTCGGGCTCCTCATGTTTCTAGCCGATCGTTTAGCCAAATCAGGAAAAGAGGGGCAGATGCATTTTTTTTCCCCTAAGATAGCGCTTTTGATAGGTTTGTCCCAAGCTTTGGCCATATTTCCCGGAGTGAGCCGCAGTGGAAGCACGTTGACGATGGCCCGCTTTATGAGGCTTTCACGGGAGGAAGCGACTAGGTTTAGCTTTCTTTTGTCTCTTCCGATTATTTTAGCTGGTTTTCTTTTTAAGTTGCCTGATTTTTTTCAAGCACATTTGGCTTTTGATCCTCTTCTCTGTTTTTTCGGTATGACGATGAGTTTTGTCGTGGGGATTTTTACCATTCACTTCTTTTTAAAAACGATTAAAAAATGGGGATTGGCGCCTTTCGCTTTTTATCGGGTAGTTTTAGCGGGAGTGATCTTTTTTCTTTTTTTGAAGTAGTTATAGACTTTTTTAAAAACCAGAACAATTCACCACGGTGCTGAGTTCTGTTTCTTGAGGTACGCAGTAAACATGGGTGTTCCAGCGCAATCCCTCGTCGTAGAGATCGGCTAGCCCCGAAAAATTATTGGCTTCATCATTGCTATCGAGAAAGCGCTGGATTTGTTTTTCGCTGCTTTCATGACCTGGGTATTTTAAGTTGGAGAGGGTTACCCCTACTCCCACACGACCGGAGGCACAGACCTGTTGAGTACAGGCTAGGCGAATAACATCTGAAGTGGATCTGATATAGCCAGAACTGGCATCAAAGAGATGCAAGGGTTCATCTTTGGCGGCAGATGAGATGTTTCGGTTCATGTAGACACTCACATTGGTGTAGTCAGGAAGTTGGCAACGGCGGTTTTGTTGGTTGATAAAACCAGTGCAACAGCGGTTGGGATTGGTGTTGGCTGGGACTTGGGTTCCCGCCGGCAGACAACAAGTGACGCGGTCGGGGTCAAAGACCATTTTAAGGTTGTCGCTATTAAAATTCTCTCGGTCTCCCGCTGAGTAGTAGCGGTTGTCGGGGAGAATATGGTCGTCGTACTCCGACGGTTCGACGTCGGCATCGGAAATAAGGTTGGGAAGGGGAACGTCTGTGCTGGCACTGGCAGTAGCCGATTGATCAACGGGACTCACCTGGCAGTGTATGTCTGGCCAGTCCTTAGTTTTAACTTTGACGCCGGCAATCCCAGTGAGTTCAAGGGTTGCCAAAAAGTTGAAATGAGGCTCTGCCTGGTTGAGAGAAGTGGCCCGCATGAGACAAGTGGGGTCGTCGGGATCGTCGGTGTGTTCACAGCTGAAGTAACCCTGGGAGGCTTCTCCTCCGCAGCTATCGGCAGTCGTACTGCAGGTTTGCCAGTTGAGGCAGCGAAGGGATTCCTTGGGGATGGTTTGCAGTTTGTCTGGGCTCCATTGATGACCACCGCCGTTTTCCTCTCGGTTAAACTCGCGAATCCAATGTCCTGAGCAGCAAGTTCGATCGGCGATAGTGGCAAAGGTATTGTGCTGAAAATCAGTTGTTCTTCCTCTGGTGCAAATGTCTACTCGACTAACACAGCTGTCGTTGGCAGCTACCTCGAGGGCGGGGTAAGAGGCGGCTTGGCTTCCGCTCATCAGATCCCAAACGGTCGACATACGGTGATAGCGCCCTCTATCGTTAAGAGCAATGCTTCCCAAACCAGGGATATTGGAGGTGTTAAAATCGAGAGTTCCTGAGGTGTTGGTTGCCGTACCAATGGTGAGGTGTTGCTCCGTCTCACGACAACAGCGGTTGTTTTTGAGGTCGAAATCTTCTTCTCCCGGTTGGAGGGCCTGTGAGCAAATCAATTCTTCTTGCCAAAATTGAATGTCGTATTTGTTGAGGATCGCCGTGACTGTCGTATCGTCGACATTGACGTGGGCGACTTTGCTAGCGATATAAGAATTGGGCGCGCAGTCCATAGAGGAAAAGCAAACAGAGCCAGGGGTGCGCAAACAACGGTTTTCCTGGAGGTAGATTTCTTCGATCTGGCTGCCTTCAAAATTTTTGACAATCTCATTGCCAGTCATCTGCGGGGATTCAAAAATAGAGAGGGCGTTTGTAGCGATGGCCTGATTAGCTGCTAAGTTTTGAATGGTGCTGTCGCTTAAAAGAGTGGAGATTGAGGTGTCTTTGTACAGGTAATCTCCATCGCTATCGAGAATGGAACAGCTCGAAAGATACTCCGCGGTTCCCGCTCCCTCGGGAGTCATGCCGATACCGTTAACTTTGTCACCGAGGAAAGCCGCTATGGGTTTATTAGTATTGGTTTCTTGAAGAGTGTCGTCGTTGGGATCTCGACCGGGTAAACAGATCGCTGAGACATTGTTGTTGGAAAAAGAAGCTTGAGCGCTAGTGGGGATGGGATCGGTGCCTCGCCAGCTGTAGGGACGTCCCAAACTTCTGATATGCAGTCCAAAGGTATCGAGATTATCTTCTTGAACAGCGCTTGAAGCATTTTGTTGCTTAACCGATTTTCCATAACGGGAAATTTTAGTGTTGAACAGAGGTACTGGAATTCCCTCGATAAAGGCTTGGCAGTAATTGTTGTAAGAACAGTGGTGAAAGGCCCTTTTTGTTGTTCCACTATAACTTGTGTTGGGGTCGGCAGGGTCGTAAGGATCTTGGCAAAGAGAACCTCGTCCCCTATAAATACATCGCTTGACCCCGTTGCTGGTCGCTCCGAACTCGCTTCGCAAATTGACTGTCTTTTCAACTCCGGGTATTTCGAGTCCATTGGGGTCAAAGGAAGGCCATTTTGAAGTGAGGGTAGCGATGGATTCACAGCTGTATTCCCAACCGAGGTTGGCAATACAGTCTCGGTCAGTGTCGCACAAGTGATGTTTTTGGCATTCGGCTCCGTCACTTTCGAAATTATTCGTGACTAATGGACCAGAAGAGGGAACGTTAGGGGCGTCCTGAACGGTAATACTAAAAGAGGTGCGCTGGGTGAGATCGCCAAAATAAGCGTTGATGGCCAAGAAGAGTTTATTAGATTTAGCTTGAATTCGGCGTTGGTTACCAATCGAAAACCAGCTAACTCCATCCCAGGAGCCGATGACTGAACCGTAATCAAAGCCGTACCAATCCCTTTGGTAGCCATTGGCAAAGAGAAAGTGCTGGGCGGTTAATCTTTTTAATCTCTGTTGCTGGCGATCGGATTCTGCATTATGGGTCCACGGGATCATAGTGGTAGGCACCCAGCAGGCTCGGCCAAAGAGGAGGTCATCTTTGCGGTAAGTGCTTGAAGTAAAGGGTTGGGAAGAAGCTTGATCGGGACGGTAGCCTCCCCCTTTGTGCAGAAAGTTTTCGGGGAACGTTCTAATGAGGTGAGAATAATAATCTGTCCCACAAAAAAAGCACGTCGAGAAAGTTCCTTGGTTGGTGTAAATATCGTAAGTTCGGCCTTTTTTCACTTGAACCTCTTTAGCCGGTTGGGCACTGGTATTGAGAGGGTGAAAGGAGCCGTAGATCTCGTTGAAGCCAATGTATTGGTTGACATTATTGGGCCTTAAAAGATCGCTGTTAGTGTACTTAAACTCATTTCCTTCCTGGGCCGGTGTAGTTGAGCTGAGTTTGTCTTGATAGACCCCTGCAACATCGTAGTAGCGATGGGGAACACTTTTTGAGTCGAGCAGTACTGTTTGCTGGAGAGGAGGATCGGGGAGATTGGGTTGGGGGTACTGGCAGATATAGTCGACAATTTGGTTAGTGTTGTCATCACGCCTTGGTTTCAAACGGCATTTGGTATCGACACATTCGCATATGTCTTTGATTCTCTCTAGGGAGCTTTGTTTTTTTAACATCAAATTAGGGTAATTAGTTAGGTCTACATAAAAACTAATATTAATAATTTGAGTGTCGTAAACTTGCAGATTAGAACCTATGAATTCAACTCTGGCGGGAGTGGTTTGAATTAAGTTCCAGTGAGTGCCGGCCAGTTTAACGGCGCCGTCGACATCGACTTTAATCGTTCGGTTAAGGGCCGCATAGAAGGGAAGTTGAAAGGCGTTGGAGGCTGGGAAGTGATCGTTAACTCGGCTTAGGTTCTGCCCTTGAATGTATTGTTTATAACATTTGGCTAGAGTGCTGGTGATCTTTTCGCAAGAGCCGTCAATTTTGTAGGTGAGAATGAGGTCGTCATCTGGGGCGGAGGGGGCAGGAGAGTGGGTGATATTGATAACCTGCTTGTCGTTAACGTTGTCATTGCCGGTTCCATTTCCTCCCGGCCCTATCGTCACACCCGTGACAATCTGATTGTTTTCAAAGAGAGTTTCTCCAGCGTAGATAACTTTGTAGACGGAGTGCTGGGGAAGGGCATTAGTTCCCGTATAGGTAGTGTTGAAGTTTCGATCGTCGGCTTCGGTTGAAAATTCGTTAGTGCTAGCCTGTTGAACATTTTTGTAAGAAACCGTACAGAGGGCCATCTCTCCTTCTTGAGGAGTTGTGCATTGGTATAATCTCTCTAGCTCTAAAAAGCGTTGGCGGGCCTGCAAGTCTGGATCGGGTCTGGGGGCGGGTGTGTTACTTGGAGGGACAACGGTTGAGCATAGATGATAAAACTGGGGGTAACCGTAAATAGCGTTGGGGTTGTTTTCAATATCCACTAGCGCTTGGGCGTATTCGTCGCTAGAAGTGTCGGCATCGCTTTTGAGTTGACGGTCTTTTATACATTGACCAAAGGAGCAGCAATCAAAACCTTTGGCTTGGCACTGTGGTGTACTGCTGCAGGAGCTGGCACCAGGATCTGGGTTTGCACCAGTGGTCAGTAGTTTGAGGCGTAGGTTGTTGAGGTCAATATGGTTTTGAAGGGTGTGGCCGTGCTGAGAAAAAAGGGTTTCTGGAGTGGAGAGGAGGTCACTAAAAGCGCAGTTGGGACAAACTTTGCTGATGGCAAAGGTGATGTTTTTCCCTGGGTGTAAATTATTTAAGGTCGCTAATATGCCGGGGGTTTGGCAAAAGGATTTGTTGGTGTTTTCGCTATTAGGTTCAAGGAGGTAGTAGTATTCCTGAACATTGGTGGCGAAATTAAAGAAGGATTTAGGAGTGGCTGCTGTCACTAAGATTTGGTTGGTCGATGAAGACTCAAATACTGAGATAAGGCATTGGGCGCTCGTTTTGTTATTGTCCTTAATAAAATCGTCAACCTCTTCTCCTCTTAGGTAAAAACTGTCATTAAAATCATAGGGAAGGGGGAAGTTTCCCGTTGAACTCGAAGAGCCGTTTTGAAAATAGTTGAGTGTTTTAGGGAAATTGGGGGGATTGGGAGTTTCTCCCCCGTTAGAGCCTCCCGAGCTAACCGTCGTTCCCTTTCTTTTATTGCTAGGGGGAGTGGTTTGAACACAGCCCATTGAAATGAAGGCAAAAAGCCCCAGCATGAAAAGCTTTTGAATTCGCTTGTGGTGTTTAATAACCCACTTTCTAAAATATTCCTTCAAAACTGACTCATCCTTGGCGAAAATCTCACCTGACCTCTTTTGTTTATCGGTCGAAAAATCTTGTAACCTGAAGAAGTGACCTTCTCCATTGTCAAAAGAGGCAAAAATGGGCATGATCCTTTAGGATTTGAAAGGGACAGAGTCATGGCGATTAAAAAAGTCCTGCGAATGGGGCATCCCATTTTGCGTTTAAAGGCAGCTCCTCTCGGGCGAGAGGAGATTCTCTCACAAGAAACTCAACAACTTTTCCAGGATATGCTCGACACCATGAAAGCCGAAGAGGGGATTGGTATTGCCGCTCCTCAAATTGGCGTTTCAAAGCAAGTGGCCCTAATTGGGATCGCTAAGGATAACTCTCGTTACCCGGAAGCTCCTGAGTATGACCTCCTCTTTGTGATTAACCCTGTGATTAAGGTTCTCGATGAGCAAAGGGAAGGGTATTGGGAAGGTTGCCTCTCTGTTCCCGGCTTAAGGGGGTTTGTGGAGCGACCTCGAAAAATTCAAGTCGACTTTGACGATGCTGAGGGAGAGTCCCGTTCCCTGGTCGCCGAGGGTTTTATGGCCACTGTTTTTCAGCATGAAATTGACCATCTCGCGGGAACTCTCTATATCGATAAGGTCACTGATCCAACAAAGTTGAGTTATCTTGAAGAATTCGCCGAATACTTGGCTCCCGACCAAACTCAAAATAGCGATTAAAGGCTTTCTATAGTTGTGCCAGTTTGGTTTCCCAATGAGTGGATGACGAGGAAGCTGCAGGAACCTACTGCAACGAGGAATACGCTATTGGAAAGTCTGAATGGCATGACTATATGAGTTTTAAAAGGCTAAAGAGCCCTTGCTCGGAAAACCTCTCTTTGAGGCGTTGTCGGTTGCCTTTAAAGTGGTGGATTTGAGCTTGAGAGATTCCTTTCCCAGCTAATCCTATCGCTACTGTCCCCACCGGTTTGGTCGCTGTTCCCCCACTGGGACCAGCAATTCCTGAAAAACTTAAACCCCAGTCGGCTTGAAAAGAGTTCAGTGCTCCTTGGGCCATTTCCTGTGCTGTTTCTCGGCTGACGGCACCAAATTCCTGTAGAGTTTGGGGTGAGACGTTTAAAAGGGAGGTTTTGGCTTGATTGCTGTAGGTGACAGCACTTCCCATCAGGACTTCAGAAGCCCCAGGAATGTCGGTTAGGCGGTGGGAAGTAAATCCTCCAGTGCAACTTTCCGCTAAGCCTAGAGTCAGTTTTTTTTCTCGAAATTTTTGCAGCAGAAAGTGAGGAAGGGGAAGCTCCCCCCACTGCCAGATATGATCTTTGAGAGGGCCTTTTTGCAAAAGTTCTTTTACCTGTTCGAGTCGGTCGAGCTTTTCTTGAGCATTTCCCTGAAAAGTCAGAACTAAATTGACCCCCATAATTTGAGGAAGGCTACTGAGCTTGCCGAAAGGGCTTAATTGTTCCCAAAGATTGGGTGCTAGTTCTCCAAAGAGGTGCTCCTCTGTTACACCATGAGTTTTGATGGTCAGGCGCTGGAGCTGTTGGCCATGTTGAGGAAAGGTCTTTTGAAGAAGCTCTGGCCAAACCTCTTCGACCATGGCCTTTAATTCTCGAGGCACTCCCGGAGCCGCTAAAAGAAGTTTTCCCTCTTGTTGAAGGCCCAGACCGGGGGCGAAGCCGCAAGGGTTTTCGATGGGGAAGAATCCCTCTGGAATGAGGTGGTAAGCGTTGTGTTCGGGAGACCACTCTCTATCAAAGCGTTGATACTGGCGGACTAGTATGGTTTTAGCGGCTTGATTCTCCAGGAGGTTTCCTCCAAAAAAATCGCCCAGGGCGTGTTTGGTTTTGTCGTCTTGAGTGGGGCCGAGTCCTCCTGTTGTTATCACTAAATCAGAACATGCCCAAGCTTCGGAGAGAACCTGGTGAAGTTTTTTTTTGTCGTCACCGATAACTTTGAGGTTTTCCAGCTGAATACCTTGGGAAAAAAGCCAACGAGCCAAATAGGGGCCATTGCGATCACTAATGATTCCACTGAGCAGCTCATCGCCAATAATAATAACACTAGCTTTCATGGGCACTTCCTTGGTCAATAGTCAATGACTGTTGATAACGGTATGATCCCTAGGTTTATGAGTAAAAGACTACAATGTGTTTTAGATTATCGCCAAGACTTGAATGAATACTTGGAAAAAAACCACCCCCAGGTGGTGGATTACCGTATCCTTTCGCAGAGTTTGGACGCTCGCCGAGGAAATTGTGGGCGAGTCCCTAAATACCAGTACGTTCTGGAGGTGATTGAAAAGGGAGAGCGCTTTGAAGAGCGAGGGGAGAGCTTCCCCCACTTGGGAGATCTTAAGGTCAAGCCTATCATTATTGGGGCTGGGCCGGCGGGGCTATTTGCTGCTTTGAGGTTCGCTGAGTATGGTGTTAGCTCGCTTCTTTTTGAGAGGGGTGACTGTGCTCACAAGCGTATGTTGCATATTGGTCAGCACTGGCGCTACGGGCGCTTTGATTCCGAAAATAATGTTTGCTTTGGCGAAGGGGGAGCAGGCCTTTTTAGTGACGGTAAGTTGATCACTAGGATTAAATCACCCTACGTTCAGTACGTGATGAATAAATTTGTTGAATTTGGGGCTCCTCGAGAGACTGCTTATCTGGCTAATCCTCATTTAGGCTCCAATAAAATTCGCCAACTAATTGGCAAAATGACCCAATCCCTTCTCGATAAAAAATGTCACATTCACTACCAAACTAGGGTCGATAAAATTTTATCTGAAAAGGGACGTGTGGTAGGGGTGGAAACTCAAACCGGTGAGCGCTTTTACTCCCCTTATGTCATTTTAGCAGTCGGCCACTCGGCCAAGGAAATGTATCACCATTTGAAAGCCAATAAAATTGAAATGCGCCCTAAAGATTTTGCGGTGGGAGTGAGAGTGGAGCATCCTCGCGAGCTTATCGATCAAATTCAATACGGTCCTTTTACTGGCGATAAACTTTTAGGGGCTAGTCGCTACCGTTTGAGCTGGGAAGATCCTCATGAACTAAAAGGCACTTATAGTTTTTGTATGTGCCCGGGGGGCTATGTTCTCTCCAGTGGGACTGATGCCGATGGCTTGGTGGTCAATGGGATGAGCAATTACGCTCGCAACTCGCCCTGGTCTAACTCGGCGGTCGTTGTCAGTGTTAAAGCAGGAGTTGATTTTTCCACCGACGATGTTTTGGCCGGACTGACTTTTCAAAGGGAAATAGAGAAAGTGGCTTATCAAAAATCTCTAGAGAAGGCTTCGGGCAAAGAGATTCCCGCTCAAACTTTGGAAGATTTCATGCAAGGTTATACCAAAAGGACTCTTCCTAAAACCTCTTGTCCCTCGGGTGTTTTTGCCACTCCTCTCGAAGATATCTTGCCCGCCTTTGTGACTCAACACCTTCGGCATTCTTTAGAAATCTTTAACGAGAGGATGAAGGGCTTTATCTCTTCTAAGGCTTTGTGTTTGGCCCCCGAGACGCGAACCTCGGCTCCCGTAACTATCGTGCGCGATCGCCAGAGCATGGAGAGTCTCTCTCTAGCGGGTCTCTACCCCTGTGGGGAGGGCGCTGGGTATGCCGGGGGGATTACTTCGGCGGCTGTCGATGGAGTGAAAGTGGCCATGAAGATTTTGGAGTGTGAGAAGGATTTTTTCTCTTAAAATTTTAATTCAAGGACGATGCCCATATAGTTTCGATTGGAAAATTCATCCCTACTATTGCTTGACAGGGGTGGTGGTGTAAGAGGGGTCACCCAATAAGTTTTAGCACTTTTAAAAATTTTATGCTTTTTAAAAAAAGAGCCAGTGCTGTTAAAAATAGCTCCCGCGGGGTTCATTAAAGTCAAGGCCACAGTACCTAGCTTTTGCGAGCCTAAAAGTTTACCTTCTTGGTTGTTAATCTTTTCACTCCATCCGATAAAGGCTTCCCCTAAGAGGGCACCAAAAACAGGCGTGACCACTAAGTCTTGAATTGAGGGAACTTCGGCAGCTGCTTCAAGGCCGTACTCCCAAAATATGGTCGATATAAAGGCGGTGTAACCAAAGGATTGCATTTTGCTTAAACCGGCGTGCCTGGCCACGACGTAGTAGGCGGCACCAGAGTAAGGATGACCAACGTAGTTAAGGAACCAATCGTCTTCATCCCAAACTGGTCCTGATTTAATATTGTCAACGTACTTATCGCCTAGTCCTCCTATTTTGCTTTTGTCCCACTTTGTTACTGATTCGGGCAAACCATAAAACGCCTAACGTTGCAGCACCGAGGTAGGCAAAGTTGCGGGTTTGCCGAGCGATTTCCCTGTGCTCAGGAGGAAGGTCTTCAAAGGTGATGCGTCTTCTGTACTGCCCGTCGACAATGACCACTGAAGAGTAGGGGTTTTGTTTATTTTGATCACAAAATTTTTCTAATTGGTTTAAAGGTATTTCTGTGTTTCTCTCCAGTTCTAATTTTACGTTGGAGCAGTTCTTTTGATCTCTTGTATCGACAGTTAGCACTTGACCTTGCCCAAACCTACGGTTTGGCCTTTCACTCCTGTCTTCCGACTGGATTGAGTCTTCGACAATTTCTTGCCACTCTTCTTCCGTAACATAGCGAGAGAGATAGTTTTGAGACCAATCGTTTGGGCGGATATCTAAGTTGAGAGAATGATCACTGTTGGCCAAGAGACTTGCGGAGGAGAAGAGAAAGAAAAGGGATAATAAAAGAAGGCGCTTAAAGTTCATGTACTTTTTTTCCTGGAGGATTTTCGTTTTATTTTTAAGGGGAATCCTACCAGAAAATTGAGGCGGCAAAGGGGAAATGGGTTTATTTTACAGGGCTCTGTTAATTTTCTAACAGTTTATATTTTCTAATAGCTTGAATTTGCTTAGAGTTCTTGAGGTAAGCGAGGGTAGTCACCCAGTGGGAAACTCCACCCTTCGCTTCCCAGTCCTCCGAGATTAGCACCGTTTCTCAGTTCCTCCCGACTTAGAGGAATTCCGGTTCCTGTCGAGGCTCCATTTTGGGGACCAAAAAAGTAGTTCCCCGAGTTAGGTGGTCCAACGTTGCCACCAACTAAACCACCATTATTGGCGCCGCCTGTAACTTCTCCGGCGTTATAGGAGTTTCTCAATTGTCCGGTCACTGCTTGGCACTGACCGATAACTCCACCTGCCGGGCCTGACGTTGCTTGAACATTAGCGGTATTGCCGACGTAAGTGACACTTCCCTGGACGTGGTAGCCGATGATACCGCCAACCTTTTCATTTCCAAAAACTTCTGTTGATGAACGATTGGCTGAATTTTTGATATTGGCTTCCGATCTTCCAATAAGTCCGCCCACGTTAAATTGACCCTGAACACCTGCGTAGTTAAAAGCTCCCTGGAGATTGACTTGCCCCTCTAAAAGACCAACGATTCCTCCAACATTATCGCAATCTATGGCTTCCACCCTGCCGTGGTTGGTTATGTTCTGGCCCTCTACAGTTTGGGTTGAGTTCCAAGCTCCTACAATTCCCCCAACGCTTTCGCAGGCACCATTATAAATGTGGTTGACGTTAGCCTTGTTGGTGATATTTTCAAAAATCATTCTTGAGTTAGCGTTATCAATCTTACCGATAACTCCTCCCACGGTATCATCAGTTCCGCTTACTTCAACAAAGCAATCAGCGGCAACAGAGAGCCCACGGATTGCCACTTGAGCTCCATCGTTGGTAACATTACCTCTGATTTCTCCCGCTAAAATACCAGTGAAGGCTGAAGTTCCGTTGTTGTTTTGATTGTAAACACTAATGTTTTGAAAGCCGACGTTAAAAATTTGAGCACCCTGAATAGCACCACTGGTAACTCCGTTGAGGACACGGAATAACCCCGCATTACCTTGATCGGGAAGAGGGCTGATCTCTCCATTTTTAAATACGCGGTGATTTCCTCTCAGTGTTCCTGAGAATGGACTGGAGTTACTTCCCACCGGATTGATGGCTCCCCCACCAAAGTCGATATCTCTGGCTAGCTCAAAAGTGAGGAAAACAAAGGGCTCATAGTCTCCAATAGCATTCCATTGGGAGGCGTTTTGAATCACGATGGGATCATAGTAAGAACCAATTTCAAAACCACCAAGATCGTTAAATTTTTTCAGCCAGTTGAGTTGGGGGTAAGTGACGCCGTCTTCTTGGTACCACTGATCGGTATTGGGAGTGATAGGTAAGTAGGTCGTAAAACTCGATTGCTGTCTCATATCGTTATCGTCGTAGAGTTTGCAGTCGTTGCAAGCATTAGAGCCGCTAGCAATAAAGTCTGTGGGGTTTCCTGCTCGATCGAGGGCAAAGAGCTCATTGGCGGTTCCACTGGCGTTATCGACGTATCCTAAGAGGAGTCCCTCATCTCCACCAGGGCAATTGAGTATTCCCTCAAAGATATTGTCTTCGGCAGTTCCTTTATTTAAGGAGCCGACAAGACCACCACAAGTGTTTGAAGCGATAATAGTAGCGGAAGAGGAGTTATTTTTTGCCCCTTCATTGAGATCATCGATATCGATTGTTCCAGCAAGACCTCCTACATTAACACCATCGGGCAAATTAATTGTGCCAGTATAATGCGTCCAATTTGTTTGTGAGTTGCCAGTCATCTTGCCGGCAATCCCACCAATGTCATTATAAACGAAACCGGCAGGGGTACTAATATTGATTTCGGACAAAGTTCGCCAAATGGCACCCTCAGAGAGTCCAGCAATTCCTCCACAACCAGAATTACTTCCGCCTGCAGGGTAGCACTCAAGAGTGCCTTTAGCTGCTGAGTACAAAATAGCTCCGGTAGCTATATAACCAACAAAACCGCCAATGCTTTCTCCCCACCCCTCAATTGTTGCATTAACTCGGGTGATTGATACTCCCTGGTTATTATTAATGGCATTGAGGTGTCCTACGGCTCCTCCTACTTTAGATGTCTGCTGAGCGGAGCTTCCTCCTCGAAGGTGGCCTTGGAAAGAACTTCTATTTAAGAGAGAGTTGTTTTTGAGCTCTCCAATGAGCCCTCCAATACTTTCTCCTGCTTCAATTTCGATGGTCATATTGGTGGCTTTAACGTTGCTAACTTGTGCGTCTTCAGCTATGCCAACAACGCCTCCAACTTGAGAGCATGCACCGGCATCTTGGTCATTACTAATAACCTGAAGGTTAGAAACTCGAATTTTTTCCATAGCAGAGGATTTGAGCTCTCCAATAACACCCCCTATTTTCTTAAAAGGTCCCCAACTGTCATCGTGTAGAATCTTGAGTCCATCAACTTCTAGGTATTCGAGGCGAGAATCGTTGACGGCAACAGCGACAACTCCACCAAATTGAGGAAAGGGAATGTTAT
Organism: Bacteriovoracaceae bacterium; assembly: GCA_965206965.1. Lineage (GTDB taxonomy): Bacteria > Bdellovibrionota > Bacteriovoracia > Bacteriovoracales > Bacteriovoracaceae > CBDBLK01. The sequence goes on along the minus strand of OZ242254.1, from coordinate 173,695 downwards.
TTGTTGGACCGGCAACTTTTAAGCTAATAAGCCCTGCTGGGTTATCAATTTTTATGTGACTCAACGTACCCCATTGCATTCGGCCAACCAGTGTTCCAATGCCAAAGCAATTGATTGTGCAATCGACTTGAGGGTTGCGAAAGGTCAAATTCTTTACGGTTCCATTTACTATTTCATTAAAAAAACCAGCGTAACTCTGTGGAGACGTATAAATAGCTGTGTAGTTTTGAATGGTTTTATTATTGCCATAGAAAATTCCAGAAAAACTGTTGGAGCCAGCAATACCATTAAAAGAAAATCCCGAGAGATCAATGTCTTTCATGAGGATATAATCCCCATTGACGTGAGCAGAATCATCACCAATATTATTCAACTGATCCGCCGTACAAATATAATTGAGCCCGGTAGAGTTAAAGCCCCCACTGGCAAAAGGCGCATTGGTTAGCTTGTCTCCCTGGCAATAACCCCTGCCCACTAACACCGCATAGACCTTGCCTTCTTCATAGCGTATCTCTCCCTTGCCACTAGCAATATGCCGACCACTGGTAAAAGAATAAGTCTCCTCTTCGCCCCCACAACCAGCTCCCGAGAACGCTTGAATCACCATGGGAACTCGTATCTCTTCACTCCCCAAAGGCGGAAGCTTAACACTCGAGTCGTGAAGAGCTGTGTTTGGGGTCGTGTCGTCAACACATTGAGAAATAAGCCCTCGCCCCAGTTCAACCTCTCCCTCTGGCGCTTTGGCGGGAAGAATAATTTGATAAGACCTTGCCGCCCCCTTGAGACAATCAGAGGAAACACTCGCTCCCGAATTGAGAACACTGTCATTAGCACAGGTAGCAAAGCTTAAACTCTTAATCTGTTGCTCTTGATTGCGACTCTGGGCACTCCCAAAGAAACTACCCTCACCACAGTTCTCTCCCGCTAGATCAATCGCTACATCGATATCCCCACCGGCGAGTGTGGCACTAGCAATAGCACAGCGGGTGTTGCCCTCTAAAATATCCGCACCCTGCCAAGAGATAGCGGTGAAGCTCCACTCCCCATTTTTGAGCTCTAAAACTTTTTCCTCGGCACCACTGGTGTGGGGTTCAGCAAAGTAATCCCCAGTGTTGCGGTTGTGTCCGTAGACCATCACACCACCACTAGCATTGCTGAGAGCAGCCCCTAGAACGAGAACATTAGCTTTTGTGGTCCCCCTTTTACCCGAACAAGAGGAGAACTGGGAGAGGAAGAGGAGGGCGAAAAAGAGGAGGAGGAGATTCTTTTTCATAAGAGCGGTGACCTTTAGTTAAGAGTTCCAAATTCCTATCGGTTAGAAGCTCGATATTGGTTAAGTAAAATTAAACCACGGAGATTGTTGAGTTTGGCGGGAAGGTTTTTAAGTTTTAGGAATGACGAGAGTTTGAGGTGTGGAGCAGGTGTTTGGGGAAAGGGCGAAGTGCCCACTATTGGTGGCAATTTTCTGGTTTAAAAAAGAAGATCATTAAAGAGTTTAAAAGGGACTTAATAAGTTTAGATTTGTATGAAAAGGTTGTTTTTCATTTGTAAAAGTATTGTCATACTGGTTAAGAAAAATTAAGAAAAAACTTGGTAAAAGAGTTGGGCTAATGATAAAATATCATATGAAATCAGCTCCCCAGCTCCCCAGCTCCCCAGCTCCCCAGCTCCCCAGCGGAGTTCTCTGACTTATTTCGTGATAAAATCTACTGGTTTAGGATTCCTGGTTTTTTGCCAGGATTAAAAAGGTGGGCTTTGCTATGAGCCAAATCACTAGACGGATACTTCTTTTGAGCTTCTTTAAAAAGGTTATCTTCCCTTTGCCACTATTAACTGTTCTGAGGGCAAGTAAAAGAAGAGAGCAACCATGGGCTTTTGGGAAGGGGGCTCCTTTAACTACCATTGATCTCATGAAAAAAGATAAGGTAGACCGCAGCCTTTTTTATTTTGAAGAATTCTCTAGCGGGAAAGCTAAGCAAAAGGGCTTTGAGAGCTTTCTCCAAAATGTTCTTTGGAAACTTTTTCTCCCTAAAGAAGGAAAAATCGTTGAGTTTGGAACTTGGGATGGTGGGACTTTTGAGAAACTCTGCCATCACTTTGGAGAAGAGCGCTGTCTCGGTTTTGATGCTGCCCCTTATATTGAAAAAAATAATATTTTAGTGAAAGATGTGAGAACTCTCGGAGAGAGTGATAATTTTCCGATTAGCTTTGCTTGGAATGATGTCTCAACTTGGTATGGCTCAACTTCAAGTAAACTAAAGGTGGCTCAATTTTGTTCTGAGAATTTGGTTAAGGGGGGTTATCTTTTGGATGTGAACCTTGATCGTATTCCGAGCAATATTCAATTTATAGGCTACGAAGTCGTTTTAGAGTACAAGAAATTGACTCTTTTTAGAAAGATTAGTGACAAAGCTAAGGTGACTCTAAGTGGCTAAGTTCGTTTTGATGATACAACTTTAAAATTTGCAGTGACGAAAGATGAATAAAAAAATTAGATTTTTACAGTTAATCAGCCACGTTATTTTTTTACACACTCTGATTATATTTCCTTTCGATTTTTCTTTTCTTTTTATAGGGCTCTTTTTTTATTCACTAGTCTTGGGGTTGGGGATTAGCCTCGGTTACCATCGGCTTTTTTCGCACAATAGCTTTAGAACATATAAGGTGGTTGAAATTATTCTACTGTTCTTGGGAAGTGTTGCCACGTTGGGCTCTTCTATTGGCTGGGTTGGAGTTCACCGCCATCACCACCAATATTCTGATGAGAGAGAGGACATTCATTCACCGCATATTGGAAGGTTAAAGGCTTGGATGGGCTATTGGCCTAAGGTTGTAATCAAGCCGACTATGATTAAATATCTGTTGAGATCAAAGTTGCACAAATTTTTTCATCGGCGTTACTTTAAAATCTTATTTTTTTGGATGATAACTCTCTTTGTTTTATTTGGTTACCAAGGCCTTGGCTATTTTTATTGCTTTCCCGTTATTTTGTGTTTTCACGTCACTTCAGCTATTAATGTTATTGGTCACTCTTCTTTTCTAAGAGATAAAAAGACTGGTGATTTTTCAAAAGATTGTTTGTGGTTGGCCCTCTTGTCTTTTGGGGAAGGCTATCACCATAATCACCACAAAAGCCCTAGCTCTCCTTCTTTTGGAAGGTTTGATTTAGGTCATCTTTTTATTAGATTGATATCAATTTAGCGGGGTCATTCCTAAAATGAAGCTTAACTATTACGAACTCGAACCTGAAGAAAATACTTTTTATTCTGTTGTTGCCGATGTCACCCATCGGTGTAATATGAAATGTGCTAATTGCTATATTCCCAATCGTACTATTCCCGACATGGATAAAAAGAAGTTTTTTGAGTGCATTTCAAAATTTCCTAAAAGAGCAGAAGTTCGGCTTATTGGAGCAGAGCCAACTGTGCGAGAGGATTTGGATGAACTTATTTGGGGAATACGAAAGGCGGGGCACCGACCTGCTTTGATGACCAATGGACTTAAGTTAGTCGATTTTGATTACGCTAAAAGCCTTAAAAAGGCAGGTCTTCACACTGTGAACATTAGTATGAATGGTGCTGATGACGATAAAATATACAAAGTTATGGATGGACAAGAATGTGCTCAGCAAAAAACAAAAGCGCTGGATAATTGTGCCAAGCTTAATTTTTTTATTAATACCAACACCGTCATCATGAAAGATTTAAACGACCGGGTTCCCTTTCGTCTGTACCAAATGATGAAAGAGCTAAAAGTGGGCAATGCTGTTTTGCGCTTTCGCAATGTCGCTCAATTGGGTCGGTATACTTATCAATACGAAGAAAATCATACTTATGAGGAACTCATTGAAATGATCGGCAAACAATTTGGCAAACAAAAAGCAGATATTCTTAAGCATAATACTATTAATGGTCATATTGAGGAGAGAAGCGTTTTATTTCCCGTTGAAGAGGGAAAAAAGTATAAGACGATACAGATTAAGATTACCGATTGGTCACCTCAGCGTGGCGTAATTCCTGATCCCAATAGCAAGAGAAGGGGCAGGATTACAGAAGATTTTAAAGTGGCTCCCTTTTTTGAGCATGTCAAAATGAATGAGAACTTCTACTAGGGAAGAAAATGCCTTTTGTAGACGTCGATACGACTGAAAATAGAGAATTTTATTCCCATTGGTATTGCCCCCACACCAAATGGCCTTCTTTAAAAAAAATCTGGTGTCGACTCAATAATCACTACTCTTTTGACAAAGAAAGACTTTGTCGAGAGGTCCTCGAAATAAAAAAAACACTAGGTTTTAGACCCTTTCCTATCGATGGCGATAAAAAGCGCTGGACTTATCAAGGGATTGGTTTAACTGCTCGCAAAGGAGCTAGTGAACCATTGTACGATGCTCTCCATTTATTTGATAAGGGAGGGGAGATCAATATTGCTCGTACTTTTAAAAAGATGGCCAATGGAGTCGTTAGCAAAGAAGCCCCTCGCCTTTATGAGAAGTTTTTTACCGAAAAGACGGCAGCCTATCGAGGTTATATGGCCGATGTGATTGAAAAATTTAAAAGCCCTAAGAGTAAAATTAGAATCATTGAGTTGAAAAGGAAAGGCGTTATCACCCCTCATGTCGATTTTCCTTATTATAAACAAATTAGGCTCCACACTGTCTTGCAAACCAATAATGATGTTTGGTGGGAATGCGATGGGGTCAGGTTTCAAATACCTAGCGACGGCCATTGGTATTGGTTTGACACGGGCAAGTATCACTCTGTTTGGAACGATGGAAAAGAGGATCGCATTATTCTCAGTTTAAATTTATCTCTTTATGAGGAACTCGATGAAAGCCCTCGTTACAGGGGCAAAACTTTTGAAGAGCTTATCAAATCTAGAGATTTATAATGAAAATAAAAGTGGTAAGTGCTCTAGATTCTGACTACTGGACGAATAGGTTTAAAGAGTATCAGCAATATATTGTTAAAAATTACTCCTCTCAAAAAGTAAACAAAATAGAAAACTACACTTCACGCCGTTTTCCCCTCGATCGTTTACATGGGCTGTTTTTAATGCTTGACCAAGACTGCGATAAGATAGCTGCATTTGTCTCTGTTTTCACACCACAAGTGTGGCCAAAAGAAGTGGCTAGAATTGGAAATCGTACTTGGGTTGATCCGGAGTATCGAGCTAAAGGGCTCTCTCTTAAAGATAAAGCAGGCAATTGCTCGGGAAGAGGAAGGGGATGGGGTGTCAGTTTTGCTTACGAGGCCCAAGTTCAGTGTTGTAAGGGTAATGGAATTAAATTGGCTTTAATGACCAGGGAAAATACACCTCTCCCTTACAGCGGCAATGCAATGGCACATGCTTACGAGGGATTAAGAAGGGTTAGACCAAATTGGAAATTTGATCCAGACTATTATTATCTGACTTGTCCTTGTGAGAGCGCTTATTCTTGTTGGCAAAAAATTGTCTATTGTGAGCTGGAAAAAGGAGCTGAAGAATTTTTAAATTCGATGAAAAAGATAACCAATGAAGCGTATGACGAAAGATTTGCTAAGAGCTAATAAGTTTGAAAATTTTCTACTTTGAGTGATTCGAGTCTTTTTTCATCTAATAAAAGATCAAAAGGATGAATGCCAAAGTTGGAGTTCATTTCCCATTTATTTTCTCGCAACGTGAACCAGGGGCTGAACCCGAGAATGAGGCTGTGGCGATCTCGGCTGACTGATGTTATTGCTCCGGCCCTATGGGGAGTTTTTGTATTCCAGATATAGATTTTTCCAACCTCGGGAGAAAATTTTCCGAAATCGGCAATTTCAATAAAATAATTTTTAGAGGTCACCAGGGGGATATAAACTCTCAATTCAAAAATGTAGTGCTCATCAGTATGCCACCCCTTAGCAAAGTCTTTTGGCGCCATTTTTTTTGAGGAGAGAATGGAGTAACGCGAACGAATGGGCTGGAGCCCTATTTTATGAAAGAGATCAGCGATTTCTTCAATTTGACCAGCTTTGGTCAATTGAGTGAAACCCCAGGGGTCGGCGTAGGTATTCAGAGTGGGGTAAGCTTTATTGAGTGATTCATTTTTCCAATTGAAATTTTTTTTGATTTCTTCCCACTCTGGTCCAGAAAAAGTTTTGTTAGTTTCAAAAAATTTGAGGGCCTTAAGAGCTCCTTGACGCATTTGAAAAAAGAAAGCTTTATCGAGGTTATTAGAGACGAGGTAGCGATGAAATCTCTTTCCCGCTTCGCCACTGAAAACAGTGCCGATATTGGGGCGTGTGGATCCCATGACTTGAATATGAGGCTCTAGCTCTTCAATAAAATGAGGGTTATAAGTAAGGCCTAATCCCAAGTAATAGGGAACGCGCCCTTGATAACTGATTTGGACTTGATCAACGAAACCCACTGGTGGGGTTTCTCGGGAAAACTTCTTGAGGGCTTCCATTGGGGAAACGATATCTAGATCTGTCTCCAGAACGAGGAGCTGAGACTGGGAGGGGGTCTTTTGGGGTTTGAGATCTAGGTAATCCACATAATTAATTTTCTTATTTTGAAAAATTTGAAAATGAGTGCAAGTGTTTTGGTCCATAAGGTGTTTTTTAATTCCTTTTTCTTATGAGATTTTTATATGATCTACTCAATATGTCTAATGGACTGGAGTTTCTAGTGAAGAGGAGCAGTTTATGAATCGAGATATTTTTAGACCCCATCACCATATTCCCAAATTTTCTCGCATTCTTATCAAGGCTTTGGGGACACCTCTTTTGGTTTATTTTGCTATCGCTGGCAATCTTTTGACCTTTTCGGCTGCCTATGTTTTTTATTATTTTGAGACAGGGGTAAATTTAAATGTGGACAGTTATTGGGATGCTACTTGGTGGGCCCTCTGTACTATATCGACTGTGGGGTACGGTGATATTGTTCCTGTGACTAATGCCGGTAGGGCTGTGGGTGCTTTTCTCATTATCGTAGGAGTGACTTTTTTCTTGGGGTTTATGGCCGTCTTGGTATCAGTGATGTCTACTTTTATAGCCGAAGAGCAAAAAAATAGTAAAAAATGATTTGTTATTCAATCTTCTGATTTTGCGTAGTCTACTAAGCCCTCAGTATCGGCGATATAAAGGATTTTTCCTTTTTGCTCGATAAGGCCTTCCTCTTTTAATTCAGTTATAAACCGAATTAAAGTTTCTGTTGCCGTACCAATGAGAGAGGCCATCTCCTCTCGGGTGAGTTTAATGTCTAAGCGGATTTTTCCATTAGGGCATTGAGTTCCGTACTTCTCTTTTAAGATGAGTATGAGTTCTGCTAGCCTTTCTCGTACATTTTTTTGATGAAAAGAGGTCATTCTTTTTTCTGCATCTCTTATATCTTGGCACAAACGTGTAATCAGATTCATTGCCACCGAGGGCTCTTTTTGGGTGAATCTAGTGATGTACTCTTTGTCGAGGAAGCAGGCGGTAGTATCTTCCATAACTGTCGCTGTGGCTGAATAATACTGACCTGTGAAAACACTGAGTTCTCCTAGGGCATCTCCTTGAGAGGCTAGGCCAACAATAGTTTCTTTTCCATTGTGGCTAACTTTGGCGATTTTAATTTTTCCTTGGTTAACGCAATAGAGCCCGTAAGAGGGGTTGCCTTGAACCGATAGGTTCTGACCTTTTTTGAAGGTATTAGCAATTTTGTGGTGGCTTACGTTATCTAAGGCCCCTTCTTCAAGGTGATTGAATATACTGTATTTTAGAGTCGGGCACTCTTTGCAATGTTTGGGTGGGGCTTTTCTACCTGTAGCGGTCAAGGAATAACTCCTTTAACTATTAAATAATATTTATTTCTAAGCGCTATCACGTTACATGTTCAAAAAACATTGGCTTTGTTAAATTTACAGGTTAATTGAATTTGGTAATTTATGTTTTAATCACAAATGAATTCTATTTTTAGTGGCTAGAATTATCAGTTTATATGTTTATAAAACATTTATTTTATCATTTTTAACTATGAAAAAAATCAGACTACAATAAGATTTATCTCAGTTTTTAATTTCTTCTTCTTTTCTCTGTGAACGTAGAGGTTATTTTTTATGGTTTTAAGTCATGAGTTTTATCAGGTTTGTTAATAAATAAAATCAATTTTGTATCGAGATAATCTCATGTCCGATCCGGCCCTAAGGGCCGAACATATGGCTTCGAATAAGGGAATAAAAGGAGGGACGATGAAGCTTGTAGTGACTTATAGAAATCTTGATAGAGATGAAAAGCTCGATCAGTTTATTGAAAAAAAAATAACTTCATTATCAAAACTCATTTCTAGTGATGGGTTTGTCCACTGGGTTCTTTGGAAAGAGGGAAAGAATCGTGGTGGTAGCAATGTCTTTGTCAAAGACCGCAGCAGAGAATATATCGTGTCAGAAAAAGGAGAGCGAGCGCATAGGACAATCAGCTCGACCATTCGAAAGTTAAAGAGCGCTATGAGAAGAAATAAAATGACCTATGGTGGGAGGAGTTAGTCATGGTACCTGCAATAACTCAATTTAATTTTACAGAGGGTGTTGTTTTGAAAAAGGAAGAGCAGATCGGACCTTTATTGGCTGAGGATCTGATGTCGTCGAATCCTTTTACTTTGTTAGAAGATGATAATTTAAGAGTCGCCGATGAAATTATGAAGTGGAAATCAATTCGCCACATCCCAGTGATAGACCACACCGGTAAATTTGTTGGGTTGATTACTGATAAAGATCTTTTGAGGGCATCGATTTCCTCTTTGGCAGAAATTTCTTGGGGAGTTCAAGATGCATTGTACCAGGATATTCAAGCAGCGGAGATTATGAATAAAGCGGTGGTCACCATTTCTCCTAAAACTTCGATTAGTAGAGTGGCCAGACTTATGTATAAAAATAAATTTAGCTGTCTTCCTGTCCTGAAAAAAGGGGAACTAGTGGGAGTCATTACAGAGGCTGATTTTATTAGGTTTTTTATGAAGCATCATCGTTACTTTCACAAGTGGCCAAAAATGATAGTGGATTCTGTTGAGGAGAGAGGGATCTAATTTCGACTTTTTTCGAAATTTGATCTTATTGATAAGATCGAGGGGGGAATGCAAGTTTGAAAGACCATCGATAGATTCGACTTTTGACGACTTGTTAAAATTCTCCCCTCTTTGTTTATTAAAGGAGGGCAAGTCTTTATGATCTATGTTTATTATAAAAATTTTAATCCTAATAAAAAGTTGCAGAATTATCTGAAAACAAGGCTTGGTAAGGTGAATAGGAAGGCACCTTATCAATCTTTTATTTGCTGTTGTTTTGAGAAGACTTTGAGGGATAAGTACAGAGCTTTTATCAATATCAATTCCTCGGTGGGCCGCTTTAATGTTTGTGCGGAGAAGAGGGGGATAGAGAACCTTGTCAATAAATTGATAATGGATTTAAGTTTTCAGCTCTTTGAGTGGAAGGATAAAAGATTGTTTGAGAATTCTTTGCCAATGGGAAGAGAAAAGAAAAATTATGCAAAAAATGATCAAAGTCATTATTGCACGCTTTGTTTGGGAAATAAGTGCTTGATTCAGAGTGAGACTTTGGTGGGGAATAGTTTTGTGCAGGAGATTTTTTCTTATTGACTCTCTTCTTTTGTCCTCGCCTTTACTTTATTAAAGGCTTGTTTTATAAAAAATGGGTTTTTAATGGAAAACAGCCTTGAGGAAGAGTTCGTTGACAGTTATGGAGAAGACAAAAAACCGTAGCTTATCACGAAGGAAATTTCTAACGACTTCTTTTGTTATCGTCATGTTATTTGGGGTGCTGGCTTCAATCGGGCAGTTCTTTTTTATCGTTTTGCAATTTCTCTATCCGAAGAAAAAAAAAGAATACTGGTTTTTTGTGACGACGATAAAAAAAATGTCTTTGGGGAAATCGATGGAGTATGTGACACCTGAAGGGCAGTCTATCGTCATTTCTCGTATCGGGAGCACTGGTCACGTTAAAGACTTTATGGCCCTTTCGAATGTCTGCCCCCATCTTGGTTGTAAGGTTTATTGGGAGGGGAATACCAAAAGTTTTTTTTGCCCCTGCCACAATGGAAGATTTGATTTTGTCGGCCAACCTTTAGAGGGACCTCCCGCCAAGGCGAATCAACAGCTCATTAAATTTCCCTTAAAGATCGAAAAAGGACTTCTCTATATTCAACTTTCCTCGGAATCACTTGTAAGGCTTTCTCAATTGAATCAAAAGCACGAAGATTGTCGAATTCGAAAAGGACTGTCGGTGTGATTTTGAAGTTGAAAAGTTGGTTTCGAGATCGTATCCCTATTACAAGCGAGCAAATCCGTGACTTAACCAATGAGCCAGTCCCCAATCATATGAAACATTGGTGGTTCTGTTTGGGGGGAACTCCTGCTTTTTTATTTTTACTGCAAATTTTTACTGGTCTTTTACTTTGTTTTTACTATGCACCATCAACTCTGACTGCCTATGAATCGGTTCAATTTATAACAAACGAGTTACCTTACGGTTGGTATATTAGAAGCCTTCATAAATGGGGTGCCACTTTTTTTATGGCTTCCATTATTCTCCATCAAATGAGGGTCTACTTTACGGGTGCCTATCGAAAACCGAGAGAAATCAATTGGATGATTGGCATGTGCATTCTCATTTGCTCCACTATTCTTGGTTTTACTGGCTATAGTTTAGTTTACGAACAACTCAGTTATTGGGGAGCTACCGTTGGTGCCAATATTGCCGATAGTATTCCTTTTTTGGGCCTTTATTTAAAGAGAATGCTCTTGGGAGGAGACTCTTATAACGCCAATACCGTCAATCGTTTTTTTATTCTCCATACAGCAGTTTTACCACTTTTTTTAACAGTTCTTCTTTTTCTTCACATTTCCCTCATTCGAGTCCAAGGAATTTCTGAACTTAAATTTCAAAGTGATCAAAAAAGGGAGTCAACATTTTTTAACTTTTTTCCCGATCACCTGCTAACAGAAGGAATCATGGCACTCACCCTTATGGTTGTTCTTAGCGTACTAGCAACCGTTTTACCGGCTCATTTGGGTGCCAAAGCCGATCCTTTAATAACACCAGAAATTATTAAGCCTGAATGGTATTTCTACACCGTTTTTAGATGGTTAAAGCTTTTCTCGGGAACACTGGCTATTTTAAGTCTCGGTCTTATTGTCTTTTTGATGTTTACTTGGCCTTTTGTCGACAAATGGTTTCGAACAAAAACAAAATATGCAGAGGCGAGTGTATGGATTGGGATAGGATCAGTGGTTGTGATTATTGGATTAACGGTTTGGGAGGCTTTAGTCGCCCATTAGATTTCTGAGGTTGAAAATTATGAGTGCAGAGCTAAAAAAGATTATCATCGGTATTTTGGGTTTCCTCTTCTTGGCTTCTTTAATCCTGGTTCAATGGAAGGAGGTGACTCGTCAAAATATAGAAATTGGACAGGCTTCACCTCATATTTCGATTCCCCACTCTTCCCAAAGATGTGTTGAATGCCATCAGCAAAAAACCCCTTCGATTGTTTCTCACTGGAAAAATAGCACCCACGCTTTGAAGGGGGTCTCCTGCTTAGAGTGCCATACCGCTCATGAAAAAGATTCCGATGCTTTTATGCACGAAGGAGAGAGAATCGCGACTATTGTCACTCCAAAGGATTGTGCTAAATGCCACACCCAAGAGTATCGAGAGTTTGCCGGCTCTCACCACGCTAAAGGGGGCAATATTTTAGCTTCTCTCGACAATTATCTCGCCGAGACGGTAGAGGGTTCCCGCGTTCCCTTCAATCCCCATTCAAAGACGCCAGGGGCAGATTATTTAGGGGCTTTTCAAGGGGGAAAGGTCAATGGAATGGCCTCTGTGGTGGTTGGATGTATGCAATGTCATGGGAGCAAGGTGAGTTTTCACGCTAAGGATGGAGGGCAGATCAATGTCGATGATTTAAAGCCCGATAAGGATGGGTTTCCCACTAATAAAGTAGCGGTGGCGAGAATTAAAAGAGATGCAGAAGGCAAACCTCTCTTTCATCACAATACATGGCCTAATACCGGTATTGGGAGAATTAATTTGGATGGCTCTCTAGGATCCTGTGCTGCTTGCCACAGTCGGCATGACTTCTCTCCGCGCCGGGCCCGGCAACCTGAGAGCTGTGCGAAATGCCACCTCGGGCCCGATCATCCGCAAAAAGAAATCTATGAGGAGTCAAAACATGGAATTGCTTTTCGAGACCTCAAAGGGCATATGAATCTTGATGCCCAGTCGTGGGTTTTAGGGCAAGATTACAATCAGGCTCCGACCTGTGCGACTTGCCATATGTCTGGCCATACAAAAAATGGAGGAAAAATCACTCACGACCCAGGGAAGCGAATTTCTTGGACCAATCGTCCCCCTGTTAGTTTAAGAATGGATACGGATAAGAATCATCGGGTGGTTAAAGAAAGAGACCCTGAGAAAAGGCGTTTGATGGTGGTTGACACGGCAAACGACAAGCGCAATAGAATGAAAAGTGTTTGTCTTCATTGCCATTCATCGACCTATGTTAATGGTTTTTATAAGCAGTATGATGACTTTATTCACCTCTATAATGAAAAGTTTGCCAAACCTGGAGTGAAAATTATGAACGCCCTTAAAAAGGAAGGGTTCATTACTAAAAAGCCATTTGATGAGAAAATTGAGTGGACTTGGTTTTATCTTTGGCACCACGAGGGGCGCCGGGCTCGTCATGGGGCTTCCATGATGGCCCCTGACTATGCTCATTGGCATGGAATGTATGAAGTTTCGGAAAGGTTTTATATGGAGTTTATTCCCGAGGCTAAGGAAATTGTTCATCGGGAGAAAGGACTGAGGGCCTTGCGGGTTCGCCGTCTTATCGAAGCTATTTTAAACCGACCAGAACATAAGTGGATTCAAAAATAAAAAATCTTCTAAAGATTTTTAGTTAGGCTTTCAAAAATTTTTTGCCAGTCATTCTGATGGTAAGGTTTTTTTAAAAGGAAGAATAGCTTGTCTTTTAATTCTTTTTCAAAGGGGAGATTGGTTGAATGAGCGCACAGTATAAAAGGGAGCTCTAAATATTTTTCCCTGGTGTAGTGATAGATTTCTAGTCCTGTGCCTTGGGGCATCTGGTAGTCTGACAGAATGATATCGTAGGTGTGCCCATAGATTTTAATTTTTTCAATGGCCTTTTGGGCACTCTCTGCGTAATCAAAAGTAGAATAGCCAAAGGTTTTTTGGAGGTGACGGATGTGCAAGCCAACTAATTTAGTGTCGCTTTCGCAGATTAAAGCATCGATAAAGATTCTCCTTTTGTACTAATTTCTTGAAGATATATTTTTTGTTAAAAAGATTGAACATGAGATTAGCTTATAAATAGTAGAGTTTTTTCTCGTAGTAGAAATGATAAAAATCATTGTTTCTTAATTAGTGAATTAATTGAGTTTTTTAATCTAGGCTCAAGAACTATAGATTGTAGAGGCGAGCTAAAAGTTTTTGATTATGAGGAAAGTTGATGGCGCTTAGTGTTGTCTCGCCATTTTAGTTATTGAGATCTGTTCATATTGACGGTTTTTTGTTCTATATATCAAACTTTGGTTTGACAAGAGCACCCTGCCCCGTTTAGCGTGTTAGATGCCTATTTTTGGGCAAGGGAAAACTTTCTTTTTAAAGGGTTTATCTATGCTAAAAATCTTAGCTCTTGTTTTTTCTGTTGGAATGGTTTCAGAGGCTTTGGCCGAGGAACTTGTTGTCTACACCTCTCGCAAGGAACACTTGATTAAGGATATCTTTAAACAGTACACAAAGGCGTCGGGAGTTAAAATTAAATATAAAACGGGAAAGGCTTCGGCTTTAATCCAAACCCTAAAAGCAGAGGGAGACAAGTCACCGGCAGATATTTTTATGACGGTTGATGCTGGAAATCTCTGGTTTGCTGGGAGCGAAGGGCTTCTTGAAAAAGTGAATTCTAAAACGCTTCACTCAAACGTCCCTGGGCATTTGCGTGATGAGAAGGGGCGATGGTTTGGTCTCTCCGTTAGGGCCAGAACTATCGTTTATAATTCTGATGTGTTGAAACCAAAGGAACTCTCTACTTACGAGGATTTGGCTGCAGCCAAGTGGAAAAATAAAATTTGCTTGAGAACCTCTAAAAAGGTTTATAACCAATCTTTGGTGGCGATGCTCATTTACGAGCTCGGGGAGCAGAGGACCAAGGAAGTTGTTCGTGGATGGGTCAACAATGCGGTGGATATTTTTTCAAACGACACTGCGGTTTTAAAAGCTGTCGCTAGTGGGCAATGTCATATTGGTATCGTTAACACTTATTACTTTGGTCGTTTGATGAAAAAATCACCAGAGCTTCCTCTCAAGCTATTTTGGCCCAATCAAACGGATAGTTACGGTGTTCATGTCAATGTCTCGGGTGCTGGCGTCGTTAAAACTAGCAAGAGAAAGGCGGAAGCGATCAAATTTCTCGAATGGCTATCGAGCAAACAGGCCCAGCAGTCTTTTGCTCAAGTCAATATGGAGTATGCGATTGATCCCCGTGTTGAGCAAGCCAAAGAAGTGAAAGACTGGGGGAGTTTTAAGGCCAATACTCATTTTCAATTAAGTCATGCTGGTAAGCTTCAAAAAATGGCTATTAAGCTTATGCGTGAAGTAAACTATATGTAGATCCAAATAAGTGAATTGGCATTGTTCTAAAATTGTCCTTTATTTAGCTTTGGCCCTGATGGTAGGGCCTTTTTTTATTTTGATAGCAAAATCTTTTACGTATTCGACCAGGGCTGATCGTGAAGTTTGGGATTTTGTTTTTCAATTTACCTTGCCTCATTTATTTAAAAATACTTTTTTATTGATTTTTTTAACCGTTTTTTTAAGCTCCATTATCGGATTTGGTCAAGCTGTACTAGTTGTTTTAACCGATTTGAAACTGAAGGCAATTTTGCACACCATTTTTGTCTTGCCTCTCGTTTTTCCTCTCTATGTATTAAGCTATATATATGTTGGAGCTTTTGAGTACAGTGGACCTATCTCTTCTTATTTGAGAGAGGTATTGAACTGGAATTTGTTAACTTATATTAATATCAAGGGCCCTTGGGCGATAGCTTTTATCTTTTCTTTGGCACTATCTCCCTACGTCTACTTATTTCAAAAATCTTTTCTAGAGAGAATGGATCGAAGAGTTATTTGGTCAGCTCGAACATTGGGTAAGGGGCCTTGGGGCTTATTGTTCTCAGTTATTATTCCTCAATGCTTTCCCTGGGTACTATCCTCTTCTATCCTAGTAGGTTTAGAGGTTCTCTGCGATTTTGGAGGAGTTTCCGTTTTTAATTTTGAAACCTTTTCAACAGCGATTTACGAATCTTGGGTTAGTCTTTTTTCTTTCAAAACGGCCATGAAATTGAGTTTATTTCCTATGCTCTTGGCGATACTTTTGTATTGGTTCAATAGCCGTCTTAAAGATTCATTAACAGAAAAAGAGACCATGAATTTAGAACCCATTTTTTACCCTGGTAAATTGGTAAAAATTATTATTTTGTTTTTAGTGTTGAGCCACTGTCTTTTGGCGATTTTCTTTCCCATAGGACAGTTAATAATCTGGGCGATGTCTTCTTGGAGGGAGACTTTTGGAGAAAACTTCTTTTCTTATGTGTTTGATACCATGGCGTTGGCGGTATTATGTAGTTTTTTTGTTGGTTTTATTTCTCTTGCTTTTGTTTTTTTAAATCGATTCTATTGGGGCTCAAGGGAAAAATTCTTAAGCCTTTTTTTGAAATTGGGCTATGCTGTTCCCGGGACTATCGTCGGTGTTGGGGTGATGGCCATTCTCTCGATGGCTAAGATTCACTTTTTTGGCCCTCTTGCTTACATAGCATTAATGTTAGGTCTTTTGATTAGATTTTATTCTGTTGGCTTTGAAATGCAAAACAAGGCTTATACTCTTATTAATAAAAAACTCGATTGGGTTTCTAGGTCACTTGGTTTGAATCCTCGCCAAACATTTTACCAAGCTCACTTCTCTCTTCTAAGACCAGCTATTTTTTCTTCCATGCTCCTTTGCTTTTTAGAAGTGGCTAAGGAAATGCCTGTCACTTTAATTCTACGACCTCACGGTGTTAATACGCTCTCTACCAAAATTTATGAACTCACTTCTGAAGGAGAGTGGGAGAAGTCATCTCTCTATGCTATTTTTCTGATTGGTTTTGGTTGCTTATCTGTACTGATTAATGAATTGGGGAGGAATCAGAAGTCGTTATGAGTTTTTTGAAACTTCAAGAAATAGATTTTTCCTATAAAGTGGATAAAGTTTTGCACGACTTCAATCTAGAATTAGAAGAAGGGGAAATCCATTGTCTTCTTGGACCTAGTGGGTGTGGGAAGTCTACGATATTGCATTTGATTGCCGGTTTTCTTCGACCTTGTTCTGGGCGTATTGCTCTAGGTAACAGAGTACTCAGTCAAAGACCACTTAACCTTGAGCAAGACATTTTTCTTCCTCCCGAATTACGTCATTTGGGGGTTGTTTTTCAAGAGCCCTGTCTTTTTCCTCATTTGACGGTTGAAGAAAATATTCGCTTTGGAGTAAAGCAGAAAAACGATATTGATCCATTGAATAAGTTTCTTGAACTGATTGGACTTTCCCATAAAAAAGGATGTTACCCTGAAGCGCTTTCGGGTGGAGAACAACAGCGAGTAGCGATGGCTCGAGCGATGGCCTCCCAACCCCAAGTACTTCTTATGGATGAGCCTTTTTCGGCTCTTGATACTAGTTTGCGTCTTAAAATTCGACGTCAAGTTAAACAATTACTGCGTTCTTTTCACTTAACCGCTTTAATAGTGACCCACTCCCACGAAGAGGCTTTTGAAATGGGGGATCGTGTGACGGTTTTAGATCACTCTTTGGGGTATCAAACAGGCCGATCTCAGGATATCTTTTTCCACCCTCAGAGTTCGGCTCTGGTTGAGTTTTTAAAATCAGGGATTTTAATTGAAGGAAGATATTTGAGTGCCTCTAAAATGGTAAAGACGGCCCATGGCAGTTGTGAAATTTTAAACCCTAGTGACTTCTGTGATGGTCAGCGAGTTTCTCTATTTGTTCCTTTTCACAATTTACAACTTGCCGAGGGAGAGTTTCTTCTCGGGAGCGCCAAGGTTGCTTCGTTTTATTTTTATGGTGATAAAGTGATCTATGCTTTTGAAGGAGACAAAGGGGTAAAACCTTATTTTTTTGAAGTGAAGGGCCCCGCTAATAAACAGTTCGATGAAGGGGATCGGATCCAACTCTACTTAAAGGAAAAAACCCGATTAAAGGCCTTAAGCTGCTAATTGATCAATTTTATTTTGCTGTACTCGCCGTTCCAACTCTCTCCAGATTTGGTAGGCACCTGGGAAGTTGGGATTTTTAATATCTTCGAGGGGAATATCCATCCCTTCATAAAGGGAGAAATCTTTTCCTATGGGCACAGACATCGTAAAGAGTTGGCCATTTTTATTTTGAATGAGAATAGTGCCCCAGATACTGGTGTTAATGGATTCGATTTCTTCAAAAGAGATATAATCTTCTTTGGTGCCAAAGAATTTTTTCTCTATTTTTGAAATCCCATCTATTCCTATTTTATAAGAGTATTGAATTCCAAGGGTGGCGGTATAGCAAGCCAGACTCATACCATAAAAGAAAAAAGCATAGAGGGCTCCTGGAAAATCTTTGGGTGTTTGAGGATCGAGTTGACTGGCGAAGAGAGAGAGCGTTCCTAGCACAAACCCCATGAGAACTCCTAGATGAAATAAAAGAAGGTAGAGGGCCTTGACACTAGGGTCGTGCTGGACCCAAATGACTTTGGGTTTGGGGAGTTGATGTTTTTCACTTTCTTGGAGGCTTTTTCCCATTAGCAAGGTCATAAAGGTTCCGAAGAGCATGCCTGCGATCATAGCGCCTGGCCAACTCCAATTCGCCCCAAAGATTTTCATTCCAAAAGCATAAGGAATAGAAAACTGAAAAAAGCGCCCCCAGTCAAAGCGCTCAAAGATTGATTTCATAAAGTCTCCAATTATCTTTCTTTTCGGTATTTTGGGTTATGAAATAAAGCCTGATTTTTGATCTTAAGGGGGTGAAAGCTTTATGCTTAGAGTCTTTTAATAGGTTATTTTTTGGACAATTTTTGTTGAAATAGGTGTAAAATCCCTTTCTTAAGATTTCTGATTCTAACCAGGATTTTCAGTTGAGTATAAAAAAGTTGATTCAAGAATTGCCTAAAGCAGAGCTTCATCTCCATGTTGAAGGTTCATTTGAACCTGAGTTGATGTTTGAAATAGCTCAAAGAAATAATATTTCTACTCGTTTTAAAAGCGTCGATGAAGTTAGAGAGGCTTATAATTTTCACAATCTTCAGTCTTTTCTCGATATTTATTATGAAGGGGCTGGTGTTCTTCTTCATGAAAAAGATTTTTACGATCTTACTTGGGCTTACCTAAAAAAGTGTCAGGAAGACAATGTTGTTCACACTGAAATATTTTTTGACCCTCAAACTCATACCGATAGAGGCATTAGCTTTGAGACTTGTTTTCTTGGTATCCACAAGGCTTTGACCGATGCAGAAAAAGAATGGGGCATAACTTCTAAAGTTATCATGTGTTTTTTGCGCCACTTAAGTGAGGAGAAGGCTTTTGAAACCCTCGAGCAATGTTTGCCTTTTAAAGAGCATATTGTTGGTGTGGGTTTGGATTCTTCCGAGGTCGGTCACCCCCCGAATAAATTTCAACGGGTTTTTGCAAAAGCGAGGGAATATGGTTTTCTCACGGTGGCCCATGCGGGGGAAGAAGGGCCACCGGAGTATATTTGGGAGGCCCTTGATCTGTTAAAAATTCAGAGAATTGATCACGGTGTGCAGTCGATTAAAGATGAAAAACTAATGGATCGTCTTATCAAAGAAAAAATTCCTTTAACCGTGTGCCCCCTGTCTAATATAAAACTCTGTGTCTTTAAGGATTTGAAAGATCACAACCTAAAGAAAATGCTTGGAAGAGGTGTGAAAGTCACCATTAACTCTGATGATCCTGCTTACTTTGGTGGTTATATAAACCAAAACTTTGAAGAGACGGCGTTGGCCCTGAATTTGGGTCGTGATGAAATTATTCTATTGGCGATTAATTCTTTTGAAGCTTCTTTCCTCGATAAAAATCAAAAGGAAAAGTGGATTTCTATTTGCCAAAAACTTCGGGTTTAAGTGCATTAGACTCTCCATTTTTGATAAGTCTTTTTGGTCATGAATTAGATTTTATAGAAGGAAAAAGACCCTCTAGCTAAGAGGAAAGAGGCACTTTTTTTGAAAGAAAGAGGGTCAAATAGATGTCTTTTTTAAGGAAAAAAGCTTGGAACTGAAGAGCTAAACCCGGGAATTTAGAGGAGATATTTGGTTGCGCGATGTGTCTTGGTTAAATATATTTTAATCCTTGCTCTAAGGCTTCTTATTTGATGGTTGTCGTGCTAACGTGATTTTGTTTCCAGAAGACTCAATCTCGCTTTTTCCGTTATTGGTTCCCTGGGATCACTCTTGGGGTTAAACCTCAAGTTTTTATTTTAGTTTTTTATTCGTTGTCCTTGATGGAGGTCGGAAGTGAACAACAAGCTATACGTTGGCAATATTTCTTATCAAACAGATGAGAATGTTCTTGAGAAAACTTTTGGTGAGCATGGTTCAGTTAAATCGGCAAGAGTGATTACCGATAGAGATACTGGCCGTAGTCGTGGTTTTGGTTTCGTCGAAATGGAGACTGAAGAAGAGGCCCAAACAGCTATCGATAACTTGGATGGTAAGGAAGTTGATGGACGTACCATTCGTGTTAACGTCGCTCGCGAACGCGAAGGTGGACGCGAAGGTGGACGAGGTGGCGGTGGCGGTGGTCGCGGTCGCTTTTAAAGCTTCGATCTCTTTGATAATAGAAAGAAAAACTTTCGTTTACATCTATTTTTTTGGGACTTCCCGTAGGGTATTTTCATAAAGTTTATACGAGGAATCCTCTTTTATAGCATTATCTATGCTTTAAAAGATTAGTGGTTGTGATTTGGGAGGCCAGTCATGGCAAAAAAATTAGGTGTTATCTTATCCGGGTGCGGATTTCTGGATGGAGCTGAAATTCGTGAATCTGTTTTAACTTTGTTGGCTATTGATAAATTAGGGGCAAAAGCCACTGTGATGGCTCCCAATAAAAACCAGCACCATACAGTGAACCACTCACTTGGGGAGCAGGAAAATGGTGTTAGAAATGTCTTGATAGAGTCGGCTCGAATTGCCCGAGGAGAAATTCAAGATATTTCTCAATGCGATCCGAGTTCTTTAGATGGCCTTATTTTGCCCGGGGGCTTTGGGGTCGCTAAGAATTTGTCGAATTTCGCTTTTGATGGCCCTAACGCTGAGATAGAACCCCTAGTTGAAGAGTTTATTCTCAAAATACACGGTGCTAGTAAGCCTATTGGTGCTATTTGCATTTCACCTGCAGTTCTCTGTTTGGCCCTTGGTGATAAAGGTCCAGAGGTTACTATTGGGCGCGATAGGGTTACTGCTGAAGCGATCGAAGCTTTGGGCGGAAAGCATATTGAATGTAATGTTGATCAGGCCCATGTGGATAGGAATTTAAAAATTGTTTCAACTCCAGCTTATATGTATGATGACGCTTCTTTAGCCGATGTGGCTACTGGTATCGAAGCTTGCGTTTTTGAAGTCTTGAAGTTTTTATAATTTTAGCTTAACAGAATGTGGTTTTGGCAGTTGGCTTTTTAATTGGGTTGGGTTGGGAGAATGTGAAGGTTTGATTTATCATTTTTGAAATAAAGACCTTGGTGTTCCATTCCCACTTCTTCAATAGAAACAATGCTGTAGATATTAAGGTGGAAGCTTTTAGTATTTTTAAATCTCTTTTTTAGTTTATCTGTATTGGGGTCGATGAGAAGAGCACCTTCCTCGAAGAGAAAGTTTGAAAGGCGGATAAAGCCTAATCCTAGATTGGAATCGCTAATGGATTTTACTTTGAGGGTAACATTTTTTTGCTCAAGTAATTTTTCGGGGTCTTTGTAGGTGACAACGAAATAAGTGTCATTTTTTTCCATAGGCTTTAATCTAGCAGGGGGAAACACTCCGCGCAATATGTAATTCTTTCAATTCTCTACAAGGTTAGATATTAGTAACTTTAGGTAATAGGTAGCCAGTGTATTTTGAGGGCAAAACGTCTTGTTTGCTTTTAACCTTTTGAAAACTTGCTAGTTAATAAAGAAAGTGTATTTGTTCTGCTATGTATTATTATCTTTTGAGGAATAGAGTCCTATGAGTAGCGAAGAGCTAACTCGGTTACAAGAAGAAATTGCTGAGCTCTTAAAAAGAGTTAAGCGACCAAAGAAAGCTGTTGTGACGGCTGGGATGCCCTATGCTAATGGGCCTCTTCACCTCGGCCATTTGGCAGGTGCTCATGTGCCCGCCGATATTTATTCGCGTTGGCTAAAACTTCTTATTGGTCAAGATAATGTTCTTTTCGTTTGTGGGACAGATGACCATGGCTCGACTTCTGAAGTAGTGGCTAAACGAGAAGGGCTGGCTACGCGTGACCTTATTGGCTCCATTCATTTAGCTCAATCGAAAACGATGGATAAGTACTCTATCGGCTTGGATGTTTACACGGGAACCTCCCGACCTGAAAATTTTGAGGGACATAAGACTTATTGTCGCGATTTTCTGAGAAAGCTTTACGACAATAATATGTTGGAAAAAAAAACGAGTGAGCAGTGGTTTGATGTTGAAATGGAGCTCTTTCTGCCCGATCGCTATGTTTCTGGAACGTGCCCAAAATGTGGCTACGATAAAGCTTATAGTGAGGAGTGCGATTCTTGTGGAGCTCGCTACAATCCTAGTGAGTTGAAAGAGCCGAAAAGTGCTGTCAGTGAAACAACTCCTGTTCTTAAGGAAACTGACCATTGGTATCTCAATATGTGGAAGGTCGTCGACCAACTAAAGGGATGGCTTGAAACTAAACAGCGGACTTGGAGAAAGAGTATTTTACTCGAGGTGATGAACAATGTTCACCCCTCTGTTGTCTTTCCCAATACTTTTGAAAAAGCTTATAAAACGCTTAAAGAGCAACTTCCTAAGCACAAGAGTCGCTACGCTCCAGGAAAAAAAATTGTCGTTCAATTTAATAATTTGGAGGAGCTAGAGAAAGGGTGCCATATTTGCAAGGGAGTGGTGTTGAAACAGAGCTGCTCGACGGTTGGGCCCATCGTCCTATTACTCGTGATGTTTCTTGGGGCCTTCCCATACCCGATGATAAAGACCCTGATATGGCCGGTAAAACGCTTTATGTTTGGCCAGAGTCTTTAATTGCTCCTATTTCTTTTACTCGAGTGGCTTTGAAGAAAAAAAAGTTAGACCCAGAGACTTACAAAGAGTTTTGGGAAGATCCTAAAGCCAAAGTTTATCAATTTTTAGGGCAAGATAATGTTTTTTTCTATGTTCTCATGCAAGGAGCGATGTGGTTGGGGACTCAAGAAGATCCTTTTCGTCAACCTAAGGAGGGAGAACTTCAGTTAACCGAAATTTTTAGCAGCCATCACCTTCAGGTTGATGGAGCTAAGATGAGTAAATCGAAGGGGAATTTCTATACAGGGGATCAATTGGTGGATGAAATGGGCTACGACTCAGATCAAATCCGCTATTTCTTGGCTCTTTTGAGTCTTTCCGAGAAAAATTCAAACTTCGACTTTGAAACCTTGAAGGAGCGCAATAAATTTTTAGCAGGACCTCTCAATGCCGCTTTTGAAAAACCGATTTCTGCAGTTCACTCCCAATTTGGAGGAGTGGTTCCTATAGGGGAATTGATAGGGAAAACAGCTAAAGAGACAAAAAAGATTGTGCAAAATTATCTTCGCTTGATGGAGAGGGCTGATTACTCAAAAATTCTTTTTATGATTGAAAATTACGCTCGAATTATTAACAGTTTGTTTGCCCAGTACAAACCCCATGATGATCGATTTGATCAAAAACAAAGAGCAGATGCTCTCTATTCGTCTTTTTTTATACTGAAAAATATTATGATTATGCTTTCACCTTTTGTTCCCAAAACAATGGATAAGCTGCGCCGGTCACTCAATCTTCCCCTGGAATCTCTATCTATAGATGAATTGGCTAAACCACTTTCCAGCGGGCATATTATTGGGGATAAAGCGAAATACTTTCCACCAGTAGATTAGGTTTAAGGGAGAATATTTTATGAGTCAATCCAAGATAATTTACACAAAAACTGATGAAGCGCCGGCACTAGCAACCTATTCTTTTCTTCCCATTGTCAAAAAATTTACTAAACCGGCTGGTATTGAAGTTGAGACCCGCGATATTTCACTTGCTGGTCGAATTATTGCCCACTTCCCTGAGAACCTAAGTGATCGACAACGTATGGGTGATGCTTTGAGTGAACTTGGCGAGTTAGCGAAAACTCCCCAAGCCAATATTATTAAGTTGCCCAATATTTCGGCATCTATTCCTCAACTGAAGTCAGTGATAAAAGAACTGCAAGATCATGGCTATCAGATTCCCGACTTTCCAGAAGAGCCTAGAGATGAGCGTGAAAAAGAAGTTAGGACCCGTTACGCCAAGGTTTTGGGAAGCGCTGTCAATCCTGTTTTAAGAGAGGGTAATTCTGATCGCCGTGTGGCTGGTCCAGTCAAAGAGTACGCCCAACAAAATCCTCACTCGATGGGTGAGTGGACGAAAGATTCAAAATCCCATGTCGCCCATATGCTGGAGGGAGATTTTTACGCTAGCGAAAAATCGACTGTTGTTGAAAAAGTGCAAGATTTGAAAATTGAATTAGTGACAAAAAGTGGTGAAAGAAAAGTCTTGAGAGAAAAAATCTCCGTTTTAGACGGTGAAGTTATCGATAGTTCCCGAATGAGTGTCAAGGCTTTAAGAGATTATTTAGAGAGTGAAATAGAGATGGCCCAATCTGAGGGAATTCTTTTATCCCTTCACCTCAAGGCCACTATGATGAAAGTGTCTGATCCGATTATTTTTGGTGAAGTGGTGAAGGTTTACTTCAAGGATGTCTTTGGGAAATTTAAGGCTCTTTTTGATGGAATCGGTGTAGACACCCGCAATGGGCTTGGCGATCTCTATAGCAAATTAAATGGGCTTGCTGAGAGGGAAAAAACAGAGGTTTTGCAAGCTATTGATGAAGCTTATCAAAAGCGTCCACGCTTGGCGATGGTTGACTCTGATAAGGGCATTACCAATCTCCACGTTCCTAGTGATGTGATCATTGATGCCTCGATGCCGGCGATGATTCGCAGCTCAGGGAAGATGTGGGGTGCTGATGGAAAGCTTCACGATACGAAGGCCTTAATACCTGATCGCTGTTATGCTGGGATTTATCAAGCGACTATTGATTTTTGTAAAAAGAATGGAGCTTTTGACCCTCAAGTTATGGGGACTGTCTCCAACGTAGGGTTGATGGCGAAGAAAGCGCAAGAGTATGGCTCGCACGATAAGACTTTTTGGATTCAAGAGATGGGAACTGTTAGAGTTTTGGACAAGAGTGATCGTGTTTTGATAGAGCATTCTGTTGAACCTGGTGATATTTGGCGAATGTGCCAAACTAAGGACGTATCGATTCGTGATTGGGTTAAATTGGCGGTTAACCGAGCAAAGGCTACTGGTCATCCGGCTATCTTTTGGTTAGATCCTAAGCGGGCTCATGATTCTCATTTAATTGAAAGGGTTGAGACTTACCTCAAGGATTATCAAACTGATGGGATGGAGATAAAAACACTGCCTCCTGATGAAGCCTGTCACTATACTTTGCAAAGAATTAAGGAGGGAAAGGATACAATCTCAGTGACGGGTAATGTTTTGAGAGATTACCTGACTGACCTTTTTCCGATTCTTGAGTTGGGAACGAGTGCTAAGATGTTATCGATTGTTCCTTTGCTCGCGGGAGGAGGCCTTTTTGAAACGGGTGCGGGAGGATCGGCGCCTAAGCATGTTCAACAATTTTTGGAAGAAAACCATTTGCGCTGGGATTCCCTCGGGGAGTTTTTAGCGCTGGCTGTCTCTCTTGAGGATTTAGCCGAAAAGACGGGCAATAAAAAAGCGGCTATTTTGGCTGCTACTTTAGACAAGGCTAACGGTCAGTATCTCAATAATAATAAAGCTCCCTCGCGAAAAGTGGGAGAACTCGACAATCGAGGAAGTCATTTTTATTTGGCTTTGTACTGGGCTGAGGCTATTGCTGAGCAAACGAGTGATACTGAGTTAAAAGAGAAGTTTAAGAGCTTTGCCGATGAGCTTAAGGAAAAAGAAACCCAAATTGTTGAGGAGCTTAACTCTATTCAAGGTCAAAGTGTCGATATCGGCGGTTATTACCACCCCGATGAAGAGAGGGCTTTTCAAGCGATGAGGCCGAGTCAGGCATTTAATAATATTTTGGAAAAGCTTTGAGTTGTAACAATGAAAATTGAAAGTAAATTTCCCTCGATGGGGATGACCATTTTTACCCAAATCTCTCTTCTTGCCGCGGAGAAAAAGGCTATTAACTTGGGGCAGGGCTTTCCTGACTTTGATTGTGAGAGTTATTTATTTGAACGTTTAAATTACTATGTAAAGGGAGGGCGCAATCAGTACGCTCCTTTGATGGGGATGCCTGCTTTAAGAGAGAGTATCGTCAATATGCAGAGAGAGCTTTATGATGTGCCTCTGAACAGGGACGATGAAGTGACAATTACTTCGGGGGCTACGGAAGGGGTTTTTTGTGCGCTTTCAGCACTGGTTTCTCAGGGGGATGAAGTCATTGTTTTTGATCCTTGCTATGATTCTTACGTTCCCAATATTGAGTTTAATAAAGGGACACCCGTTCGTATTAATTTAGAGGGCGATTTCTCTGTCGATTGGAATAAGGTAGAGAGTGCTATTACCGAAAAAACTAAAGTTATTCTTCTCAATTTTCCCCACAACCCGGGTGGGAAGGTTCTCACTTCCATGGATTTAGATTGTTTATGGGAAATTATTAAAGATAAAAATATTTTTCTCATTAGTGATGAAGTTTATCAGCATATTATTTTTGATAAGAGAAAATTCTTATCGCCTTTTAATGATTCTCGTATGCGCGAGAGAACTCTGGCCATTGCATCTTTTGGAAAAACTTATCACATTACGGGGTGGAAAATTGGCTATTGTTTGGGAGCTCCCGAACTGACTAAAGAATTTCGAAAAGTTCTTCAATATGTTACTTTTTGTACTTTTACTCCCGCCCAACTCGCTATTAGCGATATGATGAATCAGAGGTCTAATTATTATGGAGAACTGGCTGAGTTTTACCAGGGGAAGCGCGATTTTTTTTGTGAGGGCTTGAAAAAGACGGCTTTTAAGCCTCTTCCTGTGGAGGGCTCCTATTTTCAATTGGTAGATTATTCTGAAATTAGTGATAAATCAGATTTTGAGTTTTGTTTGGAATTAATTGATCAAAAAGGTGTCGCAGCTATACCTGTGTCGAGCTTTTATGGAAAAAAGCCAGCGCAAAAATTGATTCGATTGTGTTTTGCCAAAACCGATGATGTATTGAGAACGGCTCTCGATAAGCTTCAATAGGATTAAGTTTTCCATAGTAGACAGAACTAGCATAGAGAGCTAGACTTAAGACTATGGGGAAGATCATTACTTTTCTAATTTCAAGCTTACTTTGTTTTCACTTGGGGTTTTCTCAGGCGAGTGTTTGCGATCATTTTGCCACATGCTTAAACAAGCAGACCTTAAAATCTAGTTTTGATGAAGGAAAAGTCTCTTGCCCTTTTCATGCTTCTCAAAAAGAAAACTCTTCTCAATCTGAGAAAAAAGGAAAGGTTTGTCAGTGTTGTGTACTAATTTCTGAGAAGCAAGACTTGATGCCTACCCTCACACCAGTTCTTTGGAGTGAGTTTTTTGAAACCTATTTTCTTCTCGATTCTTTACGTTCTTATTCTCACCGTCCTCTGCGTCCACCGATTGGTTTAATTTAACCTGTTACTATTTTTTGTCATGCCTTTTTTTAAAAAAGGTATATATACTGACTTAATTTCAAGGAAAGTGTAATGAAATGGTTAATACTCATTGTTTTTCTCTTACCTTTAATGGAGCTTCAGGCCCATCCGGTAAGTTACGGAAGAAGTTTGTCTTTAACTTCCCACAATAACAAAAATCGTAGTCATAATACAATTCACTACTCACCAACTTATTGGTGGAGTTATGGTGTAGAGGTGCATTCGGATCGAGAAACAAAAATCTTTCTACCTAGAGTTGGATTTCTTGTTAAGAGATGGAATGGCGATGATTACCAAGCCAATATCTATGCTTTTGGAGGCTATGGATATATCGATTGGGATCAGTCGCAAGGAAAAAAGAGCGATGTTTATCGGGTTGGGACTCAACTTGATTGGGAAACTCGCAAGATTTTTACTTTGGCTAAGTATGCTCGTTATGAAGGTACAGATTTTTTAAAAGAAAATTACATGGTTCGTTTGGGGTTTGCTCCCTATTTAGCTAAATACAATGAACTAAATACTTGGTTGATGCTTCAATTGTCCCATCAGCCTCATTCTCAAATGAGCCAAACTTCAGTGACTCCACTCATCCGGATGTTTTATAAAAATGTGCTGTGGGAATTTGGGGCAAGTACGTCAGGAAATTGGCTCGTCAATTTTACTATTCGTCAATTTATTTAAGGAAGGAGATAAATCATGAAAATATTTTTTGTTATCTTAATGATTTTTTTGAGTTTTTTTTCATTGGCTCGAGGGGAAACTTTGGAGGTTAAAGTTAAAGGTATGGTTTGTGCTTTTTGCGCTAATGGGATTGAAAGTAAGCTTAAAGATTTAGAGAAGGTGAAAAAAATAGACGTTAGTTTAGAAAAAAAGCGTGTATTGATTGAGTTCGATGGCAAGGCCCTACTTTCTGATAAAGAGGTGACTAAGCTCATTATCGATACGGGTTATAATGTTGTCTCGATTAAAAGAACAAAAACTCCTATTAAAGGGAGAAATTAATGAAACGGGTTCTCGATTTTTTAACTCTTTTTAGTTCTTTATCGACTTTAATCTGTTGTGCTTTACCAGCTTTGCTCGTCACTATTGGCCTAGGGGCTGCGATGGCCGGTTTTTTGGGACAATTCCCGCAGTTGATATGGTTTTCCGAGAATAAACTTTGGCTTTTTCTTGCCTCTGGTTTCCTCCTCGCTTTAACTGGTTACGCTCAATGGAGAAGCAAGAGTGCCCCTTGTCCTGTCGGGCCAAAAGGGGAGGCTTGTGCCAGTACGAGAAAGTGGTCTTTGTATGTTTATTTTTTAAGTTTGGCCATTTACCTGATTGGGTTTAATTTTGCTTATATTTTACCCTATTTGATCTAGGGAGCGCTTTAGCGCTCTCTTTTTCTTTTGTTGAGTAATCTGTTTAAAGGGACTGATACGCGTTCTTTTTGTCCCCAACACAGAAGTCCGTTAACACAAATGTAGAACTGTGAAATGCCTCCCTCTACTATTCCTATCATTTCTCGTTCTTGAAGTTTTTCGATGGTGAAGTCTACTGGAACTTCGCCATTAAAAAAGAACTGATCTTTTTCTTGAGAATAAAATTGAGAGAAGGGGCGAATTTTTACCTTTTGACCTAGTTGGATATCTAAGATGTCTGAAGGCAGGTTGTGAATATTTGAGTTTAGTTCAAAAAATAAAGTTTTTTGATTAATATAAGAGCCGACTTGAGGAAATCCTTGATGGAAGGACTCAATGGGTGCAAAGAGAGAGTCGTAATTGAAATCTCTTCCCGAAGCGGTCCCCATATCCCAGAGTCTATTGTGATAAAGACATAAGAGAGGACTTCCAGAGTCTCCTGGGCGAAGATCGACGATATAGGCTCCTTTGACTTTTCTAATTTCATCTTGGTCTTGAATGATGATTGGTTTTATCAGGCTTAGGCTCAGGTGGCCGGTCTCGTGAAGGTTGGTTTGGTTAATGCCGTATCCTGCTAAGAAACAGTGTGAAGCTTGCTCTAATATAATATCAATCCATTGACGGTTAGAGGGAATATTAAATGGTTTTATTTTTAAAGAGTGTGTGAGCTGAATAAGGGCGTGATCAAATCTACGATTAGGGATCTCTTCATCAACATTTTCACCATTAAAAAGGGGGTGGATAATGATTCGCTTAACTTTGCCTTTTTCTTTTCCGCATTCAACCTTGTCGAGATGTGCTTGATAAAGGCAATGAGCGGCTGTTTTGATTAGTTGTGGAGCAATATGAGAGCCCGTGCAGTGAAAGCTTTGTCCTCTTTTATTGGAGAGTGTGAGTTTACAGACTTGATGGGGAAGACTTTTTAACAGTAAAGGCTCTCCTAAAATGGCCAAAGAAGAATTGCTCAAGAATATAAGAGAAATGATAAGAAAAAAGGGGAATATTGTTGTTTCTTGCATCGAGACATTGTGTCACGGAAGGACTTTTTGGCAAGGACTTGTGTAACCAATACAAAAGACGAACTTTCAAAGGGTTAGGCTTTAATGGGTACTATCACTTTGATTGTCTTCTTCAGGTTTTTCTTCCCTTATAACTTTCCAGGTATGATCGGCCATAAGCTCTACTTCTGCCACAAAAATTCCAATCGATTGATTAGAGCTCCATTCTTCCGGTGCTACAAGAGAGAGAACCCTAGTCCTATCATCCCTTTGGTAAAGGAAATAGTGCTTTCCAATTGAGGGTTTAAAGTTGAGATCAGCTTCGTAAATCTGTTGTGAAATAGAAATGCGGGACTGGATAGATTTAGCTTGCTTAGCAAGAAGCTTCATTTGTTCAAAAATGAGATCTAGCTGCATTTGAGTTTGTCCTTTGAGGGCTTCCATAGCTTGGCTTTTGATCAGGCCTTGTTCTGTCGGTGTGATGTGAAACCCTCCTACGGAGTGGGCAAACTCGATGAGACCGGGGAGATCGACGGTCTTTTTCTTCATAAGGTCTAGATCTATCTGAGAGACATCAATGGCTTTAGGTTTATTCGTGTTTTTGTTTTTCAAGACTTCTTGATCTGCTATTTGTTTTGATTTTTTATTATTCTTCATAAATTTTCCAATAAGAGCTTTTGAAGGTAAGGTTTATGTACTATAGGATAGAATCAATGAAAATAGTTGCACTCCTTAGCTTTGTTTTTATTTTGGGCTGCTCTAAGGTAAAGTCCCCTGATTTGAGTTCTACTGGCACTCAAATAAATTTTCCGAAACCAAGTTCTACGAATTGTTACTTTTATCCGGCTCTCGAAAAGGAGTTGAGTTGCCTTGGTCTTAACTATTTGTCTGGTTATGGTTTAAAATACTGCCAAAGGTTTCAAAATAGAAAAAAATCTTGGGATAGACCTCTTCAGGATTGGGTGGCTAAGACGACCTATTGCTTGCAAAAAGCGCTTATAACAGATGAGAATTACCTAAGGCCGTGCTCTAAAATTGCTAGTTATGCATTCTCTAGCCATGCAGAGTGTTATTCCTCTAGTGGATTTTGCCGCTTAAATAAGAGAGAAAAACTTCAAGCTATTGAAACGGTTTCGATTATAGATATCGTTGAAACGCTAAAAGAGTCTTTACTTCAGGCTCTAGAAATCAAAATGGATTGTCATCTTGGCGTTAGTAAAGGAGTCAGGCTGGCTCTCTCTTATTTTAGAGATTTAGTAAAAAATTCAAAAAAGGCCCACAAGGATCAAGCTGTGGCCCTCGTACGGTTTGTTTTGTCCGATCATAGAAAAATGGATGAGAGGGTCAATGAAATAGTAAAAGAAATGATGGGTTTTGATGGTTCTCACCGCCAATTTGAAAAGTCTTTTTTTGGAACTTATTCCTTAAATCAATTGATGATTGAGTGCGATCAAGATCAATACTTGAAAAATGAGCTTTGTTTAAAATTAAAGGCTAAGTATAAGAGTTGGGATAAATTGAGCATAAAAAGTAAGCGAGATATAGAGCTTGCAGGACTGGTTCGGGCCCATTCTAAATCAATCAAAGCTTTTCGACCTTAGTTCCTTATTGCAGGTATTTTGGTTAAAACTCCAAGTCACAGTAAACGGGGCAGTGGTCACTACCCATAATTTGGGGTTTGTGAGAGCATTTTTTTACGTTTTTAAGTAAGGCTTTCGAGGGCAAGAAATAGTCAATACGCCATCCTATATTTCTTTCTCGGCAATCGTTTCGATAAGTCCACCAGGTGTACTCCCCTTTTTTATCACCATTGAGTTGTCGGTAGGCGTCGCTCCAATCTTCTCGCAATATTTCGTCCATCCAGCTTCGCTCAATGGGTAGAAAGCCAGTCGTTTTCTCATTTTGTTTAGGATTAGCTAAATCGATCTCTTGGTGAGCTGTATTGATATCTCCACAGATCAAAATTTCTTTGCCTGTTTTTTGCTTTAAGGAGAGGGCCTTTTTTATCACTTCTCGGCTGTAAGCTAATTTGTAGGGTACTCGATTGTGATCTCTTTGCCCGTTGGGAAAGTATCCATTGATGAGGATAAACTCAGGGTATTCGGCAATTAATGTTCGACCTTCGTCATCAAACTCTTTTTTTCCCAATCCCACGCTATAAATGGGCTTAGGTAACTTTTTGTGACTAAAAATGGCTACTCCTGAGTAGCCTTTTTTGAGTGCTGAAGCGTATTGGACATAGAATTTCTGAGGAGTTACGAGTTGAGGGTAGTCTTTTAAGAGTTGTTCTGGAGAGGCTTTGGTCTCTTGTAAGCACAAGATTTGTCTCTGGGATTTGGCCATCCATTTGAGAAAGCCTTTTTTAGCGCAGGCCCGAATACCGTTAACATTCCAAGTGGCGATTTTATATTGCATTTGGTTAATCTAGCTAAAGGCTTCCGTACCGGCAAGAAGACCAGCGTTGGGTTTTTTGGGTGCTTAATAAACTTCCATTAAAGCTTCATTTGGTAGGCTGAATTCGATAAGATTAAGTGGAATAAAGGACTTCGTTTAGTTTAGGAGGAAAAATGAAGCGATCATTTCTATGGGTAGCTTTGCTAGGAGCTTTAATCTCTGTTCAGTCGACAAGTGCCATTTTGATGTTGGATCCCTATATCGCTGCTTTAAAGGGAGGGAATGGTGATGATCGAAGTACTGAAGAAGAAGATTATAAGGGTCTTCTTTATGGTTTTAAATTGGGTGCTGATTTACCTTTTTTGAGGGCCGGTGGGATTTTTGAGAAATCTCTTTTTAAAGTAGATGCTCCAAGTGCCAATACTGCTTATCTTGATCAGTACGATGGAACCTCCTATGGATTTTTTGCCGGTTTTCAATTGGGCCTTTTTCATCTCGATTTCGATTATTTTCTTTATTCTACAATGGAGGGTGACGAATGGGATGGGACTGGTGTTGCCGTAGTGAATAGCCGAAACCTCTTTGGTGAGTCTGAGTATAGAGATGGCTCAGGGTTTGGATTTACTTTTGGCTTTACCCTTTTGCCTTATGTAAATTTAAATCTTTACTATCGCTCACTTGATTACGATAAGGTTAAAGTTAAAGGAACAACAAATTCGACGATAGATACCGATTTTGAAGTTCACTATGTTGGTTTTGGTGCTTCCTTCCCAATAGATCTTCTTTAGGGGTAATGCCAAAAATGGCAAAAGATCCCGATGAGGGCTTGGTAGGTGTGGGCTTGCGCCATCCCCACTTTTCTTACCTTTTAGAAAAACCTCAAATAGAGGTTGATTTCTTTGAGGTCACCTCTGAAAACTTCCTTTTTACGAGAGGAAGACCATGGCGTGTATTAAAAAAAATTCGTGAGGACTATCCCATCGCTATGCATGGGGTTTCCCTCTCTTTGGGGACTGTTGAACCTTTTGATAAAGATTACTTAAAGGCCCTTAAAGTGATGAAAGAGGAAATTGAACCTTTTATTGTGAGTGATCATCTTTGTTGGACTGGGCATGCTCATCAGAATTTACACAATCTACTACCCTTGCCTTATAATGATGAAACTCTGAGGCATTTGGTTTCCCGTATTCAATATGTTCAGGATTATTTGGGTTCTGAGATTGCCGTTGAAAACTTAAGCGCTTATTTCACGTTAAAAGAAAGCCAGTACTGTGAGTGGGAATTTAATAAGCTTGTGGCCCAAGAAAGTGGATGTAAGCTCTTATTTGATATCAACAACGTTTTTGTGAACTCTAAAAATCAGTGTTTTGATGCTGAAAAATATCTAGAAGAGATACCCAATGATCTCATTGCCGAAATACATCTGGCTGGTTTTTCTGATCGGGGAGATTATCTTTTTGACACTCATTCTCATCCTGTGTTCCCAGAAGTTTGGGACTTGTTTAGCAAAAAAGCTCAAACGATGGATAAGGCCATTCCCATTTTAATTGAATGGGATGAGGATATTCCCGATTTCTCTCGATTAGAGAAAGAGGCTATTACGGCACGTCATTTATGGATACAAAGCCGTTGTCGAGAAGCTTTATTGTGAAAGATCTTAAATCTTATCAAGAAATTTTTTTAAACTCTATTCTAGAAGAAAAGGATTCATCTGAATTAATGGCAGAGATAAATCCCATCGGTGAGTTAAGCTCTGAGCGCGTCCTCAATCTCTACCGTGATGATTACAAGGCGAGGCTAGTGAAGGCCATGGAGGAAAATTTTAAATCGATCTGGTTTGTTCTTGGTGGTGAAGATTATTTTGAGGTGGTGAGTAATTATATAGATTCTCATCCTTCTTCACATAGAGATTTGGGAGAGTATGGCGAGAGTTTTCCCAGTTTTTTACGCCAGTCTGAATGCAGAGAAAATTTTCCTTTAATTGGAGAGCTCGCTCAGTTTGAGTGGGATTTTTGGCAAATTTTTCATGGAGAGTATAAGGACTATGGGGATCCTTTCATAGGAGTATCTGAAACTTTATTAGCGAAGGCCCATTTTCAATTTCACCCGAGTTTGAAGACTTACTCTTGGGAATTGGCCCTCTATAATATTTTTAAAAACCGTGACAATCTTGAGGTAACTCTTGGGGTTTTAGATTGCCAAAGACCTCAATGCCTCCTTATTTACAAGTCTGAAAGTGAAGTTCAAGTTAAGGAACTGAACCCTGTGCAGTGGTGTGTTATGAATCACTTATTAAAGGGAAACTCACTGTCCTGGGCTTTGGAGAACTCTTCTCTTGAAAATCCTGTTCTCATTCAGGAGCTTTTTCAATTCTTGAGAAGCTCTGGTTTAGTGATAGAAGTGTTGTTATGACTTTGTTTGAAGGTGATTACTTTTTTTCAGTGGCATGGGTCTATACTAATTGGACTTAGAGAGAAGGGAGTTCTCTATTGAGGAAGAACTTGGAGAAACCACAAAAATTTTGTTGGGTGCCATTTTTTGAACAGTACATTCGCACAGATGGAAGATTTTCGCTTTGTTGTGAAGTCCCTAAGGTGCAGATACATCAAGAAAATGGAGTGCTTTTCTTGGCCGGTCGAGAAACTATGGCTGAAGTTTGGGAGAGTAAAGCAATGGATAAATTGCGGCAGCAATTTATTAGAGAGGCTCCGCCAGTCGAATGTCGTGCCTGTTATGACGTTGAATGTGTTGGGGGCAAGTCCAAAAGGATGCACGTCACGGAGGAAGTAGAAAAGTTATTCCCTGATGCCGTTCGTTCTTTTGATGAACAATTGGCTTTTTTTGTGGACAAGAACCAAAAGGCTCTACCACCGCGAATTATGGATGTTCGATTGGGGAACCACTGCAACTTAAGTTGTCGACCTTGTAATTCGCGCCAGAGCTCGCGCTTTCACGAGGAAGTGGGTGCCCTAATAGCTTCTGGACGCGAAGTTCTTTCAGACTTGGAGGATCAATACTACGAGGTTGAAACAAACTTTATTGGTGCCCGGGTCGACAAGAA
Source organism: Bacteriovoracaceae bacterium (assembly GCA_965206965.1). Classification (GTDB taxonomy): domain Bacteria; phylum Bdellovibrionota; class Bacteriovoracia; order Bacteriovoracales; family Bacteriovoracaceae; genus CBDBLK01. The sequence goes on along the minus strand of OZ242254.1, from coordinate 138,813 downwards.
ACTATTCTGGGAAGAGTTGCACGGCAGGGTTCCTCAATTGTATCGGGTCAATTTTGCTGGAGGGGAACCCCTGTTTCATCGCTCACTACACCAGTTCGTGCAGGATTGTAGGCGAAAGGGAAAGACTTCTAAGCTTGGGTTGAAGTTTATTACCAACTTAACTTATTTGGAAAAATCCATGCTCGATGCTTTGGAAGTGTTTCGGTATTGTACTTTTTCTTGCAGTCTTGATGGATTTGGCACCTTCAATGAATACCTACGGTATCCTTCAAAATGGGAGACTTTAGACAGAAATCTACGTTTATTACTTCAGCGTAGTCCTAAAAAGTTTGGATACAAGGTGTACATTACCGTTAGTGCATACAATATTTTCGGAATGAAAGAACTTCTCTGCTACCTTAAAAAAGTGGCAGAAGAATATCAGCGTTCTTTGCGGATTTATTTTTCTATTGTGCATTCTCCTGAGTACTTGGATTTGGAAATTGTGCCTATTGAGTGGCGGAAAAAAGTGGCTTGTGAAATAGGTGAAGTGGTTCACGATTTTATCGCCCATAAAGAAGCCCATCGAGAGATACACGCTTTGCTTCGTTTATTAGTTAAGCAAACCTATTCTGAAGAGCGATTAAAAACTCTTCGAGAAAAATTCCGTGAACATGTTCAACTCTTTGATGAAGGGCGTTCTGCCAATTTACTAGAGCATGTGCCGGAGCTAGCAGAGTTAATTCGTGGTGATGGGGACAACTATCGTTAGGGATAGCTCTCCTGCTGTAGAGAAAGAAGAACTTGACGCATACCAATGGGTCCATTTCTTCTAGCTGGACGTGCACCCCAGGCCACATGAATGGATTTGGTCGGAGTTAATTCTAAATTTTCACAGGCCCTTCGGTAGTGGTCACCGTATTTGTCTTGTAAAAAGTCAATTGGGAAGCGCTTCATACAGGCGATAGCACATCCCATGAGAGTGTCAATTCCCATGTCGTAATCATTGAGAATAGTGATTGGACCATTGGTTCGATTGCGGCTATAGCGTACGCCAACACGGTCAGAGCCCATGCAAAGGCTTTTACTTAAACTAAAACCGATCGATTGGATTGCTGGATGATCAAAGTGGAATTCAATTCCTCGAGTACAGCCGTACCAGGCCCCATCGATAGTCACCGGAATGTCGAGCTCTAGGCAGCGGTCTAAGAGAAGGTCTGTATCCCTATGCAGGTCACCTCGGCCAGCAAAAGGTAGAGAGAGAATTAAGTGATCTCCGGTGGCCAGCGTTTCTACGGAGCGCTTTTTGATAGTTGGCTTAATCCGTTCGTGGTAGGGGTACTCTCCTTCTACCACTACGATCTGGCGATCGCTCATAAGATGGGTGTCATCTAGTAGTTGGGTGACTCCTACAATCATATCTCGGTGAGGAAAGGCATCGACTCCGGAAATTCGATTTAATCGACTGGACAAAAGCCATTTATGAAAAGTGGCATAGAATTCCGGTCGCAGTGAAGAGGTGCGATTCGTGCAATGAGATGTGCTTAAGCTCGCTAGGAAATCGTGGATTTCCTGGTCATACATTGCCCAGAGACGATTATAGCTCAACTTTGTTCGTAGCTCTATCCAGTCTGTATTAGGCATAATTCTTTCCTTATGGTGTCATCGTAAGAATTCCAATTCAGGTTGAAGGTCCCAAACTTTTTGGTTTCGTATTTTATTTGTGTATTCTGTCCAGAGGCGTAGGCGTTTTAGTAAAATTGAATGTGGTTCACTCATTGGCTTTTGGAGAAATTGCAATAAGCGTTTTGCCTCCCGTTCAAAAGAAGAATCTCCCAGGCGTTTTTGTCTTATCCACTCCAAGTCTTCTGCGACCTTTTTCTTCAGGGGAGCGGGGAGAAGGTTGGCTCCCAGGTATTCAGGGTAATATACAATTCTGGTAAGGCTTACAGGTTTATATTCCCTCAACTCGGTAAACATCTCTCTTAATCGAAGTACGTTATAGATTGAGAGTGCTGGTGCGATCTTGCCTATACACTGGGGTTTGAATTCCGCTAGTTTTTGTAAGTTGTGCTGAACTGGCTTGTAGGGAGTACCTCGAATCCATTCATAAGTAGTTCCGACACCATCAATACTTAAATGGAAATGCAAGTTTTTGGCCTGTTCTAACACTTTCATGAATGAATCGGGCAACGATGTCAGATTGGTGATGAGGGAGATACGGATATCTGGGTTCTGCTTAGTTAGGGCAGAGATTGTATTTAGTGTGAACGGCTCGATCAGAGGCTCCCCTCCAATGAGTTCAACACCATGGATCAAGTTTTTGGACAGGTCTTGTAACTCCTTTACAATTGTATTGGAGAGAGAGTGTTGCACTTCCCATTGAGGTTCGTAAGGGCGAAAGGAGTGCTTAGTAGCGAAGTTTTTTTCATTGCGCACCCACACTTGGAGCTGTATTCGCTAGAACACATAACACAATCGAGGTTACAGCGGTTGGATACCGCTAGCTCAACATATTGCAGGTGCGGATTGGATAAAGGGATTGATTGTTTCTTTTTGTGGAGGCGGTTATCCAGTCCATCTCTTTTTGTGGGAAGTCCCTGTTTCCTGCGGCCAAGACATGCTTGGCAACCGGGCGGAATTTCACCATTTAAGTGGGCGCGTCTTAATGAATCAAATTCTGCCCCATAAAAGTACTCTTTTAAGGAGTGATCAGGTCTATAGCGTATGGATTCGTCTTGATAGGATACACATGGCTTTATAGCACCTGTCGTTGTAATGGTAATGGCGCTGTAGGGCATCGGACAAATATCTTTAACCATCAATCGATGGTAGCACAACGGGATATTTTCGCCAAAAAGGGATATCTATTAGTAGAGCTTTTGAGCAAAGATAAATTATGTTTTTATAGGTTTTGTTATATTTAGTCTGAAAAATTTATTTTTTAGTTTCATACAACTGTAGGGAAAAGTATTGCACTAGTTTTTTTAATTTAAAAAGATGTTGAGAAATCAGGTAGAGAATTATTGGGGGTAAATTAATTTTATATAGACGAGTGTGTTAACCCTCCCTATACTTTGAAAGGGAGAATGATAAGAAAAATCAGAAAACCATCCTTTCAGCTTAGCCTTGGTGTCTTACTTTTTACGGCCACTCTTTTCACTGGTCTCGGGGTTACTTTTCTCAATTACAATGATGGTCAAAGAACCATTCGTGAACTTTCCAATCAACTCTTTGGGGAGATCTCAACAAAAATTTTCTCTCTCGTAAAAGTTCATTTGAAAAAGGTAGAACGACTTGGACTCTTAAATGAAAGAGTTTCTAGAAAATTTCTATCAAATGATCGTGAAATTCGAGATTTTTTTTATGATACGTTGGAGAGTTTTCCAGAACTGACTTATATAAGTTTAGGGGATATTAAGGGAACTGGTATTGCTGCTGATTACACATCGAAGGAATTAATAATTCGCCAATGGGTTCAACAGGGAAATCAAACTTCTCTTATGACTGAATATGGTAAAGATAAAAAATCAAATAAACTAGTTGCTATTCGACAGAACAATGATACTCACGATCCGCGCAATCGCCCTTGGTATCGAATACCTAAAAAAAAGGGGCAGCCTATTTGGCTCAACCCCTATCTCTGGCTTCCAGAAAAAATACCTGGCATAACTTTTGCCATTCCCTCGTATAATAAGAGAGGGGAATTTGAAAGAGTTTTTACGGTCGATATTCAACTGGACTTTATTAGCCGTTTCCTTAAGGATTTCTATCGATATAAATCGGGATCACTTTTTATTGTCAATGATAAGGGTACACTTATCGCTCATAACCAACCAGATTTTACGAGTGTTGTAAAAAGCGGTAAAACTATGTTGGCTAATGTAAAAGAAATTAATGATAAGCAAACTCAGTTTGTTTTTAACAAATGGGTTGCATCTAATCGAAAGAGTGATTTAGAGTATCTCTTTAACAATCAAAGATTTATATTAAAAAGTAAACATCTTAACGTTTCTCAAGATATTTCTTGGCATATTCTGATGAGTGTTTCAGAAGAAGAAATCCTGGCCCGAGCGCTCGAATCCCTTTATCGATCAATTGGCTTTTCTCTTCTCATCTTGGTAGTAATTATCATTTTTTCTCTCTTATTGAGTCGCCACCTTACCAAGAGCTTTAATCGCGTTTTTGGAGAAATGAAAGATATCTTTTACTTTTCTTTAGAGCAAACACCACGCATTCCTTCTTTTATTTATGAAATAGATAAGATTTCTAATTATCTCTCCAACATAAAATCGAGCCTCAAATCTTTTAAAAAATACTTATCTCCCATATTAGTCAAAAAGTATCTCTTGGAAGGAGTCGAGGCGACACTTGGGGGGGAGGAGAGAGAAGTCACCGTCATGTTTATTGATATTGAAAATTATACAAAAATATCAGAATCACTTTCGACTCAAGATTTGATCCAGTTGCTTAATAAATTCTCGATGGCAGTGACAAAGAATATTGATCAATATCATGGCACAGTCGATAAATTTATTGGTGATTCTATTATGGCCTTTTGGGGAGGAATCGAAAGTTTTGAAGACCATGCATTCTTGGCCTGTCAATGTGCTTTGATGTGTTGTGAAGATATAAAAAACTCCGATATGAATATCAATATTAGAGTTGGAGTGAACACGGGAAAGGTGATTATTGGAAATTTTGGTTCAGAGGAGAGGTTCAACTTTACGGTATTGGGGGATAATGTCAATCAAGCGAGTCGACTGGAGAGCAGTAATAAGGTTTATAAAACAAATATTTTGATAAGTGAGACAACCTTTCTCAAATTAGAAGATAAGATAGTCACGAGAAGGATTGATGATGTGGTTTTAAAAGGTAGGAAGGGAGCGACGACGATTTATGAGATAGCGGACTTTAGGGAGGAGAAGAAAAGGGAAGTTAAAGATTGTTACGAGAAGGCATTGGTAGAGTATCAGTCTCAAAATTGGGAGAGATCGATTGAGTATTTAGAAAAGGGACTGAAGGTGGTGGGAGATGATGGTCCCTCGCTTGTTTTAAAAGAGCGCTGTCAGTATTACCGAGAGAATCCGCCAGAGCGCGATTGGGATGGTGTTTTCTCTATTCAAACGAAATAGGGATTCAACCTCGATACACTTGTTGTATTGTAATAAATGCAGGCAGTAAGGGGTTTGGTGCATTGAGTCTTTAGCGGGATTCTTTCTTGTGACATAAACCTTTCTTAAGATAATCAGGGTGCTAGATTGGGGAAGTTGTAGAGGTTAATTTCTTTTTTTACCTTTTTTACTTAAATTTTCTATTTCGTTGGATATGCCTAAGTGATAGTTTCTTCTCGTTTTATCTTGTGCGCGTTTTTTATTATTGATTGAGTTGTTTGGTTTGGAGAAGGACCTTGTTTTTTGAAGGTGCTGAAAAAAAAGTAGAGATAGTTGTTTCTGAGGATTGTTGGCCATTGACCAATCGTCCTCGTGAGTACTGGGTTGAATTAGTTCATGCTTGTGGCGCCACAATATTGTCTGAAGTTGAAAACCAGGATGCCAAAGCTTTCTTGCTATCTGAATCGAGTCTATTTGTTTGGAAAGATCGTGTTCTCATGTTGACCTGTGGGCAGACACGTTTGGTTGAGTCTGTTCTTCTTTTTCTTAAAAAGTTTGGAACAGAAAATATTGAGTCCATTGTTTTCCAGAGGAAAAATGAGTATCGATCTCGATTGCAACCTTCTGATTTTCGCGATGATGTGGAAAAAATTAGGACTTTAGTTGATGGTGTAGCACTTAGATTTGGTAAAATCCATGGTCATTATAATTTACTTTTTTATCTTAACAGACACTTTCACCCTAGTGAAGCGGATACGACGACTGAGTTTTTCATGTACGATATTTCTGCAAGTTCTGGAAAATTTTTAACACAGAGTGGATTAAGAGCTCAGGATATTCGTTCTTATTTTAAACTAGAAAATATATTTGAAGACTTCATTATTGATGATTTTGCTTTCCAACCTTACGGCTATAGTCTTAACGCTATTAAAGATGATTTGTATTATACAATTCATGTGACTCCCCAAGAGACATCACCTTATGTAAGTTTTGAAACAAATATCCGGATGGGTTTTATAATAGAAAAAATTCTTCATCATTTTATTGATATATTTGAGCCTGGTTCATTTGATGTAGTGACTTTTAATAGTAAGAGAGATTTTGATTTTGGAGAAGATTATCTTCAGATCGCTCATACTCGAGATCATTTATTAAATGGGTATGATGTTGATTTTCGTTATTTTTATAGAGGTAGCAAGGGACCGGAAAAACCGGTTGTTTATTAATTGAGGAAGACCTTATGAAATCTGATATTTGGGTAGAAGAAAAACATGATAGTTTTTTAGGCTTGCGATACAAGGTAGAAAATATCTTGTTTAGCGGGAAAAGTGATTTTCAATCTATTGATGTTGTTGAAACAAAAGGTCATGGAAGAATGCTTTTGAATGATGGCCTTATCATGGTTACGGAGAGAGATGAATTTGTTTATCATGAGATGATTGCTCATATTCCTTTATTTGTTCATCCTAATCCCAAGAAAGTTCTTATCATTGGAGGGGGTGATGGGGGAACGGCTCGTGAAGTTTGTCGTCATGCCTCTGTTGAAACATGCACAATGGTCGAAATTGATGAAATGGTTGTTAATGTTTGCCAAGAGTTTATTCCTCTTTGTGCTAGTGAACTCAATCATCCCAAAATGAATTTAATTATCGGAGATGGGGTTAAGTTTATTGAGGAAGCTTCTCGCAAGGGTGAGGTTTTTGATATTGTTTTAATTGATTCTACTGACCCTATTGGACCTGCAACACCATTGTTTGGATTAGAGTTTTATCAAAATTTAGAAAAATGCTTAGGAGATGAAGGAATCGTTGTTTCACAAGGGGAAGGCCCATGGTACGAAGCCAAAATGCAGAGAGAGTTGTTAGCAGTTTTGAATGATATTTTTCCTGTTGTTTCAATATATAATTTTCACAATTTGAGTTACCCTGGAGGGTTATGGTCTTTTACTTTTGCTTCTAAAGGATTAAATCCGATAGAGGATTTTAACCCCCAGAGAGTGAAGGATTCGCAGTTGAAGTTTAAATACTACACTGGAGATATTCATCGGAGCTCTTTTGCGCTTCCTCAGTTTATGCTGGATAATATAGGTAAATATCTCAAAAATTAAAGAGTGAAGAATTTGTGGAGGCTTTGTTGAAAAAGTATTGGTTGATGAAGTCAGAACCTGATGTTTTTGGGATTGATGATTTGGAGAAAGCCCCTAATAAGACAGATCATTGGGATGGTGTAAGAAATTATCAAGCACGCAATTTTATGCGTGATGAAATGAGTGAAGGTGATCTTATCTTATTTTACCACTCTAATGCCAAACCTCCTGGGATTGCGGGGATCGCTGAAGTAGCTAAAGAAGGATACCCTGATTTTACTGCTTTTGATAAAGCATCTAAGTACTATGATCCCAAATCTGACTCAGATAATCCTCGCTGGATTATGATCGATATCAGATTTAAGAGAAAGTTTCCAAATCTAATTTCTCTTGGACAATTAAGAGGGGAAACTCAGCTGAAAAATATGAAAATTCTCCAAAAAGGAAATAGACTTTCAATCACACCTGTTACCAAGTCTGAGTTTGATCATATTCTTCAGATGGCTGACTGAAGAGTAAGAATTAGTAGCTTTTAACGAAGCAGTCGACGAGAGAGCATGGCTCTTTTTCCATCGATCTTCGTTTGTATTTTAAGTCCCAATATATCCATGATAAGAGGGTAAATGTGGATATTTTGAAAGGGAGCCATTTCTCCTATGGTTTTGATATTGGGTCCTTTAGCGAAAAAAATGCCATTCATATTGCTTGTATCTTTGGCATCGTATCCATGTGTTCCTTTTGGTCCAGTTATTTTTGGAATGAACCCATCTAATGGTCGGATATGATAGAGATAGTAACCGGGCTTTACAGAGAGGACAAGGTTTCCCACACGTGGGTTATTGGAATATCCATAATGGTTCGGCATTTTTTCAGGCTTGTGCACTTTAATTGGTTTGATTTTTTTTAGTTTTTTATAAATGGTTTCCTTTTTTTTGGGATCATTTGTATAGATGAGGGCATGTGGCCCTTTCCCAACAACGCGTATTCCATCTAGAGAAATATAATCGGCAAGATAAAGGTATTTATCTTTAGTGTATGTTTGCATTCCATGATCAGAGACGACGATGATATTGACGGGGAGACCTATTTTTTTGATCCCATCAAAGAGCAGTTTGAGAGAACGGTCAACATTCATAATAGCTTGGCGAACCTGTTTTGAGTCTGGTGAGTGGCGATGGCCTGCTGAATCGACATCACTGAAATACAAAGTAATAAAATGAGGACGTTTTTTTGGAGGAAGTTTGAGCCAGTCAATAACTTGGTTAACTCTTTCTTCGTTGGGGACTTTTCCATTATAGCGGTAATAATAGGTTGGGTAGCGTCCTTGAATATTGGCGTCGCTTCCGACCCAGTAATAACTTGCAGAGACCATTCCTTGTTTACCAGCAGCCACCCATATTGGTTCACCTCCGTACCATGTTCCATCTAAAGTATTTGGTTTACCGAGTTGGTACATTTCTTTTCTTTTGGGGTCCCAAAATCCATTGGCTACAATTCCATGATTGGCTGCTTTAAGTCCTGTCACCATGCTGTAATGGTTGGGAAAGGTCTTGCTTGGAAAAACGGGGATGAGACCCTTGGCCCAGGCGCTGTCTTTAAAAAATGTAGAGAGATTAGGGGGAGAGTATTTTTTATTGTAGTCGTATCGATAGCCATCAATGGACACCAAGACAACATAAGGCTTATTCATATGTTCTTGAGTGTTGACCATTGATGCTTTAAAAGTTTGGCAAGATGTTATGAAAAATAAAAGAATGGGAATGAAAGATAAAAAAAGCTTTTTTAGAGTCATAAGATTTCTCTCTTGATCTGTCTGTTTCTAAAAGTTTATAAACTTTGACAAGCTATTCTAGCTAAGGGGAAAATGATTGGGCAATTGCAGAAGAGAGGTGATTTTTAGGAATGAGTTAAGTGCTGATCAAATTTTAGATTTTGTTAAGTGAGGTGAGGGGTTCTGTGCTGCGTTTAAATATATTAAATTTTTAATATATTTTGTTGATAGACTTAATCGGTTTTATTTTGTTTATCTTGATGAAAAAAGTTCTGTGTGGTTATTCAGGTTTATTAATTTTTTTTTTGGAAAAGTTCGCCTATCCATTGTTCGTCTCAATAATCAAACCTAAAATAGATTAGGTCATTAGTTGGGGAGCCGCTTTGCTTTTAGATCGATTCAGTTCTAGAAAATCTCTTTCTGTCGCTCAGGTCGAAGAGCCTACAGAAATTGGGGATTGTACTCAAGATGAATGGGTTAAGTTTTTTTTAAAAAATGGTCAATCTCATTACTTCTATCAATCGCCAGGTTTAATGGTTCATGTAAAATCTTTTTTAAAAGAAAAAAATGATCGATTATTGGTTATTAGTCCTGGTCGTGGTGAATCTAGTTTGAAATATGCAGAGTTGGTTCAGGAGCTTTCGAGTGAAGGTTTTGACGTTGTTGTGATAGATCATCGAGGGCAGGGCTTTTCTTCCCGTATGACTAGAAATCCACTTATTGGCTATATAGACAGGTTTGAGAATTACACTCATGATTTAATTCATATTGTTGAAAATTTTAAATCAGAAAAACATTATAGGGCTTCTGTTCTTTTGGCTCATGGCATGGGGACTATCATTGGTTTAAAGGCGATATTGGAAAATCGTAATCTCTTTGATGGGACTATTCTTTCTAGTCCTATATTCAAGTTGAGAATAAAGAAAGTCCCTGAATTTATGTGTTTATTGTTTTTGCAAATAGTTCATCTGTTGGGATTTGGGCAAAAATCTCTCTTTTATAATGGGTTCGGTGATATCGATTGTTCCTTTGAAGACAATCGCGTCACGAATTGCCGACGTCGCTTCCAAACACATCGCCATTTTGAAACAGCTTTTCCTCAAACTCGATTGGGTTCTCCGTCGATCAAGTGGTTGTATGAGGTCATGAAAAATGCTCGCAAAGTATTTAAAAGGGCGAAGGAGTTGAGGGTACCGATTTTGCTTATGCAAGCGGGCAGAGATCAATTTGTTTGCCATAAACGTCAAGATCATTTTGCCCGTGTGGTCCAAAATAGTCGAGTCATTCGTTTAAAAGAAAGTCGACATGAGATTTTTCAAGAAGTCGATTTTATTCGTGGTCGGGCCATCGTTCAAGTTCGTAAATTCTTAGAAGAAATTCAAGGGCAAGAGGAAGGTAGGTCCAAAACTAAATCTGCTTAAATTTCTCGATTATACTTTCAGCTTAATTTTCATACTGTATCTTTTCCCAAGATCTCCAATAACTTCGTAAATAAGGTTCTGAGGAATGACAATATCAACCGCTGAAAATCGGGTTTGTGGTGGAAATCGACAGCCTTTTTCGCACTTCATGTCAGGGGTTAAAAGCTCCACAACATAAATGGGCTCTTTATTCATAAATTGGCTATACCATTGGAAGAATTCTTCTACTTTGGTTTTAAAGTCGTGTAGCGTTTGTTTTTGGTCTTTAGGTAAAGTTGAAAATAAAAAGCGCCCACTATCTCTTTGCTTTCCATTAATAGCAACTTGTATAACCCCTTGGGTTGAAATAGAAAGACTCTGATTAAAGCAAACAGGACAATACATCATAGTCTGAAAATTTTATCATTTCTTAGCAACTATTCAATGATATATTGAGTAATCCAATGTTAAGTAAATAAGTCCTAGTGATAATTTGTTCTATGGGGGGACTGTGATTAGTGAACAACACTTTATTAGAATGCGTGATGATGTTGAGCTTCATGCTCAAGTTCAGGAGACAGGCGCTTCGACATGGTTGATTGCCACTCATGGAATTGGGGAGCATTTAGGGAGGCATAGCTATATTGGTGATCTTTTTTCTGGTCAGTTTAACCTTTTTCAATACGATTTGCGTGGCCATGGGCTAAGCATGGGAAGGTCCGCTTATGTGGAGGACTTTTGGGATTATATGCATGATTTGGAAGAGATTTTATGCTACTTGAAGAAGCGCTACAAGATGAATCGTTTCGCTCTTTTTGGTCACTCTATGGGGGCTTTGATAACAGCGGGTTTTCTTCAGAGGATGGCCCATAAAGATCTCTATCCGGAAGTTGTTTTTCTCAATGCTCCTCCCGTCGGTTACCCAGGAATTCTAGGGAAAATTATTGAGTTTTCTCCACAGTCTATTTTGGCAGGGTTAGCAGGGCTTCCCGTGAGCCTTCGTTTGGGAGGGTTAGTTGATCTCAATTTTCTTTCCCATGATGTCAGGGTCAAAGAGCGCTATTTAGCCGACACAAAAAATGCTCTCACATTGCATTCAAAGTTATTACTTGAAATGGTGAAAGCATCGAGAGAAGTTTTTACGCGTCCGCTAAGACCACTATGCCAGGCTTTTGTCACAGTTGGGAGTTGTGACCGAGTCATTGATGTGCCTTCTCTTCTTCACTATTTTACGATGGTAGAAAAGAGTTTTATCTTAAATAAATTTGAAGGAGCTTTTCACGAAATACATAATGAAGTGGAGAAATTTAGGGTTCCTTATTTTGATTTTGTTAAAGAATCGATAGGAAGTATTTTGATCGTGGAAGAAGAGAAGAGTTGAGTTAATTATTGGAGTCGACTAATTTAATAAAGTTTCTGATAATGGCTTTTCCGTCCTGCTGACCTTTTTCAAATAGGTTGTCTTCCAATGTTACTTTTATGTCATTGAGTACAAAATTTTGGCTAGCTTCGGGGTGTCCTTGAAAACCCAAATAAGGATAGTTTTTTAAGGCCAAAGCATCATACTGGCACTCTTCACTTGTGGCCAAATGGATGAAATCTTCAGTGATCTCTTTAACTTCATAGCTATGATATTTAAAAAGAGTTCGCTTCTCTTCCTTTTTAAACCCAAAGCCATCGCTGAGAAAGGTGATTTCCCTAACACCTCGGTGAGAAACTCCTTTTTCGTTTTTGTCGACTTTACACCCGAAGGAGTCGGCTATGAGTTGGTGTCCAAAACAGATACCTAGAACAGGGATGTTTTGGAGTATTTTATCTTTCATAAAATGGGCCAGTTCTCTTTGCCAATTGAGTTGATCTTCAATATTTGAAGCACTGCCGAATACAATATAACCATTAGCTTCGCAGAAATCCATTGAGCTTGTTTCGATTCTTTTTAGGGAAGACAATCCCAGCTGAGGGGCCATATGATAGGAAAAAGGACGGTTAAAATGATGAACCAATCCATTGAAACAGAAAAGGCTTTGCTTTTTAATCGCGCAGTCGACAATAGCGATACTTTTCATCTAAACTTCTCCACCCCCTATGGGGAACTTGAATTGATAGGGAATTCAATTTTTATCACTGGATTGAAATTTCTCCCACAAAAATTTACTGAAAATAAGCTCACGATTAATTGGTCAAAATACCCTCCTTTGGCCAAGACTGCTTGTCATCAGCTACAGGAATATTTTTTGGGAAAGCGGAGAGATTTTGACCTCCCTTTGAAGCTAGAGGGGACGGCTTTTCAAATGGCCGTCTGGGAAAAGTTAGCTCAAATCCCTTTTGGCCAGACGAAAACTTATGGCCAATTGGCTAAAGAGCTGGGCAAGCCGGGAGCTTCTCGAGCTGTTGGAGGAGCCAACAATAGAAATAGACTACCCATCTTTGTTCCTTGTCATAGGGTTATTGGCTCTCGGGGGCAATTGGTTGGCTTTGCTGGCGGGATGCCCTGGAAAGAAGCTCTTCTTAGACACGAGGGAATTTTAACTGGGTAAAAAAGTTTAAACCTTTTTATTTTAGCTAGTTAGCTAGTTAGCTAGTTAGCTAGTAAGAAGTCTTCTTTTTTAGTCAATTTTAATTTCAAAATTTCAACTATTTTCCCGATAAGCGACTGAGGTAGATTTGATTGCCTCAGTAAATAAAAAACTCTTAGGAGAGTAATGGGCGCTAACAAACTCGACATTGAGTTTGAAGATGACGGGGAAATCGAAGCTCGGAAGAAAGCTGAGCTGAAAAAGAGCCAAGCCGTTGAAGATATAGAGATTGATTTCTCTGCCCACTCCGGTGAAACCGGTGTTGATTCTGCTGTGCCTTCGAGTGGCCAAAAGCCTCCTGCGAATGAAAAGGTGAAAAAGGACCCCGATAAAAAACAAACTCCACCGGGTCCTCCTATCGACCAAGGAGTTCTCAACATTCAAGAAGGCCCTGTTCAATCTGAAGGCAGAAGTGAATCCTCTACTAGCAGTGGAGAAAAATACCGTCTTGGCGATGAACTAAAGAGAATCTCTGCCAATAATAGGCTTTTGATAGCAGAGGTGGAAGCCCGTGTTCAAGTTGAGACTCAAAAGGGGTTAACAGATTTTGTAGCGAGGAAGGCCCAGGAAGCTAAAGTGTTGGAAACTAAGATTAACAGACTTATCTCTCAAGTTGCCGTTAAAGCGCCTTCTGTTAAGAAGGAGCTCATGATGATGAAAAGATTATTGGCAGAAAACGCAAGAGTTGGTCAGCCTGAGGAGAAAGAGGTTTCTTCGGGATCGTCCACATCACCTTCAATCACAACTCAAAAGAAAGGATTGAAAAAGAATGGCAAAAAGGCAGCTTAGTTTTTGAGTTTAGTCGTCGCCACCACCAGAGCCACCGTCATCAATAGGTGGTCTTTTGGGGATTACACTTGATCGTGCTTCTGGTGAAGGGGATTTCAAGAAGGATTTTTTAAACTTGAGTCCTGCTTGTATCGAACTTATGGCGGTTGCTAAAAAAAGTGTGACCAATAAATAGCGAATCATTTTTCTACCTCCAGCCTGTCAGATAAGTTATTTTATGTCGTATTTTGGCATTCTCGTCAACAATTCAATTCCTTTAGAAAGGAGAGCTTTGTAACTTCAGAAGTTTAAGCTATTTGTGTAAGAATGTTTAATTTTTTACAGTGAACTCTTTCCCTATTGGTATCTTTTTGTCCCTAGTAACAGTTTTTCGAGGATAAAAAAATTTAAGTTTTTGTTAGGGATTCGAGAAAGCTTACCCGCGTTAGGGCAGGGGGATGGGAGTGATAGAAGGCGCTATAAACAGGGTCGGGCGTTAGTGTGCTCGCATTATCTTTATATAGTTTGACAAGAGCCGAAATGAGGTCTGGAGCACTCGCATGTTGAGCGGCAAAAGTGTCGGCTTCGAATTCGTATTGGCGGCTTATCCAAGATGAGAGGGGGGTGAGGAAAAAAGTATAAGTTCCACTCACCAAAGCGAATAAAATTAAGGCCATATGCAAACTTGGTTTTTCTACTCCGTGGCCTAGGAAAAAGGGCGCCCAATTAATAAGTTTACCGAGGATGAAGAATCCTAGAAAACTAGCAATGATTCCTCGTGTCAATTGCTTGAGAATGTGCTTTTTCTTGAAATGACCTAACTCATGAGCCAAGACAGCTTCGACTTCTTTCGGAGCCAGGGTTTTTATCAGAGTATCGAAAAAAACAATGCGTTTATTTTTTCCAAAGCCCGTAAAGTAAGCATTGCCGTGGCTGCTGCGGATAGAAGCATTCATGACAAAGAGGCCATTACTGGTAAATCCTGTTCTCTCTAAGAGTTGAAGAACGTGCTCTTTGACCTCTCCTTCTTCCATTGGTGTGAATTTATTAAAGAGAGGGGCGATAAAGCGAGGGTAAGCCCAAAGGAGAACGAGCTGAAAAAGGGTGAGAAAAACCCAGCCATAAATCCACCAGATATTCCCTAAGCTCTGCATTATCCAGAGAAGAGCGGTAATGAGGGGAAGACCGATAAGAGCACCGAGGCAGAGGGCCTTAACAAGATCGACTATGAAGAGCTTTGGTGTGGTTTTATTGAAACCAAATCGTTCTTCAATAACAAATGTTGAATAAAGGCTTTGAGGCAAGGATAGCAATGTTGAGATGAAGCCAAAGAAGGCAAAAAAAGTGACTCCGTGAGAGAGAGGGTCAAGATCAAAGTGGCTAACCCACTCATCCAGGTAATCGAGGCCACCTGCTAAAGTCCACAACAGAAAAATGATGAGATTGGTAAACCCAAAAAAATGAGAAACTTTAATTTTTGTGACAGAATAATCGGCGGCTTTTTGATGATCTTCAAGGCTAATTTTTTCTTGAAATTTGTTGGGAACTTCGTGACGGTGTCGCGCAATATGAGTCTTATTTTTGTGATCTAGCCAAAACTCGATGAGCCCTTTGAGAACCAGAAAAAATAAGAAGATTTGAGTTATTAAGGTTGGTGATATTGCGTCCATTTTTATCCCTGTTGTTAGAACTCTGTTCTAGGTTAACTTTTAGGCTGCTGAATTTAAAGAGCTGTTATAGAATAAACGCCGTTTTCGTTGAATAAATTTATAGGATTTGGGGGAGAAAATGACAAAGGTTATGTCTCAAGACCTGGGGATACATCAGATTTTGACGAAAAGTTCTCTTCGCAATTTTACTTATATGCTCTCTTGCTCTGGAGGTCAGGGTCAGTTAAAGGGGCAAGATTGGATTTGTATCGATCCCTACGATGGCGGGGAGGTGTGGGATTGGCTAGGCTCTAGGGAGGGAAACTTAAGGGCTATCATCAACACTCACGAACATTGGGATCATATTCGAGGTAATGCCTATCTTGTTGAACGCACGGATTGCCGTGTTTACGCCCATCGGAAAGCGAAAGCTGAGATTTCTGAGGTAACCCAGTTATTGTCAGATGGCGATATAGTTCCTTTATTGGGTGAAAGGGTATTAAGGGCTCTCGATACACCAGGGCATACATTCGCTTGCCTCACTTACATGTTAGTTGAACGAGAAGTTCCCAAAGCTATTTTTACTGGGGACACTTTATTTAATGCAGGAGTGGGAAATTGCCGCAATGGAGGAAATCCAAAAATTTTATTTCAAACAATCTCAGAGATTTACGGAAAGTTTCCTGATGATTTATTGATTTACCCTGGGCATGAGTATTTGGGCAATAATCTTCGTTTCACTTTGTCTAGAGAGCCAAGCAACCAGAAGGCCATGACCCTTTTAAAGGTTTGGGAGGGGTTGGACTGGGATCAGCAGCAATATGTGACAAGTTTTGGAGAAGAAAAGGAAATCAATGCTTTTTTAAGGCTGAATCACCCTGAAATTACCTCTTTTTTAGAGGGTGACATTTCAGATTCGGAGCAGGTATTTTTAAGACTCAGAGAAATGCGAGATAAATGGTAAAGGCTTATGAATAGGAGGTGATCCTTATGGGATTTCCGAAAATGGGCGGCGTTGCCCCTTCTTTCACTTTGAGTAATCAGAATGGGGACAAGGTTTCTCTTAAGGACTTCAAAGGTAGTAAAAATGTTGTCCTCTATTTTTACCCTAAGGCAATGACTCCGGGGTGCACTGTTCAAGCCTGTGGAGTTCGAGATACTAAGAGGAAGTTTTCTTCGTCGGGAACGGTCGTTTTGGGTGTAAGTCCCGATTCTCCAAAGCGATTGGAAAAATTCATCGATAAAGAAAATCTCAACTTTGATCTTCTCTCTGATGAAGACCACATGATCGCTGATAAATATGGAGTTTGGGGGCGCAAAAAATTTATGGGTAAAGAGTACGATGGTGTCTTGCGTACAACCTTTATTATAGGAAAGGATGGTCGAATTAAACATATTATAGACAAGGTTAAGACAAAAACTCACCACGATGATGTCTTACGTTGGATTAAAGAAAATCTTTAGGCATGGTGAAGCTTTTACTAATGACCCTTTGGATATTTTCAGCGAGTGCCTCAACTTACGAGTTTATGAGCTACAACGTGCAAAATCTTTTTGATAGTGTCCACGATAAGGGTAAGAATGATTGGGCTTTTCTTCCGAAAGGGGCAAAGGGGAAGGAGAAAGCTTGTGCAAAAATAGGCATTCAGCATTACCGTAATTCTTGTTTTAAAACGGATTGGACCGAAACTAAGCTCAAAGTTAAGCTCTCTCAGATTAAGCAAGCTATACTTGGGAAAAGAGCTGTGCTCCCCCACTTTCTTGGTTTGAGTGAAGTCGAAAATTCTCGCGTTGTTTCCCTTTTGGCTAAGGAGTTGGGCTATAAAGAATTTAGAATGACTAAAGGACCCGATAAGCGAGGGATTGATCTGGCCCTATTGTACAATCCTTCTTCTGAGCTTGCTTTTGAGACGATGCGAGAGCACGAAGTTTTAGGGGATTACTTTAAGAAAAAGCCGACACGAAGTATTTTAGAAGTTGAATTTAAAGTGGGAATAAAGAAAAAGCAGCGATTGACCGTTTTTGTTAATCACTGGCCGAGTTTAGGTAACCCGACCAAAGCTCGCCTTCGGGCCGCTAGAGTGCTGAAGAGGAGGGTGGATCAAATTTTGGCTTATGATTCAAAGCATTTACTGGTGGCCATGGGAGATTTCAATACGATCCCTGAAGATTTTCCTCACCCTTTTAAAACCATCCTCACCAAGAGAGGGGGATTGTGGGATGTTCACGAAGCTTTTATGAGCAGTCAAAAGATTAGTAAAAGCAAAAAGCAAAGTTTACCACCAGGTAGCTTTTTTTATGGGAAGAAGTTTGCCTGGAATCTTCTTGATCGAATTTTTATTTCTCGGAATTTATTGGATGGAAAGGGTGCCGAGGTGGACCTTCAAAGCTATCAAATTTATGCACCAAGCTTTTTGACTGATGTCTATGAATACAGCGAAAAGGCGAGTCCGGTCTTTGGCTCTCGAGTTGTCGGTGTGCCTAAAAGGTATAATCACAACGCTTCTGACCCAAAGAAGGCCGGGTATTCGGATCACTTTCCTATTGTTGTCAAAATTAAGTTGTAGTGGGCTTGGGCTCTCGTTGGTAAATAGAGAGGATGGGAAGCTTGGTAAGTTCTGCTAGTTGATTTTCAACTTCCCATGCTTCATTTTTAGATAAAGTCTTTAGGTTTCGGGTTTTATAGTCAAAAATCAGCTTATGGTTTCCCCGGTTTTCTCGGTGCCATTCTAGAGGATAAGGGCGCTTGGGGGTATTGAGCTGGACAATGTCAGGAGAGATTTTTTTTAAAATTTCGGCTAGCTGGCTTAATTCTTTTTTATTGATCGGCATAAACATTGTTTGGACTTCGAGAACTCCTTCATACTCTTCTTTAAGTTTGAGAATGCCTTCAAGACAGCGTTTTAGGGTTGTGCCGGAGGTGGGGCGGTTGACCAGCTGAAAAAGCTCTTCGTTTGGGGCATCAATTTTGACAATAATACGATCGAGCTTTTTGACATTTTCTCTTACTTCTTGGCGGTATAGCTCAGTGGCATTCGTCAGGATGATTTGTTCTGACTTAGGACGTAAGCTTTTCAATTTATCAGCAATTTCCCCTAAGTTTTGCGCTAGTGTTGGTTCTCCAGAGCCTGAGTAAGTGATGACATCAATTTTTGGTTGGTTGAGGATTTGGCTTTTAAAATCTTCTACAATTTGGCTTGTGGGAACATAGATTTGGAGTTGGTTCGTAATATTTTGAATATGTCCCAGTTGGCAGTAAACACAATTAAAAGAGCAGGTCGATGTCTTGAAGATCGGATCAATACCGAGGCTTATTCCAAAGCGCCAGCTTTTTACTGGTCCATAGACAGTTGTGGTATTGCTAAATAATTTAGCTTCTTTAACTTTGTCGCGCATTTTCAAAATTCCTGGCCAAGCCCTTCGCGATCTTTTATGGTTTTTTCCATCTGGATTTCGATAGTGTATTCACTCTTTAATTGATTAAAAAGGTGGATCACTTCTCTTTTTAAGCTTAGAGGGCTGAAAACTTCGATATCACGAAAAGACCCTTTCAAGCTAGTGCTTAATGTCGAGTAAAAGCATAGGCCTTCATTGGCTTCTAGAATAAAGTAGGTGAAGGCTGCGTGCTTTTTGGGAACGCGGATAATGAGATGGTAGAGGCTTCTTGTTTGCATAATAAGTCTAACCTGTTGAGTTCGTTGACTTCAGTTCAGGTTGGTTTACAATGGTGATAAGGTATAGGAAACCCTTCTGGCAAATTGTCCCATTTTTTTGTCATGAAGTGTTGTGTCATGGAGGACCAGCAGTGAAAAGGATGTTTTGCCTACCCGCTACCCTCGTTTTTACTCTCTTTTTTTTCCTTATTGAACTAAGCGGTTGCAGTAATGTGACCAGTCGTCGAAGTCTCCTTGGAGCGGAAGATAAAGGTAAGGCCGGGGGCACTGGTGCTAAGACTGTTCCCAAGGAACAATACGATCAATTAATGGCAAAATATGAGGCTTTGGTAAAAGAGAGAGGCCTTAAAAAGGTACCTCAGGTAAATAAAGCCAATCAGATGATGAACCAAATGGAAAAGGGAGCGACTGAAGTTATTAGCGGACTAGATAAGACCCAGGAGACAGGGGAGCTTGTTGAAACTGTTGATGTTTTTGGAAAAGCAGGTGTTATGAATGATAAATCTCCCTTGGATTTGGTTCCAACGGGGGAGAATAAGCGAGCTGTATCTGGTGAAATGGTTGAAGAGCAGATTGATTCTTTAAGAAAAGCTGAAAACTTAATCCAACAGAATCGTTTTGATGAGGCTTTAAAAAGCATCAAAAAGATGGAGAATAGCCCTGTTCAGCAGATTGCTGTAAGGGCCAAATACTTATGGGGTGAAATTCTTTTTCGTCAAGGTGAGTATGACTTGGCTATGCAGATTTATGAAGAAATTGTCTTCAAGCATGCTTTTTCTGGACTTGTTCTCAAAGCTTTGGGGAGACTTATTGTTTGCAGTGAAAAGCTTAAGTTAGAGCCCAAAAGAAAGAAGTATTATTCGATTCTCCACGACTTTTTTGAGGAAAAGGTTTAAGGAGCAAATTGGGTCAAATGAATAAAAGGCGTTTTCTGCTATTTACTTTGGCGGTTTTTACACTATTGGCTCTAGTTCCAAGAGAGCTTTTGTCTCAAAATGTAGATTCTCTCGATTTATTAGACGCCTCTGATGTTAATGTTTTGATTGAAGAGGAAAAGAAATCAAAATCAGGGCAATTAAATCTTTCAAATTTTGAAGAAGTTGATGATCTTGAGTCTCTAAAAAGTGATATTGGTGAAATCATTTTTGATGACAAAAAGAAGAGTTCAAAAAAGAAAAAGACAAAATCGGCTTCTCAAACTCTCAATAAATCGACTGGCGATGAAACAGAGGTTCTTGTCGATAAGGGAGGGAAAGTCGTTAACGATGAAGCGACGATTCAATCAAAGGTCAAGAATCAAGAAAAAACTATTGAGAGTAGTATCAAAGTTTTTGATGTTGGTGCTGAAGAGAGGGAGCTTCTTGAGTTATCTAGGTTTGTTGAGACCAAAATTCCGGACAAAGATTGGGATGAGATTGCGACTTCTGCTCAAATTGATAAGTATATTGTTCAAGAGGGAGATTGGCTTTGGAAAATTTCTCAAAAATTATTTGGATCAGGTTTTTACTACTCTAAGGTTTGGTCTCTCAACCCACAGATAAGTAACCCCCACGAAATTGAGCCTGGAATGACGCTTGTTTTTACGACGGGTGATTCTAGTGATATGCCTGATGTGCAAGTGAGTGATTTTGGAGCAGAGGGAGAAGGTGATGACTTTAAAGGAAGTGAAAAATCTGGTGACTATGTTGATTTTAGGCGATTTGGCGATAGTGTGAAACCACCTTGGATAATGGAGAGAAACGACCTCATTAAAGAGGGGGTTTATTTCCAGTACGCTTCCGAAGAGACACTTGATGATCTTAAAAAAATTGCTGAGCAAAACCTTGTTTCGGAATACCAGAAATACGAGCCTCCTGTTCCCGATATTGTTGTTCAGGAACCAGGGGAGAACTATGATAGCACCGGGTTTGATAAAAGTTCCCGAATTGTTTTTGACGTTAAAGAAGGCTTTTTCTTGAACACTTTTGTCACCTCTAATATCGTCCAAGACTTAGGGGAAGTTGTAGGAATGGGAAAAGAGAATGTTTTCATCCAGCAATTTGATAAAATCTATGTAAAATTTGATAACTCAGTGAAAACTAAACCAGGAGATTTGTTTTCTGTTTATATTCCTGGTGGTCCTGTTAGCCATAAGGTTTCTGATCGTTCTGGCTATAAATATACGATTGGTGCTCAAATTAAAGCCATTCGAAAAATTAACCAGAAGTGGGAGTGTTTGGTTACGGAGCTCTCAGGAATTGTCCAACGTAAAGATCGTGTTACTGTTTACACCCCAAAGATTGGCAAGATTATTAAAACTTTTAATAAGCGAAATATTGAAGCTGCCGTGATTGATTCCTATCAACCATCTTCTGGAGGGCTTTCCTTTGGCGATGTCGTTTATCTCGATCGAGGCAGGGCCGATGGCGTTGAGATGGGAACGGTATTTGAGCTTTACTCTTTTCTCGATAAAGGGACGGAGAAGCGTTTGACTCCCGATCCAACATATAAAATTGGGGAACTAACTGTTATTAGTTTAACCGATAATTTTGTTACAGCTTTAGTGACTCAGTCCTCTGAGCCAATTCCCCTGGGGACTATTGCTTTGACTAAAACGGAAGAGCAAGCCATGTTAGCGGCAAGTGTGAAAAAGCGAGATGTTTTGCAAAAAGTCAAAGACTTGGAGGGACAAGCTCTGGATGAATTGGATGTGAGCCTTAATCTTGACGAGATAAGTAAAGAGCTTTTAGATAGGGCCGATCAGGTTCAGTTGACTGAGGATGAGCTTGAAGAACTAGAGCGTCAAGAACGAGAGCATTCTATTATTCAAGACCATGAAAGAGATCTCAAAGAACTTGAACGTTTAGAAACAGAAATTTTGGAAGCTGAGTCTGCGCTCAATGAGGGCAAAGTCGATGAGGACAAGTTTTTAGAGCAGCAAAATCTTAATCAGGTAGAAAAAGGTATTAAGGGCCAGGACCCTAACTCTTTTGAGTCTTTAAATGATATTGAAGAAGAAGTAGGACTCAAATTTATGGATGAAGATCTCAACTCTAAAGAGAATCCCTATGGTTTAACAGAATTCGACCTTGAAGAAATCGATGAGTTGTTGAATACTGAGCAGTTGTGATGTCTGCCTTCTTTAATGAGTGAGAAGGAGAGGCGATAGATGAGAAGTACATCAAGTTTTATGATTTAGGGAAGGTGATGACACAAATAGCCAAGAGTGGTTCCTCAAAGAAAAAGACGAAAAAGAAAATATCTAAAAAAGTAACGAAAAAAAAGACTGCCAAAAAAACAGCTAAGAAAAAAACATCTGGAAAGAGAGCGATAGGTCCTTATGATTTAGTGATTGTGGAGTCTCCCTCCAAAGCTAAGACGATTAAAAAATATCTTGGTAAAGGGTTTCAAGTTGTCGCTTCTAATGGCCATATAAAGGATCTTCCAAAATCAAAATTAGGTGTGGATGTAAAGGAAGATTTTGCGATCGATTTAGTCCCGATATCGGGGAAGAAGGATAAAATTGAGAGAATACAAGAACTCGCTAAACAAGCTGGTCACATTTACTTGGCTCCCGATATGGACCGTGAAGGTGAGGCCATAGCTTACCACCTGGCTGAAGAAATAGGGCGTAAGAAAAAAATTCATCGAGTTATTTTTAATGCTGTTACGAAGTCGGCTATACGAGAAGCCATTTCCCATCCGACTTCGCTTAGAAGAGAAATGTATGACTCTCAGAGAACACGTAGGGTTTTAGATCGCCTCGTGGGCTATAAGATTTCACCTATTCTTTGGGACAAGGTACAAAGAGGCATTTCGGCAGGACGGGTTCAATCGGTGGCTTTAAGGCTTATTGTCGAAAGGGAAGATGAAATTAAGGCTTTTATTCCTGAGAGATGGTTTTCTATTCAGGGTGTTGTTGAAAAAAAGAAAACTCCTTTTGAAATTAAATACTATGGTGAGCAAGCTAATAAAAAAACAGAGCTTACCGATGAAGAATTTGTTAGGAAAATTGTTGCCGATGTTAAGGGCAAAGATTTTGCTGTTAAGGATGTTAAAAAGAGAGAGCGGAAACAAAACCCTACGCCACCTTTTACAACGTCGAAATTGCAGCAAGAAGCTGCTAATAAATTAGGTTTTACAGCAAAGCGAACGATGATGGTGGCTCAAAAGCTATATGAGGGAATTCAACTCGCTGATCATGGAATGCAAGGGTTAATCACTTACATGCGTACCGATTCGATTCGAACAGCACCTGAAGCTTTAGAGGGGGTTCGAAAGTTTATCAATAAAAAGTACGGCAAAGATTATCTGCCCAAGGAACCTATTATCTATAAAAAGAAAAAAGGCTCTAATAAGGTTCAAGATGCCCACGAAGCAATAAGACCTACTGATCTCATGTTTACACCAGATGAAGTTCGAGGGGATTTGGAATCCGATCAACAAAAACTCTATGAGCTCATATGGAATAAATTTATAAGTTCCCAAATGGGGCAAGCAGTGATTGATCAAACCACTGTTACAATGGAGTGTGAGGGGCACTTTTTTAAGGCGACGGGTTCGATTATTAAATTTCCAGGCTTTCGAGCGGTTTATTTAGAGGCTGCTGCTGAAAGGCGCTCCAAAAAAGGAGGGGAGGACGAAGAGGAGAACTTGAATGAAGTGAAATCGGGCTTATTGCCAGAGGTTCAAGTTGACGAGAAGTTAAAGGCGAAAAAGGATCCCACAGAAACTGAGCATTGGACTAGTCCACCTCCTCGTTATAATGAAGCTTCATTAGTTAAGGATCTAGAGGAAAAAGGGATTGGCAGACCTTCCACCTACGCTTCTATTATCTCTAATATTCAAGATCGCGGTTATGTAGAGAAAGTGGAAAACCGTTTTATGTCTACGGAGTTAGGTGCTGTCGTTTGTAAAATGCTTATTGAGAGTTTTCCCGATGTGATGAATGTTGATTTTACTGCTCAAGTTGAAGAGCTACTTGATCAAATTGAAGAAGGTGAAGTGACCTATAAAAAAGTCCTCAAAGATTTCTGGAAGGGGTTTGAAAAGACTCTAGAGAAAGCCAAAGAGGAGATGAAGAATCTTAAAAAGCAAAATATTCCCACAGGAGTTAAATGTTTAAAGTGTAGTGATGGTGAGTATTTTGTTAAATGGGGGAGAAACGGCCAGTTTTTAGCTTGTTCCAATTACCCTGATTGCAATAGCACTCAAGATTTTAAAAAATCGCTGGATGGTGCAATTAATATTCTTCCCAAGAACTACTTTCATGACTCTTGTCCAACTTGTAGTAAGCGTCTCGAAGTGAAAACGGGAAGGTATGGTCGGTTTGTTCGCTGTGAAGATTATCCCCATTGCGATACTACATTGCCTTATACGCTGGCTATTCATTGCCCGGAGTGCAAAACGGGTAAATTTGCTGAAAAGAAGAGCCGTTATGGAAAAATCTTTTATGGGTGCACAAGTTATCCCAATTGTGAGAATGCCCTGTGGTCTGCACCTTTTGAGTATCCTTGTAAATCTTGTGGATACGATATTATGGTGTACCGAGAGACCAAGAGGGAGGGGAAACAGCTTCAATGCCCTAAATGCAAGTTTAAGGTTGATTGGGAGGATACCCCTTATTACAAACCCGAAGAAGAAAGCGAGCGGATAGCCTAGTCTTATGAACCCTCAATCCTGGAAAGATGCTTTTGTGGCTGGCCCGGGGCCACGTTCTAAAAAGGAATATTTTATTCTTTTTATTAAAGCTTTTGTAATGGGGATAGCCGATCTTATACCTGGTGTTTCCGGAGGAACAGTCGCTTTTATTACTGGCATTTATGAAGAATTGTTGGATGCTATCGGTTCTGTTAATAAGCGTTTTTTTGTAACTCTTTTAAAAGGGGATTTGAAATCAGCTTTAGGTGTTGTTCATATCCGCTTTCTCATTCCTCTTTTGATGGGGATTTTGGGAGCTATTTTTTTACTGGCAAGGTTCATGCATTATCTTATGAATCATCACACCGTTTTAACTTGGTCAGCCTTTTTTGGTCTAATAGCCGCCTCTATTGTAGTTGTTTTTAAGGAGCAAAGTGATCCTAAGAAATCTAGCAACTTGGTATCTCTTATTTTAGGGGCTGTTTTTGCTTGGATTATTGTTGGACTTATCCCTGTAACAACACCAGAGGAAAGTTGGTTTGTGTTTTTGTGCGGAATTATTTCGATATCGGCAATGATTCTACCTGGTCTTTCCGGTAGTTTTCTTCTTCTCATTCTTGGCAAGTACGAATTTATTACGGGAGCTGTGAAAAACCCATTTAGCCAACAAAACTTCATTGTTCTCGTTACTTTTGCTTGTGGCTCTTTAGTAGGAGTTATGGGTTTTAGCCGTTTTCTCAATTGGTTTCTCAAGCATTACCGCTGTCAAACGATGGCCTTTCTCACTGGTGTACTTATCGGTTCTATGAAGAAAGTTTGGCCATGGAAAGAGGTTCTCGAAACAAAAGTGATTCGCGGTAAAGTTCGCATTCTTAGGGAAGCCAATATTATTCCCGAAGTTTTTGATGGCCAGGTGGCTTTGGCGATTGGATTTATTTTGGTGGGTTTTATCGTTGTACTTTTTATCGAATCTTGCAAAACTCGTCGTGAATCAATGGCCGAAGGATCTCATTTAGTATAAACTTAGACCCTTATCTGTCGCTTAGTGGGGCGTTAGCTCAGCTGGATAGAGTAGCTGGCTTCGAACCAGTTGGTCGGGGGTTCGAATCCCTCACGCCCCGCCATTTTCCTTTCCTTTCAATAGTGCTTTTACTTATAGAAAATTTGAAAATAATAGAGTTCAGTGTTGACTGCTTTATAGGCTGAAAACATTGCTTTCAGTCTAAACTTCATTAAGAGAGTATTTCTACTCATAGGAAATCTTTAAGGACTTGAGGTCATGAAAAGTAGCACAAGTAAAAAGTGTCTTGCTTTTATTGGAACTAAAGTGGTTTTTTGGTAATGGATTCATGGGTTGAAACCATGACTTGGAAGTCGTGATTTTCTCAATACTTTCTCAGCAAAAATTATTTATTACGCTAATAAAAATAGTTTTAGATGTGAAGTGTCTTTTTTTGAGGAGAGAAAAAGAAGAGTCAATCTCTCTTTTTACTAACAGAGCAAAAGTAGTCTCAAGCCTTTTTCTCGGGGGATATTGAGAAAATCTTGTATTTTTCGCTGCAAGTTAGATGTATTCGAGTTAAATAAATTTTTTTCAATACTTGATTGAAGCTTTTGTTGTGTTAGTAAAAATTATTTTTGCTCCTCTTGTTTTTTTTTATAGATACTCCTAATGTTTTAACTTCATAAAAATGGCTTCATAAAATTGTTTTTTGCTATGCAAACATGTGGGTTCAATAAACTTAGGAATAAAGGAGTTTAGATGAAAAATGGAATTTTAATAACCCTTATCGCAGTCTTTTTTTGTATTTCGAAAGTTTGGTCTGAAACAATTGGGGATAAACGAGAGACTTTACCAGAAAACGATTTATATATTGGGACCGAGAGTCGTTCTGGTATCGATGAAACCACTTTTAATTCAATCCTTGATCGCATTGAAAGGTTGTACCGGCCGGTTGTTAGATATTATGGTGCTACATTCTTTCATGTGTTACGCCACTGGAATAATGGTGATGTCAGTAGTTATGTGTCGCGTTCCAGTGATAATTGGTATATTGGATTTAATGGGGGGCTTGCCCGCCATTCTTCGATGACTGCTGATGGCTTTGTGATGGAGGCTTGTTTTGCTCTAGGTTTCCACTTAGGTGGTTCTCCTTCCTATTCTTCTGGCTTAAATCTTATAAGGGGAGAGTCTGCTTACTTTGCTACTGCTAAGTGTTTTCGCAAATATGCTGCTGAAGATAATAACCAAGCAATTGTTGGAGGCATGACGATTCCAACAATAGTCAGTCAGCGTTGTGAGGCGATTTATACTGATGCTGAAGAAGCTGCTATTTGTAAACGTGGAGCAATGGCAGGACTGGATCATGCAAACTTTATCAAGGTCAGTAGTGGATTTACCGCCTCCATTGACTTTACTACCCCTTCTCAAAAAATTGTTTTGGAAACGAAGCCATTTATAGGACTTCCTCAATGTCAATTGGATACATATTTTGAGGGGGCTCTTTGTGATAGTGATAATGATGTCGATAGCCTGGGCGTGGATTGCAAGCTTTCGATGGGAGCGCGAGAGGGTACTCGTCCTCACTGTTGGTATAAGTCTGAGGGTTTCTTAGGTTCTATTGATACCCGTTATTCGACACCGACTTTTGGTGATGTCAATCGAGATGGCCGTTTAGATATAGTTCTTGGGGGAGAAGATGGTACTCTTCACTATTTTGAAAGAACTCAAAGTGGAGATTTGCTTCAAAAGAGTGATAGTGACAATCCTTTTGATCAAATTGATGTGGGAGAGCGCTCTGCACCAGTTTTAACAGATATCAATGGTGATAATTATTTAGATCTCTTGGTCGGTGAAAAAGAAGGGGCTCTCAAATTCTTTGCAGGAGATCAGAGTGGAGATTTTGCAGAAAAGACGGGAGAAGATAACCCTTTTCATTTGATTGATGTAGGAAGTCATTCAGCACCGGCTTTTGAAGACATTAATGGTGATGGTCGTGAAGATCTTATCGTAGGAGCTATGAGTGGAAGCCTCCATTACTTTGAAAGGGATCAAAGTGGCGATTTTGTGCAAAGAACGGGGGAAGAGAGCCCTTTTGATGGAATTGATGTGGGTGACTCCTCCATTCCAACCTTTGGGGATATTAATGGAGATGAGTATCGGGACTTGATAGTGGGAGAGAGCACTGGGATTATTCATTACTTTGAAAATGATAGAAGTGGTGGTTACCCAGAAAAAATAGGGGTTGAGAATCCTTTTACTGGTATTGATGTAGGAGAAAATTCGGCACCTGTATTTGGAGATATCGGTATGGGGAGTCCTCTCTTAGTTCTTTTAGTGGGGGATCGTAGCGGGTTTTTGAGAAGCTTTCGAGTTCAATACGAAGAGGGCCATTTTGTCAAAATAGATGGCAATCCTTTTGACTCCGTTGATATAGGAGAGCATGCTACACCGACTTTTATCGATGTCAATCGGGATGGCTTTTTAGATCTCGTGATAGGAGATAAAAAGGGAACTATTAGTTACTTTGAAAACGATCGCTATGGAAACTATATTGAGAAAAATGGCAGTGACAACCCTTTTAGTCTAATTGATGTGGGTGTGAACTCTCGTCCCATCTTTTGGGATATTAATGGAGATGGACGCAAGGACTTGGTAATTGCTGAAAGGAAAAAAATTCTCTACTTTGAAAAAAATCAGAGTGGAGATTTCATGCCCAAAACAGGTAATGAGAATCCTTTTCGTGGTGTTACAGGAACTAACCTTATCCATACTCTTGGTGATGTGGATGAGGATGGGAGTCTAGACCTACTCGTTGGAGAAAAGAGAGGGCGTCTTCTCTATTTTGAAAGAGATCAAAGTGGTGATTTTATCCCTAAGGTCGGTAGTGATAATCCTTTTGATGGAATTAGCCGATACGATCGTACAGCGCCGATTTTAATTGACAGAGATGGTGATGGCGATCTTGAGCTTGTACTTGGAACAAGACATGATGGGCTCAAATACTATGATCAAGATCAAAGTGGAGATTATAGAGCGAAGACGGGAGAGGAAAATCCTTTTGGGAGTCTTGATGGAGGCTTTTTCTCGGTACCTGCTTTTAGTGTTGTCAATAAAAATGGATTTGTGGATTTAGTGGTTGGAACAGAAGAGGGCACTCTCAGGTATTTTGCCAATGATGGAAATGGTGCCTTTATGGCCAAGAAGGGAAGCCCTAATCCTTTTCGTTGGATTTCTGTTGATGAGCGTTCCGCACCGACTTTGTTTGATGTCAATCGAGATGGGCATTTGGATTTGGTTGTTGGTCAAAAGAGTGGAGCATTGAGCTATTTTGAAAGAAATTTGAACGGCTATTTTATTCCCAAGACCGGTAGTGATAATCCTTTTGATAGAATGAGCTTTGGTCGATCTGTGGCGCCTGTTTTTGGATATATCAACAGTGATGATTACGTGGATCTCTTAATCGGCGGAGTGGATGGAGCTCTTAAATACTTCGTAGGTGATCAGAGTGGAGATTTTATACAAAAGACAGGAGAGCATAATCCTTTTGATGGAGTTGATGTGGGAAGATCTTCTAAACCAGCTCTTGGTGATCTTAACAAAGATGGATTTATAGATTTAGTTGTGGGGGAAAGTGGTAGTGTTATCCATTATTTTGAAAATGATGGCAGCGGAAACTTTGTAGAAAAAATCGGAGAAGAGAATCCTTTTGATGGATTTGACGGAGGACGACTTGGGGCTCCGGCTTTAGGTGACCTTGGTTTTGATGGTGACTTGGATCTGCTTGTTGGAGAAAGAGAGGGTACTTTCCGTTTCTTTGAAAATGATGGTAGTGGGAGCTTTGCTCACCAAACGGGAGAAGATAATCCATTTGATGGTATTAGTGTCAGAGAGCGTTCGACACCTACTTTTGCTGATGTGAATAGTGATAGACGTTTAGATCTTGTGGCAGGAAGAAGCAACGGGGAACTTGATTACTATAGGTATGAAGTTCTCATTGCTGGAGAGATAGTTGTTTTTTAACTTTAGTGGTTCGAGAATAGATGTAAATATTAGTCTTGAACGATAATACTTGAGTCGGTGGATTCGTGCTACCGACTCTTTTTTAACTTTTAAGGAAAAGGAATATTTAAATGAAATGTGGGTTTTTCTTAGCATGGGTAGCGACACTTTTTCACTTTTCAAATGTTTGGTCATGGAAATCTAATGTTAAAGCGAGCTTTGTACCTGAAAACGATCTTTATATTGGACCGGGTAGAAGTTCTGGGATTGACGAAGCCACTTTCCATTCTATTCTTGATCGTATTGAAATTCTCTATAAACCGATCATTGCAACTGAAGGTGGAGACCTCGTAGTTGATCGCCAATGGAATAATGGTGAAGTGAATGCTACTGCAAGTCGAAGTGGGCAAAATGATGAGATATGGAGAATTTCTATGTATGGAGGTTTGGCCCGCCATGCTGAGACGACTGCCGATAGCTTTGCTTTAATTGCTTGTCATGAGATTGGTCACCATCTCGGTGGAGAGGATTTTGGATTATTTAATCGAATTGAAGGAGAGGCTGATTATTTTGCTACTGCTGAGTGCTTTCGTTTATATGCTGCCCCTGATGACAATCAAGCGATTGTTGCTGGTATGACAATTCCAATTGTGGTGACAGAGCGCTGTGAAATTGTCTATGCCGATGCTGAAGAAGCCGCTATTTGTAAACGAGGTGCGATGGCCGGTTTAGCTTCGGCACAGGTAAATAGAGCAATTAATAACGATATAACTCCGATTGACTTTACGACTCCATTCTTGAGTATTGTTTTGAGAACGATAAGACGCCACCCAATCTCTCAATGTCGTTTGGATACTTATTTTCAAGGGGCCCTTTGTAATAAAAGAAACTGTACGCTTTCGATGGGTGATCGTGTGGGGCTTCGTTCACAGTGTTGGTATAAACCCCCAGGTTTTTTAGGATCAATTAATGCAAAGTTTTCAACACCTGCTTTAGGTGATGTCGATGGTGACGGAGATGCTGATTTAGTGGTGGGGGAAGAAGGGGGAACTCTTTATTATTTTGAAAGAGATCAAAGTGGAGATTATTGGCCAAAAATGGGAGTGGAAAATCCTTTTCACGGTATCGATGTCGGAGGACATGCAGCCCCGGCATTAAAAGATATTGATGGTGATGGGGATGTTGATTTAGTGGTGGGGGAAGAAGGGGGAACTCTTTATTATTTTGAAAGAGATCAAAGTGGGGATTACCGACCAGTGGTAGGAGAAGATAATCCTTTTCATGGTATCGATGTCGGAGGACATGCTGCTCCGGCATTAAAAGATATTGATGGTGACAGAGATGTTGATTTAGTGGTGGGAGAAGAAGCGGGGACTCTTTATTATTTTGAAAGAGATCAGAGTGGGGATTTTGTAAAGAAAGTGGGAGGTGATAATCCTTTTGGAGGGATTGATACAGGGGCTTATTCGGCGCCATCTTTTGGAAATGTGGATGGTGATGATTATTTAGATTTGATAGTGGGGGGTGATGATGGACGCCTCAATTATTTTGAAAGAGATCAAGAGAGTATTTTTAGAGAAAGGATTGGTCGAGATAATCCTTTTGATGGGGTTGATATAGGAAGTCGTTCCACACCAGTTTTTGGAGATATTGGTATCGATACACCTTTTTTCATTTTTTTAATAGGCGATAGAGATGGGTTCATGAGGAGTTTTCAAATCCAGTATCAAGAAGGCCGTTTTGTGAAAATTGATGGGAGCCCTTTTTACAATATCGATGTAGGAGTAGAGCCAACGGCAGCTTTTGGTGATCTGAATGATGATGGCCATTTAGATATGGTTATTGGTACGAGTGATGGCTTTCTTCATTATTTTACAAACGATGGGTATGATCGTTTTGTTGAAAAGATTGGCAATGAAAACCTTTTTGAGGGAATCAATGTGGGTCTGGCCGGGAGACCGACTTTTGCTGACGTTAATGGTAATGGGGAGTTGGTGCTAATTGTGGGGAGGATAGATGGAACCCTCGCTTATATTGAGAGAGACCAGAGTGGGGACTTTGTCGAGAAAACTGGGGATGAAAATCCTTTTGAAGGAATTGATGTCGGTTATTTTTCTTATCCTTCATTAGCCGATGCCAATGGTGATGGACGCTTAGATTTGATTGTTGGTGAAGAAGATGGGGTACTCAATTACTTTGAAAGAGATCAAAGTGGTGACTTTATAGAAAAAATCGGTAATGAAAACCCTTTTAATGGAGTTATTGTCGATAAGTTTTCTGCACCAACTTTTGAAGATGTCGATCGTGATGGGGATTCCGATTTAGTGCTTGGGGAAGTTTTCGGTACTCTTCTCTATTTTGAAAATGATGGTGGTGGAAATTTTACGGAACGGATGGGTAGTGCTAATCCTTTTGATGGTATTGATGTGGGCGAGTTCTCCCGTGTGACTTTCGTTGATGCTGGTGGAGATAGAAATATTGATTTAGTCATAGGGGGAAGAGATAATTTTCTTCGTTATTTTGAAAAAGATAGAGATGGAATTTTTGTACAGAAGATAGGAGCCCCGAATCCTTTTAACAGAGTTTATGTAGAGGAATATTCAGCACCAACATTTGTCGATCTCAATAGAGATGGATATAAGGATTTAGTTGTTGGGGAAAGGGATCGAGCTCTTAGTTACTTTGAAAATGATGGGAATGGAAATTTCATAAGAAAAATAGGAGAAGAAAATCCTTTTCATGAGATTCGTCGAGGAAAGTTTTCAGCTCCTGCTTTTGGTGATGTCAACCGGGATGGACATTTTGATTTAGTTATAGGGGAAAGAGATGGCGCTCTTTACTTTTTTGAAAATGATGGGAATGGAAGTTTTATAGAAAAATTCGGTAATGAAAACCCTTTTGATAGTTTTGACGTAGGAAGATTTTCTAGACCAACCTTTGCCGACATCAATCGAGATGGTTATTTGGACTTAGTGGTTGGTGAGAGTGATAGAGTCATTAACTATTTTGAGAATAATGGGAGTGGGAAATTTATCGAAAGGACTGGAGAGGAGAATCCTTTTGATGGACTTAATGGTGGGCGGTTTGCTGCGCCTGCTGTAGTTGATCTCGATTTTGATAATGACTTAGATTTGATTGTGGGAAGAGGAAATGGCTCTTTTCGCTTCTTTGAAAATGATGGTCATGAGAGCTTTATTTATAGAGTTGGTGACGAGAACCCTCTCGATGATATAAATGTAGGGAGATACTCAACACCTGCTTTTAATGATGTAAATAATGATGGGTATTTAGATTTTGTGACGGGTGAAAGCGATGGTGGGCTTATTTACTATAAATATGAAGTTCTTGTTATTGGAGAAATAGTTACTTTTTAGTTTTGTGGTTTGAGAAAATAAATAGAAATACTTAAACGATAACATTTGGGTCGGTGGTTTTGTTCAGCCGACTCTTTTTTAGCTTTAAGGAAAAGGAATATTAAAATGAAATATGGTTTTTTCTTAGTAAGGGTACTAAGCTACATGTACCACTTCTTATGATTTTAGATAGATAGAGATTCAATGCATGTTCTCCCAACCTAAGGAGCGAGTGCTGGTCAAGTGGTTGCTTTTTGGTGCCCTTCTCTCAAGTCTTATAAAAGTTTTTGTTTCTCAAGGGATTTTTCAAGAATATTTTGAACCTAGTTTGTTGGGACTTGCCACTACTCTCGTGGCAACGACATTTCTTGAAGTTTGTTCGGAAGGCTCAACTCCTATCGCGGCAGATCTACTATATAGAGCTACTGCCCCTGGTAATAGTTTTACTTTTCTTATGGCCGGTGTTTCTACGGACTACACTGAAATTCTCTCTATTCGAGAAACAACAAAATCATGGAAAATTTCATTACTATTGCCTTTGGTGACAGTCCCACAGGTGCTTATTTTAGGGTTTATACTTACATAACTTATAGGGTAGTTTCGGTATGGTTGATGCTGGACGTGTTGTTCATCCGTGGTAACTATTCAGCGTATTCTGAATCAAAAGGAATATAGACAAAACTAACTTTTTTTCCAAAACTTCGGTATCAGAAATAATGCTTTCCAGTTTTTTAAAAACCAACTCTCTAGGCTAATTTTATTTGAGCTGCTAATGAATATTACTCTTTATTATTCGAAGATCAATGCTCTCTTCGATGAAATAGAGCTACTGCTTGTGAAAAGACAGGAAAGGTAGTGAATAGAAAACATATGATGGTAAGTTTAATGCTTATGAAGAAGGTGGATATCTATCGATACACGACTTTTTCCGTTATGTCTTATCGTATGATGTGGAGTTGTTGATGGATAACAGATTGCTTCTCTTAAACTACTAATTGTAAAAAACTTGAAGGTTCCTCTCGTGTTTCATTAATTTTTCGGCAATAGAGCAAGGAGTAAATTTTTCTGGTCACTGGCAATTTGTGATGAGTTAGAAAATTTCTTAAAATTTTTTAATTATCTAACTTTTTTGGAGAAGTGAAGATGAAGAAGTGGAAGCAATTTTTTCTTAATGGTTTTTTGGCATTTGCTCTTACAGGGTGTCTCGGTGGTGTTGTGATTACTTCGCCCGATAATGGTGAAAAAGCGAATGTGGATCTTATTCATATTGAAGGACGTGTTCCATCGGTAGCCACTAAAGTAGTGGCTATTTATGGTGATGAGTCTAAAGAGGGGGAAATTAAATCAGACGGTTCGTTTGCGATTGAATTTGTAGGGCTTGATTTTGGGCGCAATACGATCAAAGTCAAGGCCCTATGGGGAAAATTTACCATCTGTTCAAAGACATTTGATGTTATTAAAGAAGATGACAGTGTTGGTAGGGCCACGGTAACAAAAACTTCTGGAGGAAAACTGATCGCGGATCAAGGTTCTCGTTTGCAAGGAATGACTCTCTCTGTTGGTCCCAATAGCTCTTCTGATGACTTTACTCTTAGAATTTATGAAGATAAAAGTGGTGCTATAAATGACTCTTTTAGTTTTAAAACTCTAGGTATTCCCTTTAAGCTTTACCCATTTGGGGTTTATTTTAATTCTGCTGCCATTATTGAAATTCCAATCAACGTGACAGAACTTCCTCCAGGCGTTGGTATAACAGATGTAAAGATTAAGGCCCTTTCCCTAGAGAGCGGTGTGGTTGAGGACATCCCCGTCATAAAGCATACGGAAAATTCTATTAAGGCAGCTATCAATCATATTGGATACCATCAAATGATTCAATACTACCCTATTCCTAAAAAGGAAGGTGAGCTGCGCATTAGTACGGTCCCAAAAGGGGCATCAATCTACTTTGATGGTGTTCAGGTTAGTCCTCTTGGAGATGTGGCTCTTAACGGTGTTGAAAGTGGTGAGCACACAATTAAAGCTTATATTGGAGGAATGAACGAAGTAAAGCAGACCATTAGTTTTGATGCTACAGCTGGAGGAGAGGTCTTAATTGAGTTGAAAGACAGTGGAAATAATAAACCAACGATTGTTCTTGGTGACCATATTCGAGATGGAAGAGAAGTCGATGACAATTTGTTTACAATAAGTGGGCGTATTGATTTTAGTGGTAGTCTAGACAAAGCTGTTGGGGTATTGACGCTCAATGATGATGACCTGTTTTTACAAATTAAACCCGATGGAACATTTAATCAAGTTGTGAGTCTTATTGCAGGGGAGAATACGATAAGCCTAAGAGTCACACCAAATGGCGCTGATACTCAGAAAACTCAAGTTTATAGAATCGTAAATACAGAGTTTTTTAGAACTAAAACCTATGAGAAGTGGCAGAGGAGTGGTTTTTTAAGACAAAGTTGGCAAGGAGTTCAAAAGCTCCTGATGGGAGGGATAACTGTTACTCTATCATGGGATAAGGAAGGGACAGATCTTGATCTTCATGTGTTTGATCCCATGGAAAATCACGCTTGGTATCGCGATTTAGATGGTATACCGGGAGCTAGGATTGATCGTGATGATACCGATGGTTTTGGTCCTGAAATTTTTACTATGCTCGAGCCAAGGGAAGGGAATTACCGAGTCAGAGTTGTCTATTATTCAAATCACGGCAAAGGGCCGTCGACAGCTAAGGTCAAAGTTGAGTTAGATGGAAATGTACTTTTTAATGAATCAAAGATTTTAACGAATAATGGTGAGATTTGGGATGCTTACACTATTCCCGTTAATAAATTTCTCATTAAAGCAGTGACTATTAATGATGAAATGGTCAAAGAAATGAAAGGAGCTAAATTCACAACGAATTGGGGAGAAAACCTTGCTAATGTTCTCGTAGAGGCAGATGCTTCTATTGAAGATTCTGATATTACTTA
Source organism: Bacteriovoracaceae bacterium (assembly GCA_965206965.1). Lineage (GTDB taxonomy): Bacteria > Bdellovibrionota > Bacteriovoracia > Bacteriovoracales > Bacteriovoracaceae > CBDBLK01. Next base: position 102,853 of record OZ242254.1, on the reverse strand, counting down.
CCAAGTTTTTGATCTGACAAATGGCGATAGTCGAGAAGTTCCTTATCCTATAGCTGGGCGAGAGGTGGAAATTGCGCTAGACCGAGTGTTGGATGCAGAGATTGATTTTGAAACAAAAATGGCGAAACCATTAAAGTATAAGATTGTGGCTAAAGTTGAACGTTTGGGCTTAATGGATGAATTTGTCCTTATCCAATCTCCAAAAGCACAGGCGAGGCAAGAGTTTATTGATTATCGAGAACTCTATGCTTATCAAGGTGATATCCCAGAGTATGATGAATTTGTGACGAAAAAGACATTTCAAAACTCTGGAAACTTTGAGTTTAAAAAATTTAATAGAGGACATCACTATAGAAGATATGGCTTTTTCCTTTTGAATGAATCGGCAAAAGAGATCCAGGAAGCTCAAAATAAGTATGGGCACAGGCTTACAATGCTGTCTGGCTGGAGAAATCCAAGAAAAAGCAAATCATTAAAGAGTGTTGTGATAGAGGACCCTTACCTAACAGGAAACAGCGTTGATTTTGTCCCTACAGTGAGTGATCTTCCAGACTCTCTTAAAAATGTTAGTAGAGATAGGCTTTACGTTAAATGGAAAGAGTTCATTTATAAAAAGCTTTGTAGGGGTGCCTCTCCATTGACGGATAAGTATAACATTGTTTCTCATGGTAGAGATTCTATCCATATGGAGCCGAAAAGTACTTCTACAGGGAAGTGTAGAGACTTGCCTAAAAAAAGTGAGGCCCTCTTTTAGTAGAAAAGGTTGTCACTAGGGACAAGGCCATTAATAACATCTTGAAAATATTTTTCCCCGTCAGCAGTTTGCATAAAAAGAAAGCATTTTACCGCAAAGTGAAAGGGCGCAAATTGGTATTGGATTAAATTTATATCCTGATCATTTTCGAAAAAAACTTGAGCTCGTCTTGAGCGATTTTCTTCTATATGAGTCTCAATGACTTCTTGTCTCAAATCAAAAGGAAGAGAAGATATTTGGATACTATAGGCTAGGCATTCTGTTTGCTCTTCAGGAATATAGGCTCTCTCTTTTTGATAATTAGCTTGTAAATAGGCATGGCTGAGCTCGTGAACAACCACGGAAGGAAAAAGCTCTTCTTGCATGTCAACGCCAAACCAGTTTTTAGGGTTAGGTAAAAAGTAGTCGGGGTGGGTAACAAAGAGTCGGTTATTTTCGGGATCAAATAGGCCATAGGTCCTTTCGATACTAAAGCCTTCTTGCTTGAGATAGTCTGGGTACTCTTTAATTAACTCTAATGTTACGGGAGAAATCGTTTGTTTTTTAGCTTTTAGAAAATGAGTTAATCTTTTGTTTTTCAAGCAGATAGTGTCGAGTGACTTCTTTTTTAGAGGTGATGCACTTTTGATACTAAGATCGCTATCCTGGCACTTATAGGTTAATTCTTGGCCTTGAGCACTTGCAATGAGGAGTCCTACTCCTAGTATTAAATATTTCATTATTCTCCTCATATGTTGTGAGGGAGTGATTATAATTCTATGTTTCTTTAGGTTGTAGGGTTTTGGAAATTTTACTTGATTTCTATATAAGTTATTGAATTTTTAAATAGCCCATTTAGGACCAAGGGCTTTAATTTCGGCTTTCAGGTCTTTTTTGGCAAACTGGCCCGGCTAGGCATAGGTAGTGATCTTTCGAGCGAGCATAGGCACTTACCGCCTCTTCATGCCGTTTGCAGTAGAAGCAGAATGTTTTGGACAGTTTTATCAATTCTTCATTTTTAATTAAGATCAGCTATAGGTCAAAGGGATTTGTGTTGTCTAGTTGAGAACTTGCTTAAGCAGAGGAAAGAGTGGCAAGGACTTTTGGTGGCAGCTTTTCTTCGAGTTCTAAGCCGATATAGAAGGGAAGATCGTTTTGTTTTTGAGTTTTGATAGGGCGGTTATAAACAACTCTGGCGGTAATGGCCTTTTCCAAAACTGTTTGGCCAACCCTATCGATTCTAAATAAATGGTCGGTTTCAAAGATATGTTGCTCTTTAAATTTTGCCGCTAAACCAATGCCTCCACGGGAAACATCGCGTATTTTACCTCTAAAATGCCCTTTCGCTTGCCCTGATTCGAAGCGTTTCATGCCGATGAAGACTTCACTTGAAGGCTTTAAAGGAAAGCGAGGATCTTGTCTAAGTTCTAAATAAAAAGCTTTTTCAGGAAAGGGGAGCTCGACTTTTTTGGGTCCGATTTTGTACTCTCCGGGTGGGGACTTAAAAAGCATCTCTTTGCGATTGGCTTTAAAGTAAAGGTCTTTGTTTCTATCAAATTTAGGAAATATTTTTTCTTTGGGTGAGAGGATCAGATTGTTTTCTTCGGGCAGTATATCTTTAATCAAGACTGGGGAGACGAGTTTAGAGCCACTGAAATCTTGCCAGATGAAGGCATCGCTTTCCTCTAGAAAAATAAGCCCAATATTTTCTATATATTCCTGGCGGTTTTCGCTAACCCGCATATCGGAAGTCGCCATTTTAGTCTCTCTCAATTGGGGAAATTCTGTTTTGGCTATTGGTATTGAAAACTCCTTATTAAATAAAACATAACACTAAGCAAAGGAACCTCTCAAGAGCTTTTTATCTGACTTAATGAGTTTGGCTTTGTTCGTTATTTCTTATAGATCTATTAAATAAACTCTTTGTTGGTAGGATCAATGAGTTTTAAATAGAAAGTGTTGAATGAAGAGGCAAGGTGTTTACGTTTTGTCAGGTGATTTACCCAACGTGCTTAAAGAATCTTATGATTGAGAGGGGAGTGGGATGAATTTTGATCGGCTAGCTTCTAAGCTCCAAGCTTTTCAGACTGTTGATATTGAAAAAAAGCCTGATCTTGAAGCAGCGGTGTCTCTCTGTCTCGTTTTAAAAGAAAAAGACCCTTTGTTGCTTATGATTAAGCGTACTGAAAAGGAATCAGATCCTTGGTCTGGGCACTATGCCTTTCCTGGAGGGCGCCGGTGTTTTAGTGATAGTGATCTTGAAAGGACGGCAAAGAGGGAAACTTATGAAGAAGTTGACTTGGATTTAGAAAGCCCTGGTGTTAGGAAGTTAGGGGCTCTCGATCAAGTTTATACTCACAAAACGAATTGCCTTTTTGTCGTGCATGCCTTTGTTTACGCTTGTCCACAATTACCTCAAACGATGGCCAATCCCAATGAGGTTCAATCGATCCACTGGTTTTCATTAAGAGAATTGGCTTCCCAGAAAAACCTCGCTTTTCGCCAGTTTAAATTTGAGAAATTGGTGGAGACCCTGCCTTGCCTTGTTTTGGAAAATGAAGAAAGGGTCGTGATTTGGGGCCTTAGTTATGTCATTTTGGGTGATCTTTTGAGTAAATGGGATGGTGAGCAGGTTGGGGATTTGAAGATTGAGATGGATTATTGGGCGCCCTATACCTGTTTTGGAGCTAAGTAGAAAAGTATCTTTTAATTAGTCGCTTTGCATTATTTCTTGAGAGCATTTTTCATTTTTGAAATATTTACATTTCCTTTTTTTTTAAATGAGTGGCTTGTTGGAAAGAGGTAATACAGTCTGAGTGATTAAACAATGATTATTGGGGAGGGATTGTATGAATACTTGGAAAGGGATTAAATCGTGGGCTGTTTTTCTGTTTGTTGTGCTAGCTCCTTTTAAAACTGATGCAGTCCAAAGTCATCAAACAGAGGATTTAGAACAATTTCTTCAAGAGTTCCACCAAAACCCTGTTCAAGTTATGGAACAACTTCCTTGGAAAAAAGCTCAGTTTTCTCGAGGGGCAGCAGTTGAGGTTATCCCTGTTGAGGCCCAACAAAATAACGCTTTTATCGATCAGAAGGATGAGTTGAGATCGAAGATTTGCCGTTTAGAAAATGGGCAAGCTGTTTGTGCCACCGATATTCAAGGCCGTGCTGGTTTTGACCAAAATGATTTAGCAGAGAACCTTGTTGATAATGGTTACCGTCACATTAAGCAGCTTTCCACTATGGATAGAAAGGGTCTTCAATCGGCAGTGCTAAATGAACGTCCATGGTCTGATGATTACTGGTCGATTGCCAAAGGTATTCTTGGTGCTCGTTATGCCGATCCTGGGAAAGACTATGACTCTGATGATTGGAAAGAAAACTATGATTATATTTCCTTGCGGCCAGCCTCCACTTATATTGAAAATGAGGCCATTGCTTACCTTTCCCCTTCTGAGAAGTATGACCTTCTTGTAGGGGATGAAAATCAAACTCTAACTAAAAAGATGTGGTCAGAGGGACGCCAGTACTACAATAGAAATGGCGAAGTTGAAACTTGGATGGGTATTTGCCACGGTTGGGCTCCCGCTGCTTATATGATGAAGCGACCTACTTCAAAAGTTGATGTCATAGCGGCTGATGGTAAAACAATGATCTCTTTTTTTCCTTCTGATATTAAGTCATTGGCTTCTCTTCTCTGGGCTAATGTAAAAACAAATACAAAGTTTATCGGTGGGCGTTGCAATAAAAAAGATCCTCGTCGTGATAGTGAGAATGGACGAATTATAGATCGTGAGTGTTTTGATACGAACCCAGGAACTTGGCACAAGACAGTTGTTAATCAAATTGGAGTGGCTAAACGTTCTTTTATTATCGATGCAACTTACGATTACGAAGTTTGGAATCAGCCTGTTTACTCTTATAGTTATCGTTACTTTAATCCTCAAACCTTTGAAACTTCTGATTTTGCTGACGATGTGGTGATCAAACCTTCTGATTATAAAAAAGATAAATTTAAACCTTATCGAGATCCTCGAACTGCTAGAATTGTCGGCGTTGAGATGAGGCTTGAATACATTGCTGAGACAGATCCTGATCATAGGGCTTTCGATAATGAAGATTATGATTATGTGACTTCAGTTCGCTATCGTTACGATTTAGAGATTAACCGTCGTGGTAGCATTATTGGTGGTGAATGGTACTCAAATAAACACCCTGATTTTCTTTGGACACCGCCAAGAAAAGAACGTGCTTTAACTCGCCTCGATAACTCTATCATTGAGGCTATTAAACAAGGGCGCACAGATTTAGTGTGGAAAAAGAGGCTGCCTATTCCTGCCGTTTGGAGGAAGTTGATTCCGAATTATATTTCAAAGGAAGGTCAGCCACTTGGATTGATTGTCGAAGGCTTAATCGAGCGCTCTCGAGCTCAATACTAAATGCGAAATTATCTTCCTTCTCGACTTTTTTTGGAGAAGGGAGTCTTTTTGAGAAAACCTTAATGAGTCGACTTTTCCTCTTTGCACTTTTTTGGAACACGGTTAGCTATGCTGGTGGTATAGATAAAAGATACCCTTTCAATTTTCCCAAAATCAGCTGTCTGGATGCGTGGGGGGGGCTAAAGAAAAAAGGGCTTCACCACTACCTTTTTGATCGCGACTCAATCGAGTCCTCGTTGGGAAATATTGGCTATCAGGCTTATGCTGAGAGAGTAAAACGTAAAAGTTGTTTTAAGGAATGGACACTTCTTGTCTACATGGCTGGAGACAATGATCTTTCTCCTTACGCTCGTTGGGATGTTTATGAAATGGAGCGTAGAATTAAGGGAGAGTTAAATTTAGGAGCGAGCACAGAAAAAACGGATGTTTTGGTTGAGCTAGATACATTTGATCAGAGTGGCATTCGAAGGTTGCATATTTTTCAGACAGACAAAGAGTATGAAGCTTCTCTTTTGAGAGAAGATTTTCTTAAGAGAAAAAATTCTGAAATAGAGAGTCCGATTGTAAAATGGTTTGCCGAAAAAGAGAGGGAAAACTTGCAGTCGACTACAGATCGACTGAAAAGCTTTCTTAGTTGGGGTATTCAAAACTATCCAGCCAAGAACTATATGGTGGTGATATGGGGGCATGGAGAAGGATTTATTGGTCGTCATTCTGAAAAGTCTTTTCCTTATTTTCTAGTTGAAGAGAAAAAAGAGAGAGAGAAACCTCTCCTTTCCGAAGAGGATGTCAACCCTGGTTTTGATCTTCCCGCGCCTGTTAAATTCCCCCTTGATAAAGTTTTTGGTGGTATTGCTTTTGATAGCTCTGATGAATCCTATATAGATATACCTTCTCTCAATGAGGTTCTTGGTGATTTGTCAAAGAAGTTTCTTGCCAACGAACCGATTGATATTTTTGCTATGGATGCTTGTTTAATGCAGTCTGTGGAAGTCGCTGCTGAGCTGGCAGACCATACTCGATTTATTGTCGGTTCCACTCAGATTCAAAATTATTTGGGGCTTCCTTATCGAACTATTATTGATCAAATGAATCAGGGGAGAACAGTCTATGAAATGGCCAAAGGGATTCCGCATTTAGTTGAGAGAGCTTGGGGTCAGTGGGGGTACCAATACGATGTCGACAATACTGGTTTTGATACCTTTACAATTAGTACTTTGAGTTCATGGTCTTTGAGGTATGAGCTTATTCCTCAGCTTGATCGCTTAGGTGTAATTCTTGAGCGTTATATTGAGGAAAGGAGTTACCGTCGTTTTGAAGTTGATTTTATTTTAGAGAAATCACCTAGTTTTCTCGGAGAAACTCGTGACCTGGGAACTTTTCTAGGGACTCTAGAAAAGTTGATTTATGAGGAAGTTCTGGTGGGGAAAGCGACGAATTTAAGCTATGGATTAAGGAAAGAAGTTCGAAAGACCCATCGCCAGATTTTAAAAACGATGACTTCTTATACTTACGGCCCTACTTATTATGAAGGTCGAAGTGGCTCCGAGTATTTGCTGGGCTATTTTAAGGGGCTTAGTATTTGGCTTCCCTCTCGTGAAGATTTTTATCATTACCGTGAAAATGAGATGCTGCGATCTCGCTATTTTAATTATGGTGAAAAAAGTTGGGCTTCCTGGTTAAAAAAGCAATTTAAACCTTTGTTTGATTTAGATATTGAAGGCCTAGGTTTAAAAGACTAACTAATTACTTGAATTGAATACCTATTTTGAAGCAATCATCTTCCTCAATATGGCGAATAGATATAATGGTGCCTTGAATAGGGCGAGGAAGGTGGGTGTCGTTGATACAGAGAACGGATATTTTTTGATCTTTCTCAAACTCACCTGGATCATCGGTTTTAAGACCCATTCCACCTGGTGAAACATCATAGATTCCAACTCTTTTAGATGGCTCTGCTGTGCCGTCTGTTTTTAACTTTTTAATTAAAGCAGACTGAGGACCTTCGGCTTGTTTTCGAGGGGCTGCTCGCTTGTGAATATGGGACTGTTCATCCTCTTTTTCCACGATAGAAATAATAGAGGCGAATTTTTCTGAGAGAATACTGATTCTTTCGGGAAGGGGGAGAACAATATGATTGGGTTTCATTCTCCTGGGTTTAAGCTTGACGGCAATATTTTTGTCTTTTGAATAAAGAAAAATATCTTTTTCAGGAGTAAAGCGAAACCCCTCTTTTGACACGGGCTCGATGGAAATGGATTTTCCGATAATGTTAACTTTAGTGACGATAGCGAAATGAATTGGTCTGTTACTATCGGGTTTTTCCTTTGGCTGCCAGAACCATAGCTTTTCTTTAGTTTTAAAAAAAACTCTAAAAATATCAATGATTTCGAGGTCATCAACAATATATCTGCGTTCTTCTTTAAGGGCGCCCATAAGACTATTGTCTCGGTAGGTCTGAGGGAAATCTACCCCGGCAAAAACCTAGTGCTTAGGTTTTGCAAGAAGGCGCAAACTAAAGAGCTCGGTTATTGAGAAAAGCCCCGCAAAGCGGGGCTTTGAATTGTTATTAAGCAAAGTTTTTATTGACGAAGTCCCAGTTAACCAGGTGCCAAAAAGCATCAATGTACTTAGGGCGAGCATTGCGGTAGTCAATGTAATAAGCGTGCTCCCAAACGTCGATAGTGAGCAGGGCAGTTCGTCCATGTTTCATGGCCGTATCGGCATCATCTGTATTAAAAATCTCGAGGTCCCCTGAAGAGTTCTTGACAAGCCAAGTCCAGCCCGAGCCAAAGTTTCCGGCAGCCGAAGCACTAAACTCTTCTTTAAATTTTTCAAATGAGCCCCACTTAGTCTTAATAGCATCGGCGACAGCTCCTGTTGGGGCTCCTCCCGCTTTTGGAGCTAAGCAGTTCCAGTAAAAGGTATGGTTCCAAACTTGAGCGGCATTGTTAAAAAGGCCTCCGGTGGCCTTCATGACAATGTCCTCTAGGGAAGCTTTTTCAAAATCTGTTCCCTTAATACCTGCATTGAGTTTAGTCACATAGGCATTGTGGTGTTTTCCGTAGTGGTATTCAATTGTTTCGGGAGAAATATGAGGAGCTAGCGCGTCATTACTGTAAGGAAGATCAGGCAGTTTGTGTTCCATGGAAAGACTCCTTTTAAAATAAAAAGAATGAAAAGATAAAAAATGGATTTATTTCCGTCAGTTATAGGCTCAAGTCTCAACTTATTCAAGGTAAATCAAGCCAAAAGGAGGACCCTTTTTTGAGGGCAAGGCTTTGACACAGAGCTGAGTTTCCTAAGGTCACCATCAAAAGGCAGTTCTTTTTATCTTAACTTTGAAGTTTCCTTAAGGTTGAGGGAAAACTTTTCCCTTTTGTTTGTTGGACTAAAGAGGCCTTCAAGCTTATTTGGGGCTCAAACCGATAAGTGGATCGATGAATCTATCGGTTTGGAAGCTCGGATTTTTTGCTTTTTTTAGTTTTGCCAGTATTTTTTCTGATAGGGTTTGGGCGCGCATGTTTGAGCGTAGAATACACGCTATCGAAGAATCGAGTCAGGTTAATTATAATCGACTTTGGGTAAGGCTAGAATCTTCTGAACGGAAGGCTTTAGCTAAGGTCATAAAAATTTTAGAACGCTCTCCTACGGGAAAGAAGATACTTCTTCAGGCCAAAAACAAGGCTTCTCAACAGGGGCATAAATTAATAGATATCCTTCAATCTGGTGAAGGCTCTCTAACCGATACGACCTTGGTTCGAAAATTTTCTTCTAATCAACCGGATCGAGTTGCTTACGAGTCTCACTCTAAGGTTGTGATTAACCGGAATTTATCGGTTATCGACGCTGTTTTAGATATGGCTCACGAATTGACTCACTTTACTTTGAGGGAGCCCTTTAATCCCTACCGAGAAAAGTTTAGTTTGAAAGACTTTATTGTTTCAACTGTTGAAGGTAGGGGAGGTGAAGTTGACGCTTATATTGTTGAATGCCAAGTGTTTTTAGAGTTGTTCCCTAGGCGTCGTGACAGTTCTCAGGGAGGGCGCAGTAACTGTCATAGAATTTTCGACTCTCAGACTGGTGTGCTTTCCAAAAAAAAGGGTATTAGAGAGTTTTATAAGGTTGGGCGGTATCATGATGAGATACGCCGAAAATTGAGGAAGTATCAAATACCGAAATCAAAGTTTCATTACATAAGTCGAGAAGAAGCCCAGTTTATTTCTTCGGCTTATGGAATGCCCTACCCTATCGCTGCTGTTTATGAATACGAGTCTATAATGGAGCGCGTTTGCCATAATGACCGAAAGCGTTTGAAGCTTTTGACTTCAAAAATAGTGGGAGAGGACTCTTCACGAAAAAAAGTAGTAGGTCGATTTCCGGCTAGTTTTGATCGCCGTCTCTATTTGAAAAAAATGCTCCAGTCTTTATCCAACCGATGTTCTCATAAATTCTCTGCTCGCTAACCTAGAGAGGCTTTGGAAAAATTGTTGCCCTGAGTGATTAAGGGTGTGGTAGGCTTAAGTCTGAGCGTCTTTCGTTGATGGGATTGCGTTGACTTAAAAAGTTGGGCTGGGTAAATTGAGAGCATAGTTTACAGCAATTTTTAAAAGGACACTTTGGAATGCAAGATAGCGTTGTCTTGATGAAGCTGGACGATTTTTTTAACTGGGGTCGTAAAAATTCTCTGTGGCCAATGACCTTTGGCTTAGCTTGTTGTGCAATTGAAATGATGGCCGCGGGAGCCTCTAAATATGATTTGGAGAGATTTGGTTGTGGAGCTTTTATGGCAACGCCTAGGCGTGCAGACCTCATGATTGTCGCTGGTACAGTGACTCTTAAAATGGCGTCGAGGATTAAGGTTCTCTATGAGCAGATGGCTGAGCCCAAGTATGTGATTTCGATGGGCTCATGTGCTAATAAAGGGGGACCTTATTGGCAGCATGGTTACCATGTTCTCAAAGGGGTTGATGAGATTGTACCCGTTGATGTTTACGTTCCAGGGTGCCCTCCTCGTCCAGAAGCGTTGATTGAAGGTTTGATGACTTTACAGAAAAAGGTGGCTAATGAACGCTTATTGCGTGACAAATGGGTGAAACATGCTTGAGCAGGTAGCCAGTTTTCTCAACTCTCACGTTAATGGGTGTGAGGCTTCTGTTTCAGAGAGAGAGGTGGGAGACTCTTCCATTTACATTGACCCCTCTCATATTAAAGCTGTTTGTGAAGCTCTTAAAGTTTCCTCTGAATATGATATGACAACACTGCAAGTTGTTACGGGTTGTGATTATGATGACCGTATTGAAGTGAGTTATATCCTCGCTTCTTTTAGAAAAAATACGGAAGTTATTATTAAAGTTAAACTCTCTAAAAAATCTGCTGATGAGGTTCCAGAGCTTGAATCTCTTTGTGGGATATGGAAGTCGGCTAATTTTCTGGAGCGGGAGTGCTATGATATGGTGGGGGTGAAGTTTTTGAATCATCCTGATCTCCGCCGCATTTTATGTCCTGATGATTGGACGGGTTACCCTCTTCGCAAAGATTATTGTGTTCAGGAGAAATACAACGGAATGGTCGTTGACCCCGAAGAAAAAGTGAACCGTGATGATCATCATTTTCATAAAAAATTACAAGATGAAATGGGTGACCCCAAAAAGGTAATTTTTAGTTGGAAGGGTGACTAATTCGTTTTTAAGGGTAGGACTTCATGAGTGAATTAGACCAAATTGAAGATGAAGAGCAGCTCAAGTCAGAGCTTCTGACTCTCAATATGGGTCCTCAGCACCCGGCAACCCATGGGGTTTTGAGAGTTGAAATTAAAACGGATTCCGAAATTGTAGCCGAGGCGATTCCTCATTTGGGTTACCTTCATCGCTGTAAAGAAAAACATTCAGAGAATTTGGATTACCGTGGTGTCATTCCCTACTGTGATCGCATGGATTATTTAGCAGCCATGAATATGGAGTTGGGCTATGTTTTAGCTGTTGAAAAAATGTTAGGCACAGAGGTGCCTCGTCGAGCTGAATACATTCGCATTCTCTGTGCAGAGCTTCAGAGAATAGCTTCTCATTTAATGTTTTTTGGAACTTATGCTATCGACCTAGGGGCTTTTTCTCCCTTTCTCTACGCTTTCCAAGATCGCGAATTTATTTTGCGGATTTTTGAAGAGCTTTCAGGGGCTCGCCTTCTCTATAATTATATTTGGATCGGTGGTGTGTGGAACGACATCAGTGATGAGCAATTGGCAAGGGTGAAAGGCTTTTGCAGTGAGATGGAAAAGAGCTTGAAAAAGTATCACTCTCTTGTCGGTGAAAATAAGATTTTTGTGGAGAGAACAGCTCGCGTTGGTGTGGTTTCAGAGGAGATGGCTTATCAATATGGGGCGACTGGCCCTGTTCTTCGTGGCTCGGGTATTGAGTGGGATCTTCGCAAGAAGCGTCCTTATTCCATTTATGAAGAGTTTGATTTTGACGTTGTAACGGGAAAGGGCTTAAAAGGAGTCCCGGGAGACTGTTGGGATCGTTACTACGTCAGAGTTTTTGAAATTTTTGAATCCATAAAAATTATTCGTCAAGTATTAGAGGGAATTGAAGAAGGCCCCGTTATGGGTAAGGTTCCCAAAATTATTAAAGTTCCCGAGGGAGAGATCTATATGCGGACTGAATGCCCCCGGGGAGAGCTCGGTTACCATTTGATTTCAGATGGTGGAAAAACACCCTATCGTTTAAAAGTGAAGTCTTCTTGCTTTACTCATGTTTCTATGTTGCCTGAACTAGCGCCGGGGCAAATGGTCGCCGACTTCGTGGCGACAATAGGATCCATTGATATTGTTTTAGGGGAGGTGGATCGATGAAATCTTTGACTCCGGACCTTTCAAGCCTAGCGAAAAGCAATCATCGTTATGAAGAGAAATTGACGCTGGGGAAGTGGTTTCGTAATATCTATGATGCTGTCAGCACTTGCTTTAAAGGAATGTGGATTACCTTTCGTTATGTTTTGGCAGTAAAGCCAGTGACTATTGAATACCCCGAAGTCAAAGAAGAACTGCCGGCAAATAGCCGGTCAAGGTTATTCAATGATGTCGACAATTGTATTTCTTGTCTGCAATGTGCAGCCGCTTGTCCTGTTGATTGCATTTATATTGCTGCCGTTCGGAGGGATAAAGAAGCTCCTAAGCTTAAAACAGATGATGGGACACCTATTAAGTTAGACCTCAAACAATACACGATTGATACAGCTCTTTGTTGTTATTGTGGACTATGCACTACGGTTTGTCCGACAGAGTGCCTGACTCACACAACAGATTACGAATTTGCCCAATACACTCTTTCTGAAATGAAATACGACTATCTTGATGAAGATATTCGAACTTGGAAACATCGAATTGTTAAGTAGAGGAAAGTGACTATTAAAGCTTAGACCCACAGGGTTTTCACAAGTTTATCCAAAAATTTTTTAAGGCTAAAAATTTCGTTAAAGGGATCACTCTCTCTTATGGGATAGTAAGGCTTAATCAATTTCCAAATTGTACCTATATCTAATTCTGGATAAGAACTCAATTCTTTGGGGAGTTGAGGAGGAGGAGTATTAGAGTGTCCTGTTTCAAAGGTGCGGGTGTAGCGAAAGTATTGGCGGAGATAAGTTATGTACTGCTCTACTTGTTGTTCGTTTAAGTTTTTTATAATTTCGACTAAGTAGATAATTTTAGGGTTGTCTTGGTAACGATAGTGAAGTGGTTTGCCGGTCCTCGCATCGTAAAAAAGATGGTTGGCTTCGGCTAATTTGTCGAGAGTTCCCCCACGCACTTGGATTTCAGTTAAGCCAATTTGAGGGATCCGGATTTTAAAATGAAGGGAGACATAGCCCGTTGATAGGGTAGATTCCTTTTTGCTTAAAACCTGAAGGGATCGGTGCTTGAGATAGGGAAAGCGCGAGGAAGATTTAATGGCATTTTTAAGTTTTTGCAGCATCTCTTCACTGAGGTAGCCTAGCCCCTCTTGAAGTTGATAATTGCGGATGCTCACAATCTCTATTTTGTGTACTTTAATGGCTTCAATAAGCATTTCAGTAAATTCTTGCATGCCTTTTGGACCAGTATCGGAAAGAATGAGTCGGCCAGCAATTCCGTCTGATAGGGCGAGTTCTGAAAAAGAGACGATAGACTTTTGTAGGGAGGTGCCTATTTTTCGAAGGCCGGAGTTAGAGCTATTGGCTGCTTTATGACTGAAGTGACTCAAGCTATAAATTACTTTTAGACTTGAGCGGGCTTTTTTAATTTTTTGATAAATGGATTCAAGCTTTTTGGACCGGATTTTCCAAACTCCTTGACCCTTAGCAATGGGGAAAGCTTGGGTGACAAAATCCTCAAACTTTTTGAGTTCTCCTTTGTAATGAGCTTCAAGCTCCCTGCTGAAAAGCATGAAAGTACTTTGTTGGCAACTGAAAGAAGAGTTGAGAGAGGATATTTTCCTAGTGTAGCTTTTGAGTTCAAGCTGATTGGAGTGAAAATGATATCCGACCAAGAGAACAGAGAAAAAAAGAGTTAATCCGATAAGTCGTTTAACCATATAATCTTATCGGCAATTTGCCCGAGGGCCATAGCAGTCTATTTTGATCAGGTTGAGAGACCTAAAAAGTGGCGGGTTTCTTCTGTAGTGGTTGGCTCTCTTCCCATTTCGCGAACAATATTGACTAGGTTTTCAATAAGTTTGCCATTGGAGAAGGTTTTTTCGCCGTTTTCCAGATAAAAAGTATCCTCTAGACCGGTGCGAACATGGCCTCCCAGTTCGATACATTTTCTATGGAGGGGCCAAACTTCTTGGCGACCAATGGCGATAGTTTGCCAATGGGCTTTCTCGGGAAGTTCGTTAATCAATAGAGGAAGCCACTCTGGCTTAGCGGGCATGCCCGAGGCTACTCCCATGACAAAGGAGACATGGATAGGATCTTGAAGAAGCCCTACTGCTTGATACATTTTAATGGAGCGGACGATTCCTGTATCAAAACATTCACACTCGGGAACGATGGCTAGCTCTTGCATGGTGTTTAAAAATTTTTCGATTTTACTAACAGGATTGTCGAAGAGAAAAGGTTTCCAGGCCCAGGTACCATCGCTTTTAGAGCGGAGGTAATTGAGAGAGCCCGCGTTCATGGCTGCCATTTCCGGTCTTCCTTGGCGAAGGCAGCTAAGAGGTCCTGAAATGTCTTGGCCGACAATCCCAGTGGACATATTGATGAGAAGTCCTGGGCAAGCAGAACGGATTTCTTGAATGCATTCTTGGGCGAGCTCTGGTTTCCAACAAGGATTTTTACCATCATTTTGATCGCGAAAGTGAATATGAACCAAGCTTGCACCAGCGTCGTAGGCTTCTTTAGAAGCTTTAGCCATTTCTTTTGGCTTGACGGCGACGGGGTGAGTTTTAGGATCAGTGAGAACGCCGTTGAGGGCACAGGTGACAATGCATTTTTTAGAGTTCAAAGGCTTACATCCTATAGACGCCATAACGATTTTGAGATCGAATGGGGTTTTGATAAATGACTTTTAAACAATGACCAACAATTTTTCGGGTGTCGCGTGGATCGATAATTCCATCATCCCAAACTCGAGAAGTGGCAAAGTAGGCATTAGATTCGGACTCTATCTGTTGGATAGTGGTTTCTTTGGCTTTTTGAATGTCTTCTTCGTCAATTTTAACCCCCGCTTTTTGGGCAGCCTCTCTCTTGATGATTTCTAAAACTCCCGCTAATTGATGAGGTCCCATAACCGCTAGTTTGGAGTTTGGCCAAGCAAAGAGAAAACGCGGCTCAAAGGCCCGGCCACACATGGCATAATTGCCGGCTCCGTAGCTAGCACCCATAAGAATGGTGATCATGGGAACTTCTGAGTTGGAAACGGCATTGATCATTTTGGCGCCATCCTTGATGATGCCAGCTTGCTCAACCTTTGTTCCCACCATAAAACCAGTAATATTTTGCAGGAAGAGGATTGGTTTTTTGCTTTGATTGCAGAGTTGAATGAAATGAGCACCTTTGTTAGAAGCCTCATTATTGAGAACTCCGTTATTGGCGATAATTCCCACTGGGTGCCCGTGGATTTGAGTGTGGCCAGTGACTAAGGTTGGACCAAAGTCGGGCTTAAACTCTAAAAAATCTGAATCATCCACTAGTCGAGCGATAATTTCTCGAGCTTCAAAGGGGCGGCGGATGTCAGTCGAAGCAATCCCTAGTATTTCTTCGGAGTCGTATTGGGGCTCTGGGTAGTTCGCTGGAGTTAGAAGAGGTTGTGGAAAAGTTAGGTGCCTGAGGATTTCTCGAGCTTTTTGTAGGGCCTCTTCCTCGTGGGAAGCTAGGAAGTCACAGACGCCGCTCAAGCGAGCGTGCATTTCAGCACCACCTAATACTTCATCGGTGGTCTCTTCTTTGGTGGCCATTTTGACTAGAGGGGGACCGGCTAAGTAAACTTTGGCTTGTTTTTTGACCATGATGGTGTAGTCACTCATCCCGGGGATATAGGCTCCTCCCGCGGTTGAACTGCCAAAAACAACGGTGATGGAGGGAATTCCCATTTTACTTCGGCGAGAAATTTCCCGAAAAGCGGTTCCTCCCTGGTTGTAAACTAAGGCCTGTTGGGGAAGGTCGGCACCTGCGCTTTCTGTAAGGTAGATGACGGGAAGTCGATTTTCCCGGGCAATGACATCAAGCCGTTGCTGCTTTAAAACGGAAATAGCGTTGAGGGCTCCCCCTTTTTGAGTGGGGACACTGGCGTTAATCAGGCAAGTCACCCCTTCGACTTGGGCGATTCCTCCCACTAGGCTGCCTCCGAGAGTCATATTTTTTTGCTCCATACCCGCCATTGGCATCAATTCTAAAAACTCGCTCCCTGGATCGATAATTTTTTGGATCCTCTCTCGGGCCAAGAGCTTTTCGGAGCCCTTGTGGCGTTTAATATATTTTTCAGGTCCTTCACTTTTGGTTAACTCCAGATTTTGATGGAGCTCATCGACTAACTTTTTCATGCACTGGAAGCGCTCTCGATAGTTTTGCCCCTTGGGTTTGATACGGCTTTCGATTGTGGACATTAAATGAGCTCCGGTTGGCATTTGTCGGTCTTTTGAGGGGGATAAAAAGGGTGATAGTTTGATTCTCCTCCGTCAACTTTCAGGGTTTCCCCAGTGATGTACTGGGAGACAGGGGAGAGAAGAAAAATAATAGAGCAAGCCACTTCTCCTTCTGTTCCCAAGCGAAAGGTCGGGTTGTTTTTAGCAGCGGCTCGAACGATTTTTTGGTACTCGGGGGCGTAGGTCTCTAGGCCAGAGGATTCGATAACACCAGGGGCGACAGAGTTAACGCTGACTCCGAACTGTCCCCACTCGGTGCTTAAGCTCTTGGTTAAGTTAGCCACCGCCGCTCGGGCGGCTCCCGTGTGACTAACCAGGGGAAAGCCATTCCAAAAATTGGCGACTACGTTGACAATTTTGCCTCCGCTTTTTTTAAAAAAATGTTGGAAGGCTTTTTGGCACATAAAAAAGGTGCCGTTTAGGTTAGTGTCGATGACTGCTTTCCATCCTTTTTCAGGAATTTTTTCGGCAGGAGAAGGAAATTGCCCGCCGGCGTTATTAACTAGTATATCGAGTTGACCCTCTCGTTTTTGAATATCGAGCATGACCCTTTCAATATCTTCGGTTTGGCGAATATCGAGGGGGAGTGTGCGAATCTCTTGTCCATAGGAGTGAATGTCATCTGCCGCCTTATTGAGTTTGTCTTGATCGCGCCCGGCAATGATGATGTTGGCTTTAAGAAAAGCCAGTTCTTTGGCCGTGCGAAGACCAATCCCTGATCCACCACCAGTGATGAGAGCCACTTTGCCTTTGAAGAGATCGTTTTTAAAAATGGTGTTGGTCACTGATGAGTCCTCTCAGTTAGTTTAAAGCCGATCATAGTCAATCCACCAAATTATAGGTTATCTTAGTAAACTCTGAATAGAGCTTTTAAGTCTCGTTAAAAGAGGAATCCCTATGGCCGAATTTGATCCTGAAATAGTCAATGCTATGCGAGACAGCCTTCGCAAAATTCTTTCTCAAGAGTTAGTTCCTCGGATTGAAGAGTCAGAAAAAAGTGGAGAATTTTGTTTCCAGGCCCACCGGGCCTTAGGAGAACAAGGTCTTTTAGCACCTCTTTTTCCCGCAAGCTGTGGAGGAGCTGATGATATTTGGGGGCAGCTTATCGTGGCTGAAGAGATGGGTTTTTACAATGCTGGCTTTGGACTCTCTAGTTTGGCTAGTACTTGCCTTTTTGGGGCGAATGTCGCCAGGACGGGAACTTCGGTTCAAAAAGAAAAGTACCTCCCTTCCGTTGCGACAGGAGAGAAGATCGGGTGTTGGGGGTTAACAGAACCGGCGGTAGGTTCTGATGCCACCGGAGTTAAAACGACGGCGCAAAAAAAAGGAAGTCATTACCTTCTCAATGGTTCTAAAACTTTTATTACCAACGCACCTATTGCCGATTATTTTATCGTCATTGCCCGTGAGTTAAAAGAAGATGGAAACCCTCTTGAAGAAGGTTTCAAGGGGGGGACAGCATTTATTCTTGAGCGCTCAATGAAGGGACTGACAACCGGCCAGCCCTTTAAAAAAATGGGGCATCGATCGAGTCCTACCGGGGAAATTTTTTTGGAAAATGTAAAGGTCAATTCCGAACAAGTTTTGGGGAGTCCTGGTTCGGCTTTTGCGGAGATGAAGTACTCTTTGGATGTGGAGCGGGTGATTTTTTCTGGTTTAGCGATTGGTATGATGAAGTTTTGTTTGGAAAAAACGGCTCGCTATGTGCTCCAAAGAAAGCAATTTGGCCGGGCCATCGCTAGTTTTCAAATGATCCAGGATCACTTAGCTAAGATGGCAACACTAACGGATGCCTCTGAGAAGTACCTTCACAGTGTCACGGAGAAGTTAGCTAGAGAGGGGAATGTGAACAAAGAAGCAGCCATGGTTAAGCTTTTTATAGCAGAATCCCTTAAAGAAGTTACCGATCGGGCCGTGCAATGTCATGGAGGTTATGGCTATATGGAAGAGTATGAAGTGGAACGCTACTCTAGAGATTCTAAGCTCTTTGAGATTGGTGCCGGGACTTCGGAAATTCAAAAGACAATTATCGCTAAACAATTGCTCAAAGATTTTTCTTAAGAAGTAAAGTAGCAAAAAAGCGCTTTATCTTGAGGTGAGTAATTGAGTTAACTATTTCAGTATGGGAATTTCATACCTTCTCTTGAGTTATCAAAATGAGCAGCTCATACTAATCTTGAAGTATTGTGTCATATACTTTGGATAGGCATAAGAAGCCGGTAGGAAAGGAGTTTTATTTCCAATGAGTAAGCTTTTTCTTTTTCTTTTTCTTTTGACTCCCAATCCCCTTTTGGCCAAAGGGCCTAAGCTGGTGGTTTTAGCGGAGCTTCTCAATCAAAAATGTAACCCTTGCCAAGTTAAGCCAAAAGGTCGAAGGCCCTTCATTCTGGGTTACCAAATGAAAAGAAGGGAATCAAAATACACTTTTCAGCTTCAATTGAATCAAGCTCGATTTGATTTAGAGGTGGATCGATCTGTGACTGAGAGAAAGGTCTTTCCCTTTTTTCAGCATAAGTTTTTTAAAGACTCTCGTTTTCAAGTCTACGGACTTCTTGCTTCGACGGGAGCTGGGTCTGATTATTATCACTATTTCATTCGTGAAAAGAATCAATTTCACTATGTAGGTCACTTACCCTTTCTCGTCTACGATGAGGAACTAAAGCTTTTTCTCGCTCTTGAAAAAGATGGCCCCACTAGTCAACCTTCCTTTTATCGACTCAAAGGGGTCAAATTCTACCGAGAAAAAACACCTAAGGAGGTCAAGTGACTTGGGTTTCTCTCTTCCTTATTTCACTTTTATCCTTTGGACCAGTGGCCAAAGCTAATTCGCAGGATCAAGTCAATTCTAAAAATTTGCCGGGAACATTTTTTAAGGCCTTAAATGCTGTTCAAAATTACCTTGGGAAGGCAACTGATTGTCCATGGGGGTGCTCTCCTGGTGATCAAAAGAAAAGTAATGAATTGACGGTCAAGGAGGAGCACCTCAAGCAAGTGCTCGTTTGCGCTTTGAATAAGGTTTATCCCCCTCCACCTCCGGCCATGAAAAGAGTGCGTACACTCAATTTTGTTGCTCGCCGCTTGGCCCAGAATTTTGGTTCCTATGGGATCCAATCCGACACAGAAAAGTCTCACATCTTGGCGCAAATTATTCATGAAAGTGATGGTCTCTCAGCAACAGTGGAGCGAGCACGATCTCAATGGAGGGCCCTTTTGAGGGATGACTCCCCAGAGTGGAACTGCCGGGATTATCTCCGTCAAGTAGAAAAGGATAAAAGTTATTTTGATAACACTTTTCGCTATTCGCGCAGAAGCTATAAAGCGACTTTTCGTGGTCGTGGTCTTATCCAATTGACGGGTTGTAAAAATTATCTCGGTTTCTTCCGCCATAAAGCGGCTCTTAAAGCAGGGTTAATGGATATTGCTAAAGAAATGAAGACTGACTTTTACTACACCGATGAGGATGGAGATACTGTTGAGGTAGGAAAGTTTTGTAGTAAAAAGGTCTTGAGAAAAATAGCGAAGCAATTTCAAAGGGAAGGTCTTATTCTCGAGCCAAAAGAGCTGATCACTGATTTTGAAAGGACTGTCAATCAATTGTCCTTACCTTGCAAAGGAGTCAAAGTTGACCCTTTGACCAGTCAAGAATTTATTGTGGATTCGAGTTTATGGTATTGGAAGCAATGTCAAAAAAGTTATCCTTACTACCGCAATAGCTCTTCTGATAAAGCAATAGCAAAAATGTCAAAATGTGTTCACGGTTCACCCTCTTACAATAGTTACAATGAATCTCTGTGTGCGCCAGGTACACCCCCCGGTCACTGGACTCTCGCGAGTTACTGTCATCGCCTCAAGGCCTTTAGAGCTTTACACAGTTGTTTTAAAAACAATCCTTGATGGAATAGGTGAGGACGTTTTTTAACGGAGAGTAAAGAAAACGGAGAGGGCTCCAAAGAGAAGACCTAGCCCTTTACTTGTATTGACTGGAATTTTTTCAACAAAGAAATCCCAAAGAATGGAAGCGATCATTTGGGCGGCGATTAAGGCCACTGTCACTTTGACGGCGCCAGCTTTAAAATAGGCGTAGGGCAAACCAGCCACTACGCAAAAACCAAGGATTCCTGGAACGAGGTACCACCACTGAAATGTTGTGAAGGTTTCTTTGATACGTATGAACTCTGGGTATTGCTGTGGGTATTTTTGAACCATCCAGTAAAAGATTAAACTGAGGACTAAAAGAAAAGCATTTCCAATGAGGATGGAATGGGCCAAACCGATGTCACCAGACATGCTTTTGTTTAGTGTCGCTTGGAAAATTCCGCAAAAACCAATAAAAAGAGCCAGTGTGATGCCAATATTCATAATAGACCTATACCTTTTTAATAACGACTCCTTTGAGGTAATCTCCTTCGGGAAACCCTTTTAAGAGGGGGCAGTCCTCTTGTAGAGAAATCGTACTGATTATTTTTGAATTCGGTAATGGAGATAAAATCTTTTTGAGAGATTCCTCAAATTTTTTTCTGGTAACAGAATGAGTATTGAGAAAACCAATAAAGAGCCCTTCTTTTTTTAAAAGAGAAAAGGCCTTAGGGAGAATGACTTGGTATTCTCTAAGGGCCTGGCTCTTTTTTTGTCCGTCACTTGAAGTGCTGGGAGGATCGCTCAAGATCAAGTCAAATTTTTTTTGAGAAGTGATCATTGAGTCGAGCGTTTCCTCAACCGCACTTGAGATAGATAAGTGATGGCCTTTAAGTTGGGGATTGAGTTTTTTATTTTCTTCGAGCCAGTTGAGATTGGCTTGTGAGAGGTCGACGGATATTACCTCTTGAACGCCGAGAGAGAGAGCCCAAAGACTGAAAGCGCCAGTGTAAGAAAAGAGGTTGAGAAATTGTTTTTTTTCCTGAAAATACTTTTTTAATTTTTTGCGAATGCCACTCATATCGGGATAAAAGCCAAAGTCATAAGTTCGATCAAACTGGAGAGTGTAGCGAATCCCAAATTCTTGAACTTTTAATTGTGAGGGTATTTTTCCTTCGAGTTCAATCAATTTTTTCTTTTGGGAAGAGTGGCGCTCTTGAAGCCCTATCCATTGGGGAAAGAGTTCGCAGAAGGCTAAAGCTTCTTTTAAATTGCTTTTCAATTGAACTTCTGGCCTTGTCCAGTAACCGGCATAGGTTTGGATGAATAAGCCATTTTTTATCCAGAGAACTTTAAGCCCTGGTAGGAAATCAGCTTCTCCAAAAACTAAATAAATAATCTCGCGTTCTTTGAGGTGATTTTGAGTGAGTCTCAGTTTAATAGCTTGGGTTAATCTTTCCCGAAATTCTCTTTGAAAATTGTTTTGCTCCTCAGAGAGGGGAAGGCGTCGACTCCATATTCTCGCTTTAACATGAGGGTGTTTCGGGTCGTTTAAAAGCAGAAACTCTGGAGAGGTAAGGTCACTTTGTTGATGATTCCTCCCTTTTAAAAAGAGAGGTGATTGGGGAAATTTTTTTGAAAAGGAATCGGTTGTAACCCAAGGGTGACCTTTTCGTAGCATTTTTGTAGAGGTTGGGTGCAGTATGACGGAAGCGGAGTGACTTCTTCTTTTGGGTTTTGATGAAGAGCGAGTTTTTTTCATATCGAGGGAGAGCTTAATTGATAGGGCGAGAGGGGTGGCGTGATTCGAGTTCCTCCAGCGCATCTTCCATTAAAAGAAGCAATTGGTTAGTGAGAGCAAAAGGGTCATTGATGGGATTGATATTGAGCTCTTTCAAACGGTTTTTGGTTTCTGCTTCGAGAGGGGAGTAGGGATCGAGTTGGTCGCAGAGTGAGCGCAGAACTTTGATTCTTGTCTCTAACTCCCTCGTATTCATTTCAGCGTAATAGGACCGATCCATAGGTTTCATAGTGAAGCACGGCAAGTGGCATGTCAATTGCGAGGGCTTAGACCTATGGGTCTTTCTTTCTACCTGGTTATTCTTTGTCATCTCTTTTTATTTTGTTGGCTCTACTTTTATTCTGAATACAAGCACTTGAAGAGCGGATGGCTGGAGAGATTTCAGTTAGTAAAAAGAGGAGAAAACCTTTTTCGTGAGCTTTCGCTACAAACTCCTGGCGAGGTCGGATTTAACCCACCCGATTGGGAGGCACCCCTGTTGCGGTACAAATTTTATCCCTCGGTTATAAAAGAACTTGTGGATTTAAATCGAAAGTGGGGAACACCTCTTAAGGTGCCATGGAGGCGACTTAAACGGGATCTCTATCTCGACCTTCAATGGCAAAAGCGCGCTAAAACAGTTGTCGGGGAAACTCTATTACACCAGGGGCTTATGAGTGGATTTGTTCTCCTTTTTACTTGGTCTTTTGAGGCCTTAGAACCACGAAGCCCTTCTTTAATCCCCGGTTTGATTGGTTTTTATACCCTGGGCTTCGGGCTTTTAACCTTCGTAACGCATATTTTAGAGAAGAGAGTCCTTGGTGAAGGACGCTTATTTTGGTGTGGTCTCATTCGTTTAGAAACTTTCTCTCAGGCCAGGCTGTCCGTCCAAGAAACCCTTTTGAAAAGTGATATTAAGTACGCTCTAACTGGAGAGGACAAGGATTTTGAATCGGCGCGTCGTCTACTTCGTGACGCTATTGAGTCGTGGCAGAAAATAGGTCACCCCCTCGAAGAAACTCTTGCTGACTTGCGCGAGGAGTACTCTTTTATTGTCGAGCAAAAAATGGACCTTCTTTTAAAGCGGTTAAAACTTGTCCAAATGGGGATGGCTTTTGCTTTTATCCTTCCTTCTTTTTTTTATTTACTCTCGGTGCATATGAATCATTTTCTGTTTAAATAGACTTATTTGGCTATTGCATAAGCGTCACTTGAAAAGTGAAGTCGGTTAAGTATACATTAGGGGTAAATTTTAGATGTTTACGCTGGCTTGAAGATGAAAAGTCGGCAAACAATGGAGTGTATTTCCATGAATGATAAGCAAATTATTTATTCTATGAATGGGGTAGGAAAGGTCTACAAGCAAAAACACGTCCTAAAGGATATTAGTCTTTCTTATTATTATGGTGCCAAGATTGGTGTCCTCGGCCTCAATGGCGCAGGGAAGTCGACACTGTTAAAAATTATGGCCAGTGTGGAAACAGATCATCTCGGTGAGACCTATATTAGCAAAGGCTACACTGTAGGTTATTTAGAGCAGGAGCCTCAATTAGACTCAAGTAAAACTGTCCGAGAGATTGTTTCCGGAGGGCTTCAGGAAATTGTCGATCTCCTCAAGGAGTTTGAAGATATTTCTATGAAATTTTCTGAGCCTATGAACGATGAAGAGATGAACAAACTCTTAGAAAAGCAGGCTAAACTTCAAGATAAACTAGATGCTGCCAATGCCTGGGATTTAGATAGCCGTTTGGACTTGGCGATGGAGGCTTTGAGGTGTCCTCCTCCAGAGCAAAAATGTGGTGTTTTATCTGGTGGTGAAAAGCGTCGAGTGGCTCTTTGCCGTTTACTGTTGAGTGAGCCCGATATTCTTTTGTTAGATGAGCCCACTAACCATCTCGATGCCGAGACTGTCTATTGGCTCGAGCGCTATTTGCAGAATTACAAGGGAACGGTTATTGCCGTGACTCACGATCGTTACTTTTTGGACAATGTCGCTGGTTGGATACTCGAACTTGACCGTGGGCGAGGCATTCCCTTTCAGGGTAACTACACCGCTTGGTTGGAGACAAAAGCAAAGCGTTTAGCTCAGGAGGAAAAGCAAGAATCAAAACGGCAGAAGGCACTTAAGGAGGAACTGGAATGGATCCGCTCTAATGCTAAGGCCCGCCAAGCTAAATCGAAAGCGCGTATTAAAGACTACCAAAAAAGAGTGACCGAATCTAAAGAGAAATACTCTGAAACCAATGAGATTTACATTCCTCCAGGACCGCGCCTTGGAGGCGTTGTCGTTGAAGCCCAGGGAGTGAAGAAAAGCTTTGGGGAAAAACTGCTTTATGAAAATTTGAGCTTTAAACTTCCCGCTGGAGGAATTGTCGGTGTGATTGGTCCCAACGGCGCTGGTAAAACAACCTTATTTAAAATGATTGTTGGTCAAGAGAAGCCCGATAGCGGGGATTTTAAAGTTGGGGAAACAGTTGAGCTTTCTTATGTGGATCAAGGGCGCGAGCTTGACCCCAGTAAAAATATTGTCGATATCATTTCTGGTGGACTTGAGCATATTGATCTGGGAGGAAAAAGTGTTAATGCTCGCGCCTATATCGGTAAGTTTAATTTTACCGGTGATGACCAGAAGAAAAAAGTTTCTGAACTTTCTGGTGGTGAGAGAAATAGGGTGCATTTGGCTTGTGTTCTTAAGGATGAGGGCAATGTTCTTCTTCTCGATGAACCAACCAATGACTTAGATGTTAACACTCTACAGGCTTTAGAGAAGGCCCTTATTGACTTTGCTGGCTGTGCCGTGGTGATTTCTCACGATCGCTATTTTCTTGATCGGATTGCGACTCATATTTTAGCTTTTGAAGGAGATAGCCAAATTGTTTGGTTTGATGGCAATTTTTCAGAGTATGAAGAGGATAAGCGTTGCCGTTTAGGAGATCAAGCCATTGAGCCCAAGCGTATTTCGTATAAGAAGCTGAAGCGGGATTAAAATGTCCTTTTGGGTAGCAAAGTTTGGTGGCTCTAGTATTCGTGATGCACAAGCCATGAAAAGTTGTGCATTAGTCGTTAAGCAAAGACCCGAAGTTGGTTTGGTGGTTATCTCCGCTACTTACAAGACAACTAATCAACTCGAAAAAATGGCACAGATGGCTTGGCGTGGAGAGGACACCAATGCCTACTTTCTATTGAAAGAGTGTACAGAGCGCCACCTCCAAATAGGAAGAGGTTTAGGGGCTGGTACTGTTGAGTTAGGCTTGGTTGAAGAAATTGGTTTTGAGGCTAAAGCACTTCTAATTTCTATGTTGAAATCAGATGATCGAAACTTGGCTCTCATGGATTCTTTGTATGCGATTGGTGAAAGATGGTCTTCCCTTCTTTTCTATTGGGCCCTTTTAGAATGTTTTGATGAAAAGAGAGTTTTGTTAAAAGACGCATGCCAATTTATCAAGACAAACTCTCAATTTGGGTTGGCTAACCCCAAGCTGAAAGAGATTCAATTTTATTGTCAGGGAGAGCTCAAAGCAGCACTGCAAAAGTCTTTAGTTGTAACTCAAGGGTTTATCGGTTCTGATGATCAGATGCGAACAACGACGCTTGGAAGGGAGGGGAGTGACTATACGGCAACATTGCTGGCGTGTGCCCTCCAGGCTAATGGGGTTCAGATATGGACAGATGTTCCCGGAATCTTTTCTTCTGATCCAAAATTGGTGGAATCATCTCAAGTGATAAAGCAGTTAAATTATGAAGAGGCTTATTGGATGGCTGAAATGGGAGCAAAAATTCTCTTTCCTAAAACGCTAGATCCAGTACGATTTCTCGGTGTCCCCGTCTTTGTTGGATGCTCTCAAAAACCTGAATTGGGAGGAACACTTATTTCTAAGCAAAAGAGGGGGAGAGGTCCTCTCGCTTTGTGTTTGAAAGAAGAAAAGGGTCAAGTTTTGTTAAGTGTTGTAGGCGAGGGACTTGATCAAATTGCAATTGATCTTCCTGAAGTCGGGCGGGAGAAATATTATCGTTGCTTTAAAGTTGATCGAGAGGATGCTGTCGAAGAACTGAAAAGGTGGCATTGGAACCTTTTTGAACGCCTTTAAATCACTTGAGTGTAGTAGGGAGTTGTTCCTTCACTTCCTAAGACTTGAATGACTTCGGTTACTTTTCCTGATTGGCAATACGCGATTAAATCAATTCCTTGGCAAATAAGTTTTAGAACTTCTTGGAAAGTTAAACCTTTTTGCGGGGAGTATATTTGAAAAAGAAGGCTCAGACGGGTGAGGGCATCAACAGCCGTGTTAGCGTGAAGACTGGTCATTAAACCCTTATGTCCGATGTTACTGGCTAAGAGAAAAGGAATGACTTCTGAGGAGCGGATTTCTCCAATGATGAGTCGATCTGGTTTCATTCTTAGTGCATAAGAACAGTACTGGTGGAGGGATTTCATTTCTCCTTCTCCGGCAATGAGGTTTGTGATGTGATCTTGATGAGTGATCAATTCGTAAGTGTCTTCAAGAATAATAATGTGCTCAGATGAGGGTATTGCCTCGATAAGGCTGCGGAGAAGACTGGTTTTACCTGATCCTGTGGGACCAACTATGAGGATATTTTTTTTTTGATGAAGACTTTCTAGAAAGAGTTTAGTTTGTTCTTTTTTTGTGAAGAAATTTTTTAAAGAAAAGGTTATTGGTCGTAAGGCCCTGAAAAAAGCTTTAGAATTTTTCTCTGGAGTAAGGCTGAAGTGGCAAAGGGTAACCCGATAGAGAAGATCAAAAAGCTCTGTTTGAAAACTACAATAAGGCTTTGAATAATTCCAGGTTTGATGGTTTTTTTGGGCGAGAATTTCTAAAGCGATTTGGAAGTCATTTTGATCGAGTTGGTTGATATTCTTGTACTCTCTGGTTAGTCCTTGTATTTGGATAGTTGCAGGAGAGTGAAGAATGAGCTCTTGAAGTTCAGTATCTTTAAGATAAACTTTGAGAAAATTGAGGTAATAGATGTCGTTAAGCCAGTTCAGCACCTCTTTTTTTAGTGAACAATTAAGGGGGAGCCCTATTTGTTTGAGTGCATTTGAGCAAAGTCTATTGATGTCGACAGGAAGACCCTGTTTAGTTGCGTCGAAAAATTGTTTTCTAACGATTTGGAAAACTTGTTCTCGGTAGGGGCTAAAGTCATAAGATAGAGTATTAGTCATAAATTTTTTCTATAGTGAGGATGGCAGAAATTTTTTTGTAAATTTGCTTTTTTTGAGAAGAGGTAAAAAGTTTTCCTAAAATTGGGATATTTGATATTAAAGGAATAACACTTTTGTGATCTCCCAATGTTTGATATCCAATTTCAAAGAGTTTGAAAGGCTTTCCTAAAGTTATGAGAACTTGAGAAGATTCTCGATTTCCCACTACTTGTCCTTGAGAGGAGGGGGATGTTAGCTCTGTTTTATACTGGAGAGCGACTTTATTTCCCCTTGAGATGGTTTTGACTTCTATTTTGAGCCCTGCAAATTTCCAGTAGGGTGATGAGTCCTGTGTTTTAAAAGGTATTTCTGAACCGATGTAGATACTCCCACGCTCTCCAGGACGAACGACGAGCTGTGGCTCTGCTAAGGTAGATGCAGTAGTTTTTTGTTGGTTGAGTAAAAGCTGATTCCTTTTGATAAAGGATGCTGGACCTTGAGTAAATATATGATTGAGTTCTCCCTCCAAACGATCTAAACCCAATTGGATGAATTGTCCATTTTGATTTTCAAACTGGAAGAGAATAAGTTTGAGCTTAAATTGTTCTTGAGGGTTGGGATGGAGAGGATGCCAGTGAATAAGTGCTTTTTTTTCTATTTGATTTTTTAGTTGTGGAGGAAGGGGCAAATTACTATAGTAACTACATTCCAAAAAAATTTTTCTAAAAGAGCAATCAAAATCATCTCGGTAAGATTTAAGTGCTAAGTAAAGAACTTCCTCTTGGATTTTCTTTTTGAGTTTTTTAGAAAGTTGAAGGTGATGGGTTTCCCAAAAGGGTAAGTCATTCTTTTTAGTTAAATGGGTGTGGGCTTTCTCAAAGAGCTTTTTAAATATAAGGTAGGTTTGGTAGTTTTTGAGATAACCTTGGAGGTTTAATCCTCCAGATTGGTATTGAGCAGAAACTCCGAGAGGGGAGAGAAGCGCCGGCCATTTTGCCCATTTCAACTGCTGTCGTTTGCTGACCACGATAATCTGGTAGTGGGTAGGTTGGAGAGCTTGGTTCCAAATGATTAAATCACTGCTTCCAATGCTCACTCCCTTGAGGATGAGGGCCGAGGAGTCGGCTCTAGGCTTGATGCGTAAAACCTCTTTGTTACCCACGACATACTTTTTCATAGCGCTGTGAGTTATTTCTTTTACCTCTCCTTTCCCTAAAATTAAAGGGATGCGGTTTTTTTCCTGGGCTATTAAAGAATTTTGGAGAAGAGGAAAGAGGAGGAGGGCAATGAGAAATTTAGGGTTTAAATCGATACCTTTGACGACCAGGTTCAATTGGGGTAAGACTTTTAGCTTTGTAACTGCACTGAATTGTTGATTTTTTTTTGAGAGGAGTGTTGAAATGGTTTCTCGAACTCGGGTGACTCGCAACCGTCGGGCTAATAAAAAAACTAGAATGGGAAAGAGGAGAAAGGCCCGTAATAGCAACCGGGGAACAACTCCGAAATTTCCTATCCATACACAGAAGTCGTAAGTCGGTCGGTGAAAATCTATCATAGGTTTTCCTGAAAGGATTTTGCCTTTTTTGGCAATGGGTTCACTTCAGCTTTATCAATAAATTCCTGGTTTTCTACTGGTAGAATGATTCTTCTTAGAGTCCTTTTAATAACGTCACTTTGGCTTTTGATGACTTTGAGTTGGCGATTTTTGAGGCAAATTTGTAGGAGAGGGTTGCCGTAAGTTTGGCAAGGGTTTGGTGTTTTTTTCCAGGTAAGGTATTTCTTAGGTACTTGAAGTTCCTCAAGTATTATTTTTTTCACTTCATTTTTGAAGCTAAGGTTTTGATCGTAGGTGATGATAATGAAGTCTCTGGCTTGGTTGGTATAGACCAGTGCAGCCAGTAAAAGGCTAAAAATCCACTTCATAAATTTTTACCTCCTTTTTTTTCAATATTTTGTTGGTTTTTGGTGTCACAGTAATACCTTTATTTTTCCACTTAAGTATTTTAGGGAGTTGAGAGCTCGGTATCTCTAATAAGATATGTTGGTATTCTTTGAGTGAAGAGATAGCGCTGCCGTTGTTAGTGTAGGCGTGGGATAAAAAGCGTCCATCTTCATTGAAAAGGGAAACGGGTGTTTTCCCTGGAGAGAGGTTTTTTAGTAGTGATTTACCTTGCAGTTGGATGAGAATGTGATTCTTTTCTACTGGTTGAATAATCTTTTTTTCATTATTGGATGGAAAAAAGAGCCCATAACTAATGAGGTGTGAGGCAAAGAGTAATAAGATAGCTCTAGTGGTTTCTTGTTTCCTCCATTTTTTCTTCAACTCTTGGGGTGAGGTCCAGTTTTTTTGGTTTTTTAAATTTGTTGAAACATCATTTAATGGAGTACCACTTTCTTTTAAAATACTCCTGATGGTCTCGGATGCGTTCATGAGTCTTTTTTACTCCTTTCATAGTTGTCGTGAAAACTAAAAAGAGGACACTACACCAAATAAGGGATTCAATTGTAAGACTTGCTTGTCGTGATAGAGTGATTTTTCCCAGTAATTTAAGGAGAGATGGGAGGGGTTGCGTTGAGGAGATTGAAAATGGGCTTCTAACTGAAAGGGACTGAAGCCTTTTTTTTGGGATATGATAATTTTCCATTTTTTTCTCTTTAATAAAGCTAGACCTAAAGCGTTTCTTTTTAACTTCAAACCGAAAGGGGAAGGGAGAATAATTCTATTTTGGCGACATTTCTTTGAAGATAAATTGTATTGGTTATTAAATAGATTTTGTCCCTTCTGAGCTATTTTTATCATGCTTTTTCCCAGAGGCATTGTTTTAGGACTTAGCATAAACATACGTCCAACTTTAATTGTTAGATTGAGTCGAACTATCCTTTCGATTAAATGGAGCTGTTGGAAAATATGTCTTTTAAAACAGAGATAGACTTCAGCCCTATTTTTCATTTCTATTTCTGTGACTTTTTGAAGTTGTATGAGGAATGAAATCATCAAGATAAGGGTAGAGATCCAAAAGGGTCCTAGGACTCCGGCGGCGCCTCGATTGTCGAAAAGCTTGGAGATTGTGAGGCAGTTCTTGGAGAAGTACTTGGGTTGATTTTTCAAAGTTTATCCTTTTTCTTTTTAAGCTATTCCATCCCTTCTGGAGACCTTTTTTGACTTGAAAAGAAGTCGCAATGAGAATGAGGATGGCCACTAACCAGGGGGCACTCATGGCTATCGGATACTGATGTGTTTTTCAATTTGCTGATTCATTTGTTTGATGCGGGTTTTAAGCCTTTCTCCAAATTGCTTGATACCGACTAAACAAAAGATTCCGATGAGGCTTGTCAGGATGATGTACTCCAAAACAGATTGCCCCTTTTTCTCCTTTATGTTTTGATAGTAAATTTTCATTTGACTCGTTTTCATAACTTTTTCCTTAGCTGTTAAGAGTTGGGGGATTATGGGCAAGGAAAGAAGAAAAGTTGATATTTAGACTCTATTTTTTTCAATAATGAACACCTGTTGTTGGCAGGGAGGAAATTTTCCCTATTAAAATGTTTTGCATCGCTTAGTGTGCGGCCTTAAAATGCTAGTATGGATGAAAAAACAAAGCTTTACGTCTTTGCTAAGACAGAGGTTGCTTTAATATTTTTGTTTATGCTTGTGATTGCTACGACTTCTTTTATGTTTGGGGTTAAAGTTGGGCGTTCCTATTCTTATGAAGCTTCTGGTCTGAAACTTGAAGATCGAGAGCGGGTCGATCTTTTGTCGGGTCAGGAAGAGAAAGTAAATCGAGTTGTCGAAGATCATGGAGGCATTGATTCTAAGGTTGCTGTCAAAGTTGATGAGTTTAATAAGCGCCTAGAGGAGAGAATCAAGGCAGAGCTTTCCGAGGAACGCAAGAATTCTCGAGAAAAAAAAAGTAAAAAATTGAAAAGTGCAAGGCCACCGAATTCTTCTTCAATGCCTGATAAAATGGTAAAACCGCAAGAAGGTTTAGGACGAACCCCCAAGACAGGTATAGGTAACTCAAAAAAAGACCAGTACTTTGGCAAACACACCATTCAAATCGGCTCTCACCGCAGTTTAAAGGAAGCTAAGGCCTTTGCTGATGGTTTTAGAATTCGAGGGTATAACCCTGTTATTAATGAGGTAGTGCTTCCTAACCGGGGAACTTGGTACCGCGTTAGTATAGGGATTTTTGAGACGATTACGGAGGCTAAAGATTTTATGAAAAAGGAAAATTCTCTCTTTCAAGACCAGGATCACATTATTGTTCGTTTTGATTGAATCTCTCTCAAAAGCCTATTCTTAAATCAAAATCACTTGAGTATAGTTATTCATAGATTGGCAAGCTTACCGATTGAGGTTTTAATATGAGTGACAGGGTGGATTCAAATTTCTATTGCTTGGTTATGGCAGGAGGTCAGGGAACTCGATTTTGGCCTGAGTCAACTGTACGAAGACCCAAACAATATCTCGAATTAGTTTCTGAGAACTCTTTGTTAAGTGAAACTCTGTCTCGTTTTCAAGGCCTTATCGCTCAAGAGAGAAGGCATATTGTTACAGTTAAGGCCCAAGAGAGCTTAGCGGCAAAGGCCAGTCGAGGTTTGATAGCTGACAAAGGGCTTATCTTTGAGCCCTCCGGGCGAAATACTGCACCTTGCATTTTATTAGGGCTTTACTCTTTGCTTAAAAGGGGTGCGACTCATGAAGATGTTGTGATTATTGTCCCTAGCGATCATCTCATTCACGATCATCAAGGTTTTCGAGAGACTGTGAAGAAAGCTAGTGAAGCCGCGCTCTCTTTAAATAAAATTGTCACTATTGGTATTCCCCCTTCTTTTCCCCATACTGGTTTTGGTTACATTCATAGAGGTCAAGAGCTATTTGAGAAAACTTATCAGGTTAGTCAGTTTGTGGAAAAGCCCGATTTGGAAATGGCTAAGTCCTATTTGGTTACAGGGGAATACTATTGGAACGCGGGGATGTTCACGGCAACGATCGGTGTTTGGCTCCGGGAGTTTGAGAAGCATGCTTTTGAAATTTATCGATATGGTGAAGAGTTGGGTAAAAGTTTGGGAAACTTTGAGAAACTTTCTAAGGTTTACGGTCAAATACCCTGTGATTCCATTGATTACGCTATTATGGAAAAGAGTGGTGAAGTGGCGGTTGTGCCTGCTGAGTTTGACTGGAATGACCTTGGCTCATGGGATGCGCTTGAGGCTGTATGCAAGAAAAAGGGGCACAATACGGTGGCTTCTTGTCGAGATTTTTACTTTCGAGAAGCAAAAGGCAATATTGTCTATGCTCCAGGTAAATTTGTTTCTTTAGTAGGCATTGAAGATTTCATTGTAGTGGTTAATGACTCTAGTGTTGTTGTTCTTCCTAAAGAAAGGAGTCAAGAAGTGAAGAAGATTGTGGAGTTTATAAAATCTGAAAAAGATCTAGAAGACCTTCTTTAAGTTGCGGGCCATTTTTTATTCTCTCAATTCGGTAGAGGGTAAGTCGTTAGAGAACGTTGGTAAATCTTATCGACGTGTTTGAGAAATATATTTTTGATTTCTTGGAAAGAAGGAGAGGGGAGGTCTATCGTGTGACCTTTGTCCTGCATGGTTTTAATTAAGGTCTGATGAAAAACTTCAGCGGAAGAACTTTTTTGACCCTCAAAAGCTGCCTGTTGAACGTGATGGTAGAGTTCTTCGCGCTTTATACTAGTTTTTTCAATGAGGTAGTGAAGGTAATAACTTGAAAGATAATTGTGACCTTCCTTGACTTTATTTTCAATAGCGTCTTGATGAAAAACTAAATTTTTAACGGTATCGTCAAGTCTTTCCAAAGCATAGTAGAGGATACCTAGGTTGTCGGGGAGGTAGAAGCGCTCGGTGGAGCTGTGGGAGATATCTCGTTCATGCCAGAGGACAATATTGTCCTGAGCAATGGGGACGTGGCTCCGTAACATTCTGGCCATGCCAGTTAAATTCTCCGCTGAGATAGGGTTTTTTTTGTGAGGCATTGTTGAACTACCTTTTTGCCCCTTTTTAAAGCCTTCGTGGAGCTCTCCGACGTCGGAGCGGTGAAGGTGGCGAATCTCAACGGCCAATCTTTCGATTGCTGATCCAATTAAGGCGTGAATATGAATCATTTTGGCCAAGCGGTCTCTGGGAAGGATTTGGGTAGAGAGAGGTTCAACTTTAAGGCCTAAGTTTTCAGCCGCTTTTTTTTCTTCCTCTGGTGAAATAATAGTATAAGAGCCCACAGCTCCCGAAAATTGTACTGTGAGTTCTTCTTCATAAAAGTTTTTAAAATCTCGATAGCGTCTGGAGAATTCGTTGTAATGCCCTAAGAGTTTTTGACCAAAGCTCATGGGTTCGGCAAACATGCCGTGACTTCGACCTAAACAAATTACTTTTTTCATTTCTTCAGCACGAATTTTGAGAGTGTGCAAAAGATTTTGAAAGATTGGAAATATTTTTTCTAGGGAACGTTTGATTTGTAAGGTTGTCGCACTATCAATGATGTCGCTGGAGGTGACCCCAAAGTGAAAATATTGGCTTACTTTGGGATTGATATTTTCGGTGATCGAAGTACAGAAAGCGATAACATCGTGGCGTGTTTGCTTTTCTATTTCGCTTACTCGTTCCACATTAATGACGGCTTCTTTTTTGATTTGATCGGCTGTTCCGGTCGGAATTTTTTTTCCTTCGAGGGCCTTGAGAATAGCTAGCTCAACCTCTAAATAGGTTTCTAATTTAGCTTGCTCGTTCCATAGTTCGGAAATAACTTTTTTGTCGTAGCGAGGAATCATTGCGGCTCCCTAAAAGGCTTGAGCTAAAAATAGAAACTTAGATCAAAACCAAAGGTTAGCCAAGTCAGCAATAGAGTTCGCTGAGAAGAAGTTTCAGTTTCGAACTCTTGAGGTCTTTTCAATTTGGCTAAATGGTAGCTCATTTTTATGCCGTAGTGCATTGTTCGACTTGAACGGCGATGGAGACCAAAATCGGCTTTAAGACCAGCGCCTTTAAATTCTTTTTGAAGAAGTTCATCACTAAGACTGGAGTAGCTAAAATTGGCTGAAGTCGAGGTGAAGACTTTATCGGAGTCAATGAGGTTTTGAACCCATGAGCTTCTGTGCATAATTCCCCCACCAATCATATTGATGGTGTCCTGACTGGCTTGCTGTTTGACTGGATCTGTTCCGAGCGCAGTTGTTGGCTGGGCGATTTCACCAAATCGAGCTTTTGTTTGTTGAATAAAAAATTCGAGCCAGACAGCTTTCAGTCTATGGGCGTAAATAGCTTCAAAAGCGAGAATGTCTGTCAGGCCTTTAGGGTCTTGGTTGGCATGGATTAAGAGGCTAAAGCGATGTTGGTCTTGCTCTGTATAGTAGTCTTCAGAAAAGATTCCCGTCTGAGGATCTCTTTGCTTTAAAATAGTATTCGATTTGAGGAGACTTAACTCTTGTTTGTCGCTTTTCTCAAAAGAGGCGCTGAGGTCTTCATCACTGAATATGTTCTCAGCCATGCATGGCCAAAGGGAAATTGAGAGAAGGCTTAAAGCGAAATACAAAATAAGACCTCTACAAGGTTTTAAATTGAGTTTTATGAGGGAAGGAGACAAGGGAGATAAGCTCATCGGGAGTTCCTCTCTTTGGCCAGGGACTCAAAGTTCTGCCCGGGGTAGTCGTCGACGCCTATTTTTCCGGCTAAAAGGACTTTTTCTCTCGTGTGGAGGTAATGGTATTGAGCCAAGAGAATATCAGTATTAACCATTTCAATGAGTGTGTCTTGAAAGTGCAGGAAGTGTGTTTTTCGGTTGAGGTAATTTTCTAATACGACATCAAATGATTTGTCGAGAGTTGTTGTTCGAGCTTCGAGAATTTTTATTTGATCTTCAAGGTGCCAGATATTAGTGAAATGGTTTTGAATACTGGAATAAGTTAGGTGTTTGTTATGAGCCAGGTTATTAAAGGCTCGTGCTTTGGTAATAAGGCTTTTGTCAGTCCTGCGTTGATTAAAGAGACCGCCAGGGCCTGTGAGAGACCAGGTGGCATTGAGGGAAGCAACCAGGTCGATCGGGGATCGGCTGGTGTTATTTCTTTCACCAAAGGAGTGAGTGTAAGCCCCTAGCTTTAATTCGAATTTTGGTAGGGGGAGGTTTTCTTTTAGAGTGACTTCGTAGTCTCTCTTTGTATTGGCGAGCTCAACTTTTGAGTCGAGTATATTCGGGTTTTTCTCTCGACTGAGCTGAAGAGCTTCTTTGAGAGTTAATTTAAGTCGGGTGTAGTTGAGATCGCTTTTGAGGATATAGCGGCTTCCCGTGGGATCGGAAATGAGATAGGCCATACGTTCATTGACTAGCTCTCGTTCCGTTTTGGCAAAGTGATAGTCGTTTTGTGCTTTGAGATATTCGGCTCGGGATTGGTAGTATTCTTGTTTTCCAACTTTGCGTAGAGATACTTTTTCTCTATTGAGACGGTAGACGAAGGAGGCATGGCGGAGTTGTCGCCGTCTTGCCTCGAGGGTTTTTTGGCGGTAGAGAAGCTCAAAGTATTGGATGATGATATTGTGTTTAAGTGCCCGCTCTTTTTCTTTGAGATTTCGACTCGCTTTACGGTAATTGGCTTTAGTATTGAGAAATCGTAGGTAGTCTTTTCCCCAGTTAAACAGACTGTAATCTTTAAAACCAAACTCGAGAGTGCCACTCGGTGTTTTGCTGTACTCGGTTGGGTCGTTTATTCCTTGCTGGAAATGGGCTATTTTCTGAGGTGTTGTCGTTAAACTTAAGTTCAATTGAGGAAGATAGAAAGCCTCCCAGGAGTCTCGGAACTCTAGGTTTAAAACTTTCTTGGCGTAACCGCGATCTTTTTGGCGGAAGTTGAGGCGAAGACCTTTTTCAATGGCATCTGTTAAACTGAGATTTTTATAGCTATCTTCGCTCTTAGCGAAGCGTGAAGCTTCTTGGATATAGGGTTTCTCAATTGGTTGTTTGAGTGATGATTGGTTCTGTGGGTGGGTATTGGGAGAGGAGAGCGCCATGACGGCGATAAAAAGTGCCGAAAAGAATCCTCTATCTCTCAATAAGTTTTGCAAAAGCGCCTCTATCCTTAAGGACTTTGTCTGTGTGTTCTTAAAGGATAAAACGAGCTGTGATTGATCGGCAAGCCTTGAGGGGGTGCTATTTTTAAAGCTAAGTTGAAGCCTGTTTTAGAGAGTGATGCCTGGACAGCCTTTGCGGATGGCGTTTTCCTCTTGGTTTTTTATCTCTAGTGAAGTTAATTGGAGCTCGTGTTGGAGATTGCGATGGTTATTTTTAAGCTTTTTTAAAAGGCTCTTTTTTTCCAGAGGAGTCGCTTGTTGAAGTTTTTCATTTCTGAGAAGGAGAGCAGCGAGTTGTTGCTTGTGGGTTATTTTTTGTCTTCTGCGTTCGACGAGGATATTGCATCGACGGCTAATGCTTGGATCGGTGATAATGGTTCGACGGTAGTCTTGGGCCGCTGTGGAGGTTAAGCACAAGTTGATGATGAAGAGCATTATCTTCCAGGTAAGAGAGAAGTGACTTGGTGTGTTATGCATGTTCTCACGGTAGCACATCTTTGCCTAAGAAGCGTTAAAATGGTACATTCTGCCTTTGTTTTTTAAGGACTTAGGGGAGCTTTGATGGGCGGGTTATGTGGTGAAAAGCAAAAGGTTTTAGTTCTAATTCCCGCTCGCTATGCTTCGACTAGGTTCCCTGGTAAGCCTTTGGCTAAAATTGCTGGTCAGAGCATGATTCACAGGGTCTTTCACAATTGTTCTCAAGCGAACTCTGCTCAGGGGGAGTCCTCTATTCAGTTTGATATTGTTGTTGTCACTGACTCTCAAAAAATAGAAGGTCATGTTCGCGATTTTGGTGGTCAGGTCATTCGGGTCGACGATGACGTTCCTTCGGGAACCGAGAGAGTTTACTTGGGGTGGAAAAGATGGGGAGAGGGCAAGGAATATAAGCTGATTGTCAATGTTCAGGGAGATGAGCCCCTCTTTAAAGGAAGAGATCTTAGGTGCTTAGTTGAATTTCATCTCGGCTCAAATTTTGATATTGGGACAATGGTTTCGCGTAGGACTGATTTGATGGAATGGTCTGATCCCAATCGTGTCAAAGTTGTGTGGAATGCAGAGAGTGGGAATTGCTTTTATTTTTCACGTGCTAGGATTCCTTTTGATCAAGCGGGGGGAAAGCTCGCGGAATGGTGGTTGCATATTGGGGTCTATTCCTATAGACCTAAGGCTTTGAGTGCTTTTTATCACAGCTCTTGCGGAGTTTACGAAAAACTTGAAAAACTGGAACAACTAAGGGCCCTTGAGTCTGGTTTGAAAATAGGGGCTTGTGAAATAGAGAGAACCCTAGTAGGGGTTGATGTTCCCGAAGACATCCAAAAAGTAGAGGAGTGCCTGTGAGCCATTTTGGTGGCAAAAGGACCAACAAGAAATTCATTTTTATTACGGGCGGTGTCTCCAGTTCACTTGGTAAAGGGTTAGCATCAGCAGCGATTGGAGCCCTTTTAGAGAGAAGAGGAATTAAGATTAATATGCTTAAAATGGATCCCTATATCAACGTGGATCCTGGGACAATGAGCCCGACTCAGCATGGAGAGGTTTTCGTTACAGACGATGGTGCTGAGACAGACCTCGATTTAGGCCATTATGAGCGCTTTACCTCTTTGTCTTTGAGCCGTTCTTCCAATTTTACAACGGGGCAGGTTTATCTTCGTGTTATCGAAAATGAACGCGAGGGAAAATATTTAGGAAAAACAGTTCAAGTTGTTCCCCATATTACAGATGAAATTAAAAGAAGAATTCACGTGGCTGCTGAAAACGCTGACCTCTTACTCGGCGAGATTGGAGGCACCGTTGGAGATATTGAATCTCTTCCTTTTCTTGAAGCTATTCGGCAATTTGCTCAAGATGTAGGGCAAGAGAATGTTCTGTTTATTCATCTCGTTTTAATTCCCTTTTTAGCGACTGCTGGTGAACTTAAGTCTAAACCAGCTCAACACTCAGTGAGAGAACTGAGGTCGATAGGTCTCTATCCCAATTTGATTATTTGTCGTTCTGATAGAGAGATTGAACCGTCTATTGTGGATAAAATCTCTCTCTTTTGTAACGTTCCGAGGGATCATGTTTTTAGTTCAATTGATTTAGATTCTATTTATAAAGTCCCTCTCAATTTTTATCGACAGGGACTCGACGAAAAGATTACTGACTTCTTAGGGATGTGGACGACAGCACCTAAAATGCAAGATCTCGAAAAAGTCATTCATAACTTTGATAACCCTCTTCGCCAGGTCAAGATTGGTATTGTTGGAAAGTATACGGACTTAATCGAGTCCTACAAATCATTAGACGAAGCTCTTAAACATGGTGCTATGGCCAATCAATTGCAATTGGAGCCCATTTATATCGATGCTGAAGAATTAGAAGAGCCTGCCAAATGGGAAGAGCTTTTGGGTGAAACACAGGGCATTTTAGTTCCTGGGGGTTTTGGTGAGAGAGGGATAGAAGGTAAAATTGCTGCTATT
This sequence comes from Bacteriovoracaceae bacterium, assembly GCA_965206965.1. Classification (GTDB taxonomy): domain Bacteria; phylum Bdellovibrionota; class Bacteriovoracia; order Bacteriovoracales; family Bacteriovoracaceae; genus CBDBLK01. The sequence continues at coordinate 64,225 of OZ242254.1, read as the reverse complement.
CAATACGCTCGTGAAAAGAAGATCCCCTATTTTGGTATTTGTCTGGGAATGCAGTTAGCTATTGTTGAATTGGCTCGTCACGTAGCCAAGATGAAAAAAGCAACGAGTGAAGAATTTTCTAAAGAAGGGACATTGGTTATTCATTATATGCAGGGGCAAAAGAAAGACGGAGCGAAAGGGGGAACCATGCGCTTGGGGGCGTATGATTGCCACCTACAGAAAGGGACTTTAATTCATAAGATTTATGGTCGAAGTGATATTAAAGAGCGCCATCGCCATCGTTTAGAAGTCAGTAATGCCCACCTTGAATCACTCAAAGGGGCAGGAGTGGTGATTTCTGGGGTGAATAAACAGCTTGACCTTGTTGAAGTTATTGAACTTGAGGATCATCCCTTTTTCATTGGTTGCCAGTATCATCCCGAGTTTAAGTCAAAACCTCATTCCCCTCACCCTCTCTTTAAATACTTTCTTGAAGAGTCGGATAAGGTGGAAAGGAAATAAAAATGGCGAAGTCTCCTCTTATGGTTTTTTCTGGACCTTGCGTTCTTGAAAGTGAGGATTTGGCCATACAGGTGGCTGAGACTTTAAAAGCAGAACTCAAGTCTTTTGAAGGACGTCTTCAGCTCACTTTTAAGGGAAGTTTTGACAAGGCTAACCGAAGCTCTCTCGACTCCTATCGTGGGCCAGGTTTAGAGAAGGGGCTTAAAATTCTAGAAGCTGTTAAGCTCAAAACTGGTCTTGCTGTTATGACTGACTTTCACCTCCCCTCTCAAGCTGATGAAGTGGCTTCTGTTTGTGATGTCATCCAAGTGCCAGCTTTTTTGTGTCGACAGACAGATTTTGTTGTCTCAGGAGCCGAAGCTTGTGAGAAATATGGAAGAATTCTCAAAGTGAAAAAGGGACAATTTTTAAGCCCTGAAGAAACCAAAAATATAGTGGATAAAGTTTCTCATCTTCTTTCTAAAGATCGAATACTGCTCACCGAGAGAGGTTCTAGTTTTGGCTATCAAAACTTGGTCGTTGACATGGCTTCTTTTCAAATTATGAAGTCTTTTGGTGTTAGGGCTATTCACGATGCGACCCATTGTGTGCAACGACCCGGGGGGTTGGGCAAAACGACGGGGGGAAAGCGCGAGCAAATTCTCGTTTTGGCTAAAGCCGCTGTCGCTGCTGGAGCTGACGGAGTTTTTATGGAAGCTCACCCTTGCCCACCTGAGGCCAAGAGTGATGCTAGCACTTCCTTGGAGCTTGAGAAGGTTAAAGGGATAGTAGAAAGCTTGCTAAAAGTTTATGAGGCCGTATGAGAGACTTAAGAAAGGAAGCTAAAAATTTTTTGGACCAACTAAAAAAGATAAAAGTTTGTGCTTTTGATGTCGATGGCATTCTCACCGACGGTCGCATTGAGTGGGGTGGCCAGGATGTTGGCTGGAGTAGGAGCACTCATATTCGCGACGGTTACGGGATGAAAATTCTCATGGATAGTGGGCTAAAAGTTGGAGTGATTACGGCGGGAAATAGCCTTTCTGTCGTGAGAAGGTTTGAAGAGCATTTGAAGCTTGATTTTGTTTATAAAGGTAATGAAGACAAAAGAGAAGCTTTTAAAGAATTGTTTGCCCAAGGTTATCGAGCCGATGAAATTCTTTATATGGGGGATGAGTTTTTTGATATTCCACTTTTAAAAAAAGCAGGTTTTTCAGCAACATGCCCTGAAGCTGGCCATGAGGTGCAAGAAGTGGTGGACTACATCACCGCTAGATCGGCAGGTATGGGCTGTGTAAGAGAAGTTGTCGATATGTTGAGGTATGCTCAAGGTCTGTTTCCCGATATTTCTGATTTTGATTAGGTCGATAAAGTGCATGGGGCTTTGTTTAAGAGGAATACGATGATGGAAAGTGGGCGTTTAACCCGTATTAAACAATTGCTCGAGGAGAATCACACTTGGCCTTGTCAGTATTTATTTAAATTTATTGTTCCCGAGAGTAAAATTTCACAGATATTGGCTATTATTGGAGAAGAAGGCGAGGTTAAAACTCGCCCCTCTAAAAAAGGAAACTATATTAGCGTTTCGCTTAAACTCTTCTGTGAAAGTCCAAATGATGTAGTTCTCTTTTATGAAAGGGTTTCTGTTGTTGAAGGTATCGTTGCATTATAGAGGGTTTTTTTGGAGTAGGACAAAATGGAAAAAAATTATAAAGCTGCTTTGGTTGTAGGGGCTGGGGCTTTTGGAACTTCGATTGCAACAGTGCTAGCGTCCAATTTTGAGAAAGTTATTCTCAAAGTGCGCTCCCAGGATGTTTATGATGCTATCAATAGTGGTGAGAATTCCGTTTATCTTCCAGGTCTTCCCATTCCTAAAAACCTTCTTCCGGCTTTGAGCTGGGAAGAAGTGGATTCTCATGTTGAGAGTCAGTTAGATCTTTTAGTCAGTGGTCTACCCACTGCTGGTATTGCCGAGTTTTACAGCGAAAATAAAGAGCGTTTTGAAGCTTATTTTAAAGAAGAAATACCTTTAGTCTCATTATCAAAGGGAATTGATCCCATAACTTTGGAAACGGCAGATGATCTCTTTTTTGATCTCTTTTCAAAATATAGAGAGTTATTTGCTTTTCTCTCTGGGCCAAGCTTTGCTAAAGAAATTATGCAAGAGCAAATAACTCTTGTGACCTTGGCCGGGCGCTCTCGTAAAAACATCATGTCGATCATGAAAATGCTGGAAACTCCTTTTTTCAAATGCCGTGGATCTTATGATGTCAAAGGAGTTCTCTTGGGGGGGGCTTTGAAAAATGTGATTGCTATTGCTGGGGGAATAATTGAGGGCTTAGGTTACAACCACAATACTCGAGCGGCTCTTATCACTCGGGCGATTGCTGAAATGCTGAGGTTCGGCCAAGTTTATAATGCGCGACCTGAAACTTTTTATGGCCTGAGTGGAATGGGGGATCTCATTTTGACGACGACAGGAGGACTTTCGCGAAATAAAAATTTTGGCTTAGAGATCGCTAGAGGCGGCGATCCTAAAAAAATTATTGCTGGTCAGCGAACCGTTGTAGAGGGTTATAAAACGGCGAAAGCTGCACACTTAGTGGCTCAGAAATACGAAGTTCAAGCTCGTATTTTTGATGGTGTTTACCAAGTTTTATATGAAGGTATGGATGTTCGGCAAGTCATCGATGGAATGATCAGAGTGCCTGTTTATTTTGAATTGGAAACCTAATTTTTTTAGAAGAAGTGAATTAAATTTGCCCAAAATTTGTTTTTCTTCGCTTTGATTCTTAGTTATTATTTTTAGTAAGTTAAATAACCTTATTCATTGTCAGGATGGGAGAAGGGAGAATATGTCTAATTTGGCGGGCAAATCTTATGCTATGAATATATTGACACCAGTCAAGCCATTAAAGGCTAAAGTGACTCGCTTGATGTTTCTATTGCAGTACGGAGTTCCCAAAATTTTGGGCAAGTTGCTTGGTTTATCTATTATTCACTTTGCTAGTTTTATGGTGATTGGGCGCAATCAATGGCCTGATTTGGGGCAAGGCAAGCAGAAGTTGAAAAATGATTACATGCTCTTTTGTAGTAACTTCAACGGTACATGGGATCAATATATAGATGCCTTTTGTGATGGTGCCCCTATTCTTTTAGATTTGGCTTGGTGGTCGAGTACGAAGTGCCCGCGTACTATTCCAGTGGCTGATTTCAAACGCTATATTTCCCACAATCAGATTGGTACTGATTATTACTACAATGCTACGCCGGGCTCGGCTCAAAGGGATATTAAGATGGCTCTTAAGGTCTTAATAGCTCTTAAGGAGTTAGAGAAAGATTACCCTAATAAAACCCCTGAAGCTTTTGCGCAAATTTATCAGAAAGCTTTACTCGACGTTCAAAATGCTCTTGGCTCAGTGGGAGCACCACCTGAAGCGAGTCGAGCGACATCCATTGCCTCTCAACACCGCCAGTCTTTTGTGAAGGCCCGTTGGGGATAAGTCTAGAAAGGGAGTTGTTGAGCTATGTCCAATTTTATTGGTGGTCATTATTTTTTTACAGCGTTAGTTCCCGTGCGACTGGGGACGGTGGAGGACGCTGTTAGCGGAGCTCACGTTTCTTATGAGCAGGCCCTTCGCATTGAGTTGGCTAGTTTGCCGACGGCTTTACAATCGTCGACTAACCTTGAGATTGGTATCAATAGTCCCTTTGTCGGCAACCTTAGAACTCATTTCGCTCGCTTTGCTGTCATCAACGATGTTGTCTACAATGGTCGAGACCCAAGAGATGCTATTATTTCTGCTTTAAAAAATGAAGACCCTGTTCAACCTCGGTTTGTCGATCGCTTAACTTCACCTTTTTTGTTAGTGTCCTTAAATTTTGATGCCGCTAATGGAAGTCAAGCGGAACGGGATGCTTATTTTTCGGAGCTTTGGTTGAGTATGGAAGCTGAACTTCGGGCTGTGTTTCAACACTGTGTTGGCTTTGAAAAAGTTGATGATGCAGCTTCTTTTTGTGCTTATATGGCTAAATGTCAGATTGAGACAAAGTTTGCTTTAAATGATTACTGGGTTACTGACCCTCCGTCACCAGTCATACCGGGGTCATTTTGGGGCAAGATGTTTATTTTGACTGTTTTTTTTGGAGTTATCAGCTTATCGCTTTGGTTATTACTTTGTGGGCTTCACTATCTTGGTGTTGATATGGATGGATGGTTAATTGTAAACTGGTTTCCTTCATGGTTGTCTTGGGTGGTATTAGGGCTTGGAGCATTAAGTATAGCGGCTTTTTTGCTTGGGCTTGCTTATAAAGGTAAAATTCAGTTTTTGGATTCTTCTCTAAAGGCTCCCCATTCAGATTTAAAGTCGATATTGAAAGGTCTTTATTTGCAACAGCGCTTTGTTGAGTTTGCTATTGCTAATCAAGGAAAAGGGGCGGAGGCACTTTACGAAAATTTTGGAGCTTTTTTAAAAAAACATCGCCCTTCAGAGCACGATAAAGCGACCCAAAGACCAGGGGTTATTAGAACAAATGTTGGAGAGAAAAGAGATGACGAGAAGTTTAAACCTCGCTGATATTCAAGGTAATATCGTTCGATCTTATGGGGCTTACGGCTTTACTAAAGCCCGTTATTTTTTTCTTCACATCGATGAAGCTGAAGCGGGTCGAACTTTTGTTGAATCGATAAGGTTAAATATCACAACGGCCCAACGCTGGGCTCTTGGAAGTGAGACAAAGAAAAATTCAGAGGACTACATTCCAAGACCTGAGAGCACTCTCAATATCGCTTTTACTTTTTCTGGCTTAAAGGCCTTAGGTTTACCGGCTAGAACTTTACAAGGCATGCCATCAGAATTTGTTCAAGGCATGGCTAATCGAGCTTCTGTTTTAGGTGATATTAAAGAGAGCGCGCCAGAGAATTGGGATCCCATTTGGCAAATGGCTTTAAAGGCAGATCACAGAGAAGCGGTTCATATTTGGGTTTCGATATATGCCCGCATGAACCCGGATGAAACAGCAGTCGCAGTGCTTGAAGAGAAAACAGAATGGTTGCGGGAGTTGTGTATTTCCAATGGTGGAGTTCGGCTTTTAAAAGGCCATGCATCTGAAGAGAAGGATTTTCAAGAGGCAGGGGCCCTACTGTCTGAAGGTTTAAATGGTAAGAAAGTTGCCACGGGTAAAGAGCATTTTGGTTATAGGGATGGATTGGGAAACCCTGTTTTTGAGGGGCAATACGCTCCAGAAGTAGAGAAAGTGGCAGTTGTGGGACGTGGTAAAATCATGCCTGATCAAAGCTGGAAGCCGCTTGCTCCAGGTGAATTTATCTTTGGTCATGCAGATGAATCGCAGGCCCTACCCATTACCTCTAGACCTTGGGAGCTCATGCTAAATGGTACGTTTTTAGTTTATCGAAAACTTCACCAAAATGTGGCCAGCTTTAACAATTATATTGATCGAGTAACCGATGAATATGTCCAGGCCATGGAGGTTTCAAAAGAGGAAGCTATTAGTACGATTAAGGCCAAAATGGTAGGGCGTTGGCCAGATGGTGTTCCCTTAATGGCCGCATCCACTTATACCGCTTGGTTAGCTTTTCAAAAGAGATGGAAGGGCAAGGAACAGAGCAATGAGTACCGAATGGCCCTCATGGACTTCAAATACCGCGATGATATTGAAGGGTACAAATGTCCCGTCTCGGCTCACATAAGGCGCACTAACACTCGTGACATATTGGATCCGCAGATCACTTCAAAAAACCCTAGAGATTTAGCGGGCTCGGCGATTAACAAGAGGCGAAGGATTTTACGGCGTGGTTTACCCTATGGAAAATCAGATCCAAACTCTTTAGACAACGATGAACACGGAATTATCTTTATTGCTATTTGCACTGATATTTTTCGTCAATTTGAATTTGTTCAACAGCAATGGCTTCACTATGGGCTAGATTTTAACGTTGGCAATGACACTTGTCCTTTAGTGGGAAATCACGACCAAGACTCTAAGTTTGTTATAGCTTCCGATCCAAGAGAGGGAAAGCCTCCCTTTATTTGTCACAGTATGCCTCAATTTGTGACCATTCGTGGGGGAGATTATTTCTTTATGCCCAGTATGACGGCCTTACAAATGATCACCATGGGGATCGTGGATCCCACTTGATTTCTTTTTTATAGATTAAACAACCTGGCGATAATTCTTCCTAACCAAGCTTTGAGACGGGCGAGAAAGCTTAGATCTGGTTCTACTAGATAAGGAAATTCTTTTGAAAGCTCTCTATAGGGTTTATCAACTCCATCACTCACTGTTTTTTTGCCGTTGTTAACGTAAAGGGTGAGTAAGTCATCGATAATGTCATTGTGGATAAAACGCCCTCCACAGTTTCTGTGGGGTTCACCTCTAAGAATAGCTTTTTCAATAGAGAGGAAATTTTTAGGACCACACGGCTGATTCATATCGATGAGCAAAAAATCACCTAGCAGTATGTCGACAAGGGTCTTTTTTTCAATTTCTTGCCAGTCGATATTTCCATCGAGTTTGTCATAATAGGTGATATTTTTTGATAGGCGTTGGCGGTATTGTTCTTTGTGATCTGGAATTAGAGAAAAAGTTTTTTCGATGTTGTATTGATCTCTCAGCTCTTTTTCCTTTTTGTGAGCGACGAGGCTTATATTAGTGATTTCTGGACGCCCTAGTCTGTCTAGGAGTTGAGGGGATTCATCATTTTTATTTTGAACACTAATAGTCGCCGCTATAGCGAATGGTTCGTTATTGGATTTATCAGAGAAAAGTTTTTTGGTGTCAATTTCTAAAACAAGACTTAGAACATTTCCTTTGTCGACAATATTTCTTTTTTGAGGAGGGAGTAGTGTTCCTCGGTACATAATGGATAAAACCCACTTGCCATTGAAAAAGAAGGGATCGGATCTCATTCCTGCCCACATTTTTAAATGATGACCTTGGTTGATTTGATTTAATTTCCCTTCGGCTTTGAGCTTACCTTGACCTTGGCAAATAGCTTTATTGTCAGGTTGGTGGGGGCGTTGAAATTGGCATGAAATAATATGCTCTGACGATGCCGAAATGACCCCTTTATTGAGAGATGCTTGGCGAATGATAAAGGAGTATCTCAATCTCTCTTCAAAGTGCCCACTGGGAGGAATGAGTGGGTAAGAGTTCATGATTAGAGTTAAAGAATTTTTTTTATTGGGGGTAGGGAAGGCAAAAAGATCGGTGAGATCAGCAGCACTATGCTTTTTTGTTATTGGGCCATCAATATGATCGCTAGCTAAAGAAATTGTTGAAGTGATAAAAAGAATATAAATGATTAAAAAATTTGTCAGCACTAGTTCTCCAATTTTATGAGAAAAATTCTACTTGGGAAATTGTTGATTGCCTAGTACTGGTATTTTTCTACTACAAGGTTAGAGATAAAAGAGTTGATCTTTTTGCTGACATTTTCTTTTTTAGTAATCCCAATTAAGATGGTGATAGGATGAGGTTAAAATATTTTTTTCCTATTTTACTGTTTGGGATTTTTGCTTTTTTTCGCTATTATCAACAAAAAGCTTACTCTCATGTACCGAAATTGAAAGGTTCGTGTAAAACTACTCGTTACCAGAGTAAAAGCCAGGCCATACGTCTAATTGAGCTTTTTACTTCGGAAGGTTGTAGCAGTTGCCCACCGGCAGACAGTTGGTTGAGCTCCTCTTACGGCCATAAAAAACTTTGGAAGACTTTTATTCCGATAAAGTTCCACGTCGACTATTGGAATTACCTAGGATGGGAAGATCGATTATCGGATGAGAGATTTACCAAAAGACAACGCCGGTATGCTCGGCAATGGTCTCATGGGAGAGTTTATACCCCGGCTTTTTTACTAGATGGCAAAGAATGGTTTTCTTTACGTAGAAAGATCCCAACAGAACTAGGAGTCGATATTGGTATTTTAACTGTCGAATGGGTTAAAGGTAAATCTTACCAGGCAACTTTTGAACCTACCCTAAAAAGTTTAAAGAGGCAGTTAAACTTAAAAGTTTCTATTCTTGGCAATGGTTTAGTTCACAAAATTAAATCAGGAGAGAACCGTGGAAGGACTCTTAACCATCACTTAACGGCACTCTCTTACCAAAGTGTGACTTTAGAGAAGAAAGAGGGGGCATATAAGGCTGTGTTTCAATTAAAAAAACCTAAAATAAAAGCCCCTGAGTATTCCCTTGTTGCTTGGGTTGAAGGAAAAGAAAAATTAGGTCATCTCCAAGCTGTTGGTGGTTGCTTGTCTCTTTAATTAAAATGAATTTTTAATTGGATTCGATTTTCTTTTTAATTTCTTTGTAGGTGATGATTTCTCCCAATTTAATCAATTTTCCCTTTGAGGTTTGAATGAAATAGGCTGGGACTGCCACAGAACCTTGTTTTTTGAGAAAATTTCCGATTTTAGGGTCTCGCTTAGTCCAGTCTCCAAGCAGTAAAGTTATTTTTTTTTCTTTGACAAAAGATTTAAATGAGGTTGTATCAAAGACTAGTCTTTCGTTAACTTTACAAGTTAAACACCATTTGGCGGTAAAGTTAATAAAAACAGTATTTCCTTTCTCTTTTTCTTGTTCCATTTGTTCCTCACTCCAGGGGAGCCAAGGAAGACCACGGGATTGTTTTTCTTTGAGGAAGAGTTTGGATTGGCCAGTAGTGGGTTGATAGCCATTTGAAAAATTTTGGTAAAGAGTATGGGTGAATAAGAGCAAAGGGATAGAAAAGAGAGCTATTTGGGTCCAGTAATTTTTAGTTATATTTTTTCGGGAATAAAAAGCAAAAAAGAGAAAGAGAAGAGTCGTGTTAAATTTGATCATGGATAAATTGTCATTAACTAGGGCTGCAAAGATATCGAGCAACCATAGGGTTGTGAGAAAGAGGGTGAGCCCAAGAAACTTTTTAACATGCTCCATCCATCGGCCTGGTTTGGGAAGAAAAGAAATGGAGCTAGGAATGAATCCGGTTAAGAGAAAGGGGAAGGCCAAGCCTAAGCCGATAAAAATAAAGAGAGCGAGAATAATGGGTGCCGATGAAGTAAAGGCGAAGGTTAAAGCTGTTCCTAGAAAGGGGGCTGAACAGGGAGTTGAGAGGATTGTGGCTAAAACTCCACCCATAAAATCCCCTAAAACGCCTTGTTTTAGCTCGATATTGCCTAGCACTTTTCCACCAGGGGTTTGAAATTCAAAAAGTCCAAATAAGTTGAGTCCTAAGAGAAATAAAATAACGATCATGATGGCGACAAAAAGTGGGCTTTGCAGTTGAAAACCCCAGCCGACAGATTCACCTGTGGCTTTGAGAGCGATAACGGCTAGACCTAAAAGAAAAAAAGAACTCAATATGCCTAGAGTGTAAAAGAGATTGTGTTTGAGGATCATCCGGGGAGACTCATCGGCGTGGCTTGCCAAGCTAAAGAGTTTGAGTGAGATGACTGGTAGTACACAAGGCATAATATTGAGGATGAGTCCGCCAAGAAAGGCAAAAAGGAGATAAAAGGAGAGATTTTTCTCCTTTCGTTTTAAGGGAGTCATTTCTTTTTTAGAGTCTAGTGTTTCAAAAAAGGTAAACAATTTCTCTGTTCCTTCTACTTGGAAGGAGGAAAAAGTTTTTTTAATGACGAGAGCTTTCCCTCGAGGGTTTTGATAGAGAAATTTGAAGGTTAGAGGCTTAGGTAATTGCCCGTTTGGCGCCATATGTAGGGGGGGCTCCTCGTACTCACCATCCCAGTCGATATCGAGTTTACCGTTGATTCCTTGAGCATCCTTTTTGAGTTTTTCGCGTTTAAGGGTTAAGAGAGAAACGCTATAAGGGGTGAGAAGAGCACTTTTTTGAGGAAGTGTTTTCGTTAAAGAATCACGATAGAATAAGGCTAAAGTTTTCTCTTTTCTCCCTTTGACTAGCTTGAGATCGAGATGGGTTGGCCATTCTCCCGGGCGAGGGAGGTTTTGAAGTCTTGTTTTAAGTACATTTTCTGGAGTTTTAAATTCGTTGTGTGAAACGTTTAGAAGAGGGCCAGAATTGTTCCACTGGGCGCTAATGTCGACTTTACCTGGGATACAAATGTGCTTGCAAACTAACCAGCGTGCTTTGAGTTTGAATTTTTTTTGTTTGATTTTAGTGACTTTGAAAAATCGTGTGATTTCCCCTTCGTAACCAAAGGTCTGGATACCTCCTGTTTCTCGATGGACTTGAGGGATTGGCCATTCTAATTCGTGGATGTTTAACCCTTCAATCGTTACTTGTGTTGGGAGGCCTGCGTCTCCAGGGTTTTTCCAATAGGTATGCCAATGAGGTTTATGGCGTAAGCTTAAAGCTAAGTATTGCTGTCCTTCACTGAAGAGTTTTTGAAGGGAGACCTCGACAGGTTTGCTAGGGATTTGCTGTTCGGCACAAATTGGAATAATAAGTAAAATTGTGAGAAAGAGAAAAATATTTTTTATTTTCAACATAATGTTTCCATTTGGCAGAATTTTACCCATTCAATGACTAAACGTCATCTGGTAAAAAAATGTTAGGAAAAAGGAAATTTTCCAGACTCTGTGCTACTTATTGATTTCGCCAATGGCAATTCGTGGTAAATAAATTGTTAATCTGAGTTTTTCTAAGAGAGATGTATTTTTAGATTACATTAATTTGTCCAATTTGTTAATAAAAGGCTTGATGTCTATCTTTAATACCATTTCCCTCCCTAAACGAATTGTTTGCTTAACAGAAGAGTCGGTTGAGTTCCTCTACGCTATCGGCAGAGAAGATTTAATTGTTGGGGTTAGCACTTATGTGGAGAGACCTCCTGAAGCCAAAAAAAAGCCTACGATTTCAGCCTTTACTCACGCTAATCTAAAAAAGATTAAAAATTTAAACCCGGATCTTGTCATAGGGTATAGCGATATTCAGAAAGATATCGCTCGGGATCTTATTGGAGAGGGGATTGAGGTTTGGATCTCTAACCACAGATCTCTCCAGGGTGTTCTCAATTACCTTTTCAAATTAGGGTGTTTAGTAGGGGAGGAGTCTAAATCAAGGGTTTATCTTTCTCTCTTAGAAAATAAATGGGAAAAAGGGATTTGTGCAGCCCGAGCTTTGGAAAGGAAGCCAAGAGTCTATTTGGAGGAGTGGCCGGAACCCATGATTAGTGGGATACGCTACTTTTCCGAGTTAGTGGAAGCGGCTGGAGGAGTGGATATCTTTGCCGATTTACGCTATGGACGACTTGCCAAGGAGCGTTTTGTTTCCTCTGAATGGGTAGTGGAAAAAAATCCAGATATTATTTTGGGATGCTGGTGCGGCAAACCTGTTGATATCGCTTCTATTCTTCAAAGAAAGGACTGGAAAAAAATTAAGGCCGTTCAAGAGAAGGCCGTCTTTGAGCTTCCTCCTGCAGTGTTTCTCCAGCCTGGACCGGCCCTTTTTGAAGAGGGCCTTGAAATTTTGCAAGAGCTTTTTTATCGATGGAAGAACACTTGACCCCTCTCATTAAGAGCACTTATTTTCAACCGATTAGATGATTTCCTAGGCTTTTTTTTCCCCTTGAGAATCAAAGTGATTTTCTCAGTTAAATTTTTGCTTTGAACCTCCGAAGAGATTGAATGAAGACGTGCGTTTTGCGGGAGTTAAACTGGATTGAGCTTATGAAGAGGTTTTTTTTCTGGGGGATTTTACTAACCTTTATAGGGTTGTTGAGTTCTTGTGATCTCGATCCTAAGAGTTATTACTGGCATTATTGGCAGAAGATTGAAGCTAAAAGTGCCAGGATTAATAAGTTTGAAGTTGTCGCTTTAAATTTATCAAAGGAAAACCGTCAATTGAAGGCTCATATAAGTCAGTTAAAGTTTGAGATTAAGAAGCTTGAATCAGAAAAAAATTATCTAAAAATGCAAATGATGAGGTCTAAAAAAAAGAAAAAGAGAGAGGTCGCTTCCATTCGAAGCATTGATCCTAAAAAAGATCTTGTTAAATATGAAACTTATCAATGGACTCCTGCACAGGTGATTTCAATAGCTCATCGAGAGTTCGAGCAAAAAAACTATGAGAAATCGGCTCAGTTTTTTCATACTTTTTATATGAAGTTTCCTGGGCATAAGAAGGTTGATGATCAATTTCTTTTTGAGGCAGGTTTAGCGGCTTATGAATCTGGTGATCACCACGAATGGGCTTTGGATTACCTCTCTACACTTACCAAAAAATACCCTAGTTCTCAATACTATCGAGGAGCCAAGCTTTGGATGGCCTTAACTTATCTTCAGTTAGATAAGAAAGATATGTTCTTTGAGACCGTCGAAGAATTCCGGAAGAAATATAGAAACACTGAAGAGTGGAAGGTATTGAGTCAGCATTATGAAGAGATTGTTCAAAAGTACAAACGTCGCCGTTAAGCTTATCACAATGGCTTTTTATTTTTGGATAAACCATTTGGTTTACGCTCAAAATGCCGTTGCTGTCGTTAGTGCTGTGAAGGGAAATGTTTTTTGTTCTTATAAAGGAAAAACATTGGCGCTACGTCCTGGAATGTATCTTGAGAGCGGCACCGAAGTTTTTGCAGAAGAAGGGGCTCAATTGAGCCTTAATGATTACTACAATCATATTTACCATTTGTCGGGAAGTGGGCATATGGCCATGTTTAAGAACCTTCTCGAGCTGAAAAGAGGTTATCTCTGGATTCAATCATTGGATCATGACTCAACTATGCCTTCCTTTAAGATAACTACGGCAAATACCCATGTGGGTTACAGAGAGGGGGAAGCCATTTTGAGTTTTGACAATTATTCGGGCAAAACACAGCTTTTAGTTATTGCTGGAATATTTGAGTTCGAGAATTCTTTGCAATCTCATTTAAAAGTTGATGTTAGTGAAGGTCAGTTTAGTTTTATTCAAGATGAACATCGAGGAGGAAGCCCTCGCCAGCCGACACCTATCGGTTTTGATTCCTATAAAAAGGTGACTAAACTTTTTGATGAAATCCAGCCACTGAGTGAATCAAAGGGAAAGAACCATCAATTGGCTAGGGTTTGGTTAAAGTCACCTCGTCGATCAATGGCTTCAACACCGAGTAAAGGGGATGCGTTTGAGGATGGTCTCCAAAAGAAAGGGAGAAGGAAGAATTCAAACAAAAGGTTAGAGAGCGCTCTTCTTAAACACTATCGAGCTAAAATAAAAAAATGGGTTAAACCAAGGCGCAAGAAAAGACGGAGCCCTGTGAATTCTCTTTATTCTCGCAAATCAAATGTGATTCTCAATATCTTTGGTCAAGGTCGTAAAGGAGTGAAAAATAGAGTTTTTAGTCAAAGACCTCAAGTGGTGAAAAAGGAAACATTGAGAGGGATTGCCTCTGTTGATAAAGGGGGGGCATCGACTCTACGACTTCAATCTCAAGAGCTTTCCCGTGTTAAAAAGATGGAGTCTTTGAAGAAAGTTAATAATCATGAACTCATGGCTCAATCTAAAAAAGAATCTACTCCAAAAGTTGAAAAAAAAATTGTCAAAACCAAACAAGTGGAAGCTTGGAAAAAGTACTATGGTCGCACTCCGGCTTCTTTGGGGGGAATGGTTCCGAAGGTCAAGGGTAATTCCTCTTTTGAAAAGGGTTTGGAAAGTCAGTACTCAAAGCAAAGGCGCCACGAAGCTGAGGTTAACGCTCTTATTGACGAGCTTAAATCGGTTGAGATGGATTATAAGAAAGACTACTAAAACCTTGCTATGAAGCTTTTTGCAACCCCAATTATTTCTCATTTGCTTTATGTATTTCTTAAATTTTTTGTTTATTCTCTGTATTGCTTCTTATTAAATAAATTTATAGTTGAAAAATATTCTTTTATTAAAATTTTAGGGATTGGTGGCTTTCGCACTCTTCTTGGAGCTCTTTTCGGAGGGCTTGTTTTTATTGCCTTTGAGGTTATGCCTGTTTCTGTTCTCTATAAAGACGATTGGGTTTTGTATTTGTTAATCTATGTTCCCGTGAGAGTTATTGAGTGGGGTGTAGTGGTAACAATTTTTTTTAATAAACGGAATGTAAGCTTAAATAAGAAATTGTTATGGGTATTGGGAGGAATAATTTTAAGTATTCTAGTTGATCTAATTTTTGCACCGAGCGGACTTCGAATAGGGAGAATACTCTGTTAAAATACGGCAATAGAGTAATGAGAGGTTTTTGGATGGGTGCCTCGCATGGTGACGCTTGAGCTTCTTTTAGTCTAGTGTTTTCGAATTAGTGGCCATACTTTATGACTGTAATCTTTCGTGTACGGAGATGGTCATAAAATTCTCTATTGTACTATGATGCAAAAAAATATTTCTGGCTGGCAGTTTTGGATCGATCGTGGAGGAACCTTTACCGATCTGGTCGCTTGTGATCCTGCAGGTGTTTTACACACTCATAAATTATTGTCGGAAAATCCGCAGCATTATACTGATGCGGCCCTTCAGGGAATGCGAGATATTCTTGGCTTGAGCGGGGACGCCCCCTTGCCAGTGGAGAGTATTGACTGTGTAAATATGGGTACCACTGTAGCCACCAATGCTCTTTTGGAGCGCAAGGGTGATCCCACTGTCTTTGTGACGACCCAAGGGTTTGGTGAGGCTTTGGAAATTGGTGATCAAACACGCCCTGAGCTCTTTGCCCGTCAAATAACTCGAGCACCAAGACCATACCAACAAGTTATTGAAATTGGTGAACGCATTGGTGCTCGGGGAGAAGTCCTTATCCCTATCGATCTCGATGAGGTTGAGGCCAAGCTGATCAGTGTTCAAAAAGCCAATATTAACTCTGTCGCCGTCTGCTTTGTGCACGGTTATCGCTATCGGCAACACGAATTGCTGGTCGCCAAAGTGGCTTCCCGCCTAGGCTTTGGCCATGTGACTCTCTCTCATCAAATCCCTCTTATCAAGTTTATTCCACGAGGAGAGACGACCGTTGTCGATGCTTATCTTTCTCCATTACTAAGGCGTTATGTCGATTCTATCGCTAGAGAGCTGCTAGGAGTGCGCTTGCGTTTTATGCAATCTAATGGGGGATTGGTCGAGGCCCAAAACTTTCGAGGTAAAGATAGTATTCTTTCTGGTCCGGCGGCAGGAGTTGTGGGAGCCATTAGAACGGCAGAAGAGGCTTCCGGGTTAGCGGGTCAAAAACGCTTTATTACTTTTGATATGGGGGGGACTTCAACAGATGTAGCCCACTATGCTAGAGAGTATGAGCGCACTTTTGATACCTTTTTGGCAGGGGTTCGCTTGCGCGTTCCCATGATGCATATCCATACCGTTGCCGCAGGTGGAGGTTCGATCTGCCGCTTTGATGGGGTTAAATTTCAAGTCGGCCCTGAATCGGCAGGTGCTAACCCTGGCCCTTGTTGTTATCGCAAGGGAGGACCACTATGTTTGACTGACTGTAATGTTTTGTTGGGGAGAATTTGGCCACAGCATTTTCCCACTGTCTTTGGGTGTGATGCCAATCAACCTATTGATGCTCAAGCGGTGAAGCAAAAGTTTAAGGCTTTGGCTGCGGAGGTTTACAAGGTGACTGGGGAATATCAATCCCCACAGGAGATAGCCGAGGGGTTCGTGGCTATTGCCGTAGAGAATATGGCCAATGCAATTAAAAAGATCTCCATTCAACAAGGTTATGACATCACTTCCTACACCCTTTGCTCTTTTGGAGGAGCGGGCGGACAGCATGCTTGTTTAATCGCAGAGTCTCTAGGGATTAAAAGTCTTTTTATCCATCCTCTTGCAGGAGTTCTTTCGGCTTATGGCATAGGCTTGGCAAAAAGACGGGAAATGAGTGAAAGAACAGTGGATCAGCCTCTTTTATCGGCTCACTCTTTGCTGCCTTCCCTATTGGCTGAAGAGGAAGAGAAATTGCGCTTTAAATTTAAGGGCCAAGGGGTCCTCGCGCAAGAAGTAGAAGTGACTCATAAAATTTATTTGCGTTATCAAGGAAGTGACTCTTCTTTAGGTGTCGATTTTACTGCGCTAGAGACTATGGTTGATGAGTTTGAGAAAGTTCATCACCAGCGTTTTGGACTGACTTTACCCAATCGGGATTTGCTAGTGGAAATGGTTTCAACAGAGGTCGCTACAGAAGGACGACAGTATCAAAAAACCGTGGAAGAGAGTGCTTTTCTTGAGGCGGAGGGGACTTTTCCTAGTATCAAGGAGAAGGTTGATATGTTTTTAGGGGGAAGGAAGCATTCTACTCCCGTCTACTTGAGGGCTGATCTCAATCCTGGTCATCATATAACTGGACCGGCCTTAGTTATCGAGGAAATGTCTACTATTTTAATCCCTCCTACTTGGCGAGCACGAGTTCTTGAACAAAAAGCGCTTCTTATCGAGCGCTTAGATGAAGGCCGGCAAAAAAAAGTTTTCACCAATGTTTTAAAGGCTAAGGCCCCCGATCCCGTTATGCTAGAGGTGATCGGCAATCGCTTTATGTCGATAGCGGAACAAATGGGAGCCGCTTTAGAGCGCACGGCTCATTCGGTTAATATCAAGGAGCGTTTGGACTTTTCCTGTGCCCTTTTTGACGCTCAGGGGTGTCTGATTGCTAATGCCCCTCATATCCCCGTTCACCTCGGCTCTATGGGGGAGAGCGTACGAGCTATAGTGCGTCAGCAAGGTAAAGAATTGCGCGCTGGAGATATCTACGCTCTCAACAACCCCTATGATGGGGGAACTCATTTGCCCGACATTACCGTGGTGACTCCTGTTTTTTGTCGCAAAGAGAAAGAGCGGCTCTTTTTTGTGGGATCCCGTGGCCATCACGCTGATATTGGTGGTTTAACTCCTGGCTCAATGCCTCCTCGTTCTCACCACATTCACCAGGAGGGGGTTATTATTGATCATTTTTTATTGGCGCAGAAAGGACAACTGAGAGAAAAGCAATTGCGTCAGCTCTTGGAGAGTGGTCCTTATCCCGTGCGGAATTTCGATCAGAATTTGGCTGACCTTAGAGCACAAATTGCTGCTAACCAAAAAGGAGTTGATGAGTTTCACAAAATGATCGATGAGCTTAGTTGGCCAACAGTTTCGACTTATGGGCAATATTTGAGAACTTATGCTGCTGAGATGGTTTCTCAAATAGTTCGTAGCTTGAATGATGGCTATTTTGAACAGGTTATGGATGGCGGACAACGCATTTGCGTAGAGGTTAAAGTTGATCGTCAACGTGGCTGTGCTGTCATTGATTTTGAGGGCACTTCCCCTCAACTCAACTCCAACTTTAATGCTCCTTCGGCGGTTTGCAAAGCTGCCGTTTTTTATGTTTTTCGAACTCTTATCGAAGAGCCTATTCCCATGAATGAAGGTGTCTTAGGTCCATTAGAGATTGTCATCCCCAAAGGGTGTTTTCTCTCGCCGAAGTATCCCGCAGCGGTGGTAGCGGGCAATGTGGAAACAAGTCAAGCAGTCGTTGAAGCACTCTACGGGGCATTAGGGGTAATGGCTCAGTCCCAAGTGACCATGAATAATTTTACTTGGGGCAATCGACATTATCAGTACTATGAAACGATTTGTGGCGGTTCTGGGGCAGGTCCTGGGTTTGATGGGCAAAATGCCGTCCAAACCCACATGACTAACTCTCGTTTGACCGATCCTGAAATCCTTGAATCTCGCTTTCCGGTTTTACTGGAAAGCTTCTGTATCCGCCGTGGTAGTGGAGGGAAAGGCGATTTTCGTGGGGGGGACGGGGTGATTCGTCGAGTGCGGTTTTTAGAGGCCATGAGTGCTTCTATTCTCTCTAACTCCCGTATTGTTTCCCCGCGAGGAATGGCCGGGGGAGAGGATGGCAAAGTTGGTCGCAATAGGGTTGAACGTGCCGATGGGAGGATCGAAGAGCTTTCGGCTATGGCCACCACTGAACTGGCGATGGGAGATGTTTTTATTATTGAAACTCCTGGCGGTGGGGGATACGGTAGAACATAACTCATTGATGGTTTATTTAGAATTGGAGCTGGCCATGCCTTCAAAACCCCGTTTATCGAAAATAAGTGATCACCCCTACCTGACTTACGATGATTGTTTGTTAAAGCCGGGCTATTCAGAAGTTTTGCCCAGTGAAACGCTTTTGGCGAGCCAATTTAGCCGCCATATTTCTCTCAATATTCCTATTGTTTCAGCGGCTATGGATACAGTGACCGAGAGTGCGACGGCCATTGTGATGGCCCAAAATGGAGGGATTGGTGTTGTCCATAAAAACATGGCTCCGGCCAAACAGGCTCGAGAAGTTCAAAAAGTGAAAAAGTATGAAGCAGGAATGATTTTGGATCCCATTACTGTTGGACCAGGGGAAAGCTTACGGGCAGTGGTTGAGCTCACTCAGCGCCATAAGATTACTGGGGTTCCGGTGACCAACGAGGCTGGCGAATGTGTTGGTATACTCACCAGTCGAGATATGCGTTTTGAAGACAATCTTGAACAAAAGGTTAAGGACATTATGAC
Organism: Bacteriovoracaceae bacterium; assembly: GCA_965206965.1. GTDB lineage: Bacteria > Bdellovibrionota > Bacteriovoracia > Bacteriovoracales > Bacteriovoracaceae > CBDBLK01. Next base: position 45,295 of record OZ242254.1, on the reverse strand, counting down.
CCCTCTGGAGAAACTCGTTACGGCGCAGGAGGGGGTCGGAACTGAAGAAGCCAAAAATATTTTACATCAACATAGAATTGAAAAGCTTTTAGTGATTGATAAAGGGGGAAAGCTTAAAGGGCTGATTACTATTAAGGATATACTGAAGGGAATTGATTTTCCCTTTTCTAATAAAGATCAATTTGGACGCTTGCGAGTAGCTGCTGCTATCGGCGTTGGGGATAAAGAATTTGAGCGGGCAGAGGCTTTGGCTAATGTACAAGTTGATGCTCTTGTTGTTGATACGGCTCATGGGCACTCTAAAGGCGTTATCGATATGGTCTCCAGCTTAAAAAGCCAATTTCCTGATATTGATATAGTGGCTGGGAATGTGGCTACGGGGCAAGCCTGTAAAGATCTCATTAAGGCCGGTGTTGATGCGGTTAAGGTAGGGATCGGTCCTGGCTCTATTTGCACCACCCGTGTTGTCGCTGGAATTGGTGTTCCTCAGCTTTCGGCAATTCTAGAGTGTTATTCGGTTTGTTTAGTTGAGGGAGTTCCCCTTATTGCTGATGGGGGTATCAAGTTCTCTGGTGATATTGTTAAGGCCTTAGCGGCGGGGGCGAGTTCTGTCATGATTGGTTCTATGTTTGCGGGAACAGACGAAACACCGGGGGAAACAATTTTGTATCAAGGGAGAACCTACAAAGTTTATCGAGGTATGGGGAGCTTGGGGGCGATGGCCAGGGGTTCAAAAGATCGCTATGGTCAGGGAGCTGTCGATGAGATTGGTAAATTGGTTCCCGAGGGCATTGAGGGGCAGGTTCCCTACCGAGGGAGTCTCTCTAGTAATATTTATCAGGTGATTGGCGGATTGCGTGCTGGCATGGGCTATGTCGGCGCTAAGGACTTAGTGGAGCTTCGAGAGAAAGCGGAGTTTATGATGATCACTTCGGCTTCTTTGAAAGAGAGTCATCCCCACGATGTTCTCATTACTAAAGAAGCTCCCAATTACACTATTAGTTCGTGATGAAGAGCAAAGCATGTTAGATCGACAAATATGGATCTTAGATTTTGGTTCTCAATACACTCAGTTAATTACGAGAAAGACTCGAGAATTGGGTTATAGCTCAGAGATTCTGACGGTCGAAGAAGGGCTAGAAAGGTTTCAAAAAGGGAGGTCTCCCAAATGTTTGGTGCTCTCGGGGGGACCCCAGTCCGTTTTTGAAGATCAAACAGATTACACTCCTCTTTTTCAATCGGGACTACCTATTCTAGGTATATGTTACGGGATGCAATTAATGGCTCAGCATTTTGGTGGGCGAGTGGAAAAGGGAACAATTGCCGAGTATGGAGAGGCTCAGATCCATTGCGTTAATGGAAAGAAAATTCCCAATTGCTCTCAAGAGATTCAGGTGTGGATGAGCCATTTTGATCATGTGGCGGAACTTCCTCCTAGCTTTGAGCTGCTTATGGAGAGCCATAATCACTTGGTGGCAGCCATAGAAGATCAATCAAATCGAATGATGGGCTTGCAGTTTCACCCTGAGGTCGAACATAGTGATCACGGTTTAGACATTCTCCACTATTTTTATGAAGAGCTAGCTGGATTAAAAAGAGATTGGGGCGCTCAGGAGATGCTTCGAGAAACAGAAGAGCTTATTCAGTCGGTCGGTGATGAGAAGGTGCTATGCGCTTTTTCAGGTGGGGTGGACAGTTTGGTTGCTGCTACTATGGCCCATCGATTGTTGGGGGAGAATCTTTACTGCTTTTTTGTCGACCATGGTCTTTTAAGACCTCAGGATCATCTCCATATTAAAGTACTCAAAGAAAAGACGTCTCTCAATATTGAGATTATTGAAGCGAGAGAAGAGTTTTTTAAAAAATTAAAGGGTGTCTCTGATCCTGAAAAAAAGCGAAAAATTATTGGTCATACTTTTATCGAAGTTTTTGAAAAGAAAGTTCATCAGTACGAAAAGGAACATAAAATTCAATTTTCTTATTTGTTACAAGGAACTTTATACCCTGACGTTATTGAATCTATCTCTCCCCACAAGAAGGGAGGGAAGTCGGTTACTATCAAGTCTCACCACAACGTTGGAGGACTGCCTGAACGAATGAAGTTAAAGTTGCTCGAGCCTTTACGCTATTTATTTAAGGATGAGGGAAGAAAGATCGGAGAAGAGCTAGGGCTTCGTTCGGAGTGGATTTATCGCCATCCTTTTCCCGGTCCAGGAATTGGAATCCGTGTTCTCGGTGAGTTAAAAGATGATTCTATTCGCAAGGTTCAAGAATCGGATCAAATTCTTTTCGAAGAACTTCACCGGGCCCATTTGTATGAGTCGATAGCGCAAGCCTTTACTGTTCTCCTTCCCGTTAAGACGGTTGGAGTAAAGGGAGATGGTCGGGCCTACGAGGAAGTCATTTGTTTAAGGATGGTTAGTACAACTGACTTTATGACAGCAACATGGAGCGACCTTCCCCATCAATTCTTATCGAAAGTTTCAGGTCGTATCACCAACGAAGTGAGCGGTGTAACGCGTGTGGTTTACGATATAACATCTAAGCCCCCCGGGACAATTGAATGGGAGTGAGTTGATTAAGGGATAGGCTTTTCACTAGCGAGGAGATCTTGAACTGAAAGCTCTGGATAATCACTTCTTTCGGGAAGGAGAAAATAGTAAAACCTATGTTCTCCAAAAGGATCAACGTCGTAGAGCTGGAGGTACTCTAGCGCGGGAACAAGCCGGACATTGAGATCTTGGTAATTGGTAGAGGAGTGGTTCTGGAGCTGTTTCTGAGCGTATTCCAATATTGTGGGTATTTGGGCTTGTTTTGAATAGTCAAAGTCGAGAATCTTCCCATCGTGCATTAAGACAACGTGAAAGTACCAGTCGTTTTTTCCACCGCGAGAGTTGAATAAGCTGATATGAAAATCGTCATTGTAGAGATACAAAACGTAAGCGCTGTTCAGTGACTCGTGGTGTGGTATTAGGTGAATGAACCTCCAGATATTGGAGGAGCAGTTTCCCAATTGGTAGATCTCAGGGTTGTTGTAAACTTTTTTAAATGTATTGATAAGTTCGTTTTGAGGGGGAAATTCTTGCGTTGAAATTGTTGTCGCTTGCCCATTAAAGAAAAGGAGAGAGAAGGAAATTAGCAGTAAAAATTTTGTTAAACGCAGGAAACTCATAAGGTCTTTTTATAGAGGGATTAAATTTAGGGCAAGAGAAGAGTTTGACTGTCGTAATACTTACAGACTGGTTGAGTTTTGGAAACTGAAAGATGAGAAAGTCGTTTAAGAGAAAAGGGAGAGTTGCTCGGGGTTTTGGGATCGTTGCCTTTTGGTTTGTTGAGTGTTTCTTTGGAGAACTTCTGTTTTGATATAACTGTCTTCTAGTGTTTGGATGATAAAAAAACTCATTTCTGGGTAGAGGCGTTTGAGCTCTTTCATCTCTTCGGTGATAAGTTCGACATTTTTTGGGTCATCATCACTCATGCCAAAACGATGGTGAGGATTGTGTCCATAGAGTTCAATGGCCTTTTCTACAGACTCCCTAATAGCAGTTCTCTTGAGATCGGCCACTGATTTTGTCAGTTCTTTATCTCCTAGTTCTTCCTGTCTTATCTTGGGGTTTGAAACGGGGTAAATACTTAAAAAATTAGGAGGGTAGGGGAGGTGCCCTTCCTGCACCATAAGTCTAATGCCATTTTTAATGGTTTCTTTTTGATGCCCGCGTGCAGTGATCACCGAAATAGGTCGTTGGTTGTAGGTTGCGTGGTAAAAGCAATTCCAGGAAGGGGCCTTCCAGCAATAATCGGCTTGTTCAAGTGCTCTTTCGATATCGCTGAGGAAGGTTTGCTTTTTGCGGGCCATTCTTTCCATGAAACTTAGTTCTTGGTCTCTAAAGTAGCGGAAGGAACCTTTTTCGTCGTCGTAGTCGATGAAGTAGTTTTCAAAAGGACCCTTTTTCCCGACTTGGGAATGGTAACGGGCCCACTCGGCAGAGCTAAGGCTTCTTTCGATTCCGGTGTGCTTATTAAAAATGACAATAGGGGTTGTTAGGTAAGCGACATTGTCATCAAAGTCAAAAAAATAAAAGCTTCTCCCTCCTAAGTGGAGGTTGCGGTCACTTTCTAAGGGACGTGGAAAGGCAAGCTCTCTTTGGGTCTGGTTGAGAGGGTAGGGTTTCTTTTTCAGCCTGATTTTGACCATAGTGATTTCTCCATAAGGCTTAGCGGCAACATATCATTGGCCTGCCCCACTTTCTAGAGCTATGTTTTTTGATTATATTAATTGTGCATAGAGTCTTTGGATGAGGTTGAAATAATTTCATTAGTTTATTATTTAACTTCTAACCAAACCTTTAAATGAAAAGAGTCAGTCTTTTGGTACAATGGGGTCGGTTTTGATGAACTTTTACGTTTAAGGATGATTTCATGAATGAGAGCTTTGATTCAAAATTAGAGGGAAGTGAATTTTCTCGACGTCGATTTGTTCAATTTGTGGGTGGAGGAACACTTCTCATCCCCCAAACGGCTAGTTTATTAGGCCTTTTTCATTCCTGCGCTTCAGGTTCAAAGGCTCCCCATCGCCTGCCCTTTAAGCCGATTCGTTTTACCGACCGTGATGATTTTGTTTTGGCCAATGGTTTTCAACACCAAATTCTCATTAGTGAGGGAGAAAAGATTAAAGGAAGCTTAGAGTTTGGGGCCAACAATGACTACACCGCCTTTTTTCCCTTAGGTTCTAGCGATGCTATTTTGTGGGTTAACAATGAGTACCCCCGGGCCAAGTTTGGAAGGCATAAAAAGCGCTCGCGAAAAAATATTGCCAGAGAGCGTCGCCAAGTTGGAGGCAGTCTTTTACACATTCGCAGAAAGGTGGGGGGGGGTTACTGGGAGTTCGTTAAAGATTCTTCTTATAACCGCCGTTTGGATGCTTCAACTAAGATCCCTCTAATTGCCGAACGTCCTATTGAGGGAAGCTTAGTGGCTGAGGGAACATTCGCCAATTGTGCAGGAGGAGTGACTCCTTGGAAGACTGTTCTGAGTTGTGAAGAAAATTATCACGACTATTATGGTGAGAGAGTTTTTGGCTCGCGCCAGGTGAAGGGTTCAAAACGCAACTGGGAGAAATACCATAACAATCCTCCCGAGCATTACGGCTGGGTAGTTGAGGTTAATCCTATGACGGGAAAGGCTAAGAAGCTCACCGCCTTAGGCCGGTTTGCCCATGAAAGCGCAACTTGTGTGAGAACTAAAGGGGGAAGGGTCGCTGTTTACTCGGGAGATGATAAGGCCGGAGAGTTTCTTTATAAATTTGTTTCTGAAAAGGGTGATTCTCTAGAGAAGGGGGAACTCTTTGTCGCCGATATTAAACGAGGCCGCTGGCTCTCTCTTGACAGAGAAAAGCAAACGATTTTAAGAAAAAATTTTAAAGACCAATTAGATGTTCTCATTCACTGTCGACAGGCAGGACGGCTGGTGGGTGCTACTCCACTGGATCGACCAGAGGATGTGGAGATTAACCCCTATAATGGTGATGTCTTTGTTTGCTTGACCAACAATAAGAAGAGAGGGAATTACCACGGAAGCATTTTGAAAATCTCCGAAAAAGGGGTAGATCATGGTGCCATGGAATTTAAGGCCCAAGATTTTGTGGTAGGGGGTGTTGATTTTTCTTGCCCCGATAACTTAGTTTTTGATCCCAACGGGAATTTGTGGATGGTGACCGATATGAGTGGAAGCTCCATGCATAAACACCCCTACAAAAAGTTTAAAAATAACGGGCTTTTCTATATTCCTCTTTCAGGCCCTTTAGCGGGTCGTGCTTTTCAAGTGGCTTCTGCCCCTCGAGATGCTGAACTGACGGGTTTAAGTTTTAGTAGGGATGGAAAAAGCCTTTTTGTCTGTGTTCAACACCCGGGTGAAAAGTCAAAAGGTCTGGGTGGTTTGAGCAGCCATTGGCCTGAGGGGGGAAGCTCTCTACCCAAGAGCTCAGTCGTTGAAATTTATGGAGACGCATTGCGCTCTCTGACGACTTGAGAGGAGTGAAATGGCTACTAATGTTTTGCGTCTAAACTCTTATTCTTTTCCTTATAGATAGGCTGGGAGATCCTCCCCATTTGCTAGACTTTTTGGTTAAATAAAAGAGAGACTACACAGGCCCTCAACCCTCCGAATTGTTTTTAAATGTGGTCATCAAGGGAGTGTCTATGACTATGGGGAAAACCTCTCTAAAGGAAACTCATCCAGAGAGTTTCGTTCACTTGCACTTACACACTCAATACTCTCTTCTCGACGGGGCGATTCGGTTAAATGATTTAATTGAAACGGCTAAAGACCTAGGTGTTCCCGCTATTGCTCAAACTGATCATGGCAATATGTTTGGAGCCATTGATTTTTATACTCGTTGCCAAAAAGCTGGTATAAAGCCCATTTTGGGTTCGGAGATTTATTTTACCCCCGGTTCGCGCTTTGACCGGAAGGCTGCTAGGCGTAGTAAATCAGTAAGCTCCCAAGATGCAGAGGAGTCGAGCCGACAAATTCATCACTTAATTTTACTTTGTAAAAATAATGTTGGTTACAAAAATTTGTGTAAGCTTTTAAGCCAGGCTTACATGGAGGGTTTTTACTATAAACCCCGTGCTGATATTGAACTTCTCAAGCAGTATGGGGAAGGATTGATTTGTACTACGGCTTGTCTCAAGGGCGAGGTTGGTTATAATTTTTTTACCGACCAGGATGAGCGAGCAGTTAAGGCGATAGGAAGATTGCATGAAGTTTTTGGTGATGATTTTTATCTCGAAATTCAAGAAAATGGGATTCCAGAGCAGGAGTTAGTCAACAAAAAGGTTATCTCTTACTCTCGAGAAAAAGGGGTTAAATTGGTGGCTACAAATGATTGTCACTATATGACCCCTGAAGATGCTCAGGCCCAGGAGGTTCTTCTATGCGTGCAAACAGGTAAGACCTATCACGATGAGAACCGCATGCGCATGACTTCTCAAGAGTTTTATTTTAAGACCCCTGAAGAGATGCGCAAAGCTTTTCATTACGCCCCAGAAGCTTGTGATAACACTTTGGAAATCGCTGATAAATGCAATGTGGAACTTTGCTGGCAGGATGAAGATGGACGGCAAATTTATCACCTTCCCGATTTTCCTATTGATACAGGGGAGAGTACAAATGATTTTTTTGAAAGAAAGGCAAGGGAAGGACTTGAGGAGAGATTCAAAGGTCCCCATTTTACAAAACTCGTACAGAGCGAAAATTGGGAGCTTGAGCTTAAACCGCAATACTATGAGAGGTTGAATTACGAAATTGAAATGATTCGGCAAATGGGTTTTGCCGGTTACTTTCTCATTGTTTCCGACTTTATTATTTGGTCTTTGAATCAAGGAATCCCAGTAGGACCTGGCCGTGGTTCGGGTGCTGGCTCTTTAGTGGCTTACTCTTTAAAAATTACTAACATTAATCCGTTACCTTTCAACCTCCTCTTTGAGCGGTTTATTAACCCAGAGAGAATTTCGATGCCCGATTTTGATGTGGATTTTTGTCAGAATGGTCGCTCGCGAGTGATTGAATATGTCACTGAGAAATACGGTGAAGAAAAAGTTGGACAGATTATTACTTTTGGAAAATTGCAGGCTAAAGCAGTTATTAAAGATGTCTCGCGAGTTTTTGGTCTCACTTTTGCCGAAGCTGATGTCATTTCTAAATTGATTCCTGACGAGTTAGGGGTGACCTTAAAAAAGGCTTTAGAAAAGGAACCTAAGCTTCAAGATCTCATTGATACTGACCCTAAGATTAAGCATATTTTTAATATTGCTCTACGTTTAGAAGGGCTTTATCGCCATGCTGGAATTCACGCTGCTGGCGTAGTGATAACTAACCATCCTTTAGTAGAATATTGCCCTCTTTTCAAAGGAGCAAAAGGGGAAAAAGTTATTCAGTTTGATAAGGATTTCGCTGAAGAAGTGGGCCTGGTTAAATTTGATTTTTTAGGCTTGAAAACCTTAACTGTTATTGATCAAGCTGAGGCTTTTATTCGCCGAGATAAAGAACCTCAATTTGATATCGAGAATATCGGTTATTATGACCCGAATGTTTACGATTTTATTTCCCGCGGAGAAACCCTTGGTGTTTTCCAGCTCGAATCTTCAGGAATGATCGATCTTTGCAAGCGCTTGAGTCCAGATAACTTTGAAGACATTGCCGTTATTAATGCTTTGTACCGACCAGGTCCTTTGAACTCGGGAATGGTTGACGATTTCATCGATGTTAAGCACGGTCGAAAAGATACGACCTTTCCTTTTCCCGAACTAGAAGAAGTTCTGAAAGATACTTATGGGGTCATTGTCTACCAAGAGCAAGTTATGAAGATTGCCCAAATAATGGCGGGCTACTCTCTCGGTCAAGCGGATATTCTACGCAAGGCAATGGGCAAAAAGAAAGTGAAACTGATTGAAGAGCACCGAGAAATTTTTCTTAAGGGAGCTAGTGAAAGAGGTTTTGACGTCCAGAAGTCGGCAGAGCTCTATCAACTGATGGCCAATTTTGCCGAGTATGGGTTTAATAAATCTCATGCTGTTGCTTATGCTGTGATCGCTTATCAAACAGCTTTTCTTAAGTGCTATCACACGGCACCTTTTTTTGCGGCTTTGCTTTCTACCGAGTTAGCTAATACCGATAAGGTGACTCTCTATATTAACGATGCTCGAAATTATGGAATTAAAGTTCTTCCTCCTGATGTCAATGAATCTCTGTGGCTCTTTAATGTTGTTGAAGGCCATATTCGCTTTGGAATGGGTGCTGTTAAAAACGTAGGTATAGGGGCTGTCGAGTCCATTGTTGTAGAGCGAGAAAAGCAGGGCGCTTTTAAAGGGCTTATTGATTTTTGTGAAAGGGCGGACTTGAAGCTGTGTAATAAAAGAATGATTGAATCTTTGATCAAAGTGGGGGCTTTTGATTCGTGTGAGAGTATGAGTCGTAGAGCTATGGTAGAAAATCTTGAATTGATTCATGCCCATGGCAGTAAAAAGCAAGAAGAGAGGGCACTTGGACAGGTTAGTTTATTTGCTGTTGAAGAAAATGACCACGAGATAACCAAGGGACGTCTCGATATTACTGAGATCGATGATTTTGATGACCGTGAAAAGCTTGGGTACGAGCAGCAGTTGATGGGTATTTATGTTTCAGGGCATCCGTTGGATCGGTTTCAGGATGTCATGAAGCAGATGAGCTCCATGGAGATTGCCACGATTCAAGATCTTAGGGGAAGTGATAAAAGAGACATGGTTTTAGCGGGCATGATTTCTAGTCGGAAGGATATTCTGACTAAGAAAGGTGATCGTATGTGCTTTGCCGCTTTGGAAGACTTGACTGGGAAAATTGAGTGCATTGTTTTTCCCAAGACTTTTGCAGAGTATGAAGAGGTTCTGAATTCGGATGAACCAATTATTGTATCGGGAAATGTGAACCTTTCAGAGAGTCCTAGAAAGTTTTTTCCGAATAAAATCCAGAAACTCAAAGATGAAGCGGAGGAAAGGGTTACAGGAGTAAGGGTTAACATTAAAATGGAGGAATTGGCTCCACGTTACTTAGAGCGGTTTCGACAGGTTATTTTGAGTTATAGAGGAAGCGTTCCCACTCATTTGGTTTTTGAATCAAAGGAGGGAAAAGCCAGGATGCCTTTGGGAGAAGATTTTTTGGTTAACCCGAACCCCCAAATGGCGGCTAAAATAAATGAATTGTTTAAGAGAAATTCTGTGCAATTTATTGTTGACGGCAAAGTTGAGGATGCGATTGGCTAATTAATTAAGTAAGGTAAGAGTAAGATGGAAAAGCGGTATTTAGGGAAAGTTTTATTGAGTATTGTTTTGATTTTGGGAGGGTTCCTAAATGCCCAGGCCAATCGGTCGAAATACATCGATGGCGAGGGGCGATTTGTTTCTCAAGATGGCGATGGTTTAAGTTTTATTAAGAAGCAGCTCTTGGCTTCAGCTTTTAGAGACATTCTTTCTAAGGAATTTAAAACTTTGGGCTTGGATGCTGAGTTCTTTTGGTCGCGTTATGATCAAAAATTCAATGAATCTTTTGAACCTGTCCAAGAAAAGCTTAAGGAAAAGTATGGTATTAGGGAAGGCGAAAAGGTTTCTTCTGCCAAACGAAAGCAATTTAAAAAAGTTCTTAGATTGAGAAAAAAATCTTTTAAAGCGCGCTACGGAAATCTTGGTCGAGCGATTAGTCAATATTCAATTAAAAGAATGACTCGTTCCCCTCAGGTTCCCAATGCTCGCTATATTAGAGTTCAAGCTAAGGTAAACCGAAAAATTCTACGTCAACTTTATCTTCGCTTTACTACTGAAAATAGGGATCGTGCTTTTCATACTCTTTATTTAAGTGCTGATTTCAAGGTTGAAAACATGGCTTGGAATGATATGGGGGTTAAAGTCGAGTCAGATTTTACTTCTGTTGTTCTCGATCATTGGAAAGAAAAATTAACGGAAGGAATGAAATCCCAAGTAGAGAGGATTGTTGTGGTTGATGAAGGGGTTCGCTCGGAGTTAAATCAGCATATGAAAGTCTCAAAGGAGATATTGCTTGGCCTCGTTCAAGAAGCCGAAAAAAATTTAAACTCAGGGATTTTTGACAATAATTATACTTCTAGTCTATGGGTTAAACTCAATTTTGTAATGAGTAAGATGGGAGAAGAGCCTCTGCTCAAAAAACGTGAATACAAAATTCGTGGAGATATTGTGCTTATCGATCTAGCAGATCAAAAAATCGTTGCTTACGAGGATTTTGCTAGCCTTGAGAAAAACTATACGACTTCTAATGCTGAAAAATTGAGTAGCAATTTAGCCAGTCTTGTTTACAGGATTCCTTTAGAGGCCATGAAAGAATTTCCTCAAAAATTGGCTTCTTTACCACCACAAAAATCAAAGGTCCTCCTCGAGGTTTCTCCCTATCGAAATATTGGTGATGTGCTGACTTTTCTCAAGTTTGTTGGAGAGAAGGGAATTGTTCATCAATTTTCCGCTAGTCTTAAAGGTTATTCTAAAAATAAGGCTAATGTTTTTTTAGAGTTTTCGGGAGCTTCGCAGGAGGCGAAAAAAGTTTTATTGTCTCTTAATGGTAAAAAAATTTCTCCCAATATCTTTGTGAAGATTCCAAATCTTGAGAATCCTTTTATGCTAGGTCTTGAGACCATTTCAACTGGTGAAAGAACCTCTGGCGAAATGCCCGAGGAAGGTGTTGATCGTGAAAAGAGTCTTTGATTGGCCAAGGATTGTATTTAGAGGAAAGTCCATCTCTGGACTTTTATTAATCGCTTTGTTGCTAGGGTGTGCTGGTCCGGTCATTGAACGAACGAATCGAGGTAAAAGGCCTCGCAAAAAGGCCCGATTGCATTTTAGTGGAGTCAAAAAAAAGGTGGCTTTGCTCACTTTTTTTAATGAGGCTCCCTACGGAGGAACAGATCTTGGTGTTACGGCGACTGAAGAGCTGCGAAAGGAATTGTCCAGGACTGGCGAGTTTATGGTTGATCCCATGGCCAAAAAAATTTTTGGGAATTCAAAAGAAGTCTATGTTGGTGGTGGGGTTAAGCTAGTTCAACTGTCTCGTAAAGCTAAGGTGTCAGGGTTTAATTTTGTTGTTTTTGGGAGAGTTGTCGAAGCTCGTATTCGAGAGAAAGCAGATGAAATAGGTGTTGTTCGAGAAACTAAATCTTATACAGAGTCAAAAGTTGAAATTCGCATTTTTGATGTCAATGGAAATAAAGAGATTTATACCGAAACGATTCGCGGATACGCCGACGATTCGACTTTTCGCTTTTTTACTCAAAATCGTGAAGATCGCCTCACTTACCGTCGAGAGCTTTTACGTTATGCTGTTAGAGTGGCAGTACGCAAAGCCATACCTAAAGTTTTAGAGGTTTCATCTAAGCTCGATTGGGTGGGCAGAGTCGCCAAAATTATTGGTAATAAAATTTATATTAATGCTGGTCGATCGAGTGGGCTCCAGATTAGTGACATCTTGAAAGTCGTAACGGAGGGACAAGAAATTTTTGACCCTGAAACAGGTGCTATGATTGGAGTTTCAAAAGGTGAGGTCAAAGGAACTATTGAAATTATAGACTACTTTGGCCCTGATGGTTCTATTGCAGTCTTACATTCTGGTGGTTCAGTTTTAGAAGGTGACTTTGTCCAGCTCTACTAGTCTATGACGACATATGATATTTTTAAGTTTTTGGCTTTTAAAATAGATCCTGAGAGGGCCCATAACTTGGGCTTTCGGATTCTATCGAGATTTCCTCTTGTCTGTGCTGATCTCTTCTCTCAGCAAGGAATTGAATCTCAATATGAAACTCAATTGAAATGTGGATTAAAATGGCCTTTTCCAATTGGTTTAGCTGCTGGACTAGATAAAAATGCTGAAGCAATTAATTTTTTTAGTTCTCTTCTTTTTGGAGCTATAGAAGTGGGGACGGTGACTCCACGACCTCAAGAGGGAAACCCTAAGCCAAGAATGTTTCGCCTTTTGGAGGATCAAAGTTTACTCAATCGAATGGGCTTTAATAATTTGGGAATGGATGAGATCCTCAATAATGTGAAGTGTTCCCAAAGGCACTGCAAGGTTCTAGGTGTCAATTTAGGCAAAAATAAAGAAACTTCCCGAAATGAAGCACCAGGAGATTATAAGGTTTTATACCAAAATTTTTCCTGTGAAGCGGATTACATTGTCATTAATGTCTCTTCTCCTAATACTCCTGGTTTGCGTGAATTTCAAAAAACTGAGGGGTTAGTGGCAATTCTTGAGATCTTAAAAGAAGAGCGCAAAAAAAGCCCTTGTCCTTTGTTTCTTAAAATTAGTCCCGATATGGCTTTCGAAGATCTTGATGCCCTTATTCAAACGGCCTATGACTTTAACATGGCTGGCCTAGTAGCGACTAACACGACGATTATGCCTAATGTAGGGCAAGGGGGTGTTTCGGGGAAAAGGCTTAAAGAGCGCTCTCGTGCCATGCGTGGGGAAATTCTCAAACGAGTTGGACCCAATGATCCCCTTGATGTAATTGGTGTTGGTGGAGTCGATTCTTTTGAAGATGTTTATGAGTTTTGGTCTCTTGGAGGAAGGGCCATCCAGATTTACACATCTTTTATCTATCAGGGGCCAAGTATCTTAACCGATATAAAAAAAGGTATCGATAAGAAGTTAAAAGAACTCAATCTAATGTCTTTAGAGGAACTTTTTCAATATTTATCTAACCGTACTTAGGAGATTTGAGTGATTGGGAAGGCATTTCTTTTCTTAAGTTTTCCCGGGTTAGTTTTAGTTTCTCTAGGTCATTTTTTTTACCATCTTTCTGTTTCTGAAATAGCTTCCTTAACTTTGTGGTATTATTTTTATGGTTTTTTAGGAGTTCTTTTTTATCCCGTTTTAGCAAATCTGTTTCCATTGACCAAAGATCGAGGTTATGGGTTGTCTCGGCTTCTTTCTACCCTCTTTCTTTTTTGGTTGAATTGGATTTTGGTTTCTCTCAGGATAGTTTATTTTGATACTCTAGGGCTTTTTCTCTGCTTGCTTTTAGTAGTCCTTTTCGCTCATTTTAAGTTTTTTCATCGTCACTATTTTTGGGATTTACTCAAAAGAAATATGCCTTCTATTTTTTTGGTTGAAACTCTCTTTTTCTTTTCCTTTCTCTTTTTTCTCATCATTAATTCTTATCATCCTGAAATCTATTGGGGTGAGAAACCTATGGACTTTAGTCTTTTAAACTTTAGTGTTCGAAATATGTCTTTACCTTATAAGGATCCTTGGTTTTCAGGAAAGGTGATGAATTATTATTATTTTGGTTATTACTATTTTGCAGGTCTTATTAAAATGAGTGGGGTAAGTACTGAGATTGGATACCCTCTAGCGATGGCGAGTCTTCCTGCACTTTTGGCAAGTGGACTTTATTCTCTTTTTCTTAATTTAACGAAAAGAACATCTCTGGCTTTTTGGGGTGCACTCCTCCTCGTTTTTTCTTCCAATCTTAAGGCTTTTTGGGCCATTGCTTGGGAGAGGGCTCCTTTAAACTTGAGCTACTTTTGGTCAATAACAAGAGTTTTTCAAAACAACCTATTTGCCGAGTATCCAAGCTGGTCTTTTTTGTTCTTTGATTTACATCCTCATGTTATGTCTTATCCCTTTGTTATCGTCTTCCTTTGTTTTCTTCATCAATATTTTATTAGAAAGAAAGAGTTTCACTCTCGTGGAGAGTCATTGCGATGGTTCTTTTTTGCTCTTTCATGGGGAGCACTTTTAGCTTTTAATACGTGGGATTTTATACTCTACTCTCTTCTTTTTTTGATAATGCTTTTTTTGTGTTGGGGAAAATGTATTCTTTGCAATCCTCATTATTTTTTTAAGAGGAAAGAGCTGCTTCAAAGAATGTTTATTCCCTTATTTATAGGTATTGGGGTTGTTTTTCTTTATTACCCTATGATTAATGTTTTGACGACAGGAAAAGAAACCATTTTTTATTGGCAGAAAAACAGTGCCACAGGATGGTTGGGACATTTTTACCATCATGGGCAATGGTGGTTATTGATTGTCCTTATGATGACTCCTCGATTTTTAAAGAAAAGAAAAATAGGATGGCTTTGGTATTTTAAAGAGCAGGGGTTTCTTTTTTCAATTTTTATTGGTGTCCTTATTATAGGATCTATGGCTGAAGCGATAGTCTTTATGGATCGCTATAATACTATTTTTAAAACTTTTAATCAGGTTTATTTACTCGGGGGCATCTTGGCCGTAGCTAGTTTGCGCTATTTTAGTTTTTACTGGAAAAATACAAAATTAATTATTTTTCCTCTCCTTGCTTCTTATGTTATAGGGATGTTGCTTTTGGGGTCTTTTTTTCAAATTAAGGCTATTAACGATAACTGGCTTTTTGAAAGAGCAGAGGCGAGTCTCAAAGGGAGCGAATATCTTGCAAAGAAAAATCCAGGTGATTATAAAATAATTGAATGGCTGAGAAATCATGTAAGAGGAACACCAACCTTAGTAGAGAGATACGGAAGATCTTTTGACCACCAAACAGCGAGAATTTCAATGCATACAGGGCTTCCCAGTTACTTGGGTTGGGATCATCATGTTTATTTACGTGGTGCTAGTGGGGCTGATATTCTTAAACGAAAAAGAGATATTGATTTTATTTTTCAATCTCATGACCCTTTAAAAGTTTATGAGTTTCTTTTGGTGAATAAAATATATTTTCTAGTCATTGGTCCAATTGAAAAAAAGTTCTATCAAAAATTTAAAGGAATGGATAAGTTTAAACAATATAATGATCTTTTTATTCCTTTAGTTAAAGAAAATGATTCTGTTCTTTATGGTGTTGGGAGTTTTAGAGATTACTTAAAATAAAAAACTGATTTGGATAGAGATTGCTTTTATTTAAAGAAACAGATGTGGTTTTTTACTGAGGAGGGAGAAAGCGATAGGGGTTTAAAAAATCTATATCATACTCTAGCTTACCCTCTATATACTGTTCGATAACTTCGCCTATGACAGGAGCAAATTTAAATCCATGACCTGAAAACCCTGTGGCCAAAAAGACGTTTTGATTTGGAAAACGTAAAGGTCCTAAAAAGAAATGCTCATCAGGGGTCATTGTGTACAGACACGTTTTTGCGTGGGAGTATTGCTGGAGATTGGGAAGTAGAGATCTTGCATATTTCTCAATGTATTTAATTTCATTTTCACTGATTGTTCTTTTCACTTTACAAGGGTCGCAGTTTTCGTAAACGTTGTGGAAGGCGAGTTTTATGGATTGGCCAATCCGGGGAAATCCATAAATCCATACACCCTCTAATGTTTCTTGAAAGAAGGTTGGAATTTGAATTGTTGAGGGGGCATCAAACCAATACTGAACGACTCTTTTTGAGCTTAAAGGAATATTGGAGAGATTGAGAAACTTTCTTGACCAAGCCCCCAGACAAACGATGAGTTTTTTGGCCTTATAGATGGTTTGTTGACTGAAAACTTCAACTTCATCTCGATGAGCTCTCCACGTTTTAACGGGAGTGTTGAATTTAAACTCGGCTCCATTTTTTTTAGCCCGTTTTAGAAATTGTTCGATACATTTTTCAACACGCAAATAACCCCCATCAGGCTCAAAAAAACCGACCGTGCTGTTAGGTATTTGAAAAGGATAGTTTTTTTTAAGGGACGAGGCGTTGAGCAATTCGTATTTTAATGACATCGACTGAGCCGATTTTAAACAACCCTGGATAATGGGACTGTTTTCTGAACTCATTATCAAGCAACCACATTGGGTCAGGAGCTCTTGACCAGAGTCCACTTGAAGTTTGTTCCATAACTGGTAAGCTCTGAGGACTAAGGGAACGTAACGAGGATCTTCAAAATAGGCTTTTCGAATAATTCGAGTCTCTCCATGGGAGGAACCCTTGTCGTGGATGGGTTCATACTGCTCTAGCCCAAGAACTTGATAACCCTGACCTGAAAGTCGATCAGCTACAGCACTCCCGATGCCACCTAGTCCTAAAACGATGATGTCATATTTTTTTTCCATAGGCTTGTGTCGGTATTGAACAAAAAGTTAAATGTTCACTCTCATTTGTATTAAATATAATTAGGTTTTTTTAAATAGGGGATTGGATCTTCCACCCCAGCTCTTTGAAAGCCTCTTAAGCGAAGAGCACAGGAGTCACAAGTTCCACAGGACTGGTCGCTGCATTCGTAACAGCTCCAGGAGTGTTCAATGGGGGCCTGAAGTTCGATGGCCTTTTTCACAATTTCTTCTTTTTTCATGGCAATGACAGGAGTGATCACTTCAATGTCGCCGTTTTTTGTTCCTTCTTTGATAAGGGCATTGACGGCCTGATAATAGCTCGGTCGGCAATCGGGATAGCCCGAGCTGTCTTCGGCAACAGCACCAATATAAATTTTTTTGGCATCAATAATCTCGGCCCAGGAGACGGCCATCGAGATGATATGGGTATTGCGAAAGGGAACGTAGCTGTCGGGGATCTCCTCGGTATCGCCTTGATAGCGTTTAACTGCTATCTTATCGTCTGTTAGAGAACTCCCTCCAATACTTTTGAGAAAAGTCATATCTATAATTTGGCGAAATTTTTGAGGAACGCAGTAATGATCGGCAATACGTTGGAAGCATTCGAGTTCTTTGGTCTGTGTTTTTTGTCCGTAATTGAGGTGAAGGCAGGCGAGATGATCGTGTTTTTCATTAGCTATGGCCATTGAGACGAGGGAATCCATTCCTCCACTCACTAGTGCGATTGCCAGTGTGGGTGATTTTTTTGCCATCTTCCGTTTCCTTTTTTGCTTAGCCTTGCTTTAGAGCTTTTCCGCTTGAGTTTTGATAAAATTGATGAACTCAGTGGTTAATTTTTGGGCCCTCTCTTTTTTTTCTGAAAGGCTTCCTTCTTTTTCTTGAATCATAATGTAAAATTTAATTTTAGGTTCAGTACCTGATGGTCTTAGAAAGAGTCGGTTTCCATTTTGAAAGTAAAAACCCAAGACGTTACTAGAGGGGAAAGGCAATTTTTCATCCTTCCTCGAAATAAAATCGATAGTGCTTTGATTTTTATAGTCTTCGATTTTCTGTAGGCTTTGACCCATAAGTTCAGGCTTTTTAAAATTTCGAAATGTTTCCATAATACGCGAAATTTTCTCTGCGCCCTCTTTTCCTTTGTAGTCGAGACAGAGAAGTGTTTCGTGGGAAAAGCCATACTTCTCATAGATAGAGTCTAAAGCTTCGAGTAGGTTGAGGCCTTTTGTTTTATACCAGAGAGCAATTTCGGCGATTAAAGCGATAGAAGCGACTCCGTCCTTGTCTCGGGCAAAAGAGTGGTTAAGGTAGCCGAAAGATTCTTCTGTCCCAAAAATGAAATTGCGCTGAGGCTGTTTTGTTTCAATAGTGTTCATATGCCCACAGATCCATTTAAAACCAGTCAGGGTATTTTCACTCTCTACTCCAAAAGTCTGGGCCACACTCTCTTGGAGGGGGGTGGTGACAATTGTTTTGATGAAATAAGGGTGGGGGGGCATTTTGTTTTGATCTTTTAAATTTTGACAAAGGTAGTGGAGCATTAAAAGGCCAATTTGATGGCCGTTAAGGTAGCGGACACTTTTTCCAGAAAGGAGGGCCACACCCACTCTGTCGGTATCGGGATCGGTTCCCAAAGCAATGTCTGCTCCCGATTTTTTCATTAGTTCAACGGCCATGGCCAATGCTTCTGGATTTTCTGGATTGGGAGAACTGACAGTGGGAAAATTTCCGTCTGGCTCGGCTTGGGCTTTGACTAGGTCAAAGTGAGTAAGGCCTAAGTCGGAGAGCGCCCGGGTACAGGGAACTTTTCCAGTTCCGTGTAAGGCGGTGTAGATAATATGTAACTCTTTTCCTCTGGCTTGGCAGAGTTCAAGATTGAGGGATTTTGATCTTATGGCCTGGAAATAAGCATCTTCAGTCTTTTCGTCTAGCCATTGGATAAGACCTTGAGAGAGGCCATTTTCAAAATCGAGTCTTTTGATATTCCCCAGGTCTTGGAGAGAGTTGAAGTGTTGGATAATGTGGCCGTCGTAAGGGGGGGTGACTTGAGCCCCATCGGCCCAAAAAACTTTAAAACCGTTGTACTCAGGGGGGTTATGGCTGGCCGTCACCATGACACCGGCTGAGCATTGGTGGTGGCGTATGGCGAAGGAGCACAAGGGAACAGGATTGAGGCGTTGGTAAATAAGAGCTTGAATGCCATTGGCGGCGAAAACAGAGGCGGCTTCTTTTGCAAACTGAAAGGAAAACCTACGGCTGTCGTAGGAAATGACCACTTTGGGTTCACTGGGTTTATCGTTGAGGATTGCCGAGGAGACTGCTTGGCTAGCCTTGCGGATATTGTACTTGTTAAGGCGATAAGTTCCTTGGCCTAAAATAGCGCGCATGCCTCCCGTTCCGAACTCCAAGTCTCGGTAGAAGCGCTCTTCAATTTCTTTGAGATCGTTTTTGTCGATCAAAGCTTGGATCTCGGCTCTTGATTCTGGGTCGATATGGGGATTGTTGGCCCAAGCTTTGGCCCTTTCTAAGGATGCTCCTGCGTTCATGGAATTCTCCTCAATACCTTTCTTTTTAGGAAGGGCATTTTATCATTTTTACTCTGTGGGGGCTAACGCTTAAGTCCCTCTGGTGCTGTGAGCAATACTGTTGAGGGATTAAGGTTTCTAAAATTCTTGGAACTTAGAGGCTTTAGAGTTATATTGGGGCCAAACCTAAAATAAATTTTTGGCGCTTGTGAACCCGAGTTGACTAATCAAGTGGTCGCGGTTGAAAAGTGAGGCCTGGAATATTTTTTTAACCTAGCGGATAGAGGAGAGTTTAGTTATGCCTAACCCAAATCAAAAACATTCAAAAAATATTGAAGGGGCTTGGTATTGTACTGATCCAGATGATGATAACGGGGAGGGTTGCATTGCTTGCAATGTTTGTTATACCGGAGCCCCTGACTTTTTTGCTGAAGACGAGGATGGGAATGCCTATGTCTACAAACAGCCTTCGACACCAGAGGAAATTGAACTCTGCCAAGAGCAATTAGATGCTTGTCCAGTAGCTTCTATTGGAAGTGATGGCTAAATCTGGTACTATAAATTAAGTTTGTTTGTTTACTTTATTAAATTTTTTACGTCATCAAGGATGAAGGCTTATGGAACCGACAACTGTTGAACTAGTGGGAACTATCCTGTTTGCACTAGCAGTCATTCACACTTTTCTTGTCTCTAAATTTGAAAAATTGGCTCACAAGTATCCTGAAGGCTCGATTGGGGAAAATACTTTTCACTTTCTAGGAGAGGTGGAAGTTGTTTTTGGTCTCTGGGCAGCCATTTTTATTGGAGCCCATTCCCTTATCGAAGGTTTCGCCGTCTATGATGAGCACCACCACATTGCTTCTGGAGCTCTCCATTATTTAGAGAGTCTAAATTTTACGGAACCAGCTTTTGTCTTTGTCATTATGGCCATGGCAGGGACGCGACCTATTATCTTGCTCGCTGAAAAAATTATTATGTTAGCGGCTAAGCTTGTGCCCATGCCTAAGAAGATGGCTTTTTACTTTACGACCTTGGTTCTTGGGCCTTTGTTAGGATCTTTTATTACTGAGCCTGCAGCCATGACTGTGACGGCTTTGATTCTTCTCGATTATTTCTATTCAGGTAAAATGAGTAAAAAGTTTATGTACGCCACTTTAGGGCTCCTTTTTGTCAATGTTTCGATAGGGGGAACATTGACTCATTTTGCGGCTCCTCCTGTTTTGATGGTCGCTAGCAAATGGGATTGGGGTATTGGCTTTATGATAGGCCATTTTGGTTACAAGGCAGCTATTGCGGTTGTCATTTCAGCTCTGGTGACTTGCTTGGTTTTTAAAAATGAACTCAAGGGTCAGCTTAAAATTAAGCAAAAGCATGATAACTATATGGTGCCTACTTGGTGGATTACTATAGTCCATATTATTTTCCTTTTCTTGGTCGTTTATACGGCTCATCATATGGTTTTCTTTTTGGGGCTCTTTCTCTTTTTCTTGGGGTTTGCTGCGGTAACTGAGGAGTACCAGGACAAGATTAAACTAAAAGAGTCTCTCTTAGTGGGTTTTTTCTTAGGTGGACTGGTAACTTTGGGTGGTGTTCAAGCCTGGTGGCTCAAACCTATTCTAAGTTCTATGGGCGATTTGACCCTTTTCTTTGGATCGGCAGGCCTAACCGCTATTACTGATAATGCCGCTTTAACTTACCTCGGCTCACTCGTTGATTTGAGTGATTCGGCTAAGTACAATTTGGTCGCTGGTGCAGTGGCCGGTGGCGGACTTACCGTTATTGCCAATGCTCCCAACCCCGCTGGTTTTGGGATTTTAAAATCGAGTTTTGGCAAAAATGGAATCAATCCTCTCGGTCTACTTGTGGGTGCCCTTCCGCCAACTCTTGTGGCGATGATTGGCTTTCAAATTTTGGCGAGCTTTGGTAGTGGGCATTGATCGGTGGATAAATGGAAGTGATAAAAAGCCCCTCTTCAAAAGAGGGGCTTTTTTTATTCTCGACGTTTAGAAATGAAATTCAATTTTTTCGTTTTGAATAAGAGTTTGCTGAAGAGATCGTGATGTTACCTCAAAGCTGACCTCTAACCAAGCGAGGCCTCCGTGCTTTTTACAGACGGAGAGATCGGGGGCAAATTCAAACTCACTTTTTCGAGGAATGATTTTTGTAATAGACCCATGGGGATCCATATATCCGTCATTGCAATGGTAAATTTTGTCGTTGAGGGAAACTTCCCGGCCAGTGTTGTGATTATTTTTAACTTTATACTGAACATCTGTTCCCGTTCCATCTTCATGGTCCAGTGTTCGAAAAGAAAGATTAACTTTACCGGCACTGGCTAAGTCGTGGTATTCGCTCCACTCAGCAGAGATAGGAGCAGATAAGATCATAGCGCTGATAGCGGTGATGAGGGTTTTTTTCATGAGCTTCTCCAGGTCAAGGTTATATAGAGCTTCTTTCATGCTAGAGTTTATACCCTTTAGAAAAAAGGGTAAAATTTTAACCGGTTAAAAGCTTATAGCTGAGAGGCACACTCAACTAACTGGCGCCAGCCAAAGGGATCTTCTAGCTTTCCTTCTTGGATGCCTAGAAGGTGTTGTCTTAGCTTATTAGCTACGGGACCAGAGGCGTGTTTAAGGGGATAGTTTTTTCCGTTAGCTTCGCCTAATCCATTTATGGGCGTAAGAATAACAGCTGTTCCGCAGGCAAAAGCTTCGGTACATTTTCCAGCTTTAATGTCCTGAACGAGGTCGTCTATTTTTAAACTTTCTTCATGGGCTTTTATTCCTATATGGTGAGCAAGCTCTAGAATAGACTTTCTGGTGATACCGTCTAGGATTGTTTCGGTGAGCTTAGGGGTAATGATCTCCTCTCCGTAAACGGCGAAGAAATTCATTCCACTCATTTCTTCAATATATTTTTTCTCGACAGCATCCAACCATAGTACTTGATCAAAACCGAGTTTTTGGGCATTAACCATAGAGGAGAGACTGGCGGCATAATTCCCCCCTGTTTTAGCTGCTCCTACCCCTCCTGGGCAAGCACGAACAGCTCCTCTTTCAATTAAAACTTTGACTGAGCCACCCGAAAAATAAGCTGCAGAGGGAGAGGCCAAAACCATAAATTTAAAAGTTTCACTTGGTTTAATTCCCAAGTGACAATCAGTGGCGAACATAAAGGGGCGGATATAGAGGCTATCACCCGAGTGACTCGGGATCATGTCGGCGCAGTAGGAAACGATGCTCTCGACAGAAACTTTAAAAATCTCCTCGGGAAGGCCAACCATGGCCATTCTCTGGGCCGAAGTGCGGAAGCGCTTTTGGTTTTCGTTGGGGCGGAATAGATAAGGTCCTCGCCCTTGGACTCGGTACCCTTTCATGCCTTCAAAAATTTCTTGAGCGTAATGCAAAACTTTACTTGTGGGATCGAGACTCAAGGGTTGGTAGGGAAGCATTTTGGGCTCTTCCCACTGCCCATTGGTGTAATTGCACTCCACCATGACTGGGCAAATAACTTTTCCAAAGGCAAGGTCTTGGGGAAGTTGGAAGTCTTTGATGGCCTTAATTGCTTCGGGGGTAACATTGAGCTGCATAGTGATCTCACTGGTTGACGAGTGAAAACACCCTACCAAAGTTTCGTTTATTGGTATAGGGTGGTCCGCTAGATTATGCAGAGCAAATTTAGGGTAGCGGAAAACGCTTGCTTTCTTGACCGTTGTGAATAACTAAAGTTTTGAGATCGTCCCCTTCAAAACTAAGACTTGAAATTCCCGCTGGTAATCCATTCTTGTGGGCCAGTAAGCCAATAAAGCGTCTCTCTTGAGGAGCGTGAATATTGCCTTCTCGCGAATAGACCAAGACTTCTCCCTCTTGGGATTTGTGGAGCACGATCAAACCATTTTTAGGGTTGACGGCGATACTGGTAATATTTTCTATTTTTTCAGTTTGCAACTCTCTGAAAGGAGCGACGTTACCCGTGATAATCAAAGAAAAGTATTTTACTTTTTTATCGCCGGCATCGTAGACGGCCACTTCGTTATTAAAATTGTCAATACTCAGGGCTTTGATCTCTTTGAGTGTGGTGAACTCACCGGCCAGTGCACTCTTACTTATTCTCCCATCGTCTAACTGGCGCTCAATGAAAATTAGGCTTTTAAAACCGTAGACTTTGTAGACGTCGTCTTGAGCACGGGTGGAGGGGAGAGCGGCTTGCTCGACGAAGTTTTGGCAAATGGTGGGAATGACGTCATGACCTTGCCCGTCGCCGTAGTCAGCAGCGATCAAGAGGCAATCGTTGAGGGAACTCGCGACGACCTCTCCCTCTTGGGCCGAGACTGAATTGAAAAGTAAGACTATGGCGAGGTTGATAAGAGCTTTCATTTCTTTCCCCTTTTTAACTAGCTGTCTACGGTGTTGAACCGGTGGCATTATGGGTATCGCTATCGCCCCCAGTTTCCGTGGCTTTGAGGCCAAGGTTAAATGTTGTACTAGCAGGATTGAGGCTGCCGAGGAAAATGAGTTGAACTGTACAGGTCGCCGATGGTGTCAGTGTTGTCCCCGTGCAATTGTCGGTGCCTTTAAAAAAGGCTCCGGTCGCTCCTTCAGTAACGACAGTGATTTGACCACTGGTGAGATCACCCTCATTTCTTAATGTGTAAGTATGGGTGACGTTGACACTGGTTGTGCCAAAACTATCGGGATTGGGAGGGGTGGGAGAGCCAGCACCCTCTTGCCAGTTCAGGATAGTTTGGCTTTGGTAGGTGAAATAATCGTAGGTGGC
The DNA here is from genome assembly GCA_965206965.1 of Bacteriovoracaceae bacterium. GTDB lineage: Bacteria > Bdellovibrionota > Bacteriovoracia > Bacteriovoracales > Bacteriovoracaceae > CBDBLK01. The sequence continues at coordinate 21,430 of OZ242254.1, read as the reverse complement.
ATCTTGAGTGACGTCGTCGATAACTCTAACAGTATAATTTCCGGCAACCAAGTTTGGAGTGTTACAGGAAATGCTGGAGGAGTTATTAAAGGTAAACCCTGTGCACAGGGCACCGTTGATGGTGACGGTGGTTCCGGTATCAAAACCGCTTCCATTAATAGTGATAGGGGTAGCGGTACTGGGGATGCCCGATGGAGGGACAATACCAGAGATAGTCGGTCTAGCTTTAGCATTGAGTGCACTAGGGAGAGTATTGGAGTATTGCCCATCTTTATTTCTAATGGTGATGCTCTTGCCCCCAGTTATGGTTTGAGGAGGGATAGCGGAGCAAGTCGCCTGGGTTGTCGTGTTGGTTATTGTGCCGGCGCAGGTAGTACCGGCGACCGTCAACTCGTGGATGTCGTTGGTGTCATCGAAATTAGTTCCATCGATCGTGACGGAAACCGATTGGGAAAGGGGGATAACACCGCTGGCAGGAGCTAGCACAGAGTTGATATTGGGAGGGGGAGCAAAACTGTAGGCATTTGAGCTCGTTCCCACTAAGTTTACATCGTTAGAGACGTCGACGTCGACTGTTTCATGGCCACCAGTGTGATTGGCCAAGGTGCAACGGAGCTGTGTTGCCGAGTCGACAATGACGCTTCCACAAGGTGTTGCATTGCCTGCTCGATCAAAAGTTACTGTCATATTACCGAAGGGGTCGAAATTGACTCCGGTAATGGTGATAGGAGTTGAGGTGGTGGGGCCATAGTTAATATTAGAGTAGGAGAGAGTTGTGTTTTCCACATTGGTAATACTGGGGGTTTGCAGGTAGCTAAAACTGTCGGCTAATGTTCCGGAAAGCCCACTTCCCGTATTGGTCACTTGAATATCGACGGAGAGATCGTGGGAACCATGGCTACCTAGTAAGCAAGTAATTTGATTGGCGTTATCGGTGGTGTGGCTTGCACAACTGGTTCCCCCTATCGTTACTGTCGTGCCTGAAGAGGCATCGAAATCGTTACCGGTAATTGTTATTGGCGTTCCTCCTCCGGTGCTGAGGCCAAAGGGGGGATTGACACCAGTTGGACTTGGGTTATTCACGTAATTAAAAGTAGGCCCACCTGTTGAAGGAACTCCGTGGGGATTGGTGACCTGAACGTTAACGGCTCCAGTAGAACCTCGGTTGCCAGTAGTGCAAGTGAGACTGCCAGAGTTGTTGTAGCTAACGATATCACAGGTTGTGTCGGTTCCACCTGGGTCGAGGACAATAGTGGGGTTGATGTCATCAGTGGCGTTGAAGTCGATTCTTCGGAAGTTCGATCCTATAATATTAATGGTGGTTCCCCCTGTGGCTGGACCGTAAGAAGCACTTAAGCTGGTTACTATCGGGGTGTCCATATACCACCAAGTGGCGTCGTTACTCATATCTCCAACGAGTGCCGTTTGGCCTTCGCCGTCGACTAAATTGATCGGATAGGCATCTGGTGTCGCATTGGCGGGGGCAGTACAAATGATAAGGGAGTCGGTGGTAGACGTTATGCCACAAGCGCTGCCGTTGATTGTGATGGTCGGTGAACCGTAGAAGTTGCTGCCGGTGATGCGGATCGCTTCCCCACCGCCAGTTCCACCGGCCGGGACTCCCAGTAGGTTATTTCTCTCGGTATTGGTAATCGTGGGAACTCCTAAGACAGTTAAAAAATCGCTGGTGGAGTCGACCGTTTGATCGTCGCCGTTTCTCAGAGAAACGGTGTAATCCCCCGGTGTTAAGGCGGGAACATTACAAGTGAGGTTGGTGTCTGAACTAACGTTGACACTTGTGCAAGGGTTTCCTTCTAAATTGACCGTTGCCCCTGAGAGAAAATTGCTACCAGTGATGGTGATATTAGAGCCACCCTGGGGCAGATTTGTGTCACCGGCTCCCCCCGTCGTTTGGTAGACATTGGTGATAGTGGGAGAGGGCAGGTAAGTGAAGGCACTATTTTGAGTGATGGATTGCCCATCTTCATTGGTGATGGTGATATTTTTGACTCCGGCGGTTTGCGCTGGAGCGGTACAAGTCAGGCTGGTACTAGTGCTCGCCGAGATGGGGCAAGAAGCGGTGTCGATGAGCACTGTCGGTGCTTGTATGGTTTGGGTGAAGCCCGTTCCTGTAATAGTAATTTGCCGACTGCTGCCAGCACCGGTGAAGGTTGGTAGAACGGAAACAAAAGCTGGTGCGACCCTAAAAGTCCATGCATTAGAGGCGGTGACACTTTGTCCATCTCCATTTCTAATGGTGATGTCAACCGTTTCGGCTCCTCCATCACTTGAGTTATCGGGGGCGGTGCAAACTAAAGTGTTAGCGTCGGAGGAAGAGTTAAAAATGGGGCAATCGTTGCCTCCGACGTCAACAGTGGAGTCCTTAAATCCAGAGCCATTGATTGTAATGTAGTGACCGCCAGCGATTGGACCTGCGGCAATATTGGCAACGGCACCACTGTTATTGGAGACCACTGAATTGTAAACGGGTGCACCTACGTATTCCCAAGCGTCAGTGCTGGTCTCTTGAATTTGATCGGCTACATTGGTGACGGTGACATCGTAAAGACCAACAGGATTCCCCAGGGTCCCCTGGGCGGTGCAATTGATAGTGTTTCCTCCCGTAACGACGGGGTTCAAACAGGACTCGCCCTCAAGAGTGACGTCGACGGTGGGATCAAAATTAGAGCCATTAATGGTGATGGGTGTGGTGGTGTTAAACGGTCCATAGGCAACGCTGGGGTAGGTGGCGTTAATGACAGTCGTGATGATAGGGCCGGCGTCAAATTCAAAGCGGACAAAAGTGTCGGTTGAAGAATCAGTGGAGGCATTTGACCCCGTTTCAATGACTTTGATGCTAGCAAATCCCACAGCATGAGGGAGAGTGTCGCATTCAATTAAGCTATCGCTAGAAACGGTGACTGGGCCACAGGCATCGTTTTCCCCTCCTGGATCGACGATAACGCTGTTGGCGCCGGTAAAACCTGTGCCGTAAATTTGAATGGTAAAACCACCATTAACTGAGCCCTTGGGTAGATTGGTGGCCTTAGTGACTACCGAGGTAATTTTGGGGACGTAGTCAATAGAAGTACTGTTGCTGGCGCTACGACCTGTTTTTTTGTTAGTGACGGTGATATTGGCAGCTCCCATAGAGGAGCTGGCGGGAACAGTGCATCTGATTTGAGTGTCTGTGGTAGCGTTAGTAATGGGGCAATTGGCTCCGTTAATATCCACTGAAGCGTCGTAAAAATTAGTTCCCATGATGATAATCGTTTCTCCTCCCAAAACGGAAATCGTATTGTCGCCGGAGGCATCTTCTACGATATTGGCAATGGTGGGATCCCCACGAAATTCAAACCCAGTAGAACTCGAGTCGCTGGTGCCATCGGCAGTGCCGTCGGGGCCAACAGTGTTAATATTGACTACAACATCGACTGTGGCATCGGCTGTGTCGGCGTGGGCAGGGGTTGTACAGCGTACTGATGTAGCTGATAAAGCGGTGAAGCCAGTACAGTTAGCTGGGGCTCCGCCGGGGTCGAAGACCGCCTGGTCGGTGTTGGAAAAGCCATAACCAGAGATGAGAACCTGTTCGCTACCGGCCGTTGTTCCACTCGAATCATTGGTGGGGTCGGTGACAACACTTTCCACGACGGGGATGTAGCGGATATCGGTTGTATTGTCGGCGCTTTGTAAATCGGGGTTGACAACGGTGACGGTCACCCGACCAGAAGAGCCTAGGCGAGGGGCAATGAAGTCGAGTTGAGTGGCACTGGGAGTGAGAGGGAGGATTCCCGAGGTGCTATCGGAGCCCACACTAAGTTGAATAGAAGTACTGGCGTGGTTGGCAAAACTTCCCACAATTCTAATCGTTTCTCCCCCTTTGGCTCGAACGAGAGAGCTCCCAGTTGTCAGGTTGGTGACCGTGTTAATCGAAGGGGCGGGAAAAGGGCTGAGCAGGTTAAAGTTGTTGGTGTCGGGATCGGTGAGGCCATCATCGTTAGAGACGTCAACATCGAGAGTTGTAATCCCAGTCCCAGTAAAGTTGGCCACTGTGCAAGTAATGTCTGTCGAATTGTCTACTGTTAAGGTGCTACAAAGGTTTGAGTTGGCTCCCAAGCGGAAGTATTGACCTTTAAGCGTGAGATTATAGCCACCGGCTTGGAGCCCTGAGCTGACAGAGGTGCCACCGTTAAGAATATTGTTGAGTCGTGGTGCTCGATGGGAGAGGAGAATGGCGTTACTGAGAGAGCCCGAGAGACCGTTGATATCGATAGCGGTAATTGTTTTGAGGCCAGCCGTTTCCACCGTGGCTAAGCTTCGAAGACTGACATCACAGTTGATAACACTATTAGTTGTGACATCAGTGATGTTGGTGCAGGGAATATTACCGACGGAAAGAGAAGCTAGGGAAGCCGCAGATAAATTTGATCCCGTAATTTGAATAGTAAAACCACCGTAGGTACTAACCGTTCCGGAGAGCACTGTCGTACTGATAGGGTTGGGTGCTGACGGATTAGTGGATCCCCCTGAAGAAGAAGCTGTTGGCTTTTCACCGACCTGTCCGGCAATGCAACTCATTAGCATAAGGGCCAGAGAGGCCAATCTGAGGCTATGTTGAAACCCAAACTTCAAATTCATTTTGACTTGTACTCTTTTCTTAAAAGAGTTTCCTTTGTCTTCTGATCGGGTTTAAGCCTTTAAGGTTTAAGGTTTTATTTTGGATTTGTGGTGGGTGGAAATAAGGACTTTTTAGAAGGGGAGGGGCGAGAGTTTGGATTTCGACCTTTTTCTAGTTATTTTAAGGAGTTAAGCTCTTTAAAGGAGAGAGAAGTGAAATTTGGAGAAGGCAAAAATATCCCTCTTTTTTGGCTTTTTTGCTGCTCTCGATTATGATGGAATTACGGTAACTTAAGCTGACTGAGGAGAGATCAGAAACGTGGTAAAAGACTTTTTTATTTGTCTTTTCGTCATGGTCGTAGGTACCACCGTTTGGGCCAAACCTTTTCAAATGACTATCAGGGGACCGGCACGCACGATAAAAACCTTCCAAAAACAGGCTGAGCTCAAGATGGCCAGAAGTATAGATTTTTGTCGTGGTTTCACCATGCCTGGTAAAATAGGAAAGTGGAGATGCAAAAGGGTGGGAGAGGGAAATACTCAATGCCAGGTCCAGTATGAGTGCCGGTTAATCAGAAAAGATTTCTCACGAGTTACGGAAACTCGGCGCATTCGCCATGAATTAAAGAATCTTCCCCCTGGCCTAGTCAAATTTGAAGTTTCCGTTTCAAAAGAGCCAATAAGAATCCCTAAGTTCTCTTCCCGCGTTGCTGTTGCTGCCAATCGTTTGTCAAAACTTCAAAAACTTCAAAAATCGAAGTCTTCTCTAAGGGAAAAAAATTTTGAGAAATCAATTAAGCCTAGTGTGAATAAGGTCCAGAAAGTTGAAGAAGAGTATGACGAATTTGCTGAGCTTGAGCGAGAATTAAATATTCAAAAAGTTGATGACCTCAACGAACAAAAAGCAGTAGATGGGATAAACAGGAGGGGACTCGTTCGAGCTGATAGGCGCAAGAAAGAGGTTGACCAGATTCAGCCGGGTTTTGAAGCCGAGATCTCAAGCTCTGATGATGGGAGAACCAAGTTGATAAAAGTTCAAAAGAAAGATATTCGTCCGGCAAACCAACAAGAAAACACTGCCTTTTATAGGTTGCTTACCTTTGAAGCTTCAATGATTAAAGTTGTCGATCAAAACGAAAACTCTGTTGGTACGTCCGATGTAGCTTGGACACCTTGGTGGAGTTGGAATGAGCGTTGGAGACTCAAAGGGCATTTCGGGGGGCATTACCTTACGGCTTTTGTTGGTAGTCAGAGAGAGACTTTTTTAACTTACGATATTGTAGGAAAAGTGGATTACCACCTGTGGAAAAGCATTCACCTGGAAGCAGGGTTAGGAGTCCAAAAATGGGGTTCTTCGGCTGGAGGATCGTTTAGTACTAAGACGATAGGAGCGAGTTGGAATTTTAAACCTTATAAGTTCAAATTTGTAGATAAATTTTTTATCTCTATGAATTGGGTTAGCAATGATGACAATAATACTGAAACAAAAGTAGGTGTTGGCCTTAGTTTTTAAAAACGGTTTTTCCGTCTCTATTGGCTATATAAAGAGACGACCTTCGATACCAACAATAAATTTATTGCGATAAATAACCGGGGCTGAAATCTCCGGGCTAATGGCCCTTAGGATCTTATTAGAAGCATAGGCATCGACGCAACTTTCTCGCATATTTTTCATGGGACACCAACCAAAACTGTACTTGTACCAGAAAAATTCTTCGTTTTTGGTCGATTTGTAGTTAAAGGTTCCGTATTCGTTTTGACCAGCAAGTTTCCAACGGTCTCCGATGAGGGCCTTAAAATTGAGGTGAGCAGAGTGGACTTTAACTGCACTTGTGTAGCTGAGAATATTGTGAGCATTGGTGTAATTGCGTTCAGAGAGGCTATAAGGAACCCATTCATAGTGAGTGGCACCACTGATGCCTTCGAGGACTCGGTTTTTATACTTACGGTATTGGCCGTAGAGTTCAAAGCAGAACTTACATTGAGGGTGAATATTTTGGAGACCAAGTTTGGCTAAAAGAGACCATTGCCGATTTTTTCCATAAGCGCTTTCGAAGTTAAATTTAAAAGGGGTTCGCTCTGTACTATTGATGAAGAAAGAATTTAAATAATAGGTGGTCCACCTATCAATGCTAGTTTGAACGTCAGCGTACTGATAAATCATAATTCCCGGTTGATAGTATTTATCCTCATGGGTGATATCGAAAGTTCTTAGGTCTCCTGTTACGGAAATAATGCTCGTTCCAAGTAAGTTGAGGCGGAGTCTAAAGTTTCTTAACCATAAGGAAGCTTGAACGCCAGGAGACTCTCGGTCTTCGACAAAGAGACCTGCCCCCAGGTTTAGTTTTTCTAAATCCCAGAAAATAACTTGAAAATAGCGAGGTCCCCAAGGCTCCCAGGTCGCCCCAAAAAGGTGTCGTGTTCTTTGGGCCGAAACATAACCTTCACTCATTGTTCCATTGAGGAGGATGAAATGAGCATTGAGCCATAAGGTTTTTGTTGGTCGGTACTCAAAGTAGGTATCGAGCCAATACCCAGCCCCATGGTAATAGCTACTGCTTGGTTCGGGGATATATTTCCAGAGATGAATGTCTGAGGCCAAAGAGTAATGCTTTCCTTGTGGGAGAATGCGGATTTGCTCTTCAAGCTTTTCTTTGAGCTTATAGTTTCGGCCATAAGGTTTGATCCAGCTGGCGGCATTGAGATTGAGGGCGAAAAGGAGGTAGAGGGGGATAAGGGCGTTCTGGATTCGTTTTTGAAAAGTCATTTTTCTCACTGTCGTTAACCGCAATAAGTGTGGCTAAATCTAATAATTTCTATAGCTTACCTTAATATCAAGAGAAAAGCTTTGGAAATGATGGGAAGCTTGAGGGAAGTGAGTGAATTCCATTAGATTTATTTTGATGATCACTTCTTTTTGTTGAAATTTTAAACAGGTTTTTATTTTTTTGGGGTCAATATGGCCCTTGGTTTTTTTGGAAAAGTATTTGGGTCCACTATGACTTGCTCGAGTTCGTGTTTTTTCAATCGATTTAAAGCGTTTTGGTTGCCGAGGGTTCCAAGGCCTTTTTGGTGGCGACTTTGCATAGTTGTGCTAGGAAATTGAAATTACAAGTGTCATTAAAACTGGATTGTTTATGTCAAGTCTTGAGAATACGGTGGTCTTTAACCAATTAGAGTCCATTATTGAAGGTTGGTACTGGCTTCTTCCCTCTAAAGATCTGAAGAGAGGGCAGGTTCGGCATGCTGAATTGATGGGTGAAAAGCTGGCGGTTTATCGCGGAGAGGATGGGAAGGTTCGTCTTTTTGAAGCCTTTTGCCCCCATATGGGAGCCCATTTAGCAGAAGGAAAAGTGGAGGGTAACCAGTTGCGCTGCTTTTTTCACGCTTGGAGATTTGATGAGGAAGGGCGACTGAATGATATTCCTTGCCGGAAAAAGCGTGGCTTTGATGTTGCGATTAAATCTTATCCTGTTCAAGAGCAGTATGGGTTGATTTGGTGTTGGACGGGAAAAGAGGCGGTACGCAAGCTGCCTTACGTTCCCGAGCTTGAGGATAAAGAAGTCGATTTCACTCATGGCACTCCTTTTGTGAAGGATTGCCATCCCAACGTTATGATGATTAATGCTATTGATGCCCACCATTTCACAAGTGTTCACCACCTCCCTGTCCTGCTGTATCTTAAGCCAAGAGTTATCGATAGCAATACAATTCAATTTAATAATGAAACTCACGTTCCTCAATCAAACTGGCTAACGCGTTTAATTGGAAGTTTTTATAGTGGACCGCTAACCTATTCCCTTTGCTATTTTAATGCTTCTACTGGGACAGTTACAATTGGTCCTGATTTTTTGCACTTTCACATTATGTTTGCCATTCGCCCAACGAAAGAGGGAAAAGCAGAAGGGCAGACGATTCTTGTGACAAAAAAGCGCAAGGGTATTCTAGGAAAGGTTTTCAATAAAATTCTTTTATTTCTCACTAAAGTTGTGGGGAACTACTTTGCTAAAGGTGACACTGAAGTCTTTAAAACGATTAATTTTAAATTTAAGCATCCTCTGGCTGAGGACCATGCTATTATTAAGTTCATTCAACACGCTGAAAAACAAAAGCTTTGTGAATGGGGTTTTGGCAAAGTATCAAAAGAACGGCACAAGCTAAATGAATTTATCGGTTTGAAAGATAGAACTCTATTGACAGTTGAGAATTACAAAGAGTCTCCTCTAGAGGAGATCAAAGATGCCTAAGAAAAGTCTCTACTCTTTAACGAAAAAAGTTGCGAGAATTTCAAATTTTGAACGGGATCAAATGTTCACTATTTTTTCAAAATATTACGAAAATGTTTCTCGAGATGTTTTTGAAAAAGATTTAGATGAAAAGGATTCTGCTTTTCTTCTATACGATAGAGAGTCTAAAAAGTTGCGTGGATTTTCGACAATTATGAAACTAGAATGTCAGCAAGCTACGGGAAAGAAAATAAAAGGACTTTTTTCAGGTGATACGATTATTGAAAAAGAATACTGGGGTCAGGGGGCTTTAGGCATAGCTTTTTTAAAGTATCTCTTTTTCCAAAAATTGAAGAGCCCCTTACAACCTCTCTATTGGTTTCTCATTTCCAAGGGGTTTAAAACTTACCTATTAATGGCCAATAATTTTGGAACACATTGGCCTCGTTATGAGAAGGAAATGCCAAAGAATTTGAAGAGGGTCATTGATGGCTTTGCAGGGGAACTCTATGGAGAAGCCTATCGATCAGATTTAGGCTTATTAAAATTTCAGCTTGAAGACAATAAAGATTCTTTAAAATATGGTGTAGCGGGTATTACCGAACAAATGAAGCGCGATAATCCGCGTATTGCCTTTTTTGACTCCGTTAATCCTAATTGGTCACAGGGCGATGAACTTTGTTGTTTAGCAGAGATGACTCTTCTGATGCCTTTTAAGTATCAGATGAAAGTGGTGTTAAAACAAATGAAAAAAATTAAGATATCCATTCAAGGAAAAATAAGCGCGCTGGTCAATGGCGTTGTCAATATTGATTGAGAATAATTTATGAAAACAGTTTTAATTACAGGTTGTTCTTCTGGCTTTGGTCGCGATTTGGTCGATCGTTTTTTAGTTGAAAACTATCGAGTTATCGCGACGATGAGAAGGCTCTCCGAGAGAGAAGAGCTCTTTTTTAATCTCAAAGAAAAGTACCAAGAAAAATTGATTTTAGCTGAGCTGGATATTACTAAAGCCGATCAACGCCAAAGTGTTATTGCTGACTTAGATCAACTCGATATACTCGTTAATAACGCTGGATTTGGTCTCTACGGCGCTTTAGAAGATATGGATGAAGAGCAAGTTCGGCATCAAATGGAAGTTAATTTTCTGGGTACAACTCTCATGATTAAAGATTGTCTTCACCTCTTGCGGCAGTCGAAGGGGAAGATCATTAATATCTCTTCAATGTTAGGGCGCTCGGGTATGCCGTTGAGTGCGGTTTATTCGGCTTCAAAGTTTTCAGTCGAAGGTTTGGTCGAAGGGTTGGTTTACGAACTGGGACCCATCGGGGTCCAAGTTTGCAATGTTTGTCCTGGTCGCCACCGGACCCATTTTATGAAGAATTTGGCATGGGCTAAAAATTCACAAAGCCAATCTTCAGTTTATTTAACCCAAGTAGGAAACTTGGAAGCAATGCTGAAGAAATTTTCTCAAGGGAAGGGTATTCCCTTGTCAAATGTGACAAAGAAAATTGTTTCATTGGCTAAAAAGAAGCGTATGCCTATTCGAGTTTATGTGGGGAGAGATGCTGTCAGCTATAATATTTTACGCTCCCTCTTTCCCGATAATTTCTTTCTTCTTTTTCTGAAGCGAGCTTATTCGGCGCTGATAAGGAAAAAAAATCGTGTCTAGTTTGATTGAAACAAAAGTTTTTATGGACTCTCTCCATGAGAACCGTGTGGGTTCAATACGTGGTTTTTTAAGAAAGCGTCACAAAGAGCAATATTCGAGAAGAGTCAAAGCAGCTTGGTGTGAAAGTGCTTACGATCTCGATAAAATTAGTTTTTATAATGAATTAGGAAATGGCTCAAAGCGTGCTATTCTTGAAAACCTTTCCCAAGACCGAATTGAAGAAGCTTACCATATTGAAAAATCGGGTATGGCCTATGGGGCTAAAATGATTCTTTTGAGCGAAAGCCTGGAAGAACGTGAACTTTATTCTTTTTTTACAGGAGACGAAGCTCGGCATTTTGAAATGATTTCTCGCCATCTCGATCGCGAACCAAATAGGGGAAAAGAGGATACTTTTTTAACTTTTTTGTCATCGATTATTGAAAAAGCCCCTAAGAAGACGCTGGTTTTTTTGATTCAAGTCTTATTAGAGGGATGGGGACTGACTCACTATAAAGAAATGGCTGATACGTGCCTTGATCAAGAACTAAGGGCCAATCTTAACTCTATTTTGCTCGATGAAGTAGCTCATCACGAAAGTGGTGTGATTCTTTTTGATGAAAAAACACTGAATAAAGAAGAGCGCGAATATATTGTGCTTTCTTTAAAACATTTTTTGAATATGGTTCAAATCGGACCTCATGGAATTATAACTCGCTTGATAGAGCAGAATTCGCTTTTAGGAAAAAAGCATATTATCCAATCCCTTGAGGAGATGAAGGCCAGAGAAGTGACCCAGAAGAAATTGGATAGTCTCTCTTACCTGATGAAAAAAGCTGGTGCCTTTGAGTTAATGCAAGTTATGGAGCATCAAGGTTATTTAAAAGCCTATGATTGTGATCAAATGGCCAATAGTTTTAGCTAAACTCTTTTGATTTGAAAATTTAAATGGCATGACTATATTTAGTGTTAATGTTGATTGAAGTAAATTTCAACGAGAAAGGGATATTGATCAAACATTCTTTTTTGGATGGAGCCCATCTTTCCAGTCAGAACAAATAGATTGATTTCAAGGGCGTAGATAAAGGAACCCCAAGGGGCTTCTTTTGCTGTTCTTGAGACTAGACCATCAAAGATAAAATGGGAGAGAAAGCCAAACCCATAAAAGAAAAAGAAATAGATTAAAAAAATCCACCATTTCAAGGTGTAGAGGGCGTAGGGAAGAATGGCGAGACCGATAAGAGTCCCGATTAGGTGCATAATAGCCGTATTTCGATTGAGATGAAGAGCGATAAAAAAATCTCGGTAATTATCGAACATATTGGGATTGAGCTCGGCAAGTTTGTTGGCCCGTAAAGATCTCTTGGTTGGTGTGCTCATAATCGTGATTATAGCATGCTGTTTAGGTAAATTTCTTTTCTAGGGGTATTATTTTCATTTTTTATCACTACTTTAGAAGTTATTATTTTTCTGATTAAATAGCATCATGGTTATTTTAAAATCTAAGCGAAATCAACAGACACAACCTCTTAAAAAACACCGTATTTTTTCTAACTGGGATGTCGTGACCAAGGGGTGGTATATTTTTTGTCCATCTCGTGAAATCAAAAAAAATGAAGCGCACTCGCGAACAATTGCTCATCAGCATATTGCGGTTTATCGAGATAGCTCTGGAGTGATCTATGCTCTCGATGGCTATTGTCCTCATATGGGTGTTGACTTAGGCATTGGCAAGGTGGTGAATGGTAACCTTCGTTGTTTTTTTCACCATTGGCAATTTAACTCCCAAGGAGAATGCATTCATTTGCCGGCCCAAAAGGAAATACCTCAAAGAGCTAAGCTTCAGGCTTACGCGACAGAAGAAAAATATGGCTTTATTTGGGTTTACCCGGAGAGAACAGCTCCTTTTGGTGTGGCGGAAGTTCCTGAGCTCGAAGGGCAGGAGGTAACTTACCTGATTGGTGAAGAGTACAAGCGAACTTGTCATTATCATATCACTATGATTAATGGCATTGATCCTCAGCATTTGAAAACAGTTCACAATATCAATATTGACGTTGGGCTTGAGATGAAAGCCGAAAGACCAAATGAATTAGAAATTGAATTGGCTGGAGAAACTCCTAATTTTAATTTAAAAGAGAAATTGGCGAGATTTTTTCTTGGCAATCAATACGCTTATTCGATGAAATATGTAGATGGCAATATTGGGGTTTTGACGATTAATAAGAGAGTTAAACTTTTTAACCGGTACGCTATTCTTCCGACTCTTCATATGATTTTTGCTTATCAGCCCATTCGAGAAGAGCAAATATCAGTCCAAGTCGTTTACTTAACGAAAAAAAGAAAAGGACTTTTCGGTTTTTTAGCTTCTCGCCTTTGCATCTGGTTGACCAAAATTTCCTTTCATGCTCTTCAAGGAGAGGATGGTGAAGTCTATGAAAATATTCGCTTTAATACAGAAACTTTAATTCCTATGGATGCTCCAGTGGCTAAGTATATTCAATATATCAATAAACTGGAGCCCTCTATATGGTCTAAGTCTATTTAGGATTTTTGTGTTGGAAAAAATAGGAAATTGTGAAGAGAGTTCTTAATTATATTGTCGATTTTAATCTCAAGTGGAAAAAACTCTGCCTGGCTTTTTCTTTTATTCTTACCACTCTGGGCTTTTTTTTCTTGCCCTATATAGAAACAGATTTTAGTGACCGGTTATGGTTTAAAAAAAATGACCCTCACATCTTATATTTAAATAAATTTGAAAAAACTTTTGGGAATGATGAAAGTGCCGTTTTAATCATTCACTTTAAAAAGGGTGTTTTTCATCAGGAGTCTATTCAAATTTTGCGCGAGATTACCGAGCAAATGTGGCTTGTTCCTAATATTATTAGGGTAGATTCTTTAACTAATTACCATTGGACTTACGGTAAAGGTGATGAAGTGATCACTGAGGAGTTTATTTCTGAATCGGCTTCTCTGACAACTTCTTTTCTTGAAAGGAAACGAAAACAGGCCCTTAAACACAGAGTAATTCCTGGTCTTTATCTCAATGAGGAAGGAACCGTGGCAACTGTTTATGGCCACTTAGCTCTGCCGGGAAAAAATCAAGTTGATACGAAAATTATTGTTGATGGTATGAACAAAGTGATTGGATCTTATCAGTCTCGAGATGATTTGACGTTCTATTTTTTAGGTTCTCCTGTTCTCAATTACGAGTTTCGAAAGACGGCTTTTGAAGATTTGGGATTAATTTTACCCATTCTCATCGTTATCGTTATTCTCTACTTATCATTTCATTTTAGAACGATTCCTGGGGTATTGATTCCTCTCTTGGTTATTTTGGCGTCGATTATCAGTGGCCTTGCCATGATCCCTCTTTTCAATTTAACTTTAAACGGTTTAACTTTTATTCTGCCTGCAGTTATTTTAGCCATTTCTATTGCGGATTCTATCCACTTATTGGTGACTTTTTACAGTGAATACCGAGGGGAGACATCGCGAGAAGAGGCTTTAAAAAAATCTCTAACAAAGAATATTTGGCCATTGATTTTGACGTCAGTAACAACTTCGATTGGTTTTTTTTCATTGGCTAGTTCCGACATCAGACCCATAGCAGAACTGGGTATCCTGGTTGGTGGAGGGGCGCTCATGGCCTTGATCCACTCCTACTTTCTCGTGATTCCTTGCTTGAGTCTTTTTTGTTGCCGTTCCTCTGAAGAATTTAGTGAGAGGAAGTTAAATCGCTTTTTAGCTTTAAAATTTATCTCTCTACTTGAACGATACGCAAAATCTATTCTCATAATTTTTTTATTTTTGACTTTTGGTATGATTTATTTGAGTTTAAAAAATAAAATTGATGTCAATATCTATCGTTATTTTGATGAGCAATCACTGATCAACAAATCTGGTCAATTTGTCTATAAAAACCTAGGAGGGATTGCTGGACCTGAAATTGTGATTGATTCAGGAAGTAAGGACGGAGCTAAAGAGCCGAGTTTTCTTCGCAAGGTTGAGGCTTTTCAAGATTGGTTAGAGTCATTTCCTGAAATCAGTAAATCCATCAGTATTACCAATATTGTAAAAGAGGTTCATCAGTCGTTAAATGGAGGTGGCGTTGATCAATATCGCCTGCCCGACTCTTCTGAAATGATTGGTCAAGAAATTTTTGTTTATACTATGGGTCTTCCTTCAGGAATGGGAATTAATAATCGGATCGATTTGGAGAGTCGAAGGATTCGGATGAGTGTAAAGTGGAAGATTCAAAGCTCTCAAAAAGTAATGATTTATTTGAAAAAAATTGAAAAGAAAGCGCAAGAACTTGGGTTAGATGCCAAAATAACGGGAAAAGCGGTCCTTTTCTCGCGACTTAACGAATACATTATATTGACTTATCTTTATTCGATTAGCATTGCCATTTTAGTAATTACTCTTTTATTTGTAATTATTTTTCGCTCTTTTAAAGTAGGGCTTTTATCCCTTATTCCCAACGTTGTTCCTTTGGTTATTGGGACTGGTTTTCTCTCTCTGCTAGGAATCCCCATTGATACTGGGTGTGTAATCGTCGTTTCTGTCACACTTGGTATTGCTGTAGATGACACTATTCATTTTTTGAGTCACTACAACTATGCAAGAGAGAATAAGAGATCGGTTAGAGAATCTCTTTTGCATGTTTTTGATGGATCGGCGTTGTCTTTAACAATGACGACAATTATTTTAGTTTCTTGTTTTTCCATTTTTTTATTTTCGAGTTTAACTCCCAACAAAAATTTTGGATTAATCAGCTCGATCATTTTATCTTTTGCCTTGATTTGTGATTTGATTTTTTTACCGGGCTTAATTCTTTACTTTGATCGTTTTTCAAAAAGATAGCTTTTGAGTTGCCCGTTGTATTCGCGGTAGAGAAAACAATTTACTTTTTGATCACCACGTTTAATACCTTGATCTTCATAAAAATTAATTATCTTTTCTTGTAGGTTTTCAATTTTTAACCACTCTAGTTGGTGAAGTTGGGTCAGCTCTCGAGCATTGTGGTAGTGGATATTTTGGCGGAGAGCTACCTCGATTTTTTCAAGTTGCGATGGGCATTCTTGATGATCTGAGAGCAAGAAGTAGCGAGAGGTTACGTGATCGGGAAGGAGGTAAAGGACTTGAGTATCTCGAAGGGCCTTTTCCACTTGATTGAGATGAAGCTTTTCTCCGACTAAATCACAAAGACTGCCTTGGCGACCTATGAATTCTAAGCAGGGTGTTTGATAGTAATAATGAGTGATTTTAATCAGATCTTTTATTTGATAGCGAATAAGCCCTCCTTTTTGAGAGATTACTAGTTCATAGACTTTGCCAATTTCTAATTCGCCAATTTTATGTAATTTTCCGCTATCATCTAGGAATTCAAAATAACATTCAGAGATAAGGGGTATATGACCTTTTGACTCAATAATCGGAATGCTGAGAGGAGCTTCAGTGGCCAAAAGTCCCTTTTTTTGAATGGTGACACTGGGAAAAAGTTGTTGAAGTTTTTGATAACCGTACTTGGCATGGCCATCTCCCCAGGTAGAGATGAGTTTTAGTTGAGGAAAGAGTGTTTCCAGACGATTAATGTCAATAGAGGGTACTTGGAGTTCGTCTTTAAGTTCTTCCCAGTTATCTTTAGCATAGTCTAAAAGAGAGAGCAGAAATGTGGGAGACCAGATGGAGATAATCTCTAGGTCTCTCTTATGAACTAGAGTTTTGAAGAGAAGGCAGTGAAAATCATGACTCGTTTTTAATTTTTTTATGCCTTTAGCTTCGACAAAAAAAAGGGATAATATTTTAGATAAAAAAGGACCTAAGTACTCTTTGTCCGATTCAAAACCATCACTTTCTTGAAACTGAGGGGAAATGCTGAAGTAGAAAACCAAGCTATTAAAAGAGAGGTGACGACAGATATCGTAACTCCAGAGCAAGAACATTTTTTTAAAGGAATTTAAAAGGGATCGAGGGTAGGGAATGCGTTTGTTTTTTCCAGAACTACCTGAGGTTTGTTCATAAACGAGGACTTTCTCGGGGGTGAGACCTTGTTCAATATAAGGGATATAGTCTTCGTAAGTAGTGAGGGGGAGATCTTCGAAGCATTTGAAATGAGGATTTTTTTGAGCGAGTTGAGAGCGTTTATATTTTTTAAAGAGCTCTTTTTTAAGGCGCTGTTGAGTCTTGTCGGGGTCTTTTAGGCTTTTAATAAAGGACTGGTAAAGCGGATAATAAATGAGGCGGTAACTGATGAGAAAAATTTTAATAAAAAAACTTTTCAAACGATGCCTTCTTTGGTTACCCGTTGCCCTGGGTAAACTTGGCTCCCCGCCTTGACCAGGGTTCCCTCTTCGACTACGACGCCGGGACTTAATACAGAGCCCGCTCCTACAAAACTCTTGCTTTGAACTCGCACTTTGGCAATTTTGAGAAGTCCCTTGCCCTCTTTTGGTGTGATAACGTGACAAACAGTGACGGCACGTTCTCCGAAAGTGACATGGTCACCCACCTCTAAAAGGTTGCGATCATAATTAGTAACTCCTGGAGTCCAATAGACATTTTTTCCTATTTTTGATCCCCATGCGCGCAGCCATAGGGAGTAGCAGCCTGGAGTAAGCCTTAAAAGGCTTTCAAGCCAAGGGGTGGCGATAAAGAGAGCTTGGATCTGGTGTCCGGCCCACCAGGGGGAAAATTTTTTTTCAAGTATATTGCTGACACCTTCTCGAATAGGTGACAGGCAGGTGAGGATTCGAAAACAAACTAAAGGAAAGAAATAGATCGCTAGTAAAAGACAAGTGAAACGAATCCAACAAGGACGAGAGGCAAAGAAAATCATTGATTGAGCAATGAGGGCCACATGGAGAAGAGGAAATAAAGCGAAAATTTTACTGTAGATAGTTATAAGTGATCCTTTTGCATTTTATAGGGACGAAAGAGTTTGGAGACTATATCTGATTTCACTTTAAATCCCAACGACCTCGGATAGGTTTCATTCGAATAATATGTTTTATGGAATTTATCCCAAAGAGAAAAGTTAGCACCAAAGTTATACTGTGACTTTGTTCGGCTGTGGTGCCATGCATGCTCATAAGGTGTGATGAAAATTTGGGAAAGGTAACTAAAGAAGATATTTTTTTTAATAGGCACGAGCTCTGAGTGTCTCCATAAATCTAGCATGGCGGTTGTTATCAATGCAAGAGCGTAGGCATTCTTATCGCTTACTAAATAATAAAAAAATCCATTAAACCAAAGGTAGGGGAGGAGAAAGCTGATCCAGATATTATTGCGAGAAGAGACAAAGATATCCATTTCTTCAGCAGTGTGATGGAGAAGGTGAAGGGCCCAATATTTTCGAGTGTGATAAAACCTATGGAACCAATAGTAGATATAGTCGACAATCACAAAATTGAGCAGAAAACTCTCCAACGCACCTAGTTTCCAAATGCCGTTGAAGCCGGGAAAAAAATTATGGAGCAAACCGCTGACTAAAAAAGTGTGGAGGAGGGGGATAAAGACTCCTTGGAGGATCAAACCGACGATATCAACGATCCAGTAGGAAATAGATTTTGATGAGAAGTACTTTTTCTCCCGCTTGCGAAAAAGGATAACGGATAATGCGACCAATAGGCAAAAGATAATTGTTTGAATAATAAGCTCTAGACCCAAAATTCAACCTTGTTTTTTTTCTCCGAGAGATGGCGAGGATCTCGTCCCTCAGCGATTTCGTTATAAATGCTTTCGATAAAGACGTGGACGATATCGGCGGTGGAGTTAGAAAAATTCATGCCATATTTTTTAATAACTTTCATTTGATTATTTAGAGCGACAATATCTTGATCGATAACACTTTGGCCTTGGTAGCGAACAATGGGTCGGGCGATTTTGTTTAAAAGACCAAATTTATAAGTTAAATCGGTCCAAACGTAAGTTAAATTATCTTCGACTGGAATGCTTTGGCTTGAAATCCAAAACTCTTTGCGACCAAAAGCGTACTGAACAGAGGTGAAATTAGGCATATAATAGTGATCTATATGAACAATGGGTTTTTTAGAAGGATTGAGAAACCAAGAAAACCAGCCTAAGTTATCCGTTTCCCCAAGGTATTCGATATGAACAGCGCCGTTTTTTCTCTGTACATTGGTGGTCACTTTTTCGTTGGATGATGAACGAAAAATCTTATCGTGGACAAATACGGTGTGAGGAACATCGACGTAGTTTTCGGCGCAGTTGAGAACGTTATTTTGAAAGACATTGAAGAGTCGAATAGTTTCCCAACCTCTCTCTTGGTAGTGAGGCATGCGGTAAGGAGGGATGTGGAAGGTGTCGTGTTTTCCTAGCCTAACAAAAATAAAGTCGTCTTGCTCAAGGCACTCGTAGGTTTTGGCGCAGCGGTTGCCTATTTTTTGTTGGTTGGGACCTTCGGAGGGAATACAGACGAGCTTTCCCTGACCATTAAATGTCCAACCGTGATAACTGCATTGAAGTTGACCGTTTTGAACTTGTCCCTTAGAGAGTTGGCTATTGCGGTGAATACATCGATCTTGCATAATAACAGGTCGACCATTTTCATCGCGAAAGACAACGAGCCATTCGTTGAGTATTTTTCTTGGGAGGGCTTGATTTTTTTTGAGTTGTTGGGAAGAGCAGACAATGTACCAGAAGTTTTTAAAAGAAATGGAGTCTTTTAAAAGGTTTTTCCCTTCATTCATGATGATTTGCCTCGGTAGTCAATTTTGAGATTTTCTGTTGGTGAGAGTTGGCAGGCCAAACGCAGTCCCTCTTCCCCATTAGAGATGATCTCGAGAAACTCTTGTTCTTCTTGGCTTGGAGGCTTAAGCCTTTCGGCTCCTTCGAGGACCTTGACAAGACAGGTTCCACAAATTCCTGTTCGGCAGCCAAAGAGCAATTTTGAGTTCGAGGCATTGAGAACTTCACTGAGATTGGTTTGGCTTTTGATTTGGTGAGATTCATGAATATTAGCGATCGCAATGGTGATTTTAGGCAGCATTTGATCTCCGGCGGAATTGGCGAAAGGCCTGGCGGTTGCTTTTTAAATAAGTTTCAAGACTTGTTGAAGACATCTTGCCACCTGCTTTATTTTCTTTGCTAACGTAATCAATCTCTTCTAAGTAGTTTTTATAACTTTCAAGGGCGATTTGGTGGGTTCTAAAGGACTCTTGAATACCATCGTTCTCATGGCAAAAAGATTTTTCTATCAGTTGAAGGGCTTCTCGTGCTTCAAGTCCAAATGCTTTTGAGCAAAGCATTTGATGGAGAGTGCTAAAGAGGGCCGGCTCGTACCAAAAAATTCCACGTACGGCGACGTTGAAGTTGGCATGATCTTTCAGGGTGCCGGCAATTCCCATATTGGCGACTTTCTTTTCAAACCAAGTTGGGTTTTTTAAAATTTTAATGATTTCACTGCCAATTAAGTTAGAGCTATTAAAGTGATACGATTCATCGAGAAAATGGTGATAGCTTACTTTGCTAGGGATGGGGGTGTTTTCTTTGTCATCTGATTTTGAGTGAAATTGGCTGAGGTCATGTTGAACAATTTTACCATTGAGTGTGCGGAGACCTCGAACGGTAAGGTATTGACAAGCGATAAAGGCGTTTCCTGAACTTAATAGTGAATAGGCTTGAAGTTGTAAGCGTTTCCAGAATTTTTTTATCCAATTGGTGTTTTGAAAAATCATTGTTTCATAAAAATAGGGGCGCATAGGGTAGGTGAAGATGCGTTCGCCAAAAACTTCTTCTTCGATTTGCTCGGCAATATTTTTAAAGGCGCTGATATGGGCCCGTTCTTGCATGGATTCAAAGTCTAGGGTATCGCAAACAAGCCGAAAGTCTTCGATAGAATAAAGTCCTGCGGCAGCCGTTTGATTGAAAAAGATTGTGGCAATTTCAGCTGAGATAATTTGGGAGTAATAGGCAACCCAGTAGAGCTGGTTGAGGAGGGTTCTTTCAGAGGAACTGGCTTGATCCCAAATGGGGGTTCCCCACAAGAGGGAATAGCTTTCAGGGTTCCACATTTTGTCTTTACAGTCTCGATAGTTAAAGGTGAGAGAAAGGCGGTCGAGTTCCTCAGTTTGATCTTGTTGGCGGTTTTTTTTGTAATTGAAGGAAAGTTTTTTTGCCGTCAGTTCAGCGTCATGCATAGATTCTAGACTTCGCTGGGAAAGTTTTTTTCTCATAGATTCGGCTCCACCCTTGCCTTTTTATTATCATTATAACTCTAATAGACTAGAATTATTAAAAAAAGGAGAAATTCATGCCCAAAGAGAAAGGCTTGAAAGATTCTGTGTTAATACTTAAGACAGGAAAGAAAGGTGGGTTTATCTCTCCTACACGGGAAGCAAAAAGTTATGTTTAGGGCCTCTGATTACCCCAAAGATGGGATGTCTCGTTTTGAAAATACGGCAACTCAACCAATAAAAGAGCAAAAAATTTTTAATAGAGCAGGGGTTCTCAGTATTGGTTGGTACCCACTTTGTCGATCCCGTGAACTAAAGAGGGCCCAGGTTAAATCGTTTAAAATCATGAGGCAGAGGATCGTTCTCTATCGAGGCAATGATGGCCAAGTGAAGGCCATGGATGCTTTTTGTCCTCACCTTGGGGCAGATCTGGGAAATGGCACTGTTGTGGACAATAATATTAGGTGCTATTTTCATCAATGGGAGTTGAATGATCAGGGAAAGGTAGAAAAAATTCGCTGCCGAAAGGCTCTGCCAGATCAAGCTTCGTCGTTAAAAAATCAAACTTATCCAGTGACAGAGGAGTACGGTCATATTTGGATTTTTTCTGCTCCTGTTAAATCCCACGAATTACCCAAGCCACCAACTCTAGAGAATAATGAACTGAGTGCTCTCTTCATTAAAGAGATTACTCTTTTTGTTCACCACCATATTATGATGGCCAATGGAATTGATTT